>NZ_JXDL01000001.1:0-7753 GCF_001590795.1 Bradyrhizobium sp. AT1
TTCCTCGGCGGCGGGCAGGGTGGCCTGTCGGTCGATCTCAACTCGCAGTCGGTGGACACCAATTACGTGTTCGCCGGCGCCTACAGCCGCTTCGAATGGGCCGCGCAATTCTTCGACTTCACGATCCAGGGCGGCAATGCCGACAACAGGTCACGCCGCCTGGTGCTGAACGACGCGGCCATCGGCGGCATGGAAACCGCGACGGCGAATTACAGCGGCTGGTACGTCAGCCCGGAGGTCGCCTACGGCTACAGGCTCGACATCGGCAACGGCTATGTGCTGACGCCGACGGCGCGGCTGCGCTACGTCGCCGGCCGGTTCGACGGCTACAGCGAGACCGGCTCGGCGCAAGGCCTGTCGATCGGCGGCCGCACGCTGCAGGATTTCGAGGAGCGCGGCGAGGTCGATCTCTCGCGCGTCACCAGCCTCGCCGGCGGTGAGCTCAAAGCCAACGTCCACGGCGGCGTCATCGCGCTTCAGCGCGCCGGTGACACCACCATCAACACGGTGCTGCTCGGCCAGAACCTGTCCTTCGTGACGCCCGGCAGCCGCAGCACGGTCGGTGCGGTCGCAGGCTTAGGCTTCGACTACCGCACCAGCCGCAACGTGTCCGTGTTCGGAGCGGTCGAAGGCATCATGATGTCCGACCAGAGCCGCACCGGCACCGCGAAGGGTGGCGTTCGCGTCGCGTTCTGAGCCGGCATCAGCCCTGGCGGCCTGAACGCGATGCCCGCCGGCCGGGTGCCATCCGCCCGGCCGGCGGCCTCCTCCGATCGGAGGATGTCGCATGCTTCGGTTGTGCTATCCTCGGGGGCATTGATCACTCAGTGCCATTCTGAGCCATGCACCGACCGCAGAAACTGCCGGACCTCGTCGAATCCATCTACGATGCCGGGCTCGATCCATCGCTCTGGAATAACGTCGTCGCCGGCATCCGGGATTTCGTCGGCGGCCAGGCCTGCGGATTGTTTTCGAAGGACTCGATCAGCAAGTTCGGCGTCACCCACTATTATTGCGGGGCGGACCCGCACTTCATCCAGCTTTATTCCGACACGCATTCGAAGTTCGATCCGCTCTCGGTGTTACCGCCACACGGCAAGGTTGTGAGCGTGCCGGATCTCGTCGATTTCGAGGAGTATCGCAAGGGGCGCTTCTACCAGGAATGGATGCGGCCGCAGGGAAGCAGCGATGCGGCCAATGTCGTGCTCGAGATGTCGAACGCGACCTGCCCGGTGATGATGACGGTGTTGTCGGGCCGGCGCATGGTCGATTCCGGCATGAAGCATCGTCTCTCGCTGCTCGTGCCGCATGCCAGCCGCGCGCTTCTCGTCAACCGCGCCACGGGGGTCCAACTGACGCTGGCGACGGCACTGGCCGATGTCCTGGACAATCTGACGGCCGGGATCTTCCTTCTCGATGGCTTCTGCCGCCTGGTGCATGCGAACGCGGCCGGTCACGCCTTGCTCGCAGCCGACGACGTGGTTCGATCCGTCGCCGGAGAGCTCGTGACCTGCAGCGCGCAGACCAATCGGACGCTCCGCGAAACGTTGGCGGGCCGGCGCGACGCCACGCTGCTTGCCGCAGACGGCCATCCCATGCCGCTGCTGTCCCCCACCGGCGAGCGCTACGTCGCTCATCTGCTGCCGTTGTCCTCCCTGATGCGCAACGACAGCGAGCGCGTCGTCGATGCCGCCGGTGCGCTGCTTCTGCGCAAGGTGTCGCTCGATGGACGGTCCTGCGGCGAACTGATCGCGCGGACTTTCGATCTGACGCCGGCGGAGCTCCGCGTGTTCCAGTCGATCGTCGAAATCGGCGGCGTTCCGGAGACGGCGGCAGCGCTGGGCGTCGCAGAAACGACGGTGAAGACGCATCTGCATCGTGTCTTCGCCAAGACCGGCGTGAACAGGCAGGCGGATCTCGTCAAGCTCGCCGCGGGATTTGCCAATCCGCTCGTTCACTGACCGGCAAATCGCCGTCGGCGTTGAACCTTTTGCTTCCGCGATAGACTCACAGAAGCCGCAGGGCATGCAGAACATTCCGCAAATCTCCAGGTTTGACATCATTGGCTGTTCCGATGTCCCGATCTCCAAGTCAGTCCGAGCTGATCGAGAGCATATATGACGCGGGGCTCCACCCTGAGTTGTGGAGCGATGTCGTCGTCATGCTCAACGACTTCATCGGCAGCCAGGCCTGCGGCCTGATTTCGAAGGATACGGTCAGCAAGTCGGGCGCGACGCACTATTATTGCGGGGTCGATCCGCATTACATCCAACTCTATTCCGAGACCTACTCCCAGTATGATCCGCTTGCCCGGCTTCCTCGGTATGGCGAGGTGCGAAACATTCCGGACCTCGTGAACTTCGACGAGTACCGCCGCGGGCGCTTCTATCAGGAATGGCTGCGACCGCAGGGCTGCGTCGACGTCGCCAACGTGGTGCTGGAGCAACAGAAGTCGCCGTGCCCGATGCTGATGACCGTGATTCCGGGCAGGGAGATGCTGGACGCCGAGCAGCGTGCGCGTATGCAGTTCCTCGTCCCGCATGCGAGCCGGGCTCTGATGATCAACCGGGCGATCGAGCGGAAACAGCAACGCGCCACCGCGTTGGCCGACATCGTGGACCGTCTGAATGCGGGCGTCATCCTGCTCGATTCAGCCTGCCGGATCGTCCACAGCAATCCCGCCGGGGAGACGATCCTGGCCGCCGACGATGTTCTGCGTTCCATCGCCGGCCGGCTGGTGACGAGATCTTCCGAGGCTAACCTCGTCCTGCGCAATATCTTCCGCGATCCGGGAGAGGTTGCCGTGGCGGCGGCAGACGGTCGGAAGATCCCGCTGACCTCGCATGACGGATCGTATTACGTCGCACACGTGATTGCGTTGCCGTCGCTGCTGCGTGACGGTGCGAGGGATCGCTCGTCGGCGGTCGGGGCCTTGCTCGTCTGGAAAGCGGAACTCGACAGCAGCGCATGCGCAGGCCTGGTCGACCGCGCGTTCGAACTGACGCCGGCGGAACTGCGCGTTCTGCAATCGATCGTCGAGGTCGGCGGCGTGCCGGAGACCGCGACTGCGCTGGGGATCGCCGAGACGACGGTGAAGACGCATCTGCATCGTGTCTTCGCCAAGACCGGCGTTTCCCGTCAGGCCGATCTCGTCAAGCTTGCGGCGGGTTTTTCCAATCCGCTTCTGCACTGACGCGCACGCGCGTCGCGGAGCGATCGCTGCAGCTGGCTGCAGGTTCAAACGGCAACATCATTTGAAAGTTATCGCGCGTCATTCGATCGAATGACGCGTTTTTTTGCGCGCTCTTCTAGAGAAGCATCACACGAGTTCTTGTTCGACCTGTCATCTTCTTCTGTGAAGCAACTCACAGCAGGCTGGAGTGAATCCCATCATTCTCTCGTTCAGGTTGAAAGGAGATCGTCATGCGAAGGACGTCACTTGCCATGGCCGAGAAGTTCCGTGACATCGTCGTTCGCGTCGGTGCTGCATTTCACGAGCAGCGCAAGATCGACGCGCGCCGCGCATTGCAGCGCTATCACCATTTGCTGGCCCAGCCGGACGACACATTGCATTTGAACGAGATCATTCCGCTCGGCAAGGAAGAGGATATTTCAGGACATGCCAACGGATCTGATGCGCGCGAGCGCGCCGCCAGCCCAGCTGCGTTCGAGCGCGCGTAATTTCAACATCGTCGCGATCGTGCTGACCGCGGCCCTCGTCGCTCTTCAGCTGGTCGGACTGGCACTTCTGGAGCGATCCCACGCCCATGCGATGCAAACGTCGGCTCCGCACGAGGCGGCCGTCTGCGCCGAAGAGCCGGCGGCTGACGTTTCGCAGATTCCCACCGATTGACCGGAGGACGGTCCGTGCCTGATGTCACGACTCTGATTCTGCTGAGCGTTGCCGTGTTCGCTGGCGCCTTCGTTTCCGGGCTCTCCGGTTTCGCGTTCTCTGCCGTGGCGGGCGCGATCCTGCTGCGGGTGTTTCAGCCGCTCGAAGCCGTGCCGCTGATGATGGCGTGCAGCATCGGCGTGCAGGCGACCAATCTGTGGGCGCTCCGGCGCAGCATCCGCTGGGAGGGTAGTCTGCTGCTGATCGTCGGCGGATTGATCGGCGTCCCCATCGCCGTGTCGCTGCTGCAGAGCGCGGATACGCATCTGCTCCGGCGCGGCTTCGGCATCGTCGTGGCGCTCTATGCGGCCTACATGCTGTTGCGGCCGACGCTGGTGACCGCCGGTGAAGCCGTCGGCAGGCATTGGGTCGCACTGATCGGGTTCGGAGGAGGGCTCGTCGGCGGGCTGACGGCGATGCCGGGTGCGATCCCGACGATCTGGTGCGACATGCGCGGCATGCCCAAGAGCGAGCAGCGCGGCCTGGTGCAGCCTTTCATCGCCGCGATGCAGGTGTTCGCGATCGTCCTGCTGGTCGGACACCAGGATCTGTCGTCAAAAGTCTTCGTCGACCTCGCGGTCAGCCTGCCGGCGTTGTTTGCCGGATCAGTGCTCGGCGTGATTGCCTTCCACCGCGTCAACGAGACGGTCTTTCGCAAGACCGTGCTCGTCCTGTTGCTGCTCTCGGGGATTTCGCTGGTCTAATGACCCGCGCTCTGAACCGGTGCCGCGCTGATGTCGCTGCCGTGATGCACCAGCGGCTTGTTGCCGGTGACGGTCCGCAGCAGCACATAGAACACCGGCGTCAGGAACAGGCCGAACACGGTGACGCCGATCATGCCGGAGAACACGGCAACGCCCATGGCGCGCCGCATCTCCGAGCCCGCGCCGGTCGAGAGCACCAGCGGCAAGACGCCCATGATGAACGCCATCGACGTCATCAGGATCGGGCGAAGCCGCAGCCGGCTCGCCTCGATCGCGGCCCGGATCGGCGTGCGTCCCGCGAATTCGAGCTCGCGCGCGAATTCGACGATCAGGATCGCGTTCTTGGCCGAGAGGCCCACGAGCACGATCAAGCCGATCTGGGTGAACACATTGTTGTCGCCCTTCGAAATCCAGACGCCGAACATCGCAGCGAGCAAGCCCATCGGCACGATCATGATGATCGAGAGCGGCAGCGTCAGGCTCTCATAGAGCGCGGCCAGCACCAGGAACACCAAGAGGATCGCCAGCGGGAACACCCAGAGGCCGGAATTGCCGGCGATGAACTCCTGATAGGTCAGGTCGGTCCATTCGAAGGCAAAGCCGGGCGGCAATGTCTCCGCCGCGATCCGTGTCGCCGCCTCCTGCGCCTGGCCTGACGAGAAGCCGGGCGCCGCTGCCGCGTTGATGTCGGACGACAGGAATCCATTGTAGCGGATCGCGCGCTCCGGTCCCGCGCTCTGCCGGATGTTGAGCAGCGCCGACAACGGCACCATGTCGCCCGAGGACGAGCGCACCTTCAACTGCCTGATATCGTCGGCACGGGCGCGGAACGGCGCGTCGGCCTGGACGCGCACCGAATAGGTCCGGCCAAACTTGTTGAAGTCGTTGACGTAGTAGGAGCCGAGATAGATCTGCAGCGTGTTGAAGACTTCTGTGACGGGCACGCCGAGCTGCAGCGCCTTGGTGCGGTCGATGTCGGCAAACAGCTGGGGCACGTTGACCTGGAAGCTCGAGAACACGCCGGCGATCTCCGGTGCCTTCTGCATCGCCGCCACGAACGCGTTGGTCGCCTCGTTCAAGGCCTCGTAGCCGAGGCCGGCGCGGTCCTCGATCTGCAGCTTGAATCCGCCGATGGTGCCGAGGCCGTTGACCGGCGGCGGCGGGAACATGGCGATGAAGGCCTCCTGGATGCCGGCGTATTTCTTGTTTAGATCGGCCGCGATGGCATTGCCGCTCAGGGCTGCATCCTTGCGCTCGTCGAACGGTTTCAATGTCGAGAACACGATGCCGGCGTTGGACGAGTTGGTGAAGCCGGAGATCGACAGGCCCGGGAAGGCGACAGAACTCTCGACACCGGGCTGGGTCAGCGCGATGTCGCTCATCTTGCGGATCACCTCTTCGCTCCGGTCGAGCGTCGCGCCGTCGGGCAGGCGGGCGAAGCCGACGAGGTATTGCTTGTCCTGGCCCGGCACGAATCCACTAGGAACCTGCTGGAACAGGAAGGCCGTCAGGCCGACCAGCACGACATAGAGGCCCATTACCGCAGTCTTGCCCGAGATCACCTTGGAGACGCTGCCGCTGTAGTTCTCCGAGGAGCGCGTGAAGGCCTTGTTGAAGCCGCGGAAGAACCAGCCAAGGCCCTTTTCCATGATCAGCGTCAGGCGATCCTTCGGCTCGTTGTGGCCCTTGAGCAGAAGCGCCGAGAGCGCCGGCGAGAGCGTCAGGGAATTGACCGCCGAGATCACGGTCGAGATCGCGATCGTCAGCGCGAATTGCTTGTAGAACTGCCCGGTGAGGCCGGAGATGAAGGCGAGCGGCACGAACACCGCGATCAGCACCATGGCGATCGCGATGATCGGCCCCGACACCTCGCGCATCGCCTGATAGGTGGCATCGCGCGGCGACAGCCCGGACTCGATGTTGCGCTCGACGTTCTCGACCACGACGATGGCGTCGTCGACGACGATGCCGATCGCGAGCACGAGGCCGAACAGGCTGAGCGCGTTGATGGAGAAGCCGAACGCGTGCATCACCGCGAACGTGCCGACGATCGACACGGGCACGGCCAGGAGCGGGATGATCGAGGCCCGCCAGGTCTGCAGGAACAGGATCACCACCAGCACCACCAGCGCGATCGCTTCCAAGAGCGTGTGGATCACCGCCTCGATCGAGGAGCGCACGAACTGGGTGGGATCGTAGACGATCTGGTAGGACACGCCCTCGGGCATGTTCTTCTTGATCTCTGCCATGGTGGCGCGGACATTGTCGGAGATCTGCAACGCGTTGGATCCCGGCGCCTGGAAGATCGGGATCGCCACCGCCTGCTTGTTGTCGAGCAGCGAGCGCAGGCCGTATTCGGAAGCGCCAAGCTCGATGCGCGCGACGTCGCGCAAGCGCACGACTTCGCCGCGCGTCCCGGTCTTGACCACGATGTCGGCGAATTGCTCCTCGTTCGCAAGGCGGCCTTCGGCGTTGACGGAGAGTTGGAGATCGATGCCCGCAACGTTCGGGGAGGAGCCGACCACGCCGGCGGCGGCCTCGACGTTCTGCGCCTGGATCGCCCGCACGATGTCGCTCGCGGTCAGCCCATGCTCGGCGGCCTTCTGCGGATCGACCCAGACCCGCATCGAATAGTCGCCGGCCCCATAAAGCTGCACGTCGCCGACACCGTCGATCCGCGCCAGGCGGTCCTTGACGTTGAGCACGGCGTAATTGCGCAAATACGTCATGTCGTAGCGGCCGTTCGGCGACAGCAAATGCACGACCATGGTGAGGTCGGGCGAGGACTTCTTGGTGATGATGCCGAGCTGGCGCACCACGGCCGGCAGGCGCGGTTCGGCCTGCTGCACGCGGTTCTGCACCAGCTGCGTCGCCTTGTCGGGGTCGGTGCCGAGGCGGAACGTCACCGTCAGCGTCATGGCGCCGTCAGTGGTGGCCTGGCTCGACATGTAGAGCATGTTCTCGACGCCGTTGATCTGCTCCTCGATCGGCGTCGCCACCGTTTCCGCGATCACCTTGGGATTGGCGCCGGGGTAGGTCGCGCGCACCACGACGGACGGCGGCACCACGTCCGGATATTCCGAGATCGGCATCGCGAACAGCGAAATCAGGCCGGCAAGGAAGATCAGCACCGACAGCACGCCGGCGAAGATCGGAC
>NZ_JXDL01000001.1:8458-12624 GCF_001590795.1 Bradyrhizobium sp. AT1
TCCGTCGCGGGGGCGCCCGCGAACCTGGAATCGAGATGGGATGTCCTGGCCGTTCTATGATTTCGAGTTCCGGGGCGGGCTGCCCGCGCGCCCCGGAACGAGGTGACTAGCGTTGCACCACGTCCTGGTTGCTGTGGTTGGAGGCTGCTTGCTGCCCACGCGCGCCCATCGCGGCGACCTCCGTCTTGAGGAGGGCGCCTGGACGCACGCGCTGCAGGCCGTTGACGACGATGCGATCGCCGGACTTCAGGCCCGAGGTGACGACACGAAGCCCGTCGACGGCGCCGCCGAGCGTGATCGGCCGGTAGACCGCGCGGCTGTCCTCGCCGACCGCCATCACGAACTTCTTGTCCTGGTCGGTGCCGATCGCGCGCTCGTCGATCATCACCAGCGTCTGCTGCTTCGGCTGGCCCATGCGCACGCGCGCGAACTGGCCGGGGATGAGGCGCCCGTCCTCGTTCCTGAACACTGCGCGGACGCGGATCGTGCCGCTCTGGCCGTTGACCTGGTTGTCGATCAGCTGGATGTGGCCCTTTGCCGAGAGGCCGCCGGAGGTGGTCATCTCCACCGGGATCTGGTCGAGCTTGCCGCGCTGGCCTGCGGCATCCGCGATCGAGTTCAGCGCGCGCAGCACCACCTCTTCATCCGCATCGAACGAGGCGTAGATCGGATTGACCGAGACCAGCGAGGTCAGCACCGGGGAGGCGGTGCCGGCGGCGACGAGGTTGCCGACGGTGACCTCGATCTTGCCGACCCGCCCGTCCACGGGCGCGCGCACTTCGGTGTAGTCGAGATTGAGCTTGGCGGTCTGCAGCGTTGCTTCGGCCGCCTTCACGTTGGCGATCGCTTCGCGATTGGCGTTCTCGCGCTGATCGAAATCGCGGCGGGTCACGACGGCATTGCCGACGAGCTGCGCGCCGCGTTCGACCTCGCTGGTCGTGAACACCACGCGGGCCTTCGCCGCCTCGAGCTGGGCGTTGGCCTTGTCGACCTCTGCCGCGTAGGGCGCCGGGTCGATCTTGAACAGGACGTCGCCGGCCTTCACCAGCGCGCCTTCAGTGAACTTGGTCGCAAGGATCGCACCGGCGACGCGAGGGCGGAGCTCGACGCGGTTGATAGCTTCCAGCCGGCCGGAGAAGTCGTCCCACAGCGCGGTCTGCCGCGGCTCGATCATGGCGACCGTGACGGGCACCGCCTGTTCGGCGCTGGCGGCCGTTGCGGTGGCCTGGGCGGCCCGGAGATAATGGCCGGCCGCGATCGTGCCGGCCACGGCAAGGACGCCAATGATGGCGACGCCGCCGAGGAGGCGGCGAAGGCGGCCGGTACGGGAGGTTTTTTCGGTGGGGGGCATTTGCGCGCTCCAGATATGTAGTGTTCACTACAGATGTGGAGCTGGATCTCGCAGTGCAAGATACTTATGTACCATTCACTAAGAAAATTGTACGCCGATACCGCGACAATGGGAAGACACAAGAAAAAGAAAGTTAGAACAAATAGATACGAACCGGCGTTAGGCTGATCAGGCTCGCCGATTCCGAGGAGACAGGCACATGCGCATGGGACGCCCCCGCGAATTCGACGCCGAAACGGCGTTGGACCAGGCGATGGAAGTGTTTTGGCGCCATGGCTATGAGGGCGCCACCATCGCCCAGCTCACCGAGGCCATGGGCATCAATCCCCCGAGTCTCTATGCCTGCTTCGGCAACAAGGAAGGCCTGCTGAAGGCCGCGCTCGACCGCTACACCAAGTTGCGCGGCGTCTGGATGGACGAGGTGGTCGCCGCGCCCACCGCCCGCGCCGTCGCCGAGCGGATGCTGATGGGCATCGCCGACAAGCAGACTGATCCCGCCAATCCGCCCGGCTGCCTGCTCGTGCAAGGCGGCATAGCCTGCGGCACCGGCTCCGAGAACGTCCCCTTCGAGCTCGCCACCCGCCGCGCCCAGAACGAAGACCAGCTCCGCGACCGCTTCGTCCGCGCCAAGGCCGAAGGCGATCTGAAACCGAGCTCCGATCCCGCCGCGCTCGCGCGCTATGTGTCGGCCGTCGCGGTCGGCATGGGCGTGATGGCGTCGTCAGGCGCGGATCGCGAAGCGCTGCGGCAGGTGGCGAGTGTGGCCGTGCAGGCAGTGGAGGCGCAGTCGGCGCCGAAGTGAGGCAAGCGCGGGCTTTCTGGCTGAACGACGGTCCGTCCGCGCGGGAGCAACAGAGATCGCAAAGCCAGCTCAGCTCAGGTCGTGGAGGTCCTTTCCAAGCGGCGGTGTCAGATGAAATGCCGAGAATACGACGTCAAGCCCCGCCCGCTCGGGTGTGCAGGCCATCGGCCCCACAAGGTAGGAGCTTGCGCGCGGAAACGGCGCGAGCCGCATGAGAGGCCAGTACTTGCCGTCGGCCGAAACTTGCAGACGAAGGACGCCGTCGGTGACGGTCGCCCGCATCCAGAAGTCGCCGGCATCATGCTCGTAGGGTGCGGTTGCCCAGTCCGATCGCCCATCGGTCAGCACGCTCGCGAGCATGGCACGGCCGTCCGAGAGTTCGATACCGGCCTTGACCCAATGGTGGGCGTCGAGGCGCACCATGATGCCCGCTTGATCGTAGAGCGCCTGGAAGTGACCCTGGACGCGTAAGCTGGCGGTGAACGCCTCGCCGGTTGGAAATCCCAGGAAATGGCCGCTGTCGCGCTTGAAGCCGTAGTGGGTTTCGCGCCAGAAGTCGGTGCCTTTGTCAGTGACGATCTGGAGACGATCGCCCTCTGCCGTCCAACGGTCCGGTTCATTGAGCCACACGCCGTCGCTTCTGCCGAGAATCATTGCCCACCTCGATTGCCGACGTCTGCCGGACTCGATTCATTTGCCGCACGCGCGTTGTGCAAGCTGAGATCAGGCATCCATCTGGAGCTCTGCCTTGCGCCTCCGACAGTGACTCCATGTCGAACCGGCGCTCCGCGTTTCGAAACGGCGATGCCTTCCGAACCGTTAACGGCGTCGGTGCGACTTGCGGAGACACACGAGGCAATCATGCAATCCTGCGCGTGTTTTGCCCGACGAGTCAAACGTCCGCGCTCGTAGCGTTCGCGCCGTGCCAGACGATATTCTTCAATGATTTGTACTGTGCATGGGGTTGTTTTCGCGTTTTTTGTTTGAGCGTCTCAAGACCGCGGACATTGGTATCCGTCGTTCGGGGCGAACCAGACCTCCTAAGAGTTTTTACACACAGTTCTGGCACGTTCCGCGCGACAATGTCCGCAACCTGCATCGTCGCCTCTCATAGCGCGCACGAAAAGACGGGGCCCGCGGGAACCGAGGGGCGTAAGCCATGACTGCACTAGCTTCCGACGCCGGTCGCGCCAGGAGCGGGATCGTGCCGATCCTGTTGTGCGTCGTGCCGTTCAGCCAGATTCCGCTCGATGCCTACACGCCCGGCCTGCCGCAGATGGTGGTGGATCTCGCCGCTGACGCGGCCTCGATGCAGAACACCGTCACCGCCTACATGCTGGGAATGTCTCTCGCGCTGGTGCCGGTCGGCATCGCCTCCGATACGCTCGGCCGTCGCAAGGTTCTGCTCGCAGGCCTGTCGGTGCTGATCGCGATGAGCATCGCCTGCGCGCTCGCCACCAGCGCCTCGCTGCTGCTCGGCTTGCGTTTCCTGCAAGGCATCGGTGGCTGCACCTGCCTCGTCGTCGCCTATGCCGTCGCGGCCGACTGCTTTCGCGGCCGTGAACTCACGGCGATCTCCGGCCTGCTTGGAGCTGCCTGGGGGCTTGCGCCTGTGCTGGCGCCCGCGGCCGGCGGCTTCATCGTCGAGCTGACGTCATGGCGCGGCGTCTTCGTCATCATCGCCATCGCCGCGGCGATCGTAGCCGGGATCGTCGCATTCTTTCTCCCAGAGACGCTGCCCGCTGACCGGCGGGCACCATTCGATCCGCGCCGCACGGCCGGCATCCTGCGCGATGCGCTGCTGCGTCCGGGCTTCCTGGCTTTCGTCCTTGTCTTTGCCGCGGCGGCGAGCGCGCAGCTGGCGTTCGGCGTCGTCGCGCCATTCTTCTACCAGACCGGCCTCGGTTATTCCGCGGCGATCTACGGCCTCGTCGCGCTCGGCCTCGGCGGCGTCAATCTCGCCGGCGAGCTCGGCTGCGCGCATTTCGCGCGCTTCATGCCGGCCCGCGTCAT
>NZ_JXDL01000001.1:13298-21347 GCF_001590795.1 Bradyrhizobium sp. AT1
CGTCGGTCTCGACTTCGCGTCGATCACGATCGGCGGTGCGCTGGTGCTCGGCGGCTGCGGCGTGCTGTGTCCGATGATGTACGGCATGGCGCTCGGCCTGTTCGAGCGCGACCACGGCCTGATCGGCGGCCTCATCAGCGCGCTCTGCTATCTCGCCGTCAGCGGAGCCATGGCGATCGCCGCGGTGCTGCCCGAGGCGACGCAGGCGCCGATCGGATGGCTCTATCTCGGCCTCTGCGCCGTTGCGGGCACGCTGCTCGCGATCTCGCTGCCCTCAACGCGCCAGGCCACACCGACCTGAGGAAGGAACCCATTCATGACCACCGTTGGTATTCGCGGCACGTTCTTCGATTTCGTCGACGATCCCTGGAAGCACGTCGGCAACGAGCAGGCCGCCGCGCGCTTTCATCAGGACGGCCTCATGATCGTCACGGACGGCGTGATCAAGGCGTTCGGCCCCTATGACAAGATCTCTGCTGCGCATCCGGGCGTGCAGGTCACCCATATCAAGGACCGCATCATCGTCCCTGGCTTCATCGATGGCCACATCCATCTGCCGCAGACCCGCGTGCTCGGAGCCTATGGCGAGCAGCTCCTGCCTTGGCTGCAGAAGTGGGTCTATCCGGAAGAGCTCAAATACCGGGATCGCAACTACGCGCGCGAGGGCGTCAAGCGTTTCCTCGACGCGCTGCTGGCATCCGGCACCACCACCTGCCAGGCCTTCACCAGCTCCTCGCCCGTTTCGACCGAGGAATTGTTCGAGGAAGCGGCACGCCGCAACATGCGCGTGATCGCGGGCCTCACCGGCATCGACCGCAACGCGCCGGCCGATTTCATCGATACGCCCGAGAATTTCTACCGCGACAGCAAACGGCTGATCGCGCAGTATCACAACAAGGGCCGCAACCTCTACGCCATCACGCCGCGCTTTGCCTTCGGGGCCTCGCCGGAATTGCTCAAGGCGTGTCAGCGCCTCAAGCACGAGCATCCGGACTGCTGGGTCAACACCCACATCTCCGAGAATCCGGCCGAGTGCAGCGGCGTGCTGGTCGAGCATCCGGACTGCCAGGACTATCTCGGCGTCTACGAGAAGTTCGACCTGGTCGGACCGAAATTCTCCGGCGGCCATGGTGTTTATCTCTCCAACAACGAATTCCGCCGCATGTCGAAGAAGGGCGCCGCGGTGGTGTTCTGCCCGTGCTCGAACCTGTTCCTCGGCAGCGGCCTGTTCCGCCTCGGCCGCGCCACCGATCCCGAGCATCGCGTGAAGATGTCGTTCGGCACCGACGTGGGCGGCGGCAACCGCTTCTCGATGATCTCCGTGCTCGACGACGCCTACAAGGTCGGCATGTGCAACAACACGCTGCTCGACGGCAGCATCGATCCCGTGCGCAAAGACCTCGCCGAAGCCGAACGCAACAAGCTCTCGCCCTATCGCGGCTTCTGGTCGATCACGCTCGGCGGTGCCGAGGGCCTCTACATCGACGACAAGCTCGGCAATTTCGAGCCGGGCAAGGAGGCCGATTTCGTCGCACTCGATCCGAACGGAGGCCCGATCGCGCAACCGTGGCACCAGTCCCTGATCGCCGACGGCGCCGGCCCGCGCACGATGGACGAGGCCGCGAGCATGCTGTTCGCCGTCATGATGGTCGGCGACGACCGCTGCGTCGACGAGACCTGGGTGATGGGCAAGCGTCTCTACAAGAAGAGCTGAGACGGCAGCTCATGAGCGCATCTCCCGACACCGCCGGGCAATCTGTCGCCCTCGTCATCCAGCGTCGCATTGCGGACGATGGCTTTGCCGCGTTCGCGCGCTGGAACGGCGAGGTCGGCGAGGTGCTCAAGGCCTGGCCCGGCTTTCTCAGCCAGGAGGTCGTGCCGCCGCAGCCGCCGGCCCATCTTGATTGGGTGACCGTCTTGCGTTTCGCAAGCCCAGCTGCAGCGCGTGCCTGGCTTCAAAGCGAGGTGCGGACGCGGCTGATCGGCGAGGTGCAGCGTTACTTCGTCGGATCGGAGGACGTTCATATCCTGCCCGACAGCGGCGTCCAGCGTGACAGCGCAGTCTCCGCCGTCATCTCCTTCAACGTGCCGGATGGATTGGAGGATGCGTTCCTCAAATGGCAGCAGCGCATCCAGGCCGCGGAGGCCGAGTTCAAGGGCTTCCTGCGCCACAAGATCGAGCGGCCGATCGCGGGCCTGCACGACGAATGGATCGTCATCCTGACGTTCGACAACGATGCCAACCTCAATGCATGGCTGGACTCGCCGTTGCGGCAAACGCTGTTGAAGGAAGGCGAGCGCTTCAACGCCGGCATGAACGTGAAGCGCGCAAGCTATGGCTTCAATTTCTGGTTTCCGGCCGGCAAGACGCAGGCGCCGGAGCAAGGTGCGGGCTTCGTCTGGAAGAGCAACCTCATCGTGCTGCTGGTGCTCTATCCCGTGGTCTATCTCTGGGGCACGTTCATCAGCAAGCCCCTGATCGACAGTCACGGCGTGCCGGTCTGGCTGTCGCTCTTCGTCGGCAATCTCGTCAGCACCCAACTGCTCGGCTGGTGGCTGGTGCCCGCCGCCTTTCGGGCACTCGACTGGTGGGTCACGCCGAAGGCGGCGATCAGTCGCCAGATCGCGGGCTATGCGCTGCTTGCCGCGCTATACGCGGCGTCGATGGGCCTGTACGCGCTGCTGCTCACGTGGCATTGGGGGCGGTGAGACCCTTCAGCTTGCGATCCGGCGATCAGTTCACACTCGACAAATAGCCTGCCAGGATTTTCCGGCTCTGGCTGAGCGTCTCGATCCGTTCATCGATGAGGCTGACTTGCTGCGCGAGGATCCTGCGCAGATTGTTGCACGGCGTAAATTCCGGATCGTTGTTCCTCACGCACGGAAGCAATTGCTGGATCGTTTCGAGGGTCATTCCGGCCGCGCCAAGCATCTTGATCCGCCGAACGGTTTCCTCTTCCGGCTGGCCATAATCGCGATAGCCGGAATCTGTCCGCTGCGGCGCAAGCAGTCCCTCGGCTTCGTAATAGCGCAGCATTCGGACACTGACCCCCGTCCTGCGGGAGAGCTCGCCAATCTTCATCGGAAAAACCTCTTGACCCTGACAGTGCTGTCAGACCCTACAAACTCTGCTCGTCCCTGTGAACACCCCCGCGCGTGAGGAGCAAAGATGAAAGCCTACCATTTGAACGGCCAAGCTGGTGTTGGCGGCCTTGTGCTGGCCGATGTCAGCACACCCGAACCGGCCAGCGGCGAAGTTCGCATCCGGGTCGAAGCGGCAAGTCTCAATTACCGTGATCTCATGATCCTCGACCGCGTCGGCCAAGGCGGGCTGAACGGCCGCATACCGCTCTCTGACGGCGCCGGCGTCGTTGACGCGATCGGCTCGGACGTCGTGCAATGGAACGTCGGCGACCGCGTGGCTGCCTCGTTCTTTCGCGATTGGGTTTCGGGGCCGTTCCGAGCCAGCTATGTTCCGTCAGCCCTCGGTGGCAACACGGCGGACGGAATGCTGGGAGAGTATGTCGTGCTGCCGGCGATAGCGCTGGTCGCAGTGCCGGCGCACCTTACCTCGGTCGAAGCCGCGACCTTGCCCTGTGCGGGCGTCACGGCCTGGCACGGCCTTATCGCACGCGGCGGGATGGGAAAGGGTGACACGCTGCTGGTGCAGGGAACAGGTGGTGTCGCGTTGTTTGGCCTTCAGTTCGCCACCGCGCTGGGCGCGCGCGCGATCGTGATATCCTCCTCGGATGAGAAACTCGCCCGTGCCAAGGCGCTGGGCGGCTCGATCCTCATCAACTACCGCGACACGCCCGATTGGGATGCAGCCCTGATGAAGGCGACGGATGGCGAAGGCGCCAGTCATATCCTCGAACTCGGCGGTCCCGGCACCTATGACCGATCGCTGCGATCGGTCGCATCGGGCGGCAAGATCGTCCAGATCGGTGTTTTGACGGGGTTCGGTCCAAAACCCGACCTCGCGCGCCTGCAGTGGGAAAATGCAGATATCATCGGCGTCACCGTCGGATCGGTTGAACATTTTACCGCGATGAATCGGTTTTTGACCGACAAGGCAATCCACCCGATCGTCGATCGGGTCTATGGTTTCGACCAGGCACGCGAAGCGTTCGCCTATCTCCGGACCGGCGCGCACTTCGGCAAGATCGTTGTGAAACTGTAGGGTCTCAGGCAAGTCAGGGCGACCAAGCTCTCCCACCTCTCGACAAGTGACGACCATGTTCGCCCTGACATTTCTCGGGACTTCGGCCAGCGTCCCCTCGGTGGAGCGCAACCATCCGGCACTCCTGGTGGAAGCCGCGGGCAAGCGCATGCTGGTCGATTGCGGCGAGGGCACGCAGCGCCAGTTGCTGCGCAGTGGCGCCGGCTTCCGCCGGCTCGACCGCATCCTCTTGACACATGCGCATCTCGATCACGTGCTCGGCATCCCCGGCCTGTTCTCGACGCTGCGCTTGCGGCAGAGCGCCGAGGTGATGACGGTTCATGGTGGCCCAGCCACGCTCGAGATCGTCATCCAGATGCTGGAAGGCTTGTGGGGCGCGGGCAGGGCGCCGCTTCCTGTGGAGTTCGCAGCCTTGGCTGCAGGCCAATTCCTCGACGCCGGCGATTTCACCGTCGCCTGCTTTCCCGTCCGTCACCGCGACACCGACAGTTTTGGTTTCGTGTTCCAAAGCCCCGCACGTCGCCACCTTCAACCGGATCGCCTGGCCGCGCTGGACATTCCCGATGGTCCTTTGCGCGGCGCGTTGGCCGCGGGCCGGCCGGTCGTGATCGCCGATCGAACGATCAATCCGGAAGAGGTCTTGGGCCCGCCGAGCGGCGGCAAGAAGCTCGTGGTGATCGGCGACACCGAAACCACCGATGGCCTGTCGCACCACGTCGCTGGCGCCGACCTGCTGGTGATCGAGGCGACCTTCCTCGATCGCGATGCTGCAACCGCGCGGGAATATGGCCATCTCACCGCGGCGCAAGCGGCCGCATTAGCTGCCGACAGCAACGTCCGCCAGCTCGTGCTGACCCATCTGTCCGGACGATACGAGGACGGCGAGGTCCTTGCGGAGGCCGCCACGATCTTTCCGAGCACCCGGATCGCAGCCGACTTCGATCGCATCGTCGTCTAGCGCGGCTTCGTTCCAACTGGCCTTATAGGCCGGCAGCAACACCAAGGCGGCCGATGCCGGGCAGCTTGACCGCGGGGCGTCGAACGTCGAAGCCAAGCACGGCGCCGAAAAAGTTGATCTCAAGACCTTCGACCCAGCCGAGCGTGAGGCCGAGGTAGCCCGAGAGCGTGGCGTAGAAGCCGGTGCCGGAGGCGGTCAAGCCGATCCATCGTCCGGAATAGGGATAGTCCTTGCCGATGGCAGTCGGCGGCAAAACCGCCCGAAGCTCGGGCACGGCGTCCAAAGCGGCTTGAACGAAGGTGTTCGAATTCGGACCCGGCCAAGCGCTGTAATCGCCATAGGCCTGAAATCTGTAGTTCTCGACGACGTACCGGATCTTGGGAATCAGGGATTCCGCCTGCGGGCCATCGATGGCGACGACTGTTTCCGGCATGGCTCCGAACCAACGGCCATCGGGGACGAAGCCGTTGCTCCGGATCGGTTCCCCCCAAGCCGTGTAGTCATAGCGATTATAATTTGTTGCATCCTTCTCCTTGACGACGATCCAGGTGTGGACCGCGAATATGCTTCGCCACCTTACCGTTCGTGCGGCGTAGACTCGGATCAGGGCGTCCGGACTCGAGGCGGCAGGAGGCAGCAGGCCGGCGCTGGAACGATCTGCGGTCTGCCAGTTGCCGCGGCCATCGCCGACCCAGAAATATCGAGCGGCCGAAATTCCGATCGGCACGAACACCAGCAGCAAGAATGTGAGCACGGATCTTCTCAAGGGATATCATGTTCGGCGGGGCACCCTTGCCGATATAGGTCCCGCAAGCCTTTTCACAATGATGTTCGAACGTCCCCCGCGCTCAGCTCGTCAATCCCGACTTGATCGCGAGATCCTGCACCTGGGCCGTCACCTGCATCAGCCGTGGCAATGCCTGGTCGCGGAAGGCTACCATGTCCAGGCGCATCGCATCGACGGTGACACTTAATCCTCCGATCACCTGGCCCTGCGCGTCGAAAATCGGAGTCGCCAGCGTGCGCAGGCCGTAGGCGTTCTCGCCGTCGGAGACGGCGTGGCCCTTCTTCTTCACCTGATCGAGCCGGGCGAGCAGGGCATCGAGATCGGTCAGCGTCCGTTCCGACAGTTTGACGCGGGGGCGCGATTCCAGCCGCGCGATCTGCTCGTCGCGAGGCAGATGCGCCAGCATGACGTGGCCGAGCGCAGCGCTGTAGGCGGGAATACGCGTGCCTGGCCGCCGGTCCATCTTGTGGCGGTCGAGACCGGCGCCAATACGGGCAAGGTAGATAACATCGCCGCCGTCGAGGATGCCGAGCGAGGCCGCATCACCGACGTCAGGGACGAGGCCGCGCAGCAGCGGCTCGACCATCGGCCGCAACGATCCGTGCGAGAGCACGGTGTAGCCGAGATCCAGGCAGGCGATCCCGAGCCGGAACCGCCGGCTTTGCGGAACAGGCTGGAGATAGCCGAGCTCCACCAGAGTCTGGATCAGCCGGAACGCCGTTCCGCGATCGAGGTCGGCAGTTGCGGCAATCTCACTCAGGGTCAGCTCGAAAGCCTCGCTGCTGAAGCTCTGGAGCACGGCAAAGGCCTTGCCGACGGAAGCGACGCGGTTCTTTGGAGGCGGCGATTCCGATTTGCGCTTCGCGGCCTTCTTTTCGACCTTGGCCATGCCTGAATGTCCCGCCATCACAGCATCGCCCTTGACGCCGGGGCGCGCCGATTTTACGACTGTATCAGAAAATAACAAATGTTCGCATTCCGAACAATATCGTTGTGACGATCGGAGGAAGGTTTTGTCGACATCATCGCTGCACCCCCATGGCGTGTTCTCCGCCGCGCTGACGCCGCTCGACGCCGAGCTCGCGCCCGATCATGCGCGCTTCGTCGAGCACTGCCGCTATCTGCTCGATGAAGGCTGTGACGGCATCGCGATGCTGGGCACCACGGGGGAGGCGAACTCGTTCTCTATCGCCGAGCGCACCGCGCTGCTGGAAGCCGCGATCGCCGGCGGCATCAAGCCGAACCAGCTGCTGCCGGGCACCGGCGTCGCCGCTTTCACCGACACCGTCGCGTTGACGCGCCATGCGCTGTCGCTCGGCGTCGAGACCGTGGTGATGCTGCCGCCGTTCTACTACAAGAACGTCAGCGACGACGGCGTCTATGCCGCCTATAACGAGATCGTGCAGCGCATCGGCGATGCCAGGCTCAAGGTCGTGCTTTATCACTACCCGCAGATGTCCGCGCAGCCGATCTCGCATGCGCTGATCGAGCGGTTGCGCAAGGCTTACCCGGCGACGTTCACCGGCATCAAGGATTCGTCCGGCGACTTCGCCAACATGACCGCGATGGTCGAGCGCTTCCCCGGCTTCTCGGTGCTCGGCGGCGCCGACCCGCTGATGCTGCCGTTGCTGCGCAAGGGCGGCGGGGGATGCATCACCGCGACCTCCAATATCGTCGCGCGCAGTCTTGCCTACGTCTTCAGGCATTTTGGCGACAGCGATGACGACCCGGCACTCAAGGCAGCGCAGGCGCGCATCGTGAAGGCGCGCGAGCTGGTCTCGCAATTCCCTCAGATGGCGTCGCTGAAGGCGCTGACGGCCGATCGCACGGGACATGCCGGATGGCAGCGCATGCGCCCGCCGCTGCAATCCCTGCCACCCGAGCAGTTGAAGGAATTGCTTGCGAACGCTGCGGCATTCGCCGCCACCGGCTAGCGCGGTGCATGAAGGCGATCCGATGTCCGACTCTTTCCAGGATGCGCTGGCCGGGCTCGCCGCGATCGTCGGCGACAAACACGTCATCGCGCCCGGGCCCGACCAGGAGCCTTATGTGGTCGACTGGCGCGGGCGCTATCACGGCCGCGCCGTCGCGGTGGTGAAGCCCGGCTCGACCGCGGAGGTGGCT
>NZ_JXDL01000001.1:21891-40288 GCF_001590795.1 Bradyrhizobium sp. AT1
CACGCCGGCTTGCGATCGTGCCGCAGGGCGGCAACACCGGCATGTGCGGGGCGGCGACGCCCGACGATCGCGCCGGCAATGTCGTGATCCGGCTGGACCGAATGCGGGCCGTGCGGGACGTCAGCCCGCTCGCCAATACGATCACGGTGGAGGCCGGCTGCATCCTTGCGGAGGTGCAGAACGCGGCGCGGGACGTCGATCGCCATTTTCCCTTGAGCCTGGGCGCCGAGGGCTCCTGCCAGATCGGCGGCAATATCTCGACCAATGCCGGCGGCACGGCCGTGCTGCGCTACGGTCCGACGCGCGATCTGGTCCTCGGGCTGGAGGTCGTGCTGCCCGACGGACGCATTTTCAACGGCCTGCGCGCGCTGCGCAAGGACAACACCGGCTACGCGCTGAAGCAGCTCTTCATCGGCGCGGAGGGCACGCTCGGCATCGTCACAGCGGCCGTGTTGAAGCTGTTCGCGCCGCCGCGCAGCTCGGCGCTTGCGCTGTTGAAATTGCAGGGCGTCGAGCAGGCGCTCGAGATCATGCAGCGCCTGCGCGGCACGGTCGGTGACCGGCTCGGCAGCCTCGAAATCATGTCGCGCTCGCAGATCGAGGCGATTGCCGCGACCGTGCCGCATGTTACCATTCCCTTCGAGCTGACGACGCCGTGGTATTTGATCGTGGAGCTGACGGACACGCTTCCCGGCGTCGACCTCGACGAGCCGCTCGCCACGGTGCTGGCGGAGGCGATGGAAGCAAAACTCGCCGAAGATGCGATCCTCGCGTCCAATCTCGCGCAGGCCAGAGCGATCTGGGCTGTCAGGCACAGTGTGTCCGAAGGCAACAAGCGCAGCGGCTATGTGGTGTCGCATGACAGCGTGGTGCCGCTCGAACGTCAGGCCGCCTTCGTCACCAATGTCGAGGCCCGGATCAAGGCCGCCGTGCCGCATGCGCGGGTGGTGATGCACGGCCATATCGGCGATGGCAACATCCACGTGATTGCCCTGATCGACCGCGCGCGTTGCCAGGATCCCGCCGTGACGGCCGCGCTGGTGGCGCAAATCAACGAAATCGTCGATGACGAGACCGCAGCGCAGGGCGGGGCGATCAGCGCCGAGCATGGCATCGGGATCACCAATCGCGGCCGGCTCGCCCGCGTCACTGATCCGCTCGACATCGACCTGATGCGCGACATCAAGCGGCTGCTCGACCCGAACGGCCTGATGAATCCGGGCAAGATTTTTGCCGCGGGAGGCGCTCAGCGATGACGAGCGTCCGCCTGCTTGCCGACGATCTCACCGGCGCGCTCGACACCGCGGCGGAGTTCGTCGGGCTGTGCGGGCCGTTCGAGGTCGTCTGGTCGGAAGCGTCGGCAGCGCAGGGTTCCGGGAGCCTCGCCATCGATAGCGGCACCCGCGAACGGTCGAAAGCCGACAGCATCGAGATCGTCGGACGGCTGGCACCGCAGCTCCAGGGCGCAACCATCGCCTACAAGAAGGTCGACAGCCTCCTGCGAGGCGCCTGGGCGGCTGAGCTCGGCGCCTGCCTGCGCAATGGCCATTGGGCCTCCTGCGTGGTCGCGCCCGCGTTCGACTATCAAGGACGCCGCACTGTCGGTGGCCAGCAATTCGCGCGCACCGTTCAAGGTGATTGGCATCGGGTCGGCGACAATCTGCTGGATCAATTGAGGCAAGATGGCATCGAGGCACGGCAGGGCACACCCGACACGCTCTTGCAAGGCGGTGTTCAGGTGTTCGATGCCGAGAGCGACCTCGACCTCGATCGCGTCGTCGACATGGCGCGGCGCATGCCGGGGCCCGTGCTGTGGTGTGGCAGCGGCGGCCTGGCCGGCGCGCTGGCCCGCAGCCATCATGCCGATGCGCCGAGCCAATTGAAGCTGCCGGTGCTGGGTCTATTCGGCTCCGACCAGGCTGCGACTGCAGCCCAGCTTGCGGCCTGCGGCGAAGCCACTATCGCCGTGGCGGAGGGCGAGGGCGGAGCAAGGGTCCAACGCAAGCTGGCCGACGAGGGCGTGGCGCTGGTCAAATTCTCGCTTGCCGACGGGCTGTCGCGGGTCGAGGCGGCGCAGCGGATCGCGCACGAGATGACGGCGCTGGTCGCGGCGCTCGACCCGCCGGGGACGCTGATCGTGGCAGGTGGAGAAACCCTGAAGGCCGCATGCGTCGCTCTCGGTGCGCTTGCGCTCCAGGTGACCGGGCGTATCGTGCCGGGATTGCCGCGCTCGATCCTGCAAGGCGGTCGCTGGGCCGGTGTCGATGTCGTCTCGAAATCAGGCGCATTCGGCCCCAGCGCGCTGTGGCGCGATCTGCTGCGGGACAATCATTTCATCAGTAAGGGGAGTCCGACATGACCTCTCGTCATCTTGCCATCACCATGGGCGATCCCGCCGGGATTGGGCCGGAGATCATCGTCAAGGCCTGTGTCGGCTTGAAGGACCGGATCGCGAAAGGCGATCTGCGGATCCTGATCATCGGCAGCGGCGCTGCGCTCGATGGCGCGAAAGCTGCGCTCGGTGCAGGCATTGCGATTCCCGAAGTGCGCGCTGATGATCGCGACTGGCCCAACCTCTGCTATTTGCAGGCCGATACGGAAGGCGACCCGATCAAGCCCGGCGTGCTCAGCGCCGATGGCGGCCGCTTCGCCTACAAGGCGATCGAGCAGGGCGTGCGCCTGACGCAGGCGGGGCGGACCGCGGCGATCGTCACCGCGCCGCTCAACAAGGAAGCGCTCAACAAGGCCGGCTATCATTTTCCTGGCCACACCGAGATGCTGGCGCATCTCACCGGCGTGCGCGGCTCGGTGATGCTGCTTGCCCACGGCAACATGCGTGTCAGTCACGTCTCGACCCACGTGGCGCTGGAGGACGTGCCGAAGCGTCTGACGCCGGAGCGGCTGCGCATGGTGATCGACCTCACCAATGATGCCCTGCTGCGGCTCGGCATCGCCAAGCCGAAGATCGCGATCGCCGCGCTCAATCCGCATGCCGGCGAGGGCGGACTGTTCGGCCGGCAGGACATCGACGTGTCCGCGCCGACGATTGCGAAGGCTGTTTCCGATGGTCTCGATGTCGTCGGCCCCGTGCCCGGCGACACCGTTTTCGTCAAGCTGCGCGCCGGCCAGTACGATGCCGTGGTCGCGATGTATCACGACCAGGGCCATATCCCGGTCAAGCTGCTCGGCTTCCAGGTCGATCCCGCGACCGGCCGCTGGCAGGAGCTTTCCGGCGTCAACATCACGCTGGGCCTGCCGATCATCCGCACCTCCGTCGATCACGGCACCGCCTTCGACATTGCCGGCAAGGGCATCGCCAACGAGCACAGCCTGATCGAGGCCATCGACTATGCCGAACGGCTGTCCGCCGGCGCCTCCGCATCCAAGTCATGAGATCGAACGCACGATGACCAACGCTTTCACGCCTATCGAAATCCAGCGTCCCACCATCCTCGAATTCGGCAATGGCACCATCACTGCTGCGGCGCGCTTTGCCGAGCGGATCGGCGCCAAGCGGCCGCTGGTGATCTCCGATTCCTTCAACGCACGCCGCGTCGACGCGCTGGCGCTGCCAGGCGCCGTGAAAGTGTTTGGCGACGTCAAGCCCGAGCCGGACCTGCCCAATCTCGAGAGGGCGGTGGCCATGGCGCGCGACGTCAGGCCCGATCTGGTTGTCGGCTTCGGCGGTGGCAGCGCAATGGATCTCGCCAAGCTGGTCGCGGTGATGTGCACCAGTGACGTGCCCTTTGCCGACATCGTCGGGCCGGAGAAGGTGGCCGGCCGCAGCGTCGCGCTGATGCAGATTCCGACGACGTCGGGGACCGGCAGCGAGGCTGGCACGCGCGCGCTCGTCACCGATCCCGTCAGCCAGAACAAGCAGGCGGTGCAGAGCCGCTTCATGCTGGCCGACATCGCCATCGTCGATCCAGACCTGACCATGACCGTGCCGAAGGAGGTCACCGCGGCGACCGGGGTCGATGCGCTGGCGCATTGCGTCGAGGCCTATACCAGCCGTAAGGCGCATCCGACGATCGACCTTTACGCGCTCGAAGGCGCGCGGCTGGTTGGACGTTATATCGAGCGCGCGGTGACCGACGGCAGCGACCGCGAGGCGCGCGCGGGTCTGGCGCTGGCCTCGCTCTACGGCGGCTATTGCCTGGGACCGGTGAACACCACCGCCGGCCACGCGGTGGCCTATCCGCTCGGCACGCGTCACCATGTGGCGCATGGCCTGGCCTGCGCGGTGATCTTCCCGCATACGCTGGCCTTCAACATGCCCGCGGTGGAGACGAAGACGGTTGCGGTGCTGGGTGCGCTGGGATTGCCGGAGAGCAATGATCCCAAGCGCGCATTCGACGCCACCTACGGCTTCTGCAAGAAGCTTGGCATCGAGATGCGGCTGTCCGCGCTCGACGTACCCAGAAGCGACCTCGGCGTGATGGCGGACGAGGCGCACGCCATTCGCCGCCTGCTCGACAACAATCCGCGCGATCTCGGCCGGGATGCGATCCTGAACATGTACGAGGTCGCATTCTGAGACGCCTGCCGCGCGCGGCAACCAATCAACAACACAATGAAAATAGAGGAAACTTCGATGAGATCGATGTGGCTTGGTTTCGTGTCGGCAGTGCTGCTGGCGGTTTCACCGGTGCAGGCTGAGGATGCTTATCCCTCCAAGCAGGTGACCGTGATCGTTCCGTTCGCCGCCGGCGGCACCGCGGACATCTTCGCGCGCATGGTCTCCAACCATCTGCAGGCGAAGTTCGGCAAGCCCTTCGTGGTCGAGAATGTCGGCGGTGCCGGCTCGATTCTCGGCGTGACGCGGCTGGCGAAATCGGCGCCTGACGGCATCACGCTCGGCGTTGCCAGTACGTCCGCGCTCGCGATCAATCCCACGCTGTACGGGCCGAAGCTCAGCTACCAGCCGGACAAGGATCTGGTGCCGGTCGCCCAGATCAGCGTCGTGCCCAACGTGCTCGTCGTCAATCCCAACAAGATCAAGGCGCGCACGGTGCCGGAGTTGATCACCTATCTGAAGGCGAACCCGGACAAGATCTCGTTCGGCTCGGCCGGTGTCGGCACCTCGCAGCATCTCGCCGGCGAGCTGTTCCAGCAGATGACCGGCACCAAGATGGTGCACGTGCCCTACAAGGGCTCGAGCCAGATGCTGACGGACCTGCTCAGCGGCCAGATCGATCTCGCCTTCGACAACGTGCCGCTGCTGCTGCCGCAGGTGAAGACCGGCCAGCTGGCGCTGCTCGCGACCGCAACGCCCAAGCGCGCCGACTTCGATCCGCAAGTGCCGGCCGTCGCCGAATTCCTGCCCGGCTTCGAGGCCGTCGCCTGGCACGGTTTCTTCGTTCCCGCGGGCACGCCGAAGCCGATCGTCGAAAAGCTCTCGGCCGAGATTCGCGCTTTCATGCAGCAGCCGGAGACGGTGCAGAAGCTGGCCGAGCTCGGTGCCGTCGCGGTCGCCGTGGATTCGGAGCCGTTCGCAGCCTACATCGCCGCCGAGACGGCGCGCTGGAAGAAGGTCATCGAGGCCGCGAACATCAGGCTGGAGTAGGCGGTGATCCCTTCACCGCGGCGCTTGCCAGCCCGGGGGCGAGCGGGTAGAACCCTGCCACGCCTGAGCCGTGATTTGCGCAAAACGCGCTTCCGGTGACAGTCGAACAAAGCGTCAAGCGATTGAATTTGTTCGACTATTCCGTTGGGGAATGGTGTAACGGTAGCACAACAGACTCTGACTCTGTTTGTCTTGGTTCGAATCCAGGTTCCCCAGCCAGTTCCGGGCGCTTTTCCACGGTCCATTCCCCCGGTCTGCCGCTCGGCTGCGATGAGGTCCGTTGGCCGCTCGCGACGGTTTGCCTCATCTGAAAACCGCATCTCGCCGTCGGATCGCCGCGCTCGTCATCGTCCTTGGGACACACAACCCTGGGAGATCCGTGATGCCCTATGTCGATGGTTTCGTTCTGGCCGTGCCGAAGGACAAGGTCGAGGCCTACAAGTCGCTGGCGACGACCGCCTGCGCGATCTGGATGGAGCATGGTGCGCTCGACTATGTCGAATGCATCGCCGACGACGTCCCCTATGGCGAGCTGACCTCGTTCCCGCGCGCCGTGATGGCGAAAGAGGACGAGGTCGTGGTGTTCTCCTGGATCGTCTACCGCGACCGCCAGACCCGCGATGCCGTCAACAAGAAGGTGATGGCGGACCCGCGGCTGAAGATGGAGGGCATGCCGTTCGACGGCAAGCGCATGATCTATGGCGGCTTCACGACGCTGCTGCGGGCGAGCGAAATCATCGGCTGATCCCGGGGCGGAAGGCCTATCGCGAAGCGCGGCCGCATTCGGCCTGGAGCAGCAGCAACAGGCAGCCGGCGAGCCGCGTCTCCATCTCCTTCGACGACAGCGACAGCGGTCCGGGATCGTTGAGAATCGCGTTCACCAGCGTGCCCAGCACGACCTGGAAGCCGAAGGCGATGGCGCCGGTCTTTGCCGCCTTACGCCCCTTGCCCATGGCCGGCAGCAGGAGAGGGGTGGCGCGCGTCGTCGTCGCCTGGGCGAGAGCTTTGAACGGCGTCCATTGGTCCGGGCGGGTGTCGTCGTGCTGAAGCGCGGCGCGCAGCACGCCCTCATGATGGCGCATCCAGGCGATGATGCCGCTGACGATGATGTGGCAGAGTTTGTCGAGACCCGTATCGGGTGACGGCGGCCTGATCCCTGCAAGCCGCTGCTCGCCATCGCGTGTGGCCAGCGCCATCAACGCGTTGAAATAGGTCTCCTTGCTCTCGAAGCGGCTGTAGAAGGCGCCGACCGTGGCCCCGACTTCGGTGCACAGGGCCTCGATCGAGAGCTCCGCAAGGCTGCGCGTCCTCAGCATCGCGGCGCCGGCGCGCAGCAGCGCCAGCGTGGTTTCCCGGCTCCGCTTCTGCCGGGACGGGGCGACGCCCGGCAGGTCGAAATTGCGAAGCTCCGGTTGGTCTGTCCGTGGGCGCATCTGGGCTTGCATCCGCCAAAAATCATAATCATAATTCTGATTATAATTTAGGGTGAGGTGCGCCGGGGGTCAACCGCGGGTGCAGAGATGACAGAAACGATCCAGCAGGGAGGATCAGATGAGCGCAGGCAGCGGCACGCCGTTCCGCGGCACCGTCGGCAAGACGGTTGCGGAGTCAAAACCCTGGTGGCCCGAGCCTGCGAAGTCGCCCGCGGGCGCGCCGAACATCCTCGTGGTGCTGTTCGACGACGTCGGCTTCTCCGATTTCGGCTGCTACGGCTCGGCGATCAGGACGCCGACCATCGACAGGCTCGCCGCGGAAGGCCTGCGCTATTCCGGTTTCCACACCACCGCGATGTGCTCGACGACGCGTGCAGCGCTGCTCACGGGGCGCAACCATCATTCCGTCGGGGTCGGGTGTCTCGCCAATTTCGATTCCGGCTATCCCGGCTATCGCGGCAAGATCGCGCGTGAAGCGGGGACGCTGGCCGAGATGCTGCGCGGGCACGGCTATCGCAACTACATGGTCGGCAAATGGCACGTCACGCCGCTGACCGAGAGCGGCGCCACCGGCCCGTTCGACGGCTGGCCGCTCGGGCGCGGCTTCGACCGCTTCTACGGCTTCCTCGACGCCGAGACCGATCAATACGCGCCGGAACTCGTCTCCGACAACACGCATATCGACCCGCCGGGCACCTATGCCGACGGCTATCATTTGACCGAGGATTTGATCGACCAGTCGATCCGCTTCATCGGCGATCACCTCGCCGATCGGCCTGATGTGCCCTGGCTGACCTGGGTCGCGCTCGGGGCCTGCCACGCGCCGCATCAAGCGCCGGCCGAGATCATCAAAAGCTATGACGCCGCCTTCGCCCATGGCTGGGACGTCGAGCGCGAGCAGCGCCTCGCGCGCCAGAAGGCGATGGGCCTGGTGCCCGACGACACGCGGATGCCCGCGCGCAACGACGGCGTGAAGGCCTGGGAGGAGCATTCGGCCGACGAGCGCCGCGTCTTCACACGGCTGCAGGCGGCCTTCGCCGGCATGCTCGACCATTCCGATCGGCATCTTGCGCGGCTGGTCGCATTCCTCGACACGGCCGGCATCCGCGACAACACCGTGATCATCGTGATGTCCGACAATGGCGCGAGCCAGGAAGGCGGGCCGCTCGGATTCGTGAATGCGATGGGGCCGTTCAACTTCAAGCCGGAGCCGATCGCCGAGAAGCTCGCCCGCATCGACGACATCGGCGGGCCCGACACCCACAGCAATTTCCCGCATGGCTGGGCGATGGCGTCCAACACGCCGCTGCGCCGCTACAAGCAGAACACCCATGGGGGCGGCATCCGCGATCCCTTCGTCATCAACTGGCCGAACAGGATCGCGGCCAAAGGCGAGCTGCGTCATCAGTTCGTCCACGCCTGCGACCTCACGCCGACGCTATTGGAGCTGATCGGCATCGAGGCGCCCACTGATATCGCGGGCTGCCGGCAGATGCCGCTCGAAGGCGAGAGCTTTGCGCGGTCGGTCACCGATGCATCCTCGCCGTCAAAAAGCTCGCCGCAATATTTCGAGATGTTCGGACATCGCGGTCTCTGGCATGCGGGATGGAAGGCGGTCGCCTTCCATCCGTCGGGCACGCCGTTCGAGAACGACAAATGGGAGCTGTTTCACCTGGACGCGGATTTCTCCGAGACCAACGATCTTGCAGCCGCGGAGCCGGAACGCCTGGGACGGATGATCGCGATGTGGTGGGACGAGGCCGAGAAGCACCAGGTGCTGCCGCTGGACGACCGCTTCGGGCCGCGCTTTGCGGAGAATGCCGCGCGCTTCCACGGCGCTCGCCATCGTTTCGTCTTCCACGCGGGCATGGGGCATGTGCCGACCGACGTCGCGCCCGACGTGCGCAGCCGCAGTTATACGATCGAGGCGCATGTCGAGATCGACGAGCAGGGTGCCGATGGCGTGCTGATCTCGCACGGCGATGCGACGTCGGGCTACAGCCTCTATGTCCGCGATGGCCATCTCGTGCACGATCTCAACATCGGCGGCAGCCACCAGATCCTGCGGTCGGACCGCAAGGTGACGTCATCCGCGCAGCGGCTCGCGGTGCACGTCGAACGCCTCGTGCGCAAGGAGCCGCCGGCCAAGGGCGCGCGCACCGGCATCACCGAATACACGCTGCTGATCGACGGCGAGCCGGCGGGCTCGCTGCAGACCCAGCTCGGCTTCCACACGCTGATCTCGTGGTCGGGCCTCGACATCGGCCGCGACCGCGGCAGCCCCGTGTCGCATTACGAGGCGCCGTTCGAATACCGGGGGCGGCTCCTGCGCGTCACCGTCACCATGCACAACGACCAGACGCTCGACGGCGACGCCGTCGGCAACGCGCAGATGGCGCGGCAATAGCAGGAAGCCTGCTACTTGATCTTGTCGTAGGCGGCGGCGAAATCGCCGAGCGGCATCGGGATTGCAATGGTCTCCTTGGCCATGTTCTGGAAGGAGACCTTGAGCTGCTTGCCCGACCGCAAGGCGCCGAGCAGGTCGGCCGCGATCGGGGTCGAAGCGTAGCAACCGCGGTTCTCGCAAGTCTGGATCTGGAGATCGACCGTTTTGCCTTCGTCGACCTGAAGCTTGGCGCCGACCGGAAGGTTGAGGCCGAGCGGCAATTGCAGGAGCGCCACCGGCGTGCGGGTGTCCGGCGCGATGCGGATGTTGACGAGGACGATGGTCTGGCCGGTCTTGGTCAGCACCGCGTTCTGCTCCATCGCGCATTCGAGCGGCGCATCGCGGCTCACGCTGGTGCAGCGCACGATCCAGCCGGGCTGCTGTGCCGCCGCACCGTCGGCCTGTGCTTGCGTCGGAGCCGGCGCAGGTTGAGCCGCCGGGGCGGGGGCGTTCTTCTTCGCGCCTTGCTGGGCAGAGGCGGCACCCGTCGACAACAGGAGAGCGGCGGCGAGGGCGACAAATCGGGATTGCATGGGCATGGCGAAACCACGTTGGCGTGAACCGAGGGGCTCGCTGTAGCGTCGCGGGGGGCGCGGCGCAAGCTTACTCGGCAGCTTCCTTGACGGTGCCGTGCTCGACCGTCTCGCCGCCTTCGCCGTCGCCCGAACGGCCCCAGCCTGAGAACCAGTTGTTGAGCTCGTCGAGATAGAGATAGACCACCGGCGTGGTGAACAGCGTCAGCGCCTGGCTGACGATCAGGCCGCCGACCATGGCGTAGCCGAGCGGCTGGCGGATCTCGGCGCCGGTGCCGTGACCGAGCATCAAGGGCACGCCGCCGAGCAGCGCGGCCATCGTCGTCATCATGATCGGGCGGAAGCGGAGCAGGGCGGCTTGGCGGATCGATTCCGCCGGCGTCTTGTGCTCGTCGCGCTCGGCGGCGATGGCGAAGTCGACCATCATGATGCCGTTCTTCTTCACGATGCCGATCAGGAGAATGATTCCGATCAAGGCGATGAGGCTGAAGTCGAAGCCGGCCGCCATCAGGATCAGAAGCGCGCCGACGCCGGCCGAGGGCAGGGTCGACAGGATCGTGATCGGATGGATGTAGCTCTCATAGAGGATGCCGAGGATCAAATAGACCACGACGAGGGCAGCGAGGATCAAGAGCGGCACGGTGCCGAGCGATTGCTGGAACGCCTGCGCGGTGCCCTGGAAGCTCGAGTTCAGGGTCGGCGGCGCGCCGAGATCGGCCATCGCCTTCTGCACGGCTTCCGTCGCCTGGCCGAGCGCGACGCCCTGGCCGAGGTTGAAGCTGATCGTGGTCGCCGGGAACTGGCCCTGGTGGCTGATCGAGAGCGGACGGACCGGATCGGTGGTCCAGGTCGCGAAGGTCGATAGCGGCACCTGGTCGCCGGTCAGCGGCGACCTCAGATAGAGCTTGTTGAGGCTGTCGAGATTGCCCTGCATCTCAGGCAGGATCTCCAGGATCACCTTGTAGGTGTTGAGCTGGGTGAAATACTGCGTGACCTGCCGCTGGCCGAAGGAGTCATACAGCGTGTCGTCGATCAGCTGCGGCTGGATGCCGTAACGCGCGGCGGTGTCACGGTTGATCTTGAGCTGGACCGTGGTGCCCTGGGTCTGCTGGTCGGTCGCGACGTCGCGCAGCTCCGGCAAGGTCTGCATCTTGGCGAGGATCTTGGGCGCCCATTCGTTGAGCTCGTCCAGATTGGCGTCCTGCAGCGTGAATTCGAACTGCGTGCGCGTCGGCCGGCCGCCGAGCCGCACGTCCTGGGCTGCCTGCATGTAGAGGCGGGCGCCCTGGACCTTGTCAAACTGGGGACGCAGTCGCGCGATGATCTGCTGAGCCGAAGCCTCTCGCTTGTCGCGCGGCTTCAGCGTGATGAATATGTTGCCGTTGTTGCCGGCGCGGCCGCTGCCGCCGATCGACATCGCGACGCTGGCAACGTCGGGATCGGCCAAGATGATCTTGCCGAGCTGTTCCTGGCGCCGGGTCATCTCTCTGAACGAAATGTCCTGCGAGGCTTCCGAGGTTGCCGTGATCAGGCCGACGTCCTGTTGCGGGAAGAAGCCCTTCGGGATCAGGACGAACAGATAAATCGACAATCCAAGCGTGGCGAAGAAGATCGCCAGCGTGGTGCGGCGCCAGGCGAGGGCATGGTCGAGCACGTATTCGTAGCCGCGCAGCAGCCCGTCGAAGGCGCGCTCGCTCCATTGGTAGAATTTGCCGTGGGTCACCTCGCCATGGGCGCGCAGGAAGCGCGAGGCCATCATCGGCGTCAGGGTCAGCGACACGAACATCGAGACGAAGATGGTCATCGCCAGCACGACGGCGAATTCGCGGAACAGGCGCCCGATGATGCCGCCCATCAAGAGCAGCGGGATCAGCACCGCGACCAGCGAAATGCTGATCGACACGATGGTGAACCCGATTTCCTTCGAGCCGCGGAAGGCCGCCGCCATCGGCGATTCGCCTTCCTCGATGTAGCGCGTGATGTTCTCGAGCATCACGATGGCATCGTCGACGACGAATCCGACCGCGATGGTGAGCGCCATCAGCGACAGATTGTCGAGCGAATAGCCGGCGACCCACATCAGGGCGCACGCGCCCAGCAGCGCCAGTGGAACCGTGATGGTTGGAATGACGGTGGCCCAGAAGCTGCGCAGGAAAATGAAAATGACCATGACCACGAGGGCGATGGTCAGCAGCAGGGTGAACTGGACGTCCTCGACCGCGGCGCGGATGGTCGTAGTGCGGTCGCTGATGAGCTCGATCTTGATCGCGGGCGGGATCGCCGCCACGAGGCGGGGCAGGGTCGCCTTGATCCTGTCGACGGTCTCGATGACGTTGGCGCCGGGCTGCTTGAAGATCACCAGGAACACGCCGCGCTTGCCGTTGGCCCAGGCCGCCTGTTTGGCGTCTTCGGCGGCGCTGACCGCCTGGCCGATGTCGCGGATTCGCAACGGAGCGCCGTTGCGATAGGCGATGATGACGTCGTTCCAGTCCTTCGCGTGCGTGAGCTGGTCGTTGGCGTAGATCGTGTAGGCGCGCTTCTCGCCGTCGATGTTGCCCTTCGGGCTGTCGACCGTGGTGATCGCGATCTGGCTGCGCACGTCCTCCATCGACAGGCCCTTGGCGACCAGTTTCGCCGGGTCGATCTGGATGCGGATGGAGGGCTTCTGCTGGCCGCCGATGAAGACCTGGGCGACGCCCGAGAGCTGGCTGATCTGCTGGGCAAGCTGGGCGTCGACCGCGTCGCTGACGCTGGTCAGAGGCAGCGTCTCCGATGTTGCCGACAGCAACAGGATCGGCGCGTCGGCCGGATTGACCTTGCGATAGGTCGGCGGCGACGGCAGGTTTTTCGGCAACTGGCCGGAGGCCGCGTTGATGGCGCCCTGCACGTCGTTGGCGGCGCCGTCGATGCTGCGGTTGAGATCGAACTGGATGGTGATCGACGCCGTGCCGAGATAGCTCGTCGAGGTCATCTGGGCGATGCCGGGAATCTGGGCGAACTGGCGCTCCAGCGGCTGCGCCACCGACGAGGCCATCGTCTCCGGGCTACCACCCGGCAAATTGGCGGTGATCTGGATGGTCGGGAAGTCCACCTGCGGCAGCGGTGCGACCGGGAGCAGGGGATAGGCGACGAGACCGACAAAGAGAATGCCGGCCATCAGCAGCGAGGTGCCAATCGGGTACCGGATGAAAGGTGCCGAAATCCCGCCCCCGGTCATTCCTGTCGGACCTTGTTCTGGGGCGGGGCCGGGCTCGAGCTTGCCACCGCGGTTGAGACGAGGCTGCCGGGCTGCACCTTGAACTGGCCGCCGGTGATCACCTGCTGACCAGGGCTCAGCCCTTCCTCGATGACCGAATGTCCATCGATGGCGTAGCTGACCTTGATCTTGTGCAGCTCGGCCTTGTTGTCCTGGTTGACGGTATAGGCGTAGAGGCCGTTGGTCGAATGCTGGACCGCGTCATCCGGAACCACGGTCGCGTCCTTCAGCGTCCGGACCAGGAGCCGCGTCGAGACCGACTGGCCCGGCCACAGCGCGTGGTCCTTGTTGTCGAACACCGCCTTGAGGCGGATCGTCCCGCTGGCGGTGTCGACCTGGTTGTTGATGACCGCAAGCTTGCCCTCGGCCAGCGTCTTCTTGCCGTCGGTGGTGAAGGCGATCACCTTGAGTGCGCCCGTCTTCTGGCCTTCGCTGATATAGGGCAGCTGGTCTTCCGGTGCCGTGAAGATCACGGTGATCGGCTCGACCTGCGAGATCGTGACGATGCCCGTCTGCGTCGAGGCGTTGACGATGTTGCCGATGTCGACCTGGCGGAGCCCTGCGACACCTGTGATCGGCGCCTTGATCTGCGTGTAGTCGAGCTGGGTTTGGGCGTTGGCGATCGCGGCTTCGTCGGCGGCGATCTGGGCGGTGAGCTGAGCGACGGTTGAGCGCTGGGTGTCGACCCGCTGCGCGGTTGCGAATTCGCCGAGCTTCATGGCGCGCTGAAGTTCGAGATTGGCGTTGGCGAGACTGGCCTCGTCCTGCGCCTTCTTGGCCTTGGCCTGGTCGAGCGCGGCTTGATAGGGACGGGGATCGATCGAGACCAGAAGCTCGCCCTGCTGGACGATCTGGCCTTCCTTGAAGGCGAGCTTGTCGATCTGGCCATCCACGCGGGTGCGGACTTGGACGGTGTTGAAGCCCTGAACCGTGCCCAAGCCGGTCAGGTAGACCGGGAAGTCGACCTTCTGGACCGGCGCAACGCTCACCGGGACGGCGGGCGCGCGGGGTGGACCTTTCTGGGCGGTCTGGGTTTTTCCGGCCTCAGGCCCGAATTTGTGCCAACCATAGTAACCCGCGGAGGCCACGGCCGTGATGATCAGAAGCCAGAGGATCGGCCGGGACTTTTTCATGTCGTCTCGTGTCGGCTCGTATGCCCTCAGTTATGAATTATGGGGCAATCGCAGGGTTCCAGCGCGCTTGTATAATACACGCCAAGTTCCAGTGTAAACAGCACTATCCGTTGAGAATCCTAAACAATCGGAAAGCTTTGCACCGCTTGGGCAGTGCCCTGCTGCAGCGCTGTGCTGTGCTGCATTTTCCAAACCGGGCCGACCAGCGGGCAAGTCTTGTGGTGCACTCGCAGACGGTGTGCTCGACCTCAACGGGACCATGCCGAGCCGCAACTCGGTGCCGACAACAAGAATGGTTCTAAGTCGCGCGGAGGCCGTTTCGGTTGTCAGGAATTTCGCCATCGTCCATATCGGCGCCGCCACAAGGGAGCGCAGCATGGACGAATTGAACGGCAAGCTGATCGCGTGTCAGATTCTGATCACGGGATTGATCGCGCGTGTCGCCAACGAGCAACGCGATCCCTTGCGCTTCCTCACCGACTTTCGCGACGAGATCAAAGCCGTGGTCAATGGCGTCAACATCGCGGGAATGGACAACACCGATCGCGTGCGCGCGGTCGCGCAGAAAACCGTCGATGAATTGTTCTCGCTGATGAAGCCGCCGAGCAGCGATTGATGCTGAAAGAAAGACGGTCAATGACGCAGCAATTGCGTCGCCGTCTTTAGAACGAGTCCAATGTTCGTTTAGAACGATTTCAAACTGCAGTTTAGAATTGTTTTGATCTGGATCGATTCAAGGGTTCTTGCGAGGCGCTCGCATTGACCCACTATTTTGCGGTCGATACCAACAATCCATCGTTCGTCGAAGTGAATGAGCGAACAGGAAGATGGGGCGTTTGGTAATGGGGCAGGTGGTCGCACCGAAGTCGTTGCGTTCGGTCGCAACATTCGATCTGGTGGATGAAAAGTTCGCGGGCGTTTCAGGCAAGAAGGCCTCGGCGGTTGCGAGCTTGATCGCAGTGGCGTCGGTGTCGACCGGCGCGCAAGCGCAGCAGTCGAACCTGCCGCCGGTGACGGTCGACGCTCCTGTCGAGCGTCCGCGTCCAGTGGCCTCGAAGCCTTCGCCGGAGCAGGTCCGGGCCCGCAACGCGCTTCGCCGCGCCGCGCAGCGTCAGCAGGCGGCCCAGCAGGCCGCGCCGACCGCGCCGTCAGGCGCTCCCGACAGCAATCCCTATGCCGATCCGGCCGCGCCCTACAAGGTCGACCACGTCCAAGCCTCGGGCAAGTTTCCGGAGAAGATGCTGAACACGCCGAAGAGCATCACGGTGCTCAGCAAGGAAGTGCTGGAGGACAAGAACGCGACGACCCTGAAGGAGATCGGGCGCTCGACCGCGGGCGTGACGCTGGGCTCGGGCGAGGGCGGCAACGCGTTCGGCGACCGCTTCTTCATCCGCGGCTTCGACGCGCGCAACGACGTGTTCATCGACGGCATCCGCGATCCCGCCGTGTCCATCCGCGAGAACTTCTTCACCGAGCAGATCGAGATCCTGCGCGGGCCGGCATCGTCCTACGCCGGCCGCGGCACCGCCGGCGGTGCCATCAACATCGTCACCAAGCAGGCCGGTGATCGCAACTTCCAGCGCGTGGATTCCGAGTTCGGCACCGACATGACCAAGCGCGTCACGCTCGACGTCAACCAGGTCATCGATCCGACCTTCTCGGTTCGCACCGGCGGCGTGTTCCAGGACGCCAACGTCGCCGGCCGCAACTATGTGACCGACAATCGCTGGGGGTCCTTCATCTCGACCAAATACACCCCGACCAGCGACATCAAGATCACGACCAACTACGTCCATACCGATCTCAGCGGTTATCCGGATTTCGGCGTGCCCTATTACAAGCAGGGCAACGTGCCGGTGACCTCGGCCGGCATCCCGCGTCAGAACTGGTACGGCTTCCTCAACCGCGACTTCCAGACCGCGCGGCAGGATTTCGGCACCGGCACGATCGAGTACAAGGTCAATGAGGCCATCACGCTGACCAGCAAGGTGCGCGGCGAGCATTCGCTGCTCAACTATATCGGCACGCTGCCGCAGAACCCGAACACGACCAGCCCCAATCCTCTGCTCTGGACCACGACGGCGAGCGCGCAGAGCCGCTACCAGAACGTCGACGTATGGGCCAACCAGAACGAGGCCACGTTCAAGCTCGACACTGGCGGGGTCAAGCACACCGCGGTGTTCGGCGTCGAATATTCGAACGAGAACATCTCGATCGACCGTTACGCCGGCCTCGCGTCGGAACTGGCCGGGAGCCCCTTCACCAGCAGCGGTGCCGTGACGGGGGTCAATCTCTACTCCCCGCAATATACCAACATTCCCTTCGGCACGCCGTCGCTGGTTGGAAATCCGACGCGCTATGGTGTCAACACCAGCAGCGTGTATGTGATGGATACCGCGAATTGGCAGGACACGGTCATCGTCAACGGCGGCGTGCGCTACGACGGCTACAGCCAGAGCGCGTCGACGAACTCGGCCTACCTCAAGCAGAGCAGCGACCTCGTCAATTACAACGTTGGCGCGGTCTACAAGCCGATGTCGATCGGCAGCATCTATGCGGCCTACGCGACCTCGGCCAATCCGTTCGGCTCGGAGCTTGACGCGACCGGCACCGACTACGGCGGCGTTCCCGCCAACTCGACCATCCTGCTCGGACCCGAGCGCAACAAGGCGATCGAGGTGGGCACCAAATGGGAGCTCGCTGATCGCCATCTGCTGGTGACCGGTGCGCTGTTCCAGACCACGAAGGACAATGCGCGCGAGACGGTCAATGGCCTGCTCACATCGGGCGCGGCCTACAGAATCCAGGGCATCGATATCGAAGCCGAGGGCCGGATCACCGATCGTTGGAGCATCTTCGGCGGTCTCGTCTTGATGCAATCCAAGGTGACGCAGAGCGGCGTTGCCTCCAATCTCGGCCTGCAGCTTGCCAACGTCGCCCACCAATCGTTCAGCATGCTGACCAAGTACAAATTTGACGACGGCTGGGAGCTCGGCGGCCAGGCGGTGTACCGATCCAAGGTCTATGGCGGCACGTTCGCAGCCAACACCGGCAACGAGTTGCCGAGCTACTGGCGCTTCGACGCCTTTGTCGAGAAGAAGATCGACAAGAACTGGACGATGAAGCTCTACGCCCAGAACCTGACCAACAAGCTGTACTACGACACGCTTTATCGCAGCGCGGTGCCGTTCGTGGCGGTGGCGCCGGGCCGGGCGTTCTACATCGTCACCACGGCGAAGTTCTGATCATGTTGACGTGTCTGCCTGGCATTCTCAGCAAAGATGATGTGGCGGATTTCCGCCGCATCATGGATGCCAGCGAATGGGAGGACGGGCGGTCGACTGCTGGTGCGCAGTCGGCCATGGTCAAGCGCAACGAACAGCTGCCACCCGATAGCGAAGTCGCGCGAAAACTCGGCAACCGCGTCATCTCGGCGCTGACGTCGAATCCGCGCTTCATCGCGGCGGCGGTCCCGCTGCAGATCTTCCCGCCTTTGTTCAACCGCTATGCGGCGAGCGGTGGCCATCATTTCGGCCTGCATGTCGACAATGCGATCCGCGGTGACCGGCTGACCGGACTTCGCATCCGCACAGACCTGTCGGTCACGCTGTTCCTCGCGGAGCCGGAAGAGTATGACGGTGGCGAACTTGTGATCGAGGACACTTACGGCTCGCACGAAGTCAAGTTGCCAGCCGGCGACTGCGTGCTCTATCCCTCGACCAGCCTCCACCTGGTCACCCCCGTGACGAAGGGAACGCGGGTTGCGTCTTTCTTCTGGCTCCAGAGCATGATACGGGACGATCAAGCCCGGAGCATGATCTTTGACCTCGACACCGCGATACAGGCGCTGGTGGAACGGCTCGGGCGTGACGATCCCGAAACGGTCAAATTGACGGGTATCTATCACAACCTCATTCGCTACTGGGCCGAAGTATGAAGACCATGACCTCAAGAGCCAGCCTTGCCGCAGCCGCGATGCTGGCGGCCGCCTGGCTCGCAGCTCCTGTTTCCGCCCAGACACAGACCCCCC
>NZ_JXDL01000001.1:40888-66773 GCF_001590795.1 Bradyrhizobium sp. AT1
GGCGCCTTCGGCTTCCACGGCGACCGCTCCGGCGGCGACCGCCGTGTCGACGACCGCGAAGCCCGACGGGGCGGCCGCCGTAGCGCCGGCGATGAAGGAATTGTCGCCCTGGGTGATGTTCATGTCGGCGGACGTCATCGTGAAGGCGGTGATGATCGGGCTCGCCTTCGCATCGCTGATGACCTGGACCGTCTTCATCGCCAAATCGATCGAACTGTCGGTCGCCTCCGCCAAGCTTCGTTCGGCGTTGAAGAAGATTTCGGAGACGCGCTCGCTCGCCGAAGCGCAGATGGCGCTCGGAGCCAAGGAGGGGATTCTGCCGTCCTTCCTGGCGGCGGCCCTGCGCGAGGCGCGGATGTCGGCCGGCCTGTCCAGCGATGCCGGCATCAAGGAGCGCGCGGCCTCCAGCTTTTCCGAGATCGTGCGCGCCGAGGCGCGGCGCATCCGCATCGGCATGGGCGTGCTCGCGACCATCGGCTCGACCTCGCCCTTCGTCGGCCTGTTCGGCACGGTCTGGGGCATCATGAACAGCTTCATCGGCATCTCGAAGTCGCAGACCACGAACCTCGCCGTGGTCGCGCCCGGCATCGCCGAGGCGCTGCTCGCCACCGCGATCGGTCTCGTCGCCGCGATCCCCGCCGTCATCATCTACAACCACTTCTCACGCGTGACGAAGGGCTATCTCGAGCTCGTCAGCCGCGCCTCGGGCGCCGCGGCGCGGCTGCTCTCGCGTGATCTCGACCGCAGCCACGGCAGCGTGCATTCGCGCGCTGCGGAGTGAACCATGGCCGTCTCGCTCACAGACAACGACGACGACGACGATTTCTCGGAAACGCATGACATCAACGTCACGCCGTTCATCGACGTCATCCTGGTGCTGCTGATCATCTTCATGGTCGCAGCTCCGCTCTCCACGGTCGATCTGCCGATCGACCTGCCGACGTCCAGCGCGACGCCGCAGAAGAAGCCGGACAAGCCGACCTATCTCAGCATCAAGCCCGATCTGACGCTCGCGATCGGAGAAAACCCGGTCCACCGGGCCGAGTTGATCGGGACGCTCGACGGCCTGTCGGATATGAGCAAGGACAAATACATCTTCCTGCGCGCCGACAAGTCGGTACCGTATGGGGAGTTGATGGGCATCATGGAGCTCTTGCGTTCAGGCGGCTATACGCGAGTGAAACTGGTGGCGCTGGAAGGCGCTCCGGGCGCGCCTGCGGCAGGCGCCGCTCAGCCTTGAGAAGGCCCGCTATGTCGGACGAACTCAGACCATCCCGGAAGCTCTGGATCCTGGCCGCGGTGGCGGCGCTCGGGCTTCATCTGGGCGGGGCCGCTCTCGCGCTGGCGCATCTGCGCGCCGATGATGACGGCGATGGTCTTGGCGCAGCCGGCGCGGAGTTCGCGGTGGAGATGACGTCGCCGCCGGTTCAAGAGTCCAATCTGCCCGTCGCGCCGTCGGAATCGGACGAGTCGGAAGAGCGCCCGGCACTGCCTGAGCAAAAGACCGAGACGAAGGAGACGGACCTTCCTCAGGATCGGCCGCAACAGGTCGAGGATGCCGATCGTATCGTCACCGAAAACAAGCCGAAGAAGGAGCAGGACGACGATCCGAAGGTCGCCGCGATCGAAACGCCGGCCATGGAGGCATCCCAGAAATCGGTTGCGGCGGATCGGCAGACTTTCGAAGACGCAACGCGCGAGGGCGAGAAAGCCATGGCGCCGGTGCTCGGCATCGGCAAGGACCTGCTGAAGCTAACGGCCGATTGGAACCGCAAGGTCAGCGCGCATCTGGCTGCGCACAAGGTCAATCCGGAGGGCAAGGAGCCCAAGGACCAGACCGCAAAGGTGAGCTTTGCCCTCAACCGGCGAGGGAACGTGGTTTCGGTCGATGTCGTGGAATCCTCCGGAGACGCGGCCTACGATGCCGCCGCGATCGCCATGGTCCACAAATCCGATCCTTTCCCGATACCGCCGACCGAGCTGACCGAGGACCGGTTCGAACGCACCGTCGAGATCAAGTTCAAGCCGCGGGACGAGAAGAAAAAGAAGAAGACGGCTCAGCGCCAGTAGAGCCGGATGCCGACATAGACCACGACCAAACAGGCGAAGATCAGCGCCACCGGCAGCGGCCGTTTCTGGGCACCGGCGGCCGTGCCACCCCCGAAAAAGCTGGTGGTCTTCGGCTTCGGCGCCGGGCGGCGGAAGGCGGTAACATTGTCCGCTGCCGGCTCGGCCGCGCGCGGGCGGACGTCGGGCGGCGTTCCTGCCCCGCCCATCTCGGCATAATAGGCCTTGTAGATCGCGCCGATGGTCGCCTCGGTGGCGTCACCCTCGCTCATCTGCGCCAGCAGGTTCTGGTAGCTCGCCAGGAACTCCTGCGCCTCCGGCGGCAGCGCGGACGATCCGTTGAGCTTGGCCATCATTTTCCAGGTGGCAAAATCGGCGCGGGCGCGGGTGTCCGCGCGTCGCGCGATCAGCATATCGGCAGCTTTGACCAAGTCGGCCTCTGGCCCTTCGGCTTGTGTTCGGTGGCGCTGTTCAACTACGCATTGCCGGTCAGGAAGAGAACAGCCTGAATCACATAACCGGTCAACGTTCGCAGTATTGCTGAAATAACATCAAGATTTAGACCGAACCTGGAACCTGCAAGCGGTAGCAGGATCAGGAGCGCGATCAGGATCAGCATCCCGAACGGCTCGAGCCGGGCCAGCGCCGAGGCGAGGGGCCGGGGCAACAGCCCGACCGCGACGCGCCCGCCGTCGAGCGGCGGAATCGGCATCATGTTGAAGACGGCCAGGATGGCGTTGATGATCAGCGCATTCTTGAGGTTGTCGGCCACCCATTTCGCCGCGCTGGCAGGGACCAAAGGCAGCGCATGGAAGGCGAGGGCCGCGGCCAGCGCCAGCAGGATATTGGTGGCGGGCCCGGCCAGCGCCACCCAGACCATGCCGAGCCTGGGGTTGTTGAGCTTGCGGAAATTCACCGGCACCGGCTTGGCGTAGCCGAACAGGAACGGCGATTGCGCGAACAGCAGCATCGCCGGCAGGATCAGCGTGCCGAACGGATCGATGTGCCTGATGGGGTTGAAGCTGACCCGGCCGAGCTGCGCAGCCGTGTTGTCCCCGAGCCGGTCCGCGACGAAAGCGTGCGCGGCCTCGTGGAAGGTGATCGCGAGCACGAGGGGGAGCACCCACACCGAGAGATCATAAAGCGAAATGTTCACGGCTCGTCCGTCCTGGTTTGCCTGCGGCCTTGCAGCCGTCCCAGCCAACCGGCGGTGCAGCAACGCTTCGGCTCAACATAGGATGGCCGGTCGCGAAATGCCAATTGGCGGGCCCAGCGCGCCGTGACCGCCCGTCGCAGGATGTCAGGCCGGGATCGTCCCCTGATATTGCACGAGGCCGTCGTCGAGCTTCAGCCAGGCCGGCTTTTCCGAGACCCAGATGTGCTCGGTCGGCGCGAAGGCGTTGCGATCGTCGAAGACCGAGAGGGACACGCCTGCGAGCGTGCCATTGCGCCGCCAGGCGAACAGCCGCGTGCCGCAGTGCTTGCAGAACACGCGGTCGATGTTCTCGGAGGACGCGTAGCGGGCGGTGTCACCCTCGACGGTCAGCGCGCGCTGGTCGAACTGCGCGCGGGCGAAGAAGGGCGAGCCCATCGCCTTCTGGCAGGTGCGGCAATGGCAGACGCGAACGTTGAGCGGCTCGCCCTCCGCCTTGAACCGCACCGCGCCGCACAGGCATCCACCTTCCCGGATCATGCTGTCCTCAATAGGTTGCGCGACCGCCCGAGATGTCGAACACCGCGCCGGTCGAGAACGCGCAGTCTTCGGATGCGAGCCAGCTCACCATCGCGGCGAGCTCTTCGACCAGCACGAAGCGCCCCTTCGGGATCTTAGACAGCATGAAGTCGATATGCTGCTGTGTCATCTGGTCGAAGATCGCGGTCTTCGCCGCCGCCGGCGTCACCGCGTTGACGAGGATGTCGTGGGCGGCGAGCTCCTTGCCGAGCGATTTCGTCAGCGCAATCAGGCCGGCCTTGGACGCCGAATAATGCGAAGCGTTCGGATTGCCTTCCTTGCCGGCGATCGAGGCGATGTTGACGATGCGCCCGTATTTCTGCTCGAGCATCACAGGCACGATGGCCTTGCAGACGATGAAGGGCCCGTCGAGGTTGATGCGCAGCACCTTGCGCCATTCATCGAGGTCCGTCTCCCAGACCGGCTTGTTGATTCCGGCGATGCCGGCATTGTTGACGAGGATGTCGATCTTGCCGAACGCCGCCAGCGTCGCATCGCGGGCCTGCTCGACGCCTGCGGTGTCGGTGACGTCGACCTTGAACACGCGGACGCTGTCGCCGATCTCCTTTGCGGTCTTCTCAGCCAGAGCCGCATCGAAATCCCAGATCGCGACCTTGGCGCCGGAGGCGACGAAGCGCTCGGTGATGGCGCGGCCAAAGCCCTGCGCGCCGCCGGTGACGACGGCGATGCGGCCGTTGAGGTCGATCTTGTTCATGCCCGCTGTCCCGGTTTCAGAGCATGTAGCCGCCGTCGACGACGAGGTCGACGCCGGTGGTGAAGGCGCTCTCGTCGCTGCCGAGATAGACCGCCATGTTGGCGATTTCCTCGGCGGTGCCGAGCCGGCCCATCTTCTGGCGGGAGATGAACATCTCCTTGCCTTGCGGGCCTTGCGCGGCGGCGCGGTCGAGCATCGAGGGCGTCTCGACGGTGCCGGGGCAGATCGAGTTGCAGCGGATGCCCTTGGTGATGAAGTCGAGCGCGACCGCACGCGACAGCAGCGACACCGCGGCCTTCGACGAGCTGTAGACGTAACGGTTGGCCGGCGGCCGAAGCGCCGCGCAGGACGAGATGTTGACGATGCTGCCGCCGCCGCCCGCGATCATGTCGGGCAGGAACGCCTTGATGGTCCGGTGCATCGACTTGACGTTGAGGTCGAACGAGAAGTCGAAATCCTCTTCCGAGCATTCCAGGATGGTGCCGTGGTGCACGAAGCCGGCCGCGTTGAGCAGGATGTCGATCTTGCCGATGCGTTTTGCGAACGCGTTGACGTCGGCGGTGTTGCGGACGTCGAGCTTGGCGACCTCGGCGATGCCTTCCTTGCTCAGAGAGGCGATGCCGGCCTCGTTGATGTCGGTGGCGATGACAGTTGCGCCTTCACGCGCGAATGCGATGGCGCAGGCGCGGCCGATGCCGGCCGCTGCAGCCGTGACGACGGCGCGTTTGCCCTTGAGGCGGTTTGCCATGTTGTTTTTCTCCTTGTGGGTTCGTCATTCCGGGGCGCGCCTCTTGGCGCGAGCCCGGAATCCATTGTGCAGCGTGTTATGAGGTTCGATGGATTCCGGGCTCGCGACTGCGTCGCGCCCCGGAATGACAGACGTTGTCAGTGATTATCCCGCGCCACGCCAAATGTGCCCGCGACGTTCTGGTAGCGCGTGGCGAGCTCCATGCAGGCGCCGGTCGATTGCTGGCCGACGGTGTTGCGATAGATCTCCTGCCACGGCGTCTGGTTCTCGGGGTGCTTGAAGCCGCCATTGGCCTTCAGCTCGGCGTGACGCTTCTTCAGCTCCTCGTCCGAGATCAGGATGTTGGCGCTGCCCTTGTTGAGGTCGACGCGCACCTTGTCGCCGGTTTTCAGGATCGCGAGGCCGCCGTTGGCGGCAGCTTCCGGCGAGGCATTGAGGATCGAGGGCGATCCGGATGTGCCCGACTGGCGGCCGTCGCCGATGCAGGGCAGGGACAGGATGCCGCGTTTGATCAGCGCCGCCGGCGGCTGCATGTTCACGACCTCGGCGCCGCCGGGATAGCCGATCGGACCGGTGCCGCGGATGAACAGCACGCAGCGCTCGTCGATGTCGAGCGCGGGATCGTCGATCCGCTCGTGATAGTCCTCCGGCCCCTCGAACACGATGGCGCGGCCCTCGAAGGCGTTGGGGTCCTTCGGATTGCTGAGATAGCGGTCGCGGAATTCCTTGGAGATGACCGAGGTCTTCATGATCGCGGAATCGAACAAATTGCCCTTCAGCACCAGGAAGCCGGCGTCCTTCACCAGCGGCTTGTCGTAGGCCCAGATCACGTCTTTGTCGGGCTTCGGCGCGTCCTTGCAGTTCTCGCCGATGCCGCGGCCGTTGACGGTGACTGCGTCCTCATGGATGCGCTTGTGCTTCATCAGCTCGCGCACCACGGCCGGCACGCCGCCGGCACGGTGGAATTCCTCGCCGAGATAGAAGCCGGCCGGCTGCATGTTGACCAGCAGCGGCACGTCGTGGCCGACCTTCTGCCAGTCCTCGATCGTGAGCTCGACGCCGATATGGCGGGCGAGCGCATTGATATGGATCGGCGCGTTGGTGGAGCCGCCGATCGCCGAATTGATCACGATGCAGTTCTCGAACGCCTTGCGGGTCAGGATGTCCGATGGCTTGAGGTCTTCCCACACCATCTCGACGGCGCGCTTGCCTGTCTCGTAGGCGATCTGGCCGCGCTCGCGATAGGGCGCGGGGATCGCCGCGCAGCCCGGCAGCGAGAAGCCGAGCGCTTCGGCAAGGCCGTTCATGGTCGAAGCGGTGCCCATGGTGTTGCAATGGCCGACCGACGGCGCGGAGGAGGCCACGATCTCCATGAACTCTTCATAGTCGATCTCGCCGGCGGCGAGCCGCTCCCGAGACTTCCAGACGATGGTGCCGGAGCCGGTGCGCTCGCCGGCATGCCAGCCGTTCAGCATCGGACCGCCCGACAGCACGATCGCGGGCAGGTTCACGGTCGCAGCCGCCATCATGCAGGCCGGCGTGGTCTTGTCGCAGCCGGTGGTGAGCACGACGCCGTCGAGCGGGTAGCCGTAGAGAATCTCGACGAGGCCGAGATAGGCGAGGTTGCGGTCGAGCGCGGCGGTCGGGCGCTTGCCGGTCTCCTGAATGGGGTGAGTCGGGAATTCCATCGCAATCCCGCCGGCCTCGCGGATGCCCTCGCGGACGCGATGGGCAAGCTCGATATGGTGGCGGTTGCAGGGCGAGAGGTCGTTACCGGTCTGGGCGATGCCGATGATCGGCTTGCCGGACTGCAACTCGGCGCGGGTCAGGCCGTAATTGAGGTAGCGCTCCATATAGAGCGCGGTCATGCCCGGATTGTGCGGGTTGTTGAACCATTCCTGCGAGCGAAGGTGGCGTCGCGCGCCGTTGCCGGCGGGCGCATGCCCATTGGTTGGTTTTTTTGTCATTGGCTTCTCCTGCAATGCAAACGCACTGGCGTCCGTCCTTGCGTGTCGGCTTGTGCGATGCCTAACGGCGCGAATGACGGATCGCTGGCCCGCTGGCGGGTCGTTTCCTCACAAATGCGATACTAGTCATGGCCACTTGGTAACGCTACCATTTTGTTCGCCGCCCCCGCGCCTGAAGCGGCTGGTCTGCTCTCCGAATGGCGCGGCGAGGAGCTTTGCCGCTCGATGACCTTGAAGCCGAGATCGAGCACCGGCTGCTCCGGCCGCCGTCCGTCGATCGCCTCGATCAGCATGGTGGCGGCCGTATTGCCCATCTCGTAGCGGTTGGTGCGCACGCTGGTGAGGGTGGGGACGGCGGACGCCATGAATTCGAGGTCGTTGAAGCCGACGATGGCGATCTGGTCGGGGACCGCGATCTCGCGGCGCCGGCATTCGAAGAGAACGCCGAGCGCAAGGTCGTCATTGGCGCAGAATACCGCGTCGAGGTCGGGCTCGCGCGCCAGCAGATCCGAGAACAGGGCGCCGCCGAGCGTCACCGAGGTCGGTGTCGCCGTGGTGACGACGAGACGCTGCTCGAACAGGCCGGCGTCCTTCATGGCGGAGACATATCCGTCCAGCCGCCGCTGCACCCTGGGATCCATGCGCGCGCCGACGAAACCGATTCTGCGGTGTCCCTGTTCGAACAGGTGCGCAACCGCTGCACGGGCTGCATCATAGTGCGAAAAGCCGATCATCATGTCGACCGGATCGGGACCGATCTCCATGATCTGCACGATCGGGCAGTCGGCGGCCTCCAGCATCGCGCGCGATTCCGTGGTCTGGTCGATGCCGGTGACGATCAGCCCGGCCGGCTTCTGCGCGAGAAACAGGCGCAGCAGCTTCTCCTCCTGGAGAATGCTGTAGCGTGTGTTGGACAATTGGATCGAATAGCGGTTGCCTTCAGACGCGTCGTAGATGCCGCGCAGCACGTCCGAGAACACGTTGTTGGTCAGAGAGGGGATCAACACACCGATGACCTCGGTGCGTTGCGAAGCCAGCGCGCGTGCCGCAAGGTTCGGGACATAGCCGAGCTCCTTGGCCGCGCTCTCGACCCGCGTTCGCTTGGCGACCGACAGAGCCTCCGGATTACGAAAGAAGCGGGACGCCGTGATCGGGCTGACGCCGGCAAGCTCGGCGACTTCGGCCAGCCGGATTTTGCCTGACTTGGTGCGTTTTCGACCCATTTGCTGCTCTTAACACAGTCAGTCCCGCAAACAAAGGAACGTTGACAGCGCTACCAGCAACGACTAACCAAAGACAAATTGCCAAAACCGCACAAACTGCCGACAATGTTGCCTGCTAAGGTCGGGCTTCGTTCGGCGAAGTCTGAAAAAACAAGACGGTCGCGGCGCTAAGAGCGTCGTGGACTTTCGAGGAGGGAGCTAGATGTCGTCTGTGCAAATCCGCGACGTGCGGAAATCGTTCGGCAATTTTGAAGTCCTGCACGGCGTGACTGTACCGATCGAGGATGGCCAGTTTGTCGTCCTGGTTGGCCCCTCCGGCTGCGGCAAGTCGACGCTTCTGCGCATGCTCGCCGGTCTCGAGAACATCACCTCCGGCACGATCTCGATCGGCGACCGCGTCGTCAACAATGTCCAGCCCAAGGAGCGGGACATTGCGATGGTGTTCCAGAACTACGCGCTCTATCCGCACATGACGGTCGCCGACAACATGGGCTTCTCGCTCAAGCTGCGCAATGCCGGCGCCGACGAGATCAACAAGCGCGTCAAGCGCGCCGCCGAGATCCTCGCGCTGGGGCCGCTGCTCGATCGCTATCCGCGCCAGCTCTCCGGCGGTCAGCGCCAGCGCGTCGCGATGGGCCGCGCCATCGTGCGCGATCCCCAGGTCTTCCTGTTCGACGAGCCGTTGTCCAACCTCGACGCCAAGCTGCGCGTTGCCATGCGCACCGAGATCAAGGAGCTGCACCAGCGGCTGAAGACGACGACCGTCTACGTCACCCACGACCAGATCGAAGCCATGACCATGGCCGACAAGATCGTCGTCATGCATGACGGCATCGTCGAGCAGATGGGCACGCCGCTCGAGCTCTACGACAAGCCCGACAACCAGTTCGTCGCCGGCTTCATCGGCTCGCCCGCGATGAACTTCCTGAAGGGCCATGTGCGCGTCAACGGCGTTGCGACCTTCGAAGGCCCCAACGGCGTCAAGCTGCCGCTCAAGACCGCGCCCGCGGCGTCCGACGGCCGTCCCGCGGTCTATGGCGTGCGCCCCGAGCATTTCACCATTGCCGATGATGGCGCGGAAGCCGAGATCGTCGTGGTCGAGCCGACCGGCTCGGAGACGCAGGTGTTCGCCAAGATCGGCGGCGAGCAGGTCGTCGCGGTCTTCCGCGAACGCCACCAGTTCAACCCGGGCGACAAGGTCCGGCTGAAGCCCGATCCGTCGCTGGTGCATTTGTTCGACGACGCGACGGGAAAACGCCTGAACGCGTAGCGTAGCTTTAAGTCATACCAATAAAAAAGCATCACAGGGAGGACACCATGCACGACTTTACCCGCCGGACTCTGCTTCAGGGCGGAACGGCACTGGCTGCAACCGGCATGCTCACCGGGCCGGCACTGTTCGATTTCGCCAAGGCCTGGGCGCAGAGCTCGCCCTGGAAGGCGGAGCCCGGCGCCAAGCTGACCGTGATGCGCTGGAAGCGCTTCGTGCCGGCGGAAGACGATGCGTTCAACGCGATGGTCGCGGCGTTCAAGGCTGCCACCGGCACCGAGATGAACGTGTTCAGCGAATCCTTCGAGGACGTGCAGCCGAAGGCCTCGGTTGCGGCCAACACCGGCTCCGGACTCGATCTCGCCTGGGGCCTGCACACGCTGCCGCAGCTGTTTCCCACCAAAGTGCTGAAGATGAATGACGTCGCCGATTATCTCGGCAAGAAATACGGCGGCTGGACCGATGCGGCCGCCAAGACCTGCATGCAGGGCAATGACTGGCTCGGCATTCCCGTCGCGACCAACGGCGGTTACATGACGTACCGCAAATCGGCGCTCGAGAAGGCGGGCTTCAAGGAATTCCCGAAGGACTTCCCCGGCTTCCTCGAGATGTGCAAGGCACTGAAGAAGAACAACACGCCGGCCGGCTTCGCGCTCGGGCATGCCTCGGGCGACGGCAATTCGTGGCTGCATTGGGTGCTGTGGGGTCACGGCGCCTACACGGTCGACCAGAACGACAAGATCATCATCAATTCGCCGGAGACGGCGAAGGCGCTGGAATATTGCAAGGCGCTCTACGACGCCTTCATCCCGGGCACGGCGTCCTGGAACGATTCCTCCAACAACAAGGCGTTCCTGGCCGGCGAGCTCTACTGCACGGCGAACGGCATCTCGATCTACGTCGCCGCCAAGACCGATGCGAGCAAGAAGGAGCTCGCCGAGGACACCTATCACGCGCTCTGGCCGGTCGGACCGGTCGGCAAGCCGACCGAGCTGCAGCTCGCGCTGCCGATCCTCGCCTTCAACTTCACCAAATATCCGAACGCGGCGAAGGCCTTCGTCGCTTTCATGCTGGAGAAGGAGAACTACGAGAAGTGGCTGGACGGCGCGCAGGGCTATCTGACGCAGACCCTGAACGCCTATGAGTCGGCGCCGATCTGGAAGGCCGATCCCAAGAACGAGGTGTTCTCGCAAGCCTCCAAGCGCACGCTGCCGGCGGCCGGCATCGGTCACGTCGGCGAGAAGGCGGCAACGGCCATCGCCGACTTCATCGTCGTCGACATGTTCGCCAACTACTGCACCGGCACCAAGGATGCGAAGGGCGCGATGGCGGAAGCCGAGCGCCAGCTGAAGCGCATCTATCGCTGAGTGTCACGGAGCGGGCGGCCGACCGGCCGCCCGCTCGTCAACATTTCGATCAGGGATATCGGGCATGGCTGATGTCGCAATTCCCCGGGCCAAGCCTCAGATGAGCGAGGACAACGTCTGGACCCGGCTCAAACACAATCGCAACTGGCTCGGCTTCTGGTTCATGGTGCCGGCCATGGCCTTCCTGATCTTTTTCCTGGCCTATCCGCTGGGGCTCGGCATCTGGCTGTCCTTCACCGACACCCGCATCGGCAGGGTCGGGCAATTCGTCGGCACCGAGAATTACGAATGGCTGTGGGACGATTCCATCTTCTGGCTGTCGGTGTTCAACACGCTACTCTACACCACCGTCGCCAGCGCGATCAAATTCGCGGTCGGGCTCTATCTCGCGCTGCTGCTGAACGAGAACATGCCGTTCAAGGCGATGCTGCGCGCGATGGTGCTGATCCCCTTCATCGTGCCGACGGTGCTCTCGGCGCTGGCGTTCTGGTGGATCTTCGACTCGCAATTCTCGATCATCTCCTGGTCGCTGAAGCATCTCGGTTTGATCAATCAAAACATCAACTTCCTCGGCGACACGACCTGGGCGCGGATCTGCGTGATCTTCGCCAATATCTGGCGCGGCGTGCCGTTCGTGGCAATCACGCTGCTCGCAGGCCTGCAGACGGTGTCGCCGTCGCTCTATGAAGCCGCAACGCTGGACGGCGCCACGCGCTGGCAGAACTTCCGGTTCATCACCTATCCGCTGCTGACGCCGATCATCGCCGTCGTGATGACCTTCTCGGTGCTGTTCACCTTCACCGACTTCCAGCTGATCTGGGCGATGACGCGCGGCGGCCCCGTCAACGCCACCCATCTGATGGCGACGCTGTCCTACCAGCGCGCGATCATCGCCGGGCAGCTCGGCGAGGGCGCGGCGATCTCGAGCGCCATGATCCCGTTCCTGCTCGCGGCGATCATGGTGTCCTGGTTCGGCCTGCAGCGTCGCAAGTGGCAACAGGGGGAGAACAATGACTGATCCCCGCACTGTTTCCGTTTCTTTTGCGCGAACGGGGCAAGCCCCGCGCGCGCTGCCGCAAATGGCAACAGGGAGAGACCAATGACCGATCTTCCTGCCGCGAAGGTGGATCTCAAGGCCGTCCTGTCGTCGCCCGCGCGCGTCGATAACAGCGAGGGCATGAGCTATCTGCAGTCGGTACCGCGCCGGCTTGTGACGCTGTACCTGCCGCTCACCATCATCGTCGTGGTCCTGCTGTTCCCGTTCTACTGGATGGCGCTGACCTCGGTGAAGCCGGACGACCAATTGCTCGATCTCGACAGGTTCAATCCGTTCTGGACCTGGAATCCGACCTTCAAGCATTTCCACAAGCTGCTGTTCGAGAGCTACTATCCGCACTGGCTCTGGAACACGATGTACGTGGCGATCTGCGCCACGATCCTTTCGATCGTCGCGTCGGTGCTGGCGGCCTACGCCATCGTGCGCTTGCGCTACAAGGGCGCCAATCTCGTCGGCGGGCTGATCTTCCTTGCCTATCTCGTGCCGCCGTCGATCCTGTTCATTCCCCTCGCCACCGTCGTGTTCCAGTACGGCCTGTTCGACTCGCCGCTGGCCTTGATCCTGACCTATCCGACCATCCTGATCCCGTTCTCGACCTGGCTCCTGATGGGCTATTTCAAGACCATCCCGTTCGAGCTCGAGGAATGCGCGCTGATCGACGGGGCGAGCCGCTGGCAGATCCTGACCAAGATCGTCCTGCCGCTCGCGATCCCCGGCCTGATCTCGGCCTTCATCTTCTGCTTCACGTTGTGCTGGAACGAGTTCATCTACGCGTTGACGTTCCTGCAGTCGACCAGCAACAAGACGGTGCCGGTGGCGATCGTCAACGAGTTCGTGGATGGTGACATCTATCGCTGGGGTTCGCTGATGGCGGGGGCCCTGGCCGGCTCTCTGCCGCTCGTCATCCTTTACGCCTTCTTCGTGGAGCATTATGTGTCCGCGATGACCGGCGCCGTGAAGGAATGATCGCAGCGCTTGCCGAGGGCGCGTCAGGAGCGGCGCGTTCCGGCCAATAAGAAGGAGTTGAGCTCTTGCACATTCTGGTTCTGGGCGCCGCCGGCATGGTCGGCCGCAAACTCTGTGAACGGCTGCTCCGTGACGGCCGGCTCGGCAAGAGCGACATCACGAAACTGACCATGCATGACGTGGTCGAGCCGAAGAGGCCGGAAAAGGCCGGTTTCCCCGTCGAGACCGTCTCGGGTGATTTCGCGGTCCCCGGCGCGGCCGAGAAGCTGATCGCCGGCCGCCCCGACGTGATCTTCCATCTCGCCGCGATCGTCTCGGGCGAAGCCGAGCTCGATTTCGACAAGGGCTACCGCATCAATCTCGACGGCACCCGGATGCTGCTCGACGCTGTCAGGCTCGTCGGCGGCGGCTACAAGCCGCGCGTGGTGTTCACGTCCTCGATCGCGGTGTTCGGCGCGCCGTTCCCGGATGCGATTGGCGATGAGTTCTTCCACACCCCGCTGCTCAGCTACGGCACCCAGAAGGCGATCGGCGAACTCCTGCTGGCCGACTATTCGCGCCGGGGCTTCCTCGACGGCATCGGCATCCGCCTGCCGACCATCTGCATCCGGCCCGGCCTGCCCAACAAGGCGGCCTCCGGCTTCTTCTCCAACATCCTGCGCGAGCCACTGGCCGGCAAGGAAGCGGTTCTTCCCGTGTCCGAGGACGTCCGCCACTGGCACGCCACGCCGCGCTCGGCGGTCGGCTTCCTGCTGCACGCCGGCACCATGGACCTCGAAAAGGTCGGCCCGCGCCGCAATCTGACCATGCCGGGCCTGTCGGCGACGGTCGGCGAGCAGATCGCCGCCCTGAAGCGCGTGGCGGGTGACAAGGTCGCCGCGCGCATCAAGCGCGAGCCCGATCCCTTCATCGTCGGCATCGTCGGCGGCTGGCCGCGCAATTTCAACGCAAAGCGGTCGCTCGAGCTCGGCTTCACCACGGCCGAGAAGACCTTCGACGACATCATCCGCATTCACATCGAAGACGAGCTCGGCGGCAATTTCGTCGCCTGATCTCCGGCAGAGCGGGTACCCGAGATGGCGAGCGTTGCTTGCATCGGCGAATGCATGGTCGAGCTCAGGCAGGCGCAAAGCGGTGCGTCTGCCGGGCAGGGTGGCGGACTTTACTCACGCGGCTTCGGCGGTGACACCCTCAACACCGCCGTCTATCTGGCGCGCCTCGAGGTCAAGGTCGACTATCTCACCGCGCTCGGCGACGATGCCCTCAGCGATGAGATGATCGCCGCCTGGAACGCGGAGAACGTCGGCACGCGGCGTGTCGTGCGGCTCGCGGGCAAGCTGCCCGGCCTCTACATGATCCAGACGGATGCGAAGGGCGAGCGCCAGTTCTTCCACTGGCGCGACAGCGCGGCGGCGCGGCAGCTGATGAGCCTGCCGGAGACCGACGAGCTGCTCAACTCGCTGATGAGCTACGACATCGTCTATCTCTCCGCGATCACGCTCTCGATCTACGATTCCGCCGGCCGCGACCGCCTGTTCGCGGCGATCAAGCGCGCGCGCCTGCTCGGCACCCGCTTCGTGTTCGACACCAATTTTCGCGCGCGGGGATGGCCGGACCGCGACGTCGCCCGCGAGGTCTTTGCCGCGGCCTTTGCCGCCGCCGACATCGTGCTCACCTCGACCGAGGATCTGCTGGCGCTCTATCCCGGCGAGAGCAACGACCAGCTGATGGCGCGCATTCCGACCCCGGAGCTGGTGTTCCGCCTCGCCGAGCCGGTCAGTCTGTTGCGCTTCCCCGGGGCGACCCACGAGGTCCGTGCCGAGCCCATGACCAACCCGGTCGTCGACACCACGGCGGCCGGAGACAGCTTTGCCGCAGCCTATATCGCGGCCCGACTCTCAGGTTCCGATCCGGTCGAGGCCGCCCAGGCCGGGCATCGCCTCGCCAGCGTCGTGATCTGCTATGCCGGCGCCATCATTCCGGGCTATGCCATGCCGCCGAAGAAGCGGCACCGGCCGGCAGCCTCTCGCCAGGCCACCAAGTAACCCGACCAAGCGAAATCGAGATCCTATGCCCACGGCTGCCCAACAGAACCATCTCGTCGCGCTGTTCAAGGCCGCGACCGTCATTCCCGTCCTCACCATCGAGCGCATCCAGGACGCCGTGCCGCTGGCGCGTGCGCTGGTCGCCGGTGGCGTCCGCACGCTGGAGGTGACGCTGCGCACCCCCGTGGCGATCGAGGCGGCGAGAGCGATGATGGCCGAGGTGCCCGAGGCCGTGATCGGCATCGGCACCATCCTCAATCCGGCCGACTTCACCCGGGTCGAGAAGCTCGGCGTCGCCTTCGGGATCAGCCCGGGCCTGACCCCGGATCTCCTCAAGGCCGCCGCCCACAGCTCCCTGCCTTTCGCGCCGGGAATCGCCACGGCATCCGAGCTGATGATGGCGCTCTCGCATGGCTTCGACGTCGCAAAATTCTTCCCGGCCGAGCAGGCCGGCGGCATCAAGGGCCTGCGCTCGCTCGGCGGTCCGTTTCCGAACGTCCGGTTCTGCCCGACCGGCGGGATCGGCGAGGCCAATGCCGCGACGTGGCTGGCCGAGCCCAATGTGGTCGCGGTCGGCGGTTCCTGGCTGTGCCCGACGGCGGAGATCCGGGCCGGGAACTGGGCCGGCATAACTGCCATCTGCCAGCGCACCCTTGGGGCGCTTAAACCCGCGTGAAGTCTTGCCGTCCCTGCGCTAAGACTTAGCTCAGGACGAGATCCCAGGGAGAGATGACCATGACCGCCAGCATCGTCGGATGGGCGCATACGCCGTTCGGCAAGTTCGACACCGAGACCGTCGAAAGCCTCGTCACCCGCGTCGCCAACGAGGCGATGGCCGATGCCGGCATTTCGGCCGGCGATGTCGACGAGATCGTGCTCGGCCATTTCAACGCCGGCTTCTCGGCGCAGGATTTTACCGCCTCGCTGGTGCTCCAGGCCGACCCGAAGCTGCGCTTCAAGCCGGCCACCCGCGTCGAGAACGCCTGCGCGACCGGTTCTGCCGCCGTGCATCAGGGCCTGCGCGCGATCGCCGCAGGCGCAGCCAAGATCGTGCTCGTCGTCGGCGTCGAGCAGATGACCCGTACCCCCAGCGCGGAGATCGGCAAGAACCTGCTCAAGGCCTCCTATCTGCCCGAGGACGGCGACACCGTCGGCGGCTTTGCCGGCGTGTTCGGCAAGATCGCCAGCTCCTACTTCCAGAAATACGGCGACCAGTCCGACGCGCTGGCGCTGATCGCGGCCAAGAACCACAAGAACGGCGTCGCCAATCCCTTCGCCCAGATGCGCAAGGACTTTGGCTTCGACTTCTGCCGCGCCGAGAGCGAGAAGAACCCTTACGTCGCCGGTCCCCTGAAGCGCACCGATTGCTCACTGGTCTCCGACGGCGCCGCGGCGCTGGTGCTGGCCGATGCCGAGACCGCCAAGACCATGGGCAAGTCGATCGGCTTCCGCGCCACCGCGCATGCCCAGGACTTCCTGCCGATGTCCAAGCGCGACATCCTGCAGTTCGAGGGCTGCACCGTTGCCTGGCAGCGCGCGCTGGAGCAGGCCGGTGTGACGCTGGGCGATCTCTCCTTCGTCGAGACCCATGACTGCTTCACGGTGGCCGAGCTGATCGAGTACGAAGCGATGGGCCTGACGCCGCGGGGGCAGGGCGCCCGCGCCATCAAGGAGGGCTGGACGCTGAAGGACGGCAAGCTGCCGGTCAATCCGTCCGGCGGCCTGAAGGCCAAGGGCCATCCGATCGGCGCCACCGGCGTCTCCATGCACGTGATGACCGCGATGCAGCTCGCAGGCCAGGCGCCCGAAGGCATGCAGCTGAAGAATGCCAAGCTCGGCGGCATCTTCAACATGGGCGGTGCCGCGGTCGCGAACTACGTCTCCGTGCTGGAGCCGCTGAAGTAAGGCTTGTCGGTGCGTAGGGTGGGTTAGCCGCAGGCGTAACCCACCTCTTTGTCTCCGCGGACACGGGGGTGGTGGACGACGCCTGCGGCTAATCCACCCTCCGACCCTTGCGTTAGATCATGGTGGGCCTGCCTCGGGCCGCCTTAATGCTCCTGATTGATTTGCAGGGAATGCAACATGAGCACTGACTACGAAGACTCGCTGTCGATGGACGCACTCAACGATCGCATCGCGATCCTCGAGGACAATATCCGCCAGCTGATCGAGCAGGCCGCGGCCGCCTCTGGCGAGCAGAACGAGTCGCGTATCGCCGACCGGATCAGCCAGCAGAACGAAGAACTCGATCGGCTGCTCAAGATCCGCGAATCCCGCCAGAAGAAATAGCGGCCGCTATCGCCGCGCGGCGCATGCGGCCATACGCCGGCCGCCCTTGTGCGCGCGGCCTCGCTGCCTTTAGCTGGCCGAAATCGCCGGGCCGCCTCCAGAGCCCCGCGCAATCGGGAGCGAACGATGGGGCCGCTGAAGGGCATCAAGGTCGTCGATATGACCACCGTGCTGATGGGGCCCTATGCGACCCAGATGCTCGGCGATTACGGGGCTGACGTCATCAAGGTGGAGTCGCTCGACGGCGACGTCACCCGCCTGATCGGCCCGATGCGTCACGCCGGCATGGGCCCGGTGTTCCTCAACACCAACCGCAGCAAGCGCTCGATCTGCCTCGACCTGAAGAAGCCTGCCGGCCGCGAGGCCGTGCTGCGGCTGCTGAAGGACGCCGACGTATTGGTCTACAACGTCCGCCCGCAGGCGATGGCGCGGCTTCAGCTCGGCTATGACGTCGTGTCCGCCATCAACCCGCGTCTCGTCTATGCCGGCGTGTTCGGCTTCGGCCAGGACGGGCCTTATGCCGCAAAGCCCGCCTATGACGATCTGATCCAGGGCGCCACCGCGCTGCCGGCTTTGATGGCTCAGACCGGCGACGGCGTGCCGCGCTACGTGCCGAATGCGCTGGTCGATCGCATCGTCGGCCTCACCGCGGTCGGCGCGATCTGCGCCAGCCTGGTGCACCGGGACCGCACCGGCCGCGGCCAGCGCGTCGACGTTCCGATGTTCGAGACCATGGCCGGCTTCGTCATGGGCGATCATATGGGCGGGCTCACCTACGAGCCGCCGCTCGACAAGGGCGGCTATGCCCGCCATCTCTCGCGCGACCGCAGGCCCTACAAGACTTCGGACGGCTATCTCAGCGTCATCGTCTACAACGACAAGCAGTGGGAGAATTTCTTCAAGGCGACGGGCCGCGACGACCTCCGCGCCGATCCGAAATTCGCGACCTTTGCGGGGCGCGCCGCCAACATCGATGTCGTCTATGCCGAGCTCGCGCGCATCTTCGAGACGCGGAGCACGGCCGAATGGATCGACCTGCTGACCAAGGCCGACGTGCCCGTGATGCCGATGCACGACCTCGGCTCGATCCTGCACGATCCGCATCTGGAGGCGACCGGCTTCTTCCCCGTGGTGACGCATCCGACGGAAGGCCCGATCCGCAGCATGAAGGTAACGGCGAGCTGGTCGGAAACCGAGGCCGAGCCGGTGCGTCTGGCGCCGCGGCTCAACGAACACGGCGCGGAGATTCTTGGTGAGATCGGCTATTCCGCCGACGAGATCGCCGCCATGGTCCGCGATGGTGTCACGCGCGCGCCGCCGGAGGAGAGAACATGAGCTTCATCACCGGCGTCGGCCTCACCTCGTTCGGCAAGCACGACGGCTCGTCCTCGCTCGACCTGATGAGCAAGGCGGCGCAAGCCGCGCTCGACGATGCGGGCCTGAAGCGGAGTGAGATCGACGGCATTCTCTGCGGCTATTCCACCGTCTCGCCCCACATCATGCTCGCCACCGTCTTCGCCGAGCACTTTGGCATCCGCCCGTCCTACGCCCACGCCGTCCAGGTCGGCGGCGCCACCGGCCTTGCGATGACGATGCTCGCCCATCATCTCGTCGAAGCCAAAGTCTGCCGCAACGTTCTCGTCGTCGCCGGCGAGAACCGCCTCACCGGGCAGAGCCGCGATGCCTCGATCCAGGCCCTGGCGCAGGTCGGCCATCCCGACTACGAGGTGCCGCTGGGGCCGACCATTCCCGCCTATTACGGCCTCGTCGCCAGCAGGTACATGCACGAGTACGGCGTCACTGAACAAGATCTCGCCGAGTTCGCCGTGCTGATGCGCGCCCACGCCTGCACTCATCCCGGCGCGCAATTCCACGATCGCATCACGGTCGCTGATGTCATGGCCTCGAAGCCCGTGGCGATGCCGCTGAAATTGCTCGATTGCTGCCCGGTGTCCGACGGCGGTGCAGCCTTCGTCATCAGCCGCGAGCGGACCGGCGAGGCGGGCGTGCGCATCCGCGGCTGCGCCCAGGCGCACACCCATCAGCATGTCACGGCAGCGCCCGCACTCAGCGAGCTCGGCGCAGAAATCTCTATCGCGCGCGCGAAGGAGGCCACCGGCATTGCGATCTCCGATGTGCGCTACGCCGCGATCTACGACAGTTTTACGATCACGCTCGCGATGCTGCTCGAAGATCTTGGCCTTGCCGGTCGCGGTGAGGCGGCGGCCCGTGTGCGATCAGGTCATTTCGGCCGCGACGGTGCGATGCCGCTGAACACCCATGGCGGCCTGCTCAGCTACGGCCATTGCGGCGTCGGCGGCGCCATGGCGCATCTGGTCGAGGCACATTTGCAGATGACGGGGCGGGCATCGACCCGCCAGGTGCGCGATGCCTCGATCGCGCTGCTGCATGGCGATGGCGGCGTGCTGTCGTCCCATGTCAGCATGTTCCTGGAGCGCGTAGCATGAGCGAACGTCTGGCCGGCTGGACCATGGGCGAACAGGCCGTCATCTTTCAGACCTGCAGCGGATGCGGGCATGTTCAGTATTTCCACCGCGCCTTCTGCGCGGCGTGCGGCGACTCGAATCCACGCGAGCAGCGCGCCAGCGGCAAGGGCACGGTGTACGCCACCTCGCTGGTCTGCCGCGCCGCCACGCCGGAGGCGCGGGCGCACGTGCCCTACAACATCGTTCTGGTCGATTGCGCCGAGGGCTTTCGCATGATGGCGCATGGCGAGGACGGTCTCGCGATCGGCGATTCGGTCATCGCGGGCTTCAAGCCGTTTGCCGGCAAGCTCGTGCCCTTCTTCGCCAAACAGAAATAGTGAGATTGGGATTGCCGTAGCCCGGATGGAGCGAAGCGTAATCCGGGGTTCTCACTTCGCTGTTGGACTTTCCCGGATTGCGCTTCGCTCCATCCGGGCTACTGGGCAGAGGAGGGATTCGTCATTCGGGGGCGGTCGTTGGACCGAGCCTGGAACGGGTATTCTGGGCCTGGCCTGTGCGAGGGCCACCCCGGAATGACGAAAGCTTCAAAACTCCAACTCAGCGCCCGTAGAACAAGATGCTGGCGATGACGAGCATGGCCGTCACCGCCAGCATATGCGCGAGCGCTCCCGAGGCCGCCCCCTTGGTGGCTTCCTTCATGCCTTTTCTCCCTAGACTTGGGCGTGACTCATCGTTGTGCGGCTAGCGCACCCGACGGCCAATTGTTTTACTCGGAACACCCCACTTCTCGAGTACTCACCGCAATGTGTCCCCACGCGGCGAATATCGACTGTCTCAGGGTCGATCAGCAATGCGGCGGCAATTTGACTCGATAATGTTGCTCCTGCGTCGTCGCGCGAATAGAGTCTGTGGGAACTTGCGCGGACGACGACAAAAAGCATCAAAAACTCAGGGAAAACTTCAGGAAAATCATGGCCCGCATCAACTACAGCGACCCGTCCAAGGCATCCGACCGCACTCGCGAAATTCTCGACAAGAACCGCAACGCCAACATCTTCCGCATGATGGCGCACTCGCCGAGCTATTTCGAGCAGTACTGCCGTCTCGGCGGCGCCATCCGCCACAAGGGCGAGCTCGATCCTGTTGTCCGCGAACTCGCGATCACCCGCACCGGCATCCTGTGCGAAGCGCCGTACGAGATCGTCGCGCACAAGCGGATCGGCAAGAATGTCGGCGTCACCGACGCGCAGAACGAGGCGCTCGAGAACTGGCAGGCGGCGACATGCTTCGACGAGGTGCAGCGCGCAGCGCTCGCCTTTACCGACGAGATCGTGAAGCTGAAGAAGCCGACGGACGCGACCTTCAAGGCGATCGCGTCGAAGCTGACGCCGGCCGCGCTGGTCGAGCTGCAGCTCTCGGTCGGCTTCTACATCATGACGTCAAAATTCCTGGAGACATTCGAGATCGACCTCCAGCCGGTCACGGAAGTGGTGGGCTGATCCAGGGCTTGGCTTGCGAGGGATGCTCATGACGATCGATGAATATGCGGTCTGGGCCGCTGGCGTTGCGAAAGTCGATGAGCATCCGTCCAACGAGCGTCTGTCCTATCTCGGCCTTGGTCTCGCCGGTGAATCCGGCGAGGTGGCCGATCACATCAAGAAGCTGCTGCGCGATGACTGGCTCGACAAGGCCGGCCTCGTCGATGAGCTCGGCGATGTCGTCTACTACTGGGCCTGCCTTTGCGCCGCGACCGGCCAGAAGCCGTCCGAGCTGCTGGAGAAGAGCGCGGCGAAGATCAAGCGGCGGCTCGGCGAGGCCGCGAGCCGCTGACACGGTAGGCGGGTCGAGGGTGTTTACCTCTCCCTCGGGAGAGGTAAAGAGCCGCTCACGTCGATGTCAGAATATCCACTCTCGCATTGGCGACGATCAGGCGGTCAGCCAGGAGCTGCGCGAGGTTGCGCATGACGCGCTCGCTGGCGCGCGGGTGCTGCTTGCGGAATCGTTCGAACTCCTTCAGCGGGACTTCAAATGCGGTCGCCGCCATGTCCGCGAACACGTCGGCCGAGCGCGTCGTCTCCAGCAGCGCCATCTCTCCGAACGCCATGCCGGCGGTCAGCGTTGCCAGCCTGACGCCGTCGGGCAGCGTGACATGCACCGCCCCGCTGCGCAGGAAGAACAGCGAGGAGGCGGGATCGCCGGTAGTGATGATCTTTGCGCCGGCTTGAAAGGTTCGGATCGTGCAGATCGAGGCGAGATCGGTCAGCTCGTCCTCGGTCATGCCCGATAGCAGCGGCTGCTCGCCGAGTTCGGTGGTCTCGTGGAAGTCGATCGAGCCGCCATAGCGGTAGACGATCTGGTCTTCGGCCCATTCGATCGCGGTGTCGAGCAAATAGAAGTCGCGGACGTTCTTCAGCTCGGCGGTCCATTCCCGCAAAGAGTCCCATTCCTTCGAGGCGCGGCTGACGCCGGACAGCACCACCGTGACATTCAGTGCGGCAAGCTCCTCGAACGCTTCGGCGACGAGCCGCGCACCGGCACGCGTGGTCGAAGTCACGCGGTGCAGGTCGAACACGACGATCTGCGGTCGCGGTCGTCCCGCGAGCCGCCGCGAGACGTAGTCGACGGCCGACAGCGACAGCGTGCCGACCAGCTCGATGACTCGCACCTCCTGCTCATGTGCGGTCAGGATCTCGCGCTCTTGCGGCCGGCGCACGCGGCGCGACGGGCTCTTGCCGATATCGTAGTCGGCGATGACGGCATTGCGGGCATCGTCGCTGCGGTTGAGCATGTGCAGGTCGTAATGCGAGGACAGCGCCTCGCAGACCTTGATGCCGCGCACGCTGTTGCCGTGCTTGTCGAGCTTCGGCGAATAGCTGCCGAGGCCGAGCCGGGCAGGGAGCGCGGCCAGGATGCCGCCGCCGACGCCGCTCTTGGCGGGGATGCCGATCCGGTAGATCCATTCGCCGGCATAATCGTACATGCCGGACGAGGTCATCACCGAGAGCGTGCGCGAGATCGCGTAAGGCGTCAGCACCTGCTCGCCGGTGACCGGATTGACGCCGCGATTGGCCAGCGTTGCCGCCATCACCGCGATGTCGCGCGCGGTGACCAGCACCGCACATTGCCGGAAATAGACGTCGAGCACGGCGGCAACATTGTCGGAGATCACCGCGTTGGTCTTGAGCAGGTAGCCGATGGCGCGGTTGCGGTCGCCGGTCTGGCTTTCGGAGGCGTAGACGGCCTCATCCAAAGCGAGATCGCGACCGGCAAAGCGGCTGAGCGCAAGCCGGATCTGCTCGAAGGCCTCCGCGCCCTTGCTGTCGTAGATCAGTCCGGTGCAGGCGATGGCGCCGGCATTGACCATCGGGTTGAACGGATGGTTTTCGGAATTGAGCCGGATCGAGTTGAAGGGATCGCCGGAGGGCTCGACGCCGATCGCGCTTTCGACCTTGCCTGCGCCCAGCAGGTCCAGCGCCAACGCGAACACGAACGGTTTCGACATCGACTGGATGGTGAAGGGCACCCTGGAGTCGCCGACTTCATAGACATGGCCGTCGAGGGTCGCGAGGCTGATGCCAAAATAGGCAGGGTCCGCCTTGCTCAGCTCGGGGATGTAATCGGCGACGTGACCTGAGGTTTCCGCCGAGAATTCGTTGATGCAATTGTCCAGAAACCGCAGCAAGGGCGGCTTCGATCGGGTCCAGGCGGCGGTGAGAGGCGAGAGGGGTGTCATCGCCTCTCTTGTGCAACGCAATCAGGGGACGCGCAACCCGTCCGGCATCACCGGCTGGCGTCGGATCAGCAGAAGCGCGATCAGAACCGTCGGCAGGAGGATCCCAAGACCGAGCAGCGTCACCTGCAGCTGCGACAGCGGCATGATCCCGCCGCCCGGTGTCGCCACCACGAAGCCGCCGATCACCAGCAGCACGCGGATCGGCCATTCCAGCGCACCCAGGCCACGCAGATTGCCGACGAAGACCTGGTAGCCCTGGATGCCCCCGCAGATGAAGAGCGTGCCGAACGCGGCAAGTCCCATCAGGCCGAGGCCGGCCAGATACGGGCTCGGCCCTTGCAGGACCAGCGCCGGATTGAGCACGAAGAAGAACGGGATGAAATAGATGATGCTGCCGACCCACATCGATTCCCACCCCGTTTTCATCGCCGGAGAGCCTGCGATGCCGGCCGCGGCGAAGGAGGCGATCGCGACCGGCGGGGTGATCGACGACAGCATGCCCCAATAGAAGATGAACATGTGCACCGCCATCTTGTTCAGCCCGAGCTTCTCCAGCGCGGGCGCGACCAGGATGGCGAGGAAGATGTAGCAGGCTGTCGTCGTCAACCCCAGGCCGAGGATGAGGCTGGTGAGCGCGCACATGGCGAGCAGCAGGAAGGGGTTGTCGCCGGCGATGTGCAGCAGGTCATTGGCAAGGCTCGATACCACGCCGGTCATCGAGAACGCCCCGATCAGGAGGCCACAGCCGGCGAGGATGCCGACGAGCTCGACGAAGGTGCGGCCGTTGACCTCGAGGAATTTTCCGATGGTCGCGGGCGTCCAGCGCGTGTCCTTGGAGAAGAACTGGTTGAGAACGAGCAGCAGCGCGGTGGCATAGAACGGCGCGTGGCTCTCGCGCTTGAAGTAGAGCAGCATCACGATCAGCAAGGCGATGACGAAGACGTAGTACCAGCCGTCCTTGATCGTATCCATGATCCGCGGCAGCTCGGCGCGCGGAATGCCCTTGAGCCCATGGCGCGCGGCGTAGGAATCGACCTGCATGAACAGGCCGATGTAGTAGAGCACGGCCGGAATGATCGCGGCGAGTGCGACGTCGGCGTAGCTCACATTGAGGAATTGAGCGATCACGAAGGCGGTGGCGCCCATCACCGGCGGCGCCAGCACCGCGCCGGTCGAGGCGCAGGCTTCGATTGCGGCCGCGTAGGAGGCGCGAAAGCCGCTCTTCTTCATGACCGGGATGGTCATGGTGCCGGCGGTCAGCACGTTGGAGATGATCGAGCCCGACATCATGCCGAGCAGGCCGCTGGCGAAGATGCAGACCTTGGCCGCGCCGCCGCGGAAAGTGCCGCACAGCGCGAAGGCGAGGTTGATGAAGAACTTTCCGGCGCCGGTCATCATCAGCGCGGTGCCGAACACCAGGAAGCCGATCACGGTGTCGGCGAAGGCCTGGATGGGAATGCCGAGCAGGCTTTCGCCCGACAGCACGTGATAGGCAGTCGCTTGCTCCAGTGTCGATTGCGTGCCGCGAAACGGCCCGAGCCAGCCGGCCTCGGCAAACAGCGGATAAACGGTGAAGGGAAGCACGCTCAAGAGCAGGCTCCAGCCGCCGGTGCGGCGCAGCGCCTCCATCAGCATCACCCACATCACGAGACCCGCGGCGATGACGTTGTTCGGCGCGCCGCCGAATTCCCAGCCGGCCTCGGCCGCCTTGCGCACGCTCGACATCAGCAGCAGCGCCGCGGCAAAGGTCGCGACGAAGAGCAACAGATCGTACCAGGGAATCCGATCGAGCGGTGCGCGCTCCGTGCCTGGGAAGATCAGGAAGGTGAAGGGCAGCATCAAGGCGATCAGGAGATAGAAATATTCGGTGTTGAGCTGGGTGTAGCCGATGAAGAAGCGCAGCGAGAATTGCTGGTTGATGCAGAGCAGGATGGTCGCGGCGGTCGCCGCAATCAGCGTCCAGCGCCAGGCGCCGCGAAGTGTGCGCACGCGCGTGACTTCCGCCTCCTGCATGTTGCCGGCGGCGCCATGCGGATCGTCGAACACGACCCGCTTGGCCTCGTCTTGCGGGACGGCGGAGGTGGAAGCAGAAGACATCATTGATCCCGAGTGTGTAGATAAATAGCCGCTGACTACGCCGAGCGGTTGTTGGTTGAAACGAACGCCGCCGCGAGCTCAACCTCTCCCGCTTGCGGGAGAGGTCGGCGCGTAGCGCCGGGTGTGGGCTCTCTCCTCTGGGGGGAGTCCCACCGTCGAGAT
>NZ_JXDL01000001.1:67355-98003 GCF_001590795.1 Bradyrhizobium sp. AT1
CGGTGNGCTCTCTCCTCTGGGGGGAGTCCCACCGTCGAGATACCCTCTCCCCAACCCTCCCCCGCAAGCGGGGGAGGGAGCGCACTGCCTTCTTCGCGCTATGCGTAAGTGCATTCGTTATTCCTCGAACCCGTTCGGCATGTCGGCCTTCGCGAGCGCAGCCGCGCGCGCCTTCATCCAGCCCTCGAGAAACGCTTTGTCATCCGCAGGCGGATTGGATTTTCCGTACTCAGCCCACGCCGCGCCGAGCACCTCCTGCCGCTTGATCAGCTTGTTGTTGTGCGCCTCCTGCGCATCGCTCCAATGCCCGGCTTCCTTCAGCGCCTTCACCGCGCCGGGATGCACCGGCACGACCCAGTTCTTGGTCTGGCGATCGGCCGCGAGGCCGCCGGCACCGGGCGCGGAATCCTTGTAGGCGTCGTAGTTCACGATCATCGCCTTGGTCATCGCGTAGACCTGGTCGGCCGGTTGCGAAGCGTAGGTGACGAAGATCGGGTAGGGGTAGTTGCCAAGCTCGACGGGCTTGTCCGGCGAGATGCCGGCGCCGCAGGTCGCGACCTGCGGGAAGAAGAACGATCCGACCTTCTGCATCCGCGCCCAGCCTTCCTTGTCCTTGGCGGGCAGCGGCGGCCAGATCAGGCCGCGCGGCGAGGTCTCGGCCTCCTTGGCGGGGCCGGTGATGGTGGTGCCGAAGGCGGCATCGACGTCGTTGTTGATGAGGCCCTTCCACATCGCGCCGTAGCTCGCAAACTCGACGGCCTTGACGTCCTTCTGCGTGAGGCCGGCGAAGGCGAGCACCGCCAGCGAGTTCTGGTTCAGCGCCGGCGAGCCGACCACGAAGCCGACACGCTTGCCCTTGAGGTCCTTCAGCTCCTTCACGCCGGTGTCGGCGGCAACGCCAAGCGAGCCGCAATTGCAGTCGACGGTGGAGAGCAGGATCTGCAGCGGCTGCGGGCCCCATTCCTTGGCGCCGAACTCGAACACGCCTTCCTGCGCGAAATAGGTGCCCGATCCCATTGCCGACGAGGCCGCACGCTTGGCGCGCAGCGGCGCGAGGCGGGCGACGTCGTTGCCGGCGGGAAGCACGCGCACGTCGGTGCCGTATTTGTCCTTCATCATCTTGCCGACGCCGACCGCGATGTTGAAGCCGGCGGTTCCGGTGTCATAGGCCGTGAAGGTCAATGTCGCCGGCAGCTTGACGTCATCGGCGAATGAGTAGCGTGTAGACGCAACAGAAATGCCTGCCGCCAAGGCAGGCACAAGCATGATCAGCCCACGAAGCATGTTTCCCTCCAACATTCCCCGCGTTAGCCGCGAGGATTTTCATTCTTTGTTTGAAACAGAGTTTGTTTCAGATGGGATCATGTCACCGCGATCAAGCGATGGCAACGCCGTACCGCGAACGCGACGTGAGCCAGACAGATTGTCGCGTGTCCTTGCGACGACGAAGCGCCTAGCCCATGATTCGAGATGTGCCGCAAGCAGACGTCTCGAAGGAAGGCCCCGCGAAGATTGCGCAACCAAGGCTGCGACATATGCATGTTCGCCTCGCGACGATCGCGATCGCTCGTCGTTCGGCGACGACGTCGTCGAGCTTCACCAGCAGCGACGTGATCGTGCCGCTCGCAGGCGAGGGCACCGGTATCTCCATCTTCATCGCCTCGACCACCACAATTTCATCGCCATCCGCGACAGTTCCTCCAACTTGCACGGGAGTTGCGCAGATGCGTCCGGCGATCTCCGTGGCGATCTTAATTTCTGGCATGCCATCGCCTTTTTGTTGTCGTCGCAAAATGCCTGAGGTAGCGTCGTCAGCAAGTGGAATTTAATTCCGCAGAGCGGAACAGGCGGTAGGGAACATGGGACGACGATCCGAGCGGTTGAGTAGGCAAGGCGTGCTCACTGGCGATGCCGGTGAGGGAGATGTCATCCAGGTGGTTTCGCGCGCGTTCGACGTGTTGCGATGCTTCGAGGGCCACGAGGCGAGGCTCGGCAATCTCGAGATTTCAAATCGATGCGGCCTGCCGCGCTCGACGGTGTCGCGGCTCACGCACACGCTGACGCGGATGGGACAATTGGTCTATCTGCCGCGCGATCAGAAATATCGCATCGGCCCGAGCGCGGTGGCGATGAGCGCTTCGATGATGAAGGGCGCGCAGCTGCGCAGCATGATCCGCCAGCGGCTGCAGGAAGTGGCAGAGCAATTGCCGGGGACGGTCGGCTTCGTCGTGCCGGACCGCTTCCATCTGGTCTATCTCCAGTTCGCGCGCTCGGCCTCTGCGCTTGGCCTGCACGAGGGCACCGGCAGCCGCATCTCGATGGCCTCGACCGCAGCAGGTGCGGCCTACACTGCGGCGTTGTCGCCGGACGTCGGCGATGCCTTCATCGCGGACATGGAGCGCGAAGCGCCCGAGGCCGCGAAGATCCTCAGGCCCCGCATCGAGGCCCACCGGCAGATGCTGCGCGAGCGCGGCTATGTCGTGGCCTGCGGCTTGTGGAGCCCGCACATCAACGGTCTGGCGGTGCCGATCTGGTCGCCGCAATACCAGACCTTCGTGGTCATCACGATCGGCCTGCTCTCGGCGATGTATGACGAGCAGCGTCTGCATGACGAAGTCGCGCCGCTGATGCTCGCGCTCGGTCGCTCGCTCGGCAGCCTGATGGAAGGCGCGGAAGGCGACGCCTTCAACAACCGTATCTCGCGCAAGCCGGTCGCCATGGCCGTGCACAACAATAACAAGCCGATCAATTCGGAGGGAGTGAATGAACTGGAAGCCGGAACTCGACGAGCTCGCCCGGCGCGAAGCCTTCGCGCGGGAGATGGGCGGCGTTGACAAGGTCAAGCGACAGCATGACCAGGGCCGGCTGACTGTTCGGGAGCGTATCGACAAGCTTACTGATCGAGGCAGCTTTCACGAGATCGGCGCCGTCTCCGGCATCGGCGAGTACGATTCCAGCGGCGAATTGCAGAAACTGACGCCGGCGAACTGCGTGTTCGGCCGCGCGCGTGTCGACGGCCGCACGATCGTTGTGGTCGGCGACGATTTCACCGTGCGCGGCGGGTCGGCGGATGCGTCGATCTCGGCAAAGCCGTTGATGGCGGAGGAGATGGCGCACGATCTCCGCCTGCCCATCGTCCGCATCGTCGAGGGCTCCGGCGGTGGCGGCTCGGTCAAGACCATCGAGACCAAGGGCGCGGCGAACCTGCCGGGCGGCATCGGCGGCACGCGCTGGTATCGTTTCACGACCGAGAATTTGTCGCGCGTCCCGGTGGTCGCGCTCGGCCTCGGCTCGGTCGCGGGGTTAGGCGCCGCACGCCTTGCCGCCAGCCATTATTCGATCATGACGCGGAAGTCGGCGATGTTCGTCGCGGGGCCGCCGGTGGTGAAGGCGCTGGGGCAGGACCTCTCGAAGGAGGAGCTCGGCGGCGCCGACATCCAGACCCGTGCCGGCGCGGTCGACCATGCCGTCGACACCGAGGAGGAGGCTTTCGCCTGCGCGCGGCGCTTCCTGTCATACCTGCCGTCGTCGGTCTACGAGCTGCCGCCGACCTTGCCTTGCGCCGACAATCCCGAACGCAGCGACGAAGCGCTGATGAACGCGGTGCCGCGCAACCGCAAGCAGGTCTATAAGATGCGGCCGATCATCGAATCGGTCGTCGACAGGGGCTCGTTCTTCGAGGTCGGCAAAAACTTCGGCAAGCCCATCATCGTCGGCCTCGCACGGCTCGAGGGCAGGGCGGTGCTGCTGCTTGCCAGCGACAGCTTTCACTATGGCGGCTCCTGGACGGCGGACGCCTGCCAGAAGGTGGTGCGCTGGGTCGACTTCGCCGAGACCTTCCATCTGCCGATCGTCTATCTCATGGACTGTCCCGGCTTCATGATCGGTCTCGACGCCGAGAAGACGGCGACCATCCGTCACGGCGTCCGCGCCATGGCTGCGGTGAACCAGACCACGGTGCCGTGGTGCACCGTGATCCTGCGCAACGCCTTTGGAGTTGCCGGCGTCGTGCATCAGCCGGCCGACCGTTTCTCGATCCGCTACGCCTGGCCGTCGGCCTATTGGGGCTCGCTGCCGCTCGAAGGCGGCATCGAGGCGGCCTACCGCGCCGACATCGACGCGGCCGAGGACAAGGCGGCCAAGCTGGAAGAAATCCAGGAGCGCCTCAACAAGCTGCGCTCGCCGTTCCGCTCGGCCGAGAAATTCTGGGTCGAGGAGATCATCGACCCCCGCAAGACGCGCTCGCTGCTGTGCGAGTTCGCGCGGCTGGCGGAGCCGCTGCGAAAAGCGGGGCCGCCGCAGAATTTTTCGATCAGGCCGTGATGCCCCGCCATCATCGCGACCGCGACAATCTTGTCCCGGCCGCGATCGCGTGACCTCAAAACAAGAACGCGCTACGTTTAACGAACAAGAACAACAGGAAACGCCAATCGTGTACGACTTCATTATCGTGGGCGGCGGCTCGGCGGGGTCCGTGCTGGCTCACCGGCTCTCGGCGAGGAGCGCCAACAAGGTTCTGCTGTGCGAGGCCGGGCAGGACACGCCGCCCGGCAACGAGCCGGCCGAGATCAGGGACAGCTATCCGGGCACGGCCTATTTCGATCCGCGCTTCCACTGGACCGAGCTCAAGGTCACGACCCAGGTCGTCAGCCACAACAATCCGAACGAAGCCCGTCCCCCCTTGCGCAAATACGAGCAGGCGCGGGTGCTCGGCGGCGGCTCGTCGATCAACGGCCAGATGGCCAATCGCGGCGCGCCGACCGATTACGACGAATGGGACGCGCGCGGCGCGGAAGGGTGGACGTGGAACGACGTGCTGCCCTTCTTCAGGAAGGTCGAGCGCGACCTCGATTTCGACGGTCCCTATCACGGCAAGGACGGCCGAATTCCGGTCCGCCGCATCCCGCGCGAGCACTGGACCAGGCACTCACAGGCCTTCGCCGATGCTTTCCAGCAGGCCGGCCATCAATTCCTGCCGGACCAGAACGGCGAGTTCGTCGACGGCTATTTCCCTGTGACGCATTCGAACCAGGCTGAGCAGCGCGTCTCGGCTGCCATGGGTTATCTCGACCGCGACACCCGCCAGCGTGCCAATCTCACCATCTCCACCAACACGCAAGTCCGCGAGCTGCTGTTCGAAGGCACGCAATGCGTCGGCGTGAGGGCTGTCGTCGACGGGCGCGAGCAGGAATTCCGGGGACGCGAGATCATCCTCTCCAGCGGCGCGATCCATTCGCCGGCGCATCTCCTGCGTGCCGGCATCGGCCCGGTCGGCCACCTCAAGGATATGGGCATTCCCGTGCTGATGGGCTTGCCGGGTGTCGGACAGCGCCTGATGGATCACCCATCCATCTCGCTGTCGTCCTTTGTCCGCCGCGGTGCGCGCATGAACGAGCACACCAGGCGCCACATGCAGCTGGGCTTGCGCTATTCCTCGGGCCTTGCGGGCGTGCCGAGGGGCGACATGTTCGTCGTCCTGCTCTCCAAGTCGGCCTGGCATGCGGTCGGCGAGCAGATCGGCTCGCTCCTGACCTTCGTCAACAAGACCTATTCGGAAACCGGACAGGTCAAGCTCGCCTCGCGCGATCCCACCGCGGAGCCGATCGTCGAGTTCAACCTGCTGTCCGACCGGCGCGATCTCGATCGCCTGATGAGTGGCTTCCGCAAGATGGCTGCCATTCAGATGAGCGACATCGTCAAGAAGGTGACCGACAAGCCGTTCCCCGCGGCCTACACCGACAAGGTCCGCAAGATCGGCGTCGTCAACAACAAGAACAGGATCCTCACCAAGATCGCCGCGACGCTGATGGACGGGCCGGCGGCGCTGCGTCACTACATGATCGACAATTTCGTGGTCGAAGGTTTCACCTTCGATCAGGTGATCAACGACGACGAGGCGCTGGAAGCCTTCGTCCGCAAGGCGACCATCGGCGTCTGGCACGCCTCGTGCTCATGCCGCATGGGCCGGGCCGACGATCCCATGGCGGTGGTCGACAACCAGGGCCGCGTCAAGGGCGTGCAAGGCCTGCGCGTCGTCGACGCCTCGATCTTTCCGGTGGTGCCGTGTGCCAACACCAACTTTCCCGTGCTGATGTCGGCGGAAAAGATCGCGGCCGCGATCATGCAGTAGGTCGCGGGGGCCTACACCCGCAGCACCTTGCCTGGATTCATGATGTTCTGCGGATCGAGCGCGCGCTTGATGGTTCGCATGATGTCGAGCTCGGTCTTCGAGCGGTAGTGGCTGAGCTCGTCGAGCTTGTCGATGCCGATACCGTGTTCCGCCGAGATCGAGCCGCCCATGGAGGTGACGAGGTCGTTCACCGCCCGCGTGATGGCGCCCTTGTATTGCGTCAGCGTCTGCTGATCCATGCCTGATGGCCCCATGAACGAGAAATGCAGATTGCCGTCGCCGATGTGGCCCAACGGATAGGGCCGGATGGTCGGCAGAATGTCGAGCGCGGCCTTGAGCCCGAGATCGATGAACTCCGGAATCCTGGAGATGGCGACCGAAATGTCGAAGCTCATCCCGGGTCCCTCGGCCCGCGAGGCTTCGGCGACGCTCTCCCTGATGCGCCACATGTTCTGCGACTGGCTTCCGGTCTGGGCGATCACCGCGTCGATCACGCGGCCCGCCTCGAGTTGCTGGCTGAGAAACTGCTCCATCTTCTCCGCGATGCCCGCAGCCCCGTCCTGGCGCGCCCGCGAGGACGACCATTCCAGCAGCAGGTACCACGGCGTGTCCGCGCGAAGCGGATCCTGCGTGCCGGGGATATGACGCAGCACCATGTCGACGGCGGCGCGGCTCATCAGCTCGCACGAGCCGACATTGTCCTCGGATGCGCCATGGGCTTCCGACAGGATCTCCAGTGCCGCGCGCGGATCGGGGATCGCCAGCCACGCGGTGCAGACGTCCTTGGGCGCCGGCCACAGCTTCAGCACGGCCTTGGTGATGATGCCGAGCGTTCCCTCGGCGCCCATGAAGAGGTGCTTGAGGTCGTAGCCGGTATTGTCCTTCTTGAGCGCGCGCAATCCGTCCCAGACCTCGCCGTTCGGCAGCACCACCTCGAGGCCCAGCACGAGGTTGCGGGCATTGCCGTAGCGCAGCACCTGCACGCCGCCGGCATTGGTCGACAAATTGCCGCCGATCATGCACGAGCCCTGGGCGCCGAGGCTGAGCGGCAGGAACCTGTCGTGCCGGCTCGCTGTCTCCTGCAGGGCCTGCAGCACGCAGCCGGCCTCGACCGTCATGGTGTAGCCGGTGGCATCGACGTCCAGCACGCGGTTCATGCGGCCGAGCGACAGCACGATGCCGGTATGCGCGGGCCACGGCGTGGCGCCGCCCATCAGGCCGGTGTTGCCGCCCTGCGGCACGATCGCGACCCCGTGCTCATGGCAGAGCCGGACCACCTTCGCGACCTCCTCGGTATTGCCGGGACGAACCACGGCTCCGGCCCCACCGACCAGCAGTCCGCGCCAGTCCGTCACGAACGGCTGCTTGCCGTGCTCGTCCTCGATGAGGCCCTTCTCGCCGACGATCGCGCGCAGTGAATCGCGCATCTGGGCGGTCAGCGGAACGGTTGGAATGATCGGTTCGGATGACGGGCCGGCAGCCGGCATTTGTTTCCCTTCTGGTTTCCCCTGGCGCATCTTGATGTGCACTGCGCACGCTGGCGTGCGTCAGGGCATTGTCCACGTTTGCACCGCCGAGTCTAACGGCAATATGGCTCCGGCTGGCAAGGTCCGGCGGGCCGGGCGCCCGGCGTTCTGTCGGTCGGCGTCAATCGTGTCTCTTCCGTTATTCTACGGGTATTCCCAGTCGTTTACCGCCAATCTCTACGGTCGCGTTTAAGCGACATTAATGATGCCTTCTCGATATGAGACATCTCGATCCCATGCGGTTCCTGTTTGCGGAGTGCCCGTAAGTGTTGATTAACGGAGCCATCGCCATATTCCGCCCGTGATGGGCGAGCGTCGGCATCGAACCCCGGCAATCTCTTCCGTCGATTTCAGGGAAAGGGCCGCTGCCGCAACGACGGCAGTAAGGATGAACCTCATGCTTCGCCGCGCGGTGCTCCGTTTCGCGACAGACCGGAAGGCCAACGTCGCCATCATCTTCGCGCTGACGCTGGTCCCTATCATCTTTCTCCTGGGCATGACGCTCGACTACACGCTGGCCCTGCGCAAGCGGGAGCAGTTGAACGCAGCCGCCGACGCGGCCGCGATCGCGGCCGTGAGGCCCGCGATGCTGGCGCAGAGCGACAAGTCCGTCGTCCAGGCGACTGCGGCCGCCGTGTTCGCCGCCAAGGCCAATCTCCCGGGATTGTCGACCGTGCCGACGCCAACGATCACGGTCACCGATTCCGGGCTCGCGCGGACCATCACGGTTTCCTACACCGCGCAGTCCGTCAACAATTTTCCCGGCGTCCTCGGCAAGCAGACCTGGGACGTCGCGGGCTCCGCGACGGCGCGGGCGTCCAGCGCCCCCAACATGAATTTCTATCTGTTGATGGATGACTCGCCGTCCATGGGGATCGGCGCGACCGCGGGCGACATCAGCAATCTCATCAAGTACACCGCTCCCGCCTACCAGACGGCGGCGGCCTCGCAGAATTGCGGCTTCGCCTGCCATCAAACCAATATCGCTCACGACGGCGGCACCAAGGACAACCTCGCGATCGCGCGGCAAAGAAACATCACCTTGCGTATCGATCTCGTGACGAACGCCGTCAACCAGCTGCTCAATTCATGGTCGAACTGCCCGCAGTCCGGTATTACGGGCGGCGTCATGCAGTGCATGTCGGCGCTGAACAACACCACCTACAAGGCGGCGCTCTACACGTTCGACCTCGGCTTGAACGAGTTGGCGTCGCTGACCACCCCGACCACCGCAGGGGCCCAGGTTTCCAACATCTCTCTGATGCCGGTTGCCTACCAGAATTGCGTCGTCGTTTCGACCAATTGCAAGACCGACAACGGCACCGACATCGCCGGCGCTCTCAAGAGCATCAACGACAAAATGCCCAACCCCGGCCTTGGCAGCAATTCGGCGAACGATACGCCGCAGGAAGTCGTCTTCCTCGTCACCGACGGCGTCGAAGACAAGATCTCCGCGACCTGCCCCAATGCGAGCTTCGCCTCCAACAGTCGATGCCAGCAACCGCTCGACACGACGATGTGCAAGACCATCAAAGACCGCGGCATCAAGATCGCCGTTCTCTATACGGAGTATCTTCAGCTCATCGCCGACGTCAACACCGGCATCCAGAAGACGGATCAATGGTACATGAACTGGATCGACAAGTACGACCAGCCCACGTCCCTGACCGGCAAGATCGCGCAGAACCTCCAGGCATGCGCCTCGCCCGGTTTCTATAATGCCGTCAAGAACGGGCAGAACATTTCCGATGCGCTGACCGACCTTTTCATCAAGGTCGCGTCCAGCACAGCCAGCCTCGTGCAGTAGAGAACGCGCCATGACGGAGCCGGATACTGCAACGACCAGGAGACGCCGCAATCGCTGCGCTGCGTTCGCGCGCGACAGCAGGGGCGCCACGGCCGTCGAGTTTGCGCTCGTCGCCGCACCGTTCCTCGCGCTCGTCATCGCGCTCATTCAGACGTTTCTGGTGTTCTTCGCCCAGCAGATGCTCGAATCGGTCGTGCGCCAATCGGCGCGCCTCGTCATGACCGGACAGGTTCAGTCCGCGAACATGACGCAGGCGGTCTTCAAGCAGAAGGTCTGCGACCAGATCGTGATCCTGTTCAACTGCAGCGGCCTGATGATCGACATGCAGGTGGCGAGCTCGTGGACGTCAGCGAACACGGGAGTGCCCACCCTGACCTTCGACGGCACGGGCAAGGTCAACAATGTCTGGCAGTATGACCCGGGCGACGCCGGCGATATCGTCGTGCTCCGCGTGATGTATGTGTGGCCGGTCGTGCTCGGTCCGCTCGGTTTCAACCTCTCGAACCTCAGCAATGGCAACCGGCTGATCATGTCGTCCGCCGCGTTCCAGAACGAGCCAGGAGCCACCTGATGATCTCCGCCCTGTCGTCCCGCGCCCGGCACCTGCTGACCGATGTCCGCGCCGTTGCGGCGACGGAGTTCGCCATCGTGACGCCGTTCATGCTGGTGCTCTATATCGGCGGCGTCGAGCTCGGCAACGGGCTCGCCATGAACGTCAAGGTCAGCGCGACCGCGCATAGCGTCGCCGACATGATCACGCAGAACACGGCCGTCACCGCGACGCAGATGAGCGGTATCCTCGCGGCTGCGACCGCCATCATGGCGCCGTATCCCACCAAGAACGGCAGCACCTCCTTGATGACCATCACGGTCTCGGAAGTCTCGACCGACAGCAGCGGTAACGCGACGGTGCAATGGAGCACGTCGACCAGTGCGACCGGGGCGAGAAAGAAGGGTGATCCGATGACCCTGTCATCCTTTACCGCGCCGGGCGGTACCAGCAATGCCAACATCTCGCTCATCCTGAGTGAGGTGTCCTACGACTACGCGCCCAACCTCGGCTTCACCATTGCCGGCACCGTGAAGCTGTCCGACAGCTATTATTTGTTCCCGCGTTGCTCGACCAACGGCCCGGCCACCAAGACACCTCCCTATTACGACGTGAAATATCCGGCGACGACCGCTTGCACCTGCGTCCAGCATTTGCAGCAGAAGAGCTGCTGATCTCGCAGGGGCGGGCTGGCGATCGCAATCGAAGTTCAGCAGAGGTCGTCATGCACGGGCTTGTCCCGTCTCCGCGGCTGAAGCCGCACCGGCAGGTCGCGGGTCCACGTTGTCCCCGCTGCGTGGAGGGGCGTGAATAGCCGGGACAAGCTCGGCCAGGACGCCAGTCGGTGTCCCGGACCGCCGCCGGTGCGCGGGGCTGGTCTACAGCAACCCGCATTGCCATACGACATCGAAGCAGGCATTGATTGCGATAGCCTCGCGCATTTCTCTGGATCGGTTGGCAGGGTGCGGCGCTTCGGGCGGAGCGGGAACGACGCATCGTCTGGGCAGTTTTTGCGATGATCCCGGCCAAGGGCACGAGGAAAGACGACGGCGCGCAGTTTCCATACGCTGGATCCAAGGATATTCAGGCCATGACCAAGTCACCCGCAGTCAGTCGCTTCCCCGTTCCTGATCTCGCCGACATGCCGGACGACATCCGGGCCCGTATCCTCGCTGTTCAGGAGAAGTCCGGCTTCATTCCGAACGTGTTTCTCGTGCTGGCGCACCGGCCGGACGAGTTTCGTGCGTTCTTTGCCTACCACGATGCGCTGATGGACAAGCCCGGCAACCTCACCAAGGCCGAACGGGAAATGATCGTGGTGGCGACCAGCAACCTCAATCAATGCCAATATTGCGTCATCGCGCATGGTGCGATCCTGCGCATCCGCGCCAAGGACCCGCTGATCGCCGATCAGGTCGCGGTCAATTACCGCAAGGCTGACATCACCGACCGGCAGAAGGCGATGCTCGATTTCGCCGTGCGCGTCTCGACCGAAGCCTACAAGGTTTCCGAGGCCGATTTCGCCACGCTGAAATCGCATGGGTTTACGGAAGAGGACATGTGGGACATCGCCGCGATCACCGCGTTCTTCGGCCTCTCCAACCGGCTTGCCAATGTCACCAGCATGCGGCCGAACGCGGAATTCTACAGCATGGGACGCGGCTGACTGATCGCCATCGGCGCCGGCACGGCGGACGGGCCGGGAGGTTGATCTCGTTCGGTCGGCGTCTTGAAAAGAAAATCAAGGGGGAGGTGAGGAGATGACGGACTTCGTGACGCCGCAAGAGATGGCGGAGATGATCCCCTCGGGGTGCAAGCTTGGCCTCGCACCGGACGACTACGCCGCGGCCCCGGGACTGGTCCGGATGCTGATCGATCGCGGCATTCGCGATCTCCACGTGGTCTGTGCGCCGATCGGCGGCATGCAGGTCGATATGCTGATCGGCGCCGGGGCCGTCGCGACGCTCGAGACGAGCGCCGTCAGTCTCGGCGAAGCCGGCGGTGCGCCCTGTTTCAGCCGGGCCGTCCGCGACGGCTCCATTCGCCTCCGTGATGCCACTTGTCCCGCGGTGTTCGCGGGCCTGACCGCCGCGGAGAAGGGCGTGCCGTTCATGCCGATCCGCGGCATCATCGGCAGTGACGTCTTGAAGCAGCGCGACGACTGGAAAGTGACGTCGAACCCGTTCGACGACAGCGAGAAGATCGTCGTGGTCTCGGCAATCCAGCCCGACATTGCCTTGTTTCATGCGCCCGAGGCGGACCGGTTCGGCAACGTCCGGCTGGGACGCCGGCGTGAGACGATGCTGCTGGCTCACGCGTCGAAGCGGGCCTTCGTGACCGTCGAGCGCATCTCCGAGGTGTCGCTGCTCGAGGACGAGAAGACCGCCGCTGGCGTCCTGCCCGCGATCTATGTGAGCGCTGTGGCGCAGCTCAAGAACGGTGGATGGCCCACCGGGCTTTACGCCGAGTATCCCAGGGATGGGCAGGAAGTCGAGAAATACGCCCGCGCGGCGCGCTCGCCGGAGGGCTTTCGGGCCTACATGCGGGATTCGAGGAACGCGGCATGAGCGAAGCGTGCACCAGCCGTGAGTTGATGATCTACACGATCTCGCGGCTGCTGAAGGGCGTGCGGCATGTCGCGGTCGGTCAGTCCTCGCCGATGCCGGCCGCCGGCGCGATGCTGTTGCGTGCGCTCAACCAGCGTGACGGACTGGAGCGCGTGCAGGTCTCGATCCTCGGCTCGGTCAAGCACAACTCGTTCACTGGAGGAGCCGAGGAGCTGTTCGATTGCGCCGCGCAGGGGCGCCTCGATGCCTTCTTTCTCGGCGGAGGCCAGATCGACGGCCGCGGCAACGTCAATCTCGTCGGCACCGGCGACTATCCGAACAACCCGGTCAGATGGCCGGGCTCGTTCGGCTCCGCCTATCTGTATTTCCTGGTTCCGCGGGTCATCCTGTTCCGCGAGGAGCACAGCCTGCGATCCCTGGTCGAGCGCGTCGACTTCGTGTCCGCGCCCGGCGTCACCGACGAGACGGTCTACCGGCGCGGCGGCCCGCATGCGCTGCTGACCAACGCGGCGCTGTTCTCTTTCGACCGCGAGGCCGGCCGCTTCCGCCTCGAGAGCACGCATCCGGGATATGGCTGGCGCGACATTCGCGGCACGACGGGCTTTGCCTACGACAACGAGCAATGCGAGACCACGACGCCGGCGCCGGACGAGGCGACGCTGGCTTTGATCCGGGGTCGGATCCGCGAGGAGCTGCGCGAATGTTACCCGCAATTCGCAGGCAATATGCCCGGTCCGGGATGAGGCCGGGTTCGGCTCCGGCGACGCTCGCCGTGGCCATCCTTCGAGACGCCCGCCGCGTAAAGCGGCCCAATGACAGGCGCCGCGGTCGTCTCGCAGGACGAGGCGCGCGCTCGACTGCCGGAAAATGCCGTACGGGACCGACGGGAATTTGCCGCGGTGCTATCGGATTCATCCCGATGGGTGCGCCTGGTCCCGGCAACGTTCAGGCAATCTCCGCAACATTTCTAAACATCTTCGTCAACATCCTGCGGCTGTTCGGGCGTAGGACGCGCACGGTCTCTACGAATCAGGATTGGCAGAATGCGACTGAAGATTTCGGCGGTGCGCACGGGTATCGGCGCAGCCTGCCTCGTGCTCGTCGGCGTCAGCCCGTCATGTGCGGAGCCGGTGTTCGACAGTCTGGCCGGCGCATGGTCGGGCATCGGCACGATGAAGCCGTCCGACGGTCCGCGCGAGAAGGTTCGCTGCAAGGTGGCCTACAACGTCACCAGGCCGGGTCGGTCGTTGACGCTCGACCTGCGCTGCGCAAGCGATGCGTACAAGATGGTGCTGTCCGCGAACATCGAGCAGAGCGAGACGGAACTTTCCGGCAATTGGTTCGAGAGCGAGTACCGGCAGGGCGGCAAGGTCTACGGCACGAACAAGGACGGGCTGATCGAGGCGCGAATAGAGGGAAACACAGTGGCCGCGCTGGTGACGATCCAGACCAGGAGCAGCCATCAATCCTTTCTGATGGAGGCGCCGGGCTCCTGGATGGCGGAGGTCGCGATCGAACTGAACAAGGACGCGAAGTAAGCCTCTCTCGCAAAAAGTCCGGGAGACGGCTGGACCCTGTAAGTCGTTGATCTTCAATGCCCCGGCTACTGTGCATGGGGTTGTTCTCGCGTTTCTGTTGGCGAGGGCAAGCCAAAGTCTCAAAATTCGCTTTACAAGAATTCGGGTATACCGTATGTTTCGCGGCATCCCGCCCGCCACAAGGGGCGTTTCGCGATCGTCACGAGACGCGGGCCGGGAGGCGGTGGCCGCGACGGCGTCGGCGCGATGGACAGGCTGCAGGGCGGAATCCCCGTGAGCAGCGGCACGCGCGATACGACACGGCGCTGACAGCGTCCTCGTTCAGTCCCGGTGGTGAGCGCACGCCAGCCGTCGGGAATGAGGGGCGGGGATGTGCGCGGACGGCAAAATCGTGTGGTCCTGACGCCCGGGGTCTGTGCGTCAAGTGTTGCGGTGATGCGGCGGCCCAACCGGGTCGGCACATCAGCCATCCGCAAGGCGACGGGGGCAATAGCGCATCGCTCCCCGAGGAGAGCGCGACATAAGCCGTCAAACCATCCGCGCAGGGAAGGCCGGTTGTCCGGCGTCACCTGTAGTCCACCCCGTGCGCGTCTTGTTCGCACACGGGACCGCGGGTGCCAGCCGGCATCCGGCCTTCCCTGCGCCCTTTCTCATAAAAGGGAGCAATGAAGAGAGCAAAGCTCGGGCGGAATGAGCCGCGAGAACGCGAAGACGTGTCTGCCGATCTGAAGGCGAATTGATGATCGAGACATGTCAACTTGCTCCGTCATCGATGATCGGCCTCAGAATAGGGCGCCATCATCAAGCTGTAACACTGGCGTAATTGAGTACCCGCGTGGGCTCCGGGGGATGCCGTCAGCCATCTTTCCGGATACGGGGCATTGTTGACGATTGGGATTGGGCCATGGCTGAGCCGGCGAAGCTTGTCAGCGCGATATCGGAAGCTGTGCCTGCGATTCCGGGTCTGGTGTGGGCGTTCCGCCTGCACGGCGACGGCAGCGCCGAGCCGCTGCCGGTCGACCAGCCGATCGAGTTCAACCATGACGGCCGGCTGTGGCTGCATTTCAATCTCACCGATGCGCGCGCACGGCCCTGGATTGCGTCCGCACAGCTGCCGCCGCTCGCGCGCGAACTCTTGCTGTCGCACGATACGTTCCAGCAGCTTCACGTCATCGACCATTGCGTCTACGGCGTGTTCTCCGATCTCGTGCGCGAGATCGACAGCGCGACGGAAGAGACCGCGTTCCTGCGCTTCGCCATGACCGAGCGCCTTCTGGTCAGCGGCCGTCATCAGGCGCTCTGCTCGGCGGACGCAACGCGCCGCGTGCTCGAAGGCGGCTACCGCGTCGACAATGTCGCCCATCTCCTGGAGAAGATCGTCGACGAGGTTGCCGACACGCTCGACAGGACGGCCGACAAATTGGGCCAGGAGATCGACGACATCGAGGAGCGCATCCTCGCCGACGACGCAAAACCGGAGATGCGGCGCAATCTCGGTCGCCTGCGCCGGACCTGCGTGAGATTGCACCGGCAGCTCACCGGCCTGCGCGTGCTGTTTCACCGGCTCGACCAGAAGAACATCGATCATCTCTCGCCCGCCTTGCGGATCCAGGCCGGCAAGCTCGCACAGCGGCTCGACGGCCTCGACCACGACATCGTCGAGCTCAGGGAGCGCAGCCGCCTGCTCGAGGAGGAGCTGCGCTTCAAGAACGAGGAGGAGAGCAATCGCCATCTCCACACGCTCTCGATCGTCACCTCGCTGTTGCTGCCGCCGACGCTGATCACCGGCATCTTCGGCATGAACACCAAGGGCCTGCCGCTGACCGAGGTCGAGAGCGGATTTCTCGTGGCGGCGGCGCTGATGGCCTGCTCGGTGGCCGCGGCCTATCTCTTCATGCGGCGGACCGGTATCTTCAAGTAGCGTACGCCAGCCGGAATTAGCCGTGATTGGGACCGCCCATAACTCTCTGTTGCGAGGTGCGGCCGCGATGGCCCTGGCCTGCACGGCCACAAGCGCGCTTGCCGGCGCCAAGGACGAGAGCGCGGCCGGATGGCTGTTTCCAAAGTGGTTCAACGAATGGCATGACGGCCTCGCCGGCAAGGGCCTGAATTTCGGCGCCACCTACATCGCGGACAACATCGCGAACGTCTCCGGCGGCGTGAAGCGCGGGGCCGTCCATTTCGGCCGCCTCGATCTCTCGGTCGATGCCGACCTCGACAAGCTGGTCGGCTGGACCGGCGGGCGATTCTACGCCAATGCGTTCGTGATCTACGGCCGGGGACTTTCCCGCAACTACGTGATGAACCTCGCCACCATCAGCGAGATCGAGGCGCTGCCGGACCAGCGGCTCTACAATGCGTATTTCGAGCAGAGCTTCTTTGGCGACCGCCTGAACATCAGGGCAGGCCAGCAAGCCGCAGACGTCGAGTTTTTCGACAGCCAGACCGACGACCTCTTCATCAACGGCACTTTCGGCTGGCCCGCGATCAAGGCGAGCAACCTTCCGGCCGGCGGCCCGGCGCCGCCGATCGCGGTGCCGGGCATCCGCGTCAAGGCGACGCTGTCGGACCAAGTCACGCTGTTCGGCGCGATGTTCAACGGCGATCCCTCGGGCCCGGGCAATCAGGACCCGCAGCTGCGCGACCATCATGGTCTTGCTTTTCGCATCAACGATCCGCCGTGGGTGATCGGGCAGGTCCGCTTCAGCTACGACATCGATATCGCGGGACGTCCGCTCGCCGGCAATTTCACGCCGGGCGCCTGGAAGCATTACGGCTCATTCGACAGCCAGCGCGTCACGGCGGAAGGTCTGTCGATCGCCGATCCGTCCGGCAGCGGCATTCCGGCAAAGCTCAAAGGCAATTACGGGATCTTCGCGGTGATCGAGCAGGTGCTTTATCGCCCGCCGGAAGTGAAGGAGAACAGCACCTCGGCTTCGCTCCCGGGCATCACCGCGTTCGGCCGTATCGCCTACAGCCCGCCGGATCGCAATCTGATCGATCTGTACATGGACGGCGGCATCGGCTTTGTCGGCTTCACGCCCGGTCGTCCGCTCGACCGCTTCGGCGTGGCGGCGGCCTATATGCGGATTTCGAAAACCGCCCGCGCTCTCGACGTCGACACGAATGCCTACACCGGCGTGCAGGGCCCGGTGCGCAGCAACGAGACGCTGATCGAGATGATCTACGAGGCGCACATCAAGCCGGGCTGGCTGGTGGCGCCTTATTTCCAGTACGTGTTCCGCCCCTCGGGTGGCATCCCGAACCCGAACGATCCCGCCGGGACGTCGCGGATCGGTGACGCCGCTGTGTTCGGCGTCACCACCACGATCAGGTATTAGCTCAGGCCGCCGCGGGCTGGAGCTTCGGCTGCCGCGATAGCGCCAGCACGATCAGCGCGGCGAATACGCAGAGCGCGCCGGCGATGAAGAACGCAGGGAGATAGCTCTGATAGACCGTCCGCGACAAACCCGCTCCGAACGCCGCGGCACCGGCGCCGAGCTGATGGCCGGCAAAGATCCAGCCGAACACCAGATTGGCGCGTTCGGGCCCGAATTTCTGCGCGGTGAGCCGCACCGTCGGCGGCACCGTCGCGATCCAGTCGAGGCCGTAGAACATCGCGAACACCGAGAGCCCGTAGAACGAGAAATCGCTGAAGGGCAGGAAGATCAGCGAAAGCCCGCGCAGCCCGTAGTACCAGAACAGGAGGTAGCGATTGTCGTAGCGATCGGACAGCCAGCCCGACATGATGGTGCCGAAGAAGTCGAAGATGCCCATCGCAGCGAGCAGGCTCGCGGCCTGCACCTGCGGGATGCCGAAATCGAGGCACATCGGGATCAGGTGCACCTGGACGAGGCCGTTGGTCGACGCGCCGCAGACGAAGAAGGTGGCAAACAGGATCCAGAACGCGGTCGACTTGGAGGCGTCGCGCAGCGTGCCGAGCGCCACGGCCGTGATCGAGCCGTGGTTGACGGGCGGTGCGGGCAGGGGCTCGGTGCCCTCGTCGCCGAGCGGGCGCAGGCCGACATCGCTCGGCCGGTCGCGCATCATCAGCAGCACGGCGAACGCGGAGACGCCGAGCATGATGCACACGAAGCCGAGCGCGAGACGCCAGCCGTAACGTTCGGTGAGGCTTGCCAGCAGCGGCAGGAATACCAGCTGGCCGGTCGCAACGCTCGCGGTCATGATGCCGACCACGAGGCCGCGCCGCGCCGCGAACCATCGCGTCGCGATGGTGGCGCCCAGCACCAGCGCGGTCATGCCGGTGCCGATGCCGATCACCACGCCCCACAGCGCCACGAGCTGCCAGACCTCGGTCATGCCGAGCGAGGCTACCAGCGCCGAGACGACGATGAGCTGCGCGGTCAGCGTGACGTTGCGCAGGCCGTAGCGGTTGAGCAGGGCGGCCGCAAACGGCGCCATCAGCCCGAACAGGATGAAGCGGATCGACAGCGCGGAGGAGATCTCCGCCGTGCTCCAGCCGAACTCCTTCTGCAGGGGAACGATGAACACACCGGGCGCGCCGACCGTGCCGGCGCTGATCAGCGCGGCGAAGAAGGTCACGCCGACCATCACCCAGCCGTAGTGAATGTTGCGGCGGGACAATGCTGCCGCGAGCCAGTTCGAGATCATCGAGCCTCAATGTAGGTTAGCGGGCCCGAGCAGGCCCGCACGATCGTTGCAATCTGGCACGAAAAGGGGAAGTCTAAAATGCCAGACTTCCCTCAATTTCGGCCATCGACGGTCAGTGCACCGACCGTTCGATGGCGATGGCGGTTGCTTCGCCGCCGCCGATGCACAGCGCCGCGATACCGCGCTTGAGGTTGTTCGCCTCGAGCGCGTGCAGCAGCGTCACGATCAACCGTGCGCCGGTCGCCCCGATGGGATGACCGAGCGCGCAGGCGCCGCCGTTGATGTTGAGCTTGTCGCGGGGAATGCCGAGGTCGCGCTGCGCCGCCATCGCCACGACGGCAAACGCCTCGTTGATCTCGAACAGGTCGACATCGGAGGCAGCCCAGCCGACCTTGTCGAGCAGCTTGCGGATCGCCGGGATCGGCGCCGTGGTGAACCATTGCGGTTCCTGGCTGTGGGTGGCGTGGCCCTTGATCTCGGCGAGAACGGGCAGGCTACCGCGATCGGCGAGCGAGCGCTTGGTCAGCACCAGCGCGGCGGCGCCGTCGGCATTGGCGGAAGAGGCGGCGGGCGTAATCGTCCCGTTGGCGCGGAACGCCGGCTTGAGGCCCGGGATCTTGGCGGGATCGACCTTCAGCGGATGCTCGTCATTGGCGATGATGCGTGGGCCGGCCTTCTCGGTCAGCGTGATCGGCGCAATCTCGGCCTTGAACGCGCCGCCCTCGACCGCCTTGCGCGCGCGGCTCAGCGTCTCCATGGCATAGGCGTCCTGGTCCTTGCGGGTGAACTGATAGGCCTCGGCCGTCGCCTCGCCGAAATCGCCCATGGAGCGGCCGGTCTCGTAGGCATCCTCCAGGCCGTCCATCATCATGTGGTCGATGATGCGGTCGTGGCCGACGCGATAGCCGCCGCGCGCTTTCGCCAGCAGATAGGGCGCGTTGCTCATGCTCTCCATGCCGCCGGAGACGACGATCTCGGCAGATCCGGCGCGGATGATGTCGTGCGCCAGCATGGTTGCCTTCATGCCGGAGCCGCAGACCTTGTTCACGGTGGTGGCGCCGGTGGCGTCGGGCAGGCCGGCCGCGCGCGCGGCCTGTCGCGCCGGCGCCTGGCCTTGTCCTGCCGGCAGCACGCAGCCCATGAAGACCTCATCGACCTTCTCGGGCGCAAGCCTGGCGCGCTCCAGCGCCGCGCCGATCACGTGCGAGCCGAGGTTGTGCGCGGCAAGCGGTGACAGCTCGCCCATGAAGCGGCCGAGCGGCGTGCGGGTGGCGGAGACGATGACGACGGGATCGGCGGCTTCGGCCATGATGGGGTTCCCTGGCGATGATGTGTAAGATTATGATCATCATATGATGCGGCGCAAAAAATGCAACCGCGGCCGGGATGAGAAAATGTCGTGGTTCGGATAAGATTTGTTGGGGTGAGGACTTCGTCATCCGTGTCCTGGACGCGTCGCGACGTGCAACGTTGCGACGCGGAGCCGGGACCCAGATTCGCGCCGACCTCATTGGTGCATGGGCCGGCTCAGCAGCGCACCGCAAGGGAGCGCTGCGCTGCGTCCAAAGCACCGGAAGCCTGGCTCCTACCGCTTCCGGTTCACGAACGCGCCCATCAGCCGCGTCGGCTCGTCCGAGAGGAACGACTCGCCGAACACCTTCACGCTCAAATTGACCGACTCCGTCAGCGGCAGCTCCTCCCACTGCCGCAGCAGCGCCTTCTGCGAGCGCAGCGCTTCGGGGCCGCATTCCAGCAAGGCCTTCACCAGGTGCTCGACCTCGGCATCGAGTTCGCCTTCAGGCGCGACCTTGTCCACCAGGCCCCAGGCCAGCGCCGTCGGCGCATCGATGTTTTCGGCCGTCATCACCAGCCAGCGCGCGCGGGCCCAGCCGATCAGGCGCGGCAGGAGCGCTGCGTGGATCACCGAGGGGATGCCGACGCGTACCTCCGGCATGCCGAAATGTGCGTCATGCGCGGCGACCCGGAAGTCGCAGGCCGCGGCCACTTCGAGCCCGCCGCCGAGGCACCAGCCGGGCATGCGCGCGATCATCGGGGGCCGGGAATTGGCGCACGGCTTCGCAGAGATCGCGCAGGCGGCTGATGAAGGCCTCGGCCGATGTCTGGTCGAGCTTGGCCATCTCCTTGATGTCGGCGCCGCCGATCATGCTCTTCTCGCTCTGGCCGCGCAGCACCACGACGCGGATGCTGCGGTCGGATGCAAGCTGCTGGAGGCCTTCGCGCACGGCATCGGTCACCGGCGAGCCGAGAATGTTGAGCGGTCCGGCGTTGCAGATCGCGACATGAACGACGCCGCGGGTATCGCGCGTGATGCCGCAGTGATTGTTGAGCATTTCCATCGTGGAACTCGAAGGTTTCGTGGACATGCGCGAAGCGCGCCGGTCAGGACCACTTCCGGGCCGAAACGCCCGGCTTGTCAAGCCGGCGGCGAGGGAGTTGTCCGCGCGAAGTCCGTGCAATAGTATGAGGGGCATAATATAAAAGGTGATGACATGACTGGTAACGATCAACTCGACTTGTTTTCGCCCGCGCAGCGGCGCGAGCGTGTGGTGGAGTGGCAGGCGCCAGCGCCGGTCGCGAAAGTGGCGATGGGCCTATCGGGCATGGATGCCATGCAAGGCATTCGTGACGGCCGGCTGCCGCCGCCGCCTTTCGGCAAGCTGATCGGTTTCACGGTGGGGACGGTCGAGCCGGGTCGGGTCGTCATGGAGCTGGAGCCGCGCGAGGATCTCGAAAACACCATCGGCCTCATCCACGGAGCGACCGCCGCCGCGCTGCTCGATACCGCGATGGGCTGCGCCATTTCGACCCGCCTGGAAGCCGGCCGGAGCTCGGTCACTCTCGACCTGAAGCTGACCTTCCTGCGCCCGCTCTCGGTCCGGTCAGGGCTGATCTCCGCCGAAGGCAGGGTGATCAAGCTGGGGCGGCAGACCAGCTACGCCGAAGGTTTCGTGCGCGACGGCAAGGGTGCCCTTGCGGTCCACGCAACTGCAACGTTTTCGATGATCGGAAGCAACTTAACATGAATTAATGCACCCATTTCGCCATGGGCGTGTTATGAGATGACCATCGACATTCAATGAGATCAGCATGCGCTATTCCCGGGAACACAAGCAGGAAACTCACGACCGCATCGTGAAGAAGGCTTCGGTGCGGCTGCGCGAGAAGGGCGCCCACGGCATCGGTGTCGCCGATCTCATGAAGGAGGCCGGCCTGACCCATGGCGGCTTCTATGCGCATTTCGATTCCCGCGAGGCGCTGGTGATGGAGGCCTTCGCCTATGCCATGGATCGGTCGATGGACCATTGGCGCAAGCTCACCGATGAGGCCGCTCCTGAAAAGCGGCTGGCGCTGGTCGCGGAGAGCTACCTCTCCACGCTGCACCGTGACAATCCCGGTACTGGCTGCTCGATCCCCGCCCTCGGCGCCGAGATCGCCCGTGAGAGCCCGAAGGCGCGAAAGGCCTTTGCCGGCAAGCTCGACGAGATGATCGAGCAACTGGCGGACTACATCCCGAACCTGCCGCGCAAGGCGGCACGCAAGCAGGCGGTCGCGACGCTGGCGACCATGGCCGGCACGATGCTGCTCGCGCGTATCGCCGGGTCGAGCGAGCTGTCGGACGAGGTGCTGAAGGCGGGCAGGGACAGTGCGCTGGAGGGCGCGAAGCGTGAGCCCAAGGTGACGGCGGCGAAGAAGGCGAAGAGCTAGCCGCGGTGCCGGTAGATTTTGGGGTGCCGAAGGCATAACCCACCCTACAAGATCGTCACTCACCGCCCTGCAAACAACGCCCGCTCGCGCTCCACGATCTCACCGATGTAATCCGCCACCGCGCGGATCCGCGCGAGGTCCTTGCTGTCGGCGTGCATCAGCATCCAGAACGTCCGCGTGATCGAGATCTCTTCCGGCAGCACGGCCACGAGCTGCGGATAATCGCTCGCCATGAAGTGGGGTAGCACCGCGATGCCGAAGCCGGAGAGGGTGGCATTGAGCTGCGCGATCAGATTGGCGCTGCGGAAGCGCGCGGAGATCCGCGGCGACACCTGCGGCAGGTAGTCGAGCTCCGGCGTGAACAAGAGCTCCTCGATATAGCCGACGAAACGGTGCTGCGGCAGGTCCTGCCGCGAGGTGATGTCAGGGAAGCGGTCGAGATAGGCGGGAGCGGCATAGAGCCCAAGCCGGTAGTCCAGCAGCTTGCGGCCGACGATGCGGCCTTCCTTCGGCATGGTCAGGCTGATGGCGATATCGGCCTCGCGCTTGGACAGACTGAACAGCCGCGCGGTCGCCACGAGTTGCAGGTCGAGATCGGGATACCGGTCGGCGAAGGGGGCCAGCCGCGGCGCCAGGAAGGCGGTGCCGAAGCCGTCGGGGGCGCCGATCCGTACCGTGCCGGTCAGCCGGGCCACCGAGCCGCCGACCTGCTCCTGGTTGGCGACGATGGTCGATTCCATGGCTTCGGCGCTGTCGGCGACGCGTTGGCCGGCCTCGGTGAGGAGATAGCCGGTCTTGCGGCGGTCAAACAGCTTGGCCGACAGGTGCTTCTCCAGCCGGTCGACGCGGCGGATCACCGTGGCATGGTCGACGCCGAGCTGTTTTGCCGCAGCCGAGACCGAGCCGCCCCGCACGATGGCCAGCACGAAGCGAAAGTCGTCCCAATCGATAGCGCCTTGATCCAGCATTTTCGCACATCTATGGTGCATTATCTCAGACTTGAATCCCAATAAATGCAGGTCGATAGGATTTGTCAAAGCGTTCAAGCTCGGCCTCAAGGAGATCATTCCATGCGTTCAGTCGGACATTTCATCGGTGGCAAGGAAGTGAAGGGCACGTCGGGCCGGACGGCGGACGTTTTCGAGCCCATGACCGGTGACGTCCAGGCCAAGGTCGCGCTGGCGTCCAAGGCCGAAGTCCGCGCCGCCGTCGAGAACGCGCGCGCAGCCCAGCCCGAATGGGCTGCGACCAATCCGCAGCGCCGCGCCCGCGTCATGATGAAGTTCGTCGAGCTGGTGCAGCGCGACTACGACAAGCTCGCCGAGCTGCTGGCCCGCGAGCACGGCAAGACCGTGCCGGACGCCAAGGGCGACATCCAGCGCGGTCTCGAGGTCGCGGAATTCGCCTGCGGCATCCCGCACCTGATGAAGGGCGAATACACCGAAGGCGCCGGCCCCGGCATCGACATCTACTCCATGCGTCAGGCGCTCGGCGTCGTCGCCGGCATCACGCCGTTCAACTTCCCGGCGATGATCCCGATGTGGAAGTTCGCGCCCGCGATCGCCTGCGGCAACGCCTTCATCCTGAAGCCCTCGGAGCGCGATCCCGGCGTGCCGATGCTGCTCGCCGAATTGATGATCGAGGCGGGCCTGCCGGCCGGCATCCTCAATGTCGTCAACGGCGACAAGGAGGCGGTCGATGCCATCCTCGACGACCCCGACATCAAGGCCGTCGGCTTCGTCGGCTCGACGCCGATCGCGCAGTACATCTACGAGCGCGCCGCGCAGACCGGCAAGCGCTGCCAGTGTTTCGGCGGCGCCAAGAACCACGCCATCATCATGCCGGATGCCGACATGGATCAGGCCGTCGATGCGCTGATCGGCGCCGGCTACGGCTCGGCCGGTGAGCGCTGCATGGCGGTCTCGGTTGCGGTCCCCGTCGGCAAGTCCACCGCCGACCGGCTGATGGAAAAGCTGATCCCGCGCGTCGAGTCGCTCAAGATCGGCACCTCGATCGATCCCTCGGCCGATTACGGTCCGCTGGTGACGCGCGAGGCGGTCGAGAAGGTCAAGGGCTACATCGACATCGGCATCAAGGAAGGCGCGACGCTCGCGGTCGACGGCCGCGGCTTCAAGATGCAGGGCTACGAGAACGGCTTCTATCTCGGTGGTTCGCTGTTCGACAACGTCACCAAGGACATGCGGATCTACAAGGAAGAGATCTTCGGCCCGGTGCTCTCGGTCGTGCGCGCGCACGACTACAAGGAGGCGCTGGCACTGCCGTCGGAGCATGATTACGGCAACGGCGTTGCCATCTTCACCCGCGACGGCGATGCCGCGCGCGACTTCGCGGCCAAGGTCAATGTCGGCATGGTCGGCATCAACGTGCCGATCCCGGTGCCGATCGCCTATTACACCTTCGGCGGCTGGAAGAAGTCCGGCTTCGGCGATCTCAACCAGCACGGCCCGGACTCGGTTCGCTTCTACACCAAGACCAAGACGGTGACCTCGCGCTGGCCGTCCGGCGTCAAGGAAGGTGCGGAGTTCTCGATCCCGCTGATGAAGTAATCCTCTCAGGAGCGAGGCCGGCATGCAGTTCGCTCTGAACGAGGATCAGATCGCGGTTCGCGACATGGCGCTGGCGTTTGCGGCGGAAAAGATCGCGCCGCACGCGCTGCGCTGGGACGAGGAGAAGCATTTCCCCGTCGACGTGATGCGCGAAGCCGCAACGCTCGGCATGGGCGGCATCTACATCCGCGACGATGTCGGGGGATCGGCGATGACGCGGTTCGACGCGGCGCTGATCTTCGAGGCGCTGGCGACGGGCTGTCCGACAACCTCGGCCTTCATCTCCATCCACAACATGGCAAGCTGGATGATCGATGCCTTTGGCAGCGACACCCAGCGCCAGCAATGGCTGCCGAAGCTCTGCACCATGGAGCTGATCGCCAGCTACTGCCTGACGGAGCCGGGCGCCGGCTCGGACGCGGCGGCGCTCCGCACCCGCGCCGTGCGCGAGGGCGATCATTACATCCTCAACGGCCAGAAGCAGTTCATCTCCGGCGCCGGCGGCACCGATCTCTTGGTCGCGATGGTGCGCACCGGCGGCGACGGTCCCGGCGGCATCTCGACCCTCGTGATCGACGGCAAGACATCAGGCGTTTCGTTCGGTGCCAATGAGCGCAAGATGGGCTGGAACGCGCAGCCGACCCGCGCGGTGATGTTCGAGAACGCCCGCGTGCCGGTCGCCAATCGGCTCGGCGAGGAGGGCATCGGCTTCAAGATCGCGATGGCCGGCCTCGACGGCGGCCGCCTCAACATCACGGCGTGCTCGCTCGGCGGCGCGCAGACCGCGCTCGACAAGGCGCGCGCCTACATGAAGGAGCGCAAGGCGTTCGGAAAGCGCCTCGACGAATTCCAGGCGCTGCAATTCCGTCTCGCCGACATGGCGATCGAGCTCGAGGCCGCGCGCACGTTCCTGTGGCGCGCCGCGGCGGCGCTCGACCGCAAGGATCCCGATGCCACCATGCTGTGCGCCATGGCAAAACGCTTCGGAACCGATGTCGGCTTCGAGGTCGCCAACCACGCCCTGCAGCTGCACGGCGGCTACGGTTACCTCAGCGAATACGGCATCGAGAAGATCGTGCGCGACTTACGCGTGCACCAGATCCTCGAAGGCACCAACGAAATCATGCGGCTGATCGTGGCGCGCAAACTGATCGAGGGCGCGCGATGAGCGGGGTGGAAGAGGGCGATCTGATCGCCCGAATTGAGGGGGCGGCCGGCATCATCAGGCTGAACCGGCCCAAAGCGATCAACGCCGTCACGCTGGAGATGCTTCGCGACATCGAGAAGGCGCTCGACCGGTTCGAGGCTGATCCTGATGTTGCCGTGATCCTGCTGGAAGGCGCCGGTGAACGCGGTCTGTGCGCGGGCGGGGACATCCGCACGCTCTGGGAAAGCTCCAAGGTCAATGGTGACCTCGGCAAGATCCTGTGGCGCGAGGAATACATCCTCAACGCGCGGATCAAGAAGTTCCCAAAGCCCTATGTCGCGTTCATGGACGGCATCGTGATGGGCGGCGGCGTCGGGCTCTCCGCGCATGCCAGCCACCGCATCGTCACCGATCGCACCAAGCTCGCGATGCCCGAGGTCGGTCTCGGCTTCTTCCCCGATGTCGGCGGCACCTATCTGTTGTCACGCTCGCCGGGCGAGATCGGCACTTATTTCGGCCTCACTGGCCAGACCATGAACGGGCCCGATGCGATCCATGCGAAGTTCGCCGATGCCGTGGTGACGGTGGCCAAATGGCCGGAGCTGCGCGAGGCACTGACCAGGGTTCGTCCAGGCGCGACCGCGGCCGACGTCAGCAAGCTCATCAACGGCTTTGCGACCGGCGAGACCGCCGGGCCGGTCGCCGCCAAGGAGCCTGTGATCGACGCGCTGTTCGGCTTCGACCGCATGGAAGACATCGTTGCCGCGCTAAAGCGCGACGGCTCCGAGTTCGCGCTGGCCACGCTGAAGACACTCAACGAAAAATCGCCGCGCGGCATGGTGGTGACGCTGAAGCTGTTGCGGCTGGCGCGTAACGCGTCGAGCCTGGAAGAGTGTCTGGTGCGCGAATACCGCGCCGCGCTGGAGGTCTTCCGCAGCGATGATTTTCGCGAGGGCGTGCGCGCCGCCGTGATCGACAAGGACCGCAACCCGACCTGGTCGCCGCCGCGGATCGAGGACGTAACGCCACAGATGCTGGCGCCGTATCTCGCCGAGATCGGCGCAGACGAGCTGAAGTTCAATTAACAACGCTGTAGTGGAGGAAACGACAATGGCCACGATCGCATTCATCGGTCTCGGCAACATGGGCGGCCCGATGGCGGCCAATCTGGTCAAGGCCGGCCACAAGGTCGTCGCCTTCGACCTCGTCGAAGCCTCGCGCGCGCAAGCCAAGGCCGACGGCGCCGGCATTGCCGACAGCGCGCCCGCCGCGGTGAAGGGCGCCGATGTCGTCGTCACCATGCTTCCCGCCGGCAAGCACGTGCTCGGCGTCTGGAACGAGGTCGTGCCCGCCATGGCCAAGGGCGCGCTGATCATCGACTCTTCCACCATCGACGTCGAGAGCGCGAGGGCCGCGCATGCGCTCGCCGCCAAGAGCGGCGTGCTTTCGGTTGATGCGCCGGTCTCCGGCGGCACCGGCGGCGCCAAGGGCGCGACGCTCACCTTCATGTGCGGCGGCGACGACAAGGCATTCGCGGCGGCAAAGCCCGTGTTGGAGAACATGGGCAAGAAAATCGTTCATTGCGGCGGCGCCGGCGCGGGCCAGGCTGCCAAGATCTGCAACAACATGATCCTCGGCATTTCCATGATCGCGGTCAGCGAAGCCTTTGCGTTGGCTGAGAAGCTCGGGCTCTCGCATCAGGCGCTGTTCGACGTCGCCTCGACCTCTTCGGGCCAGTGCTGGTCGCTGACGACCTATTGCCCGGTGCCGGGCCCGGTGCCGACTTCGCCGGCAAACAACGACTACAAGCCGGGTTTTGCTTCGGCGCTGATGGTGAAGGACCTGACCCTGGCGCAGGACGCCGCCAAGGCTGCGGGCGCGGCCACGCCGCTCGGCAAGCATGCGCAGGAGATCTATCAGTCTTTCGACGCAGCCGGCCAGGGTGGGGTGGATTTTTCCGGAATTATCAAGCACGTTAGAGGACTGGCCGGAAAATAGCCTTCGCTTGTAGCCCGGATGAAGCGAAGCGTAATCCGGGACAGCTCTCTCAATTCGCGCGACCGGCCCCGGATTGCGCTTCGCTCCATCCGGGCTACGCTCGAACGTCGATCGACGGGCCCGGATCATGACGACATTTTTGGAAGCGCGCACGTTTCTGCTGGATCACCGCACGGACTACGAAGCCGCGGTCAAAGGTTTCCGCTGGCCCGATCCGGTTCCCTTCAACTGGGCGCTCGACTGGTTCGACGCCGAGCTGGCGACGAATGCAGAGAGCAGGGATCTCCCTGCGCTCTGGATCGTCGATGCCGCGCAGGATCGCCAGACAAAACTGTCTTTCGCGGCGCTCTCGAAGCGCTCGAACCAGGTTGCTAATTTCCTTCGCGCGCTGGGCCTGAAGCGCGGCGATCATCTGCTGTTGCTGCTCGGCAATGTCGTTCCGCTGTGGGAGACCATGCTCGCGGCGATGAAGCTCGGCGTCGTCGTGATTCCCGCGACCACGCTGCTCACCGCGGATGAGCTGCGCGATCGGCTTGATCGCGGCAAGGCGAAGGCGGTGGTTGCCGCGCAAGACCAGGTCGCGAAGTTCGCAAGCCTCGGTGTGCAGAACGTGGTTCGCATCGTGGTCGGCGCCGCCTCAGACGGATGGCTGTCATACGATGATGCGGCGAAGGCCTCCGAGAGTTTTAGCGCGGACGGTCCGACCAACGCCGACGATCCGATGCTGCTCTATTTCACCTCGGGCACCACGGCAAAACCAAAACTGGTCCGGCACAGCCAGCGCAGCTATCCCGTGGGTCATCTCTCGACCATGTACTGGATCGGGCTGAAGCCCGGCGACGTCCATCTCAACATATCTTCGCCTGGCTGGGCCAAGCACGCCTGGAGCTGCTTCTTCGCGCCGTGGAATGCGGGCGCGACCGTGTTCGTGGTCAATCAGCCGCGCTTCGATGCCAAGGGGTTGCTCGCCACCATCGGCCGCTGCGGCGTCACCACGCTGTGCGCGCCGCCGACGGTGTGGCGGCTGTTCATCCAGGAAAACCTGTCTTCGTTCAAGGTGAGCCTGCGCGAAGTGTGCGGTGCCGGCGAGCCGCTGAACCCCGAAGTGATCGACCAGGTGCGAGCGGCTTGGGGCCTTACCATCAGGGACGGTTACGGTCAGACCGAGACGACGGCGCTCGCCGGCAACTCGCCCGGCCAGAAGATCAAGGTCGGCTCGATGGGCCGGCCGCTGCCGGGCTATCGCGTGCAGATCAGCGATGCCGATGGCCATCCCGCCAGGGAAGGCGAGGTCACGCTGGTGCTCGGCTCGAAGCGCCCCGCCGGCCTGATGCAGGGCTACCAGGGCGACGACGGCAAGCTGTCCGGCGCCGAGGGCGAACTGTATCGCAGCGGCGATGTCGTGTTCGAGGACGACGAGGGCTATCTCACCTTCGTCGGCCGCTCCGACGACGTGTTCAAATCGTCGGATTACCGCATCAGCCCGTTCGAGCTCGAAAGCGTCCTGCTCGAGCACGAGCTCGTCGCGGAAGCCGCGGTCGTGCCGAGCCCGGATCCGATCCGGCTCGCGATTCCCAAGGCGTTCGTGCTGCTGGCGGCGGGTGCAGAGCGCACGCCGGAGACGGCGCTGTCGATCTTTAGGCATCTGCACGCCCGCCTAGCGCCGTTCAAGCGGATCCGCCGCCTCGAAATCGTTACCGAGCTGCCGAAGACGATCTCTGGCAAAATCCGCCGCGTGCAGCTACGACGGCTCGAACGTGACGATGATCGTGACGACCCGCTGCGCGGCCGGGAATTCCGCGAGGAGGATTTTCCGGAGTTGTCGAAAACACGGAGTGAGACTTAAGTGAACCAAATCTGGAAGTCGCCGCCGATCACGCTTCAGGCCTATGAGGCCCTGGTCGGCAAGGAGATCGGCGTGTCGTCGTGGCATCTGATCGACCAGCCCCGCATCGACACTTATGCCGACGTGACCGAGGATCATCAGTTCATCCATGTCGACCCCGAGAAGGCGAAGGCGACCGCGTTCGGCACCACCATCGCACACGGCTTCCTGACGATGTCGATGCTGTCGGTGATGTCCTATGAAGTGATGCCGGTGATTGCGGGCACCACGATGGGTGTGAACTACGGCTTCGACAAGCTGCGCTTCATCTCGCCGGTGCGCTCCGGCAAGCGCATTCGAGGCCGCTTCGTCCTGGCCGAAGCCAGGCTGCGCAAGCCGAACGAACTGCAGTCCCGCACCAACGTCACGGTCGAGATCGAAGGCGAGGACAAGCCCGCGCTGGTCGCGGAATGGCTGGGGCTGATCTATTTCGCGTGATACGGCGCGTCGTTGCCGGGCTTGACCAGGCGACCCATCGCTGCTCAAAAGCTGACCAAATCTGCGCGGAGGGCTCTCACCCTCTCCCCTTGTGGGAGAGGGTGGCTTCGCGGAACGCGAAGCCGGGTGAGGGGTCT
>NZ_JXDL01000001.1:98710-105041 GCF_001590795.1 Bradyrhizobium sp. AT1
GTCTCTCTCCGCGAGCGCATCTGTTGCGAGAGACCCCTCATCCGGCGCTTCGCGCCACCTTCTCCCACAGGGGGAGAAGGAAGAAGAGGCAGGAACTGCACAATGGCAATCAGGTTCGACGGACGCGTCGCCATCGTCACCGGCGCGGGCAATGGTCTCGGCAAGGCGCATGCGCTGGGGCTGGCCAGCCGCGGCGCCAAGGTCGTCGTCAACGATTTCGGTGGCGCGCGTGACGGCAGCGGCGGCTCGCTCTCTCCAGCGGAAGCCGTGGTCGAGGAGATCCGCAAAGCCGGCGGCACCGCGATGGCCGACGGCGCCGACGTCTCCAATTTCGAGCAGGTCACCGCGATGGTCGAGCGCGCCACCAAGGAGTGGGGCAGCGTCGACCTCATGTGCGCCAACGCCGGCATCCTGCGCGACAAGTCGTTCGGCAAGATGGAAGCCGCCGATTTCCAGAAGGTGCTCGACGTGCATCTCGTCGGCACGTTCTATTGCTGCAAGGCCGTCTGGGCCGGCATGCGCGACCGCAATTACGGCCGCATCGTACTGACGACGTCGTCCTCGGGCCTGTACGGCAATTTCGGCCAGGCCAATTACGGCGCCGCCAAGTCCGGCATGGTCGGGCTGATGAATGTGCTCGCGGAAGAGGGCCGCAAGAACAACATTCGCGTCAACATCATCTCGCCGACGGCGGCGACCCGCATGACCGAGGAGCTGCTGCCGCCGCAGGCATTGCAGCTGATGAAGCCGAACGCGATCACGCCCGCGGTCGAGTACATGCTGAGCGAGGACGCGCCGACCCGCACTATCATGGGCGCCGGTGCCGGCTCCTTCGCCGTGATCAAGATCCTGGAGAGCGAAGGCATCAACCTGCCGGAGTCCGAATGGACCCCGGACGCGGTCGCCGCGCATTTCGCGGAGATCAGCGACATGTCGAAGGCCAGGGCGCTGACGGGGGCATTCGAGCAGACGCAGAAATACGTGGCGCAAGCCGCGGCGCGTGCGGGGATCAAGCTCTGACAGCCGTCGCCGTCATCGGCGCCGGTCCCGCCGGGCTGATGGCGGCGGAAGTGCTGGCGCAGGGCGGCGCGCGCGTCACCGTCTACGACGCGATGCCGTCGGCGGGGCGCAAATTCCTGATGGCGGGGCGCGGCGGGCTCAATCTCACCCACAGCGAACCGCTCGCCCAGTTCATGGCGCGCTATCGCGAGGCTGCCCCTAAGCTGCAAGCGGCGATCGCAGCGTTCTCGCCGGATGCGCTCCGGGCCTGGAGCGAGGCGCTGGGCGAGCCGACCTTCGTCGGGACCAGCGGGCGGGTGTTTCCGAAAGCGTTCAAGGCCTCGCCCTTGTTGCGGGCCTGGCTGCGGCGGCTCGATGCCAGCGGCGTGCGGTTTGCCTTTCGCCATCGCTGGACCGGATGGGACGGCGCGGGGCGGCTGCAGTTTCGCACGCCTGGTGGGGTCGCGACTGTCGTTGCCGATGCGACCGTGCTGGCGCTCGGCGGCGCCAGCTGGCCGCGGCTCGGCTCGGATGGCAGCTGGGTCGAACTCCTCGCTGCAAAAGGCATCGCCATTTCAAAATTGCGGCCGGCCAATTCCGGCTTCACGGTCGCATGGTCCGACGTCTTCCGCGATCGTTTCGAAGGCCAGCCGCTCAAGGGCGTGGCGCTGACGATCGGCGCACATACGGTGCGCGGCGAAGCCATGATCACGCGGGGCGGCATCGAAGGCGGCGCGATCTACGCGCTGTCGGCGGAGTTGCGCGAGGCGGTGCTGGGTCTCGGGCAGGCGACGCTGATGATCGCATTGCGGCCCGACCTTGACACGGCCGCACTGACGACGCGGCTATCTGGAGTGCGCGGCAAGCAATCGCTGGCAAACTTCCTGCGCAAGGCGGCGCAGCTGTCGCCGGTCGGCATCGGCCTGATGCAGGAGGCCGCTATCGCATCGGGCCGAACGCTGGCAGCGTTCTCGCCGGCCGAGCTTGCAGAGCTGATCAACGCTATTCCGGTCCGGCTCACCAGCGTGGCGCCCATCGAGCGTGCGATCTCGACCGCGGGAGGGGTCAGCTTCGACGAACTCGACGAGCAGTTCATGCTGCGTAAACTGCCGGGCGTGTTCGCCGCCGGCGAGATGCTGGACTGGGAGGCGCCGACCGGCGGCTACCTGCTGCAGGCCTCGTTTGCGACCGGAGCTGCGGCAGGAAAGGGCGCGCTGGCGTGGCTGAAGCGTTCGTAGAACGCCACCGCCCTTCGAGGGCCGCTGAAGAAGCGGCCACCTCAGGGTGACGGCTACGAGAGAGCGGCGCCGTTCCTCCTCGAGCACGTTAAGAGAGAGTGTGATCCTGAGGTGCGAGTGGCGCGATGCGTAGCATCGCGCCGGGAGCCTCGAAGGATGCGCGGGCGCCGAACCGCTTATCGCAGCTTGCCCCGTGCCGCCACCGGCAGCGTGCCGATGATCTCCTCGCCGCGGACCATCACCACTTCGTCCATCATGTTGACCACGACGCAGACGTGGTTCGGCACGATGCGGACGACGTCGCCGACGTTCGGGCGGGTGTTGCTGCGGGAGAGGTCGAGGAAGCCGTGCTCCTCGGCGAACTTCGCGATCTTGGCTTCGGGATGCTCCAGGATCAGGCCGTGGCCGTCGAGGCCGCCGGTGTCGGTCGTCAGCGTCTTCGAGCCGGCATCGAGGATGCCGCGCTCGGGCGCGGCGCGGCTCACGACGGTCGAATAGATGTGCAGCGCGCAGTCGTCCCAGGTCGCAGAGCCCGCCGCCACCTGCATGCGGTCGTTGTAGATATAGGTGCCGAAGCGATGCTCGGTGCCGCCCTTGAGCTTGCCGATGTTGACGAGGTTCGGCGTGCCGCCGGTCGAGACGATTTTCGCATCCAGCCCGTGCGCGCGCACGCCGGCCAGCGCCTCGTCGTAGAACTTTTGCGCATCCGGCCAGCCGGTCTCGGTGGGGTACAGCATGAAGCCGGCGAATTCGAGCCCCTTCGATGCCGCGATCTCGCGCGCGAGCGCAATCGCCTCCGCAGGCGTCTCGACACCGGCACGCTTGCGCCCCGTATCGCATTCGACCACGACCGAGAGCGGACGGCCCGACGCGGCGGCAGCCTTGGGCAGTCCCGCAACGACGGTCGAATTGTCGGCGGCGACCGTCATGTTGGCTTTGGCCTGCAGCGCTCCGAGCCGCGCCATCTTCTCTTCGCCGAGCAGATTGTAGCTGATCAGGATGTCGTCGATGCCGGCATTGGCCATGATCTCGGCCTCGCCCAGCTTCTGGCAGGTGATGCCCTTGGCGCCGGCTGCGACCTGCATCTTGGCAAGGGTCGGGTTCTTGTGGGTCTTGATGTGCGGGCGGTTGGCGATTCCGGCCTCGTCGCAGGCTTGCTGGATCCGCGCAATGTTGCGCTCGACCCTGTCCATGTCGATGACGGCACAGGGCGTGCCGTATTCGCGGGCGATCTTGGCGGCGAGGGAAGTGGTCATGGGTTAAGCCTGTTCGATCTCTTCACGAAGCATTTCAAGCTCAAGCCACCGCTCTTCGGCGGCGGACAGTTCATCATGCGCCTTGGCAATGGCAGCAGAGGTGTCGTCGAATTTCTTGCGATCCTTCACATAGAGGTTGGGATCGTCCAGCACGCGCTGCAGTTTTGCAATATCGGCTTGCAACGCTTCCATCTTCTTCGGCAGCGTCTCCAGCGCATGCTTGTCGTTGAAGCTCAGCTTGCGCTTCGGCGCGGAGGCGGGGGCAGCGGAGCGCCCCTCTTTCTTCTCGGCAGCCGGCGTTGCTTTGGCCGTCTCGCGCTTCAGGTCCGCGCCGCGCTGGGTCAGCATGTCGCTGTAGCCGCCGGCATATTCGGTCCATTTGCCGTTGCCTTCCGGCGCGATCACGGAGGTCACGACGCGGTCGAGGAAGTCGCGGTCGTGGCTGATCAGAATGACGGTGCCCTCGTAATCGCCGAGCATCTCCTCGAGCACGTCGAGCGTTTCGAGATCGAGATCGTTGGTCGGCTCGTCCAGCACCAGGAGGTTCGAGGGCTTGGCCAGCGCGCGCGCCAGCATCAGCCGACCGCGCTCGCCGCCCGAGAGCACCTCTACCGGCGTGCCGCGCTGCTCCTGCGCGAACAGGAAGTCTTTCATGTAGCCGACGACGTGCTTCGGCTTGCCACCGACCATGATCTGGTCGCCGCGGCCGCCGGTCAGCGCTTCCGCCAGCGTCGATTTCGGATCGAGGCTTTCGCGGTGCTGATCGAGGGTTGCGACCTCCAGATTGGCGCCGAGACGGATCGTCCCGGCATCCGGCTGCGCGGCTCCGGTGAGCAGATTGACCAGCGTGGTCTTGCCGGCGCCGTTCGGGCCGATGATGCCGAGCCGGTCGCCGCGCTGGATGCGGGTTGAGAAATTCTCGACGATCTTGCGCTCGCCATAGGCCTTGGTGACGCCCTTCGCCTCGATCACCAGCTTGCCCGATTGCTCCGCTTCGGCTGCCGCGAGACTGGCGGTGCCGGCGGTGCCGCGATAGTTGCGCCGCTGGTCGCGCAGCGCATGCAAATTGCCGAGACGTTTGACGTTGCGCTTGCGGCGGCCGGAGACGCCGTGGCGCAACCAGTGCTCTTCGTCGACGATCTTGCGGTCGAGCTTGTGCTGGTCGCGCTCTTCCTCTGCCAGCACCTCGTCGCGCCAGGTCTCGAACGAGGCAAAGCCGCGGTCGATCTGCTTGATCTTGCCGCGATCGAGCCACGCCGTCGAGCGCGACAGATTGGTCAGGAAACGGCGGTCGTGGCTGATGATCACCAGCGCGCTGCGGCGGCTGTCCAGCTCCTGTTCCAGCCACTCGATGGTGGCGAGATCGAGATGGTTGGTCGGCTCGTCCAGCAGCAGAATGTCGGGCGAGGGCGCCAGCACGTAGGCCAGCGCCGCGCGGCGCGCCTCGCCGCCGGAGAGATTGTGCGGGTTCTCATCGCCCGTGAGGCCGAGCTGCTCCAGCAGATAGCGCGCCTGGTGCTGGTCGTCGCCGGGGGCGAGCCCGGACTCGACATAAGCGAGCGTGGTCTTGTGATCGCCGAAATCAGGCTCCTGCGGCAGGTAGCGCACCGTTGCGCCCGGCTGCACGAAGCGCGTGCCGCCGTCGGGCTCGACGAGGCCGGCCGCGATCTTCAGCAGCGTGGACTTGCCGGAGCCGTTGCGGCCGATCAGGCAGACGCGTTCGCCCGGCGCGACGTTGAGCTCGACGCCTGACAGCAGCGGCGTGCCGCCAAAGGTCAGCTTGATGTCCTTGAGTTGGATCAGCGGGGGCGCCATCGTCAGCCTTGATGAGTTGCAGCCTGATCGGCGCGACGGCGCTGGATCCGGCGCAGCGTCTGGTCGAGCGCCGAGAGGAAGGTAGAGCGGTCGCGCGGGGAGAACGAGCGCGGGCCGCCGGTGACTTCGCCGGCCGACCGCAAATCCGTCATCAGATTGCGCACCGCCAGCGTCATGCCGATCGACTCCTCCGTGAACGGCTTGCCGTTCGGGGCAATCACGTCGGCGCCGGCCTTCACGCAACGGCTCGCGAGCGGAATGTCCGATGTCACGACGACGTCGCCAGGCTTGACGCGCTCGACGATCCAGTCGTCGGCCGCGTCCATGCCGGAGCCCGCGGCGATGCGCTCGATCAGCGGATCGTGGGGCACCCGGATGAAATTGCCGGCGACGACGCTGACGGGCACGCCGTGCCGGAGCGCGACGCGGTAGATCTCGTCCTTCACCGGACAGGCGTCGGCGTCGACATAGATGCGGGTGGGGGTGTCGGTCATTGGCCGCGTGGTACCGCATTCAGGCCGCAAAGGCGAGGGGATTGACCGCTGTTCCCGCTGGCCTACGATCGGCCCCGAACAACAAGAATACAGGGAAGATGACCCCATGCCGAACCGGCTCGAAACCTGGCGCGTCGAGGCCTACAACACCGCCAAGCAGTCCGAAAACAAGATGCACGACGACACCGTCGCGCGCCGCTTCGGCTTTTCCGGCGGGCTGGTCCCGGGCGTCGACGTCTTCGCCTACATGATGCACGTGCCGATCGCGCGCTGGGGCCGCGATTTCCTGTCGCGCGGGCTGGTCGAGGCCCGCTTCATCAAGCCGGTCTATGATGGCGAGGCCGCCGATGTCGATGCCACCGAGCACAACGGCTTGCTGACGATCGAGGTGTTCAGCCGCACTGAGCTTTGCGCGACCGGCACCGCTTCGCTGCCGGCCGCCGCGCCCGCGGTGTTGCTGAGCGACTATGTTGCCGCGCCCGTGGTTGCCGAGCGGACGCCGGTCAGCCCGGCGACGTTTGAAATGGGC
>NZ_JXDL01000001.1:105910-243821 GCF_001590795.1 Bradyrhizobium sp. AT1
CGACGTTTGAAATGGGCAAATGGCTCAGCACGACGCCACGCCGCTGGGCCGGGCAGGACGCGGCCGACTATCTCGCCGACATCAGGGAGACCGATCCGATCTTTGCAAGCGAGGGGCTCGGCCATCCCGGCCTGATCCAGCGTGTGATGAACCGCGTGCTGGTCGACAACACCATCCTGGGCCCGTGGATCCATGTCGGCAGCCGCATGCAGCTGCTGTCAGCAGCACGCGCTGGCGACGAGATCACCGCGCGGGCCAAGGTTACCGCGAACTACGAGAAGAAGGGCCACCGCTTCGTCGAGCTCGACGCGCTCGTCGTCGCCAACGGCACCACCGCGCTGGCGCATTGCCAGCACACCGCGATCTACCAGCCGCGCGAGCAGGCGGCGGCGTAGGGCAGGGACGAGCCCGTCACCTCAAAGACTGTGTCATTCCCCGCGAAGGCGGGGAATCCAGTACGCCGCCGCTTCTCGGGTCAATCACTAACGCCTCTGGAATACTGGAGCGCCCGGTCAATCCGGGCGATGACAGTTGTGGGTGGACGCGATGCAGGTGCGGCCCAGCGGGTGTCTCGCCAGGCCGTCGTCCCTCTAGCCCAGCCGTCGCAGCTCCGCCAACGCGGCGACGTGCTCGTTGAACCATGGCGGGCATGCTGCGGCAGCCGCCTCGAGCGCCTTCCTCGCCGCGGCCTGCTCCCCCTGGAGCAGATGCCACTGTCCGAGATAGAATTGCGCTTCGCCCGCCTCGTCCGGTGTGGTGGTGACCGCGAGCATCGTGTCGGCCGCGAGCCGATCCAGGTAGAAGCCAACCGCGGCGGAGGGCCAGTGCCAGGTTTTGATCTTCGCCGCATCCGTCTCCAGCGCCGCGGCCCAACTCTGACCCGCCCTGGCGCGCGCAAGATGCAGAAACAGGAGGGCGTAAGTGTCGTTCGCGCTCTCGAAGGCGCGCTGCAGGTCGGCGATCGCGGCCTTGAAGTCTCCACGGCAGAAGAGGGCTATGCCGCGTTGTTTGAGGCAATCGAGGTTCTTTGGCGCCAGATCGATCGCGGCCGTCAGGCTGCGGACGGCGTCATCGAAATCGTGCTTGCAGAAATAGGCGGTCCCAAGCTCGGTATGGGCATCTGCAAGATGCGGGGACAGTGCGATGGCCGCGAGCTGATCCGAAATGGCGCGATCGAAATCTCCGAGGAACTTCCAGGAAATGCCGCGACTACTGTAGGCGGCCGCCATGCGGGGAGCGACGGCGATGGCCCTGTCGAAGTCGGCGAGTGAGCCGCGGTAGTCACCCAGTCCCTGCTGCGCCACGCCCCGGTCGTGATGGGCGAAGGGATTGCCGGGCTCGAGCTCCAGCACCTTGCTCAGCCGTTCGGCGGCGCGATCGAACTGATCGCGCCGCATCGCTGCGTCCGCGCGGAGATAATGGAAGAGGACCTTCAGTCGCCGCAGCATGCCGCCACTGCCAATGGTATCGTGCCGGACGGGAAGATCTGCTCCTTACGCCGCCTTGGCCTTCGCGTCCTGGATCGCCCGCCACACGCGCTCCGGGGTCAGCGGCATGTCGATGTGCTTGATGCCGTAATCCGAGAGCGCATCGAGCACGGCGTTCACCACCGTCGACAGGCTGCCGGCGCAGCCGGCTTCGCCGCAGCCCTTGCTGCCGAGCGGATTGGTCGTGGCGGGCACGGGGTGATCGCCGACCGTCATGTTGGGCACGTCCTCGGCGCGCGGCAGGGCGTAGTCCATCAGCGAGCCCGTGATCGGCTGGCCGCTCTCGTCGTAGCGGATGTGCTCCATCAGCGCCTGGCCGATGCCCTGCACGACGCCGCCATGGAGCTGGCCGGCGACCAGCAGCGGGTTGATCACCGTGCCGAAATCGTTGACCGCGCTGTAGCGCACGATCTGCACCACGCCGGTCTCCGGATCGATCTCGACTTCGGCGACGTGGCAGCCGTTCGGGAAGGCCGAGGCGACCGGCTCGCTGGTATGATCGACGTCGAGACTGTCGGGCACGCCCTCCGGCGTCTTGCCGTCATGCAAGCGCTTGGCGAGCTCCATGATGTCGATGCTGCGATCGGTGCCGGCGATGGTGAAGTTGCCGCCTTCGAATTCGATGTCGGCTTCGGACGCCTCGAGCATGTGTGCCGCGGCGCGCTTGCCCTTCTCGATGACGAGCTTGGCGGCGCCCACGATGGCCTGGCCGGTTGCGGTGATCGAGCGCGAGCCGCCGGTGCCGTTACCGCTGTGGACGATGTCGCTGTCGCCTTGCACCAGCTTGATGCTGTCGAAGGGAACGCCGAGCTGCGCGCTCAGCACCTGCGCGAACGGGGTGGCATGGCCCTGGCCGTAATCGAGCGTGCCAGTGATCAGCTGCACGGTGCCATCAGGCTCGAACACGATCTTGCCGAGTTCGGGGCTCGGCGGCGCGGTGACCTCGAGATAGGACCCGACCGCGATGCCACGCAGCTTGCCGGCCTTCTTGCTCTCCTTCTTGCGCTTGGCGAAGTTCTCGTGGTCGGAGATTTCCAGCGCCTTGTTGAACACGGCCTGGAAGTCGCCGCTGTCATAGGTGACGCCGGAGGAGGCCGCGAACGGGATCTGGTTCGGCTTGATGAAGTTGCGCTTGCGCAGGGTCAGCCGGTTGATGCCCATCTCGTCGGCGGCGCGGTCGATCAGCCGCTCCATGTAATAGTTCGCCTCGGGCCGGCCGGCGCCGCGATAGGCGCCCATCAGCGTGGTGTTGGTCAGCACCACCTTGATGTCGACGCCCATCAGCGGCGTGCGGTAGACGCTGGAGAAATTCTTGCCGGTGTTGAGCGACAGCGGTCCCGGCGCAACGCCGGTGATATAGGCGCCCAGATTGCCGTAGCCTTCGAGCTTGGCCGCGAGGAAATGCCCCTCGGCGTCGAGTGCGAGCTCGGCGTGGATCTTCTGCGCGCGGCCATGGCTGTCGGAGAGGAAGGCGGTCGAGCGCTCGTCGAGCCACTTCACCGGCCGTCCCAGCGTCTTCGCCGCGTACAGGATGCACATGTATTCGGGGTAGTTGATGTTCTTCATGCCGAAGGAGCCGCCGACATTGGCGGTGAGGATGCGCACCTTCTCGTTCGGTACTTTCAGGTTCTTGGCGAGGTTGGCGCGGTTGCCGGCGACGCCCTGCGTCGGCACCTGCAGCGTGTAGCGCTCGGTCTTCTTGTCGTAGGAGGCAAGGCCGACGCGCGGCTCCATCGAGACCACCGCGACGCGGGTGTTCTCGATGTCGAGCTTGGTGACATGGGCGGCGCTGGCGAAGGCGGCGTTGACCTTGTCCATGTCGCCATAATGGTAGTCGAGCGCGACATTGTTCGGGATGTGGTCGTAAAGCTGCGGCGCGCCGGGCTTGGCGGCTTCCTCCGGGTCGGTCACGGCCGGCAGCGGCTCGATGTCGAGCTCGACCGCTTCAGCGGCATCGCGGGCCTGCGCCAGCGTCTCGGCCACCACGAAGGCGACGGGATCGCCGACGAAGCGGACCTTGTCGGTCGCGAGCGGCTGACGGTTGGTCTGCAGCAGAGGCGAGCCGTCGCGGCTCTTCAGCGGCAGGCCGCAGGTGAACGGGCCGTAGCCGGCGGCATCGAGATCCTTGCCGGTCCACACCCCCAGCACGCCCGGCAATGCCTTGGCGGCATCAATGCCGATGCTGCGGATGATGCCGTGGGCATGGGTGGAACGGACGACCACGGCATAGGCCTGGCCGGGCAGGTTGAAATCGTCGGTATAGCGGCCCTTGCCGCGCACCAGCGTGTCGTCCTCCTTGCGGCGGACAGGCTGCCCGACGCCATATTTTTGCAGTGCAATAGCGTTTTCGAGCGTGGACGATTTGGTGTGTTCTTGCATGGAATTGACCTGAAAAGCCGGCATTTGCGCATTTTCGCGGCAGCGGGGCACCGGACTCCATTGAAATAACCCACGACCCCGTTCACGACAACGCACGAATGGGCATGGTCCCATGTGATGCGTTGTTGCGCATACCCGCCGCGCTGCTAATGTTTCAGGCGAAAAAGCAATTCCAGACCGGCCCGACCGGCCGCGGAAAGACAGTTTGTATGAATGACCACACGCGGCTCCGCGACGGCCATGTAAGCCAACATGGGCCGCACGGTGAGCTGAATGGGTCGATGGCGGCGGTGGCGTTGGCCACCGAACCGGCCGTCGGCGCACAGGCGTCGGGAACCGGCGTCTATGCGGCGCTGGACCTTGGCACCAACAATTGCCGGCTGCTGATCGCCTGTCCGACCCAGGACGGGTTTCGCGTCGTCGATTCCTTCTCGCGCATCATCCGGCTCGGGGAGGGTGTCTCCGCAACCGGCTCGATCAGCGAAGCCGCGATCGAGCGCGCCATCGCCGCGCTCAGCATCTGCCGCGACAAGATCAACTTGCGGAAAGCGCGCCGGCTGCGGCTGATCGCAACCGAAGCCTGCCGCGCGGCCTCCAATGCGGAAGGCTTCCGCAGCCGCGTCGCGGCCGAGACCGGCATCGAGCTGGAGGTGATCGACCGCGAGACCGAGGCCGCCCTCGCGGTGCTCGGCTGCTCGCCCCTGGTCGACCCGAGGGGGCGGGGCGCGATCCTGTTCGACATCGGCGGCGGCTCGACCGAGCTGGTGCGGATCGAGCGCGACCCGGAAAATCCGGAGCCGCGCATCAAGGCCTGGATGTCGATCCCTTATGGCGTCGTCACGCTCGCCGAGCAGTTCGGCGGACGCGACGTGACGCCCGAGATCTACGCTGCGATGGAGCAGGAGGTCGCGAACCACGTCACCCCGTTCGCACAAGAGCACGGCGGCGATCTCGCCGACATGCACCTGCTCGGCACGTCGGGCACCGTGACGACGCTCGCCGGCATCCACCTCAACCTCGCGCGCTACGACCGCCGCCGCATCGACAGCATCTGGATGAACGATTCCGACATCACCGCGACCATCAACAAGCTGCTCGGCATGAGCTACGAGGAGCGGGCGGCCAACAATTGCATCAGCGTCGAGCGCGCCGATCTCGTGCTCGCCGGCTGCGCCATCCTCGATGCGATCCGCCGCGCCTTTCCGCTGCCGCGCCTGCGCGTCGCCGACCGGGGCCTGCGCGAGGGCATGCTGGTCGAGATGATGCGTGAGGACGGCGCGCTCAGGAGCTGGTGAGATGGCCAAAGACACCACCGGCCGCTTGCACGTCCAGGTCAAGACCAAGGTCAAGACCGGCGGCAAGCGCAAATTGTCGTCGAAGCTCTGGCTGGAGCGGCAGCTCAACGATCCCTATGTGGTCAAGGCCAAGGCGGCGGGCTATCGCTCGCGCGCGGCATTCAAGCTGCTCGAGATCGACGACAAGTTTCGCTTTCTCAAGCCCGGCATGGCCGTGGTCGACCTCGGCGCGGCACCCGGCGGCTGGAGCCAGATCGCTGCCAAGCGCGTCGGATCGACGGAGGGCAAGGGCAAGGTCGTCGCGATCGATCTCCTGGAGATGCCCGAGATTCCCGGCGTCGAATTCGCGCAGCTCGATTTCATGGACAACGACGCGCCCGAAAAACTCACCGCGATGCTGGGCGGCGGCGCCGACGTCGTGATGTCCGACATGGCCGCCAACACCACCGGCCATCGCAAGACCGACCAGCTGCGCATCGTCGGCCTGGTCGAGACCGCGGCCGCCTTTGCCTGCGACGTGCTCAAGCCGGGCGGCGCCTTTCTGGCAAAAACCTTCCAGAGCGGCGCCGACGCCGATCTGCTCGCCCAGCTCAAGCGCGACTTCGCGACGGTGCGGCATGTGAAGCCCGCGGCGAGCCGGCAGGATTCTTCGGAGCGTTACGTGCTGGCGACAGGGTTTCGCGGCGAGGGAACAGGGTAGCCGCCGTCATTCCGGTTTCGATGCTTCGCATCGCTCCGGAATGACCGAGGAGGTCGTCACCCCAGCCGCTGATCCCGCACGTCCTGCGTATCCTCGCTCGCCGCCTTGACCGCCGCCTTTTCTGCACCCTTGCCCGCGCCCTTGCGGCTTGCGATCTCCACCGCCTTGCGGCCGGAGATCTCGTGGCCGGCATCAGCGGGCATCTGCCAGAAGAACCAGCTCGAGGCCGCCGAGGTCAGCGCGATCACGACGAAAGCCGGCGCGAACACGGTGGCGTCGATCTCGCTGACATGGTGCAACCACATCGTGGTCTCCACGCAGGCTGCGCCGACGGCAACGCCGGCCGAGACCGCCAACTGCTGGTTGACGCTGACGAGCGTCGTGGCCCGGCTCATCTGCGCGGTCTCGACGTCGGCATAGGCGACCGTGTTGATCGCGGTGAACTCCAGCGAACGGAAGAAGCCGCCGACCACCAGGATGACCATGATGATGAGCAGCGGCGTCGTCACCGTGAACAGCGCGCACACCGCGAGGAAGAAGGCGCTGACGATCGCATTCACCGTCATCAGGTTGCGGAAGCCGAAGGTGCGGATCAGGCGGGCCGCCAGCGTCTTCATGCCCATCGCGCCGAGCGAGGAGGCGAAGGTGACGAGGCCGGAATGGAACGGCGACAGCCCGAAGCCGATCTGCATCAGGAGCGGCAGCAGGAACGGCAGCGCGCCGATGCCGAGCCGGAACATGAAGCCGCCGAGCACCGCCGCGCGCAGCGTCGGCAGCTTCAGGAGCGAAAAGTCCAGCACCGGCGAACCCGTGCGCCTGGCGTGCAGGACATACAGCGTCATCGAGATCGCGCCGCCCACGACCAGCGCGGCGACCGTGCTCCACGGCAGAAGGTTCAGTCCGGCAACGGAGAGTCCGAACGCGATGCCGGCAAGCCCGATACCCGCGAGCACCATGCCGTAGAGATCGAACGGCTCCCGGGTCTCGCTCTTGATGGGATCGATGAACTTCAGCGCCATGAAGATGCCGAGCAGTCCGATCGGGATGTTGATGAGGAAGATCCAGTGCCAGGACGCGTAGGTGGTGATGAAGCCGCCGAGCGGCGGGCCGATCACCGGACCTATGAGGGCAGGGACCGTCACCCACGCCATGGCGTTGACCAGCGCGCTCTTGTCGACCGATCGCAGCAGTACGAGGCGCCCGACCGGCGTCATCATCGCCCCGCCCATGCCCTGCAGGATGCGCGCGAATACGAAATCGGTGACCGAGGACGACAGCGCGCAGCCGACCGAGCCCACCATGAACACGCCGACCGCGATCGCGAACACCATCCGTGCGCCGAACCGGTCGGCGGTCCAGCCGCTCGCCGGGATGAACACCGCGAGCGACAGCAGATAGGAGGTGATCGCGAGCTTCAACGTCAGCGGGCTGGTGCCGATGTCGGCCGCAATCGCCGGCAGCGAGGTGGCGATCACCGTCGAGTCCATGTTTTCCATGAAGAGCGCGGTGGCCACGATCAGCGGAATGATGCGTTGCTTGTCGACCATGACGGATTGGTAAGGGAAATCGGAAGGAGGAGGTGCCTTGCGGCTTATCACTGCTGCCCGCCTGCGACCATTGCGGATCGACGCATGGCACCTAAATCCTGCGTGACGACGGGATGACCCTCCGTGTCCGTCATTCCGAGGCCGCCGCAGGCCGCTCTCTCGTCATTCCGGGGCGCGCCGCTTGGCGCGAGCCCGGAATCCATTGGGCCGCGGGACCGCTGTGGGATGGATGCTCAGGTGCGCAATTGCGCCCATAGTTCGCGACTTTGTCGCGCCCCGGAATGACTGCGGGTGGGCGGGGGCATGGGCTATCCCCGCCGAATTTGCGTAAAAAGCCTGTGCATGGCTGGCCGGCGCTCCGAATTGCTTTGATTCGTCACGCGGCCGTGCTATCGACCCGCGTCAACCCCACCGATGGGCTCCGATTCTCAAGGCGTTGCCGCAAGGTACGCCGAGGGCGGCGCTCATCCATTAGCATTTGCGGCAGGGCCGCAGGAAGGAGTTGGCAAATGGCCACGGTACTTCAAGGCATCCGCGAAGCCTTTACGTTCGACGACGTGCTGCTGAAGCCGGGCCTGTCGGACGTGATGCCGGGCGAGGTCGACATCCGCTCCCGCGTCACCCGCGCCATTCCGCTCAACATCCCGATCATGGCCTCGGCCATGGATACCGTCACCGAAGCCCGCATGGCCATCGCCATGGCGCAGGCCGGCGGGCTCGGCGTCATTCACCGCAATTTCGATCCCGAAGGGCAGGCCGCCCAGGTGCGGCAGGTCAAGCGCTTCGAGTCGGGTATGGTGGTGAACCCGCTCACCATCAGCCCCGAGGCCTCGCTCGACGACGCGCTCAAGTTGATGAGCGATCACGGCATCTCCGGCATTCCCGTCGTCACCGGCGCCGGCAAGAACACGCCCGGCAAGCTGGTCGGCATCCTCACCAACCGCGACGTCCGCTTTGCCACCGACCGCCGGCAAAAAGTCTCCGAGCTGATGACGCATGAAGGCCTCGTCACGGTGCGCGAGAATGTCAGCCAGGACGAAGCGCGGCGGATGCTGCATCAGCATCGCATCGAGAAGCTGCTTGTGGTCGACGAGCAATATCGCTGTGTCGGCCTCATCACCGTCAAGGACATGGAGAAGGCGGTCGCTCATCCCCTCGCGTGCAAGGACGCGCAGGGGCGCCTGCGCGTCGCCGCCGCCACCACCGTGGGCGATACCGGCTTCGAGCGCACCGAGCGGCTGATCGATGCCGGCGTCGATCTCGTCGTCGTCGACACCGCGCACGGCCATTCCCGCCACGTGCTGCACGCCGTGAACCGCATCAAGCGGCTGTCCAATTCGGTGCAGGTCGTGGCCGGCAATGTCGCCACCACCGAAGGCACGCAGGCTTTGATCGACGCGGGCGCGGATTGCATCAAGGTCGGCATCGGCCCGGGCTCGATCTGCACCACGCGCATCGTCGCCGGCGTCGGCGTGCCCCAGCTCACCGCGATCATGGACGCGGTGGAAGCGGCGAAGAAGGCCGACATCCCCGTCATCGCCGACGGCGGCATCAAGTTCTCCGGCGACCTCGCTAAGGCGCTCGCTGCCGGTGCCGACATCGCCATGGTCGGCTCGCTGCTCGCCGGCACCGACGAAACTCCCGGCGAAGTGTTCCTGTGGCAGGGCCGTTCTTACAAAGCCTATCGCGGCATGGGTTCGGTCGGCGCGATGGCGCGTGGCTCGGCTGATCGCTACTTCCAGCAGGACATCAAGGACACGCTGAAGCTCGTCCCTGAAGGTATCGAGGGCCAGGTGCCCTACAAGGGCGCGGTCGGCCATGTCATGCACCAGCTCGCCGGCGGCCTTCGCGCCGCCATGGGCTATGTCGGCGCGCGCGACATGAAGGAGCTGCACGACAAGGCCCAGTTCGTCCGGATCACCGGCGCAGGCCTGCGCGAAAGCCACGTCCACGACGTCACCATCACGCGCGAGAGCCCGAACTATCCGGGCGGGGGTTAGTTACTTCGCTCTCGTGCCCCGGACGCAGCGCAGCACCTCGTCGGTGATGCGCTGCAGAGCCGGGGCCTATCGCTATACTTTGTCGCGTTTCGCGATGTGGGTCCCGGCTCTGCGCAGCAGCGCAAGAGCGCTGCAGCGCGTCCGGGACACGAGAGATGCGCGTGGCGAAACGCCATCAACCTCCTCCGCTTTTGTGTTGACGCGCCTCGCCGCCTCCGCTTCCGTCCACGCCGAAGTAAAATTCGGAGGAAGCACCATGTCCCAAGCCAAACGCATCGTTCTCGCCGCGCGTCCCGTCGGCGAGCCCAAGCCGTCTGATTTCCGCTTGGAGGAATTCGCGGTGCCGGCGCCCGGCGCGGGCGAGGTTCTGCTGCGTACGATTTGGCTCTCGCTCGATCCCTATATGCGCGGGCGCATGAGCGATGGTCCGTCCTATGCCGCGCCGGTTCCGATCGGCGGCGTGATGGAAGGCGAGGCGGTCAGCGATGTCGTCGCGTCCAAAAATCCTGATTTCGCGGTCGGCGACATCGTTCGTGCCCGTACCGGCTGGCAGACCAATGCGATCTCGAACGGCAAGGGCCTGATCAAGGTCGATCCCAAGCTCGGGCCGATCTCGACCTCGATCGGCGTGCTCGGCATGCCCGGCATGACCGCGTATACGGGCCTGCTCGACATCGGCAAGCCGCAAGCGGGCGAGACCGTCGTCGTCGCCGGTGCTTCCGGTGCGGTCGGCTCGGCGGTCGGCCAGATCGCGAAGATCAAGGGCGCGCGTGCCGTTGGCATTGCCGGCGGCAAGGACAAGTGTGACTACGTGGTGAAGGAGCTCGGCTTCGATGCCTGCATCGATCACCGCGACCCCGATCTCGCCGCCAAGCTGAAGGACGCCTGCCCCAAGGGGATCGACGTCTATTTCGAGAATGTCGGCGGCGCCGTGTTCGAGGCGGTGTTCCCGCTGCTCAACCCGTTCGCGCGCGTTCCGGTCTGCGGCTTGATCGCGCATTACAACGACACGGAATCCAGGCCGCCGAAATGGGCGGGCGCCATGATGCGCGCGACGCTGACCAAGCGGTTGACCTTCCGCGGCTTCATCGTCTCCGACTTCGCCGCGCGCCATGGCGACTTCCTGCGCGACATGTCCGCCTGGGTTCGCGACGGCAAGATCAAGTACAAGGAGTTCGTCACGGAGGGCCTGGAGAGCGCGCCCGGCGCCTTCATGGGCCTCCTGAAGGGCGCCAATTTCGGCAAGCAGCTGGTCCGGGTGGGGCCGGATAAGGCCTAGCGCGACAGGGACTGGGCCTCCCGTGGCTCCAGGGCTACACGCCGCGTGGGGATAGTTAAGAAAGAGTCACCAAATGGTCACACCTGCCAGCAAAAGCCGCAGGTGTGACCGGCTGTTCATTGACGGGCCTGCGAAGGCATTGAATCATCGCGCATATTTTGGGTGTTGCGATGTTAGAGATCAGTGTTTTCTGCGTCATTCTCCTGGCCGCCGGCTATTGGGCGACGATGTTCGTCATGGGCCGCCGCGACGACGTCATCCACGGCAAGTTCGTGCACATCGAGGACGAGGGCGACCTTGCGCGCTCCGCGATGCCGGCACCGCCGCCGCCATTCCCGAAGCGTCCGGTCAAGGCTGGTCAGCCGGTCCGCCAATCGCCGGCCAATGTCTCCGCGAAGGCTGAGGCGAAGCCCGTGAACAGCGAGGCGCTGCAATCCTTGCTCGCCGCGATCCAGCAGGATCTCAAGAGCGTCGCCTGAGCGGCCAAGCGTGCTAGTGCTCGCCGCCCATCTGGGCGAGGATCTCCTCGATATCGATATCGCGCTGGCCCGCCGCCTTGATGTGGCGGACTTCGAGACTATCCGGCTGGAAGCGATATTCGACCAGGCCGACTTCCTTGATCGCGATCCGGTCCTGACGCTGATCGTTGATGACGAAGCCGGCCGATGGGGCCCAGACGTGGCGGGTGTGGCGCCAGGTGAAGTCCCGCCGTTGGTGCACATGCCCGCTGGCGATGAGGCGCAGGTCGACATGCGCGAACATGTCGATCAGCCGGGCACGCACCGGCTGCGGCACGTAGCGGATGGAGGTCTCCGGCGTCTCGGGGTCGTCGGGCAGGTCGAGGAACACCGGCTTGTGCAGGAACAGTGCGACCGGCTTGCAGCTCGTCTGCGCAATCTCGGATGCCAGCCAGTCGAACTGCTCGGCCTCGAAGGCGAGCCCTGAATTCATCACCAGCGCATTGAGGCCGATGAAGCGCCAGCCAGCGGCCTCGAACGACCAATGGTCCTCGCCGATAATGTCACAGAATTGCCGGCGGTGCGCCTCGCTGACCGGCGGCTTCGGCGCCGGCCCGATCTCGGTCGGATTGTCGCCGATGTCGTGATTGCCGGGAAGGTAGCGGCACGCGACGGGCAGCGCGTCGTGCAGGCCTTTGGCGAAGACGACATCGTCGCGGCTGGTCGGCCCGTCGAAGGCGACGTCGCCGCTGTTGACGACGAGATCGGGCCTGTTGGTATCGATGTGCTCGCAAACGCGATGGAAGTTGCTGACGAGGCCGGGGAAGCGCCGGCCGAGATGGGTGTCGGAAATCTGGGTGAGGCGAAATTCGGGCATGCGATCAGCTTAGCCGGCCTCGCACGTCGGAACGATCACGGCGCCGGCATGGATCGCAGCGAACAAAGTTTAAAGCACGCGGTAGCGGATGGTGTAGGCGTCCTGCGGCGCGACGGAGCCGGCGAGCGGTGAGGCGATACGGTCGGCGAGGTGCCAGGGACCGAATTGCTCGGAGCGATGCGGCTCGGCCGCAAGACGGAGGCGAAATTCGAACGTGCCCTTGCCGGGGAGGTTCACGACCAGCACGCGGTCGGCGGTGCGCTGGCTCAGCGCGACCGCGCCCCGCAGGACCGAGCGTCCGTCACCGAGTTCCTGCACGCCGCCAACCAGCGCCAGGGTCTGGTTGCGGTCGGTGTGCAACGCGATCTGGGTATCGGACACCGCCGTGAGCGTTTCCCGGGGCATGCGGATCTCGAACTCGACCGCCGGCTTGGAGGGGTTGAGGCCGAGATAGGCCGCCGCAGCATGGCGCATGTCGTAGGCGGCGAAGGCGAACAGGATCAGCGCGGCGAGGGTGGCGAGGCCATGCCTGACCACGTCGCGCCAAGGGGAATAACTCATCCGGTAGCTCAAGCGGAAGTAGACCGTCATCGCCAGCGCGACCGCGAGCGCCATCGCGATACCTGACAGGGCCGACATCAGGATACCGATCTGGCCGTCGGCGGATTCGGTCCAAAGGCTGGACAGGGTGGTCATGGCTGGCTCGCCGTGCGGCCCGAGGGGCAAAATTGCTTTAACGATCGGCAGTTGGTCGCGGAAGCGGGAACACCGGTTCAATTCGTTGATTGTCAGGACCAGCCGACGCGGCTAATGACGGTCCGCGGTGTGCCGCCTTACGGGAAAGTTCCGATGTCTATCCAGATGGTTCTGCTGCCTGTGTTCGTGCAGCTGGGGCTCACCTTCGCGCTGCTGATCGGCATGGTGCTGGCGCGCCGCCGCACGCTGGTCGCGGGCGAGACCAAAATTCGCGACATCGCGCTGGGCGAGCCGAACTGGCCCAAGGGCGCCACGCAAATCGCCAATTGCTACCGCAACCAGTTCGAACTGCCGGTGCTGTTCTATGTCCTGATCGCGCTGGCGCTCCCGCTCCGCCATGCCGACCTCTTCATCGTGCTGATGTCCTGGGTGTTCGTGGTGACGCGGTTCGCCCATGCCGGCGTGTTCGTCTCCTCGAACGATCTCGGCCGCCGCTCCACGGTCTGGCTCGCCGGCTGTCTCGTGCTGCTGGCGATGTGGATCTACTTCGCGCTGAAGATGCTGTTGCTGATCTGACGCTTGCGCGCAATTCCTGACCTGCAAGATTCACTGAAAGATTCAAATGACCCCCGCTGCCCGGCTGTCCGCAGCCATCGAACTGATCGACACCATCGAGAAAGACCGCGTGCCCGCGGCCAAGGCGCTGAAGGAGTGGGGCACCGCGCACCGCTTTGCTGGTTCCGGCGACCGCGCCGCCATCGCCGGCCTGGTCTGGGACGTATTGCGCCGCTACGCCTCGAGCGCCTTCCTGATGGACGCTGATACCGCGCGTGCGCGGCTGATCGGCATGCTCCGGCTCGAGCGCAACATGGACGCGGCGACGATGGGTGCGTTGTTCGACGGCAGCCGCTTTGCGCCGGCGCCGCTGACCGCGGCCGAGCAGGCCGCGCTCGCCTCGCGCTCCCTGAAGGATGCGCCGGCTGCGATCGCCGGCGATTATCCCGAATGGCTCGATCCCCACCTTGCCAAAGTGTTCGGCGATACCCGCGCCGCCGAAGCGGCCGCGATGGCCAGCCGGGCGCCGCTCGACCTGCGCGTCAACACGCTGAAATCCAATCGCGACAAGGTCATGCAGTCGTTGGCTCATCTTCATGCGAAACCGACGCCATGGTCGGCAACGGGTCTCCGCATCGAGCTTTCCGCCGATGCGCGCAACCCCGGCGTCCAGGCGGAGGAGGACTTCATCAAGGGCGCCATCGAGGTGCAGGATGAGGGATCGCAGCTTGCGGCCCAGTTCACCGCGGCAAAGCCCGGCGAGCAGGTGATCGACCTCTGCGCCGGCGCCGGTGGCAAGACGCTGGCGCTCGCCGCGCTGATGCAGGGCAAGGGCCGGCTGATCGCGACCGACAGCGACAAGCGCCAACTGGCGCCGATCTACGAGCGGCTGTCGCGCGCTGGCGTCCACAACGCCGATGTCCGCACGCCCAAGGGCGAGGCCGATCCACTGGCCGACATTCGCGCCTCGGCTGATCTGGTCGTGATCGACGCGCCCTGCACGGGAACCGGGACTTGGCGCCGCAATCCCGATGCCAAATGGCGCATGCGTCCGGGCGCGCTGGAGATCCGCCTGCGCGACCAGGTCGAGGTGCTGGAGCGTGCGGTGCCGCTGGTGAAGGCCGGCGGCCGCATCGCCTACATCACCTGCTCGGTGCTGTCGGAAGAGAACGGCGAGCAAATGAGGGCGTTCGTCGCGCGCCATCCCGAGTTCACGGCCGTCCCGCCCGAGCAGACCGCGAGCGTGCTGTGGGACAAGGCCGAGGATTTTGGGAAGGCCGCGCTGCAGTCGGACGAGGGCTGGCTGTTGACGCCCCGCCGCACGGGAACGGACGGGTTCTTCGTGTCGGTGCTGAAGAAGACGGCCTGATCTCACTCCGCCGTCATTCCGGGGCGCCCGCAGCGCGAGCCCGGAATCCATCGTGCGGCAGTGTGTGCGGTTCGATGGATTCCGGGCTCTCGCTTCGCGAGCCCCGGAATGACCGGGGGCAAAAAAAGCCCCGCGACCGAATCCCGGTCGCGGGGCTTTCCAACTCTAACGTTCTGCCGGTACGTCCGTGGTCAGAACGCTGCGTGGGCGTTAGCCGACGCGGAGATTGTCAGCCGACGACTTGCCGCTGCGGCGGTCGGCGACGATGTCGAACGAGACCTTCTGACCCTCGTTGAGGGAGGAGAGGCCAGCGCGCTCGACGGCGCTGATGTGCACGAACACGTCCTTCTGGCCGTCGTCCGGCTGGATGAAACCATAACCCTTTTGGGTGTTGAACCACTTCACGGTGCCCATAGCCATGGGAATTTCCTTTAGTTAGTTAGAGAGAGTACGCACGTGGACCGGTACGCAGCCTTGCGCCCATAGCCCTGTTCAGTCGATGTTTGGAGAAGTCATCTGAAGCGTGCGCGCCCGTTAGCAACGAGGCGAAGCGGCCCAGTCGTTCGGCCAAGTATCGATGATCACAATATAGCGAGAATTTGGGGCCAGTTCAAGGCACCACCCGTGGCCCGGGACCTCACGCGACTTTTCTATTTTGCGGTGCAAAGTAACCGCCGGCGCATGTCAGTCCACGATGAAGAGCGTGGCGCCGGTCGTCGTCGAGGACCGGTGGGCGGCGTCGCCGAAATCCGAGACTTGGTAGCTCATGCCCGCGGTGAGCTTGAATTTGCGCCCGTCGCGCAGCTCGCTGTCGAGCTCGCCCTTCAGCACGTAGAGCACGTGGCCGCGGTCGCACCAATGGTCGGCCAGATAGCCCGGCGAATACTCGACCATCCGCACCCGGAGATCACCGATATTGAGCGTGCGCCATGTGGCTTCGCCGCGCTCGCCGGGATGCGAGGTCGGCTCGATCTTGCTCCAGTCGGTGACGGTGAAGGGGGAGGCGGGGAGTTTCATGGGGAGTCCTGAAGTGAGAGCCGGCAGTGTTGTCGTTACCTCATGCCGTCGCCCCGGTCTCCGTCATTGCGAGCATAGCGAAGCAATCCAGGGATGCATCCGCGGCGACAGTCTGGATTGCGTTGTCGCGAGGGCTCGCAATGACGGTGGAAGCAGCACGCTCGACTCCGTCACCCCACCAGATGGTTCGCCGAGCCCTGCACGATCAGCCCGGCCTCGTTGACCCGCAGATATTCGCAGATCTTCTTGCCACGTTCGTTCGCATAAAACACCACGACGCTATCGGGGCTGACGAACAGGTCGACCAGCGTGAAATGCAGCTCCGGCAACAGCCCGAGCGCCTTGGCCCAATACGCCCGCAGCGTGTCCTTGCCGCGCACGGTGCCGCTGGCGTCGAAGCCCAGCGCGGGGATGCGGTCCGAGGCCATCACGACGGCGTCGTCGTAGAGGGATAGCACGCGCTCCAGGTCGCGCGCGTTCCAGGCCTCGACCCAGGTCCGACCGAGTGCGGCCAGCGTTGACGGTGCATGATGCTGTGACATGGCGTTCTCCCTGATCAGCCCTGTTCGAAGCGGGGCATAATAGGTCAATATTACTTACCTATATCCATTTGTCCATGCCCAAAGAAGCATGTGGGCGCGCGACAGGCGCGGTTGCGGCTCGCCCGCGCGTCGCGTATTTGCTGGCCATGACAGCAGCACAGAACGACCGCTCCGCGTCGACGCCCTCCGTGGCCTCGGCGCACGACAAGATTCTCATCGTCGACTTCGGCAGCCAGGTGACGCAGCTGATCGCGCGTCGCGTGCGCGAGGACGGCGTCTATTGCGAGATCGTCCCGTTCAACAAGGCCGAAGCCGCCTTCAACGAGATGAAGCCGAAAGCGGTGATCCTCTCCGGCGGCCCTGAATCGGTGCACGAGGCCGGTTCGCCCCGCGCGCCGCAAGCCATCTTCGATTCCGGCGTGCCCGTGATGGGCATCTGTTACGGCCAGATGACCATGGCAGCCCAACTCGGCGGCACCGTCGAGGGCGGCCATCACCGCGAGTTCGGCCGCGCCGATGTCGAGGTCAAGGCCGAGAGCCAGCTGTTCGCAGACGTCTGGTCGTCAGGCAGCAAGAACCAGGTCTGGATGAGCCATGGCGACCGCATTACGAAGATGCCGCCGGGTTTCTCCGTCGCCGGCACCTCGCCGAACGCGCCCTTCGCGATCATCCAGGACGAGAAGCGCAAATATTACGGCCTGATGTTCCACCCCGAAGTGGTGCACACGCCCGACGGCGCGAAACTCATCCGCAACTTCGTCCGCAAGATCGCCGGCCTGTCCGGCGACTGGACCATGCGCGCCTTCCGCGAGGAGGAGATCGCCAAGATTCGCGCGCAGGTCGGCAAGGGCAAGGTGATCTGCGGCCTCTCCGGCGGCGTCGATTCCGCCGTCGCGGCTGTGTTGATCCACGAAGCCATCGGCGACCAGCTCACCTGCGTGTTCGTCGATCACGGCTTGCTACGCCTCGATGAAGCCAAGACGGTGGTCGACCTGTTCCGCCACCACTACAACATCCCGCTCGTGCATGTGGATGCCTCGAAACAGTTCTTGGGCGAGCTCGAAGGCGTCACCGATCCCGAAGCCAAGCGCAAGACCATCGGCCGCCTCTTCATCGAGGTGTTCGAGCAGGAGGCCAAGAAGATCGGCGGCGCCGACTTCCTCGCGCAAGGAACGCTCTATCCCGACGTGATCGAGAGCGTCTCCTTCACCGGCGGCCCCTCGGTCACCATCAAGTCGCACCACAATGTCGGCGGGCTCCCCGAGCGCATGAACATGAAGCTCGTCGAGCCCTTGCGCGAACTGTTCAAGGACGAGGTGCGCAAGCTGGGGCGCGAGCTCGGCCTTCCCGAAATCTTCGTCGGCCGCCACCCGTTCCCGGGCCCGGGCCTTGCCATCCGCTGCCCCGGCGACATCACCCGTGACAAGCTCGACATCCTGCGCAAGGCCGATGCCGTCTACATCGACCAGATCCGCAAGCACGGCCTCTACGACGAAATCTGGCAGGCCTTCGCCGTGCTGCTCCCGGTGAAGACCGTGGGCGTCATGGGCGACGGCCGCACCTATGACTATGTGGTCGGCCTGCGCGCCGTCACCTCGACCGACGGCATGACCGCGGACTTCTACCAGTTCGACATGAAGTTCTTAGGGGAGACCGCAACGCGCATCATCAACGAGGTGAAGGGCGTGAACCGGGTGGTGTATGACGTGACGAGCAAGCCGCCTGGGACGATTGAGTGGGAGTAGGGGGATCGGGTGGTGTTGCGCGTCTTGGCGTAGTCTTGGGTAGGAAATCTCCTTTTCTTCAACATGCCGGCGGGAACTTGTGGGCCTTGGCTCAGCCTCGATGAAGGTCGGCATTCCATAGCGTATTCGCTGATGGCGTACTGCAGAGAGTTGCAGCGTGCAGAAAGGCTGGGTCTGCTCGGAATGCTTGCTTGGGAGGAGGGGGAGCTGTCGGCGCGAAGCGTTCGTTGGATCTGCGACTTGGATTTCGCAGGCTTTCAGTGACCAGACCCGGCTCAAACTTCCCTATGATTGATTGGAGCGAGGGTTCAAGTGTTTCAAGTAGTTAGAAGTGGCCTGTGCACCGGGAGTTCAAGAAAGGTCTAGCGTCAGCAAGCGTGAGCCGTCAGGTCTTGGAGTGATGCGGGCGTTTAGGGCAGGGGCAAGTGTCGACTTAGACATGGCGATGCTCGTGACGAACGGAGATCTCTATCCAGCGGCCGTCGATGTCGCTGCCCTTCGCAGTGAGGGTGAAAAGTAGCGTCCGGGTCGCAATTAGTTCACTGGCTCGCCAGTCCGTGACAGCCTGCCCTTCGAGAGGGAATTTCGGCAGAAGGCTCAATACGTCGCTCGCCCACCAGACAGGTCGAAAACCGCACCAGTCGAAAATGAGCATTCGTCGGAGGCGAGCCAGGTGACCATTGCCGCTACTTCGTCCGGTCGTCCCGCACGTCCGAGCGGGATCTTTGCCAACACGTTTCGATAGGCTTCGTCCGACATCTGCTTGACGAGATCGGTGGCGATCACGGCGGGCGCGATGGCATTGACCCGTATTTCCGTGCCGGCCAACTCCTTGCCGAGAGATTTCGTCAGCGCGATCACGCCCGCCTTGGCCGCGGAATAGCCGGTCATGCCGGCATTGCCTTCCTTGCCGGCGATCGAGGCCAGGTTGACAATGCGTCCCGCGTTCTGCCGTCGCATCGGTGCGACGGCAGCCTTGCAGCAGAGGAAAGTACTGGTCAGGTTTACATCGAGCACACGCCGCCATTCGACAAGGCTGTACTGCTCGATATTGACCGTAGGGCCCGTGATTCCCGCAGCATTAACCAGGATGTCGATGCGGCCGAAGCTCGCGAGGAGGCCCGTCATCACGTCATTGACTGCGGCCTCGTCGGTGAGATCGATCCGTTCGTCGGCGCCATTTGCGACGTCCCAGATGACGACCTTCGCGCCCGAGGCGGCAAGCTGCGAGCGAACGGCCTGGCCGATGCCGCCGCAGCCGCCGGAAATGACGGCGATGCGCCCGGAGAGATCGAGACCGCTCATTTTGTCGCTCCACTGTCTGCGGCGCGCGCGACGATGCGGCGTGCCGCTGCCAGCGCGCGTCGTCCCCATTCCTCGGCGCCGAGCTTGGGGAGCCACTCATCGTTCGGAATCTCGAGGCTCAGCGGAAGATCGTCAGGCAATGCGCGGACGATCCCGACGAGATCGATGTCGCCATCGCCCGGGAGAAGTCGTGCGCACCGCGCGGTGTAGATCAGCTCGTCATTGGTGGCGGGGATACCGGCCGGCGCATCGCAGAGCTGGGCATAGCTTAGCAGTTCGCGGGGCACGCTCACGATGTCGTCGAGCGTGGTGGCCGAGCGCGCGGCATGCAGCGCGTCGACCAGCACGCGGCCGTTCGGCTCGCCAGCATTGGTCACGATTCGCATAGCTGCCTTTGCGTTCTTCACTGCGGTCCACGGCATGAATTCGAGATCGGCGGTGAGGCCGTAAGGCGCCGCCGCGCGGCAGAATTTTGCGAACGACTCCGTCAGGCGTGCTTCGTCCGGATCGTCGCCGGCGACAAGGATCGCGCGCGCCTTCAGCCGGCCCGCGGTTTCGAGGAAGGACACGAAGCGATCCGGCGCGAAATCCGCACCCAAGCGCGCGATCTCGACGTCGAACGCCGGGACGCCAGTGTCCTCGATGCGGCGGATGGTCTCGCGCAGCATGGCGGGGTCGGTCGCGAGCGGTGAGAAGTCGCCGCCGGGGGCGGCAGGTGCAATGCGAACGCCAATTGCCTGGTAGCCGAGCTTCTCGGCCAGCACCAGCGCGTCCGGTGGTGCCATCGGCGCCGAGGTGAGATAGGCGAGCGAATAGATGTGCGGCATGAGTATCGCCTCAAGCCAGCGGGGAGATTGCGGTCGGCAGCGCGATGACCGAGCGCATGTCGCCGGTCAGCCAATCCGGTCCACCCTTCGGCGGCCAGACGCCCTTGGCGACGGAGTCGGCACGCACCGCGGCGCGGGCGTCGAGGCTCGCGAATGGCCAGATATGGGTGAAGCGTGGCGGCCCGTCGAGCGCATACATGGCGATCGAGAGCGGCGACAGCTTGCCGCGTTCCGGCATCGCGGCCGCCCACGCTGCTATCGTGGGTGCAACGCCGCCATGCTTGAGACGATAGGTGCGGATCTCGTAGAAGCTACCGTACTTGCCCGGCGCCACGGGCGGCAGGAACGGGAACGGCGCATAGGTGTCAAAGCTCAACTGGGTGATGGCCTCTCCCGCGTTGAATGGATTTGTCGTGCGTAGCGCGCGCTCGCGCTCGCCGCGCCATTCGCTGTCATCGGCGAAGGAGCGCAGCACCAGGAGCTGGTTGAGATCGCCGATCTCGGTCGCCCAGCAGCCGAGCAGCGTGCCCTTGCTCTCCGCCGCGCCGACATATTCGCCAATGCCGGCCACGGCCTTGGCCGCGGTGCCGAGCTTCACCGTCAATGTTGCGATCTCGTACAGCATGTCATTTCTCCCTGCGGTCAGGCGGCTGCCGACCGGTTGTTCTCAAGCGGAATTCCGCCGGCATGATGCGCGGCGATGTAACCGAACGTCATGGCCGGGCCGAGCGTGATGCCGCCGGACGGGTAGCGGCCGGCCATGATGCTCGACATGTCGTTGCCGACGGCATAGAGGCCGTCGATCGGCTTGCGCTCGCCATCGAGCACGCGCGCATGCTCGTCGGTGTCGAGGCCCGCGAAGGTACCGAGGCTGCCGGCGACGATCTTCACCGCATAGAACGGGCCGGCCTGGACCGGCGCGACGCACGGGTTGGGTTGATGCGCGGCCTCGCCCTGCACGCGGTTGTAGGGCGTGTCGCCGCGGCCGAAGGCAGGATCTTCGCCGCGCGCGGCAGAGCCGTTGTAGTCTTGTATCGTCGCTTCCAGCCCGGCCACGGCGATACCGCAGGCGCGCGCAAGCGCCGCGACGTTTTTGCCGCGCTTGAGGTAGCCGTTGCGAAGCCAGGGACGTGTCGGGAAAGGCGAAGGCCGAACCCGGCCCAGGCCGTAGCGCCCGATGAAGGTCGCATCGCAAATCGCCCAGGCTTCCGCGGGCTCGCCGGCGGGCGTCACGGCGAACAGCGCCTTCATCACGTCGTGGTAGGAGTCGGCCTCATTGGTGAAACGCCGTCCATCCTTGCGCACTATGATCAGACCCGGTTTGGCGCGCTCGATCAGATGCGGGAAACGGCCGACCGAGCCGTCTTGATGCGGGACCAGCGACACCGGCGCCCAGGCGCCGGTGTCGGAAAGATCGGTGCGCGTCCTGCCGCCGACGGTTTCGCCGAGGCGGATGCCGTCGCCGGTGTTGCTCTCCGGCGCCGCAGACCAGTGCTCGCGGCCGCTCGGCGCGTGGGCGAACAGCGCCGCCTTTCGTGCGACGTCGTGCGGAAAGCCGCCGCAGGCGAGCACGACGCCGCGGCGCGCGCGAATGACGAAGGTGGTGTCACCCTGTCCGACGCGGGCGCCGACCACGTGCGATCCTTCCATCGCGAGCGATTGCGCCGGCGTCGCCGTCATGATCCGCACGCCGAGTTCGTCGGCCGATTTGAGGAGCCGCGCCACCAGCGCGTTGCCATTGGCCAGATGCATGCCGCGGCCAAAGCGCAGCAGGTCGAGGAAATGCCGCACCAGCCGCCGCGCGACGTGCAGGAATGAGGCGAGCGACGAACGGGCGTTCAGAAAGTGCCGGAGATCGGCACCGGAGGCGATCCCCATGCCGAAGGGCGACACGTCCGCGAGCGGCGGCCGGAGATCGCGAATCCGCGGGCCGAGCTCACGGCCGTCGAACGGCGCCGCGCAGACCGATCGTCCGCCCGTCACCGCGCCCGGGCTCTTGCCGTGGAAATCCGGAATCTGGTTGCCGTCGATGAAGGCGAGGTGGGTCTCGCGCTGGAAGAAGTCGATCATGCGCGGACCCTGAGCGAGGAACATCTCGATGCGAGCAGGATCGTAACCGTCGGCGAGCTCGTGCCGCAGATAACGCCTGGGTTGTTCCGGGGGCTCGACGATGCCGGCCGCCTGTGCCAGCGGATTGCGCGGGATCCACATCCAGCCGCCGGACCATGCCGTGGTGCCGCCGAGCTGCGCTTCCTTCTCGATCAGCACCACGTTGAGGCCGAGCGAAGCGCCGGTGACGGCCGCGGCCAATCCTCCCGCGCCCGAACCGATCACGAGCAGGTCACAATCGGCGATGTCAGTCTTGACCATGCTCGAACTCACGCGGCGCGCCGCGCCTGTGTCTCGCCGAGCGCATGACGGATCGCGCGGTAGGCGAAGGTGATGGCGGGGCCGATGGTGATGCCTGGTCCGGGATAGGTGCCGCCCATGATCGAATTGGCTTCGTTGCCGCAGGCATAGAGGCCGGCGATCGGGCTGTTGTCGGCCCGCGTCACTTGCGCCCATTCATTGATCACGAGACCGGTCGCAGCTCCGATGTCGCCAGGATACAGCCGCACGGCGTAGTAGGGTGCCGTCGCTATCGGGCCGAGCGTCGGATTGGGATCCACCGAAGCGTCGCCGTTGACGCGATGATAGGGCGTGGTGCCCCGGCCGAACTCCGTGTCGGTGCCGCTCACGGCATAGCGGTTCATTGCCGCGACCGTGGCTTCGAGGTTCGCCGCTGGCACGCCGATCTTGCCCGCCAGCTCGGCGATCGTCGCGCCTGCGGTCAGGTAACCGTCGGCCAGATAAGGCGCGAGGTCGCGCGTGCCCATGCGCACCATCCCGAGGCCGTATTTGCCGAGGCCCGCCGCATCGGTGATGATAAAGCAGGGAATGCATGGCGCGGTCTTGTCGTGCTCGAACATCGCCCGGCCGAACAGGTGGTACGATACGGATTCGTTGACGAAGCGGCAGCCGGTCTGGTCGACGCAGACGGTGCCGGGCTTGCTCCGGTCCATGACGAAATGCGGGAAGCTAGCGGTGCTGCCGTCGGCGCGCCGACGGATCGAGACCGGTGCCCAGAACGCACTGTCGAGATTGCCTTCGCCAAGACGCGCGCCGAGCCTGAGCGCGATGTCCTGCATCGTGCCGGTGTGGCCGGGCCCCGAGGGACTGTAGGTCTCGCCCTTCGGCAACAATTCGCTGCGCCGTTGCGGATGTCGGTTAAAGCCGCCGGCGGCAAGCACCACGCCGTGGGACGCGGCGATGCGACGCGTGGTTGTGCCCGATTTCAGCACAGCGCCGGTGACGGTGCCGTTCTCCGTGACGAGATCCTCCACCTCGGTGCGGAGCAGGATGTCGACGCCGCGCGCGTTGAGCGACGCCAGGAAGCGGCCGATCAGGGCGTTACCCATTACCAGGCGCGATCCGCGCCGGCCTCTCAGCCGGTCGCCGGCATAGTGAGCCAGGATCTTCGCCGCGTGCGCAAGGGAGCGCGCGGACTTGCGGATGGCGAGGAGATGACCGATGTCGGTACGGTCGACCATCATGCCGCCGAAGATGGTGAACTCCGGAATCGGTGGCCGAATCTTGTCGAGATCGGCGCCGAGGCTGCGCCCGTCGAACGGCACGGGCTCCAGCGCGCGGCCGCGCATGGTCGCGCCTTCGCACTGCTGCTCATAGTCGGGATGGGTCGCGTAGGGTCGGAACTTGACCTCGCTGCTCGCTTCGAGCGTCGCGACTGCTTCGGGCGCGCTGTCCAGGAAGGCCTCGCGCATCGCCGGCGCGGAATAGTTGCCGACCACGCCGTCGAGGAATTTGCGGACCTTCTCGCGGCTGTCGTCGGGGTTGACGCTTTTGGAATGATGTGAATTCGGCATCCACGTGGTGGCAGCCGACAATGCGCTGGTGCCGCCGACATATTCGGTGCGTTCGACCACCAGAACCTTGCGTCCTTCGATCGCAGCAAACAGTGCAGCCGCCATGCCGGCGGCGCCGGAGCCGATCACGACGACGTCGTAGCGCCCGCCGTTGGAAATCGCGTCGATGGTTCTGAACATGGCCTTACCTCGCTCCGTCGCGCGTCAGCAGGAAGTCGATCATCGAGCTTTGCAGCGCATTGTACATATCGGTTCCGGTCGAGGTCCGGCTTCCCAGCCGCCGGGCCGCTTCCACCAGCGGCGAGACCGCCGGGCTGGTGACGACACAGCCGACGAAGGTTTCAGAGTTGAGTTTTGAGACATCGACCGGATAGGGATCGCCCGCGCGCATGCCGAGCGGCGTCGCGTTGGCGACCAGATCGAAGCCGGACGGGTCTGCGATGCCTGCTGAGATCTCGGCCCGGCCGAGCGTCTTGAGCTTGGCGATCAACTGATCCCGGCGCGCGGTGTCGCTGTCATGGATTGCAAGCGAGTGCACGCCGGCTTCGACCAGCGCCATGGCGATGGCCGAACCCGCGCCGCCGGCACCGACCAACAGCGCACGCTTGCCGGAGGGCTCGCCGCCATTGGCGCGCACCGCGCCGACGAAGCCGAGTCCGTCGACGATGTCGCCATGCCAGCCGCCTTCCGGCCGCCGCCGCATGATGTTGACCGAGCCCAGCAGGCGCGAGCGCTCGGTCGCGCTGACGCAGAATGCGAAGCAGGCAAATTTGTGCGGGACCGTGACGATGATGCCGTCGAGATTGCGGACCTCCGTCAGCGCCTTGAGAAGCCCTTCGAGATGGGCGCCATCGACCTGCACGGGCACCAGGATGCCGTCATAGCCGCGATCGACGAAGGCTTTGGTAACGCCGCCGGGCGATTTCACCTGTGCGATGGGATCGCCGACGATGACGTTGAGGCGCGTCGCGCCGGTCAGGTTGAGGCTGATCATTCTCGTTCTCTTCTTGTTATGCCGCTCCGCGGGCCTCTGCCTGCTCGGCCTGTACGACGCCGAGCAGGCGAGCCTGCAACTCATGGTCCTGTTCCAGCACGGCCGCATCGCCCGTGAAAGCGATCTGGCCGTTCACCAGCACATAGGCACGGTCGACGATGGGCAGCACGAGCTCGGCGTGATGCTCGACGATGACCATCGCCACCTTGCCGCGCAGCTTTATGAGAGCATCCATGACTTCCTTGACGACGGCCGGGGCGAGGCCTTCAAAAGGCTCGTCGAGCAGGATCAGCTTGCTCGGCACCATCAGCGCGCGTGCGATCGCAACCATCTGGCGTTCGCCGCCCGACAGGTTCTCGGCCTTGGCGGAACGGCGCTCGCGCAGGCGCGGGAACAGCTCGAACGCGCCGTTCAGTCCAATGCCGCCTGCCCGGGCCGCGAGCTGCAAATTCTCGGTGACCGTCAGATTGGGGAACAGTCGCCGTCCCTCGGGAACGAGCGATACGCCGAGCCGGTTGATCTCGTAGGGCTTGAGACGCGTCAGCGGCTTGCCATCGAACAGGATGTCGCCGCCGCTCACCATCAGAGTCCCGCTGAGGCTGCGCAGCAGGGTCGTCTTGCCGACGCCGTTGCGGCCCAGCAGCGCGACGGCTTCGCCCGCGTGCACGGTGAGATCGACGGATTCCAGCACCGTGCTGCCGCCATAGCCCGCAGAGACGCCGTTCGCGACGAGCAGGGGCGCAGCCCGGGCGTGTGCGATGCGCTCGACCGCCGGCGGCGGGGCCTGCGCGCCGTCCTTGGCGGCGCCGAGATAGGCCGCGATCACATCCGGATTAGCGGCGACTTCGGCAGGCCTGCCGTCGGCGATCATCCGCCCCTGATGCAAGACTGAGATGCGGTCGGAAATCGCGAGCACCCGGTCGATATCGTGCTCGATCAGCAGCACGCCGTGGCTCTGTGCGAGTTTTCTGATCAGCTCGGCGACGACGACACGGTCGGCCTCCGCGAGGCCCGCCAGCGGCTCGTCGAGCAGCAGCAGTTTGGAATCGATCGCGAGCGTAATGCCGATCTCGAGCAGGCGCTTGGCGCCGTGTGGGAGATTGACGCATTGCTCGGCCGCTGCGTCGGCAAGGCCGACGGCGTCGAGGATCGACCATGTCCGCGCGTTCACCGCGTCGACAGCGTAGGCGTTGGCGAGCAGCCGGGCCGATCCCGCGCGCTGAGCCTGCACCGCGACGCGGACGTTCTCGAACACGGTGAGGTTTGGGAAGATCGAGAGGATCTGGAACGAGCGACCGATGCCGAGGCGGGCGCGGACATGCATGGGCGCCCGCGTCACGTCGGTGCCGTCGAAGGCGATGCTTCCGCCGCTCGGCTTCAGTGCACCGGACAGCATGTTGAAGAACGTGGTCTTGCCGGCGCCGTTCGGCCCGATGATGCTGTGGAGCACGCCGCTGCGAACCTCGAGGTCGACGCTCCTGGCTGTCACCAGGCTACCAAAATTCTTGCTGAGGGCGAAGGTCTGCAACAACAGCTTGCCGCGCTCGAAGCCGGCGGTGCTGCTCGCGAACGGGGCGATGATGTCGGGGCGCTGCGGGATGTCGGGACGCACCAGGGTCCAGCGCTGCCGGCCGAACAGCCGTTGCCACAGTCCCTGCATGCCTTCCGGGGACGTCAGTGCGAACAGCATCAGGATCGGCGCGAACACCAGCCACCAGTTCTCCGTCACCGCCGACAGGCGGTCCTCGAGCATGATGAAGGCGATCGCGCCCCACAACGGCCCGAGCACGTGATGCACACCGCCTAGGACCGTCATCAGTAGGGAATCGCCCGCATGCTGCCAGCTCAGATTGTTGGCGTAGACGCCCTCCAGCATCAGCGTCAGCAGCGCACCGCCGAGGCCGACGAAGGTGCCGGTCAGGATCAGCGCACCATGGCGGAAGCGGTGCACGTTGTAGCCGAGGCTGCTCGCGCGCTGCTCGTTGTCGCGGATCGCCTGGAGCACGCGGCCGAAGGGCGAGTGGGCGATCCGCCAGAGCAGCCACACGCAGACCACGGTGACCGCCACGACGAAAACGTGGAACGACCAGGCGGTGGTGAAGCTGGTCCGGTGAACGCCTTGCAATCCGTTCTCGCCGCCGGTCACCGCGGTCCATTTGAACGCGACCTCGAAGGCGATCTGGGAGAAGGCGAGGGTCAGCAGGGAGAAGTACAGGCCCCTGCGGCGCAGGATGACGGCGCCGATCGCCAGCGCGAGCAGGGCCGAGAACACGGTCGCGAAGACCAGCGAGACGAGGTCGTTGCCGTAGCGTCCAAGGACGAAGAACGCGGCCGCATAGCTGGCGCACCCGAAGAACACCGAGGCGCCGAACGGCACGAGGCCGGTATAGCCGACCAGCATATTTACCCCGGCGCCATAGAGCGTGTAGATCGCGATCTGCGTGATCAGCGAGATCGGCGCGCCGAGCAGCGACCAGACCGCGGTCAGCGCAGCGAGGACGAACGCAACGACGAGCGCCGGATGGCGCAGCATGGATAGAAGTGTCACTCGAACCTCTCCCAGCGTTCACCGAACAGTCCACGCGGACGGACGAGCAGGATGGCGGCCATCAGGATGTACATTGCCGCGCCGGACCATTCCGGCTGGAACTGAATGGTCATGGCGGTGGTGAGGCCGACCAGGAGTCCGGCCACGATGGCGCCCTCGAAGGACCCGAGGCCGCCGATGGTCACGATCACGAAGGCCGGCATGATGGCGCCAGCGGCCATCGAGGGCGTGATGGTCCAGAGCGGCGCGGCCAGGAGTCCGCCGAGCCCGGCGAGCAGGCAGCCGATGCTGAACACGCCGGTGAAGACGATCGGCAGGTTGATGCCGAGCAGCCCGACCATTTCCGGATCGCGCGATCCGGCGCGGATGATCCGGCCGTAGGGTGTGTAGGCGAGGAACGCCCAGAACAGCACGAGCACGAGCACGGTCGTCACCAGCACGAACATCCTGTATTTGGTGATCAGGATCGGACCGTATTCGACGAAGCCCGCGAGGAATTTGGGCGCCGAGAACGGCACCGGGGCGCCGCCGAAAATCAGGCGCAGCACGGCTTCGGCCAGCAGCGCCAGCGCGAAGGTCAGGATCAGGCCGAGCAGCGGCTCCTTGCCGTAGAGATGCCTGATCAGAACCATCTCGACGACGACGCCGATCGCGCCGGTCAGAAGCGGAGCGGCAAGAGCGGCCCACCAGCCGAACTCCTTGCCGAGCGCATAGGCGAGATAGGCGCCGACCGCGAAGAAGGCGCCGTGGGCGAAATTGACGATGCCGAGCATCCCGAAGATGATCGAGAGCCCGATCGCGATCAGCACGTAGAGAAAGCCCAGCACCAGGCCATTGACGGCCTGCGACAGGATCATATCGAGCATGGCGTCATCCGTTGTTGGCGAACGAGGCGCGATGTGAAGGCACAGGCGCCGACATCGCGCCGCCGTGAGCGATGTCAGAGCGTGTCCATCTTGCAGGCGCTGTCGGCCGACGAACCGAAGGCCTTTGCGATTTCGTCCGGCGTCTTCGGCAACTCGGCCCTGACGTCGAAATAGTCCCACTTGTCGCTGATCTTCGGATGGATGCCGGCGACCAGGAGGCGGCTCGTCATCTGGTGGTCGAAGTCGCGATAGCCGACGTCCATGTCGCCGCGGCGATATTTCCAGGCCTCGAGCGCCTGGACGATCGCGCCGGGTTCGGTCGACTTCGCCATCTCGATGGAATCGAGCAGGCTCTTCATGCCGAGCCAGCCCATCCACGCCTTGTCGGCGGCGGGGCGGTTGTGTCTCTTCTCATAGGCCGCCGCCATCGCCTGCTCCTCGGGCGAATTGTTGGGATTCTTGTACCACCAGGTGATGGTGTAGAGCCCGTCGGCGGCTTCTGGGCCGACGCCCCACAGATCGGTATTGCCGACCGAGATCTCGGCGAAGGGAATCTTGCCCTTCATGCCGAGCTCGTTCCACTGCTTGAGGAAGGTGGTGAGGTCGCTGGCGGCGATGCCGCCGATCACGACGTCGGGCTTGGCGGCGCGGATCTTCAGGATGAAGGACGAATAGTCCGGCGTCCCGACCGGGACTTCGTCGGCGCCGACCACTGTGCCGCCATTAGCGGTGATGTAGTCGGTGAAGGCGCGCTTGATGTCCTGGCCGAAGGCGTAGGACGCCGTCAGCAGGTACCACTTCTTGCCGATCGAGGCGCAATAGGGCGCAAGGATGCGAGCGTGCACGTCGACCGGCGGCTGCAGGCGGAACGTGTACTTGTTGCAGGATTTTCCGGTCAGGTCGCCGGTGGCGGCGTTGGCGGCGACGTAAGGGATCTTGGCTTTCTTGGCGACCGAGGAGATGGCGAGCGCAAACGACGACAGCGCGCCGCCCACCATGCCGACGACCTTCTGCTCGCCGACCAGGCGCTCGGCGCTCTGCTGCGCGCCTTGCGGATTGGGCTCGTCCAGCCAGACGATCTCGGCCGGCCGCCCCAGGAGCGTGTTGTTGCGTTGCTCGAGCGCGAGCATGCCGCCCTGGGCGAGATATTCCGCCTGGTCGACGATTGAGCCGGTCTTCGCCCAGATCATTCCGATCTTGATCGGCTCGGCCGCCGCGGCGTTGCCGACATAGGGCATGCCGAGGCGCGAGGCGGCGAGCGACGTGGCGCCCAGCAACAGGCCGCGCCGGCCGATGTGCAAGGTTGTGGCCGCGCAAGTCTTCGTAGGTTCCGTCATGTCGATCCTCCCCTATTTTGAGCCAGTCGTTGCCGGCGGGCCGTGCATGCGGCTCTTGCAGGGGCAGCCCGTAGCATGACTGGAATTGGATTCCAATCTCAAAATCGCAAAACTAGAATCCAATTCCAATTGCAGACGACGCGTGCTAAGGGCGGTCAGCGAGCAACCGCAGATCAAGGAGAGGACGGAGATGACCAGGGCCGCGGTTGGCGTGATCGGCGCTGGCGCGATTGGGCGGGAGCATGTCGAAACGATGCGCAGGTCGGACAGTTGCGTGCTCGCTGCGATTGCCGAACCCTCAGCCGGAGGAAGAGCTTACGCCGAAGGCCTCGGCGTGCGCTGCTACGCCGACCCGCTCGATCTGTTGCGTGAGGTGAAGCCGGCGGCGGCAATCATCGCCACGCCGAACGCGACCCATCGTGAGCTCGCCATCGCATGCATCGAGCGCGGCATCGTGCCGCTGGTCGAGAAGCCGATCGCAAGCACGCTTGCCGATGCCGAGGCGATTGCGGCGGCGTCGGAACGGTCGGGCGTGCCCGTCCTCGTCGGGCATCATCGACGGCACAATCCGATCATCCGGCGGGCACGGGCGATGGTCGCGGAGGGCGCGCTCGGCCGCCTGACCAACGCCACCGTGCTCTCCATCTTCTATAAGCCCGCCGATTACTTCGAGGTGGCGTGGCGGCGCGAGGCTGGGGGCGGGCCGGTGCTCATCAATCTGATCCACGAGATCGATCTGGTCCGCCATCTGTGCGGCGAGATCAGCTCGGTCCAGGCCATCTCGTCCAACGCAGTGCGCGGTTTTGCGGTCGAGGACAGCGCCGCCGTCCTGCTGCGGCTTATCAATGGCGCGCTGGTCACGCTGAACCTGAGCGACACCGCGGCCTCGCCCTGGAGCTGGGATCTCGCCAGCGGCGAGAGCCCAAACTATCCGCCGCAGCCGGCCGCGGTGCAGACGCACTTCCTCAGCGGCACCGAAGGCGCGCTGGCGCTGCCGACGCTCGACTATTGGCACTATTCGTCAGCGAAAAGCTGGTTTGTCCCGATCTCGCGCGGCTCGGTTCATTTCGAGCGCGGCGATCCCTACCTGGCGCAGATCGATCATCTGGCGCGGGTGGTCCGAGCACAGGAAGCGCCGCTGATTTCCGCCCGCGACGGCATGCTGACCCTGCGGGCGACGTTGGCAGTTCACAAAGCCGCTAAAACCGGTCAGATAGTACAGCCTGATCAGGAGATGGAATTGTGAATCAGGATGCTGCCTTGATGCTGAAGAATTCGGATCCCGTCGATGCACCCAGCGGCCTTCTGGAGCGCACGCTCGGCGTGCTAGAGCTGCTCGCGACGAATGCTCGCGGGATGCAGTTGTTCGAGGTCGCCGACTCGCTGCACATTCCGCGCAGCGCCACGCACCGCGTGCTGACGAGCCTGATCGAGCATGGCTATGTGAAGCAGGAGCGCGAGCAGGGCGCCTACCAGCTCACCGCCAAGGTCGCATCGCTTGCCTTCACCTTCCTCGCTGGCAGCGGCATCACCGACTTCGCCCAGCCGCTGCTGGATCGCCTGGCGCGCGAGAGCGGCGAGCTTGTGCGTCTCGCCATGATCGATGGTCGTGAGCTCGTTTGGGTGGCCAAGGCGCAAGGATCGCCTTCCGGACTGCGCTACGACCCGGACATGGGGCAGGTGGGACGGCTGTCCTGCTCGGCGAGCGGCCATGCCTGGCTGTCGTGCCTGTCGGACGAGGATGCGCGCACGCTGGTGGACAAGCAGGGCTATGGGCTGCGCAAGGACTATGGTCCGCGCGCACCCGAGAGCTGGCCGGCGCTGCTGAAATATCTGCGCCAGACCCGCAAGCGCGGCGTCAGCATCTGCCTACAGACCTATACGCCCTGGATGAGCGCGACCGCCGCGCCCATCCGCCATCCCAAGACCAGGGAGGTCACCGGCGCGGTCGTGATCGCCGGCCCTCATATCCGTCTCACCGAAGAGCGGATGCTCGCGCTGGTGCCGGCCCTGCTCCAGACCGCGCAGGAGCTCTCGATGGCGACGCTCGCCTCGCCGGGCCTCCATGGCGCGGGCCAGCACGGCAGCTTCTTCAACACGAATGCGTCCTGAACGGCGCGGACATCGATGGCCATGCAGATATTGATCACGGGCGGCGGCGGCTTCATCGGCGCATGGCTGGCGCGGCGGCTCGCCGCCGATGGCCATCGTCTCGTCGTGTTCGAGCCGGTCGCGCGCAGCGCGCAGTTCGAGCGGATCGTCGGGCCGGCTGCTGCCGCCGTCGAATGGCGGCGCGGCGACATTGCCGATGCGCGGGCTGTGCGCGCGGCGACCGGGGGCTGCGACGCAATCGTTCATCTCGCCGGTATTTTGACGCCGGCCTGCAAGGACGACCCGATCCGCGGCGCGATGATCAACCTGGTTGGAACGCTGAACGTCTTCGAGTCGGCGCGCGCGCTGGGGATCCGCCGCATCGTGTTCACCAGCAGCGCTGGCGTCTACGGCCCCGATGACGACACCACGCCGCGCCCGATTACCCATTACGGCACCTTCAAGCTCGCCTGCGAGGGCAGCGCGCGGGCCTATTGGGCGGACCACGGGATCGCAAGCGTCGGCTTCCGCCCCTATATCGTCTACGGCTTTGGTCGCGAAACCGGATTGACGGCCGGACCTTCGCTCGCCTGCCGCGCGGCGGCGCGCGGCGAGCGCTATGTGATTCCCTATGCCAGCACGGCCGGCCTCGTTCATGTCGACGACGTGGTCGCGGCCTATGTGGCGGCGCTCCGCCGCAAGCCCGACGGCGCGCTGGTCTTCAACCTGCCGGGCGAGATGGTGTCGAACGACGACGTCGTCGCCGCGGTGCGCGCCGTCGTGCCCGATGCGGAGATCGGCATCGACGGACCGGTGCTGCCCTTCGCCGAGGACATCGGTGAGGGCGATTTGCGCCGCGTCTTTCCCGATCTGCCCGCGACCTCGCTGCGCGCCGGCATTCGCCGCACCGTCGAGCAGTATCGGGCCGCATCATGACGCTGCCGGTGCTCGGTGCCCACACGTTCGGTTTTGCCTGGGACTGCGCTGCCGACGCGGCGATCGAGCGGCTCGCCTCAGCCGGCTATCGCACCGTTCAGCTCATGGCGACGCCGCCGCATTTCGATCCTTGGCGCGAGGATGCGGCGCGGACGCGGCGGATCCGCGCCGCTCTCGAAGGTCATGGCCTCTCGCTACTCGCGCTCGATCTTGCAAGCAGCGACATCAATCTTGCGAGCCCGGCGCCGCACGTGGTCGATTTCGCGGTAGACGCCTATTCGGCCGCCATCGATCGCGCCGCCGAGCTCGGCGCCCGCTGGATCTGCGTCGGCTCCGGACGCCGGCATGCGCTGCTCGCCAAAGCCAACGATCGGTTGATGGTGAGCTTTCGCGACGCTTTCGCCCGCATTCACGACAAGGCGGAGCGCGCCGGCGTGCCGATCATCCTCGAAAACCATCCGCAGGGGCTGCTCGCCAGCGCCGCCGATATCGTTCGCTTTCTCGATGTCGAAGGCTATGCCGGGATGCCGGTGATCTACGATGTCGCCAATGCCGTTGCGATCGGCGAGGATCCGGTCGAGGGGCTCAAGGCGCTGTGGCCCCGTCTCCGCATCGTTCATTTGTCGGATAGCCCGAAGGCGCAGTGGCGACACGATCCGATCGGCTCGGGCGAGATCGATTTTGCGGCCATCGCCACGCTATTGCGGCAGCGCGGCTATGACGGCAGGATCGTTCTCGAGATCCTGTCGGACCAGCCGCTCAAGGACATCGACGAAGGCGCCGCGATACTCGAGCGGCAGGGCCTGGTGTTCTCTCTCGCCGGCTGATTGCGCAGTGCCGGCTCAGCCGGCAGCGGCGCGAATCTCGCTGGAGAACATCCGCTCGCGGAAGCGGCCCGGCGACAGGCCGACATTGCGGGAGAAGAAGCGGTTGAAATAGGCCGGATCGGCGTAGCCGAGCGCGGCGCCGATCTCATTCACGGTCATATCGGAGTAGAGCAGGTTACGCTTGGCCTCCGTGAGCAGCCGATCATTTATCAGCGCCAGCGAGGACTTGCCCGTCGTCATCCGGCAGCAGGAGTTGAGGCGGGCCGCCGTCACGCCGAGCTTGCGCGCGTAGACATCGAGTGAGGGATGATCGCGATAGTGCTTCTCGACGAGCTCGCGAAAGCGCATCACCGTCTCCGCCTCCCGCGCGCTGGTGACCGGGCGGACGCGCTCCTGCTCGAGCAGCCGGCGCACCGTCACCGCGAGCAGTTGCAGATAGGCTTTGATGGCAGTGCGGCGGCCGGGGGCCGACCAGACAAATTCATGCTCGAGCGCGGCGAACAGCCCGACAAGGTCGATGTCGCGGCCGATCTGTTGCGGCAGGAAGCGCGCCGGCACGCGAAAGCCGTCGACGAGATCGGCAGCGTCATCGAGCGCGGATTGCAGGAAGGGCGGTGCCACGGTGATGACATAGCCGTCGGTGCCAGGCTTAAAGCGGATGGCATGGATCGTCAGCGCCGGGATGATGACCAGCGCCGGCGGCGAGACCTCCCAACTCACGCTCTCGACCTCGATGGCGCCGCCGCCCTTGCTGATCATCAGGATCTGGTGATGGTCGGGGTGCGTGTGGGTCCGGATTGTCCAATTATGGTGCCCGCTGCGCACCGGAATTGGCTCGATATGGAGGAATGACGGTTCGACCTTCGAAGCCGCCTCCTCGTACAAGAAGTAGTGCGGGATCATGCTTGCGGTTCCCTCCGCGGCTTTGGCGGCCGTTGCTCGCCGCTGCACCGCACTTATGAAAAGTACAATACAAAAGGAGTTTCGTCCATTGGCGGCGCCCGCGGCCGCGCCTATCCAGAGGACGACGTGTCGTCCGACTCAAAGAAACGACGGTGCGGCGAGGCCATGGGAGGAAGCGGCAATGTCGGGACAAGGGCGCGATCTGTCGTGCGATGTGCTGGTCGTTGGCTCCGGCGCCGGCGGAATGTCCACCGCGATCACGGCGCGAAAATGCGGGCTCAACGTGATCATCGTCGAGAAGGACGTCTATTTCGGCGGCACGACGGCTTTCTCAGGCGGCGTGCTGTGGATTCCCGGCAATCGCCATGCGCGCAATGCGGGCGTGATGGACAGCCGCGAGGCAGCGCGTATCTATCTCAAGCACGAGACCGGCAATCACTTCGACGACGCGGCGATCGATGCCTTTCTCGATGCCGGTCCGCGCATGCTCGATTTCTTCGAGAAGGAGACCGAAGCGAAGTTCGTGCTGTCGGCTTATCCCGACTATCATCCGGAAGTCGAGGGCGGCGCCAGGCTCGGCCGCTCGGTGACCGCGGCGCCCTATGACGCTCGCGCGCTCGGTGCGGAGGTCCGCCGGCTGCGGCCACCGCTCGAGACGATCACCTTCATCGGCATGATGTTCAACTCGTCCAACGACGAGCTGAAGCATTTCTTCCGTGTGACCAGCTCGCTCGCGTCCGCAGTGTACGTCGCCAAACGGCTTGCGAGCCATCTCTGGGATCTCGCGCGCTATCGCCGCGGGGTCAAGGTCACCAGCGGCAATGCGCTGGCGGCGCGGCTTGCCAAGACAGGCTTCGACCTCGAAATTCCGCTGCTTACGGCAACGCCGGCACAGCGGCTGATTGTCCGAAACGGTATTATTGCGGGCGCGGTCGTCAGCGACGCCAAGGGCGAGTACGAGATCACGGCGCGCCGAGCGGTGGTGCTGGCGAGTGGCGGATTTCCACACGATCAGGCGCGCATCGCGCGCGCCTATCCGCACCTTGCCCGCGGCGGCGAGCATCTGTCGCCGACCCCGTCGGCCAACACCGGCGACGGCATCCGCATGGCGGAGGAGGCGGGCGGCAGCTGCGACATCCGCTTTCCGAGCGCTGCGGCCTGGATGCCGGTGTCGCGCGTGCCACTGGGCAATCGCACCGGCGTGTTTCCGCACCTCGTGGACCGCTACAAGCCCGGCGTGATCGCGGTGAACAGGCAAGGACGCCGCTTCACCAACGAGTCCGACTCCTATCACGACGTCGGCGCCGCGATGATCGCTGATGGCGCGGGCGGCAAGGAGACCGCGGCCTGGCTGATCTGCGATCATGCCACGATCCGCAAATACGGCCTCGGCTATGCCAAGCCGGCGCCCGTCCCGGTCGGCGCTTTCGTGCGCAACGGCTATTTGAGCCGCGGCGTGACACTGCGCGAGCTCGCCGCGGCTGTGGGCATCGATGCCGACGGTCTGGAAGCAACGGTGCGCGAGTACAATGAGGGTGCGTCCTACGGCATCGACCGCGCGTTCAATCGCGGCTCGACGGCCTTCAACCGCTATCTCGGTGACGCCGAGCACAGGCCGAACCCGAACGTCGCCCCCATCGGCGAGGGGCCCTATTACGCGCTGAAGCTCATCATGGGCGATCTCGGAACGTTCGACGGTCTGACCACCGACGTGGTCGGCCGCGTGGTACGCCGCGACGGCACGGCGATCGCGGGCCTCTATGCCGTCGGCAACGATCGCGCCTCGATCATGGGCGGCAACTATCCCGGCGCCGGCATCACGCTCGGGCCGATCATGACCTTCGGTTACATCACCGGCCGTCATCTGGCCGGGCAGCAAGCCTGATCAACACCATCGAGCGCGATCAACAACGGTCCATGCCGGAAGGCAGGGCGGGTGAGGGAGAGACGACATGAAAATGACACGCCGCAATTTCGTCGGTGCCGGCCTCGCCACGACGTTAGCGCCGCGCCTGGCCAGGGCGCAGTCCGACAACACGATCCGCATCGGTGTGATTACCGACATGTCCGGCATCTATCGCGACGTGTCGGGGCCCACCACGGTTGCCTGTGCGCAGCAGGCGGCCGCCGAATTCATGGCGGACAATCCCTCCATCAAGGTCGAGATCCTGGTCGCCGACCACCAGAACAAGGCCGATGTTGGTCTTGCGATCATCCGCAAATGGTTCGACCAGGATGGTGTCGACGTGATCGAGAATGTCGGCAACTCCTCGATCGCGCTTGGCGCCAAATATCTGATCGAGGACAAGAACAAGGTTGCCTTGATCACCACCGCCGGCTCGTCGGACCTGACTGGCAAGAGCTGCAGCGCCAACCTCGTGCACTGGTCCTGGGATTCCTGGTGCCTAGCCCATTCGACGGCGACCTCGCTCGTGCGCACCGGCGGCTCGAAATGGTTCTTCCTCACCGCCGATTACGCCTTCGGACATGCAGCCGAGGCGGATGCGGCGAAATTCGCAAAGGCGGCGGGCGGCACCGTGCTCGGCTCGGTGCGCTACCCCTTCGGCTCGACCTCGGACTTCTCGTCCTTCCTGCTGCAGGCCCAGTCGAGCGGCGCGAATGTGATCGCCTTTGCCAATTCCGGCAATGAGCTGATCAACTGTCTGAAGCAGGCTCAGGAGTTCGGCCTGGACCAGGGCGGCACGCGCATGGCGGCCTTGGTCGGCTATGTCACCGACGTCCTCGGCATGGGACTTTCGACGGCCAAGGGCCTGTCGCTCACCGAGACCTTCTACTGGGATCTCAATGAGCGAACGCGCGCCTTCATGAACCGGGTGAAGCCGCGCCTGGCATCGAACGTCTATCCCAACATGAGCCAGGCCGGCGACTATGCCTGCGTGCTGCACTACCTCAAGGCAGTGAGGGAGCTCGGCGTCGAGCAGGCCAAGCGCAACGGCCGCGAGGTGGTCGAGCTGATGAAGAAGATGCCGACCGACGACGACTGCTTCGGCCAGGGCACGATCCGCGCCGACGGGCGCAAGATCCATCCGGCCTATCTCTTCGAGGTGAAGAAGCCCGCGGAGAGTATGTCGACCGGCGATGTCTACAGGCTGGTCTCGACGCTGAGCGCAGCTGAAGCATTCCGGCCGCTCGAAGAGGGAAGCTGCGCACTCGTTCGCAGCTGAGAGGGCCAACCGGGAGATCGTCCGATGACCGAGCATGCCATTGTCGACCTGCGCGTCTACACCATCCGCCTGCGCAAGATGGCGGAGTTCATCGAGGTGTTCGACCGGCTCGCGATGCCGGTCCAACTCAAATATCTGGGACGTCCGCTCGGCATGTTCACGAGCGCGGTCGGTCCGCTCAACCAGATCGTCCATCTCTGGGGGTTCCCCGACATGGGCGAGTTCGAGCGCCGGCACGCCGCGCGCGACAAGGATCCGGACTGGCCGGCCTACCTGCAAGCCTCCAAGCATCTCATCGTCGCCCAGGAGAACCGGCTGATCCGCAGGATCGAGCTGCCGTCCCTGTCCGGCCTGGCCACCTGAGGCGCCGGTCGCCTTCCCAACGTTTGGAGCTCCGCATGGCGTGGATCGATCTCTCGGCAAAAGTCGCTGTCGTCACGGGCGGCGGTGCCGGCATCGGGCGTGGAATCGCTCTTGGTCTTGCGGCCGTTGACGCGACCGTCGTCGTGCTCGACCGCGACGAGACCGGCGCGGCTGTGGCCGCGGAGATTCGCGCAAATGGCGGACGCGCGGAGTTCTTCGCCTGCGACGTCACAAGCGATGACAGCGTCGCGCGCGCCGCAAGCGAGGTCGCGGCGAAGGTCGGCGCGGCTGCAATCCTCGTCAACAATGCCGCCACGATGTTGTCGGGCGGGCTCGAGACCACGAGCATGGCGGATTGGGACCGCATTCTGTCATTGAACCTGACAGGTTACCTGCGCTGTGCGCGGGTCTTTGGTGGGCCGATGCTGGCGCGCGGCGCGGGTGCCATCGTCCATGTCGCGTCGATCTCGGCCACGTTCCCGCAGAGCTACAGCGGCGCCTACAGCGTGAGCAAGGCCGGAGTGGTCATGTTGTCCCGTCAGCTCGCGGTCGAATGGGGACCGCGCGGCGTGCGCAGCAACGTTGTCAGCCCGGGCATGATCCGCACGCCGATGACAGAGGCCATCTATCAGACCCAGGGCGTGCACGAGGCACGCCGGGCCCTGGTTCCGGCGCGGCGCATCGGCCGTCCCGAGGACATTTCCGATGCGGTCGTCTTTCTCGCGAGCGAGCGCGCGAGCTACATCGCGGGCGAGGAGATCGTCGTGGATGGCGGTTTCACGCGGACGCCGATGGGCTTGATCGCGCGCCCGGGCTTCGAGCGGAGCTGAGCTCGGTAAATCGGGCCGAACGGGAGGGTGTAGTGCTGCTCAAGGGAAAGGTTGCCGTTATCACGGGCGCCGGATCCGGGATTGGAGCCGCGACTGCACGGCTGTTTGCCGTCGAGAGGGCGAACGTCGTGCTCGGCGATCTCGCCGAAAGCGGCGCAGCGCTTGCGGCAGAGCTTGCCGCCGATGGTCATGCGGCGGTCTTCCAGCAGGTCGATGTCACCAATGAGGCCTCGGTTGCCGCGCTGATGCAGGGGGCCGTTACGCAGTTCGGCCGGCTCGACATCCTCGTTGCCAATGCTGGTATCCCCGAGCGCAAGTCGCCGATCCATGAGCTCGATCTTGCCGACTGGCGCCGCGTGATCGACGTGGATCTCACCGGCGTGGCGATCTGCAACAAGTTCGCCGCAGGCAGCATGCTCGCGACCGGCGGTGGCGCGATCGTCAACATGGCATCCATTCTTGCCCATGTCGGCCAAGAGAACAGCAATGCCTATTCGGCTGCGAAAGCCGCGGTCGTCAATCTCACGCGCTCGGTGGCGCTAACCTATGCGCGCCAGGGTATCCGCGCCAATTGTGTGTCTCCGGGCTATGTAGACACGCCATTGTTGTCCAAGCTGCCGGACGCCACTCGCCAAGCGATGCTGGTACGGCAGCCGATTGGTCGGTTGGCCCGCCCCGAGGAGATCGCGCAGGTCGTCGCCTTTCTCGCCGGCGACAGGGCCTCGATCATCACGGGCGCCTGCATCAATGCCGACGGTGGCTACACAGCGATTTGATGCAACGGCCGTTCAGAGTCGGCCTGCCTGCGATCTCGTAGGGGCCGCTGCGGGTAAAATACGCTATGGCAGCGCAGTTGGAGTCGGCGATGGGCAGGAATCAAGTTTTGCAGGCTCAGTCTGTGGAGCGAATTAGTTGGCTCGTTTCCAGACCACCTTGGTTATCCCCCGGGTTGATGCTGCGGGGTTCGTCAGCTTCAACTCGGTCGCTGGCAGCTCCTGATGCAAACTGGACCCCTCAATGGCTATTCGAATGGCTATTCGAGTGACCGCTGACGGTATCGGCTGGGAGCCGGCGAAAGCCCCGGAGGAGGCCGTACCGACCTTGGGCGTACGTCTAGTGTGTCGATTGTTTTCGATACTTGCCGAAGGTGTCGGTCCTCAGAGTCTCGCAAATTTTTCTGTGAACCCAAGACCGAAAAATTCAGGTGGATATATCGTCGGCGTTAGACCGTGGGCTTTAAGGATCTATGCTTGGAAATCAATGCGGAAACGTCTTCCTAAATGATTGAGTGGGAGTAGGGGGATCGGGTGGTGTTGCGCGTCTTGGCGTAGTCTTGGGTAGGAGGTCTCATTTTCTTCGAACTGCCGCTGGAGACTTGCGGGCCACGGTTTAACCTCGATGAACGTTGGCATTCCATGGCGTTTTTGCTGACAGCGTACTGCAGCGGTTGAGCCGTGCAGAAGGGCTGGGCCGGCTCGGAAATCCCCGCTTGGGAGAAGCGGGGTTCAAATTTCCCCATAATGGATTGGACCGAGAGGCTGGCTTCAGCCTGTTAGTTGGTTTCTTGCGCGAGACGTGCGCATCGGGGGATCATGAAAAATCTTGCGAGGTCCAGGGTGGACAGCTCTGTGAAGTACGAGAGCGACGGTCCATTGCGATGAGGCATGCAGAGGAGCGCGGCTGAACCGGCAACATCTTCCGGCTGTTCCCATCGCTTGAATGCGGTCGGCGATGTCACAGATCCATCATTGCAACTGAAGTGGAGGACCTGCTCCGCAATTCTGAGAAGGTGCGGGCATCGGCGTCGCCGATAGTTATGATGGTCGGGACTCGCCTCGCGAGGTGATGATGGCAGGCGTTGGCCGTTCCGGTGCCAGCGTCATATCACCTTTGATTCCTGCCTCGCTGCTCGCTGCCCCAGCTCATGCTCGACGAACAAGGACACCATGTTGCGCCAGCGATGCAGGAGTTCTTCGAATTTCTTTGGGTTGTTGTCGATGAGCGTGCGTACCGCAAGGCCACGCACGATGCTCAGCGTCAACTGAAGTATATCCGAGGCCAAGCGGCGTGGAATGCCACGCTTGACGAGGGTCTCGAGCCAAGCCTTTTCAGCACTGAAACGAGCATCGCGCGACATCGGCACGGTATGCCGCATCAGATCCTCGTCCCGGGCGTCGCCCATGGTAATGGCGAGCGATACGAAGAAGTAATCGCTGAAGAAGAAGGCTTTCGCGTCCTCGATCGCATCGGCGACCGGATTAGCCGAGTGCCGTGCGGCGACCGCACGGCGGCGGCTTCCCACGAGCATTTGCTCATTGAGATACTGCAGTGTCGCCAGAATGAGCTCATATTTGGTCGGGAAATGGTGAAGCTGCGCGCCTCGAGATACGCCGGCGCGATCTGAGACCTCGTTGGTGCGCAGCCCGCCATACCCGCGCTCCCGCAGGAGCACGATAGCGGCCTCGATCAGCTTCCTGCGCGTCGTTTCACTGCGTTCCGCCTGGGTTCGGCGTGGCTTCAGCAGTGGCGCGCGGGCGTTCGTCCTCGAAGCGCGCCGCGATGACACGGAGGGATCGGCTTCGAGCCTCGGCTTTGAATTTCTGGTCGCCATCTGTTCGCCTCTGATTGCTCCGGTTCAACAATACCGACCCAACGGGCAATCTCAACAAGAAACAGGATAATCATCCTGTAAATACTGCAATGCAGCGACGAAAGCCTTCCTGCGCAGCTTGACAAACAGGACAACTGTCCGGAAAGTTTGGATTGAGGACGCAACGGAGATTGCGCCCGGCGGGCAACGGTCAGACAGAGGTGCGCAAGTCGATGAGGACGGATTCCTCCGCAGCCGATCTTCATGCAGACGACGACGCGATCGTAATCGTCGGCGCCGGTCAGGCTGGTGCGCGCGCGGCCGAGGCCCTACGGGCGGCCGGTCACAAGGGAAGGATCGCTCTTGTCGGCGAAGAGGCACATCTTCCATACGAGCGTCCGCAGCTCTCGAAGGAAGTCCTGCTCGACCGCGCATCGCTTCCGGCCTCGATCAAGGAACGCACCGGCTGGCAAGGCATCGATGTCGATCTCGATCTCGGCACGCATGTTGCGTCGTGCAATCTGGATCGTCGAGCCGTGGAGCTCGCGGACGGTCGTCGCATTGCCTTTAACCGCCTCGTTCTGGCGACCGGCGTAGCGGCGCGCGAGCTACCACAGCTTGATGGAGCCGATATTCCGGTGCGAACGCTTCGGACCATCGAGGACGCTCTGTCTCTGCGAGAGTTGTTCCGGCCGGGGGCGCGGATCGTGCTGATCGGCGGAGGGGTCATTGGCCTCGAAGTCGCTTCCGCGGCGATCAAGTCCGGCTGCGCTGTGACGGTCGTGGAAGCCGCCGAAGGTCTGCTTTCGCGGGCGCTGCCGCGCGTTGTCGCGGACTATTTGCAGAAAAGGCATGAGGACGCCGGTGTCCAATTTCGCTTTGGCGTATCTGGTCGGGCAACTGCAGATGGCCACCTCATTCTCTCGGATGGATCGCGAATTCCGGCCGACTGCATTGTGGTTGGCATCGGTGCCGAGCCACGCGTTGTGCTTGGCCGGCAGCTCGGCCTTGACTGTGACGGTGGCATCCGCGTCGATGCGTGGGGCCGCTCGGATGCACCGGGCGTTTATGCGATCGGCGATGTCGCCGCGCAATGGAGCGAACATCAGCAGCGGTGGGCGCGGGTGGAGACATGGGCCAACGCCCAGAACCAGTCGATTGCCGTCGCGCGCGGGATGGTCGGGCAGGGAGCAGGTTACGGCGAGGCGCCGTGGTTCTGGACCGATCAATACGACATCAACATCCAGGTCGCTGGCGAGCTTTCAGGCACGGATTTGGTGCTGCGCGGCGACGTCAGGAGCGGCCGTTTCGCGGCGCTCGGCCTGCAAGACGGTACGCTGTGCGGCGCCGTCACAGTCAACAATCGAAAAGACATGGCCGTCCTGAGGAAACTCGCGACGCGTCCTGTAAACCGTGCAGATCTCGAGAATCCCTCGTTCGATTTGCGCAAGGCGCTGGTCTGAAAGGGCACAAGGGGAGGAAGCGATGGCGGCACCGCTGAAGAAAGTCGTCGACAATGACAGGCTGGTGGATGACGACCGCGAGGGGCAGCGCTTCCGTGTGTCGCGGACGGCTTTCGTGTCGAAGGAGATCCTGGCGCTGGAGCGGGCCAATATCTTTGACAAGGTCTGGCTCTATCTCGGCCATGAGAGTGAGCTCGCCAAGCCCGGCGATTTCCTGACGCGGTCGGTCGGCGGACGCACGCTGCTATTCACGCGTGACAACAAGAGCAAGTTCCACGCGCTGATGAACACGTGCCCGCATCGCGGCGCCCGTGTCTGCCGGGAACGAAGCGGCAATGCCAAGTCGTTCCAGTGCTTCTATCACGGTTGGGTATTCGGGCTCGACGGTGCGCTGCGAGACATGCCGGGCAAGGAATCCTATCCGCCGGGCTTTGCCGAGCGGTCGACATCCAGCCTGCAGCCCGCGCCGAAATTCGACTCGTATCGCGGCTTCTGTTTCGTCTCGTTCAACCCGAATGTGGAGTCGCTTCCCGAATATCTCGGCAATGCGAGGGAATATATGGACATCGTCGCCGACCAGTCCGAGGCGGGGATGACGGTTGTCGGCGGAACGCAGGAATACTCGATCCGCGCGAACTGGAAGCTGCTCGCGGAAAACAGTTACGACGGCTACCACGCGGCGACAAATCACGCGACCTATTTGGAGTATCTCAAGGGTACGACGGGCGGCCTTGTGCCGATCCAGCTGACGGGATCGGGCCGCGATCTCGGAAAGGGGCATGGTGTCGTCGAATATCGGGCCCCCTGGGGCCGGCCGGTCGCACAATGGATCCCGGCCTGGGGTGACGACGGCAAGAAGCGGGTTGAAGCGATCTACGACAATCTGATGTCGAGACACGGCAAGGAGCGCGCCGACCGAATTGCGCTCTACAACCGCAATCTGCACGTTTTCCCGAACCTGGTCATCAACGATATCATGGCCCTGACGGTCCGGACGTTCTACCCGTCCGAGCCGGACTTCATGACGGTCAATGCGTGGGCGCTCGCGCCTGTGCAGGAGGACCCCGGCGACCGAAGCGCGCGCTTGTTCAACTTCCTCGAGTTTCTTGGACCGGGCGGTTTCGCGACGCCCGATGACATCGAGGCGCTGGAGCAATGCCAGGACGGATATTCGAATCTCGCGGAAGTTGGCTGGAACGACATCTCAAAGGGATTGACCAAGGAAACGCCGTCCTTTGACGATGAAGCGCAAATGCGCGGCTATTGGACGGAATGGAACCGCCGGATCTACGGGGCATGAGCATGACCGCAACAGCAACCCTCCAAACCATCACCCGCGCTGACGTCGAGGACTTTCTCTTCGCGGAAGCCGACCTGATCGATGCCTGGAAACTGCCGGAATGGCTTGAACTGTTCACGGACGACGCGCACTACTTCGTGCCCTCGACCGACGTCGATCCAGGAGCCAGGCCGAACGATAACCTGTTCTACATTGCGGACGATCGTTTCCGGCTCGGGGAGAGGGTGAAGCGCCTCATGAAACGCACGGCCCATGTTGAGTTTCCGCACTCCAAGGTGCGTCACATCGTCGGCAATATCCGCATTCTCGAGCGCGATGGGGACGACCTGAAGATCAGCACCTCCTTCATTGCGCACCGGACCAAGAATGCAGTTACGGACGTCTACTTCGGGACGGGCCTCTACCGTCTCGTGGTGCGCGACGGCCGCCTCGCGATCCGGGAAAAGCGGTCAATTCTGGCCTCCGACGGACTGCGGCAGCAGGGCCGTGTCAGTTTCATTCTCTGATTGGTCCGCCGGGAGTGGTGATGTCGAAGCACTTGAGTGGGAAGGTGACCATCGTGACCGGCGCAGCGCGAGGCATCGGTCTTGCGATCGCGGAGCGGTTGGCCGCGGATGGCGCCGAGCTCGTACTGTCTGACCTGGATGGCGATGTCCTGGCGCAGGCGTGCGACAAGGTCGGCGGCGCCAGCGGAAGAAGGCCGGTGAGCGTCGTCGGTGACCTCTCGGATCAGGAGGTCTCGAAGCGGCTGATCGACACCGCAATCAAGGCGTTCGGCGCCGTGCACGTGCTGGTGAACAATGCTGGTGGGGGCATTATCAAGCCGTTTTCCGAGCAGACGCCCCAAACCCTGAAGACGACCATCGACCGCAACCTGTGGACGGTCCTCTGGGCCTGCTGGCACGCGCTACCGCACATGTGCGCGCAAAAATATGGCCGCATCATCAACATCGGCGCAGACTCGGTCCGGAACGGCTTGTGGGATCATGCGGCCTACAACGCTGCGAAGGGCGGTGTTCATGGCCTGACCACCGGTCTTGCGCGCGAATATGCGCGGGACGGGATCACGGTCAACACGGTGGCGCCTTGCGCGGTGAACACGCCGCAGATGGTTGAGATCACGCAGAAGGCCCCTGAGCTCGCCGCCAAATTTGTCAGCGTCATCCCGATGGGGAGACCGGGCGAAATGACCGAAGTAGCCTCGATGGTGAGCTACTTGTCGTCGGCGGAGGCCTCATTCGTGACGGGGCAGGTGATCAGCGTCAATGGCGGCAGTACGATGTTGTGATGGCAGGCATGACTGAGACCAGGACCAGGACCGTTGCTCTGTTCGCCGTCGATGAGCTTCAGAACGGCGAGATGCGCCAGGCGCATCTTCCCGAGGGGAATCCGATCGCTGTCTACCGGGTGGGCGAACAGTTCTATGCGACTGACGACAAGTGCACGCACGGCGAGGTCTCGCTGACCGAGGAAGGGACGCTGAGCGGCTGCATCATCGAATGCAGCTTTCACTTCGGATCCTTTAACGTCACGACGGGCGCCCCGGTTGCGATGCCGTGCGAGGTGCCGCTCAAGACCTATCCCGTTCGTGTCCAGGACGGTTTCATTCATGTCGAGATCTGATGCAGTGACGCCATTCTCGGATCAGCCGCTGGCCTATTCGCGCATTCCGGTGCCGTCCCTCGCGATGGCCGCCCGGTTTGCGATCGACGTTCTCGGGCTCGAACGCTCCGATGAGAGGGAGTTTTCCTTTCGCTCCGACGAGCGGCGCAGGTCGATCATGTTTACGGACGAGGCCGCGCCGCCGGCCATTGGCATTGCGCTGGCAGACGACGAGGCGCTGGTGCGGCTGGCCGAAACGCTGTCGTCACGGCATATCTCCGTCGCTGAGCTGGACGGGGAGGCATGCCGACGCCGGGCCGTCCGACGGTGCTTTTCAATTTCCGATCCGACGGGGCATTCGATCGAGCTGGTTGCTTGCGTCGAGCTGTCGGCCCGGCGGTTCCATCCGCTGCGAGATTCGGGCCTTGCGGGATTTTCGACGGTCGGCCTGCGGAGTCGCGACATCGACGCCGACGTTCGATTCTGGTGCGAGACAATCGGCGCCGAGGTGGCCGACCGCGTCGGCGACATCACCTATCTTCGGTTCGATGCCGCACATCACCGCATCGCGCTCTATCCATCCGACCGGGGCGGATTGCTGTATGCGAGCTTTGCGGTGAAGTCCCACGACGACCTGATGCGTAATGCCTATCTTCTTGAAGAACGGCAGGTTCGCATCGTCCATGGCCCGGGCCTGGAGACGGTATCTAATCGGATGTTCGTGCGTTTCCAGGCGCCGGATGGGGCAGTCTTCGCGTTCGAATTCAACGGAAACGAGGAGCGGGGCGACCGGCGACCGCGGCAGTTCGCGCTCGATCGATACGCGCTCTGCGCCTGGGGGAGCCCCTGTCGTGACGTGCGGGAATTGGCCGCGGCTTAGTCTTATGAAGAGAGCGGGAGGCGCCACATGATTGAACTAATCGACATTTCCTACGTCCGGCTGGGCACGCCGGATCTTGGGCTAGCGGAGGATTTTGCAACCCGCGTGCTGGGCCTGCAGGTCGGTGAGCGCGGTGGCAAGTCGGTCTATCTGCGCTCCGACCAGCGCGCTCACACGCTCTGTTACTACGAGGGCGATCCGCGGGAACAGACGGTGGCCTTCGAGGTTCGTGATGCTGCGGCGCTCGATGCCGCGGCGGGTGTGCTGGAGTCGATTGGTCACCCGGTCCACCGGGGCACGGCGAGCGAATGTGCCGCACGAAAGGTTCGCGCCTTCATCGGTTTCAAGGATCCGACCGGCAACAGTGTCGAACTCGTGGCCCGGCCCGAAATGAGCGGCAAACGCTACTACGGCATGCGTGATGCAGGCATCACCGGGTTCAACCATGTCGGCCTGAATTCCATCGATCCGGTGCGCGATGAAAAGTTCTGGACCACCGTCTGCAATGCGCGGGTCAGCGACCGCATCGGCGACATTGCGCTGATGCGGGTCAATGCGATCCACCATACGCTGGCGCTGGCGCCCGCCAAGGGGCCCGGCATCCAGCACGTCAATCACCAGGTCGAGAGCAATGATGACGTGATGCGGTCCTTCTATCATTTGACGGAGCAACACGTGCCGATCGTGTTCGGCCCGGGTCGTCATCCGACCTCGGGCGCCCGTTTCCTGTATTTCCGGGGACCGAACGGCATGGTGTTCGAATATTCGGTCGGGGTCGACGAGATCCAGGATGAAGCGGCGCATCGCCCACGCCAGTTCGGGTTCGAGCCGACGAGCCTCTGCATGTGGGGCTCCAAGAGCAATTTCGTCCCGATGTAGGTCGGAAAGAGTCGCCCATGTCGCTCGTCATCGACGTGCATACGCATGTCGTTCCCTCGCACATACCCGCCGATAGAAGGGGTGGATCGCTCTGGCCGAGCATCGCGCGCGAAGGCGAAGACGCCAGCGTTATGATCGGCGGCAAGGTGTTTCGCCGGATCGATTCGCGCTGCTGGGATGTGCCTCGCCGTCTCGCTGACATGCGCGGGGATGGCGTCGATGTTCACGTCCTCTCTCCCATGCCGGAACTGCTGTCGCACTGGTTGGAGCCCGAGGCCGCGGAGGCTCTGGCGGAAATCATGAACGCGGACATCGCGCGCATGATGGAGGAAGCACCCGGGCGGTTCGCAGGCATTGGCATGATCTGCATGCAGGATACGTCGCGTGCGGTCAGGCAGATGGAGCATATCAAGGCGCTCGGCTTCCGCGGAGTCGAGATCGGCTCGCATATCAATGGAACGCCACTTGGCGCGCCGTCACTCTGGCCGATTTATGAGGCGGCGGAGGCGCTCGACCTTGTGGTGTTCGTGCATCCTCTGCATCCGGCGGGCGTCGAACGGGTTGGTGCGGCCAGCGAATACGCCGCGATTGCCGTGTTTCCGCTAGAGACAGCCTTGGCTGCCGTCTCCTTGCTCGCTCATGGCGTGCCTGATCGGTATCCACGTCTCAAGTTTCTGCTCAGCCACGGTGGTGGTGCGCTGCCCTGGATCCTGCCGCGCCTCGATCAAGGCCGTCAGATTTCGCCGGCGATGCGAGCGGCCATGCAGGACGATCCCTCGAGCATCGCGCGGCGCTTCTGGTACGACACGATCGTCTATTCGGAGGACACGCTGCGTTTCATGACACAGGCGCTCGGCGACCACCATATCGTGGTCGGCTCGGACTATCCGTTTGCGATCAAGCAGCAGCAGCCGGCCGCCTTTGCCGTGCGGGCGCTCGGTGCTGGATCTCCGTGCCTGCGCGACAACGCGGAGGCCCTGCTTGGCATGACATTCGAACCGGCCGCAATGCGGGAGGTGGCTCGATGACCGTGGCTCCAGTGCTGGTGCGGTGCCGTTCGCTGCTTCAGTTCGTCTCACTCGGACCTGTGCCGCCGCGCACCCCGGGGCGTCCCGATGCCCAGGTGCCGGAGGATCCGACAGCAGGTCCGGCCGTCTACGCGAAACTGCCGCACGTCTATTTTTACGACGCGAACCGTCCCGATGATCCCGCGTTCGGGTTTATCGACATCGAGATGTCGGTTCAGCATCGGCCCGACGGTCGTTTCCGGCTCGATCTCTATTGCTCGGGCGACGGACATCAGAGTGGTGCGGGACTGCCGAGTGGCGAGGGGCTGCGGATCGAACTCCTGGCGGGCGAGGAGGTCGTTGCAGCTGCCTCCTGGCAATTTCGTGAAGTCAGTTCGGGTCGATGCGATCCGTTGACGTATTCCACGTGGCTGCCGATGAACGCTGACGATTTCGAGCGGATCGACGCGGTTCGGCTACCGCCATCCTCTGCGGTGTGCAGATTCGATGGTTGATCCGGTTTGCGAGGGTTGAAATGGATTTCGGAATTCGGGGCAGAAGAGCGATTGTCTGCGGCGCAAGCAAGGGTTTGGGCAAGGGCTGTGCCGCGGCGCTTGCGGGCGAGGGCGCCATTGTCTTCATCGTTGCTCGGCAACCGGCCCCGCTTGAAAGTGCGGCGGCGGACATCGAAAGGCTCACCGGCAGTCGTCCTTGCACGGTGATGGGTGACGTGACCACGGCCGAGGGGCGTGCCGCAGTTCTCGCCGCCTGTCCGGATCCCGACATCCTGGTCAACAACGCGGGCGGGCCGCCGCCCGGCGACTTCCGCAATTGGGTGCGTGACGACTGGATCAAGGCGCTCGATGCCAACATGCTGTCGCCGATCGAGCTTATCAAGGCGACGGTCGACAGGATGATCGCCCGGAAGTTCGGCCGCATCATCAACATCACGTCGCACGCAGTGAAGCAGCCCGTCGACATGCTGGGGCTGTCCAATGGCGCGAGGACGGGCCTGACCGGATTCGTGGCTGGCCTTTCGCGTTCGACGGTCAGGCACAATGTGACAATCAACAATCTTCTGCCCGGCACCTTCGATACTGACAGGCTTAAGTCAAATCTGTCGGCCCTGGCACAGCGCTCGGGAAAGTCTGCTGACGAAACGACGGATGCTGTCCGCAGCGCAAATCCGGCCGGGCGATTTGGCACGATCGAGGAGTTCGGCGCGGCCTGTGCCTTCTTGTGCAGCGATAAGGCGGGCTACATCACGGGGCAGAACATCCTGATCGACGGGGGAGCCTATCCCGGGACGTTCTGAGGCCGGCACATTGCAGCGCCGTATCCCGAAGGCCGGACTTCCGTCTTGCTCGCCCAGATCGTAAAGTAGGGTACGATCAAGAACAAATCGGGATTGCGCGCCGGCGGCACGGGTGCCGAAACGCGCAACCCGCTGCGGCGGGGCGTGAGGGAGGATCGATGCGGTTTCGCGTTGCGATGACATTGTTGCTTGCCGCCACATTCGTCAGTATAGGCGGTGTTCACGCTGTCCCGGCGGAGTCCTACCCGTCACGCAGGATCAATTTCGTCGTGCCATTTCCCGCGGGCAGTGCGACCGACGCGGTAACGCGACGCCTGGCGGAGAGCATTCGCAGCGAAGCGGGTGTCACGGTTCTGGTGGAGAACAAGCCGGGAGCCGACGGCAATCTCGCCGCGCTCTCCGTGCTCAAGTCCGACCCTGATGGATATACCGTTTTTGTCACAACCAATTCGACGCAGGCGGCCAACGTCAATCTGTTCAACGCGATGCCCTATGATCCGGCTGCAGATTTCATGCCTGTGGCGGGGATCATGACCATCCCGATGCTGCTGAGCGTCAGACCAGACTTTCCGGCCAAGAACATCGCGGAGTTTATTGCGGTCGCAAAATCGCGACCAAAGCCGCTGTCATTCGGAAGTGGCAATACGTCCAGCAGGGGCGCCGCCGAGTTGTTCCGCCATAGGGCCGGGATCGACATGCAGCACGTCCCTTATCGCGGAATGCCGCAGGCTTTGACTGACGTGCTGGCCGGCGAAATCGATTGTGTCTTTGCCGACCCTGCCAGCGCGCAGGGCCTGATTCAGGATGGCCGGTTGCACGTCCTTGCGGTGACGAGCGCGGAGCGGCTTGCGAGCGTGCCGGATGTTCCGACGCTTGCGCAGGCCGGGTTGTCCGGCGCCGAGCTGACCGCTTGGGTTGGCGTGTTCGTGCGAACAGGTACGCCGTCCGATGTCGTGGCGCAGCTCAGCAAGGTCGTGCTGTCCTTCGTCAAGAACCAGGACACTGAAGCCTATTTGCAATCCGTCGGCGCCAAGCCGTTTCCGGCTGGACCGGATGAGCTAAAGGCGTTCGAGGAGGCGGATACGCGCCGCTGGGCGGAGATCGTCGAGATCGCGAAGATCGAGAAGAAATAGCTCAAGCGCGAAGAACGGCCGTTCCGCGATCGAGCACGATGACATCCCGTTCGACGGCGCGCGAACGGAAGCGGACCTGGCCGCCTGCCGCGAAGAACTCAGTCCGGATGGTTTCGCCCGGAAAGACCGGCCGGCTGAAACGAACCGATAGTGAGTTGAGGCGGCCGGGCACCTCATCCGCGAAGGTGGCGAGGATCGCGCGCGTTGCAATTCCGAGCGTACACAGACCATGCAGGATCGGTCGTTCGAACCCGGCCTTCGTGGCGGCCACGGGATCCGCGTGAATGGGATTGTAGTCGCCACTCAACCGATAGATCAGCGCACTTTGCGGCAGGGTCGGGATATCTTTGACGTGCGAGGGGGACTGCTCGGAGAGAGGGCTCGGCTCTGGTGGCGCATTGCCGAAACTGCCGTAGCCGCCATCGCCGCGCAGGAAGAGCACACTGCGGACGGTCGCCAGTCTCTCCCCCGTATCCGCATCGTTCAGCGACTTGACGAGGTGAAGAACGGCGCCTTTGCCGGCGCCCTTGTCCATCACAGCCGCGATCTCGTAGCTGGCTTTGACAGTGCCTTCCGGCGGGATCAGATGATGGATTTCGAAGCTTTGCTCGCCGTGCAGCAGCTTGAGCCAGTCGATCTCAAGCTCGGGTCGTCTTGCCCAAAATCCTGGATGGGCTAGCACGCAGCAGATCGACGGGACTGCCTGCAGGCCTGCTTCGTAGACGAAGCCCAGCTGCGACGGGTCGAGCGGGTTTGAACCGTAGCCGAGCCCCAAGGCGTACAGCATTGTATCGCGATGGGTGTAGGTGTGGAAAACGGGCTCGAAACGGAAGTTTCGGACGGCTTCGAGATTCAAGATGTCCTCCCCCGCATGTTGTGCATCGACTGCCGAAGCGTGCCGACTGCACCGCTCGCGATGCTCGCAAGGCGGTTGCAATGTTGTCTTCGCGTATAGTACACAAGTGTACTAAGTGGAAGCGGGCGTGCAGGGGATGAGGCGAACAGGAAGCAAAGCTGGGTTTGGAAGCGCTGGCGGATCAAGCCGTTGGGCCTTGATCCGGGAACGGTTCGGATGGACGGCGTCCCGCCAGGCTTGTCGCGCCATGGTGCAAGTCATGGCGCTCGCCCTCGCTGCCACGCTCGCGACCGAAGCTGTGGCCGGAGAGAAGAAGTATGGCCCGGGCGTCAGCGACACCGAGATCAGGATAGGCAACACGTCCCCCTACAGCGGCCCGGCGTCTGCCTTCAGCATGGTAGCCAAGACGGAGGAGGCCTATTTCCGCAAGATCAACGCGGAAGGAGGGATCAACGGGCGCCGCATCGTCTTCCTGTCCTATGATGACGCCTATTCGCCACCGAAGACCGTCGAACAGACGCGGCGCCTGGTTGAGAGTAACGAAGTTCTACTGGTCTTCAACGCCATGGGCACCGCGCCGAACTCGGCCGTCCAGAAGTATCTGAACGCCAAGAAGGTGCCGCAGCTTTTCGTGTCGAGCGGAGCCGCCAAATGGAATGATCCCAAGAATTTCCCGTGGACGATGGGTTTCACCCCGAGCTATGAGACCGAGGGTTACATCTACGCACAATACGTGCTGCGGGAGCGGCCGGCGGCGAAGGTCGCAATCTTCTTTCAGAACGACGATTTCGGCAAAGACTATCTCAGAGGCATCAAGCGTGGACTTGGCGACAAGGCGGCGTCAGTCATCGTCGCGGAAGAGGCATTCGACGTTTCGGAACCGACCATCGACTCCCATCTCGTCAAGCTGAAAGCGAGCGGCGCCGACGTTCTGTTCGATATTGCAACACCCAAATTCGCGGCGCAGGCAATCAAGAAGGTGTCCGAGCTCGACTGGAAGCCGCTGCATATCCTCAGCTACGTGTCGGCCTCGATCGGCAGTGTGATCAAACCTGTCGGGTTCGAGAATGCGCAGGGGCTGATCTCGGCGGCCTATTTCAAGGATCCGAATGATCCCACATGGAAGGACGATGCTGGCCTCAGGGAGCTCAACGGGTTCCTGGACGCATATTTTCCTGGCGCCGATCGCAGCGACACGCTGATCGTCAACGGCTACAACACGGCACAGGCGCTCGTTCATGTGTTGAAGCAATGTGGCGACGATCTCACGCGTGAGAACGTGATGCGGAATGCGGTCAATATGAAGATGGTCGAGCTGGGAATGCTGCTGCCAGGCATTCGGATGAATACTTCGCCTGGCGATTTCGCGCCGATCAAGGAATGGCAGCTCATGCGTTTTGAAGGAGCCAATTGGCATCTGTTCGGCGAGACCATGAGCGGCGAGACGAAGAACTAGGAAAGGTCTCCGTGGCGGATTGGCGCGCAAGGGGCTTGGAAGGGAGACGGTGAATGGGACAGCTTTGTGCCGGACGGGTTGCGATCGTGACGGGAGGCGGACGGGGGCTCGGGCGCGAATACGCGGTGATGCTTGCAGAGCAGGGCGCCAAGGTGGTCGTCAACGATCTCGGCAGCACGGCAGCGGGTGAGGGGGCCGACCTCTCCCCAGCCCAGCAGGTCGTCGAGGAAATCAAGCGTGCCGGTGGCGATGCCATCGTCAACGGCAACGACGTCAGCGACTGGGCCGGTGCCAAGGCGCTCATCGACGATGCGATCAACACCTTCGGCCGGCTCGATGTTCTCATCAACAATGCCGGTATTCTGCGGGACCGCATGATGGTCAGCATGACCGAGGCGGAGTGGGACGCGGTCATCAAGGTGCATCTGAAGGGTACTTTCGCGCCGTCGCACCACGCCGCGCAATATTGGCGCCAGGAGACCAAGAAGCGCGGTGCGCCGGTGAGCGCCCGCCTCATTAACACCTCATCTGCATCCGGTCTGTTCGGCAATGTCGGCCAGAGCAACTACGGCGCCGCGAAGGCCGGCATTGCAGCGTTCACAATCATCAGCGCCATGGAGCTGCGGCAATACGGCATCACCGTGAACGCAATCGCGCCCCGGGCGCAAACCAGGATGACCGAGGGGCTGAGAGAGCGCACCGAAGACGAGATCAGGCGCCGCAATCCGCGCTGGGTCGCACCGATCGTGGTCTGGCTCGCGAGCGAGGAGTCCTCCGATGTGACTGGCCGCGTGTTCGAAGCTGGCGATGGAATTCTCAAAGTGGCTGAAGGCTGGCATGCCGGTCCGGGAATCGAACCCGTGGAGGATCCGAACGTCCTCGGCCCCAAGGTGGCGGAGCTGATGCAAAAAGCGCGCCCCAATGCCGATATCTGGGGACGCGACATCGTTTCATGAGGCTCCCAACGAACTCCTCCCGGAGCACCTCAGGCGGGTGGCAGGCCTCAAGCCGCCGCCCGCCGCTTTTTCCGGCTCTTTGAGGACTGCGTGTCCTCATGCTCGTCCTGTCCGCTCTGGGTTTCGGTGCCGTCCGACATGGCGATGAGGTTGTGCTTCATGGCGAGGAGCGCCTCTGAGGCCGCTTCCAACTGCTTCCGGTCGATCCCGTTGACGATCCTGGCGTTGAACTTGTCGGTTTCCTTCCGCAACTTCTCGAGGAAGCCGCGGGCCTGCTTGGTGACGTAGACGCGCTTGACCCGCCGGTCCACCGGATCGGCCTGGCGTACAACGAAGCCGGAGGACTCCAGGCGATCGATCAGAGCCCCGACGGCCACCTTGCCGACGTCGAGTTCGTTGGCAAGCTGGGTTTGGGGCAGGCCGTCCTTGCGCGAGATGAAGGCCAGCACCCACCATTGCGAGCGGGTGATCCCGAGCGGCGCCAACGCCCGATCGAACATCATCCTCCTGAGCCGCGACACGTCATGAATGAGATATCCAAGCCGGAGATCCCAATCGGGCTGTTCAACCATTGATATTTCCCTTGAGGCGAGTCGGGGGCAGAATTTCAACCAATACCATACACCAGCGTATTTTAAAGGAAAGGCCGCGAAGTATCGGCGAAAATTGCCTCACTCAACGGATTGCGGTCTGATTTACAGAAGCAGTACACTAGTGTATTAATTGTATTGCGGCGATGGTTCGGCAGGCTGATAATGCCGCGAACCGCAAGAAAAATCCGCCAGGGAGGGGATTGCCCATGTTCGACGCTGCTGTCCTCAAGGGAAAGCGCATCCTGATCACAGGCGGGGGGACCGGGCTTGGCAAGGAGATGGCGGTCGGTTTCGCCGCGCACGGCGCCTACGTCTACATCTGCGGGCGGCGCAGGGAGGTCCTTGACCAAGCGGTGCGGGAAATCAGCGAACGATTCGGAGGACAGGCCGCGGCGCGACTTGCCAATGTGCGCGATCCGGACAGCATCGAGGCGATGCTGGCCAGCATCTGGGCCGAGGGTCCGCTCACCGGTCTCGTCAATAATGCCGCCGCCAATTTCCTGGCGCCAACCGAAACGCTGTCTCCGCGCGGCTATGAGGCCGTCCGTTCGACGGTCATGGACGGCTCGTTTTACACCTCGCTCGCCTGTGGCAAGCGGTGGATCGCCGGGGGCCTGCCCGGCGTGATCATCAGCAACCTCGTGACCTGGGTGTGGACTGGCTCGGCCTATGTCGTGCCGGCGGCGATGGCGAAAGCGGCCGTCCATGCCATGACCATGTCGCTCGCGGTTGAGTGGGGTCCCAAGAACATCCGCGTCAATGCAATCGCGCCCGGACCGTTCCCGACCGAAGGTGCCTGGGACAAGCTCAATCCGCTGGCCGAGACCGGTGTTGGCGCGACGCAGGCGGACGACGTGCCGCTGCGCCGTTTCGGCAAGATGGATGAATTGCGCAATCTTGTGATCTTCCTGATGTCGGATGGTTGTAGCTACATCACCGGCGACACGATCGCCATCGACGGCGGTCACCATCTGGCGGCGCCCAGCACCTTCGCTGGGCTCTCGAAACTATCGCCGGCCGACTGGCAGCGCGCGCGAGAAGCCATTCAGGCCTCGGTGCAGAAAGAAAAGCAGGCACGCTCGATCTAAGCCCCTGGTTCGAGCCGCCGACAGGCTGCCTGAAAGCGAGAGGAGAGACGCCGATGGGATTGGCCACACCGACAAGGAGCTTCGATTGCACCATCGAGAATGGTCTGGCTCATGTCGTCCTGAACCAGCCCGATCGTGGGAATCCAATTGATGGAGAATTCTGCCGCGAATTTGGCCTGTGTATTGCCGAATTAAGCGAGCGCTCCGACGTGAGGTCGATGTTGCTCTCCGGGCGCGGCCGGTTGTTCAGCGTCGGCGGCGACCTGATGTCCCTGGTCAGCCAGGGAGACGCACTGCCAACAACGATCAAGTCCTGGACGGCAGATATTCACGTCGCGATCGCAAGAATGGTCCGCATGCGGGCGCCGGTCGTCGCGAGCGTTCACGGCAATGTTGCCGGTGGAAGCGTGTCTCTGATGGCGGCCGCTGACCTGGTGGTGATGGCGGAATCGGCGCGGATTTCAGCTGCGTTTTCCAAGATCGGGTTCAGCCCTGACAGCGGGTCGACCACGACGATCACGCGCCGCATCGGCGTTGCGCGCGCGAGGCGTTTCTTCCTGCTTGGCGAGACGCTCGATGCCAGGACGGCGCTGTCGCTCGGTCTTGTGGATTTCGTTGTTCCGGAAGGCGATGTGCAGTCCGAAGCTGAGCGAATAGCGAAAGAGCTTGCCTCCGGTCCGACGCAAGCGTTTGGCGCGATCAAGCGCCTGTTTGCCGAGACATCCGATCGATCGTTCGAGAGCCAGCTCGAGCAGGAGGCGGAGATGCTCGCGACAATCTCCCGAACGGCGGATGCGCGTGAAGGGGTCAAGGCTTTCGTCGAGAAGCGAAAGCCGGCTTTCGTCGGGAAGTGACGGCAAGCCAATTGCACGGCGCAAGCGACAAACTACGAAATAATACGCGACCATAACTTATACGGATAAACGAAAGACAGGTCGGAAAAGACACAACGCTGCAGGAGGAAACAATGACCGTGGCGGCAGCCAGAAATGATGCGTCTTACGCCAATTTTCGCGAAGCGGGCTATTGGCTCGACAAGACTGTCGATCAGCTTCTGACCGAGGCTGTTGCGAGAGCGCCCGATAAGGTCGCGATCGTCGCCGACCGCGCAGATCGAGAGCAGGCCCCGCGTTTCACCTACAAGGAACTGGAGAAGCTTGCAGATCGCGCCGCGAGCTCGCTCGTGCGGCTCGGCGTCGGACGAGGCGATGTCGTTACGGTGCAACTGCCGAACTGGTGGGAGTTCGTCGTCACCGCGTTCGCCTGCAGCAAGATCGGTGCGGTGATGAACCCGGTGATGCCGATTCTTCGTGAGCGCGAACTGCTCTACATTCTGAACTTCTGCCAAGCGAAGGTTTTCATCGTGCCGAAGGCCTATCGCGGCTTCGACTACGGCGCGATGGCGCTGGCGATGCGTGCCGACCTGCCGCATCTTAAGCACGTGATCGTCGCCGATGGAGAGGACGAGACCAGCTTTGATCGCACGTTGCTGGCGGCCGAGCCGGACAGGCTTCCTCCTGGTCTCCGCCCGGATGATATGGCCGTGCTGATGTTCACGTCCGGCACCACGGGCGAGCCGAAAGGCGTCATGCACACCTCCAACTCGTTGATCGCGTGCTGCAAGGCCCTGTCGGGGCGGTTCGGGCTCGATTCAACGGATGTCCTTCTGGTGGCTTCGCCGGTCGGACACATGACGGGCTATGCCGCGATCGTGCTGCTCTCGGTCTATCTGGGCGGCACGATGATCCTCCAGGATATCTGGGAGGCCAGGCGCGGGGTTGGCCTGATGGCCCGCGAAGGCGTGACCTATACGGCGGCGTCGACGCCGTTCCTCAGTGACATCTGCGACGCCGTGCAGGCCGGCGCGCCTCAGCCGAAGAGCCTTCGCTCCTTTCTGTGCGGGGGCGCGCCGATCCCATCGGTCCTGATCGACCGGGCGGCCGAAGAGCTTGGCCTCAAAGTCTGCTCGCTCTGGGGGATGACCGAAGTCTTGTCAGGCACTCTGACCGAGCCTGCGCGCGCCGCGGAGAAATCGGCCGGCACGGACGGACGCTCGCTCGAGGGCATGGAGGTCAAGGTCGTCGATACCGAAGGCAAGGTGCTGCCGCCGGGAGAGTCGGGCCGGTTGCTGGTCCGCGGGGCTCAGATGTTCAAGGGTTACTACAAGCGGCCGGAGCTGCAGACGTTCGACAGCGAAGGCTGGTTCGATTCCGGTGACCTCGCGTATATGGACAAGGAGGGCTACATCCGCATCTCAGGACGGGTGAAGGATATCCTGATCAGGGGCGGAGAGAACGTCCCGGTCGTCGAGATCGAGAACCTGCTCTACAAGCATCCAGCGGTGTCCGCCGTTGCGGTCGTGGGATTCCCGGATTCAAGGCTCGGCGAGCGAGGCTGTGCCTTCATCGTTCCACGCGAGGGGAGCAGGATCGATCTGGCGGCGGTGCAGGCCTATCTCGGCGAGGCCAAAATGGCAAAGCAGTTCTGGCCCGAGCGCGTCGAGGTCGTCGCCGAGCTTCCGCGTACTGCCAGCGGAAAGATCCAGAAGTTCAAACTGCGCGAGCTGGCGGCGGACCTTGGCAACGCAAGGTAAGCTACTGATCGGAATAGGTCGGATTCCGTCGCTCGCGGAACGCGGCGACGGCTTCCGCATGGTCGTTCGTTTCCAGGAGAATGACCTGCTGCCGGTCTTCCATCAACAGGGCGGCGTCCAGGCTCGGCGCGTCGATCAGTGTGTTCAGCGCCTGCTTGGTCATGCGCAGTCCCATTGGAGACACACGGAGCATCTCCTCGGCGAATTCGAGGCCTCTGGCGAGCAGCTCGCCGGCCGGTACGACATCGCTGACCAGCCCGATCGCTTTCGCGCGCTCCGCCTTGAGGAAGCGTCCGGTCAGCAGCAGCTCTGAGGTCACGGAGAGGCCGACGAGGCGCGGCAACAGGTATCCCGAGCCCATGTCGCAGCCGCCGACGCCGATGCGGATATAGGCCGCGTTCATCCGCGCGTCCGGTGCCGCGAAGCGGACGTCGCAGGCGAGCAGAAAGGAGAAGCCGGCACCGCATGCCGCTCCATGGACGAGTCCGATGATGGGCTGCGGGCAAGACCGCATGAGGCGGATCACGCCCGAGTAACTCTGCTGCATCCTGAGCTGGCGTTGCGGGCGCCCCTTGCCGGGCGCGGCGAACGCGTCTGATCCGAGTTCAGCGCCGGCGGAAAATTGAGGCCCGTTACCACGCAGGATCACGACGCGAGTCTCCGGCCGATCGTGAAGATTGGAGAAATACCCGGTCAGCTCAGAGATCATGTCAGGCGAAACGGCATTGAGCTCGGCCGGGCGGTTCAGTGTCAGAACATCGATCGCGCCCCGCGTTTCGACGATGACGGTGCTCGGCTGCGTCATGGGCTCGCTCCCATCCGTTGTTGTCCTTGAGGATAGATAGTAATAAAGTGTACGATCATCAAGCGCAACGCCGTCCATTCCCTCGAGGCAATGGCGACGGCCGCGCGAAACGAACTCAGGGAGGCCGGAGATGCCATATCAGTCCGTGTTCAGATCGGACCTGTTCAAGGGACAGACGATCATCGTGACCGGCGGTGGCAGCGGAATCGGGCGTTGCACCGCCCACGAACTCGCTGCTCTTGGCGCGAACGTCGCGATCCTCGGCCGTACCCCGGATAAGCTCGTTGAGGTGCAGCGCGAGATCGAGGAGGACGGCGGACAGGCGATGAGCCTTGCCTGCGACATCCGCGATGAAGCCATGGTGATCGGCACGATCGATGCAGTGCTGGCGCGCTACGGCCGCATCGATGGCCTGGTCAACAATGCCGGTGGACAATTCCGCGCGCCGCTGAAGTCGATCTCGACCAAGGGCTTCGAGGCCGTCGTGCGCAACAATCTGACCGGTGGATTCATCTTCATGCGCGAAGTCTACAACCGCTGGATGGAGGCCAACGGTGGCTCGATCGTGAACATGATTGCGGACATCTGGCACGGGTGGCCGGAGTTCGGTCACTCCGCCGCGGCGCGCGGCGGCATGCTGACCTTGACCGAGACGGCCGCCTGCGAATGGTCTTCCTCAGGCGTCCGCGTCAATGCAGTCGCCCCCGGCGGCATCGTATCCAGCGGCTTTGATACCTACACGCCGGAGATGCAGAAGAAACTCCACGACTTCACCGAACGCGTGCCGCTCCAGCGCTTCGGAACCGAAGCCGAGATATCGGCCGCCATCACCTACCTGCTGTCACCGGCGGCGGCCTATATCACCGGCTCCTGCATCCGCGTCGATGGGGGGACGCCGAATGCACGCACGACCTGGAAGCTCGAGCCGCATAACCGCAGCCAGCCGTTCGAGGGGTTCCATCGCACGAAGCTGCCGGACGTGATGAAGCGCAAGGCCAGCGCGTAGCGGATCGCCTGGGGCGTGAGCCCAAATTCGGATTGAGGCGAGTTTGACGACAGCCGGGTAGATCCTCTTTCCCGTCACCGGACGCGTGAGGCGATCATCGAAAGCGCAGATGCGCAGTTCCATGGTTCAGCCGTTGCTGATCGCAGGTGCCGTGCGGCGCCATGTCGGGTCGGTCAGCTATTCGACCACGAACTCAGCCAGCCGCTGGCGCGACAGGAAGAACAGCTTGATGCGGGGATCTCCGACATAGCCGGCCACCGCCCGTCTCGGGTTTGGCTTGGAGGTCAGCCACGGCAGCCGGACGATGGTCCAGTCCAATTGCGATGTCCGGATCACATCGACCTCGGCCGTGATATCGGCATAGGCAGTGCCCGCCAGTGCTTTGATCATGCGGATCGCCAGCCAGAACGGCAGGCTGAACCTGTCGTGCGGATCGCTGGCGCTCGGCGTCGCGGTGGCGATCAGCCGCATGACACCATTTGCCTGCATTGCCTCCACGATATTCCGCATGCCTTCGCTGATTGGCATGCCGGTGGACTTTCCGGTCGGTCCGAGAAGGCTGATGACGGCATCCTGCCCTGCGATCGCGCTGGATCGCCGGTCTGTCACTGAGGTCGCCCTTGACGATGTGCACCTCGAATTCGGAGGTGTCGATCTTGTCCGGATTTCGGGCGTAGACGGTCACCTCGTGTCCAGCGCGCCGGGCCTGCGCGATCGTCAGTTTTCCGGCGGCGCCGGTGCCACCGAATATGGTCACTTTCATGCTGGGCGGCTCTTCTTTGCTTATGGAAGGGTGTTGTCGGGCGACGGCCGCATAAGGGCCGACAATCCCAGTTGGACATAGCGTCTCGCCGCTGTGACTGTAAGCCCGTTATCGGTGCATCGCGGACCTCGCGAACCGCGCACTCCAGCGGCCTAATCCACCGCGATGATTAGCTTGCCGTGGTTTTCCCCGCGATAGAGTTGTGCGATCGCGCCGGGCGCGTGCTCCAGTCCCGGCAGGATCTCTTCGTCATGGACGATCCTGCCGGCCAGCGCGAGTTCGGCTAGGCGCGTGGCAGCCGCCTCGAACTCGGCCAGATGATCGAAGATGATGAAGCCGGACCATCGCAGGCGGCGCGTGAGGATCTCCCGTTCGGGGCGCGGGCCGGCCGGGACGGGGGTCCATGAGGCGTTCGCGGCCGTGCCGCACTGGATGATCCGTCCACGCAGCCGCATGGTCCGGATGGCGGCATCGGCGATCGCGCCTCCGGTGTTGTCGAAGAAGATATCATTGCCTTCAGGGCATGCGGCCCGAATGGCCGCGCCGAGATCGGTGGCCTCGCGGTAGTTGATCATGTCCTGGTAGCCGTAGCGGGCCTTGGCTTGCGCAATCTTGTCGGCGGAGCTGGTAAGCCCGACGGCGCGGCATCCGGCGATTTGCGCGAGTTGGCCGACGAAGCTTCCGACGCTGCCGGCTGCCGTCGACACCAGAACATGCTCGCCGGGCTTGGGGTCACCAAGGCCGTGAAAGGCAAGATAGGCGGTCAGGCCGTTCATGCCGAGCAGGCTCAGATTGGCGCTGAGCGGCAGGGCGGATGGAGCAACACGCCGCAAAACGCTGTCGGGCGTGGTGACGCAATAGCGCTGCCAACCGAACCATCCATAGACGAATTCGCCGACGCTAAACTCCCGCGTATTGCTTTCGACGACCTCGCCGACGGCGAGGGCACGCATCGGCGTGTTCAATGGCACCGGCGCGCTGTAGTTCCCCTCGTCATTGGACCATCCACGCTGCGCCGGATCGACCGAGAGATAGCGGTTTTCAACCAGCATTTCGCCCTCGCCGGGCGCGGCGACCGGCGCGGTCACGAGCGAGAAATGTTCCGCTTGCGGTATCCCATTTGGTCGGGACGTCAGGCGGACCTGCCGATTTTCACGGACGGACATGAGCGATCCTCATAAGTAGTACGCTTGTGTACGATATGACTATACGGTAGAAATCGGACGGGAGACAAGGACAGGGCGGCGGCCACGACCGTCGCCTGGCCCTGCAAGAAACAGCAAGAGGCAAGCACATGGCGGGGCTCTACTTCGAGCAGTTTTCGGTCGGACAGACATTCGTGCACGAAATCCGGCGCACGGTGACGGACATGGACAACATCCTGTTCTCGTCGCTGACCTACAATCCGGCGGCGGTCCACATCGACCACGAATACGCCAAGGGCACCGAGTTCGGGAAGCCCTTGATGAATTCGATCTTCACGCTTGGCCTGATCATCGGTCTGTCCGTCCAGGACACGACTCTGGGAACCACCGTCGGCAATCTCGGCATGGAGGATACCAAATTCCCGCGCCCGGTGTTTGCCGGTGACACCCTGCGAGCCGAGACCAAGGTGATTGCCGTCAGGGAAAGCAAGTCGCGTCCGACGCAGGGTATCGTCACATTCGAGCATCGCGGCTTCAATCAGCGCGACGAGGAAGTTGTCTGCTGCCGCAGGAGCGGTTTGATGATGCGGAGGCCGGCATGAAGCTCCGTTCGCTGCTCTTCGTGCCGGCCGACAGCGAGCGAAAGTACGTCAAGGCCTCGGGCGTCGGCGCAGACGCACTGATCCTCGATCTCGAGGACTCCGTGGCGCCGGGGCGCAAGGCTTTTGCCCGGGATGCCGTGAAAGGGCTGTTGGGCGGCGGGCCTCGCAACTGGTCGTTCCTGGTCCGCATCAATCCGTTCGGTACCGGGCTCACGCTCGAGGATCTCGCGGCGGTGGTCCGGCCGGGCCTCGACGGCATCCTCATCCCGAAGGTCAACGGCATCGAGGATGTCAATCTCGTGTCGCACTATGTCGATGTCCTGGAGGTCGCAACCGGTATCTCGCCGGGGCACGTCAAGCTGCTGGTTGTCGCGACCGAAACGCCTGCCGCCATGATCGGCTTCAACGGCTACGCCCGCAAGAATGAGCGGCTGGTCGCGATGACCTGGGGCGCGGAGGACTTGAGCGCGGCCTTGGGCGCGCTCACGAACAAGGAGTCGGATGGTGCCTGGACCTTCCCGTACCAGGTAGCCCGCGCACAGTGCCTGTTTGCCGCGGGTGCGGCAGGCGTCGCGGCGCTGGATACGCTTTATGCGGATTTCAGGGATCAGGATGGCCTCGCCGAAAGCTGTCGCCTCGCGCGCCGTGACGGTTTTGTCGGCCGGGTCGCGATCCATCCGGATCAGGTCTCGACCATCAACACTTGCTTCACGCCGTCGGATACCGACCTCGCGCACGCGCGCCGCGTCGTCGCGGCGTTTGCCGCGGCGCCGGACGTCGGCACGGTCGGTATCGACGGGAAGATGTACGACATTCCGCACCTGGTTGCGGCGCGGCGAACCTTGGCGTCGGTCGGGGAGGAGCATTCGAATGGACAATAGGTCGTTCTCCAAACAGCTCGATGTGCCCGAGGACCACGCCGCGATCCGCGAAGGCGTGCGCGCAGTCGTGACGCGTTTCGATGACGAGTACTGGCTGGCGCGCGACGACGACGGCGAGTTTCCGCGTGAATTCCATCGTGCGATGGCGGAAGCCGGCTGGCTCGGCATTACGATGCCCGAAGAGTATGGCGGCTCCGGGCTGGGCGTCACCGAGGCCGCGATCATGATGCATGAGGTCGCAAGCCACGGTGGCGGCATGACGTCGGCATCCGCCGTGCATATCAATCTGTTCGGGCCGCACCCGATCGTGGTCAAGGGGACCGATGAGCAGAAGCGACGCTGGGTGCCGCGTCTGGTTTCGGGCGAAGACCAATGCTGCTTCGGCTTCACCGAGCCGGATGCCGGGCTGAACACCACGCGCATCAAGACCTTCGCCGAGAAAGTCCCCGGAGGCTACCGGGTGCACGGACAGAAGGTCTGGACCTCGACGGCGCAGGTCGCCAACAAGATCATGCTGCTGACCCGGACCACGAAATTCGAAGACTGCAAGCGGCCGACCGACGGCATCACCATCTTCTACGCCGATCTCGATCGCTCCAAGATCGAGGTGCGCCGTATCCCGAAGATGGGGCGCAAGGCGGTGGATTCCAACGCCATCTTCATCGACGGCCTGTTCATTCCGGAGGCCGATCGGATCGGTGAGGAGGGGAAAGGGTTCTCCTACATCCTGCATAGCCTCAACCCGGAGCGGATCCTGATTGCGGTTGAAGCGATCGGGATCGGACAGGATGCACTTCGACGGGCAACGCAGTACGCCAAGGAGCGTATCGTGTTCGACCGTCCGATCGGCCAGAACCAGGGGATCCAGCATCCTCTCGCCGAGAAATGGATGTATCTGGAGGCTGCATGGTTGATGGCCATGCGCGCGGCTTGGCTCTACGATACCGACAAGCCGTGTGGCGCCGAGGCCAACAGCGCCAAGCTTCTCGGCGCGCGGGCCGGTCACGATGCCGCCTGGCAGGCGATCATGACCCATGGCGGCTTTGGCTACGCCAAGGAGTATCACGTCGAACGGCTGTTCCGCGAGGTGTCGATCACCCGGCTGGCGCCAATTACGGAGCAGCTGATTTTGAGCTTCATCGCCGAGAAGGTGCTCGACCTGCCGAAGAGCTACTGACGCGCGGCTGGAAGCGCGTCAGAGGTTGCGGGAGATCAATTCCCGCATGATCTCCGAGGTACCGCCATAGATCCGCAATACGCGCGCGTCTGCGAACAGCCGGCAGATCTCGTATTCGCGCATGAAGCCGTAGCCGCCGAAGAATTGCAGGCACTGATCGACCAGCCGCCCGTGCATCTCGGTGACCCAGAGCTTTGCAGTCGATGCAGCATGGGTGGTCAGCTCGCCGCGGATATGTTGGCTGAGGCACTGATCGACATAGGCCCAGCCGACCTGAAGGTCGGATTTGAGGTCGGCAAGCTTGAAGCGCGTGTTCTGAAAGGTCCCGATCGCCTGTCCGAACGCCTTGCGTTCCAGGACATAGGCCTTGGTGATGTCGAATGCCTTCTGCGCTGACGCGATCGAGTGGAGTGCGATCGTCAACCGCTCCTGCGGCAGCTCGCTCATCAGGGCTGCCATCGCGCCGCCTTCCGAGCCCAAGAGGTTGGTTACGGGCACCCGGACTTGGTCGAAGAACAGCTCCGACGTATCGGAGGAGAGGTGGCCCAGCTTGTCGAGGTTGCGGCCATGGCGAAAGCCCGGCCGGTTGGTTTCGACGAGGATCAGGCTCATGCCGCGGGAGCCGCCGTCCGGGTTGGTGCGGGTCACCACGATGACGAGGTCGCACATCTGTCCGTTGGAGATGAAGGTCTTCTGTCCGGAGATGACGTATTCGTCTCCCTCGCGGACGGCTCGCGTGCGAATGCCCTGTAGGTCGCTGCCGGTTCCGGGCTCGGTCATGGCGATGGCACAGACGGCCTCGCCCGAGATCATGCGCGGCAGCCATGTCTTCTTCTGCTGCTCGGTGCCGTAGCTCAGGAGATAGCCGCAGCAGACGTCGTTGTGGACCGAAAAGTCGGTCGCTGGACCCGCGAAGCCCGAATAGGCCAGTTCTTCGATGACGACGGCATTGTGGCGGAAGTCGCCGCCGATGCCGCCGTACTCTTCGGACACCTGGGGGCAGAGCAGGCCGGCCTGGCCAGCCGCCGGCCACAATGCGCGATTAATGATCCCGGCCTTCTCCCATTCCTGGAAGTGTGGCGCGATTTTGGACGCGGCGAAGCGTCGGACGCTTTCGCGCAGCAGGGCGTGCTCTTCGTCGAATACTGGGCGATTGGGCAGCATATCTGTCGGCCATACGTTGGGAGCTAGAAGGCGACCTTGTCGCCGCCCTTGAGCTGAAGGATTTCACGCGCCTCGTCGGGACTTGCGATCTCGAGCCCGAGGCCTTCGATGATCTTGCGTACCTGCGTCACCTGAGTCGCGTTGGTTTCGGCGAGACGGCCTGCACCGATCCAGAGGCTGTCCTCGAGTCCGACGCGGACATTGCCGCCCATCGCCGCCGCCATCGCGGCAACCGCCATCTGCGCACGACCGGCGCCAAGCACCGACCAGCGGTAGTTGCCGCCGAAAAGCCGGTCCGCCGTCCGCTTCATGTGCATGACGTCGTCCGGATGCGAGCCGATGCCGCCGAGCAGCCCAAAGCACGTCTGGATGAAGAGGGGAGCCTTGACCAGCCCCTCCGTCCAGAAATAGTGCAGGTTATAGAGATGGCTCGTGTCGTAACATTCGAACTCGTAGCGCACGCCGGAACTGTTCAACGTCTCCAGCGCATAGCGGATATCCTTGAACGAGTTGCGAAAGACGAGGTCGTGCGAGCCCTCCAGCATCTGGGGCTCCCAGTCGTATTTGAACGACTTGTACCGCTTCAGCATCGGAAACAGACCGAAGTTCATCGAGCCCATATTGAGGCTCGCGACTTCCGGCCTCCAGGTCGCCGCCGGACGTACGCGCTCCTCGACCGTCATGTAGGGCGAACCACCCGTCGTCAGGTTCACGACGACGTTGGAGCCCTGCTTGATCACGCGCAGGAAGGGCTCGAAAGCCTCCGGCGATTGATCCGGCCGTCCGTCGACGGGATTGCGCGCGTGCAGATGCACGATCGCGGCCCCTGCCGCCGCAGCGCCGAGCGCGGCTTCGGCGATCTCCGCCGGCGTCACCGGCAGGTGCGGTGACATCGATGGCGTATGGATCGATCCTGTGACCGCGCAGGAGATGATGACCTTGTGGGGCGCCATGGCGGCCTTAGCGTGCAAATTTGTGGAAGTCCGGGTCGCGCTTCTCGTTGAAGGCCGCGACGCCTTCCTTCGATTCCGCCGTGTCATAGAACAGCTTCACCGCGTGGAGGGCGAAGTTGCTGATGCCGCGGATGTTGTCGGAATCTGCGTTGAAGGAGCGCTTTGCGAGCGCGATCGCGGTCGGCGAGCGCTGGGCGAGCTTGTCGGTCCAGTCCTTCACGGCAGCATCGAGCTGCGCCATCGGAACCACCTTGTTGACGAGACCCATCTCGCGCGCCTGCTCAGCGGTATATCGCTCGTTCAGGTACCAGATCTCCCGCGCCTTCTTGTCGCCGACATGACGGGCGAGGAAAGCCGTTCCCCAGCCGGCATCCACCGAGCCGACCTTGGGCCCGACCTGGCCGAACTGGGCGTGATCCGCGGCAATCGTCATGTCGCAGAGCGTTGCAAGCACGTTGCCGCCGCCGATCGCAAATCCGTTGACCCGGGCGATTACGGGCTTCGGCACGTCGCGGATCAAGCCCTGGATCTCGTCGATCGGGAGTCCGACCACGCCGCGGCCGTCATACTGGCCTTCATGAGCGGATTGATCGCCGCCGGTGCAAAAGGCTTTCTCGCCGGCGCCGGTGAGCACAATGCTTGCGACATTGCGGTCGTTGGCGGCGAGCTGGAAGGCCTGGATGAGCTCGTCGAGCGTCCGCGCGCGGAAGGCGTTATAGACCTTCGGCCGGTTGATGATGATCCATGCGGCGCGGTCGCGGATTTCGTAGATGACGTCGGTGAATTGCTTGGGATCGGTCATGGCATGTCCTCGCGCAGGTTAGATCATGTTCATTCCGCCGGAGACGGAAATGGTTTGCCCGGTGATGAATCTTCCGTCGTCGGAGGCCAGCATCGCGACGATTCCGCCATAGTCGTCCGGCTCGCCCATGCGGCGGAGCGGAATGCCCCTGAGCATGGCGTCCTTCCATTTCACGGCGTGCTCGCCCTCGCCAAGCACGGCCGCCATCATCGGCGTATTGGTCGGACCGGGGCAGACGGCGTTGAGCAGGACATTCTTGCGCGCCAGTTCGCGGGCCAGCGACTTGGTAAAGGAGATCAGCCCGCCCTTGCAGGCGGAATAGACCGCCTCGTCGCTGGTGCCGACGCGCGCGGCATCGGAAGCGATATTGACGATGCGGCCGCCGCCGCGCTCGGCCATCAGCGGGGCAATCGCCTTGTGCGTGTTCAGCGGGCCATAGAGGTTGATGCGGATGATCTTGTCCCAAAGTTCCCTGTCAGTCTTCAGGAAAGGCATCGGCCGGTCCCAGCCGGCATTGTTGACCAGGAGCCAGATCGGTCCCAGCTCGGCCTCGACCTTGGCGACCGCGGCATCTACGGATTCCGGGTCGCCGACATCGACGGCATAGGTCTTGATGACAGCCTTCGGAGCGAGCTTTGCGGTCTCTTCGCCGCCTTGCGGATTGATATCGAAGATCGCGATCTTGCAGCCTTCCTCGGCCAGCCGCAGCGTCAATCCTCGTCCGATGCCCTGTCCGCCGCCGGTCACGACGGCCACTTTTCCCGATAGGCCCTTCAACGTCGATCTCCCTTGTCGCTTGTCGTTTCTCTGGTGACCTTCGATTTATCAAAGGTGAGGAGGCTATGAAGCCGACCCGTTCTTTTGGATGTCATATCCCCGCTGCGAATACATTTGCCGCGCGATGATCGTCTTCATGATCTCGATCGAGCCGCCGGCAATCTTCACTACACGTGCGTCGGCATAGGCTCGGGCAATCGGATATTCCCACATATAGCCCCAGCCGCCGAAGAGCTGGAGGCATTCGTCGACGGTTTCGCAGTGCAGCTCGGATGTAAACATCTTGGCCATTGCCGCATCGACGGGATCGAGCTTCCCTTCCATGAACAGAGCGATGCACTTGTCGGTAAAGACGCGCGCGACGGTGGCCTTGGTCCTGAGTTCGGCCAGCTTGAACTGCGTGTTTTGGAAATCAGCGAGTTTCTGGCCGAAGGCGCTCCGTTCAGAGGTGTATTGCAGCGTCCAGTCGATCACGGTCTCGGTGACGGTCGCCGACCGGATGGCCTGCGCCAGCCGTTCCTGCGATAGCTTGGTCATCATCTGCGCAAAGCCCCTGCCTTCCGCGCCCAGCATGTTGCTGGCGGGAATGCGGACATTGTCGAAGAACAGCTCGGAGGTGTCTTGCGCCCTCATGCCGAGCTTTTCCAGATTTCGGCCACGCTTGAAGCCGTCACGGCTACTCTCGACGATGAATAGAGTGACGCCCTTGGCGCCGGCCTGGCTGTCGGTCTTGGTTGCCAGCACGATGAAATCGCAGAGCTGGCCATTGGAGATGAAGACTTTCTGGCCGCTGATGACGAAATCGTCGCCATCACGCGTCGCGCGAGTCCGGATCGCCTTGAGGTCGCTGCCGGCGTGAGGTTCGGTCATGCCCAGCGATCCGATCGCTTCGCCCGAGACCATCTTGGGAAGCCATTTTCGCTTCTGGGCTTCGGTTCCGAATGACAGCAGATAGGTGGCGACCAGGTCGGTGTGGATGAGGAAGCCGGGGCCGCTGGCGCCGGCGCGCCACAGTTCTTCAAACACGACGACGTCGAAGAGGTAGTCAAGGCCCATGCCGCCATACTCCTCGGGCACGGTGCAGCAGAGCAGGCCGGCTGCGCCGGCCTTCAGCCACAGATCTCGCGGGACGATGCCATCCTCTTCCCATTTGGCATGGAACGGGACGATCTCGCGCTCGACGAAGCGGCGGACCGTCTGCCGGAAAATCTCATGTTCCTCGCGAAAGATGGTGCGCTCGATCATTGTCAAAACACGTCCCGTCTGATTTAGTTTGCTAGTGTACAGTATTTGGTTGGCGAGTACAACTCGAAACGCGGAACAGCCAAGTTAGATCGTACATCAACGCACGGTAGCGGGAAGGGAGAGGAGATCATGGCATTCGGACCGGAGCTGAAGCAGTTTCGCATCGAGCTATCGAAAGAGCGCGTCCTGCACCTCATCTTCGACATGCCGGGAAGATCGATGAACGTGTTTTCGAATGCGGCAATCGAGGAGCTTGACCTGTTTGCGGGCTGGCTCAGGCAAAGCGATGTGGTTGGCGTTGTCATCCGATCCGGCAAGTCATCCGCCTTCTGCGCGGGCGCCGACCTGGCCGAGCTTGAGACGGCCTACGACATGATCATGGCGGCGCCGCCTGACGCGCGCGATCGTCTAGCCTTCGATCACTTCTTTCGATTGAGCCATGGCCTGCGCCGGCTCGAGACGGCCGGCAAGCCGGTTGCCGTGGCGATCGGCGGCCTCGCGCTGGGCGGTGGCTGCGAGTTCGCGCTTGCAGCGCATCACCGGGTGATCGCCGATCATCCGCAGGCGACATTTGGTTTGCCCGAATCGCTCGTCGGATTGCTGCCGGGCGGCGGTGGAACACAGCGATTGCCGCGCCTGATCGGCATCGAAGCGGCGCTGCCCGTGTTGCTCGAAGGTGCGCGGCTCGGCGGACAGGCGGCCCTTGCTGCCGGGCTTGCCCATGAATTGGCCGCACCGGGCGAGGAAGTCGCGGCCGCTGAGCGTTGGGTGCTGTCGCGACCGCAGGCTGCGCAGCCATGGGATCAGCCGACCTGGAGCGTCGCGGATGCGGCAGGCGTGAGGGCAGCCATAAGAGAGAAGCGAAACAAGATGCTGGCCGAGACGCTCGGCCACTATCCAGCTCCGTCAGCTATTCTCGACTGTGTCGAACAGGGACTGCCGCAAGACTTCGACACCGCCATCCGGACCGAGATGAAGATTTTCGCAAAGCTGATCCAGAGGCGGGAGCCGCGCAACATGATCAGGACATTGTTCCTCGGACGGCTCGACCATGAGCGGCTGAAAAAGAAGGGCATGAATCCCAAGATTGCCGACGCCGTCACCGCGGTGTGGAAGGCGCTCGGCGTTCCATCGGAGTGCGGCAAGGAGCTCTCCGAAGCATTTGCGAGGGCAGGTTTTCGTGTCGATCGGCCGCGCAAGGTCGAGTTCGATGGGCACATCGCAGGAGCGGTCTACTGGCACGACGACGAGCCGAGGACCTGGGGTAAGGAGCTGTTGCGCGCGCGCCTGGCGGATGCCGAGGCCGCGGCCGTGAGCTGGCGATCCCAGCTTGACGAGGCGGAACGCCGGGCTGCCGACTATGTCCTGGTCACGCAGGCGGGCTTTCCCGCCTATCTCGGCGGCCTGTTTGCCGCCGGGCTGAGCTAGTCAGTGCCCCGGAGGGAGAAAAGTCGTGTCCAGACCGCTTGAAGGTATCAAGGTTCTCGATCTTTCGAAGGTGCTCGCGGGTCCGCTCTGCGCGCAATATCTCGGAGATCTCGGCGCCGAGGTGATCAAGGTCGAAGCGGTGGGGCAGGGAGATGAGACGCGCGGATGGCCGCCGTTCCCCGCGCCCGGCCTCGGCGCCGTGTTTCTGAGCGCCAATCGCAACAAGCGAAGCATCGCCATCAACATGAAGTCCGACAAGGGCCGCAAGCTGGTGCATGAGCTCGCGAGGTCCGCTGATGTCGCAATCGAGAGCTTCGGCACCGGAGTTGCCGAACGGCTGGGAATCGATGCCGCGAGCCTGTGTGCGCTTAACGACCGGCTGATCCATTGCAGCATATCGGGCTTTGGCCGGACGGGACCGCTGAAGAATTCCCCCGGCTACGACGTGATCCTGCAGGCCTTCAGCGGGATCATGTCCATGACGGGCGATGAGGGCGGCGGCTATATCCGCAGCCCGATTTCACCGATCGATCAGATGACGGGCGTGCACGCCTTCAGCGGCATACTTGCCAGCCTCTTTGCGCGTGAGAGGTCGGGCAAGGGGGCGGCGATCCAGGTGTCGCTGTTCGATACCGCGTTGGGACTGCTGGGCTACAACCTCCAGACCTTCTGGGACCGGGGAACGCAGCCGGCCAAGTGTGGCTCCAGCCATGAGTCGCTGTGTCCGTATCAGGCCTTCGAGACTGCGGACGGGCCGATCATGATCGGGGTGGCCAACGATAATCTCTGGCGTAAGTTCTGCGCGGTCGCCGGTCTGAGCGCGATCGTGGACGACCCGAAGTTCCGCACCAATGCCGAGCGGGTCAAGCACCGCGCCGAGACGCTTCACCATGTGCAATCGGTGCTCGCGACCCAGACCGTCGTGCATTGGAATGCAGTGCTGAACGAGGTCGGCATTCCCTGCTCGCCGATCAATACGCTCGCGCAGCTTCTGGACCATCCGCACACCCGGGCCGACAAGCTGATCATGCAGTACGATCATCCTGCGGCCGGAAGCCTGAATTGCGTCGGCCACCCCGTCACGTTTGTCGGAGAGGAGCGCAGCCCCGGCCTGCCGCCGCCGATGCTGGGCCAGCACACCGACGACGTGCTCGAGGAATTGGGGCTCTCCGCGGCGAGCATCGCTGAGCTGCGCGGTGAGGAGATCGTCAGTTGATTGGCACGCTGGTCGCGCACGCGATGTGGCCGCTCAAGTCGTGGTGATGAGCGGCAGCCGGTGATGCCTGCCGGGCGACGCCCGGCAGGTTGGGGATGCTGCCGTTCCTAGTCGTCGAGCAACTTCCAGGACGTCTTGTCGAAGATGGCCATGCGCAGGGAACGGTAGGGAGCGTAGTTCTCCTTGGAATTGGTCAACTCGATTCCCGGAAGAAGCATGCCGACGCGCTCCTTGTTGAAACTCGTGGCCTGCGCAAGCAGGTTCTCGCGTGTCAGATTGTCGCCACATCGCTGCAGGCCCTTTGCGATGGCTTGCGCATTGATGTAGCCGGACAGTGCAATGAAGTCGTTCGGGCTGTCGTTCGGCGCCCACTTCTTCATGAACGCGACGTAGTCCTTGACCTCGGCGTCTTCGGCCCAGGCAGGATCACTGGTCTGCTTGGCAAACTGTGTCGTATAGGCGCCTTGGACATTGTCGAGTCCGGCCGGCGTCAGCACGCCCTGGATGGAGTTGACGGGGCTGGCCAGAAACTGAACGGGTTTCCAGTTTATCTCGTTGGCCTTCTTGAGACCTTGGGCCGCAAATTTGGGTGTCGTAAAGTAGATCAGCGTGTCGGCTCCCGACGCCTTGAGTTTGAGAATCTCGGAGTCGATCGTCGGATAGCTGAGTTCGTAGGATGCTTCCGCGACGATCTTTGCCGTGCTGTCGGCGCCCAGGCCCGCCTTGAGGCCCGTGAGGTAGTCCTTACCGTAGTCGTCGTTCTGGTAGAGCACGGCAATCTTCGCGTTCGGCATCTTCTTGAGAATGAATTTGGCGAAGGTGGTGCCCTCCATCTCGAATGGGGGATAGAACGGGACCGTCCAAGGGAAGTTCTGCGGGTCATTGAAGCGGCGTCCGCCGGCCGAAATGAAGACCTGGGGAACCTTGTTCTGGTTGAGATATTTTTGAACGGCCACATTCGGCACTGTGCCCACGGTCCCCACCTCGGCCAGGACGCCGTCATCGTCCACCAGCTTGCGGGTTTGTTCGATGGCCTTTGGCGGGCTGAATGCGTTGTCGAGCGATATCAGATTGATCTTTCTGCCATTAATCCCGCCGGATTCATTGAGCATCTGGAAATAGCCGCTCATGACGCGGCCATAGCTCGAGAAGGCGGAAGCCGGGCCGCTGTAGGGGACGGTCTGGCCGATCTTGATCTCGGTGTCTGTGACGCCGGGGCCATATTGTTTGTCGGCAGCGCAGGCTTCGAAGATGGCGCCGGATAGGAAGAGGACAGTAGCGCTGACTAGAATCGAAGTTCTCATGCTTTCCCCCATGTCGTTTCTTGTGAGCGTATGACGGAGCTGCGATCTCAGTAAGTACACTACTATACCATATTCTGGGAAACGAAAATGGAGAGTTTGGAGGGCGCGGGCTTTTCGGATTTGCGCGCATTGCGCTGCGGGATGATCGATTCAGTAGCGGCTATTGCTGGTTTCAGCAGAGCCTTGCCTTGACGGCATATTGATTGTGGTTCAGATAGTACGGACGTGTACGAATTTGCCGGTGAGACGGCCGGCGTAGGGGAGGGACCATGGCTGCCTCAGGCGCAACGGCACTGGCCGCGCTGAAGATCGGTGGACGGGTCGCCTTCGAGCGACTGATGAGACCGAAGGCGCGGCGGGCGGAGGACGTGCCATGCTCGCCCGACGCCATTACGCCCGAATGGCTGACTGCTGTGCTCTGTCAGAACGTCCCTGGCGCGGTCGTAATCGGGGTCGTCGTCAAGCCGTCCAGCGCGGGCACCCATGAACGGCATCAGTTGATCATCAGCTACAACGAGGCTGGTCGGCGTGCGGGCTTGCCTGGATCGATCTTCACAAAATCGCTGCCCAGCGTCGTGACGCGGATGATCGGCGGATTTAACGGTACCGCGCGGGTCGAGGGTCGCTTCTACATGCAGCTCCGACCGCAGCTCGAGATCGAGGCCCCGATCGCCTATCACGCCGCTTCAGACCGCAAGACGTTTGCGTCGATGTTGCTCCTGGAGGACATGGTCGCAACGAAGTCGGCGACGTTCTGCAATGATCGGACTTACGTTTCGCGCGAGATGGCGGAGGACATGATCGACGTCCTTGCCGCGCTCCACGCCCGCTTCCACGGCGCCAGTGAGCTTGCGACCCGCTATCCCTGGGTGGCCAGCTATCCGCGCTGGTTCACGATCGGCGCGGCGAAGATGAGCCTGGAGTACTACACCCGCAAGGCCTTCGACGCCGCCGCGCGCGTCATTCCCGCAAGCGTGCTGGCGCAGCGCGACGAGGTGTGGCCGGCCGCCACCCGTGCTCTCGCTGTCCACGACAATGAGCCGCAGGGGCTGATTCACTCCGACGTGCATATCGGAAACTGGTATCGCACGGGGGCGGGCAGGATGGGCCTGTGCGACTGGCAATGTCTTGCCCGTGGCCATTGGTCGCGCGATTTTTCGTATGCGGTGACCGCGGCACTGACACCCGACGACCGCCGCAAATGGGAGAAGGATCTGCTCAATCGCTACCTCGACCGGTTTGCTGAACTCACCGGCGCCCGCCCGGATTTCGACACCAGCTTCCTGCGCTACCGCCAGCAGATGGTGCACGCACTGCTGATGTGGACGATCACCCTATGCCACTCGCCGCTCTTGCCCGCCATGCAATCGGAAAAGACCACGCTCGCCATGATCGAGCGCATCTCGACGGCGATGGCCGACCTGGATGCACTGCGTAGCTAACCGTGATCGGCAGGGCCTTGGCTCATGCGATCCGGGTTTGTGCTGCGGTAATCCAGAGCGGCGGCCAGCCGAGCGCACCGCACATGCTGGGGACAGCGCGCTGGTCTCGGCCTGACCGCCATCAGCGGCGTTGCGTCAGTCGGCGGAAATTGGGTCGCCGGAGATCGCCCAGCTGGTACCGTCGAACTTGGCGATGCGGAGAACCTTGAACGGCGTATAGTCCCCGGGCGACGTGCTGATCGAGACGCCTGGAAGCATCAGGGGCATTCGGGTGCCGTGAAGCGATGTCGCCTGGCGGATGAGGTTCTCCCGGGTCAATTCGTCCCCGCACTTCTTCAGCACGGTGGTGAGAGCGTTCACATTCATGTAGGCGACCAGGACGGAATAGTCGTCGGGATTGGCCGACGGGGCGTACTTCTTCAGAAAGCCCTTGTACGCCTTCATCTCCTCGTCGTCGGCCCAGGCAGGATCTCCCGGCTGCTTGAGGAATTGCGTGGTGACCAGTCCCTTCGATGCGTCGAGCCCGGCCGGCTTCAGGACCGTTTCGACCGATGCCGTCGAGCCGCCGATGATGTGGAGCGGCCTCCAGTTGAGCTCGTGCGCCTTGCGGATCGACTGAGCCGCGGCTTTTGCCGACGACTGCTCGATCAACGTGTCGACGCCGGCCGCCTTGAGCTGAACGATCTGGGAGTCGATCGTCGGATCGGCCAGCTCGTAGGAGGCCTCGGCGACGATCTGCGATGCCTTTACGCCAAGACCGGCGCGCAATCCCTTGACATAGTCCCGACCGAAATCGTCGTTCTGGAACAGGACGCCGATTTTCGCGTCCGGCTTGGCGTTCAGGAGGTATTTTGCGATGACCCGTCCTTCGGTCTCGAAATCGGGATAGAGCGGCACCGTCCATGGGAAGGTCTTCGGATCGTTGAATCGACGTCCGCCGGCGGTGATGAAAAGCTGCGGGACCTGTTTGGAATTGAGATATTTCTGGATTGCGACGTTTGGGACCGTGCCGATGGTGCCCACCTCGGCGAGTATGCCGACGTCCTCTATGAGCTTGCGCGACTGTTCGACCGCCTTCGGCGCGCTGTAGGCGTTGTCGAGTTGCGTGAAACTGATCTTGCGCCCGTTGATCCCGCCCTGTTCGTTGATCATGTCGAAATAGCCGACGACGGCGCGGCCGGCGCCGGCACCGAAGGCCGAGGCGGGGCCGCTGAGCGGCGTCGATTGCCCGAGCTTGATCTCGGTATCGCTGGCCCCCGGACCATAGTCCTTTTGCGCGTGAAGTGGCGTCGATGCGAGCGCCGCTGACGCCGCAATAATGAAGAGAGAGCGGCCAAGGTGCCTGTTCAAGATGTTTCCTCCCAAGTTTGATTGTTTTTTGGTTCTTATCGTAGAAGCTCGCGGGCGATGACCATTCTCTGGATCTGGTTGGTGCCCTCGAAGATCTGGGTCAATTTGGCGTCGCGCATCATGCGCTCGACCGGATAGTCCATGGTGTAGCCGTAGCCGCCGAAGATCTGTACGGCGTCGGTCGTCACCTTCATGGCCATGTCGCTGCCGACGCACTTGGCCATGCTGGCCAGCACGTTCAGGCGCTTCCAATCGGCCGCGTCGCCGGCACGCGCGCACTCGTAGACGAGGGCGCGCGCCGCTTCGATCTGCATGGCCATGTCGGCGAGCATGAATTGCACGCCCTGAAATTCGGAGATCGATTTCTTGAACTGCTTTCGCTCTTTCGCGTAGGCGACGCAGACATCGAGCGCGCCCTGGGCCAGTCCGACGGATTGCGCGCCAATGGTCGGACGGTTGAGGTCCAGGGCGCGCATCGACGCCCGAAAGCCCTTGCCTTCCTCTCCGACGAGGTTTTCGATCGGTACCCGGACGTTGTCGAAGAAGATCGGCGTGTTGGGCGCGCCGCGAAAGCCCATCTTGCGCTCGTGTCGGCCGAATGTGATCCCCGCCATGTTCTTCGGCTCGACGATGAAGGCGCTGATGCCGTCGGCGCCGGGACTGTCGCTCGTCCGCGCCATCACGACGATATAGTCGGCCGCCACGCCGTAGCTGCACCATTGCTTGCGGCCGTTGAGGACGTAGCAATCGCCGTCTTTCCTGGCGCGTGTGTTGATCGCGGTCACGTCGGAGCCGGCCTGCGGCTCTGAAATGGCTATCGCGGTTACGATGCCGCCTTTCGCGACGATAGGCAGGTATTTCTTGCGCTGCTCTTCGGAGCCGAAGTGAAGCAGCGGCATGATGAACATGGTGTTCAGCGCGGCAATCGACGCGCAGGCAGGGGAGAACTTGGAGATCTCCTCCCGTGCGATGCAGGCCATGGTCAAATTGCCGTTCGGCCCGCCATATTGCTCGGGGACCCAGAGTTGCATCAGTCCCATCTCGCCGAAGAGCTTCACGAGCTCCAGGGGAAAGCGATCGGTCTCGTCGATTTCGGCCGCGATCGGCGCCACGTGCTTGGTGGCCATCTTCCTGACGTTGTCACGAAAGGCGATCTGCTCCTCGGTGAAGCTCATGGACGTCTCCGGTGGTTTTTTCTTTGGGAGGCCGAAAAAGTGGCTTCCATTGAATGGGTGATCCATTTAATAATTCACCGCATGTCGACCAAGTCAAGCCCCCAAGCCCCCGCCAGTCCACGCACGGCATCGCCCAAGCGGCGGAGCCGGACTTCGGATCATCGTGCAGCCGGATCGCCCGCGCCGCTGGCCTTTCGGCCCATTCACACGCGCCGCGCCTTCGAGGAGATCTGCGAGCGGATTCGCGAGCAGCTCGCGCTCGGGGTTCTCAAGCCGGGTGACAAGCTGCCGCCGGAGCGCGATCTCGCGCAGCAACTCGGGGTGAGCCGCAACGTCCTGCGCGAGGCCTTGCGCAGCCTGGAAATGGCCGGTGTGCTTCGGCTGCAGAAGGGCGTGAAGGGCGGTGCCTTCGTTCAACAGGGCGACACCTCGCGGATGAACGTGGTCATGCGCGACATGTTGAGCCTGGGGACGATCTCGGTGCGCGAGCTGTCGGAGGCGCGCGTGCATGTCCTCGACCTCGTGGTGCGGCTTGCCAGCGCGAACGCGCGGCAGTCGGACTTCGAGGCGCTTCAGGCGAATGTCGAGCGCACCGACCTCGCAACCCGCGAGGGTCGTCTGCTCGATCGCGTCGAGTGCGCGCGAGAGTTCTACAAGTTGCTCGCCGTGGCGAGCGGCAACAAGGTGATCGCCATGATCACGGATGCCGTCACCGAGATCCATATGCGGTTCGTCTATGCGAAGGTGGCGTCGAGCGGGGTTGCGATGGCGCGGCTGGTCGAGAGGCGACGGCAGTTCCTGGCGGCGCTGCGCGCGCGAAATGCGACCGCCGCTGCGCGATTGATGCGCAGTCATCTGGGGGCGGTTCAGAGAATGCTGGAGCAGGATCCCGGTGCCATGTCGCTGCAGATCGCGTTGGCGGAGATGAAGCCCGGCATGAGGCGGTAAGAGACCATCCGGCGAGGCGCCGGATCGCAGGATGAACAATAAAATCAGAGGAGGAAGATGTGTCCCGCTATGATCGATATGAGTGCTTGACCGTCGATGTCGCCGACAACGTCGCGACGGTGACCTTGAACCGGCCGCAGGCGCGCAATGCCATCAATCAGAAATTGATCCGTGAGTTCCGAACGATCTGGGACGATCTGGCCGACGATCACGCCGTCAACGTCGTGATCCTGACCGGCGCCGGGGAATTCTTCAGCGTCGGCGGCGACGTCAAGGCAATGTCGGAACGGCCGGGCGGCGATGTGCTGGAAGAAGGCGAGGTCCACGACCCCATGGTCAGCCGTCGCGGGGTGACCCGCCAGCTCGAGCTCGACAAGCCGATCATCGCGGCCATCAATGGCGATGCCATCGGCCTTGCGGCGACGCACGCGCTGCTCTGCGACATCACGGTGATGGCCGAAGATGCGCGCATCGGCGACACTCATGTCTCGCGCGTGGGCCTGGTTGCTGGCGACGGCGGGACGGTGATCTGGCCGCTGCTTATCGGTATCAACAAGGCCAAGGAGTTTCTCATTCGCGGGACCCTCTTGAAGGGCAAGGAGGCCGAGCGGATTGGCCTCGTCAATCATGTCGTACCTCGAGCGGAGGTTTTGTCGAAAGCCCGTGAGATCGCCGTCGAGCTCGCGAACGGCCCGACCTGGGCCATTCGATGGACCAAGCTGTCGATCAATCAGATCGTCAAGGACCGGGTGAACATGCTGCTCGAGGCCTCGATGGCGCTGGAACAGGTGACGTTCGAGACCGCCGACCACAAGGAAGCGACGACGTCGTTCAAGGAGAAGCGCAAGCCCAGGTTCGGCCAGGGCTAATCGGCCTATGGACGCGACGGGACTTCCAGGAGACGACATCAGGGAGATGCTCCGCAACTCCCTGCGCGGATTTCTGGCCGCGCGATGGAACGTCGACTGCATCAGGCGCGGACCATCGCCGCAGGAGGTTGTGGCGATATGGACCGCGCTGGTGGGGCAGGGCGTTGCCAGCCTTGGCAGCAATCCAGATGAAGGCGGACTCCGCGAAGTTGCGGTCGTGCTCGGAGAGCTTGGTCGCGCCGCGTGCCCGGCTCCAATGTGGTCCGCGGCGCTCGCAAATCTCGCGCTCTCGACCTCACGGTCCGAGGCAGCGGCCGATTGTCTCGGTCGGCTGCACGCCGGCTCGGCGCGGCTGGCGCTTTCGTTCGGCAGGCTCGACCCGGACTCCGGCGCGGGCGTGATCCGAGTCAAAGGTGATCGTGCGGACGGAATGGTCCGATTTGTCGAGGCGGCGGGAAGTTGCACGCATCTGCTCGTGGCGATTGACCGGTCGGTTCTGGGGCTGGTCGCGCTGGACAACGCACGGGTGGAGATCGTTCCGACCCGCGCCATGGGGGCGTGGGGCCTCTGCGAGGTCCGGCTGAACGAGGCCCCTGTCACGCCCATTGCGCTGGAGGACGGCGGGCTCGACGATTTGCTGCTCAAGGGAAAGCTGGCGCTGGCGGCACGGGCGCACGGCGCCGCTCGGCGCGCCTTCGAACTGGTGACGGACTATGCCAGGGAGCGCCATCAATTCGGCCAGCCGATCGGACGATTCCAGGCGATCCAGCACAAGCTCGCCAATGGTCTGATCGCCCTCGAAGGCGTGCGGCTGATCGTCGATCATGCGGCGAAATTGCATGATCTGGACGATCGCGAGTGGCGCTACTTCGCCAACTGCGCGGTTGCATTCGCAAGCGGGGCCTTGCGGCAGGCCTCCCTCGAGACCCATCACGCGTTCGGAGCCATCGGTTATGCCGATGAACACGAGGCGCCGCTGCACTTCAAGCGGGTGCACCTTGACACGCTTGCGCTGGGAGGAGCGTCGCAGGCCAAACGGCTGCTGGCTTCGTCCCTGCTTGATCCCGATAGCTCCGGCCTGCCCGAATATGATCTCGGCCCCGCCGGCAACGCGTTGCGCGAGCAGGTGAGGGGATGGCTCGGACAGAACTGGTCCGGGGGGCGGAAGGCCGAATTCGAGCGCAAGCCGTTCGCCAAGCGCGAGTTCGATGCCGAGTTCGCACGCGATATCGGCATGACCGGTTGGGTCGGCCTCGGCTGGCCTCGGGAGTTCGGCGGCCAGGCGCGTTCGGCGCTCGAACTGATCGCCTTCATGGAGACGATGGAGCGCGGTGAGGCGCCGCGCATCGGTGCTGCGATCCAGGCCAATGCTCTGATGATGTTTGGAACGCGCGAGCAGCAGCAACGATATTTGCCGGAGATCCTTCGCGGCGAGGCCATGCATGGCATGGGCTATAGCGAGCCCCAGGCCGGTTCCGACCTCGCGGTGTTGCGCACCAGCGCGGTGCGCGACGACGATCACTGGGTGATCAACGGTCAGAAGATCTGGACAACGACGTGGTGGGGAAAATACATGTTCCTCGCCGCGCGAACGGACAAGGATGCGAAGCCGCCGCACGCCGGCATCAGCATGTTCATCGTGCCGATGGACGCCGAGGGCGTCACGATCCGGCCGGCGACCACGATGTACGACGGCTCCTTCGCCAACATCTTCTATGACAACGTCCGCATACCCCTCGACAACATCGTCGGCGAGGTCAATGGCGGGTGGAAGGTCCTGACCGGCGCGCTTGCGTTCGAGCGTGGCCTCGTTGGCGGCGGCATCGTCCTGAAGGTCGCTCATGCATTTGAGCAATTGCGCCGGCATGTCATGGCGAAGGACGAGACCGGTACGGCGCTGAGCGACGATCCCATCGTTCGCGATAGAATGGCGACACTGGCCGCCGAGATCGAGATCGGACGCCAATTGATGATGCACTGCGCGGAGCTGGCCGCCGACGGCCTGACGCCGCCGGAATATGGCGCGATCAGCAAGGTGTTCTCCGGGGAGTTGATGGAACGTTTCGGTGAGACGGCCCTCGACATTCTTGGCATGCGCGCGACGCTGTCCGAGCAGATGCCGGGTGCGATCGACAACGGCAGGTTCGAGCAGAACCTGCGTCATTCGTTGATGTGGGTCATCAGTATCGGCACCAACGAAATTCAGCGAAGCCTCATCGCGCAGCGGGCGCTTGGGCTGCCGAGATAGGAGTTACGCATGCCGGAGCAGCAACCAGCAAGCCTGCCACTCGAGGGGGTTCGCGTACTCGACTTTTCGATCATGCTGGCCGGCCCCTATTGCGCAAGGCTGCTCGCCGACGGGGGCGCGGAGGTCATCAAGATCGAGCCGCCCGAAGGGGACGACATGCGTTTGCGAGCGCCGCTGCGCGACGGCCACAGCGCGTATTTCGGTCAGCTCAATGCCGGGAAGCGCAGTCTCGCCCTCGATCTGAAGAGCGCTGATGCGATCAAGCTGGTGCACGAGCTGGTCAAGGAGACCGATATCCTGGTCGAGAATTTCCGGCCCGGCGTGATGGACCGGCTCGGCCTCGGCTACGACGCACTGCGGGCGATCAATCCGCGCCTGATCTATTGCTCGATCTCGGGCTACGGACAAACAGGTCCGGCCGCGGAGCGCGCTGCCTACGCCATGATCGTGCATGCCGAGAGCGGCTTTGATCGCTCGCTGATGCGGTATGCCGGCGATCGCGACCGGCCGGCGGCGGGTGCCGTTTTTGTCGCAGACGTGCTCGGCGGCATCTTCGGCTATTCGGCGATCCAGACCGCCATGGTCCAACGTGCCCGAACCGGGACAGGTCAGCGGATCGATGTCGCCTTGATGGACTGCATGCTCAACCTGCTCGTCTACGAATTGCAGGAAGCGCAGTTCCCGCCCCAAGCGCCGAGGGCCGCTTATGGTCCAGTCCGGGCCTCCGATGGCGATATCCTGATTGCGCCGATCACGCCGCGAAACTTCGCCGCTCTGTGCGAGGTGACGGGGCAGGGCGAGCTCGCGAACGACCCGCGTTTCGGGACGGTGCCCGGCCGGGCCGCGAACTGGACCGCGATGATGCAGGTCGTCGAGAAATGGACCGAGCAGCATACGGTGCGCCAGTGTATGGCTGCCCTTGATAAGGCGGGCGTTCCCAGTGCCGAATATCGCGATCCGAAAGCTGCCTTGAGCGACCCGCACCTCCTTCAGCGAGGCGCATTCGCCACGATCGCCGATAGCGCTGGGGAATTCCTGGGCGTCAATGCGCCATGGAAAATGTCGGGAGGGTCGACGGCGATGCAGCGGGAGATCCCCGCGGTCGGAGCCCACCGGGACGATGTGCTGTCCCGGGTCCTGGGGCTCTCCGGTGAAGCCATCGCCGGCCTTGCAGAAGCGGGGGTGTTCGGAAGCCCCAACGCCCGGTCGAAAGGTTAGTTCGCACGAGCGCGCCGGAGGCCACCCGTCCCATGAAAATCATTGCTGCGATAGCAAATGGGCCGCGCGATCCGTTCGAGATCGAGCCCTGCGAACTCTCGGCGCCGCGAGCCGAGGAAGTCATGGTCCGGGTGCACGCGTGCGGCATCTGTCACACCGATCTGGCGGTCAAGCTCGGACACATCCCGGTGCCGATGCCGAAGGTTCTGGGCCATGAAGGGGCGGGCGTGATCGAAGAGGTCGGCCCCGGCGTGACGTCCTTTCAACCCGGCGACGATGTGTTGATGAGCTTCGGCTCATGCGGTGAGTGTTCGAATTGCCGCGACGGCGCGCTCGGCTATTGCGATCAGTTTCGTGCCATCAATCTGTTCGGAAACCGGCCAGGCGGCTCGGCGCTGAGGCGTGGCGGGAGCGAGCTGGGCGGGCATTTCTTCGCGCAATCGGCCTTCGCAACCCATGCGATCGCCACCACCAGGAACATCGTCAAGGTCGATGCCGATCTGCCGCTCGAGCTTCTTGCGCCGCTCGGATGCGGCATCCAGACCGGGATGGGATCGGTCATGAACGTGCTTCGGCCGCAGGCCGGGAGCTCGATCGCGGTCTTTGGCGTCGGCGCAGTCGGCCTCTCCGCCATCATCGCGGCGCGGATCGTCGGCTGCTCGACGATCGTCGCCGTCGACGTCGTCCCCGAGCGGCTGCGCATGGCGCGAGAACTGGGCGCGACGCATGCGGTGTCAGGCCGCGCCGATGATCCGGTGGCGGAGATCGTCGAACTGACGCGAGGCGGGGCAAATTTTTCGCTGGATACGACGGGTGTACCAGCGGCCGTGGCGAGCTCCATCAATTGCCTGCGTGCGAGAGGCACCAGCGCGCAGGTTGCGGCGCCGCCCCGCGGGACCCTCTACGCGGCCGAAGCAAGCGTCGTGGTCGGTCGGGGAATTGGCATTCGCGGCGTCGTCGAGGGCGATGCCAACCCCCAGCTGTTTATCCCGCGAATGATCGGTTTCTTCCGAGACGGGCGGTTGCCGCTCGACAAATTCGTCAAGACTTATCCGCTCGCAAGGATCAACGAGGCTGTTGACGACCTCGAGAGCGGCCGTGTGGTCAAGCCCGTTCTGACCATGCGGGAGATCGGGAGCACGACATAAGAGATAAAACAAGCAGGGAGGAGGAGAGATGCTCGATATCGCATTGGACAACGCAATCGCCGATCACAGGACCTATGGGAGTGTCGAGGCGCAGCACCGGCTGTTTGGCCGCCTGCGGCGTGAGGATCCGGTCCATTGGACACAGCCCGTCGGGTATCGGCCGTTCTGGACCATCACGAAATATGCCGACATCATCGAAATCGAGCGCCAGCCCGATCGCTTCATCAATGCGCCCAGGACCAAGCTGCTCAGCATCGAGTTCGAGAGCAAGGTGAAGGAGGCGATGAGCGGCAAGCCGATGCTGGTCCGGGCGCTGCCGCAGATGGATAATCCGGATCATGCCAAGTACCAGAAGCTGACCCACGCCTGGTTTCAGCCGCGCCACATTCGAACACTTTCGGAGCGCATGGCGGCGCTCGCAAAGGACAGCGTCGACCGTCTTGTCGAGATGGGGAGCGCGTGTGACTTCTACAACGAGATCGCGATCTACTATCCGTTGCGTGTCCTGATGACGATCCTTGGACTGCCGCGGAGCGATGAGGAGCGGCTGCTGAAGATTACCCAGGCTTATTTCGGCGGTGGGGATCCGGAGATGCAGAAGGGCTCCGACCTGATCGATGCCACGATTGCCTATGTTGATTATTTCAAGGACGTCGCGCAGGAGAGGCGAAGAAATCCGAAAGACGACGTGGCAACGGTGATCGCGACGTCCGAAATCGACGGGCGGCCGATCGAAGACTTCGAGGCCTATTCGTACTACATTGCTCTGGCGAGCGCGGGCCACGATACGACGAGCGCCACCATCGCCGGCGGGTTGCTTGCCTTGATCGAAAATCCGGATTGCATGGCCCGACTTCAGCGTCAGCCGGATTTGTTGCCCGACGCGGCGGAGGAAATGGTGCGTTGGGTGTCGCCCGTCAAGCACTTCTTCCGTACGGCCGCGGCCGACTACGAGCTTCGCGGCAAGACGATCAGGGCCGGGGACAGTCTGCTCATCAGCTATCCCTCGGGCAATCGCGACGAGGAAGCTTTCGATCGCCCCTTCGAATTCATTCCCGACCGCTCGCCCAATCGTCATCTCGGTTACGGGTTTGGCATTCATGCGTGCATCGGCAGGCACCTTGCCAAGGCGGAGGTCGTGGCCTTCTTCCGCGAACTGCTGAGCAGGGTCGAGCGGATCGAACTCGCTGGCGAGCCGGCCTGGACCGAAACTTCCTTCCTCGGGGGAGTGAAGCGGCTGCCGGTGCGCTATTCGGCACGGTAGCAGGCCTCGGACGATCGCGGCGCGTGCGCTCCCGACGGCAACGGGGTCAGGTCTTTGAGGGCGGGGGCGGCGCGGCCGCGGCTTTTGCGATTGCCAGCATGCACTTGAGAAAGTGCGCGCGATCCTCCTTGCTCAAGGGGGCAAGCAGGGAGGTCTGAAGTTCGGCGGCGGCGGGCACGACGCCCAGGAGGGCCTCTTCGCCCTTGGCGGTGATCTGAACCTGGATCGACCGGCGGTCTTCCAAATTGTTTCTCTTCGAGATCAGCTTCCGTGCCGTCATTCTTTTGAGCATCTCGCTCAGCGTATTTCGATCGCTGCTGACGCGCTCCGCGAGGGCGGAGGGGGTGAGCGGACCGTCCTGATAGAGTGCGATCAACACGCCAAACTGCCGCGGCGTGATGTCGCTCTGGCCGGTCAGGTCCTGATAGAGAACGTCATAGCGGGCCTCGAGCAAGCGAAGCAGAAATCCGATTCCCCCTTCGAGGCGCCAGTTGCGCGCGATATCCGCCGCGCTCGCACTTGTTCCTTTGGGGGCTGACATGCCGTCATTGATCCGAATTGTCGAAATACACCTAGGCGTTAGCAGCTTAGCCCAGAGCTCTCAACCCCGCTCCGATCGGCGTCCGGACAAGCCGCCCGGCTCGGTCGCCCACCTGCCTCAATTTGCTATTGCAAATCGTTCGCCAAGATAGTACGTATACGTATCAATGGAAGACGCCAGCGAAATGGCATCGCCGGGGAGGACTGCTTGAATCTGCGCGAGCTGTTGTCGATTCCCTATCTTCTTGAAGCCGAGGCGGTTGAAACCGAGCCCGGCCAATGGCTCGTGCGACTGTCCTACCCTGAACTGCCCGGCTGCATCTCGGAAGGCGTCGTCATCGAGGATGCCCTGAAGGAACTGGAGCGGCGCCGGATCGAAACGATCGTGGGCCTCGTGGAGACGGGACGGGCACCGCCAGTGCCGCGGAAGCCGTTGGCCGCGGCCGATCCGCTTTGGACAGCAAATGATCTCGGACTGTCGGGCCGCGTGGCGCCGCTCCTGGGCTGTACGCCCGGGCAAGACGCCTGATGGTGCGCGATTCAATGGAGAAGACTCATGCTCTCACGCGAAGACAATGAACGGCTGGTGAAGGTTGGAAAGGGCACCCCCCTCGGGGATCTCTTCCGCCTTTACTGGATTCCCTTCCTGCCATCCGCAGATCTGGTCAATGACGGGCAGCCGAAGCGCGTCAGGCTGCTGGGCGAGGATCTCGTTGCCTTCAGGGATTCGGAGGGGCGTGTCGGGCTGGTCGATCAGGCTTGTCCGCACCGCGGCGCACCGATGATCTTCGCAAGGAACGAGGACTGCGGCCTGCGATGCGTCTACCACGGCTGGAAATTCGACGTGACGGGCGCCACGACGGACATGCCGGCAGAGCCGGTCCGCAGCCGGCTCAAGGAGCGGGTGCGGATCAAGGCTTATCCCTGCCGCGAGCGCAACGGGATGATCTGGACCTACATGGGTCCCGACCAGGCCGAGCTTCCGCCGCTGCCGAATGTCGAATGGAATCTGGTTCCGCAGGAGCACGTGCATATCTCGCTGCGCGTCCAGGAGTGCAACTGGCTTCAGGCCGTCGAGGGCGAGATCGACTCCGCCCACGCGCCGCTGCTGCACGGTCGATTGGATTCCCAGGGCACGACGAGTGCATGGATCCAGAAGCGCGACCTGCGCCCGACGTTCGAATGCATCAAGCAGGATTTCGGGATGAGCATCGCGGCGCGGCGGAACTACGATGCCAATACGCTGTATTGGCGCGTCAATCAGTTCCTCCTGCCGTTCTATACGCTGGTTCCCCCGTTGTCGCCGTTCCCCGATCTCAGCGGTCACGCCTGGGTGCCGATCGACGACGAAAACACGCTCTGCATCATGTTCTCGTATCATCCGTCGAAGCCGCTGCTGCCGAAGACGCGGCAAGTGTTCTCGGAAGGACATAATGGGCGCGAGAGCGGGCACGCCAGCCGCCACGCGCTCGTGCAGCACCCGGTGACGGTCCCCTATGCGGACTACTGGACCAAATACAATCCGCAAAACGGCTTCCAGTTCGACTATGAGGCGCAAAGGGCGACCTGGTTCTCGGGCCTGCCGGGGCTCTGGGTCCAGGACGGCGCCTGCCAGAGCGGCGTGTCGCCGATCTTCGATCGCACCAGGGAGAATCTGTGCTCGAGCGACACCGGGATCGCGATGACCCGTCGCTTCATCCTGGAAGCGCTCGGAGCCTATCGCGATCACGGCACCAAGCCGAAGGGCGTGACCGATCCTGACGTCTTCATGGTGCGCGCCGTGTCGATGCGGCTGCCGCCAGAGGAGTCCTGGGTCGACGTCGGTGCACCTTTCATGCGCGCCAGGCTCGGCGCCGATTTCGGGTACGAGCTGTGAACGTTTCACGAAGCGCGGCTGCCCATGACTGAGATCATGATCGAACTCCGCGTCAAGCGCATCGCCTATGAGGCTGATCGGATCAATTCCTATGAATTGATCGCGCCGGCGGGCGGCGATCTCGATCCCTTCACGGCCGGAGGCCACATCGACCTCCATCTGTCGAACGGCATGATCCGCAGCTATTCGCTGGTCAACGATCCGGCTGAGCGCCACCGCTACGTCATCGCGATCAACAGGGAGCCGGCGGGGCGCGGCGGCTCGCGCTTCCTGCATGACAATCTCAGGGTGGGCGACATCGTCAGCGTGTCGCGACCGCGCAACAACTTTGCGCTTTGCGAACAGGCCGAGCATTCGGTCCTGATCGCGGGCGGGATCGGAATCACGCCGTTGCTGTCCATGGCCCGCCGCCTCGACGCGTTGGGGCGCTCTTGCCAGTTGTTCTATGCGGCCAGGGCGCGGCACGCCGCCGCATTTCTCGACGAGATCGAGGGGCTCGGGCCCAAGGGGTTCGTGAAGGTGCATCTCGACTTCGACGACGAGCGATCGGGCCGCATGTTCGATCTGTCGGCCATCGTCGATCGTGCGCCCGCGCAGGCTCACCTCTATTGCTGTGGCCCGCAGCCGATGCTCGAAGCATTCGAGGCGGCGACGAAGGAGCGGCCGGCAGGTCACGTGCACGTGGAATACTTCCAGGCCAGGGAAGCCCCCGCCATCGAAGGCGGTTTCGACGTGAGGCTCGCGCGCAGCAACCGGACCATCGCGGTCAAGGCCGGAAAAACCATCCTCGATGCGTTGCTTGATGCGGGGATCGCCGCAAATCACGCCTGCTCGGAAGGCGTCTGCGGCACGTGCGAGACGCGGGTGCTCGAGGGCATCCCTGACCACCGGGATCAATTTCTCAGCAAGGACGAGCAGGCATCGAACAGGACGATGATGATCTGCTGCTCGGGAGCGAGGTCGGGCACGCTGGTGCTGGACCTCTGAAAACAACAAAGTCGTCAACGGGGTGGATGTCATGAAAGTCGCTTTACGCATTTTGGGAATGTCTTTCCTCATCGCGAGCGTGTCTTCGCCCGCGTGGGCGGATTCAGCACGGACCATGAAGATCGGCGTTCTCAACGATGCTTCCGGCCCGTATTCGGACAACGCGGGTGAGGGATCGGTCACGGCGGCTAGGATGGCGGCCGAGGACTTCATGCAGCAGCACCCCGACTTCAAGGTCGAGATCATTTCGGCGGATCACCAGAACAAGGCGGATATCGGGGCGGCCATCGCCCGCCGCTGGATCGAGCAGGAGAAGGTCGATGCGGTCGCGGACGTGCCCAACTCGGCGGTTGGTCTCGCCGTCAACGAGATCGTTCGTGGCAGCAGGGCGGCGTTGATCGCCTCCAGCGCGGCTTCGTCCGATCTGACGGGGAAGTACTGTTCGCCCAACACCATCCAGTGGACGTTCGACACCTGGGCGGCGTCGCACACCATCGGCAATTTCCTGGTCCGTCATGGCGGCAAGAAATGGTACTTCATCGCCACCGACAATGCGCTTGGCAAGTCCATGGTGCGGGACGGTACCTCGGTGATCAGTGCGGGCGGCGGCACCGTGGTCGGGTCGGTCAATGTCCCCATCAACAACGCCGATTACGCCTCGTTCATACTTCAGGCAGACGCGTCCGGCGCCGACGTGATCGCGTTCGCGACCGCCGGCGGCGACACCGTCAGCCTGATCAAGCAGTCGGCGGAGTTCGGGTTGAAGCAAAGCGGCAAGACCTTCGCCGCGCTGCTGACCACGACGAACGATGTCGAGGCGAGCGGGCTTGCCGTAGGACAGGGCCTCATCATCACCCAGCCGTTCTATTGGAACATGAACGATGCCAGCCGTACCTGGTCGGCGAAGTTCAGCGCGCGTCAACATGATCAATCGCCAACGGCCTTCCATGCCGGGGTCTATTCCTCCGTGCTCGCTTATCTGAATGCCGCACTGGGCGCAGGCACCAACGATGCCCAGGCCGTCATCCGCAAGATGAAGGAACGACCGATCGATGACGCGCTCTTTGGCCCGGTCGTGGTGCGGGCGGATGGTCGTGCCATCCACAACATGTACATTCTGAAAGTGAAGGGGCCCAAGGCCTCGAAAGGCAAGTGGGATCTTCTCGAGAATGTCGGCGTGCTGAGCGGACCCGAGGCGTTTCGTCCGGTCGACCAGGGCGGATGCAACATGGTTGAGCAATCGAAGGGCAATTGACGCGGGTCGCAGCGATATCCTGAGAAGGCTGTCGCGCAAACTATGGATGCACCATGCTTGACAATATCGAAGCCGACTTTCCCGAGCATACGCCGCGACGCCCCGATGCGCCGAAGGCACTGGCGGGAATACGGGTCGTCGATTTCTCTCACTTCATCGCCGGGCCGTTCGCGACGATGATCCTGGCGGACATGGGGGCCGAAGTCGTCAAGATCGAGGCGCCCGGCCGCGGCGACGATCTCCGGCGCTATCCGCCGGTGCATCCAGAGCTGAAGCACGGTGCGCCGTTCGTCTGGACCAACCGCAACAAGCAGAGTGTGGCCCTTGACCTCAAGTCGCCGGAGGGCGTTGCGGTCGTGCGGGAGCTGATCGCGATCGCAGATGTCGTCGTCGAAAATTTCTCGACCGGCGTCATGGACCGGTTCGGGCTCGACTATGAGGCTTGCCGAAAGATCAAGCCCGACATCATCTACTGCTCGGTGTCGGCTTATGGACGCGATGGGGCGTTTGCGGACCGGCTCGGTTTCGATCCGATCGCACAGGTCGAAAGCGGCTTTGTGTCCATGAACGGCTATGCCGATCGCGAAGGGGTGCGGGCACTGTCGCCCGTCATGGACATCAGCACGGCGATGATGGCCTGCAACGCGATTCTCGGCGCGCTCGTTGCGCGCGAGCGGAGCGGCCTGGGCCAGGCGATCGAGGTCTCGCTGTTCGACAATGCCGTGCTGATGACGGGCTATGCCACGATGCAGCACCTGTTCACGGGCGCAAATCCGCAGCGGCACGGAAACACCAGCCCGGACACCTGCCCGTCGGGTGTTTTTCAGGCGCGGGACTGCGCCTTCTACATCAACTGCGGTAACGACAAGATCTTTCAGCGCCTGATGTCGCAGGTGGTTGGTCGAGCCGATCTGGCCGCGGCCGAAATCTATGCGACCGGACCCGACCGCATCCGGCGGCGGGATGAGCTGTTCGCGATCCTCGGCGATGCGTTTGCGCAACAGCCCTGGGCCCATTGGCAAACGCGGATGCGGGCAGCCGGCGTTCCCTGCGGACAGGTACGCACGGTCGGGGAGGCGATCCGGTCACCCGAAGCGCGGGAGCGCGGTCTGGTCACCCGCATCCCGGACGACAAGCTGGGCTGGATCCCGAACGTCAGCCTGCCGATCCGCTATTCGCAAACACCCATCGTGGACCCCGTGGCGGCGCCTGCAGTCGGACAGCACACCGCAACTGTGCTGCGGGAGCTGCTCGGCTACGACGGTGCCCGTCTCGCGCGGCTCGCAGCGGCCGGTGCTTTCGGTGCCGACGTGGCAAAACCGGCGGAGGAGGCAAAGACGTGAACGCGGCAGCGCGGGCCGAACGCACGCTCAGAGGCCGCGTCGCCGTTGTCGGGATCGGCGAGACGGATTACTACCGGCATGGCGCATCGCCGGACCCGGAATTCAAGCTGGCGCTGAAGGCCATTCTGGCGGCGTGCGGCGATGCGGGAATCGATCCGCGCGACATCGATGGGTTCGCCTCCTATAGCGAGGAACGGAGCGAAGCGTCCCGGCTTGCCGCAGCGCTCGGCACACGACGGCTTCGTGCTGCGACGATGCAGTGGGGCGGGGGAGGCGGTGGCTGCTGCGCTGCGGTCGCCAATGCAGCGGCCTCGATCATCGCAGGCCTCGCGGACTGCGTGGTCGTGTTTCGTTCGCTCGCGCAGGGTCAGTATGGCCGGTTCGGGCAGGCGACCGGCATCGATACGATTTCGGGCGAGAAGGCGTACCTGATGCCGTACGGCGTGCTGGCGCCGCCGCAACGCTTTGCGATGCGCGTGCGTCGCTACATGCACGAGCACGGCGTGAAGCAGGAGGCTCTGCGGGCGATCGCGCTGGCGTCCTATCATCATGCGCAATCGAATCCGCGTGCGGTCATGTACGGCAAACCGCTGGACGAGTCCAAATACGATGCGTCGCGCTGGATTGCCGAACCGTTTCATCTCTACGATTGCTGCATGGAAAACGACGGCGCGGCCGCGCTCGTGCTTGTGCCTGCTGAGCGCGCCAAGGAGTTCAAAAACACGCCGGTCTACGTGCTCGGTGCGGCCGTCGGATCCGGATATCGGACAGGAGCTATTCCGCATAACTCGCCGCGCTATGCCAGCGCCAGCTTCGACACGGTGGCGCCCGATCTCTACGCGATGGCCGGTCTCGGCCCATCCGATGTCGGCGTCGTTCAGTGTTATGAGAACTTCACGGGCGGCGTGGTGATGGCGCTGGCGGAGCACGGGTTCTTCAAGCCGGAGGAAGCAAACGAGTTCTTGAAGTTTGAGAACTTGATGGCTCCATCCGGTCGCCTGCCGCTGAACACCAGCGGCGGAAATCTCGCCGAGTGCTACATGCACGGTTTCGAGCTGGTGCTCGAGGCCGTACGCCAGGTGCGCGGCGTGTCGACCAGCCAGGCGAAGCGGAACGATGTGGCGATGGTCATCGGCGGTCCCATGGTGACGCCGGTCAGCAATCTTCTCCTCGGCTCGGAGGCGACACTGTGAGCAGCAACAGGCGCCTGACCTATCTTCCCGACGGTCTGCCCATTCCGGTTGCGGAGCCCGATGGCCTGTCGGCACCGTACTGGGCGGGGCTGCGCCGCAACAGGCTAATGGTGCAACGGTGCGGCCATTGCACAACGTGGCAATTCGGACCGGAATGGATCTGTCATCGCTGCTATGCCTTCGATCCCGAATGGACAGAGATCGATCCTCAAGGACGGATCTTCAGTTGGGAGCGGGTCTGGCATCCTTCGCACCCGGTCCTGAAGCAGCACGGTCCGTATCTCGCCGTGCTCGTGGAGATTCCGCATGCTGGCAGCGTGCGGATGGTCGGCAATTTGCTGGGTGACCCGATGCAGAACATCTCGATCGGAGCGCAGGTCGAAGGGGTGTTCGAGCATCATCTCAGTTCTGACCCGCCGTACTCTCTGCTGCACTGGCGGCTTTCCTCTGCCCTCTGACGCGAGACGAGAGCCTCTAGGAGGTCCTACGGTTTGTCTGAGTGCGAGAGTAGCACCCGTTCGATCTGGCCGCGAATGCCATGAGGTGCTTGCGCAGAACCTACCAGCGCGTTCCTGATCTTTGACGGTATTTGAAGCTGCGGCGCACCAGTGTGGGCATGGCAATCTTGGCTAGGCAGGCAGCCCTGATTAGTCGATTGACTCCGATAGTTGGCGGATTGGCTAGCATTGCGCGCGGCTCGAATTTTTCTGTGAATTCAAGACTGAAGAATTGAGGCGGATGTACAGTCGGCGTTTGTCCGTCAGATCTGAAAAAATGTGCTTGCAGATCAACGGCGAGGCGTCGTTCGAAATGATTGAGTGGGAGTAGGGGGATTGCTCCGCATTCTGCAGCGAGCGGCCGTCTTCGCGATTGTCATGATCGCTGCTTCCCATGGCGCGAGCGCGACTGTCCTCCTCGCGCCGGAGGGCCAGTTTTTCTCTGCGAGTTTTCCCAAGCAACCGAGCCAAAAGATCTCGGAGAAAGCCGGGGTGGTACACACCATCTACTCTTCGCCAGAGAAGGAGAGGTTTCTCATGATGTCGCATGCGCTCTGGTCGACTGATGCGGATCCCACGATTGCAATGCAATTGGTCCTGAACGGATTCACTGACCAAATTTCGGGCGAGCTGCTTTCGATCGAAAAGAGGAACTTCATTTCCGCGACCGGCAAGAAACTTGCCGCCAAGCACTTTACGTTCGCCAGTTCGAAGGTTTGGGGCGAAGGTCTCATCGTGATGTCCGGTCGACACACCTACCTCATCCAGGTGGTGGTCCGGAAACCTTCCACAGGCTTGGATGACGTCGGCAAGAAGTTCATCTCTTCATTCAAGGTATTGAACTAACGCGCCGGCTCACGACGTCGGCGAGCACCGCCTCATGCGCCGCGTACCGGATTGAAAACCTTGATTCCAACGAAGTCCTTTTCGTTGTCCGTCACCACCACACAGTCGTTTACGTCGGCGACCGCGGCGATGATCATGTCGAGCGCGCTTCGCGGTTTGCCCGCCGTTTTGCCTTCGGCCATCAGCCGTGCCCAGACGAATGCCGCCTTGTCGTCGAAGGACAGGATGCGGCCCGAAAAAAGCGCTTGCGGTCCTTCGGGTCCCGAGAACCAGACGTCGAGGATGTCGCGCTTCCTGCCGCGCGGTTTCTCCAAAATGCCGCGGCGGATTTCAGCGACGGTCAACGAGGCAACGAACAGATCCTCGTCGCGCTGCGCCGACATCCAGGACAGTAGATTTTCTGACGGGTGCGGCTTGACGACGTTGCTGATGATGTTGGTGTCGAGGAGATAGCGCGTCACAGGTCGACCTTGCGGCCCTTTTCACGGGGGCGAGACAGATCGAGATCGGCGCCGACGAGCGGGGAGCGACGCAATGCGGCGAGAATGCCACCGGGCTTCGGCGACTGGCCGCCGACCGATTTGCTCACGGTGGCGCGAAGCGCCATAGCCTCCGGGGTATCCTCCGACAGTCGTTTGGCAAGCGAACGGATCAGATCGCGGTCGGCGTTCCGGCCGAGCACCTCGAAACGCGCCAAGCCGCGCTTACCGAGGCGTGACCGATAGTTCTGGATGGCGCGCTTCTGTGAGTTTCCCATGGAGCCTCGACTATTTCCAGTAATATAGCCGGAAATCCGGAGGTCTACAACCGCCCGAGCCGCCGCTCTCTTCCTGATCGGCGCGCAGCCCGTAGGATGGGTTGAGCCCAGCGAAACCCATCGCGCTAGAACGAGAGTTGATAGTTTCGCGTTCGCTCTCCCCTCCTGCGAAACCCTGGCATTGCGTGAAGTTCGGGTTATGCAAAGACCCGTCTCTGTGTAACCTCCACCGGCGGCATCGTTGCCGATCACGACCCCTTCGACATGAGACCGCCACGCGCGTCATCGACGAGGTGAGGGGCGTGAACCGAACCAGGTGGTGCATGCAAGGATGACGATTGATCCAGATCGGACCGCGATCTAGCATTGGGTCATGGATACCGAACGACGAATTGAACACCTGGAAGGGGCGCTAGGGGCCAGCTTGCCTGCGGCCTATCGTGCTTTCCTGGAGTCGCATAGGGAAGACCCATCTCGCCCGGTTCAGGTCGTTTCGACCAATCCGGACTATTGGGATGTCGACCAATTCTTCGAAATCGGCGATGGGGACAGCTACCTTCAGATCGATCATTGTTATGAGCTGGTCGGGGACGTGCTTCCCGAAGGGATGTTGCCGTTTGCCGAGGACGGGGGTGGCAACTTCTATCTTCTGGATTGCCGCGACGTACCGGGTACCGGTGCCGTCTATTGGTGGGATCACGAACAGGAGCTCGGTGAGGATCGCGTGGAGTTGGTGGCGGCGAGCTTCCCGGAGTTTCTCGCGGTTCTGGTCCCCGATCCCGACGAGCTTCCGGGTGACGAAGACAAGCAATAGGAGGGGGGTGGGGCGCTGGGATAGGGTGAGCGGCAAACGAGGCCGTTCCTCTAACTTGCGGTGACTTACATATGGATGTATGTAACCTGCATGGCCTACATCGGCATCCGCGATCTCCAGAAAATCTCCGGCGAAGCCATCGGAGCCCTGCCGGGCCCGACGCCGGTGAAGTCGGGCGAGCGGACGGTGGGGCTGCTCATTCCGCTCAAGGCGGCCGATCCGGATCGTCTTGCGGCGGTCCTGCGGCGCGCTGAGGCGTTGGGCAGGGGACGTGATGCGAAGGCGGACGATGCGGCGCTGGCTGGATTCGGCGAAGTCGATCCGGTCGATTGGTCGCCCGCAGCGGTGAAGGCCCTGACCGGCAAGCCTGGCAAGCGGCGCAAGCCGAAGCCGTGAGAGCGCCGTCGACAACCCTTGTCGTTGACGCGGCCATCCTGATCGCCGCGGTGCGGGGCCGCAGCTCCGGCGCCATGCTTCGAGCGGCTGAAGGCACTATCCTTGTCACGACGGACCGTGTGGTTCAGGAAGCACGCCGGCGGATCGAGCTGGGTTTGAAACGGCCGGAACTGCTCGCCGTGCTCGACGATCTCGCGGAATTGCTGACGGTTGTCCCCGTCGTCGCGCTGGAGCCCTTTCTCGGCCGTTGCGAAGAGACCCTTCGCGATGCGGTGCCGAGCCGCAATGGGTCGTTACGCGATGCTCACGTGCTGGCTTTGGCTTGGAGTGTGGATGCCGACGTCTGGACAACCCACCGCGACTTTGCGGGAACGGGAGTCGCGACGTGGTCGACGCCCAACCTCATGCGGGCACTTGCGGAAGCTGATCCGCAATAGAAGCCTCCAGTTCATCGCGCAGCCCACCGGCGGAAACGCGGGATCTCCGCCGCGGCGCCCCGTGGTACGAGGCTGAGAGTATTTGTCCCGGAGCTACCCCTGATGTCCGTCCCGCCCACCCAGCCAACTGCGTCCGAATCCGATCCCGAAACCCTCGGCTGGATGCGCGGTTTCCCGCCATCCCCCGACCGCCTCATCACCTTCCAGGACGGCTCCTTCCGCAACTTCCCCGAACTGCGCTGGGCCTGGAGCAACATCCGCCAGCTGGTGCCGACCGTGAATGTCTGGCGCGGCGTAGGGCCGGCATCACCTCTGCCGCGGGCGGAGCAGGACATCGGCGCGGTCGCCTCGACCACGATGGATGGCCGGCCCATGACCTTCGCAAAGATGCTGGAGGAGACCTACACCGACGGCATCGCGGTGCTGCATCGGGGCAAGCTGATCTACGAGCGCTATTTCGGCGCGTTGAAGCCGCACAAGCCGCATATCGGGATGTCCGTCACGAAGTCGTTCACCGGTGTGCTCGCAGGGATTCTGGTTGCCGAGGGCAAGATGGATCCGCAGGCGCCGGTCACCGACTATGTGCCGGAGCTGAAGGCGAGCGCGTTCGGCGATGCGCGGGTGCACGAGGTCATGGATATGACCACGGCGCTCGCCTACACCGAGGTTTACACCGACAAGAATTCGGATGTCTGGGGCCTGCGGCGCGCCAACGGCATGGCGCCGATCCCGCCGGATTATGACGGCCCGACCAACATCTTCGATTTCCTCATTGCGCAGAAGAAGCAGGGCGAGCACGGCAAGGTGTTTGCCTACAAGACCGTCAACACCGACGTCCTGGCGTGGATCTGCCGGCGCGTCAGCGGGCTGACGCTGGCGGAGCTCTTGTCCGAGCGGATCTGGCAGCCGATGGGTGCCGAGGAGGACGCGCATTATCACGTCGACTGCATCGGCACCGAGAGCGGCGGCGGCGGTCTCTCCACGAGCTTGCGCGATCTCGCCCGCTTCGGCGAGACCATGCGCAACCACGGCCGCTTCAACGGCCGCCAGATCGTGCCGTCTCAAGTCGTCGAGGACATCGCGCGCGGCGGCGACCCCGAAAAATTCAAGCCGGCCGGCTACACCACGCTGCCCGGCGCGTCCTATCGCAATCAATGGTGGGTCACGCACAATTCGCACGGCGCCACCATGGCGCGCGGCGTCTACGGCCAGGGCATCTATGTCGACCCCAAAGCCGAGATGGTGATCGCGCGCTACGCCTCGCATCCCGTCGCGGGCAACGCCGCTAACGATCCCGTGACGCTACCGGCCTACATGGCGCTGGCCAAGGCGCTGATGGCGGGCGGGTGAGGGCGCGGGCCTCTTCGTAGCCTGGATGAAGCGAAAGCGTAATCCGGGACTGACCAACTGCATTTGCGCGATTGCCCGTGCAGAACGAACCCCGGATTGCGCTGCGCTCCATCCGGGCTACGAGGTCAGCCAAAGCCGCAACCTCCGTCGATCACGTCCGTCACCCGCTAAGCGGCGCCATCATGCGCCTCTTGCCAATGCGGATAGGTGACGTAGGCGGTCACGGCGCCTTGCTCGTGTGAGCGGATCGTGACGGTCTCGCCCTTCGGCATGTAAACGATCTCGCCGGGACCTGCGGTGACGGTCGTGCCTGCGCTGGTGACCGAGAGCTTTCCTTCCAGCACGAGCATGACGTCGTCGACGCCGAGCTTCTCGTCCAGGCTCTGGTTCGGCGCGTAGCGGCCGAAGCCGATGGTGATGGGGCCACCGTGACGCTGGTCGATCACGTTGGCGGCGAAGATGTCACTGTTCTGTCCCGGCGAGCGTTCGAACGATGCGTCGGCGATGGCGAATTTGCGAACTTTCATGAAAAGCCTTCCGTCTGGTCCATGGCGGGCGAGGACGGATAGACGCTCCAGCGCGTGTATTGTTCACGCGGCCTGCGGGGCGGTTTGACGCAGCAACCAGCTCTAATATAAGAATTGACTTATATTAGCAGAGAGCGATATTCCTGATCGAACGAAACGACCGGGAGGAACGCCATGCAGTTCGATGTCGCCAGAGTTCTGGGCCTTGTGACGCGTTCGGTGACGAACTTCGAGAAGGACGGCAAACCTGCAAGCACGGTGACCCTGACGCGGCTTTACGACACCAGCGTCGACGATCTCTGGGACGCCGTGACCAGCAAGGAGCGCATCCCGCGCTGGTTCGCGGCGATCGAGGGGGATCTCCAGCTCGGCGGACGATACCAGGTCAAGGGCAATGCGGGCGGCACCATCACGGCCTGTTCGCCGCCGACGCATTTTGCGGCGACGTGGGAATTCGGCGGCGCGGTGAGCTGGATCGACGTCAAGCTGGCGGTAGAACGAAGCCAGGCGCGTTTGACGCTCGAGCACACCGCGATCATCGAGGATCATTGGAATCAGTTCGGCCCGGGTGCGGTGGGGATCGGCTGGGATCTCGCCCTTGCGGGGCTGGAGCGATATGTTGCGACCGGCGCATCGGTCGACCACGAGACGGCCGAAGCGTGGATGGGCTCCCCGGAGGGCAAGGACTTCATGACGACCAGCGGCGGGTTTTGGCGTGCGGCGCATGTCGCAAGCGGCGTCGATCCTGACGAGGCGAAGCTGCGCTCGGACCGCACCATCGCGTTCTATCGCGGCGAGATGCCGCCCGACGTCGCTCATCCCGGCACGGGAAGCTGATGCAAATCTTCGAGGTCCTTGCCGATCCCGTGCGCCGCCGCATCCTCGAACTGCTGGCGCGTGGCGAAATGGCGTCCGGCGAGGTCGTCGAATTGATCGGCGCCGAGTTCGGGATCACCCAGGCGGCGGTCTCGCAGCATCTCAAGGTGTTGCGCGAGAGCGGCTTTGCCAACGTCCGGGCCGAGGCGCAAAGGCGCCTCTATTCGGTCGATGTCGCAGGACTTCGCGCGGTGGATGACTGGGTCGGTCAGTTCCGGAATTTCTGGGAGCCGAAGCTGGACGCGCTGGCGACCGAGATCGCACGCGGTAAACGCGAGCGCCGCAACGCGCCGGTCACCAAGCGGAGCGGGAAGAGGGCGTGAGTGCGATGCGTAGGGTGGATTGGCTGTCGGCTGCGCGCAGCGCAGTCGGGGGTCGATCCACCATTTCCTCATCGCGTCGTGCGGCTAGATGGCTTTGCAAATCCTCCCTTCGAGCGGCGTTTCCAAGCTTCAAGCCCGGAGCCAGCGCTGAAGGTCGTCCGTCTTTGGCAGGCCACCGGCATGGACGACCTTGCCGTCGATGACGATGCCCGGCGTCGAGATGACGCCGAATTTGGCGATCGCCTCGTAGTCGGTGATCTTCTCCACGGTCACGTCAACGCCGAGCTTTGCCGCTTCGGCCTTGACCATCTCCTCGGTCGTCTTGCAGCGGGCGCAGCCCGGGCCCAGTACCTTGATGTCTCTCATGACGTGTCCTTTCACGAAAACAGGGCGTTGAAAAGGAAGCCGACCGCAAGGATTCCGCAAGCGACCACGGTGACGAAGACCGCGATCAGCTTTAGGCTCAGCACCTTGCGCAGGATGATCATTTCGGGAAGCGACAGCGCGATCACCGACATCATGAAGGCGAGTACGGTACCGAGCGCCATACCTTTGCCCAACAGGGCCTCGACCACCGGGATGATGCCTGCTGCATTGGAATACATCGGGATGCCGAGGGCGACTGCGGCCGGCACGGACCACCACGCGTCGGCGCCCATGATCCGCGACAGCAACTCGGCAGGTACGTAGCCGTGGATGAAGGCCCCGGCTGCGATCCCGGCGATGATCCAGTACCAGACTTTGCCGACAATCTCCTTGACGGCGTTCCAGCCGGCCTCGAACCGATCGACCCAGCTCATCTGGTCGGGCTGGAGATCGATATCTCCCGCGCGGACATTGCGAACCCATTCCTCCAACCAGCCTTCGAGATGCAGGCGACCTATGACCCAGCCCGAAACGACGGCAACGGCAAGTCCGAAGGCCAGATAGGTGAGGGCAACGCGCCACCCGACGAGTGCGAACAGCAGTCCGAGTGCGACCTCGTTGATCATGGGAGCGGCAATGAGGAAGGAGAAGGTCACGCCCAGCGGAACACCTGCCGAGACGAAACCGACGAACAGCGGCACCGCCGAGCAGGAACAGAACGGCGTGAAGACGCCGAGGCCGGCCGCTGCGATGTTACCCAACCCTTCGCGCTTGCCCGCCAACATCGCGCGCGTGTGCTCCGGCGAAAAGAAGGTTCGCACGATCCCCATGGCAAAGACCACGAGGGCCAGCAGCATCAGCACCTTGGGTGTGTCGTAGAGGAAGAACTCGATCGAGGAGGCGAGCGCGCTGCCCTGGGGGATCGGCATTCGCGCGACCGCCGATCGCGAAAAATCCTCGAGTTGTCGGTAAATTGCGAACCATGCGACGATCGCGACTGCGATGCCGCCGATCCATGCAACGGGAGAACGCCTGAATCCGAGTGCCTGGGTGGTCATGTCACGCGACCTTGCGCTTGATCGAACATGGCAATCCGGACGAGGCCAAGCGCGTCGCGCCGCGTCTGGCAACTCTGGCGACGCGTCTGGCTTGTTGCTTGTGCGGGCAAACCATGGAAAGTGGTTACGCGCCGACCGGCATGCGTGCATTGACCTTTGTCAATTCACCGGGCCTCAATCGGCCGCGACGTTTGCGAGGTCAGCGGCGGGTTCTTGGACCGGCGGTCAGCCCGTGCCCTGGCGATCGCGCCGCCCGGACCCGCCGCAAGCAAAGCTTACGCATTCCGCCCCATCTTCTCGTACTTCTTCACCAGCCGCTCCCGCTTCAGCCGCGACAGCCGCTGGATCCAGAACATTCCGTCGAGCTGGTCGATCTCGTGCTGATGGCACACTGCGCGCAAAGCTTCCGACTCCTCGGTTCGAATGCTGCCGTCGAGATCCTGATAGCTGATCCGCACCCGCGCGTGCCGCTGCACCTCGTCGTTGACGCCGGGCATCGAGACGCTGCCCTCGCGGTGCATGATCATCTCGGGGGAGACCCACTCAATGACCGGATTGACGTAGGTGAGGGGGCCGTCCTTCGCGTCCAGCTCGAGCACCACAACGCGCAAGGGCACCCCGACATGCGGCGCGGTGATGCCGATCCCGGGCGCAGCGCGCATCGTCTCCAACAGATCCTGCGCGAGCTCGCGCAAGCCGTCGTCGAACGCAGTCACAGGGCGGGCCGGCAACGCCAGCCGGCGGTCGGGATAGCGGAGGATAAGGCGGATGGTCATGGGAAGCTCCTACCACTCACGGATCATTGAAGCATCCCGCCTTGACTGCCTACCAACTGGAAGGTAGCTAATCTCCATGAGCAACGTCTCCACCACCGCCGACGACATCCTGGCCTGTGCACGCACGCTGATCATCGCGGGCGGATATAACGGCTTCAGCTACGCCGACATCGCCGACGTGGTCGGCATTCGCAAGCCGAGCATCCACCATCATTTCGCCAGCAAGGTCGATCTGGTGCGCACCCTGGTGTCGCGCTATCGCGAGGAGGCGCAGGCGGGATTGGCGGCCCTCGAGCGCAACATCCCGGACCCGCGCGACCAGCTCGAAAACTATGTGGCCTATTGGGAGGCGTGCATCACGGATGCAAGCGCTCCCTTCTGCGTCTGCGCGCTGCTCGCCAGCGAGCTTCCGATCCTCCCCGAGGAGGTGGCGCTGGAGGTCCGTGCCCATTTCCGTTCCCTGGCGTCGTGGCTGACCTCGGTGCTGGAGCGGGGCAAGCGGAAGGGACGGCTGCATCTGTCCAGCTCTGCGAAGGTCGAGGCTGAGGGATTTATGGCGACCGTTCACGGCGCGATGCTGTCGGCCCGCGCCTATGGCGATCCCAGGATGTTCGGGACCATCACCCGGCCGCTGCTGGACCGGCTGTCCACCAGACACTGAAGACAAGACGTGCCAGGGGCGCGAGGCCGCTCCGTGCTGACTTTCGCGCGTAATCTACCAACTAGTAGGTAAGGAGAAGACAATGAAAGCTCGTGAGATGACTCCGGACATTGCCGACCATGCGCAATGGCTGAAGCAGTATTATTTCCTTCGCGCCGCGTTTTCGGTCGCCTGGGTCATTGCGGCCTTTGCGATCGCGCCGTCGTCGGCGGTGGTCTCTGCAACGCTGCTGGTCGCGTATCCCGCGTGGGACGCCGCGGCCAATTATCTCGACGCGCTCTGCAGCGGCGGGTTGAACCGAAACCGCACGCAGGGCCTGAACGTGCTGGTTAGCCTCACGACTACACTCGCGGTCGTGCTGGCCTTGCAGGTCAGCATGAATTGGGTGCTCGGGATTTTCGGCGCCTGGGCGATCCTGTCCGGATTGCTCCAGCTTGGTACGGCCGTGCGGCGCTGGAAGCGCTTCGGCGCGCAATGGGCCATGGTGCTCAGCGGCGGGCAGTCAGCGCTCGCCGGCGGCTTCTTCATCTTTCAGGCCACCATGCCAGCAATCCCGTCGATCGCGAACGTCGCGGGCTATGCCGCGGTCGGCGCGCTCTACTTTCTGGTCTCGGCGGTCTGGCTCACGATCAGCACGTGGCGCCGTGGCGCAGCCCTCTGAGGTTTTATTGCGGACGTTCACTTGTCTGGATACGGGGTCCCGTCCTTGTGCAGGAACCGGCCGTCGGACGCCGGGCTCATCATGTCGATGTCGGAGCAGGTGATGAGGTCATCCTGCGAGCGCGAGCCGACTTCGAGATAGACCGCCGTCACGTCCGACCGGTTGATCATGTGATGGCCGTTGCCGCTGCCTTTCGGGAAGGCGGCGCAATCGCCCGCGCGCAGCACGGTTTCGCCGCCGTCCTCGACCAGCGTCACTTCACCTTCGAGGATGTAGACGAACTCGTCCTCGTGCGAATGCCAGTGCCGCTGGCTCGACCAGCCCCCCGGCGGCAGGCGCATCAGATTGACGCCGAAATCCCTAAGGCCGCCGGCGTCGCCGAGCCGCTTGCGGATGCGCTCGGCGCAAGGCGCGTCAAAGGGCGTCGGATAGCCGGAGCCTTTGCGGGCCGGCACGGCAGCGATGTCGATCTTTGGCATGGAGGAATCCCCTGTAACTTTGGGCAGGGATGGTCATGATGGTGTTGGCGTCGGCAACTATGCCCACACCGGCGGCGACCCGATTGAGTCCCGCAGCGCGGCAGTCAGGATCGTCAGTTTGGCAGACGGCTGAGCGAGGGCACGCAACAGATAGACACCGGCCTTCGTCTCGTTCCACCGTTCGCCATCGAGCGGGATTCGTGTCAATGAACCGGCACGCACATCTGTCCCGACGACCCAGTCTGCCAGGAATGCGATGCCGATGCCGGCGAGTGCCGCGAGCCGCATCGCTTCGAAGTCGTCGCATCGAAACACGGCTTGTGGTCCCGGCGCTGCGCCCGCGGGGTGACCAAGCACGTCCGTCCAGCCCAGCAGGTCGGCGCCGTGCAATTTGTCAATCAGCCGATGGCCGGTGAGGTCTTTCGCTGCGGCCGGTGTGCCGTGACGATCGAGATAAGCAGGGGTGGCGACCAGCAGCCTGTTCTGCGAAGCCAGCTTGGTCGCGATGAGCGTGCTGTCTGCAAGTTCGCCGATCCGGATCACCGCATCGAGCCGCTCCAGCACGGGATCTGCGAGCCTTTCCGTGAGATCGAGCTCGACCGTGAGGCCGGGATGATCCCGCATCACCGTTTCCAGCGTGGGGATCACGTAGCGCTTGCCAAAGGTCGGAAAGCAGGCAAGGCGAAGAACGCCGGCGACCGCACCGTCGAAAGCGGCGATCTCGGCATGCGTGTCGGCGAGGTCGTCGAGCAGCCGCTGCGCGCGTTCGAACAGTCGTTCTCCGGCATCGGTCACCGCGAGCGCGCGGGTCGAGCGCACCAATAACGGCACGCCGACACTGTGCTCCAGCGCGTCGATCTGCCTGACGATGGCCGAGGGCGTGACACCGCGATGACGGGCGGCGCTGGAGAAGCTCCCACCACGAACCACGTCGACATAGATTGCCAGATGTTCCGCAAAACGCGGGTCTTTCATCTTTGCGCCTTTCGCAAAAGGGTTTCGAGCTCAACGTTCATTATCATCACCTCTCGAAAACCGTATCTCGTCTCCCCAAGGCGGGCCTTACCGGCCCAAGCCCTTGAATGGAAGGAGATATCATGAAGGTTCTCGATCGTATCCTGTCGCAATCGGCCTATACCGCGGTCATTGACGTGCCTCTCGACCGAGTGGACATCGCCGAATGGCTGTTCACGCTCTCTGAAGCCGAATATCTGCGTTGCTGCCCGCCTGATCACATTGCGGCCGGCGTCAGTTCCACAGACGACGGGCGCCGGATGATGATCAATGTCGAGCAAATCGGCACCGGGCTGGTCATACAGCACTATGTCGCGGAGGAGGCCGGCAAGAGCTACTGCCGCATGAATTCGATCTCCGACGTGTTTACGACAAATGGCCGGACCCAGGTCAACGTGATCTGGGAGCTGAAGGCCGAAGCAATTGATGAAGGCCACACACGCTACACCAACAGCGTGACGGCACACCCGACCGATGTCTTCATGGCATTCCTGGACAAGCACGGCATTTCCTTCGACGACGCCGCCAACGCGCGCCAGGCGGCCGGAAGCGACCACAATCGGCGGGAGACGCCGTTGTTCGCCGCCAGCATCGCGCGGCGCGCCAAGGCCCATACGAAGGAGCAGGCAAAATGAAGGGCGTCGTCTATGACGGCTTCGGTCCGGCGGAGGTTCTCCGCCTGGCCGAAGTATCGAGGCCGGAGGTTCGCCCTCACGATCTCCTGGTGCGTGTCAAGGCGGCAGGCGTCAACCGCGCGGATATTCTCCAGCGAAACGGCGCCTACGGCAACCAGAGCTTTGGCGAGAGCACTCTGCTTGGCCTCGAACTGGCGGGTGAGGTCGTTGGCGTCGGCAGCGCAGTCGACGACGTCTCGATCGGACAGCGTGTGATGGCGATCGTCGGCGGCGGCGCGTATGCCGAATTCGCTCGGGTCGACCGTCGCATGGCGACCAGGATTCCGGACAATATCTCGTTCGTCGAGGGCGCGGCGATCATGGAGTCATTCGTCACGGCGGTCGAGGCGGTCTCACATGTTGCGGGCGTTGGGCAAGGTCAAACCGTCCTGGTTCACGGGGCGGCGGGCGGAGTGGGCTCCGCCTGCGTGCAGGTCGCCCATGCCCTGGGCGCCACCGTCTACGCAACGGCGAGCGCTTCGCGGTTGGCGGATGTCGCCGGCATCGGCGCCGCCGCCGTGATCGACTACCGCGGCGACGATTTCGAAAGTGTCGTCACTGGACTGACCGATCATCGCGGCGTTGACGCCGTCATCGATTTCGTCGGCGGCGATTACCTGCCGCGCAACCTCCGCAGCCTTCGGCCCGGCGGCACCCTGGTTCAAGTTGGCATCTTGAGCGGCCAGCACGCCCCCTCGATTCCGCTCAACCTGCTGCTCCACAACCACCTGCGTTTGGTGGGCACCGTCATGAAATCGCGAGGCGTGGACGAGAAGCGGGCGATGGTGCGTCGTTTCTCCGAAGCGTTCTTGCCGCTGTTCGAGTCGGGTCGGCTGAAACCGTTGGTCGACCGGGTGTTTCCGCTGGAACGGGCCGCCGATGCCCATCGCAGCGTGGAGCGCGGCGGAGGATTCGGAAAGGTGGTCTTGGCGGTGGACTGAGCGCGCGGGAGCATCGCGCTTGTGATTGGCGGGATCATGACATCGTGCCCGTGTTTTGCCCGACACGTCAAATCGCCCCCACGGTTTCGCAAAGCACAGGGCTCGCAAGTCCTTGATCCCGTTGAGTCCGCCTACTGTGCATGGGGTTGTTTTTCGACTTTTCTATTGGCAGGTGACAAAGGGCTCGGCAAAAATGTCGTTCCATTGTCGGCCGACGTAGTTCCCATTCGTCTTCTCCCCAGACAGATCTCACGGGAGACCCAAATGACCCAATCCCCCTATCGCTGGGTGATCGTCGCCGCCGGCGGCCTGCTCGGCTGCGTCGCCATCGGCGGCATGTTTTCGCTGCCGGTGTTCCTGCAGCCGATCGCCAAGGACACCGGCTGGTCGGTGACCGGCATCTCCAGCGCGATGACGATCGGCTTTCTGGCGATGGCGTTCACGAGCATGGTCTGGGGCACGCTGTCGGACCGCTTCGGGCCGCTGCCGGTGGTGCTGACGGGATCGACCGTGCTGTCGGTCAGCCTGTTTGCCGCGAGCCATGCGACCTCGCTTCTGGCGTTCCAGTTCGTGTTCGGCCTCCTGACCGGCGCGTCCTGCGCGGCGATCTTCGCGCCGATGATGGCGACCGTCACCGGCTGGTTCGAGACCCATCGCAGCCTCGCGGTGTCGCTGGTGTCGGCCGGCATGGGCATGGCGCCGATGACGATGGCGCCGCTCGCGGCCTGGCTCGTCTCCGGCCACGATTGGCGCACCTCGATGCAGATCATGGCGCTGGTGGTCGGCGCCATCATGATCCCGGTCTCGTTCCTGGTGCGCCGTCCGCCCGCGCTGATGCAGGCCGCGGCCGCCCCGTCGGGCGAGGGGGCCGGGCCGGGTGAGATGTCGCGAAGCGAGGCGCTGCGCTCGCCGCAATTCCTGGTCCTGCTCGCGACCAATTTCTTCTGCTGCGCCACCCATTCCGGTCCGATCATCCACACCGTCAGCTATGCGGTGAGTTGCGGCATCCCGCTGATCGCGGCGGTGACGATCTACAGCATCGAGGGGTTTGCCGGCATGGGCGGGCGCATCGCCTTCGGCCTGATGGGCGACCGGTTCGGCGCCAAGCGCGTGCTGGTGTCCGGCCTGTTGTTGCAGGCGTTCGGCGCGCTGGCTTACGTCTTCGCGCACCAGCTCGCGACCTTCTACGCGGTCGGCGCCATCTTCGGCTTCATCTATGCCGGCACCATGCCGCTCTACGCGGTGCTGGTGCGCGAGAACTTTCCGCTGCGCATGATGGGCACGGTGATCGGCGGTACCGCGATGGCCGGCAGCCTCGGCATGGCCACCGGCCCGCTCGCCGGCGGCATGATCTACGACGCCTTCTCCAGCTACGCCTGGCTCTACATTGCCTCCTGGGCGATGGGCCTCGGCGCGTTCCTGATGGCGATGACCTTCAAGCCGTTCGCAAAACCGCAAGGGCAGGTGGCGCCGGCGGCGGCGTGAGTGTCGGATCGAGGCGCGGCGTCAGAGCTGCGCCTCGATTGCGGGCTTGTCGATCACCGACCAGACCTGCCGGATCCTGTCGTTGCCGAATTCGTAGAACACGTTCTCGCAGAACGAGACGCGCTTTCCGTTGACGGCAAGTCCCATGAACGTCCCGACCGGCGTGCAATCGAACTGCAGCCGCGCCGCGATTCGGGGCGGGTCCGAGATCAGCAGCGCGATGTCGAAGCGCAAGTCCGGGATGTCGCGAAAATCCCGCTCCAGCATCGCGCGATAGCCGGAGAGGCCAACCGACCGGCCGTTGTGGACGACATCGTCATCAACGAACCGGCCGAGCGACGGCCAGTCCTGCCGGTTCAGGCAGGCGATGTAAGCGCGGTAAGTCTCGGCGAGGTCGTCTCTGGTCATGTCGAAGCTCCCCTTGCGGCTTCGACCTTAACGCGCAGGGGTCGCGAACCGGTCCAGCTCAGAGGCGTTTTTCGAAGAACAGGTCGGGATAAGGGTCGTCGTTGAAACGCGGAATCTCGCGCCAGCCGGTGCTGCGGTAGAGCTGGCCGGCCTCGGGCAGGGCGCTGTTGGTGTCGAGCCGCAAGAGCGCAATGCCGAGCCCGCGCGCGGCATCCTCGGCTGCATCCATGAGGCGCCGGCCGAGCCGCAATCCGCGTGCGGCGGGGGCGACCCACAAACGCTTGATCTCGGCGTAGCCGTGATCGGTTCCCTTCAGGCCGACGCAGCCGATCGGCAGCGTGTCCGACATCGCGACGATGAAGCTGCCGCGCGGCCGCCGCATGTCCTTGGCATCCGGATCTCTCGAAAGAGAAACGTCAAAACCCTGGCTGAAGCGGCGGCCGAGCTCGGCATAGTACTCGCCGAGGCAGTGGCGCGCTTGCTCGCTGCGCGGATCCATCTCGTCCAGCGCAATGCGCTCGCGCGTCAGGGTGGAGGCGATCAAATCCATTGCCGCCAGCAGTGCCTCGGCCTGCGAATGTTGCGCGAGGAAACCTTCGGCCTGCGCGTTCGACAGCGCCTCATAGGATGCGAACTCGCGCTTGCCGGTCCTCGTCAATTTGGCGACGCGCCGGCGTGCATCGTCCTGATGCGCTTCGGTCTCGACCAGCCCTTCGTCCTCGAGGCTGCGCAGCAGGCGGCTCATCAGCCCGGAATCGAGGCCGAGATAGTCACGAATCTCCGCCACGTCCGAGCGCCCGTGACCGATCGCATTGAGCACGCGTGCCGCGCCCAGCGGCCGGCCACGGCCCAGGAATGAGGTATCGAGCGCGCCGACCGCGGAGGTGACGGCACGATTGAAGCGGCGGACACGGGAGACGGGATCGAGCATGATGTCTGACTTTAGTCAGATATCATGCTCAGTCAATGGTTTCGACGGCAGCGGGGTTCCCGCCGGCGAACGGTGGCGGTTCGGGCGTCTCCCGAGATCGCAAACCGGCTGGCCGACGTGCTCTCCGCGCTTGCCCCGAGCTTGCGCGGTGGGACAGCTTGACGATCCCGTGATGGCGGGGCGACGCGGATCGCTCCGGCAATCGTCTGTGCCGTGACGGATGCATTGTGATTTGTGCCCGTGCTGGAGACCGCTACCATGCGCTGGCTGGCGCCGAACACGGACCAGCCAGCACAAGCACTGGGAGGCGACATGAGTGAACAGGAACGCAAGGTCAAGGGATCGGATCTGTTCGTCGCGGCGCTGGAGAACGAGGGCGTCGATCGCATCTTCGGCATTCCCGGCGAGGAGAATCTCGATCTCGTGGAATCGCTCCGTACCTCCAAAATCGAGCTGGTGCTGACCCGTCACGAGCAGGCTGCCGCCTTCATGGCCGCTACGCATGGGCGGCTGACCGGCAAGCCCGGCGTCTGCCTGTCGACTCTTGGACCTGGCGCGCTCAATCTGTCGACGGGCGCGGCCTATGCGCATCTCGGCGCGATGCCGATGATCCTGATCACCGGCCAGAAGCCGATCATGAGCAGCCGGCAGGCGCGCTTCCAGATCGTGGACGTGGTCGCGACCATGAAGCCGCTGACCAAGCTGTCACGCCAGATCGTCAGCGCCTCCAGCATTCCAACCGTGGTGCGCGATGCCTTTCGTGTCGCAATGGAGGAACGGCCGGGCCCGGTGCATCTCGAACTGCCCGAGGACATCGCCGGCGATGAGGTGACGGCGGCGCCGGCGATCCCGGTGCATCCGATCGAGATCCCGGTCGCCCATCGCGCCGCGCTCGACCGTGCCGCCGAGATGATCATGGCTGCAAGGCGCCCGCTGGTGATGATGGGCGCGGCGACCAGCGGGCCACGCTCGACCCACGGCATCGCAAGCTTCGTGCGGCGCACCGGCATTCCGTTCTTCACGACGCAAATGGGCAAGGGCACCGTGCCAGGCGGCACCAATCTCTATATGGGCACCGCCGCGCTCTCCGAGCGTGATTATGTCCACGACGCCATCGATGCCGCGGACCTGATCGTCGCGATCGGTCACGACCCCATCGAGAAGCCGCCCTTCATCATGGGTCCGTCCGGGCCGAAGGTCATTCACGTCAGCTACACCTCGGCCAGCGTCGAGCAGGTCTATTTTCCGGATGCCGAGGTTGTCGGCGATGTCGGCCCGAGCCTGGAGCTGCTCGCCGACCGGCTCGAAGGCAAGCTGCCGCAGGCTGCGGCGCTGCTGCCGCTGCGCGAAGAGATCCTGGGGCACATTGCCGACCGCGCCACCGAGGCGCGCTGGCCGCCGACGCCGCAGCGCATCGTGCACGACATCCGCCAGGTGATCCCCGAGAACGGCATCGTCGCGCTCGACAACGGCATGTACAAGATCTGGTTCGCGCGCAACTACCGTACTCGCCTCGCCAACACGCTGCTGCTCGACAACGCGCTGGCGACCATGGGCGCCGGCCTGCCGTCGGCGATGATGGCCGCGATGCTCTATCCCGACCGCCGCGTGCTCGCGGTCGCAGGCGACGGCGGCTTCATGATGAACAGCCAGGAGATGGAGACCGCCGTCCGCCTCAAGCTCAACCTCGTCGTGCTGGTGCTCGAGGACAACGCCTACGGCATGATCCGCTGGAAGCAGGCGGTGGATCGTTTCGCCGATTACGGCATGACCTTCGGCAATCCGGATTTCGTCCAGTACGCGCAGGCCTATGGCGCGAAGGGGCATCGGATCGAGAGCATCGACAGCTTCGGCCCGACGCTGGACGGGGCCTTCAAACAAGGCGGCGTGCACCTGGTCGTGATCCCCATCGACTATGCGGAGAACGTGCGCGTGCTGGTGGACGAGTTGCGGGCGCATGAGAAGGCGAAGGGGTGACGACAGCGATCTCGCGCCCCGGACGCAGCGCCCTTGGCGGTGCGCTGCTGAGCCGGGGCCCACGCATCCGCGAGCTCTGCGGCTTCCTGGGTCCCGGCTCTGCGCGGCAACGCGAAGAGCGTTGCAGCGCGTCCGGGACACGAGAGGAACACTTGTGTCGCGCTCTCCGATCGCCGACACTCCGAACCGCTTTACAACCACAGGAATGAAAAAATGACCCGCGTTCGTTGTGTCACCGAGATGGGCATGGGCGTCGACGTCCACGGCAGGGACGCCACCAAGGCGGCGAAGCGCGCGGTGTCGGATGCCATCAGGCATTCGAGCCTCGGCTTCTTCCGGATGATCGGCAAGACCGCGAACGACATGTTCGTCGATGTCACGATCGGTGTGCCCAACCCCGAGGCGGTGGACAAGGAAGCGGTTGCGAAGGAGCTGCCTTACGGCACGGTGACCGTCACCGCGGTCAAGGGCGGGCTGGAGATCCCCTCGGCCACGGAAGTGGCCAACGACCCCATCCTGATCGCCAACGCCGCCGTCATCGTCAGCTTCGACAAGGACTAGGCCGGTGTCCGACAGCGATGAGGCGCTGCTGGATCATCCGATCTGGAGCGCGTTGACGACCAGCCACAAGCATCTGGCCGAGGGCGGCCCGCGAGCGCTGCGCTATCCCGTCGACATGACGCCGTTCGCCGACATGGCCGACATGTCCGCAGCGAGCTTTGCCGCGCTGCGCGATCTCTTGTCAGGCACGCAGGTCGCCGCATTGTTCACGCCGGAGCCGGTCGAGATGCCCGCCGGTTTCAAGGTCGTGCTGGCCGAGACCGGCGAGCAGATGATCGGATCGCCCGCCGACAGTCCGCTGCGCGACGCCGAGATCGTCACACTGGGAGCGGCAGACGTGCCCGCGATGGTGGCGCTGGTGGAGCTGACGAAGCCGGGTCCATTCGCGCTGCGTACCCATGAGCTCGGCACGTTCCTCGGCATCCGCGTCGGCGGTGAATTGGTTGCTATGACGGGCGAGCGAATGAAGCCGGGCAAGTTCGTCGAGATGACGGCGGTCTGCGTGCACCCGGACTATCGCGGGCGCGGCTATGCGCAGGCACTGCTCGCGGCGGTCGCGCGACGGATCGAGTCGCGCGGCGAAATCCCATTCCTGCACGTGTTTTCGAACAATACATCCGCGATCGGGCTCTACCAGCGGCAGGGCATGCGGATCCGGCGTCGGCTCTACGTGACGGCGTTCATGCGGGAAGAATAGGCGCCTCACGGGGCGCTCTTCATTTCCTGCGAATTTCCGCTATATCCAACCCAACCAAGATTGGGGAAACGCATGGACGCCAGAACGACCGAATTTTCCGCCATGCGGATTGCGATGCAGCGTTACGTCGATCAGGAGATCATTCCCGGCGTATCCTGGGCCGTGCTGCGCGGGCGCGAGGTGGTCGATCAGCAATGCGTCGGCTTTGCCGACCGCGAGGCGAACATTGCGCTGCGGCCCGACCACATCTTCCGCGCTTTCTCCAACACCAAGATCTTCGTCACCTGCGTGATCATGCTGCTGGTCGAGGAAGGTCGTATCGGGCTCGATGACCCGATCGAGAAGTTCCTGCCGCAGCTCGCCAATCGCAAGGTGCTGAAGCAGGGTGCTGCGAGCCTTGCCGATGTCGAGCCGGCCAAGAGCCCGATCACCATCCGCCAGCTCCTGACACATACCTCCGGTCTCAGCTACGGCATCTTCGATCCCGGCACGGTGCTGTTCAAAGGCTACAACGAGGCGCGCGTGCTCAATCCGCTGACGCCGCTCACCGACATGATCGACAAGCTCGCCGATCTGCCGCTGTCCTATCATCCCGGCACGGCCTGGGAATATTCCGTGGCCACCGACGTGCTCGGCCGCGTCGTGGAGGTTGTCTCGGGCAAGTCGCTTGATGCCTTCCTCAAGGCGCGCATCTTCGATGTCCTCGGCATGACCGACACCGGCTTTCATGTGCCCGAGTCGCAGCAGGGCAGGCTGGTTGCGCTCTACACGGGCGCCGACGTGCTCGATCCCATGAAGCCGGGCCTCACGCGTGCCGACAATCTGCCGTTTCTGCAAGCCTATCGGCAGCCATTCCCGCGGCTCTCGGGCGGCGGCGGCCTGGTGTCGACCCTGCCGGACATGCTCGCGCTGGTCCGCGCATTGTTGCCGGGGTCGGATGCGCTGCTGAAGCCGGAGACGCTGCGGCAGATGATGACCAACCAGCTGCCCGCGGGGCAGACCATCCGCTTCGCCAATCTCGGCCCGATCCCGGGCAAGGGCTTTGGCCTCGGCGGCGCCGTCACCTTCGCGCCGACGCCGCTTGATCCGCCCAACTCCACAAGCGAATTCCAGTGGGGCGGCCTTGCCGGCACCCATTGGTGGATCTGCCCTGAGGCCAATACCGCCGGCGTGCTGATGGCCCAGCGCTACATGGGCTTCTGGAACCCATATTTCTTCGAGTTCAAGCGCCTGGCCTATCAGGCCGTCGGGAGTTGATCCGAAAAGATTTCGCGCGGTCCGCGAATCCTTTTCGGTCGGCAGGTCCTCTTGATGGTCGAGGCAATTCGCCTCGGCACATCTCGGAGGATGCGATGGCATTTTACAGGAAGAACATCGGCGGCCTGCACCAGGCGGTGCGGATTGCCTTGGGCGTGGCGGTGGTGGTCGCGGCATTCATCTATCTGGCCGGTGCGACGGCATGGCTGGTGGCGCTGGGCGGCGCCGGCTTCGCGCTGACCGGCCTCGTCGGCTATTGTCCGATGTGCGCGATGGCAGGGATCGGACGAGGGGGCGTGTCGTGAGCGCGGCTGCGATCTCGCCAAAGCTGTTCGAGGCCGCGCGGCTCGGCGATCCCGATGCGATTGCCTCGCTGCTCCAAACGGCGCAGCCGGACATCCGCCGCTATGCGCGGGCGACCTGCCGGAGCTCGGCGGATGCCGAGGACGCAGCTCAGGAGGCGCTGTGGATCCTGTTCCGGCATGTCGGCACCATCCGTTCGCTGCTGGCGTTTTCGGCCTGGCTGTTCAGCGTGGTTCGCCGCGAATGCCTGCGGCTGGCGCGAAAGGCGGGCCTCGCGCCGGCTGCTGAGCTGGAGGAGGTGGAAGCCGCATTGCTGTCGCGTCCCGAAGCGGATCTGCGGCTCGACGTGGCCGCGGCGTTTGAGGCGCTGCCGCCGCATTATCGCGATGTCGCGCTGATGCGCGACGTCAAGGAGATGACGATCGACGAAATCGCCGAAGCGCTTGGTGCCACCAGGCAGACTGTAAAGGCGCGCCTGCACCGCGCCCGTGCCCTGATGCGCGAATATCTGACGAGATGACAGACGATCGAACGTCCAAGAAAGAGAAATGGGCGGGAGACATCTGGCCTCCCGCCCGCTGGTTGCGTCAGTCCTTCCACGGGTCGAACTCGCCTTCGCCGGCCATGGCGACGGCGAACGGCCGCAGCGTGTGCAGCACCTTCACGGTCCCGGCGTGCTGTGCCAGCACGTCCGGCAGACGGCGATAGGCCATCGGGCTCTCGTCGAGGTCGGCACCGATCAAGGTGACGCCGCGCTCGTTGAGCCACTGGTCCATCTCCGCGCGCGAGAAGCGCCGCTTCGCCTCCCGTCGCCCGAACAGGCGGCCGGCGCCGTGCACGGTCGAGTAGAGCGAGGCCTTGGCTTCCGGACTGTCGACGCCTTCGAGAATGACGGCGTCGTCGCCCATCGAGCCGCCGACGAATCCCTTCTGGCCGGGAAACGCCGGCGTCGCGCCCTTGCGCACCACCCACAGATCCTTGCCGTCGTGAGTCTCACACCAGGCATAATTGTGGTGGTTGTGCACGCTCTCGGTGACGCTGCCGCCGATGATCTGGCGGACGCGCTCGACGACCCACTCGCGGCCCGCATAGGCATATCGCCCGGCGAGCTGCATCGCCGCGATGTAGCGGCGGCCGAGTTCGCTATCCTCGTCGACCACGGCGGGCGGGACGTTCATGCCGTCCTTGCCGCCGGCGGCCTTGAGGTAGCGCGTCGCGGAGGTGTGCCCGAGACCGCGGCTTCCGAAGTGGACGCCGATCCAGACGAAGCCGTCCTCGTCGCGCATGAGATCGACGTAATGGTTTCCCGACCCGACCGTGCCGAGCTGGCTCACCGCCTTCTGACGGTAGGCCTCCATGTCGCTCTCGCGCCAGGCATCGCCGTCGTCGAACAGATCGTGCTCGGCGCGTTCGGCATTGGCACGGCCGACGCCGAACGAGATCGTCCTGGCGACGTCGCGGATGATCGTCGGCACGAGGCTTGCGATGTCGTCGAAGCGCGTGTCGAGGCGGGCCGCCATGTTGCCGCAGCCGATGTCGAAGCCGACGCCGGAGATGCTGATCTGCTTCTCATAGGCGATGACCCCGCCGACCGGCTGCGCATAGCCGAGATGGCCGTCGGCACAGATCACGCCGGACACGACGTTGCCGACCGCCATGCAGTTGCGCATCTGCGCGATCGTCGCGTCTTCGTGCGGGCCGAACACCTTCAGCGGCGCGTTCTGGAAGCGGGCATCCTGCATCCGGAACTCGGCGATCGAGCTGGCGGTCGCATTGGCCTCACGGGCCAGATGCTCCTTGCGCGCGGCATCCTTGTACAGGCACCAGGCCGGCTGGCCGCGTCCTTCGCCGACGCGCGAGTCGGGATCGACACCGGCAGCGAGGCAGAGCTCGCGGGCGCGTTCCATGTAGGGATCGGGTCGTCGCATGGTCTTAGGTCCTTGTCATTCCACGCGCACCATAGAGGCGCGGGCGGATCATTTCAGAGAGTTCGCAGGCCCCGGGCGCAAAGGCTGCGTCCGGGGCCATTTTCGTTGTGCATCAGTGCAACGCCGTCTCCGACGCCGCGATCCACGCGACCACGGCCTCTGAGAAGCCGTTGACGCGGGTCCAGGCGCCGTGGCCGACGCCGTGCTGATACGAAGCCACGTTCACTATGGTGCCGCGCGCCCTGGGCTCGGGCACCTCGTCGTGGCTCTGCTCGTCGGTGAAGACGATGAGGCGATCGCCCTTGCGGTCGATCTCCGCCACCGCCTTGCCGAGCCAGGTCCCGCTATGCGGCTGCGAGTTGATGATCGCATCGCGAAGCGCGAAGCCGCGACGGGGAGGGACCTTCACCACCCTGTCGGAGAAGGTGAAGATCTCGACCTCGTCGCAGATCTCGCGTGCGAGAATCGCCAGACCGCACGCCGCCTCCGCGCGCGTCATTTCCGACTGCGCGGAGAGGGTCGCGAACATCGAGCCCGACACGTCGATCAGGAGCCGGGTGCGGCCCGGAAGCCGCACATGGTCCTTGACCGACTTGAGCATCGCAGCCTCAAGCTCGGGCTCGAAGTCCGGCGCATAGCGCGCCGCCGTGATGAAGCGGTAGGGAAGGATACGATCCGTCCGCATCGCCTCGATCGCGCCTGCGATGGTCTCGCGCGGGACCTGCGCAGTCTGCATCAGCCGCAGGTTGCGCAGCAGCGCCAGGCCGCCGAGCTTGCGCTCGGCGATCAGCCGCTCGAAGGTCTCGCGCTTGCTCTTGCCGGCCGAGAGCGAGACCTCCCAGGTGTCGGGGGAGGCGAGCTCGCCGTCGACGAGCTGCTTCCAGACCTTCGCCTGCTCGGCGTCCTTCGGCTTGGCGTGCACCAGAAACAGCACGTCCCTGATCCGCACCGCGCCGTCGCGGTCCCACTTGGCGAGCTGGTAGGCGTCGAACTTGGTCAGCGCGCGGGCAAGACCCTTCTTGACCTGCGCGGAGACCGGCTGACGCTTGCGCTGCTGCATCGGCCCCAGCGCGTCCGCCCAGTAGATCGCGAGCAGCTCCGTCATCTCGTCGGGCCGCTGGATCACCTGAGCGAGCGTGTCAGCCACGAGGGCGCGGTGCTTTTCGCTGCGCGCCATCTCGCGGATGACGAGCAGCGGCGCATGCCGCAGCTTCATCACCTCGCGCGCCTCGATCGCGAGCTGCGCGACGCGCGCAGGCGCGACCTTGGGCACCAGGGCCTTGATGCGGTCGGCGATCGCGACGCCATCCTCGTAGAACTGGTCCTCCCACAGGAGGCAGTTCATCAGCGCGCGCTTCAGCTCCATCTCGGGCGTAAAGCGGACTGCGCGCGCGCCCTCCCGCGTGAAGGCGCGAACGATCTTGTTGAGCCTGACCATGACGGCCTCCTCTTGGGTTGATTGTCGAATGAAGCGGGGTGCCGGGGAACTAGCGAGTGCTGAACTGCCCTTGCGGGCAAGTCACACGCTCTACCGCTGAGCTACGGACTTTCGTCCGGAAGGAATCGAACCTTCGACATTGCGATCCGAAGTAACAGCGCTCTTCACCACCGGCGGTGGGGAACGAAGGGACACGATCCGGGAACAGGCGATTCTGTGACCCGGCAAGCGACAGCTTGCCGGAAAGCGCTCTGGCCACTGAGCTACCGGTGCATGGTACACCGGGCGGGATTCGAACCCGCGACCTCTCGCGTGATAGGCGAAGTAACAGAGATCTTCACCACGGACCGTGATGGGGTTGGCGGGGAACGAGCGATGCTGTTGCTGCCCTTGCGGGCGATCCGCCTTGCGGCGCGCAGGGTTCGAACCTGCTCGGCGCTTTCGCGCCTTTACCACGAAGTAACAGGCATCTTCACCACCGCCAGGCCGGTGCTTTTGCATCGGCCGTTGAGGGGAACGCTGGGGAACGGGCGATATCGGCTTTCAGTGACGACAACACAGTCCCTATCCTTGCGGACGGATCCTGCGCCGGGCCGCGTGCGAACCTTTTCCGAGGCCGCATCCCGGTGCGTGTGTCAAAGGCGGGAGGCATACCCGCTTTGCCGTATGGAGAAGTATCCGACATCTTCACCACCAGCGTCGGTTGAGCCGCGATGAGCGCGGCAAACCGAGTTACAAAAATTCTGTCGCGGCGCTGTCGACGCGCCGCAAATTGCGAACCATTCGGGTTCGCTCTGCCATCGGTGTCCGGCTCATCGCCTCGTTCCCTCCGGCAGGCCCCGCGCAGCTAGGCACGCGCCTCTCCAGCGCGAGCCCCGAGATCCGGGTCTCTCGTTCCGGCGATTGCCGGGTTGTTCGATCGGGCCGTGCGGAAGGCAATAAAAAACCCTCCGGAGCGGCAGGCTCGGGAGGGTCCGTGAGAAGCGGACGATCGATCTTGCGGTCAGGCAAGATCGCTCCCATGAGCCGGGCATGCGCCATCGAATAGCTTTTGGCTATTCGGCATGCTGACAATTCTTTCGTAGCGGTATGACATCGCTCGGTTCATGGTGCTTGTCGCAAACGGAAGTGTCTGCGAGGGCGCGGGACATACGCCCGCAACTTGCGGATGTCAAGCGATGTGCGTGCGAAAATCGAAAATGACGGATGCGTGACGTGCCGGCCTATCTCGGTCTCGATGGATTTCGCTTCGGTTGGGTTGCTGCGTGGATCGACGAACGCGGCGATCACGGCTTCGATTTTTCGCCGGGACTTACACGTCTGCTCGCGATGCCGCACGCGCGCGCGATGATCGACATGCCGATCGGATTGAACGTGCGCGGATATCGCGCGTGCGATCTGCGCGCGCGTGAGCTGATCGGCCCTGCGGTGTTTCTCGGTGCGCGCCGCGGGCTCTGGGCGTTCCCGGACATGGCCGCGGCCAATCGCTACTACTGGGAGCACGAGGGCAAGGGCAGGGGCGTCTCGGCGCAGCTCTGGAACATCAGAGACAAGCTGAGGGAGGTCGACGACGTCATGACGCCGACGCGGCAAGCGACGATCGGCGAAGCTCATCCGGAATTGATCTTCTGGAATCTCGCGGGTCAGGTCCGGCTCGAACCGAAGACGTCGCCACGCGGCCGGATGCAACGCATTGCTCTGCTGAGGGACCGGGGTTTCACCAAGGTCGAACGTTGGCTGGCGCTTCGGCACGGCACCGGCATCGGCCGCGACGATCTCATCGACGCGTGTGCCTGCGCGGTTGCGGCGCGCGACAGCATGCATTTCGTCGGTGACGGCAAGACCGATCCGCGCGGCTTGCGGATGGAGATCAACTATTGAACCTTGCGTCGTTCCGCTCGTTGCCTAGATTGGCGCGCATCAACATCAGATTGCAGGTCCCGATGTCCGATCTCTCCTCCTTTCCCATCACCAAGCGCTGGCCGGCCAAGCATCCCGAGCTGCTTCAACTCTACTCCCTGCCGACGCCGAACGGCGTCAAGGTCTCGATCATGCTGGAGGAGATCGGACTTCCCTACGAAGTCCATCTCGTCGATTTCGGCAAGGACGACCAGAAGACGGCTGAATTCCTCTCGCTCAATCCGAATGGCAAGATCCCCGCGATCCTCGATCCCAACGGTCCCGGCGGCAGGCCGCTGCCGCTGTTCGAGTCCGGCGCGATCCTGCAATACCTCGCCGAGAAAACCGGCAAGCTGCTGCCGCAGGATGCCGCGCGCCGTTACCAGACCATCCAGTGGGTGCATTTCCAGATGGGCGGCATTGGGCCGATGTTCGGCCAGGTCGGCTTCTTCCACAAATTCGCCGGCAAGGACTTTGAGGACAAGCGGCCGCGCGACCGCTACGTCGCCGAAGCCAAACGCCTGCTCGGCGTGATGGAGACGCATCTTTCCGGCCGGCAGTGGTTCATGGATGACGACTACACCATTGCCGACATCTCCATGCTCGGCTGGGTGCGCAATCTCATCGGCTTCTACGGTGCCGGCGATCTCGTCGAGTTCACCCAGTTCAAATCGGTCGGCGCCTGGCTCGAACGGGGGCTTGCGCGTCCGGCGGTGCAGCGCGGGCTGAACATTCCGCAGCGGCCGTAAGGCTAGCCCAACGCCTTGTAGGTCATGTAGAGCGCCATGAGCGAGACGAGGGCGATCATGGCCCGGCGGAGCGCCGAACGGCTGACGCCGTTGGCCATGCGTGCGCCGAGGTCGGTGCCAACCCAGAGGCCGGCGAGAATGCCGATGATGGCCGGCCAGCCGACCATGAGTCCCTTGCTCCAGTAGATCCAGGCTGCCGGAAGGTTGGTCGGGATCACCGAGAAGACGAGGCTGACGAGTTGCGCCTGATGTTGTGGCACGCGAAGCCCGGCGGCGAGGCCGACGGTGATCGCAAGGCCGCCGCCGATGCCCATGAAGCCGGAGGAGAAGCCCGCAAGCGTGCCGATCAGGAGCAGGGGCAGCCAGTGAAGGTGATCGCGCTCGCCGGCTTCAAAGCTGCTGTCCTTGCGCTCGCGGCGCAGGATCAACAGCGCGATCAGCGCGACGAGATAGACGACGTAAGTCCACTGCAGAACCTGGTCGGAAACCGCTGCCGCGGCGTAACCGCCGCCGGCGCCGCCGACGAGAAAGCCGATGCCAATCCAGACGATCCACGGCAACGGGCTGCGATTGCCGCTCTGCCAGTAGCGGCGCGCGCCGGCGAGACCCGTCGGCGGAATTTGGGTGATCAGCGAGGTGCCCTGGGCGACGTGTTGCTCGGCCCCGAGCAGCAGCACGGAGAAGATCACGAGGCCGCCTCCGGGGCTCGTCCCCGTGAAGCCCGATGCCAGACCTGCGAGCAGACCGACACCGCCACCGGCGAGGAGTTCATGGAGCCAGGACATCGCTTACGTTCTGGCTCGCCGCTTGACTTCGGGCTTGGCCGTGCGAAAGCCGTCGATCACGCCGGCCACGGCCGTCATGCAGGCCTCGACGTCAAAATCCTCGCCCCAGCATTTTTGCAGCACAAAGCCCTGGAAGATCGCGATCAGCACGCGTGCGATCGCATCCGCCCCGAGGTCGCGGCGGATGAGACCGTCGTGCTGGCCGCGCTCGACCAGCGCCACGATCAGAGCGCGCGGCATGTCGATGCCTTCGACCACGCTGGTGCGGACGCGGCGGTTGCGCAGGGCTTCGGCCCAGCCGTGGATGCCGACCCGGCGGCGGGCTTCGCCGGCAGGGTCGGTCAGCCATTGCGCGTAGACGCGGATCAGCGCGCGAAGTCCTTCGATCGGGTCGCCGGATCCTTGCGCGACCGAATTGAGCACGGCTTCGCGGCGATGCCGGTCGTCGGCGAGCGCCTCGATCAGATCGTCCTTGCTCTGGAAGTAGAGATAGACCGCGCCATGGCTCAAGCCCGATCGCTTCACGATGTCGGCCATGCCGGTCTGGTGAAAACCGTCGTCGGCGAAGCAGGCGAGGGCCGCCTCGAGGATTTGCTGCCGCCGGCCTTCGCGTTGCTTGTCGCTGATCTTGGGCATTCGGCCGTCCCTAAATAACTGACAATCTGATCGTTTTGCCGTCGCCGGTGGCTGAACCGCAGGAAAGCTGATCAAAATAAAAAACGATCAGTCAGTCATTTATATTGCCATGGACGAGTTTGGTCAAGTCCGGACCGGGAGGGCCGGAAAGAAGTCCCAGGCAGAAGAGGATGATGGCGTCGCGAACGCCCCGACCGAGGCGGCGCTGCGGTCCTCGATCGCGCGGTTAGAACAGCCGTCCGCCGTTCGGCACCGGCTTGCTCGGCTGCACCAGCACGACCTTGCCGTCGGCATCGGGGAAACCGAGCGTCAGCACCTCCGAGATAACAGGTCCGATCTGGCGCGGAGGGAAATTGACGACGGCCGCGACCTGTTGCCCCACCAACGTCTCCAGCGGATGGTTCTCGGTGATCTGGGCCGAGCTCTTGCGCACGCCGATTGCAGGTCCGAAGTCGATCCAAAGCCGGAACGCCGGCTTGCGCGCCTCGGGGAACGGCTTGGCATCGACGATGGTGCCGACGCGGATGTCGACCGCGAGGAAGCTGTTGAAGTCGATGGTCGGCGTAGCGGGGGCTGCGGGATCGTGCGTGACGTGCATGGGATGTCCGTTCGGCGAGTTGGCGTCGTTCGCAATATTGTCGCGCGAACCGGAGTTTCGTACAACGCCATGAACATCACGACACGGCCATGCGCGGGGGACGTCTTGCCCAACATCATCTACGGCATCAAGAACTGCGACACCATGAAGAAGGCGCGCGCCTGGCTCGATGACCATGGCGTGCCTTATGCGTTTCACGACTACAAGGCGGCAGGCGTCGAAAAGGACAAGCTCAAGCAATGGAGCGACAAGGTCGGCTGGGAAACGCTGCTCAATCGCGCCGGGACGACGTTCAAGAAGCTGCCCGAGTCCGACAAGGAGGGCCTCTCCGAAAAGAAGGCGCTGGCCCTGATGCTAGCGCAACCATCGATGATCAAGCGGCCGGTGCTGGAAATCGGCGGCAAGCTGCTGGTCGGCTTCAAGCCGGACATCTATGCCAAGGAAGTCAAGAAGGGCTGACTGCTAGTTCAGCTCGATAATCTCGGTGGGGACGCCGGGCTGGTCCGCAAACTCGACCAATTCGGCCGTCGCGATGCGGCCGGGCGCCCGATGAAACAGCTCGCGGTCGATCACCGCGCGCAGCTTCGGACGCGGCAGCGCGTCATTTCCGCGCATCAGATTCTTGATCTCGAAACCGCCGTCCTCGCAGAAGGTCTTGACCGAGGCGATGACGTGACAGACCTTGCCGTCGGTCTGGAAAGGCAGCAGCAGCCGTTCATAAGCGACGATGCGCCCGTAGATGTCGTCGACATCGGCAACGCTGTAGACGGGCAGGGCGCGCGCCACGCATTGGTGATAGATCGGCATCACGAAAGGCGCCAGGCGCGGCCCGAGATAATCGTCGAGCAGCACGCCCTTGCCGGTATGTCCATAGGCCCGCGAGATGCGCGTGTTTTCGCTCTGGATGGTGAGCCGCGGCACCGGCGTCGAAGCGTCCACCGTGTAATAGATGAGATCCGACAGCTCTTCCTCGAGCCGCGCAGGCTGATATTCCCAGACCGCCGGCGCAATCTGCTGGCGCGCGTAAAGTCGCAGCCACGTGTTCAGGAGATCACGTTGCCTGATCGACTTGACGACGGAAGGAGCGGCGCTTGCGAGATCCAAGACAATATTCCCCGAACGTCAAAACCTGCGCATGATCTCCGGTACGGGAAAATTTTTGATGAAGGCTGGCGCGCCGGACGAAAGACCGTTAACGACGGCTTGACGAGCGGTGCTTTCGCGAACCGGGAGGCCGAGCAGGCGCGACATCAAACGTCTCCGACTAAGGGAGCATTTGTATCCCAGCCGGAGGCCTGATCTGCTCAGCTTTCCGCCTTGCCTAACCCCCGTCACCTCCGGCATATTCCGCGCCCGGAGGCGGCGTTCCGGATGGGCTCCAAGGAGTGGCTCCAAGGACTTGATCCAGGGCCTCCGGAAAGCCGAAGCAACAAGGATAGCGACGCAGCTAGCGCGTGGCAGGGGGAAATCTGTTTGGCCGATGAGTTCATTCTCGAAACGGAAGGCTTGACCAAGGAATTCGCGGGCTTCTTCGCCGTCCGCGACGTTGCGCTCAAGGTTCGCCGTGGGAGCATTCATGCGTTGATCGGCCCGAACGGGGCCGGCAAGACGACCTGCTTCAATCTTCTGACCAAGTTCCTCAAACCGTCCGCCGGAAAAATCCTCTACAAGGGGCAGGACATTACCGCGATGGCGCCGGCCGACGTCGCGCGCCTGGGGCTTGTTCGTTCATTCCAGATTTCGGCGGTGTTTCCGCATCTCACCGCGCTGGAGAACGTCCGTGTCGCGCTTCAGCGCCAGCACGGCTCTTCGTTCGATTTCTGGCGCTCCAAGTCGGTGCTCAACCGCTTCAACGATCGCGCGCGGGACTTGTTGAACGATGTCGGCCTCAACGAGTTCGCCAACACGCCCGCGGTCGAGATGCCCTATGGGCGCAAGCGCGCACTGGAGATCGCAACCACGCTCGCGCTCGACCCGGAGATGATGCTGCTGGACGAGCCGATGGCCGGCATGGGCCACGAGGACATCGACAAGATCGCGGCGCTGATCAAGCGTATCTCCGCGAAATATACCATTCTGATGGTCGAGCATAATCTAAGCGTCGTGGCCAACCTCTCCGACATCATCACCGTGCTGACGCGCGGCCAGGTGCTCGCGCAAGGTCATTACAGCGAGCTCACCAAGGACGAGCGCGTCAAGGAAGCTTACCTGGGAGCCGGTCATGCCTGACACTGCGATCGCCGAGGCTTCGGCCAAGGCTACAACCAAGGCTGCGACCGGCGGAAACATCCTTCAGGTCCGCAACCTGGAAGCCTGGTATGGCGAGTCTCACATCCTGCACGGGATCAATTTCGACGTGAACGCGGGCGAGGTCGTCACCCTGCTCGGGCGCAACGGCGCCGGCAAGACGACCACGCTGAAGTCGATCATGGGCATCATCGGCAAGCGTACCGGCTCGGTGAAATTCAACAACCAGGAGATCATCCGCGCGACCTCCGACAAGATCGCGCGGATGGGCATCGCGTTCTGCCCGGAAGAGCGGGGGATATTCTCCAGTCTCGACGTGCGGGAGAATCTGATGCTGCCGCCGGTGGTCCGTGAAGGCGGACTGCCGCTCGATCAGATCTTCGACCTGTTTCCGAACCTGAAGGAGCGGCTGGGCAGCCAGGGCACCAAGCTGTCGGGCGGCGAGCAGCAGATGCTGGCGATCGCGCGCATCCTGCGGACCGGCGCGAGCTTCCTGATGCTGGACGAGCCGACCGAGGGCCTCGCGCCCGTCATCATCCAGCAGATCGGCCACACCATCGCGCGGCTCAAGAAGGAGGGTTTCACGATCCTCCTGGTCGAGCAGAACTTCCGTTTCGCATCGACCGTCGCCGACCGCTATTACGTGGTCGAGCACGGCAAGATCATTGACGGTTTTTCCAATGCCGAGCTTGCCGCCAACATGGACAAGCTCCACACCTATCTCGGTGTCTAGAGCATGATCCGGACCCGGAGGGCCGCGTTAGCGCAAAGCGTGTAGCGGTTCTCCGAAAGGATCATGTTCGAGACGAAACTGCCAACGAGAAAATTCAAGAAGGAAAGTTGCATGAAGACCAGGTCGATTGCGTCATTGCTGCTGACCACCGCGCTGACATTCGCTGCGGCGGGCGTCGCGTCCGCGCAGGACAAGACGGTCAAGATCGGCGCGCTGTCCGATCAGTCCGGCCTCTATGCGGACCTCGGCGGACCCGGCTCGACACTCGCCGCGCAGATGGCCGTCGAGGATTCCGGCCTTGCTGCGAAGGGTTGGAAGATCGACATCATCTCGGGCGATCATCAGAACAAGCCCGACATCGGCACCGCGATCGCGCGGCAATGGTTCGACGTCGACAAGGTCGACATCATCGTCGACGTGCCGAATTCCGGCGTGGCGCTCGCCGTCAACAACGTCATCAAGGAAAAGAACGGCGTTTACATCAATTCGGGCGCCGCGACCTCGGACCTGACCAACGCGCAGTGCTCGCCGAACACCGTGCACTGGACCTACGACACCTACATGCTGGCCCATACCACCGGCCAGGCGCTGGTGAAGGCCGGCGGCGACACGTGGTTCTTCCTGACCGCGGACTACGCCTTCGGCGCCGCGCTCGAGCGCGATACCACCGCGGTCGTCACCGCCAACGGCGGCAAGGTGGTCGGCGGTGTCAAGCATCCCTTGAACACGCCCGACTTCTCGTCCTTCCTGCTCCAGGCGCAGTCGTCCAAGGCGAAGATCATCGGCCTCGCCAACGCCGGCGGCGACACCACCAATTCGATCAAGCAGGCGGCCGAGTTCGGCATCGGCAAGGGCGGGCAGAAGCTCGCCGCGCTCTTGCTCTTCCTCACCGACATCAAGGCGATCGGCCTCGAGACGGCGCAGGGCCTCAGCTTCACCGAGACGTTCTACTGGGACATGAACGACCAGACCCGGGCGTTCTCGAAGCGCTTCGCCGACAAGATGAAGAACAACGCGCCGCCCACCATGGTGCAAGCCGGCGTCTATGCGGGCGTGCGTCACTACCTCAAGGCGCTCGAAGCTCTCGGCGGCAATCCCCACGACGGCGTCAAGATCGTCGAGAAGATGAAGTCGATGCCGACGGAAGACGATCTGTTCGGCAAGGGCGAGATCCAGCCCAACGGCCGGACCATCCACAACGCCTATCTGTTCGAAGTGAAGAAGCCCTCCGAATCCAAGGGACCGTGGGACTTCTACAAGCTGGTCGGCACGGTGCCGGGCGATCAGGCCTTCACGCCGCTGTCCGAGAGCAAGTGCGCGCTGCTCAAGAAGTAAGATAACCGCCCGCAGGTCTTGAGGGCCTGCGGGCGACTTTCAGGGAACGCCGAAGGGACTGGGTGCGAAATCGATGCAGGCTCTATACGCACAGCTACTGGTGGGATTGATCAACGGCTCGTTCTACGCGCTGCTCAGTCTCGGGCTTGCCGTGATCTTCGGCATGCTCAACATCATCAATTTCGCCCATGGCGCGGTCTACATGATGGGCGCCTTCGTCGCCTATTTCCTCCTCAACCTCGGCGGCATCAACTATTGGTGGGCGCTGCTGCTGGCCCCCATCATCGTCGGCATCTTCGGCATGATCCTGGAGCGGACCATGCTGCAATGGCTGACCGGGCTCGATCACCTCTACGGCCTGCTCCTGACCTTCGGCATCGCGCTGATCGTGCAGGGCGTGTTCCAGAATTATTTCGGCTCGTCCGGCCTGCCTTACGCCATTCCGGACCAGCTCAAGGGCGGCATGAATCTCGGTTTCATGTTCCTGCCGATCTATCGCGGCTGGGTGGTCGTGTTCTCGCTGGTGGTCTGCATCGCGACCTGGTTCCTGATCGAGAAGACGCGGCTCGGCGCCTACTTGCGCGCCGCCACCGAAAATCCGACGCTGGTCCGCGCGTTCGGCGTCAACGTGCCGCGCATGATCACGCTCACTTACGGCCTCGGCGTCGGTCTCGCTGCGCTGGCCGGCGTGCTCTCGGCGCCGATCAACCAGGTGCGGCCGCTGATGGGCGCCGACCTCATCATCGTCGTGTTCGCCGTGGTGGTGATCGGCGGCATGGGATCGATCATGGGCTCCATCATCACCGGCTTCGCGCTCGGGGTGATCGAGGGCCTGACCAAATATTTCTACCCTGAGGCCTCCAACACCGTCGTGTTCGTGCTGATGGTGCTGGTACTCCTGGTGAAGCCAACGGGATTGACGGGAAGGGCGGCCTGATATGACAACCCTGACGGACGACACGCTGCGGGCAACCCCGCGCGCGATGCGCGACGAGATGATCGTTTTCGTGGTGATGGCGCTGCTATTGGCATCGGTGCCATTCACGGGCGTCTACCCGTTCTTCGTGATGCAGGCGCTGTGCTTTGCGTTGCTCGCCTGCGCCTTCAACCTCCTGATCGGCTACGGCGGCCTGCTGTCGTTCGGCCACGCGATGTTCTTGGGCACCGCCGGCTATTGCAGCGCGCACGCGCTGAAAGTGTGGGCGCTGCCGCCCGAGCTCGGCATCCTCGTCGGCATCGCCGCGGCTTTCGTGCTCTCGCTCATCACGGGCTTCATCTCGATCCGCCGCCAGGGCATCTACTTTTCGATGATCACGCTGGCGCTGTCGCAGCTGTTGTACTTCATCTACCTCCAGGCCCCGTTTACCCACGGTGAGGACGGCATCCAGGGCATCCCGCAGGGACGCATGTTCGGCATCTTCGATCTGTCCAAGCCGACGGTGCTCTACTACGTCGTGCTGGTCGGGTTCCTCGCCGGCTTCCTCCTGATCTTCCGCATCATCAACTCGCCGTTCGGCGAGGTGCTGAAGGCGATCCGCGAGAACGAGCCGCGAGCGATCTCGCTCGGTTACCGCACAGACCAGTACAAGTTCCTCGCCTTCGTGCTGTCAGGCACGCTGGCCGGTTTTGCCGGTGCGCTGAAGGTGTTCGTGGCGCAGAACGCCTCGCTCACCGACGTCCATTGGTCGATGTCCGGTGAGGTCGTGCTGATGACGCTGGTTGGCGGCCTCGGCACCATCTTCGGCCCCGTGGTCGGCGCCTTCGTGATCATTGCCATGCAGCAATATCTGGCGGGTTTCGGCCAGTGGGTGACGGTGATCCAGGGGTCGATCTTCGTCATCTGCGTGCTCACGTTCCGCCGCGGCGTCATCGGCGAAATCGCCCATTACTTCCGGCGTTCCCTCTAAATGATTGATATCGCGTCAATTTCATTGGCGCGATAATCCGGTGGATGATCCGGCTCCGCGGGCGCGAGATGACACGCGCGCGGATCGAAAATGGTCTATGACAGTTTCATGACGGCCCCTCGGGCCGGGCCATTTCCAACCGGTAGCCACTCCCCATGATGCGATGGTTTCGTGCTTTCCTTCCCAAGGAAGAACGGTTCTTCGACCTGTTCGACCGGCATGCCCAAACCGTGATCCAGGGTTCGATCGCGCTCCAGGGCATGCTGAACGGGGGCGAGGAGACGCCGGTCTATTGCCAGCGCGTCAACCAGTTCGAGAATGACGCCGACAACATCACCCGTGAGGTGCTGACGGCGGTGCGCCGCACCTTCATCACCCCGTTCGACCGCGGCGACATCAAGAACCTGATCACATCACTGGACGACGCCATCGACCAGATGCAGCAGACGGCCAAGGCGGTGATGCTGTTCGAGGTCCGCACCTTCGAGCCGCCAATGCGCGAGATCGGCGGGCTTCTGATCGAATGCGCCAATCTGGTGGGCCGTGCGCTGCCGTTGATGCAGTCGATCGGCCCGAACGTCGCCATGCTGACCGCGATCACGGAAGAGCTCGGCAAGCTGGAAGGCCGTGTCGACGATCTCCACGACATCGGGCTGAAGGAGCTGTTTCTCAAGCATCGCGACGGCAACGCCATGGACTTCATCGTCGGCGTCGAGATCTACGACCACCTCGAGAAGGTGGCGGATCGCTTCGACGACGTCGCGAACGAGATCAACAGCATCGTCATCGAGCAGGTTTAGGGCAAGATTGCCGTGGATGCCGCGTTAGGTCTTCCCGTCCTGGTCGGCTTGATCGCCGTCGCGCTGCTGTTCGACTTCCTGAACGGCCTGCACGACGCCGCCAATTCGATCGCGACCATCGTCTCGACCCGCGTGCTGCGGCCGCAATACGCTGTGTTCTGGGCCGCGTTTTTCAATTTCGTCGCCTTCCTGGTGTTCGGCCTCCACGTCGCCCAGACCATCGGCACCGGCATCATCGATCCCGCGATCGTCGATGCCCAGGTTATCTTTGCCGCCCTGGTCGGCGCCATCGTCTGGAACCTCGTGACCTGGGCGCTCGGCATCCCGTCCTCCTCGTCCCACGCGTTGATCGGCGGGTTATTCGGCGCGGGCGTGGCCAAAGCCGGGATCTCCGCGGCGGTTTGGAGCGGATTGTCCAAGACGGTCATTGCGATCGTCCTGTCTCCGCTCGTCGGCTTCGTGCTTGCGATGGTGCTGGTTGCAATCGTCTCCTGGGCGTCGGTGCGCTCGACGCCATTCGCGGTCGATCGCGCCTTCCGCATCCTGCAATTCGCCTCGGCCTCGCTCTATTCGCTCGGCCACGGCGGTAACGACGCGCAGAAGACCATGGGCATCATCGCCGTGCTGCTCTATTCGCAGGGCCATCTCGGCGGCGAATTCTTCGTACCATTCTGGGTGGTGCTGTCGTGCCAGGCGGCGATGGCGATGGGCACCTTGATGGGCGGCTGGCGCATCGTCCGCACCATGGGCCTGCGCATTACCAAATTGACCCCGATGCAGGGCTTTTGCGCTGAGACCGGCGGGGCAGCGACGTTGTTCATGGCGACCTATCTCGGGGTTCCCGTCTCCACCACGCACACCATCACCGGCGCCATCGTCGGCGTCGGCGCAGCTCGTCGTCTCTCGGCGGTCCGTTGGAACGTCGCCAGCTCGATCGTCTACGCCTGGGTGATCACGATGCCGGCCTCGGCCATCGTGGCGGCGCTGACCTGGTGGGCGGTCAAGATCTTCGTCAAGTAACCAGCTTGAGCCCGACAATGCCGGCGACGATCAACCCGATGCTGGCAAGACGCAGGGCCGTGGCCGGCTCGCCGAACAGGAAGATGCCCAGCGTTGCGGTGCCGACCGCGCCGATCCCGGTCCAGACCGCATAGGCGGTTCCGACGGGCAGCGATTTGAGGGCGAGGCCGAGCAGGATGACGCTGCCGGCCATGGCCGCGAGCGTGACGACGGACGGAACTAGCTTGCTGAATCCTTCGGTGTATTTCAGGCCGATCGCCCAGGTAATCTCGAGAAGACCGGCGACGAACAGGATGCTCCAGGCCACGGATGACCCTCCATTCAAGGCAGGGTCGTCCCCGCGGCTGACATATGCTGATGGGCGGGGAGGCCGTCCTCCCCCAGGGCCAGGATGGCCAAGGCCGATATGGGGCTGGCCGGAGGGCTCCGCAATCACCAAATGAGGCTTGATCAGGCCCGTTTTCCCTGCCACACGCTGCCGCCATGTCCGACATCGCCACCCCCACAGCCGAATCGCCGGCCCGTTCCCCGCTTGCCGCCGAAGTGGCACGGCGGCGCACCTTTGCGATCATCTCCCATCCCGACGCCGGCAAGACCACGCTGACCGAGAAGCTGCTGCTGTTCGGCGGCGCCATCAACCTCGCCGGGCAGGTCAAGGCCAAGGGCGAGCGGCGCAACACGCGATCGGACTGGATGAAGATCGAGCGCGAGCGCGGCATCTCGGTCGTGACCTCGGTGATGACCTTCGAGTTCGAAGGGCTCGTCTTCAACCTCCTGGACACGCCGGGCCACGAGGACTTTTCGGAAGACACCTATCGCACGCTGACGGCGGTCGATTCCGCCGTGATGGTGATCGACGCCGCCAAGGGCATCGAGGCGCGCACCCGCAAGCTGTTCGAGGTGTGCCGTCTGCGCGACATCCCGATCATCACCTTCATCAACAAGATGGACCGCGAGAGCCGCGACGTCTTCGAGCTGCTTGACGAGATCGAGAAGACGCTGGCGCTCGACACCACGCCGATGACCTGGCCGGTCGGACGCGGCCGTGACTTCCTCGGCACCTACGACGTCGTCAATGGCGGCGTGCGCCTGCTCGAAGGCGGCGGCGCCAAGACCGGCGCGGCCCAGCAGATCGAGATCGCCGAGCTCGCCAAGCTCAATGCCAATCTCGACGTCTCCGCGGTCAAGGACGAGCTCGAGCTCGTCACCGAAGCGTCAAAACCGTTCGAGCTCGATGCGTTCCGCGAGGGTCATCTGACCCCGGTCTATTTCGGCAGCGCGCTGCGCAATTTCGGCGTCGGCGACCTGCTGGAGGGCCTCGGCAAGTTCGCGCCCGAGCCGCGTGCGCAGGACAGCGACCAGCGCAAGGTCGAGGCCACCGATCCCCGCATGAGCGCCTTCGTCTTCAAGATCCAGGCCAACATGGATCCGAACCATCGCGACCGCATCGCATTCGCGCGCCTGTGCTCCGGCAAGCTCAGCCGCGGCATGAAGGCCAAGCTGGTGCGTACCGGCAAGAGCATGCCGCTGTCGAGCCCGCAATTCTTCTTCGCGCAGGACCGTTCCGTCGCGGACGAAGCGTTCGCCGGCGACGTCGTCGGCATTCCCAATCACGGCACGCTGCGCATCGGCGACACGCTGACCGAGGGCGAGGATTTCAACTTCGTCGGCGTGCCGAGCTTCGCGCCGGAAATCGTCCGCCGCGTCCGGCTCACCGACGCGATGAAGGCGAAGAAGCTGAAGGAAGCGCTGCAGCAGATGTCGGAAGAGGGCGTGGTGCAGGTGTTCCGGCCGCGTGACGGTGCGCCGGCCCTTGTCGGCGTGGTCGGCGCGCTGCAGCTCGACGTGCTGAAGGCGCGGCTGGAGGCGGAATATTCATTGCCGGTCGAATTCGAGGTCAGCGAGTTCCAGCTGGCGCGCTGGGTCTCCTCCGAGGACCGCAAGAAGCTCGACACCTTCATCGCCGCCAACACCTCCAGCATCGCCGACGACGTCGACGGCGATCCCGTGTATCTCGCCCGGAACGAGTTCTATCTCGGCTACACCAAGGAGCGCGCCGAGGGCATCGAGTTCACCAACGTCAAGGACGTGAAGAAGAAGGGGTAGGGTGCGCTCCGACTGGCCGAGCGCGAGCATGTGAACGCGCGCGGGCTTGACGCGTTCGCCAACAATGCCACGTTTCCTCCGGTGACATTGCGGGCTCGCATCATGTGGCGCGGCATCCTCATTCTTTTCGTGCTTGCGGCGTCGATCGTCATCGCCGACGCGCGGCCGCGCCAGATCAATCCGATCCCGTTCTCGCACGAGCCGTGCAGCGTGCTCGACGGCCGGCCCTGCACGCCGTCTTATTGCAGCCCGCTCGAGCCCGGCCCCTGCATTCCCGAGATCGATTATCCCACCGGCCAGAACCTCCAGCTGACGATCGAGAGCGTGCCCTCCGATGCCGACCGCGCCAAATACCGCATGCCGGATCACGATCTCGACACGATCGGCGATCTCTTCGCTGCGCTGCGCAGCTGCTGGTCGCCGCCATCGGACAATGCCCGCGCGGGCATGCAGATGTCGGTGCGCTTCAGCTTCAACAAGGCGGGTGGCCTGATCGGCCCGCCGCGCCTCACATACGCGACCGCGGGCGCGCCTTCCGACATCCGCACCAGCTATCTCAACGCCATCAATGCATCGTTGAACGCATGTCTGCCGCTGAAGTTCACCAGCGGCCTTGCCGGCGCGCTGGCGGGCCGGCCGATCGCGATCCGCTATGTCGACAACCGGGAATTGCCGAACTGAGCCGCTATTGAGTTTAGTTCAAGCGGCATGGCGACCGTGACAGGTATTGTCAGTTCAGCAATTTCCAGCTGTCCAGCTTGCGCACGATGGTTTCCTCGACTTCTTCGATTTTGTCGAATTCCTCGTAGGTCACTCCGTTGAGATCGGATGGCAGTCTCAGCGGTTTCTTCAGCAGGATGGCGACCCGATCGAACGCGCGGAATTTGGCAAAGAGCATCCCCATCTCGAAGATGACATTCTCTCTCGCGCGCACCGCGAGTTGCTCGTTGGGTTTTCCTAAGCGTCCTTCGTCGTCAGGCGTGGCAAGGATGAAGCCTGCCTTGCATGTTCGGATCAGCTCTTCCAGGGCTGACAGGATCGTGGTCGCATTCTTGTCTTCCCGCAGCAGCACCTTCGGATTGACCTTGTTCTGCCGCAAGATCGATTCCAGTTTCTGCCGGCTCCTTTCGTCCCGTCCATGAACGATGAAGACGTTGCGGTCGAGCTGAAGCTCCGGGTGCGGCGTATGCAGGGCGAGTGCAAGAATGTCGGTATAGGCTTCCAGAACGCGCATATCCTCCGGGGAAAACACCTTTTCCTGGATATTGTTATGGAAGCAAGCGACACCAAACGGTTCGCGGCCTTTTCCTAGTTTGATCGGAAAGCACACCATGTTCTGGATGGGGCTGTCGCCAGAGAATTCGCCGCCTTGCGCGCGCGAGAACACGGTCGGCATAATCGTGCGGTAACAACTGCCAGCGATGGTGCCGCGGTAACCCAACGTGGTTGGAAAGCTTGCCCGAGCCTGAGAATCCAGCAGTTCCTTGTCAAACAGGAAGTCGCCTTCGTTGAAGAGGACCAGCCTCTCCATTTTGGGGTGGTCGATCAGGACCGATCCCGCATCGGCCGCCGGGCTGATGGCGATTGCCGTCTCCAGGAAATTGACGACAATCGCCTCCTGTGAACGGCCGTGGGAGGCTCGAAGAAATTCCAATATTCTCGGATCAAAACTGATTTTGTCGGCCATAATAAACCGCCCAATCTATCTGCAATGTCGAGATCATATTCCGCCGGACGCCGAATTCAACAAGAAGTTGTCTTTCGGGGTCTTGGCCCGTAGCTTTGAATTTTCAACGCCAGATTGCCCCGGGGCCATGAGTCGATGGACGCCAGGACCAGCTATTTCCTCTTCCTGCTCACACTTCATTCGTCGCTGCTGATCACCAGCACGATCGCCGGCTCGAAGCTGTTCGCGCTGCCTTTCGGCCTGGACGCCAGTGCGACGGTGTTCAGCTATCTGCTGACCTTCATCATCATCGATACGATCGCTGAGCTGTTCGGCAAGGAGTATTCCAGGCGGGTGATCAATCTGGGCCTGCTCAGCATGGCCTTGTCCGCCGTCTATTTCGAGTTCGCCGCCTATCTCCCGCCAGCTTCCGGCTGGCACCACCAGCAGGATTTCGAAACGGTCGTCAGTTCGTCCGTTCGAATCTGGATCGGAGGCTGGATCGCCTACATGGTCAGTCAGCACTTCGACCTGTCATTCTTCCTCCTGTTGCGCGGAACGGCGTTCGGCAGGAGGTCCGTGGTGCTGTCGGCCTGGCTCAGCCTGATGCTGGCTCAGCTGCTGGACACCGCCATATTCGTATCGATCGCGTTCTACGGCACCGGCATCGTCATTCCGACGATCGTCGGTCAGTATCTGGTCAAGCTGCTCTTCTCCACGATTGCCGCGCCTCTGGTGAAGTTCAGCATCTCGACGGGACGAGACTGGATCGAGGCTCGGAGCGCAAAGCCGATCGGGAAGGATTGATGCATTGCGTTTCGCGGGGTGAAGATGATAGCTGATGGCGTACGGTCTTACGCAAGGGGATGTCATGGGTCTGCTGGTCATGGTCCTGGGGCTGGCGCTGTTCTTCGCGGCCCATATTTTCACGACGAGGCGTGAGGCGCGGGCGCAGGCCATCGCCAGGCTGGGCGAGGGGACCTACAAGATCCTCTACGCCCTGGTCTCGTTCGCGGGGCTCGCACTGATCATCTGGGGCTTCGCGCATTACCGTAGCTCCGGCTGGATCGACGTCTGGTATCCACCGAAGGCGATGAAGCACATCACGGTCGCGCTGATGCTGCCCGCGGTGATCCTGGTGGTCGCCTCCTATTTGCGCGGCCGCATCTATGCGACGCTGAAGCATCCGATGCTGGCCGGCATCAAGCTGTGGGCGGCGGCGCATCTGCTCGCCAATGGCGATCTCGGCTCCATCATCCTGTTCGGCTCGTTTCTGGCTTGGGCGGTCTATGACCGCATCTCTCTGAAGCGCCGCACCGACGCCGGCGGCCCGCCGATTCCGGTCGGCGGCGTCGCCAACGATCTGATCGCGGTGGCGGTCGGTCTCGTCGCCTATCTCGCGCTGGCCTTCGCGTTTCATCCGGTCGTCATCGGCGTTCCCGTCATCGGCGTCTAGCCCGTCAGCACAAGACGTGATCCGGATATCCGTGCGCGGAAGGTGACAAAGCAGCAAGCGGAGGGCGTTCAGATGGACTGGTCGCAATCTCAGATCCCGACGATGCGGCGCGAGGCGCGCTTTGGCGATCGCGTGGTGCCGGCCTTTTGTGACCGGCCGGCGAGCCTGTGGGCGATGATCGCGGAGGCCGGCGTCCGAAATGCCGATGGCGAGGCGCTGATCGCCGGCAATGTCCGGCTGAGCTGGCGGCAGGCGGTGGAGCAGGCGAGGCGGATCGCGACGGGGTTTCGCAAGCTGGGATTGCAGCGCGGCGATCGTGTCGCGATCCTGCTCGGCAACCGCATCGAATTTCCGCTGCTGCTGTTCGCCGCCGCGCATGAAGGGCTGGTGACGGTGCTGCTGAGCACGCGCCAGCAGAGGCCGGAGATCGCCTATGTGCTCGCCGATTGCGGCGCGAAGATCCTGGTCCACGAGGCCTCGCTCGCCCAGCGGCTGCCCGGTGCGCAGGACGTGCCCGATCTGGTCCACCGCATTGCCATCGACGACGATCCCGCTCGCTCGCGCTTGGCCGTGCTCGCCGACAACGCTCCGGCCGCGGCGCCGGTCGAGGTGAGCGAAGAGGACACCGCGATGATCCTCTACACGTCGGGCACCACAGGCAAGCCGAAGGGCGCGATGCTGGCCCATTGCAACATCGTTCATTCCTCGATGGTGTTCGTGTCCTGCCTGCAATTGACGCAGGCGGACCGCTCGATCGCCGCGGTGCCGCTCGGCCATGTCACCGGCGTCGTCGCCAACATCACGACGATGATCCGCAGCAGCGGCGCGCTGATCATCATGCCCGAGTTCAAGGCCGCCGATTACCTCGAGATCGCCGCGCGCGAGCGCGTCACCTACACGGTGATGGTGCCGGCGATGTACAATCTCTGCCTGCTGCAACCCGATTTCGACGGCTACGATTTGTCGAGCTGGCGCATCGGCGGCTTCGGCGGCGCGCCGATGCCGGTCGCCACCATCGAGAAGCTCAAGGTGAAGATTCCGGGCCTGAAGCTGATGAACTGTTACGGCGCGACCGAGACCACGTCGCCCTCGACGATCATGCCGGGCGAACTGACCGAGCGCCATATCGACAGTGTCGGCCTGCCGTGTCCGGGTGCGCGCATCGTGGCGATGGGCCCGGACGGGCGCGAGCTGCCTCCTGGCGAGATCGGCGAGCTCTGGATCCGGAGCGCGTCCGTCATCAAAGGCTATTGGAACAACCCCAAAGCTACCGCCGAGAGCTTCACGGGCGGATTTTGGCACTCCGGCGATCTCGGTTCGGTCGACGCGGACGGGTTCGTCCGTGTATTCGACCGGCAGAAGGACATGATCAATCGCGGCGGCCTGAAGATCTATTCGGCCGAGGTCGAATCCGTCCTGGCCGGACACCCCGCCGTGGTCGAGAGCGCGATCCTCGCCAAGGCCTGCCCGGTGCTGGGGGAGCGCGTTCACGCCGTGGTGGTGACGCGCCAGCCGGTCGCGGACAGCGACTTGCGGGCCTGGTGCGCCGAGCGCCTGTCCGACTACAAGGTTCCCGAGACCATGGCGATCACGGCGGACCCGCTGCCGCGCAATGCCAACGGCAAGGTGCTGAAGCGGCAGTTGCGCGAGCTCCTGGGAGCCTGAGCCGGGCAGGCGCACCCGGGCTCTCCCGGGTGGTTAACGCCTTGATCGGGCTCGCTTTGCCTTGCCAGCGCCATATCGTTAGGGTACCCCGCCGCCACGTGGGGGACGGGATTCCTGACGCGAACGCATCGGCGCGCGTACCCGGACGGGCATGGGATTAGCATAAGTGTCTGAATTATTTGACGAAGTCGACGAGGAAGTACGTCGCGAACAGCTCAAGAAGCTGTGGGACAGATATTCGATCTACTTCATCGCCCTGATGGTGCTGGTCGTGGCGGCCGTCGGCGGCTGGCGCGGCTACCAATATCTGGAGGCCAAGAAGGCCGCCGAGGCCGGCGCCGCCTTCGAGAAGGCTGCCGAGCTGTCCGAGCAGGACAAGCACGCGGAGGCGGAGGCTGCCTTCACTGAGCTCGCCGCCAAGGCGCCGTCGGGCTATCGCACCCTGGCGCGGCTGCGCGCCGCCGCCGAGGCCGCGAGCCGCGATCCCAAGGCCGCCGCCAAGATGTACGACGACCTTGCTGCCGACCGCAGCGTGGGCGGTGAGTGGCAGGATCTGGCGAAGATCCGTGCCGCCGGCCTGCTGCTCGACAGTGCCAGCTATGCCGACATGCAGCAGCGGCTGGAATCCTCCGCCGCGCCGAAATCGACCTTCCGCCACAGCGCCCGTGAGATGCTGGCGCTGTCGGCCTGGCGCAACAACGACATGACCGCGGCCCGCAAATGGCTCGACGCGATTGGCGAGGATGGCGAAACGCCGCCCGGCCTGCGCTCGCGCGCCGAGGCTCTCCAGGCTCTGCTGCCGCCCGTCGCAAAGAGCTGACCAAGAAGCTGACCGCCGGGCCCTCTGACGTAACGAGACACACAAGATGCGCCGCACGCCACGCTTGATCGCAGCCGCCGTCCTGATCGCCTTCACCGGCGTGCTGGGCGGCTGCTCGAGCTTCGATCCAAGCGATATGCTCGACTTCCTCGACACCAAGAAGAAGCTGCCGGGCGACCGCAAGCCGGTCTTCCCGGAAGGTGTCCCGGGCCTCGAGCAGGGCGTGCCGAAGGAGCTGTACAAGGGCGCGCAGCAGCAGCCCGATCCGAATGCGCCCGCCGTCGCGGCCTTGCCAGCGGAGCCGCCGCCCGAGCCGGCCAAGCCGGCGAAGGGCG
>NZ_JXDL01000001.1:244403-251996 GCF_001590795.1 Bradyrhizobium sp. AT1
AGGCGGCGCCGGCATCGGCCGCTCCGCCGCCCAAGCACAAGATCGTCCGCAAGCGCACCACCGCGCCGCCGCCGGATCAGCCGGTCCAGCAGGCGCAACCGGCCCAGACCACGCAGCAGCAATCGCAGGGGGCCTTCCCGGCGCCGCTGCCGAGCGGCAGCTTCTCGCGCTGATTTTTTCCTTTCATTGACAGGCGCGGCCCCGGCAGCGCACGAATGACCGATGTCCTTTACAATCGCCATCATCGGCCGGCCCAATGTCGGCAAATCGACGCTGTTCAACCGCCTGGTTGGACAGAAGCTCGCGCTCGTCGATGATTTGCCGGGTGTCACCCGCGACCGCCGCGAGGGCGAGGCGAGGCTCGGCGATCTCGAATTCACCATCATCGACACCGCCGGCCTCGACGAGGGCGCCAAGGGCTCGCTGACCGCGCGCATGCAGGAGCAGACCGAGGCCGCGATCGCGCAGGCCGACGCGCTGTTCTTCGTCATCGATGCCCGCATCGGCCTCACGCCCACTGATCGCGCCTTCGCCGATTTCGCCCGCAAGGCCAACAAGCCGGTGCTGCTGGTCGCCAACAAGAGCGAGGGCAAGCACGGCGATGCCGGTGCGATGGAATCCTTCGCACTTGGCCTTGGCGATCCCATCCAGATCTCTGCCGAGCACGGCGAGGGCCTGGGCGAGCTCTACGATCAGCTCGCCAAGCTGATGCCGGTGCCCGTCGACGAGGATGAGGACGAATACGACGGCGTGCCGCTCACGGAGGAGGAGGCTGCGACGCGCCCGATCCGGGTCGCCATCGTCGGCCGACCCAACGCCGGCAAGTCGACGCTGATCAACCATCTGCTCGGCGAAGAGAGATTGCTGACAAGCCCGGAGGCCGGTACCACGCGCGATTCCATCGCGGTCGAGATCAACTGGAAGGGCCGGGATTTCCGCGTGTTCGACACCGCCGGCCTGCGCCGGCGTTCGCGCATCGAGGAAAAGCTTGAAAAGCTCTCGGTTGCGGATGCCTTGCGCGCCGTGCGCTTTGCCGAAGTCGTCGTGCTGATGATGGACACGCAGAACCGCTTCGAGGAGCAGGATCTCCGTATTGCGGACCTGATCGAGCGTGAGGGCCGGGCGGTCGTGCTCGCCGTCAACAAATGGGATCTGATGGAGACCAAGGGCGGCGGCGCGATCTCGAGTCTGCGCCGTGACGCCGATCACTGGCTGCCGCAGCTCAAGGGCGTGCCGATCGTGGCGGTGTCGGGCCTGATGGGCGAAGGCATCGACCGCCTGATGCAGGTGATCCAGGATGCCTATGCCGTGTGGAACAGGCGCGTGCCGACCTCGGCGCTCAATCGCTGGTTCGAGCAGGCGGTCCAGGCCAATCCGCCGCCCGCGGTGTCGGGCCGCCGGTTGAAGCTGAACTACATCACGCAGAACAAGGCGCGCCCGCCGAGCTTCGTGCTGTTCTGCTCGCGCGCCGATGCGGTGCCGCAGTCCTATCTGCGCTATCTCGTCAATTCCATGCGCGAGACTTTCGAGCTGCCGGGCACGCCGGTGCGCATCACCTTGCGTGAGAAGGCCAATCCCTTCGCACACAAGCGCAAGCGGCCGTCGTGAGCGAGGGCGCCGGCAAGGCGACAGCGCAAGGCGCTGTGCCGGTCCGGCGCGGCGCGGTCGCCTTCATCTTCGTGACCATCCTGCTCGACATGCTCGCGCTCGGCGTCATCATGCCGATCCTGCCGAAGCTGATCGAGAGCTTCGTCGACAACGACACCGCGCACGCAGCCCGCATCTTCGGCCTGTTCGGCACCGCCTGGGCGCTGATGCAGTTCGTGTTCTCGCCTTTGCTGGGTGCGCTATCCGATCGCTTTGGTCGGCGGCCGGTGGTGCTGCTGTCGAATTTCGGCCTTGCCGCCGACTATGTGCTGATGGCGCTGGCGCCGTCGCTGCTTTGGCTGTTCATCGGCCGCGTCATCTCAGGCATCACCTCGGCGAGCATCTCGACGGCCTTTGCCTACATCTCGGATATCACGCCGCCGGAACGGCGCGCGGCGGTGTTCGGCAGGATTGGGGCGGCCTTCGGCGCCGGCTTCATCCTGGGACCGGCGCTCGGCGGCCTGCTCGGCGACATCGATCCGCGCTTGCCGTTCTGGGCGTCGGCAGCCCTCAGCTTCGCCAATGCGCTTTACGGGCTCTTCGTCCTGCCGGAATCGCTCGCGCCGGACAAGCGGGCGCCGTTCCGCTGGCGAAGTGCCAACCCGCTGGGGGCACTGCGTCTGTTGCGATCCAACGCAGTGCTCTCCGCCTTGTCGGTCGTCAACTTCATCGCGCAGGTCGCGCATGTCGTGCTGCCCTCGACCTTCGTGCTCTATGCGACCTATCGCTACGGCTGGGATTCCAAGACCGTGGGATTGACGCTGGCGATGGTCGGCATCTGCGCCATGGTGGTGCAGGGGCTTGCGATCGGTCCGATCGTGCGCGTGCTCGGCGAGCGGAACGCGCTGCTGCTCGGCCTGTGCTGTGGCGCGCTCGGCTTCGTGGTCCTCGGCGCTGCGCCGACCGGACCGCTGTCCTGGATCGGGATTCCGATTCTGGCGCTGTGGGGCATCTCGGGTGCCGCTTCGCAGGCGCTGATGACGCGGCTGGTCGCGCCCGATCAGCAGGGCCAGCTGCAGGGCGCGACCGCGAGCGTGCAGAGCGTCTCGCAGCTCGTCGGCCCGTTTCTGTTCACGCTGACCTTTTCCTATTTCATCGGCGCGAGCGCGCCGCTGCATCTGCCCGGCGCGCCGTTCCTGCTCGCGGCGGCGTTGATGGTGGTCTGCGTGGCGATCGCGGTGCGCTCGCTGGGTGGAGCAAGGACCCAGGCCAGTAGGGCGGATTAGCGAAGCGTAATCCGCCACCTTCCTCTGCGTAAAGAAAGAGGCGGGTTACGCCTTGCGGCTAACCCGCCCCACTCATTTCGCGCCTACTTCTTCACGAGCGGGCAGTCGCTGTCCTTGAGCGGCTTGGCCGCGTCTTCGGCCGAGATCGTGGCGATCTGCTTGTAGTAATCCCACGGTCCCTTCGACTCCTCGGGCTTCTTCACCTCGAACAGGTAGGCCGGGATGAGGCGGCGTCCGTCCTGGCGCAGCGGTCCGTTGCCGAACAGCGGATCGTCGGTCGGCAGCTCCTTCATCTTGGCGACGACCTTGGCGCCGTCATGCGGATTGCCGCCAAGCGCGTCCATGGCCTTCAGATAATGCAGCACCATCGCGTAATTGCCGGCCTGCGTCATCGACGGCATCGCATTCTTGCTGGCCAGCGCAGCGAAGCGCTTGGACCATTCGCGGGTCTTGTCGTTCAGGTCCCAGTAGAACGATTCGGTGAAGGTCAGGCCCTGGGCGGTCTTGAGGCCCAGCGAATGCACGTCGTTGATGAACAGCAGCAGCGCGGCGAGCTTCTGCCCGGCCGAGACGATGCCGAATTCGGCCGCCTGCTTGATCGAGTTCGTGGTGTCGCCGCCGGCATTGGCGAGGCCCACGACCTTGGCCTTGGACGATTGCGCCTGCAGCAGGAAGGAGGAGAAGTCCGCGGTGTTGATCGGATGCTTGACGCTGCCGAGCACCTTGCCGCCGTTCGCGGTCACGACCGCGGTGGTGTCGCGCTCGAGCGCATGGCCGAAGGCGTAATCCGCGGTCAGGAAGAACCAGGTATCGCCACCGGCCTTGGTCAGCGCCTTGCCGGTGCCGTTGGCCAGCATGTAGGTGTCATAGGTGTAGGACACTGTGTTCGGCGTGCAGGCCTTGCCGGTCAGGTCGGCGGAGGCGGCGCCGGAGTTCAGCAGGACCGCGTTCTTTTCCTTGACGAGGTTGCTGACCGCCAGTGCGACGCCGGAGTTCGGCGTATCGGCGATCGCGTCGACCTTATCGTTGTCGATCCACTGCCGGGCGATGTTGACGCCGACGTCGGGCTTGTTCTGGTGATCGCCGCTGATGACGTCGATCTTCCAGCCCTTCTTGAGCAGGCCGGAATCCTCGACCGCCATCTTGATCGCAACCACGGAGTTCGGGCCGCCGATGTCGGCATAGAGGCTCGACATGTCGTTGAGCACGCCGATCTTGACGGTCTTGTCCTGGGCATAAGCGGATGTGGCAAAACCGAAGGCGGCGCAGGCGAGAAGGGCCGCATAGCGGGATGCGAACGTCGTCATAAAAAGCTTCCTCCATTGTCAAACATGCGGACGGCTCTCTTGCGGAGCCTTGTTCCGGTGGATGGCTCTAGCCTGTCCCAGGGCCGGCGGCAATGCGCCTAAAGCCGGATGACGCTTTCGTCGCAGCGTCATCCGTCGGTTAACTTTTGGGCAAAATGCGTTGAGACGCTATTTGAGCGCGTCCGATGTCAGCTTGAATTTCTGGATGCGCTTTCCGGTGTCGACCTCGGCGGTATAGACATTACCCTTCGCGTCGATCGCCATGGCGTGCACCCAGTGGAATTGACCGGCGTTGCGGCCGCTATGCCCGAAGCTGCCGACCACGCTGCCATCCTCGCGCTGGATCACCCTGATCTCGTTGTTCTCGCCGTCGGCGCTGAGCAAATAGGTCTGCTTTGGATCGGGCCAGATCGCGATGTCCCACACCGCGCCGTTGCCGAGCGTGTTCTTCTCGAAGAAGAACTCCTTCACGAAGCTGCCGTCCTTTTTGAACACCTGGATGCGGTTGTTGATGCGGTCGCAGACATAGACGAGACCGTCATTGGCGAGCTTCACGCAGTGAACGGGATTGCCGAATTGCTGCGCGACCGGCGCCTTGGGGTCATACGGACCTTGTTTGTCGTCGTTGGGCTTGTTGCCGTAGGCGCCCCAGTGCCGCTTGTAGGCGAGCGTTGTCGCATCGAACACGATGACGCGCCGGTTGCCATAGCCGTCGGCGACGTAAATTTCGTTCGCTTCCTTGTCGATCGCGGTTTCGGCGGGCTTGCCGAGCTGCGTCGTGTCGTTGCTGCCCAGGCTCGGCGCGATCTTGCCGATCTGGGCGACGAACTTGCCGTCGAGCGTGAACTTCAAAATGGCGTTGTCGTTGTCGGCATTGCCGCCGACCCAGACGAAGCCGCGTTCGTCGACCTCGATGCCGTGCTCGCGGCCGACCCATTCGTAGCCCTGGCCCGGTCCGCCCCAGGACCGCAGCAGATTGCCCTCGGCATCGAATTCGAGCACGGGCGGAGCCGACACGCAGCATTTCGAGCGGGGCGGGGTGAGGCTTGCGCCTTTCTCGTCGTCGGTGAGGGAGCGCGGGCGGTGGATCACCCAGATATGGCCCTGCGCATCGACCGTGATGCCGCCGACCTGGCCGAGGATCCAGTTGTTCGGCAGCGGCTTCGGCCAGGACGCATCGACCGCGAAGGTCGGCACGTCACCCGCGCTCGCCGCGCCGGGAAGCACGAACGCGACAGCTGCGATCAGGATGGAAAAGGCGTGAGAGATATTTGCGAGCGCGCGCGTGGAGCCTGCGCGAACATGCCATGGCGCCATGGCGGCCTCCCTTTTTGGCTGTGCGGCTTGCTGCCGCTTGAGCAGCAGCAGTCAATCGCGGGGAGGCGGGCGAGTCAATCAGGCCGGCGAGCGGAAGCTCATCAGGCTACGGGTCTTGTAATCGTAGAACTTGCCGGTCTCGGTCCAATCAGGCGCGCACATCGGCACGATGAATTCGGCGACCTGCTCGGGCCTATCCAGCGTCTCGGGATCTTCACCCGGCATGAGCGTGGCGCGCATGCGGGTGCGGACCGGCCCTGGATTGAACAGGTTGACGCGCAGCTTGGTGTTTGCCGTCTCCTGCGCCCAGGCACGCGCCAAAGTTTCCAGCGCGGCCTTGGAGGCGGCGTAGGGGCTGACATAGGCGGTCGCCTTGTTGGCGGCGCCCGAGGTAATGAACACGGCGCGGCCGGCGTCGGATTGCTTCAGCAGCGGCTCCATGCAACGGATCAGCTGGAAGTTCGCGGAGACGTTCACCGCCATCACGTCGTTGAAGGTCTTGAGCTCGATATGGCCGATCGGCGAGGAGGGGCCGAGCACGCCGGCATTGCCGACGAGGATGTCGAGCTTGCCGTAGCGCTCGTGCAGGCCGGCCCCTAACCGCGCGATGCCGTCGGAATCGGTGAGGTTGAGCGGCACCAGGGTGGCGCTGCCGCCGAGTTTGCGGATCTCGTCGTCGAGCTCTTCCAGCCCGCCTTGCGTGCGCGCCGTGGCCACGATATGCGCCCCGGCCTTCGCCAGCGCGATAGCCGTGGCATAGCCGATGCCGCGCGAGGCGCCGGTGACGAGAGCGATGCGGTCAGCGAGAGGCTTTGTCATGGCGGGGTTTTACAGGCGTGGATGGCCGGGACAACCCCCCACGTGGTCGTCATTCCGGGGCGGTCCGCGGGACCGAACCCGGAATCCAGAGGTTCGAGGCAACGCATCGAGATCCCGGGTTCGCGCTGCGCGCGCCCCGGGATGACGCCTTCGGCGTCAGCTCGCCTCCGCCAGCAGCGACAGCTGCCGGGGCTGCTGCTCGGTCTGGGTCTGGTCGGTGAGGTGGGTCGGATAGGCCCCTGTGAAGCAGTGATCCGAGAATTTCGGATTGGCGGGGTCGCGGCCGGGCTCGCCCATGGCGCGGTACATGCCGTCGATCGACAGGAAGGCGAGCGAGTCGGCGCCGATGATCTCGCGCATCTCTTCCAGCGAATGCGTCGCCGCCAGAAGACCGCCGCGGTCGGGCAGGTCGATGCCGTAATAATCGGGATAGAGGATCGGGGGCGAGGCGAGGCGGAAGTGCACTTCCTTGGCGCCGGCATCGCGCATCATGCGTACGATCTTCTTCGAGGTGGTGCCGCGCACCAGCGAGTCGTCGATCAGGATGATGCGCTTGCCTTCGATCGCGGCGCGGTTGGCCGAATGCTTCATGCGCACGCCGGATTCGCGGATCGCCTGCGTCGGCTGGATGAAGGTGCGACCGACATAGTGATTGCGGATGATGCCGAGCTCGAACGGCACGCCGGAATGCTGGCTGTAGCCGACCGCGGCGGGCACGCCGGAATCCGGCACCGGCACGACGACGTCGATCGGCACGTGGCTCTCGCGCGCGAGCTGAGCACCGAAGGCCTTGCGGACCTCGTAGACCGAGCGGCCGTGGACGATGGAATCCGGACGGGAGAAATAGATGTATTCGAAGATGCAGGGGCGCGGCGCGATCGGCGGGAACGGCTTGTGGATGTCCTGGCCGCTCTCGTCGAACACGATGACTTCACCCGGCTCGATGTCGCGGATGAAGCGCGCGCCGATGATGTCGAGCGCGCAGGTCTCCGAGGTCAGGATCGGGCAGCCGTCGAGCTCGCCGAGCACCAGCGGGCGGATGCCGCGCGGATCGCGGGCGCCGACCAGCTTCTTGTTGGTCAGCGAGACCAGCGCATAGGCGCCCTCGATCTCGCGCAGCGCGTCGATATAGCGCTCGATGAAGCGGCTGCGCCTGGAGCGCGCGACCAAATGCAGGATCACCTCGGTGTCGGTGGTCGACTGCATCATCGCGCCGCTCTTCACGAGCTCGCGGCGCAGCGTCAGGCCGTTGGTGAGGTTGCCGTTGTGGGCGACCG
>NZ_JXDL01000001.1:252904-270594 GCF_001590795.1 Bradyrhizobium sp. AT1
AACAGCGGCTGCACGTTGCGCAGGATGGTGGCGCCGGTGGTGGAATAGCGGACATGGCCGACGGCCATGTTGCCCGGCAGGCGGTCGATCACCTCGCGGCGGGAGAAGGTGTCGCCGACGAGGCCGAGCCGGCGTTCGCTGTGGAAACGGCTGCCGTCGTAGGAGACGATGCCGGCGGCTTCCTGGCCGCGGTGCTGCAGGGCGTGCAGGCCGAGCGCGGTGATGGCGGCGGCGTCGGGGTGGCCGTAGATGCCGAACACGCCGCATTCCTCGCGCAGCGTATCCCCCTCCAGATCGTCCTGAACCTCTAGCGCGGCCGGACCCGGGCCGGCGTATGGATCGAGATCAAGTTGGGCGTCCTGGTCAGGGTGTCGCATCTCGTCCACGCCTCTCTTTAGGGGCAATCAACGCGCCGCAGGTTTCTCGATCAGTTTCTTCAAACTGTCACGAGCAGGTTTACTGTATCCGTCGCCACTGCCCGAAGGCTGCTGCTCGGAATCAGCTTGATCATCATCTGGTTTGTTTTTCTTGAATCTCTTCAAGATGGTGTTCTCGGGGTCGTCAGGCAAGAGCGACTTCAGCCAATCACCGGTCGAATCGAGCACGGTCCGGGATTTTGCGCCCCGCACCCAATCCGGCTGCTGCTTGTCGGGAACCAGCCAGATGAAGAACTGGTAGGCGACAACCACGATCAAAAGGCCGCGAGCGAGGCCAAACAGGAAGCCCAGGGTCCGATCCAGCGCGCCGATGCGCGAATCCAGGATCATGTCGGAGATCCGGACCGTGATCACGGAGACCACGACGAGGGTGCCGATGAACACGCCGGCGATCACGACCACGGTCGCGACGGTGTCGTTGTTGAAATAGGTCTTTGCGGTCGGCAGCAGCTTCGAGAACGAGTACAGCGTCACGATCGCCGCGGCGCCCCAGGCCGCGATCGACAGGATTTCGCGCATGAAGCCGCGGACCAAGGCAAGCAGCCCCGAAATCAGCATCACACCGAGCAGGATCAGGTCGAGGATGGTAACTGGCATCGGCTGGTCTGGTCCGCTCGTACGTCGAAGGTGCTCTAGCGAATCGGTGTTTGGCCGCTGCCTTAAAAGAGGGGCAGACGGCGTTCCCGGCAAGGCCGCAACCACGCAATCCCATGCTGCTTTTGTGACGGCTGTATAGTGGAGAGGGCCTCCGGCGTCACCTCCACCTAACCCTCTCCACGGCGGAATCTTGCCGGTGTGGCATTTTTCTCGGCCGGCGCGTTCGATTCGCCCCGGCGGGAGCCGCGGGCGGCGATCTCGGCCACCAATGTCGTCAGGCTGTTGACCGCATTCAGCGTCAATCCGGCATCGCCGCCCGCCTCGCCGCGGGCCGATTCGGGCAGCACGGCACGCTGAAAGCCGAGTTTTGCCGCTTCCTTCAGCCGCGCCGGGGTCTGTGCCACCGGGCGCACCACGCCGGACAGCGAGATCTCGCCGAAATAAACCGCATCGGTCGGCAATTGCGCGTTAACCAGGGATGACACCAGCGCCGCCGCGGCGGCGAGATCCGCTGCCGGCTCGTGGATGCGCAGGCCGCCGGCGACGTTCAGATAGACGTCGTGGCCGGACAGCTTGACCCCGCAATGGGCCTCCAGCACCGCCAGCACCATCGACAGCCGGCTCGGATCCCAGCCGACCACCGCGCGCCTGGGCGTGCCGAGCGAGGTCGGGGCGACCAGCGCCTGCAATTCGACCAGAACGGGCCGCGTGCCCTCGATACCCGCGAAGACTGCGGTGCCGGGCGTGCCGAGATCGCGCTCCGACAGGAACAGCTCCGAAGGGTTGGTGACCTCGCGCAAGCCCAGGCCCGTCATCTCGAACACGCCGATCTCATCGGTCGGGCCGAACCGGTTCTTCACGGCGCGCAGGATGCGGAATTGCTGCGAGCCTTCTCCCTCGAACGACATCACCGCGTCGACCATGTGCTCGACCACGCGGGGACCGGCGATCTGGCCGTCCTTGGTGACGTGGCCGACCAGGATGATGGCCGCGCCGGTTTTCTTGGCAAAGCGGATCAGCGCCTGCGCCGAGGCGCGCACCTGGGTCACGGTGCCGGGCGCCGATTCCACCGTGTCGGTCCACATGGTCTGGATCGAGTCGATCACGATGAGGCGCGGAACGGCGCCCTCCGACAGCGTCGAGACGATGTCCTCGACCGAGGTCTCGGCTGCGAGCTGCACCGGCGCGTCCGACAGGCCCAGCCGCTCGGCGCGCAGGCGCACCTGCGCGACCGCCTCTTCGCCGGAGATGTAGACGACGCGGTGGCCGGCGCGCGCCAGCAGGCTGGTCGCCTGCGTCAGCAGCGTCGATTTGCCAATACCGGGATCGCCGCCGACCAGCAGCACGGAGCCGCGGACGAAGCCGCCGCCGGTGACGCGATCGAGCTCGGACATCCCTGAGGACAGGCGCGGCGCATCCGGGCTCTTTCCGGAGAGGCTCTCGAGCGCGAATGTCCGGCCCTTGCGCTTGGAGCGGATCGAGACCGGCACGCTGCCGCTGGTGTCTTCCTCGGCGAGCGTATTCCACTCGCCGCAGGATTCGCACTTGCCCTGCCAGCGGTTATAGGCCGCGCCGCAGTTCTGGCAGACGAAGGAAAGCGTGTTCTTGGCCATGGGGAGGTTTGAGTCGCGGGTTGGGCTTGCTGATAGCACGGAACGGCGGGGTGATCGCCGGCGCATCGAATATCTCAATTCGTCACGACAGATATACCTTTCATTAGCTCTGTGCCGCCGTGATGGAACCGGTTTTGCGAAGTGTTAGCGGACGCCGGGCCAATCTCGGAACCATCGGGGGCGGCGAAGAAGATGACGGTACTTCTGCGAATATTGCTGGTTGCGGGCATGGCCTGCGGCCTCATCGCGTCCGCCAGCCAAAGCTCTGCCAAGCCCCTCGACATCGTTTTCGTCAATCCCGGCAAGACCGGCGAGGTCTTCTGGGACATGGTCGCGCAGAGCATGCAGGCTGCGGGGCGCAAGCTCGACGCCCGTGTCGAGGTGCTGACCAGCGAACGCAACTACCGCACCATGCAGGAGCTCGGTTATGGCGTGCTGGCACGCACCGACAAGCCCGATTTCCTGATCCTGTCGAACGAGGAATCCGCCGCCGTCCCAATCCTGGAGGCGGCCGAGGCTGCGGGCGTCAAGACGCTGCTCCTCTCGAACACGCTGATCGGCGACGACGCGAAGCGTCTTGGGCCGCCGCGCCAGAAGCTCAAGACCTGGCTCGGCGACATCACGACCGATCTTCAGACCGCGGGCGCGCGGATGGCCAACGCGCTGATCGCGGCGGCGCGCGCCGAGAAATGGCAGAGCCCGGACGGCAAGATCCACCTTCTCGGCATCGGCGGCGACGAGATCACGCCGGCCTCGATCGCGCGCAACGCCGGTCTCAAGCTGGCGGTCGATGCCGCGCCCGACGTCGTGGTGGACCGGCTGCTGTTCGCCAACTGGACGCAGTCGGAGGCCGAGCAGGTCACCGCGAATTATCTGGGCTGGGCCTCGCGCAAGCAGATCCGTCCCGCCGGCATCTGGGCCGGAAACGATCCGATGGCGCTCGGCGCGTTGCGCGCGGTGACCGCCGCTGGCCTCGTGCCCGGCCGCGACATCCAGCTGGTCGGCCTCAACTGGTCGGAGGATGCGCTCCGCGAGATCAGGGCAGGCCGCCTGCTGCTGACCGACGGCGGGCATTTCCTGCTCGGCGGCTGGTCGATCGTCCTGTTGCGCGACTATGCCGATGGCTGCGATTTCGCGGCGGTCTCGCCCCGCGTCGAGGTCAAGACGTCCGCGATCACCCGCCGGAATCTCGGTTCGGTCGGCGATCTCGTCAAGACGCGCGCGTTCGACCGGATCGACTTCACGCGCTTCCGGGCAAAGGCCGGACGCTGCGGTCGCTATGACTTCTCCCTCGATGCGCTCGTATCGTCGCTGCCGCTTCCCGAAGGCGCCGCCGACTGATGCGCCAGGATGAATCGATGAGCGACCCTGCAAGCAACGAGCCGGCCGCGCCGCGCTTGCGCCCGGTCGTTCGCGCCATGATCTGGGCCACGGTGCCCGTTCTGCTGCTGGTCCAATTGCTCGCCTCCGCCGGCGTCGAGGTTTCGAGCTTCTGGTCGCAGGTCAAGCAGCTCGACGCCCGCATGGCCCGCGTCGCCGAGAGCCGGGCCGAGCTGATCGCCGAGCCGCTCTGGAAGATGCGCTACGACCGGGTCACGGGCGTGCTCAACGAGATCATGCACGACGAGACGATCGCGGCGGCGGCCGTCTACGACGATACGGGCGCCGTGATTGCCCGCGTCGTGGCGCGCTCCGAGAGCCCGTCGATCGCGGAGGTCTCGCGTCCGATCCACTACAGCAACGGTAACATCTCCGTGCAGGCCGGCCGCATCGCCATCGCCTATTCTCATGCGGCGCTTTACGCGGATGCGGGCAGCCGCCTGGTGCTGCTGCTGGTGGTGGGCCTGCTCGCAACCTTCGCGACCCTGATCGCCATGCGGATCTCCGCCAACATCTTCATCGGCCGGCCGCTGGCGGTCATGATGTCGGCGATCCAGCGCAGCAAGCAGGACGGCCGCGCCTATCCCGCGGACGTCAAATCCTCGAACGAGTTCGGCCAGCTCGCGCGCGCCTTCAACGCCATGCAGCACACGACGTCCGGCGCGCTCGACCGGCTTGGGCACATGGCGGGGCACGATCCGCTCACCGGGCTGCCCAACCGGCGCTCCCTGACCGAGCGGCTGGCGGTGGCGAGCCGCGACAGGGGCCGGCCGGACGCGCTGGTCGCGTTCTGCTTCATCGATCTCGACGACTTCAAGGGCATCAACGACACTTTCGGCCACGAGGCCGGCGACCAGTTCCTGGTGCACATTTCCCGGCGTCTTCGTCGTGCGGTCGAAACGGAGGATTGGGTCGCCCGGCTCGGCGGCGACGAATTCGTCGTGATCCGTCCCGAGGTCAGCAATGAAGCCTCGGCGCACGCCTTCGCACAGCAGGTGCTGGCCGCCATATCCGAGCCGATCCGGCTCCACGACAAGCAGGTGGTGCCGCGTGCCAGCATCGGCCTTGCCGTGCGCCGCGCCGATGATCCGGAGCTGTCGCATCTGCCGACGCTGGCCGACATCGCGCTCTATCATGCCAAGAGCAAGGCGCCCGGCACCGTCGCCGTGCTGGACGAAGCGCTGCAGCGCGAGTACCGGCGCCGCAGGGATCTCGAGCTCGCCATTCCCGCAGGGTTTGCCGAGGGGCAGTTCGAGGTCTGGTACCAGAGCCAGGTCGACCTCGAAAGCCAGGAGGTCGTCGGCCTCGAAGCGCTGATCCGCTGGCGCCATCCCGAGCATGGCGTGATCGGTCCGGCCGAGTTCCTGCCGCTGATCGAGCGCAGCGGCAACAACGCGCGGCTGACCCGCTACGTGCTGACCGATGCCTGCTGGGCGCTGCAACGATTGGCCGCCGCGGGCAGGCCGCAGATCCGGATCGCGATCAATCTGCCGCCGTCTGAGCTCGCCGACCATTCGCTCGCCGCCGAGCTGCGCGCGACCTGCGCGCGCTTCGACGTTTCGGCATCGCTGCTGGAGCTCGAGATCACCGAGGGCTCGCTGATCAACAACATCGCCAGTGCCTCCGAGACGCTGCATCGCCTGCGCCGCCTCGGTGCCACGATCGCGCTCGACGATTTCGGCACAGGTTACAGTTCGCTCGCCCATCTCAGGCGCTTCCCCCTCGACAAGGTCAAGATCGACAAGGCGTTCATCAGCGAGATTCCCGACAGCGCGGAGGACAAGGCGATCGTCGGCGTGATCGCATCGCTCGCCGACACGCTGGGACTGACGCTGGTTGCGGAAGGAATCGAGCGCGCCGAACAGGCCGAGGCCATGCGCGAGATGGGCGTGAGGTTCGGGCAGGGCTATTTCTATCAGCGGCCGCAGCCGCTCGACGCTGTGCTGGAATGGCTCGAAAAGCGGCCGGCGGTGGAGAGCCGCGTCCTCGCCGACAGCCCCTCGATCGCGCCCGAATTCGCCTGAGCGCAATCAGGACTGCGCCGCGTTCCACAGCATCGAGAGCCCGGCCGCGATCATGATGGCGTCCATCAGCAGGCGGAACATGTCCGGCTTCAAATGCAGCACGAAGCGTTTTGCGATGAAGGCGCCCGACATCAGCGAGGCGCCCGCGATCAGGCCCTTCATGAAGACATCGCCGGTCAACGCGCCGAAACGCTCGAAGGTCACGGACTTCGCGAAGTAGAGGCCGAGCGAGCTTGCGGCTTCTGTGGCGAGGAAAGCGCCCCTCGACAGACCGTAGAACAGAAACAGCGGCACGCTGAGCGGGCCGGTCGAGACCACGATGCCGGTGAGATAGCCGATGACCGCGCCGCCGATAGCGAGATGCCAGAGATTGGCCTTGAGGTCGTGCCGCGAGAGCCAGTGCCGCACCGGCACCATCGCGATCAGGAAGATTCCGATGGCGAGATCGACGGCATGCGAGGGCAGCGCCAGCAGCGTGCGAGCGCCCAGCACCGCGGCCGGAATCCCCGTGACCGAATAGGCCGCGCAGGCCCGCCAGTCGACCTCGCGCCACCACGCCAGGATACGCGAGAAATTCGCCATCACGGAGGCCACCGCCATGATCGGCACGGCTTCCTTGGGCCCATATGCATAGACCAGCACCGGCATCAGCATGATCGACGAACCCGTGCCGACGATGCCTGAGATGGTGCCGGCGACGAGGCCGACGGCGAGGACGAAGAGGAAGGCCAAGGGGAGACGCTCCGGGAATCGGAGCAGTCTACCCGCACGGGCCGGCGAGGGCGATGCCGGCTGTGCTTCCCGCGAAGGCTGGAACTCTAGCGCGGCAACGGCGCTTCCGCGACATCGAGCAGCGCGCCGAGGCCGTGCAGCAGGCGTCGCGTGGCCGCGTTCTCGGTGGCAAGACCAAATACGACGAGCGACCGTCCAGTCACGGCGTAGGCGTGTCCGAGCTCGAAGGCGGGCATCTGGGCCTCAGGCTGATTGGTATCGATCAGGCCCAACCAGCTGTTGCCGTCGGTGACGGTCGGCAAGGTAAAGTTCACGACGTCGTAATGGGCGTTGTAGATCAGAAGCATCGTGGCGTCCGAGCCGCGGCGCTTGATCCCCGTCTCCTGGGCGCGTCCGTCGAGCAGCATGCCGAAGCACTTGGCGTTGCCGTCCTGCCATTGCTCGCCCGTCATCTCGTCGCCGGAAGGCGACAGCCATGTGACGTCCTTGACGTCGAGCTCTTCGTTGTGCGAGCCGACCAGGAAGCGGCTGCGATAGAGGATCGGGAAGGCCTTGCGCGTGGCGATCAGCTTGCGCGCGAATTCGCGAAGGCTGCGGCCGTTGGCCGTGATACCCATCCAGTCGAGCCACGTGGTCTCGTTGTCCTGGGCATAGGCATTGTTGTTGCCATTCTGGGTGTGCCCAAACTCGTCCCCCGCAAGCAGCATCGGCGTGCCATGGGACAGCAGCATCGTCGCGAGCAGGTTCCGCTTCTGGCGTTCGCGCAGCGCAGTGATTTCAGGATCGTCGGTCGGTCCTTCGACGCCGCAATTCCAGGAATGATTGTTGCTGTGCCCGTCGCGGTTATCCTCCCCGTTCGCCTCGTTGTGCTTGTCGTTGTAAGAGACGAGATCGTTGAGGTTGAAGCCGTCATGCGCCGTGATGAAGTTGACGCTGGCCCAAGGCCGGCGTCCGCGCTTGTTGAAGAGATCGCCCGACCCCGACACGCGCTTGGCGAAGTCCGCGATTGATCCCTCGTCGCCCTTCCAGAAGGCGCGCGCACTATCCCTGAACTTGTCATTCCACTCGGCCCATCCAGGCGGAAATTGGCCGACCTGATAGCCGCCCGGGCCGATGTCCCATGGCTCTGCGATCAGCTTGACGCTGGACAGCACCGGATCCTGACGGCACGCGTCGAGGAAGCCGCCGCCTTCGTCGAAGCCATAGGGTTCGCGCGCGAGGATGGTGGCGAGGTCGAAGCGGAAGCCATCGACCCGCATCTCGTTTGCCCAGTGGCGCAGGGAATCCGCAACCAGCTGCAGCACCCGCGGATGCGACAGGTTCACCGTATTTCCGGTGCCGGTATCGTTGATGTAGTAGCGCTTCTGGTCCGGCAGCAGGCGGTAATAGCTGGCGTTGTCGATGCCCTTGAACGACAGCGTCGGACCGAGCTCGTTGCCTTCGGCGGTGTGATTGTAGACGACGTCCAGGATCACCTCGATTCCATGGGCGTGGAACTGGTTGACCATTTCCTTGAATTCGTTCGCGAAGGGCGTCTTCAGGTAACGGGGCTCCGGCGCGAAGAAGGCGATGGAGTTGTAGCCCCAGTAATTGCGCAGGCCTTTGTCGACCAGATAGCTGTCGTCGACGAAGGCATGGATCGGCAACAGCTCCGCGCTGGTGATCCCGAGCGAGCGCAGATAGGCGGGGATTTCTGAATGCGCCAGCCCCGAGAAGGTCCCGCGGTCTGCCTCGGGCACCAGCGGATGCAGCTCGGTGAATCCCTTGACGTGCATCTCGTAGACGATCGTCCGCTCCCACGGCACTTCGGGCTTGCGCGCCGCGCCCCAGGTGAACGCGGGGTCGATGACGCGGCACTTCTGCATGAGCGGCGCGCTGTCGCGCTCGTCAAAGGAGAGGTCCTTGTCGGCGTGGTCGAGCTGGTAGCCGAGCAGCTCCGGTCCCCAGCGCAATTGTCCGACCAGCTGCTTGGCGTAGGGATCGAGCAACAGCTTGTTGGGGTTGAAGCGATGTCCGGCGTCAGGCTCATAGGGTCCATGGACGCGATAGCCATAGACCATGCCGGGGCGCGCCGACGGCAGATAGCCGTGCCAGACCTCATCGGTATATTCGGGAAGCTCGATTCGCTCGATTTCGGTTTCACCGTCGGCGTCGAACAGGCAGAGCTCGACCTTGGTGGCATGGGCCGAGAACAGCGTGAAATTGACGCCGAGACCGTCCCAGGTAGCGCCGAGCGGAAACGGCTTTCCCTCCGTGATCCGGGAACGGCGCAGGCTCGACGCCGCCCGCGTGAGGGCGTCGTCCGATTGTGTCTTTTGGTCCATGTCTGCCCCCCAATGACAATCCGGTCAGGATGTCGGCGCTGTTGCTGATGGTTCAGTCGCGGCCTGTTCAGCAGCCGTTGCCGAGGCGATCACGGCCGCAGGCGGCACATCGGCCGGCTTGGGCAGGACGCTGGCGCGCTGCTGGGCCGCTTCCTTGCTGATCGCGGCGATCGAATTGCCGATCCGCCCGGCGATGGCGGTCAGCTCCGCATCTGACAGGCCCAAGCGTTTCCTGACGAGGCGCATCTGCGCGCGGTCGGTCAGGTCGAGCTTGTTGCGGATGGGCTTTGGTGTCGAGCGGCGCATGGCGGCAACTCCTGTGTGTGGTCGTAACAGTCGCCGGATGTTTCCGTTCCAGTGAATGCGAGACTGCGTCAGCTTGCGCTGGTCGCGCCCATCTCCAGGCCGGCGGAAGCTATCGGGATCCGGATCGCCACGTCACTTTCGGGAAGTGCGAGCATGCCGAGCCCAGGCATTTGCTGAAGCGCGGGCAGGCGGCGATAAGCGGCGAGATAGTCTTTCGCCATCCGCTCGGCCGTGAAACGTTGCTCGAACCGTTTGCGGATCGCCTGACGTTCGAGCATGCCGACCGATCTTGCCGCCGCGATCGCCTCTTCCGTCGAATTCACGACAAATCCGCTCACACCGTGATCGATGATTTCAGGCACAGAGCCGTGCGAGAGGGCAATCACCGGCGTGCCGCAGGCCATGGCTTCAATCATGACGAGACCGAACGGCTCCGGCCAGCAGATCGGAAACAGCAGCGCGCGGGCGTTGCCGAGAAAATCGGCCTTCTGGAATTCGTTGATCTCGCCGATGAACTCGACATTGGGATGCGCCGCGACCATCGGCGCTATGACCTGATCCCAATAGCGTTGATCGGCGGCGTCGATCTTGGCCGCCATCTTCAAGGCAACGCCAGTCCTGGCCGCGATTTCGATTGCCTTGTCGGGGCCTTTCTCCGGCGAGATCCGCCCGAGGAACGCAAAATAGTCGCCGGAAGGTTCTTGCCGATACGGCAGGATATTCTCGGGGAGACCGTGCAGCACGGTGCCGAGCCAGTTGACCGGCGGCATCGGACGGCGTTGCGCGTTCGAAATCGAGATCAGCGGCGGCTCCGGGAAGGCCGAGTAGAACGGCATCAGATCCGGCAGGTCGAGCCGGCCATGCAACGTCGTGAGAGTCCGGTTCGCGTAGGGCCGCATCAAGGGATAGTGCAGATGATCGATGTGGAAATGAAGGACGTCGAACTCGTCCGCGCGCCGCGCAACCCGGTCCAGCATCATGACGTGATGGGGTGTCATGTCCTTGACGTCAGGATCGAGACGCAGCGCCATCTTCGCGCACGGCACCAACTCGGCCGACGTGATCGAATCTCCGCTTGCGAACAGCGTGACCTCGTGGCCCTGGCGCACCAGCTCCTCGGTCAGGTACGAGACGATCCGCTCCGTGCCGCCATAAAGCCGGGGCGGGCAGCTCTCGGCGAGGGGAGCAATTTGAGCGATCTTCATGGTCAGTGCCCCGAATGCCTGGCTAGATCGATGATTTGTAAAGCGCGGCGTAGGATTGGGCCGACTGGCTCCAGCTGAAGGCCTGCGCCATGGCGGCCCTGCGCATATGATCGAGACGATCCTTCATGCCGAAGGTCGAGAACGCCCGGCACAGGCTTCCGAGGAAGCCGGGTGCCGAGGCCCTGTCGAACAGAAATCCCGTCTCGCCGTCGACGATGGTCTCGGCGAGGCCGCCGGTGCGGTGGCCGATCGGCAGCGAGCCGAAGCGCTGGGCGTACATCTGGCTCAGTCCGCACGGCTCGAAACGCGACGGCATCAGCGTGAAGTCGCTGCCGGCGAAGATCTTCCGCGCCTCCGCGTCGTCGAAGCCGATCTTGACGGCAATGGATCGCGGCGCGCGCGCCTGCGCCTGGAGCAGAGCCTCTTCGAACCGCGGCTCGCCCTTGCCGGTGACGACGATCTGGCCGCCGGCATCGACGATGGCTTGCGCGCTCTCGATCACGAGGTCGACGCCCTTTTGATGAACGAGGCGCGCGACGAGGGCGAACAGGGGGCCGCGTGAGACAGCCAGGCCGAACTGGTCCCTGACATCGTCGGCGTTCAGGGAACGCTCGGCCCAGTCGCCGGCTCCGAACGGCTGCAACAGCGACGAGCAGGTCCTGGGGTCCCAGCTCTCGTCGATGCCGTTGAGGATGCCGGACAGCTGGTTGCGATCAGCTCTTTGCTTCAGGAGCCCTTCGAGGCCGCAGCCGAACTCGGCCGTCGTGATCTCCCGCGCATAGGTCTGGCTGACGGTGGTCAGGTGCGAGGCATAGACCAGACCCGCCTTGATGAAGGACAGGCGATTGTAGAATTCGACACCGTCGATGTTGAAGCTGGTCTCGGGAATCCCGAGCGGGGCCAGCGAGCTCCGGTCGAAAACCCCCTGATAGGCCAAATTGTGGATCGTGAAGACGGTCGGAATGTGCGCGTAGTGCCATTCGAGATAGCCGGGGATCAGCGCGCATTGCCAGTCGTTGGCGTGAACCAGGTCGGCGGACCATTCCTTGTCGACCAATCCTCTGGCGATCTGGGCGGCAGCATAGGAGAAAGTGGCGAACCGCACATTGTTGTCGGACCAATCGGCCCCGCGGCCGTCGACATAGGGCGTGCCGTCCCGCTCGTACAGCTCCGGACAGCGCACGACGTAATATGTCAGGCCATCCGCGGTATGTCCGAGATCGACCTCGAAGGCGGGCAGGGCGGCGTAGGGCTGGCATCGCCCCACGCTCTTGAGATCGCTCAAGCCGCGCAGCACCGCCGGATAGCCTGGAATGATGACGCGTACGTCAGCAAGATCGCGTAAAGCGCGCGGCAGAGCCGCCGAGACGGCGGCAAGGCCGCCGACTTGAATGAAGTCTGATACTTCGGGCGTCGCGAACAGGATCCGCATTCGCTATGCCCACCGACCGGGGCAATAGTGGTCTTTGCCAACCATCTTTGAATTCCAACGACGCTTCGTCAGTGAAGCGTTGTGGCTCAAATTCCGCGCCGCAACAAAAGTTCCTAAGCTCAACGAGAGGCTGAGCTTTTTTTGGCGATAGGTCCAAAAGTGTACACAAGCGGGCTGCGCTGTGGCCGGAGGAACGAATGCAGGCAGGTCAGCTTTCTCGTCCGCAGGCATCCCTCAAGCGATCGTAACGGCGCGCGCATTGCGCTCCGCCCAAGGCATGCCAATCCGAGCATGCGGGCGCGAAAGGCGGACAGACTGTGATTCAGAAACTGGGAACAGCCGGACACGCCCGGCGCCACGGCGCTGAGATCGTCGATCATGGGGTCAGCTTCAACCTGTGGGCGCCGACGGCCCGATCAGTGGAGTTGCTGGAGACCGGCCGACCACCGCAGCGGATGTCCCGCGATGACGACGGCTGGTATCAGATGCTCAGTCCAACCGCGCATGCCGGCACGCGCTATCAGTTCAGGATCAATGAGGACCTGATCGTCCCGGACCCTGCCTCGTTCTTCCAGCCCGACGATGTCGGTGCGCCGAGCGAGGTGATCGATGTTGCGGCACTGCAGGACCCTATCCCTTATCCAGGCCGTCCATGGGCGGACACCGTGATCTACGAGCTGCATGTCGGTGCCTTCAGCGAGGAGGGGACTTTTGCCGGGGTCGAGAAGCGGCTGCCCTATCTGCGCGATCTCGGCATCACCGCCATCGAGCTGATGCCGATCAACGATGTCCCCGGCCGGCACAATTGGGGTTATGACGGCGTGCTGCTGAACGCGCCCAATGCGCGCTACGGCAGGCCGCAGGATCTCAAGCGGCTGTTGCGCGCGGCCCATGCCCTCGACATCACAGTCTATCTCGACGTGGTCTATAACCATTTCGGCCCGCAGCTGAATTATCTGCACGCTTACGCGGAGAACTTCTTCAACAAGCGTCACACGACCGGCTGGGGGCCTGCCGTCAATCTGGAGGGGTCCGACGGGGCCTTCGTGCGCGAGTTCCTGATCGAGAATGCGCTGATGTGGTTGCGTGACTACGGCTTCGATGGCCTGCGCTTCGATGCCGTCCACGCCTTGAAAGACGATTCCGAGCGGCATTTCCTCATCGAGCTTGCCGAGACCATCCGGCATGAGTTGCCCGGCCGGCGCGTGCATCTGATGCTGGAGAACGAGGCCAATCGGGCGCACCTGCTAGAGCGCAAAGACGGACGGGCGAGATATTACGATGCGCAATGGGGCGACGATTTCCATAATGCGCTTCACGTCCTGTTGACGGGAGAAGACGAGGGCTATTACCGCGCGTTCGCGGACAAGCCGCTCGAGCACCTTGCGCGATCGCTCACGGAGAGTTTCGCGTACCAGGGTGAAGTCTTCGCACTTCACAACACGCCACGGGGTGAGTCGAGTGCCCATCTGCCGCCGGAAGCCACCATCTTCTTCGCGCAAAACCACGATCAGATCGGCAACCGTGCTTTGGGCGAGCGATTGTCGACATTGGTCAGCCGGGAAAAGCTGGAGCAGGCGATGGCGCTGGTCCTGCTCAATCCGCACATTCCCATGTTGTTCATGGGTGAGGAAGCGGCGGTCGAGACGCCGTTCCTGTTCTTCGCGGACTGGACGGGCGAAGCGGCCGAGCTGACGCGCGAAGGGCGCCGCAGGGAGTTCTCGCACTTCAAGGCATTCTCGACGCCTGAAATGCGGGCCAAGATTCCGGACCCGTGCGAGGAGAGCACCTTCCAAGCCTCGAAACTCGACTGGGCCAGCATCGAGGGTTCTCCCGCTTGCGCGCACTTTCGCGCTTTGACGTCGCAATTGCTCAAGATCCGGCGCGCGAGGATCGTGCCGCTGATCGAGCAAGGCTTCGTCTCGGCGCGGCGTGAGTTGCTCGGCGATCATCCGCGCCAGGGCGGGGTGGACGTGCGCTGGCAGACAAAGATGGGAGAGACGTTGCAGCTTGTCGCAAACTTTGGGGATCATCCGCTGCCGAAGCCGGAATTGGTAAGGGGCGAATGCCTGTGGCAGGCAGGGCCGGTGGAAAAACACGCTCTGGCGCCGGGCGACATCATTGTACGACTGGGGCAGGCCCGATTTGCGTGAGCTTGCGGGGGGCGCTCCCAACTGCAATCATCCGCGCAAATCGGATCATGATGCAGTGTCCCTGAGTTCCCTTAGAAGCCGCGTCCGTCGCCTCTACGAGGGCGCAACGCCGAGCGGCGTGCGCTTCCGCTATGGGTTGCTCGCCTTCGATATCGTGACGGTGCTGTTCATTATCGCCACCTCGTTCCTGCCCCCCAGTGAGGTCTTCGAAACGCTCGACGTCGTGTTCGGCGTGCTGCTGCTCGCCGACTTCTCGGCAAGGCTCCTGGTCAGCCGGCATCCGTTTCGAAAGTTCGGTCAATTCGCGACCTGGGCCGATATGGTGGCGATCGTATCCTTCCTGGCGCCGCTTGCCGGCGAGGCGGGCGGTTTCCTCCGGATCCTGCGGACGCTAAGACTGCTGCGCGATTATCAGGTGATGGTGAGGCTCCGCACCGATTTTCCGTTCTTTCGTCGCAACGAGGACGTCATCTTCGCGGTGACGAACCTTGCGGTCTTCATCTTCGTCATGACCGGCGTCGTCTACGAGACCCAGAAGTTCCGCAACGGCGAGATCCACAATTATGCCGATGCGCTGTACTTCACGGTCACGGCGCTGACGACGACCGGGTTCGGCGACATCACCCTGCCGGGGACGCTCGGCCGGCTCATCACCGTCGTGATCATGATCTTCGGCGTCACCCTGTTCTTCAATCTGGCCCGCGCGCTCCTCAGTCCTAGCAAGGTGCGATTTGCCTGTCCGGCTTGTGGGCTGCAAAGGCACGATGCCGACGCTGTGCATTGCAAGGCTTGTGGCGTCGTTCTCAACATTCCCGACGAAGGGGTGGCCTGACGCGCTGGCGTGGCCGGCGATGCTGCTGCACCTTGTCGGACAGAGCCGAAATTGGTCGCGCTAAGCCATTGAATCCGCTGGGCTCGGCTACTGTGCATGGGGTTGTTTTCGCGCTTTTTGCCCACGCCCCCCGCTGCTGACAGCATGTTGGCAGCAGGGGCCGGCTACGACCATCTCCTGACAAACGGGGAGTAGGTCATGCCGATCGAGGCAAGCTGTCATTGCGGTGAGACGGTGTTTGAGGTGACGGAGGCGCCTGCGAACGTGACGCGCTGCACCTGTTCGCTCTGTGCCAAGCGCGGCGCGTTGTGGGCCTATTACACGCCGGCGCAATTCCGCCTGCTGTCGCCGCCGGACAACGTCGCGACCTATCTGTGGGGCAGCCGCACGGTGAAGCACCATTTCTGCGCGAGTTGCGGCTGCGGCACCTATTCGGAGTCGCCGGACTGGTCGACGGGCAAGCCCGACTTCGACAATCCCAAGGTCGCGGTGAATGCGCGCCTGTTCGACGATTTCGATCTCGAGGCCGTGCCGGTGAACGTGATCGACGGGAAGAATTTGTGGTGAGCTCACACGGCATGTCCGCTGCGCGTTCGTGCTCTTGAGGCCAATCTGAAAAGCTGATTTGGTTCCGGCCCTCAAAAATCAGGGAGGAAGCCATGATGCGTCTTTTTGCGCGAGTGATGCTCGCGATGTGTCTGGCCGTTGCGGCTGGCTTCAATGCGCAGGCGCAGACCAAGCCGAAGGTCACCTCGCTCGGGCCGGACTTCCCAAAGGCCGTGCTGTTCGTCGGCAACAGCTTCTTCTACTACAACAACGGCATGCCCGGGCACCTCACCTTCATGGAGCGGGCTGCCGATCCCCGCCAACAAGCCGGCCTATCGCAACACCATGGTGACCATCGGCGGCTCCGGCCTCGACTGGCACGACATGGACAATCTGCTGCGGCCGGGCGGCCTCGGCGCCTATTCCTTCGACGAGCAGAACAACGTCATCTTCAACAAGCCGGGCCGGCAGTACGACGCTGTCGTGATGATGGATTGCAGCCAGTGTCCGATCCATCCGCAATTGAAGGACGCGTTCACGACCTTCGCCAAGAAGGACAGCGAGATCGTCCGCGCCCACGGCATGCGGCCGGTGTTTTTTATGTCCTGGGCCTATGCCGACAAGCCTGAGATGACGGAGCAGCTGGCTGAAGCCTATACGACCGCCGGCAATGCCAACGACGCGCTGGTCATTCCAGCAGGCCTCGCCTTTGCGCGCGTGCGCAAACTGCAGCCGGAGCTCAATCTCTACGCGCCTGACAAGCGGCATCCGAGTCCGGCGGGCACCTATCTTGCGGCATGCGTGACGTTCGCGGCGGTGACGGGACGCTCGCCGGTCGACAATGCCTACACCATCATCGGGCTAGATGCGGGGACGACGCAGCTGCTGCAAAAGGCGGCGTGGGATACGGTGCAGGACTATTACGGGCGGTGAACAACGACGCGATCTCGTATAGGGTGATTAGCGCAGCGTAATCCACCAACTTGGTCGCCGCGGAGAGAGAAGCGGTGGATTACGCCTTCGGCCAATCCACCCTCGAAATGCACTATTTCAACACCACCCATGCGGGCGCGTGATCGCTGGCGCCTTCCTCGCCCCGCACATGCCTGTCGACACCAGCCTTCTTCAGCCGCGGGGCAAGGGCAGGGCTGAGCAGGAGATGATCGAGCCTGAGGCCCGAATCGCGCGGCCAGCGGTTTCGCTTGTAATCCCAGAACGTGTAGACGCGTTTGTCCGGATGCAACTCGCGGATCGCATCGCACCAGCCTTGTTCGACCAGCGAGGCAAAGGCCGCGCGGCTCTTCGGCTGGATCAGCGCGTCCTTGTCCCATGAGCGCGTCGGATAGATGTCGATCTCCGTGGGCGCGACGTTGTAGTCGCCGGCGAGCACCACGGGCAGGTCCTGCTTGATGAAGCTGTTGGCGTGACGCCTGAGGCGTGCGAACCAGTCGAGCTTGTAGTCGAATTTCGGTCCCGGCTGCGGATTGCCATTGGGCAGATAGATGCTGGTGACGATGATGCCGCGTACCGCTGCCTCGATGTAGCGCGCTTCGTGATCGCCGGGTTTTCCTGGCAAGCGGTCGCGGGTCAGAATGGGCTCGGCCTTGCGGGCGAGGATGGCGACCCCGTTCCAGGTCTTTTGTCCACACCACACCGCGCCATAGCCGGCCTTTTCGATCGCTGCGGCCGGAAATTCGCCATCACTTGCCTTCAACTCCTGAAGCGCGACGACGTCGGGCTTGGCCGCTTTCATCCATGCCAACAGATTGGGCAGGCGGCGGTTGATGTTGTTGATGTTGAATGTCGCGATCTTCATGTAGAGCTACCGGCTCCTGCTGCCCCATACCGGAGATACAATGTCCAAGTTGAACTTTGCCGCCATCGTCGTCGCTGTCGCGTTCTCCGGGCTCGCGTCGGCACAATCGTCCGACCCGCGCGGTGCGTGCAAGGCAGATTACGACAAATTCTGCGCCGGCATCGCGCCCGGTGGCGGGCGCATCGTCGCCTGCCTGGACGAGAAGCGCGACCAGCTCAGCGCGACCTGCAAGTCGGCCCTGGACAACAGGAAGAAAAAGTAAGCGGTCGCTTTCGTGTCCCGGACAAGCCGCA
>NZ_JXDL01000001.1:271236-277027 GCF_001590795.1 Bradyrhizobium sp. AT1
GAGGGCGGCTGTCCGGCCGCTTGTGCGGGCTCCGGCTTTGTCAGCGGCTCCTCGACATTGCCGCCCTTGTAGAGGCGGGCATAGCGGTGGCCGAGGCTGGTCAGCACCTCGTAGCCGATCGTTCCGAAATGATGCGCGAGCTCGTCGACGGTGATGCCCTCGCCGAGCAGCGTCACCATATGGCCGCGCCGCGCTGTGTTCGGCGGCAGATCGGTGATGTCGATCGCGATCAGATCCATCGAGATGCGGCCCGCGACCGGGCAGCGCTTGCCGGCGACGATAACCTCGGCGCCGCGGGTGCCGTCATTGGAGCTTGCCGCGCGGAAATAACCGTCGGCGTAACCGACTGCGATGATCGCGAGTTTCGTCGGCCGCCGCGCGGTCCAGGTGCCGCCATAGCCGACGCTCTCGCCGCGCTCGATGCTGCGGGTCTGCACGATGCGCGCCTTGAGATCGACCACCGGCTGCATCGGATTGTCGGCCTCCGGCGTCGGGTTGACGCCGTAGAGAGCTGCGCCCGGACGCACCAGGTCGAACTGGAACGGCGCGCCGAGGAAGATGCCGGAGGAGTTGGCGAGCGCGGCCGGCACGCCGGAGAATTCGCTGGCGATGCCGCGGAAGGCCGCCAGCTGCTTGGCATTGACGGGGCTATTGAGCTGCTCGGCCGAGACCAGATGGCTCATCACCAGCGTGATGCCATGATCGCCGGCATTGATGCGGGGGATGATGGCCTGCGCTTCCTGGAGCGTGAGGCCGAGCCGGTTCATGCCGGTGTCGATGTGGATGGCGGCGCCGCCGTTCCACCCGGTGCGGCGGCAGAACACGTCCCATTCGGCGAGTTCGTTGAGGTCGCCGATCACCGGGCGGCAATTGATCTTGGCGTAGTGCTCGCCGGTGTTCTGGAAATAGCCGCCGAGCACGTAAATTGTAGGCTCCGGGACGGCCGCGCGCACCTTGCGCGCTTCCTCGATGGTGGCGACGAAGAAGGTCTTGCAGCCGGCCTTGCTCAGCGCACGCGCGACCTCGGCGGCGCCGCAGCCATAGGCATCGGCCTTGATCACCGCCGAGCATTCGGCCGGCACCGCCGTCTTCTCGAGCTTGCGCCAGTTGGCGATGATGGCGTCGAGATCGACGGTGAGGACGCCGCCATAGGCAGCGAGCGCGGCAGCCTGATTGGCCTCCGCGGAGAGAAGGCCGGATTGCGGGTTCATTTTCGGGTCGGACGCCATTGTCATGGCGCCGTTTTACGCAAGAGGCAGTTGCTGTTCAAGGAACTCAGTAGTCGTTGCCGCTGCGAACCGGCAGCTGACTGTCAGGCGCGAGGTCGCCGAACCGCGTGACCGAGGCTTCGAACGCCAGATCGACAGTGCCGGTCGGGCCGTGGCGCTGCTTGCCGATGATGACTTCGGCCTTGCCGTGCGCAAGACTCATGTCGAGCTGCCACTTCTCGTGCTCGGGCGTGCCCGGGCGGGGCTCCTTCATCGCGAGGTAATATTCCTCGCGGTAAACGAACAGCACGACGTCGGCGTCCTGCTCGATCGAGCCCGATTCACGCAAGTCGGAGAGCTGCGGCCGTTTGTCGTCGCGGGATTCCACCTGACGCGAGAGCTGCGACAGCGCGATGACGGGAACGTTGAGCTCCTTGGCCAGCGCCTTCAGGCTGGTCGTAATCTCGGTGATTTCCTGCACGCGATTGTCGCTCCGCTTGCCCGAGCCCGAGAGCAGCTGGATGTAGTCGATCACGAGCAGGTCGAGGCCCTTCTGGCGCTTCAGCCGCCGCGCCCGCGCCATCAGCTGCGCGATCGACAGGCCGCCGGTGGCGTCCACGTAGAAGGGCAGCGACTGCAGCTCGATCGAGACCTCGCGAATTTTCTCGAAATCGGCTTCCGAGATGCCGCCGCGGCGGATGTGGGAGGAGGGAACGCCGGTGCGCTCGGCCACGATACGCGTGGCGAGCTGGTCGGCCGACATTTCGCAGGAGAAGAAGCCGATCACGCCGCCATTGGCGGCCTTCGTGGTACCGTCGGCCTGGAGTTCCGGCACATAGGCCTGGGCGACGTTGTAGGCGATGTTGGTCGCAAGCGAGGTCTTGCCCATGCCGGGACGGCCCGCGACGATGATGAGGTCGGAGTGCTGCAGGCCGCCCATCTTGGTGTCGAGGTCGCGCATGCCCGTCGAGATGCCGGACAGCTTGCCGTCACGCTGGAACGCCTTGGCGGCGAGATCGACCGCGACCGCCAGTGCCTGCGAGAATTTCTGGAAGCCGCCGTCATAGCGGCCGGACTCGGCGAGTTCGTAAAGCTTGCGCTCGGCGTCCTCGATCTGCGCCCGCGGCTGGAAATCGACCGGCGCGTCATAGGCGACATTGACCATGTCCTCGCCGATGCCGATCAGGTCGCGCCGCAGCGACAGGTCGTAGACGGTGCGGCCGTAGTCCTGGGCGTTGATGATGGTGGTCGCTTCGGCGGCGAGCCGCGCCAGATACTGCCCGATGGTCATGCCGCCGACATCGGTATCGGCGGGCAGGAACGTCTTCAGCGTGACGGGCGTCGCGATCTTGCCCATCCGGATCAGGCTGCCGGCGGTCTCGAAGATGGTCTGGTGCAGCGGCTCGAAGAAATGCTTCCCCTCCAGGAAGTCGGAGACGCGGTAGAAGGCGTCGTTGTTGACCAGGATCGCGCCCAGAAGGCTCTGTTCCGCCTCGATATTATGCGGCGCGCTCCGATAGGCGGGAGTTCCGGCATCGGGGGCGAGTTTGAGAACGTTCGAATCAGTCAGGGCCATGGTCGGACGTGCTTAGCAATTTTCTTGGGCGGATGCGGGGCCGGGATAAAGCGCCGCCGCAGCTCAAAGCGGAAGCGAAAGCTGACCGCTATCAACCGCTCAGTGAAAATGGTGGATGATTAGCAGCCGCAGCACGCGCCGCGCTTGACGGATTTTTGCGGAACCGGGCGGCCAGGAAGCGGCCGCGACCGTGCCATGGAAAAATCCTGAAGCCGTGAACCTATTGGATTGGCGCGCAGACGTACCGGATAGCGCGCGAATGAACGCACGCTGGGAGCTTTCGGCTCGGGTTCAGACCAGCAGGAGGTAAACCAGCGCAACAAGAGCCGCCCCGACGCCGGTAGCGATCAGGGCGTAATCGGTGCGGAGGTCGTCCTGCACGTCGAATGAGGTTTGCGTCTCTTTGCTCATGGCGACGGTCTAAGCCAGTGCCGACCAGACTTATGTGAAGTGGATCACATCTTCCCGGATTCTTTCGGGGGTATGCCCGGAACAGGCGGACGGGCAGGGAATTGTCTTCCGCGGTCCGCCAACAGGGAACGAGGCAAGCGATGCGGCCAGAACGGCAGCACCAGATCTGGCGAAGCGAGGCAGGCAGCCGGCTTTGGCTGTCGGGCCTGATTGCGGCCATGGAGCACGCTGAGCGGCCCGATGTGCGTCGGCAGCCCGTCGCGCCCCAAATCCTGCTGGAACTGCAGGCGCAATTGGCGTTAACCGCGCTTTTCCGCTCCTCCCAGATTTCGACCCTGCGGCACTAGGATCTATTCACCAGCCAGTTTCAGGCTCGGCCTGGCCGCGCCTTCGCGCGCCCGCAGCCGGGCTTCTTCGCGCGGCATGTAGTCGCGGGTCGTCGGCACCACGCCCTGGCGGCGGGTGAGCTGGATCTGGAAGTTCATCATGTCCTGCTTGCGGAACGTCATCTCGCAGGCCGCGAGATAAAATTCCCACATCAAGGCGAAGCGTTCGTCGTAGAGCTGCACGGCCTCCTCGCGCCGCGCCATGAAACGTTCTCGCCAGGCTTTGAGCGTCTCCGCATAGTGCAGGCGCAGGATCTCGATATCGCAGACCAGAAGGCCCGCGCGCTCGATCGCCGGCAGCACCTCCGACAGAGCGGGGATGTAGCCGCCGGGGAAGATGTATTTGGCGATCCAGGGATTGGTCGAGTCCGGGCCCTGCGAACGGCCGATCGAATGCAGCAGCATGATGCCGTCTTCGCTGAGTAGCTCGGCGCAACGCTGGAAATAGGTGTCGTAGAAACCGGCGCCGACATGCTCGAACATGCCGACCGAGACGATACGGTCGAATGGGCCTGCGATGTCGCGATAGTCCTGGAGCAGGAATTGGGCCGAGCCGCTCAGGCCCTTTTCCGCCGCGCGCGCGTTGGCGATCTGCAACTGCTCGGTCGAGAGCGTGATGCCGGTGACATCGGCGCCGGCGATCTCGGCGAGATAGAGCCCGAGCCCGCCCCAGCCCGAGCCGATGTCGAGCACGCGCTGGCCGCGTCCAACGAGCAGCTTGGCGGCAATGTGCCGCTTCTTGGCCAGCTGCGCATCGTCGAGCGACATGTTCGGCGTCTCGAAATAGGCGCAGCTGTACTGCTTGTCGGCATCGAGGAAGAGCGAATAAAGCCGTGCGTCGAGATCGTAATGATGCGCGACATTGTCGCGGGCGCGCGAGCGCGGATTGAATTGCTTCAGATGCCGCGTCAGGTAGCGCAGGTGCCACCAGGGTTTGGCCCATTGCGGCAACAGGTCGGGTTGATCGAGCAGGATCGCGAGGGCATCAGCTATGGTGCCGCGTTCGACCACGAACTCGCCGTCCATGTAGGCCTCGCCAAGCCCGAGCTCGGGATTGACGAGGATCTTCCGCTCGGCGTCCCCAGTCACGAAGCGCACTGCGACCGGAACGCCGGAGCCGTCGCCGACGGTGAATCTCGATCCTTTCGCCGTGGTCACCGTCATGGAGCCGCGGCGAATGAATTGAGACAGAAATCTACGCAACAATCGGTCCATCGCTACCTTCCTCTCAAAGCGAACCTCAAGAGATGCGACCAACCCGGCTTTCACATCGCACGCTCAGGTCCCGCTCCGGTTCCTATGCGTTTGCATCTAAATTTAGGAAGGATGTTTTTGACGCGCTATTGCGCTGTGATCACAGCGGATATTCCAAAAGCGCTTAATCACATCCTTGCGCGTGGAGGCTGCTTCCATTCGCGGCTCAATCGGATAAAAGGTGACCCGCCGCCGCGCCGGAGGCCGGCTGCACCTCTCGGAATTCAATGGAGATGATGGGAATGTCGAGCCGAGCGCTCAGCCTCGCGACGGTATTGCTTCTGATCGGCTTCGGCGCGGCCGATACCGTTTTTGCACAGGCGACCAACCTCGAGGCCGGCAAGACCCCGTCTCAGCTTTTCGCGCAGACCTGCAATGTCTGCCACAAGAGCCCGCGTGGACTTCTGAAATCCGTCGCGCCAGGCTCGCTGCCGGGCTTCCTGCGCCAGCACTACACCACGAGCTCGGACATGGCGGGCATCCTCGCCTCCTATCTCGTGTCCAACGGCGCCACCGACACCCGCTACCAGGCCAAGGACGGCAAGAAGGACGGCGCCAAGGAGAAGGACGCAAGCACCAGTCCCGAGCATCAGGGCCGCCGCCCGCGTGAGGCCAAACCCGAGGGCGAGGCTGCTGCTCCTGCCGCGGAAGGTGCGCGTCAGAAGCGCGCCGCACGGCCGGCCGAGGAGGGTGCGAGGCCCGAGGGGCAGGCCACTCCCGAGGGGCGTAAGAGCAAGCGCCGCGGCAAGCCCGGCACCGAGGAGGCGCCGAAGGTCGATGCCGCCGCACCAGCCACTGAAGAAAAGAAGAGCGAGCCGAAGCCCGACGCGGCCAAGGTCGAGCCCGAAGCCAAGCCCGACGCTAAGCCCGACAGCAGCAAGGCGTCCGAGAAGCCCGTCGAGGCCAAGCCCGATAGCGCCAAGGTCGAGCCCCGCGGCAGCGACACTCCGGCGCTG
>NZ_JXDL01000001.1:278102-291429 GCF_001590795.1 Bradyrhizobium sp. AT1
CCATTTGTTGATCGACAGGCGGGGGCCGCGTTCATCGCGGCCCTCGCTCTCGTGTTGACCGCGATTAGAGTGCTGCTCTAGAGTAGTACTCTAGGAGGCGTGATGGCGGCGAGCGTGCGAGACGAGTTGTTGGCGGCGGGGCTGATCGTGTTCGACCGCGTCGGCTTCGAGGCTGCGACGGTCGCCGCAATCCGCACCCGGGCGCGCGCCTCCAACGGGAGCTTCTTTCACGCATTCGGCTCGAAGCAGGAGCTCGCCGGCGCGCTGTTCCTGGAGGTCCTGCAGCACTATCACGCCGCCGTGGTGGCCGCGCTCGATCCCGTGCCCGATGCGGAACAGGGCATCGATCGCCTGATCCGGGCGCATCTCGACTGGGTCGTCACCAGCCGGCGCGAGGCGCGCTACCTCTTCGAGATTTCCCGGAGCGAATGGGGCGAGGACGTTCGCGACGCCCAACGCGCCCAGAACGCGCGCCTTGCCGAAGGTATCGAGCGCTGGCGCGCGCCATTGGTCGCAAGCGGCGAGCTCTTGCCAATGAAGCCGGTGATGTTCGTCAGCCAGCTGATCGGCCCGGCTCAGATTTTCTGCCGCGCCTTCCTGTCGGGACGCGACCGCGCCGATCCGCGCGTCGAGGCCGACACGCTGATCGCCTGCGCCATCCGTGCGCTGCGGCCATTCAATCGCATCAACAAGCAATAAGGAGAGGCCTCATGCGCGTCGCAGCGGATCCCGAGTTTGAACCGATCGCCGAACGCATCCACGCCAATGTCGGCCGGCAAGGCTTCATGAACCTGGTCGGCGCCGAGCTCTCGGACTTGTCGCGCGGCACCTGCACGATTGCGGTGGACCGCCGGCCGGAGCTGCTGCAGCAGCATGGCTTCTTCCATGGCGGCGTCACCGCCTTCCTGGTCGACAACGCCACGACGATCGCAGCCGCCACCTCGCGCGGCCAGCCGGCGCTGACGGCGGAATACAAGCTCAATCTGCTCTCGCCCGCGGTCGGTGAGAAGCTGATCTGCCGAGCACGCGTGATCAAGCCGGGCCGTCAGGTCTCGGTTGTCGCAGCCGACGTGTTCTGCGTCAGCGACGGTGTCGAGAAGCACACGGCAACGGCGCTGGCCTCGATCGCGATGCTGAGCGAGGACGTCGCTGCGAAAACGAAAAGCCCGGCCGCCTGAGGCGACCGGGCTTCGGTGTCGCTTTGTCATTGCCGGGCTTGCCCCGGCAATCCATCAAAGGATTCTTCGACGATGGACGCGCGGGTCAAGCCCGCGCATGACGCGTTGTACTGTAGGCTTACTTCTCTTCCGCGGCCGGCGCCGGCTCGACGTCGTCGGGCTCGGCTTCCGGATCGAAGAACTCGCCGGCGGCGGCGATCGCCTCGGCCGCCGCGTCGCGGTCCTCGTTGCGGGTCGAGATGTCTTCGCCGCGGTTGATGCGCTCGGCCTCGTCCTGGCTGCGGGCAACCGTGACGGTGATCTCGACCTCGACCTCGGGGTGGACGGCAACGGTGATCGAGCGCTTTCCGATGGTCTTGATCGGCGCGTCGAGCTGGACCTGCGGGCGAGCCAGCGAGATGCCGTCAGCTTCGAACGCAACGACGATGTCACGCACGTTAACCGAGCCGAACAGCTGGCCGGCTTCGGAGGCCTGGCGGATCACGATGATGTTCTTGCCCTGGATCTTCTCGGCGACCTTGGAGGCTTCTCCCTTCGAGGCGAGGTTGCGGGCCTCGAGATCGGCCTTCATGCCGTCGTACTTGGCCTTGTTGTCGGCGGTGGCACGCAGCGCCTTGCCGCGCTTGAGCAGGAAATTGCGGGCATAGCCGTCGCGAACCTTCACGACTTCGCCCATCTGGCCGAGCTTATTCACGCGTTCCAGCAAAATGACTTCCATATTCGTTCTCCTTTTGAAGTGGTTCGTAGGTTTCTGGGTTGAACTCAAGGGGTCGGCAGCGGCGGCGGTTGCCGGCTGCGCAAGAAGCGTCCGCGGAAGCCGAACACGGCATCCGCGAGGCCAAGGATCACCATCGCGATCACGGGCCATCCGAACACGACCACGACGGCGTAGGTCGAGCCGAGCCAGAGCGCGCGGTTCTTCAGCGCCAGCGTGAGCGTATGCAGCACGGCAAAGCCGGTCAGCGCATAACCCATCATCAGCGCCGCCGCGATGATCTGGGCGACGATCGCAAGCAGCCCGCCGGTAAAGCAGAAGGCGAGCGCGATGCAGAGCGCCACCAGCGTCATCGGCGGCAGCTCCGCCGTCATCATGTCCGGCCACGGGCGTCGCAGCCGGCCCGACGTCGCGGTGACCTTGGCGCTGAGCCAGAGGTTGAGGGTCAGCGTCATCATCGCGATGATGGTGGCCCCGGCCGGTGCGATGCGCACCAGCGCGTCGACGAACTGCCCGGCTTCGCCGGAGCTTTGCGGGTCGGTGGCGCGGATGAGACGCATCAGGCCGCGCCGCAGCGTGCCGAGGATGGTGTCGGCGTCGGTCCCGAGCGTGAGCAGGGCAGCCATCGTGGTCAGCGCGGCGAAGCCCGCAAGCCACAGCAGGATGCGGCCGACCGGGTACCATTCGAGCTCAGGCTCGGCGGGCGCATCGGTGGCGCCCTCCGGCGCGACAGGCCCGACGGCAATCTTTCCCACGGGACGGCTGAGCAGGACGAGATGGCCGAGCCACCACGCCGGCAGCGCGACGGTGACGGCGAAGGCGATGCAATAGGGTAGGCCGAACAGGGCGCCGAGGCCGATCGCGGCGGCGATGCCGCCGAGGCTCGCGCAGAGCGGTCCCCAACCGATCGCGGCGACCATCAGCGGCAGGGGGGCGAGATAGAACAGGACGAGCGAGATCAGCGCGCCCGAAATGATCGAGGCGAACATCAGGGCCGACGCAGCGCCGGCGATCAGGGCTATCAGCACAAATGGCATCATCAGCTGTCCCGCTCCCTTCGAGCGGTTAGAGGCATCTCGCCCCAACCATCGGCGACCGGACGACCCGGAAGCCTTATGAGTTCTAGAAGTTGCGACCGGCGGCGCGAGGGCCGCCGGTCGAATTGGTCGTGTTAGCGAATGACGTAGGGCAGCAGGCCCAGGAACCGCGCGCGCTTGATGGCGCGGGCGAGCTCACGCTGCTTCTTCGCGGATACCGCGGTGATGCGGCTCGGCACGATCTTGCCGCGCTCGGAGACGTAACGCATCAGGAGCTTGGAGTCCTTGTAGTCGATCTTGGGAGCATTGGCGCCCGTGAACGGGCAGCTCTTGCGACGACGGAAAAACGGACGGCGTGCACCAGCTTCAGCCATTGATCTTACTCCCCATCCGTCGTGGTGGTGGATTCAGCGTCTTCGCGCGGACGGCGCGGGCCGCGATCACCGCGGAAGCCGCCACCGTCACGATCGCCACCACGGAAACCGCCTTCACGGTCGCCACGGAAACCGCCGCCGCCTTCACGATCGCGGAAGCCGCCGCCACGATCGTCACGCTCGCGATCACGATCGGCCTTGCGCATCATCGCGGACGGGCCTTCCTCGAGCTCCTCGACGCGGACGCTGAGATAGCGGATCACGTCTTCGCTGATGCGCTCCTGGCGCTCGATCTCGGCGATCGCCGCGGACGGCGCGTCGATGTTGAGCAGCACGAAGTGCGCCTTGCGGTTCTTGTTCATGCGGTAGGTGAGGGAGCGAACGCCCCAATTCTCGGTCTTGGTGACCTTGCCGCCGAGACCTTCGACGATGCCGGTCATCTGCGCAGTCAGCTCTTCGACCTGCTGCGTGCTCGCGTCCTGACGCGCGAGAAAAACATGCTCATAAAGAGCCATGGTGGTCCTTTCCTCATGTTGGCGCATCGCCCGGCGTCAAGCCCTTAAGAGGCCTTCGGAAAGGACTCTGGGATTAAGCTCAGAAGGCGGAAACACGGGACGACGGGCCGACTGGCCCTGCCACACCAAAATCACGAATGATTTGCTGAGACCGTCCGTTCAGCTCCCGGCCGGGGTCTGCGGATGCGCGCCTTATACGGATTTTGACCGGCTTTGCAAGGTTGCGGGCTGAATTCGGCGCGGATCGCCCAGGTAGCCCGTGCCGCCGCGCGTCCCCCAATACCATACCATCTTGACTTATTTGTTTGTATAACATACAAATAAGTCGGCAGAGAGACCTCAATGGTGGAAAAGTCGGTCCAGGAGGCGGTTGAGGCGGCGGGCGATCCCAAGCACGCCGCCCGCGCGACGCGCTCGGCCGGCCGCAAGATGCGTTCGCTGCTGCTGGATGCGGCGAGCCCGCTGTTCCGGGAGCGGGGGCTGTCGGGCACGGCGATCACCGACATCGCCGCCGCCGCGAACGCATTCCCGAGCCAGATCACCTATTACTTTCGCACCAAGGAGGCGCTGTTCGTCGAGTGCGCCTGCCGCGAGCTGCTCTATCTGGCGCGCGCGACCGAGCAGGCGGCGCTGACGGCGCGCACGCCACGTGACTACACGCACGCGCTGGCGCAGACCGTGACGGCGAGCGATTCCGTCGCTTTCTTCGCAGAAGCGCTGACCTTGACGCGCCGCCGCCAGGATCTTGCGCCGCTCGTCGAGCGCACGATCGAGCGTCTGCACGGCGAGGGCGCGCGCGCTTACGCCGACCAGGTGGCGCGGCACGGCTGGCGCTCGCTGCGCGCGCCTGACGAAAGCTCGCGGCGGTTCTGGGCCGTCGCCATCGGAATCATCCTCGAAGGCTACGCCATGGGCCGCTCGCCCGAGGCGCTGTGCGCCGAGATGCTGCGCGTGCTCGGCGAGCAGGCGAAATCGACCGGCGATGCCGCGCGCCTGCGGCTGGTTGACGACGCGTCACATTCGAATGAAGAGGAGTAGGCCATGACCGCGCTTCGTATGCGAGCCCGCGATTTCCTGACCGACGATCAGCTCGCCGACGTGCGCCAGCGCGTGACCTGGAAGGGCGTCGCGCTGATCGCGCACGCCTGGGGGCTGATCATCGGTGCCGTTGCGCTGGTCGCGTGGTGGCCCAATCCGGTCACCTATGTTCTCGCCGTCGCCATCATCGGTTCGCGCCAGCTCGGACTTGCCATCCTGATGCATGACGGCGCGCATGGCTGCCTGTCCGCCGACGAGAAAATCAATCTGACCCTGAGCCAGTGGCTGTGTGCCTATCCGCTGTTTGCGGAAACGCGCAGCTACCGGCGTTATCACCTGCAGCATCATGCGCGCACGCAGCAGCAGGACGATCCCGATCTCGTGCTGTCGGCGCCGTTTCCGATTACGAAGCTGAGCTACCGCCGCAAATTCATCCGCGACATCACCGGACAGACCGGCTACCAGCAGCGCAAGGCGCAACTGCTCAACGCGCTCGGCGCGAAGGACTGGCCTTGGCGTCAGCGCCTTTCGCATTTCTGGGACAAGCTCGGTCCGCAATGCGTGGTGAATGCAATCATGTTTGCGGCGTGCGTGGCGGCCGGCGTGTGGTGGGCCTATCCGCTGCTCTGGCTGGTGCCGCTCTTGACCTGGATGATGGTCATCACCCGCATCCGCAACATCGCCGAACACGCCGTCGTCCCCGACAGCAGCGATCCCTTGCGCAACACCCGCACCACGCATGCCAATTTTCTCGAGCGCCTGTTCATCGCGCCGTACTACGTGAACTACCATCTCGAGCATCATCTGCTGTTCTATGTGCCCTGCTACAATCTGCCGAAGGTCCATCGGCTGCTCAGCGCAAGCCGGCATTCCGGCCGCATGGAGGTGCAGCCGGGCTATGCCGCGGTGCTGCGACTGGCGACGGCGAAGCCCGACCGGGACGACCGGCCGGGTCAGTTGGTGAACAGCGCCCGCCGCGCGCAGGCGGGGACGAAGGTCGACGCCAACCAGACTGCCGGTGGATTTTGAGGGGGCGTATCCCCAGTTGAATGCCTGCCGGTGTTCCCATCTCGGCTTGACAGTCCGGCCCCTGACAGTGTCTACGGCCCCCTTTGGAGCATGATCCGGAACCATGGGCCAAGGACCAGGTGCCAAGGAACCAGGTCCCAAGGCCGCGCGTAATCGGCTGCCGGTTCTCAAGGGGGATCGTGCCCGACAAGCAGGGAGCGCCGATGACGGCAGCATTCACATTTCCAGGGCAGGGGTCCCAGGCGGTTGGCATGGGCAAGGCTCTGGCCGACGCCTTTCCGGTGGCGCGCGCCGTGTTCGACGAGGTCGATGCCGCGCTCAATGAGAAGCTGACGGCCATCATCTGGGATGGTCCGGCCGAAACCCTCCAGCTCACCGAGAACGCCCAGCCGGCGCTGATGGCGGTGTCGATCGCCACCCTGCGCGTGCTGGAGGCTGAGGCCGGTTTTTCCGTGGGGCGGGACGCGGCCTTCGTCGCGGGCCACTCGCTCGGTGAATATTCGGCGCTGGCTGCGGCCGGCAGCCTGACGGTTTCGGATACCGCGCGTCTGCTTCGCACCCGCGGTCTCGCAATGCAAAAGGCCGTTCCGGTCGGGGCCGGCGCGATGGCCGCGCTGCTCGGCCTCGACTACGAGGCCGCCATGGCGGTCGCGAGCGAGGCGGCGCAAGGTCAGGTCTGCCAGGCCGCCAACGACAATGGCGGCGGACAGGTGGTCGTCTCCGGCGACAAGGCCGCGGTCGATCGCGCCGTCGAGATCGCCAAGACCAAAGGCGCCAAGCGCGCGATGCTGCTCCCGGTGTCCGCCCCGTTCCATTGCAAGCTGATGCAGCCGGCTGCCGACGCGATGGCGGAGGCGCTGTCGAAGGTCACGATCAAGGCGCCGGCCGCGCCGCTGGTATCGAACGTGCTGGCGAGTGCCATCACCGATCCCGACGAGATTCGCCGCCGCCTGGTCGAGCAGGTCACCGGCACGGTGCGCTGGCGCGAGTCGGTTGCCTATATGGCAGGGCAGGGCGTCACCCGGTTCTTCGAGATCGGCGCCGGCAAGGTGCTGACGGGTCTCGTCAAGCGCATTGCGGACGGTGCCGTCGGCGTTTCCGTCGGTGGTCCCAACGACATTGCCGCAGCCAAGGATGCATTGGCCGCTGCGAAGCAGGGTTGAGGAGTTATCTATGTTCGATCTGACTGGCAAAAAGGCGCTCGTCACCGGCGCGACCGGCGGCATCGGCGGCGCGATCGCGCAGGCGCTGCACGCTCAGGGCGCCACCGTCGCGATTTCAGGAACGCGCAAGGAGGTGCTGGATGAGCTTGCCGGCAAGCTTGGCGAGCGCACCTTCGTGTTGCCCTGCAATCTGTCCAAGGCCGAGGAGGTCGAGGCGCTGGTGCCCGCTGCGGAAGCGGCGATGGGCCAGGTGGACATCCTGATCGCCAATGCAGGCATCACCCGCGACAATCTCTTCGTGCAGCTCCGCGACGAGGATTGGGAGGAGGTCATCAACATCAATCTGACCTCCACGTTCCGCCTGGCGCGCGCGGCCACCAAATTGATGATGCGCAAGCGCTTCGGCCGCATCATCGCCATCACCTCGGTGGTCGGCGTGACCGGCAACCCGGGACAGGGCAATTACACGGCCTCGAAGGCGGGACTGATCGGCATGATCAAGACGCTCGGCGCCGAATACGCCAAGCGCGGCGTGACCGCGAACTGCATCGCGCCCGGCTTCATCAAGACGCCGATGACCGATGCGCTCAACGACAAGCAGCGCGAAACGATTCTCACCAAGGTTCCGGCCAACCGCCTGGGGACGCCCGAGGACATCGCGGCGGCCGCGGTCTATCTGAGCTCGAACGAGGCGGCTTACGTCACCGGGCAAACCATCCATGTCAACGGCGGCATGGCCATGATCTGACGTTTCATTCCGCACCGCCCGCCGAAGCGGGCGCCGGATGCGGCAAACGGCCGTTTCCGGAGCGAAATGAGGCTTATAGTCAAGGCAATTGAAGTATGATAACCGGACCTTCAACGGATGGGCAAAGAACGCCATTGCAGGATTTTGAAACCCTGTATATTGGCGATGCGGAGCCTTGGCCGTCGTTCGCCGGGCCCTGTATCGGTTAGGATGGGGCCAAATCAAAGTTCGTAAGCGAAGGCAAGTAACACGACCACGACGGCTCGTATCGTCCCGGGGGGTCGGGTCTACAGGGAACAACACGAGGTTAAGCAATGAGTGACATTGGCGAGCGGGTTAAGAAGATCGTGGTCGAACACCTTGGTGTTGAACCCGAGAAGGTTGTCGACGCTGCGAGCTTCATCGACGACCTCGGCGCCGACAGTCTGGACACCGTCGAGCTGGTGATGGCGTTCGAAGAGGAATTCGGTTGCGAGATTCCGGACGACGCTGCGGAAACGATTCTCACCGTCGGCGACGCCACGAAGTTTCTCGAGAAGAACGCGAAGAGCTAAGGCTCTTCATTTTCGCGGGGACAACATTGAAACCGGACGGGCCGCTGACCAGCGGTCAGCCGGTTTCTTGTTATTGGCCGTGAGTCTTTCGATGCGGAGTTTTCGGATATGAGGCGGGTTGTCGTCACTGGTCTCGGCATGGTGTCGCCGCTCGGCTGCGGCGTCGAACCGACCTGGAAACGCATCCTCAACGGCGAAAGCGGCGCACGCCCGATCGAGAGCTTCGATGTCTCCGATCTTCAGACGAAATACGCCTGCACCGTCGTGCGCGGCGACGGCAGCAACGGCACCTTCAATCCCGACAAGTGGATGGAGCCGAAGGACCAGCGCAAGGTCGACGACTTCATCATCTTCGGCATGGCCGCGGCCGGCCAGGCGCTCGACGACGCCGGCTGGCATCCCCAGTCCGAGGAGGACAAATGCGCAACCGGCACCATGATCGGTTCCGGCATCGGCGGCCTTAGCGGCATTGCCGAGACCGCGCTGCTCCTGAAGGAACGGGGACCCCGGAAGGTATCGCCGTTCTTCATTCCGGGCCGCCTGATCAATCTCGCCTCCGGATATGTGTCGATCAAGCACGGGCTGAAGGGCCCGAACCATTCGGTGGTCACGGCCTGCTCGACCGGCGCACACGCCGTCGGCGATGCCGCCCGCCTGATCGCGCTGGGTGATGCCGACGTGATGGTCGCCGGCGGCGCCGAATCGCCGATCAGCCGCATCGGCATTGCCGGCTTCAACGCCGCCCGCGCATTGTCGACCGGCTTCAACGACACACCCGCAAAGGCTTCGCGTCCCTACGACAAGGACCGCGACGGATTTGTCATGGGCGAGGGCGCCGGCGTTCTGGTGCTCGAGGAGCTCGAGCACGCGCAGCGCCGCGGCGCCAGGATCTATGCCGAGGTGATCGGCTACGGTCTGTCGGGTGACGCCTATCACATTACGTCCCCGTCGCCGGATGGCGATGGCGGCTTCCGCAGCATGTCGGCGGCGCTCAAGCGCGCCGGCCTCACGGCATCCGATCTCGACTATATCAACGCGCACGGTACCTCGACGCCGCTCGGCGACGAGATCGAGCTCGGGGCGGTCGAGCGTCTGCTCGGCAATGCCGCCTCCAAGGTGGCGATGTCGTCGACCAAATCGTCGACAGGGCATCTGCTCGGCGCCGCCGGTGCGATCGAAGCGATCTTCGCCATTCTCGCGATTCGCGATAATGTCGTGCCGCCGACGATCAACCTCGACAATCCGTCGGTGGAGACTGCGATCGATCTCGTGCCGCACATTGCGAAGAAGCGAGAGGTCAATGTCGCCTTGTCGAACTCTTTTGGTTTTGGCGGCACCAATGCGTCGGTGATCGTCCGGCGTTTGGCCAGTTAGTTTGCGTTTGAGACGAATCCACCGTTTTGCCGCATTCGGCGATAGTCATAGAAGTGGGCGCGTGCATTTGGCAGGGCAAGCGATTGTCAGGTCGCGATTGAACCGGCAGGATTCAGGTTGTTTCGATGAGTGAAAGGCCGCCCATTTCGCCCCGGAGTCCGCGGGCAGCGCTCGAGCCCGAGCAACTCCCGCCGCCGCCGAAACGATCGGATCGTGCGCGCAATCCGTTCGTCGTCGTCGGCAACGCCATCATCACCCTTCTGCTGATCTCCATGCTCGGCGCCGGCGGCGTGTATTATTACGGCCGCCAGGTGCTCGAGGCGCCGGGACCGCTGAAGGACGACAAGATCGTCAACATCCCGCAGCGCGCCGGCAAGCGTGATATCGCCGAGACGCTGAACCGGGAAGGCGTCACCGACGTCAATCCCTGGGTGTTCATCGCCAGCGTCGCCGCGCTGAAGGCGAGCTCGGACCTCAAGCCGGGTGAGTATTCGTTCCAGAAGAACGCATCCCTGCGCGACGTCATCGCCACCATCGTCGAGGGCAAGGTGGTGCAGCACGCCGTCACGATTCCGGAAGGGCTGACCTCCGAGCAGATCGTGGCGCGGCTGTCCGACAACGACATCTTCACCGGCAGCGTGCGCGAGCTGCCGCGCGAGGGCACGCTGCTGCCGGAGACCTACAAATTCCCGCGCGGCACCCCGCGCGAGCAGGTGGTCCAGCGCATGCAGCAGGCGCACAAGCGCGTGCTCGCCGAGATCTGGGAGCGTCGCAACCAGGACATTCCGGTCAAATCGCCGGAGCAGTTGGTGACGCTGGCCTCGATCGTCGAGAAGGAAACCGGCAAGCCCGACGAGCGCAGCCGCGTCGCCGCGGTGTTCGTCAATCGGCTGAAGCAGCGCATCAAGCTGCAGTCCGATCCGACCATCATCTACGGCCTCGTCGGCGGCAAGGGCACGTTGGGCCGGCCGATCAAGCGCAGCGAGATCACGCAGCCCTCGCCCTACAATACCTATGTGATCGAAGGCCTGCCGCCGGGCCCGATCTCCAATCCCGGCCGCGCCTCGCTGGAGGCCGCCGCCAATCCGGCCCGCACCCGCGACCTCTATTTCGTCGCCGACGGCACCGGCGGGCACGCCTTCACCGAGACTTACGACGCGCATCAGAAGAACGTCGCCAAGCTGCGCGCGATGGAGAAGCAGATCCAGAACGACACGGTGGAGCCGGCCGAGGATGCGCCGCCGCCCGCCGCCGTCGCGCCCGGGGCTGCCGATACGCCGACGGCGACGACGCCGGCGCGGCCCAACCAGCAGAAGAAGCAACCGTCGCGGCCTGCCAATCCCGCACCGGCGCGGCAGGGCGCGGTGCAACCCTGGCCACCGGTGGTCCAGCGCTAGGCGCGGTGCAGCCCTGCTTGCGGGACTTTGCGGATTCCACTTTCCTGCAAAATAGTCTTAAGATTCGCGTGGGCGATGCCCCCGCGAATCCCGTGTTTCTGGAGAATTTGACCTGATGGCGCTGTCGTCCATGACCGGCTTTGCTCGAAGCCACCGCGCGAGCGGGCCGTATACGTTCGAATGGGAATTGAAGTCGGTCAACGCCAAGGGCTTTGACCTCAGGGTGCGGCTGCCGCAGGGCTTCGACGAGCTCGAGGCCCATGCCAAGAAACGCGCCGGCGAGTTGCTCTCGCGCGGCACCGTCTACGCCAATCTCACCGTCAAGCGCGCCAACGCCGCCGCCACGGTTCGCGTCAACGAGGACGTGCTCAACGCCGTGCTGAAGGCCGCCGCCATGATCGCCGGCAAGGTCGACGCGGTGGCGCCGAGCATCGACGGTCTGCTCGCCATCAAGGGCGTCGTCGAGGTCGCCGAGCCCGAGGGCGACGAGGAGGAGGACAAGGCCGCGCGCATCGCTGTCGCGGAGGCCTTCGATAAGGCGCTCGACGAGCTCGTCGCCATGCGCAAGCGCGAGGGCACTTCGCTCGGGCAGATCCTGACCCAGCGGGTCGACGAGGTCGAGGAGCTGGCGAAGAAGGCGGAAGCCTCGCCCGGCCGCAAGCCGGAGGCGATCAAGGCGAGGCTCGCCGAGCAGATCGCGGCGCTGCTGGACACCTCCGACCGCTTCGATTCCGACCGCCTGATGCAGGAGGCGATCCTGATCGCCACCAAGGCCGACATCCGCGAGGAGCTCGATCGCATCGCCTCCCACATCGCCCAGGCGCGCGAGCTGATCGGCAAGGGCGGCCCGATCGGCCGCAAGCTCGACTTCCTGGCGCAGGAATTTCATCGCGAGGTCAACACCTGCTGCTCGAAGTCGAACGACATCGAGCTGACCAATACGGGCCTTGCCATGAAGAACGTGGTCGAGCAGTTCCGCGAGCAGGTTCAGAATCTGGAGTGATCGATGACATCAGGCGGTCACACTGACGGTGTCGAGCGGCGCGGACTGATGTTCGTGCTGTCCTCGCCCTCGGGCGCAGGCAAGACGACGCTGTCGCGTCTGTTGATCGAACGGATGTCGGGCCTGAAAATGTCGGTCTCCGCGACCACGCGGCCGATGCGGCCGGGCGAGGTGAACGGCAAGGACTACACGTTTGTCGACAAGGCAACGTTCGATGCCATGGTAAAGGCCGACGAACTGCTGGAATGGGCGACGGTGTTCGACAATAGCTACGGCACGCCGCGCGGTCCCGTGGAGGCTGCGCTGTCGGCCGGGCAGGACGTGCTGTTCGACATCGACTGGCAGGGCACGCAGCAATTGAAGCACAAGGCCCGCGAGGACGTCGTCAGCGTCTTCATCCTGCCGCCCTCGGCGGCCGATCTCGAGAAGCGCCTGCACTCGCGTGCGCAGGATTCCGACGAGGTCATCCGCAAGCGCATGAGCCGCGCCAGCCACGAGATGAGCCACTGGGCCGAGTACGACTACATTGTGATCAACCACGACGTCGACGAAGCCTTCGCCGAGGTGCAGTCGATCCTGAAGGCCGAGCGCCTCAAGCGCGAGCGGCGGATTGGCCTCGTTGGTTTCGTGCGAGGTTTGCAAGGGCAGCTTCAGGGCTAGGCTGCGGCAACTGCGGCCCTTGCTTCGCCAGCCGTTCCAGCATCGCGGTGATCACGTCGACGTCGACATGATCCTCGACCTGAACTTCTTCAACGCGATCGACGTCACCAAGCTCGCCGTTACCTGGAGCGGCAGGCTTTTCGTTATCGGCGTCCTTGACGGTGTCCTTGGCCGCGAGCCGCGGGGGCGCGGCCTCGATCTCGAACTCGGCGTTGAAGATGTCGGCCTTGTCGAGCTCTGCGGCCTCGCTGCGCGTGGAGGCGGATTGGGCCGCGATCCTGCTGATCTCCCTGGTGAACGCAGCGAGTTGCGCGCTCTGCGGCGGTCGGGCTTCGTCGAAGTCGATCGGGCGCGGCTGTGCGCCCGGCGTGACGGCCGGCGTCGCTCCGACCCAGGGCGCGCGGCTTCCGTCATGATCCTGCGGCGCCCAATCGTCCCAATGCCCGCGGCGGTCGGCGGCCTGGACGCGGACGCGTCCGCCGGCGAAGCGGTAGATGAGGCTGGCAAGGATACCGGCGAGCGCCAGCGCGCCGCCGATCACG
>NZ_JXDL01000001.1:292853-293718 GCF_001590795.1 Bradyrhizobium sp. AT1
CTGTGGTGCGGGCGAGGCGGCCGGCGTAGTGACATCGGGCCAGCGCGTGGCGATGGCTGGCTGCTGCGCGGTGTCGTTGACGGTGGCCGCAGGCTGTTGCGCGACCGGCGGCGTCGTCGCTGCGGCCAGCGCGGGCGCGGTCGTGTTCGTCATGGCCGGCGCGGCACCCTGCGGGGCAACATATTCGGCGCGCGCGTTCTGCACGGATTGCGGTGCGGCTGTATCTGCCTCTTGGGCGTCGGTCGTCGCCTGTGTGGTCTGAGAGGCCTTGCCGCCGGCGGCGCGCAGATACCAGCACTGCCGCTTGGTCGTGCGCTCGAGGCGATAATACCAGTGCTGCCCCTGTGGCGCGGTGCCCTTCGGCGAGGCGAGGCAGTCGGCGGCCGCATTGGCCGTGCTCGGTGCGTTCGGCGCGTTCTGCGACACGGCGGCCAGTGGCAGGCCGGCGATGACGGTGCCGACCAGCGCGGATACGAATTTTGCGGTGCGGTTGCCCATCCTGGTCTCCCGGTTACGCGACGCAACTCTAACCAGCCCTTTGTCATCAAAGACTTGGGTGGCAATGAGCCGCAAATCCGGAGAGGATGTGGCTTGAATTGGGCCCGCGGGGCGGTGGTTCCGCAGTGAAATCAGGCGCCTTTCGGCGTTATTGTTTCGCCGACGTCCAGGTTCCACCGCAGCCGTCGGATCGCCGCCAGCTGCCGGAACCGCTGCGGGCGCCGAGACGTCCGGAGCCCGTGAAGGTCACGCCGCCATCGCCGTGACCGAACGTGCTGACGGCGCCGCTCGAGCTGACCGTGCCGCTGACGCCCTGGCCGATGACCTTGCCCGAGGAGACCACGACCGCGCCGCTCGTCGAGCCGCC
>NZ_JXDL01000001.1:294052-369139 GCF_001590795.1 Bradyrhizobium sp. AT1
GCGACTTCTCGTCATTGCCGATCGAGCCTCCGGCGCTGCCGGATTGCGCGAAGACGGAAGACGAGGCGAGGGTGGCGGTGAGGAGGAGGGCGAAGGCGATTGGACGGACGACGGCATCGGACATGAGAAAAAAATCCAGAATGAAAAATGGTATCAGCGGCCGGAGCCGTCGGCACAGACGGATCCGATAATGCGGCAAGCTTTGCCAGCCTTGCCGCATTCGTCAAGCGCGGCGTCTTTCGCGCGCTGCACGCCCTCGCGTTGGACCAGCGACCAGGATTTGTCCGAGATCGCGAAGGCGCCGCAGCTTCTCCCGTAGAACGAGAGCTCGATCGGGCATTTGGCGCCGGCGCAATTGCCGCGCGCATCCGCCACCGCCGCGCGCCGCGAGGCGTGGTTCCACGAGATGCCCCATTTGCTGCTTTCCGGCCCGTAGACGATCGAGCCCCATGGCTTGAGATCCTCCATCTTACGCATGCGCAGCAGCAGGCCTTCGGTGGCTTCACCCGTCGGCGTCATCGAGATCCGCTGCTGGAGCTTGGTGATGGCGCGCGTCAGGCCGTCGGGCGTGTCGGGATCGAAATTGAGCTCGTAGAGCCGCTCGCTGAGCTCACTGAGCAGCGCGGCATCGCGCAACGGGGCGCGGTCGGGATCGGCGCGCAGCCGCTCCGCGGATAGGGAATCGGGCTGCATCGCCGCGATCTGCGGCGGGGCGGTTTGCGTCGGCGGCACGAAATAGAAGGTACCGTCGATCGGCGAGGATGACACCCAGGGCTGCTGCGCCCCCGCGGTGGCGCGCTTCACGGCGAGGCCGACCTGGTTGAAGGTCTGGAACACGTCGAGGCCGGCGGTCCGGATCGTCGTCGCCAGCGCCTTCGTGAAAGGGCTATGGCCGTCGTTGCCGTCCTGCGCGACGTTGCCGGGCTGGGTCGCATAGGAGATCAGCGTGCCCTCGGGCGCGCGCATCTGCGCAAGTCCGCCATCCGATGATCGCAAGCCGCGTGAGCCGAACGGGTTGTTGCGGCAGGCATCGAGGATCACGAGGTTGAGGCGGGTGCCGGAGCCCTGCATCTGGCGCAGCACGAGGTTGACGTCGGTCATCTGGAAATCGACATCGGCCTCCCGCGTCGGATTGGCGCCGACAGGCACGAGATAGTTGGAGCCGGCGACCTGCACGCCGTGCCCGGCGTAATAGAACAGCGCGACGTCGGCGCCCTGCACCTGCCGGCCGAAACTCTGCACCGCGACGTCCATCGCGCCCTTGTCGAGATCGAGCTGGGCGCGTCCGCCGACCAGCGTGAAGCCGAGCGCACCGAGCGTCTCCGCCATCAGGCCCGCATCCTTCGAGGGATTGTCGAGCGGCGTGATGTTCTTGTAGGCGGAGTTGCCGACCACGAGCGCAATGCGCTTCTCGGCCGATGCCGGCTGTGCAATGACGACGAGCAGCGCCAGCGCCGCCAGCCCCACAACGCGATTGAAAATCTTCGCGCGCATCGAAATTCCCCAAAATAATGGCGCCAGTCTAGCAGTCCCGGGTGCCGTCGAAAAGCGGTGAAGGGAGGCGGGCGTAGCTCACGCGCGTGTCCCGGACGCGCTGCGGCGCTCTTGCGCTGCGTCCGGGGCTCGAGAGCGCGCGTTTGGCGCTCGCTCTCTCCACGTCATTGCGAGGAGCCCTTGCGACGAAGCAATCCAGACTGCCGCCGCGGAAAGATTCTGGATTGCTTCGCTCTGCTCGCAGTGACGGAGCAAGGTGCACTGTTGGCGTTCCCCAACTCTCCGGTGAACTTGCAGACACGCCTTCGCGATCTCGCGGCGCGTTTCGCCCGAGGTTTGCTGTCGTTCGCGCTCTTTGAAGACCAAAGGGCGCAGGGAAGGCCGGGCGCCGGCGGCACCCGAGTCCGTGGGCGTCAAGAACGCACACGGGGTGGACTACAGGTGATGCCGGTCGCCCGGCCTTCCCTGCGCGGTTGGTTTTAACGGTGTCCTTCGTGCTCTCCTCGGGGAGCGTTGCACTATTGCCCCCGTCGCCTTGCGGCTGATCGATGCGCGTGCCGGTTGGTCGCCACATCGCCGCAAGTCTTGACGCCAGAACCCCGGGCGTCGGGACCACACGACTTCTCCGTCCGCGGACGGCCTGACCTCAGCGCCCGGGGCTCGGTGTGCGCACCCCCGACCATCGACCAAACCGCTGTGACCGCACCGTGTCGTATGCGCATCGCGCCAGAACTCACGGTTGCCCGCCCTGTCCCCACGCAATCGCGCCGGCGCTACCGCGTCCACCGCACCCCGACCCGCATCTCGTGACGATCGCGAAGCGCCCCTCTGGCAGGGCCGGGATGACGTGTGTATGCCACAAATCCGAAATTCGGGAAAGTAGAATATCTTTGCGGGAAGGACTTGACGGTTTTTGGGTGTTTTGCCCGACGCCTCGCTGCTGAGCCGGCCAACTCCTCCGCCGTCATTCCGGGGCGCGCGTAGCGCGAACCCGGAATCCATCGTGCACCAAGCGGTGCGGCCCGATGGATTCCGGGCCTGCGTGCTGGTGCACGCATCCCGGAATGACGGAGGATACGGTGACGGTTCATTTCAGCGGCAGGAACACATCCGCGGTCGCCTCGTGCTCGCCGACATCAGGGACGAAGCTCAGCCGCTGGCAATAGATCGGGAAGTCGCGCGCCTCCTCGTCGCTGGCCGGGAGCCAGTCGCGATAGAGGTAGAGCGCGGCGGGCTCCAGATTGTCGGTGTAGCCGACCACCCGCAGCACCGCGCAGCGTCCGCCAGGAATCTCGCCGGCCTTGATTTCTTCGCCGTTCGCCTCGATCGGCTGGTCGGTCCCGACGCAGAGGTCCGTGCTGTAAGCGCTGGGCGAGGCCGGTCGCCGTTCGGACCGCCAGACGTTGAAGGTCGGATTTGTCCTGGGGTGCAGGCCCGCTGCCTTGCGCCAGGCGATGAACCGCCGGATGGTGTCGCCGAGTGTTGCCGGGTCGCCCCGATGCTGCATGATCGCCACCCGCGTCGGGGGCACATCGCGGATCGTCACGTCGTCAGGGCTAAAAATTCTCATGAGCTTGCTCCTCGCATTGTCGAGAGGCCCGAAGGCCACAAGCCACGGCTCCCAGTCGGGAGAATTGCGGAACGACGACGGCGATTGCCCGAACCGTTGCCGAAAGGCGCGGGCGAAGGCATCCGGGGCATCGTAACCGGCATCCATCGCGATATCCGTCACGCTTTGGGCGTTACTGTAGGCCAGTTGATGCGAGGCGCGCTTCAGACGGGCCAGCTGGACATAGCGATGCACGGACAGCCCGAAGGTCGCCGTGAACTGCCTGTGGAAATGAAATTTCGAGAAGGCCGCAACGCTGCTCAGCGTATCCAGGTCCAGATCGTCGTCGAGATGCCGGTCGATGTGATCCAGCACCCGCTGCATCCGGGCATGGTAGTTCTGAAGCGCCGCCGTCATCGTTCCGTTCTCCGTGGCAGCACCAGCCAAGCGCATGCGGGCGTGACCTGCTCGACCGATCTTGCGGTTTTGCCACGGGGCGCAGAGCGGCGCCAAGATGCTTTCAGCTCGGGAAACTTATGATCCCTGCGGTCGTTGAATCGCGGCTGAGGAGACGCCATGCCGATCAAGGATCAGGTCAAGAATTTCGCCAAGAAGCTGGTGGAGCGCCATCCCGACGCGGCAACCTTGCATGCGCTGGTCCGGGCCCGTCAGCCGGCAATCCTGCATTTTCGCGACGACGGTATCGTTCCGAACAATCCGAAATTTCCGGTGCTGCTCTATCGTGGCGCGGTGAAGCTGACGAAATCGCGGTTTCCCCCTGACGTCATCATCGACACGCTGTTCGACACGAACGGTTGGGGTCGGTCGTGGCGCGATACCGTGTACGACTTCGTTCATTACCATTCGCAGATCCACGAAGTGATGGGCGTGGCACGCGGCACGGCCAAAGTCGAGTGTGGCGGGATCAAGGGGCGGATATTGAGTGTGAAGGCCGGCGATGTCCTGGTGCTTCCTGCGGGCACGGGACACCGCCTCATCCAGTCCAGCCGGAACTTTCTCGTCGTCGGCGCGTATCCGCAGGCCGGGACCTACGACGAGTGCACCGACACGCGCGAGCGTCCCGACGCCGTCAAGCGTATCGCCAAGGTGCGCAAGCCGGATCCGGTTATCGGGTCCGGCGGCCCGCTGCTCGATGCATGGCGGTCCCGGCGGTGAACGAGGCGGCTTGCTCCGGCCCACCCATCCGCGGGCTTCCGGTGGAGAGCCGGCGCATCCAGGTGCTGGTTCAGCCCAGATAGTCCGGCGTGAAATCGGCAAGCTCGCGCAACTCCTCGGGCCGTAGCAGCTCGATCTCGCTGCCCTCCCAGGCAATCAACCCACGGTGCCTCAGCTCCTGGATGGTGCGATTGACGTGGACGATCGACAGCCCGCAGGCATCGGCAACGTGCCGCTGCGTCATCGGCATGTGGAAGCAACCGTCCGTGACGAGGCCGACGACCTCCAGCCGTGCGGCGAGCTCGCAGAGAAGGTGCGCGACTTTGGGCAAGGCCGCCTGCGCGCCGAGGCGTGCGATCCACTGCCGCGAGATTGCCGCATCGATCAGCGTCTCGCGCCAGAACGCGCGCGTCAAATGGTGGGAGCCGTCGAGAAGCTGCCGAAGCTGGTTGTGCGCGACCGTGCCGACGATCGTCGGTCCGAGGCCGACGAGGTCCGCGTCCATCGGCGAAACCAGCAGCGTGTGCAGGCAGGGCATGTCGCCGGGAACGTGGAACGCAAGGATCTGGCTGCGGTCGCCGACGATGCGGGCCTGGTAGAGGAAGCCGCTCACGACGAAAACACAGCGCGAGGCGGCCTCGCCCTGGCGCAGCACCGTCTCGCCGTCGGCAATTTGGCGCAGCGTGGAAGGCAGGGCGGCGACCTGGCGGCGTTCGTCCTCGGACAGGCCATCGATGGCTTGCAGACGCGCGATGAACTTCGGATGCGGCATGGGCCTCGCGTACTGCTCAGCCGTCGCGCGGCACCGACGCCTCGACGAGGCGCCGCGAGAGTGTGGCGGGGGTCCGGTCGGAGACCGGCACCGAACGGAACGCGCGGATCGCGCGGGCGAGTTCCTGATCGGACATCGGCCGAACCTGCTCTTTCGAGGTGCCAGCGACGAAGGCATCGCTGATGCGGTCGAAGTGCTCGCGCGTATCCGGCGTGAACAGGTCGCGGATGCGCTCCAGGATCGTCGTAGGGCTCATGACGGGACGGCTCGGTTCGACGTGGAGGGTGACGGATGGGATGCGACCCGCTGCGGTCGCGAACCAGATAGCAACCTGTGTCTCCGACTCGCGTTCTAGTCCGCTGACCCCCAGCCGGACGTATCATTTGATCGATCCGGCGCGACGTTTGGTGCTGCATGGAAAAAGCCTACGACGTGCTGATCCGGAACCTCTGCGAGCACACTGCGCTCACTGAGGAGGATCTTGCCGAGATCCGGGCGCTCACCTTGACGGTGCGCGATTTCGAGCCGAACGAGGATTTCATCCGTCAGGGCGACAAACCCGAACATTCGGCACTGGTCGTCTCGGGCATGGTCGCGCGATACCATCTGCTCGCCGGCGGCGGGCGACAATATCTCGCGTTCCATCTCACCGGCGACCTGCCGGACGCGCAGGGCCTTTTCATCGACCAGATGGACCACGGATTGAGCGCGCTGGGCCCGGCCTCCGTCGCCTTCATCCCGCATCGCGAATTGTTCGCCGCGTTCCGGCGGCGGCCGGCCTTCGGGGAGGCGGTCTGGCGCGAGACGCTGCTCGATGCCGCGATCTTTCGCGAGGCCATCACCAACAACAGCGCCCGGCCGATGCAGGCGCGCATGGCGCACCTGTTCTGCGAGCTGTTCTATCGCGCCCGCGCCGCGCAGCTCGTCCGCGGCGATCGCTGCCGCATGCCGATCAGCCTGGTGCAACTCGGCGAGACGCTGGGCATGGCGATCGCGACCGTGAACCGGACACTGGCCGAGCTCCGTCGCAGCGGAGCCATGGACCTGCGCGAGGGCGAGCTGATTGTGCGGAAATGGCGGGAATTACAGCGGCTCGGCGATTTCAGCCCGGCCTATCTGCACCTGAAGCGGAAGTCGCCGCCCAAGGTGTGAGGGGTGGGTCAACCACCTGTTGTCGCGCGCAGCACCTCGTCCCAATGCTTCTTCACCCAATCGTTGCAGCAGCAGGCCCTGGCTTCGAGCGCCGGCCTGTCGAGGATCAGGATCGCGCCGCGACGGGTGGCGAGGATGCGTCTTGCCTTGAACATCTGGATGACGCGGCTGGCATAGGAGCGGGAGACGCCCAGCATACCGGCGAGCTGCTCGTGGGTGAGGGGAATCTCGGCTTGCCCGATCCGGTCCTGTGCGGAGATGATCCATTTGGCGGCGCGCTGCTCGATCGAATGGGCAGCATTGCAGGCCGCGGTCTGCAGCAATTGTGCGAACTGGCAGTCGGCATAGCGCGAGAAGACCTCTTGCAGCACCGCCGACCTTTGCTGCGCCTGCTCCAGGGCACGCCGGGGCAGCCTTATGAGGGTGCCGCCCAGCTTCACGACGACGCGTGAATAGGTGAGGGACGGATTGCGGCCCGCCGCGATGCCCACCGCGGCCTCGCGTCCCACCAGCAGACTTTCGACCTCGCGATCATCCTCGACCGGTACGGCGAACGACACGAGCGTGGGACCGCAGGGAAAGTGAAGCGCCGCGACGGCGTCCCCGGCGTGATGCAGAATATGGCCCGCTTCGACTTCGACCGGCTGAAGAAAAGGTGCAAGCAGTTCGAAATCCTGGTGGGGGAGTTGCCGAAGCAGATCGTTCTGGGGCCGACCGGTCACGTTTCTTCTCTGGGCTGGCCGGGAATCGGCGCCATCCAGAACCCTACGTTCGTCCGACGGAACCGACGGTTCCAAAGTGCACACAACGACGCCTCGACGACCAGAACTTCGCGCGTGGTTTCTGAATTCGGAGAGTCGTAAGCTGGCGCACGCCTGTTGCATTCAGGATTGAACATGGCGGGTTCGCCGTTGGCGGACCCTTCTTCCGGGCGCCATACCCCGTGCGCTTTGCCCGACGGACGCCGGCTTCAATCCGCCCGGAATACCGCCGGGCCGGCGGTCCCGAGGGGCGGGGAGTTCATCAGCCGGAGCGCCTCGCGATCGCCGGACGGGCGATGCTGAGCCGCATGCGCGCGATAGGCGTCGATCGCCTTGTTGGCGAGCATCAGCTGCCGGCGTTCGCCGGTCCTGAGCTGGGCTTCGATGGCATCGAGAATGACGTTGGCGCTCGCGTCGGGCGGGCCGAGCTCGCCGCTCTGCTCGAGGCAGCTCCAGGCGATGAAGAAGGCGCTTTCGACGGTGCAACGAATGGACATGCGCTGCCAACGCAGCGGGGCGGAGAGCGTTCCGTGCTGCGGACCCGACTTGCGTCGGGCCCGCAGCACGCGATGGGTCAGTTCTTCAGCACGATGCGGCCGACGACCTTGCCGGCGCGCAGCTCGTCGATCCATTTCTGGACGTCGCCCATCGGCTCCTCGCGCATTGGCGTCGGCTTGATCTTGCCGGCGCGGGCCAGCGCCATCAGCTCGTGGGCCTCGGCCAGCGTGCCGACCATGAAACCCTCGATGGTCATGCGCTTGTAGACCCATTGCACCATCGGCAGCGTGAACTGGCCGCCCATCAGGCCGGAGACCACGATCTTGCCGCCGCGCGCGGCGACCGCGACCGCAAAGGCCATCGACTTCTCGTTGCCGGCGAAATCGACGATCTCGTCGAAACCGCCTTCGGTCTCTTTCAGAATGCGCTTGATCACGTCAGGCTCGGACGGATCATAGGCATTGGCGGCGCCGTTCTTCAGCGCGGTGTCGCGCGCGGCCGGCGAAAGGTCGGCGACCGTGATCGGCTGCTCGAACATCGCCTGCGCGAACGACAGGCCCATCATGCCGACGCCGCCGAGGCCGATCAGCAACAGGTTGCGCTGGCGCGGCCGGTCGACCAGGCGCTTGAGCGCGCCGTAGGCGGTGACGCCGGAGCACATCAGGGTCGCGGCCTGGTTGACGGGCAGCGGATCGTAGTCGAGCAGATATTTGGCGTCGGGCACCAGCACGTGGGTGGCAAAGCCGCCGTCGATGGAGACGCCGAGGAAGCGCTGCTTCACGCAGAGATTCTCATCGCCATTGGCGCAATCGCGGCACTGGCCGCAGCCGATCCAGGGGAAGACGGCTTTCTTGGTGCCGACGAGGCCTGCGGCGACATCGGGGCCGACCTCGTCGACCACGCCGGAGATTTCGTGGCCGAGGGTGAAGGGCAGCGTCATGCCGCGCGTGGTGTCGAGCTTCTTGCCGCCGCCGAGATCGGCGTAGCCGTCCTGGATGTGCAGGTCGGAATGGCACAGGCCGCAGCGCTCGATGCGCACCAGCACCTCGCGCCCTTGCGGCTTCGGCGTATCGACGATGGTCTCGCACAGCGGCGCATCGAACTTGACCAGGGACTGCCGACGCATCAACGCCATTTTCTTTCCTCCGGAATTTCTTCGTTACTCGGTTTCGCTGCGTATATCCGCCAATTCACGGGCCATGGCAACAAAGCCCGATATCGGAATGGTCTCCGCGCGCCGCGTCGCATCGACGCCGGCCGCTTGTGCAAGCCGCGCCGGATCGACGCCGAGCGATTTCAGGCTTTGCCGCAGCATCTTGCGGCGCTGGCCGAAGGCGCTAGCTGCGACCTGCTCGAGCAGCCTGCGATCGCACGGCAAGGGTTCTGCGCGCGGCTTGAGGCGCACGACCGAGGAGGTAACCTTCGGCGGCGGCACGAAGGCGGACGGTGCAATGTCGAACAGGATCTTGGTCTCGCAGCGCCAGTTGGCGAGCACGCCGAGCCGGCCATAGGCCTCCTCGTCCTCATGCGCGACGATGCGTTCGCCGACCTCGCGCTGGAACATCAGGACCATCAGGTCGTACCAGGGCGGCCAGGGCTCGCTGGTGAGCCAGTTGATGAGAAGCTGGGTCGCGATGTTGTAGGGCAGGTTGGCGACGATTTTTGCGCGCTCGCCATCGAGCAGCGGTCGCGGATCGAAGGTCATGGCATCGCCATGCACGATCTCGAGCCTGCCGGGGTAGCGCGCGGAAATATCCTGCAGGGCCGGGATCGCGCGCTCGTCATGCTCGATGGCGATGACACGCTTTGCGCCGAGCGCGAGTAGCGCACGCGTCAGGCCGCCCGGGCCCGGGCCGATCTCGACGATGGTAGACTCCTCGAGCGGCGCGGCCGCACGCGCGATGCGCGCGGTGAGGTTGAGGTCGAGCAGGAAATTCTGGCCGAGCGATTTGCGCGCCGACAGCGCGTGCTGGCGAATGACCTCGCGCAGCGGCGGGAGGTCGTCGATCGCGCTCATATGCTCTGCGAGGCCGCCATGCGGCTGGCGAGCCTCAAGGCGGCGACCAGGCTCGCCGGATTGGCTTTGCCGGTGCCGGCGATGTCGAAGGCGGTGCCATGATCGGGCGAGGTGCGGATGAAGGGCAGGCCGAGCGTGACGTTGACCGCGTCGTCGAAGGCGACGGTCTTGATCGGGATCAGCGCCTGGTCGTGATACATGCAGACGGCGCAATCATAGGTGCGGCGCGCCGCCTCGTGGAACATGGTGTCGGCGGGCAGCGGGCCCCTGGTCTCGATGCCGTCATTGCGCAGAATTTTCAGCGCCGGCGCGATCACCGTCTGCTCCTCGTGGCCGAGCGAGCCGTCCTCGCCGGCGTGCGGATTGAGACCGGAGACCGCGATGCGCGGCCTGGCGATGCCGAAGCGGGAGGTCAGCTCGGCCGCGACGATGCGGACGGTCGAGACGATCAGCTCGCTGGTGAGCTCGGCCAGCGCCTCACGCATCGAGACGTGGATGGTCACGGGCACGACGGCGAGCTGCGGCGACCACAGCATCATCACCGGCTGCGGCGCCCGGCCGTCTTGTGCTGCGAGCTCGGCAAGGAATTCGGTGTGGCCGGGATGGCGGAAGCCGGCACGGTAGAGCACGCTCTTGGCGATCGGATTGGTGACGACGGCGCCGGCGCGGCCCTCGCGGACATCCGTGACCGCCTGCCGGATCGAGGCGAGCGCGGCCGGTGCGCTCGATGCGTCGGGCGTGCCGGGCTCGGCGGTGGCACGCACGCCGGTGGCGACCACGGGAAGCGCATCGGTGAAGGCGGCCTCGGCTTCACCAGGGCTCACCGCGGCGATTCTGATCTCGGCGCCGAGCGCCTTGGCGCGCCGGGCGATCAGCGCCTCGTCGCCGAGCAGGTAGAAGGCGGGCAGGTTCAGCTCACGGCGCCTCAGCCAGGCGGCGATCGTGATGTCGGGGCCGATGCCGGCCGGCTCTCCCAGGGTCAGGGCGAGGGGCTTTGCGCGATGGGCCATCAGCGGTTGCGATATTCGATCATCGCCGCCTTGCGGAGCTCGTCGAGATAGGCCTTCTGGGTCTTCTCGTACTTCTCCTGATACATCTTCTCGCGGACCTCGCGCTTCTTCGGCGTGTCGATCATGGTCGGCTTGCGCGAGCACAGCACCACCATCTCGATGCCGTTCTTGGTCAATTCGGGCGCGGTCAGATGGCCGATCGGGGTGTCGTCGAGCACCTTGCGCAGCGCCTCCGGCAGTTCCGCGGTGGTCTTCGTGACGCTGTCGCGGATGGTGGCGTTCGGCGTCGAGCGGAACAGCGAATTGGCTTCCTCGCAGCTTCCGACCCGCGAGCGATAGGTCTCGGCTTCCTTCTTCCGTGTTTCCAGGAACGCCGGGGACGAGCCGCGCGGCACGATCAGCACGATCGGCTGCATCTTGTATTCGGTGCCTTCGATCTGAAGCTTGTCGCCGGTCTGGGCCTGCACGGCCTGCGCGACGTCGCGCTCGCCGACCAGCAGCTTCTCCTTGAAGCGGCCGCGCACGAGGCTGGTCCACACCATCTCGGCCTTCATACGGCCCTTCAGCGTTTCAGGGCGCACGCCTTTGGATTCGAGCGACTTGGTGAGCTGCTCCGGCGAAATGCGCATGCGCTGCGCCATGCCCTCGTAGGACTGGTTGATGTCGGTGACGCCGGGGTCGACGCCGTACTTCTTGCCTTCCTTGAGCTTCACCTTGTCGTCGATCAGCTCGTTGATGACCTCCTGCCGGGGCGGGGTCTTCTGCGTCGTCAGCTGATCGAGCTTGGCACGCTGGTCGATGTCGAAATCGGTGATCGGATCGCCGTTGACCATGACGACGATGTTCTGCGCGCGCGAGGGCGAGGGCAGTCCGGTCAGGATCAGCCCGGCACTGATGGCGAGCAGAAGGCGGAAGACGGGCAATGGGGTCGTCATGATTGTGTCGCTCGCATGTCAACCGCGTCGAGCCTGTGAGGGGGCAAGCGCGGCCGGCACTTCAAACCGTTCACTGGAGGCCGGCGGAACTGCTGGTCGTCGACGATGTTGCCAGCGTGCGCAGGCCGATCTGGAACATGAACGCATGACTCAGCACGGGCGGCGTGGTGCCCGCAGAATAGCTATACGAAGTTACATAGTTCGCCGCCAGCACGAAGCAATCGTCGACATAGCCGGCACCGAGCACATATTGGTTGATCTTGTTGGCCTCGAGGTCCCAGCGCGCCGAACCCGACACCACCCAGTTGGTGGCGAGCTTGATCGAGCCCGAGGTCAGGATGCCCTCGCGGCGGGTCAGATAGCCGAGTTCCGGCTGCGGCGCGTAATTGCCGTACAGCACGGCGACCGACCAGCGATTGAAATTGGCGCGGCCTTCCGCCTCGAAGCGCTGCACGTTCCAGGTCTGCTCGTCCATGCGGGAGCGGACGCTGAACGTGTAGGTGCTGTTGGGCGAGTAGCTGGCGCTCGCGACATAATCGGAACGCGGCTTGTCGAGGCCCGAATCGAGGCCGGTATTGATGGAATCCTGCACCGCGAAGGAGTTCATGCCGAACAGCTGGTAGGACTGGCCGAACAGCACCTTGACGGCGCCGCCCTTGTCGAACTGCGTGGTGGACTGCACGCCGACATTGGCGCGGCCGCCACCCTCGACGCGGTCGTAGCCGGAGAACTTGTCGACGCTGAACAGGTTCGAGGCGTCGAACACCATGCTCTGGGCGTCCTCGTTCGGGAGCCTGCCGGCATAGGTCTCGTTCGGCCGGATGATGATCTGCGCGATCGGCTCGACGGTGGTCGATCCCCAGGGCTGAACGTTGATGAAGGGATAGCGGTATTCCAGGCCCACGGTCGGCATCAGGCGGAACGCCTGGGTGTCGCCGACGGGAAGATAGTTCGACACGCCCGGCTGGTTGGAGACCGAGGAGTTGATCGCGTCGGCGCGCAGGCTCGCGAACGGCGTCCAGATCTGGCCGAACGGATCGGTGAACGACTTGCGCCACTGCGCCTCGGCCGTGAGGCGGGTGTAGGTGCCGGGGAAGCCGCGCAGCAGGCACTGCGATGGCATGCGCGCCAGCGGATCGGCCGAGGCCGTCGTGCACAGGCTGTTGGTGTTGGCGAGCGTCGTGATCGGGTCGAACACCGCCTCGTCACGCGACATGTTCACGAAATTGGTCTTGTAGCTGAACTCGCCGCCGAACACCGGATAGTTGAGCACGTTGGAGTAGTCGATCACCGGATAGACGATCGGCACCTGGTTCTGGTTGCCCGAGTAGCTGAGCCAGTACATCGTGCGCGCGTCGAAGAAGCTGCGGTTGCCGACGCCAGTCAGATAGAGCTGCGACAGCGCCTCCGTCGGCAGCAGCAGGAACGAGCCGAGCGGATCGCGATACTGGTAGAGGCGGTAGTCCGAGAAGAAATAATAGTCGGACATCAGGACGCCGTCCCAACCCCAGACCCATTTGTCGTTCAGCGCGAACTGACCCTTGGTGTCGACGGCGCCGCGGAACTGGCGGTCGCCGGGCTGGCCGGAGAAGGCGCCGGGATCGAGCTGGTCGATGCCATAGGCGCGGATCTGGTAGGCACCGTCGATCAGGCGCTGGCGGAACTCGCCCTGCATCAGCACGCCTTGCCGCGACAGGATGCGGGGCGTGATGGTCGCGTCCATGTCGGGCGCGATCGCCCAATAATAGGGAACCTCGACGCCATAGCCCGTGTTCGACGTGCCGGAAATGTAGCCCGGCATCAGGAAGCCGCTCTTGCGCTTCACGGTCGGGTCAGGCGTCGAGAAATAGGGCATGTAGGCGAGCGGCACGCCGAAGAACTCGATCTGCGCCGTCTCGAAATACAGCATCTTCTCCTGCTGGTCGTGGATGATGCGCGCACCCTTGACCTGCCACAGCGGCGGCTTCTTCGGATCGTCCTTACACGGCGCGCAGGCCGTGTAGACGCCGTTCTCGAACACCGTGTAGTTGCCGCTGGAGCGGTCGGCGCGGCTCGCGGCCATGCGGGTCTGGTCGGCGGTGTCCACGCGCAGCGAATCGACGAAACCGTCGCGGTAGTCGTCGGAGAGATCCATGATCTCGGCATATGTGATCTTGCCGTCGGCATCCGTCATGCGGATGTTGCCTTCGGCATGCAGCCGCTTGGTCTTCTGGTCGTAGATGACCCGGTCGGCCTCGACGCTGGTGCCGTTGTAGAACAGCTGGACGTTACCGACCGCGGAGACGCGCGAATTGTTGTAGTCGTAGTCGACCTCGGTCGCCTGAACCAGCATCTGGTTGTCGTTGGGAGCCTTGGGGGGCTTCGGACGCGGCGGCAGCGGATTGTAGGTGAAGCTCTGGGCGGAGGCGGGGGCCACGGCGGCGACATCGATCAGCCCGCCGAGCGAAGCCAGTGCGGCGACGGCCAGCAACAGCCTGCGGACGGACAAGCCGCATCCGTTCGCGCGCACTACGGTGCGCCGCGTCAAACGAGACACGAGCCCTCGATGGACGGCAGTCACTAACCGTCCTCCTGATACAACAAGGCCAAAAAGCCGGTGAGGCCGCCCACCACCACGGGCAACCACGCCGCAGCGATCGGATGCATCAACTCAGCCTTGCTCAAGTCTTCAGTCACTTTCGACAGAACGTAGAGCAGAAAGCCTGCGCCCACGCCACTCAAAACCATCTTTTGCACGCCGCCCATCCGGAAGAAGCGCAACGACACGGAGGCCGCGAGCATCACCATGGCAGCCAGCAAAAATGGCTGCGCCAGAAGCTTTTGATACTGGAGTCGGTATCCGGCTGTCGCGAAGCCTGAGCTCTCGGACGAGCGGATGTAGCTCGGTAGTTGCCAAAAGGACACAGTCTCGGGAGTGGAAAAGCTGTTGCGGACCTGCGCCTCGGTCAGCGTCGTCGGAATCTCCAGGGTGGCCTGGTCGATCGGCGGTGAGTCCAGCGAGAAGCGGCGGACGCTCTTGAACAGCCAGCGGCCGGCCTCGAGCGTCGCCTCGCGCGCCTCGACCCGCTCCTTGAAGTGCTGGTCAGGGTCGAACCTGAACAGCGTGAGCCCCGTGAGCCGGACTCCCTGCTGCTCGCTGCGCGCCGCGTTGATGATGGTCTGGCCGTCGCTGGTCACCTGGTTGAGCCAGAAGCCGGAGGCGTCCTGGATGCCGCCGCCGGGCGAGGACCCGAACAGCTCGGCCTCCATGCGCTTGGAGGCTTCGCGCAAATTGGCCGACATCGGATTGTAGGCGACGGTGGCGATCACCCCGATCAGGAGCGCGCTGCCCAGCGCCGGCGAGATGAACTGCCAGGCGGAGATGCCGGCGGCGCGCGCCACCACGAGTTCGAGCCGGCGGGAGAGGGCGAGATAGCAGGTCATGGCGCCGATCAGCATGCAGAACGGCGTCAGCTTCTCCAGAAGCTGCGGCACCCGGAACAGCGAGGTTTCGGCCACCATCAGCGCCGAGGCGGATGCCAGGCCCGAGGTCTTGCGCACCATCTCGATGTAATCGACCAGCACGAGCAGCAGGAAAATGCTCGCGAACACGCCGAGCGCCGCGACCACGAAGCGGCCGGCGAAATAGCGCCCGAGTGTGTTGGTGAGCATGCTCATGCGGTGGCCGGACGTCCGAACAGCCGCGCGATGCGTGCGTTCGACCTGTTGATGGCCTCCATCAGACCGGGCGGCGGCTCGACCACGACGCCGCTGATGATCATCCACAACCCGGCGCCGATGGCGCCGAACACCATCGCGTATTGCACCAGCACCGGGCCTTCCGACTTCACCGCCATCACGGAGCAGGCAAAGCCCGCCATGCGCAGGCCGAACACCGCGATGATCGAGGAGCCGATCGAGAAGTTGCGGCTCTGGCGGGTGGTGCGCGGCGCGCCGAGGAACGCGAAGGTCAACACCGCAAAAGCGAAGGGGTAGATCGGCGCGAGCAGGCTGTCATGCAGGGCTGAGCGGAACTGCCCGGGAATCTGCTTGTAGACGGGATCGTTCTCGGACGGCGAGAACAGCTCCCAGAGATAGCGCTCGCGGATGCCCAGGGTGACGTCGCGGCCCTGGTTGGAGAATTTCGACATGTCGAAGCCGTACCGGCCGAACGCCACCAGCGCCGGATCGCGCTTGCCCGCCTCGAAGCGCTGCAGATTGCCCGTCTCCAGCACCAGGAACGAGCCGGTCTCGTTCTTCACGACCTCGCCGCGCTCGGCGACGATCGAGACGCGCTCGTTCGGATCGCGGCGGTCGTCGATGAAGATGCCGGCGAGGATGCCGCCGGGCTGGCGTTCGCGAATCCGGATCGTGAGGTTCTTGTCGAGCTGGGCGAAGCGGCCGGGCTGCAGGATGTTGGTGAGCACGTCCGCGGTGATCTCGGCATCCCACTGCTTGATCCGCCGCATGCCGTCGGGAGCGAGATAGGCCGCGATGAAGGCAACCAGCAGCGCCACCACGCAGGTGGCGTAGAAGAATGGAAAGAACAGCCGGAACGGCGAGAAGCCGGCGGCATTCATCACGATGATCTCGGAATCGGTCGCGAGCTTGTTCAGCGTGTGCGAGATCGCGATCATCAGCGCGATCGGCGAGATGATCAGGACCAGGGCCGGCACGACCAGGCTGGTGATGCCGAGGAAGGTGAGGATGGTCTGACCCTGGCTCGTCATCAGGTCGATGCCGCGCAACGCCTGCGTAATCCAGATCACGCCGGTGAGGCTGACCAGGACCAGCGCAAACGACGCCAGCGTCGTGCGGAAGATATACTTATCGATCGACCCCATGCGCTACCGCACGAATCCCACCAAGTCCCCAATGTCGGCCGAAATTCCGCCGTCCAACCAATCCCCGATCAGGGGATCCCCAAGGTTGGCCGAACGCCTCTTCCGCCAGCTCACTCTCTCACTACCATCCCTTTGATCCGTCAACAAAATGGCTGCCCCGTGGCACCCTCATTATATGGTTAATATTTCACTCGTTGTGGCCTTGAGGCCACGGGGGTGCTTGGCATCTGGCGGGCCGCTGGCCCATAGTGCGGCGAGCTCAGTGAATCGCGGTTCAGATCAGGCCTTGGCCTGCGCTCGAGATCTGCGGAAAGACCAAGCTTTTTGAAGGAGTTACCCATGTCCGATGCCATCAAGGTCGGCTTCGTCCCGTTGTCATCAGCCGCCCGTGGCATCCTGGTCGTGTTCTGTGACGACAGCCTGAAGGTCGGTCCGGCGACGGCCAAGGCGCTGGGCGGCGCCATCGAAATCGTGAAGCGCGCGGCGGCGGCCGCCGCCTTCAAAGGTAAAAGCGGAGCCGCGCTGGACATCCTGGCGCCGGAGGGGGTCAAAGCCGCCCGTCTGCTCGTGATCGGCGCCGACAAGGCAGCCAGCCTGAAGACCAACGATTTCCTCGAATTCGGTGGTGTGGCGGCGAGCAAGCTGTCCGCCGGAACTACCGCCATGACCATCATGGCGGAGCTGCCCGATGGCGCCATGACGAGCGAGCAGGCGGTTGCGATCGCCTCGGGCCTGCGCCTGCGCGCCTACAAGTTCGACCGTTACAAGACCAAGAAGAAGGACGGCGAGGAGGGCGGCACGCGCGCCGACATCTCGCTCGCGGTCGGCGATGCCAATGCTGCGAAGAAGGCGTTCACCGCGGCCGGCCACGTGGTCGACGGCGTGATCATCGCGCGCGATCTCGTCAACGAGCCGCCGAACGTGCTGTTCCCGGAAGAATTTGCGCGCCGCGCCAGCCAGCTCCGCAAGCTCGGCGTCAAGGTCGAGGTGCTCGACGTCAAGGCGATGCAGAAGCTCGGCATGGGCGCGCTGCTCGGCGTCGGCCAGGGCTCGGCACGGCCGAGCCGCACCGTGATCATGCGTTGGGAGGGCGGCAAGAAGGGCGAAGCGCCGGTCGCCTTCGTCGGCAAAGGCGTCTGCTTCGACACCGGCGGCATCTCGATCAAGCCGGCCGGCAGCATGGAGGACATGAAGGGCGACATGGGCGGCGCGGCCTGCGTCGTCGGCCTGATGCACGCGCTGGCGGCGCGCAAGGCCAAGGCCAACGTGGTCGGCGCCATCGGCCTCGTCGAGAACATGCCCGACGGCAATGCGCAGCGGCCGGGCGATATCGTCACCTCGATGTCGGGCCAGACCATCGAGATCATCAACACCGACGCGGAAGGCCGCCTCGTGCTGGCCGACGTGCTCTGGTACGTCGCCAAGAAGGTGAAGCCGAAATTCATGGTGGACCTTGCGACGCTGACCGGCGCGATCGTGGTCGCGCTCGGCACCGACCATGCCGGCATGTTCTCCAACAACGACGAGCTTGCCGAGCGCCTGCTGACGGCCGGCATCGAAACCGGGGACAAGGTCTGGCGCATGCCGCTCGGTCCCGAATACGACAAGCTGATCGACTCCCAGTTTGCCGACATGAAGAACACTGGCGGCCGTCATGGCGGCTCGATCACCGCGGCGCAGTTCCTGCAGCGTTTCGTCGACGGCACGCCATGGGCCCATCTCGACATTGCCGGCACCGCCATGGGCGCGCCGAAGACCGACATCAACCAGAGCTGGGGCAGCGGCTATGGCGTTCGCCTGCTCGACCGGCTGGTCGCCGACCATTACGAGCGCAAATGACCTCGCGATGACCGAAGTCCTGTTCTATCATCTGCAAAACATGACGGTGGAGAACGTGTTGCCGCCGCTTCTCGAGAAATCGCTGGAGCGCGGCTGGCGCGTCGTGGTGCAGTCGACCTCGGAAGAACGGGCCGACGCGCTCGACGCCCACCTATGGACCTATCGCGACGATTCCTTCCTGCCGCACGCGACATGGCGCGTCAGCGACGCCGCCGATCAGCCGATCCTGCTGGCGATCGAGGAGGGCAATCCCAACGGTGCCCACGTCCGCTTTCTGGTCGACAACGCCGCCCTCCCGCAGGACGCGCAGGCCTATGCGCGCATGGTGCTGCTGTTCAACGGCGACGATCCCGATGCGCTCGCGCTCGCCCGCAGCGCCTGGACGGATTGCAAGGCGCAGGGATTTGATGTCACCTATTGGCAGGCCGACGAGCGGGGCCGGTGGCAGCGTCGGAATTAGCGTCGATCGCAATTAATGATAATTTGCACTTTTCGGGCGATGCTGGCTTTGGTCACCTTCGTGCCGCAAAGTGATGTTGGGACAATCGCTTAGGGCTGGTCCTTCACGCGGGGAATTTGGTTTATCGTGCGACATCAAAAGCTTCCCAGCTCGCTCATAGTTGCGTTGGCTGCAATAGCACCGCTGGTCGCGGGCTGTTCGGGCGGCACCGATCTGTTGTCGAAGGACGCCGAATGGTTCCAGAAGCCAGGCCGTCTCTTCATCAAGAACATCTCGATCGAGTCGCCGCCGTTGACCCCCGACAAGCCGGTCGGAGCTGAGGACCTCGTCAGCGCCGACGGCGCCTGTCCCGGCATGGCGCCGCCTCCCGGGCCGGCCGATGCCAATGCATCGTCGACGGCGCCGGCGCCAATGGGCGGCACGGTCGCGCTCGGCCACACCGAATGCGACGTGGTGCGCGGCATCGGCGCGCCTTCGAATGTCAATCTCTCCAGCGACGCAGGCGGCCGCCGCGTCGCCGTGGTGACGTGGACGACGGGTCCGCGTGCGGGCATCTACACCTTCACCTCCGGCCGTCTGTCCTCGATCGAGGGCAATCCCGAGCCGCAGCCGGTGCCGAAGGCGGCGAAGCCGAAGAAGAAGCACGCGTAAGCTGATCGCCGCTATCGATGCACACCGTGCCCCGGCTCAGGATCCGAGTGCACGCTGACGCGTGGGTCCCGGCTCAGCAGCGCGTCATTTGATGCCGCGCCGCGTCCGGGACACGAGAGCTCGTCTACCCGCTGCCTCGTTCGCGCTGATCGCGACACGCCTGACGCGTCGCTTTCATGATGGCCCCACGCTTCGGAATGCGCTTTGATGGCGCCAACAACAATCCGGAGGAAACCATGCGGTTCGTCACTGCTCTCGTATCGGCTCTGCTTCTGCCGCTCAGCGCGGCGCTCGCCCAGGACTATCCGACGCGAACCATCACCGTGCTGGTGCCCTACGCTGCGGGCGGGCCGACCGACACCATCGCGCGGCTGACCGCGGCCAGCATGGCGAAATCGCTGGGACAGCAGGTCATCGTCGAGAACGCGACCGGCGCCGGCGGCACGATCGGCACGACCCGCGCCGCGCGCGCCCAGCCGGATGGCTACACGCTGCTGGTCCATCATGTCGGCATCTCGACCGCGGCGACGCTCTACCGCAATCTCAGCTACGACACCAAGACGGCGTTTGCGCCGATCGGGCTCGTGACCAACGCGCCGATGACCATCATCGCGCGTCCGGATTTTCCGGCCGACACACTCAAGGACCTCGTTGCCTACGCCCAGCAACAGGGCGACAAGCTGACCTACGCCAATGCCGGATTGGGTGCGGCGTCGCATCTGTGCGGCATGCTGTTCATGACGGCGATCCAGAAGCAGCTCACCACGGTGCCCTACAAGGGCAATGGTCCGATCATGAACGATCTGCTCGGCAAGCAGATCGATCTCACCTGCGACCAGGCCACGAACACCACCGGCCCGATCTCGGCCAAGCAGGTCAAGGCCTATGCGGTCACCACCAAGGAGCGGCTGAAGAGCCTGCCCGATCTGCCGACGGCGGACGAGGCCGGTCTCAAAGGTTTTGAGCTCGGCGTCTGGCACGGCCTCTATGCGCCCAAGGGCACGCCGCCCGCCGTCGTTCAGAAGCTGACGGCGGCGCTGCAGGCGGCGCTGAAGGATCCGACCTTGGTCGCGCGGTTCAACGACATCAACACCGAGCCAGTGTCGCAGGACAAGGCGACGCCCGAGGCGTTAGGCGCGATGCTGAACAGCGAGGTCGATCGCTGGGCGCCAATCATCAAGGCGGCGGGGCAGTATGCGGACTAAGCTAAGCCCGTAAGGCCTTATCAGTGAGCGTCTTGCGGCCAGGTAACATGTTGCCGGTACTGTGCATGGGGTTGTATTCGAGATTTTGAATCTACCCGGTGGCTGCGTCGAACTCAGTGCTCGCCTCGAGCCATTGCTCCTCCGCGCGCGCCAATGCGTCCGCCGCATTCGCGCGCGCCTTTGACAGCTGTGCGGCCTGCTTGGGATCGCGGGTAAAGATGTCGGGCAGGGAGAGGGCGGTGTCGATCTTGGCGATGATCTCGCTGACGCGGGCGATCTCGGCTTCGGCTTCCGCAATGCGCTTCTTCAAGCCGCCGCGATTGTCCGACCTTGCGCGCTGTGGCTTCTCAGCTTGCGCGCTGCGCTCGCGCTGGGCGGGTTCGCCGTTGCGCGTGGACAGCACCAGGCGGCGGTATTCGTCGAGATCGCCGTCGTAATTGGTGACGGTGCGGTCGGCGACGATCCAGAGCCGGTCGGCGCAGGCCTCGATCAGATAGCGATCGTGCGAGACCATGATGACAGCGCCGGGAAATTCGTTGATGGCTTCGGCCAAAGCCGCGCGGCTGTCGATGTCGAGATGGTTGGTCGGCTCGTCCAGGATGATCATGTTGGGGCCGAAGAAGGTCGCAAGACCGAGCAGCAGCCGCGCCTTCTCGCCGCCCGATAATTTGCCGACCTTGGTGTCGGCCGCCTTGCCGGAGAAGCCGATCGCGCCGGCGCGCGCCCGCACCTTGGCTTCGGGCGCATCGCCCATCAGCTTGCGCACGTGGTCGTAGGCGGAGCCATCTTCATTCAGCTCGTCGAGCTGATGCTGCGCGAAATAGGCGATCGACAGCTTGTCCGCGCGCGTCACCTTGCCGGAGAACGGCGCAAGCCGTCCGGCGAGCAGCTTGACGAGTGTCGACTTGCCGTTGCCGTTGGCGCCGAGCAGCGCGATGCGGTCGTCATTGTCGATGCGCAAGGTGACGCGGTTGAGCACGGGCGCCGCGGGATCGTAACCGACCGAGGCGTTGTCGACCGCGATGATCGGCGGCGACAGGATTTTCTCGGGAGCGGGAAAGCTGATCTCGCGCACGTCCTCGGTGACCAGTGCCGTGATCGGCTTCAGCCGCTCCAGCATTTTCACGCGAGACTGGGCCTGTCGCGCTTTCGAGGCCTTGGCCTTGAAGCGGTCGACGAAGGCCTGCAGCCGGGCGCGCTCGGCCTCCTGGCGCTTGACGGCCTTGGCATCGAGCAGCTCGCGCGCGGCGCGCTGTTCCTCGAACGAGGAGTAGCTGCCCTTGTAGAGCGTGAGCCTGCCGCGCTCCAGATGCAGGATCTGGTCGACCGAGCTTTCGAGCAGGTCGCGGTCGTGGCTGATCACGATCACGGTGCGCGGATAATGCGCGAGGTGATCCTCCAGCCACAGCGTGCCTTCGAGGTCGAGATAGTTGGTGGGCTCGTCGAGCAGCAACAGGTCAGGGGCCGCGAACAGCGTGGCGGCGAGCGCGACGCGCATGCGCCAGCCGCCGGAGAATTCGGCGCAGGGGCGGAGCTGATCGGCGGCGGAGAAGCCGAGGCCGGAGAGGATCGCGGCGGCACGGCTCGGCGCCGAATGCGCGTCGATATCGACGAGGCGGGTCTGGATCTCGGCGATCCGGTGCGGATCGGTGGCGCTCTCCGCTTCGTGCAGGAGCGCGTCGCGTTCGAGATCGGCCTTGAGCACGACGGAGATCAGGCTCTCCGGGCCGTTCGGGGCTTCCTGGGCGAGGCTGCCGATGCTCCAGCGCGGGGGCAGGCTCACCGAACCGTGCTCGGCCGCGAGCTCGCCGCGGATCACCTTGAACAGGGTCGACTTGCCGGTGCCGTTGCGTCCGACCAGACCGACCCGCGAGCCGGGCGTGATCTGCACGGAACTCTGGTCGATCAGAAGGCGTCCGGCGAGGCGGATGGAGAGGTCGGTGATGACGAGCATGCGGCCTTGTCACCGCAAGGCGCCTCGAACGCAACCCGTTTTTCCGGGGCCCGGCTAGTGCGGGTCGCGGTCGCGCCGTGCCAGCTCATTGAGGAGCTGCTCGAGATGTGTCGGGAGCCGGGTCTCGGGCCGCAGATTCTGCTGGAGCCGCTCGCCCACGGCATCGCAGATCGAACGGCTGGTGCGCCGGTCGATCTGTTCGCTGTCATTGGCAGAAAGGCCAGCCATCGCACAGGTTCCGTGTTCTCAAAGTAAAGACACGGTACCAAGTCATTGACCCCCAAAATGGTTTCGCCACCTCCGGGGGATCAGTGCCATTATCGTCAAAATTGCAGGGACCCCGCGATATCCGCCCAAAATGCGAAGCCCCGGCGGGGGGATCGCCGGGGCTCCTCTTGGAAGGTACCTGTGGGGGGCGCAGATACCTCTGGGTTTAGGAAGGTGCTGTCGGGCTCAGTAGCAGCGGTTGATCAGCCGCCAGCGGGGTCCCCAGGGGGTCGGGACCAGCCGGCGCACATAGCAGCCGCCATAACCGTAGGAGACGGGGGCGTAGAAGCGGGCGCCACCCCAGCGATAGCCGCCGTGCCAGCCGCCGCCATGCCAGCCCGGGCCGCCGCCATGCCAGTGCGCGGAGGCCGAGGTCGGTGCCAGCGCGGCACCCAGCGCAACCGCAGCGACAGCGGCAAGCGAAAGTTTCCTCAACATGGTGATCTCCTCAAAACTGCCGGCGCGGGGGCAATCCGCGTCGATGGAAAGGCCGCCGAAACGGTCCGCCTGATGGTCAGGCTTTGGTTTCGATGGAAGGAGCCTAAGCCGGCAGACCAAACCAAAGCCTGAATGGAGGCTTCAGATTGGGTTCATCTGGGTGAAATTGTTGTAATCCATGCTGAACTCGCCGGCCTTGGTCCTGCGGCGAAGCGTCTGTGACGTCGTCCCGGCGGTCGCTTGCCGGATGGCAAAGGCGCCGATATAAGCCCCGCAACCCGCCAACCACCGGTTTTCTTCCAAGGACAAGATTATGGCCATCGAACGCACCTTCTCGATCATCAAGCCCGACGCGACCGCGCGTAACCTGACCGGCGCCGTCAACGCCGTGATCGAAAAGGCGGGCCTGCGCATCGTCGCGCAGAAGCGCATCCGCATGACCAAGGAACAGGCCGAGACCTTCTATGCCGTCCACAAGGCGCGACCGTTCTTCGGCGAGCTGGTCGAGTTCATGACCTCGGGTCCGGTCGTGGTCCAGGTGCTGGAAGGCGAGAATGCCGTCGCCAAGTATCGCGATGCGATGGGCGCGACCGATCCGTCCAAGGCCGCCGAGGGCACCATCCGCAAGCTCTACGCCAAGTCGATCGGCGAGAATTCCGCCCACGGCTCGGATGCCCCGGAGACCGCCGCGATCGAGATCGCGCAGTTCTTCTCGGGCAACGAGATCGTCGGCTGATCCATCAGCCGTCAAGTTAAGTCGACGGGGCGAAAGGACGTATTGTGAACTGGCTCTGGCAGATCTTCGATCCCGCTACGATCGGGGCATTCTTCACCCAGTTTCGCAACGAGATGGCCGAACCGACCTTCTGGATTGCGGTCGGCAAGATCATCTGGATCAACATCCTTTTGTCCGGCGACAACGCGCTGGTGATCGCGCTCGCCTGCCGCGGCCTCTCGCCGCGACACCGGCTGTGGGGCATGATCTTCGGCGCCGGCGCGGCCGTGATGCTGCGCATCATCTTCACCGGCATCGTCGCGACGCTGATGGAGTTGCCGTATCTCAAGCTGATCGGCGGACTCGCGCTGATCGTGATCGCGGCCAAGCTTCTGGTGCCGGAGCATGACGAGGACGACGACGTCGACGCGGCCTCGCATCTGTGGCAGGCCATCCAGATCGTCGTGGTCGCCGACATCGTCATGTCGCTCGACAACGTCATCGCGGTCGCCGCCGCCGCCAATGGTAGCGCGTCGCTTCTGGTGCTCGGCCTTGCCATCAGCGTGCCGCTGATCGTCGCCGGTGCGGCGCTGATCATGGCGCTGCTCGAAAAGCTGCCGGTGCTGGTCTGGGCCGGTGCCGCGCTGCTCGGCTGGATCGCCGGCGAGGTGATCGCGACCGACCCCGGCGTCGCGCCGAAGCTGCATACGCTGTTCGAGGGCCCGTTCGGCGCCTCGCTCGATTCGATGCTCAGTGCCTTGCGCATCCCGCCGCAATTCGGCCATGGCGGGGCCGGCCCCGAATATTTCTGCGCCGCGCTCGGCGTCGTCGTCGTGCTGGTGGTCGGCTCCATCTGGCGCCGCCGCAGGCTGAGCGCCGCCGCGCTGGAATCGTCCGAGCGGCACGCCCGGGCGTCGGCGGAGTAAGCCGGCTCAATCGATCGTGCCGAGTTCCGTGACGGGTATCGTCCAGTAGACCAGCTTGGTTCCGGCGAACGAGACCCGCAGCCGATCGAGCAGGCGGCCGGCGTCACTCCCCGCCAACACCACTTGCACGACGGCCTGGTCAGCGTGGCCCTTCACGCGTTCGGCGGCCGTCAGCAATCGGACCTCGGTGCCGTGGCCGGCTCCGTGCGATGCCGTGAATCCGGAAACCAGGTCGGTCTGTTCGGCGAGATAGTCGAACACCTCCTCGCGGAGCTGATGCGGCACGATCAGCGTGAGACAAACCGGCTGCGCGATCATTTGGCCACCTTGGACGATCCGCCATAGCGGCGATACAGGATCGGCAGGAGAATCAGGGTGAGCAGGGTGGAGGACAAGAGGCCTCCGATCACGACGATGGCGAGCGGTCGCTGCACTTCGGATCCGGGGCCGGACGCGAACAGCAGGGGAATCAAGCCCAGCGCCGTGATGCTTGCAGTCATCAGCACCGGCCGCAGCCTGCGCAGGGCGCCTTCGACGACGATACGATCCTCGGGGAGGCCGTGGGCGCGGAGCTGGTTGAAGTAGGAGACCAGGACGACGCCGTTGAGCACGGCGATGCCGAGCAGCGCGATGAATCCGACCGAGGCCGGCACCGACAGATACTCACCCGTCACCACCAGCGCGAACACGCCGCCGATCAGGGCAAAGGGAATGTTGACGAGCACCAGCAAGGCCTGGCGGATGGCACCGAAGGTGGTGAACAGCAGCACGAAGATCAGGCCGATCGCGACGGGGACCACAACGGACAGGCGCGCGGCGGCGCGCTGCTGGTTCTCGAACTGTCCGCCCCAGGTCAGCCGGTAGCCGTTCGGAAGCGGAAGTTCGGCCGCCACCTTCTGGCGCGCCGCTTCGACGAATCCGACCATGTCGCGACCGCGGACGTTGGCGCGCACCACGCTCATGCGGGCGCCGTCTTCGCGGTCGATCTTCACGGGGCCGTCGACGCGCTGGATGCGGGCGACCTGCGACAGCGCGACGTGCTGTCCGGAACCAAGCGTCAGCGGCAGGCTCGCCAGCAGCGTCGGCGCCTCCCGCGTGGTCTCGCTGCCCCGGACCAGGATCGGCGTGCGGCGTCCGTCTTCGAGCGCAGTGCCGATGGTCCGTCCCTCGATCTGGGTCCGGAGCGAATTGACGATGGAATCCACGGTCAACCCGAGGCGGCCGGCCTCGAGGCGATTGACCGCGACCGTGTAATATTGGGCACCTTCGTTCAGCGTGGTGTAGACGTCCTCGGCACCGTTGATGCCGGACAGGATCGCCGACAGCTTCGCCGCGGTCTCGTTCAACTTCGCGATGTCGGGGCCAAAGATCTTGACGGCAACGTCACCGCGCACGCCGCTGATCATCTCCTGCACGCGCATGTCGATGGGCTGGGTGAAGCTGAGCGAGATGCCGGGAAAGCCGGCCAGAACCTCGCGAAGCTTCTGCAGCAGGACCTCGCGATTGTCGGTTGCGCGCTCAGTGGCGGGCTTGAGCACCAGGAACGTGTCGGTCTGGTTGGGGCCCATGGGATCGAGGCCGAGCTCGTCCGATCCGGTCCGGGCGACGATGCCCGCGATATCAGGCACGGTCAGCAGCGCGCTCTGGAGCCTTGCATTCATCGCAAGCGACTCGTCGAGATTGACCGAGGGCAGCGTCTCGACGCTGACGATGACGTCGCCTTCGTCCATCGTCCGCATGAAGGTCTTGCCGAGCTGGGTATAGGCGAAGCCCGCCGCGACGAGGCCGATCAGCGCCGCGGCCATCACCTTGCGCTCGTTGTTCAGCGCCCAGTCCAACGCGGGCGCGTAGACCCGTTGGGCCGCGCGCACCAGCAGGGGATCGCGATGCGAGGCGGACTTGAGCACGAAAGACGTCGCAACCGGGATCACGGTAAGCGCCAGCAGCAGTGAGGCGGCCAGCGCGAAGATGATGGCCAGCGCGACCGGGATGAACAGCTTGCCTTCCAATCCCTGCAGCGTCAGCAGGGGGACGAACACAATGATGATGATCAGCACGCCCGAGGCGACCGGCTCCAGCACCTCGCAAACCGAACGGTAGATCAGGTGGATCAGCGGCAGGCCTTTGCCCGGTTCGTGCTTGCCGAGATTGCCGACGATGTTCTCGACGACGACAACGAGGGCGTCGATCAGCATGCCGATCGCGATCGCAAGTCCGCCGAGACTCATCAGGTTCGCCGACATTCCGACCAGACGCATGACGATCAAGGCGATCACGATGGCGAGCGGCAGGCTGAGCGCGATCACCAGCGAAGCGCGCCAATTGCCGAGAAAGAGCAGCAGGAGAACGATGACGAGGATTGTGGCCTCGCCGAGGGCCCGCACCACGGTGCCGACGGCGCGGTTGACCAAGCGGCTGCGGTCGTAAAACACGTTGATCGACACGCTCTTCGGCAGCGAGGGTTGCAGCTCGGCAAGCCGGGCGCGCACGTCGCGGATCAGCTGACCCGCGTTGGCGCCGCGCAGGCCGAGCACGAGCCCCTCGACGGTTTCGCCGCGGCCGTCCGCCGTGACGGCGCCATAGCGCGTCAAGGTTCCGACCTTGACGGTCGCGACGTCGTTGACCAGGATCGGCACGCCCTCGCGGGTGTCGACGACGATGGCCTTGATGTCCTCGATCGAGCGGATGCTGCCTTCGATCCGGACCAGGGCGCTGTCCTCGCCCTGGTTGACCCGCCCGGCGCCGTCGTTGCGGCTGTTGGCTTCGATGGCCCGGCGAAACAGGTCGTAGGTAATCCCGCGCGCCGCCAGCGCGTCGTTGCGCGGCACGATCTCGAAGGCGCGGACATAGCCGCCGAGCGCATTGACATCAGCAACGCCGGGGACCGTCCGCAGGGCGGGGCGGATCACCCAGTCGAGCAGGGTCCGGCGCTCGGCGAGCGAAAGCTCGGGGCTGTCGATCGTGAACATGAACATCTCGCCGAGCGGGCTCGTGATCGGCGCAAGACCGCCGGTCACGCCTTCGGGGAAATCGCGCGAGATGTTCGACAGCCGCTCCGAAACCTGGTTGCGCGCCCAATAGATGTCGGTGCCGTCCTCGAAATCGACGGTGATGTCGGCCAGCGCGTATTTCGTGGTCGAACGAAGCACCTTCTTGTTCGGCAATCCGAGCAGCTCGAGCTCGACGGGGACGGTGATGCGCTGCTCGACCTCTTCGGGGGTGAGACCCGGCGCCTTCATGATGATCTTCACCTGAACCGGCGAGACGTCGGGAAAGGCGTCGATCGGCAAGCTGGGCAGGAGGACGGCGCCGGCGCCGATCACCAGCAGCACGCTTAGCAGGACGAACAGTCGCTGCGATAGCGCGAACGCAACCAGACGGCGGAGCATCTATTGTCCCAGCCCAGAGAGAATGCCGCGAAGCGCGGAAATTCCGCCGATCGCGATCGAGTCCCGGTCCGTGATGGGACCGGACACCACGACGTGGTCTTGATCCTCTGCAAGCAGTTTGACCGGGACCAGCCGGAAGCCGCCGTCGAAGGCGACGAAGACCGACGCCTGCTCGCCGCGCCTGATCAGCCCGCTATAGGGAATCTCGAAGGCACTTTCGCCGGCGGAAAGAAAGCCGATGCGCGCGGCGGTGGTCTGACCGGGATGCAGCTCGCCGTCGTTGGGGACTTCGGCGCGCACCAGAATGGTCTGGGTGGCAGCGTCGATGGTCTCGGAGACGAGTACGACCTTGCCCGGCGTGGCATAGCCCTCGATCTCGACTTTTGCGCCGGTGCGGATGGCGCGGATATTCGCGGCCGGCACCGCGATCTCGGCCCAGAGCGGCGAGAGTCGCGCCAGCTTGACCAGCGGGGCGGATTGTTCGAGCCGCTGGCCCGGCGCTACCGCGATCTCGACCACGGAAGCGGTTTGCGGCGCATTGACCGTGAGCGTGCCGCTGATCGCCGCGTCCTGGGCCAGCCGGGCGATGGCGTCGTCGGACATCCCGCTCAGATGCAGCATCTGGCGCCGCTCGGCGACCACGAGAGCGGCCTGGCGCGCTTCGGCCTGGCTGGCCTCCAGCACGCGTTGCGGCACGGCCTTGCCCTCGAACAGGTCGACGTTGCGATTGAGCTGCTGGGTTGCGAGTCGTTCTTGCGCGATCGCGTGCAGATAGTCGCGCTGCTGCGAGACGAAGCTTGGACTCTCCAGCGTGACCACCGGTTGGCCAGCTGTGACGCGGTCCCCGCGTCCCACCAGGAGATTGGCGACCATGCCGGCCACGGGGGCGCTGACGACCCACAATTGCTGCGTGGGGATCACGATCTGGACGGGATAGGGCAGCGTCAGATCGGTTCGGCTGGCAATCGGACGGGTGACGCGGACGCCGAGATTGCGCGCCTGCGCATCGCTCAGCTTCACCTCGTCCTGCGCCAGCGACACAGAGGGTAGCAGCCCGAGTGCAACGGCGACGAGGGTGCGAACCAACGCGCTGCCGGCAGAGGGGAGAAGAAGAGTTCTGCGAAGGATTCGCATGAGGGACGTCCCACACCCGCGAGCGGGCGAAGCCCGGCCTGCTTGAAAGTTTCGACTACTCCACCGGCGTCCTGGCGGGTTGATTTGCCTCAAGCAGGCCAACGATTGCGGAAGGCTGCCGGGCCTTCGCGGGGCGTCTCCCGGGCGCCAGCCAAGTGAACCAACCGCGCTCACGACGGTCGCTTTCTGCCGGTGATCATCGCTTTCACCAGGTTCTCGCGGTGTTCGAAGCTTGCCACCAGGACGCCAAGCACATGGACGACGACCAGGCCGATCGTGAGGTTGGCGAACGCCTCATGCATCTCCTCGACCCACTTTGCTCCCCAGAAGCTGGCGGTCGTCATCATGATGCCGGTGGTGCAGGTGCCGATCAGCAGGACGATCAGTGCGATGACCATCGCGCCGCCCGCGGGATTGTGGCCGAGATAACGTGGCGCCCTGAGCAATGCGACGTCGCGCAGATAAGCGAGCACGGCGCGCGGCGAGCGCACGAAGTCACGGAAGCGCGCATGGCGCGGCCCGACGATGCCCCACAGGATCCGCAGCGTCAGCAAGCCGGCAATGGAGTAACCGGCGGCGATATGGACGTTCTTGATCTCATCGCCCGTCGCATAAGCGAGCAGAAACAGCCCGGCCAGCGACCAATGGAACACACGGACGAAAGGATCCCAGACCTTGACCGTGGCCGGCGGCTTGTCGCCGCCGACCTCGATCGCGTCGTGAATGGCGCTCATGATGCGGCCCCTTACAGCTGTCCGATGATCTTGCCGTTGGTCGGATCGACGAACAATTCGACCCGGCTGCCGGACTTGTCGATCGTGTAGAGTTCGCCACAGCCGTTCTTGAGCTTGGCTTTCTGAATCTTGTAGCCCTGGGCTTCGATCTTGGCCTGCAATTGCTCGAGCGGCAGCCAATCTGTCTGGGGCGCCGCAGTGCAGGGACGCCCGAGGCTCCCGGCATGAGCAGTCGCGGTGGCTGCGAGCAAGGCGACGGCGGTAGCAGTGAAGACGGTGATCTTGCGCATGGTTCTCTCCGGCGTGGTGCCCACCCGCGGCGTGCGGGGAGGCGATGTCAGGACATTGGCAGAAGCGCCCTGACCGGCGCCTGTTGATCCACGTCAGCAATTTGTCAGGTTGATTGGGGCATGCTCTGCCAATGCGATCCCCTGGTTTTGTGAAATTCCTCGCGGTGCCATTGCTGGCAGGCATTCTGCTCGCGCCGATGCCTGCGGCCGCAGGCGATCACGATAAAGGCGCGCCCGACGCGGTTCGCCGTGCGGTCGAGGCGGGCGAGATCAAGTCACTGGCCGACATTCTCGCGTCGCTTCGTGGCAAGCTGCCGGGCGAGGTTGCCGGGGTCGAGATAGAGCGCGAGCACGGTCGGTGGATCTACGAGTTTCGCCTCGTCGACGACAAGGGCCGCCTCTACGAAGCGCACGTCGACGCGCGCAGCGGCGAGATCGAACGCATCAAGGAGAAGTGATGCGCCTGCTGCTAGTGGAAGACGACCGACGGATCGCGGCCGATGTGGAGAGGGCGCTAAGCGCGGCCGGTTATGTGGTCGAGACCGTCCGTAACGGTGAGGACGCCTGGTTCCGCGGTGACACCGAGGACTACGGCGCGATCGTCCTCGATCTTGGCTTGCCGGGCATGGACGGTCTGGCGGTGCTCAAGCGCTGGCGCGCGAATGGGCGGGCCATGCCGGTGCTGATCCTGACGGCGCGCGGCAGCTGGGCCGAGCGCGTCGATGGCATCGACGCCGGCGCGGATGACTACCTGGCCAAGCCGTTCCGAATGGAGGAATTGCTGGCTCGGCTGCGCTCGATCGTGCGCCGCTCGGTGGGGCAGGCCTCGTCACGGATCGTCGCCGGCGACATCGAGCTCGACGAGCGGCAGATGAAGGTAACGCTGCGCGGCGTACCCGTTGCGTTGTCGCCGTTGGAATACCGCCTGATCGCCTTTCTCTTGCGTCATCGCGGCCGCGTGGTGTCGCAGCAAGAGCTCGAAGAAAACGTCTATGGCCACGGCGAGGACCACGAGTCGAACGCGCTCGAAGTGCTGGTCGGCCGGGTGCGCAAGAAGCTCGGTGCCGGCCTGATCGAGACCAGGCGCGGCTTCGGCTATCTGATATCGGACACGACGCCATGAGCTGGGGCTCGCTGCGGCTGCGGCTGGTGGCCGGCGGAGTCGTGGCTATCCTGGTCGCGCTGAGCATTGCTGGCGCCGGGCTGACGCTGCTGTTTGAACGCCACGTGTCGCGAACCGTCGGCGACGAACTCGACGTCTATGTCAGGCAACTCGTCGCGGGTATCGACGCGGACGCGCAGGGCAAGCTGGTGATTAGCAGGCCGCCAGCCGATCCGCGCTTTGCCGACCCCCTTTCCGGCTTGTATTGGCAGGTCTCGGACGATGGCGGGCAAGTGCTGCGTTCACGTTCTCTGTGGGACACGGCGCTGGATCTGCCGCGTGATGAACCGTCGCCTGGCGAATTGCACCGTCACGTCATCGTTGGCCCGGCGAACGCTCAGCTCCTCGTCAGCGAACGCCGCGTGTTGCTCACCTTAGGCGACCGCCGCGCGCCGGTGCGCGTCGCGGTGGCGGCCGATCTCGCTGGCGTATCGACTGCCGCCTCGCACTTCGCGTGGGATCTGGCGTTGGCGCTCGGCGTGCTTGGGCTGGTCCTGGCGGCGGCTACCTCGATCCAGGTCGGATTGGGCTTGCGTCCGCTCGACACACTTCGCCGCGGCGTTGCGGACGTCCGCTCCGGGCAACGCAAGCACCTCCCCGTCGACGTTCCGACCGAGGTGAAGCCGCTGGTGGAAGAGGTCAACAGCCTGATCGACGCCCAGGAACGGGAGATCGAGCGGTCGCGCAGCCGTGCCGCTGACTTGGCCCACGGGCTGAAGACGCCTCTCGCCGCGCTCGCGGCAGATGTCGCGCTCTTGCGTCAACGCGGTGAGCAGGACGTCGCCCAAGCCATCGAAGCCGTCGGCGATGCGATGAGCCGTCACGTCGATCGCGAGCTGGCACGTGCCCGGGCGAGGGGGACGGCACGACTGCGCGGCGGTATTTCCACGCCGCTCAGACCGCTTGTCCAGTCCCTGATGCTGACACTGGCGCGCACGCCAGTTGCGCAGCACCTTGAATTCAAGAGCTGCATCACGGGCGAGCCGAGCGTGCCGCTCGATCGCACGGATCTGGCGGAAGTGCTGGGCAATCTTTTGGAGAACGCCGCCCGTCACGCCAAGAGAGAGGTGCGCATCGGTGCGGATGCCGCGAAACCAGAGATCACGATCGAGGACGATGGTCCGAGTATAGCACCCGCGCAGCGCTCGCGCGTGCTCGAACGCGGGGCAAGGCTGGATGAGCGCGGCGAAGGGGCCGGCCTCGGTCTCGCGATCGTTCAGGACGTGCTCAGTGCCTATGGATGGCAGCTGGCCCTTGCCGACTCCGAACTTGGCGGACTGAAAGCGATCATCGCGCCGGAGGGCAGCCACGATCGGATGGCTGCTGCCGGTTGAAGACCCAGCCCTCCGCTCGACGCACCGCTCAGGTTTGTCAGCGCCGAACGATCGAGCCGGCGCGGTTGATCAGGCGGGCGAGCTGGCGGAAGCGGCTGCCGACGCGGTCGGCGACGAGGTCGCCGAGGCGGTGCTCGAACACCAGCATCAGCTTGCGGCCCTGGCTGCGGAAATGCGTGGCGGGCAGGACGCCCGGTCGCGCCGCCGAGATCAGATGCGCGACGCGGAATGCGGCACCCAAGAGGCGCGCGCGTTCGAGCTGTGCCGGCGTCAGCAACTCCTGCATGGTGACCGGCGGCTGGTTCTCCTCGCTGAGGCCAGCATAGCGGTAGAACACCGACAGGCCGACAAAGGCGCGCTCGGTGTGGGTGATCGCGCCGAAATTGCCGTTGACGACGAGGCTCAGGGTCTGCTCGCCGCGGTGATCGGGATGCACGCGCCAGCCGATGTCGGACAGCAGGCACGCCGTGTGGCGCAGCCTGCGGTCCTCCGCGGTCTCCCGAAGCTTGACGACGCGCGCGAGGCGATCGGTCCAGGCGATCAGCTCGTGGGCGTGCTTGGCCGAGCGCGACAGCAGCTGGTTGAGCTCTTCGGCTGCGCAGATCAGGCCGTCCTTGTTGCGTTCGATCTCCGGCAGCTTCTCGTGCAGCAGGCCCTCGCGCACGCCGAAGGTCGAGAACAGGATGGTCTTCGGCTTCGCCACCCGGATGATGTGCTCGAGCACCAGCGCCGCATAGGTGAGGAGCGGGCGGCGCGCGTCCGCAACGCTCTCGATGTCGGCGAGCATGTCCGCGGCCGCGAGGCGGCGGAGGCGGCGGGAGAAATCGAGCGCCTCAGCCGCCGAAATCGAATAACCGTGCATCACCTGGAGCGGATAGCCGCTCTGGATGATGTGAATGCGCGCGAGCGCGCGCCAGGTGCCGCCGACCGCGTAGAAGGTGCGGCCGCGGCCCGCGGTGAGCAGCTCGACCTCGTCGATCTCCTCGCGCACGATGCGGTCGGCGCGCTTGAGCGACTTATGCGCGAGGTCCTGCAGCGCCAGCCCGCCGAGCGGCAGCGTCACGCCGCTGCGCACGCTGTTCCTGCGCACGTCGATCAATTCGAGCGAGCCGCCGCCGAGGTCGCCGACGATGCCGTCGGGATGATGGATGCCCGAAATCACGCCGAGCGCCGACAGCCGCGCCTCACGCGGGCCTGACAGGATCTCGATCTCCACGGCGCAGATGCGCTCGGCCTTGGCGATGAAATCGGGGCCGTTGGAGGCGTCACGGCAGGCCGCCGTCGCGATCGCGAACACCCGTCCGACCTGCATCACGCGGCATAATGCGCGAAAGCGCCTCAGCGAGGTCAGCGCCTTGTCGACCGCATCGGGCGCCAGCAGGCCGGTGCTCTGCACCTCGCGTCCGAGGCCGCACAGCGTCTTTTCGTTGAAGATCGGAATGAGACTCCGCGTCAGTCCCTCGTAGACGACGAGACGGACCGAGTTGGAGCCGATGTCGATGACCGCGACGCTCGAGCCGCGCTTGCGCGGCCGCTTCACGTCGGACATCCCCGATCAGGGTTGATGGCGTTCGTTCCGGCGCGTGAGACGACGCGGCGAGGATTCCTTGAGCGACTTTCCACGGCCAGACAGACTCGGATTTGTCATGAAGTAGTTGTGGACGTTGAAAGGCTCCTCGCCCTTCGCGGTCTTCATACGCGTTGAGGACCCGTCCGGCAACAATTGCCAGCTCTGCTCATTGTCCTTGAGGTTGGCGACCATGATCTGTTCGAGAACCTGCTGATGCACCGTCGGATTTTGCAGCGGGCACAGCACCTCGACGCGGCGGTCGAGGTTGCGCGGCATCATGTCGGCGGACGAGATATACACAGCCGCCTTGGCGCTCGGCAGGCCCTGACCCATGCCGAAACAGTAGATTCGGCCGTGTTCCAGGAACCGTCCGATGATCGACTTGACGCGGATGTTCTCCGACAGGCCGGGAATGCCGGGGCGCAGGCAGCAGATACCGCGCACCACGAGCTCGACCTGCACGCCGGCCTGGGAGGCCTCGTAAAGCGCGTCGATGATATCAGGGTCGACCAGCGCGTTCATCTTCATCCAGACCGCGCCGTGCCGGCCGTGCCGCGCATGCGCGGTCTCGCCCTGGATGTGCTCGATGATGCGCTTGCGCAAGGTCAGCGGCGACACCGCCATCTTTTCCAGATCGCTCGGCGCGGCATAGCCGGTGATGAAATTGAACACGCGCGCGGCATCGCGGCCGATGGTCGGATCGGAGGTGAAGTAAGAGAGGTCGGTGTAGATGCGCGCGGTGACCGGGTGATAGTTGCCGGTGCCGGTATGAACATAGGTGGTGAGGTTGCCGCCCTCGCGGCGTACCACCATCGAGAGCTTCGCATGCGTCTTCAGTTCGAGGAAGCCGTAGACGACCTGCACGCCGGCGCGCTCGAGATCGCGCGCCCAGCGGATGTTGGCTTCCTCGTCGAAGCGCGCCTTCAATTCGATCAACGCCGTGACCGATTTGCCGGCCTCGGCGGCTTCGGCGAGCGTGCGCACGATCGGCGAGTTGTTGGAGGTGCGATAGAGCGTCTGCTTGATCGCCACGACGTCGGGGTCGCGCGCGGCCTGCTGCAGGAACTGCACCACGACGTCGAAGGATTCGTAGGGGTGATGGACGACCAGGTCCTTCTGCCGGATCGCGGCGAAGATGTCGCCGCCGTGTTCGCGCACGCGTTCGGGATGGCGCGGCACGTAAGGGGTGAATTCGAGGTCGGGCCGGTCGAGGCGGGTCAGCTGAGAAAGCTCGTTCATCGCCTGCACGCCTTCGACCAGGAACACCTCGTCGTCGGCGGCCGAGAGGGCGTGCTGAACGAAGCTGCGCAGCTGCTCCGGCATCTTGGCGTCGATCTCGAGCCGGATCACCGACCCGCGGCGGCGGCGCTTCAGTGCGGTCTCGAACAGGCGAACGAGGTCCTCGGCCTCTTCCTCGATTTCGAGCTCGGAGTCGCGGATGATGCGGAAGGCGCCCTGGCCGTGCAGATTGTAGCCGGGGAACAGGCGGTTGATGAACAGGGCGGTGACCTGTTCCAGCGAGATCAGCCGAACCACCTTGCCGTCGGCCGGCAGGCGGATGAAGCGGTCGATCTTGCCGGGCATGCGGATCAGGGCGTTCATCTGCTTGCCGTCGGCGGCGCGCGTGAGCTGGAGCGCGATGGTGAAGCCGAGGCTCGGGATGAACGGGAAGGGGTGGGCCGGGTCGATCGCCAGCGGCGTCAGCAGCGGGAACACGTTGCTGAGGAAGTAATCCTCGATCCAGGTCCGTTCCGCCTTGGTGACGTCCTTGCCGTCGACCAGCACGATGCCGACATCGGCCAGCGTGCCGCGCAGGTCGCGCCAGATCGCCTGCTGGTCGGAGGCAAGCTCGGAGACGGTGCGGTTGATCAGCGCGAGCTGCTCGGATGGCGTCAGGCCGTCGGGGCTGCGTTCGGCGATGCCCTCGCGAATCTGCGCCTTGATGCCGGCGACGCGGACCATGAAGAATTCGTCGAGGTTATTCGCAGAAATCGACAGGAATCGCACCCGCTCCAGCATGGGGTGGCTGGGATTGACCGATTCCTCCAGGACGCGACGATTGAAATGCAGCCAGGACAGCTCGCGATTGATGAATCGTTCGGGGCTGGACGCGATCGCCGGAAGGCCGTCGGTTTCCGGGACTTTTTCTTTGGTATCAACAGCTTGCGCAGAGTCCATCAGAAGTCGGTCCATCCTGTCTCGCCTTACCTTGCGACTAACGCGCAAAACCGGCCGGAGCATGTGTTAGAGCGATGACGTTTCGATGACATTGATGTTCCGCTGTTTCCCCGCGTCAAGCGCCGCCTTTGGGGGGCCAGTGGCCGGATCAGGAGTCCCGCAAGAGCTCGGCCGCCAGCGCCCTTGTGACGGGACGACCGAGCCGCAGGGCCTCGCTGTCGAGCAGCTCCACGGCCTGGCGGGCGGCGGCCGAGGATCGTTCCAGGCGGGTGGCGAGGTAGCCGACGACGCTCTCATCCACGGCGAGCTGGCGGTCGGCGCAGAATTTGACGATCAGGCCGCGGAACAGCTGGTCGTCGGGCGGCAGCAACGCCACCACGGGCACCGCGCGCAAACGCGAGCGCAGGTCGCGAAGCTCGATCTCCAGCGCGGCCGGGACATCGCGCCCCGTGAACAGAACATAGGCGCCGTCCTCGCGAGCAAGATTCATCAGGTGGAAGAGGGCGCGTTCGTCGAATTCCCCGGCCTTGAGATCCTCGACCACCAGCGCACCGGTGGCGAGCGCGCCCGGAACGCCTGTGGCGGTCAGGGTGTTGGCCGCGGTCGAGCGGGCGCCCGATATTTCGGCCCAGATCGCGGCGAGGTGGCTCTTGCCGCTGCCTTCCGGGCCGGCGAGCCACATGATCCGGTTCGGCCATTCCGGCCAGCGCTCGACGAGGGCCAGACCGGCCGCGTTGGCGGGGCCTTCGAGGAAATTGTCCCGGCTGAGGCTCTCCGCATGCGGAAGCGAAAACGCCAATTGTCGGGGATGGACGCGGCCTGCCACGCTAGCTTTGCTCCATGCCGGCGTGCCGGCTTGTTGGAAGAGATTCGCCTTCATCGGGCGGGAGTTGGCCTTTTGCGGGGCCGCATTCCCTCTCATTTGGCCTCGATCGTACTCATGTGCCGCAGCCACTCGACCAGGTAGAGCGACACCGAGGAGAGCGTGAAGATCGTGACGAGACCCATCAGGATGATATCATAAGGAGCCGGCTTGAAGCCGAAGGCAAGCGCCGCCAGCACCAGGGCGGCGAACGCCACTTGTGCCACCGTGTTGAGCTTGGACACTTTCGACGGCTTCATCTCGACCGGCCGATCGAACAGCCAGGATACGATCACGGCCGCGACGATCATGATGTCGCGCGAGACCACCAGGATCACGATCCAGCGGGGAATCGCGCCCCAGATGCCCAGCGCCATGTAGATCGAGACCAGCAGCGCCTTGTCCGCGAGCGGGTCGAGCAGGGCGCCGAGCTCGCTGGTCATGTTGAAGCGCTTGGCCAGGAAGCCGTCCACGGCGTCGCTGATACCGGCGATCAGGAAGACGGCGAACGCCACTTCCATTTGGCTCGACACGATGGCCCACACGATGATCGGGACCAGCAGGATGCGGCCCAGGGTAATGATGTTCGGAATACTCACGAAAGCGCTTCCCGGCACCCGGTCTGACCTCGAATCCGGCCCCTCGGGAGGCTGAACCGGTTGATATCTACATAGTATAGGGCGGGGCGCCATGCGAGCCATTGCGCGTCCCCGGAATTCGACGTAACCAGCCGCAAACCCACTGGAAATCGGGCATGACCGACCGCAAAAACGGCCTCACTTACGCCGATTCAGGCGTCGATATCGATGCGGGCAACCGCCTGGTCGACCTGATCAAGCCGATGGTGCGCGCCACCGCACGGCCCGGCGCCGACGCCGAGATCGGCGGCTTCGGCGGCCTGTTCGACCTCAAGGCGGCCGGTTTCAAGGACCCGGTCCTGGTGGCCGCGACCGACGGTGTCGGCACCAAGGTCAAGATCGCGATCGAGACCGGGCTGCATGGCGGGATCGGCATCGACCTCGTCGCCATGAGCGTCAACGACCTCGTGGTGCAGGGCGCCGAGCCGCTGTTCTTCCTGGACTATTTCGCCTGCGGCAAGCTCGACCCCGAGGCGACGGCCTCGATCGTGGCGGGCGTCGCGGAAGGCTGCCGTGAATCCGGCTGCGCCCTGATCGGCGGCGAGACCGCGGAGATGCCGGGCCTGTACAAGGACGGCGATTACGATCTCGGCGGCTTTGCCGTCGGTGCGGCGGAGCGGGGCACGCTGCTGCCGCGCAAGGACATCGCCGCGGGCGATGCCGTGATCGGCCTCGCCTCGTCGGGTGTGCATTCCAACGGCTTCTCGCTGGTGCGCAAGATCGTGGAGCAGTCCGGCCTTGCTTTCGAGGCGCAGGCGCCGTTCGCGCCGGTGATGACGCTCGGCGGCGCGCTGCTGACGCCGACCAAGCTCTACGTCAAATCCTGCCTGCGCGCGATCCGCGAGACCGGCGCGGTGAAGGGCCTCGCCCACATCACCGGCGGCGGCTTCACCGACAACATTCCGCGCGTGCTGCCGAAGAACCTCGGCGTCGGCATTGACCTCGCACGCCTGCCGGTGCTGCCGGTGTTCAAATGGCTGGCGGCGCAGGCCGGCATCGCCGAACTGGAGATGCTGCGTACTTTCAATTGCGGCATCGGCATGATCGCGATCGTCGAGCCCGACAAGGTCGACGAGGTCGTGCGGGTGTTCAGCGATGCCGGCGAGACCGTGGCGCAGCTCGGTACCGTGATCCCGGCCGAGGGCGAGCACCGCGTCGTCTATAACGGCCATCTCGATCTGGCGCTGTGATGAAGCGCCGCGTCGCCATCCTGATCTCCGGCCGCGGCTCCAACATGGCGGCGCTGATCAAGGCCGCAAGCGCGGCGGATTTCCCGGCGGAGATCTCGCTCGTCATCTCCAACAAGGCCGATGCGCTCGGACTCGAACGGGCCAAGGCGGCCGGCGTGAACACGCTGGTGATCGAGAGCAAGCCGTTCGGGAAGGACCGCGCCGGTTTCGAAAAGGTGCTGCAGGCCGCGCTCGACCAGCACGGCATCGAGCTGATTTGTCTCGGCGGCTTCATGCGCCTGTTCACGGCCGAGTTCACCAAAGCCTGGTACGGGCGGATGCTGAACATCCATCCCTCGCTGCTGCCGTCGTTTCCGGGCCTCGATCCGCACGGCCAGGCTCTGCGCGCCGGCGTCAAACTGTCCGGCGCGACGGTGCATTTCGTCATCCCCGAGACCGATGCCGGTCCGATCGTGATGCAGGGCGCGGTTCCCGTCAGCGATCACGACACCGGCGACACGCTGTCGGAGCGTATCCTCGAGGTCGAGCACCGCATTTATCCCGAAGCGTTGCGGCTGCTCGCGACCGGCAAGGTCAAGATCGAGGGCGATGTCTGCAGGACTGCGGGCAGTTCGGCGTCGGAGAATTTCCTGGTCGCGCCGGTGGTGCGCTGAAGCGCCGTCCTCGCCGCGGTCGTCACAAACGAAATCCCCCGGCAGAGCCGGGGGCAACGTCATGATCTCTCGCGTGTAGAGTTGAGAGCGATCAGGAGACCTTGAGGTTTTCCGCGGATGCCTTGCCGCGGTTCTCCACGAGGTCGTATTCAACCACCTGGTTCTCGTTGAGGGTGGAGAGTCCGGCGCGCTCGACGGCGGAGATATGGACGAAGACGTCCTTGTCGCTGCCGTTCGGCTTGATGAACCCATAGCCCTTGGTCGGGTTGAACCATTTGACGGTGCCCTTTTGCGGCATCCTCAGTCTCCTCCACTAGATAAAAAAGACGCGGCCGCTTTTCGCGTGCCACGCCACAAACGGGCTTCCGGAAGTCTGTTCGAGTCTCATTGTCGCGAAACGCACAGCGGCCAATTCCGATTGTGGCCAACATTGCAACATGAAAATCGCCCGTTAGCAAGCAGCGCGCGAATTTCAAGATGGGGGCAGGCACCATCGTCTGCTATTTGCGACCTGTGGCCACGGAACCACAATCGAGGGCAATAGGCGCGGTGACGACGGGCCAACCGGTTGACCCTCCGTGGCAGTTCGGCACAAATCGCGGCACGCGCGAGCCGCTGCTGTTGCATTTTTGCGGGCCGGCCATTGCTTCGGGATTAGTCGTTATGTGCTGCCCCTCGCAGCTCACCAGGACACGGCAGACGATCGGGCTGGACCGCGTTCGCGGAATCGCGGCATCGGTCACGATGGCGCTTGCGCTGGTGCTCGCCGCGACGATCTCGGCGGCGACGCCGGGTTTCGCGCAGACCCCGACACCGGCTGTGTCTCCGACGCCGACGCCGTCACCGACCCCGGTGTCGACGTCGATCAACTACGATCGTTCAGTCGGCAACAGCGCGCTCGATCTGGGTTCGAACTTCCTGGAACGGCTCGGCAACCAGGCCTCGAACGGTTTCAACCGGACGTCCCGGACCAATCCCGGCGGCGGCGGGGCGTCGGCAAGCACGGAAGATCCGCGTTACCGCACCTGGTTCGAGGGTTACGGCATCTCGGTCCGCACCGACGCACAAGGCGACTTCGTCGGCGACCGGCGCAAGACGGTCGGCGGCGTCGCGGGCTTCGGCGCGCGCGTGGCCACCGGCGTCAATCTCGGTTTCTCCGTCGACCAGAGCCACACCGACGTGGATGTGCCGCTGGCGCTGCAGTCGGCAACGCTCGACCTGACGCAGATCGGCTTCAACGGCTCGGTCGACAAGGGCCCGTGGACCTGGGCGTTCGCGGTGGTGCACGGTTTCGGCAAGGTCCGCTCCAGCCGCGACACCGGCCTTGGCGTTGCGAATGCGAGCTATCGCGCCGCGGTCGACGGCGCGCTGACCGAGATCAGCTATTATTGGACCAAGGACCAGATGCGCATCGTGCCCAAGGGCGCGCTGGAATATGTGCGCGCCACCAGCGCCGCGTTCCAGGAGTCGGGCGGTCTCGACCCGCTCAACGTCGGCTCGACCGCGCTCTCACGCGCGCGCGTGATGATCGGGGCCGAGATCGGCCGCTACTTCATCATCGACCAGAAAATCCTCGACCTGTCCGCCTACGGCAAGTTCGTCGACAATTTTCACCAGGACCTGGGATCGATCCAGGTCAGCCTCGGCGCCCAGAACATCGTGGTTCCCGGCATCGGCGAGAGCCGTTACGGCATGGATGCCGGCGCCTCGGCTTCGCTCAGCCTGACCAGCGTGGCGCGGCTCTATGTCAATTACGACGGCAAGTTCCGCAACGAACTGACCTCGCACCAGGGCACCGTCGGCTTCGAATACAAATGGTGAGCGGAATACTCGCCCAAGCACTCAAGTCGGCGTCGCCGCGACATATCCTGTCAATCCAAAACCTTCGCGCGCCGCCGTCATCATCGGCACCAGCGCGTTCGGATGGATGAACTCGTCGCGGAAGCAGGGATAGGCCTTGGGATCGAAGATCTTCTTCAGCCAGTCGACCACGATCTTGTGGCGCTCGGAGGTGCGGAATTCCTTGTGATAGGTGAGCCAGAGATCGGCATGGTGGCTGACGCCGAGATCGACGGCGATCAGCGGCGCGCCGAGCGCGATCGAGACCGTCGGCAGGAAGCCGATGCCGGCGCCGCGCTCGACGGCATAGAGCACGCCGACCGAGGAATTGGTCTTGATCCCGACGATGCCCTCGAGCGACTTCAACCCGAGCACGCGGGCGTAGGCGCCGTCGTCGACCTGCGGCGCGCTCTGCTTGATGATGCGATGGTTCTTCAGCTCGGCCAGGGTCGCCGGCACGCCGTAGAGGTTCTCGTACTCCTTGGAGACGAAGGGATAGATGTGCAGGCGGCCGAGCTTGGCGACGATCAGGTCGGGATTGGTCGGCGGCTCGAGCTGGATCGCGATATCCGATTCAAGCCGCGCGACGTCGGCCTGCTCCATCGCGCAGCGTAGATCGACGGTGATCCTGCGATAGGTCTTCTGGAAATCGATCAGGCGCGGCAGGATCCAGAAATTGCCCGGGCCTTCCGTCACCGCGACGCGTACGGTGCCCGAAGTGTCGTTCGACGACCGCGAGGCGCGCCGGAAGACGTTGAAGGCATGACGCTCCATATGCGCAACGTCGGCGATCATCGCGCTGCCTTCATCGCTGAGCGTGAGTCCACTCTGGTCGCGCAGGAACAGCTTGCAGCCGATACTCTCCTCGAGCCGGTCGATCCGGCGCATCAAGGTGGTGGAGGTGAGCCCGAGCTCTTCGGCTGCATTGCGAAAACTTTTATATTTTGCGCACGCTAAAAACAGTTTCAAATCGTCCCAGGACGCGCCCAGGGCTTCTTCACGGTGCTGCATCATCGCAGCACCCCGGTGCAATAACTGCTGCATACTCCTGATCCCCAGCCGCTAAGCTCATCGGCATAGCGGGGCACGAAAGCCTCGGACGATAGAGGCGTGATATGGCTATGGAAAGGGGCTCGTTTGCCGCAAGGCATGATTTCGATGCTTTGCCGATGAGCCCGGATGTCGATGTCCGCTGTGCGCAATTTTCCGAAATTGCCGCGCTTGCCGAGCTGGCGCACCGGCTGGTGCCGGGCGTGCGGATCGGGGCGGCCGAGCTTGCGCGATATTTCACGTTCGATCCCCAGAGCATCCTGACCTTCAGCCGGAAGGGCCAGCTCGTGGGCGGCATGGCCTTCCTGTTTCTCAATGACCGCGGCTATGACGCGCTGCTGCTCGACGAGATCTGCCTGACCGCGCCCGAGACGCATTATCTCGCTTCCGCGAAGGAAGACGTCGCGGCCATCTACATCTGGGCGATCGCGGCGACGGGCCGCGGCATCGCCGGTCTCGGCAAGGCCGCGGCGCATCTGCGACAGCTAAGGTTTCGCAACGCCGATTGCTATGCGCAGCCGTCAACGGTGGCCGGCCGCGACATCATGAAGGCGACCGGTTTTGCGCCGGTGCCGAGCTTCCAACCCGATCTCTGGTGCTACGAGCGGCCCTGGCATCGGCAATCAATGCGCATGCCGGGCGCGATCATCCAAGCAAGGAGTTTTGCAGATGCACGGTACTAGGATTCCCGTCGCCAAGCCCAGTTCCCGCGCCATCACCGTCCGCCTCGCGCGCGATCCCAACGATCTCATGCTGGTCACGGCGATCCGCTCCGCGGTCTATCTCGCCGAGCAGGATTGTCCGTTCGAGGAGGAGTTCGACGGCAACGACATGGTCGCCGCGCACTTCATCGGCTTCGTCGGCAACGAGCCCGCGGGCTGCCTGCGGGTGCGCTTCTTCGGCGATTTCGCCAAGGTGGAGCGGCTCGCGGTGCGTCACCAATACCGCCGCTCGCGCGTCTCGTTCAAGCTGGTGCAGGCCAGCGTCGACTACGTGAAGCGCAAGGGCTTTCGCAAGATCTACGGTCAGGCGCAGGACAGGCTGGTCGATTTCTGGGCCCATTTCGGCGCCAAACCGCTCGGCCACAATCGCAAGATCACTTTCTCGGATTTTTCCTATACGGAAATGCTGCTGGAGATCGAGCCGGGCCCGGACGCGATCACGCTCGACAGCGATCCCTATGTGATCATCCGGCCCGAGGGCGATTGGGACCGGCCGGGCGTGCTCGACGCCTCGGCGGGGCGGGCGGTGACCTCACCGCTGCGGGACCTCGCGCTCGCCGGCAGCTGAAATCGGTGCAGCTCGGCGCAACACGATGCTGGCTTCCATCCACGACGATCCGCCGATCCTGGTCTGCGCGGATCTTCAGGTCGAATACCTGACCCCCGGGCGCCGCCATGTCATCCTCGATGGCGACGCCACGACCGCACGCTGCCTGGACCTGCTGACGCTGTGGCGCGGCCATCTGTGGCCGGTAATGCATCTGAAGCGCATCGCGCAGGCCGCCTGGTTCAATCCGGCATCCAGGCTGACCGATTGGATTGCGCAGACCAAGCCGCAGCCGGGGGAGATGACGTTCCAGCACCCGCTGCCGTCCGCCTACAGCTCGTCGCGGTTTGTGGACTACATGTCCAATATCCATGCCATGCGCTGCATTCTGATCGGTTTTTCGCTGGACGAGACCATTCTGGCGACCGCCGTGGAAGGGTTTCACCGCAGCCATCGCTACCACGTGATCACGGACGCCGTGGCTTGCCGGCAGCCAGGTACGGGCGATGCCGCCGCCTACAAGCAAGCGGTAGTGAATGTCATCGCGAACTTTGCTACAGTCCAGTCCAGCGCCGAACTGATCAGAACCAGCGGCGCCGTTGCGGTGTAAGCGGCCGCGACCGGCGGATGGGGTTAAGAGATTGTCACGGGGAGACGAGCTCAAGGAGCTGGCGAGCGATCTGTCGCATGCCGCCGAGACGGCGCGCAGGCTCGGCCTGCCGACGACGGTCTATCTGCTCTCGATGGCGCTGGTGGAGGTGAGGGAAGCCGCCGCCGGTGCGGATGACGGGCATGACGACGATGCGGCGTGAGCGCTGCTCCAACTGCCCTTCTGCGATGCGCGGCTTTGTCATCTGCGGCTTTGTGCAACGCTGCTGAGCGCTTGCTGCCGACGAATTGACGTTGCAAGTTCTGCGCTGTCGCAATAGCCAAGGTACTCGATCATCGAGTGATGACGCCGGCTATGCCTGCGACGTGACGCTTTCAAGGATCTCTAGCAATGTCCATGCTGCCCAATTCGCAAGAGGCCCGGGATGTGGCCTATCAGCTCCATCCCTACACCAACGCGCGCACGCATCAGCAGGCCGGTCCCCTGGTGATCGAACGCGGCGACGGTCCTTACGTCTTCGATGCGTCGGGCAAGCGCTATTTCGAGGCGATGGCCGGCCTGTGGAGCGTCGGGCTCGGCTTCAACGAGAAGCGGCTGGTCGAGGCCGCGCACAAGCAGATGCAGGCGCTGCCATTCTACCACACGTTCTCCGCCAAATCGCACGGGCCCTCGATCGATCTTGCCGAGAAGCTGGTCGCGCTCGCGCCGGTGCCGATGAGCAAGGTGTTCTTCACCAATTCCGGCTCGGAAGCCAACGACACCGTGTTGAAGCTGATCGCCTATCGTTCCAACGCGCTCGGCCAGCCGCAGCGCAAGAAGGTGATCAGCCGCATGCGCGCCTATCACGGCGTCACCATTGCGTCGGCCAGCCTCACGGGCCTGCCGAACAACCATCGCTCGTTCGATCTGCCGCTGCCGAACATCCTGCACACGGGCTCGCCGCATTTCTACAAGGATGGCGCCCCCGGCGAGAGCGAGGAGGCGTTCGCGACGCGCCGGGCGGAGGAGCTCGACGCCCTGATCCAGAAGGAAGGGCCCGACACCATCGCGGCGTTCTTCGGCGAGCCGGTGATGGGCGCGGGCGGCGTCATCGTGCCGCCGGCGACCTATTGGGACAAGATTCAGAAGGTCCTGACCAAGTACGACATCCTGCTGGTCGCCGACGAGGTGATCTGCGGCTTCGGCCGCACCGGCAAGATGTTCGGCTGCGAGACCTATGGCATCAAGCCCGACGTGCTCGTGGTCTCCAAGCAGATCACCTCGAGCTATTTCCCGTTCTCGGCGATCATCATGAACGAACGCATGTTCGAGCCGATCGCGGACGAGAGCAACAAGATCGGCGTGCTCGGTCACGGCTTCACTGCCGGCGGTCATCCGGTCGGCTCGGCGATCGCGCTGGAAAACCTCAAAATCATCGAGGAACGCGGCCTGGTTGCGCATGCCGCCGAGCTCGGCGGCTACATGCAGGGCCGCTTGCGCGAGCTCACCAGTCATCCGCTGGTCGGTGAGGTCCGCGGCGTCGGCATGATCGCGGCGATCGAGCTCGTGCTCGACAAGGGCCGCAAGACCGCGGCGGCGACGCCGGGCGCCGTCGGCGGCATGGCGAGCCGCATGCTCCAGGAGCGCGGCGTGATCTCGCGCAACATGCTGGACGCCATCGCCATCTGCCCGCCGCTGATTGTCACCAAGGCCCACATCGATGACCTGGTCGCCGCGATCTCGGGCGTGCTGGACGACATGAAGGCGGAAGTGGCGAAGCTGACGCCGGCGTAAGCCGAGCTGCGGCGTCAAATTCCGTCATTGCGAGCGCAGCGACTTGCCCGCCGAAGCCTTTGGCGTAGGCGGAAGCAATCCAGAATCCCTCCTCGGAAACAGTCTGGATTGCTTCCACTCGCAATAACGGTGGAGAGGCGGTGCGGCTGACCGTTACGCCCGCTGAACCCCGATCACGCGGCCTTTCTCGACCGCCAGCGCCAGCTCGCCGCGCTTCAGCTTCAAGGCGGCGTCACCGAACAGCTCGCGGCGCCAGCCGCGCAGGGCGGGGACGTCGGCGTCGTCGTTGGCTGCGATCTCTTCGAGATCGTCGACGGTTGCGATCACCTTGCTTGCGACCGCATGTTTCTCGGCGGTCATGCGCAGCAGGACCTTCAGGAGCTCGACGATGGCGGCGCCGTTGTTGTTGTTGCGCGGCTTCTCCAGCTTCGGCAGCGTCGAAAAATCCCGCGCCAGGCCACGCTCGACCGCGGCGACGATGTCCGCACCCCATTTGGACTTCTCGAACCCCTTCGGCACAGAGCGAAGATGGGCGAGCTTCTCCAGCGTGGTCGGCGCGTGGGTGGCGATGTCGGTGACTGCCTCGTCGCGCAACACCCGGCCACGCGGCACGTCACGGCTTTGGGCTTCCTGCTCACGCCAGGCCGCGACTTCCATCAGGACGGCGAGATCCTTCGGCTTGCGCACCCGCGTCTTCAGACGCTCCCAGGCGCGCTCGGGATGGAAGTCGTAGGTTCGGGGGGAGGTAAGGACCTCCATCTCGATCGAGACCCATTCGCTGCGGCGGCGTTTCTTGAGGTCGGCATCGAGCGCGGCGAACACGTCGCGCAGATGCGTGACGTCGGACACCGCATAGTGCATCTGCTCCTTGGTCAGCGGCCGGCGCGACCAGTCGGTGAAGCGGTGGGTCTTGTCCGGGCGGTGGCCGGCAACCTTCTCGACCAGCGCGTCGTAGGCGATGCTGTCGCCGTAACCGAGCACCATCGCGGCAACCTGGGTGTCGAACACCGGATGCGGGATGATGTTGGCCTGGTGCCAGATGATCTCGATGTCCTGGCGGGCGGCGTGGAAGACCTTCAAGACGCTCTCATTGGCCATCAGCTCGAAGAACGGCTTGAGGTCGATCCCTGGGGCCAGCGTGTCGACGACGATGGCTTCCTCGGCGCTCGCCATCTGCACCACGCACAGCAGCGGGTAGTAGGTGGTCTCGCGCAGGAACTCGGTATCGACTGTTATGACGGGGTGCTTGGCCAGCCGGCTGCATGCAGCCGCGAGGTCAGCGGTGGTGGTAATCAAATCCATGAACGACCCATGACACTTGCCATCAGCCGTTCTGCCGAAAGTGCTGTGATGTCAAGGGGCTCGATGCGAATTCGAGCCTTGCATTTGGGCCGGAATCGCTTTCTCCGACGAAATTCCTATTCGTAGCGGACCCGGTGCGAGGATTTGCGGGCGCAGGGCAGCGCCACCACGACCACGCACATGGCGACCAGCGCCAGTCCCAGGAACTCGATAACCAACAGATCCACGGCGAAACCTCCAGAAACATTGATAGATTTGTCGGGGGTGCGTTGAGGGTCTGTTAATTGCAATGGTTACCGGCGGTGCGACGGGCCGGATGGTGGACGGGGGGTTAATGGCTCTATTCCGCCCGTCGTCATGGTCGGGTTTGTCCCGGCCATCCACGTTCTTTTCGCGCGCGCAAGCTCGTCATGCCCGGGACAAGCCCGGGCATGACGAGGCCTAGGTTTACGGCAGCTTCAGCGATGTCTCCGCGTTGTACGGCTTCAGCGTCTCATCCGCGGCCTTCTGCGCCGCCACGAGGGCTTCCTTCGGCTGCTTCTTGCCGTTGAGGACCAGCATCACCTCGTCCTCGAGGGTCTTGCGGACCGGGACGGTCTTGTAGGTGGCGAACCAGGGCTTGGCGACGTCGAGCTGCTCGACGGCGGTCTTGGCGTCCGGGTTTTTGTTCAGGAAGTCGACCATCTCAGGCGTCTTGTACGCCGCCATGTTGGGCGCGAAATAGCCGGTGGCGCGGCTCCACCAGCCGCTCTTCTCGGGCGAGGTCATCCACTTGATCAGCGTCCAGGCGGCCTTCTGCTTGTCGGCCTCCAGCCCAGCCGGAACGATCAGCGAGGCGCCGCCGATCGGCACGGCGTTGCGGACGTTGCGCGGGATGAAGGCGACCTTGTAGGCGAACTTGGCGTTGTCGCGCACATAGGTGAGCGAGCCCGTCGACAGCATCATCATCGCGGCATTGCCGGAGATGAAGGAGGTGCTGACCGCAGGTCCCGGCGTCGCGCCGGGCGTGTGGACCTTGTGCTTGTAAATGAGGTCATTCCACCAGGTCAGCGCGCCGAGCATCGAGGGCGTGTCGTAATAGATCTCGCCGCCGAACTCCTCGTTGTAGTAGCGCCCGCCATTGCTCATGGTGAGCGTTTCCATCATCCAGCCGCAATAGTCGTAGGCGCAGGGGATCGCGATGCCCCATTGGGTGACCTTGTCGCCGTCGCGCTTGGTGAGCTTCTTGGCCCAGTCGGTGAGCTCGGCCCAGGTCTGCGGCGGCTTGTTCGGGTCGAGGCCGGCTTCCTTGGCCTTGTCGGCGTTGATGTAGAGCAGCGGCGTCGAATTGTGGAACGGCACGCCGTAGACCGAGCGGTTGATCACCGCGTTGCCTTGCAGGGCCGGGAAGAACTGACCGAGGAATTGCTCCTTGGTGGTGCCGTCGGCCTTGATCAGCGCATCGAGATTGGTGAGCTCGTTCTCGATCTGCATGTCCAGCAGGAAGTTGGCCGACATGATCACGGCGGACGGCGGCTTGCCGGCCTTGATCGCGGCGCGCGTCTTGATCAGCGTGTCGTCATAGGAGCCGGTGTAGACGGCGGTCGCCTTGATGTCAGGATGGGTCTCGTTGAATTCCTTGATCAAGGTGCCCATGTCGCGGGCGAGCTTGCCGTCGACGGGGACTGGGAAGAACAGATCGATCTCGGTCGGGCCCTCGCCGGCGAGAGCGGGAAAGGCGAGGGCGCTTGCCAAAGAACCTGCCATGGCAAGGCCGAGCATGAGCCTGCGGGAGAACAGCATCGAAAAATCTCCTATTTGATGCCTGAGGTGACGAAAGAACTGATGAAGCGCTTCTGGAAGATCAGGAAGGTGACGAGCAGCGGGCCGATCACCATCAGCGTGCCGGCGGCGATGGTGCCCCAGGCCTGCGTGCCTTCGGCGGTCTTGGTGAAGACGGACAGGCCGACCGTGAGCGGCCGCTTGTCCGGCGAGTTGATCACCATCAGCGGCCACAGGAAGTCGTTCCAGTGGCTGGTCACGGAGATGATGGCGAAGGCCGAGAAGCTCGGCATCGACAGCGGCACGTAGATGTGGCGGATCCGTTGCAGCAGGCTGGCGCCGTCGATCAGGGCGGCGTCCTCCAACTCGGTCGGAATGGCCTCGAAGGCCTGGCGCATCAGGAAGGTGCCGAAGGCGGAGGCGAAGAACGGCATCATCACGCCGGTGAGCGTGTCGTAGAGACCGAGCTGGGCGACCAGCGACAGGTTCGGCACGATCAGCAGCACCGGCACCAGCATCAGCTGCATCAGGAACAGATAGAAGATCGGCGTCTTGCCGACGAAGTTCAGGCGCGCAAAGGCAAAGCCCGCCAGCGTGATCGTGACGAACTGCACCAGCAGGATGCCGGCGCAGATGAGGGTGGTGTTGAGCGTGTAGCGCGGGAAGTCGCCGATCTCCCAGGCATCCCTGATGTTGTCGAGCGTCGGCTTCACGCTCGGCATCAGCTCGGCCATGGCGTTGATACCATCGGAGGCCGGGCGCAGCGTCGCGACGACCATCCACAGAAACGGGACGAGCCAGACGATCGCCAGCAGCAAGGTCAGCAGGAAGCCGAGCTTGGGCGTGATCTCATTGCGGGTGGCGAGCGGGGCGTCTCTGGTGAACCAGTCCATCAGCTTCATGGCCCGCCCTCGCGGTTCGCCATGGTGCGGAAGGAGAGTGCGGTCAGCCCCATGAGCGCAGCGAGCGTCAGCAGCGTCGCGGCCGAGGCCTTGCCGACGTCGTAATGCTCGACCGCCTGCTGATAGATGTAGAACAGCACGAGGTTGGTCGAATTCGACGGCCCGCCCTGGGTCATGACGAAGACGTGGTCGACCTGCGTCACCGCGTTGAGGGTGGCGATGACGATCACGAACAGGAAGGTGGGCTTGAGCTCCGGCAGGATGATATGGCGAAACCGCCGATAAGGCCCGGCGCCGTCGAGATGCGCCGCCTCCATCACGTCCTCGGGCACGGCCTGGAGGCCGGCGAGGAAGAACAGCATGTAGTAGCCGGCGTTCTTCCAGATCGTGATGACCATGATCGCATAAAGCGCGACGTCGGGGTCGCCAAGCCAGTTCGGCAGCACCGGAAGCAGGCGGCCGATGTAGAAGTCGAGCAGGCCGACATTGGGCAGGAAGATGAACATGAACAGCGCGGACGCCGCGACCATCGGGATCAGCACCGGCAGGAACAGCGCGGCACGCAGCGCGCTACTGACGGCGTTGGTGCGCGCCAGCGCCAGCGCGAACAGCAGCGCTAGGCCGATGCTGGGGACCGCGGTGCCAACGGCATAGATCAGGTTGTTGACGACCGCGCCGGTGAAGGCGGGGTCGGCCAGCACCGCGCTGACATTGTCGAGACCGACGAAGCGGACCGGCGCCTTGGGGGTGGCGCGCTGATAGAGCGCGTCGAGGACGACGCGGCCCATCGCGCCATAGGTGAACAGCGCCAGGAAGACGAGCGAGGGCAGCAGCAGCAGATAGGCGGGCAGTGAGGCCTTGAAGCGGGTCGTGAAGCGCCGGATGACTTCGAGGCGCGGCGCCGCCGAGGTCGCGACCGGGAGAGCCGCGGGTTCAGCGAGGCTCATCTCACCGCGCCGGAAACTTGAGCGCATAGTCGCGGCCGTCCACTCCCGCCGGCGGCTCGAAGGGGAAGCGCAGACTGTCGTCCAGGAAGTCGTGGCTGTGCACGACGAGATTGTCGTCGTCGATCAGCACGACGCCATAGGCGGGCGGCTCGTGGCTCGCCAGATGCGGCGCGTCGGCATTGAGCTCGAACCAGACCTGGTGGTTGGTGCCGCGCAGCGTCGAGAACGGGATCTTGCCGTAGCTGCCGAAGATCGGCCGGTGCACATGGCCGAAGAAGAGGTGGCGGATGCGCGCGCGATAGGGCGCGATCACCTCTGCGAATTCAGCGCTCTGCTTCAGCCCGATCTCGTCCATCGCATGGACGCCGATGGGGAATGGCGGGTGATGCATGAAGAATACGAAGGGCTGGTTGGCAGGCGCCGCGGCCAACGTCTTCGCCAGCCAGTCGAAACGCTTTGCGCACATCTCGCCGGCGTGGCTGGTCTCGTCCAGCGTGTCGAGGAAAACGAACAGGCCGTGCTCGGTGGTGCGGGTGCCCTGCACGAAGCCGTTGGCATCGCGCGGCGCGGCTTTCAGCGCATCGAGGCAGGTCACGCGCTTGTCGTGATTGCCGACCATGGCGATGTAGGGAATCTTCAGTGCGGCCATCGCGTCGGCGAAATTGGCGTAGGAGTCCGCCTCGCCCCAATGGGTGAGGTCGCCGGTCACGACCGCAAACGCGGCGTCGGACTGGTGCTTGTTGATGTCGGCGATCGCCGCGTCCAGCCGGGCGCGCGGGTCGAGCCCGTAGAGCGTCGAGCCGGGGTTCGCGAGATGCGTGTCGGTGAGATGGATGAATTTGAAGGGCATGCGCGCGCTTTGTCAGGATGGTTCGAGGACGGACGCCTCCGGCAAGACGACCCTGACAGGCGGTTAGAGCGCGTGTGTTTCAGTTTGATGACAGTGGTTCCCAAGGGCGCGACGCGTCCACAACGCGCGCCGGGACCGCAATGGCGTAGCGCAACGCGCAATCCATGCAGTGGATCAATTAGAGATGGTAGTGCGCGGTCGAGCCCGCCTCACGTCCCGCAGAACGTCTGCAACACCCGCTGGTCCGGCAGCGGCGGGTCGGCGTAGGCGGCATAGTCCGGCTGGTCCTCGAAGGGCCTCGCCAGCACCTTCACCAATTCCTCGAACGGCGCGTAGTCGTCGTCGTTCACCGCCGCCTGGATCACGGCCTCGATGCGGTGGTTGCGCGGAATGAACATCGGGTTGACTGCGTGCATCGCGGCCTGCCGCTCGGCGGCCGTTTGCGGCTCCAGCGCGATGCGCGCGCGCCAGCGCCCGGCCCATTCGTCGAAGGCCGCGGGCTCCATGAACTGCGCACGCGCATCCGCGCTGTCATCAACGGCAGCATCGCCCAGCTTGCGGAAGGTGAGGATGAAGTCGGCCTGGTTTTTGGCCATGGCATCGAGCAGGTCCTGGATCAGCGCCTCGTCGCCGGCGCGCTCGGTAAACAGGCCGACCTTCCTGCGCAGGCCGGCCTGATAGGCGGCGCTGAACTGGTCCGAGAAGGCGCCGAGAATGTCCTGGGCCTCGGCGACCGCCTTCTCCTGCTCGTCCGAGAACAGCGGCAGCAGGCATTCGGCAAGGCGCGTCAGATTCCACAAGGCGATGCGCGGCTGGTTGGCATAGGCGTAGCGGCCCATCTCGTCGATCGACGAAAACACCTGCGCAGGATTGTAGGCGTCCATGAAGGCGCAGGGGCCGTAGTCGATGGTCTCGCCTGATATCGACGAGTTGTCGGTGTTCATCACGCCATGGATGAAGCCGACCAGCAGCCAGCGCGCGATGAGCTCGGCCTGGCGTGCGACGACGGCGGCGAGCAGAGAATGATAGGGCCGCTCCGCGTCGCGCAGCTGCGGATAATGTCGCGCAATGACGTGGTCGGCGAGGGCGCGGATCGCATCGGTGTTGCCGCGGGCGGCGAAGAACTGGAAGGTGCCGACGCGGATGTGGCTGGAGGCGACGCGGGTCAGCACTGCGCCGGGCAGGGCGGTCTCGCGGATCACATGCTCGCCGGTGATGACGGCGGCGAGCGAGCGCGTGGTGGGAATGCCGAGAGCGAACATCGCCTCGCTGACGATGTATTCCCGCAGCACCGGCCCGAGCGCGGCGCGGCCGTCGCCACGGCGGGAGAACGGGGTGGGGCCGGATCCCTTGAGCTGGATGTCGCGGCGGACGCCGTCCTTGTCGATGACCTCGCCGAGCAGGATGGCGCGGCCGTCGCCGAGCTGGGGCACGAAATGGCCGAACTGGTGGCCGGCATAGGCCATGGCGATGGGGTCGGCGCCGTCGGGAACCGTCTTGCCGGCCAGGATCGCCGCGCCTTCAGGGCTCTCCAGCAGATCCGGATCGAGTCCGAGTTGGGCCGCCAGCGGCCGGTTCAGCTTGATCAGCCGGGGGGCCGCGACCGGGGTCGGAGCGACGCGGGCAAAGAAGCTGTCCGGCAGCGCCGAATAGGAGTTCTGGAAGGGGAAATGCACCGTCATGGCCTCAAGATAGGGCTGGAACGCCCGATGGCAAAGGCTCGGCCCCTGATATGCCAAAAATGGGCGCTTCCGGCCCAAAACAGGGCGTTCCCTTGGTTGCCGCCCCGGGCCTCGTCGGGTAAACCCTGCCGCAATCTCGAACCGGCCCTGACGGGCCGTCCGATTCGATATCCTTCAGACATCATTTTGGGACGACCATGCATCGCTACCGGTCACATACATGCGGCGCGCTCCGCGAGAGCAACATCGGCGAGACGGTCCGCCTGTCGGGCTGGGTCCATCGCGTTCGCGACCATGGCGGCGTGCTGTTCATCGATTTGCGTGACCATTACGGCCTGACCCAGTGCGTGGTCGACCCGGACTCGCCCGCTTTCTCGCTGGCCGAGAAGCTGCGCTCGGAATTCGTGGTGCGGATGGACGGCAAGGCCCGCCGCCGCCCCGAAGGCACCGACAATGATGACCTGCCGACCGGCAAGATCGAGATCTATGTCACCGAGATCGAGGTGCTGGGCCCGGCCGGCGATTTGCCGCTGCCGGTGTTCGGCGACCAGGAATATCCCGAAGACATCCGCCTGAAGTACCGCTTCCTCGACCTGCGCCGCGAAAAGCTGCACCAGAACATCATGACGCGCGTCGAGATCATCAAGTCGATGCGCCGGCGCATGGAGGGGCAGGGCTTCTTCGAGTTCAACACCCCGATCCTGACCGCGTCCTCGCCGGAAGGCGCGCGCGACTTCCTGGTGCCCTCGCGCATCCATCCCGGCAAGTTCTACGCGCTGCCGCAGGCGCCGCAGCAGTACAAGCAGCTGCTGATGATGTCGGGCTTCGACCGCTACTTCCAGATCGCGCCGTGCTTCCGCGACGAGGACCCGCGCGCCGACCGTCTGCCGGGCGAGTTCTACCAGCTCGACGTCGAGATGAGCTTTGTCACGCAGGAAGACGTGTTCGCTGCGATGGAGCCCGTCATTACCGGCGTGTTCGAGGAGTTCGCCAAGGGCAAGCCGGTGAGCAAGAACTGGCGCCGCATCCCGTTCGCCGAGGCGCTGCGCAAATACGGCAGCGACAAGCCGGATTTGCGCAACCCCATCGAGATGCAGGACGTCTCCGAGCACTTCCGCGGAAGCGGCTTCAAGGTCTTCGCGCGCATGCTCGAGGATCCCAAGAACCAGGTCTGGGCGATCCCGGCGCCGGGCGGCGGCAGCCGCGCGTTCTGTGATCGCATGAACTCGTGGGCGCAAGGCGAAGGCCAGCCCGGCCTCGGCTACATCATGTGGCGTGAGGGCGGCGAGGGCGCAGGTCCCCTGGCGAACAACATCGGGCCTGAGCGCACCGCGGCAATCCGCGCGCAGATCGGCACCAAGGAGGGCGACGCCGCCTTCTTCGTCGCCGGCGATCCCGACAAGTTCTGGAAGTTCTCTGGTTTGGCCCGCAACAAGGTTGGCGAGGAGCTGAACCTCACCGACAAGGAGCGGTTCGAGCTCGCTTGGATCGTCGACTTCCCGATGTACGAGTACAACGACGAGGACAAGAAGGTCGACTTCTCGCACAACCCGTTCTCGATGCCGCAGGGCGGCCTCGAGGCGCTGAAATCGCAAGATCCGCTGACCATCAAGGCGTTCCAGTACGACATCACCTGCAACGGCTACGAGATCGCCTCGGGCGGCATCCGCAACCACGTGCCGGAAGCGATGGTGAAGGCGTTCGAGATCGCGGGCTATGGCGAGCAGGAAGTGGTCGACCGCTTCGGCGGCATGTATCGCGCCTTCCAATACGGCGCACCGCCGCATGGCGGCATGGCCGCGGGCGTCGACCGCATCGTGATGCTGCTCTGTGGCACCACCAATCTGCGCGAGATCTCGCTGTTCCCGATGAACCAGCAGGCCATGGACCTCCTGATGGGCGCGCCGTCGGAAGCCACGACGAAGCAGCTCCGCGAGCTGCATGTGCGGGTGAACCTGCCGCAGAAGTGAGGGGGGCGGCCGGTCTCGTGCCCCGGACGCAGCGCAGCGCTACTTAAGCAATGCGCTGCAGAGCCGGGGTCCACGTCGCGTTGAAACGCAGACGCCTGGGTCCCGGCTCTGCATCGCGTTATTTCATGCCGCGCCAAGTCCGGGACACGAGACCACCAAAGCGATCTACAACCCCGTCGATGCCTCGATCCTGAACTGCGCCAGCGCGATGATCGGCTCGTTGTCGAGGATATCGATCAGCTGAAGCACCGGCAGCTTGCCGAGCGGGGTCAGCTTGATGGTCAGCGTCTGCCCCGACGTCGCGACGAAGCCGGCGAGCGCGTCGACCGCAGCCCTGACATCGAGATTGGACGCCGCGAGCTTCTCGCCTTGCGCGCGGATCATCTCGACGATGGCGCTGCGCGCAGCGTCGCGGCTGACATTCTGCATACGCGCGAACTGCGCCACGACGAGATCGACTACGCCGCTGTCCCGCAACGAGAGCTCGATCGCGCCGGTCTCGACCTGCGCCGCCTGGTCCATCGCCTGCACCGGGTCGGCGGTGAACAGGCCGCGCGGCACGTTGGCGAGCGCGAACCGGGCCTGCGCCCTGGCGAGGTTGCCGAGATCGAGCGTGGCCGGCGCGAGCGCGAACGCGCCTGAGGATTCCGTCCAGGCCGCGCCGAGATCGAGGTCGATCGCAAGCTTGTCCACGCCAGCCACGATCAGCGGCTGCAGCGCCGGATTGGCAGGATCGGTCGGCGTGACCATCTTGACGACCAGATTGGCCTTGCTCGGAATCGATCCGACCAGCTGGCCCCAGCTCAGGCTGATCGTGTCGACGGTGACGGGCTGCCGCGTGTTCTTATGGGGCGCAGTCACGCCCTTGACCTCGGCGCCTTCAAGCACGCGGAACAGGCCCAGCATCTGATCGGGCGAGGGCGGCTGCCCCTGGCTGCTGAGCCCTGCCGCCCAGCGCATCAGGTTTGCCGCACTGAACGATTTCAGAGCGAAGCGCTCCATCTTGAGCTGGCCCTGCGGCGAGGGCGTATCGACGCCTTCGACCGCGAACTCGCCTTCGCGGTACCGGACGGCATTGATCCTGGCCGTGCCCTGCGGCGTGCCCATGGACGTCTTGCCGACCTCGATCCTGCCGATGCGAAGGCCTTCATAGAATCCGGCGAGCTTCTCCATCATCTCGCGCGATTGCGCCGCGGTCGGGACGGCCGACGGGTCCGCTGGCAAGAGCGCAACGATCTCGGCCGGCCGGAATTTCGACGGCTGCACCGCGATGTCCTCGAAGGTGATCCCGTCGATGTCCATCCGCATGCCCTGGGTCGATTTGAGCACATAGGGCCCGGTCGCGATCTGCCGGTAGACGCGATGGTAGCTGTCGTCGCCGGTCTTCTGCGGATCGAGCGCCGCGGCGATCGCGGTGGAGTCGAAATCATTGACGATGATGTTGGAGAGGTCGCCGGTCAGCTTCTCCTGTTTGCCCGGCTGCGGAACGTCGATGGTGAAGACGGCGCGGTCCGCTTTCATCGCGTCGATCTTGCCGCGCTTGAGATTCTGGATCGCGAGCCCCGAATAGGCGACCTCGCCACTACCGGCTGCGCTGCCGCTCGTATCGAACGTCATCGTCAGCGTCGGAGCTGTGACGGATGATGCCGTGATGCTGGCGTACTGATCGAGCACATAGCGGTAAATCTCGATCAGCGAGCCGCCTGCCGGCGCATTGCCGGCGTGAATGGGGCCGGCATAGTCACGCAAGGTGAGCTGCGGGACCTTGTAGGACGCCTTCAGCTTCGCGGCGCCGACCTGGTCCAGCGCGACCTCGAAACCCCTGACCTCGATATGGTCGGCCGAGAAGCTGTTGTCGTCGATCAGGCGAACCCCGGTGCCCGTGATGCCGGCGATCCTGATCTGCGCCTGCGGCTGCTCGCCGGGAGTGATCGCGATGTCTTCGATCGTCAGGGTGCGCGTCCGCAGGTCGAACCCGATCTTGCCGTGGCTCGCCTTGCCGCCGCCTGAGCGGATCCGCGCGAACGCTGCCTCGACCTCGGCGGTGGCGCGATGCTGGACGTAGAGATTGAAGCCGAACCATCCGCCCGCGCCGAGCACGACTGCCACGATCAGGCCGATCAGGATTCGCTTCATTCCCTTGCTCCGATTGCTCGTTTTGCACCGCGCAACCTGCCATATTCGTGAAACGCCGCGCGGTCCAGGGAAAGCTATGGTTTTCAAATATTTGACCGGGCGTCCTGTTGATGGGCGCGCAATCGGATGTTGCCACCGGGGCACCCGGCGTGCTTCATCCCGTTTCCACGACCCGGAAATACGGTCCGCTTGGACAGCGGCGTTCGGATCGTGCATTTTGAGGCCGGTAACGCGAGGCGAAACACCGCATGTCGTCCTATTCTGATGATCTCCACCAGGCGGCGCTGGCCTACCATCGTCTGCCGCGCCCCGGAAAGCTCGAGATCCAGGCGAGCAAGCCGCTTGCCAACCAGCGCGACCTCGCGCTTGCCTATTCTCCCGGCGTTGCCGCGGCCTGCACCGAGATCGCGAAGAACCCGGCGGAAGCCGCCACGCTGACCACCCGCGCCAATCTGGTTGCCGTTGTCTCCAACGGTACCGCTGTGCTCGGCCTCGGCAATATCGGCCCGCTGGCATCCAAGCCGGTGATGGAGGGCAAGGCCGTCCTGTTCAAGAAATTCGCCGGCATCGACGTGTTCGATATCGAGATCGCCGCCGACACCATCGAGCGCGTGGTCGAGACCGTGGCGGCGCTCGAGCCAACCTTCGGCGGCATCAATCTGGAAGACATCCGCGGGCCGGAATGCTTCGAGATCGAGGCGCAGCTGAAGGAGCGCATGAAGATCCCGGTCTTCCATGACGACCAGCACGGCACCGCCATCATCGTCGCCGCCGCCGTCACCAACGCCCTGCGACTCAACGGAAAGAAGCTCTCCGACGTCAAGATCGTGGCGTCGGGAGCAGGCGCGGCCGCGATCGCGACACTCAATCTGCTCGTGTCGATGGGCGCGCAGCGCAAGAACATCTGGGTCTGCGACATCGATGGCCTCGTTCACGAAGGCCGCAACACCACGATGGACCGCTGGAAGGCGGTCTATGCGCAGAAAACCGACAAGCGCACGCTCGGTGACGTCATCGGGGGCGCCGACATCTTCATCGGACTCTCCGCGCCCGGCGTGCTCAAGCCCGAGATGGCCAAGGCGATGGGCGACAAGCCGCTGATCATGGCGCTTGCCAACCCGACCCCTGAGATCATGCCGGAGGAGGCGCGCAAGGTGCGCCCTGACGCCATGATCTGCACCGGCCGCTCCGACTATCCGAACCAGGTCAACAACGTCCTGTGCTTTCCCTTCATCTTCCGCGGCGCGCTCGATGTCGGCGCCAGCGCCATCAACGAAGAGATGAAGCACGCAGCGGTCGAAGCCATCGCCCAGCTCGCGCGCGAGGCGCCGTCGGATGCGGTCGCGCAAGGCTTCGACGCCGGCGAGACGCAAGGCTTCGGCCCGGGTTCGCTGATCCCGAGCCCCTTTGATCCCAGGCTGATCCTGCGCATCGCGCCGGCGGTGGCGAAGGCGGCGATGGAGTCCGGCGTCGCGACACGCCCCATCACCAATTTCGACGAATACACCGCGCTGCTCGAGCGCTTCGCCTTCCGCTCCGGCCTCGTGATGAAGCCGATGTTCGCCAAGGCCAAGACCCAGCCGGTGCGGGTGATCTACGCCGAAGGCGAGGACGAGCGCGTGCTGCGCGCCACCCAAGTGGTGCTGGAGGAGAATCTGGCGCGGCCGATCCTGGTCGGCCGTCCCTCGGTCGTGGAGGCGCGCATCAAGCGCTTCGGCCTCTCGATCCGCGCCGGCAAGGATTTCGACCTCGTCAATCCCGAGGACGATCCGCGCTACCGTTCCTACGTGCAGTCCTATGTCGAGGTCGCCGGCCGCCGCGGCGTGACGCCGGACGCCGCCCGCACCGTGGTGCGTACCAACAACACGGTGATCGCCGCGCTGGCGGTCACACGCGGCGAGGCGGATGCCATGCTTTGCGGCGTCGAGGGCCGCTACATGAGCCATCTGCGCCATGTCCGAGAGATCGTCGGCTTCTGTCCCGGCGTCAGCGACTACGCGGCGCTGGCGCTGCTGATCACCAGCAAGGGCGCCTTCTTCATCGCCGACACGCAGGTTCGGCCCAGTCCGAGCGCGGAAGAGCTCGCCGAGATCGCGTCGCTCGCCGCGGTCCACGTCCAGCGCTTCAACATCAAGCCGAAGATTGCGTTCGTCTCGCACTCGGATTTCGGCAGCTACGACACCGATTCCTCGCGCAAGATGCGGCGGGCGACACAGTTGCTGAAGGACAAGCATCCGGAGATCGAGGCAGACGGCGAGATGCAGGGCGACACCGCGCTCTCCGCCGCCGCGCGAAGGATGGTGCTGCCGCACTCCCAGCTGGAGGGCGAGGCCAACATCATGATCATGCCGACGCTGGACACCGCCAACGTCGCCTATCAGATGATCAAGTCGCTGGCGGACGCACTTCCCGTCGGCCCGATCCTGGTCGGCCCGGCGCGCCCGGCGCACATCCTCACGCCGTCGGTGACGGCGCGCGGCATCCTCAACATGACGGCAGTCGCGGTGGTGGAAGCGCAGGAGCGGGCAGCGCGGCAGCAGCCGACGTTGTTTACGTAAGGACGTCTCTCGCGTCATCGTGCAATCCCTTCTCCCCTTGTGGGAGAAGGTGGCATAGGCGGCCTTTGGGGCCGCCGTTCTTACGAACGCCGAAGCGTAGCTTCGGCTATGGCGCCGGATGAGGGGTATCTCCCCGCGAGTCGCGATCGCGAGAGTTGTTCGCGCCGATAGATACCCCTCATCCGTCTCGCCGCTCCGCGGCGAGCCACCTTCTCCCACAAGGGGAGAAGGGAAGACGTCACAAACTTTGAATTCCTCGCAGTTCTCGATTTCCTCGTTTGTAAACCGGCGCACTAATCTTCATAATCCTGTCGAGCATCCCCGCGCTTTGAGCTTGCCAAGAGGCCGATCATGCCAGCGTTCGTGACTTTCGGGCGGATCCTGTTCGCCGTGTTGTTCATCTACACGGGCGCGACCAAGCTCTTTGCCATCCAGGCGACGGCCGACTTCATCGCCACCAAGGTCGTGGTTCCCGAGATGATTGCGCCTTATGCCAAGCAGATCGAGACCGCGACCGCCATGACCACGCCGCAACTGCTGGCGATCGCCGTCGGCGGGCTCGAGATCATCGCAGGCCTGATGATCGCGCTGAATTTCGGTGCGCGGTTCTTCGCGATGCTGATGATCATCTACGTCGCGGTTGCCACCGTGCTGTTCGATGATTTCTGGAATCAGGCGCCGCCCGACAACGCGAAGATGGTGGTCGACGCGCTGAAGAACCTCTCGATCATCGGCGCGTTGTTCATGCTGATGGGATACGGCCGCACCACGCGCCCGGCCGAAGCGGCTTACGGGGACGTCTAGCCGCCACGGCGTCTGCGCACGTGCAAATGCTCGCGGCGTGAACCTTCGTTCATGCGTTACGGTTTTGAGATCACAGCGCTTCCGATATAATGGGTGAGCGGCGCACGCTCCGGGCGTGCTGGCCTGTCACCTGCCGGCGCCGTGGGTCTCCTAAAGTATTCGCTGCCGGCCGCCGGCGGCGGCCGCTACTTCTGATAGGCGATGTCGCGTGTGCGAGGGACGAGACTTTCGCCGCCGTCGATTGAGATATTTTGTCCCGGCACTGATTTGTTCTGGGCAAAGAACAGGATCGCGTTTGCGACCTCCTGCGGTGACGGATTGCGTCGCAGCGGCGTATCGCTCCTGACCCGCTCGAAATCCTCGACCGTCTGTTTACCGCTCGGGAACAACAGTCCGGGAAGTATCCCGAAAACGCGAAACTTGGCCGTGGGGTTCAACTGCCACATCTCGGTGAGGGCGAGGAGGCCGCACTTTCCGATCGTGTAGCTGAAATAGTCGGGATTGAGGTTGGCGACCTTCTGGTCGAGCACGTTGACTACCGTGATCGGACGTTTTCGCGTAGCGGTCTTGTAGGCCATTTCGAGGAGCTGGAACGGGGCCTGAACGTGAACCGCAAGGCTCTCATCCAGCTTCCGCAGCGACGCCCTGCCGGGAAAATCGTATTCGAATATCGAAGCGTTGTTGACCACGAGGTCGGGCGGGCCGTGCCGTTCGACAATGGCGTCGAAGAAGCCCGCGATGCGCCGGGGGTAGCGGAAGTCGCAATAGGAACACGTTGCTTTCCCGCCGCCGCGGGATATCTGCGCGGCGAATTGTCGTGCCTGGTCGCGCGAACCATTGGCGTGCAGCACGAGATCAAACCCGTTCGCGGCGAGATGAGTGGCGATCACTCGGCCGAGACGTCCTGCGCCGCCTGTGACGAGAGCCAACGGCATCTTGTTATTTCCACTGCGCGCGGGTGCGGAAGACCTCGACGCCCGCCGCTTCGGTTTCGTTGAATATGTTCAGCTTCAGGATGGAGACGCTGCAGGCTTCGACCCGTTTGTCCACGAAGCACTGGTCGACGATCTCGTCGAGCAAGGTCTCCAGCAGCGGGGTGTGGGGCCGCGATGGAAACGACTTCAGGAAGGTGCGAATATGGTCGTAATCGACATAGCCGAAGTCTTTCAGTCGCCGTTTGTCCAGCGGCGCGAAAAGTGTGACGTCGATTGAGAGCTTGTTGGGCCGCTGGGGGAATTGCTCCCATGGGTGGATCCCGCACGAGGCCTCGACGACGACATTTCGTAACTTTACGATGACATTGTCTGGTTGCATGATGTTCATGAGGGCTTCTTTGAGCATGATTATTAACGGGCGGGGGGACGAAGGTGGATATCCTGGCTAAATTGCGGTTCGCGAATATTCCATCCTGGTCCAAGATTCTTCTGTTCGGGATGCTGGTCCTGATCGGTCTGATCAATACCGCAGTATTCTTTTTGGGATTGACGGGTCTTCGAGACAGCTGGGTGCAGGCGAGCATACAGTTTCTAAGCGTTTTTCTCCCGGTGTTCACCGTCGTGTATGTCGCAATGCACATCCAGTCGGGTGAGTCGGCCCTCCTGAACAGCATCAGGAAAGTCTATCTCAGGACGCTGCCGCTCGCGCTCGCGCAGATCGACGAGACCCAGGCCCCCTTCTACGACGCAGCCGGTGGTCGCCGGCCAAAAAGGGAGACGAAGTCGCAGATCGTGGTCGAGACCAACTACCTGCCCGGACAGATCGATGCCGATTTCCTCATCAGGTGGCCGACCCACAAGCGACTGTTGATCCGCCTCGAGATCAATTTCCGGCGGATCAACTTCAATCTCTATTTGACCGGCGAGCAGATCGCGAGGATTCTCAAGCGCCCGCCATTGTCCGTCGAAGAGCTTACATCTGAAGACGTCGCCCACCAGATTTTGGAGCGACTGGGTCATAGCGTGAGCGGCGCAAGCTTCGCCGAGGCCAAGCGGATTACGCTCGCTGATCAGGATGTCGCATATCAGTCCGGCTACGCCTTCAACGACCGGATGATTCAGCGGGAGCTTGGCGGAAAGAGTTACTATTGTCTCGTGGCGATGAAGACTGTCTCTCCACAATTCAACTGGGAGGTGACGGAGCGCGTTTACTTCTGCTTCGATCTGATGCTGATGCTGCGAGCGATGATCGACGAGTGTCCCGAAATCGCCGACGTCGTGCCTGACGCGCCGGCGTTGGGGCAAGATGCAAAAGCCGCTTGAAGGCGAGGGGCGGCGTTCGCTGACGTGAAGGCTCCGGCTATTCGGAAACGGTCGTCACCACGGAATTGACCGGGCGCTGGCTCACCGTCGGCAGCTTGGCGTCCTTGAGCAGCTCCTGGTCGTATTCGGGCAACGACGACGCCGGGAATTTGGCGCGCATTGCCACCACCTTGTAGCCGCCGGCCTTCAGGCGCTTGAGCAGCTCGGGCAGGGCCTCCGCGGTGTGCTTCTGGAAGTCGTGCATCAGGATGATGCCCTTGCCCTTGGTGTCGAGCTTCTTCATCACGGTCTCGACCACCTTCTCGGGCTTCGAGGCCTTGAAGTCGAAGGAGTCGATGTCGCAGGAGAAGATCGCGGTGTTGCGGTTGCCGAGATAGGTGACCATCTCCGGCGGATGCTGCAGCGCCGGGAAGCGGAAGAACGGCGAGGGCGAGATGCCGCCGAGCGCCCACTTCACCGCGGACAGGCCCTTCTCGATCTCTTCCTTGCGCTGCGCCTCGGTGAGCTTCTTGTTGTTGAGATTGGCGTGCGACCAGGTGTGGGTGCCCACGGTGTGGCCGGCCGCATAGACCTGCTTCAGGATCTCCGGCTCGTAGGTCGCGTGCTTGCCGATCGAGAAGAAGATGCCGGTGGTGCATTCGTCGGCGAGCGCCTTCAGCACCGCAGGCGTGTTCTTGGGCCAGGGGCCGTCGTCGAAGGTCAGCACGACCTCCTTGTCGCGCAGGAAGTCGAGCTCCTTGAAATGCTCGAAGCCGAAGCCGGGACCGCCTGTCGTGTCGATCTCGACGGTGCGGGCAACACCGAGCGCGCCAGGCGTGTTGCAGGCTGCGCGGGCCGGCTGCGGCGCTTGCTTGGGCGGAGGCGGATTGACGAAACCGGCGGGTGCGGCGGCTGCCGCGGGAGCGGCAGGTGGAGCCGCCGCGGGCGTTGCCGCGGCCGGCGTTGCTGCCGGTGCAGTTTGCGTCGCGGCTGCGGGCTTTGCGGCCGGGGTCTGCGACCATGCTGCGCCGGTCAACGCAACCGACATCGCGCTTGCCAAAATCAGTCCTGCCGCCACACGCATGGTGTTGTCCTCGAGATTGATCCCATTGTTCCGCCGCGGCTTTTCGCCTCCGGCAAAACCCATCCTGCCCCAAACGATCCTAGCCTAGATGGTGGGCCATCGCCATTGCAACGGCTGTTTGGCATCCCGCCGCAATTGTGCCCAACCGGATGGGGGCGGCATCCGCGTCAACTGTCGGCCAGAACCCTGGCAACGGCTGTCTTGATCCGCGTATCGGCCGGCTCGACCGCCGACGGAAAGACCTCGGCGATATAGCCGTCGCGGCCGATCAGATATTTGTGGAAGTTCCAGCGCGGAACATCCCTCGGTCGCGCCTCTGCGGCCCACTTGTAGAATGGATGCGCCTTGGCCCCGGCTACGACAGCCTTGGCGGTGATCGGAAAGGTAACACCATATTGGTGGTGCGCGGTCTGCGTGATCTCGCTGCTGCCGCCGGGCTCCTGGCCGCCGAAATCATTCGACGGCACGCCGATCACGGTCAGCCCGCGGGCGCGAAACTCGGTCCAGATCTCCTGCAGGCCGGCATATTGCGGGGTGTAGCCACAAAGCGAGGCAGTGTTGACCACCAGCAGCGGCTTACCGGTGAAAGCGGCGAGCCGGATGTCGTCACCTGACAAGGCTGGAAAGGAGAAGGCATAGGCCGAGATCCGGCTCATAGCGCCCTCGGCGAAAGCACGCGTTGCCGGCGCAAGCGTGCCGGCCAGCGTCATGGTGAGCACGGTCCTGCGGTTCATCATGGCGGCATCCCCCGAAATGATCCGGAGGCATGTTACTCCGCGGCTGCGCTCCGCCTCGTCAACACCGCGTTATCTGACGCGGCGGCAGAGGCTAGTACAGGCGGACGATGAAGTCGGTGCCTTCGCCAGTCTCGCCCTGGTTGATGCCCTGGTCGGAGATGATGATGGAGCCGCCTGAGGTCAACATCTCGTTGATCTTCGCCATGGTATCGTCGGGGATCGAGATGCGGTCGAGCGCCGCGGCCGGACTGTCCGGCGTGACGACCGGCTTGGCCGCCACGGGTTTGGCGGCGACGGGGATCACGGCAGCGCCCCCCTTGCGGCGCGTGAGGCGGCTGTCGTCCTCGCGTGCGGCGGAACGGGCGGAGACGGGCAGTGACACCACCGACCAACGGAGCGCATTGGTATCGGTCTTGTCGAGCTCGGCGGTGAAGATATGCGTGCCGAGAGGCCGGTCGCTGGTCGCGATCGTGACCGGCACCTCGAACAGCGGCGCAAAATTCTGCCGCACGTAGAGCTTGGAATCCTTGCGGCTGATGAAGACGGCGATCTGGCCGGCCCGCTTGGGTATGTCGGGCTTGGCGGCCGGTGCGGGATCGGCGACGCGGGTCTCGTCCTTCTTCACCTCGGGTGAGGCGGCGACCGCAGGTACCGGAGCATCGGGTGTCTTCGCGGAGTCCGCGGCTTGCGTCTTGACCGGCGCGGCCTTGTCGACGGACTTGTCCTCGTTCGCCGGCTTGGCGGCTTCTTCCGAGGCAGGCTTGGCCGCGTCGGATGCTTCGGCCGGCTTGGCCTCGTCGGCGGGCTTGGCGGCTTCATCATGCGCAGGTGCGTTGCCCGTGGTCACATCCGACATCACGGTGTGGCCGACGGAGGCGCGCAGCTCGAGCACTGCGTCGGCGCTGGCAGTCTTGGTCTCGACAGGCTTGCTCTCGGCGGCTTTGGTTTGCGCGGCGCCCTTGTCGGCCTTGTCGCCGACATTGGTCTGCGGTTCGAGGCTGGCGGCGGGCTGCGGCGGCACGCGCGACGAGGCGAGCAGGGGATGGGAGAAGTTGTGCGGCGTCATCTCGCCGGGCGCGACGATCACACGCGCGCCCATCCTGGTCCAATTCCACATCTTCACCGCGAACGCCATCGGCATGCGGATGCAGCCATGCGAGGCCGGATAGCCCGGCAGCACGCCGGCATGCATGGCCACACCGGACCAGGTGATCCGCTGCATGTACGGCATCGGCGCACCGCTATAGATGTTGGAATGGTGGAATTTGTGCTTCTGGATGACGCTGAACACACCCATCGGCGTCGAGTGGCCCTTCATGCCTGTCGACACCGGAGATTCCGCGAACACGCCATTGGTGTCGTAGACCGTCACCTTCTGCCGGTCGATCGAGACGACGATGACCAGCGGCCCTTGCGGCTTGGTGCCGGCCTCTTTCTCGGCGACAACTTCCTTCTTGGCGCCAGCGCCACGCTTCTGCGGCTTCTGGCGCGGTATCTCGGGATGCCGGTCCTGTCGGGCGTAATAGGATCCGTCGGAATAATCCGTCCAATAATAAAATGCTGCGTCTGCCTGGCTACTCGCGCCGATCGCACCCGCCGCCGTCAAAACGGCGACCTGCCAAAGCCGCGCCGGCTTGGCAGAAAAACCCGACCCGTTCACGCTGTTCATCCTCGAATCCACAATCCAAATCAGACGTTAGTCTCGCAAAGGGGATACGCGTTCACCAGCAGGTCAGTTCTGCTGTCAGCTACTTTTGTTCAAGACGTAGCAAAAAAGCCTCACGGAGCGGTAAACGGCGGCCACCTCCGGCCAGCTGTCGTCTTCCTGTCGGGCTGACGCGTTCCTACATTGCGGGGACTTGCTACCGGAGAACTTCATGTCATCTCGTTTCCCCGATCTTTCCGGCATCCGCTTGGAAGGCTTCGCTTTATTCCTCCTGGCTCTGATCGCACCGATGGCGTCCGCGTCCGCCGCGGACGAGCCCGATCTGATCTTCCGCCGCTCCACCGTGTTCAAATGGATGAGCCCGAACGACAAGCTCGCGACCTATGGTCTCGACGACCCCGAGGTCGAGGGCGTCGCCTGTCATTTCACGGTGCCGGAGAAGGGCGGCTTCAAGGGCTGGCTGGGCCTCGCCGAGGAGGTCTCGGACATCTCGCTGGCCTGCCGCCAGGTCGGCCCGATCAAGTTCAAGACCAAGATGGAGCAGGGCGACGACATGTTCCGCCGGCGCCGTTCACTGTTCTTCAAGAGGATGCAGATCGTGCGCGGCTGCGATACCAAGCGCAACGTGCTGGTCTACATGGTCTATTCGGACAGGATTATCGAGGGCTCGCCGAAGAACTCGACCTCGACCGTGCCGATCATGCCGTGGGGACCAGCGGACGCAAACGTCCAGAAGTGCGGCGAGTTCTTCACACAGTGACGCGTTTGACGAGGTGTGAGCCCGTCAGCCGCACGAATGCCTGTGGCGCCGCTTCGAAGCCGCGGCCGGACTGCAGCGACATCGCGCCGGTCGAGGCGACGCGACCGGGTCGTTGATCGCCGTCGTCCGTCCGTTGGTCCGCCTCGCGCGGCGTTGCGCGATCTTGCGTCACCATAATGGCCATCCCTCAAGTGAACGCGCCCGGTGATCCCAGGCGTCCAGGTTTCGATGGCTTGGGTCGCAGCCGACGCGCCCCCGGTTCGACAGGACCCAGCCTTCGTTCGTCCCTCTCTTGAGCAGAAAAACGTAAAATGCATGTGAAGCGCGCAAGGCGGGAGCGTGACGGCAATTGCGTCCCATGTGCTCACACCGGATCAGGAACCTGGCACGCTACTTTGAGCTGCGGTGAGACCCATCTGAAATGATTGGCGTTTTCGGAGAATTGTGTCGTCGTCACGGGGCGGACGAAACAATTCTCATGGAGATGAAACCATTTTGCGCTTTTGGCGCATCACGGGCGAAACCGCCCATGGTTATCAGCTTCACAACGACGAACGGCGCACCGCCGGCTACCGAATTCGGAGACAAGACCATGCGCGCGCTCAGCTTCATCCTTGCTTTCGCTTTCGTGGTTGCCGGCTCGTCCTTCGCGGGCGCGCCGGACGGCAATCTCCCCGGGGTCGGCACCTTCCAGTACAGCGGCTCGCCGGTAACGACCGCGGCGTCGCAGCCGATCGTGGTCGCCGCGCGCTTCTGATCGACAACAAGAAAATCAGCCGATAAAGGCCGTCATGCTCGTCCGATCTTATGCCGCTGCGTTCGTAACCGTTCTGACGATCAATGCCGCCGAGGCGCAGGTGCGCGCGCCCTCGAGGCTACCCGATCCCCGCAGCGAGTTCGTGCGCCAATGCGCGCCGCGGATGATCGGGCGATGGGAACATCCTGAGGAAGTCTGCGGCTGTCTGCACGATCACGCCGCGGCCGCCGTCGAGGACCGCGACCTGCGCGAAGCGCTGCTCCGCGGCATCAGCGAGACGGGCGTGCCCACCATCGAGACCGATTGGGTTCCGGCCTCCAAGCAAGGCGAGATCGGCCCGACCTTCACCAAGATCGCCAAGCCGACCCTGCAGTGCATGTTCGATCCGGCGAAGCAGTAATCATTTCGTCTTTGGACCGTATCGCTGCACGCACGTGGCGGTGCGCACGACGCCCTTGTCGGACATCTTCGCCCCGCGCACTTCCTTGACCTGTCCGGCGGGACAGGTGCCGTCATCCACCTGAATGCGCTGGCCCAGCTTGAGGTCGCCGATGTCCTGCTCGCGCCCCACCGTGGTGGCGTGCGCCGTCGCGGCAAGCGCGATGGAGATCAGGAACGCGAGGCAGGTGGTACGGCGAAGCGGCATGATGAGATCTCTGAGCATCGACGCCGCAATGTAGGGACTGGCGAACGATTCTCATAGTGAACGTTCGTCACGCGCGCCGGGCCGCCTTGGCCCTCGCGCGCAGGGCTGCACGCGATTCCCGCGCGAGCCGTTCGGCGGAAGATTTGAGCTGTGGAACCGGATGTCCTGAAAATCCCAGCACGAAGCCCGGCAGCGGGCGCGCGCGCGAATAGGTGTCGGCGAGCAGCCAGCCCTCCGCGCCGGCCGCCTGCTTGGCTTGCGCGGCCACCGACAGATCGACCGAGGGATCGAACCGGGCGACGAGATGCAGACCTTGTGACGGCACCGGCACCGATAACGCGCCGTCGGATGCGGCCTCCAGCGTTTGCGCCAGCACATCGCGCGCCTCGCGATAGAGCTTTCGCACGCGCTTGAGGTTGGCGGCGAACGCGCCCGAGTTGAGCATGTCGGCCACCGCGCCTTCCATCAGCGTGCCGGGGAAGCGGTCGAGCGCCGCGCGTGCGGCCGTCACATCCGCGATCAGGCGTTCGGGCAGGGCGCAATAGCCGATGCGCAGGCCCGGAAACAGCGTCTTGGCAAATGTGCCGAGGTAAATCACGCGCTGCAGGCGATCGATGCCGGCGAGCGACATCAGCGGTGCGCCGTCATAACGGAACTCGCTGTCGTAATCGTCCTCAAGCACGAACGCGCCGGCCTGCCTCGCCCAGTCCAGAAGCTCGAGCCGCCGCGGCATCGACATCTGCACGCCCAGCGGAAACTGATGCGACGGCGTGACATAGGCCGCGCGCGCGGACGGCGCCGCCGTGCGGCCCTTGGCGATCCGCATGCCGTGCTCGTCGACGGGAACGGGTACGGCGCGATAGCCGCAATGCACGATGGTTTTTCGCGCGGCTGGATAACCGGGGTCCTCGCACCAGACCTGGTCGCCCGGCTTGAGCATCGCGCTCAACACGATGCGCAGCGCGTGCAACGTGCCCGACGTCAGCATGATCTGGTCGGGATCGCAGCGCAGACCGCGCGCCGACAACAGATGATCGGCAATTGCCGCGCGCAGCTCGCGGCTGCCGCGGGGATCGCCATAGTGAAGGTGCTCGGAGCCGAACGCACGCATGCGCCGGCCGACGAAGGCGCGAAAACGCTGCACGGCCCGTTCGTCGATATGGGTGCAGCCCAGCGCGAACGCGCCTTGCCCGGGCGTTTCGACGATGACCTTCGGCTTGTCCGGTTCGGCGGCGTGCGCGGGGATGCGCGCCGCGACGAACGTTCCGGAGCCGACGGTCGCCTCGGCAAAGCCGTCGGCGATCAGGCGCTCATAGGCGATGACGACGGCGTTGCGCCGAAAACCGGTCTGCTTGGCCAGCGTGCGTGACGGTGGCAGCGCCTCGCCCGGCTTGACGAGGCCCGAGACGATCATCTCGCACAGTGCCTGATAGAGCTGGTGTGCGGCCGAGGCGCCTGGCGTGACGTGCGGGCCGGTGAGGTCGAGCGGCAGCTCGGTCTTTGTCGGCAAGGAAGACTTGGCCGGCGAGGGGAGAGAATTGGTTGGAATCTTTCGCATGGAATTGGAACTATCGCAGACCAAATGGCCGGCTACAACTACCTAAGATATTTCCAATCCGAGCAGGAGCGGCCGTGAGCCAGACCGAGACCTCCACTTCCTATCCGACCTCCGCGCGCAACCAGGTGAAACGCCGGCACGACCGCGGCTTCTACGATCACGAGACGGTCCATCGCATCCTGGATTCTTCGATGCTCTGCCACGTCTCCTACGTGATCGACGGCCAGCCCTATTGCACCCCGACCTTCTTCTGGCGTGAGGGGACGAAGCTGTACTGGCACGGCTCGAGCGCAAGCCGCATGCTGCGGAGCCAGAGCAAGGGCGAGCGCGTATGTCTCACGGTCGCCCATCTCGACAGCCTCGTGCTGGCGCGCTGTGGATTCAACCACTCCGCCGACTATCGTGCGGTCATGGCGTTCGGCTCCGCCTACCTCGTCACCGACCCCGCGGAGAAGGAGCGTGCGGTGATCGCGATGGTCGACCGTTTCTTCCCGGACCGCACCGCGGGTCTCAGGGCGAGCAACACCCAGGAGATCAAGGCGACCTCCTTCATTGCGATGGAGATCGAGGAAGCCTCCGCCAAGGTGCGCGCCAAGGGTGTCGCTGACGACGACGAGGACTATGCGTTGCCGATCTATGCCGAGCGCATTCCCGTGCGCACGGTGCTCGGCGCGCCGGAGCCGTGTCCACGCCTGCTCGACGGCGTGAGCCGGCCTGCGACCCTCAATGGCTACTCAGAAGGCCGACTGCTCGAAGATGCATTGCGGGATGCATATTTTGTGGAGTACCCGAAGGGGTGAAATCGGCTAGCTTGCGCACTCCTTGGGACCATTGAAATGCCTGGAGTTGCCTGATGAATGCCGAAACGCAGCAGAGGATTCTCGACGCCGTCGATGCCGGCTTCGAAGCCCAGCTTGCAACCACAAGCGATTTCGTCGCGATCCCTTCGACCCGTGGGGCGGAGGGGCCGTGTCAGGACATGATCGGCGACCTCCTGCGCGAGCGTGGCTATGAGGTCGATGACTGGCACATCAACGTCGATGATCTCAAGGATCTGCGCGGCTTCGGCCCGATCGAGCATGATTTCTCCAAGGCGCGTTCGGTGGTGGGCACCTACCGTCCGCAAACGAATGGCGGCAAATCGCTGATCCTGCAGGGCCACTGCGACGTCGTGCCTGCCGGCCCGCTGGAGTTGTGGGATACGCCGCCGTTCTCGCCTGTCATCAAGGACGGCAAGATGTTCGGCCGCGGCGCCTGCGACATGAAGTCGGGCACCATCGGCGCGCTCTACGCGCTGGATGCGATCAAGGCCGCCGGCTTCAGGCCGACGGCGCGGATCCACTTCCAGTCCGTCATCGAGGAGGAGAGCACCGGTGTCGGCGCGCTCTCGACGTTGCAGCGCGGCTACCGTGCCGACGCCTGCTTCATCCCGGAGCCGACCGGCGGCAAGATGGTGCGTTCGCAGGTCGGCGTGATCTGGTTTCGCCTGCGCGTGAAGGGGCATCCGACCCACGTGGCGTTCGCCGGCTCCGGCGCTAACGCGATCATGGCGGCGTATCATCTGATCCAGGCGCTGCAAAAGCTGGAGATCGAGTGGAACGAGCGGGCCAAGGCTGACAAGCACTTCAAGACGATCAACCATCCCATCAATTTCAACCCCGGCATCATCAAGGGCGGCGACTGGGCCTCCAGCGTTCCCGCCTGGTGCGACGTCGATTGCCGGATCGCGGTGTTGCCCGGCTGGTCGATCGCCGACCACCAGAAGGAGATCATGGCCTGCGTCGCCGCCGCGGCGCGCAATCACCGCTTCCTCGCCAACAATCCGCCGGAGATCGAATGGTCGGGCTTCCTGTCGGAAGGCTATGAGCTGACCGATGCGGCCGCGCCGGAGGCCGCATTCGGCAAGGCGTTCGGCAAGGTTTATGGCGGCACTCCGGAGGATCTCGTCTTCACCGCGCTCACCGACACCCGCTTCTACGGTCTCAACGAGGGCATCCCGAGCCTGTGTTTCGGCGCCAGCGGCGGCGAGATGCACGGCTTCAACGAATATGTCGAGCTGGAGTCGCTGAAGAAGACCACCAAGGCGATGGCGCTGTTCATCGCGGAATGGTGCGGGGTGGAGAAGGCGTAGCTCTCTCCGTCGTCGTTACGAGGAGCACGCGACAAAATTGCGAAGCAATTTCGCGCAGGCGACGAGGCAATCCAGACTGTCACCGTGGAGGCAGACTGGATTGTTTCGCTGGGCCCGCAATGACGGAGTGCCCAATCTACCAGCCTCCCAAATCCTTTAAGCTTAAAATAAAGACTAGGATGCGGCCCTGTCCGGTGGCAGACTGGCGGCCGGCTGGCCGGACGAGTCCTCGGGAGTGACGATGCGCGATTGGGATGATGCTTATGCCAATTCGGCCCATATCCCCGGCTCGGACAAGATGCCGGGACAATGGGCGGAACGAGCCGCGGCCTATCGCGCTGGGTTGAAGGATTTTCGCGCCGACATTGCCTATGGCCCGGGCGAGCGCCAGAAGCTCGACCTGGTCCTGCCCGACGGCGACAGCAAGGGCCTCGTCGTGTTCGTTCACGGCGGCTACTGGATGCGGTTCGACAAGTCGACCTGGACCGATCTTGCCGAAGGCGCGCGGCACCATGGCTGGACCGTGGTGCTGCCGAGCTACACGCTGACGCCGGCCGCGCGCATCTCCGATATCACTACCGAAATCACCGCCGCGATTGCCAAGGCGGCTTCGCTCGTCGCGGGGCCGATCCGGCTTGCCGGCCACTCCGCCGGCGGTCATCTCGTCACGCGCATGCTGTGTGACGACAGCCGGCTCGAGCCGGCCGTCTACAACCGCATCGCCGGCACCCTCTCGATCAGCGGCCTGCATGATTTGCGTCCGCTGCTGAAGACCAAGATGAACGAGACGCTCGGCCTGACCATGGAGGAGGCGACGCTCGAAAGCGCGGCGCTGCATCTGCCACGCGGACATTCGCCCGTCACCGCCTGGGTCGGCGGCAGCGAGCGGCCGGAATTCATCCGCCAATCCGACCTGATGGCCAATGTCTGGACCGGATTTGACGTGCCGACGCGCCTCGTCGTGGATCCCGGGCTGAACCACTTTACCGTGATCGACGGGCTGAAGGATCCGTCGTCGCCGATCACCGCGCGCCTGATCGGCCTCGACTGAGCAGAGCCGGGGAAGATCGATCGAAAGGGCCTGCCCATGACGTCCAACGGTTACGATCCTGCAAGCGAAGGCGCCGAGACCGATTTCGCCCGGCGCATGTCCTATGGCGACTACCTCGCGCTGGATGCGATCCTGGGCGCGCAGCATCCGCTGTCGGAAGCGCATGACGAGATGCTGTTCATCATCCAGCATCAGACCACGGAGCTGTGGATGCGGCTTGCCATCCACGAGCTCAGTGCCGCACGCCGCGCCATCTCCAAGGATGAGGTGCCGCCTGCGATGAAGATGCTGGCACGGATGTCGCGGATCTTCGAGCAGCTCAACAATGCCTGGGACGTACTGCGCACGATGACGCCGAGCGAATACACGCGTTTCCGTTCGCAGCTCGGGCAGTCCTCCGGTTTCCAGTCGCGTCAGTACCGGCTGATCGAATTCCTGCTCGGCAACCGCAACCACGCCATGCTGAAGCCGCACGCGCACGATGCGGAGACGACGGAGCTGCTCGAGGCCGAACTGGCGACGCCCAGCCTTTACGACGAGGTGCTCAGGCTCGCCGACCGCAATGGTCTGAAGATGCCGGCCGCCGTGCTGGCGCGCGATGTTCGCGAGACCCACAGCTTCAACGAGGGCGTGCTGCAGGCCTGGCGGATCGTCTACGAGGCGCCGGAGACGCATTGGATGCTCTACGAGCTCGCCGAGAAGCTGGTCGACTTCGAGGATTATTTCCGCCGCTGGCGCTTCAACCACGTGACGACGGTCGAGCGCGTCATCGGCTTCAAGCGCGGCACCGGCGGCACCGGTGGCGTCAGCTATCTCAAGCGCATGCTGGAGGTCGAGCTATTCCCCGAACTCTGGCGCGTCCGCACCATTCTGTAGAAATGCCCAAGAAATATCCATGACCAGATATCGCGTCTATGACGACACCAAAGCCCTGTTCCATCTGCCCGAGGGCGTGATCTATCTCGACGGCAATTCGCTCGGCGCGTTGCCGCTTGGCGTTGCCGAGCGCGTCAACCGCGTCATCACGACCGAATGGGGCGTTGAGCTGATCCGCGCCTGGAACACCGCAGGCTGGTACGCCCAGCCGCGCCATGTCGGCGATCGCATCGCGCGCCTGGTCGGCGCCGAAGCAGGCTCGGTGATGGTCGGAGACACGCTGTCGCTCAAGGTCTATCAGGCGCTCGCTGCCGCGCTCGACATGAACGCGTCCCGCAAGATCGTCCTGTCGGAC
>NZ_JXDL01000001.1:370036-420854 GCF_001590795.1 Bradyrhizobium sp. AT1
GGCAACTTCCCGACCGACCTTTACATGGCCGAAGGCCTGATCGCGACGCTCGGGCGCGGCCATCAATTGCGCCTGGTGGCGCCGGAGGAGATCGAGGCCGCCCTGTCGGAGGAGGTCGCGGTGCTCTACGTCACCGAGGTCGACTATCGCACCGGCCGCCGCCACGACATGACGAAGCTCACGGCAAAGGCGCATGCGCTCGGCATTGTCACGGTCTGGGATCTCGCGCACTCCGCCGGCGCGCTGCCGGTCGATCTTGCCGGGTGCGGCGCGGATTTCGCGGCGGGCTGCACCTACAAATATCTCAACGGCGGCCCCGGCGCGCCGGCTTTCCTCTACGTCGCGCCGCGCCACGCCGACGATGCACGTGCTGCGCTGTCGGGGTGGATGGGGCATGCGAAGCCATTTGCGTTCGAGTTGGGCTATGCGGCTGCGGGCGGCGTCGAACGCATGCGCGTCGGCACACCGCCGGTGCTTGCGATGGCGGCGCTGGAGGCCTCGCTCGATATCTGGGACCGAGTCGATATGGCCGAGGTGCGGGCACGCTCGCTGGCGCTCGGTGATCTCCTGATCGCCGAGGTCGAGCGCCGCTGCCCGTCCTTGAGGCTGGTCACCCCGCGCGCGCACGACCAGCGCGGCTCACAGGTCTCCTTCGCCTTCGACGGCGGCTACGCTGCGATGCAGGCGCTGATCGCCCGCGGCTTGATCGGCGATTTCCGCGCGCCTGACATCATGAGGTTCGGGATCACCCCGCTGTACATCGGCGAGAGCGACATCGTGCGGGCGGCGGAGATCATCGAGGAGGTGATCATCGGCGAGGTGTGGCGGCAGCCGGAATATCAGGTCGTGAACGCGGTGACGTGATCGAGCCGTGACGCCACAAGCGCGTTTACGCGCGTCTTCGACGCGCTATGGCGTTGCAGCGCGTCCGGGACACGATAGCGGTGGCGGCCTCGCTATTCGCGCTCGCCCCACAACGCCGCCACGATCGCATCCAGCCCATCCGTCAGCGCCGCCGGTCCCGGCTGCAGGATGATCGGTGACTTGATCTCGACGATGCGGTTGTCGCGCACGGCGGGGATCTCGTCCCAGCCATCGCGTGCGCAGATGCGGGCCGGGACGACCTTCTTGCCGCACCACGAGGCAAGGATGATGTCGGGGCCGGCCTCGCGCACCGCCTCTGCCGAGAGGATGCGATCCTTTGCGGCCTGCCGATGGCGCAGCTCCGGGAATGCATCCTCACCGCCGGCGATCTCAACTCGGAGACCCAGCCGATGCCGGAGATCAAGGGATCGTCCCATTCCTCGAAATACACTTTTGGTCGCGGCGAGGGGCGGGGCGTTGCGGCGACGTCTGCCAGACGCCGCTCCAGACCTTGCGCGAGGGTCTCGGCGCGTTCCGTCGCACCGACCAGGGCGCCGAGCGTGCGGATCATCGCCAGGATGCCGGCGACGTCGCGCTGGTTGAAGACATGGACGTCGACGCCGGCGCGAACGAGGTCGGCGACGATCCCGGCCTGGAGGTCGGAGAAGGCCAGCACCAGATCGGGTTCCAGCGCCAGGACCTTCGGGATGTCGGCCGAGACGAACGCCGAGACCCGCGGTTTCTCGCGCCGCACCTGCGGCGGACGAACCGCGTAGCCGGAGACGCCGACGATGCGGTCCTGCTCGCCGAGCAGGTACAGCGTTTCGACGGTCTCCTCGGTCAGGCAAACGATCCGGCGGGGCGGGAAATGGCGCATGGGCTGGAGCCTATGCACAATGTGCGCGCCGATGTCAGCACGCTCATGACCTCCGACGTCATTGCTTTGCTGCACGAAGCAATTCACGCTGGGACAACAATCAATTGGGAGGACATCTGATGACGCCGCTCGAAAAGCTTAAAGCGATGAAGATGCCGTTCGCCGAGCTCAAGGGCGTCGAGTTCATCGAGGCCGGCAAGGATCGCGTGGTGGCGCGCATGATGGTCCGGCCTGATCTCTGTACGCTCCACCACACCATCCATGGCGGGGCGGTGATGGCGCTGGCCGATTCCGTCGGGGCGGCCGCGACCGTGATCAACCTGCCGGAGGATGCCAAGGGTACCACCACACTGGAGAGCAAGACCAATTTCATCGGCGGGGCCAAGGAGGGAACCACGGTGATTGCCACCGCAACCCCGGTCCATCGGGGCCGGCGGACCCAGGTCTGGACGACCCGGCTGGAAACCGAGGATGGCAAGCTGGTTGCCGTGGTCACCCAGACCCAGCTGGTCCTGTAAGACTACGGGGCTTTGATTTTGTTAACGAATTAGTCGTTTGCGGTGCCTCTAACTTGGGCAGGTCCTCGTCTTGCAAAAGATGCTGCGATGCACAATATAGGGGGCCTAGGGATTCGAACGCCTCCTCGAGGGACACCAAGAGGAGTTTTGACGTGGTACTTGAAGAGACTGTCCGCACCGCCCCGGGCTACGTGCGGACCCTGATCCAGCAGGAAGAATTACCGCTGCTGCGGGATCACCTGCTAAGGCTCGATGCCGCAAGCCGGCACGACCGTTTCAACGGCTTTCTCGACGACAGTTTCATCGAGCGTTACGCCGCCCGCTGTGCCGAGGACGGCACCGTGATCGTTGCCTATATCGTCGACGGCATGGTCCGCGGTGCTGCCGAGCTGCATCCGCCGGAAGGCGAAGCCTTGCCTGAAGTCGCTTTCAGCGTGGAAGCCTCGGCGCGCCGCCAGGGCGTCGGCACCGTGCTGTTCCGCCGCCTGATCGCGGAGGCGCGCTGGAAGGGCTACAAGACCCTGCGCATCACCACGGGCGCCGAGAACCACGCGATGCGGGCACTCGCCAGGAAGTTCGGGGCGCACCTGGCGTTCCGTCACGGCGAATCGACCGGCACGATCGAACTCGCCAAGACGCCCGAAGCCGAACTCGCCGATCTCGCGGCGTCGCCCTTCACGGCCGGGCGCGCGCTTCTGAGCCTCAATTCGACATGCTGGAAGATCATCTCCAGCATGTATGGCAATCGCGCCGCCTGAGTTCGAATGGCGCGTTGAATCAAAAAGCGGACCGGCGTGGCCGGTCCGCTTTTGCGTTTCGGAGGGCGTGAAGAGAGCTTAGGTTCCCGTGCGCGTGCCGAATCGGCGGACCACGCGGCGTTCGACCACCACGGAGCGCTGTGCACCCTGTTCGCCCGCGATCACGCGCGTCGCGGTGATGCGGCTGTTGGTGCGCGCCTGCTTCTTCACCTCGGCCTGCACGACATCGAGCGGCATCCCCATCAAGGCCGCGGCGATCTCGGCCTGCTGCTCGTGATCGTCCGTGATGCCGATGGCGGCGAAGATCGCCTCGTCCAGCGTGGGCGGATCATGGCGGACGCGCCGCGTGCCATATTTGGTATTCCAGTCTGCGCTCATAACGGCCTCGTTTTGATGCCGGGATACCTAGTGCCACCAATGTTGCATTGCAATATGAAATTGGTGTGGCATCTCAGCTATGCACCGGTCGGGTGTCGCAGCAGTGACGCACCACCGGTATCGACCTCGATCCGCTGCTGTGGCCAGCGTTTCAGGGCCGCCCGTCCGGCCTCGGTGAGCCCGTAGATTCCCCGGTCGGCCCGCTCGAACCAGCCATACACATTGTTAAGCAAGATCTTGCCGGCATCAGGACAGCGTTCGCGCAATTCGCGTACGCGCCGCGGCCCGTCAGCGAGCGCCGAGGCGCAGGCCAAGGCCTGCTGCCGATAGGCCGTCATGATCGGCGAACGGGTGCTGCCACCGAGCGCGGGATCGCCCTGGCGGCGCTGATGCTCGGCGACGAGGCGCGAGCGCAGCTTCGGCTCGCGGCGCGGCGCTGCCGTCGGCGGCTTCACCAGCACCTCGACCTGGCCGCGATCGGTGACGCCGAGCATGCCGAAGCCGAGGCGGCGGCAGAGATTGCGATAGCGTGCGTCGCTCTCGCGCCCCTTGCCCCGGATCGACATCTTCGCGGCGATCCAGACCTCGTCGGCCGCCGATGCGCGATCGACCGCCTGCAGGATCAGCTCGAGATTGAAGGCGAGCTTCAGCTCGCCGATGATCACGACCGGCGGATCGCCGGCGCTGAGCCCCACGAGATCGCAGCCGCCGATCTCGCCCTTCACCGTGAAGCCGAGCTCTTCGAGGAAACGTTTGACGGGCAGGTAAAGCGCGGTTTCCAAGGGGTATCCGATCGGAGAATCAGTTGCGGCAGTCTAGCCTGGATCCGGACCACGGCCTCCGCGCCATTTGATCGGGAACGGGCGGTGCGATTATCCTGCGACCGGGACGGCCGGGCGCTTGACGAAGATGACAATCAGGAACGGGCTCTATCACATCCGTATCGAAATGCTCGATGCTGTGCAGGGCGGCAATCAGGGCGTCATGGTGCTGCGCGACGGCACCATGCGGGGCGGCGATTCATTCTTCTTCGCCTACGGCAGCTACACCTCGGCCGACGGCAAATGGAAGGGCGAATTGACCAACGAGGAGCACTCGCCTTCGTTCGACGAGCGCCCGGTGTGGGGCCGCAAGGTCGTGACCATCGGTTTCAGCGGCACCTATACCGACGACACGGCCTATGGCGAAGGCATCGCGCTCGCCGGCAAGCAGAGCATCCGTTTCAAGGGTAATCTGCGGCTGCTGGTGCCGGATTGATCACACCCGTCCGCCGACCGGGATCAGCGCGCCCGTGATGCCGCTTGCGGCGTCGCTGGCAAGGAACAGGATGACCTCGGCGAGTTCCTGCGGCGTCACCCATTTGGAGAAGTCTGCCTTCGGCATGTCGGCGCGGTTGGCCGCGGTGTCCATGATCGACGGCAGCACCGCGTTGACTGTGACCTTGCCCTTCCACTCGTTCGCGAGGGCTTCGGTCAGGCGATGCACGCCTGCCTTCGAGGCCGCGTAAGGTCCCATGCCGCTGCCGGCCTGGAGCGCGCCCATGGCGCCGATATTGACGATGCGGCCGGCCTTGGACGCGGCGAGATGCGGCAGCGCCGCGCGCGAAGCATGGAGCGCGGTCAGGACATTGAGTGCGTACATGCGCTGCCAACTCTCGATGTCGCCGTCGCCGACAGTTTCGAACGCGAAGCCGCCGGCGATGTTGATCAGCGTATCGAGCCGACCGAAATGCTTTGCTGCCGCTTCGACCGCCGTCTTCGCTTGCGCCACGTCGGAGAGGTCGATGCCGCCGATCGCGAGGCTGTCAGGCGTTGCAGGGGTTTGCGAAGGCGCATGATCGATGCAGGCAACGCGCGCGCCGCGCGCCTGTGCGATGTCTACGACGACCTTGCCGAGCGCGCCGCGCGCGCCTGTCACGACCAGAACCTTGCCTTGCATCGTCGTTCTCCCGGCGCGGGCCGCCTATGATTGCAGATAGCGCGCCTTCAGCGCGGCTCGCTCCGCCGTGCCGAGGCTGAGCCCGTCGCGCAAATAGGTTTCGATGTCGCCGTATTCCTCGCCGACGGCTTCGAACGCCGCGGCAAGGTAAGAGGCTTCGACGCTGCCAATGGCGCTCCGCACGTCTTCCGGCAGCTCGGTGGCCGCCGTCGCATCGCGCTTGTAGTGCTGGTTGGTGAGCAGGTAGTCCTCGGCGATAACGTCATCGGGCACGCCGAGCGCGTGCAGGATCAGCGCGCTGGCAAAGCCGGTGCGATCCTTGCCGGCGGTGCAGTGAATCACCAGCGGCGCGCGGTCTTCGAGGAGGTGGCCGAACAGGCTGCGAAAGCTGCTCGTGTGGTGGCGAACATAGTTGCGATAGGATTCGCGCATCAGCTCCAGCGCGACCGACGCGGTCAGCGTGCCCTGCGCGAGTTCGGTACGCAGCGCAGCCACCACGCTCGGCTCGATCGGCAGCGAATGCACCGTGATCTCGTTGACGACGCAGACGCCGGACGCGCGCTCCTCGACCCCACGGAAATCGAACGCGCTGCGCACGCCCAGCGCACGGACGATCTCGACATCGGCGGCGGTGAGCTGGCCAAGATGGTTGGAGCGGAAGATGTGCCGCCAGCGGGTGGTGCGGCCATCGGAGGTGCGATAGCCGCCGAGATCGCGAAAATTGCTGGCGCCTTGCAAGGCGAGGTGGCGGGCAGGGGAGTCTCTCAGAGAAGAGTCTTGCATCGGATCGGCTTCGGCTATGGTTCCACGCGCGAGGCGGCGTTCTTGAGGTCTATTACAGGGGGCGAACATGGTCCGGCACAAGGCCATTCTTTTGGGGGCCACCATGCTGGCCGCCGCAATCTCCGGCGCGCGGCAGACTGAAGCGCAGACGTTCAAGACCTATCGCTGCACCGACGGGACGCAGTTCATCGTCGGGTTCTATGAGTATGACAAGCGGGCGTTTCTCCAGATCGACGGCGAGCCGGTCACGCTCGCAAAGCGGCTGACGGTCTCCGGCATACGCTATTCGGGGGCCGGTATCACGCTGACTCTCGGCAAGTCCGGGACCACCACGGTCAAGCATCTGAAGCGGCCGGCGACGGCCTGCGCGGTGATCTGAATGGCGGCGTTCACGCGAGAATCAAAAAGGGCCGAAACATCGTTGTTTCGACCCTTTTGGAGCTGCCGCCGGACGCTTGCGCGAGCGCGGTGGTTTCAAACCAAGCACGGGCATCAGCGATCCCATTTCGGCTTGGCGTCGTCGACTGCGTCCTGGTGATACCAGCTGTCGCTGCAGATCGAGGCGTTGGCGGGAAGCGACGCGTGATCGGCAGGAAGGCGGGTCTCGCCATAGCGGCGTCCAGCGAGAGCTGCGCGGCCCCCGACCGGGAATTGGTAGATCGTTGCCGATCCGTGACTCAGACCATTGTTCATCATTGCGATTCTCCTTGGTCGAAGCGCATTAGCCTCCATGGTGCGCCCGACTCGTTCGATTGTGGTTACTGGAATCCCCATATCGGCCGCGTCCCCCGAGATGGGAAGTGCTGAAAAGGAAATCAGTTGCCGCCCAATATGTAGGCAGACGAAGGTCTGCATCCCCTAAGGCAGGGGGGTGATGACCAACGCCTGGGCCATTCCAAAGGTTGCTGGGCAGGGCCGGGCGACTTTGCGAAAATTGCTGGCGGTTGATGCGCGTTTCATCGGCAACCTCCGTTGCCGCGCCGTCTGCTTCAGAATCGGGCGATTTCCCCGGAGTTTTTGCGTTGCAGCTACACGCAAAGGTGCGCGGCTATGACGCATATCGCAGGCGGCAGTCTGGTCACCGCAAAGCGACTTTGGCCGCGGTGGAAAACCTCCCGCAGTGCGGCCTTTTGGCACGTTAAATGCTTGTAAAGGGCCGGCCGATGGTGGCCGGGTACAAAACGTTCGGGGGCCTCCAGGCCCCCAACCTTTCGCATCATCTACAGAGAGGCTCAATGACCAAGTATAAGCTCGAGTACATCTGGCTCGACGGATATACGCCGACTCCGAATTTGCGCGGCAAAACTCAGATCAAGGAATTCGCGTCGTTCCCGACGCTCGAGCAGCTTCCGCTCTGGGGCTTCGATGGCTCCTCCACCCAGCAGGCCGAAGGCCACAGCTCCGATTGCGTGCTGAAGCCGGTCGCCGTGTTCCCGGACGCCGCGCGCACCAACGGCGTACTGGTGATGTGCGAAGTCATGATGCCCGACGGCAAGACCCCGCACGCCTCCAACAAGCGCGCCACCATTCTCGACGACGCCGGCGCCTGGTTCGGCTTCGAGCAGGAATACTTCTTCTACAAGGATGGCCGTCCGCTCGGATTCCCGGCTTCGGGCTATCCGGCTCCGCAGGGTCCGTACTACACCGGCGTCGGCTACTCGAATGTCGGCGACGTCGCCCGCAAGATCGTCGAAGAGCATCTCGACCTCTGCCTGGCTGCCGGCATCAACCATGAAGGCATCAACGCGGAAGTCGCCAAGGGCCAGTGGGAATTCCAGATCTTCGGCAAGGGCTCCAAGAAGGCCGCTGACGAAATGTGGATGGCCCGCTACCTGATGCTGCGCCTCACCGAGAAGTACGGCATCGACATCGAATTCCACTGCAAGCCGCTCGGCGACACCGACTGGAACGGCTCCGGCATGCACGCCAACTTCTCGACCGAGTACATGCGCACCGTGGGCGGCAAGGAGTATTTCGAGGCGCTGATGGCTGCCTTCGACAAGAACCTGATGGACCACATCGCCGTCTACGGCCCGGACAACGACAAGCGTCTGACCGGCAAGCACGAGACTGCGCCGTGGAACAAGTTCAGCTACGGCGTGGCTGATCGCGGCGCCTCGATCCGCGTTCCGCACTCCTTCGTCAACAACGGTTATAAGGGCTATCTGGAAGACCGCCGTCCGAACTCGCAGGGCGACCCATACCAGATCGCTTCGCAGATCCTGAAGACGATCGCGTCCGTGCCCGCCGACAAGAAGGCCGCGGCCTAAGATCCTCCCGGCCCGGGCTGGGGGGCTGGCCCGGGTTGGTGCTCAATCCGCCGGAGCTGCAAGGCTCCGGCGGATTTTTGCGTTCTGGTGACAGCCGTTGTTGTGAGTCTGGCGGCCATGCCGACCCGAAGCCTGTCCATCGCCACCCAAAGCGGGATAGAGTGCCCCCAGAATATGCGCGGGGCCGGGGACGGCTGGTGTTTGAGGGTTTCTACAAGACGAGATTTCAGCTCGGCAACGCAGTCGGCCGGAGCGTGATGCATGTGGCGAACGGCAAGCTGCTGGGCGGCAATTCGGCTTTCGCCCATATCGGCACCTATGAACCAACCGACGCCGGCGTCGACATTGTCATTAAGACCGTTCGACACAACCCGGATCCGAATTACCGTGCCATGGCCGGAACGGATGATGCGACCTTGATCGCGAAGGGCTGGGCCGACGGCGACCTCTATCGCTTAACGGGGGAGTTGAAGGAGCTGCCCGGCGTTCCGTTCCAGTCGCTGATGACGCCGATCACCGACGACGAGGTGCCGATTGCCGGCAGCGTCGGCGCGGACGGCATTGCCGACGGCCTCTACTCCATCCATCTGCGCATGCTCGACGGTCTCGACGGCGGCCTCACCGGCGTGATGCTGCTCAACCAGGGCCGCATCCTCGGCGGCGATGCGGCGTTCTACTATCTCGGCAGCTACGCCGCCGCGAACGGGCGCTGGAAGGGCCAGATCCTCAACCAGGAGCACACGCCGGCCAAGGACGATCCGATCTTCGGTGGCCATGAAGTCGGCATCGGCTTCTCCGGCCGCTACGACGCGGAGGAGGCGGTGCTGGAGGCGACCGCGCTCGCCGGCAAGCGCTCGCTGCGCCTGACCGCCGCGCTCAAGCTGATGCATCGGGCCTGATCACGACGGGAATAGCTCATGGAAACAATTCGCATGCTCTCGACGCTCGGCCTGATGGGCGCGATGCGCAGCCTGTCCTCCGCCTTCGAGGCTGAAGCAGGCATCCAGGTCGATGCGGACTTCGCGCCAACGCTGGCGCTGCTGAAGCGCTTGCGCGGCGGCGAGGCCGCCGATCTCGTGATCCTCACACGCGAGGGGCTGGACGAGATCATCGCGGAGGGCCGCGTGCTCGCGAAGGGCGCGGTCGATCTGGCGCGCTCCTATGTCGGCATTGCCGTGCGGGCAGGGCAGGCGCATCCCGACATCGGTAGTGAAGCGGCGCTGCGCCGGACGCTGGTTGCGGCCCGGTCCGTCGCTTATTCGCGGCTGGGCGCGAGCGGCGTCTACTTCGGCCAGTTGATCGTCCGGATGGGGATCGCGGCCGAGATCAACGCCAGGGCCACCATCGTCGAGCAGGGCTTCACGGCGCTGCGTCTCGTCAATGGCGAGGCTGATCTCGCCGTGCAGCAGATCAGCGAGCTGAAGCAGGTCGAAGGAATCGAGGTGGTGGGACCGATCCCGCACGAATTGCAGACGCCGGCGGTGTTCTCTGCCGGCCGCATGGCGAACGCAAGACATGCCGACGCTGCCGACCAGTTGCTGCGCTATCTGGCCTCGCCTGAGGTCGTGCCCGTGTTGCGCCAATCGGGACTTGAGCCATGAATTTGCCGGAGCCGGAGCGCAACGTGGTGTTCATGCGGACTTGTCTTTTTGCAATGCTCCTTTTGCTCGCCGCGCCGCTGACTGCGCATGCGCAATCGGCTGATCTTGTGCTGTGCGACCGCGTGGCGGCTGATCCCAGCGATCCCGACAAGCCGGCCGACGTGAGGGGCGTCGCCGAGATCGCATCCGCCGACATCGCGACCGCGATCAAGTTCTGCAAACAGGCCGCGCCGTCCTCGCGCCGTGCAATGTTCGCGCTCGGCCGCGCCTATGCGGCCAACCGGCAGACGGCGGAGGCGCTCGCCGCCTGGCGCAAGGCGGCCGACAAGGGATCGAGCGCGGCCATGGTCGAGCTCGGCGTCGCCTACGGAACCGGCTCCGGGATCGCCAAGGACGAAGCCCAGGCGCGAAAACTCTTCGAGAAGGCGGCGCAATCCGGCAATCCCCGCGGCATCAGCAATCTCGCTGCGCTCGGCGGCGCAGGTGGCGCTGCGCCGGCCGATCCCGCGCAGGCGCGCGCGCTGCTCGGCAAGGCTGCCGAGACCAACGCGGAAGCGCAGTACCAGCTCGGCCTGATGCTCTCCGAAGGTTCGGGCGGTGCGAAGGACGACGTCGCGGCCCGTGCGCTGTTCGAGAAGGCGGCCGCGCAAAACCATCCCGGCGCGCTGGAACGGATGGGCGCCTTTGCGGAAGGCGGTCGCGGCGGGCCCAAGGACAAGGACGCCGCGAAAGCCTATTACGAGCGCGCCTCAGCGCTCGGCGACGAGGACGCCAAGAAGGCGCTGGAGCGGCTGCGCTGCCCCTACGCGATCAAGGACAAGCAAGGCAAGCTCGTCACCACGCTGTGCTTCTGAACAGAGCCGGCATTTGGCGGAACCTGGCTTGTGCGTCCGCTGTTGACGTCCGGACACAACGGAGCGCGATCATGATCCGCAAGCTGGCGTCGGGCGAATACCGCCTCTATTCACGCAAGGTGAACCCCAAGACCGGCAAGCGCCGCAACCTCGGCACCTTCAGGAGCCGTGCGGCCGCCGAAAAGCACGAGCGCGAGGTGCAGTATTTCAAGCGTCACTGACGCGCGAGCCGACCGCCAAAACAGAAATCTCGAAAACAACCCCATGCACAGTAGCCGGGGCCTTGAAATCGCAGCGGAATTGCGAGCCACGGATTTTGCGAAATCCGCTTTGACCGGTCGGGCAAAACAGGAGCATGATGGCATCGCGGCAGGGAGGCGCTCCGCAAGGGCCCTGCGCGCAAAAGCCGGATGGCCTGGCAGCGGCGGCAATGCTAGGTAGCCCGCGTTCCTTTCCGATGTTGTGGGCTTGGTGCGTTGCTGGACGGACTGTACAAGGTTGAATACGGCGTCAACGATGCGTTCGGACGCAGCATCATGTGCCTGCATGACGGCAAGATGCTGGGCGGCAATTCGGGCTTCGCGCATCTTGGCACCTATGCCGAGCAGGGCGACGAGATCGTCGCCGAGGTGATCACCGAGCGACATAATCTCGATCCCAACTACAAGCCGCTGATGGGCGCCGACGTCGCCTCGATCGGCGCGCGCGGCCGGCTCCATGGCAACGAGATCCGTCTGCAGGGCGGCGCGAACACCATGCCCGGCGCCCATTTCTGGGCCAATCTCACGCGGCTCGACGACGGGGCGTTGCCGCCGCGCGGCACGATCGGGCCGGGCGGCATCGCCAACGGGCTCTACGGCATGAGCCTGAGGGCGCTCGACGGCGTCGAGGCCAGCCTCTCCGGCGTGATGCTGCTGATCGACGGGCGCATCCTCGGCGGCGATGCCTTCTTCTACTATCTCGGCTCCTATTCCTCGGCGGACGGCCGCTGGAAGGGCGAGATGCTCAACCAGGAGCACACGCCTGCGAAGGGCGAGAATCCCGTGTTCGGCGGCTTCGAGGTCGGGATCGGATTCTCCGGGACCTGCAACGAGGACAGCGGCGAGCTCGAGGGCATTGCGCTGGCCGGCAAGCGGAGCCTGCGGCTGGCAGCCTCGCTCAAGCTGATGCGGCGGGCGTAGGGCGGGTTCAGACAAGCGTTGTAGACTTGGTCACGGCGAGGACAATCTCGCCGGTGTGCGGCGTCCCTGGCCTCCAGTACGGCGCGGACGTCGCCGCAACAGCCCCACTGCTTTGCTGGCGGGGGCACTGCGGCGCAGGCTTGCTTCAGTCTTGGCGACGCGCTGCTGGCAGGGAAAGCTGGGAGATCGCTCTGTTGGGCGGACTGTATCTCATTCTGAACTCGACTTTGGCGCGGGAAGGGGATTTGCTGGTCAAAACCGGCGGTAGCCGTAAATAAAAGCACAGGGGGAAGCCATCATGTCCGCGTTGTCACGCCGCGATTTCCTCGCACTCTCGACATCAGCCGCAGCCATCAGTCTCGCCGCGCCCGCGCGCGCCGCGATGGGGCCGAACGACAAATACGATCTGGTGATCCGCGGCGGTGAGATCCTCGACCCCAGCCAGTCGCTGCGCGCCAGGCGCGATATCGGCATCCGCTGGGGCGTGATCGAAACGGTGCAGGAGGCGATCTCCGCCGAACGCGCGCTGAAGAGCATCGACGCGTCGGGCAAGCTCGTGATGCCCGGCCTCATCGATCTGCATTGCCACGTCTATCCTTACGGCTCGGCGATCGGCATCCCCGCTGACGAGCTCGTGCAATTCCAGGCCACGACGACCGTCGTCTCGGCAGGCGATGCCGGCGTCAATAATCTGGCGGCGTTGCGCCGGTTCATCGTGGCCCAGACGCGGGCGCGGATGTACGCCTTCGTCCATATCGCCAACAACGGCCTGTCGGCGTTCCCGGCCGCCGAGCTCTACAATATCGACGTCGCACAGACCGAGGCCTGCGCGATGGCGCTCGCCGAAAACGCCGATTTCCTGCTCGGGGTCAAAGTGCGGATGTCAGAGAACGTGATCTACAAGCACGGGCTCGAGCCGCTGAAGCGCGGGATCCAGGCATGCGAGATGTGCGGCTGGCCGGCGAAAATGATGGTGCATATCGGCGGCGTCGAGTCCAAGGAGCTGATGTCGCAGATCCTCGACTTGCTCCGTCCGGGCGACGTGCTGACGCACGCCTATTCGGGCGCCCCGAACATGTCGAACGTCTTCACCAATATCGTCCAGGACGGCAAGCTGCTGCCTGCGGCCCTGGCGGCCAAGCAGCGCGGCGTCCTGTTCGACGTCGGCCATGGCGGCGGCAGCTTTGATTTCACCGTGGCGGAAGTGGCGATCCCCGGCGGATGCACGCCGGACACGATCTCTTCCGACATCCACGTCTTCTCCGGCAATTCGCCGGGCATCCCCTTCCTGCCCAACGTGATGAGCAAGTTCATGACGCTGGGCTTCTCGCTGGAGCAGGTGGTCGCAATGGCCACGATCGCTCCGGCGAAAATCATCAGCCGCGCGCCCAAGATCGGCACGCTGCAAGTCGGCGCACCCGGCGATGTCGCCATCATGGAACTGGTGGAGGGGCCGGTCAGCTTCCTCGACACCCGCAACAACAAGAGGGACGGGACGGTCCAGCTCAAGCCGATCCAGACCGTCATCAACGGCGTGCCGTTCGGCCGGCCTTATCAGGCGCCGTTCGCTGTGAGGTAGCGGCTAGCGGAGGCGATGGTCTCAGCGATTGTCGAGGCCGCCTGGACGAACGCGACGCGGTGGAGCGGCGGGAAGGGCCGGTGGGGTCGAATCCGTACCCCGCCGGGCTTCCCCTTGGGGGCCGTATGGCCTATGACGCTGCAACGCAAAAATCCCCCAAAAAAGACCTCATGATCCGCCTCGACAACGTCAGCAAGCAAGCCGGCCACCAGATCCTGTTCATCGAAGCTTCCGCCGCCCTCAACAAGGGCGAGAAGATCGGGCTTGTCGGCCCGAATGGCGCGGGCAAGACCACGCTCTTCCGGATGATCGCCGGCGAGGAACTGCCCGACGAGGGGCAGGTCTCGACCGATCGCGGTATTACCATCGGCTATTTCAACCAGGACGTCGGCGAAATGTCTGGCCGTAGCGCCGTGGCCGAGGTGATGAATGGCGCAGGGCCTGTCAGCGAGGTCGCGGCCGAGTTGCATCAGCTCGAGGTTGCGATGGCCGACCCCGACAAGGCCGACCAGATGGACGAGATCATCGCGCGGTACGGCGAGGTGCAGCACGCCTTCGAGGAGCTCGACGGCTACGCGCTCGACGGTCGGGCGCGCGAGGCTTTGTCCGGCCTCGGCTTCAGCCAGGAGATGATGGACGGCGACGTCGGCAAGCTCTCGGGCGGCTGGAAGATGCGCGTGGCGCTGGCGCGGATTCTTTTGATGCGCCCCGACGTGATGCTGCTCGACGAGCCGAGCAACCATCTCGATCTCGAAAGCCTGATCTGGCTGGAAAAATTCCTGCACGACTACGAAGGCACGTTGCTGATGACCTCGCATGACCGCGAGTTCATCAACCGCGTGATCTCCAAGGTGATCGAGATCGATAGCGGCTCGCTCACGACCTATACCGGCGATTACGAGTTCTACGAGCAGCAGCGCGCGCAGAACGAGAAGCAGCAGCAGGCGCAGTTCGAGCGCCAGCAGGCCATGCTCGCCAAGGAGATCAAGTTCATCGAACGCTTCAAGGCGCGCGCCTCGCACGCGGCCCAGGTGCAGAGCCGGGTCAAGAAGCTCGACAAGATCGAGCGGGTCGAGCCGCCGCGCCGCCGCCAGTCAATCGCGTTCGATTTTCCGCCGGCGCCGCGCTCGGGCGAGGACGTCGTGGCGCTCAAGAACGTCCACAAGGGCTATGGCTCAAAGCGCATCTATGACGGGCTGGATTTCATGATCCGCCGCAGGGAGCGCTGGTGCGTGATGGGCGTCAACGGCGCCGGCAAGTCGACGCTGCTCAAGCTCGTCGCGGGCGCGAGCGAGCCTGATGAGGGGACGGTCGCGGTCGGCGGCAGCGTCAAGATGGGCTATTTCGCCCAGCACGCGATGGATCTGCTCGACGGCGAGCAGACGGTGTTCGAGTCGCTGGAATACGCGTTTCCGACCGCGGGGCAGGGAAGCTTGCGTGCGCTGGCGGGCTGCTTCGGCTTCTCCGGCGACGATGTCGAGAAGCGTTGCCGCGTGCTCTCGGGCGGGGAGAAGGCGCGCCTTGTGATGGCCAAGATGCTGTTCGACCCGCCGAACTTCCTGGTGCTGGACGAGCCGACCAACCATCTCGACCTCGCCACCAAGGAAATGCTGATCAATGCGCTGTCGGATTTCGAAGGCACCATGCTGTTCGTCTCGCATGACCGCCACTTTCTGGCGACGCTGTCGAACCGCGTGCTGGAGCTGACGCCGGACGGCATCCACCAGTTCGGCGGCGGCTACACGGAATACGTCGCGCGCACCGGGCAGGAAGCGCCGGGGTTGCGGTCGTAGTTGCGATCGGTAGCCCGGATGGAGCGATAAGGATGCGGTGAGGCCCGTAGCCTGGATGGAGCGAAGCGTAATCCGGGGTTCGTGGCCGCGCTGGCGGTGGCGCGATGCGGATGGTCCGGCCCCGGATGACGCTTCGCTCCATCCGGGCTACAGGGCAGCAGAGAGTTTCGTAGCCCGGATGGAGCGATAGCGTAATCCGGGGTTGGTGGCCGCGCTGGCGGTGGTGCGATGCGGATGGTCCGGCCCCGGATGACGCTGCGCTCCATCCGGGCTACAGGGCACCAGAGAGGTTCGTAGCCCGGATGGAGCGCAGCGCCATCCGGGAATCACTCTCAGCGTTCGCCAAAGTTGCCGCTGATCTGGCCGACGCCACCCCAATCGGCAGGCAATATGCCCGCGCGAACGTAGCGGTGCAGTGACGAGTATGGCCAGTCGGACGGCGATGCGACGAGCCCGTGCTTGACGGGATTGAAATGGATGTAGTCGGCGCAGCGCTCGAAATCAGTGTCGTTGCGAATTGTGTGCTCCCAGAATCGTCGTTGCCAGAGAGCGAACTCGCCGCGATGATTGTGAGGGACCGATGTACCAGAAGCGACCACTCGATGCGTGAATACGCTCTTGATGCGCCTCCATCGACCCGAGTAATCCGAGTCACCTTCCGGGAGTGTCATGATGACATGCAGATGATCGGGCAGGATAACGATTGCATCGACCGTGAATGGGCTTTCGAGGCGTGTCACACGGAATGCGCCGCGGAGCTTGTCAACATGGTCTAGCAGCGCAGATGATCTTCGATCATACAGCGTCGCGGTGAAAAAGAAGGTCCCGCCAGGGACGACGTTGCGCCGATAGCGAACCAAGCAAGCACCTTCCCGGATTACGCTTCGCTCCATCCGGGCTACAACCAGATCGAGAAATTTGCAATCCATTCGCTTACTTGATCAGGCACCGTGCGCTCACTACGCTCCCTCAAAAAGGGAGCGAATAACCATGAAGCAAATCCGGATCGGCGACATCACCATCGATGCGGTGATCGAGCGGGAGGGGCCGTGGCGGCGGCCGCAGGATTTCTTCCCGGCCTATGACGAAGCGGTCTTCAAGCGCCATCTGCCGACGATGGAGCCGGAGGTGTTCGACGCCGCGCGCGGCATGATGGTGATCACCTACCAGACTTTTGTGGTGCGCACGCCGCGTTACACCATTCTGGTCGACACCTGCACCGGTGAGGACAAGGGCCATCCGCCGCCGTTCGATTTCCCCGGCAAGGAGCGCTGGCGCAACGAATTGTTCGCGCTCGGCATCTCTTTCGAAGAGATCGACTACGTGTTCTGCACGCATCTGCATATCGACCACACCGGCTGGAATACGACCCTGCGCGACGGTCGCTGGGTGCCGACGTTTCCGAATGCGAAATACGTCTTCCACAAGGGCGAGTATGCGGCATGGGAGGTCGAGCACGCCAAGGGCAACAATCCGCCCGGTACCGTGTTTCGCGACAATTGCCTGCCGATCGTCGAGGCCGGACAGGCGCTCTTGGTCGACGACGATTACGCGCTCGACGATACCGTCACGCTGACGCCGACGCCGGGACATTCGCCGTGTCATTGCTGCGTAAATATCTTTTCGAAGGACCAGCGCGCGGTGGTCGCAGGTGATCTCATGCATCACCAGATCCAGTGTCGCGAGCCGGACTGGTCGGCGCGGCCGGACTGGGATCCGAAGCAGTCGGCTGCGTCGCGGCGAAAGTTCTTCGCGTCCGTGGCAGACACCGACACGCTGATCCTGCCGGTGCATTTTCCGGCGCCGACGGTGGGATGGATCAGGCCGCGGGAAGGGGCGTTCGATTACAAGTTCAGGCGGGAATGAAGCTGCGAACTAATCGCCAGGCTCGTGTCCCGGACGCGGTGCGGTGCGCAGTGCCGCTCCGCTGAGCCGGGACCCATCTCTCGGGCGATACTCGCGGCGGCATGGGCCCCGGCTCTGCAGCGCATCGCTACTGGACGATGCTTCGCATCGCCAGGGTAGCGCTGCGCTGCGTCCGGGGCACCGGAGTGCCACTGCTCTTACGCGCTGACTTCGCACTTCTTCATGAAGCTGTTCTTGGCGGCGCCGGCGAGCGGCTTGCCGTCGGCGCTGACGGCCTTGGGTGTGCAGGCCTCCTGCTTGCACTTCTTCAGGAACGAGGTCTTGGCGGCGCCGGCGAGCGCCTTGCCGTCCTTGCCGACGGCCTTGCTCTCGCAGGTGTCGTCCGCGAGGGCCGAGCCGGCTGCAAAGGTGGCAACGATCGCAGCGAGGAAAATCCGTTTCATCATGGGTGTCTCCCTAAACCAGAAATGGCGGAGAGATTGGAGCCGGGAATCGTGGCGCAATCAAGCTGGATGACGGCCTGTCGTCCGATCCGCCCGCGATTTTTGGCGCGCGTCGGCCGGCCTGCTGCACTGCTCGCTGACGGCGGTGGGCGATCCTGCTAGGCTTGGCCAGTTGAGCCGGACGGAGCATCGTGATGGACGCAATGATCCCGAAACACCAGGACGCCGCCGATCAGCATTCTCACCTGGTTCGGCCGCAAGACATGGACTGGCAGACAACGCGCTTTCCCGGCTGCGAAGCCAAGACCCTGCTGTTCGACCGCCGTACGGGCCTGATGACCGCCTTGATGCGCTTTGCGCCGGGGGCGGTGCTCCCCGACCACGAGCATGTCGGCATCGAGCAGAGCTGGGTGATCGAAGGCACCCTCGTCGACAAGGAGGGGCCTGCTCAGGGCATCGTCTGCAAGGCCGGTGAGTTCATCTGGCGCGAGGCGGGGAGCCGGCACGCCGCCTGGTGTCCGGAGGGCGCACTGATCCTCGCGATCTTCCAGGTGCCGAACAAGTTCTTCGAAGCCGACGGCCGCGTCGTCGATGCCGCCGGTCAGGATTGGGACGAGACGTGGGGGCATACCGATGCGCAGCGTTGAGTGAGTCCTGTAGCCCGGATGGAGCGCAGCGTAATCCGGGGCCAGGCCACTCGCATCTCTCGACCGTCCGGGTCGCAAGAAACCCGGATTGCGCTACGCTCCATCCGGGCTACCGACTACCGGTTTCGTGGCAAGCTACGCGCCACGCATCAGCAGCGCCTTGAAGTCGGCCCGGGCGCGCTGCGCCTCGGCGCGTGCGACGTCCGAGGCATCGCCCATGCCGAAATAGCCGTGGATCAGGCCGGGGCCCTCATGGTGCTTGACCCGCACGCCAGCGGCCTCCAGTGCCCGCGCATAGGCCGCGCCCTCGTCGCGCAGGGGATCGAACCAGGCGGTGGTGACGACCGCCGGTGCGACGCCAGCGAGGGATGCCGCGCGCAGCGGCGAGACGCGCCAGTCCGAAGCATGGCCGGGATCGGCGAGATAATGGCCGCAAAACCATTCCATCGTGGCACGCGTCAGGAAGTAGCCGTCGGCATTTTCAGCGCGCGAGGGATAGCGCGCGTTCTCGCGCGCGTCGGCGTAGCCGCCGAGGACGTCGGTGACAGGGTAGACCAGCAATTGCGCGGCGAGCTTGAGGCCGGCATCGCGGCAGGCGATTGCCGTGGTTGCCGCGAGATTGCCGCCGGCACTGTCGCCGGCAACGCCGAGGCGTTTTGCATCGCCGCCAAATTCCGCGACGCGGTCAAACACATCGCTCACGGCGGCGAAGGCGTCCTCAAAGGCGCCGGGAAAGCGCGTTTCCGGCGGGCGTCGATAGTCGACGGAGATAACGACGGCGCCGGTCTCGATCGCGATGTTGCGGGCCTGCCGGTCGTGGGTCTCGATGTCGCCCGCAACCCAGCCGCCGCCGTGGAAGAACACCACGGTCGGAGCGGGCGTGGTGCCGACCCGGTAGACACGCGCAGGAAGCGGGCCGGCGCCGCCCTTCACCTTGATATCCTCGACGTGATCGACGGGCGGGGGCGGGATGGCGGCGCGGGAGGCAGCCAGTGCGCGCAAGGAATCGCGGGCGCTCTGTGGCGTCATGACAGCGAGGTCGCGCATCGGCATGAGCGGAATGATCTGGGCGATGACGGGGTCGAGCGGCGCGGCCATGGGCTTCCTCACAGGGTTCTTGGTCTTGCTTGCGGGTTAGCATAGATTTTGCGCGCCGCGTCGGCAACCGCATCATGTCGTAATGCCGGCGACGAACGGGCAGGGAGGTTCTTCGAGGTGGAATTCGAAACGCTGGTCCAGTCGCGCCGCAGCGTGCGCGGCTTCAAGAACGAGCCGGTGCCGCGCGCGGTGATCGAGGCGATCATCGAGAGCGCCAAGCGCGCGCCGTCGTCGATGAACACCCAGCCCTGGCATGTGCACGTGCTCACAGGCGGCCCACTGGAAGAGGTGCGCCGCCGCAACATGGAGGAGATGGTTGGCGGGGCCAAGGTCAAGCGCGACATCATCAGTCATGGCGAGTACCAGGGCGTTCACCGCACGCGGCAGGTCGACATCGCCAAGAAATTGTTCGGCGCGATGGGGATCGAGCGTGACGACAAGCCGATGCGGCAGGACTGGGTGCTGCGCGGCTTCCGCCAGTTCGACGCGCCGGTCTCGCTGGTCCTGACTTACGACCGCGTGCTCGATCCCGGCGCGGTCTGCCATTTCGATCTGGGCGCGCTCTGCTACGGCATCGTGCTCGCCGCGTGGGACCGCGGCCTCGGCTCCGTCATCAACGGGCAGGGCATCATGCGCTCCGACATCGTGCGCGAGGTCGCGAAGATTCCGGAAGACGAGGTCATCATGACCTGCGTCGCGATGGGTTATCCCGACGACGGCTTTGCCGCGAACGCGGTGCGCTCGGATCGCGAGCACAATCAGGAGTTTGTGCGTTACGTCGGTTTTGCCGATTAGCGTGCCGGAGAGGAGATTATTCTCCGCATTTTTTTGGTGCGGAGCCGTCAGCGGCCTCTTGCAATCTCGAAGGTGCGGGAGGAACAATGTGCTGACTGTGAGGTTTGTTGCTGGCGCGAGGGAATTGACATGCGGCGGCTGGCTAGCCTGGTTCGACGTTTCTTCGGCCCGCGAATGCGGCGCCCCATTGATGATGGTGATCCATCTCTTCCTTTCACATCCGAGGAGTTCGGACGGCTGATACGCAGCGGCCGGCACGAGGATATGAAGCTGCTGGCCGAGGGGCTGGCCTGCCGGTCGATTCCGCGCCGCGCCAGCTATCGCGCGACCCATTAGGGCGCGTTCGACACAGCGCAGTCGCGCTCACCGCGTGAGCGCGACCTGCTTGAATGAATGGAGCAGAGCCTTTTCCAGCTTGCCATTCATCCCGCACAAGACGTCGTAGGCCTCCTCACGCGGCATGGTCGGCTTGTAATGCCGGTGCTCGATGAGGGCTGCAAAAATATCGGAGATGGTGAGAATCCTCACGATGTCGCCAATGCTCTCGGCAGACAGACCATCGGGATAGCCGCTGCCGTCGAGATACTCGTGATGATGCCGAACGGCATCTAGAATTTCCGGTGAAATCTTGTCGTGTCCCTTCAGAAATTCGAAACCCGCAGCCGGATGGGTTTCAATCAGGGCGCGTTCCTCCGCATCGAGGCGGCCGGGCTTGTCGAGGATGGCGAGCGGGATCTGCGCCTTGCCGACGTCGTGGAACATGGCAGCCGAGTAAAGGCGCTCCAGATCGGCTCTTCCAACGCCGAGGCTCAGGCCGAAGTCGATGGCGACGCCGGTCACGAGCAGGCAGTGTTGATAGGTTCCCTCGTGGTGGCGCCGTACCGTCGTGAGCCATTCCGATAGCCCCCGTTGGGTGATGCGATCTGCGATCTGACGGCCAGCCTCCTTGGTGCCGTCGACGTCGAGAGGCGCGCCGAGGGTGACCGCCGTAAACATCGAGGCGATCGCGGTTGCCGCGGCCTCGACCGCGTTGTCGGATTGTGTGGTCGCGCTCGATGAGACAGAAGGATCCGCCGGACCGGACAGGGCCGCCAGCAGTCTGGACCGGTTGACCGTACCGGGCAAGACGAGCGTCGCCCCGAGCGCGTAGGCTTGCGAGATGCCGACGTGAGAGCTGTGTTCGAGCAGAAATATTCGTTTCCCTGCCTTGGCGAGCTTGCCGGCCCGCTTCTTGATCGCCGCGATATTGTCGATGTCGCGCAGGTCCGCGCGGATGACGATGGCGGAGGGCACCCGCGTCAACTTGGCTTCGGCATCCAGGCGTTCTCCGGCGACGGCGAAGCGCTCCTCGAGAATTGAGCAGATGCCGGCCAGCTTGTCGGATGTGTCGGCAAGCACATGCACGAAGGAGCGGCCCGAGTCCCTCTCGCGGAGGCTGTCTGGGTTGGCAAGGCCGACGATGGTTCGCGCGTTCTGCACGGCTTGACCTGCGATGTCTCGGATGGCGGGATGTACGATCGGCTAAATCATCCTGTGGCAGTTTGTGTCTTTGCCGGCGGTGCGCTCACGGACTTCTTCTTTCCATCCGTTGTGACGAAATGAACGCCGGCGGTGGTGCCGTCGATCCAGACCAGTTCGCAGCGCCGATAAGCTAGCCCGGTCGACGACAACACCAGGAAAAATTCCTTGGCCTGGAGCACGTCCAGCGTGCCCTCGACCTCGACTTTCGCCCCGGTCTGCGACACGTCGAGCAGGAAGCAACTGCGCCGCCATGTGCCGTCCGAGCCCATCAGGTTGACAGGCTGGCGGTGATCCATCTTCACGCGCGACGCCTTGCGACCATCGAACTTCATCGGTTGACCCCCGCTTTTACGCTGCGATGTCCCGGATCGCCCGTACCTGTGCGCGCCGCGATTTCCCCCCACCGCACCGTCCATTGGCTGGTCGACAAGAGCAGTGCTTCGAAATGGTGTTGCGCGCGCACGCGCTCGGCATAGGAAAGCCGAGACCCGCTGCGGTTGCTCAGGATGGCAAGCGTGGTCTGCCAGTTAAGCCGCGAAGCCCGACAGGCCATGACCAGGCCTTCGCAATCGTCGTCGGTCATGACATGTTCCACAATCTCGATCGGCGCTCCTGAAAGCACCGACAACGCCACGAACAAATTGGCGGTCTCGCCGCGGATCGCGAAGCGGTTCACGGTGGAATCGTTGAGCTTGCCGATGCGGTTGAGCGCGACGATCTCCGGCCGCGCACTTGCATAGGCGGCGGAACCCGGCAGCTTGGGCACAATTGGCGCGGCCGCTTGCGTAGGCGGGGCGGAGGGAGCTCTTGGCTCCGCGCGCACGTTGGGGATGGGGGAGGCCGACAGCAGCTTCCGAAGGACCGGGTCGGGCGTCCCCGGTCTGAGTGCCAGGGCCTTTGTGAGTTCGTCATCACCTGCGCACATCGCAACGAGAGCAAGGTAGGCGGCATCGGAGAGCTGTGCCCCTGCATTGCCGATCAGTGCAAGGTGGACGGCGCGGCCGCCGCGCCTGACAAGCGTGTCAGCTAACGCCGGTTCGATATGCTCGCGTGCAGCGATCGCCAGTTGTTGTCGTTCGCTGCTCGACGTCGCGATCGTTTCGAGATCGGACATAGACAGCGCCTGTGATTTGAGCAGAACGGGACAGGCCACGTCGGGATCGTCGTGTGAGGCGAGACGTCGCAACGTCTCCGGCGGAGCCACCTTGAGCTCCGCAAGCTCCACGCCGAGCTGAACCAATGCGCTGGCTTCGACCCGCTCCGTCAATCGCAGCAGGACGCCATCGACCACATTGGCGAGCAATTCCTGGGAGCGGTCGCGGCTGCCCGCCAGCAGCTGCAAAATGCCTTCGAGGATGCGGGCGCAACGGTCCAGCGGGCAGGTTGCGACCGCATCCTCCAACTCACCCAAAATATCGGCAGGCGAATTTGCCGTCATGGCAGGAGCCTGAATGAAATGAATTTGACAATCTAACGAGCTTCATTGCGCCTTAAGCGCGTTAATGGCATTTTAAACGTCGAGTATCGCAGTACCGGTTGCGCGACGAATTCCCGAAAAACGCTATCGAAATTCGGCGAGATCTGAAGTCGCGGCTTGTCCTTTCGGTCTTACCCTCCTCAACTTGACAGGACACGTTGAGATTGATTCTCGCAGTTTGACGCAAAAACCGAAGCGGGAAGGGACCCGGCACTGCCGGACCCGCGTCAATTGCGGCGCAGCATTTCCTGGCACCATGAACAGTATTGATGACGTGCCCGGGTTGGCACCCAAAGTATTTCGCTTTTCAGAGTCGATGAATTTCGGAATGCCATCCGGGGCCTGAACTTCGAATTCACGCCGTTCGTGCGGAGGATTTCGGCCGAGCAGATCATTCTGTCGTTGCCCGGCTGCGACGTGAATCTGACGACCGCATTTCCGCGCGTGGTCGACGCGCAGCTCGTCGAGAATTGCACGGCGGTCGGCTTCACCATGGACGAGCTTGACGTTCCCATCCGTTTCAACGGCTCCCAGCGTGCGCGCCCGGCCATCGTCGTCGGCAGCGGCGGCGCGGGCTACACCATCATCGAGGAGGTGCAGCGGCAAATTGCTTCGGTGGTTTTCAGGCCGGAGGTGGCGGACCGCGGCTGGCCAAGACCGGCGCAGAGCTTCAAGATTTTCGAGACGAGCGCCGCGGGCTTGGATCGTTTGCGCGTCATCGTACGTGAGGTGCTAGCCGCGGCTTCGGACCCCGTGCGGGCCTCAGATATTCCCCTCAAGGCAAGAGCAATGAAGGAGTCTTTGCTCGCAGCTGTCGACCACGCACTTGAAGACGTTGTCTCGGTGCGCTGGACCCTGCGCCCCAATGACGAGCGAAACTTCAGGATATTCCGGGAGATCAGTGCGCTTTTGTCCGATGATCTCTCGCAGCCGATCTACAGCGAGGAGATTGCGCGCAAGCTCGGGCTGTCCGTCCGCACCATGCACGACGTCATCCCCCGCTATCGCGGCATGAGCCTGCACCGGTACTTGCGCCTGCGCCGGTTGTGGCTGGTGCGCCGGCGGCTGCTGGCGGGCGCCGATAGCGTCAAGACCGTCGCGCTGGCGTTCGGCTTCTGGCATCTGAGCGACTTCTCCCGGAGTTACCGCGAGCAATTTGGCGAGACGCCGTCGCAGACTTTGGAAGGCGGGCGCGGTCGCTAGCTGGCAAATGGGGTAGGATCACATGGCGGTTTCGTGCTACCGTCCCGGCCATGAGCAATCGCATTCTCGTCCTCTACGGTTCCTACCGTTCCGACCGCATGGGCATCCGCCTTGCGAATTTCGTCATCAATCGGCTGCGCGGGCGCGGCGACGACGTCGAGTTCATCGACGCCAAGGCGATCGGCCTGCCGATGCTCGACCGCATGTACAAGGAATATCCCAAGGGCGCGGCGCCCGAGGCGCTGGAAAAGCTGGCCGCGCAGATCCGCGGCGCCGACGGTTTTGTCTTTGTCACCGGTGAGTACAATTGGGGCATTCAGCCGGGCCTGAAGAACCTCACCGACCATTTCCTCGAGGAGTGGTTCTGGCGCCCGGCCGCGATCGTGAGCTATTCGGCCGGCCGGCTCTCGGGCGCGCGTGCGTCTACGGCCTGGCACGGCACGCTGTCGGAGATGGGCATGGTGGTGGTGTCGAGCACCATCGGCGTCGGCCCGATCGCGCAGACGCTGTCCGAGGACGGCGAACCGATCGGCGACGGCGGCAAAGCGCTGGAACGCTCGTTCCCGCGCTTTGCCGACGATCTGCAGTGGTGGATCGAGGCCGCCAAGGCGCAGCGGGCGCGCAAGGCGCCGCCGTACTAGGCCCGGCTGCGTAGCCCGGATGGAGCGAAAGCGTAATCCGGGGCAGTGCCGATGACGTTCGAATCCCGGATTTCGCTGCGCTTTATCCGGGCTACGAGTTCATGCCTTTAAGCCGCCCGGACCTCGCCGAGGAAACGGTCGAACTGTCCGGCGAGATCGCGCGACTGGGTCGAGAGCTGCTCGGCGGCGACCAGCACTTCCCGTGCGGCAGCGCCGGTGTCGTCGGCGGCGCGCTGCACGCCCGATATGTTGGTGTTGACCTCCTGGGTGCCGCGGGCGGCCTCCTGGACGCTGCGGGAGATCTCCTTGGTGGCCGAGCCCTGCTCCTCGATCGCCGCGGCAATCGCGGTGCCGATCTGGTCGATCTCGCCGATGACGTCGGCGACGTTGCGGATCGCGGCCACGGTCTCGTCGCTCGCGGTCTGGATCGCCGTGATCTGCTCGGAGATCTCGGTGGTGGCCTTGGCGGTCTGGCCGGCCAGTGACTTCACTTCCGAGGCGACCACGGCAAAGCCGCGACCGGCATCGCCGGCGCGCGCGGCCTCGATCGTGGCGTTGAGTGCGAGAAGATTGGTCTGCTCGGCGATGCTCTGGATCAGCGTGACGACGTCGCCGATCTTCTGGGCGCCCTCAGCGAGCATGCGCGCGGTGTCGCCGGTGCGGCGGGCGTTGTCGACGGCGCGGGCCGCGATCTCGGTGCTCTGCGCGACCTGACGGCCGATCTCGGAGATCGAGGAGGTCAGCTCCTCGGTGGCGCTGGCGACGGTTTGCACATTGGTCGAGGTCTGCTCGGAGGCAGCCGCGACCACCGCGGCCTGGCTGTTGGTCTGGGCCGCCGTCGAGGTCATCGACTGCGCGGTGGTTTCCATGGTCGAGGACGCCCGCGAAAGGCCGCCGACGAGCTCGGTGACCTTGGCCTCGAACGCGCGGGTGAGCTCGTCGAGCGCCTGGGCGCGGCGCATCTTGCCGTCGTTTTCGGCCTGCTTCTCGGCCGCCAGCCGGTCGGCCCGGATCATGTTGTCCTTGAAGACCTGAACGGCCGCAGCCATCGCCCCGATCTCGTCGGAGCGCTCGGCGCCGGGGATGCTGTCCGCAACCTCGCCCTCGGCGAGCCGCGACATCCGGCTCGTCAGGTGGACGATCGGTGCGCAGACGCGGCGGCGAACCATCACGATGAGACCGGCGCTCGCGATCAACACGGCGGCAAGGCCGGCAAGCGCGATGATGAAGCTGGTGCGCGCGGCAGAGGAGGCGCCGGCGAGGATCTGCTCGGCGTTGTCGTAGAAGGCGTCGCGGACCTCGATGATGGTGCTGAGGCCGCGCTGGGTGGCGGCGTAATAGGTCTCCATGTCGTGTTCGTACTTGCCGCTGATGGCACCGTCCTTGACCAGCTTGAGCTCGCGGCCGAACTCCTCGACATAGATCGAATTGAACTTCTCCAGGGCCGCGGCGACGTTCGCCGGAGTAGCCGGATTGCCGCGCAGTTCCAGCAGCGCCATCACGAGCTGGTCGTTGCGGCCCTGGGAGCGACCGATGTCGGCCTTCTCGGTGTCGGTCGCCGGCTTCTTGCCGCCGACGAGGTTCTTGTGCAGGCTGGAGTTGAAACCGCCGACGTCGCGCAGCGTCATGGCCGTGTTGGCGTAGCTTGCCTGCCGGTAGGCGTCGCCGTTCAGGATCGCCATGCGGCGGACCTGCTCGTTGAGCAGCGCGGTCACGCTGGCGTTGAGCACGGCGTTGTCGGCGACGATCTTCTTGGCTGCGTCCTTGCGCGCCTCCGCAGGTCCGGTGAGCGCCTTGTCGATGGCCGCGCGGAGTGCGGTGAATTTCGAATTGATGCCGTCGATATTGCCACCGATGGTGTTGCCGTCGTCGAAAGAGCCGGGCAGCTCCTTGCGCAGCGCGTTCATCTTGTCGCGCGCGCCGTCGGTCTGCTTGCGCAGCTTGTCCTGCTCGGTCAGGAGCGCCGGGTCCACCGCCGCCGGCCCGTAGAGGATGTTGGTGGAAAAGCCGCGCTCGGGATTGAGGTAGCGCGGGATGTCGCTGACGGCGCGGGCGATCGAAAGCCGGCCTTCCGCTTCGGTGATCCGCTCCATCGTCTGGTACTTGGTGACGGCGACGTAGACGGCGAGGCCGCCGCCCACGGTCGAGAGCGAGACGATGGCGGTGGTCAGGAGCGTACCGATTTTCATGATCTGTCCGGCAAATAACGGAGAATTATTTTGCCCGGACGATAGTTTGCCCGTGTTAATCCCGGGTTTACGCTCCGGGTCGACGAAGCCGCCTCAGCTATAGGTCGCGCTGACCGATCCCAGCGGACCAAAATCGGCAAGGTAGGTTTCGCCAGCCTTCGGTCGCAGCATGCCGGTCAGCGTGCCCGTGCTGATGGTCTGGCCGGCCTTGAGGCCGATGCCGGTCCGCGACAGCTCATTGGCAAGCCAGGCCAGCGGCATCTCCACCGTATAAGGTCCTGCGCGCGGCGGCAGGTCGGCGCCGAGACGCGCCTGATCGGGACAAATCCATCGTTGCGTATCCAAATCTATCTGGTGACTCGGGTGAGGGCGGCGGTCAGCACGATCTCCAGCTCTTCCTGGACCTGATCGAGCGCGTCCGCGCGGCGGCTGGCACGGCACATCGCAACCGTGCCTTCGATCGAAGCCACGACGAGCGTTGCAAGTCGCTCCGCGCGTTCCGCGGCCAGCCCTTCACGCAGCAAGGCTGCGTGCATGATCTGCCGCCACTCTGCGAACACGCCATCGGCGAGGTCGAGCAGTTGCTGCTGCGCGGCGTCATCGTCCTTGTCGGAGACCTCGCCGACATAGCGGTCGACGGCGACGGCGAGCACCGGGCATCCGGCCTCGAAGCCGGTTGCCTCCAGCCGGCGGCGCCAGGAAGCCACAAAGGCCCGCAAGCCGTCGATCACACCGCGGTCGCGCATGGCCTTCTCCAGGGGAGTGGACACCTGGGTGCCCGCGAAGATCACGGCTTCGGCGATCAACTGCCGCTTGCCGTCCGGAAAGTGGTGACCAATCGAGCCGCGCGGGGTCGCCGTGTGTCGAACGACGTCGCGCATGCTGGTGGCATTGACGCCGCGTCGGCTCATCAAATCGGCGGCGCCGGCGATCATCTTGTCGCGTGTGGTGGTCATCGGGGGTCCGTAATTGGCATCCGCTATCTAGACTATGACGATTGACATAATCAAGCGAGGCTGAGATATGACGTATGTCATAGTTTCGGGAAGGGCACCCTTTGACCATCATCACGATCATGGAGAAGGCGCATGAGCGAAGGACACATTCGGACCGAAGTGCACGGCCACGTTCTCAAGATCATCATCGACAACGCCGCGAAGAAGAACGCGTTCACGCCGGCGATGATGGAGCAATTGTCCGATGCGCTGACCGAGCTGCACGACAATGAGGCCTATCGCGTCGGCGTGATCTGCGCCGAGGGCAGGGATTTCACCGCGGGTCTCGACATGCCGAAATTCTTCGGGCCGACCGCGGAGAAGCGCAACATCAGGGAAGGCAATGTCGATCCGTTCGGCCTTGCCAAGCGCTGTCGCAAGCCGATCGTGACCGCCGTGCAAGGCATCGTGTTCACGATCGGCATCGAGCTGATGCTCGCCGGCGACATCGTGGTGGCCGCTGCGGACGCGCGCTTCTGCCAGATGGAATCCAAGCGCGGCATCGCGCCGCTTGGCGGCGCGCATTTCCGCTACCTTTCGCGCGCGGGCTGGGGCGATGCGATGTACCATCTGCTCCTGTGCGACGAGTTTTCGGCCGCGCGCGCCCATGCGATCGGCCTCGTCCAGGAGGTCGTGCCGGCAGGCGAGCAGGTCGAGCGTGCGATGACGCTCGCTGCGATCATCGCGGGCAATGCGCCGCTCGGCGTCCAGGTCACCAAGGAAGCGGCGGCGAAATATGTCGAAGGCGGCGAGGCGGCGGCGATCGCCTACATCCCGGAAATTCGCGCCCGCGTGCTCGGCAGCGCGGATGCGAAGGAAGGCATTCAATCCTTCATCGAGCGTCGTGCCGCAGTCTTCCAGGGGCGTTGATCAGACGCGCTAAACTTGCCGATCCAATTTCGACAGGATCTCCAGCGTGGCGCTGTCGCGTTCGCCTGCGAAATACCGGGCGAGTGCGTCACCGAAAATGGGCTGATCGGACACCGCGCCGAACAGCGTCATCGACGAGTGGAATTTGGCATCATCCGGCGCGCCGAGGATCGCGTTGATGCTCCGGCCCTCGACGGCGAGGACGAGCCCGGTGCATTCGACCAGGCGCGCCCCGAGCACCGGGTGGGCGAGATAGGCCCGGGCCTCCGCGCGGGAGCCGATGGCGTAGCGCTGCGACATGACGCTGAAGCCGAGACCTGCGATTTGCGGGAAGACAAACCACATCCAGTGGCTCTGTTTCCGCCCCCGGGTCAGCTCCGCCTGAACGTCGCGATAGACCGGGTCCTGGGCCCGGACAAAGCGCTGGAGATCGAACGGATCGGTCATTTGATACCTTAGGATGCCTGGTCGGGCCCTTGCCGGCCGCGATTATGCCTAACTTTTGGCTCCCAATGTGGTAGCTGGTATAGAGTCTCTGGGTGGGGGTGGGTCCCCCCGGGGGTCGATTTGGGGATCTGATGGTTTCCGACCGCGCAAGCGCCGAGAGGCTGTTGTCGCGCCGCCGTATCGGGCGAGCGGAGACGATATTGCTGTCTTTGGCCGCCGTCGCGCTGGCACTGGGGGCTGCGGCCTGGGTTGCCGATATCGGCGATTCCAGTTCGCTGGTCACTGCCGCACTGCCGCCGGGCAATGGCCCGTCTTTCGAGGACCGCTTTGCTTCGGCGTCCGGCAATCCGTCTGCCCGGGAGCTTGGCCTGCGAACGATGGAGCGTTCCGCGTTGAACGCGGTCCAACTCAAGCTGCGCGACGCCAAGGCGATGCTGGCCCAGAAGCTCCAGGGCGACGAGTGGCGCTCGACCTTGACCGAAGACGACCGGCAGACGGTCGACGAGACCAGGCCCGCCACGCAGCGCGCCGACGCCGTTCCCATGCCGCGCTCGCGCCCGGCGCAGGCGGACTTCTCCGCCCAGATCGCGTCCAGCCAGGCCTATGCCGAGACCAACCCCAGGGTCGACAACCGCAACTTCTTCGAAAAATTCACCGACAAGATCAGGCTGGCGTCGCTGACGCCCGGCGACGGCCTGCTCGGCAGGGCGCCGGATCTCGCCGCGCTCGGCTACGATTCGCGGACGGCGGTCTATGACATCAAGGCCAAGGCGCTGTACCTGCCGAGCGGCGTCGCGCTGGAAGCCCATTCGGGCATGGGCGCGCTGATGGACGACCCCGATCATGTCGATCAGCGCATGGTCGGTGCGACCCCGCCCGCGATCTACGACCTGAAGCCGCGCGAAAAGCTGTTCCACGGCATTCGGGCGCTGCGCCTGACGCCGACCGAGGGCACCAGCGCGCTCGGCCGCGTCGGCCTTTTGACCCACAGCTACATGCTGGGCCCGCGTGGTGATTCCAACGGCTGCGTCTCGATCAAGGACTATGATCGTTTCCTCAAGGCTTGGGACAACGGCGAGTTCAACCGTCTCGTCGTGGTGCCGAGCCTGAGCGGATCGGCGACCGCCTCGCAGCGCGCGAGCACCGACTCCTGATATTTGCCTGCTTGCTGTGGGGCTGCCGTTTCCCCTTCGTTAAGCCGTCATCGTCCAGAAGCAGCCCATGAGTAGTGATCCATCAAGTTCCGAGACCCCGCTGCGTACGACGTTCAAGATCAAGTTGAACGGTGACACGCTGGCGATCGCGACTGTCGGCCAGGCCTATCAATTTCTGACCAACTTCAAGTCGGTCGAATGGATGGAATTCCGTTCCCTGCATGAGGACGCCGTCGCCGCACTGGAAGGCGCGGCCGGTAACGCGATGCTGGCGGTGCAGGCGACCAATGCCGTGCGCGCGCTGTTCGTCAGCGCGAAGCTGCTCTGAGGACCGCTCGTAGTCCGGATGGAGCGGAAGCGTAATCCGGGATTGCGTGCGTCGGCGGCACTGTCCCGGATTGCGCTGCGCTCCATCCGGGCTACAAGCCTTCACGCATCTTGAACTCTGCTCTCGGAACAGGCAAACGGTCCGCCAAGACCGTCGCCGAAAAACCCATACGTTTGAAAATTGGATTCAGGGGAGAGCCCATCATGAAACGCCGTACATTCCTCAAGGGTGGTGCTGTCGCCGGCGCGACGACGCTGGTTGCTGCACCTGCGATCGCGCAGAGCGCGCCCGAGATCAAATGGCGTTTGACCTCGAGCTTCCCGAAGTCGCTCGATACCATCTACGGCACGGCGCAGACCTTCGCGAAATATGTTGCCGAGGCCACCGACAACAAATTCCAGATCCAGACCTTTGGCGCCGGCGAGATCGTTCCGGGCTTGCAGGCGCTCGACGCCGTCAGCACCGGTTCGGTGGAGATGGCGCAGACCCCGCTCTATTTCTACATCGGCAAGGAGCCCGCGCTGGCCTATGCCACCGGCGCGCCGTTCGGCATGAACCATCGCCATCAGGAATCCTGGTGGCACTTCGGCGGCGGCGCCGATCTCACCAATGAGGCGCTGAAACCGTTCAAGGCGCACGCCATCCTCTGCGGCAATTCCGGCACCCAGATGGGCGGCTGGTTCCGCAAGGAGATCAAGACCGTCGACGATCTCAAAGGCCTCAAATTCCGCATCGCCGGCATGGGCGGCCACGTGCTGGCCAAGCTCGGCGTCGTGCCGCAGCAGATCGCGGGCGGCGACATCTATCCGGCGCTGGAGAAGGGCACGATCGACGCGGTCGAGTTCGTCGGTCCCTATGACGACGAGAAGCTCGGCTTCCAGAAGGTCGCCAAATACTATTACTTCCCCGGCTGGTGGGAAGGCGGCGCGATGCTGCACATGATCGTCAATGACGAGAAATGGGCCTCGCTGCCCAAGCAGTACCAGGCGATCGTCAATCAGGCGGGTGCGGCCGCCGGCGCCTGGATGCTCGAGAAATACGACAGCGTGAATCCGGCGGCGCTGAAGCGTCTGATCGCCAATGGCGCGGAGCTGAAAGCGTTCCCGCAGCCGGTGCTGGAGGCCTGCTACAACGCGACCCAGGACCATCTGAACGAGCTCGCCGCCAAGAGCGATCTGTTCAAGCGGACCAAGGAGAGCCACGACGCGTATATGAAGGAGCTGCTGTTCTATACGCAGATCGCGGAAAACTTCTACGACAACTATTTGCTCAGCAAGATGCGCAACAAGACCTGATCGGAAGAAGAGGGCGCGGTGTTGACGCCGCGCCCAGCTCCGTAGCCCGGATGGAGCGTAGCGCAATCCGGAATCCCGCACGTCCAACGGCACCGTCCCGGATTACGCTTCGCTCCATCCGGGCTACGAGACTGATTGCGTCGGTACGGCGTGACCCTATTGCGCCGCGCCCAGCCCAAGCTTTGCATAGATCCGCCGTGCATACGCGCCGAAGGCATCCGTGGTCTTCAGCGGAAGGTCGCGCGGGAAGGGCAGGTCGATCGGGAAATAATCGGCCATCTTCGCCGGGCCCGCGGTCAGCACGGCGCAATGCGACGACAGGAACACCGCTTCCTGGATCGAATGCGTGACGAAGATGATGGTCTTGCCGCTCTCGCGCCAGATACGCAGCATCTCCAGGTTCATCTGCTCGCGCGTCAGCGCATCCAGCGCGCCGAACGGCTCGTCCATCAGGATCAGCTTGGGATCGTGGATGAAGGCGCGCGCGATCGCGGTGCGCTGCTGCATGCCGCCGGAGAGCTCCCGCGGATATTTCTGCTCATAGCCGGCGAGCCCGACGAGGTTGAGCAGGTCGCGCGCCCGTTCGCGCGCGGCCTTCATCGGCAAGCCGACGATCTCGGCCGGCAGCAGCACGTTGTCGAGAATGGTGCGCCATTTCAGCAGCAGGGCCTGCTGGAAAACCATGCCGATGTCGCGGGTCGGATCGAACGGGCTGTCGGCATTGCCGATCTTCACGCTGCCGCCATCGGCACCGTGCAGGCCGGCCAGGATCTTCATCACCGTGGTCTTGCCGCAGCCGGACGGCCCGACCAGCGAGACCAGCTCACCTTCCTGCACGTCCATGGTGACGTCGGACACCGCCAGGAATTCGGCGCCGCCGCTGCGATAAACCTTGCGGACGCCCTGCAGGCTGATGAAGGGGGGTGGACTCATGCCAGCCATTTGTCCAGGTTCGCGGCGACAAAAGTATCGTCGCTGAGGTCGGCGTGCTCGCGCGTGACGCGATCGATCTCCTCCTTTTGGCCGGGACTGAGGCCTTCGTTCGGATCGAGGCACCACAGGCCCTGCATCAGGCCCTGGCGGCGCAGGATTTCGTGGCAGCCGGCGATGCAGCCGTGAAAATTGTTGGCGACGTCGAAGAAGGCGCTGTTGCAATCGGTGACGCGGGCATCGAGGGCGAGCAGGTCGGCCGGGACGCTGTCCTTGTGCCGCGCCGCCTTGCAACGCTCGAACTGCTTGATGGCGCTCGCGGTCCACACCGACCAATGGCCGAGCAGGCCGCCCTTGAAATAGGTGCGCGTGGTGACGCCCTTGTCGCGCAGGTCGAACGGCAGCACCAGGTCGAGCAGGATGTGATCGTCATTGCCAGTGTAGAGCGCGACGCGGTCGAGCGCGCCGGCGGCCGCGACGCCGCGCAGCACATCGAGGGTCCGATAGCGGTTGAACGGCGCAATCTTGATCGCGATGACATTGTCGATCGACGCAAAGCGCTGCCAGAACCGGCTCGACAGGATGACGCCGCCGACGGCGGGCTGCAGGTAGAAGCCGACCAGCGGGATTTCCGCGGCGACCGCCGTGCAATGCGCGATGATTTCGTCCTCGGAGGCGCTCTTCATCGCGGCAAGGCTGAGAAGGCCGGCGTGATAGCCGATGTCACGGGCGGTGCGGGCTTCGGTGACCGCCTGCGCGGTCGGACCTGCAAGCCCCGCGACCATCGCCAGCGGACGCTTGGTCCAGTTGGCCGCGGTCTCGGCGGCAAGCTCGAGCACGGGCCGGTAGAGGCCGACATCGCGGATCGCGAATTGCGTGGTGTGCACGCCGACCGCAAGGCCGCCTGAGCCCGCGTCGATGTAATAGCGCGTCAACGCGCGCTGATGCGTCTTGTCGAGCTGGCGCTCGGCGGTGAGCGCGAGGGGATGGGCCGGCAGCACGGTGCCGTCGGCAATCAGCTGGCGGACGTCGCGGTTGATCTGGCTGTGATGCATGATGTCCTATCCGAATTCGGGGCCGGCGACGGCGAATGGCATGTCTTCACCCGTGACGGTGGCGGGGCCGAAGCGCATGCGCTGGAACGGCCGCTCGATGGTCCAGCCGGAGGCGGTCAGTCCGTCCAGGAATGCTCCCTGCGAGGCGATGGCGTCGAGCAGCAGCGGGCTGGTCTCGGAGCGCACGATCGCGTCGACCAAGCCCAGCGCTGCCGCGGCGTCGTCGGCCAACAACGGGCCGACATGGCGGGCGGTGCGGCCGTCGCGCACCAGTGCGATGGCGCCATTTTCGGCGACGATGCGCGAGCCGGGACGTTGGGCGAAGGCTTCGAGGAGGGCGGTCCGATCGAAACCGGTGGCCCGCTGATCTCGTGCGCGAAGCGCATCGAGCGTCGCGGATGACGATGGCGGCGCGGCGGGGCCCGCAGGCCTCGCCAGCTTCAAGCGACGCAATTGCAGCGTCGGCGTGAACCCCAACGGCCCGTAGACGGCCGCGCCGTCAGGCGTAGCGTCGAGCCAGCTGGTCAGGCCGTTCCGACGCGCCGTCTCCAGGCAGGCATCGACGAGACGGGTGGCGTAGCCGCGGCGGCGATGCGTCGCTGAGACCAGCACCATGCTGATCCAGGCGTTGTTGCCGGAATAAGGCAGCAGGGCCGCCGTGGCGACCAGCCGCATGCCGTCGCGAATGCCGAAGACGATTCCGTCGCGCAGGAAGATGCGCCAGTCGTCCTCGGTCTGGTTCCAGTGCGCTTCCGTCGAGAGCGCCAGCCCGGCGATCGCGTCCTCGATGCCGAGCTTGAGGAGGGGCGGGGCGTCAGTAACGGCCATCGCGCACCTCGTATTTGGTGGGCTTGCCGAGGCTCGGCATGGCGCGCGAGACCCAGTCCGCGGTCCAGGCGATCAACTGCTCGGTGTCGACGACGGGAAGGCCGAACAGCGCGACCGCCTTGGAGGTGTCGGTCAGCCATGCGGTCGGCTCCTCCTTGCCCGTCAGCACCGGTGCGCGGCCGAACCTGGCGCCGAATTTCTGCGCGAGATCGCGCACCGCCAGGATCTCGTGGCCGCTGACATTGATCGGCGAGGTCGGTGTGGTGCAGTGGGCAAGGCAGCGCAGCGCCTGCGCGGAGGCATCGCCCTGCCAGATGAAGTTGACGTGGCCGAGGCTGACGTCGATCGGCGAACCCGTGAGCACCTTCGTCGCGATGTCGTGCAGCACGCCGTAGCGCATGTCGATCGCGTAATTGAGGCGGAACAGGCGCCCGGGCGTTGCGAATTTGTGCGAGAAATATTCGAACATGCGCTCGCGACCGACGCAGGATTGCGCGTATTCGCCGGGCGGGTTCGGCGCCATGTCCTCGGCCGAGCCTTTGCCGTCGACGGGCACGAACGGATAGACGCAGCCGGTCGAGAACGCCACGATGCGCGAGGACGGGAAGGCCTGTGCGACCAGGGCGGGCACGTGCGCGTTCATCGCCCAGGTCAGCGACAGATCGCCCTCGGCGCCGAACTTGCGGCCGGCCATGAAGACGATGTTGGGCGCTTTCGGTAGCGACTGGATCGCCTTTTCGTCCATCAGATCGCAATTGATGGTTTCGACGCCGCGCGTGTGCAGCCAGTCCTTCACGCCTGCTTCGCTGAAGCGGGCGACGCCGATGACGCGGCGATCGGGCACTGCGGCCTTGGCAAGGCCCGCCAGCGTAGGCCCCATCTTGCCGCCGACGCCGAGGATCATGATGTCGCCCTCGACCTTGGCGAGGTCGTCGATCAGCGCTTGCGTCGGCCGGCACAGCAGATCGTCGAGCGCCGCGATATCGGGAATGGTCTTCGGCAGGGTCTCGCGGGTGAGCAGCATGGATCGTTCCTTAAGCTAAGACTGCCTGGCATCGCCGACCACGAACATGCGTTCGAGGACGAGGACCAGGCCGTAGAGCGCGACCCCGAGCAGTGTCAGCAGCACGACCGCCATCACCATCGCGGGCGTGTCGAGCGAGGACTGCACCTGGATCATGAGGTAGCCGAGCCCGCGCTCGGAGGCGATGAACTCGCCGACGATGGCGCCGGCGACGGCCAGGATGGCGCCGACCTTCATGCCGGAGAAGATGTAAGGCAGCGATCCCGGCAGCTGGATCTTGCGGAACAGCGTCCAGCGCGAGCCGCGCAGCGATTTGACGAGATCGAGCAGATCAGGCTCGACCTCACGCAAGCCCCGCGCGGTGGTGAGCAGGATCGGGAAGAAGCAGATGCTGAAGGCGATCAGGATGTTCGGCACGATGCCGTAGGAGAACCAGACGATGAAGAGGGGGCCGAGCGCGACCTTCGGGATCATGTTCAGCGTCACGAACAGCGGCAGCAGCATGAGGCTCAGCAGCGGCGCCCAGCTGAAGATCACGGCAAGGGCGACGCCGACGAAGGCGCCGAGCGCGAAGCCGCCGAGGATCTCGACTGCCGTCACCAGCGTGTTGCTGCTCCAGGCGTAGTTCGCGGTTCCCAGCGTCTGCACGGTGGCCAGCGGTGAGGGCAGGATGAATTTCGGGACGTGGAAGGCGTCGACCGCGACCTGCCAGAGCACAAGCACGGCGAGGTGCACGATCAGGATGACCGCAAAGCTGCGTGCCGTGCGTGCGCCGTCTCCTGCCACCGGTTGCTCCCTGTTGCCGCGGCGACGATGCCGCAAATTTTCAGCCCAAGCAGTTGCAAGCCTAACCGCCCTTGGACAAAGTTTCAACCAGTTGGTTGATTAGGGGCGGAGCGACTGCAGCACCAGGTCGGCGACGTGCCGGCGGCGGGCGCGGCGCTGGGTACGGCTCGACAGGTCCTTGCCGAAGATCGCCGACAGCGTCGGGGTGTTGGAGAAGAAGAAATAGCTGAGCCCGGCAATGGAGATGTAGAGCTGGACCGGGTCGATCCCCTTGCGGAACACACCCGCGCGCACGCCCTCGTTGAGGATGTGGGAGACGCTCTTGACCAGCGGGGAATGCATCGCCTCCAGCCGGGTCGAGCCGCGGACATGGCGGGCGCCGCCGCGGTTCTCGTCGTTCAAAAGCACGATGAAATCAGGGTTTGCGGCCAGATGGTCGAACGAGGCCTCGATCAGCTTGCGGATCGCCTTCTCCGGCGGCAGGCCCTCGAGATTGAGCTTGCGCTCCTGCTCGCGGATGTCTTCATAGACCCATTCGAGCACGGCGAGGTAGAGCGCGTCCTTGTCGCCGAAATAGTGGTAGACGAGCTGCTTGTTGACGCCGGCGCGCTCGGCGATCTCGTCGACGCGGGCGCCGGCGAAGCCGTGCCGGGCGAATTCCAGGCGCGCCGCGGTGAGCAGCTTCTTGCGGGTGGCGACGGGGTCGCGGCGCTGCGGCACGGTGTCGCCAGATCGTTTTGCGGGCATTTCCAACCAAACAGTTGACAAGTTGAGGGCGGGCTTGTTGCATTGGTAGCCTCACAAGGGGAGAGCGACAAGCCGGGTCGCTTGGCATGAGGAGAGATGCGATGAAGCGTTTGCAGGCGGCTGTTGTGGCTTTGGCACTCGGTTTGCCGGCGGTGCCGGCGAGCGCGGGCGAGGCGGTGAACCTGATCCTGAACTGGACGCCGACGGCCGATCACTCGCCGTATTATTATGCCAAGGCGCAGGGCTGGTACGAGAAAGCGGGCATCGACCTCACGATCGAGACCGGCAAGGGCTCAGGCGTCTCCGCCGCCAAGGTCGGCTCCGGCGGCTCGCCGTTCGGCGTCGCCGATCTCGCCACCATGCTGGTGGCCAAGAGCAAGGGCGCCGACACGGTGGCCGTGATGAGCGTCTACGCCAATACCGGGCAGACCTTCTACTGGCTGAAGAGCTACGGCGTGAACGGGGTGAAGGACTTTGCCGGCCACAAGATCGGCAATCCGCCCGGCGATGCCTCGCGCGTGATGTGGCCGGCCTTCGCCAAGGCCGCGGGCCTTGCGCCGGACTCCGTCGGTTTCGTCAATGTCGGACCGACCGCGAAGATCGCGGCGCTGAAGAGCCACACCGTCGACATCATCAGCGACTTCTACAACGAGCATGATCTCAAGGTGATCGAGTTCGGGCCCGACCTCGGCTACGTCAACTGGAAGGACATCGGGCTCAACCCGTACGGCAATTCGCTGATCGTCAACGGCGCGTATTTGCAGAAGAATCCGAAGGTCGTCGAAGACTTTGTGCGCGTCACGCAGAAAGCCTTTGCCGCCTGCGTTGCCGACGCCACGCCGTGCCTGAAGGCGCTGCTCGACCAGGTCTCCGGTCTCGACAAGGAGAACCAGGAGCGCCAGTGGGAGCGCATCAAGTTCCTAATGACGGACGAGTTCACCACCACCAAGGGGCTCGGCTGGATCGACGGCGAGCGGATGAAGAAGGACTACGAACTGGTCCAGAGCTATCTCGGCATGGAGAAGCCGTTCGACGTGACGACAGCGTTCACGACCAAGATGCTGGATCCTTCAATCAAGATGGATGCGAGCAAGGTGAAGAAATAGAGGGGCGCCGCGCGCTCCTCTGGTGCCCCGGACGCAGCGCAGCGTCCTTTGACGGTGCGCTGCAGAGCCGGGGCCCATTGTGCCGAGAGCATGATCCGGGCGGCCTGGGTCCCGGCTCTGCGCAGCAGCGCTGCACGCTGCAGCGCGTCCGGGACACGAGAGCGGCAGCCAACCGCCCATTCCCCCACGTAATCCCACGGAGAATTAACCGGCCGTTAACCATATCCGCCGCATCGTTAACCATTCAATAACAGGGAACGAGTCGGCCGCTATGGAGGCTGCAGTCAAACCTCAACGCCAAATGGTGCGCCTGCGCGGGCGCTCCTATGTGGCCTTCGTGTTTACGCCGACGGTTCCGGTCCAGGACTGGCTGCACGAGATCGACGCCACCATCGCCCGCTCGCCGGGCTTCTTTGCCGGCCGGCCCGTGGTGATCGACCTGTCCTCGGTCGACCTCAGCCAGTCCGGCATCGGCCATCTGCTCACCAGCCTGCAGGACCGCAACATCCGCGTGCTCGGCATCGAGGGCGTGGAGGAGGCAAGGCTGACGGCGATGATGCCGCCGCTGCTCTCGGGCGGCCGCAGCTGCGTGGTCGAGCCGAGCGCGCCGAAGAAGGCCGAAGCGAAGGCCAAGCCGACCTCGCTGTTGCTGGAAAACCCCGTGCGTTCCGGTCAGACCGTGATCTTCCCGGAAGGCGACGTCACCATCCTCGGTTCGGTCGGCTCCGGCGCGGAAGTCGTCGCCGGTGGCTCGATTCACGTCTATGGCGCGCTGCGCGGCCGCGCCATGGCGGGCGTGAACGGTCACACCAGCGCGCGCATCTATTGCCAGAAGATCGAGGCCGAACTGCTTGCGATCGATGGGTTTTATCAGACCGCCGACGATATCGACGCCGCTTTGCGCGGCAAGCCGGCCCAGGCGTTCCTGCAGGGCAACACCATGCGAATTACCGCGCTGAACTGACCAGAAGGAGATTTTAGAGATGGCCAAGGTACTGGTCGTGACATCGGGCAAGGGAGGCGTCGGCAAGACCACGACGACTGCCGCCTTGGGAGCGGCGCTGGCGCAACGCGGCGACAAGGTCGTCGTCGTCGATTTCGACGTCGGCCTGCGCAACCTCGACCTGGTGATGGGGGCCGAGCGCCGCGTCGTGTTCGACCTCATCAACGTGGTGCAGGGCGTTGCAAAGCTCCCGCAAGCGCTGATCAAGGACAAGCGGCTGGAGAATTTGTGGCTGCTGCCGGCCTCGCAAACCCGCGACAAGGACGCGCTGACGGAAGAGGGCGTCGGCAAGGTCATCGACGAGCTGCGCGCCCGCTTCGACTGGGTGATCTGCGACAGCCCGGCCGGCATCGAGCGCGGCGCCTCCATGGCGATGCGCTTTGCCGACGAAGCCGTCGTCGTCACCAATCCAGAAGTGTCATCCGTGCGCGATTCCGACCGCATCATCGGCATGCTCGATTCCAAGACCGTGCGGGCCGAAAAGGGCGAGCGGGTCGAGAAGCACATTCTCATCACCCGCTACGATCCCTCGCGCGCCGCGCGCGGCGAGATGCTGACCATCGAGGACATCCTCGAGATCCTCGCAACCCCCTTGCTCGGCATCATTCCCGAGAGCCAGGACGTGCTGCGCGCCTCTAACGTCGGCACGCCCGTGACGCTGTCGAACGCGGACGGCGCACCGGCGCGGGCCTATATCGACGCGGCCCGCCGCCTGTGCGGCGACACGGTGCCGATGCAGGTGCCGACCGAGCGCAAGGGTTTCATGGATCGCCTGCTGCGTCGGAGGGCTGCATGAGCATGGGTCTGCTTCGGCTTCTCCGCGGCAACAAGGCCTCTGCACCCGTCGCTCGCGAACGGCTGCAGATCCTGTTGGCCCATGAGCGCGGAATGCGCGGCCAGCCCGATCTGCTCGGTGTGCTGCGTGAGGAAATTCTCGCTGTCGTCTCCAAGCATGTGACGCTGGATCCGACCAAGGTCATCGTGCGGCTCGAGCGCGGCGACGAGGTCTCGACCCTCGAGGTCGATATCGAGGTGCCCAACGATTTCGAGCGCAAGAAAGCGGCGGTCGCGTAGGGGCAACGCGGCCGACGACTCCCAGCTTTTGGGGTGGGTGAAGGCGGTCCGCCGGGCATGGCGGGCCGCCTTTGTCGTTTGGGTCACTCACATTCTCGGGTCCGCCGATGTGATCGACGGCAAGCGGAACGCCATCGGAGGGGAATTCGTTGTTGAAGACCGCGGGAGAGTCGAGCCAGACCCCGCGGCCTCATCAGACGGAGAGCGCCCATGATGTCCGAGGTCCAGGTCCACACCGTCGCGCGGCAGATGCTCGAGCAGCACGGTTTTGCTGCGATCGCGAAGGCCGCCGAGCAGGCCCAGGCTTGCGAGGGCCGCGGCGAGGCCGACGAGGCCAGGGAATGGCGTCACATCGCCGACGCCATGAAGATCATGCGCGGGCCTCATCACAGCTGATCGCCGTAACTACAGCGGCCTCAACGACCGTCGCGCTCGGTTCCCTGCGATGGGGATCTGCGGGTTTGCGATTGGTTGCGGTCGCCTGCCTCCTTGCATGGAAGCGGCTCCCAAGTCCCATCAGGCGCTTGCTGATATGCGCTGCAGGCCGAGGAGGGCGAATTGCCCTCGGCTTTTTGGCTGTCTGTATTCTTCGCCAGCACAGGGCCGGTCAGCACCGTGGCGGCCGCGAGCGTGCCGGCGAAAACGACATGGATCATCCGCATGAGAGGTTCCTGTTCGAATTCGAAGAGGCCCCGCATGCTTTCCAGAATTGTGACAATTTTTTGCCGGCGACAAACTTCGCCGCGGCGTGCTTAACGGAGCGACTGCCGGTCCGCTAGCCGCCCTTGGCGCGGATCAGGCCGGCGAGGTTAGTCTTCTGGGCCTCGCACCAGTTGGGCATGCCAAGGCGGCGCTGGTTGAGATCGGTCGCCTGGGTCGCCACCGCAACCTCAGCCATCAAATCGTCATCCTGCTTCTCGCCCATCTTGCCGCCGGTGTGCATCCAGGCGATGGCCTTGCGCACCTTCTCGGTGGTGCCTTCGGGCAGGTGCATCTGCTCCGCCTTCTGGACCAGGTCCTGGTAGACCACATCCGTGCCCGGGCATTCGACCTTGGCGGCGAAGGCCTGCAAGACCAGCGTCACGTAGGTCGATCGCGGGTGGTCTTCGGCCTGGGCGGGGGCTGCGATCAGCAACAGGCCAGCGATCAGAAAACCGGTGCGCATCCTTGGATATCTCCTCCGTTTTTTGGGAGGCTAGCGTCCGGCGGGCGGCTCCGCAATGGTGCCGGAGGCGAATTTGTCGCTTGCCACTGCGATGCGCTATCGTCACCCGAGATCCGGAGAACGACATGAGCCTGTTCAGCACGCCGTTCGACCCTGCCCGTGACATGGCGCTCGTCACCGGCGCAGGCAACGGCATCGGCCGCGCGATCGCGCAGGCCCTGGTCGGCGAGGGCGTCCGGACCGTGTTCGCCGATGTGAACGCCGAGCGCGTGACAGCTGCGATCAGCGCCAGCGCGAAGCCTGAACTGGCATTACCCTGGGTCGGCGATCTCGCCGAACTGGATGCGTGCGACGCGCTGCTTGCCGCCGCGCACGCAGCATTGGGCGAGATCACGCATTTGGTCCACGCCGCATCGCCGCCGCGGCGGGAGGCCGATCATGCGCTCGCGGTCGATCGCAGGACCTGGCAGCAGATGCACGCCGTCAATCTCGATGCCGGCTTTCATCTGGCGCGCGAGCTCGCCAAGCGGCTGATCGCGGCGAAGCGGCCGGGCTCGTTCCTGTTTCTCACCTCGCTGCATGCGGGCACGCCGCGCAACCTTCCGCATTATTCGACGGCGAAGGCGGGGATGGCGATGCTGGTGAAGGAGCTGGCCAAGACGTTCGGCCGCCATGGCATCCGCGTCAACGCGCTGGTGCCAGGTGCGATCGCGGCCGGCGGGTTCGTTGCGGATCCCGCGCTGGCGCGGCACATTCCGCTCGGGCGTCTCGGCGAGGCGGGCGACCTCGCACCGATGGCGCTCGCGGTGCTGTCGAACAAGCTCTCCGGTTACGTCACCGGCGCTTCCTTCGTCGTCGATGGCGGCTTGGCGCTGACGAACTGGTTCGAGGCGCCGTCGTTCGACGAATAGTCAGCGGCGCCAGGCCGGCACCGGATCGAGCGGCGTGCGATAGAGCTCGTTGTCGTCGCGATCGGTGACGCGCACCGCGCAACCCTTCTGCTGCAGCTCCGGCTTCACCTGCGACAGCTCGGTCGCCAGTTGATCGGCGCGATCGGAGGCAACCTCGATGTCCTCGAGAATGATTCCGCCCTGGTTCCTGAACTCTTCACCAACCACAAGATCGAAGGAGTAGTAAGGCATCCGAATTCCCCGATGTGAGGAGCTGAGCTTCGGTGGAAGTCTCAACACATGTCGGATGCTACCACTGAGTCGATATCCAACGGATGAACAGGCCGCGCAATCTCTGTGCTTAAGGCGCAGAAATGATGTGCAGCATGTGGGGCCATTAAGAGTTTATTAAATACGTGGCGCGAACATGAAGCATGGAATTGCAACAGAACCGGGCTCCGGGAACCGGCAGTTGCAAGAGAAGGCCGCCGGCATAGATCCCGACGGCCTTTTCTCTTGAGCGAAATATCGCTTTCCGTAGTTGCCCGGACTCAACGCTTCACATCGACTCGGACAGCGTGTGCGACGTCGTCGCGCAGGACTGTTGCGCGCGTCTAGCGCAACGGCATCGGCGGACGCACGACGGGTCCGTCGTCGTCAGCGACAGCTTGAGTGGTGGCGACCGGTGCGGCCGGTGGCGGCGGCATCGCTGCAGCTTGCGTGGGCGGCGGCGGAGGCGCGGGCGGCGCCAGCGAAGAAGCCGGCATGTAAGTCCGCGACACCACCGGTTTCGGTTTGTGAGCCGGCGGCGGTGACGGAGCTCGTGGCGCGACCGCAGCGGCGCGCGCGCGCGGATCGACGGGCCTGGCCTCGGCTGTCGGCTTCGGCGCGGGCGGCTTCGCCATCTCGCGCGCCATCTGCTCCTGTCCGGCCTTCAACTCTGCGATGTTGGCCTTGAGCTGCTCGATCTGCTGCGCCATCGCGGCGAGGTCGCGCGTCATCGATTGCACCGACTGAGCTGCATCGGAAGGTGTTGCCGCAGGCGTGGTGGCCGCAACCTGGGTCGCAGGCGGTTGAGCGGCCGTCTGGTCGACGGCCACTTGTGCCGCAAGCGGGGCAGCCTGCTCTGCGGGCGGAGCGGCCTGCGCAGCAGCGACCGGCGCGCTCTGCGATGTCGACGGCAGCAGCGACACCAAGGCCGGGGTCCATTCGGCAAGCACCTGCCTGGCTTTGTCGCCGTGCTGCTCCCAGGCGATGGTGGCCGCGACGCTTGCTCCCGCAAACAGGAACGCGACGGACGCACCGCGCAGCCATCTGCCAATGGCAGATCGTTTCCGCGGGGCGTGACCGTCGCTCGCGGCGACGCGTATGGCGGTGTCGACGGAAGGTGGGGTTGCGGCCGACGGCTCCGCGACAGGACTGAATTTGGGCTCCAGAGAGATTTTGCGGTCCAGCGAGATTTTGGGCTCCGGCGCGAATTTCGGCTCTGGACGCGGCGCCACGTCGGGCGCCAGCGCGGGCGCAATGCTGACGGGGCGGGAGGCCAACACAATGTCGGGCGCAATCTGAATCGCGTCGTGCGGATCGTTGTCCTTGACCGTGTCCTTCACGATCTCATCGACGATTTGCTTAGGGTTCAGCGTCGCGAGCATCGCAGCTCCTCTGAAGCCCAGGCGTCTGAAGCCCGGATGTTAATTCCTGGTCGTCCGCATTGGCGCGAGCCGATCTATGAGGCGAGCCCTAAACCTGATGAGCCCGGCCGATGACGCACGAGTCCAGCCGGGTTTGACCAAAGCAAGGCGAGGGGATGGAGATGATGCGACGCTCTTCCGCCGTTTGTGGTGATGGAACCCACGTTGTCGAACACGCGCATGTGTTCCGCGCGGCCTTGTTTTCAGCACGATTTTGGCAGCATCTGGGGAAGCTGGGGGCGCTGCTTCCGCTATCGGGGGGCCGGCGGTGCCAAGATCTTTATTCGCTTTATTCGTCCTTGCCTTGCTGCCGCTCGGCGGCTGTATGCAGACGACACTCTCGCCATCGACGGATGCGAGCATGACGCCGCGCGACCGTCAGTTGCTCGCGCACACGCCTTACGCCCAGGCGAACGTGCCTGAGCAATATCTCCGCCACATCGTCGACTACCAGCGCAAGGAGCAGCCGGGCACCATCCTGGTCGATACCGACGCGCGCTACCTCTATTATGTGCTGCCGGAAGGCAAGGCGATCCGCTACGGCGTTGCGGTCGGCGAGGAAGCCATGGCGTTCTCCGGCGTCGCGCGGGTCGGCCGCTTGGCGGAATGGCCGGACTGGGTTCCGACGGCGGACATCCAGGCGCGACTCGGCCCGTATCCGGCGCGGGTTCCCGGCGGTCCCGCCAATCCGTTGGGCGCGCGGGGCATCTATCTCTATGCCGGCAACAAGGACACGCTCTATCGCATCCACGGCACCAACCAGCCGGAATATATCGGGCAGGCGATCTCGTCGGGTTGCATCCGGATGCGCAACGAGGACGTGATCGATCTCTACGACCGGGTGAAGCTGAATTCGATGGTCGTGGTGCTGCCGCCCGGACAGAACGCGCAGGCCGAGACGGGCTCGCGCTGGCGCGGGTAAGCTCGCACGCGAAGACGGTGCGACATTACTGGCGTGCGCCTGTGGACAATTTTATCCATTGTGTTGCGCGCGCCGTAACGCTTCGCGTCTAGCGTGCAGCGAGCAAGGGGTTGCTCGCATGTATCTCGTGAAGAATTCGGCGCGCGCGCTGTTCGCCGCGCTGATTCCGCTGGCCATCGTCGAAGCCGTGCTGCTGGTCTTCGCGATCGCGGGCGGGCAGGTGACCGATCCGGTCGGTGTGCCGGCGCCGGATCAGATGCTGGTGTTCTATGCCGGCCGCATGGCAATGAACGCCGCCTTGCTGTTCACGGGACATCTTCTGCTGCGTCAGTGGACGATCTCGAGCCGGCTCGCCTATGGCTCGATGGGCGGCGTCATGGCGGCGGTGAGCTACGGCATTGCGATCCGTCATCACATCCAGCTGGCAGCGCCCGGCGACGGGACGGTGGTGACGATCGGCCTGTTGCCGACCATCGCGGGCATGATCGGCGGATTCCTCTACGGTCAGTTCGCCGGGCTGAGCCCGGTTGCGCGCGCAGCCGGGGCGGCTGCCGGGGCCGTTGCGCCGGTGTCGCCACAACTGGTGTTCAACGGGCCGGTCCGCGTCCGCACGTCGTTCGCAGGTATCGTCATTGCCGCGCTGATCCCGACGGTGCTCGCAACCCTGCTGCCCTACACGCTGCTGCCGCTGCTGATGAACGGCTTTGCGGACAAGAGCACCGCGCATATCTTCGCGGCGGTGATCCCGGCGCAGACCTTCATGGTCATGATGGTGATCTCGGTCATCCCTTCGAGCATCTTCATGCTCTGTGTTCACCACGTCGCGCGAGCCATGAGCCGCGGTAACGCCTGGGAATACGCGGCGATTGGCGGCGGTGCGGCATTCGCCTGTACGCTGTTGCTTGCGTTTGCGGTGCCGCTGCTTGCCTTTCTCGTGATGCCGGCGGCATTCTGCGGGGCTGTCATGGGCGCGATCTATCGCCGCTTCGCCGGCCTCGAGCCGATGCCGCTACCGGAAGCGGTGATCGCAACCGATCCGAACGCGCTGGTCGATGCCGATCATCCGTCGCGGCACCAGCACGGCGTCATCCTCAGCAACTGATCTGCGGGGACGGAAAGGTGATCTCGCCCTAGTCGGCGGGCCGGGCGATCCGCCACTGTAGCGTCGTGGCATTGCCGTTGGCGTCGCCCGGCGCCTTGTCGGCGGGCGAGGTGTAGAGCGGACGATAACGATAGGCCCACATCTTGCTGCCGTCGTTGCGGCTGATCACGGTGAAGTCACCGATCGCCTTGGCGTCGGCCGTTGCGGCGAGTGGCACCCAGCTCTCGGTGCACTTGCCGTTGCAGTTCGACGTCTTCCCGGTGGTGTCGTGCTCGTAATAATAGAGCGTCATGCCCTTGAGATCGACGAGCTTGGGACCCTGCTTGGTGATGACCACCTTCGCCGGCGCGGTCGTCGCCTCGGGCTTCGGCGGAGGCGGTTCGCCGCCGCCATGGCCGTTCGCGAGCGCTGGAGCGCTCGATAACGCGATAGCTGCCGCCGCGATGAGACACCTGAACATCGGAAAACCCCCGAACCGTAAAGTTAATCGCGCGTTAAACGCAGAATGTTGCGGACCGTAGCAGCTGAAGGTTAGTTCCAGGTTTCGCGGCGTTGCGAAAAGCACTCCATAGAAATACGGAGGCAGAGGGCTCTACGCCTGCATGTCGCGCAGGGGCGCGCGGCTCAAATCGTTGCCGGCGGCGATCGCCTTGCGCAGCAGCCGCATCAACTCTTCGCCCTCTTTCGCGCTGAGGCCGCGCAGCATGATGCGCTGGGCCGATTCCACGGCCGGCGTGACTTTGCGCAGCGTGCGCCGGCCCTCGTCGGTGATCTCGAGCTCCCGGGCCCGGCGGTCGCGGCTGGAGGCGCGGCGCTCGACCAGCCCCTTCTGCACCAGGCGGTCGATCACGCCGGTGATGGTGGTGCGGTCAAAGGCGATCAATCCTGCGAGCGTCACCTGGTCGAGCCGCGGATTGGCCTTGATGGTGGCGAGCGCGGCGTATTGCACCGGCGTCAGGTCGAAGCCGGCGTCTTCGACCTCGGCCAGGAAGACCGCGACTGCGATCTGCTGGAAGCGGCGCGCCAGATGCCCGGGCATGTCGTTGTTGTCTTTCACCGAATTCTCCTCCTCGAGCAGGGAGACAGGGCCGGATGCGCGATCGTTGACAAGTATACTGATAGTCAGCATACTGATCAATCTCAAAGAGAACGTTGACGGGAGAAGCTTCCATGCAATTCCATTTGAATGGATTTCAGCCGGGCGATCCGGAGATTGCCGATCCCGCCGAGCGCGTTCAGGCTTCCGGCGCAGTGGGCGCCGTGCCCGACGAGGTCGATGTCCTCATCGTCGGCTGTGGCCCTGCGGGCCTCACGCTCGCGGCCCAGCTCGCGCAATTCGGAGACATCAAGACCTGCATCGTCGAGCAGAAGCCGGACCGCTTGCTGGTCGGGCAGGCCGACGGCATCGCCTGCCGCACCATGGAGATGTTTCACGCCTATGGCTTCAGCGAGCGCGTGCTGAAGGAGGCCTATTGGGTCAACGAGACGACGTTCTGGAAGCCGGACGAGCGCTCGCCCGAGACCATCATCCGCAGCGGCCGGGTGCAGGACGTCGAGGACGGGCTGTCGGAATTCCCGCATGTCATCCTCAACCAGGCGCGAATCCATGACGGCTTTCTCGACATCATGCGCAAATCGCCGGCCAGGCTCGAACCCCATTACAGCCGCCGCCTGCTCGATCTCGAGGTTGATCCCGCCGCGGGGCCTGCCGACGGCGCCGTGACCGTCCGCCTCGAACGCCTCGATGCGGGGAACGAAGGCAAGGTTGAGACGGTCAAGGCGCGCTACGTGGTCGGCTGCGACGGTGCGCGCAGCACGGTGCGCAAATCGATCGGCCGCGAGCTGCACGGCGACTCCGCCAATCACGCCTGGGGCGTGATGGACGTGCTGGCGGTGACCGATTTTCCGGACATCCGCTTCAAGTCCCTGATCCAGTCGGCCAAGGACGGCAGCCTGCTGATCATTCCCAGGGAGGGCGGCTACATGGTCCGCATCTATGTCGAGCTCGCCAAGCTCGATGTCGGCGAACGCGTCGCCAACCGCAACATCACCGCCGGTGACGTGATTGCGAAGGCGCAACGGATCCTGAAGCCGCATACGCTTGAGGTGAAGGAGATTGCCTGGTGGTCGGTCTACGAGATCGGCCAGCGCCTGACCGACAAGTTCGACGACGTGCCGGAGGCGGAGATCGCAGCGCGTTTGCCGCGCATCTTCATCGCCGGCGATGCCTGCCATACCCACAGCCCAAAGGCGGGCCAGGGCATGAACGTCTCGATGCAGGACGCCTTCAATCTCGGCTGGAAGCTCGCCGCGGTGCTGCGGCAGCAATGTGCGCCAAGCCTGTTGCATTCCTATTCGGCCGAGCGCCAGGCCGTCGCCAAGGAGCTGATCGATTTCGACCGCGAATGGGCGGGCATTCTCGCCTCCGCTGCCAAGGCCGGGGGCGCCGATGCCGCGAGGACGCAGGACTATTTCGTCCGGCACGGCCGCTACACTGCGGGCACGGCCACGCATTACACGCCGTCGATCCTCACCGGCGTAGGTTCGCATCAGCATCTCGCAAAGGGCTTCACAATCGGCAAGCGTTTCCACTCGGCACCTGTGATCCGGCTTGCGGATGCGAAGCCGGTGCATCTCGGTCATGCCGCACAGGCTGACGGTCGCTTCCGAATCTACGCGTTTTCGCCCGCTGAAGATCCTGCCGCCGAAGGCTCGGCCATTCGCGCACTCTGCAACTTTCTCGCGGAGTCCCGGGAGTCGCCGGTCCGGCGATATACGCCCGACGGCTCCGATACCGACGGCGTGATCGACCTGCGCGCGGTGTTTCAGCAGGGCCATCGCGAGCTCGCCATCGCGGCGATGCCGCCACTGCTACTCCCGCGCAAGGGCCGCTATGGTTTGCTCGATTACGAGAAGATGTTCTGCCCGGATCTCAAGAGCGGCTACGACGTCTTCGCCATGCGCGGCATCAATCGGGCGGCCGGCTGCATGGTCGTGGTGCGGCCTGACCAGTATGTCGCGAACGTGCTGCCGCTGGATGACTTCGTCGGGCTTGCGGCGTATTTCGAAGCGTTCATGTTGCCGGTCGGCTGACGCTGCAGCCGCGTCGCTTGCACGCCGCGCCGATGAACAGCGGATGAATATTGAACCGCGCGCAACGCGCGTTTCAATCTTTCGACGGATGAGCCCCTCGTGCACGGAACGCCCGCTCCGTTGGCGCGTTCCGCCTCTCAAAGGAGGACTACGCCATGAGGCTCAGAACCGCTTTAGTTGCAGCTTTATTGCTGGCCCCGACGGCCGCGCTGGCCGCGCCGGGCATCGTCACCGTCTCGACCGGCCTGCGCGCCGGACCGGGTCCGGGTTTTCCAATCGTCGATCGCGTCCCCGAAGGCGCCCGCGTCAACATCCATGGCTGCCTGCGCGGCAATGCCTGGTGCGACGTCAGCTTCTCCGACGATCGCGGCTGGGTGTCGTCGCAATATCTCGAATATCTCTATCGCAATCACTACGTCTATCTGCCCGACTATGTCGACGAGATCGATGTGCCCGTCGTTCCGTTCGTGCTGACCTCATACTGGTCCAGCTACTATGCAGGCCGGCCGTGGTACCACCGCCACGCTTACTGGAATAATTACTGGACCTCGCATCGGAGTATCGCGACGCGAATGACGATCGATCCGCGAGCCGCTCGCATCGGCCGAGCGGCCACACGCGATGGAGCGGTTGCTCTTGAGCGGGAAGGCGTGCGGGGTAAGGGCGCCGCTGCGATCTCCGGACGTAACGCCGCAAACGCGCGGCCCGATGCCGCTCTCGCAAAGCGCGACGCCGCGATCGCGAAGCGCGACGCAGCGATCACCAAGCGCGACGCAGCGATCACCAAACGCGACGCGGCTGTTACCGCCGACCGCACGCGTGTTGAAAGAAGCGAGCGCATCGCGCATGAGCGGACTCCGCGCGATGCCCAGGCACGCATGATGCACGAACGGGCCGCGAGCCCTGCCGCGATGCGTGCCCAGCCGATGGCGCGCGGCCATGAAGCACCGCGCGTGACCGCCGCGCGACCCGCGATGCCGCATGTCGCACAGCCCAATGTGAGCCACGGTTCGCCGATGAACGCTCATGCCCAGATGCC
>NZ_JXDL01000001.1:421658-448633 GCF_001590795.1 Bradyrhizobium sp. AT1
ACTAGCGTGTAACCAGGAAAGCCCGGCCCTCGCGCCGGGCTTTCCTTCGCCATGTCGAAGGTCGCGACAATTTAAGTCAGTTCTTCGCGGGCAGATTTCATCGATCGTAACATGTCTACCCAAAGCTGTAAGCATCCACTCGGGGCAGCGGGGCACCGGAGGATGACATGAGACAGAGCCAGGTGGAGTCGCGCCGCCAAAATGTCGCGAAGCGTTCGATGACGAAAGAGGCCAAACAGCTGACCGGCCTGATTGCCGGATTGCGCGAATCCCTCGAAGGGATCCAAAAGGAACGGACGAGCATGAAGCTCACCGGCGCCGAAATGGGGTTGCTCGATGAGCGCCGCAACAACCTGCTGCTCACCATCGCGGCGCTCGACGACCGCCTCTCGGCCGTGCAGGGGCTGATCGATCTCGGCCGTCCCCACATTATCCGCGTGCATTAGCGGAGCTCGGACATGGGACGATCGGTTCCGCCGCCGAGGTGACGGGCCGGGCCTTCGGATAGAAATCGCATTCCCGTGGAGCACGCCGATGCCGTCCGCCAGCAACATGCTTTGCGGATGGCACCAAATTGCCACGCTCCCGGCGAATTGCCGCCAAAGCCCGCTGCCACGAGGAGGCCGGGTGCAGGGCGACGCAAGGGGATGCGAATTGGCCTACAAGATGATCGCAGAACGCGACAACGAGAAGTACAGTTTCGCCCGCGAGAGCCGGCTGCTCATCGTGGCGAAGGCGAAAGTGTGGGCCAGCGAGGGGTGGCGGGTCGTCATCACCGATCAGGAGGGAAAGGCCTACGCACCGCCCGAATTCGATCAGCTGTCGGCGGCGTGACCGCGGACGGGGCGAGGGGACGACATTTGACATCATTGGTTCGGCCGGGGCGCGATCGGATCGTGCCTGCGATGACTTTGGCAGCAGCCGTCGTCGTTTTGACGGCGACGGTCGCTGCCGCGCAAAATCTCGATGCCGGCAAGTCACCCGCCAAACTGTTCGCTGACGGTTGCGCGACCTGCCATCGCAGTCCGCGCGGTCTGGCCAAGGGGCGGTTCAGCCTGACCTTGTCCTGGTTCCTGAGGGATCATTACGCGACGAGCTCGGACTCGGCCAAGGTGCTTGCCGCCTATCTGGAATCGGTCGACGAGCCGCCGCCGCGCGCTGCGGCCAAGCCCGCCAAGAAGCCCGCGCGATCCGCGCCGCATCCGCCAAAGCCGGTGCAGAGCCAGTAGCTTGCCGCTCCCCAGCTTTCCGGGATCAACGCATAGCGGTCTCGGAGAACAGGTTGATGATCACGACGCCGGATACGATCAATGCGATACCGACGAAGGCTGCGGAATCCAGCATCTGGCGGAACAGCACGAAGGAGACGGTGGCGGTCAGGATGATGCCGACCCCACCCCAGATCGCATAGGCGATGCTCAACGGAATGACCCGGATCGCCACCGACAGCGCATAGAACGAGGCGACGTAGAACATCACCATCGCCAGTGTCAGCCAGGGGCGGGTGAACTGCGCGGACTGCTGCAGGAAGGCCGACGCGGTGACCTCGAACACGATCGCGAGGGCGAGGGCCGCGTAAGCCACGAAATTGGGAGTCATGAGAGAGATGCCGCGGGGAATCATGTCCATGGACAGCATTTTGCCGCGAGCAGATATCAGGTGTGAGTGACGAACCTGCGACACTACGAACCTGCCGCACCGATCGGCATGCGAACGATATCTCGAGCCACCGCACGCATGGCGACTCGAGATCCAGCGAGGCGAAGACTAGGCCCTAGTCGATCCGCACGGAGAGTTCCACGTCTTCGGCGAAGGGCGTGGACAGATAGCCACTTCCGGGTGCGCGGACGCGCGCCAGATAGTCGGGGCTGTCGTCGGCATTGTCGGCGACGATGATCGCGCCCGGCCCGAGACGGTTTTTGAGCAGGTCCAGGATATCCGGGTAGAGCGCCTTGGCGCCGTCGAGCAGCACGAGATCGATCGTATCGGGCAGATCGGCTCGAAGCGTCTGCAGTGCGTCACCTTCGCGGATTTCCACGAGATCGAACAGGCCGCCGGCGATGAGGTTCTGCCGCGCCCGTGCTGCCTTGGACGGTTCGAACTCGCTGGTGATGAGGCGGCCGCCGCCGTTGTCGCGCAGGCCGGCGGCCAAGTGCAGCGTCGAGATGCCGAACGATGTGCCGAACTCGACGATCGTTCGGGCGCCGGAGCTGCGTGCCAGCATGTAGAGCAGGGTCCCGGTCTCGCGCGAGACGGGGAGCGGAGCATCCTTCAGGCGTCCGTAAAGTTCGCGGTAATCGGTCTTGCTTCGTATCATCCGTACCTGGTCTGCGTCAGACAGATCAGCGACGGCGGCTCGCGTTACGCCGCTCGCTGCCTCGGCTTCGTCGAACAGGCGATCCAACAGCGGTGCAAGCGACGTGATGGTTGATGTGGGCATTCGAGGTCTCCAGAGTTGGCGAAAAACGCATGCTTGCGTGCTTGTTGAAATACGACTAATTCGTCGCATTTCCTATTCGCGTTGCCGGAGCGAGCCATGGCCGATCGTCGAAGCCGTTCAGTTTCCTCACGAAAACAGCCGCAACAGGCCCGCTCTACCGGCCTGGTGACGGCCATTCTCGATGCCGCTGTTCAGGTTCTGGCGAAGGAAGGCGCGCAGCGTTTCACCACGGCGCGGGTGGCGGAGCGAGCCGGAGTGAGCGTCGGATCGCTCTATCAATATTTTCCGAACAAGGCCGCGATCCTGTTCCGGCTCCAGAGCGACGAGTGGCGGCGCACCAGCGAGATGCTGCGCGGCATCCTTGCCGACCGGACGAAGCCGCCGCCGACGCGACTACGCGCGCTGGTCCATGCCTTCATCCGTTCCGAGTGCGAGGAGGCTGCTATCCGCGTCGCGCTGAGCGATGCCGCACCGCTCTATCGCGACGCGCCCGAGGCGCAGGAGGCGAGGGCCGCCGGTGAGGGGATTGTCGCGGCGTTCATGCGGGAAGCGCTGCCGAAAGCCTCGGACGCGACACGCGCGCTTGCCGGCGAGTTGATCGCGACGACTTTGAGCGAGGTCGGCAAGGGGTTTTCCGAAGAGACGCGCAGCGAGGCGGAGATCGCGGCCTACGCCGATGCCATGGCCGACATGTTCTGTGCTTATCTCGCTGAGCTCGCGCGACGCTGACATGACTCTTGCCACATCCGCCGTTTGACCCTACGGACCTCTCTCATGCTCGTCATCTCCATTCAAAGTCAGGTCGTCCACGGTCATGTCGGCAACAGCGCAGCGGCCTACGCCATGCAGGCGGAGGGCGTGAACGTTGCGGCGGTGCCGACGACGCTGCTGTCCAACCATCCGCGCTATCCGAGCCTGCGCGGGCGGGTGCTGGAGACCGAGCTCGTCGCCGATCTCCTGAAGGGTGTGGAGGAGCGCGGCCTCGTCGACGAAGCCGCCGTGCTCGTGACCGGCTATCTCGGCTCGCCGGGCAATGCCGCCGTGATCGCCGATTTCGTCGAGCGGGCGCTGACACGGAATGCCAAGCTGATCTATCTCTGCGATCCCGTGATCGGCGATGACGGCCGCGTCTATGTCGCCGACGGCATCTTGGATGTGGTCCGGCACCGGCTGCTGCCGGCGGCGAACCTGACGACGCCGAACCAGTTCGAGCTCGAGCTGCTCTCAGGCCTCACCATCCCTGATGCGCAGGGCCTCCGCGCGGCATGTGCCGCGCTGGCGGCGACCGGCCGCATCGATGTCGTCGCGACCGGCTGCACGCTCGCCGACACGGCGGCGGGGCAGGTGGAGACGATCCTGTGCGCCGACGGGCAATTGTCGCGCTTCGCGACGCCGCGGTTGCCAATCCGACCTTACGGCACCGGCGATCTCCTCACCGGCCTGATCGCAGCCCATCTGGCCAAGGGCGAGGCGATCGGGGCCGCGGTGCGGCTTGCGGTCGAGACGATCTTTGCGGTGCTGGTGCGCACGCAGGATGCTGGCACGGCCGAGATGCGGCTCGTGCCGCTGCCGATCCCGTCGCGCAGGACGTAACGAGCTCAGGTCGCGCGCTTCGCGCCCGATTGCGCCGACTTCTGTGGCTTCGCGGGCGCCCTCTGCTCGCGTGCGGCCTGCGCCTTTGGCGGCTTGGCATGGGCCGCGGCGCGCACCACCTTCTTGGACTTCACGCTGGCGACTTGCTTGCCATCGCCGGTGCCGCGGCGCGAGATGTATTCCGGGCCGTCGACAGGGCCGACATGGGGCGGATCGCGGCCGAGATAGGGCCGACCGATGCCATACGCCTTGCCGTTGGCGTCGACCCACTTCCACAGGATTTCGGTCGAGACCCAGCGCTGTGCGCGGTTGTTCCCTTGCGTGCTGACGATGTCGGCCGCCATGCCATGGCCGTAGCCGCCGCGCGAGCTGCCGCCATGATAGGAACGGTCGGAGGCGGCCTTCAGGCCGCTCGCGATCGACTGGCGATAATCGTCGCGGAACGCGCTGGTGATGCCCGGCGATAGACCGGCGGCCTCCGCGGCGAGCAACGTGCGGAACAGCTTCTGCTTGAAGCTCTTGTCCATGCCGCCGATGACATAATCCATCATCGACATGCCGGCGTGCTCGGCCGCCTTCGGATCCTTCCAGCCGAAATCCTCATCAACCAGCTTGGTGAAGCTGCGCATCACCGTGACTGTCTTGCCCTTGCGCTTGACGGTGACGGCGCGGCGCTCCTGAACCTTGATCGAGTCTTCCTTCGCGGTGCGCTGATAGAGCGCCCAGAGATAGCGGTCGATGCAGGCATCCATGACGAAGCATTCGTCGAGCACGGCGACGGTATCGGCCGGCGGCGATGCCTTGCTTGCAGGCGCAACGGGGCCGCTGGCGATTGCCGCGGGGGACAGCGTGTCCGTGGTCACGATCTCGCTGGGATCGGCAGAAGCGAGCTTGACGGGCTCAGGAACCGGGGCTGGCGCAGCCTCGCTGATGGCGGGCTCTGGGTCAGGCGCGATCTGCGGCGCAGGCGGGGCCTCCACCGGCAGGATCAGCGCCGGATCCGCTGAGGCGAGCTTGATGGCGGGGATGGGCGGCTCGGGCGCCGCTGCTTCAGCGATGGTCGGGGCCGGTGCCGCGGCGACGGCAGCCGCGATGTCCGCGGTCAAGGCGATGCCGTCCTCGATCGTGGCAGCGCGCGGCACGTCGGCGAGATCGAGCCGGCCGAGATCTTTCGCGCGCGAGACGGTGGCCGCATTGGCACCGCTGTTCTCGATCAGGGCAGGGGCATAGGCCGAGAGGGAAAGCGCCAGCCAGCCGGCGAGCACGGCCGAGGGGCACGCGACCGCTACCAGAAGAGACCGCCGATCGTTCATGATCCCTGCCTCCAAACGGTTCTGCCCGAACCCGTCTTGTCCGGACAGTGATGATGCAAACAGTCTGACGAAGTCAGTCTGGCACGGAAAGGCACGCAGCACGTCGATTGTTCGGAGGACGATGTGGCGGCGCAATGGCGCAAATCGACGAGAACGGGCTTTTCGGGGAGGTGTTGCTGAGGTGCAACGCAAGTTCCGCGGGTGGGTTCGCCCCGTACCCGGTGGCTGGGCACCGTCCACAAAACTGTCATGTCGCGGCTGACCGTGATTCGGCCAACGCCTTGTACGTGTTAAACATATCGCCATGCAGCGCACGCGCTATTGCGATGCAACAAAGCATGTCGCAATGCAGCAAAACGCGCCTAAATATGCTCCGACTCTTCCACTCAGGAGCACTACCCAATGAACAAGAAGACTTTGTCGGTCGCCGCCGCCATCCTGGCGATCGCAGGCAGCACCGCGGCTTTCGCCGCCGAGCTGCCCACTTACGAGGCCAACGGATTTCCGGTCTCGCCGTTGCAGGTTCGCGTCCTCGGCGCCGCGCATGTCGAGCAGCAGGCCGCTGCGCCGACCACTGTCGCCTCGGTCCACCAGACGAAGCTGCTCAGCCCGCGCAAGCTGAAGACCGCCGACGTCACCACGGGCGCTGCCCGCTGATCTGACATCACGTGACGGCAGCTGGGTTCCGCGCAGAGGCGGGATCCGCTGCCTCACCTGACATCCTCGAACGAGATGCTGCTCGCGGATCCCGCGATCTATTGACAGCGATGCGCTGATTGAGACACCCCCGGCGAAACAAGTTCGCGTGAATGTGCCGGCTATGTATGTCCGTTCATAACGGGCGTGATCCCTTTAACAGTTGATTTGCAGAACGCGTTGCTTGATGCGGCGGCCGCATCGTCGCGGCCAATTGTTGAAATCATAATGGAGGCCATCATGCCCATTGCGCAAAAAGTCGTCGTCCCCGCCGTTTCACCGCGTGCGTTCATTCTCAAGCACACCGCTCTGTTCGCTGCCGCCGCGCTCTTCGTGTTCGTGCTCAGCCTGACCTACGGCCTCGATCTCAGCCCGGGATTCTTCTGAGCGATCATTCGCTGCGCGCTTAGCTTCTGCGGGCTGCGGATTCCGCCCGCGTGCCAGCCCTGCAGCCCCGTGGGTTGAGCCGGCAGACGCGCCGACATAATGCTTGGTCCATGGATCAGCGGACGAGCGGCGCTGACGCTCTCTCTCGAAACAACGATACGGCGCCGGCACTGCTCGGCGTCACTTGCGGTCTTGCCGCGGCGCTGTTCTGGGCGCTCGGCTTTGCCGGCACGCGGCATGGGCTCAAGGTCGGCTTCACGCCGGTCGATCTGCTGGTGCATCGCTATGTCTGGTCGGGCATCGCGTTCCTGCCGCTGGTGCTGCGCGCCGGCGTCTCCGATCTCTGCGGCATCGGCTGGAGCAGGGGCCTTGTGCTGATGGTCCTCGGCGGCCCCGTGATGTCGCTGATCTCCTACACCGGTTTTCTGTTTGTGCCGCTCGGCCATGGCAGCGTGATCCAGCCGTCCTGTGCCACGCTCGGCGGCCTCTTGCTGGCCGCCCTGTTCCTGAAAGAGCACGTCTCCGCCTCGCGCCTCGTCGGTGCGCTCGTCATCGTCGGCGGTCTCGGCGTGATCGGCGCGGAATCGATCGGCCATATCGGGGCCGACGGCGTGCTCGGGGATTTGATCTTCGTGCTCACCGGACTGATGTTCGCCGGCTTCGGCACGGCGCTGCGGCACTGGCGCGTCTCCGCCGTGTCGGCCGCGCTGGTCATCAACGTGCTGTCGCTGCTGCTGCTGCCCATCTACGTCCTGACCGTCGGGCTCGCTCACGTCGCGGCGATCGGCGTGACCGAGAACGCCATCCAGGCGCTGGCGCAGGGCGTGCTCGCCGGCCCCGCCGCGCTGTATCTGTTCGCCGTCTCGGTGCAGCGCCTCGGCGTTGCCCGCGCCGCGGTGTTTCCGGCCTGCGTGCCGGCGCTGACGCTGCTCACCGGCTGGCTGCTGCTCGGCGAGCCGCCGACGCTATTGCAGGCCGCGGGCCTGGTCACCGTGCTGTGCGGATTCTATCTGGCGCAGCGGCAAAGGTAAGCGCGGGCTACGCCTTCCTCACGAACTCGGACTTCAGGTTCATCGCACCGATGCCGTCGATCTTGCAGGCGATGTTGTGGCCGTCGCTGGCGTCCTGGAGGCGGATGTTGCGCACCTTGGTGCCGCCCTTCACGACCGAGGAGGAGCCCTTGATCTTGAGGTCCTTGATCACGATGACGCTGTCGCCATCAGTGAGCACATTGCCGTTGGCATCGCGCACGCCGGCCTCCTGCGCGGCGTCCGCGGCCGTCTCCGCCGCACCGCTCCATTCATGGCCGCATTCCGGGCAGACCCAGAGACCGCGGTCCTGATAGGCGTGCTCGGAGTTGCAGGCGGGGCATTTCATCGTGTCGGTCATACTTCTCGTCTCGCTTCATGTGCTGCCGGCGTCGCTTTTTCGACGCGGCGGACACGTCGCTTCAGCTCTTGCTACGGGCCTCGCGTCAGGCCCTTGACGCAGATCAATTTCATCGGCCTGCGCCGACTTACGCTTGGTGGGCCGGCGAAGCAACAGCGAGGGAAGCGCCATGTCGCACAGTGCCCGAATCTATCTCGGTCTCGCTCTTCTGGTCGTATTGTCGGTGCTGTTTCTGTTCAGCGTAGTCCACACTGCCGCCGGGGCTCCGCGGTCGGGCCCGCGCGCGGTTGCCGAAGGCCATCGCCTGGCGCAGGCGTGGTGCCAGAGCTGTCACGCGGTCGAGCCGGGGATGGCCGGCTGGTTCGACGAGGCGCCGAGCTTCCAGGCCATCGCCGATCGCGGCGGCACCACCGCGCTGTCGCTCAAGGTGTTTTGGCGCACCAGCCACCAGAACATGCCGAACCTCGTGATCTCGCCGGAGCAGGCGGATATGCTGTCGGCCTATATCCTGAGCCTGAGAGGCAAATGAGGGCGCCCAACTCAATTTCGCGAAAACAACCCCATGCACAGTAGGGACGTCTTTGAAATTCCTCATGATTTCGGTTGTGCCGAATAGTGTTTGCGGCGTCGGGCAAATCAGGGGCAGAATGACACGGTGCCGCTCCTCGGGTGAGACGGTCGCTGCGTAGCCCGGATGGACCGCGTGCGGAATCCGCCGGCCAGCGTGCGGCAACATCCCGGATTGCGCTGCGCTCCATCCGGGCTACGCTCGCTGCGCAATTCGCGACGAGCCCGCCATGACCTTCCTTCTCAACATCGACGTCCCCGACGTCGCGCAAGCCACGCGCTTCTACACCGAGGCCTTCGGCCTCACGGTCGGGCGCCGCTTCGGCACCGACTTCGTCGAGCTGCTCGGTTGGCCCGCGCCGGTCTATCTCCTGACCAAGAAGGCGGGCACGATCGGCGCCGGCGGTGACCGCCGCCGCTACGAGCGGCACTGGACGCCGGTGCATGTCGACGTCGTCGTCGACGATGTCGATGCCGCCGTCGACCGCGCGCTGCGCGCCGGCGCGATCCTGGAGGTGCCGGCGAGCGATGCGCCCTATGGCCGAATCGCAATGCTGGCCGATCCGTTCGGGCACGGGTTCTGCCTGCTGGCGTTCAGCGAGAAGGGATACGATGCGCTCGTTGCGAGTCCGTAGCCCGGATGGAGCGCAAGCGTAATCCGGGAAAGTTTGCCCCGCGGATACACAAGACCCCGGATTGCACTACGCTCCATCCGGGCCACGCCAACATTGGGACCGCATGCCGAAACGCGCGAAAAGCAAACCGACACGGAAACTGAAGACCTACCAGACCTCGCTCGGTTTCTTCGACCAGGCCATCGCCGCGCCCTCGATGAAGGCGGCGCTCGAGGCCTGGGGCGCCAGCTCCAACCTGTTTCATCAGGGCGCTGCGAAGGAGACTGACGACCCCGATATCGTCGCGGCGACGCTGGCCAAGCCTGGGGTCGTGCTCAGGCGCCCGGTCGGATCGGACGGGCCGTTCACCGAGAGTGCGGAGCTGCCCACCGATCTTGCCGAGGACGATTCCAAACCCAAACGCAAGACCAAGCCCAAGACCAAGCGTCCGGCGGAGAAAGCCAAAAGCGCCAAGAAGGCTTCGCGCCAGCCCGACAACCAGACCGTCCGCAAGGCCGCCGCGGCATTCGAGAAGGAGGAGCGGCGGCGCGAGGCCGCGCGTGCGAAGGAGGAGGCCGCTCGCGCCAAAGAGCGCGCGCGCCGCGACAAGGCGGTCGCCGCCGCCGAAGCGGCGCTGGACAAGGCCAGGCGGGAGCACGAGGCGAAAGCGGAGGAGATCGAGGCCGCCCGCGCCGCGCTGGATGAGCGGGCCGAGGCCGAACAGACCCGCTGGGACAAGCAACGGATGAAGCTGCAGGAGACGCTGCGCCGCGCGCGGGAGTGATCGGCCGCGCTCCCGTTCACGCGTCCATGAAGCGTGCCGTCCCCGAGACTCGGATCGAGCTGCCGCCGGCCTCGCCGATCTCCGCACGGATCAGCGACCTCGCGCCCATGTCCTCGCCCTGGACGATGTCGATGGCGCCGCCATGGGGCCAGCCGATGTCGCGCAAATAGCCTGCAAACGCAGCGGCGGCCGCGCCCGTCGCGGGATCTTCGACAACCCCGCCTGCGGCGAACGCGTTACGCACATGAAACAGTTGCGGCGTCTCCACATGGACGAGCGCGATGGTGACGAGCCCGGCCTGCTCCATCAGGGTGCGGCCGTGCGCGAAATCATAGGCCATGCGCGCGAGCGCTGCGCGAGATCTCAGGCCGAGTACGGCATGATCGGCACCGGCATGGATTTTCGCCGGCGGGATTTTGGGATCGAGATCGGCGGCCGCATAGCCGAACAGATCCAGCAGCTGATCCCGCAGCGATGGATCGAGCGCCGCGCTGCGGGTTGGCGGCGACTGCAACGCCGCCGCGATGGTGTTGCCGTCGCGGCGCCCCGACACCGAAATGACGGCCTCGTTCAAATGCAACTGGAAACGCCGGTCGCCGTGCCGGTGCGCGAGCGCCGCGCCCAGCGCAATCGTCGCATGGCCGCAGAACGGCACTTCCATCGCGGGCGAAAAATACCGGACGCGCCAGTCTTCGCCCTCGGGCGCGGCAAAGGCCGTTTCCGAGAAGCCGACGTCCGCTGCGATCGCCTGCATCCTGGCGGCATCAGGCAGCACGTCGCCGATCCAGACGCCGGCGGGATTGCCCCCGGTGTTGCCGTCGGAAAAGGCCGCGATACGGAGGACTGCTGTCATGGGGAGATCCTGTTTGCCGCCTTCAGCGAGGTCAACGGGTCGGCGCGACGCGGCGGGAGCGGTTGCCCGGGGGCCATTCCTTACCATGGCCTCCGCTCCCGGTCGCAGCGGCGAAGGCGCGGTTCCATGCCTATATGAGCTGCGGTCTCATACAGGTTCTTCATGCCCGACAACAAACAAAAGTCCGCAAGCCCGATGATCGTGCGGCCGCGCCGCGAGGCGCCGGTGCTGGTCTGCCGCAAATGCCTCAAGCGCAGCGATGACGGCCGCGACGTCAGGCGTGCGCTGAAATCCGGGCTGAAGGCGAGCAGGCGCGACGGCACCAAGCCGGCCAAGCTGATCATGACCGGATGCTTCGGCCTGTGCCCGAAGAAAGCGATCGTGCTCGCCAGCGGCAAGAGCCTTGCGCGGCAGGAATATGTGCTGGTGGCGGATGGCGATCAGGTGCCGCGGGCGCTTGCGCTGCTGAACGGCGAACGCGGCGACTGATGTTTTCCGCCGGCGCCGCGCGAGCCGCCGGGACACTTGGACAAGTACCTTGGGCGGCTCGTTGATCTGGATCAACGGCCCCGCGCGCGATCATCGGACCTTTGTCGCATCGTTCGGAGGAAATTTCATGGTCCCGTTGAAAGCGGCAGCTGCCGCGCTATTTGCCGCCATGCTGACGGTCGCGCAGGCCGAGGCCCAGGTGACGGTCGACGTGTCGAAGATCACGTGCGACCAATACATCACCCAGCGCATCACCCACACCCGCACCGTTAACATCTGGCTAAGCGGCTTCTACGCCGGACGGCGCAACGACCCGGTGCTCGATACGCAACAATTGGAGCGGAATTCGAACAAGCTGTCGCGCTTCTGCGAGCAGAACCGCGACATGCTCCTGCTCGATGCCGTGAGCGCATTGAAGAAGTAGGTGACGTATCCTTTACCATAGACGCTTGTCCCGGTCGAACTGGCGCAAGTTTAGGGCTCGCGGAAAAATTCTGCGCTAGCGTGCTCCGATCACGGCGGCCTCGATCCGTTTCGACACCGCCGCAGGATTTTACGGAGCTGTCATGAGCGATCTTCGCGCCGCCCTCAGGCATCACACCTTGCGCACCGGCCTTGTCGAATTCGACAACGGCGCCGGCAGCATCGTCAGCGTGCCCTGTACGATCCGCGACGTCTCCGCCACCGGCGCGCGGCTGCAGCTCAACAGCTCGGCATGGGTCGCGGAGCAATTCTCGCTGATCTTCAGGAGCGGCCTGCGCAAGGACTGCCGGCTCGCATGGCGCAAGGAGCGACTGATCGGCGGCGCGTTCAGCGCGGGTTATGCGAGCGCGACCGAGCAGGCGGCGATGATGACCGCGGACGAGCAGTCCCGGCACCGCCTCGGCATCGGCGCGCGCGTCAAGGCCGCGCGCGAGACCCGCGGCTACACGGAAAGCCAGCTCGCCGAGCGCCTGGGTGTCGCGCCGGCGTTCGTAGGCCAGGCCGAGCAGGGCGAAGTTGACATTCCGTTGTACCAGCTGATGCACATCGCCGATCTGCTGATGGTCGGTCTCGACGGGCTGGTCGCGGGGGCGGTGCCTGAGGAGGTGGAGGCGTAGGGCTACACTCGCGGAGCAGAAAAAATCTCGCGCGAAATTTGCTTGCCTTGCCCCACATCCTTTTGCACTCTTCGCGCGAAGGAGACCCTTGCATGATAAAAACAACCGCCGCCTGCGCGCTCGGAACCGCCCTGGTGCTGTGCAGCCTTGCAACCTCAGGCGCCGAGGCGCGGACGCGCAAGGCCGTCGTCGTCCGCGCGCCGCAAGAGCGCCTCATCGTCACCGCGCCCGTGCTGCGGCCGACGCCGTGGGATTACAATATCGTCCCGCGCTACCGCTACCGGCCCGAGGACGACAAGGTCGATCCCTACGGTCCGCCGATCGTGCCGTCCTATGTGCGCTACGAGGGCTGGCGCTGGCCGTATTGGTGGTAGGACACGACGACTCGTAGGGTGGGCAAAGCGACTTGTCCGCCGTAGCTCGAAGAGCGAAGGCGGAAGCGTGCCCACGTGTCTCTGGCCGGATCGGAAAGATCGTGGGCACGGCGCAAACGCGCCTTTGCCCACCCGCTGCTAGTCCGTTTCGAGCGATGTGCGACGCGGCCATTCAATACGTTGCGCGATCGGGCGCTCTGCCGAACTTGTAGTTGACCGTCAGGCGGGCGGTATCCACGGTGAACCGCTGGCTCTGCGTGATCGTCGTCGAGGGAAACAACCCCACTTGGTCGAGCGCTGTGACGGATGAGCGCCCAAGGTCGACGTGCAGGTATTCGAGCCCGATGTTCCAGTTGCCGAAAGCCTTTGAGACGCCAGCGCCCGCGCTCCAGCCCAACCGTGTCTCGGCCGCCGTGCCGGTCATATTGATGCCTGTACATCCAGTCCCGCCGGGCGTGCAGGCAAAACCGATGCTGGCCCTGGTGCGGCCATAGGCGAGGCCGCCCGTGCCGTAGAGCAGCCAGTCATTCACGGCGTAGCCGAGCTTGCCGCGGAGGGTGCCGAACCAGTCGATGTTTGCAGAAAGACTTTCGTCGACATTGACGAATGTGGCTGCTGCCGAGGTCGTGACCAGGCGCCCGGCGTGAAAGTCAGCGGCCTGGATGTCCGTGACGGCACCGAGCACCCAGTTGCCGAACTGCCTGTCGTAGCCGAACTGAAGCCCACCGAACACGCCATTCGGATTGAGGTTTGGGAACGCGTTTCCACTGGCGAAACCGGGGAGGCCGGTGGTTAGAAACGTCGTGATGGCGCCGGCATCTCCGGGATTGACGAGACTGAGACGCGGATCGGTGTTCCCACCCCAGCCATAACCGACATTGCCGCCGACGTAGAAGCCGGTCCAGTCGTAGACCGCAGCGAGAGAGGGAGCCTTGAAAACGGGGTGGGCGGCAAGATCCGCGGCGTTCGCGTTGCAGAGGCCGGAAGCGGCGATGGCCGCAGCCAAAGACAGGATGTTCTTCACGACAGTCCTCATTGATCGACGCCAATCATGCGACCGCAATCCAGCGCGAATCCCGCGGCTATCGGCGGCAGCCCACGCGCGCAGGGATAGCAAAGGCCTGCCTCTGTGGCGTCATCCGTTTGGAGTATTTTTCGGTCATCGCGGCACTGACAAGAAGGGGGCTCGGCCATGGAACGGCTCCCTCTGCGTTTCTCCACAGGGCAATGCGCGGGGTCTTCGAGGTTAACACATTGGTTATGTCTTTACGGTCATTTTCGCGACCTCAGTCAGCGAGGAGACACCATGTCCGACATCACCATTCCCGGCGGCAAGATCCGTTCCTTTGTCGAGCGGATCGAGAACCTCGACACGGAGATGCAGGAGTTGAGCGAGCAGAAGAAGGGAGTCTTCGCGGAAGCCAAGGGCGAAGGCTTCGACGTCAAGATCCTCAAGGAGATCATCAAGCTGCGCAAGGAAGACAAGAACGAGCGCGACGAGCGCGAAAGCCTGCTCGACCTCTACATGCGCGCGATGGAGACGGCGACGCCGGAGCAGGCGAAGGCGGCGTGAGGCGAACGGGTTAACCCTCAAGGAGCTGACCGCGATCTCAGGGATCGCGGTCGGAGTTCGGCGCGTCGCGCGCGAATGGGTCGCCGCAAGGCGTGACCGGCCCACGTGTCCGGAGCGCTCGTTATGACGGTTCCTGGCGCTCGTGGAACGCCGACGAATTGTCGCCGTCACGTGAGGCGAGGGGAACGAAAGGCAAAGCCATCCGGTTGGTGAGCATCACCTCACCATCAGCGGAGACGAAGGATGGAACTGTCCGGGAAAAAGATCGCGATTCTGGCGACCAACGGTTTTGAGCAATCCGAGCTCGAAATGCCGCGTGATGCCCTCAAGGCCGCCGGCGCGACGGTGGAGATCATTTCGCTGCAGCCTGGCGAGATCAAGGGCTGGGACAAGAAGGATTGGGGCCGCACGGTCAAGGTCGACAAGACCCTCGATCAGGCCACGGCCGGAGATTATGACGCCCTGGTGTTGCCCGGTGGCCAGATCAACCCCGATCTCTTGCGTGTCGAGCCCAAGGCGCTCGCGTTCATCAAGGCCGTCTTCGACGCCAAGAAGGTCGTGGCGGCGGTCTGCCATGCGCCGTGGCTGCTGGTCGAGACCGGCATCGCGAAGGGCCGCAGAATGACGTCCTATAAATCGATCAAGACTGACATCGCCAATGCCGGGGCGAAGTGGGAGGATTCCGAGGTCGTCGTAGACCAGGGCATCATCACCTCGCGCAACCCCGGCGACCTCAAGGCCTTCAGCGCCAAGATTATCGAAGAGGTGAAGGAAGGGGGCCACACCCAGCGCAGCAACGCGGCCTGATTGGGCTTGCGGTGACGGCGCGCCTCAAGACGTGATCTCGCTCCGGCTCTCGGAGCGATCGCGCATGGGGGCGCCGTCACCTTGCTCCGATGAGGAGGCGGCAGCTGCGCAACGAGCCGGTCCTCAATAGCGGTTGCCGCTTCCTTTCTGCTGCGAGATCCAGTCCGACAATGATTTCGACGCCGATTTTGCAGGTCGGCCACCTGATGCCTTCGGATTGTCGCGGGCGCCTTTCGGCGGACGAGCGCGGGGCGTGTCCATTGCGCTGACGCGCTTCATGCCAGCCGCCGATGCCTCCGCGGCTTCCTTCTCCAGGCGCAACTGCTTCAATCGCGCCATCTTGAGGCGCTCCGCCTCGACTTCGGGTCGCTCGGCGAGCAGCGGCTTGTGCTGAGCAAGCTCGGCCGGGACCAGGACGCCGAGAATGGTGGTCTCGCCGAGCGCCTTGCAGGCCTCTAACCGATGCAGTCCCTCGACCAGCACGAGGCGGTCTCCGTCGCGCCTGATGGAAATGGCCTCCTGTTGCCCGATGTCCAGCATGCTTTCCGCGATCTCCGCGACGGTTTCCGGCTTGAGGGTCTTCTTCAGTTTTGTGGGAACGAAGATTGTCTCGATCGTGAAGCTTTCCGGTTTGGGCATGACTCGACTCCGCTTCTACCGGGCCCGTCGAAGCTCAAGCCGGTGATGGTTGGAGTTTAGGAGGGAAGGGCGCGGTCGCAAAGGCAATTCGGCGGATGACGGTGTGCACTTGATCAGCTCGACGCTCCCTCATCGGTTTCAGTTTTGAGTGCGGGCGCAGACGTAGCATCTTGCTCTGGTTGTCGCATTAGATCGCGCAAAACGCGTTGGAACCCTTCCTTATACCATTTGCGAACGGTCCATCTCCGGAAGTCGCCTATGTGTCGAACGCGGAGCTTTGCAGCCCAAGGCTCCTGCGATAGCTCAACTGCGTCGTCAAGGCGAATTGGGAACAGTATCTTTGTGTTACGCCTTCGCTCCTCAGCAAATGCCTTAGTAACTTCGTCTTCGACCCACTCACTGGCGAGCGACGCTTCGGAGAGTATCAGCAGCACCTTGTCTCTCTTGGAAATGGCGCCGTCGATCTCATCCAGCACCTTTCCGCCGATCGGCATGTCATGAGGTGCAAACCAGCACTTAATACGTGCTCTAGTCAGATCCTTGTGAATCTGACTCGCAAACTTCTCATCCTTGCTCGAATAACTGATGAAGCAAGAGTAGTGCTCAAGCGACGTTCTGATCTGAGGAAGTGCTAGAATCAGAGCTTCCTGAAGTCCGATACCTGTCAAAAATTGCTTTGGTAGCTCTCCGGATACCTGCAGGGTGATGTGGTCGATGATGCTGGGACCACGATGGACACAGGTGGCTAGCCCAATCGCGCTACTAAGGTTGACATCTGCGAAAAGAGTACCGTCTAGAATGCTCTTAGACAAATTCACTCCACGGAATTCCGGAGAGCGCAGCCTGGCTAGAGTCAGATCGGTATCGATCAATTTAGTATCCAACAGTCGAGACCAAGATAGGTCGGCAGCATCTAAGTCCGAGCCAGTAAAGTCGACGTTCGTCAAATCAGCAGCGCTTAGGTCTGCACCGCTTAGATTTGCGTTTCGAATTACCGCACTGGCAAGCTCCGCCTCAATAAGTTCTGCTTGGAAAAGGTTGGCGCCGGTCAAGTCGGCACCTTCCAGAGAAGTCTGATGAAGAATTGCTCGGCTAAAGTCGGCGTTTCGAAGGTCGAAGCCTGAAAGATCGGCCCCCTCAAGGTTGATCCCATAGAATTCGATCGGAGAATTTTGGGTCCTTCGCCAAGCGTTCCACGCTTGGACTCCTTGTTTCAAAATTGCTAGGTGGTCGGCGTTGGTCATAAACTATAATGTCGCATCCGAAGTAGTGTACAGACAAACAGTCCGAGGTTGCGCATAACGCAGAATTATGGGCGGTCTGCCTAGGCCTTTAGTCAGCATTTCCGCGAGTGCGCAGGGTGGGGTGGACCCTTACGAAACCCAACATCGCCTTTGGTTGAGGTTGATGGGTCTCGCTCTGCTCTACCCATCCCACAGGCCGGCATCTTTCCGATCGGACCGAGTAGAAACATATGCGGTCTTTTCGAGTAGCGGGGAGTATCCTTTGCCATTATGCGCTCGCAATGGTTGGCGGTTAGCCTCTCTCGTATCACGTGCCCTACGCTTCCGAGCGAAGGGCGGATCACGAAGCCTCAACTTCGGCTCTTATGAGCTCCTCAATGTCGGCGGAAAGGGCTGATAGTTCTTCACCCAAGCCAGAACGAACCGAAATTGACACCATGCGCTTCGGAATGTGCGCAAGCAACCGATCTACCGACGCCTTCATGTCAATCAGGTGGTCATGTTCATATCCGCCTAGATCAAAAAATTCCCGAGCGAGCGTGAAGAGCGATTTATATAGACTGGTCTCATACTTCATTGATGGGGCCGCGGAAGGTACCAATTCCGCATCGGGCGCTTTGGTTCTCGCCTCGGAAAGTTTACGCGTAAGGAGCAACAATTCTTCGATAATGTCCCGGTCAGACCGAACGTTTTTTTCTGGTCGCGCGGCCTTGTGGTGGGTCAGTACTAGATGGAGTTGGGCCTCCAAATCGGGCCACCATTTCTCAAATACGGTAGTCAGAACAGCATCCGAGAGCTTTTGATCGCCGGCTGCCGCGTTGATTGTGAAGAACAGCTTGCGAATATCTTCTTTGTTAAACTTGGTCGCCTGAAATTGAGCAAGCGGACCTTGTAGGTCTGTTTCTTCCAAATCGAAGATTACAGGGCAGACCTTTGCTCTATCGAGAGCGCTCGAAATCGCGCCAGCTTCGAACATAATCCAATTGCTGGCGAGATTGTCACGGGTTAGGACCAAGATACAAATCGATGACGCCGAAAGTTCTTTGAAGATTTCGGTCGCCCACTTCGACCCTTTTTCGATATCCGCCGGCGTGAAGTACGGTTTCACGTACTGCAGGGCGCTAGGAATCCAATTTCGGAATGTCTCTGCGAGTGCTCTGCTCTGGTCACCAGACCAACTTATGAAAACTCGCATCGAAACTCTCTAGTTCTGCAATCAAAAGATGTGGCAGCCTAAACGGGCGGCATTCGGGTGTAAATAGTAGTAGAAAGGGCGGCCTTTCGGCCGCCCTTCGTTGATAGTCGGATCTAAACTTCAACTTGCCTCACGAACACCCCGTCGTGCTTCCGCAAGTATCACACTTCATGCACGTCCCATTCCGCACCAGCGTGAAGTTGCCGCACTCGCTGCACATCTCGCCCTCGTAGCCCTTGGCCTTCGCCTCGGCGCGGCGCTCGGCCTTGCTGGGGACGGCGACCGCGGCGCTGCCGGCCTTGCTCCACTGCAGGGCTTCCAGCTTCTCCGTGGGGGAGAGGTCGTGCTGGACTTCCTGCTTCAGGGCGACGGCGCCTTCGAGGGCGTCGCCGACACGGGCACTGGTGGCGTGCGAGGCCATCGCCGTGACCTTGCTGCCGCCGGAGGGCGCGCTGTCGTTGCCTTGGGTGACCGCGGCGCTGCCGCCGCGCATCACGACGAGGTTGTCGGTCCGCGAGCGGGTGAGGCCGCGCGAGACCAGGCGGGTGGCGTGGTGGCCGCCGTTCTCGTCCGGCTCCTTGCCTTCCTCGACGCCCTTGCCGAGCGCGTCGAAGCCGGTCTCGTTGGGATCGACATGGGCGAGGTCGAAGCGCGACATGTAGCTCACCGCGAGCTCGCGGAAGACGTAGTCGAGGATCGAGGTCGCGTACTTGATGCTGTCGTTGCCCTGCACGGGGCCCGCCGGCTCGAAGCGGGTGAAGGTGAAGGCGTCGACATATTCGTCCAGCGGCACGCCGTATTGCAGGCCGAGCGACACCGCGATGGCGAAGTTGTTGATGAAGGAGCGGAGCGCCGCGCCTTCCTTGTGCATGTCGATGAAGATCTCGCCGAGACGGCCGTCGTCATATTCGCCGGTGCGGAGATAGACTTTATGTCCGCCGACGACCGCCTTCTGGGTGTAGCCCTTGCGGCGATCCGGCATCTTCTCGCGCTCGCGCATCACGATGATGCGCTCGACCAGCTTCTCGACGATCTTCTCCGAGACCTGGGCGGTGCGCGCCGCCATCGGCTTCTCGTAGAGGCTCTCAACTGCATCGTCCTCGTCCTCATCGTCGCTGATGAGCTGCGAGTTGAGCGGCTGGGAGAGCTTGGAGCCGTCGCGATAGAGCGCGTTGGCCTTCAATGCGAGCTTCCACGACAGCATGTAGGCGGACTTGCAGTCCTCCACGGTGGCGTCGTTCGGCATGTTGATGGTCTTGGAGATCGCACCCGAGATGAAGGGCTGCGCCGCCGCCATCATGCGGATGTGGCTCTCGACCGACAGATAGCGCTTGCCGATCTTGCCGCAGGGATTGGCGCAGTCGAACACCGGATAGTGCTCGGCCTTGAGGTGCGGGGCACCTTCCACCGTCATCGCGCCGCAGATGTGGACGTTGGCCGCCTCGATCTCGCGCTTGGTGAAGCCGACGGCCTGGAGCAGGTCGAAGCCGGGAGCCGCGATGGCCTCGGCGCCGATGCCGAGCTGGTCGCGGATGAAATCCTCGCCAAAGGTCCACTTGTTGAAGGCGAACTTGATGTCGAAGGCGGTCGGCAGCGCCTTCTCGACCTTGGCGATGGCTTCGTCGGTGAAGCCCTTGGCCTTCAGGGTCGAGGCGTTGATGCCGGGCGCGTTGGAGAGCGAGCCGTGGCCAACGGCGTAGGCTTCGATCTCCGCGATCTCGCTCTCGCGATAGCCGAGCGCGCGCAGCGCCGCGGGCACCGCGCGGTTGATGATCTTGAAGTAGCCGCCGCCGGCGAGCTTCTTGAACTTCACCAGGGCGAAGTCGGGCTCGATGCCGGTGGTGTCGCAATCCATCACGAGGCCGATCGTGCCGGTGGGCGCGATCACCGTGGTCTGGGCGTTGCGATAGCCGTGCTGCTCGCCGAGCTCGAGCGCCGCATCCCAGGCTGCCTGCGCGTGGCTGACGAGGTCAGCTTGCGGGCAGGAGACCAGGTCCATCGGCACCGGGTTGACGCTGAGCGCCTCGTAGCCGTTGGACTGGCCATGGGCGGCGCGGCGGTGGTTGCGGATCACGCGCAGCATGTGCTGGGCGTTCTTCTTGTAGCCGGGGAAGGTGCCGAGCTCGGCAGCCATCTCCGCCGAGGTCTTGTAGGTGATGCCGGTCATCACGGCGGTCAGCGCGCCGGCGATCGCGCGGCCTTCCTTGCTGTCATAGGGCAGGCCCATGGTCATCAGGAGGCCGCCGATATTGGCGTAGCCGAGGCCGAGCGTGCGGAACTCGTAGGAGAGCTCGGCGATCGCCTTCGACGGGAATTGCGCCATCATCACCGAGATTTCGAGCACGATGGTCCAGAGCCGGCACAGATGCTCGTAGCTCTCGACGTCGAAGCGCTTGGTCTCGGTGTTGTAGAACGTCAGCAGGTTCGCCGAGGCGAGGTTGCAGGCGGTGTCGTCCAGGAACATGTATTCCGAGCACGGATTGGACGCGCGGATGTCGCCGGACGCCTTGCAGGTGTGCCAGTCGTTCATGGTGGTGTTGAAGTGCAGGCCCGGGTCGGCCGAGGCCCAGGCGGCGTAGCCGATCTTTTCCCAGAGGTCGCGCGCCTTCAGCGTCTTCGTCACCTTCTTGGAGGTGCGGGCGTTCAGATTCCAGTCGCCATCAGTCTCGACCGCGCGCAGGAAGTCGTCCTTCAGCGAGACCGAGTTGTTGGAATTCTGGCCGGAGACTGTGAGATAGGCTTCGCTGTCCCAGTCGGTGTCGTAGGTGTCGAACGCGATGTCCTTGTAGCCCTGCTTGGCAAACTGGATGACGCGCTTGATGTAATTGTCAGGCACGAGGCTGCGGCGCGCGAGCTTGATCTCGCGGCGCAGGGCAGGGTTCTTCTCGGGGTCGAAGCAGTCGTCGCCCGAGCCTTCGCAGTTCACGCAGGCCTTCAGCACCGCCTTGAGGTGCTTCTGGTTGATCTTGGAGCCCGTGACGAGAGCCGCGACCTTCTGCTCCTCCTTCACCTTCCAGTCGATATAGGTCTCGATGTCGGGGTGATCGACGTCGACGACGACCATCTTGGCGGCGCGGCGCGTGGTGCCGCCGCTCTTGATGGCGCCGGCGGCGCGGTCGCCGATCTTGAGGAAGCTCATCAGGCCGCTCGAGCGGCCGCCGCCGGAGAGCTTTTCGCCTTCGCCGCGCAGGCGCGAGAAGTTGGAGCCGGTGCCGGAGCCGTATTTGAACAGGCGGGCCTCGCGGACCCAGAGGTCCATGATGCCGCCCTCGTTGACGAGGTCGTCACCGACGCCCTGGATGAAGCAGGCGTGCGGCTGCGGATGCTCGTAGGAGGATTTCGAGCGGGTCAGCTTGCCGGTGAAGGGGTCGACGTAATAATGGCCCTGGCCGGGGCCGTCGATGCCATAGGCCCAGTGCAGGCCGGTGTTGAACCATTGCGGCGAGTTCGGCGCGACCATCTGCATCGCGAGCATGTAGCGCAGCTCGTCGTAGAACGCCTGGGCGTCCTCGTCGGTCGAGAAATACTTGCCCTTCCAGCCCCAATAGGTCCAGCAGCCGGCGAGGCGGTCGAACACCTGTTTTGCGCTGAGCTCGCTGACATAGCGCTCCTTCTCCGGGAGAGCAGCGAGCGCCTCGGTGTCGGGCACGGAGCGCCACAGGAAGGAGGGGACGGATTCCTCCTCGACTTTCTTCAGGCGCGCGGCAACGCCGGCTTTACGGAAATACTTCTGGGCGAGCACGTCGGAGGCGACCTGCGACCACTCGGTCGGGACCTCGACGCCGTCCAATTTGAACACGACCGAGCCGTCGGGATTCCTGATCTCCGACGTGGTCTGGCGGAAATCGATTCCCGCGTAAGGTGACTGTCCCGAAGTGGTGTGGCGCCGCTCAATCCGCATCTTGCCCCGTCCTTAAGTTTTGACCGGTCCCGCCTCCGTTCAGGCGTGCCGGGTCGACATTTCGTTTCGCGAGTCCCTTCGGCCACTCGGCCTCCGGGCATCGCAGTTCAGCCGGGTGGACCCGGCCCTTGTTCTCCCGGCGCGATTCTTCGATGCGTGCATCGATCATCCGCCGGCATGTCCAGACACATCCGCCCCCAAGGGGATGGGCCCGACATGCGTTCAACGCCCCACAGTCACTTCAACACCTGCCATGCGAGCCTGTTGCCGGCCCGTTCTGGCGCCCGAAGAGTCCGCCTTTGGCAGGCAGACAAGCCCTCAACCGCTGCCTTTGGCTGGCTGGCGGAGCGAAGATTTGCGAGACCCTTTGGGGGAGTGCCGGCGGGACGCAAACTCACTCGCGCCGAACGGATCGAAAGCTAGGACTCTCCGTTGCGCCCGTCAAGAACTAGTGCGAGTTCCTGAATCAAATACTAAATATGGTGGATTGCGGGGGATAACAGGGGGCAAGCCCGCGCCTGTTGTGGGGGCAAGTATCAGTGAGTCCTCAGAGAATCCCAACCGAAAAAATTTGCATCCCGTGGTGATCAGGAGCCTTCATCCCGCTGTTCACAGGGCAGGTATATTTTTGGGCGGAGGGATTGCGTCAGCAGGACTCACGTAGCCCTACGGAAGGCGAGGGCAGGCATGCCCGCCGGGCTGGTGGTGGCGCCCGCGAATCCGCGCCAAGCTGACCCCAGATTTTGCCGGACTGCCCTCATGCTTGATTCGACCCGTCGGGATGCGCGACCGCGCATCGCCCCGGCCGGCCTAATGTTCCTCGCGATCACCTCGATCGGCTGGGGCTTCAACTGGCCGGTGACCAAATTCCTGCTCTCCGAGCTGCCGCCGCTGACGCTCCGGGGCGTGACCGGGGTGCTCGGCGCGCTGCTGCTCGCGAGCCTTGCGGTGGTCCGCCGGCAAAGCCTGACGGTGGAGCCGGGGATCTGGCCGCGCCTCATCACCGCCGCCATGCTCAACGTCACCGGCTGGATGGTGCTGATGGGCCTGGCGCTGCTCTGGCTGCCCGCGAGCGAGGCGGCGCTGATCGCCTACACCATGCCGGTCTGGGCCTCGATCATCGCATGGCCGGTGCTGGGCGAGCGGCCGACGCTGCTGCGCACGCTGGGGCTGGTGATGGCCTTCGTCGGCCTCGCCTCGATCATGGGCGGCAACGGCATCACCGCCAGCATCGAGAAGCTGCCGGGCATCGTGATGGCGCTCGCGGGCGCGTTCGGCTTCGCCGTCGGCACGGTGTTCTCGAAGAAATACCCGATCCATCTGCCGCCAATCACGGCCGCGGCCTGGCAGATCGGGATCGGCTGCCTGCCGATCTCGATCATCGGCCTGCTGGTCGAGACCACGCATCTTTCCAGGGTGACGCCGGTCGGCTGGTGGCTGCTGGTCTATTCGACCGTGGTGCAGTTCTGCATCGCCTATGTCAGCTGGTTCGCAGCGCTGGCCCGGCTGCCGGCCTCGGTCGCCGCGATCGGCACCATGGCGGTGCCTGTCATCGGCGTGGTGGCCTCCGCGATCGCGCTTCACGAGCCGCTAGGGCCGGGCCAGATCGCGGCGCTGATCTTCACGCTGGCGGCGGTGGTGCTGGCGACGCGTTAGGTGCCCAGCGCCTTCCGGATCATCTCCGCGAGCTGGTTGCGGCGATACGGCTTGGTCAGCAGCATTACGCCGTCATCGAGCTTGCCGTGGTGGACGATGGCGTTGTCGGTGTAGCCGGAGGTGTAGAGCACCTTCACGCCCGGCCGGAGCCTTGCCACCTCCTCGGCGAGCTCGCGCCCGCTCATGCCGCCGGGGATGACGACGTCGGTGAAGAGCAGGTCGAACGGCTGGCCGGCCGTGATCAAGTCCAGCGCGGACTTGCCGTCGGCCGCGGCGATCGTCTTGTAGCCGAGGCTCTGCAGCTGTGCGGTGACGAAGTTGCGCACAAGGGAATCGTCCTCGACGACGAAAATGGTCTCGGCGCCGCCCTCGACCGGTGGCGTGGCGGCGGCTGCCACTTCCGCCGTGCCTTCGCCGGGCGGCAGATAGAGCTTGATCGTGGTGCCGTGGCCTTCCTCGCTGTAGATCTTGATGTGGCCGCCGGATTGCTTGACGAAGCCATAGACCATCGAGAGGCCGAGGCCCGACCCCTTGCCGACCTCCTTGGTGGTGAAGAACGGCTCGAAGGCCTTGTGCTGGGTCTCGATGGTCATGCCGGTGCCGGTGTCGCTGACGGCGAGCATGATGTAGGGGCCGGCTACCACGTCCGCATGGGCCTGCGCATAGGCCTCGTCCAGCACGACGCGGTGGGTCTCCAGCAGCAGCTTGCCGCCGTTCGGCATGGCGTCGCGCGCATTGATCGCCATGTTGAGCACGGCATTGGTGAGCCGGGACGGATCGATGTGCGCGGTCATCGGCCCCTGTTCCAGCACGGTCTCGATCTGGATCTGCTCGCCGAGGGTGGGGCGCAGCAGCTTTGCGATGTCGGCGATCGCGCCGTTGATCTCGACGTTGCGCGGCTGCAGCGGCTGCCGGCGCGCGAAGGCGAGCAGATGCTGGATCAGCTCGGCGCAGCGCTCGGCGGCGTCGTCGATCAGCCGCGCAATGCGCTGCAGCTCGGGCTGCTGCTTCAGGCTTTCCACCAGCGTCTCGGTGTTGCCGGAGATCACGGTCAGCATGTTGTTGAAGTCGTGGGCGACGCCGCCGGTCAGCTTGCCGATCGCGTCCAGCTTCTGCGACTGGTAGAGCTGCCGCTCGGTCTCGCGCGACATCGTGGCGTCATGATAGACCAGCACCGCGCCGGAGATGTCGCCTTGCCCGTCCAGCATCGGCCGGCCGCTGACCATGAGATGGCGGGGAGGATTGCCGCTGTAGGGGCGGACGATCATCTCCAGGTCCTCGAACTTCTCGCCCCGCAGCACGCGCACCGAGGGCAGCTCGTCGGCCTGCATCGGCGTGGCGCCGTCGCCGTGAAACACGTCCGACATCGCGCGCAGATTACGCAGGTTCATGCCGGTGCGATGCAGCAGCATGCGCTCGGCGGCCGGATTGGACAGCAGCACGTTGCCCTCGGCGTCGATCACCAGCACCGCCTCGGCCATGCTGTGAAACGTGCTTTGCAGCACGTTGACCGACAGGCGCAGCTCGTCATGCGCGTCCACCAGATGCTGTGTGCGTTCGGCCACCGCCGCTTCGAGCGCCTGCTTGGCAGCCTGCGTCTGATCGAGCGAGGTCTGGAGCTGCGCCGTGGCGCGCCGACTCTCACGCATCACCATCACGACCAGCAAAAGGATCACCATCGCGCCGGCGACGTCGATACCAAGCAGCACGACGCCCGTGCGGCGCGAATCCTGGGAGCGTGCGGCGAGCAGGCGTTCTTCCTCGGCGCTCAGCTGGTCGAGATTGCCCATCACCGTGTCCATGAGGCCGCGGCCCTCGGCCTTGCCGTTCAGCGCGGCAATGCCGGCCTGGTCGTTCGCCGCGCGCAGCCGCATCGCTTCGGCCGCGATCTCGACCCGCCGCAGCGCCAGCGGCTCGGTGCCCTCGAGCAGCGCGACCTGGTCGGGATTGTCGCGCACGCCGCGCTTGAGCTCGGCAAGGGCCGGCGCGATCTGGGCGTGAACGGATTCGAATTCGGTGCTGAAGGCCGGGTTGCGATAGAGCTCAAAGCCGCGCGCGGCGCTCTCGGCGCGGCGCAGCAGCACGCGCAGATCGGAGATCTTCTTCTGCACCTGAACCGTATGATTGACCCACGTCGCGTCGGATCGCGATTTGACGTCGAGGGCGATCGAGGCCGCGGTGATGATCAGGAGGATGGCAAGTCCGGCACCCAGAATGACGCGCTGCGTTGGAATCAAGGGGCTTCTTTCTTGTCCTTCGACTGCGCGCTCTCGCCCGCGAGGCATTCCCGGATCGTGGTCAGCAACGCTTCCGGCGTGAACGGCTTGCGCAGGCAGCGCGTGGCACCGAGCTCCAGCGCCATGCGAAGGAAATCGGGAGAGGGCGAGGCGGATGACGCAAAGGCGTAGCCGGACATCGCGATCAGCGGAGTAGCCGGCGCGCGCTCATGGAAGATGCGGATCGACTCGAAGCCGCGCATGTGCGGCATGAAGATGTCAACCAGCATCACCTCAAAGGCCTGCGCTTCCAGCGCAGCCAGTCCTGTTTCGCCACCGTCGGCCAGCGTGACGTCGAAGCCCTGACGTTGGAGGAGGACCTCGATGGTCGCGCCGACCATCGGATCGTCATCAACCACGAGAACGCGCGGCATGACACTTCCCAGTAGATCGAAGTCCCCACTGTGATTGGTGATATCCGCGAATCGTGTGCCGGGTCAATTTTGGATTGGATCAGATGAGATATGCACGGTGCGGTGCATAGGATGAAATGGTTCCATCAGGCCGCCGAGGGGCGTCTGCGTGCAGGGCAGCGCGACACGCGATTTGCGCGCGGGTTCGTTGTAGGTCGACGCAAAGTCGAAAGGCTCGACGAATCCGAAGCAGACACCATCGCTGCGTCTCCCTGCTGTTTGGACTGGTCCGCGCGTCACCATCGCGCTGACGGGCGGCGTCGGCCTTCACCGGCACCGCCCACGCGATTTGTCACATCGATCGTTCAGGCCACCTTACGGGCAGGGATGCCGCTGGCCGTCATAGCCGAGATAGGTTCCCGAGGCCGGGTCATACGACTTGTAGCGCTGCGCGCAATAGGCCGAGGAATCGCCTCCGCTATCGGGGACCACCGCCACTGACGGCTCATCATAGTAACTGTCGCCGTAGTAATAGGGGTCATCGTAATAACCGCCGCCATAATAGGCGTATGAGCCGATGCCGCCGATCGCGGCACCCGCCGCGAAGCCGGGCCAGAATCCGCCACGACGATGATGATGATGCCAGCCTCCGCCGTTCCAGTTGCCGCTGCCGGCTGCAAAGTTGCGGCCGCCACCGGTGAAGGACGTCCCGCCGCCCGGACGCGCCGCCGG
>NZ_JXDL01000001.1:449294-453065 GCF_001590795.1 Bradyrhizobium sp. AT1
CCACCGCCGACTGTGGACGCCGCCACCGCCACCGCCGCCCCCACGGCCGCCGCCGCCAGGCCCCTGTGCGAAGCTCGGCGCGCTCATGGGTAGAACGAGCGCCAGCGCCGCGGCCGCACTCAAAACTTTCAGACTGTTCATGGTCAAACTCCTTTTCCCAGAAGCAAACCCTATGCAAGCGCTGGGGTTCCTGGGATCACGCCGGTTTGCGTGGGAATGGAAGCCTCGCTCGCGAGCCCTGTACCCGGCATGAACAGATCGCGCCCGATTTGCGGCGGCGTCCTGCGTCGCGGCCGACATCCGCGGAGGGCACTGCCGCCTCCGCCGAACTGGACATTTCGCCGCCTGGATGGCATCAGGGCCCGACGAAGCAGGGCCCTTGCCGCATGAAACAGTTCTTCCTCAAGTTCTTCACCTGGTGGAATGGCCAGACTTTTGGCACCCAACTCTGGACCAAGCGGTACGGGGAGCTGGTTGGCCAGGACGAGCAGGGCAATCTCTACTATCGCACCCGCGGCGGGGTGGTCGATCCGACCCTCGGCTTCGAGCGACGCTGGGTGGTCTATAACGGCTATGCCGAGGCGAGCCGCATTCCGCCGTCCTGGCACGGCTGGATCCATCATGTGGTCGATGTGCCGCCGACCGAGGACAATTATCAACCGCGCGAGTGGGAAAAGCCGCACCAGCCGAATCTCACCGGGACGGCCAAGGCCTATCGTCCCTCCGGCTCGACCCTTGCCAGCGGCAAGCGGCCGAAGGCGACCGGCGACTATCAGCCCTGGACCCCTGGCTAGGCTTCAGGCCTCCGCGATATTGGTCGTCAATTTGGATGCACGCGCATCCGCCGTATCTTGCTGTGGACAACGGGAACAGCGGGGACGGCGGCTGCGCGGCCGTTGTGCTCTCGCCCACGATGCGGCTCAATGATCCCATCTTACGGAGATGGGAGACCATCGCGTTCGGTTCGGGCAACAGTTCGCGACTGTCCCGAAATGCAGCGGCCGCCGACCAGGACTCGATCGGGAGATAGGCCCCCGGTCTGGAAGCTCCGAAATCGCCCGATGAAATGTGCAGCCGTCGTAAGACAGGAAAGGCCGCTTGGGAAACCGAGCGGCCTTTTTCTTTGAGCAGATCTCGTGCCCCGGACGCCGCGCAGCGTCTCTTCGAGAGTGCGCTGCAGAGAAGGGGCCCATGTCGCAGCGGACAGTGTGGCTTGCCGGGTCCCGGCTCTGCGCAGCAGCGTTGCACGCTGCAGCGCGTCCGGGACACGAGAGCGAGGAATGATGAGCAATCTCCGCTCCTCAGAGATGCAGATGGAGCGGTGGTGAGTTGCCCAGCGGCATCATCTCATAAGGCGGCATCCAGCCCGGCAGCTCGGCCACGCGGCGGCGCCAGGCATCGATGGCCGGGAAAGCCGCGGCAAGATCGAAACCCGTCTCTTCGGCCGGATAGTACAAATAGCCCAGCATTGAGAAATCGACGATCGTCGGCCGGTCGCCTATTATGAAGCGGCGCTCGGAAAGGTGCTTCTCGACGATCATAAAGATGCTTTCGGTCCGGCCTCGCAAATAGGCGAGCACGGCCGGATGGGCGGGCTCGGGCATGAAGCAGCGCTGATACCGGTGCTGCGCAAAGTTCGACGTGAATTTGTGGTTGTCGAACAGCAGCCAGCGCGTCGCCTCGAACATCTCCTCACGGGTCGGGCCGAACACGTCATGCGTGGCGGCGAGCCACATCAGGATCGCACCCGACTGGCTCATGAGCCGACCATCGATCTCGAGGACGGGGACTTCGCCCATGACGTTGGTTGCGGCTCGCCAGTCCGGCGTGCGGATCTCACCGCCGGCGAAGTCGACGCCGACCGGCTCCCAGTCGAGCCCGGCGCAGTTGAGGAAGAGTGCGACCTTGAACGAATTGCCGGAAGCTCCGACGCAGTGCAGCCGGTATCGCGCCATGGTGAGGTCCTCCCGTGCGGCGACCGGAAAAGGAGGGAGCGGTCGCGAGCCGAATTGTCGCGACAGGCTCCTGACAGCGTCATGTCAGCAATGCGACTGGACGAAAGCTCTGGTCCGTGCCCCGGACGCTGCGCAGCACGAAGTGATGCGCTGCAGAGCCGGGGCCCATCCCGCGGTGCGCCGGGTGGCTCCTGGGTCCCGGCTCTGCGGAGCAGCGTTGCACGCTGCACCGCGTCCGGGACATGGACTACATCACCCGCTCGGCCGCGCGCTTCACTGCCTCCAGCCGCCGCGCCTGATTTTGCGCGCCGCGCTCCCGCAGCAGGGCCATCACTTCGGCCGGTGCCGTATCGGGCGAGCCGGAATTGAACGGCGGTGCCGGATTGTATTCCATCTGGAGCTGGATTGCTTCGGCCGTGGTGCGATCAATCATGATCGACACCAGCGTCAGCGCGAAATCGATCCCTGCGGTGACGCCGCCGCCGGTGATGCGATTGCGGTCGACGCAGACGCGCGTTTTGGTCGGCGTGGCACCGAACTGGCTGAGCATCTCCATCGCGCTCCAATGGGTCGCGGCGCGGTAGCCCTTGAGCAGGCCGGCGGCGCCGAGCGCCAGCGATCCCGTGCAGACGGAGGTGACGTATTTGGCGCCCTCGGCCTGCTTGCGCAGGAAGGCGAGCACTTCCTCGTCGTTGAGGAGGTCGTTGGTGCCGCCGCCGCCGGGCACACAGATCACATCGAGCTGCGGGCAATCCGCAAACGTCGTGGTCGGTGTCAGCATGAGCACGGAATCGCTCGGCACCGGCTCGATCGTTTTCCAGATCAAATGCAGCTTTGCGCCGGGCACCATGGCGAACACCTGCAAGGGTCCGGTGAAGTCGAGCTGGGTGACGCGCGGAAATATCAAAAGACCGATCTGAAGCGGTGACGACATCGGCGGGGCCTCCAAAAGATGAGCTTGACGGGCGGAGATTGTCATGGTGCCCTCATGTCTGAAATGGCATAATTCCCACTATTTCGGACATGGCTATGATCGGCATCCTGATCTTCCCGGATTTCCAGCTGCTCGACGCGGCCGGCCCGATCTCGGCGTTCGAGGTCGCAGCCCGCTGCGCCGGCAAGCCGCTGGCGCTCCGCGTGCTGGCGCTCAACGCGGGCCCGGTGCGCAGCTCGTCGGGCGTCGAGATGATGGCACGTGATTTCAAGTCGGCGAATGCGATCACGACGCTGGTCATCGCGGGCGGCGCAGGCGTGACGGACGCGGCGCGCTGCGAGGCCACGCGCGCCTTCGTTCAGCGGCTGGCCAAGCGCGGAGTGCGCGTCGCGAGCGTCTGCTCGGGCGCCTATGTGCTCGCCGAGGCCGGTCTGCTCGACGGCCGCCGCGCCACCACGCATTGGGGGCGGACGCGCGATTTCGTCGCGCGCTATCCCAAGGTGAAGTTCGAGGCCGACCAGATCTTCACCCGCGACGGCAATGTGTGGACGTCGGCGGGCATCACCGCGGGCATCGACCTTGCGCTCGCGATGGTGACCGAAGATTACGGCGAGGAGATCGCGCAAGCCGCCGCGCGGCATCTCGTGCTGTATCACCGCCGCAGCGGCGGCCAGTCGCAGTTCTCATCGCTGCTGGAATTGAAGGCGCCGAACGGCCGCTTCGGCGCCTTGTTGTCCTGGGCGCGCGAAAATCTCGACGCGCCGCTGACGGTGGAGGATCTCGCCGATCGCGCCGGCATGAGCGCGCGGCATTTCGCCCGCGCCTTTGCCGCCGAGACCGGCACGACGCCGTCCAAGGCGATCGAGCGGCTCCGGCTCGAGG
>NZ_JXDL01000001.1:453906-455368 GCF_001590795.1 Bradyrhizobium sp. AT1
GGCTTTGAGCGGAGAAACCATGCGCAACGGCGTTCAGCCGATATCCTTCAACCACGCGCCGATCTCGCCGACAGCGACATTGGCCTGTTGCAACAGCTTGCCCATCGTGAAGAAGCCGTGGAACTGGCCGGGATAGTGCCTGGTGGTCACGGGCACGCCGGCTTGGGCGAGGCGCGCGGCATATTCATTGCCTTCGTCGCGCAGCGGATCGGCGCCGGCGGTCAGCACAAAGGCCGGCGGCAGGCCGGCAAGGTCTTGCGCACGCGCCGGCGAAGCGCGCCAATCGTGGATGTCGGCGGCCCCATTGAGGTAGTGGTCGCGGAACCAGCGGATCACTGAATGCGTCAGCAGCACGCTGGTCTCGGGCTCCCTGTGGGAGCCGTGGGTCATGGCAAAATCGGTGGCGGGATAGATCAGCACCTGGCCCGCGAGCGCAGGGCCACCCGCATCACGTGCGGCCAGCGCCACGACTGCGGCGAGGTTGCCCCCGGCGCTGTCGCCGCCGATCGAGAGGCGCGAGGCGTCGATGCCGAGCTCGCGCGCATTCGCAGCAATCCATCTGGTCGCGGCGATGGCGTCATCGGCCGCGGCGGGAAATTTGTGCTCGGGGGCGAGGCGGTAGTCGACCGAGATCACGATCAGCGCGCCTGCGACGGCGAGCTGACGGCAGACGACGTCATGGGAGTCGAGATCGCCGATCACCCAGCCGCCGCCATGGAAGAACACCAGCGCGGGCGACAGGCCGTCATGCCGTCGCGGTTCCTTCGGGGCACGTAAAGGCGGGCGGGGATGACGCCGTGCGGCGCGGGGATCGCCAGCTCCGCGACACGGGCGAGCTCCGGCGGCTCCGGATTGGTGGCAAAGCGCGCCTGCGCATAATAGGCGCGTGCTTCCGATGCAGTGAGGGTCTCATAGGCGGGGCGGCCGGCCTCCTGGAAGGCCCTGTAAACGGCGGCGGCATCGGGATCGAGCACAACAGGCATAGGGAGGGGCCTCGGGCTTTCCGGTCAGGGTTGGACGTCGTTTCGTAAGGCGGTGCTCGCCTCGCACCCCCGGGAGGGGCCATCGACTATCCCATTCGGGGGCCGGTCTGGCCAGACGAGGCCGGGAAGGGCAGGGTTGCCGCCCTTCCCCCGCCGTATTCGCCGTGTTAACCCGAGGGCCTGCGAGCGGCGGTATCCCCTGTAGAATGTCCAACAAGCCCGATTCGCTGTTGAAGCCGCGCGAGATGTTTCGAACCATTACTCTGACAGGTCTTGCGGCGCTTTTGGCCGCCACCGCACTGACGGTTGCGACGCCGGCGAGGGCGCAGATCGGCACGATCTTTTCCGATCCGCCGCCGCTGCGGCCGCCCGGCAACATTCCACGCGGCCAGCCGCAGCCCCAGCAGATTCCCGACGACGACGAAGAAGTGCCGGAGCTGCCGCCGCAGGGCCGTGTGCTGCCGTCGCGCCCGATGCCT
>NZ_JXDL01000001.1:456261-507286 GCF_001590795.1 Bradyrhizobium sp. AT1
CGAGGTCGTCACCGAACCTCCGGCCCAGAAGATCGTGAACAAGAAGGCGACCTTCTCCGGCCTCGACAAGATCACCGGGCGCATCATCAATTTCGACGAGGAGATCGGCGAGACCGTCCAGTTCGGCGCGCTGCGCGTCAAGACCGACGCCTGCTATACGCGGCCGGCGACCGAGGCCACAAACACCGACGCCTTCGTCGAGGTCGACGAGATCACCTTGCAAGGCGAGGTGAAGCGGATCTTCTCGGGCTGGATGTATGCGGCAAGCCCGGGACTGCACGGCGTCGAGCACCCGATCTACGACATCTGGCTGACCGACTGCAAAGAGCCGCAGCAGACCATTGCGACCGCCGCGCCGGATCCTGCGACCAAGCCCGCACCTCCGCCGCCGCCCGCGCAGAAGAAGGCCGCGCCCAAGCAGGTCCAGCAGCGTCCGCCGCAGCCTCTGCCGCCGATCCAGCCGCAGCAACCGGCACCACCACCGCCGCCCCCGCCGCCGGAGCAGCGGCCGGGCCTGTTCGGTATCCCTGGGTTCGGCAGCCGGTAAATCTGGATTATTGTCGAGAAGCGATGATCTCGAGCGCGCGCGCGCCCGGGATCGGCTCGCCCGGTGAGAGCCTGAGAAAATCGCCGGGCTCGCCGGCCAGCGCCTTGTCGAGCAGGGCGGTGTAGCGCCGCCGCGAGATCTCGGCCGCCCCGAAGCTCTTCAGGTGCTCCGTGACATATTGCGTGTCGAGCAGCTCGAAGCCGCCATGGATCAGCCGCGCGACCAGATGCACCAGCGCGACCTTCGAGGCATCGCGTGCGGTGTGGAACATGCTCTCGCCGAAGAAGGCCCGTCCGAGGCTCACGCCGTACAGGCCGCCGACGAGATCCTCGCCCTGCCAGGCCTCGACGCTGTGGCAATGGCCGAGCTCGTACAGGCCGCCATAGAGGTCGCGGATGCGCTTGTTGATCCAGGTGTCCTCGCGCCCGGGCTGCGGCGCGGCGCAGCCGGCGATGGTGGCCTTGAACGCGGTGTTGACGGTCACGCGAAACATATCCGAGCGCACGGTGCGCGCGAGCCGCGAGGCGACGCGAAATCCATCGAGGGGAATGACGCCGCGCAACTCCGGCTCGACCCAGAACAGGGTCGGATCATCAGCGCTCTCCGCCATCGGGAAGATGCCGCAGGCATAGGCGCGCAGCAGCACGGCCGGTGTGATTTCAGACGAGGCGGAGTCGCGCGAAGTCATGGTTCGCAATCATAGCAGGATCGCAATGTAGTTGCGATGGGGCAGCCGGCCGCGACGTCAGCCCGCTGCAGCGGTGCTGGTTTTGCCGGGGCTTGCCGGCACGCGACCGAACTTCAGAATGATCCGGGTTCCGGAATGCGCGGGATCGCGCTCGACCGAGGCGTCGAGCTTGGAGGCCATGGCCGCGACGATGCGCTGGCCCATGCCGGTGGAGCGCGGATCGGCCTTGACGTTGTCGCCGACGCCGTCGTCGGTGATGGTGAGCTGGAGATCCTCGCCCTGCGAGGTCAGCTCGACATGGATCGGGCCGGCGCCATCGGGATAGGCGTATTTCACCGCGTTCATCACCAGCTCGTTGACGATGATGCCGACGGCGACCGCGCGGTCCGGATCGATCTCGACCGGCTCGGCCTTCAGCGTCAGGCGCGACATCCGGTTGCCTTCGGCGGAGCGGCGGAGATCCTCGAGCAGGGAGTCCAGATACTGGTTCAGGACCACGCTCTTCAGATCCTGCGAGGTGTAGAGGCGGCGGTGCACCTGTGCGACCGCGGCGACGCGGCCCATCGCATTGGTCAGTGCCGCCTTGACCTCGTCCTGCGCGGCGGAGCTGGCCTGAAGATGCAGCAGCGAAGCAATGATCTGGAGCGAGTTGCCGACGCGGTGGTTGACCTCGCGCAGCAGCATCTCGCGTTCGGCGGCAAGGGCCGCGTAGCGGTCGCGCGAGGCATGGATCTCGGCCTCGGCTTCCTCGCGCGCCTTCTGCAGTTCGGCCTGGCGCAGCGCGCCTTCGCACGCGACATGGAGCAGGGGGATGAAATCGCCGGTGACGTCCTTGACGAGATAATCGGAAGCGCCCGCCTTCAGCGCGGTGACCGCGATATTGGAATCCTGGGAGGCCGTGACGAACACCACGGGCGGCGCGCCCGGGATCGCCATGATCTGCTCCAGCGTGTCCAGGCCGTCGAGGCCGGGCATGTACTGGTCGAGCGCGACCACGTCGATGCTTCCCTGGGCACCCGCGCGGCGGATGTGCTCCAGGCCTTCCTCGCCGCTCGCGGCATGGACGACCCTGTAGCCGCGCCGCGTCAGGCCGCGATCGACCAGGCGCGCGAGCGCACCGTCGTCATCGATGTAGAGTAGGGTGGGCGTGCGCTGGTTCATGGGGCGGCGGGCGGGACCTGGATGACCGAGAAGAACAGGCCGAGCTGCCGGATGGCATTGGCGAAATTCTCGTAGTTGACGGGCTTGGTGATGTAGACGTTGCAGCCGAGCTCGTAGCAGCGCTTGATTTCCTGGGAATCGTCGGTGGTGGTCAGCACCACCACGGGCGAAGCCTTCAGATATTTGTTTTCCTTGATCTGCCGGAGGATGTCGATCCCGGTCATGTCGGGCAAATTGAGGTCGAGCAGGATCAAGAGCGCGTTGCCTTTCTGCACGAGCCCAGAGCCGTCGGCGCCGAACAGGTGCTGCATCGCGTCCGTGCCGTTCTTGAACGAGACGATCTCGTTGTTGACGCCCGAGCGGCGGATGTTGCGCTCGATCAGGCGGGCATGGCCCTCGTCGTCCTCGATCATGATGATGGTGACAGGCTGGGTCATCAATCTCTGTTCCGGTTGCTTACGTTCCAGGCGATCGGCAGCGTGATCGTGAAGGTGCTGCCCGCATTCAGTTCCGATGATACCGACATGGTGCCGCCAAGACGACGCACAAGTGCACGCACATGCGCAAGACCGATACCCTGGCCAGGCTTGTCCTGGGTTCCCGCGCGGCGGAACAGGTCGAAAATCCTCTGGTGATCCTTGGGGTCGATCCCGCGGCCGTTGTCGCTGATCTCGAAAATAGCGTAACCGAGCTTGGTGCGCCCGCGAATTCTGATCTCCCCGGGCACGCCGTTCTTCAGATACTTGATGGCGTTGTCGATCAGGTTGGAGAAGATCTGCTCGAGCGCGAGCCGGTCGCTCACGACGTTGGGCAGGGCTTCAAGGTGGATTTCGGCCTGCGCCTCGGCCGCCTGGTGCGCCAGCGTCGACACGATGGCCTCGATCAGCTCGTTGGTGTCGATCTTCACGGGCTGGAATTCGCGCCGGCCCTCGCGGGTGAGGTTGAGGATGGCCGAGATCAGCCGGTCCATCTTGGCGATCGACGATTTGATGAAGCCGAGCGCTTCGGAAAAATCCTCCGAGAGCTGCTTGTCGGCGCCATCGAGCACGATTTCGCCCGGTCCGGCGGGGGCGAGCGGCGCCCCGTTCGCAGAAACCTGGGCGAGGCCGCCGATGCGGCGGAAGATGTCGCCACCGAGCTCTTCGAGCTCGCTGGTGAAGCCCATGATGTTGACGAGCGGCGAGCGCAAATCATGGCTGACGATATAGGCAAAGCGCTGGATCTCGTCGTTGGCCTCGCGCAGGTCCGCCGTGCGCTCGTCGACGACGGATTCCAGATTGACGTTGGCATCGCGCAGGCGCGCTTCCGCCTCGTCACGGGCGCGCGCCGAGCGCCGCACCAGCCAAGTCGAGATCAGGGCCAGCAGCACGACGAGGCCGGAGCCGATCCCGGTCATCGACGCCGCGAGCGTCTGGCTGCGGTCGGAGTTTTCCGTTCGGATCCGGAACAGCCGTTCCTCCTCCTGGATCATGCCGGTCGCGACCCTGGTGATGGCGGTCGTGGCGTCGGTGGAGACGACTTCGCGGATCAACGCCGCCGCCTTATCGGGCTGGCCTTGGCGGATGAACTCCATTTCCTGCGCGAACTGGCCGAGGCGCATCTCGATCGCTGCACTCAGCTTTTCGATGTTTTCGCGTTGCGCGGGATTGTCGCCGCTTTGGCGTGTCAGCTTGTCCAGTGCCGGAATGACCCCCGCCACGGCCTTTTCGTGGTCGATTTTGAAGCTCTCTGCCTGGGTCAGCAGGAAACCACGGGCGGAGCTTTCCGCGCGCCGGATTTCCAGCAGGAGGCTGTTGATTTGGTTCTCCACCTCGATGGTGTGAACCACCCATTTGTTGTCCTCGCGGGCCTTGTTGACGAGGTAGACCGAGCCGGCGCTGATCACGGTCAGCACCAGAAGACCCGCCGAGATCAGCAGGATCTGCCAGAATGCCCGCCGTCGTTGGGCTTCAGCCGTCACGACGGTTCACCTGTTTACGTTCAGTGGATTTCAAAACGCCCCCTTGGAACTAGCCCCAACCGTCCAGAACGCGATTGAAGCCAAAGGGTTCCACAAGGCGATGAATTTTATCGCGGGGCGGGTTCCGCCTTGCCGGCGAGGTACTGCTCCAGCCAGTGGATGTGGTAATCGCCGTTGATGATGTCGTCTTCACGTACCAGCGCCCGGAACAGCGGCAGCGTGGTCTCGATGCCCTCCACAACCATCTCGTCCAGCGCCCGGCGCAGCCGCATCAGGCATTCGGCGCGGGTCTTGCCGTGCACGATCAGCTTGCCGACCAGGGAATCGTAATAGGGCGGGATCATGTAGCCCTGGTAGACGGCGGAATCGATGCGGACGCCGAGGCCGCCCGGCGGATGGTATTGCAGGATGCGACCGGGCGAGGGACGGAAGGTCTCGGGATTCTCGGCGTTGATGCGGCACTCGATCGCATGGCCGATGACCTGGATCTCTTCCTGCTTGGCCGGCAGGTCGCCGCCGGCGGCGATGCGGATCTGCTCCAGCACGAGGTCGATGTCGGTGATGCTCTCGGTGACGGGATGCTCGACCTGGATGCGGGTGTTCATCTCGATGAAGTAGAACTCGCCGTCCTCGAACAGGAATTCGATGGTGCCGACGCCGAGATATTTCATCTCGCGCATGGCCTTCGCACAGGTCTCGCCGATCTTGGCCCGCGCGGCGGCGGAAAGGACGGGCGAGGGGCCTTCCTCCCAGACCTTCTGGTGGCGGCGTTGCAGCGAGCAGTCGCGCTCGCCGAGATGGATCGCGCCGCCGCGGCCGTCGCCGAGGATCTGGATCTCGATATGGCGCGGCTTCTGGAGATATTTTTCGAGGTATACGGAAGCATCGCCGAAGGCTGATTTGGCCTCGTTGGCCGCCGTCGACAGCGCCACCTGGAGGTCGGCCTCGCCATGCGCGACCTTCATGCCGCGGCCACCGCCGCCGGCCGCCGCCTTCACCAGCACGGGAAAGCCGATTTTCCTGGCGATCCCCAATGCGTCGTCATCGGGACCGACCGCACCATCGGAGCCGGGCACCACGGGGATGCCGAGCTTCTTGGCGGTCTTCTTCGCCTCGATCTTGTCGCCCATCAGGCGAATATGCTCGGCCTTGGGACCGATGAAATGCAGATTGTGCTCGGAGAGGATCTCCGCGAAGCGGGCATTCTCCGACAGAAATCCGTAGCCCGGATGCACGGCATCGGCACCGGTGATCTCGCAGGCCGCGAGCAGCGCGGGGACGTTGAGATAGCTGTCCTTGGATGCCGGCGGTCCGATGCAGACGCTCTCGTCCGACAGGCGCACATGCATGGCATCGGCGTCGGCGGTGGAGTGCACGGCGACGGTCGCGATGCCGAGCTCCTTGCAGGCCCTGAGGATGCGAAGGGCGATCTCGCCGCGATTGGCTATGAGGATCTTGTCGAACATGGTGCCTCGGGGGCGAACGGGAAATAGCGAATGGCGAACAGGCAGGAGCAACTATTCGCTACCAGCTGTTCGCCAATCCCTCACTCAATGATGACGAGCGGCTCGCCGTACTCGACCGGCTGGCCGTCCTCGACCAGGATCTGCGTCACCGTGCCGGCGCGCGGCGAGGGGATCTGGTTCATGGTCTTCATGGCTTCGATGATCAGCAGCGTCTGTCCGACCGAGACCTTAGCTCCGACCTCGATGAACGGCTTGGCGCCGGGCTCCGGCGCCCAATAGGCGGTTCCGACCATCGGCGAGCTGACGGCGCCAGGATGCTTCGACAGATCGGGCCCGGCGGCGGCAGGCGCGGCGGAGGCTGCCGGCAGGGCGGCGGGAGCCGCTGCCATCGGCACCGGCATGGTCGCGGCAACGCTGATGTTGCGAGCGACGCGCAGGCGCAGGCCGGCACGTTCGATCTCGATCTCGGTGAGACTGGTCTCATCGAGCAGAAGTGCGAGCTCGCGGACGAGCGCGGAATCCTCGCTGGAAAACTTTGCGGCTGCTTTGTCGTCTGGCTGGCGCGCCATGTTCTTTGATCCGAATGTTCTGTTTGATGAGGGAGACTTCAGGCTTTGGGCTTGATGGCAAGCTTGGCGGCAAGGCCCTGGATGGCGAGGCGGTAACCCTCGATGCCGAAACCGCAAAGCGAGGCGAAGGCCGCGCGTGCGGTATAGGAGTGGTGACGAAAGCTCTCGCGGGCGTGGATGTTGGTCACATGCACTTCGACCGTCGGGATCTGCACCGCGAGCAGCGCGTCGTGCAGAGCGATCGAGGTATGCGAATAGCCGCCGGCATTGATGATGATGCCCTTCATCTTGCGCGCATGCGCCTCGTGGATGAAGTCGATCAACTCGCCTTCGCGGTTGGACTGCCGGCAATCGGCCTTGAGGCCAAACGTTGCCGCCGTCTCCCGGCACAGCGCCTCGACGTCGGCCAGCGTCGCATGGCCATACTTTTCCGGCTCGCGCGTCCCCAACATGTTGAGGTTCGGCCCGTTCAGGACGAGGATCGTGTCGGTTGCTGGTTCGGCCATTCCAATCCCGCAAAGAGGTGCGTCGGCGTGGCGGGGTTATAGGTAACAAAGCGCGTGAGGGGAAGCCTTGAAGGGCCTCCCAGCGGGCTTCAACGACCTCATCCCAGGTGCAAAAACCTGTGCGGAAGCTACGGAAATTGCTTGTTAACCAGTCCAAAGCATGGGCTGCCGGCCAAGCCGGATGGGAGGGGGCGGCCAGGACGCCAAACGCCCCCGCCGATCTCTCGGCAGGGGCTGATCTGGGGTTCAGCGAGGCGGGTTAGCCTTCGATGATGTAGACGATCTCGCGGGTCTGCGGACGGACGATCACGTACTGGCCGCGGACGAAGATGACTTCATAGCCACGCCACTGCGGATAGATCTCGACGATCCGGGGCGGCAGCGGGTGGAAGTGGACGGAAGCCGGGACCGCGGCGCCGACCGAGATGTTGAAGTTGACGTTCGTGGTCTCCTCGATCTTGGTCGACTTGATCGCGGTCGAGATTTCCGTCCGCTTCTCGGCCGGCGGGGCAGCGGCGGTGGCCGACGCGTTACCGGTCGTGGTCTGCGACGACTTGGTGTCGGTGGTGGCCGGACGGTTCTCGGCGTTGTTGCTCTTGGTGGCGCTGCCGGCCTTGTTGTCCTCGGCCTTCATGTCCTTGGCGCCGGACTTGGTGGAATCGGACTTGGTGGAGTCCGAGCTCATGCTCTTCGACTTGTCCATCTGGCCTTGAGCATGCTCGCCCTTCGCGCCAGCCTTTTCGTCAGCCGCGTTCTTGTTCATCGCGCCGGAGCCGGACTTGTCCATGCCGGACTTGTCTGCCGCGCCCGACTTCTCCATCGCACCGGACGACTTCTCGTCCGCGGCTCCGCCGGGCTTCATCGCGCCGCCGGCCTGGCCGACAGTACCCTTGTCGTGGCTCATGGAATCGCGGCCCATCGAGCCACCGCGCTCGGCGGCGCCGCCGGAAGGCTGCGAATGCTGCGTCTGCGCGCCACCGGCGCCGCCGCCGCTGTCGCGGCCCATGGTGCCCTGCGCGTTCGCCACACCGGTACCCGCGACCAGCGCGAGTGCGGCAACCGAGATCATAAAGCGGTTCAACATCTAAAATTCTCCTCACGTGTTTCTTTGCGTCATTGCCCACGCCGACAACGAAAGGAGATTTGAGTTGTTCCGGAACATGAGCCGCTTTGCGGCATTTGTTTCTTAAACGCGAGATGAATGCGCGCGCCGGATTCGCGCCCCATTCCTCCTGGGCTCTCGCCCAACGAAAAAGGCCGGCTTTTCAGCCGGCCTCTTCGTGTTTCCAGTATCGTAAAAAGGGTGATCAGCAAGTTGCCTTGCCGCAGCGGGCAATGCCGATCTTTTCTTTCAGGCCTTCGACGCCAACGGCGCCGATCACGATCTGCTTGCCGATGACGTAGCTCGGCGTGCCGTTCATGCCCATCGCCTCGGCGAGCTTGAAGTTCTCCTCGATGGTGGCGCGCACCTCGGGGCTGGCGATGTCCTTCTCGATTCTGGCGGTGTCGAGCCCGGCCTCCTTGGCAGCCTGCATCGCGCGGGCCTTGTCGGCGGCGCCGCGGCCGCCGAGCAGCTTCTGGTGGAAGTCGAGATATTTCTTGCCGGTGGGGTCCTGCATACGCACGGCGACCGCGACCTGCGCCGCCTCGACCGAGCCCTGGCTCAGCACCGGAAACTCCTTCAGCACGACCTTGAGCTTCGGATCGCCCTTCATGATCGTGAGCATGTCGTCCATCGCGCGCTTGCAGTAGCCGCAATTGTAATCGAAGAACTCGACGAAGGTGACGTCGCCGTCCTTGTTGCCGAGCACGACCTGGCGCGGCGAGTTGAAGATCGCGTCCGAATTCTGCGCGATGCTGGCTTCGTGCTTCTGGGTCTCGGCTGCGGCCTGACGCTTGCTGAGCTCGGCCATGGCCTCCTCGAGCACCTCGGGATGGCTGATCAGATAGTTCTTGACGATCTTCTCGATGTCGGTGCGCTGGGTGTCGGAGAAGCTGTCGGCCGACGCGGGCGCGGCTGCGCCCAACAGAGCGAGCGCGAACAACGCGGGAGCAAGCAGGCGCAGCGAAGGCATAGGCAAATCCTCTTATCCAAAGCAGGTTTCGGAATACGTCCCGGCGGACTCAAAGCGAAGGTCGTGACGTCGTGGTGTCAGGCGTCGTGGTGTCAGTTGCGCGGCGGCTTCGCCGCCACGATGTCGTCGGCCTTGACCCATCCGGGTGTGCCGACGGCGAAACGGGTTTTCGCGCGCGTGGCGAGCTCGCGGGCGGTCTTGTTGTCGCCGCGCAGATAAGCGGCCTGGGCCGAGGCGAGATCTGCCTCGGCATATTCGCCTTTCCGGCCATAGGCCATCGCGAGCTGGGTATAGCCGAGCGCCGCCTCAGGCTCTCGTGCCACCGCTGAGCGGAGAATCCGAACGGCGTCGTCGGTGTAGGCCTTATTATCGGTTCCAACCAGCGCCTGCCCAAGTAACATCTCGATGAGGGGCGAATTGTTCGAGAGCGCGACAGCCTTGCGCAGGGCAGGAATCGCCTCGGCTGGCTTGCCGCTTTCCAACAGAGCCTGGCCGCGCACCTCGTAGAAGTACGGGTTGTTCGGCTGGACCTGGATCAGCGCGTCGATCTGAGTGAGCGCGCTTCGCAGATCCCCGTGCAGATAGGTGCTGATGGCCCGCGCATACCGCGCCGGCATGCTGTCGTTGGTCTGGGGATAGCGGCGGTATACCGTCTCCGGCCGCTCCATGAAGGCGGATATCTTGGCGCGCACCATGTCGTGGCGGAGCTGGAGCGCGGGATCGTCCTTCTTGTTCCAATACGGGCTGGTGCTTGCGAATTCCTGGAGCGCGGCGACGCGCTCGGCCGGCATCGGATGCGACTGGAGATAGGGATCGGCGCCGCGCGCGGCGAACAGGCTCTCGCCGGTGAAGCGCTTGAAGGTCTCGTACATGCCCTTCGGCGATTGCTGGGTCGCGGTCAGGAATTTCACGCCGGCGCGGTCGGCGTTTTCCTCCTGCTGGCGCTGGTAGGACAGCAGCGTGCGGCGGATCACTTCCTGCGGAGCGGAGATCGCGGCGGCGCCGGCATTGGCGAGCCCGTTGTTGCCGGCGCTGCTGCGCTGGGTGCTGCCGGCGGCGATCGCGCCGGCGCCGAGCAGCATCGCGATGATCATCTGGGTCTGGGCGGCGGCGAGCTGCTCGCGCAGCTTCGACAGATGGCCGCCGGCCAGATGCCCGGTCTCGTGCGCGAGCACGCCGATGATCTGGTTCGGCGTTTCCGATTGAAGGATCGCGCCGTAATTGACGAAGATGCGGCGGCCATCGGCGACGAACGCGTTGAACGAGCTGTCGTTCAGGATCACCATCTGGATGTTCTGCTTCTCCAGACCCGCGGCGCGCAGTATCGGGCGCGTGTATTCGCGCAGCAGCTGCTCGGTCTCGGTGTCGCGCAGGACCGGCGGCCCCTTGGCTTGCGCGTGCGCGGCCGAGAACGGCGTCAGCGAGACCGCCGCAGCCGTGACGAGGGCGGTGAGGGCGGAGGCCTTCTTGCGCAATGCGATCTGGAACGACATCAGGCGGTCTGGGTCAAACGGTCTTGATCAAGCAGTTTCGTGATTGGTTTTGGCGATTGGCGGCGGACCGGATACGCGATATGCCCTTGCGGGCCGTTCCCCTTATGAGCCGTACAATGCGGCCAGTCTGGGGCGCAAGCGCCCCGTTCCAGGACCGGAGACACCGGTCCGCCAGCGAAATAGCAGAAATCGATGCACGATGCGACATTGAGGAACCGGCTGGGGCAGTGGCTCGAGCCCTCCCGCCGGAGCGATGTTCCCCCGTTCATGGTGATGGACGTCATGGCCGCGGCGGCCCGAATCGAGGCCGCCGGCGGCCATGTCATCCACATGGAGGTCGGTCAGCCCGCGGCCGGCGCGCCCAGGACCGCGATCGCGGCGGCCCATGCGGCGCTCGAGGCGGGGCGGATCGATTATACCTCCGCGCTCGGCATCCCCAGTCTGCGCGAGCGCATCGCACGGCATTATCGCGATGCCTATGGCTGCGACGTCAGCGCTGACAGGATCGTGGTGACAACCGGTTCCTCCGGCGGGTTCATCCTGGCCTTCCTGTCGATGTTCGAGCCGGGCGACCGCGTCGCCGTGACAGTGCCGGGCTATCCGCCCTATCGTCATATCCTCAAGGCGCTCGGTTGCGAGCCGGTGCTGATCGAGACCAGCAATGAAACGCGCCATGCGCTCACCGGCGAGGCATTGCTCGCGGCCCATCGCAAGGCGCCGTTGAAGGGCGTGCTGGTCGGCAGCCCCGCCAATCCGACGGGGACGATGATGTCCCGCGAAGCGCTCGCCAGCCTGATTGCTGCGGCCGAAGACGCGGGCATCCGCTTCATCTCGGACGAGATCTATCACGGGCTCGACTATGCGTTTCCGGCCGCCACCGCCGCCACGCTCTCCGAGCACGCGCTCGTGATCAACTCGTTCTCGAAGTATTTCTGCATGACGGGCTGGCGCGTTGGCTGGATGGTCGTGCCCGAAATCCTGGTGCGGCCGATCGAGCGGCTGCAACAGAACCTGTCGATCTCCGTGCCGTCGCTGTCGCAGATCGCGGCAGAGGCGGCTTTCGACGGAGCGGCTGAGATGGAGTCGATCAAGCACGGCTATCAGGAAAACCGGCGGATCTTGATCGAGGGATTGCCGAAAGCAGGCCTGGCCAAGTTTCTCCCGGCCGATGGTGCATTTTATCTCTATGCCGACGTCTCGGACTTTACCTCCGACAGTTTCGAGTTCGCCAAGCAGATGCTGGAGCAGGCGAAGGTTGCGGCCACGCCCGGGCTCGATTTCGATCCCGTTCACGGCCGTTCGTTCATACGGTTCTCTTATGCCCGTTCGGCAGAAGAGATGCGGGAGGCAGTTGACCGGATCGCTCACTGGCTTAAATAGCCGCCAGTTTTCGAGCCACCTGGAGTTCATCTTGTCTGACCGATCTGTCCCGACCGCTGCCGCGCCGCATTTTTCTCTCGCCGCATTGATGTGGCCGACCCGACCGGGCGAAACCGTTGGTGCGGTGCGCGCTGTCGTGCTGATCGCGCTCGGCACTGCCTTGATGGCGCTGTCTGCCAAGGTGAACCTGCCGCTGCCTTATGTCCCCATGACATTGCAGACGCTGGTGGTGCTGATGATCGGTGCCGCCTATGGCTGGCGTCTTGGCAGCGCAACCATGGTTGCCTACCTCGCCGAGGGCGCACTTGGCGCGCCGGTCTTTGCCGGACCGGTGGGTGGCATTGCACCGCTGCTCGGCCCGACCGCGGGATATCTGTTCGGCTTCATCGCGGCCGCTTTCGTGACTGGCTGGCTCGCCGAGCGCGGCTGGGATCGCAGCGTCATGCGGCTGTTCGCAGCGATGGCGGTTGGCCATATCCTCATTCTGGCCGCCGGCTTCAGCTGGCTGGCGTTCGGCCTTGGGCTCGGCGTTGCGAAGGCCTGGCAGGTCGGCATCATGCCGTTCGTTGCGGCTTCGCTGGTCAAGAACGCGCTTGGCGCGACGTTGATGCCGGCCGCACGCAGACTGATCGAGCGCCGCCGATAAAGCGCGCCAAGAATTCGCGGTTCCAATTGACAGGGCCGGCCAAGTTGATCTTGGCTGGCCCAGCGTTTTGAGGGGGAGTGAAACGATGACGACGACAACGATGGCGGGGGCGCCGATCGCGCCGCCCGCAGCAAAGCCGTGGTACAAGGTTCTCTATGTCCAGGTGCTGATCGCCATCGTGCTCGGCGCCATCGTCGGCTGGCTCTGGCCACAGGTCGCCACCAATGAATGGATCAAGGCGCTCGGCGACGGCTTCATCAAGCTGATCAAGATGGTGATCGCGCCGATCATCTTCTGCACCGTCGTCTCCGGCATCGCCCATATCCAGGACGCCAAGAAGGTCGGCCGCATCGGCGTCAAGGCGCTGGTCTATTTCGAGGTCGTCTCGACCTTCGCCCTGGTGATCGGATTGATCATCGGCAATTTGGTGAAGCCGGGCGCGGGCTTCGGCAGCGGAGCGGCCAACGAGGCGGCCGTTGCCAATTACGCCAAGCAGGCCGCCGGCCAGAAGTCCGTCGACTTCGTGCTGCACATCATTCCGGACACGGTGGTCGGCGCCTTCGCGCAAGGCGAAATCCTCCAGGTGCTGCTGTTCTCGGTGCTGTTCGGCTTCGCCATCATGAGCTTGGGCGAGCGCGGTCACACCATCCGCAGCTTCATCGACGACGCCGCGCATGCCGTGTTCGGCGTCATCTCCATCGTGATGCGTGCCGCGCCGATCGGCGCGTTCGGCGCGATGGCCTACACGATCGGCAAGTTCGGCACCGGCGCGATCCTCAACCTGGTCGGGCTGATCGCCACGTTCTACGTCACCGCGGCGCTGTTCGTGTTCGTCGTGCTCGGCATCATCGCCCGCCTGGCCGGGTTCTCGATCTTCAAGTTCCTGGCCTACATCAAGGACGAGCTGCTGATCGTGCTCGGCACCTCGTCCTCGGAAAGCGCGCTGCCGTCGCTGATGGAAAAGCTGGAGCGGCTCGGCTGCTCCAAATCGGTGGTCGGCCTCGTGGTGCCCACCGGGTACTCGTTCAACCTCGACGGCACCAACATCTATATGACGCTGGCGACGCTCTTCATCGCGCAGGCGCTCGGCTACGATCTCAGCTTCAGCCAGCAGCTGACCATCCTGGTCGTGGCGATGCTGACGTCGAAAGGCGCCTCCGGCATCACCGGCGCGGGCTTCATCACGCTGGCGGCGACGCTCGCCGTGGTCGATCCGCGCCTCGTGCCGGGCATGGCGATCGTGCTCGGCATCGACAAGTTCATGAGCGAGTGCCGCGCGCTGACCAATCTGTGCGGCAACGGCGTCGCCTGTGTGATCGTCGCCTGGTGGGAGGGGGAGCTCGACCGCGACAAGCTCAACGCCAACCTCGCCAAGCGGATCGACCCGACCGACATGGAGACGGCGATCACCACGGACTGATAGCGCCTTCAGGCATGGAAATGTGAAGGGCTGGTCGTGATCCTCGATCAGCCCTTTTGTTTGGACCTAAAACCGCTCCGGCCGGTAGGGTGCTGGATCGATCGCCGGCGTCTCGCCGCTCATGATCTCGGCGAGCAGGCGTCCGGTCGCCGGTCCCAGCGTGAAGCCCTGGTGGCCGTGGCCGAAATTCATCCAGAGGCCCGGATGGCGCGGAGCTTGCCCGAGCACCGGCAGCATGTCGGGCGTGCAGGGACGGGTGCCGAACCACGGCTCCGGCTCGACGCGCTTGCCGAGGTCGATCAGCTCGCGCGCGGAGCCTTCCGCACTGGCGAGCTGCACGGGCGTCGCGAGAGCGTCCATGCCGGTCAATTCCGCGCCGGTGGTGATGCGGATTCCCTTCGCCATCGGGCCCATGGCGTAGCCGCCGCCCTTGTCGACGAGAGGCAGGTCGAGCGAGGCGCCGCCGCTGTAATGCATGTGGTAGCCGCGCTTGCGCACCAGGGGAATGCGATAGCCGAACTTGTGCAGCAGATCCGGCGACCACGGCCCGAGCGTCACGACGGCATGGGGGGCGTCGAGGCGGCCCTGGTCCGTATCGACGGACCAGCCGGTCGCGGTCTGCCGCAGCGATTGCGCATCGCCGAGCACGATGCGGCCGCCGCGGCGCTCGAACAGCCCGGCATAGGACGTGACCAGCGCACCGGGATCGGAGACGGTCCAGGTATCGAGCCAGTGGATCGCGCCGGGGAGATCGTCGCGCAGGATCGGCTCGGCCTTGGCAAGCTCGCTGCCGGAGAGCACGCGAAAATTCACGCCGAATTCGCGCTGGTCTTCCTTCGCGGCCTTGATCGAGAGATCGAGGTCCGCGGCGTTGCGGTACAGCGCGCGATAGCCGGCGCGGCGGATCAGATTGTCGGCATGGGCTTCGCGAATGAGGATGTCGTGCTCCGAAGTCGCGTAGGCGATCAGCCGCGCCCAGGCCTCGATCGCGTCGCGATGCCGCTTCGGCGCCGAGTGCCACCAGTAGCGGAGCAGGGGCTCGACATGGAGGTGAAGCGACGACAAGCTATAGCGCACGTCGTTGGTGCGGCCGGTCGCGATCTTCAGCAGCGTCGTGAGATCGCGCGGCATCGGATAGGGGCGGACCGCTTCGGCCTGGATCATTCCGGCATTGCCATAGCTGGTCTCGCGGCCCGGCTCCCTGCGATCGACGAGTGTAACGGCCCAGCCGCGCTGCTGCAGGTGCAGCGCCGCGCTCACGCCGATCATGCCGCCGCCGAGAACGATTGCGCTTTGCATCGGAAGAATTCTCCTGTCGGTTATTCCCAGGTGAGGAAGCCGGGAGCGGACGATAGGGCCGGTGCTGCGGCGAGCCGTGCCAGGTCAGGCACGGGCCGGCACATCTGCGCATCGCGCGCGAACGCGGCCTCGATGCTCGCGGCAACCGAGAGCACGATGGCATCGCCGCCGCGCGGACCGACGATCTGCAGGCCGAAGGGCAAGCCGGCTTCATCGAGCCCGAGTGGAATGCTGATCGCGGGATGACCTGCAAGCGTGACGGCGTAGGCCAGCGCGAGCCAGTGGAAGTAGGATCTGGTCGGCACGCCGTCGATCTCAGCCGGATGGGGCTCCGACCACGGCCGCGGGCTCAGCGTGATGGTCGGGCTGACCAGCACGTCGGTCGTTTCGAAGAAGCTCTGATAGGCGCGATAGATCCGCGTCTGCGTCGTCGAGGCCCGCGCATGGTCTTCGAGCGTGTAGCCGAGCCCTTCCTCGACATTGGCGCGGACATTCGGGCCGAGCATCTCGGGACGCTCCCTGTAGTTCTTGCCGTGCGTCGCCAGGAACATGCCTGCGCGCAGCACGGCAAAGGCATCGTCGGCACCGGAGCAGTCCGGCGTTGCTTCGCGGGCTTCTGCGAAGAGCGGCGCGAGCTTCTTCACCCGCGCGCGAAACACCCGCCTTATTGTCTGCTCGGTCGGAGCGAAGCCGAAATCCTCGGTGAAGGCGAGGCGCAGCCTGCCGAGCTCGGCAGGCCGCGGGGCGGCCCAGCGTTCGGCGCGCCCACGCACGGGCTCGCCCGGCAGCGTATAGGCGAGCGGATCGCGAACATCGTCGCTCGCCATCACCGAGAGCATCAGCGCGGTGTCGGCGACGTCGCGCGCCATCGGTCCGTCGGTCGACAGATTGGACCAGCCGAACACACGTTTTTCGCTGGCGACGAGGCCGTAGGACGGACGCATGCCGACGATGCCGGCGAAGCCGGCAGGATTGCGCAAGGAGCCGCCGGTGTCCGAGCCCGAGGCGAGCGGAGCCATGCCGCAGGCGAGCGCCACCGCCGAGCCGCCGGAGGAGCCGGCCGCCGAGCGCACGGGATCGAACGGGTTGCCGGTCGCGCCGAACACGGGATTGCGGGTGTTGCCGCCCGCGGCCCATTCCGGCGTGTTGGTCTTGCCGAAGATGACGGCGCCAGCAGCGCGCAGGCGCGCGACCGAGCCCTGGTCGGCGGCCGGGACGTTGTCCTTCAGCAGCGGGCTGCCATAGGTGGAGCGCATCCCGGCGGTGTCCTGGGTGTCCTTGATGAGAACGGGAAGCCCGTGCAGCGCGCCGCGATCCTCGCCGCGCTGGATGGCGGCCTCGGCCGCCCTGGCAGCGGCGCGAGCGCCTGGCTCGTCGAGCGTCACGACAGCGTTCACGGCGGGATTGACGGTGGCGATCCGCGACAGGCAGGAATCCAGCAGCTCGACGGGCGAGATCGCCCGCGCGGCCAACAGGCGGCGCAGCTCGACGGCGCCGGAATCGCAAAGCTCTGACAATGCCGTCCCCTAATCTGATTGCGAAAACGGCTTAGCACATCGGGACAATGGCGAAACGAAAACGCCCGGCAGTGCCGGGCGTCGTGTCTTGCATAGGTCGTTCGGCTTTACTCGCCGCCGCCGAAGCGGCGGGACCACCAGCCGGCGCGGCGCGGGGCGGCCGGCGTTTCGCTAGCCGCTTCCGGGACCGGTTCAGCCGCCGGCGTCGGCGCGGTGACCGGCTCGGCTGCTTGCGCGACCGGCGCTGCCGGCTCGCTCGGGCTGCTCGACAGGAAGCTCACCTTTTCGCGGACCGTGGAGCGGCGCCGTGCCGCCTTGTCGTCAGCGGGCTCTTCCTCCGGGGCAACGGGCTCGGGCTGGGCCGGCGCCGCGGTCTGCACCTCGGCGCGCGGCTCGGGCTGCGAGACGTGGGGTTCGGCGCTGTGCTCGGCTTGCGCAATCGAGGGGGCAGCCTCGCTGCTGAAGCCGTCGAAATCGGCAACGGCGTCGGCAGCTTCCGACGGTTGATTGGTGCCGAGCTCATCGCCGATGGAGCCGGCAAGACCTTCCTCGCCGCCACCGCGACGGCGGCGTCCGCCGCGGCGACCACGCCGGCGTCGGCGGTCGGCGCTGCTCTGCTGCTCGCCACGGGCTGCCTGTTCTTCGCCTTCCTCGCCGTCCTGCTCGGACTCGGCATCCTCTTCGCCTTCGCCGGCCGCAACGGCCGCCTCGGGAAGGGTGGGGGCGCCATCCTCGCGCAACTCGCCGTCGCGCTGGCCACCGCGGCCGCGGCGGCGACGGCGCCGCTTGCGACGCTGGCCGTCCTGCTCGGAGGCGGCATCGCCTGCAGTCTGCTCCTCGGCGAGACCTTCGGTCTCCTCGGTCTCGACCTCGGATTCGGTCTCCGGATCGAACTCTTCGTCGTCGTAAGCTTCCTCGGGCAGGGGTGGCGGGCTCGCGGCTGCCTGCGCCACCAGCAGCGCCTTGGCGGCCTCCAGCGTATGCACCTGCTCGCCGCGGTCGATGAGGTAGGCCTGCGGCCCGCTGACGCTGGGATCTGCGATCACCGAGAGGGTGACCTTGAAGCCATTCTCGAGATCACGCAGATGGCCGCGCTTGTGGTTGAGCACGTAGAGCGCGACATCGGTGCGAGTGCGGACCACGAGATTGTGGGTCGCGCCCTTCATCAGGATCTCTTCGAGGCCGCGCAGCAGCTGCAGCGCCACCGAGGACACCGAGCGGACATGGCCGGTGCCGCCGCAATGCGGGCACGGATCGGTCGAGCTCTCGAGCACGCTGGCGCGGATGCGCTGGCGCGACATCTCGAGCAGGCCGAAATGCGAGATGCGGCCGACCTGGATGCGCGCACGGTCCTGCCGCAGGCAATCGGACAGCTTGCGCTCGACCGCACGGTTGTTGCGCTTCTCGTCCATGTCGATGAAGTCGATGACGATCAGGCCGGCGAGGTCGCGCAGGCGAAGCTGGCGGGCGACCTCTTCGGCCGCCTCCAGATTGGTCTTGAGCGCGGTGTCCTCGATATGGTGCTCGCGGGTCGAGCGTCCGGAGTTGACGTCGATCGAGACCAGCGCCTCGGTCTGGTTGATCACGATGTAGCCGCCGGAGCGCAGTTGCACGGTCGGCGAGAACATCGCGTCCAGCTGGCTCTCGACGCCCATGCGCGAGAACAGCGGCTGGCCGTCGCGATACTGCTTCACCGCGCTGACATTGGCGGGCATCAGCATCTTCATGAAATCGCGCGCTTCCCGGTAGCCGGATTCACCGGCAACCGAGATTTCGTCGATCTCCTTGTTGTAGAGGTCGCGCAGCGAGCGCTTGATCAGCGAGCCTTCCTCGTAGACGAGGGTCGGGGCCTGCGACTTCAGCGTGAGGTCGCGCACCGTCTCCCACATCCGGATCAGATATTCGAAGTCGCGCTTGATCTCGGGCTTGGTGCGGGCGGCGCCCGCGGTGCGCAGGATGATGCCCATGCCCTCGGGCACGTCGAGATCCTGCACCACTTCCTTCAGGCGGGAGCGGTCCTGGGCGCTGGTGATCTTGCGGCTGATGCCGCCGCCGCGCGCGGTGTTCGGCATCAACACGGCGTAGCGGCCGGCCAGCGACAGATAGGTCGTCAGCGCCGCGCCCTTGTTGCCGCGCTCTTCCTTGACGACCTGCACCAGCATCACCTGGCGGCGCTTGATGACTTCCTGGATCTTGTACTGGCGGCGCGGACGGAAGGTGCGCTCCGGCACTTCCTCCAGCACATCGTCGCCGCCGACGGATTCGACGACTTCCTCTTCGGCGTCCTCGCCGTCCTCGTCATCATCCTCGTCGTCTTCGTCAGTTGCTTCCGCGGTCTGGGCAGGTGCTGCTTCGCCACTCTCACCATAAACGGCGTCGGCAGGTTCCGCGGCAGCGGTCACCGCTTCGGCGAAGGCTTCGGCGTGCATTTCAGAGGTGGCGGCCTCCTGCGGCTCGGCAACCGTCTCGGTCGCGACCACGGGCTCGGCGCCGACGGCTGCGACGGGCGCGGGAGTCTCGTCGGCATGATCATGGTCGTGATGATCGTGCTGGTGGTCGTGCTCGTGACCAGGGTCGTGATCGTGCTCGACATCATGGGCATGATGATCGTCGTGATCATGCTCGTCATGATCGTGGTCGTGGCCTTCGTGCTCGCCGTGATGCTCCGCATCGGCGTGCAGATGCTCGCCGTCATGCGGCGCGCCTTCGGCATGCAGGGTCTCGCCCTCGATCGGCTGGGCGGCGGGATCGGCGCCCTCGACGATGTCGCTGCGCACGCGCTCGCCATGACCGCGGCGGCGGGAGTTGCGGTGGCGCGAGCGGCGGCGGCCGTGGGAGCGGTTCTCGCTCTCTTCCTCGGCCTCGCGATGGGCCTGTTCCTCGGCCTCGATCAGCGCCTGCCGGTCGGCGACCGGAATCTGATAATAGTCGGGATGGATTTCGCTGAAGGCGAGGAAGCCGTGGCGGTTGCCGCCATATTCGACGAAGGCGGCCTGGAGCGAGGGTTCGACCCTTGTGACCTTGGCGAGGTAGATATTCCCGCGTAGTTGCTTGCGTTGCGCGGTCTCGAAATCAAACTCTTCGACGCGATTGCCGCGGACCACGACGACCCGGGTCTCTTCCGGGTGGGTGGCATCGATCAACATCTTGTTGGGCATGTCTTAACTCTTGGCGGCGGCGGGCGCTATTCACCGTGGGCGCGTATCGCGCCGCCGGGTGACGCGACGGTCCACCTGATTCGGGGGTGAGGGGAAGGCCGAAACGCCGTCTCTCGCGCCTTGCCGAACCGGAAGCTTCAGGACCAAGGCGGCGCGCGGGATTTTCACTCCGCAGCGTCGCGAATGGTCCTTCAGAATTCGTCGGCACAGTCTGGCGCATCAAGCGTCGGCCCGTATGAAACATTGGGCGGCGAGGCCGCCCTTCAATCAGTTGCTGCTGGCCAGGCATGGCGCGAGCGCGCTCGCCTTGGGGATCACGAACCGCTCCCTTGGGATCAAGGGACCGGGTAATGGGTTACGTCGCTGTCAGAACTGTCCCGGTAACGCGAGTGGTAACTCAGGACCGTCCGCCGCCGGCGCTTGACCCGTTCCATCTCGCTGCCGCGCACCGCGCTGGTCTTAGAGGGGAACGGAAAACGCTGGAATTCTCAAACCTTGAGAGTTCCGGCGCTGCACCGGGAGGCTGAATGCGACACAACCGGAAATATCGGCCGTCAGCATTCCGTACATACGAGGAATGAGCCATCCGTGCAAGGGAGCGTCAAGGGAGCGTCGCACGGCGGTCACAGTCAGCGAGTTTCGCGTTTTTGTCATTAAGGATCGATTAACCCTGTGGTTCTATTGCGTTAAAAGGGCTGCTCGGAGGCACGGAATCGGTGGCGAGCCGCACAAAACAACGAGTCCTGCTGGCATGCGCGCTGCTGTGCGCTGCAGCATTGCCATGCGCTGATTCCTCGCGCCTGAAGGCGGCGGAAAGCCAGCTGCAACCCGCTGTTGCGGTAGCGAATTTCCCTGTTGCCTCGGCCGCCCGGCTGGCCGGCGACGGCAAGCAGACCCGCTTCGTTCTCGACATCGATCAGGCCATTACCTTCCGCGCCGTCACCCTGGCCGACCCATACCGGGTGGTTATCGACGTGCCGCAGGTCAATTTTCAGCTGCCGGCGGGCGCCGGGGCCGGGGGGCGCGGATTGGTCAAGGCCTTCCGCTACGGGCTCGTCATGCCCGGCGGCTCGCGAATCGTATTCGACCTGACGGGACCGGCCAGGATCGCCAATTCCTACGTGGTGGAGGCGGCCAACGGCCAGCCGGCCCGCCTTGTGCTGGAGCTGGAGGAGGTCGACCGTGCCGCCTTCGTGCAGTCGCTCGCGCCCGAAAACCGTCCCGAGCTGCGGCCCACTATCGCCGAGGCGAAGCCTGCAACGGCTTCCGCGACAGCTACCCCCGACGCGACACAGCCGAAGGCCGATGGCCGCCCGGTGGTCGTGATCGATCCCGGCCATGGCGGAATCGACAACGGCACGCAGTCGAGCGGCGAGAGCGAGAAGAACCTGGTGCTGGCCTTCGGGCTGGCGTTGCGCGACAGGCTGGAGAAAGCCGGCAAATATCGTGTGGTCATGACGCGGGACGATGACACTTTCATTCCCCTCAATGACCGGACCAAGATCGCCCGCAACCTCAAGGCGGCCTTGTTCGTCTCGATTCATGCGGATGCGCTGCCCCGGGCCGAGGGCGATGCGCAGGGCGCGACCATCTATACGCTGTCCGACAAGGCGTCGGACGCCGAAGCCCAGCGGCTGGCGGATGCGGAAAACCGGGCAGATGCGATCGCCGGCTTCAACCTGGCGGAGGAGCCGACCGATGTCGCCGACATCCTGATCGACCTCACGCAGCGAGAAACCCGCACCTTTTCAAACCGTTTCGCCCGCCTTTTGATGGGTGAAATGAAGTCGACGGTGCGGATGCACAAGCATCCCCTGAAGTCGGCCGGCTTCCGGGTCCTGAAGGCACCGGACGTGCCCTCGGTGCTGGTCGAGATCGGTTATGTCTCCAACAAGGGCGACCTCGAGCATCTGGTCTCGGAGGGCTGGCGGTCCAAGGCCGTTGGGTCCATGGCGCAGGCCATCGACGGGTTTTTGACCAAACGGATGGCCACGGCGGGATCGTCAAACTGACAGGGTTTTTGCGTCCGACCGCAAAAGCCCTAGTTTGGCCACAGCGGGCGCTTTATAAAAACGCCGCAGGGGGTTCCGGAATCGACGAGAATCCTGTTCGGCAAGCGTCTTAAGTCCGGCACTGATGTATTGCGTAAGCCGGTGAATTCGCGACGTGAGGTTGGCGCCTGTTTGGGGTGTCAAAGGGCTGATACTGGGCTGATCCAGAGTTTGAACGGATAAACAGATAATGCGCTTGCTGGTGCGGTTCATGGGCTTCCTGTTCGCCGCGGGAACCGTGGTGTTCCTTGTCGGTGTCGGGGCCGTGGCAGGCCTGATCTGGCATTTCTCCAAGGACTTGCCGGACTACTCTCAGCTTCAGGATTACGAGCCGCCCGTGATGACCCGCGTGCACGCGGTCGACGGTTCGCTGCTCGGCGAATACGCCAAGGAACGGCGGCTGTACTTGCCGATCCAGGCGGTGCCCAAGCTCGTGATCAACGCGTTCCTGGCGGCCGAAGACAAGAATTTCTATGAGCATGGCGGCATCGACTACACCGGCATGGCGCGCGCCGGCGTTGTCTACATCCAGAACTACGGCTCCAATCGCCGTCCGCAGGGCGCTTCCACCATCACCCAGCAGGTCGCCAAGAATTTCCTTCTGACCAACGAGGTCTCCTTCGCCCGCAAGATCAAGGAAGCCTTGCTGGCGATGCGGATCGAGAAGACCTACTCGAAGGACAAGATCCTCGAGCTGTACCTGAACGAGATCTATCTCGGCCTCGGCGCCTACGGTATCGCGGCCGCTTCGCTGGTTTATTTCGACAAGTCGGTGAATGAGCTGACGGTTGCGGAAGCCTCCTATCTGGCGGCGCTGCCGAAGATGCCGGCGACGCTGCATCCCGTCCGTAACCGTGACCGCGCCATCGAGCGCCGCAACTACGTGATCGACCGTCTTGTGGAGAACGGCTGGATCAAGCAGGCCGACGCCGACAAGGCCCGCAAGGAGCCGCTGGCCGTCACCAACCGTTCCAACGGCGCCCACACCTTCGCCGGCGAATATTTTGCCGAGGAAGTCCGCCGCGACATCTTCGAGCGCTATGGCGAGAAGAAGCTCTACGAAGGCGGTCTCTCCGTCCGCACCACGCTCGATCCGAAGATCCAGGTCATGGCGCGCAAGACCATGGTCTCGGGTCTCGTGAACTATGACGAGCAGCAGGGCTATCGCGGCGCCATGAGCAAGCTCGATATTTCGGGCGACTGGGGCGTGAAGCTCGCCGAGATCAAATCGCTATCCGACATCTCGCCTTGGCGCATGGCGGTGGTGCTGGAGACCAGCGACCAGTCGGCGCGCATCGGCTTCCAGCCGAGCCGCGAACTCGGTGGCGCCGTCAGCAAGCAGCGCGAGACCGGCCTCGTCACACTCGATGGCGTGCGCTGGGCACGGGCGGCTCAGGGCAACACCAAGGGTAAGACGCCGACGTCGGTGGCGCAGGTGCTTGCCCCCGGCGACGTGATTTACGCCGATCCGCTCTACAGCAAGGAGGGACAGCCGGTCGAAGGCCAATACCGGCTGCGCCAGATACCCGAAGTGTCCGGCGCGATGGTGGTGATGGATCCCTGGACCGGCCGCGTGCTCGCGATGGTCGGCGGCTTCTCGTTCGACCAGAGCCAGTTCAACCGCGCCACGCAGGCCTATCGGCAACCCGGTTCGTCGTTCAAGCCGATTGTCTATTCGGCTGCGCTCGACAACGGCTATACGCCCTCGACCGTCGTGCTCGATGCGCCCATCGAAATCGACCAGGGGCAGGGGGCCGGCGTGTGGCGGCCGGAAAACTTCTCCTCGGGCAAGTTCCAGGGACCGGTGACGCTGCGCAATGCGCTGCGGCAGTCGCTCAACACCGTAACGGTGCGCCTGGCGCAGGACATCGGCATGCCGCTGATCGGCGAATATGCCCGTCGCTTCGGCGTCTATGACGAACTGCCGAACTATCTCTCCTATGCGCTTGGCGCCGGCGAAACGACGGCGATGCGCATGGTCACCGCCTATTCGATGCTCGCCAATGGCGGCCGCCGGGTGAAGCCGACGCTGATCGACCGTATTCAGGACCGCTACGGCCACACCATCTTCAAGCACGACCAGCGCGAATGCCGTGGCTGCGACGCGCCGGGCGGCTGGAAGAACCAGCCCGAGCCGCAGCTGATCGACCGCCGCGAGCAGGTGCTGGACTCCATGACCGCCTATCAGATCACCGAGCTGATGGAGGGCGTGGTCCAGGCCGGTACCGCGACCGTGGTCAAGGAGGTTGGCAAGCCCGTCGCCGGCAAGACCGGTACCACCAACGAGGCCAAGGACGCCTGGTTCGTCGGCTTCTCGCCCGACGTCGCGGTCGCCATCTATATGGGCTACGACAAGCCGCGTCCGCTGGGTAAGGGCAATGCCGCGACCGGCGGCCATCTCGCGGCGCCCATCGCGCGCGATTTCCTCAAGCTCGCGCTCGCCGACAAGCCGGCGGTTCCGTTCAAGGTGCCGGCCGGCATCAAGCTCGTGCGAGTCGTCTCCAAGACCGGCATGCGCGCCGGTCCCGGCGAGACCGGCGGAACCATCCTCGAAGCCTTCAAGCCGGGCACGGCGCCGCCGGACAATTACTCGGTTATCGGCGTTGCTGACGCTGACATGCGTGGCGGCATGCCGGCCTCGCAGCAGCAGCAGCCGGATTCCGGTTTTCTCATGCGGCCGGGCACCGGCGGTCTGTGGTAGCGGATAAGGCTGACGATCGCAGTTCCGGCGGTTGCGCTTTGCGGCTGCCGCCGCTACATCCCGATCTCGAATGTACGCGGGATTCCGCGAGATCAGAGAACGACATGCGCGCCGAAATCGAACGGTTGGTAGAAGAGATCAAGCAGTCAGTCGGGCTGCTGAGGAGGCATCTTTGACGTCGAGAAATCGACGGCGCGCCTCGCCGAGCTGAACAAGCTCGCAGAAGATCCCAATCTCTGGAACGATCCCCAGAAAGCCCAGAAGTTGATGCAGGAGCGCACCTCGCTCGAGGATTCGCTCTCCGGCATCGGCAAGGTCGAGCAGGAGCTCGAAGACGATATCGGCATGATCGAGCTCGGCGAGGCCGAGGGCGATGACGGTGTCGTCGCCGAGGCCGAGGCCGCGCTGAAGACCCTCAAGAAGGAAGTGGCGCGGCGCGAGCTCGAGGCGCTGCTGTCGGGCGAGGCGGACCGCTTCGATTCCTATCTCGAAGTCCATGCCGGCGCCGGCGGCACCGAGAGCCAGGACTGGGCGCAGATGCTGCTGCGCATGTACACGCGCTGGGCCGAAACGCACGGCTTCAAGGTCGAATATCTCGAAGAGTCCGAGGGCGAAGAGGCCGGTATCAAGTCGGCGACCATCCAGGTCTCGGGCCACAACGCCTATGGCTGGCTGAAGACCGAAGCCGGCGTGCACCGCCTCGTGCGCATCTCGCCGTTCGATTCCAACGCGCGGCGGCACACCTCGTTTTCGAGCGTGCAGGTGTTCCCGGTCATCGACGACAGCATCAAGATCGACATCAAGGAATCCGACGTCCGTGTCGACACGATGCGGTCGGGCGGCGCCGGCGGCCAGCACGTCAACAAGACCGAATCCGCAGTACGCCTCACGCATATCCCGACCGGCGTTGCCGTGGTCTGCCAGGCCGGCCGCTCTCAGCACAAGAACCGCGCGCAGGCCTGGGACATGCTGCGCGCTCGACTTTATGAAATGGAGCTGAAGAAGCGCGAAGAGAAGGCCGCCGCCGACCAGGCCGCCAAGACCGATATCGGCTGGGGCCACCAGATCCGCTCCTACGTGCTGCAGCCCTACCAGATGGTGAAGGATTTGCGCACGGGCGTGCAGACCTCCGACACATCGGGCGTTCTCAACGGCGAGCTCGACGAGTTCATGGCCGCGACCCTGGCGCAGCGCGCCTTCGGGACCCCGGGTGCCGACATCGAGGACGTGGACTGATCATGCCCCGCGTCGCCTTCATCGGGCTTGGACGGATGGGCCACGGCATGGCCGGCCGTTATCTCGATGCCGGCTTCACGGTCAGCTTGTGGAATCGCAGCAAGGCCAAGGCGGAGGACCTGATCGCGCGTGGCGCGCATTGGGCGACGTCGCCTGAGGACGCCGCGATCGACGCTGACGCCGTCGTGACCATGGTGGCCGATGACGAAGCCTCGCGCGCGGTCTGGCTCGGGCCCAAGGGCGCGGCCAAGACCGCCAAGGCCGGCACCATCGCGATCGAATGCTCGACCGTCTCCTATGACCATGCCCGCGAGATGGGCCGCGAGCTGAATGCCCGCGGGCTGATCTACATCGACTGCCCCGTGACCGGATTGCCGGACGCGGCGGCCGCCGGGAAACTGACGCTGCTGATCGGCGCCGACGCCGCCGATCTCGAACGCGCACGGCCCTATCTAACTCCGATCGGCTCGACCATCCGCCATTTCGGCGCGGTCGGCTCCGGCACCGTCTACAAGCTCGTCAACAATCTGATGGGCGCGATCCAGATCGCCGGCCTTGCCGAAGCCCTTGCGATCGCCGAGCAGGCCGGGCTCGACATGAATCTGGTGCTGGACTCGATCCAGGCGGGCGTGGCCGCCAGCCCGCAGGTGCAGCGTCATTCCAAGCGCATGGTCGCCCGCGATTTTTCCGGTGCAACGTTCACGGCGGCGCTGCGGCACAAGGATGCCGCCTATGCCGTGAAGCTCGCCGAGAGCCTGCTGGCCGATAAGCCGCTGGTCTCGCGCGCCGCGGTCGAGGCATACGCGCAGGCCAAGGCCGCGATGCCGGATGACGATGAAGGCAAGATGATCGAGCTGGTGTCGCGGCCGAAGAAGCCGTCCTAGGCGGCTGTATCGTCACAGGCAATTTCGATCGTTCCACTCGTCTCGGCATTCGCTTCTAGCGATCGGCCTTTCATCGGAAATCGGGTGGCGCTGTTCGCCGCGTTGCTCTAGGCCAACGGCTTGGCCGCCGATGCGAGAACTCATGTCGCCGAACGATAGCCGGATCCACGCGCGCGACTGGTCGCTGCTCGCCGTACTCTCGATCCTCTGGGGTGGCTCGTTCTTCTTCAACGGCGCGGCGTTGCGGGAATTGCCGCCGCTGACGTTGGTGTTCCTGCGCGTCGCGCTCGGTGCGGCCATTCTGCTGCCGCTGCTACGCATGCAGGGGATCGGCTGGCCCAAGGGCATGACGGGGTGGAAACCGTTCATTGCGATTGGTCTGCTCAACAATGTCATCCCGTTCTCGTTGATCGTGATCGGCCAGACTTTCATCCCGAGCGGTCTGGCATCGATCCTGAACGCGACGACGCCGCTGTTCACGGTGCTGGTGATGGCAGCGGCGGGCGAGGAGACCCTGCATATCCGCCGCGTCATCGGCGTGGCGCTGGGCCTCGTCGGCGTCGTCATCCTGCGTGGATGGGGCATCGAGACGAGGCCGGGGCAGGGGCTCGGCATCCTGCTCTGCCTGGGCGGGGCGCTCAGCTATGGATTCGCCGCACTGGCAGCGCGGCGATTGCTCAAGGACGCAGCCCCGCTGGGCACGGCGACGTTTCAACTGATGGTGTCGACGGTGATGATGGCGATCGTCGCCGGCGCGGTGGAGCAGCCTTGGCGCCTTACAGTGCCGGGCCTTGCGACATGGTCCGCCGTGATCGGTCTTGCCGCCCTGTCGACCGCACTCGCCTACATCGTCTTCTTTCAGATCGTGCGGCGCTCGGGCGCGAGCAACGTCATGCTGGTGACGCTGCTCATTCCTGTCACTGCCATCCTGCTGGGATGGCTGGCGTTGGGGGAGCCAATCTCCGCGCGTGAGATCGCGGGCGCCATCGTCATCGGCAGCGCGTTGCTGGTGATTGACGGACGCGCTCTGGACCTGCTGCGGCGCAACGCGTAGTTCCGCATCCGCTGTTTCACCTTGCGGAAAATCGCGGCGCTTGCCAGGCGTAATCCGCCTTGCGACACTCCCGGCAAAACAAGACTACAAAACATAGGGGAGAGACCAATGCCGGGTCGTCGCGAAAGCCTTGCTGCCCTCGCCATGCTTGCTGCCGGCGTGCTCGTCACGACACCGGCTTTGGCGCAGAAGACATACGATCCCGGCGCCAGCGATACCGACATCAAGATCGGCAACATCATGCCCTATAGCGGGCCGGCGTCGTCCTATGGCGTGATCGGCAAGACCGAGGCCGCCTATTTCAGGATGATCAACGAGCAGGGCGGCATCAACGGCCGCAAGGTCAACTTCATCAGTTATGACGATGCCTATTCGCCGCCGAAGGCGATCGAGCAGGCGCGCAAGCTGGTCGAGAGCGACGAGGTGCTGCTGATCTTCCAGCCGCTCGGCACGCCCTCGAACTCCGCGATCATGAAATACATGAACGCCAAGAAGGTGCCGCAGCTTTTCGTCGCCTCCGGCGGCACCAAGTTCGGTGACCCCAAGAACTTCCCCTGGACCATGGGCTTCCAGCCGAACTACCAGAGCGAGGGACGGATCTACGCGAAATACATTCGCGATCATTTTCCCAACAGCAAGATCGCGGTGTTCTGGCAGAATGACGATGCCGGCAAGGATCAGTTCAAGGGCCTGAGAGACGGGCTCGGCGACAAGGCGAACATGATCATCGCCGACAAATCCTACGAGGTCAGCGATCCCTCGATCGACTCGCAGATCGTCGCCCTTCACGATTCAGGTGCCGATATCTTCTTCTCATGGGCCGCGCCGAAGGGATCGGCGCAGGCGATCCGGAAAGTGGGCGAGCTCGGCTGGAAGCCGAAATTCTTCCTGGCCAACACAGCGACCTCGGTGGCCTCGGTGCTCAAGCCCGCCGGGCTCGATTATGCCAAGGACATCATCTCGACGGTCTATCTGAAAGACCCGACCGATCCGACCTGGGACAAGGATCCGGCCGTGGTGAAATGGCGGGCGTTCATGGACAAGTACTACGCCGACGGGGACAAGACCAACTCCAACAACATCTATGGCTACGTCCAGGCCGAAGCGATGGCGCAAGTGCTGAAGCAGTGCGGCGACAATCTCACGCGTGAGAACGTCATGAAACAGGCCGCAAACCTCAAGGATTTCCATTCCGATCTGATGCTGCCAGGCATCATGGTCAACACCTCGCCGGACGACTACTTCCCGATCGAGCAGATGCAGCTGATGCGCTTCAACGGGCAGGCCTGGGAACTGTTTGGCGACGTCATCACCGGCGAGGTCGGCCACGAGCGCAGCCAGTAGTCAGGGCCGGCTGACGGTCTTCGCCTTTCGTGGCTTCGGCGGCCCCGGAGGCGGGATGGGCGGCGGCCGGCGTCAGGGGAGCCGACCAGGTCGGTCGCATTGGCTGGTGATCCGTGTTCGTCACGTGTTTCCATCATCGGGCGGCGCGCAGCTCGCCGTTCGCTCCGAGCCCGGCCGCATCGCGTTTCACCGCATCGTCGCCGGTCGTCGCGGAATGATCGGCCGCAAGCAGAACGTAGAACGCGGGCACCACGAACAGGGTGAACAGCGTGCCAATCGAAAGTCCGGAGGCGATCACCAGCCCCATGTTGAAGCGCGACGCTGCGCCCGCACCGGAAGCGTTGATCAATGGCATCACGCCGATCACCATTGCCGCTGTCGTCATCAGAATCGGGCGCAGCCGGATCGCGGTGGCTTCGATGACTGCATCACGCTTGGAGCGGCCGGCATGCTGCAACTCGTTGGCGAACTCGACGATGAGAATGCCGTGCTTGCTGATCAATCCCATCAGCGTCACGAGTCCGACCTCGGTGTAGATGTTCAGGCTCGCGCCCTTGATGCCCAGCATGATGAAAATCAGGGCTCCTGCGATCGACATCGGCACCGAGACCAGGATGATGAGGGGATCGCGGAAACTTTCGAACTGTGCCGACAACGCCAGGAAGATGATGATCAGCGCAAACCCGAAGGTGGCGGCGAAGCCGGATGATTCCTGGATGAACTGCCGCGACTGTCCGCCATAGTCGATGCTGTAGCCTTTGGGCAGGCTCCGGTCCGCGATCTCCTTCAGTGTCGCGAGCGCTTCGCCGGTGATCACTCCCGGCATGGCCACGCCGGAGATGGTGGCGGCATTGACCTGCTGGAAATGGTTCAAGGACTGCGGAACCGTGGTCGTTTTCAGCGATGCCACCGTCGACAGCGGAACGGACGTGCCGTCGGAGGTCTTGATGTAGTAGTTCAGCACCTGATCGGCGTTCAGTCGCTGGCGCTGCTCGACCTGGGGGATGACCTTGTAGGAGCGTCCGTCCAGGCCGAAATAGTTGACGTATCCGCCGCCCAGCATGTTGCTGAGCGCGCCGCCGACATCGCTGAGCTTCAACCCGAGCTGCGCGGTCTTTTCGCGATCGATCTGCACCGTGGTTTGCGGCTGGTCCACCTTCAGGTCGTTGTCGAGGAAGATGAACTTGCCGCTTTTCAACGCTTCGGCGGTGAACGCCTTGGCGATGCCGTCGAGCCGGTCGAACGGGTCGGTGGTCTGGATCACGAACTGGATCGGAAGTCCGCTCGCCCCGGGGAGCGGCGGCAATTGGAACGCCACGATCTTGGCACCGGCAACCCCGGCCATCTCCTGCTGCAGCACCGGCTGCAGTTGCGCCGCGGTCTTGTCGCGCTTGTCCCAGGGCTTCAGGACCCAGCCCGCAATCGAGCTGCCGACGAGATCGAGCTGAAACACGCCCGCGGTTTCGGCATAGGCGGAAATGCGCCGGTAGACCTCGGCCGAATACAACAGCTTCTGCTGCAGCGTTGCGTTCGGCGCCAGCGTCGACTGCATCAGGATCGCGCCCTGATCCTCCTCCGGCGCCAGCTCGTTCTTCGAGTTCGTATAGAGCCAGTAGATGCTGCTCAGGACCAGGGCCGCGAACAGGACCGTGACCGGGATCGTCGTCAGGCTGCCGGCGAGCAGGCGCCGGTATCCATGCTGCAACGTCTCCATGCGTGCATCGATGAACGCGACGATGCGATCGTCGAGCGTCGGCTTGCCGGTCGTCGGCGGCTTGAGGATGTAGGCGCAGCACATCGGGGTCAGCGTCAGTGCCACGACGGCCGAGACCGCGACGGCCCCGGCGAGGGTAAAGGCGAACTCGGTGAAGAGCGCTCCGGTCAGGCCGCCCTGGAATCCGATCGGCACGTAGACCGCGATCAGCACGACGGTCATGGCCAGGATCGGACCCGCAAGCTCGCGCGCGGCGGCGATCGCGGCCTGCAACGGCTTTGCGCCCTCGGCCAGATGCCGGTTGACGTTCTCGACCACGATGATGGCATCGTCGACCACAAGACCGATCGCGAGCACCAGCGCCAGCAGCGTCAGGAGGTTGATCGAGAACCCGAGCGCGAGCAGCAGGGTGAAGGTGCCGATCAGCGAGAGCGGAATCGCGATCACTGGAATCAGCACAGAGCGCCAAGAGCCGAGAAACAGGAAGACGACCACCGTGACGATGAGCAGCGCTTCGACCAGGGTATGAATCACCTCGTCGATCGAACTGTTCACGAATTCGGTGGAGTCGTAGATGATCTCGGAATTCAGCCCGTCCGGCTGCTGCGCCTTGATGTCGGGATAGACCTTGCGGATGCCCTTGATGACGTCGAGCAGGTTGGCGTTCGGTGCCACCTGGATGCCGACATAGACCGCACGCTTGCCGTTGAAGCCGACTGACGAATCGTAATCTTCCGAGCCCAGGGTGACGTTGGCCACGTCCGACAGCTTGACGTTGGAGGCCCCGGCCTGCTTCACGACCAGATCGCGAAACTCCTGCAGCGACTTCAGATTGGTCGCGGCCGTCAGGTTGACTTGCACCATCTGGCCCTTGGTGGTGCCGAGCCCGGCGATATAGTCGTTGGCGGACAGCGCGGTCGAAACGTCCGACGCGGTCAGCCCATACGCCGCGAGCTTGATCGGATCCAGCCAGGCACGTAGCGCGAAGGTCTTGTTGCCGAGCAGTTCCGCGGTCTGCACGCCCGATACGGCCTGGAGCTTCGGCTGCACCACCCGGATCAGGTAGTCGGTGATCTGGTTCGGCGCCAACACGTCGCTGCTGAAGCCGAGATACATGGCGTCGATGGTCTGACCGACCTTGACGGTCAACACCGGCTGCTGCGCGCCGCTCGGAAGCTGATTGAGTACCGAGTTCACCTTGGTGTTGATCTCGGTCAGCGCCTTGCCGGAATCGAAGTTCAGACGGAGATTGACGGTAATGGTCGAGGTGCTCGATTGGCTGTTCGACGTCATGTAGTCGATGCCGTTGGCCTGAGCGATGGCATTTTCCAGCGGCGTGGTGATGAAGCCGGCGACGATCGCCGGATCCGCGCCGTAATACGTCGTGGTCACGGTGACGATCGCATTCTGGGTGCGCGGATATTGCAGGATCGGCAGCGCAGTCATCGACTTGAGACCCAGCACAAGGATCATGAGGCTGACGACGATCGCAAGCACCGGCCGACGGATGAAGAGGTCGGTAAAGGACACGTTCTCGCTCCTCACTGATCTGCGGGTGCCGGATTGGGGTCGTTCGCCACGGCAATGGAGTTGTCTACCTTCAGCAGGGTGCCGTTGCGCAGCTTGATCTGGCCGGCAGTGACGACTGTCACGCCCTGGTCGAGGCCCGAGATCACCGCCACCTGATCGCCGCGGGTGGCGCCGGTCTTGATGAAGGTCTGTCGGGCGACCAGCTCCTGCTTGCCCGCGGCCTCACCCTTGACTGCCAGGAACACCGAATCTCCGTAGGTGTTGTAGACGATGGCGGTCTGCGGCAACGTCACGTAGCTCGTGGGGTGACCGATGCTGAGATTGATCCGCGCGAACATGCCGGGCAGGAGCTTGCGATCCGGATTGTCGAAGATCGCGCGGACCTGAACGTTGCGGCTTGCTTGATCGACCTTGGAATTGAACGCCTGCACGACGCCCTTGAAGGTGTGCCCCGGAAACGCGTCGATGCGGGCGACGACCTCCTGCCCGACCTTGACCTGGTCGATCGTCTGCTGCGGCAGTGTGAAGTCGGCAAAGAGGCGGTCGAGCGCTTGCAGCGTGACGATGGCGGTGCCTGCGGTGAGATATTGGCCGACATCGACCTGCCGCACGCCGAGACGTCCTGCAAACGGTGCCTTCAGGGTCTTCTGCTCCAACAGCGCCTGTTGCTGAGCGACCAGCGCCAACGCGTTGCGCTCGTTCACGAGATCGCTGTCGACCGTCGCCTGGCTGACCGCATTGATCTTCAGCTGGCCCTGATCGCGCCGCAACGTGATGGCGGAGCCGTCGGCGGTGGCCTGCAAGGATTGCAGCTTGGCGATATCGTCCTCCTTGCGCAGGTCAAGCAGCACGTCACCCGCGGCGACATCCTTGCCCGACTCGAAGTGCACGCTATCCACGATGCCGGATTGCTGGAGCGAGAGATCGGCGCCGTTTACCGCGCGAAACGTGCCAATGGCGGTCAGGGCCGACTGCCAGTCGCTGAGCACCGCGGTCGTGGTCGACACCGTCTGCGGCGGATCGGCAAGGGCGGCCATGGCCTGCCGGATCATGCCGGCACGGAAATTGACGAACCACGCCAGCGCGGCGAACACCGTACCGACGACACCCAGCATGATCATCATGCGCTTCAACATGGCTTCGGACTCTCGGATCAGTTGGCTGGCGGGGCCGGCTGCGCCGGCAAGGCGCCTGCGGGAGCGAATATCGCGGCAATGCCTGCGGGCTTTGCCGCGGCTGCCGGAGTTTCATCGACACGATTCCACCAGCCGCCGCCGAGCGACTGGTACAGCGCCACGGTGTCGGCATAGCGCGAGGCCTGCGCCTTCACGCGGTTGATCCGTGCCGTCAGCAGCGTCTGTTCGGCGTTGATGACGGAGATGAAGGTGGTGGAGCCGGCCTTGAATTGGGCCTGGGACATCTTCAGGCTTTCAGCGGAGGTCTTTTCCGCCTCGAGCTGGGCCTTCAGCAGATCGGCATCCGATTGAATCGCTCGGAGCGCGTCGGCGACATTCTGGAACGCGGTGATCACGGTGGAGCGATATTTTGCGCCGCTCTGCTCCAAGGCTGCGACCTTGGACTCCTTGGTGTGGAAGAGGGAGCCGGCATCGAAGATCGGGCCGGTGACGCTCGCCGCCACGCTCCACGCTGCCGATTGCGGACCATAGAGTCCCGACAGCGCCGACGCCGAGCTGCCACCCGAGGCGGACAGCGTCACGCTTGGCAGCATGTTGGCCGTGGCGACACCGACGTTCGCGCTGGCCTGATGCATCTGGCTTTCGGCGGCACGGATGTCGGGGCGCTGTCGCACCAGCAACGACGGCACGCTGACCGGCAGGTCGCGCGGCAGACGCAGACTTGCCAACGGCACCGCCTCACCGCGGTCCTGGCTCGGCAGCCGGCCGAGATAAGCCATCAGCTGGTTGCGATTTTGCGCGCGCGACTTTTGCAGCGGCGGCAGCGTCGCAAGTGTCTGCGCCAGTTGGGCCTTCTGGGTCAGGACATCGCTGTTGGCGACGGCGCCGAGGGTGAACTGCTGTTCGAGCAACGCGACGAGCTGACGCTGACCCTCGATCTGCTCCTGGGTGACGCGAATTTGCGCCGCATAGGACGCATCGCTGATTGCCGTCGTCACGACGTTTGCGGTCAATGTCAGATAGGTCGCCTCGAGCTGGAAGCGCTGGTAGTCCGCATTGGCGAGATCTGCCTCGATGCCGCGCGCCTTGCCACCGAAGATGTCCGGCGTGAATGAAACCGGAACCGAGGTCTTGTAGAGGGTGTACAGCGATGATGGTCCGGCTTGTCCGGATTGTGCCAGCGGCACTTCGTTGCGTGTCGCGCTGCTGTCCCCGGTGATCGATGGCAGGAGTGCGCTGGTGTCCGCCGCCGCAACTTCGCGGGCTTGGCGCAGCGCCGCTTGGGCGGCGGCGAGATCCGGATGGTTGTCGATCGCCTCCCGGACGAAGGCCTCGATCTGCCGCGAACGGAACACTTGCCACCAGACCGCGGGCACGTCGGCACCGTACGCGAACCGCTGCGCGATGCCGCCGGGCCCGTCCGCGCCTTGCGTCGCGGCCAGTCGGCCCGCCGTGTAACCGCTTACCGCCGGCGCGGCCGGCGACTCAAAATCAGGACCGACTGCGCAGCCCCCAAGGGAAAGGGCAGTCTGAATGAGAGGTATCAAAACACCTCTCCGGACCAAGGTTCTGATCGACATCCGCCGCCTGCATTGAACTATACCGTTCAGTACTTGACGGACTCGGCTAAGGTTGTCAATGGTACTGAACTGTTTAGTTTTATTGCGGCGTGAAGCACTTTGGTTTCCACGCCTGCAATCAGGACCGGGTTCTTTGTTCTTTCAAGTCGTTGATGTGCCGTCATTGTGCGCTGACACCAGCGACATCGATTCGCGAGCCGACGGAGTGCCACCATTGATCGACACGATCGCCCATCCCGTTTCCGAGCAGCCGAGCGCGCCGGCGGGCCGCAAAATGGACACCGTCATCCGCGCGGCATGGCAGCTGTTTCTCGACCACGGCTTTTCCGCAACCAGCATGGACGCTGTCGCGAAAGCCGCCGGTGTGTCGAAGGCAACGCTCTATGCGTATTTCCCGAGCAAGGAAGCCCTGTTCGCCTCGTTGATCGTGGCGGAATGCGAGAGCCTGCAAAACGACCTGCCGATACCCAGATTGTCGGCCGGACTATCCGAGGCGTTGCGGGAGTTCGCCAGGCAATACATCCGCACGTTCATCCACCGGAAAGACGTCGCCTTTGTCCGCATCATCGCCAACGAAAGCGGACGGTTTCCGGCGCTCGCGCGGTTGTTCTATGAAAGCGGACCTGAGGCGACGATCCTGCGGCTCTCTCAATTCCTTGAAGAGGCGCGGGCGGCGAAGCTCCTGGAATTGGACGACTCGATTGGAGCCGCCAAACAATTCCTGAGCCTGATCCGGGGCGAGCTACCGCTGCTGATCGTGTTGGGTCTCAACGAGCTCACGGAGGAAATGATCGAACGGGAGATCGAGGCGGGACTTAATTTCTTTCTGAAGGCGTGTCAGCCCCGCGGTTGAAGCCCTCGCGCGTGATTCATGAAGGCAGGCGCCAGCTCTAGCCCGCGCTCAGGCGCACGCCGGCGCGCAAGAACTTCTGCGGATCGACGGCTTCACCCTCGATGCGGGTCTCGTAATGCAGATGCGGGCCGGTGGAGCGCCCGGTCGAGCCGACCAGGCCGACGACCTGGCCGATCTTCACGAACTCACCGACCTTGACGTTGATCTCGGAGAGATGGCCGTAGCGGGTCGAGAGCCCATTGCCGTGGTCGACCTCGACCATGCGGCCGTAACCGCCGGACCAGCCGGCTGACACGACCTTGCCGTTGGCGGTGACGCGAACCGGATCGCCTGTGGCGGCGCGGAAGTCGAGCCCGGTATGCATCGCGGGCCGGCCCAGGAAGGGATCGCTGCGCACGCCAAAGCCGGAGGTGAACTCGACCTCGCCGATGACCGGTTTGCGGTAAGGCACCAGCGCCAGCGTGCGGTTGAGACGATCCATCTCGGCGCGCGTGATGTTGATGCGATTGAGCTGCTTCTCGAACGGTCCGGCATTCGCCGTCAGCTTGACGGGTACGAAAGGCCCGCCCATCGCGGTGCGCGGTACGGCGGCTTCGAGATTGGCGAGATTCAGCCCGAGATCGCTGACCACGCCGCGCATCCGCCGCATACGTGAATCCATGCCTTCCTCGACCGCGCTGAGCGTCGCCATCTGGCGACGTTCGACCTGGTCGAGCGAGCTGGTGAGCCGAACGAGGACGTTGTCAAAACCCTGGTTCTTGGCGAATTGGCTGGTCGGCGGTGCCGCGACGGCCGGCGCTCGCGATTCGAGCCGCGCCTCGCGATCCGGCGGCGCCACGAAGATCACGGTGTCGCTGATCGGCGAGGGTTTTGGCGTGATCTGGCTCGAATCGCCGCGCTGTGGGAGCGCGCGGGGAATCGAGCCGGTCACGTCGGGCATGGCCCCGAGCGCCGTGGCCCGGGACTCCAGCGCCGTCTGCCGCTTCATGATCTGGTCGAGCTTCTGGTCGAACTGCTCCTGGTCGAGCAGCTGCCGGCTCGTGGTGCGGTCGACCTTGGCGCGCAGCTCGGCGATGCGGTCCTCATAGGCGTATTGCATCTCGGCCTGGCGGGCGATCAACCGGGTCAGGACGTCGTCACGAAAAGCAAAATAAGTGGCAGTTGCCGCCGACCACAGACCGAGCAGCACCACCGTTCCGACCACGATCCAGAACACCACGGGCCCGAAGCGGACCTGCTTGCCGGCGTGGACGATGGTGTAAGCGTCGTCGGTTGCGGGAAGGGGGATCGCTGCGGCTGCCGCGACGGCGGGACGACGTTGGAAGGCGCGTCCGTGGTCATGAGGATGATGTTGGGGGTACTGCGAAAATTGGGCAGAACTTTTCGACATCGGCACTCCCGCGCCGGTCGGATGAGTCCGTACGGCCTAATTGCCGCAGCAATCTGGGCCGGTCATGGTTAATTTTCCGGAAACGGGAACAGGCGAATTCCAGGGATTGGTTAAAGACTTCTTGCCGCTTCCAGCACGGCGTCGGCATGGCCGTCGACCCGGACATTGCGCCAGATCCTGGCCACTCGACCGTCGGCGCCGACCAGTATCGTGGTGCGAAGAATCCCCAGGAAGCTCTTGCCATACATGGACTTTTCGCCCCAGGCGCCATAAGCTTCCAGCATCTCATGTTGCGCGTCCGAAAGGAGCGGGACACCGAGAGCGTGCTTGTCGCGGAACTTCTCCTGGGCCTTTAACGGATCGGCGGAGACCCCGAGCACGGCGGTACCGGCGGCCGCGAAGGCGCCGGCCAGGCGGGTGAAGTCGATCGCTTCCCGGGTGCAGCCGGGCGTGTCGGCGCGGGGGTAGAAGAACAGGACCAGCTTTTGGCCGGCATAATCCGCCAGTGTGACGACCTCGCCGCCGTCGCGGGGCAGGCGGAAGGCGGGGGCCTTGTGGCCCTCGGTCAGACCGGACCTCGCGGGGGCGGATGGCGATTTGGAGGGATTTAACTGTTTCGACGCGGCCTTATGTGATCCTGCTTTTGCTACGCTCCCGGTTGATTTGCTCGCCGGTGTCCGCTGCGTTTTCGCGGACTTGGTTTCAGTCGATGCCCGCGTTTTCAGGGGCCTCTTTTTAGCCGTCGCGCTGCCGGAGGGCGTTTTGGACGATTTCGTTCGGGATTTCTTGGACATACGCCTTCCTTTCGACGCTTTCGGCGGGTCAACCGAAACGGTATTGCAGCTCTCGTCCGGCGTGCCGGAATCGCGCCCTCGGCTGGGCAAGTCTGGCGACGCCGGAGTATGGTTACAAGGAATTCCACGTACCACCCCACTGCTCGTTGAACGCGCTCCCGGGGCGAAATGACGAACAGCAGGAATATTCGAGGTATGGCTGCAATGCCGGCGCAGGGAGCTTCGCTTCCGGTGGACGGCTGCGGTCCCGGCGGCGCTCAATCCTACGACGGGCGCCTGTATCGAGAGGCAATGGCAAGGAATAAGTCGCCCCAGGATTACAATCGGGACTTCGATCGGCGCGGCGGTGAACAACAGCCGCAGGAATGGGACGACGCCGATTGGGACCCGGATCAGGAGGCGGCCGCGGGCTATCGCGCGCGCCGGCTGTTGTCGCGTTCCAATTCGGGCCTTCATCGCTTCGGTGACGGGTTTGGGGCGTTGCGACGCTGGCTGGCCGCCGATCGCTGGCTGAAGCGCTTCGTCCTTGTCGCCGGGACTCTCGCCGTCATCTTCGTTGGCTGTTTCGGTGCGCTGTGGTGGCGGCTCGGTGCCGGTCCCATCAATCTCGACATCGCGACGCCATGGCTGGCGGCCGCGATCGAGGACAATATCGGTCACGGCAACACGGTTGAGATCGGAGGCACCCAGATCGAGCGGGCCGGGCGGATCCGCATCGCTGTGCGCATCCGCGACATCATCGTCCGCGACCGCGATCACGCCATCGTCGCCAGCGCGCCGAAGGCCGAGGTGAAGCTGTCGGGGGCGGGCCTTCTGATGGGGCATCTGCGCGCCGAAAGCCTCAATCTCGTCGATGCCGAGCTCGCAATCCGCATTGCGCCCGACGGCACCGTCACCGTGTCCGCCGGCGATACCGCAAAGCCGCTGGCGACCGGCGTCGCCTCGAAGAAGGACGCGGGGCTGCCGCCGACATTCCCTCGCAATGGCGTCCCGCCGCCGCCATTCGCGACCGCGCCCACGAGTCCTGATGCCTCTCAGGCCGCGCCTCAGGCGACCGCACAGAGCGGCATCCTTCAGGGCCTCGACTGGCTCGACAGTCTGAGCATGACCGGTCTCGACGGCCAGAATCTCAACGAGATCGGTCTGAAGAACGGCAATCTGATCGTCGACGATCAGCAGCGCGGCAGCAAATGGTCGTTCGAGAACATCACCCTCAGCCTGCGCCGGCCGAGCCGCGGCGGCGTCACGCTCAGCCTGGGCGAGGAGGGCGCGCGCCCGTGGATGCTGCGGGCCACGATCGGGCCGGCCGAGAACGGCGTACGCTCGGTCGATATCAAGGCCGACAAGGTCTCGACCTCCAACATCCTGCTGGCGTTGCGGGTCAAGGACCTCACTTACACAGCCGATCTTCCGCTGACGGGCGAGCTCAAGGGCGAGCTCGGCCGCGATGGCGTGCCGACATTCTTCCGCGGCATGATCGCGATCGGCGCCGGCAGTATCATCGATACCGACACGCCCGATTATCCGATGGCGATCGATCAGGCCGAGATCAACCTCGAATGGGACGCCAATCGCCGGGTGCTGGTTGCACCGTTCAAGATCCTGGCGGGCGCCAACCGCCTGACCCTTCTGGCCCATCTGGAGCCGCCCAACGGCACCGTCAATGACTGGCAGCTCGGCTTCAGCGGCGGTTCGATCCTGCTCGGCGGCATCGACAACGAACCGCCGCTCGTCTTCAACCGCATCGCGATCGGCTTCCGTTTCGACACCGATCACAAACGCTTCCTGCTGACGCAAGCCGACGTCAGCAACGGCGAGATCGGCGTCGCCGGCACGGGGGCCATCGACTATTCGGGCGAGCCGCGGCTGACGCTGGGCTTTGCGGGGACGCCGATGTCGGCCTCTGCGCTGAAGCGGATGTGGCCGACGCTCGTCGTTCCCGAGCTGCGCGAATGGGTGATCGAGCGGATCGAGCGCGGCACGCTTCAACGCATCGAAATCGGCATCAATTCGCCGACGAAGAACCTTCCGCGCAAAGGCCCGCCCATTCCCGATGACGGCCTGTCGGTCAACATCGTGGCGAGCGGCGTCGCGGTCCGTCCCGTGGACGGCATGCCCGTCGTGCACGATGCCGATTTGAAGGCGCGCGTGACCGGCCGCACCGCGACCGTGAATATCGGCCAGGGCATTGCCGATACGCCCGCCGGCCGCAAGGTCACGATTTCCGATTTCGTGTTCGAAGTGCCTGACATGGCGCCCAAGCCGTCGCCGTCGCGGACCCGATTCCGGGTTGACGGTCCGGTGCCCGCGGCGGCTGAGATGCTGTCCAATGATCGCCTGAGCGATCTGTCGTCGACAGTCGTCGATCCCAACACCAGCAAGGGGACATTCACGGCGAACATCCAGCTCGGCCTGCCGGTCAAGGGTGAGTTGACCAAGGCCGACACCACCTATGCCGTCACCGCCGACCTCAACGGCTTCTCAGCCGACAAGCTTGTGATGAACCAGAAGCTGGAGGCCAACAACCTCAAGATCGCCGCGAACAACGCGGGTTATCAGGTCAAGGGCGACGTCAAGATCAACGGCCAGGCGGCCTCGCTCGATTACCGCAAGCCGGCCGAAGGCGATGCCGATGTCAGGCTGCAGGCGACGCTGGATGATGCGAGCCGGGCGCGGTTGGGATTCGATCTCGGTCCCGCCGTCAGCGGATCGTTGCCGATCAAGCTGTCGGGCAAGATCGCCGGCGGTCCCGAGCAGACGACGAAACTCGGCGTCGAGGCCGACCTGACGTCGGTGAGGCTCGACAACGTCCTGCCGGGTTGGGTCAAGCTTCCGGGCAAATCAGGCAAGGCCAGCTTCAAGGTGGTGCCGACGGCGCAATCGACGCGCCTGGAGGACATCGTCATCGAAGGCGGCGGCGCCTCGATCAAGGGCTCGCTCGAGGTCGATGCGAACGGCGACCTCATGAACGTGAACTTCCCGACCTATTCGCCCTCTGACGGCGACAAGACCTCGTTGAAAGCCGAGCGTGGTCAGGACGGCGTCATCAGGGGCACCATGCGCGGCGACGTGTTCGACGGCCGCGGCTTCCTGAAATCGGCGATCTCAGGCAATTCCAAGGACGACAAAAACAACAAGATGAAAAACGTCGATTTCGACATCGACGTGAAGCTCGGGGCTGTCGCCGGTTTCAACGGCGAGGCGATGCGCAGCGTCGATGCCAAAATGTCGAAGCGCAACGGCGCCATCAAGGCCTTTACCCTGAGCGGCAAGATCGGCCGCGATACGCCAGTGGCGGCGGATCTGCGCGGCGGGCGTGCGCAGGGCAGCCGCGAGGTGATCTACCTTCAGACCAACGATGCCGGCGCGCTGCTGCGCTTCACCGACACCTACACCAAGGCGGTCGGCGGCCAGATGGTGGTGGCGATGGAGCCGCCGACGTCGGAGCCGAACACCTCACGCGAGGGTCTCATCAACGTCCGTGACTTCACCGTGAAGGGCGAGGCGCAGCTCGAGCGCGTCGCCGCAGGCGCACCCAACGGCACCGGAAACGGCGTCTCGTTCAGCGCGCTGCGCGCCGAGTTCACCCGGCAGAACGGCGCGCTCACGATCCGCGACGGTGTGGTCAAGGGCCCGATGATCGGCGCCACCATCGAGGGCTCGATCGATTATCCCGGCAACCAGGTGTGCATGAGCGGCACCTTCGTGCCGATGTATGGCGTCAACAATATCTTCGGCCAGATCCCGCTGTTCGGCATCTTCCTCGGCGGCGGCAACAATGAAGGGTTGATCGGCGTGACCTATGAGGTGGTCGGCACGCCGGCGGCGCCCGTGATGCGCGTCAATCCGATCTCGGCGATGGCGCCCGGCCTGTTCCGCAAGATCTTCGAATTCAACACCGGCAAGCAGAACTCGCCGTTCGAGGAATTCCCCTCGCAGTCGAACGACGGCTCGACCGGCTCGACGCGCCAGCTCTCGAGCGGATGCAGCCTCGCGCGTAGGTAAGTGAGGTCGTCATGCCCGGGCTTGTCCCGGCCATCCACGGCTTTCTTTTCGTCAGCGCTGAGAACGTGGATGGCCGGGACAAGCCCGGCCATGACGCAAGTGGGGATATTTGCGCGTAAAGGCTTACGCCGCGCGCACGCCCGCCAGGAACGTTCCGACTTCGCCGGAGAGCTGCTCGGCCTGCTTGGAGAGGCTGCTGGCGGCGGCGAGCACCATGCCGGCGGCATTGCCGGTCTCGTTGGCGGCGGTCGAGACGCCGCCGATATTGGTGGTGACTTCCTTGGTCGCCTCCGCGGTCTGCGAGACGCTGCGGGCGATCTCGGCGGTGGCGGCGCCTTGCTCCTCGATGGCAGCCCCAATCGAGGTGGCGATACGGCTGACCTCCTCGATGGTGGCGGTGATGCCGCCGATCGCGTCCACGGCTTCCTTGGTGGCGCCCTGGATCTGCGCGATCTTGTCGCCGATCTCACGGGTCGCTTCCGCGGTCTGGCTCGCCAGCGACTTCACCTCGGAAGCGACGACGGCAAAGCCGCGGCCGGCTTCGCCGGCGCGCGCGGCTTCGATGGTGGCGTTGAGCGCGAGCAGATTGGTCTGGGCGGCGATGCTGGAGATCAGCTCGGCGACGTGCTCGATCTGCTGGGCGCCGTCGGAGAGCGCGCGCACGATGGTGTCGGTGCGGCGGGCGCTGTCGACTGCGCGTCCGGTCACTTCGGCTGACTGGGCGACCTGGCGGCTGATCTCGGTGATGGAGGACGAGAGCTCCTCCGCGGCGGCCGCGACGGTCTGGACGCGCTGACTGGCTTCGGTCGCGGCCGAGCCGACCAATGCGGCGCGACGGTTGGTGCCTTCGGCGGTCGAGGACATCGACTTGGCGGTATGCTCGAGCTCACCGGAGCCGGAGGCCATCAGGCCGACGAGCTGGCCGACGGACGCGTCGAAGCGGTCGGCGAGCGCGATCAGGGCGTCGCGCTTCTCCTGCTCGGTGCGGGTCTTGGTGGCGGCCTGTTCGGCTTCCAGCGAACGTGCCGTGAGCGCCGTCTGCCTGAGGACTTCGAGGGTTTCGGCCATGCGGCCGATCTCGTCGCCACGGTCGGTTTCCTCGACCGGCTTGTCGATGGCGCCTTGGGAAATCTCCTGCATGCGGTTCTTCTGGCGATCGAGCGCGCTGAGCACGTCGCGGGCGATCAGCCAGGACAGCGTCGCCATCAGCAGCATCAGGCCGATGCCGATCGCGGCGAGCTCCAATGTCAGGGAGCGCACATCGGCGTCGATGTCGTCGACATAGAGGCCGTATGCAATCGCGACGTTCCAGGGTGCAAAGTAGCGTGCGAATACCAGCTTGCGGACCGGCACTGTCTCGCCCGGACGCGGGAAGAGATAGGACAGGATGGCGCCTTCAGCGGCCTGCCTGGCCGTTTTGACGGTGGCATCGCTGATCACGATGCCATTGGCATCCTTGATCCCGTTGTTCTTGCCTTCGAGCTGAGGTGCGCCGCCGTTCATCATGACAGTTGAATCGGCGGTGTAGACGACGGGATAGCCCTGGCCGCCGCCAAACTTCATCTGCCGGCCGCGCAGCTTGAACTGGGCTTGGGCATCGGCGAGCGTCATCTTGCCGGCCGCGACCTCGTCCTGCAGCGATTGCGCGAAGCCGTGCAGCAGATCGACCGCGGTCTGCATCTGGCGCGCACGGTCTTCGAGCATGCGGGTCTTGCTGAGATGGCTCGACGCGACGATGAGGGCGGTGACGGTCAGCGCTGCGAGTACAACCATGCTGGTGAGCTTGGTGCGGATCTTCAAGTGACTGAGCAGCGACATGACGGCCTCGGGAACGGTTGTAGGATGCTTGTTCTCGCGCAGCCGTAGCAGGAAGTTCTTACAAATCTTGAACGCAGGACATCGCGTGCTGGCGCGGCGCAACCCGCGCAGCCATGAGCACGCATGTGCAGAACGACAGCCGTCGCGCGGGGCGACGTGTCCGAGGAAAGATGGATCGTGTGCGTGCTCAGGCCGTCAGTCGACGCATTGATTCGCCGACGATGCGTCGTGCTCTGACCGGTGCGGACGTCGCGCCGCTTACGCCGCGCGCACGCCCTTCAGGAACGTTCCGACTTCGCCGGAGAGCTGCTCGGCTTGCTTGGAGAGGCTGCTGGCGGCGGCGAGCACCATGCCGGCGGCGTTGCCGGTTTCGTTTGCTGCGGCCGAGACGCCGCCGATATTGGTGGTGACTTCCTTGGTCGCCTCCGCGGTCTGCGAGACGCTGCGGGCGATCTCGGCGGTGGCGGCACCTTGCTCCTCGATGGCAGCCCCAATCGAGGTGGCGATACGGCTGACCTCCTCGATGGTGGCGGTGATGCCGCCGATCGCGTCGACAGCCTCCTTGGTGGCACCCTGGATCTGCGCGATCTTGTCGCCGATCTCGCGGGTGGCTTCCGCAGTCTGGCTCGCCAGCGATTTCACCTCGGAAGCGACGACGGCAAAGCCGCGGCCGGCTTCGCCGGCGCGCGCGGCTTCGATGGTGGCGTTGAGCGCGAGCAGATTGGTCTGGGCGGCGATGCTGGAGATCAGCTCGGCGACGTGCTCGATCTGCTGGGCGCCGTCGGAGAGCGCGCGGACGATGGTGTCGGTGCGGCGGGCGCTGTCGACCGCACGTCCGGTGACCTCAGCGGACTGGGCGACCTGGCGGCTGATCTCGGTGATGGAGGAGGAGAGCTCCTCGGCGGCGGCCGCGACGGTCTGGACGCGCTGACTGGCTTCGGTGGCGGCCGAGCCGACCACGGCGGCGCGACGGTTGGTGCCTTCGGCGGTCGCGGACATCGACTTGGCGGTATGCTCGAGCTCGCCGGAGCCGGAGGCCATCAGGCCGACGAGCTGGCCGACGGAGGCGTCGAAGCGGTCGGCGAGCGCGATCAGGGCGTCACGCTTCTCCTGCTCGGTGCGGGTCTTGGTGGCGGCCTGTTCGGCTTCCAGCGAACGCGCCGTGAGCGCCGTCTGCCTGAGCACTTCGAGGGTCTCGGCCATGCGGCCGATCTCGTCGCCGCGGTCGGTTTCCTCGACCGGCTTGTCGATGGCGCCTTGGGAAATCTCCTGCATGCGGTTCTTCTGGCGATCGAGCGCGCTGAGCACGTCGCGGGCGATCAGCCAGGACAGCGTCGCCATCAGCAGCATCAGGCCGATGCCGATCGCGGCGAGCTCCAGCGTCAGCGCGCGGACGTCGGCGTCGATGTCGTCGACATAGAGGCCGTAGCTGATGGTCGCGTTCCAGGGCGCGAATTTTCGCGCGAAGACAGTCTTGCGGACGGGCTCGGTCTGGCCGGGGCGGGGGTAGAGATAGGAGGTCACGCCGCCCTGCGCGGTCTCGGCGCCGGCCTTGATGATGGCGTCGGCGATCAGGACGCCGTTGGAGTCCTTGGCCCCGGTGATCTTGCCTTCGAGCTGCTGATTGGCGCCGTTCACCAGGATGGAGGTGTCGGGGTTGTAGACGACCGGGTAGCCCTGGTTGCCGTTGAAGTTCATGCGGCGTCCGCGCTGGTGGAATTGGGCCTTGGCATCGGCCAATGCCAGCTTGCCGGCGGTAACCTCTTCCTGCAGCGATTGCGCGTAGTTGTAGAGCAGCTCGACGGCGGTCCGCATCTGCTGGACCCGGTCCTCCATCATGCGGCTCTTGCTGAGAACGGACGAGACGCCGATGATGGCCGTGACTGTGAGAGCCGCAAGGCAGACCATGCTGGTAAGCTTGGTGCGGATCGTCAGATGGCTCAACAGCTTCATCACAGCCCCTACGGAATGGTTGTTATTGCTCGCATGGGTAGCATGAAGTTCTTACCAATCATGAACATAGGCCTGTCGGTGCCGGCCGCGCGGGCGACGCTCCGCAGCCTCATGCGCAAGCGTGCAGGCAGAATGCCATGCATGACCTCGCGCCCGTATTTTTGCGGGAGGATCTCGGACCCGGACTTTGGTGCTGATCGAGCGCCATCGGAGCGGCAATGAACCGATTCGTTCACCGCATCATCATGTCCGTGCTGCTCGTCGCGGCCCTCATTCTCATCTGGAACGTGCTGGGGACGCGCTGAGTCGGCACCGGCAGATCCGCCGGTGCCGTCTCTTGCTTTCAGGTTAATCCGCGAGCGCTCAGCGCCGTGCGTGCGCGCCGCTAGTCCTTGCCCATCGCCGCATCGGCGCTGACCGAGCCGCCGCCGGCTGCCGACAGATAGAGGCAGGCGAAGCAGAACAGGATCGCCGCGGTGCCGCCATTGAGCAGCGGCAGGAACACCGGCGTTTCACCCTTGAACATGTGGCCCATGAAGTAGGCGAAGGCCATTTCACCGGCGAGGATGAAAGCGACGAGGCGGGTGAACAGGCCGAGCATCAGGAGCGCGCCGAGCACGAGCTCGATCGCGCCAGCCGTCCAGATCAGCGGCGGGATGTTCGCGAAGTAGGGAAGCACCGGAAACTTGAAGATCTTGGCGACGCCGTACTGGAACAGCAAGAGGCCGGTGATGAAGCGAAACAGGCTCAAGAGAACCGGTTGAAAGCGAGTGAGATAGGGAAAGTTCATTGGTTTGCCCTCCATCCAATGCTGCGACTAGGACCGCATTCAGTTCGACCCCGCAAGCGGCTCCGCGTCAATTTGCGCTGACATTTTTGTCATGACGGACAAAACACCGCAGTTCGCCCGTTCACGCCGGTTACGTCCGAATTTTTCGCGCGCCGTGCCCCGCATGCCGTCCGTAATTTCCCGGTGACATCGAGGGATGCAGGTTACGTCGGGGAGACTTACTCCCGCAAGGCGGGGACGATCAGGAACGGGATCATTCCGAGGATCACGCTCGCAAGTGCGAAAACCAGCAGCAGATTGTAACCGTGCGTGACATCGTGGATGAGGCCGCCGCTCCATGAGCCGAACGCCGAGCCCAATCCGCTGCCGATCGAGATGGTGCCGAAGATCGTGCCGACGCGCTTGCCGCGGAAGATCTTCATCGCGGTCGCCGTGATCAGCGGGCCGCGCGAGCCCATCATGCTGCCGAAGCAGACGACGAAGCCGGTGAGGAGGATGATGTTCGGGTAGTACTGCAGGAGCCAGAGCAGGAGAATCCCGACGATCGAGATCGCGTAGCTGAGCAGCACCGACGGTCGTCGCCCGATCATCCCGTCGAGCGCGGACACGCCGAGCATTCCGAACACGAGCACGACGCCCGAAAAGCCCCAGGCCGTCGCAGCTTGCAGCGGCGGGAAGCCGGCATCGATCAGATAGGCCACGATCTGGGCGGCGATCGCATACATGCCGACGGCGGTGAAGAAGAAGGTCGAAAACAGCGCCCAGAAGGCGTGGTGGCGCATCGCGCTCGCGAGCGTCCAGCCATTGTCGATGAAGTCGGGATCGGTCCTCTTGGTCATTTGGGGTGAGCCGGCCGCGAACATGCGCCATGGCAGCAACATCAGCGGCACCAGCAGGGCCAGCGCAGCGAAGCCGTACAGCTGATAGGTTTCACGCCAGCCGAGGTGATCGATCAGCAGCTGCGAGGCCGGCAGCAGCACCAGCACGCCGCCGCCCATCGCCGAGTACACCACCGCCATCGCGGTCGGCAGCTTGGGGCCGAACCAGCGACCGAGCAGGATCGTGTTCGGCACGTTGCCGATAAAGGCGACGCCGATGCCGACGCAGAGTCCGATCGAGATCTGGAATTGCCAGAGCGATTGCGCGTGCGCCGCGATCAGAAAGGCCGAGCCGAGCAGGAACAGCCCAAGGGCGTAGACGATGCGCGGTCCGGAATGATCGAACAGGCGCCCGACCAGCGGCGCGGTCAGCCCGCTGACCAGCCAGGTCAGTGAGTAGATCGAGACGACCTGTGCACGGTCCCAGCCGAAACTCTCGGAGATTGGCTTGAGGAAGACGGTGAAGCTATCGCTGAGGCCGCGGCCGAGCACCGCGAGCGTGAAGCATAGCCCGAGCACCACGAGCGCGGTGCGCACAGCGCCTTGCTGCGACGCAGAGCCGTGTTCCTTGTTTGCTTCCGCTGACGTTTCCCTGGGCGTGTTCTGATCCATTGCCCATCAGGGAGCGCGCATCTGCGCGCCCTGACAAGCAGGGAAAAGCTCATACGCCTATGCAGGCTTGATCAGGATGTGCTTCTTCTTGCCGAACGACAGCTTGATCACGCCTTCCGGCGTCAGATTGGCTGCCGAGAGCGCCATCTTCTCGTCGGTGACGGGCTCGTCGTTGACGCGCAGGCCGCCGCCCTTGATCTGCCGCCGGGCTTCGCCGTTGGACGCGACGAGGCCTGCCTTGACGAAGGCGTTGAGCACGCCGAGGCCGGCGTCCAGCTCGCCGCGCGGAATTTCCACGGTCGGCAGGCTCTCGGCGAGTGCGCGTTCCTCGAAGGTACGGCGCGCGGTTTCGGCGGCTTCGTTCGCGGCGTCGCGGCCGTGCAGCAGCGCGGTCGCTTCGGTGGCGAGCACCTTCTTGGCCTCGTTGATCTCCGAGCCTCCGAGCGTTTCGAGCTTCCTGATCTCGGCCATCGGCAGCGTCGTGAACAGCTTCAGGAACTTGCCGACGTCGGCATCCTCGGTATTGCGCCAGTACTGCCAGAAATCGTAAGGGCTGAACTGGTCGGCGTTGAGCCACACCGCGCCTTGCGCGGTCTTGCCCATCTTGGCACCCGATGCCGTGGTCAACAGCGGCGTCGTCAGCGCGAACAGCTGGTGCGTCCCCATGCGGCGGCCGAGATCGACGCCCATGATGATGTTGCCCCATTGGTCCGAGCCGCCCATCTGCAGTTTGCAGCCGGTGCGCTTGGCGAGCTCGACGAAGTCGTAGGCCTGGCAGACCATGTAGTTGAACTCGATGAAGCTCATCTCCTGCTCGCGCTCGAGGCGCAGCCGCACGGAGTCCATGGTCAGCATGCGGTTGACCGAGAAATGCCGGCCGACGTCGCGCAGCATCTCGATCCAGTTCAGCTTGGTCAGCCACTCCGCATTGTCGAGCATGACGGCGTCGCTCTTGCCCTCGCCATAGCGCAGCACCTTGGCGAACACGCCGCGGATCGATTCCTTGTTGGCCTCGATCTCGGCGACGGTGCGCATCGCGCGCGTCTCGTCCTTGCCGGAGGGATCGCCTACCATGGTGGTACCGCCGCCCATCAGCGTGATCGGCTTGTTGCCGGACTGCTGCAGCCAGTGCAGCATCATCATGGTCAGGTAATTGCCGATATGCAGCGAGCGGGCGGTGCAATCGTAGCCGACATAGGCGGTCGCTTCGCCCTTGGCGGCGAGTGCGTCCAACCCCTCGAAATCGGAGCATTGGTGGATGAAACCACGTTCCTGCAGGATATTGAGGAAATCCGATTTAAATGCAGTCATCTGTCGGCGCGCCTGACAATTCTTGGTTTACTGTTTTGGGGGCAATTTAAAGGTCTTACGTTGGAACTCGCGTGCCGCCCGCTACTTTGGCCTGTGGCATTATAAGATGTGTCCCTCTGGCACAAGATCGGCATGCCGGAGAGGGTCTTTGAGGACGCTGATCCCATGATGTTGACGGCACTCGGTTTGATGAGCGGCACCTCGCTGGACGGGGTGGACGTCGCGCTGATCGAAACCGACGGAAAGCAGGTGAAGGCGTTCGGGCCGTCCGGTTATCGACCCTATAGCCCGGCTGAGCGCCATCTGCTGCGCCAGGCGCTTGCCGAGGCCGTGCACCTGCCGCAACGCGATGCCCGGCCGGGCATCCTGGCCGAGGCCGAGCGCGCGGTGACGCGGGCCCATGCCGAGGCAGTGGCGGCTTTCGTCGCCCAAAACCGAATGAAGCCAGAGGATATCGACATCGTCGGCTTCCACGGCCAGACCGTGCTGCACCGCCCCGAGCGGCGCCTGACGGTGCAGATCGGCGATGCGCCAGCCTTGGCCAAAGCGATCCATATTCCCGTGATGCACGATTTCCGCGCCGCCGACGTCGAGGCCGGCGGGCAGGGCGCGCCCTTCGTACCCGTCTACCACCGCGCGCTCGCTAATTCGCTGGACCGCGAAGGGCCGATCGTCGTGGTCAATATCGGCGGCGTCTCCAACATCACCTATATCGACGGCAACGACACGCTGATCGCCTGCGACACCGGCCCCGGCAACGCGCTGCTTGACGATTTCATGTACCGCACCATGAACCAGGCGTTCGATGCGGAAGGCAAGTTCGCGAGCCTCGGCAAGATCGACGAAGCCTGGATCGCTCGCGCGCTGGAGCTGCCGTTCTTTGCGTTGCCTCCGCCGAAATCGCTCGACCGCAACGATTTTGCGGCGCTGAGGCTCGGCGACGTCGCGCCGGCCGACGGCGCGGCGACGCTCACCGCCTTCACCGCGGCGGCGATCGCGCGCGTCATCCCTTTGTTGCCGCGGCGGCCGCGGAGCTGGATCGTCTGCGGCGGCGGCGCCCGCAACCTCACCATGCTCAGGATGCTCCGGGAGCGGGTGGGCTCGGCCACCGTCGAGGCCGCCGAGACGCTCGGCTGGGCCTCCGACGCCATCGAGGCCCAGGCCTTTGGCTTTCTCGCCGCTCGCGGCCTGAAGGGCCTGCCGCTGTCCTATCCCGCGACCACGGGCGTGCCGATGCCGATGACGGGCGGGGTGATCGCGCGGCCCTGAGGGGCGGCCGTTGTTCACGCACCGTCATTGCGAGCGACAGCGGAAGCAATTCCAAGGGACGCTGTCATTCCCCGCGCAGGCGGGGAATCCAGTACGCCGCGGCTTATCGGTTCAATCACGATGGTCTCTGGAATACTGGATCGCCCGCCTTCGCGGGCGATGACGGTGAGTGTGTGGTGCACACGCACCTTCGCTTTCTCGCGGCTTGATTCGCCCGAGTTTTGCTGCCGTCTTGCG
>NZ_JXDL01000001.1:508365-513424 GCF_001590795.1 Bradyrhizobium sp. AT1
AACGAGACCGCTGTGACCGCGCCGTGTCGTATGCGCGTTATGCCGGGACTCAACGGTCGCCCGTCCCTGTCCTCACGCACACCGCGCCGGCGCTACCGCGTCCACCGCAAGCCCGGCCCGCATCTCGTGACGATCGCGAAGCGCCCCTCTGGCAGGGGCCGGGATGGCCACTCTGTGCCACAAATCCGAAATTCGGTAAAGTAGAATATTTTGACGGGAAGGACTTGACAGGTTTTGGGTGTTTTGCCCGACGGGCGAGGGGATCGCGCGCCCGCAGACGTCGTTTAATGCAAATGCATTGATCTTGACGGGTGCATGCGAATGCATCTATATTGTATGCAGTTGCATCTAACCGCCGGGATCAATGCCATGACCGCCTCACTGAAACTGATCAGCCACAAGCTTTGCCCCTATGTGCAGCGCGCCGTGATCGCGCTCAAGGAGAAGGACGTGCCGTTCGAGCGGATCGACATCGATCTCGCCAACAAGCCCGAGTGGTTCTTGAAACTGTCGCCGCTCGGCAAGGTGCCGGTGCTGGTGGTGACGACTGACAAGGGCGAGGTCGCGCTGTTCGAGAGCAACGTGATCTGCGAGTACATCGAGGAAACGCAAGGCGGCGCGAAACTGCATCCGGCTGACCCGCTCAAGCGGGCCGAGCATCGGGCCTGGATGGAGTTTGGCTCGGCGATCCTCGGTGACCTCTGGGGCCTGGAGACGACCGCGGATCCGGCGACGTTCGAGAGCAAGCGGCAGGCGCTCGCGGCAAAATTCGCGCGTGTCGAGGCCGCGCTTGGCGCCGGCCCCTTCTTCTCCGGCGAGCAATTCAGCCTGGTCGACGCCGTGTTCGCGCCGATCTTTCGTTATTTCGACCTGTTCGACGAATTGACCGAGCACGGCATCTTCCGCGATGTGCCGAAGGTTCGTGCCTGGCGCGCTGAGCTTGCGAGACGCCCGAGCGTGCGCACGGCGGTCGGCACCGACTATCCGCAATTGCTGCGTGCCTTTCTCGTGCGTCACGACGCGCATCTGCTCAAGCTTGCGGCGTAAGCGAGCGCCGATGTCGCAATCCATGGCCTGGTTGATGCTGGTGATCGCCGGCGCGCTCGATGTCGGCTGGGCGATCTCGATGAAATACGCCGAAGGCTACACGCGCCTGGGCTGGAGCATCGTTTCGGTCGTGCTGCTCGCCGCCTTCGTCGTCCTGCTCGGACGCGCCTTGAAGGTGCTGGAGGTCGGCGTCGCCTATTCGGTGTGGACCGGCATCGGCGCTGCCGGCACCTTCATCATGGGCGTCGTGCTGTTCGGCGAGACCTTGAGCGCGATGAAGCTTGCGGGCATCGCGCTCGTCTTGATGGGGATCGTCGCGCTCAAGCTGGCTTGACCGGCGAGCTCAGTCTCGTAGCCCGGATGGAGCGCAGCGCAATCCGGGTCTTCTTTCCGCGGATATAATTTCCCGGATTGCGCTGCGCTCCATCCGGGCTACAAGGCCAAAGCCTTACCGAACGTTTGCCAGGCGCATATCCAGATACGCCGTGATGGTCTCCATCAGCGGCTCGAGCTTGGCGTCGAAGAAATGGTTGGCGCCGGGGATGACCTGCTGGTCGATCACGATGCCTTTCTGCGTCTTCAGCTTCTCGACCAGCGTGTTGACGTCCTTGGGCGGCACCACCGCGTCCTTCTCGCCGTGCACGATCAGGCCCGACGACGGGCAGGGCGCGAGGAACGAGAAGTCATAGAGGTTGGCGGGCGGCGCGATCGAGATGAAGCCCTCGACCTCGGGACGGCGCATCAACAGCTGCATGCCGATCCAGGCGCCGAAGGAGAAGCCGGCGACCCAGCAGGCACGCGCTTCGGGATTGATGGTCTGCGCCCAGTCGAGCGCAGCCGCCGCATCCGACAATTCGCCGGTGCCGTGGTCGAACGAGCCCTGGCTGCGGCCGACGCCGCGGAAGTTGAAGCGCAGCACCGAGAAGCCGCGATGGGCGAAGGCGTAGTAGCACTGGTACACGATCTGATGGTTCATCGTGCCGTGGAACTGCGGATGCGGATGCAGGATCATCGCGATCGGCGCGTTCTTCTGCTTGGCCGGGTGATAGCGACCCTCGAGGCGGCCGGCAGGGCCGGTAAAAATGACTTCAGGCATGGATGTCTCTGACTACGTCCCTTGGAGGTGATCCCTGCGCAATCGTCCGATTGTGGCTCTCGCGGCGTCGCAGCCGACGGGAGCACGGATGACAGGTGGAGAGACGCGCCCTCGGATGATGCGCGAGTGGCGCGCAGGTGAACTGACGCGCGCTTCTAACACGAGGCAAGGGTCAAAAAGCAAGCATCTTCGACATCTCTCAATGGGCTCAAGAACTTAGCCGGTCACGGCGGTGTCATGTCCGGCTTGTCGCACGCCGCGCAGAGCCCGCGCGCCGTGCTGATGGCAGTGCTCAACCGATTGAAATCACGGTTGTTTATGGACCGCCGGTGGATCGGCGGTGGCGCTTCCCGCGGGGGCGGTTCGGCTTCCGAGCGAGGCGACCGCCGGCCGGTAGCGCCGGCTGCCGCCGAGCGTTTGTCCGTTGTCGAAGGCGAGCTCGAAATCTCCTGAGGCCTTGAGGTCCACGCCGCGCACCCGGTCGAGATTGGCTAGCCTCGTCCGATGAACGCGAACGATGGAAAAGCGCGCCAGCTCGCTTTCCGCCGCGGCCAGCGTGCCCCGGATCAAATGCTGGGTGCCGTCGACCAAGCTGTATTCGATGTAGTTGCCGGCGGAGGCGACCCAGAGGATGTCGCGCGGCGCCAAGCGAATGCGGCTGGTCCCGTCGCGCAGCCAGATCAGATCGGGGGATGACGGCTGTTGCGGGGCGGGTGGCGACGACGGAGCGACGGCGGCGCTTCTCAGCTCACGCCGGCTTTCGAGCAGCCAGATCGTGCCGGATATCAGGACGACGGCCACGGCGTCCTTGCGGAATTCGTAGAGGACCGTCGCGAGCGAGAAACGGAAGTCGTAGGCGCCTCCGGCGAGCCAGAGCGCGAGCTTCCGCACCCAGACCATGCCGGTGATGTGGAGGGCGGAGAAGCCGAGCAGGGCGATCGCGCCGATTCCCGCCCGCGCGGCGAGGCTGGGTGTCTGGCGCATGCGGCGGACCGCCAGCACCAGGAGCGGCAGCAGCAGCAGGATGACGGCGATGCTCGACATCTCCCAGAACAGCCGCCGGCCGATGTCGTAGCTGTCGCCGCGCCAGGCGGCGTCCTGAGCGCCCGAGAACGCGTTGACGATTCCGGTCGCGAGCGCGACGGCTGCGATCGCAGCGAACATCGTCCGCTCGCCGCCGCTGATCCCAAAGCGCCCGCCGCTCGTCCCAGCCGCCGGCGGCTCGTCCCCTGGTGTCCGATTCTGATCCCAAACCGGCTCGACGCGCGCCGTCGGCGGCGCATTTTCGGTGTCAGCCATTTTCAGTGTCAGCCATGGCCCGAAAACCGCGTTTGTCGTCCCATCAAGGAGCAGACCACCATGACAACACCACAGCAAATCCAAGGCTCGGACAGGCGCATCGACCTGGACTGGGTACGGATTTTAGCCTTCGGGCTGCTGATCTTCTACCACGTCGGCATGCTCTACGTGTCCTGGGGATTTCACATCAAGAGCGCGCACCGGCTGACCTGGCTGGAACCGGTGATGCTGTTCCTCAACCCCTGGCGGCTGTCGCTGCTGTTCCTGGTGTCCGGCGTTGCGACCCGCTTCATGCTCGGCAAGTCCAGCCTGGCCTCGCTCGCGAGGGCGCGGTCGGCGCGGCTCTTGATCCCGCTCGTCTTCGGCATGCTCGTGATCGTGCCGCCGCAGTCCTATCTGCAGATCGTCGAGAGCCTTGGCTATCCCGCGGGCTTCCTCGATTTCTATGCCCGGCATTACTTTGCCTTCGGCGCGCAGTTCTGCCCGAACCCCTGCATCGTGTTGCCGACCTGGAACCATCTCTGGTTCGTGGTCTATCTGTGGGTCTACACAATGGCCCTGATCGGCGTGCTCGCGCTATGGCCGGCCGGCGCCGACTGGCTTGGGCGGAAGCTGGCCGGTGTGCTCGCGGGGCCATGGCTCCTGATCGCGCCGTGCCTGCTGTTCGCGGCCTGGCGCCTGGTGCTGTATCCGGCTTTTCCGTCGACGCATGCGCTGTTCGGCGACTGGTACAATCACGCGGATCACGCGACGGCCTTCCTGATCGGTTTTCTGCTGGCGAAGCAGGAGGGAATTTGGCGCGACGTCGAGCGGCAGCGCTGGGCGGCCCTGGTCGCTGCAACTGCCTGCTTCTCTGCCTTCATCCTGGTTCGCGCCGGTCTGTTCGCGCCGTCGCCCGCGCTGAAATGGTTCGCGGCATCGGCCTATGGTTGTTACCAATGGCTCGCGATCGCCACCGTGCTGGGCTTTGCGCGGCGCTACTTCACCGCCGACAGCCCCGTGCGCCGCTATCTGACCGACGCGATCTTTCCCTATTACATCATGCATCAGACCGCGATCATCGTGATCGCGCATGCATTGCATGACAGCGGCCTTCCGGCCGGGATCGAGGCCTCCATTGTCATCGCCGGGACCGCACTCACATGTGTGGCGACCTATGAAGTCGTCAGGCGCATCGCCTGGCTACGGCCGCTGTTTGGATTGCGCACGATGCCGCGGACGGTTCGCGGGATCGAGCAGCACCAGCCGGCCTGATGCGCGCCGCCGTCCGATTGGCGGGATGGCAAAAGGTGCTAAGAGGGCGAAATGCCGACCCGGGTCTATCTCGACTGGAACGCGACCACGCCGCTGCGCCCCGAGGCGCGGGCGGCGATGGTTGCTGCCTATGACCTGGTCGGCAACCCGTCCTCGGTTCATGCCGAGGGGCGCGAGGCGCGACGGCTGGTCGAGGAGGCGCGCGCAACGCTTGCCGCGGCCGTGGGTGCCTTGCCGCGAAACGTGATCTTCACCTCCGCCGGAACCGAGGCCAATGCGCTGGCCCTGTCGCCGGGTCTGCGTCGGCCGTCCGGCGCACCCGTGGAGCGGCTGCTGGTCTCGGCGATCGAGCATGCCTCGGTG
>NZ_JXDL01000001.1:514068-564894 GCF_001590795.1 Bradyrhizobium sp. AT1
GATTCCCGGGCGGCGCGATCGGTCTCATCCCGGTCACGCGCGCCGGCGTGGTCGATCTGGAGCTCTTGAAGGCCCTTCTGGCGGGCGGCCCGCCGGCGCTGGTTTCGATCATGGCCGCCAACAACGAGACGGGCGCACTCCAGCCGGTCGCGGAGGCGGCGCGGATCGTCCACGAGGCCGGCGGCCTCCTGCACGTCGACGCGATCCAGGCGCTGGGTAAAATTCCGTTAGATATCAAAGATTTAGGCGCAGACCTTGCGACCTTTTCTGCGCACAAGATCGGCGGTCCCAAGGGCATCGGCGCGCTGGTCGTGGCGGAGGGGATCGCTGGCCTTGAGCCGGTGCTGCGGGGCGGGGGACAGGAGCTGAATCGCCGGGCGGGGACTGAGAATGTCGCAGGGATCGCCGGCTTCGGTGCGGCGGTGAAGATCGCGCTTCAGGCTCTGCCGGAGGATGCGGAGCGCATGGCAAGCCTCAGAAATCGCTTGGAAAATGGCATCCGAGGAGTCGCGGGGGCAACGATCTTCTCAGATACTGTCGAGCGGTTGCCAAATACCGTCCTGTTCACGGCGCCGGGTCTCAAGGCGGAGACCGCCGTGATCGGCTTCGACCTCGAACGCGTCGCGGTTTCCTCGGGTTCAGCCTGTTCCTCGGGCAAGGTCCAGCCGTCCCACGTGCTTTCGGCCATGGGCTTCGATCCGGCGGTGGCCCAGGGAGCGGTGCGTCTCAGTCTGGGGTGGTCCACGGAACCTGATGACATCAATAGGGCGTTAGAGGCTTGGCGAAAGCTCGGTAATAGCCTACTTAAGGCTTAAGCGATGAAACACGGCTTGAACGGTTCTAAGCCGTGCTTTCCGCACAGAAACATCGTAATACTCGTCCGAGTTTGATCCACCGCGGTCCTTGAAACCGCGAGCGGAGGATAGAATGCCAGCCGTGCAAGAGACGGTCGAGCGCGTGAAGCGCATCGACGTCGACCAGTATCGTTATGGGTTTGAAACCCTGATCGAGTCCGACAAGGCCCCCAAGGGGCTGTCGGAAGAGACCGTCAAGTTCATCTCCGAGAAGAAGAACGAGCCCGCCTGGATGCTGCAGTGGCGGCTGGAGGCCTATCGGCGCTGGCTGACCATGCAGGAGCCGACCTGGGCCCGCGTCGACTATCCCAAGATCGACTTCCAGGACCTGTATTACTACGCGGCCCCGAAGCCGAAGAAGACGGTCACCTCGCTCGACGAGATCGATCCGGAGATCCTGAAGACCTACGAGAAGCTCGGCATTCCCTTGCGGGAAGTCGCCATGCTCGAAGGCGTCGAGCCCAAGGTGGGCGAGGAAGATCCGGCGCGCCGCAAGATCGCGGTCGACGCGGTCTTCGATTCGGTCTCGGTTGCGACCACCTTCAAGGCGGAGCTGAAGAAGGCCGGCGTGATCTTCATGCCGATCTCGGAGGCGATCCGCGAGCATCCTGAATTGGTGCAGAAGTATCTGGGATCGGTGGTGCCGACTTCGGACAATTTCTACGCGACGCTGAACTCGGCGGTGTTCTCCGACGGCTCGTTCGTCTACGTGCCGCCCGGCGTGCGCTGCCCGATGGAGCTGTCGACCTATTTCCGCATCAACGAGCGCAACACCGGCCAGTTCGAGCGCACGCTGATCATCGCGGACAAGGGCTCCTACGTCTCCTATCTCGAAGGCTGCACCGCGCCCCAGCGCGACGAGAACCAGCTGCACGCCGCCGTGGTCGAGCTCGTCGCGCATGACGATGCCGAGATCAAATATTCGACGGTGCAGAACTGGTACCCGGGCAATTCGGAAGGCAAGGGCGGCATCTACAATTTCGTCACCAAGCGTGGCGACTGCCGCGGCAACAATTCCAAGATCTCTTGGACCCAGGTCGAGACGGGATCTGCGATCACCTGGAAATATCCGAGCTGCATCCTGCGCGGGGACAATTCCCGCGGCGAGTTCTACTCGATCGCGATCTCGAACGGCTTCCAGCAGGTCGACTCGGGCACCAAGATGATCCACCTCGGCAAGAACACGTCGAGCCGGATCATCTCCAAGGGCATCGCCGCCGGCAAGTCGCAGAACACCTATCGCGGTCTCGTCACCGCGCATCGGAAGGCGACCGGCGCGCGCAACTTCACCGCCTGCGACTCGCTGCTGATCGGCGACAAATGCGGTGCGCACACCGTGCCGTACATCGAGGCCAAGAACTCGTCGGCGACGTTCGAGCACGAGGCGACGACCTCGAAGATCTCAGAGGACGTGCTGTTTTACTGCATCCAGCGCGGCCTCAGCCAGGAAGAAGCGGTCGGCCTCGTCGTCAACGGCTTCGTCAAGGACGTGCTGCAGCAACTGCCGATGGAATTCGCGGTGGAAGCGCAGAAGCTGATCTCGATCTCGCTTGAAGGGTCGGTCGGCTAATTGCCGACCCTCGCGGTGCGCATCTCGCGCTCCAACATCAATTGAATAAACTGGATACCAAGATGGCTTTGCTTGAAGTGAAAGACCTCAAGGTTCGTGTCGAGGAGCGTGAGATCCTCCACGGGCTGACGCTGACCGTGAACGAAGGTGAGATCCACGCGATCATGGGGCCGAACGGCTCCGGCAAGTCGACGCTCTCGCACGTGATCGCCGGCAAGCCCGGCTATGAGGTCACCGACGGCCAGATCCTGTTTCGGGGCGAGGACCTGCTGGAGATGTCGCCCGATATGCGCGCGGCCAAGGGCGTGTTCCTGGCGTTCCAATATCCGGTCGAGATTCCCGGCGTCGCCACCATGAACTTCCTGCGCACGGCACTGAATGCGCAGCGCAAGGCCCGCGGCGAGGATGAGTTCTCGACGCCGGACTTCCTGAAGAAGGTCCGCGAGGTCTCGAAGTCGCTGAACATCCCGCAGGACATGCTCAAGCGCGGCGTCAATGTCGGCTTCTCCGGCGGCGAGAAGAAGCGCAACGAGGTGCTGCAGATGGCGCTGTTCGAGCCGAGCCTGTGCATCCTCGACGAGATGGATTCGGGCCTCGACATCGACGCGCTACGCATCGCGGCCGACGGCGTCAACGCGCTGCACTCGCCCAAGCGCGCGATGGTCGTCATCACCCATTATCAGCGGCTGCTGAACTACATCGTGCCCGACATCGTGCACGTGATGTCGAAGGGCCGTGTCGTGAAGAGCGGCGGCAAGGAACTGGCGCTGGAGCTGGAAGCGTCCGGCTACGCCCAGTTCGAGGATGCCGCGTAAGGAATTTTGCGATGAACGTTGCTGTGGCAAAGACCGGAAAGGGCCGCGCGGTGAGCGATCTCTTCACCAGCGCCGAAGGCCGACTGCCGGGGTCGCCCGCGATCACCGCCGTGCGCCGCGAGGCATTCGAGACCTATGAGCGTCTCGGCCTGCCGCATCGCCGGATCGAGGAATGGAAATACACCGATTTGCGCGCCTTGGTCGGCGAGGTGCTGCCACTGGCCGCAGCGCCCGATGCGGCCGCGTTGAAGCGCGCCGCAGAAGCGGTGAAGGCGCATGCAATCGCCGGCGCCAGCAAGCTGGTGCTGGTCGACGGCGTGTTCGTGGCCAATCTGTCCGACGTGAAGGCGCTCGTCGCCGAGGCCGGCTTCAAGACGCTGCGTGAGGTGCTGGAGAAGGACGCGGGTCTGCTGAAGACCGCGTCCACCGACGCCATGATCGCGCTGAACGCGGCGATGGCAACCGACGGCGTCGTGTTGGAGATCGCCGACGGCGCAAAACTGTCCGCGCCGATCCAGCTCATCCACATCGCGACATCAGCGTCGGCCTCGGCCTTCACCCGCTCGCAGGTCGCGGTCGGGAAGGGCGTTCACGCCACCATCGTCGAGACCTTCGTCGCGGCTGGCGCTAAGGCCTACCAGGTCAACGACGCCGTGATCATCACGGTGGCTGACGAAGCCGACGTCGCTCATATCCGCCTGATGGATGACGCGCCCGACGCGGTGAACGTCTCGTCGCACTTCGTCACCGTCGGCGCCAACGTCAAATTCAGCTTCTTCAACATGACCACCGGCGCCGCGGTGAGCCGTCTGCAGGGCTTCATCACGCTGGCAGGCGAGAACAGTGAGCTCTCGGCCAACGGCGTCAACCTGTTGCAGAAGACCGAGCATGGCGACACCACCCTGGTGGTCGATCATGCCGTGCCGAACTGCGTCAGCCGCGAGATCTTCCGCGCCGTAATCGACGACCGCGCGCATTCGGTGTTCCAGGGCCGCATCATCGTCCGTCCCGACGCGCAGAAGACCGACGGCAAGATGATGACGCGCGCGCTGTTGCTCTCGGACGAAGCCGAGGCCGACAACAAGCCCGAGCTTGAGATCTTCGCCGACGACGTCTCCTGCGGCCACGGCGCCACCGCCGGCGCGCTGGACGACAGCCTCTTGTTCTATTTGAAGGCACGCGGTCTTCCGGAGAAGCAGGCCCAGGCGCTGCTGATCCAGGCTTTCGTGGGGGAGGCGATCGAGCAGATCGCCGATGAGGCCCTCCGCGAGCATGTGATCGGCATCGCCGAGCGCTGGCTGGAGCGCCGCCAATGAGCACGCATCCGGCGGTCAAGAACGGCACCTATGACGTGACGCGCGTGCGCCAGGACTTTCCGGCGCTTAGCCTGCAGGTCTACGGCAAGAACCTCGTCTATCTCGACAACGCCGCCTCAGCGCAGAAGCCGAGCGCCGTGCTCGACCGCATGACGCAGGCCTATACGTCCGAATACGCCAACGTGCATCGCGGCCTGCATTACCTCGCCAATGCCGCGACCGAAGCCTATGAGGGCGGTCGCACCAAGGTGGCGCAGTTCATCAACGCTGCGCGCACCGAAGAGGTGATCTTCACGCGTAACGCGACAGAGGCGATCAACCTGGTCGCCTCGTCGTGGGGCGGGCCGAACATCGGGGAGGGCGACGAGATCGTCATCTCGATCATGGAGCACCATTCCAACATCGTGCCCTGGCATTTCCTGAGGGAACGCCAAGGCGCGGTGATCAAATGGGCGCCGGTCGACGACGAAGGCAATTTCCTGATCGATGAGTTCGAGATGCTGCTGACATCGAAGACCAAGCTGGTCGCGATCACCCAGATGTCGAACGCGCTCGGCACCATCGTGCCGGTCAAGGAGGTCGTCAGAATCGCCCATGCGCGCGGCATTCCCGTGCTGGTCGATGGCAGCCAGGGCGCCGTGCATCTGCCGGTCGACGTTCAGGATATCGGCTGCGACTTCTACGTCTTCACCGGCCACAAGGTGTACGGTCCGACCGGCATCGGCGTGCTCTGGGCCAAATACGATCAGCTCGTTGCGATGCGCCCGTTCAACGGCGGCGGCGAGATGATCCGCGAAGTCTCGCGCGATGTCGTCACCTATGGCGATCCCCCGCACAAATTCGAAGCGGGCACGCCGGCGATCGTCGAGGCCGTCGGCCTTGGCGCGGCCATCGACTACGTCAATTCGATCGGCAAGGAACGCATCGCCGCCCACGAGGCCGATCTCACGGCTTACGCCCAGGAGAAGCTGCGCGAGATCAACTCGCTGCGGCTGATCGGCACGGCGCGCGGCAAGGGCCCGGTGATCTCCTTCGAGCTGAAGGGCGCGCACGCCCATGACGTCGCCACCGTGATCGACCGCCAGGGCATCGCCGTGCGCGCCGGCACCCATTGCGTGATGCCGCTTTTAGAGCGGTTCAACGTGACGGCCACCTGCCGGGCCTCGTTCGGCATGTATAATACGCGGGAAGAAGTCGATCATCTGGCACAGGCGCTGTTGAAGGCGCGGGATTTGTTCGCATGAGTGACACGGCAGAAATCAAAGCTAGTCCAATGGAGACCCATTCGGCGCTGCCGCCGGAGGAGACCGAGCGTCTGACCACCGAGATCATCGCGGGCCTCAAGACCGTGTTCGATCCGGAAATTCCGGCCGACATTTACGAGCTCGGCCTGATCTACAAGGTCGAGATCAAGGACGATCGTTCGGTCGACGTCCAGATGACGCTGACGACGCCGAACTGCCCGGCCGCCGGCGAGCTGCCGACCATGGTCGAGAACGCGGTCGCCAGCGTTCCCGGGGTCGGCGTGGTCGACGTCAAAGTGGTCTGGGAGCCACCGTGGTCGCCCGAGCGCATGAGCGACGAGGCGCGCCTCGTCCTCAACATGTGGTGACGCGTATATCTGGCATTGAATTTGCTCTGCAACGGACCACATCACTGACATGACACAGGCAACACCAGTCTCCACTCCGAAGCCGCGGCGTCCGCGCCCGCAGGTGATGCGGCTGACGGATGCCGCCGCCCAGCGCATCAGCGAGCTGACCCAGCGCGCCGATTCCGAGATCGTCGGCTTGCGCGTCGGCGTGAAAAACGGCGGCTGTGCCGGCCAGTCCTACACGGTCGAATACGCCCACGACGTCCGCCCGACCGACGAGGTCGTCGAGGACAAGGGCGTCAAGATCCTGGTCGATCCCAAGGCCGTGCTGTTCCTGCTCGGCACCGAGATGGACTACAAGGCCGACAAGATGCAGGCCCAGTTCGTCTTCAACAATCCCAACCAGATCTCCGCCTGCGGCTGCGGCGAGTCGGTCGAGCTGCGGCCGGCCAAGATCGACGGTTAGTTTCTTCCCAGCCGCTTTCCTGTCCCGGACGCGCTGCAGCGCGCTTGCGCTGCTGCGCAGAGCCGGGACCCACGCTATACTCCCGCCTTAGTGGACTGGGCCCCGGCTCGACAGCGCACCGTTACACGCTGCGCTGCGTCCGGGGCACGAGAGAGCGTGCGCATGGACCGCGAATTCCTGATCGACCTGTTCGCTGATTTCGGCCCCGTTGCCATCCGTAAGATGTTCTCCGGCCACGGCATCTCCGTCGACGGCGTCAATTTCGCACTCGCCTTGCGCGCGGGCCTGTTCTTCCGCGCCGACGAAATGACGATCCCGGACTTCGAGGCCGAGGGCTCAAAGCCGTTTCAATATTCGACCCGCGCCAAGACGGTGGTGGTGAACTCCTATTGGGAGCTACCGGCACGGCTGTTCGACGATTCCGCCGAGCTCGCGCAATGGGCGAGGGCGGCGCTCGCCGCCGCGCAGCGCGCCAAGGTGAAGAAGCGGCCGAAGGGGAAGAAGGTCACGAAGAAAGCCGCGCCGAAGAAGAGTACGGCGAAGAAGGCTTCCAAGAAAGCGGTGCGTAGGGTGGGCAAAGCGAAGCGTGCCCACGGTTCGAAATAATCATGCCGAGATCGTGGGCACGGCGCGTTGCGCCTTTGCCGACCTGTGAGACCTCAATCCGCGGCCTTGGTCAGGCCGACCCTCATATCCTTGGCCGTGAACACGCAGACGCCATCCGCGAGCACGCGACCATCGGCGATGCCGAGCACCAGCTTGCCGCGACGGACCATGCGCATGGCGACTTCGTAGCGTACGCGCTTGGTGTCGGGCGTGACCTCGCCGGTGCACTCGACTTCGCCGACGCCGATGGCGCGGCCCTTGCCCGGTGAGCCCGACCAGCCGAGCCAATAGCCGACCATCTGCCACATCGCGTCGAGGCCCAGGGTTGGCGGCATCATCGCGTCGCCGCGATAATGGCAATCGAAGAACCAGTGGCTGGGTGCGATGTCGAGCTCGCCGACGATGTGGCCTTTGCCGAACGCGCCGCCGTCCATGCTGATTTCGGTGATGCGGTCCATCATCAGCATTGGCGGCGCAGGCAATTGCGCATTGCCCGGGCCGAAGTAACCGCCTTCGCTCGATCTCAGCAACTCGTCGCGGGTGTAGGACGGCTGCGGTGTGTGGAAATCGTGGGGATTGTTGGCCAAGGCGACAAGTCCTCGCGGTCAAACGCGTTGAGGCGGCGAGGAAGATGTCGTTTGTCAGGTGGGAAAGTCAAGCGCGGGCATTCGTCGGCGCGCTGCTTCCATCACGCCACGCGGCTGTGAGTCTCGACCGCGTATTCCGGATCGGCCTCGCAGATCACGCGGTTGCGGCCGTTGCGCTTGGCGGCGTAGAGGCAGGCATCCGCGCGCTCGATCAGCGCGTCGGTGTCGTCGCCCTGCTTGAGCATGGAGACGCCGACGGAGATGGTGACACGGCCGAGGATCTCGCCGGTGGACTTCTTCTTCAATTCCTTGGCCATCACCGCGCGGCGGATGTGGTCGGCCACCGTGAGGGCCTGGCGCAGCGCGGTGTTGGGCAGCACGACCGCGAACTCCTCGCCGCCATAGCGCGCGGTGATGTCCTGGCCCTTGATGGTCTGCTTCAGCGACAGGCCGACGAGCCGCAGCACCTGGTCGCCCGTCAGATGGCCGTAGGAATCGTTGAACGACTTGAAGTGATCGATGTCGAACAGCAGCAGCGAGAGCGGCTCACCCGAGGCGAGGGCGCTCTGCACGGCCATGCCGATCATGCGATCGAAATATTTGCGATTGCCAAGGCCCGTGAGCGGGTCGGTCAGGCTCTCGGCCCGGATCGCCTCCAGGCTCTGCTGCAGATTGCTGATCTCGTTCTTCGACAGCGTCAGCCGGTCTTCCAGCACCTTGTTGGTCTCACGCATCTCGCTGGTCGAATGCAGCAGCGTTTCGACGATCGACTTGATCTGCTCGCGGCTCTTGGCGGACGAGAGTTTTTCGGTGGCGCCTGACAGGCTGGCGTCGTAGGAGCCGGTCATGCCGAGCGCATCGCTCAGGACCTTCATCACGTCGTCGATCTCGCCGATGACGCGCGCGCCGACCTTGTCGATGCGGTCGGTGGTCTTGATGTGGGAGAGATAGGTCTCGTAGATCTGTTCGAGATCGGCTTCGGTCAGCTTACCGCTGCGCGCCAGCGTCTCGTTGACGATCTTGTTGAGCGGCGCGTTGTAGCCAGTGGCGTAGACGTACCAGATCTCGTAATTGCGGGGAATTGCCGTCTGTCGTAGCGATCGGATCTGACCGAGCGCTACCTCGGCGAACGCCATCGTGCGTTCGTGTTCGTCGAGAACCTTGACCACGGAACATACCCCACAACGGTCGATGCGCCGTCGACCGCAGCAATGCTTAAATTATGTTCGTAGGCTAACGGACGATCGTGAACGCCCCGTAAATATACGTCCCCGAATGCATCTAAAAAATTGTGGGGCGGGTTTGCTCAACCGAAACCTGGAGCGCGTCGCGCTTCAGGCCCCGGCGGGGGAGCGAACCGGCCGCAGCAGAAACGCCGGCAGATGCGAGTGATCGCCCGGCTCGGTGTCGGCCTCGCGCTGGCGGCGGGGCTCGGGGCGGCCGATCGACGGCACATGCGACGGATTGGCCGGCTGGCGGGCGTCGTGACGCGGCTCCGCCCTGCGCTTGTCGTTCGAACGATGCCTGGCTTCAGCCGGCTGCCTTGCTTCCGAAGGCCTCTTGGCTTCGGACGCATGTCCCGCCTCGGACGCCTGTCTTGCTTCGACTCGCGCCTCGCGCGGCTCGTGGCTGCGCTCGCGGCGTTCGCCGCGCTGCGGCTTGCCGCGTCCGCCGCGTGAACGTTCGCGGCCACGCGACTCGCGCGGGCGGTCGGTGGCATCGGAAGATTCGGAGTGGATTTCGAAATCGCCTTCGGCGCGCGGAATGCTTTGGCCGATCAGCTTCTCGATGGCCACCATCGACTTCTGGTCGAGCGGCGTGACGATCGAGATCGCAGTGCCGGTGCGCCCGGCGCGGCCGGTGCGGCCGATGCGGTGAACGTAATCGTCGGCGTGATGGGGGACGTCGAAATTGAAGACGTGGCTGACCTCGGGAATGTCGAGGCCGCGGGCGGCGACGTCGGAAGCGACCAGCAGCGGCAGCTCACCTTTGCGGAACTGTTCGAGTGCCGCCGTGCGGGCCGACTGGTCCATGTCGCCGTGCAGCGCGCCGACACTGAAGCCGTGCTTCTGGAGCGACTTGTGAACGATCGCAACCTCGCGCTTGCGATTGCAGAAGATGATCGCGTTCTTGAGATCCTTGGCCTCGCGCAGCAGGCGGCGGAGCAGCTCGCGCTTCTCGTGCGCCTCGCGCCCGGCAGGCACCTGGACTTGCGTCACGGTGACGGCGGTGGTGGCGGGTTTGGAGACCTCGACCTTCTGCGGATTGTGCAGGAAGGTCTCGGTGATGCGCCGGATTTCCGGCGGCATGGTCGCGGTGAAGAACAGGGTCTGCCGCGTGAACGGGACGAGCTTGCAGACGCGTTCGATGTCGGGGATGAAACCCATGTCGAGCATGCGATCGGCTTCGTCGATGACGAGCAGCTCGACCCCGGTGAGCAGCAGACCGCCGCGTTCGGTGTGGTCGAGCAGCCGGCCGGGGGTGGCGATCAGCACGTCGACACCGCGCGTCAGCTTGGCATCCTGGTCGCCGAAGGAAACGCCGCCGATCAGGAGGGCGACGTTGAGCTTCTGGCCGGCGCCGTAGCGGTCGAAGTTTTCCTTCACCTGCGCCGCGAGCTCGCGGGTCGGCTCGAGGATCAGGGTGCGCGGCATGCGGGCCCGGGCGCGCCCTTTTTCAAGGATGGTGAGCATCGGCAGCACGAAGGCCGCGGTCTTGCCGGTGCCGGTCTGGGCGATGCCGAGCACATCCTTGCGTGCGAGGACGTGGGGGATCGCCTGTTCCTGAATGGGGGTGGGGGTGGTGTAACCGGTGGCCGCCACTGCGGCGAGGACTTTTTCGGAGAGTCCGAGATTTGAAAAGGACATTGAGCCTCTGGTCGAAACCGCCGTTCGGAATCGAGGGTAATAAGGCTGTCGCGTTCCACCCCGAAACGGCGCGCTCTCTAGGAAGCTGGGGGTGCTGACTCACGCGGACAAAGCGCAAGGCTCAGGAATCGCTCTTCGATCTGAGCCGCGTCGCCACGGAACATAGGCGGGAATCGGCCAAAGTCAATGGAGCGGGCGCGGGAAGACCCTAAAAAACCTGAGGTTTTCGCCAAATAGCGGGCGCGACTGAGGTTTTCCGCCCAGCCCCGCGCTCTGGCCGGAGCCGTCAAAACGGCAGCTAACGGCTATCCGGGCCCTGGGCCCGGAAGTCAGACCGGAAGTCACCTGGGGCCATGCCGTAGGCGGCGTTGAAAACCCGGTAGTAGGTGGCCAGGCTTTCGAAGCCGCAGGCGGCCGCGATATCGGCGATCAGCCGCTCGGGCGCCTCACGCATCAGGCGGCGGCTCTGTTTCAGGCGTTCGTCCGTCACGGTCTGGGAGAAGCTCTTCGCCGCGCTCTCGAACAGCATGTGCAGGTGGCGCACGGACACGCCGAGCTCGTCGGCCACCATGCTCGGCGCGAGATCAGGGTTTTGCAGGTGGCGGGCGATCAGGCGCCGGGCCTGTGAGAGGCGGGCGGTCCGCAGCGCAGCCTGTCCGCGCCGGCTGCCCGGCCGCACGATGCCGCGCTCGATCAGCGCCAGATGGGCCAAAGCCTGGACGAGGGAGGTCGCATCGGCGCCGCTATCCGTGGAGGCTTCGCCGAGCTCGGCAAAGCAGGCCCCGAGCAGCGGCGCCAGGGTGGGATCGCCGAACGTACGGGGCGCCAGCTCGCGCATGCGCTTGTCCTGCGCCGGGATCGTGCCGAGCGGGATCTTCAGGATGCGAAGGTGGAAGCCGCCGGCGCCCAGCGGCGCGGTGCGGTAGGGCAGGTCGGTATGGCTGGTGGCGAAGCTGCCATTGGCGATCGCAAAGTCGCTGCTGCGCAGACCGCCGAACCAGCCGCCGCTGCCGAGCTGCTGGTAGACGCAGATGGCGTCGCCCGGCGCGTAGGCGATGTCGGAGATGCTGCGCTCGACCGTGTAGGGTGAGGCCTTCAGCTCAACGAGGCCGGCGCCGCCGCCCAGCTGGCGCAGCGAGAATTCGCCGAAGAAATTCGCGCGCTGTTCGCGCTCGAGCTCGGCGGTGACGCCGAACAAACCCTTGGAACGCACCTCGCGCCAATAGTCGAAGCGATCATGCGGCTCGACCTCGTCGGTACACCAGCGATACACGGCAGCCCCCGCTTGCAGCGCAATTGCCCTCAAAAGAGCAGATTCCACGGGAATCTGCCATAGCCAGATCATGGAACCGGAGCCCGGGGTCCTTGAACCGTCGTTACGTCTGGGCCGACTATCACACAGCGGCAGGGGGTCCAATGAACTGCCGTTCGAAGGAAGCGGCCTCTGTGCCGTTCTGCAACGGGAATTTTGCGATGACGCGTCGGCTTTTCAGAATTCTGGCGGCCCTTGGCCTGGCAGCGGGGCTGAGCGGCTTTGCGCTTCCCGCTCATGCCGAGAAGCGCGTGGCGCTGGTCATTGGCAACAACGACTACAGGAACGTGCCGAAGCTCCTCAAGGCCGTCAACGACGCGCGCACCATGGGCGACACGCTGAAGCAGCTCGGCTTCTCGGTGATGGTCGCAGAGAACCAGAACCGGCAGCAATTCTCCGAGACCTTGCTCGCCTTCGACAAGGCGATCGAGCCGGGCGATACCGCCTTCTTCTTCTATGCCGGCCACGGCTTCGAGATCGCGGGCCAGAACTATCTGCTGCCGACCGACGTGCCTGCGGCGACGGAAGGGCAGGAAGAGCTGGTGCGCGACGCATCGATCCTGGCCGACCGCATCGTCGAGCGCCTCCAGAACAAGAAGGCGCGCACGTCGATCCTGGTGTTCGACGCCTGCCGCAACAACCCGTTCGAGCGCAAGGGCACCCGCGCGGTCGCGGGTGGCGGCGGCCTTGCGCCGATGGTGCAACTGCCCGAAGGCGTATTCTCGGTGTTCTCGGCCGGTCCCCGCCAGACCGCGCTGGATCGCCTGTCGAACGACGATACCAATCCCAATTCGGTGTTCACGCGCACCTTCGCCAAGGAGCTGCTGCAGCCCGGCGAGAACCTCGTGCAGGTGGCGCAGCGCACCCGCCGCGCCGTCAGCGAGATGGCCGACACCGTCAAGCACAGGCAGGTGCCGGTGTATTTCGACCAGATGGTCGACGACGTCTTCCTCAGCGGCATGGCGAAGGATGCCGCCGCGCGGCCGGCCGATCCGCCGCCGCAGAAGCTCGCGGCGCTGCCGCCGGTGTCGGTGCCGCAGCTGCCGAAGGAGGAGAGCCTCAATGCGCCGATCGCGAGCTTCTCGCGGCACAATGGCGGCTGGAGCGTGGTGTTCTCCTTCGCCGATCCGACGCTCGGCATTTCCTGGCGTATGGCCGGCAAAGGCGATTTCCGCGAGACCGGATTCATCGACACGCTCGATCCGCGCACGCGCAAGCGGATGCCGAACCCGTCGATCGAATTGCCTGCGGATGCGCAGGCCGGCACCATCGAGGTCCGCTACGTCGACCAGTCCGGCGACATGCAGGGGCCGTTCCCGATCCGCTTCGATCCCGAGGCCGCGCTGATCCGCGACCAGCGCAAGATCCTCGACATGACCGCGACGAGCTGGCTGTCGTTCCGCGAGTTCAACGGACTGCTCGTCTACTACACCCACCTCGTGTCCTACCGCTGCGCCATTCGCGAAGTGCGCATTGGCATCGACACCGCGGTGCCCAACCAGGTGCTGAAGATGCCGCCTTGCGACATGCGCGACCCCAGCGCGATCACCGCCGGCATGCCGCTCTACATGAAGCTCGCACCGAGCACGCAGTCCGTCTCGGTGGAGCTGACCTATCGCGACGGCAGCGTGTCTGAGATCAAGAGTTTCAGGAGCGCCAACCGCAGCAACAATTGAGGGTTCGTTGCTGCCTGTGTTGGGATCTTCGAAAAAAGGAACAACTTCCGCGCGATCAGGATTGTCCCGCGAACCAGGGAGACGATCCATGATCCGCAAATCCATCCTCGTGACGATCGCTTGTGCTGCACTGTCGACGGCGGCCTTTGCTCAAGGCGGCGGTGGCGGAGGAGGAGGAGGGGCAGGCGGCGGCGGCGCGGGTGGCGGAGCCAGTGCCGGCGCTGCGGCAGGAACTGGGACCGGCGGCGCGGGATCCGCGGCCAGCTCGGGCGCTGGAATGGGCACCTCCTCCAGCAGCGCCAATTCGGGGCCGTCGGCTCCGTCGGGCATGGGGACGCAGGGCACCACCACCGGAGCGAACGTCAACACCAATAACAGCCTGAACAATCCGAACGTCCAGGCGCCGACTGCGAACGGCAAGACGCCTGCGGCGGCGCAAGCGGAACGGAACTCGGGCGTCGGTCATGCGCCGAACGGGTTGCCGATCGGAAGTCCGGGCACGGGGACCAGCAACGAGGATCAGAAGTAGTCTGGCTTCGTCCATGAAGCCCGCGCAGCGGGGGACTTTCGCGTGGTCCGTAAAGGGCAGCCGCTGTTCTGACGCCAACGGCCGAGCAGGTGCAGCACGCAAGAGCTACACCCGCGGCTCGCTCTCTTCCGCATCGCGGCTTCGGCGCGTGCGCAGATAGACGAGCGCGATGTTGACGGCCAGCCAGGCTGCCACGCCTGCAAGCAACCATGCCACGTTGAACGTTTCCTCTGATGCCCTTTTGGGTCGTGTTCCCTTGTAACAACAACCGGCAGGTCGGTCTATTCCCGGGGGGCAGACGCGCGCCTGATCCAAGCTGCCAGCCGGCATTGGAGGTCGCGTCCCGCATACAGATTCAGACGCCAAACGCCCGGAATCGGCGTTACATTGCCTGCGACATCTCGAGTGTTACGCGCGGATCCCGGCCGCAATGACATCCGACCAGCCATCGAACCGGACGAAAAAAGTCCGCTGCTGCATCGTCGGCGGGGGACCTGCCGGCATGATGCTCGGCTATCTCCTGGGGCGTGCCGGCATCGCGGTCGTCGTGCTGGAGAAGCACGCGGATTTCTTCCGCGATTTCCGCGGCGACACCGTGCATCCCTCGACGCTCGAGGTGATGGACGAGCTCGGCCTGATCGACGGCTTCCTGAAGCTGCCGCATCAGCGGCTGCAGAAGATGGACGGCCTGTTCGGCGGCACGCCGGTGCGCATTGCCGATCTCAGCCGGCTCCACACCAAATACCCCTTCATCGCTTTCATGCCGCAATGGGACTTTCTGAATTTCCTGCGCGAGGCCGGCCGGCGCTTTGCCTCGCTCGAGGTGATGATGAGCACGGAGGCGGTCGACCTGATCCGCCGCGGCGAGACCGTCGCCGGCGTGCGCGCGAAGACTCCCGATGGCCTCATCGAGATCGAAGCCGATCTCACCATCGCTTGCGACGGCCGGCATTCGACGGTGCGCGAGCGCGCGGGCCTTGCCGTCGAGGAGATCGGCGCGCCGATGGACGTGTTGTGGTTCCGTGCCGGCCGCAAACCCGGCGAGACCGAGAACGTGTTCGCGCGCGTCGAGCCCGGCAAGATGATGATCACCTTCGATCGCGGCGACTATTGGCAATGCGCCTATGTCATCGCCAAGGGACAGCACGAGACGGTGAAGGCGAGGGGACTGCAGGCACTGCTCGACGACGTCGTGCGCATGGCGCCGGTCCTGAAGGCAGGCATCGCCGACGTCAAGAGCTTCGACGACGTCAAGCTGCTCACCGTTGCGATCAACCGACTGACGCGCTGGACGCGGCCGGGCCTGCTTTGCATCGGCGATGCCGCGCATGCGATGTCGCCGGTTGGCGGCGTCGGCGTCAATCTGGCCGTGCAGGATGCGGTCGCGACGGCCAATCTGCTGGCGGAGAAGCTGGGGCAGGGCTGCCCCTCCGAGGACGAGCTCGATGCCGTGCGCCGTCGCCGTGAATTCCCGGTGAAGATGACGCAGCGGATGCAGGAGATCGTGCAGAACAAGATCATCAGCGGCGCGTTGCAGTCGAGCGACCGGCCGCTCAAAGTGCCGCTGATCGTGCGCCTCATCACCGCGCTGCCATGGCTCCAGGGCATTCCGGCGCGCCTGATTGCGCTCGGCGTGCGGCCCGAGCACGTGCAGTCGAAGGCGACCGCAGGATTGTAGCGTCGCAATTCGGTAGGGATAATGCCGCGTTAAATCGCGCATCCGGCGTTGCGAGTCGGCAACAGCGCCGACGCATTTGCATGTCGGCAAAGGCCGACGCGCCTCGTTAACTCTGTTGATTCCAATTTTAGTAACACCCGTCTGTGACCGTACGTCCATCAAAGGACACGGGGTGTACCATGCGTAACAAATTGATTGCTGCCTTCGCCTGCACGACCGCTCTGGTTTCGACGGGTGCGGCGTCCGCTGCCGATCTCGGCGCGCGTTACACCAAGGCGCCCGCCTATGTGGAGCCGCTGTTCAACTGGACCGGCTTCTATGTCGGCGGCCATATCGGCGGCGCATGGACCAACGAGCAGTTCATCAACAACGGGATCGGCGCGCCGTTCGGCGACCTCGTCCCGGGCCAGGGCTATCGTCAGCGTGGATCCGGCATCATGGGCGGCGCCCAGATCGGCTACAACTGGCAGGCCAACAACTACGTGTTCGGCATGGAAGGCACGATCTCCGGCCTCGACAACAAGGGCTCGTTCACGAACACCGCGTTCGGCGCCGGCGACGACGTGTTCTCCTGGCGCGCCAACGTGCTCGCAACCGTCGTCGGCCGCGCCGGCTTCGCCGTGCAGAACAACCTCTTCTACATCAAGGGCGGCTATGCCGGCGTGAACAACCGTCTCTCGGTCAACGACACCGTCGGCGTGACGGGCTCGGGCGGACAGACCCACTGGGCCAACGGCTGGACCGTCGGCGCCGGCTGGGAATACGGCGTCACCCGCAACTGGATCGTGGGACTCGAATACAATTACGCTGCCTTCGGCAGCCAGACCTATCAGCTCGGCGGCACCTCGGGTAACTACACCTTCGATGCCAAGCCGCGCGATATCCAATGGGCCGTGGTGCGCGCGAGCTACAAGTTCGATGCGCCCACCATTGCCCGCTACTGAGCACGTCGACCGCAACGCGACCAACGATCAAAAAAGTACTGCCAAATTCAAAAGCCCCGGCTTCGCCCGGGGCTTCTTTTTTGCGTGGTGCAGTCCCGATCTCAGGCCATCACCGAGAAGCCGCCATCGACCGGGATCGCGGTGCCCGTGACGAAGCTCGACGCGGACGATGCCAGGAACACGGCGATGCCGGCGAAGTCGTCGATGTCGCCCCAGCGCCCTGCAGGGGTGCGCGCCAGCACCCGCTCGTGCAATCCCGAGACCTGCTGCCGCGCGCCGCGGGTGAGGTCGGTATCGATCCAGCCCGGCAGGATCGCATTGACCTGGATGTTGTCGGGCGCCCAGGCATTGGCGCAGGCGCGGGTGTACTGCACGATGCCGCCCTTGCTCGCCGCATAGGCGGTGGCGAAGCTCGCACCGAAGATCGACATCATCGAGCCGATGTTGATCACCTTGCCGTTGCCTGACGCCTTCAGGTGCGGATAGGCGAGCTTCGAGCACAGGAAGGCGCTGGTGAGATTGGTTTGGATCACCGTGTTCCACTCGTCGAGCTCGAGCTCGTGCGGCGGCTTGCGGATGCTCATGCCGGCATTGTTGATGACGATGTCGATGCGGCCGAGATCCTTGACCACCCGCGCGATCATGGCTTCGATCGCCGCCTTGTCGGTGACGTCGGTCGCGACCGCGATCGCCTTCACGCCGCGCGCCTTGAGATCGTCGACGGCTGCCTTGGACTTCGCCTCGTTGCGTCCGACCACGGCGATGTCGGCGCCGGCATCGGCGAGTCCGTGCGCCAGGCCGAGCCCGATGCCGCCATTGCCTCCTGTGACGATCGCGACCTTGCCGCGGAGATCGAACCGGTTGGATGTCATGCTTCTTCTTTCTGGTTTCTTTTATTGGTTGCTCTGCCAGATCAGCACCAGCCCGAAGCCGGCCATGGCGGCGCCATAGCCGGCCCATTGCAGCTGGTTGACCATGAAGCTCGATCGCGGCCAGGCAATGGTGCCCGTGCCTTGTCCGATCCAGAGCAGCCCGACGGCGAGGGCAAACAGGCCTGCGACAAGCAGAAATCTGCGCATGCATTCCTCCCCCCTCGGTCTGCTTCCGTCGCGACTCGCGGCATCAACGATGCCGCGGCCTCGAAAGCTTGGGGGGCACACTAGCCGCAGCTTTGGTTCGGTTACAATGGCGGCGCCGGAAGCCGCGACGCCAAGCATGTGGCGCGATGCGCAGGGCAGGGCTGTCAGTGCCGTGCGGACGATGGAAGCTCAGCCACCGCCGCGTGCCGTCGCTGGAGGTGAGCCGCTGGAGGTGAGCCGTGGCGGCCGACGCGCCCACAACGAAAAAGCCCCGGACGATGCCGGGGCTTTGACGTTTGATCGTGAGATCAGATCAGTACTTCGCGACGACCGGACCGGTCCAGTTGAAGCGGTAGACCAGCGAGGTCGAGATCGTCTGGTTCCAGCTGTTGGCGCGGATGGAGTTGCCGACCAGCGCGTTGGTACCGTCGAACAGCTCGTCCGAGGTCTTGGTGTTGTAGAAGGCCGAACGATACTCGGTCTTCATGAACCAGCCGGGCGAGGAGACACCGAAGATGTTCAGGCTGTTCTCGACACCGCCGCCGACGAACCAGCCGTTGCGGTTGTAGCTGTTGAGGTGGATACCAGCCGGGGTGCCGGCCAGGTTGGTGAAGTTGGTCTGGCCGAAGTGGGCGCCAGAGTAACCACCGTTGACGTAGGAGAGAACGTTCGGGGCGACCAGCCAGCCGAGGCGCACGCCCGCGGCCCAGGAGGTTTCCAGCTTCTGGTTGCCGGTGATGCCGATGGTCGGATCCTGGATGGTGGCGCGGATGCTGCCGAACTGACCGTCAGCGAACACACCGGCGACCCAGGTGCCGCTGAACTGCCAGTCGTAACCGGCGCCGACGGTGCCGAACCAACCCGAACCGCCCTGACGCTGGTCGATGGTCAGCGGAACAGCGCCGACAGTGGTCTGGACGTGCTGGTCGGCATTCGAGAGGCCGCCGCCGCCACCGCCGAAGACGTAGAAGCCGGTCCAGTTGGCGACGGGCGCCGCCATCGGAGCCTTCACGTAGGGACGGGCAGCGAGATCGGCCGCCGAGGCCGAACCGGTCATCGCGGCAACCGCGGTCAGAGCGAGCAAAGTCTTCTTCATGTCAAAATCCCCAACCTTGGTCTGTCTAGAGGCGCGAGCGCGCTGAAGTCCGTTTCATCTGATGACCGGACTATAGACGTTTCGCGCCGAAATGCTGTTGCAGGCTAGGCACAGTCGCCGGAAAACGCCGCCGGCTGGGCATTTGGGTCACAGTCCCCAAAAATTGAAATAAATAAGCAAAATCAGTATCTTGTTCGGAATGTGGAATCCTTAATTCGGGTAAGGTTTCGTTAGGAAAATCGGCTTTGTCCGAAATGGAGGCAATCCTGCCTCAGCCTCGGCAACGTGAGTCGCTGGCCGAGTCGCGGTCGCGGCGCCGGAATCGCTCAAAGCCGTGCGGACCGCGGGCAGATCTTACCGGCAAGGGACTCCACAAAACAAAAGAGCCCCGGCTCCTCGTCGAGGCTCTTGAGAGGAGTGGACGGCCCGAAAGGCTCAGACGTCCAGTAATTCTTCGCTGGCAAACTCGGCCTTGTCGGAGATGAAGGCGAAGCGCGCCTCGGCCTTGGTGCCCATCAGGCGCTCGACCGAATCCGCGGTGGTGTCACGGTCGTCGGGGAGCAGCACCACCTTGAGCAGCGTCCGCTTGCTCGGATCCATGGTGGTCTCCTTGAGCTGCGCAGGCATCATCTCGCCGAGGCCTTTGAAACGGTTCACCTCGACCTTGGCGTTGGCGTTGAACTCGCTCTTGAGCAGCGCCTCCTTGTGCGCGTCGTCGCGCGCATAGACCGACTTCGAGCCGTGGGTCAGCTTGTAGAGCGGCGGCACCGCAAGGAAGAGGTGGCCTTCATCGATCAACTGCCGCATCTGCCGGTAGAAGAAGGTGATCAGGAGCGAAGCGATGTGAGCGCCGTCGACGTCGGCGTCGGTCATGATGATGATGCGCTGATAGCGCAGATCCTCTTCGCGGTATTGCAAGAGCTGACCGCAGCCGATCGCCTGCACGAGGTCGGAAAGCTGGGCATTCGCCGTCAGCTTGTCCTTGCCGGCGGACGCGACGTTGAGGATTTTTCCGCGCAAGGGCAACACCGCTTGCGTCTTGCGGTCGCGCGCCTGCTTGGCGCTGCCGCCGGCCGAGTCACCCTCGACGATGAAGAGCTCGGAGCCCTCGGTGCCGGCGTCGGTGCAGTCGGCGAGCTTGCCGGGCAGGCGCAGCTTCTTGCCCGCGGTCTTGCGCGCGGTTTCCTTTTCCTGGCGGCGGCGCAGGCGCTCCTCGGCGCGGTCGATCACGAAGTCGAGCAGCCGGTTGGCCATGTTCGGATTGCCCGACAGCCAATGGTCGAACGGATCCTTCATCGCCTGTTCGACGATGCGTTGCGCCTCCGCGGTGGCGAGACGATCCTTGGTCTGACCCTGGAATTCAGGCTCGCGGACGAACACCGAAAGCATCACGGCCGCGCCCACCATCACGTCTTCGGAGGTGATGGAGGCAGCGCGCTTGCCCTGGCCGACGCGCTCGGCGTGATCCTTCAACCCGCGCAGAAGCGCGCTGCGCAGGCCCGATTCGTGCGTGCCGCCATCCGGCGTCGGCACGGTGTTGGTGTAGGAAGAGAGGAAACCGTCGGCATCGGCGGTCCAGGCCACCGCCCATTCGCAGGCGCCATGCGCGCCGTTGCGACCCGACTTGCCCGAGAAGATGTCGGGATGCACCAGCGTGTCAGCGTGGATCGCCGCCGCCAGATAGTCCTTGAGGCCGCCGGGGAAGTGGAACGTCGCCTCTGCCGGCACGTCCTCGATGCCCTTGAGCAGGTCGGGCGCACAATTCCAGCGGATCTCGACGCCGCCGAACAGATAGGCCTTCGAGCGCGTCATCTTGAACAGGCGCTGCGGCTTGAACGCGGCCTTAGGCCCGAAGATGTCGGTGTCGGGCTTGAAGCGCACGCGCGTGCCGCGGCGGTTGTTGACCTTGCCGAGGTCCTCGAGCTTGCCCTTGGGATGGCCGCGCTCGAAAATCATGCGGTGCAGCTTCTGGCCGCGTGCGACCTCGACCTCGAGACGCGAGGACAGGGCGTTGACAACGGAGATGCCGACGCCGTGCAGGCCGCCTGACGTTTCGTAGACCTTGCTGTCGAACTTGCCGCCCGAATGCAGCGTGCACATGATGACTTCGAGCGCCGACTTCTTCGGGAACTTCGGATGCGGATCGATCGGGATGCCGCGACCGTTGTCGGTGACGGTGAGGAATCCGTCTGCGCTGAGCTCGACGCCGATGAAGGTCGCGTGCCCGGCCAGCGCCTCGTCCATCGAGTTGTCGATGACTTCGGCGAACAGATGATGCAACGCCTTCTCATCGGTGCCGCCGATATACATACCCGGCCGGCGCCGCACCGGTTCCAGACCTTCGAGCACCTCGATGTCGGCCGCGGTGTAATCGGCTTCGCCGCCGCTGCCGCGGGGCGCCGCCTTGGCGGCCCGGGGCTTCGGCTCGTCGCCGCCGAAAAAGTCGTCTTTTGCTTTGGGTTTCAACTGCTTGGACATATATCTTGATGCGTTTTGAGGGCCGCAATAGCGGCGAATCGATTTCGCCGACTATGCCACTTCTGACTTGGAAAGGTTATCGCAGGGCGGGCCGGGCGGTGTCGTTGGGGGCCAATCCCGGCGATTTTACGCCGCAGGCCCTCCAATTGCCGGCAATTTGACCTGCCAGCCTGGCCGAGCCGGGTTTTGTGACTTGATGTCACACAAGCCCTTGGCTTACCAGTCTTTTTCATCGAGCAGCACCTTGAGACGGGGCGGAAGGCTATTTTTGATGGAGCAGTTTGCGCACGCCCTGGCCGATTTCGTGCGCGTTCACCAGGCCTGGGCGGCTCCGATCGTGTTCCTGCTCGCCTTCGGGGAATCGCTGGCCTTCATCTCGCTGCTGATTCCCGCGTGGGGCGCGCTGGTCGCGATCGGTGCGCTGATCGGGGCGAGCGGCATCAGCTTTTATCCGGTCTGGATCGCCGGCGGCCTCGGCGCGGCGCTGGGCGACTGGGTCTCCTACTGGTTCGGCTACCGCTACAAGGAGAAGGTTGCCGAGATGTGGCCGCTCTCGCGCTATCCGGGACTGCTGCCCAGGGGCGAGGCCTTCGTGCGCAGCTGGGGCGTGCCCAGCATCTTCATCGGCCGGTTCTTCGGTCCTTTGCGCGCCTCGGTGCCGCTGGCGGCCGGCATCTTCGAGATGCCCTATTGGAGCTTCCAGGCCGCCAATTTCATCTCGGCCCTGGTCTGGTCGGCCGTGCTCCTGCTGTTCGGCGACGTGCTCGCCAAGATCATGGAATGGATCTGGCGGGTGATCTGACCGGCGCTCGCGGCTTGAATAGCGCTGGGTCTAGTGGGTCTTCTGAAGCGCATTGCGCACGATGTCGATCAGCCGATGGGCTTGAGCCGCAGCTTCATTGAGGTCGTCCTTGTCGCCGCGGAGTTCGCGGGAAGATCGCGCGCGATCGACGATCTCTTCAACGACTTTGTCAGGGCCGTGTGAGTTGGCGGACACGGGGCGATCCACCCAAACCTTCTTGGCGATGAAGGCCGTCAAAAGTGCGCCGCTACCGGCGGCGAGAGGAAAGAGCAGCGCGATCGCCTGGTCGGTGGTCATCGCAGGCTTCCCAAGAATACGTGTCCGGCCAAATGTATGGCGAAACCCGTCACGAAGCAAACTAGCCCGACCCCAACAACGAGACCGTTATCGGTTCCCAAAGGCAGAAGATTGAAAATCACCTGTGCTGCCGGAACGAAGGTTCCAGCCGCAATAATTCCGGCGGACAGGTTGTTGAGCCAAGTCGCGCTGAGTTTCAGGTGCTCGTTGCGGATCTCATCGGGTGTCACGACATGCCCCAAGTGCGAAAGGTCCGGCGGTTCTAGGATAAGTTTAGATTGTCTTGACATTCTATCGCAAGTCTACGGGGACAGTTTCGCTCGCGGTGGCGGACGAGGCCGCCATGCGTCGCCACTTTGTACTTGACCCCGGAACCCGCGGGCCCTATAGCCGCGCGCCATGATCAACGCCGCGACCATCCTGTTCGCCCGTCGCCGCCGCCGCAGTCTTGCGGTTTGGGCGGTCGATCGCGTTTGAGATCATCGTCTTTGCCGCTGGATCCGATCCGCGGCATTCTCTCTCCTGTCAGCGCGATCTGATCCGGCGGCCCCCACGGAGGCCCAGCAGGAGACCACGATGTACACGCCACCCTTTTTCAAGCAGGACCGCGCTGCGAGCCTGAAATTCGCCGAAGAGCGCGGCTTCGGCACCATGTGCGCCTTCGACGGAAAGAAGCCGGTTGCTTCCCCGCTGCCGTTCTATCTGACCTACGCAGCCGACGGCACGCCGCAGGCCGCGTTTCATGTTGCCCGTCACAATCCGCTGCTAAAGCTTGCGGGCGGCGATGCGTCCTGGCTGCTCGCGGTCAACGGGCCCGATGCCTATGTATCGCCCGACTGGTACGTCTCGCCGGATCAGGTGCCGACCTGGCTCTACCAATCGGTGCATCTGAGCGGGCCGGTGCGGCTTATGTCGGACGATGAGTTGGCGGTGCAGATCGACACGCTCAGCGACAAATTCGAGAACTGGCTGTTGCCGAAGAAGCCGTGGACGTCGGGCAAGATGACGGCGGGCCGGCTCGAGGCGATGAAGAAGGCGATCGTGGGTCTGGTGATGAATGTTGAAGAGGTCGAAGGCAGCTTCAAGCTGAACCAGCAAAAATCCGACGCCGACTACGCGGCGATCGCCAATGCGCTCAGCGCCGGCGATGCCGACGCCAGGCAGATCTCACAATTGATGCGGCAGGCAAGGCCGCAAATTTTTGCTGACGATACGAACATGCTCGAAGGGAGCGCACCATGAGCCTCGCTGACACCACCAAAGCCCCCACCACCAGCGCGGCCAGGAAGCCGGCCACCGTCTTCGTCGACGGCGGCTCCGGCACCACCGGGCTCGGCATCAACGAGCGGCTGAAGCTCCAGAACGACGTCGTCGTGAAGACCATTGCCGACGACAAGCGCAAGGATCCCGCCGCCAAGAAGGCGCTGATGGAGGAGGTGGACCTCGTCATCCTCTGTCTGCCCGACGATGCCGCCAAGGAGACGGTCGCGCTGGTCGACAGCATGGGCGCCTCTGGCCCGAAGGTGCTGGATGCGTCCACCGCCTATCGGGTTGCGCCCGACTGGGCCTACGGCTTTCCGGAACTGACGGCTGACCAGGCGGGCAAGATCAAGGCCGCCAGGAAGGTTTCTAATCCCGGCTGCTATCCGACCGGCGCGATCGCGCTGCTTCGGCCGATCGTCGATGCCGGCCTGTTGCCGTCTGACTATCCGGTCACCGTCAATGCGGTGAGCGGCTATTCCGGCGGCGGCAAGTCGATGATCGCAAGCTTCGAGGATGGTAGCGCGCCGTCTTTCGAGCTCTACGGCCTCGGCTTCGAGCACAAGCATCTGCCGGAGATGCAGCTCTATTCCAACCTGACGCGGCGGCCGATCTTCATCCCCTCGGTCGGCAACTACCGGCAGGGCATGCTGGTCTCGGTGCCGCTGCAGCTCGACACGCTGCCGGGCAAGCCCGGCGGAGCCGAGCTGCAGGCCGCGCTCGCCAAGCGCTATGCCGGCTCGAAATACGTCAAGGTGATGCCGCTGCAGAACGAAGCATCGAAGGGCGGGCGGATCGAGCCGGAAGCGCTGAACGAGACCAATCAGCTCGAGCTCTACGTCTTCGCCAGCGACAAATATCACCAGGCGGTGCTGGTCGCCCGGCTCGACAATCTCGGCAAGGGTGCGTCCGGTGCGGCCGTGCAGAACATGCGGCTGATGTTGGGCCTGCCGGAGGAGTAGGATGCTGTGCCCCGGACGCAGCGCAGCGCTCCTTCAGCGGTGCGCTGCAGAGCCGGGGCCCACTCTCGCTTGTTTCATTACAGTCTTCTGTGTCCCGGCTCGCGCTTCGCGCGTCCGGGACACCAAATCAAAGCACCTTGAAGATCGCCAGCGCCAGCACGGCCTGCGCAAGGAAGCCGACGGTGAAGGCCAGCGTCCGGAACACTGGGATTCCGAGCGCGTAGACGATCAGATGCGCGACGCGCGACCAGAAATAGACCGCGCAGGCCAGCACGGTCCATTTGGTAGAATAGTCGATCGCGTTGAGGATCAGCACCAGCGGCGCAAAGAGCACGAGGTTCTCGACCGCGTTGTCATGCGCGAACATCAACCGGTTGGCCCATTCCGATTGCGGCTTGTCGCCGCGCGAGGGGTTGGCCATCGCGCCACTGAGACCGCGAACCTGACAGCGGTTGATGGTGTAGGGAATCCAGAGGATACCGGTGAGGATCACCGTCAGTGTCAGCCAGAACAATTCGCGCGTCATGGTTCGATCCCCTCTGTCGTCGCTGCATTGAGCGCGAGTCTATACGAAAGCCCAGCCGATTCCGCTATGCGCGAACCTTGACGTAGCTGCCGGGCGCGTCCTCGATGGGCGGGAAGGCCTCGTTTCCCGGCACGCGTGCCGGAACCTGCTCCGGATCGAGCTCGCCGAGCCATTGGCGCCAGTCCGGCCACCACGATCCCTTGTGCTCCACCGCGCTCTTCAGCCACTCGGCGACGCTGACGTCCTTGATGTTGTCGTTGGTCCAGTACTGATACTTGTTCGAGGCCGGCGGATTGACCACGCCGGCGATATGGCCCGAGCCCGACAGCACATATTTCACCGGGCCGCCGAAGAACTGCGAGCCGTACAGCACCGATTCCGCCGGCGCGATGTGGTCCTCGCGGGTGGCGAGGTTGTAGACGGGCACCTTGACCTTGGAGAGGTCGAGCAGCGTGTTGTCGAGCACCATCGTGCCGGTGGAGAGCCGGTTCTCCAGGTAGCAATTGCGCAAATAATAGGAATGGTTCGACGCGGTCATGCGCGTCGCATCGGAATTCCAGTGCAGCAGATCGAACGCGCTCGGCTGCTGGCCCTTCAGATAATTGCTGACGACGTAGGACCAGATCAGATCGTTAGAGCGCAGCATGTTGAAGGCCATCGCCATCTTCGAGCCTTCGAGCACGCCGGCCGTCTTCATGTCGTGCTCGAGGGCTGCGATCTGCTCCTCGTCGACGAACACGAGGAGGTCGCCGGCATGGGTGAAGTCGACCTGCGCCGCGAAGAAGGTCGCGGACGCCACGCGCTGGCGGCGCTTCTCGGCGAGCCAGGCCAGCGTGGTCGCCAGCATGGTGCCGCCGACGCAATAGCCGGCGGTGTGCACCTTCATCTCGCCGGTGACCTTCTCGATCACGTCCATCGCCGTGAGCGGGCCTTCCTTCATGTAGTCTTCCCAGCTCTTGTTGCCGAGCCGCTTGTCGGGATTGACCCATGAGATCACGAACACGGTGATGCCCTGGTCGACGCACCATTTGATGTAGGATTTCTCCGGCTTGAGATCGAGGATGTAGAACTTGTTGATCCAGGGCGGCACGATCAGGAGCGGGGTGCGCAGCACCGTCTCCGTGGTCGGCGAATACTGGATCAGCTGCATCGTCTCGTTCTGATAGATCACCTTACCCGGCGTCGTTGCCATGTTGACGCCGACGACGAGGTTGTCCGGATTGGACTGGCGGATCTTCAGCATGCCTTTGCCGGCCGCGATGTCCTCCGCCAGCATGGTCAGGCCGCGCGCGAGGTTCTCGCCGCTGCTCGCCACCGTCTCGCGCAGCACCTCCGGATTGGTCAGCACGAAGTTCGACGGCGACAGCGCGTTGGTGACCTGCTGGACATAGAACTCCGCCTTGCGGCGCGTGTGCGGATCGAGCTCGGCGTCGCGCACCAGCTCCTGCGCCCATTTGGTCGTGAGCAGATAGAGCTGCATGACGAAATCGAAGAACTGGTTCGACTTCCACTCCGGGTCGGCAAAGCGCTTGTCGCGCGGCGAGGGCGCGATCGCGGGCGGGGCGTCCTGGCCGGCCATGCGACGCGCCGCCGAGCCCCAGAGGTCGAGATAATCCTTGGCGAGCTTGGTCTGCAGATCGGAGGAACGGGACGTATCCGACAACCAATATTCGGCGACCGATGTGAAGGTCTTGACGACCTCGGCAAGCTCGGCCGGCGGGCGATCCTGCACCTCGCCGCTCTCGCGCGGCTTGAGATAGGCGGCGAGCGCCTTGCCTCCGCTCTCCATCGCCCGCGCGACATTCATCGCGAAGGCTTCCGCATCGAACTTCGTCTCGGGTTTGGGCGTATCGGTCGTGGCCATACTCATGAGTAGAACAGTAACGACTCATTCCGTATTCGTCACCGCGAAGCTCGCATGTTTGGCGTTAAACACGCTCCAAGATGTGCTGCACTGCGACAAAGCTTCTTGGTTTTGTCACAATCCCGGTGCAACCCTTGTGCCGTGGGCCTTGGATGTTTTCTCGCTCGTACCATTTGTGGGCAGCAATGGTTTGAGCTTGGGCAGGTTGTCGGGTTAGTGTGCGGCAGCTTGCATTGGGACGAGTAGGGGAATTCCCAAGTGTTGGCGTTGAGGGTCCTGCAGAGGTCGCTGCTGATCGGTGGCACGCTGTTGAGCGTGGCATTTGTGCTGAGCGGTTGTTCCAGTCAGCTGGCGGACATGACGCCCGCGGACGCACAGGCGCATCCGAGGGAGCCGGGGACCTATCTGCCCGTGCACGATTTGCCGCCGGACCGCGATCAAGCGACGATCTCGCCGGAGCAGCGCGCCAAGATCGAGGCCGAGCTTGCCGCGGCACGCGATCGCCAGGCCGTCGCCGGCAAGGACGCGAAATAGGGCTGTGCAAGGTAATCGCTGGCGCCCCCGCCGTGCCGTGCTAAAAGATTTCGGTTCAGCCAAGAGTCAGGGCGAACGACTTCAGCCTTCGTTGTCGATGATTGCTCTAAGTTTTTGATTTTGAGTAATTTTCACGGCGGGGCTGGGCCCATTCGGGATCGCCGTCCTGTCCTGTCGATTCTGTCCTGACCGGTTGCCCGGAGCCCAGAGAGCCATGGAAGAATTTTACCGCATTCGCCGCCTTCCGCCTTACGTGTTCGAGCAGGTCAACCGGGCCAAGGCGGCCGCGCGGAATGCCGGTGCCGACATCATCGACCTCGGCATGGGCAATCCGGATCTGCCGGCCCCCGCGCACGTGCTGGAGAAGCTGAAGGAGACGCTGGGCAAGCCGCGCACCGACCGCTACTCGGCCTCCCGTGGCATCAACGGCCTGCGCAAGGCCCAGGCTGCCTACTACGCCCGCCGCTTCGGCGTGAAGCTCAATCCCGACACCCAGGTCGTGGCGACGCTGGGTTCGAAGGAAGGCTTTGCCAACGTCGCGCAGGCGATCACCGCGCCCGGCGACGTCATCCTCTGCCCGAATCCGAGCTACCCGATCCACGCCTTCGGCTTCCTGATGGCGGGCGGCGTGATCCGCTCGGTGCCCTCCGAGCCGACGCCGCAGTTCTTCGAGGCGGCCGAGCGGGCGATCATCCATTCGATCCCGAAGCCGCTGGCGCTGGTCGTCTGCTATCCGTCGAACCCGACCGCCTATGTGGCGAGCCTCGATTTCTACAAGGACCTCGTCGCCTTCGCGAAGAAGCACGAGATCCTGATCCTGTCGGATCTCGCCTATGCCGAGGTCTATTTCGACGAGAACAATCCGCCGCCCTCGGTGCTCCAGGTGCCGGGCGCGATGGACGTCACGGTCGAGTTCACCTCGATGTCGAAGACCTATTCGATGGCCGGCTGGCGCATGGGCTTTGCGGTCGGCAACGAGCGCGTGATCGCGGCGCTCGCCCGCGTCAAATCCTACCTCGACTACGGCGCCTTCACGCCGGTCCAGGTCGCCGCGACCGCCGCGCTGAACGGCCCGGACGATTGCATCAAGGAGATGCGCGACACCTACCGCAAGCGCCGCGATGCGCTGGTGGAATCGTTCGGCCGCGCCGGGTGGGAGATTCCGCCGCCGGAAGCCTCGATGTTTGCCTGGGTGCCGTTGCCGGAGGCCTTCCGCAGCGTCGGCAGCATGCAATTCGCCACCCTGATGGTGGAGAAGTCCGGCGTCGCGGTCTCGCCCGGCGTCGGCTTCGGCGAGCATGGTGAAGGATATGTCCGCATCGCCATGGTGGAAAACGAGCAACGGATCAGGCAGGCCGCCCGCGGCGTGCGCCGCTTCCTTGAAAGCGGCATCGAAACGTTGCACAACGTCGTTCCGCTCGCCAATCGGCGTTGAGTTCTCTTCGGCAGGTTTTCTAAGACATCATGGTTGCACCCCTGAAAGTGGGCATAGCGGGGCTCGGCACCGTGGGCGCCGAAGTGGTCCGTTTGATCGAAACGCAGGCGCGCGTGCTCGCGGGCCGTAGCGGCCGCGGCATTCGCGTCGTCGCCGTCACCGCGCGCTCGAAGGCGAAGAAGCGCGGCATTGACCTGCGCGGCGTCGAATGGGTCAGGGATCCCATGGCGCTGGCCACCCATCCCGGCATCGATTGCTTCGTCGAGCTGATGGGCGGTGCCGGCGATCCCGCGCTGTCCGCGGTCGAGGCCGCGCTCAACGCCGGCAAGTCGGTCGTCACCGCCAACAAGGCGCTGCTGGCCAAGCACGGCATCAAGCTGGCCAAGGCAGCCGAAAAGCACGGCGGCGCGCTGAATTTCGAGGCAGCCGTCGGCGCCGCGATCCCCGTCATCAAGACGTTGCGCGAGGGTCTTGCCGGAACCGGCATCAACCGCGTCTACGGGATCCTCAACGGCACCTGCAATTACATCCTGACCCGAATGGAGCAGGAGGGTCTGTCCTTCGCCGAATGCCTCAAGGACGCCCAGCGGCTCGGCTACGCCGAGGCCAACCCGTCCTTCGACGTGGATGGTCACGATACCGCGCAGAAACTCGCGATCCTCGCCAGCCTCGCCTTCGGCACGAAAGTTGCTCAAAGCGCGGTGTATGTCGAAGGCATCTCATCCATCGCACCGGAAGATCTGCGCGCGGCGTCCGATCTCGGCTATCGCGTCAAGCTGCTCGGCGTTGCGGTGCGCACCGCCAAGGGCATCGAGCAGCGCGTGCATCCGACCATGGTGCCGAAATCCTCGTCGATCGCGCAGGTGATGGGCGTCACCAATGCGGTCACGATCGACGGCGAGGGCATTCCGCCGATCACGCTGGTCGGCCCCGGCGCTGGCGGTGCGGCCACCGCATCCGCCGTGGTGGCCGACATCGCCGATGTCGCGCGTGGCATCCGGGCCAATCCGTTCGGCCGGCCGATCGCGCATTTGCGCGACACCAAGAAGGCGCCGATGGAGCGTCACGAGGGCGGCTACTACATCCGCCTTCTGGCGCGTGATTTCCCCGGCACCGCGGCGGCGATCGCGACGCGGCTTGCGGAGCAGAAGATTTCAATCGAGTCGATCGTGCAGCGTCATCCCAATGGCGGCGTTGCGCCTGATAACGGCAAGGCGGTCCCCGTGCCCGTCATCCTGATCACCTACGCCACGCACGAAGACGCCGTGCGCCGCGCGCTCGCCGCCGTGCAGAAGGACAAGGTGATCAGCGGACGGCCGCAGGTGATCCGGATCGAGAAGAACTGAGCATGACCCGAAAAAGTGTGTAGCGGTTTTCCGGAAAGGTCATGCTCCAACAATAAGACACGGTTCGAACGAATCGTGGGTGTTACGAGTTGATGCGGGCGGAGATTTCCGTCCCAAACGTTTCGAAGGAGTTAGCCGATGTCGACCCATATTGAAGTCCCTCCGCACGCATTGCTCGAGCGCATCCTGACGCTGGAGATCGTGCGCGTGACGGAGCGGGCGGCGGTGTCGTCGGCGCGCCTGCGCGGACACGGTAACGAGAAGGCGGCCGACCAGGCCGCGGTGGATGCGATGCGCCGCGAGCTCAACAAGCTCCCGATCGAGGGCACCATCGTGATCGGCGAGGGCGAGCGCGACGAGGCGCCGATGCTCTTCATCGGCGAGAAGGTCGGCATGAACGCCGGCCCGCAGGTCGACATCGCGGTCGATCCGCTCGAAGGCACCACGTTGTGCGCCAAGAACATGCCGGGCTCGATCGCGACCATGGCGATGGCCGACGGCGGCACGCTGCTGCACGCGCCCGACGTCTATATGCAGAAGCTGGCGATCGGCCCGGGCTACGCCAAGGGCGTCGTCGATCTCGACGCAACGCCGGCCGACAACGTCCGCCGTCTCGCCAAGGCCAAGGGTGTCCAGCCCGACGGCATCACGGTTCTCGTGCTCGATCGTCCGCGCCATGCCAGCATCATCGAGAGCGTGCGCTCGACCGGCGCCGCCGTGCGACTGATCACCGACGGCGACGTCGCCGGCGTGATCCATTGCGCCGATCCTGACAACACCGGCGTCGACATGTATCTCGGCACCGGCGGCGCGCCTGAAGGCGTGCTCGCGGCCGTGGCGCTGCGCTGCATCGGCGGCCAGATGCAGTGCCGCCTGATCCTCGATTCCGCCGAAAAAATCGAGCGCGCCGCCAAGATGGGCGTCAACGATCCCAAGATGATCTACGGCATCGAGGATATGGCGCGCGGCGACTGCCTGTTCGCCGCCACCGGCGTCACGACCGGTTCACTGCTGTCGGGCGTCAAATTCCGCAAGGACGGCGTGATCGAGACCGAGACGGTGGTGATGCGCTCCGTCACCGGCACCGTGCGCTATATCAAGGCCGAGCACCGCGAGCTCTCGAAGTTTCACCTGGACTAGTTTGGTCGTCATTCCGGGGCGACGGGACTGCGCAAAAGCGCGGCCCGGAAGGCCCGGAAGCCATCGAGCGGCAGAATCCGATGTGACATGGATTCCGGGTTCGCGCTTTGCGCGGCCCGGAATGACAACAAGAACAATCACGGGAAGCGCACATGTCCGATCTCACCACCGTCAAGGCCCTCGTCTTCGACGTGTTCGGCACGGTCGTAGATTGGCGCACCAGCCTGATCACCGACTTCATGTGGTGGGCGAAGGGGCGCGGCATCAGCGCCGACTGGACCGCTCTGGTCGACGGCTGGCGCGGCATGTACATGGCCTCGATGGACGATGTGCGCAAACATCCCGAGCGCGGCTATGTCATGCTCGACGATCTGCACCGCCGCTCGCTGGAGAAGCTGGTCGATCAGTTTTCGATCAAAGGCCTCACCGAAGCCGATCTCGACTATCTCACAAAGGGCTGGCACCGCCTGCATCCCTGGCCGGACAGCGTCGCCGGTCTTACTCGGCTGAAGGCAAAGTTCGTGATCTCGCCGCTCTCGAATGGCAACGTCGCACTGCTCACCAACATGGCGAAGTTCGCTGGCCTGCCGTGGGACCTCATCATGTCGGCCGAGCTGTTCGAACATTACAAGCCTGATCCCGAGACTTATCTCGGCGCGGCACGGCTGCTCTGCCTCGAACCGGAAGAGGTCATGATGGTCGCCGCCCACAACGGCGATCTCGCCGCCGCACAGAAGAACGGGCTCAAGACCGCCTTCGTGGCGCGGCCGACCGAATACGGGCCGTTGCAGAAGGTGGACTTCGAGGCGACCGGCAATTGGGACATCGTCGCGAAGGACTTTGGCGGGATCGCGGATAAGCTCGGCTGCTGACCCCGTTCCGCTCTCGGACGATTGCGGACGAGTGTCCTTGGCGTGCTTCAGCTGCCTGCTATCACGCGCGTTCTTGCCGCCTCCCAGACTTTGCCGAGCAAGGCCGGGACGAGGCCGTGCGCTGGGCACTGGTTCCAGGCACCGGCAAAGAATGCCAAGCCGGGGTCCGAGGCGCGTTGCTGCCGGGCAGTTTCGACCGCCAGCAGGATCAGCGTCCGCGACCGCAGCCGAACCAGACCCACGAAGTCTCCGTCGCGCGCCTCACGGACCACGCGCGCCGGCGCGCGCAGGGTACGAAGCATCGCGTCCTTCGGCTCGATCTTCGCCAGATTGTCGCCGTGGAGCGCCAGCTCGCGCATCAGCTCGATCGATTTCACGATGTTGTGCATGGCGAGCGCAGTTGCGTGCGCGCAGGCCATATCGCCTTGCGAGGCAACCTCGATGTGATCGAGCGCGGCCTTCAACGCGCCGCTGCGCCTGAGCCAGGCTGCACGCAGCGGCCAGGCCGACAACCACGCCTGCAACGTGCGCGCGGCGGCGTAGGATTCCTCGCTCGCGACATAGTCGGGGAGGAACAGCCGGCCGACCGCCTGCTGGACCACGACGCCCATGCTGCGAGGCGTGCGCCCGCCGCGGACGTAATTGCCGAGTTCGGTGATCTCCGGCGCGATCCGCTCTAACAGCGGGCCGATGTTCGAAAGGGCGGATTCGAGCGAAGTCTGATGCGCAGCGCGCAGCGGATCGTGCCGATCGCGGAATGCCGGCCAGATGTCGCCATCGGCGGCGCGGAAAACCGCGAGCTTTTCCGCGACCGAGCGATTGAACAGGCCGCCGCGGCCGGACAGGGGGCGGACGACAGTGCCCGCATCGTTGACACGGAGGAGCTCGTCCGGATCGCGGACGAGGGCGAGGCGGACGAGGCCCGGAATGGTTATGATGAGGGCCACGGCTCAGCTCGCAGCACGTTCCAGGGGGCAAAGGCGTTGTTGACGCCCTCGAGCGCTTGGCCGAGTTGCGGCACATGCCGCAGCAGCACCGATTTCATTCCGTTGTTCTGGATCCAGTCCAGACCGAACTCGGTGTAGACTTCCGCCCGGTAGTCGTCCGTGAAGAAGCGGTCGCTCTTGAGACGCCGCGATGCCATCAGGATGAAGATGCGGAAGGCGGTATCGCTGAAGCCAAAACCGTCCGGCAGATCCTCGGCGAGCAGTCCGACCATCAGATCGACGCGGTCGACATCGCCCTTGTAGATCGCGCGCATCTTCTTTGCAGCGTCGGGAATGCTGGTGATCTCTTCGAACGTCTTGACCCGTTTCTTGCCGACCAGCTCGCGAAACCGGTTGTAGCGCGGCACGCCGCGCTCGCGGTCGCGCATGATGTCGATGGCGGCCATGTCGAGCAGCGGTTGGTCGTCCTTTTTGAACTGGCGGAGGAAGTTGGGGTAGTTGTGCAGGCGAATGGCGCCGGGATGTGCCGTGCCGAACGAGTACAGCAGGTTGACGAAGCCGTGCGTCTCCATGAACTTGCGGGAGGCGCTGCCCTGCATATCGACCAGCTTGCAGCAGTCAGCCCCCGCCGCGTCGATCCGCCGTACATGCATGTCGTCAGGGACCAGGGGGTGCAGGCGGTAGACGGCGGTGAATTCCTCGGTCAACGCGTAGGGCGCGCTATGCTGATCCGTCGGAGTGTGGATGATCCCATAGGCGGCTTCGCTGTTCTCCCCGAGCACCGTTTTCAGCACCCGGTACGGGATCCCCGACCAGTTGGCGTGCATGCTGAAGTCCAGCGCAGGATGGCCGAGGATGCCCGGCGTCCATTCGATGGTGTGGATCTTGGCGATCAGGGCCGCGTTGATCAGGCGCGCGCGCTGGAACAGTTCCTCGTCATTCCAGGCCGGATAGCGTGTCTTGAGGCCATCGCAGATGACATTGTGCTCACGGGCGAAGAGATTGTGGAGCAGGCTGAGCCCGACCCACCAATTGTCGTTGAATCCAGTGAGATCGGCGCCCGGATGAGCTGGATCGGCAGGAAGCATTCCATCGTCGCCGACCTTGATCTTTCCGTCGACCTTGGAGCGGATTTCCAGCTGTCTGTCGCGATTGCTGCCGTAGATCTGTCCGGCATCCCACCAGTGCGAATTGAGATTGCGGAAGGTAGGGGTCGCGCCGAGCCATGGTTCGCGCGGCGTCTCGTCGCTGACGGTACGGCGGATCTGCATGCAGCCGCGCACGTTCTCGGGCCAGTGATCGTCCGGCTCCAGCGGGATCTTGAACTCGTTTCCCTCCTTGGGAATCCCATGGCTGAACCAGTTATGCGTTTCGAACTGGATCCAGGCGGCGGCCAGCAGGTTGAGGCTGGTCGCGGGAATGAAGGTGTCGCGCGCCAGCAATACCTTTGAGATCACGCGCGGGCTGGGTTCGAGCAGGTCGTCCATGCTGTCGGGCACGCATTCCGGCAGCGGGAAATTGCGTCCGAACCGGGCGCCCGCCATGCCCATGCGCGGATGGTCGAGGCTGTTGAACGAGCCGTCTGCGGAACGCCACCGCTCATTGCCGGGGCTCCAGCCAGGCGATGTCGTTCCGTAGCCTGTATGATGGAGGTTGTGCTCCCGCAGCCTTTCGCGGAAGACCGAGAGATTGGCAGCTCCTAGCAGGGTCGGCAGGTGGTCCCATCTGACGAAGAAGTTGACGACCCGATAGACGACATCAAGGACCGCTTGCAGCAGGCCACGATGGTAGACAAAGCCATCGTTCTCGCGGGACATTGACGCTCCCAAACAAACGCGTGAAATCAATTTGGCTTGCAACCAGTAAATGTGATCCAATACCACCAAAACGCCTGTTTGCCAACGCGACTTGCCGGAGCTGCGGTCGTCCCGTCGTACAAATTCCCCTGTCGGTTGAAAGCTGGCTCGGATAGGATGACCGCAGCCTTTCGGGCTGCATCAGGCAATCCGGCCGACTTTGCGTGAGCGAGACGAAGCTGGGTCAACAACGCGCTTCGACCTCGCGAGAACCAGGCCGACACCAGTGTCGGCAGGACAGAAGATCCATCTTGAGTTGCGTGTTTCGCCGTCGAGGGGGGGTGACGCAGATGGGCAGTATGGTTCGCAATTACGATGGCGGGATCACGAGCTCTCCCGCGCAACTGGTGTCGCCGCGCTCCGTCGACGAGCTCCAATCGATCCTCAGGGATGCCGACCGCTATCCGAGCCCCGTCCGGGCGATGGGCAGCTATCATTCGTTGACGCCTTGCGCGTCCTCGGACGGGACGATCATCGACATGTCCGGGATGAGCCGCGTCCTCAAGATCGATCCGCACGACATGACGTTCACGGCGCAGGCCGGCCTGCAATTCATCGCCGCATCGCGGGCGTTGCGGGCGATGAACCTGCAGTTCGTGACCAATATCGAGATCGGAAACATGACGCTGGGGTCGGCGGCCTGTTGCCACACCAAGGACGGGCTGGACGGCGGCGAGTTTGGGCAGGTCGGCTCCTACATCATTGCGATGAAATGGGTGACGCCCAGCGGGGAACTCGCGGAAGCATCGGAGGAGAGCAATCGGGATCTGATGTACTTCATGCGCTCGAGCTACGGCCTGTGCGGCGTCATCTACGAGGTGACGTTCCGGATCAAGCCACTGGAGGCGATCCACTTCAGCTATTTGCCGCGTCCGATCGCGGAGTTGACCGAGAGGGAGGTGGACGGGATCATCGACGCCTCCAGGGGCCTGATCTGCTGGACCGTCGGCCGAAAGGCGCACTTCCAGACGCGACATCCCATCGACAGCGTCGGCCCGTTCGGGGCGCTGTTCGCCGCCAGCCGCCGCACTCTCTGGAATTATGCGGAAGCCCGCATTGGCAGGTTCATCGACAGCAGCATTCCAACCAAGACTCTCAGGGACGCCACGCTCGACACCTGGTTCGTCGGCAACAGGCTGTTGATGTCGTTTCTGCATCTTGTCGGCGGAGCGACCCTCTATAATCCCGACAAGACGATCGACTACAGCAAGACGGGGCCGTCGGCGCGATACGCATTCACGTTCTGGGCATTTCCGCGCGGTGAGTGGCTGCAGGTGCTGCGCGACTATGTGGAGTTCAGCGAGACATATTTCAGCAAGCACGACTTCCGCTGCAACATGGCGCTCGGCTCCTACTTCATCCGCAAGGACGAGCATTCGTTGCTGTCCTACTCGCACGACGGAGACGTTTTTTCAGTCGATCCCATCCACGCTTATACGGACAGGCCGGCGTGGGATGCGTTTTTGCGGGAGTTCAATGAATTTGCCTACAAGAGGAACGGCATTCCCCTGCTGAACCAGAGTCCATTCATCACGAACAGCCATGTTACGGCGGCGTACAAGGCGAGATGGACGGAGTTCTCCGACCGGGTCAGACGAGAGGATCCGCGCGGGCGCATGCTCAACCCGTTCTTCGCGGAGTTGCTCGGCCCGGGAGGATAGGCCTGAAGCCGACGAGGGGAGCAAATATGGGCTGAAGCTGGTTCTGGAGCGATTGAGACAATATGGCTGACCGAAAGTCGCCGAAAGCATTGTGGACTTTTTAGAGGAGTTTGGCGCAATCTTGTCATCCCCAGAAAAAGGCGAGGGTGCCGGACCGAAGCGCGGAACGATCTCAGTATTTCCGGGGTGAGTGATGGACGATCCTCACGACAGAGCAACCGAACGCCGTCAGCTCACGGTCTTGTTCTGCGACGTCGTTGATTCAACGGGCCTCTCCGAGCGCTGCGACATCGAGGACCTGCGCGAGGTCTTGTTGGAATTCCAGGCGATCAGCTCGCAGTGCATCAGCAATGCCGGGGGCAGCGTCGTCAACTATATCGGCGACGGCATTCGTGCCGAGTTCGGCTATCCCCTCGCATCGGAGAACGAGGCCGAGAGTGCGGTGCGCTGCGGCCTGCTGTTGCTGCAAAAAATTCGCGAGCTGAGCGAGCGCGCGACGGCCGCAATCCAGGAACCGCTTCGTGTTCGGATCGGCGTGCATACGGGGGTCGCGGTGATCGGGAGGGCCGGGCCGGGTCACGTGCACGATGCGACCGAGATCGTCGGCGACACGCCCAATATCGCATTCCGGTTGCTTGAAATGGGCGAACCCAATTCGCTCGTGATCAGTGGCGAGACCAAGCGTCTGCTGCGCGGCAAATTCGCCTTGCAGCCGCTCGGCATGCGTTCGCTCAAGGGATTGTCACGGAAGGTCGAGGCCTTTCTCGCCGCGGGCGAGACGTCGGAAGATGGCGTCGGCCACCGTGCCCGCCACCGCAATGCCTCGCGCCTCGTCGACAGGGTCACCGAATTGGGCCAGTTGCTGGAAGCCTGGGAGCTGGCGAAGGCCGGGCAGGGGCGCACGGTGGAGATCACCGGGGAGCCCGGCATCGGCAAATCGCGCCTGGCACTGGAGTTGATCGAAAGGGCCGCGTTGCCGGATGATCTCATCCTGGCGATACAGGCCTCCGGCCCGCATCAGAATACGCCGCTCTATCCGATCATCAGAGCCCTCGAGCAGCGCATCGGTATCGGCAGGGATGAAGACGCCGAGGTGAACCTGGCGCGTCTGCGTGATTTCATGGCCGCAACCTCCGGCGGCGACGAGGAGCAGTTGGCGCTGATCGGCCAGATGCTCGGTCTACCGGTGGCGGCGGCGTCAGGTCCGACGATTCCCGATGCGCATGAACTGCGTCGAAAGACGCGAGATGCGGCGGTGCGGCTGTTGATCTCGCAGACGGGCGGTGAGGCCAGCCTGATCCTCATCGAGGATTTTCACTGGGCCGATCCGTCGACGATCGAGATCGTTGAGCGCATTGCCGGCCAGATCGCCGGCACGCGGAACCTTCTGGTGGTCACCAGCCGGGCGTCCGTCATCGGTAACGTGTCGCCGATGATCCTGCGCATCGTGCTTCAGCGTCTCGATGACGAGCACTGCCGCGATCTCGCGGGATCGGTCGTCCGCGACAAGCAGCTGCCGAGCCAGTTGCTCCAGCAGATCGTCGCGCGATCGGACGGCGTGCCGCTGTTCGTGGAAGAGTTGGCGGCGGCAGCCCTCGAGACCGGGCAAGTCGATGCGGGCGTCAGAAATGCCGGGGCGAGCGGACCCTCGGAGGTCCCATCGGCGCTCTACGACTCCCTGATGCTGCGGCTGGAACGGCTCGGCAATGCCAAGGCGGTCGCGCAGCTCGCGTCGGTGATCGGCCGAAGCTTTCCGCATCGGCTTCTTGCCGCCGTTGCGGGTGATCTCCGCGACGCCCTCGAGCCCGCCCTCGAGCGGCTGCGCGCGTCCGGGCTGATCGGGCTCGAGCGCGATGACGACGAAAAGGTCTACTCCTTCAAGCATGCCCTGGTCCGGGACGTCGCCTACTATTCGCTTCTCAAACGGCAGAGGCGGGAGCTTCACGACCGTGTGGCCGAGGAGATCGAGCTCCATCTGCCGGAGGTCGCCACCACCGAACCCGGCTATCTCGCGCTGCATCTATCCGAGGCCGGACGCACCTCCCGGGCAGCCCGGATGCGGCTTAAGGCTGCGCAGCAAGCGGCGGAACGTTCGGCAAACCTGGAGGCGACCGCCGAGCTCAACATGGCGCTGGAGGAGATCAGGAAGCTTCCGGCGGGGCTGGAGAGGGATAATCTGGAGCTGAACGCCCAGATCGCGCTGATCGGACCGACGATCGCCCTACAGGGATTCGGTGCGGATGCGGTCGCAGACGTGAGCAGCCGTGCCATCGAGCTCTGCCGCGCCCTCGATAACGATCCGCGCATCTTTCCGGCACTGTACGCCAGATGGTCTTACCTGCGCGTGGCGAGCAACGTGCGGGAGGCGGGCACGCTGGCGCGGGACTTTCTGACGCTCGCCGAGCAAAAGGGAACGAGGGCCGATCGGATGGTCGGCCATCGGTTGCTCGGAACGTCGTTGCTCGACGGAGAGACGGAGCAGGCGTGCGTCCATCTGGAGCGGGCGGCCAAGCTCTACGATGCCGCCGCCGACCGCGCGACCGCCGTGATCTACGGCACCGACGTGCAGATCACGAGCCTGTCCAACCTGGGCATCTGCTGTTGGCTGGTGGGCCGGGTCAACGACGCGATTACGCACGCCCAAGAAGCACTCGAACACGCGCAGCGATTGTCGCACGCCCATACGCTCGGTTACGCCTACATGCATGTCTGCATGCTCTACACGCTGGAGCAGGACGCGCATACGGTTCGGGCACTCGCGCAGCGGACGCTCGAAGAGGCGATCAGGCGGGAACTGCCGCTCTGGGTCTCAGTGGCGCGGATATATCTAGGTTGGGCCGACGTCGAAAGCGGCCGCCTCGCAGAAGGTATCGATGGACTCGAGAAGCAGCGCGATTTCCTGCAGACGGCGCACCTCGTCTACTTCCTGCCCACCTACCTATGCTGGCTGGCGGAGGCCTATCTCCGCGTCGACAGGCTGGCGGACGCTCGGCGGTGTCTCGATCAGGCACGCAACGTCTTTGGGCGAGGCGGCAACTACTGGTATGAGGTCGAGTGCCTGCGTATCGAAGGGCGGTTTGCCTCGCATGCGCAAATCAACGACACCATGCTCGCGGAGCAGAATTTCGAGCTGGCCCTGGCGCTCGCGCACCGGCGTGGCCAGCGGGGATTTGGCTTGCGTGCCGCCGAAGGGCTGGCGAGCCTGCTCGCCGCCAGAGGCCAGACGGACCGCGCACGCACGCTGCTGCAGCAGGAATTGCAGCTGTTCGCCGGTCAACCCGAGCGCGGCGATCGCGCGGACGCCAGGAGGCTATTGCGCGACCTCGAGGACCGCTCGCGCACCTGACGGCTTAGATCCGGGATCGGGCCGGCGTCGCCCCGCCGGACGCTGAACCCTCGGGCTACGGATGCTGGCCGCCGGCCTGCGTCGCGCCAGCCCGATCCTCGACCGCACAGAATGTCGCGATCGCTAGATCGATCCGCCGGTCGAGCGCGCGGCGATTGAGCTTGAATCCGGTGTCGGTCAGCAGCCTGAAATGATCGTGGCCGAACACCAATTTCGGGTGTGCGTGCCAGAGATGGTCCGGACGGCACACACCGTCCGGACCTGATCCTGAGACGCTACAGCGTCATCTGCATCGGTTCGGGATAGTAATGGAATCCCTCGCCGGCCTTGGCGACATGGCCGTAGCCCGGCCAGGCGAAGTGATAGGACATGACGGGGGTCTTGTTCGCCGCCAGCATCGTCAGCAGCTTGACGCGCGACTCGGCTGCCTGCTTCGGATCGGTGTCGTAGGAGAATTCCATGCGTGGCCGTTCCAGCAGCAGCACGGAATGGTGCGAGAGATCGCCAAGGAAGGCGAACGACTTGCCGGCCGACGACACCATGAAGATGGTGTGGCCGACGGTGTGGCCGGGCGCCGAGATCGCCTGCACGCCTGGCAGGAATTCCTCGCCGTCCTTGAAGAATTTGATCCGGTCGCGGACCGGCAGCAGGTTCTTGCGGGCGTGAACGACGAAGTCCTTGGCTGGGCTGCCGAGCTTGCCCTCGTCGGTCCAGAAATCGAAATCGGTCTGGGAGATGTAGATCTGCGCGTTCGGGAACAGCGGCTTGTCGTTGGCATCGACGATGCCGCCGATGTGGTCGATATGGGCATGCGAGCAGACCACCGCGTCGATCTCCTCCGGCTTGATGCCGGCCTCCATCATGCTCTTCTGCTGGCGGCCGGTGCTGGCGCCGAACATCTTCGATGAGCCCATGCCGGTGTCGAACAGGATCAGCTTGTCGCCGGTGTTGACGATCGGCGAGTTCTGTTCGAGCACGACGTTGTCCGGCGACAGGAAATTGTCCGCCAGCATCTTCTTGACCTCTTCCTTGGGAACGCCAGTGAAGGTCCCGGAGGGATCGCCGAGCGGCAGCGGTCCGTCGGACACGACGGTGACCTCGGCATTGCCGAGAATGAAACGGTGCCAATAGGGCGTCTGGGTGCCGAGCTTGGGAGCCTTCGCCAATGCGCTGCTGCCGAGCATCGCGCTGGCACCAAGGCCGGCTCCAAGACTGGCTCCGAGGCTGGCTCCAAGTGCGAGTAGGGATCGACGTGAGACATCGATTGTCATGCGTTTCCTCCGCTTTTGTCTTTTGTCTTGCGCGATTGTTCGCGCGTTTGGGACTGGCCTGATCGACCACGCGACCGCGGGTCGGCAGAAAAGTATGCTGCGCCGGCCGCGACAAGCTAGCAAGTGGAATTAGTGCGCAGATTCACGCGGCGCGAGAACAGGCGCCCGAAGCGTGAAGACCGCGTGTGGATGAGCTCTCCACCAGCCGGGACGAGACGAATTGCGCCTCACGCAATTCGCAGCGCCAGATCGCTGCCTTCCGTCTCGGCAAAGCCCGCTTGCAGCACCTCTTCGCGCTTGTGGCGCAGATGCGCGCGCAGAATGTGCGAGAGGCCGGCACCGTCGCGCCGCTGCAGCGCGTTCAGGATCGCTTCGTGCTCCTTCACGGCGAGCGCCCAGCGCTGCGGCGTCATCGGCGTGACGTAGCGCGCGCGCCGGATGCGCGCGGTGACGGAGGTGTACAACCCCGCGAGCACGGGGTTTCCGGCCGCGTTGACGATGGCTTCGTGAATGGCGCGGTTGCCGCGGTAGTACTGGATCAGATCGCCGTCCCGATAATGCTGCACCATCTGCGCATGCGTGGCGGCAATCGCGTCGATCTCGGCGTCGGTGATGCGCTCGCAGGCGAGCTCGCCGGCGAGCGCCTCCAGGCCCTGGCAGACCTCGAACAGGTCGCGCATGTCCTTGTCGGTCAGTTTTGCGGCGCGCGAGCCGCGATGCGGCAGCAGCTGCACGAGACCCTCCGCGGCCAGCACCTTGAGCGCTTCGCGCAGCGGCGTGCGCGAGATCTCGAGCCGTTCGCACAGCTCGCGCTCGGGAATTCGGGCGCCCGGCGGGATTTCGCCGTCGAGCAGAATGGCACGGATGCGGCCGACGACGTCTTCATGAAGCATGGCATCAGTGCTCCAGTTTGAATTCAAAAATGCAGAAATCGATCGAAATCTGCAAGTTCCAGCTTGCTTATCGCAGATTTTGCATTCAAAAATGTAAAAAACAAGAGGATATGAGGAAATGGACCTGGCGGTAGGGGCGGACGACCTCGTTTTTGAATGCAACGCCGGCATCGGGCGCATCACCTTCAACCGCCCGCAGGCCCGCAACGCATTTACGTTCGCTATGTACGAGCGGCTCGCCGCGATCTGCGAGCAGGTCAACAGCGATCATGCGATCAAGGTGCTGGTGCTGCGCGGGGCTGGCGACAAGGCGTTCGCCGCGGGCACAGACATCAACCAGTTCCGCGAGTTCAAGACACCGCAGGATGCGATCGACTACGAAAAGCGGATTGATCGCGTCCTGACCACGCTCGAACAGTGCCGGGTGCCGACCATCGCGGCGATCAACGGGTTCTGCACCGGCGGCGGCGCCGGCATCGCCGCGGCCTGCGACCTGCGCATCGGCACACGCAGTGCCCAGATTGGATTCCCGATCGCCAGGACGCTCGGCAATTGCCTGTCGATGTCCAATGTCGGCCGTCTCACGGCACTCATCGGCGCCGCGCGCGTCAAGGACCTGATCTTCACCGCCCGTCTTGTCGACGCCACGGAAGCGGCGAGCGTCGGACTGCTCGGTGAGATCGTCGAGGATCTGGCTGCGCTGGAGCGGCGCGCCGACGAAGTGGCCAGGCTCGTCGCCAGTCATGCGCCACTGACGCTGAATGCGACCAAGCAGGCGGTCGGCCGGCTGCAACAGCGGCTGACGGGAGACGAAGGCGAGGACCTCATCCTGATGTGCTACACGAGCCAGGATTTTCGCGAAGGGCTCGATGCTTTCCTCAACAAGCGCGCGCCGCAATGGCGCGGCCAATAGGACGCCCCGATGCAGAGTTCGCAATCCGCCTCCCGCCGTTCGGGACCGCTCGCCGGTCTCAAGGTCATCGATCTCACCCATGTCATGGCCGGACCGACCTGCACCCTGATGCTCGCTGACATGGGCGCCGACGTCATCAAGATCGAGAAATCGCCGAACGGCGATGACACCCGTCACTCCGTGCCGCCGAAGATCGGCGACGAGGCGGCCTCCTTCCTGATGATGAACCGTAACAAGCGCGGCATCGTGCTGGACCTCAAGACCGAGGGCGGCAAGCAGGTATTGCGGCGGCTGATCGCGGACGCGGACGTGCTGGTCGAGAACTTCGCGCCGGGCGCGATGGAGCGTCTCGGCTTCGGCTATGAGGCGCTGCACGCTGAATTCCCGGCGCTGATTTACTGCTCGCTGTCGGGCTTCGGCCGCACCGGTCCCTACAAGCATCGCCGCGGTTTCGACCTGGTCGCGCAGGCCATGAGCGGCATCATGAGCTTTACCGGCGAGCGTCCCGACGGTCCGCCCGTCAAATGCGGCCCGCCGCTGTCCGACATCACTGCCGGTCTGCTTGCGAGCATGGGCATCCTCGCGGCCTATACCCATCGCCTGAAGACCGGCGAAGGGCAGTGGGTCGAAACCTCACTCTACGAGGCCGCGCTGGTGCAGACCTATTGGCAGTCGACCATCGCGCTCGCTGCGGGCACCGCGCCGCGCGCGATGGGCTCGGCGCATCCGCTCAATGCGCCGTATCAGGCGTTCGAGGCTTCGGACGGCTGGCTCGTGGTCGGCGGCGCCAACAAGAAGCACTGGCTGTTGATGCTGGAGGCGCTCGGCGCCAGCGAGCTCGCCGCCGATCCGCGTTTTGTGAATGGCGCCGACCGCATGGCCAATCTCAAAGAGCTCGAAGCGGTCCTCAGCGAACGCTTCCGCACCCAATCGCGGGCGCACTGGCTCGCGGCGCTTGACGAGAAGGGCGTGCCCTGCGGTCCCGTGCATGACATGCTGGAAGCCCTGAGTGATCCGCAGACGCTGGCGCGGGAGATGGTCGTCGAGGTCGAGCATTCCACGCTTGGTCCCGTCAAGACGATCGGGCTTCCCGTGAAGTTTTCGGAGACCCCAGGCAAAGTCCTGTCAGGCGCACCGGTCTATGGTGAGCATACAAGAGAGGTTCTGGCCGAGCACGGCTTCGACCAGACGCAAATCGAAGCGCTCGAAAAAGAAGGCGCGATCGTTTCGGCTCTGGAAAGACGCGAGGAACGCGTCGCCTGACCGGACCGTCGACACCAAGAACAAAAGACAAAAATCAGCTGGAGGAAATCATGGGTCGGACGTCTGTATTCCTGCTCTCCGCAGCGGCAACCGTGCTCGCCGGCACGATGCCGGCGCTCAGCGCCTGGCAACCGCAAAAGCCGATCGAATTCGTGGCCACCGCCGGTCCCGGCGGCGGCACCGACAATCTCGCCCGCGCGGTGCAGAACATCATCACCAAGCACAAGCTGACGGAGCAGCCGATCGTCGTCGTCAACAAGGGCGGCGGCAGCGGCGCCGAAGGCTATGTCTATGGCAAGGCCTCGGCCGGCGATCCCTACAAGGTGATCTTCGGCACCTCGAACGCCTGGCAGCAGCCGCTCGTCTCCAAGGTCGCCTTCAACTACACCGATCTCACTCCGGTCGCGGCAATGGCGCAGGACGAGTTCCTGCTCTGGGTCAAGCAGGACTCGCCTTACAAGACCGCCGGCGATTATTTGAAGGCCGCTGCATCGGGCGAATTCAAGATGGGGGGCGCGCAGTCCAAGGACACCGACGAGGTGCTGACGCGCATGATCGAGAAGACCGGCAAGGTCAAGCTGACCTATATCCCCTTCAAGAGCGGCGCCGAGACCGCCGTGCAGCTTGCCGGCGGCCATCTCGACTCCCACGTCAACAATCCCAGCGAAAGCCTCGGGCAATGGCGCGGCGGCACGCAGCGTCCGCTCTGCGTCTTCAGTCCGAAGCGACTGCCGCAGGGCCCCAAGGTCACCGCAAGCGAAGGCTGGAGCGACGTCCCAACCTGTGTCGAGCAGGGCCTCGACATCAAGCAATATGAGCAGCCGCGCACGGTGTGGCTGCCCGGAAAGGTCACGCCGGACCAGGCCGCGTTCTATGTCGACCTCATGAAGAAGGTGCAGGCGACGCCGGAGTGGAAGGACTACATCGAGAAGACGTCCCAGGTGGACACATTCCTGACCGGCGCCGAGTTCGACAAATTCATCAAGGAGGACCTCGAGCACGTCAAGCAGGTCGCAGGCGAGCAGGGCTGGCTGGTCAAGTGAAGCGACGATCGCCCTTCAATCTCGACCGTCGTCCCTGCGAACGCAGGGACCCATACCGCGTGATCTGTCGAGAAGTGTTGGTCGCCGTACCGACGTGGCTTCGTATCTTCGTCAATCTGCTCCCGGCGTTATGGGTCCCTGCGTTCGCAGGGACGACACCGGGGGTGGGAGAGTGCGTGCGTCATACCAGCAACTTCACGCGGCCTGAGCCGAGCCCCCGATGATCTCCCGCCGCGCCCTCGAGCTCGCAACAGCCGTCCTCACCGGCGGCTTTGGTGTCGCTGTCGTGATCCAAAGCCTCGACAACGGCATCGGCTGGTCTAGCGCGGGCGTCGAAGCCGGCACGTTTCCGTTCCTGACCGGGACCATCATCGTGCTCGGGAGCCTCTACAACCTGGTGCGGGGCGCGTTGCCGGTCGCGTCCCTGGCCAATGTCCCCATCGCAATCACGCCGATCGAGCTGCGCCGGCTTGCCGGCCTGTTCGTGCCGGCCGCGATTTTCGTGGCCGCGATCCCGCTCGCGGGGATGTACGTCGCCTCGGCGCTCTATGTCTTCGCTGTACTGGCGATCCCCCGGCATCAATCGGTGCCGCGGGCGCTGGGGATGGCGGCGGCGACGGCGCTTGCGCTCTACGTCGTGTTCGAGCGCATGTTCCAGGTCAGCTTGCCGCACGGCGCACTCGCCGCGGCACTCGGCTTCTAGGGGCGAGTCCGATGGACAATCTCGGCGAGCTCCTGCACGGCTTCAGCATCGCGGTCACGGTGCCGCATCTGGTGCTGATGGTCGTCGGCGTGCTGCTCGGCATTCTCGTCGGCGTGTTGCCGGGGCTGGGCGCTCCGAACGGCGTCTCGCTGCTGTTGCCGCTGACCTTCGGCATGCAGCCGGTGTCGGCCATCATCCTGCTCTCCAGCATGTATTGGGGCGCGCTGTTCGGCGGCTCGGTCACCTCGATCCTGTTCAATATTCCCGGCGAGCCGTCCTCCGTCGCGACCACTTTCGACGGCTATCCGATGGCGCGGGACGGCAGGCCGACCACCGCGCTCGCCACGGCGTTCGGCTCGGCTGCGTTCGGAGCGCTGATCGGTGTCATCCTGATCACCTTCCTCGCATCCTGGGTGGCGCAGGTCGCACTTGCTTTCGGGCCGGCGGAATACTTCGCCGTCTATTTCCTGGCCTTTGCCAGCTTCGTCGGCATGGGCGGCGCCGCGCCGGTCAAGACAATCGTGGCGCTGGCGATCGGGTTTGCGATCGCGGCGATCGGTATCGACACGGTGTCCGGCAGCGTCCGCCTCACCATGGGGGTCGACGAGCTGGTCAAGGGCGTGAACTTCGTCGTCGCGGTGATGGGCCTGTTCGGCATTGGCGAACTCCTGGTCGCCGTGGAGGAGGAATTTCACGCCCGCGCCGTGTCGTCGAAGATCGATTGGCGCGAAGTGTTCCGTGCCGTCGGCCGGCTGCCCCGGCACGGCGTGGCGCTGCTGCGGAGCGCCGCCATCGGCTGCTGGATGGGGATCACGCCGGGCGGCCCGACCGCGGCCTCTTTCATGAGCTACGGCATCGCCCGCCGCTTCTCGCGCCGCGGCCGCTATTTCGGCACGGGCGAGGTCGAAGGCATCATCTCGCCGGAGACTGCCGATCATGCCGCCGGCACCAGCGCGCTGCTGCCGATGCTCTCGCTCGGCATTCCCGGCTCGGCGACCGCGGCCGTCATGATGGGCGGATTGATGATCTGGGGTCTCAATCCCGGGCCGATGCTGTTCGTCGACCAGAAGGATTTCGTCTGGGGCCTGATCGCCTCGATGTATGTCGGCAACATCGTTGCCGTCGCGCTGGTGCTGCTCACCGTTCCGGTGTTCGCCGCCTTGATGCGGATTCCCTTCGTGGTGATCGCGCCGCTGATCGTAATCATCTGCGTCGTCGGTGCCTATTCCGTGTCGAACTCCTATCTCGACGTTGTCATGATGCTGGGCTTCGGGATCGTCGGCTATCTCTTCAAGAAGTTGTTCTATCCCTTGGCGCCTCTCGTGCTCGCCATCGTCATCGGCGACAAGGCCGAGGATGCGTTCCGGCAGTCGATGCTGATGTCCAAGGGGTCCCTCGGCATCTTCTTTGCCAACAAGCTGGTGACATGCCTGATCGTGGCCGGCATCGCGCTTCTGCTGCTGCCGCTCGTGCTGCAGCTCGCAAAGCTTCGGCGCAAGCCCGCATCCCCTTCGACCGAAACGACCGCCCAGGAGAAAGTGATCATATGACCGCAAAGCCGCTGATCGCGCTCGCCATGGGAGATCCCGCCGGCATCAGCCCCGAGCTGACGGCGAAGCTCGCGGTGCAGGACGACATCCGCGCGAGCTGCCGGCTCGTGATCATTGGTGACCGCCGCATCTTCGACGAAGGCGCACGCATTGCCGGCGTCAAGCCGGAGCTGAGGAGAGTGGAGCCGGGCACTGATCTTCGCGCGGCGCAGAGCGATGTGAAGTTTGTCGATCTGCGGCACCTCGATCCCGCAGACATCGAGCCGAAGACCGCGACCCTTGCCGGCGGGACGTTCGCCCTGGCGAATTACAAGCACGCGCTCGAGCTCGGCCGGGACGGCCGCGTCGACGCGGTCTGCTTCACCCCCTTCAATAAGCAGGCGATGCGGCTTGCGCGCGCCGAGTACGACGACGAGATCGCGTTCTCCGCGGAGGTGGTCGGCCTCGAGACTCCGGCCAGCGAATTCAACGTGCTCGATCGGCTCTGGAACGCACGGGTCACGTCGCACATACCGCTGAAGGACGTCGCCGCAAGACTGACCAGCGAGCGCATCCATCGCGCGCTCAAGCTGACTGATTCCTGCATGCGCAACGCCGGCTTCGCGCGGCCGCGCATCGCGGTCGCCGGTCTCAATCCGCATGCCGGCGACGGCGGCAATTTCGGCCGCGAGGAGATCGACGTGATCGCGCCCGTGGTCGCAGCCGGGCAGGCCGAGGGCATCGCGGCGGAGGGACCGTTCCCGGCCGACACGGTGTTTCTGCGCGCCAAGGCCGGCGCCTTCGATGCGGTGCTGACGATGTATCACGACCAGGGCCAGATCGCGATGAAGCTGATGGGCTTCGATCGCGGCGTGACCTTGCTCGGCGGCTTTCCATTCCCGATCTGCACGCCCGCGCACGGCACCGCCTATGACATCGCGGGGCAGGGCGTCGCATCGATTGGCGCCAGCCGCGCCGCAGTGCTGCTCGCCGCGGAGATGGCCGCAGCCACCAAGGGCCGGAGTTGAACGACCGCAGGGCTCTTAGAGGCTCGCGAGCCACGCCGCCAGCGGCGTTGTCCCCAGCCGCGCCTCGCCGAGCGGGTTCAGCGATGTATCGTCGATAGGGCCGCCGTAATAGGGCGCCTTCGGATCTCCGATCACCGTCCGGGTGTCGCCTGACGCCTTCAGGCGGCGCGCGATGAATTCATTGAAAGGAGCTTTCTCGGGACCTGCGATGTCGATCGTACCGTTGAGCGGGTTGTCCGTTGCGACCTCCGCAAGGCGGGCAGCGACGTCGTCCGCGGCGATCGGTTGAAACAAGGCCGAGGGAACGACGATCTTGCCGTCAGTTGTACCCATGTCGGCAATGGCACCGAGGAATTCGAAGAACTGTGTGGCGCGCACGATCGAGTAGGGGACCCGGGCCGACTTGATGATGGTCTCCTGAGCGAGCTTGGCCCGGAAATAGGCGTTGTCCGGCGACCGCTCGGTCCCGACGATCGACAGCGCCACGTGATGCTTCACACCCGCCGAAGCCTCCGTCGCGACGAGATTCTTGCTCGAACGTTCGAAGAACTCGAGCACTGCGGCGGGCTCCCAGGACGGTGCGTTGGCGACGTCGACGACGACATCCGCGCCCGCCAATGCCGCAGCGAGGCCTTCGCCGGTCACGGCATTCACGCCTGATTTCGGTGAGGCTGCCACGGCCTCGTGACCTTGCTGCTTGAGCTTCGCCACGAGCTTGGATCCGATCAATCCGGATCCGCCGATCACGACAATCTTCATGAAAGATCTCCAGGGCACATTGCGGGCGCGATCTTCTCTGCGGCGAGGCGCCGCGCCATCGCGAAAGTGATGCGGCGCGAATCTTACCCGGGAAATGGGGCAGGCTCTTGCCTGGAACCGCCGTGCCTTGGCGGAAAATGCTCAAGACATGGCCGAATGACCTTTATCCGACGGTCGATAGAAAAAGGCGCGTATCGAAATAGACCGACGCGCGGAGCGCGCCGCTGACGCCGGCATCCGCCATGAAGAAGTCGCTGACCTGCTGCAGCCACTTTACGACGGTGCCGTCCGCATAGAGCCGCCGCCATTCGCGCGCGGAGTATAGTTTTTGCGCCTTGAGGGCTTCGGCGATGTCGGCTGGGCGCGACGACTGGTAGTGGGTCTGGAGCGCTTCTGCTGCCGCGGCCGGGTTGCGTACCATGTGGTCATTTGCATCAATCCAGCCACGGATGATCCGGCTCAGGACTTCCCTATTGCCGGCGTAATATCCCATGCGCGCCCCCCAGCCGCCGAGTATGGCCGATTGCGGATAGAACGCGGAAGCATCCACGAGTTTCACGGCGTCTGGCAGCGATTCACGGACAGCGACATTGAACGGCACCCAAAGCGCGATGGCCGGCACCTCGCCGGCGATGAACGCCTTGACCGCGTCCGGCATGCTCGCATCGACGATGTCCACCTCGGTCGGCGTGATGTTGTTGGCGCGCAAAGCCCGGTCGAGGAAAATATGCGCGGTGGTCTTCCTGGTCGTCGCGATCCGCTTGCCCCTGAGATCGTCGAGCCGGTTCACCCCGAGCGTGGGCCGGACCCAAAGCTGAGTGGTCGCAACCTCGATGTCGTTGATGAGAAAGCCCCGACCGTGGCCGAGCGCCAGATAGTTTGAGATGACGCCGCCGGCCGAAGCGACGTCGATCTCTCCCCGCATCATCGCCTCGAACGCCTCGGGGCCGGTGTTGAATTCGTGCAGCTCGAAATCGATCCCCTCGCGGTCGAACGAGCCGCGATCGAGGCCCGTCCAGATCTGCCCGTCCACGGCGACCACATGGAGATAGCCGAGCCGGACCCTGGTGCGCGCCTGCGCGATCGCCGGTGAGCCGCGCGCGGAGACC
>NZ_JXDL01000001.1:564914-568169 GCF_001590795.1 Bradyrhizobium sp. AT1
TGGTCGTGCAGGAAGCCGGAGAGTCGGACCAGGGTCGTCTCCGCGTCGCCATCCTGGACGATCGCCGCAAAAACCTCGTCCCAGCGCTGGCACATGGTCGTCTCGGCCTCACTGGCCAGTGCACGCTCGCCGCGCAACTCGCTAACCTCGATCGGTTCGGCAAACCCCTTCGGAACGATGCTGTCGACGCTGCGGAATAGAAATGCGTTGCCGACACGCGCGCGCACGGCGGCGCTGACCAGCACGCGCGTACCATAATTCTTGTTGAGGCCTTCGAGCCGTGACGCCAGGTTTATGGTGGCGCCGAGCGCCGTGTAGTTCATCCGGTCGCTAGAGCCTATATTGCCGACCACGGCGTCGCCCACATGCAGGCCGAAACGCGTATCGTAGGGCGGCCAGCCCTCGTACCGAAACTCTCCATTAAGGGCGTCGTTCGCGGCCAGACACGCCAGAACTGCGCGGCAGGCGTTGACGGTGTGATCGGGATCGTCCGAAGGTGCGTTCCAGAGCGCCATCAAGGCATCGCCGATGTATTTATCGACTGTGCCCTGATGCCGCATGATCTCGTCCGAGAGCGCAGCGAAATAGCGCGACGTGTAGATCATGACCTGGGATGGATCGGCCCGCTCGGTCTTGGCGGTGAAGTCGGCGACATCGGTGAACAGCACCGTCACCTCGCGCCTCGTGCCGCCGAGTCTGAGGGAGGAGCCGGTCTCGATCAGCTGCCGTACGATCTGGCGGGGAATGAAGCTCGCAAAGCTGCGCACCACGCTACGCATGGTGAACACCGAGCGGCCGAGCTCCTCGATCTCGGCGATGGCGGAATGGATGCGCGGTCGTTCCGCGATTTCGAAACGCTGGATCTCGTCGGTCTGCTGCACGATCTTGCGCAGCGGCTGCGCCATCAGCGACCCCAGCCAGAACGCAAATGGAAGCGTGGCGCCGACGAAGGCCAGCGCCAGCGCGAACAGCGTGCGGCGCTCGTTGATGATCCGGGCGTAGAATTCATCGAGCGGCGCGATCATCGCGAGTCGAACGTTGGCCGAGCCGGCCGTATCGAGCCGGTGGACCGCCGCGACATAGGTCCGGCCAGAGGCGTCGGCGAAGAATTGCTGGGCGGGACCATCGCTCCGCCAGGACCGGATGACCGGCACCAGAGCAGGCAGTTTGAGCGCACCCAGTTGTGGCAAGTCGTCCTGCCTTTCGGGAATCTCCGCCATCAGCCGATCCATCTCGGGATGGGCGACGATGCGCTCGGCATCGTTGAACAGGAAGGCGAGCCCCGATGGCCCTAATTTCTGCTGCGCCAGCATGTCCTCGAACCGGTTGAGCAGCACGTCACCTGCGACGACGCCGCGCCGGCCCTCCCTGAGCGGTATTCGCAGCGTGTAGCCGGGCTCGCCGGTGGCATAGAAGACATAGGGGCCGGTCAGCAGGGTCTTGTCGGTCTTGAACGCCTCGACATACCAGGGCCGCTGCCGCGGGTCGTAGCCGGTGGGGCCGGGAACCTCATCGACCTGAATGAGGTTCTCGGAAAGAAATTGCGTGACCGGTGCGGCGCCCCCCGTGCGCGCGATCAAAACTAGCCGGAATGCGGCATCCTGATCGACCTTCAGGCTTGCCCTGAACGCCGGCTTGGCGCGGTCGATCACGTCCATCTCGATGAACGAGCCGTCCTCATAGCCGACGTAGAGATTGAAGAGCTGCGGGTTGTTGCGAAGCATCGCAGCCATCAGGCTGTACAGCCGCGAATTGTCGGCGATGTCGGCTTCCTGGATTGGCGGCAGACCGGACAGGATGTCGAGATTGTCGCGGACATTCTTGAACTGCTCGTCGACGTGGTCGGCGCCAAGCTGCGCCACTTTCTCGATGAAGCCGGAGGCCGCTGCTTTCGTGATGACCGTCACGCGCTCGAAGCTGAGATAGACCAGCGTCAGGCCCACAAGCAGAACGACGCCAACAAACACCGTGATGATCGATGTCTGGAAGCCGATGCGAAATTCGCGCTTGCTGGTCCGGTCGCCCGTCATTGCAGTTGTTTTGAAGGCTGCTTCAGTACTTGCGGACGGCGGGTTTGGTCGCAACCGGCCCGGGTGCCGCCGGCGACACCGAGAAGGTGACCCAGGTCGACCAGCTCTTCGGCCGATTCTCGACCTCCAAGTCCTTGTAGCCTCGGACATTGAGGTAGCCCTGGTAGCCGTCGGACATCAGGATCATGAACCCGATCTGCGGGCCGATTCCGACCGACTGCCCCCTGAACCCGCCGAGCTTGGCGCCCGGACCGCTATCGTCTGTGAGCTGCTGGAAGAAGTAGCCGGCGATGCCGATATGGATGTTCTTGCTCACGAACTGCGAGGCCGCCCAGTCGACGTGGAAGTCGATGCCGTTCTGGTACTGAAGGGCTCCGTTCATGAAACTGTAGGTTAGGCCGCCGACGATCGAGAACTCGTGCCCGGTCTTCGGGTCGAGATAGGTGTAGCCGACGCCGGCGTCGATCGCGGGAAAGCCGAAGCTCAGATTCGCAAGCCGGGTGGAATCATAGGTGCCGCTCGGGATGTTGCCGGTGATGTAGACCAGTTCGTTGTGGACGCCCTGATTCCACTTGAGCGTGCCCTGGTAGAAGACGTCGGTCAGCGTGGTGCGGTTGTCGGTGGCTGTCCCGGAGAGCGTGTTGCCGCGGGGACCGGTCAGCGTCGCGTCGATGCCGACGCCGATATTGCCGGGCGCGGTGAGCAGCGTGAAGGCGGCCTGACCGCCAAGTACGGGCATCGGCGAGGTGTAGGTGATGCCCATGACCAGCGCATCGGCATGTGCGTTGAGGCCGGCGGTCACGGAGCCGGGTATGCCGCCGCTGGTGACGAAGTTCTGCCCGCCGCCTGCTTTCTCATGCAGATGGAGATAGATCGTCGAATAAGCCCATCCCGGCGTCACCGGCACGGCCGCTAGGCTACCGAAGATGCCCGGAAGCCAGAAGCTGACGCCGCCGGAATCGGCAAGTGCAGGCTGAGCGGTGAGACCCGCCATGGCTAGCGCGGTCGCGAGGCCGGCTTTGCGAATGTGTCCCGTCATATCGCATCTCCCACGTTCATCACGTCCCTACGGGCAGTAGTCCCAGAAGCCCTGTGTCCGCGATGGGTCGGTGTAGTACCAGCACATGCCAGGGGCTGGTGCCGCGCCCGCCCAACTGGCGGCTGTTGCGGCGGCGACGAACCCGATCGCCGCACCGGCGGCTATCGCGCCGCCCCTCGGCCAGTA
>NZ_JXDL01000001.1:568824-638925 GCF_001590795.1 Bradyrhizobium sp. AT1
GGCGCCACGCGGGCCGACCACGGCGCCGCCGCGATGGACCACGGCACCGCCGCGCGGACCCACGACCGCACCGCTACGGCGACCGGCGGCCCGGATCTCGATGAGATCGGACGATCCAATCGCGCTTTGCTGGATTGCCGTCGGTTGAAGCGGCACCGCGGACACCGTACCGACCGGAAGAGAAACCGCGGTTGCCAGCGCAAGCAGGCAACTTGGCAGCCGAAATGCGCTCATGCGTTCAGACATCCTCATTCCTCCCATTGTCTTGTTTCGTTGATGGCGTCGAACGCTGCGACGTCCTTGTCATCGCGAATCCCCCGTGCTGCCACGTTCGAACGCGAATACCGTCTTCCAGTCCTTCGCCATGTCCACCACGGTCCAGCCGCGCCGAACCGCCTCGTCCCAGGCCTTGTCGAGCCTCCCAATTTTCGACTGGCGGTCGTAGGCGTATTCGCGGGCAGCATCGGTGTGATGGACGATGCCGAGAAAGCGCGGGCCGCGGCCGGCGGCGGTCCATTGCAGCATCTGGTGGTCGCCATCCGAATTGCCGAAGGCGAGAATAGGGCGGCGACCGATGAAGCGATTGATGCCCGACGGCTTGCCGGGGCCATCGTCGATGAATTCGACTTTCGGCAGCTTCATCAGGACGGGCTTGCCATCGTCTCCGATCTTGAATTGCGTGACGCCGGACGAACCCACGACCTGCTCGGGGGGGATGCCGTAAGCTCTATCGGCCCACACCCGCATGAACTCGACGCCACCGCCGGACACGATGAACGTCTTGAAGCCATTGGTACGCAGGTAAGCGAGCAACTCCACCATCGGCTGATAGATGAGTTCGTTGTAGGGGCGATTGAAGCGTGGGTGCCGGGCGTGGGCGAGCCAGTCAGCGACGGATTGCGCGTAGACGTCCGTCGCCATGCCGCTATGAGCGGCGGCGATTAGCGTCAGCAAACCCTTCTCGCCCTGTGTCGCCAAGCCCGCCCTGTCGCCAGCAAGGAACGCCTTGAACGGCTGTTGCTGTCTCCATTCGGGATGCTGCGGCGCCATCGCCTTGACCTGGTCGAGGGCAAACGCCGCCTGGAAATAGACCGGCTGCTCGCACCACAGCGTGCCGTCGTTGTCGAACACGGCGATGCGTTCGGCGGGCGGGACGAACTCCGGCCCTCTGTCTTTGATCACTGCCGCGACGAAGCCCGTGATCGCCGTCTTCGCCGCACCATCTTTCCAGGATGGCAGCGGATCGGACTGGCCATGGGTGGTCCGGCTCATTGCTCCGCAAAGCGATCCGGCCAGGAGCAAGATCAGCGCAAAACGGTGGAAGAGCCGATACATTTCCTTTCGCACCCCGAACTCGGCTTTTCAGATGACGGTGCCGGCAACTCACCAAGGCGAAACGTCAGCCGGCCCAGTGCCGGCTGGCGGCGGCATTGGAGCTATTTCTCGATACCGCGATCCCTGAAGGCCTTGTCGATCGCCTTGTTGACCTCCTTGCGAACGCCCTCGACGTTGAAGCTGGCTGGGCGTTGGCTCGGCGGATACTCGGCGAACGTCTGCAGAAAGGCGGCAGCCTTCAGCTGTCCCTTCACCATCATGTAGTCGTTCTTGGCGAGGAAATCGTAATATTGGTCCGAGACGATGTCCGCGCGCTCATACGGATCCATCCGGAGATTGAATATTTTCGGCACACGCAGGGTCGTGAAGGGATTGGCCCAAACCTGCAGACCGCCTGGCCTGCGCTGCTCGGCGAAGACGATTTTCCAATCGTCGTAGCGCATGGCCACCAGATCGCCGTCGTCGTTGAAGTAGTAAAACTCGGAGCGTGCGCTCTTAGGCGATTTTCCGGTCAGATAGTCCAATTGGTTGTAGCCGTCGAGATGGTTCCTGAAAGTGGTCGGATTGGTGGCTGGCTGCCAGCCCTTGAGCAGCCGTTCCTTGACATCGGTATCGCCGGCGGCGGCCAGGAGCGTCGGGAACCAATCGAGACCGGAGAAGATCTGGTTTGAAACTTCACCTGCCTTGATTTTCCCCGGCCAACGCACCATCGCGGGTACACGGAAGGCGCCTTCCCAATTGGTGTCTTTTTCGCTGCGAAACGGCGTCGTGGCGGCATCCGGCCACGACCATTGATTGGGACCATTGTCGGTGGTGTAGACGACGATGGTGTTGTCGGCGATGCCTAGCTCGTCGAGCGCTGTCAGGAGCTTGCCGACATCTCCGTCATGTTCCAGCATGCCATCGGCGTATTCGTTGCCCACCATGCCGCTTTGTCCACGCATCGCCTCGCGCACATGTGTGAAGGCATGCATACGCGTCGCGTTCATCCAGGTGAAGAAGGGCTTGTTGGCCTGCACCTGCCGTCTCATGAAATCGATCGCAGCGGCCGTGGTCTCGTCGTCGATCGTCTCCATCCGCTTCCTGTTCAGCGGGCCGGTGTCCTCAATCTTGCCGCCGGCAACGCTACGGATGACGCCGCGTGGGTGATAGGCCTTGAGAAAGGCCTGATCGTCCTTCGGCCAATAAGGTTGCTCCGGCTCTTCCTCGGCGTTGAGATGATACAGATTGCCGAAGAACTCATCGAAACCATGACTGGTCGGCAGATACTCGTCGAGATCGCCGAGGTGGTTCTTGCCGAACTGTCCCGTCGCATAACCCAGCGGCTTGAGCGCTTCGGCGATGGTGATGTCTACCTTTTGGAGGCCAACGGGAGCGCCGGGCGCGCCGACCTTGGAAAGACCAGTGCGCAAGCAGGACTGACCGGTGATGAACGTCGATCGGCCCGCGGTGCAGCTGTTCTCGGCATAATAGTCCGTAAACATCATGCCTTCCCGGGCGATACGATCGATGTTCGGTGTCTTGTACCCCACCACGCCGAACGAATAGGCGCTGATGTTTGTCTGCCCGATGTCATCGCCGAAGATGACAAGGATGTTCGGCTTGCGGCCTGAGGGCGTCGAGCTTGCGGGAGGTGCAGGCGCAGCTTTCTGGGCTTGAGCGATAGCTTCGAAGGTGAACGTCGCCGCAGCGACAATGGATGACGTACCCAATAGGAGATTTCTGCGATTGATCGACCTATCTGTCCGCGACCGGTTGTTGTTGTTGTTGTTCTCAAGCTCGCTACTCATTCCATGCTCCCTGGATTCCTGGACGTCTTTCTTGTCGAGCTTTGGTTGGAAGGGATGACCGCACCACGCAGCGGAATCCGACATGGCTGGTCGAGGTATCGACCGGCTCGGCGTGCCGCGCGGCCGGGCGATAGCGGCGGCAATAGTTCGGCGCGCAGAGGTGCGAGCCGCCCTTGAGGACCTTGCGGGGAATCCGGATGTCGGGCAGGGCAGGGTCGTAGCTTGTGCTCTCGCGTCCGCCACGAGGGTTCTTCGGAATGCAGCAGGGCTTGGCCGCCTCGGCCGCGTGTTTGGCCGACCACCAGTCGGCCGTCCACTCCCAGACATTGCCGATCATGTCATGGATGCCGTAGCCGTTCGGCGGGAAGGCCATGACCGGCGAGGTGCGCTCGTACCCATCCTCGCCGAGATTCTGGACCGGAAAGCTTCCCTGCCAGATATTGGCCATGTGCCTGCCGCCCGGCATCAGCACGTCTCCCCAGGCGTATTCCTCTGCCTCGAGGCCGCCGCGCGCCGCAAACTCCCATTCCGCTTCCGTCGGCAAGTCCTTGCCGGCCCAGCGTGCATACGCCGTCGCATCGCTAAAGGAGACATGGACGACGGGATGATCGTCGAGGTCCTTGATGTTGCTGCCGGGGCCGTAGGGATGGCGCCAGTTGGCGCCGCGCATGAAAGTCCACCACTGGCTCCAGTCGGCGAGATCGGTGATGCGGGGCAGCGGCAAGAACACCAGCGATCCTGCGTAAAGCATCTCCTTCAGCGCGCCGGGATAGTCCTTGGGATCGGGAACGACCTGTGCCTCGGTCACATGACCGGTCGCGTTGACGAACTGCTTGAACTGCCGGTTGGTGACGGGCGTGCGGTCGATCCAAAAGCTGTCGACAGCGACGCGATGACTCGGCGCCTCCTCGGGATAATGATGGTCGGAGCCCATGCGAAAGGTTCCGCCGGGAATGAAGACCATTTCTCCGGTTCTTGAGTCATCCGGCAACCACTCGCAGTGATCCAAATCCGCCCGCAGCATGGTTGAAACTCCGATACTCGCGATTCCGCCTGACGTTACGGCGAAGACTTTGGCAGCAGCTGGCGACGGCCTGTTTCGCGGCATGTTGGACGCATGTCCGGTCCCCTTTTTGGCGCTCGGAGCAGAGCACGACGCTTCATTTGTCAGCGTCTCTTCCCTTTCACGCGCGTGTTGGTGCGCGCGGCAAATCCCTGCCGTGTGCTCTCTGCCAATCCGCAGAGCGCTTTCAATCAATCGCGCTGAAGTTGAAAAGGTATCGGAAGATTTGCCGGCTGTGATGTGCAGTTTGTGCCAATACGCAGGGGCAGTGGGCGAGACCGAACTGCCCCATCGCCAAAAACCACTGACTTGCGGTGCAATGCAGTGAATTTTGCCTACCTGATTTCGGTAGTGTTTGCCTCAAAACGCGTAGTCAGCTTGTCGCACCCACCTCGCGTTGTGGTGGTATTTCGCTGCCGCTTGCCGCAGAATTGTCGAGCTTCAGTAACAGGGTACAGCCATGGGGCAATTCCTTCTGGTTGATTCGCGCAAGCTGGACGGTTTCGAAGGACTTCACCAGGCCGTCCACGGCTCGCATGTAGATGTGATGCAACTCGGCCGAGGTCGGTTGCGCGGGACGTTATCCCATGTCGGCATCGGCGATTTCTCGCTCAGCCTCGGCGCCTTCAATGTCGGCATGCGCACGCAGCGCGTCGCCACCGACGACAAGCTGATCATCGGGATGCTGCTCGCTGCCGAAGAACGCGTCGCCCATTGGTCGTTTGACATGCAGCTCAACGATGTACTTGTGATCCCACCGCTTCTTGAGCACGACGGTGTTTTTCACGGCGCCTCCGCTTACGCCGCCATGCGCTTCGACCTCAACGAAGTCGCGACGCTGTTCGGGGGTGAAGCACGGCTGAGAGATCCCGACACTTGGCGCAGCCGCGGTCATTTCCGCGCGGACCCGGAGACCGGCGCGATCGCCTCGCGCCGCCTGGTCCGGCTCATGTCGCACCTGCGCGACAATAAATGTGGACTGACGCCGTCAACCGCTGATTTCTGGAAACGATCGATCGTCGAATGCATGGCGGCCAACATCCTGTCGTCACTGCCACCCGACGATGGTGGCTGGCTGCCCTCGGCAAGAAGGCTGATCCGGCGTGTTGAGGAGTATGTCGAGGAGGCCGGCACGCGACCTGTGCATGTGTCGGAGATTTGCGCGGCCCTGAGCGTGTCGCGTCGCACCTTGCATCGCGCCTTTCAAGAGGTGTTCGGTCTCGGCCCGGTCGGTTTCCTGCGACATAAGCGGCTATGCGCCGTTCATTCGATCTTGCACAAGAGCCTTCCTGGCTCGACGACCGTGGCGGCCGTCGCCATGCAGCAGGGCTTCTATGAGCTCGGACGGTTCTCGCAATACTACCATGCGATGTTTGGGGAGCGTCCGTCGCAGACGCTCGGAGTTGCGACACTCCGAGCAGCTGCAGACGACCTAGCTAGAGCCTAGCACTTTCGGTTGCCAACGACGCGATGAGGACAGGAGGCCACTGTCTTTTCGGACGTTTCAAACGGCGAATCAAAATTGGCGTGAAAACAACGCTTTAGCTACTGTGCATGGGGTTGTTTTCGCGTTTTTGAATCGAGCGGCGCCTCAGGCCCCGCAGATGATCACGCCGTACCAGCCGAGCCCCCGATAGGTCTCGTAGCCCGGCGTCGCATGGAAGGCGACCAGCGAGCCGTTGCGGTCGTGGTAGACGCCGGAGCGCTGGCCGTTCAGGGAGATCGAGATGCGCTCGCTGAGGATGCCCTGGCCGTCGGACGCCGCGATGACGCGCAGATTCGAATCGACCAGCAGCACGCGGGCCTTGTCGTTGTCGCCGACGCGGACGCCCTGCACGATGGCGCGGGCCTGCGGTTCCCAGTCGAAATGGATGGCGAGCACGCCGATCGGGGCGCCGTTCGCCTGGCCGCCGGCGCGGACGCTGGCGCAATAGGTCGCGACCTGCGCGTTGCCGAGCAGCGGCTGGTTCTCGACGTCGCCGGCGACATAGTCGTCACCGGAGCGCAGGCCCTTCGCCTCGCGAAACCATTTGGTGTGGGCAACGTTCTGGCCGACGGCGCGGAAGCGGTCGGCCCGGCCGTTGGCGATGACGTTGCCGTCGAGGTCGCAGAGCCAGAGGTCGAGATAGACGGTGTAGGCCCCGAGGATCACGCCGAGGCGCTGCGAGGCGTGCGAGACGGAAGCTGTGCTGGGTGAGGCGGCGCAATCGACCACGGCGGAATCGGTCGCCCACCAGCGCACGTCGCAGGTGCGTTCATAAAGGTTGCGGTCGATCAGCTCGATCGCGTTCAGCGACAGATCCATCATGCGCTCGCCGCGGGAACGCTGGCTCATGCGCTCGATCGAGGAGACGAGGTCGCCCGTCCGTTTCGTCAGCTGTGTCTCGAGCTCGCGGGCGATGGTCTCGACCTGCTGACCGACGCCGCGCACCTCCTGCGCCACCACGGCAAAGCCCGCGCCTTGCGCGCCGGCGCGCGAGCTCTCGATCAGCGCGTTCAGCGCCAGCATCTTCATCTGGTTGGTGATCTGCTGGATCGACTTGGTCTTGTCGACCGCGATCTGGTTGACCTCCGCGGTCAGGCGGTTGATCAGCACGGAGATGTCGGAATCATCGTCAGCGGGTTCGGTGGCGATTGGCTTGGCTTTCAGACCCAGCGCAGCAGACATCGGGGATTTCCCTTGGCAATGAGGTCTGATCTGCAACGAACCCGGAACGACAAATTACAGATCGAATACAACTCTTTTTCGAAGATTCCGCCTAACGCCTGCTTAATTTGCTGTTTTGCGGACTGCCCAAATGATAGTCACTCGGCGCAGCAAATCGGCAATCCACCGCTTTGTGCGGCGCGGAGATTGCAAATCCCTGGCGATTCCGGGTCAATCGTCCCGCAAGCCGGACCGACGCGAGATCGTCGGCTGCGGGTTCCTCAAACCAGCTGCGACTCATGACGCCGCCTGCCACCGCCTTACCCGTCGAAGCGCCGCAGGCGTTCCTGGGGGTCGCGCGCTCGCTTACCGACAAGCTCTGGCGCGACCGGCTGGATGCGCGCGGGGCGGCCAAGGCGCTTGCCATCGTGCAACGGCACCAGCTGCCGGAGCTGCTGGCGCGCGTGCTAGCGGGCCGCGGTGTCGATATCGACGGGGTCGAGGACTTCCTCGATCCGACCATCCGCAAGCTGCTGCCGGACCCGTTCACGGTGACGGAAATGGAGGCCGCCGCCAAGCGGATCGCGGATGCCGCCGTGAAGGGCGAGACGGTCGCGATCTTCGGCGACTACGATGTCGACGGCGCGACCTCTGCGGCGCTGCTGGCCTGGCACCTGCGCCATTGCGGGCTCGATCCGCTGATCCACATTCCCGATCGCATCTTCGAGGGCTATGGCCCGAACGTCGAAGCGGTTCGCGGGCTCGCGGCCAAGGGTGCCACGCTGCTCGTCACCGTCGATTGCGGTACCACCAGCATCGAGCCGCTGGCTGAAGCGAAACGGCTCGGCATGTCCGTGGTCGTGATCGACCATCACCAGGCCGGCACGGAACTGCCGGAGGTCGACGCGCTGGTCAATCCGAACCGGCTCGACGATCTCTCCGGGCTCGGCCATCTCGCCGCCGTCGGCCTCGTGCTGGTGACGCTGGTGGCGGTCAATCGCGAGCTGCGCCAGCGCGGTTTCTGGAGCGCGGAGATGCCCGAGCCGGATCTGCTCGGCATGCTGCACCACGTTGCGCTCGGGACGGTTGCCGACGTGGCGCCCCTGATCGGTCTCAACCGCGCTTTCGTCGCCAAAGGGCTGATCGCGATGCGCCGGCGCGACCATGTCGGCCATACCGCGCTGATGGACGTGGCGCGGCTCAACGGGCCGCCCGAGGCCTGGCATCTCGGCTTCATGCTGGGGCCGCGCATCAATGCCGGCGGCCGCATCGGCCGCGCCGATCTCGGCGTGCGGCTGCTGCTCGAAGGCGACAGCGTCGAGGCCGCGCGGATCGCCGCCGAGCTCGACCGCCTCAATGGCGAGCGCCGCGTCATCGAGCAGGCCGCCGAAGCCCAGGCCGAAGCCGAGGCGCTGGCCTCGATCGGGCTGGAGGACAAGCTCGGCGTCATCGTCACGGCGTCCGAAGGCTGGCACCCCGGCGTCGTCGGCCTCGTTGCCTCCCGGCTGAAGGAAAAGTTTTCGCGGCCGGCTTTCGCCATTGCGCTGGAGCCCGGCGGCATCGGCACCGGCTCGGGCCGCTCGATCGCCGGCGTCGATATCGGCAAGGCGGTGCGGCAGGCGGTCACCGACGGCATCTTGCTCAAGGGCGGCGGGCACGCGATGGCCGCCGGCGTGACGCTGCGGAAGGAGAAGCTCGCCGAATTCCGCGCCTATCTCGAGAACGCGCTGGCGCAGGACGTCGCCGAGGCGCGCCACGTCAACGAGCTCTATATCGACGGCGCGGTCTCCGCGCGCGCCGTGACGACGGAGCTTGCGACGACGCTCAACCGCGCCGGTCCCTTCGGCAGCGGCAACCCGGAGCCCGTGCTGGCGCTGCCGGCACATCAGCTCGTTTTTGCCGACGAGGTCGGCCAGGCGCATTTGCGTCTGCGCTTCAAGTCGGGTGACGGCGCCATAGTCAACGGCATCGCGTTCCGCTCGGTCGGGCAGAAGCTCGGCAATGCACTCCTGGCCAATCGCGGCCAGCAGCTGCATGTGGCCGGCTCGCTCTCGGTCGATCGCTACCAGGGCGCCGAACGCGTGCAATTCCGCGTCGTCGACGTCGCGCTACCGGACCAGGGGCCGTCCGTGATCAGATAACGCAAGATCCGGCGAGATCATCCGTCAAGAATGGGTCGCTCAAACAACAAGAATGGGAGTGAACATGGCAGGGCAGGTTGAGGGCAAGGTCGCGCTGGTGACGGGCGGGGCCTCCGGTATCGGCGAGGCCATTGTCGAGCTGTTGGCGCGCGAGGGCGCCACCGTCGTCATCACCGACATCGACGAGCTACGGGGGCCCGAGCTCGCCAAGCGCGTGACGAAAGCCGGCGGCAAAGCGATCTTCCTGGAGCACGACGTCACCAGCGAGGAGCGCTGGATTGAGATCGTCAACGAGACCGCCAGGCGCTACGGCCGGCTCGATATCATGGTCTCCAATGCCGGCATCGGCATTGCCGTGCCTTCGATCGTCGATATGACGCTTGCCGACTGGCGCAAGCAGAACGCGATCAACCTCGACGGCGTGTTTCTCTCGGTGAAGCATTGCCTGCCCCTAATGCGCAAGACCGGTGGCGGCTCGATCGTCATGATGTCGTCGCTGGCGGGCCTGCGCGGGTCGCCCGGGTTGTCAGCCTATTCGGCGACCAAGGGCGGCGTGCGGCTGTTCGCCAAGTCGATCGCGATGGAATGCGCCGCGGCCGGCGACGGCATTCGCGTCAACTCGGTTCATCCAGGGATCATCGACACCCCGATCTGGGGCAAGATCCCGACAGGGGCAACCGGCGCCGGCCAGAACGCGCCGATCGATCCGGAGGAGCGGGCCAAGGTCGTGACGCCATTGGGTCGCGCCGGCCAGGCCGCGGAGATCGCCTGCGGCGTGCTGTATCTGGCGTCGGATGCCTCGCGCTACGTGACCGGCAGCGAGCTCGTGATCGACGGCGGCATGAATGCCGGGGGCGTGCCGCGACGGGCCTGAGCGGCGCAGGGCAGGGCGGCACGCGCAGGGGCTGACGCGCAGGCGCAGCCCCTGTACAAGGCGGACAGCTTTCGACCGACAGAGGTGTCCCTCGCCATGGCGCACAGCCTTCATGCTTCCTCACCCGCATCAGCGCCATTCCGCTCGAACCGGCCGGACCTTGCCACCGATGCGATCCGCACCGCGCGCGAGGATCTCGCCGCCTGCTTCCGCATGGCCGCGCGCAATGGCTTCGAAGAAGGCATTTGCAATCATTTCTCGGCCGTGGTGCCGGGGCATGACGATCTGTTCCTGGTCAACCCCTACGGCTACGCCTTTCGCGAGCTGACCGCCTCGAAGCTGCTGATCTGCGACTTCCACGGCAACGTGCTCGACGGCGAGGGCGTGCCGGAGGCGACGGCCTTCTACATCCACGCCGAGATGCACCGGCTCCTGCCGCGCGCGAAAGTCGCCTTCCATACCCACATGCCCTATGCCACGGCGCTGTCGATGACCGAGGGCGATCCCCTGATCTGGGCGGGCCAGACCGCGCTGAAATTCTATGGCCGCACGGCGGTGGATCGCGACTATAACGGCCTCGCGCTCGACAACCGCGAGGGTGCACGTATCGCCTCGGCCGTGGGTGACGCCGACATCGTCTTCATGAAGCATCACGGCGTGATGGTGTTGGCGCCGACCATCGCGGAAGCCTGGGACGATCTCTATTACCTCGAACGCGCCGCCGAGGTGCAGGTGCTGGCGATGTCGACGGGACGGAAAGTGCTGCCGGTCGATCCCGCGATCGCGGCGGAAACCTACAGGCAGATGCGTGAGGGCGATTCCGAATCCGCGCGGCTGCATCTCGCCGCGGTCCGGCGGCAGCTCGATGCGGAAGAGCCGCAGTACCGGCATTAACGATGGCCGCGTAGCCCGGATGGAGCGCAGCGTAATCCGGGGCTGTTACATGCGGAGGCAAGCGTCCCGGATTGCGCTGCGCTCCATCCGGGCTACAAGCGCGAGCTATCAGCCGCCCTGCCGCAGCTTGGCCAGCACCTTCAGTCCGCCATAGCCATCCGCCGGCGTAATGCCCGCGCGCTGCTGGAAATCCTTGATCGCCTTCATGGTGTCGTTGCCGACGCGGCCGTCGGTGCCGCCGGTGTCGAAGCCGGCTTTGGTCAGGCGCGTCTGCATCTCCTGCACCTCGGCCAGTGTCAATGCGCGCTCGGAGCCGGGGAAGGGCTGAATGAACGGCGGCGCACCGAGGCAGCGGTCGCCGAGATGGCAAATTGCCAGCGCATAGTTCATCGATGGATTGTAGCTCTTCACCGAGTAGAAATTCGGCCCCAGCAGGAAGGTCGGCCCGCCCGCGACCGGCGTCCACATCTGCGCGGACGCGTTGGGCTGCGGGAACGGCTGGCCGTCGGCGCGGGTGACGCCGGCTGATGCCCAGGCCGCATAGGTGCGGCTGCCGCTCATATTGCCGGCCGCGCGCACCTCGTAGCCCCAATGCTCGCCGCGATGCCATTTGCCGCGATTGACGAGATATTTTGCGGTCGAGCCCAGCGCGTCGTCGGGCTTGCCGAATGGCGAGACCTTGCCGTCGCCGTCATAGTCGATGCCGACATTGAGCCAGACCTCCGGCATCCATTGCGAATGCCCCATCGCGCCGGCCCAGGAGCCCTGCATCTGCTCCGGCGTGCTCCAGCCCTTGTCGACGATGCGTAGCGCGTTGATCAGCTCCGTCTCCCAATAGGCCTTGCGGCGCGGCTCGTTCCAGGCGAGCGCGGCGAGCGAGGGAAACACCGGCGTCATGTGGTTCTGCTGCACGAGGGGATCGCCATAGGCGGACTCGACGCCCCACAAAGCCAACAGCGTGCCGCGCTCGACGCCGAAATCGCGTTCGATGCGCGCCAGCAGCGCCTCGTTGTTCTTCAGCGCGATCTTGCCGTTGATGATGCGCCAGTCGGAGACGCGGCGGTTGATGTATTGCCAGACCTGCTCATGGAATTCCGGCTGGCTGCGCATCTGCTTGAACACGCTCATGTCAGGCTCGACCCGCGCCATCGCGCGCTGCCAGGTCGCGGCCGAGATGCCCTTGGCCATTGCACGCGCCCGAAATGCCTCGCGCCATTCGTCAAAGCCCGCAGGCGCGGCGAGGACATGAGTCGGGAGCGCGAGCAAAGCGGTCGCGCCGAACGTCGATTGCAGCAGGCTGCGGCGAGTTGGATGGGGCGAGGAATCAGCGTGTTTCATGGCGCCATTCTAGCGGGAAACTGAAGGCCTGGGAGCTAGTTCCGAGGGCACCGGAACAGCTCGTTCCGCGGAACAAAGTGTCGCAGTCCCGCATTCCTTCCGCACGAGAAATGAGGAGGACATCATGAGGAAATATCTGTTTGCCGCCGCGCTGGTTACCGCGGTTGCGTCGCCTGCGTTCGCGGATGAAGTCGGCGTTCATGTCGGCCCGGTCGGCGCAGGCGTGACGGTTGGTCAGTCCCATGAATACCGCGAGCGAGACCGTGATCGCGACCGCACCACGGTCATTCGGGAGCGCGAGCCCTCAAGCCGCACCACCGTGATCAAGAAGGAAGATGAATTCGGCAATCGCAGCAAGACCGTGATTCATCACGACAACGACTGACGGATCTGGGCCCCGGCCGGTGCGCCGGGGCCCAGTCTCTTCACGGGGGTGGAATGAAGATACGCGCCCATGCGGAAAGCCATGTCGTCGAGCTCGACGACGGCTCGCAATGGCAGATTTTTCCCGGCGATCTCGCGACGACGCTGAGCTGGAAGCCCGAAACCGAGTTGCACCTGGAGCCGAGCGGCGACCGGGTGAGTTCGCATGTGCTGGTGAATGACACGGACCGCAGCCGCGTGCGGGTGATCCCGGCGGGCGAGGCGTGGCCTGATGATGAAGTTCACAACGCATTGAGGGGCGGGTAGGCCGCTATCTCTGCGACGGCACAGTCGCCAGGTTGAGAGACCTTCGTGCTAATTCTCGTGTAGGTCGGCAGCAATGCCGGCCAGCCAACGGCGGATCGAGATTTCCGCCTTCTCATCCAAGCCTTTCGCCAAGCGCTTCTCCAGCGCGATTACCCGCTCCCGGCAGGCCTTCAGCAGCGTTGCGCCGCGCGACGTCAGCGTCCATTGCTGGATGCGGCCGTGGATGGGATGCGGCGTCATCACAATCGCGCCGTCGCGTTCGAGATTGCGGATGATGACGCCGACGGTCTGAGGCGTCAGGAAGGTGAGGCGGGCGACGTCGGCGCCGGACAGGCCCGGATAGGCGTTGAGCATGGTCAAAACCGCGAATTGCGGCGATGTCACGCCGAGATCGGCGAGCGTGCGTTCCATGGTCAGGCGGGCCGCAGCATGGGCCTGTCGCAAGAGATAGCCGAGATAGCCTTGCTCGCCACGCTTGCCTTCACCGGGCGCGGGAATGCGCACGGCGTCGTCAGCCGCCTTGCGGGCGTTTTTCGATCTTGTGATGGCGGCGGGCTTGCGTGACATATAAGAGCTCTTATAAGGTGTAAGTACGCTTATAATAACACGAGATGAACAGCAATGTCACACGCCCGCAGCGAATACGAGGATTTCAAGAGGGTCGCGCCCGACGTCTATGACGTGGTTCTGGCGCTCGGTCAGCTTGCAACCAAGGCCGGCCTCGACAAGCAACTCGTCGAGCTCGTCAAGCTGCGCGCCTCGCAGATCAACGGCTGCGCCTTCTGCGTGCAGCACCACGTCCTGCTGTCCGAACGGATCGGCGTTCCCGCCGACAAGCTCCATCTGGTCGCGGTCTGGCGCGAGGCGCCGATCTTTTCCGCACGCGAGCGCGCAGCGCTGGCCTGGGCTGAGGCCTTGACGCTCCTGCCTGGGGGCGTCAGCGAGGAGGTCTATTCCGAGGCGACGCGCGAGTTCTCCGAAACCGAGCTGACCTATCTGACCTCGGCGGTCGCCTCGATCAATGTCTGGAACCGGTTTGGAGCGGCCTATCGCTGGACGCCCGCCGAGCGGCCGGCCGCGGCATCCTGATTGCAACGTGGAGAGAGCAACATGACAGCAATGAGATTGGCCGCTACGCAGCGCCCGATGCCGTCGCGTTCGATGGCGATCGCGGCCCTGGGCGGGCTCGCCTGCGCGCTTGCGATCGGCAAGGTCCTGCCGGTGACAATGGATACCGTCTCGGGCGCACTGGCCCCGCTGTGCGCCACGGCCGCCGAGAGCTCGCCGCTCGACAAGGTCGAACCGATCGGCTCCTACGCATTGCCAAACGTGCCGGGCAAGCGCGTCACGATCGTGCGCGTGTTCTACGGCCCGGGCGGATTTTCGCGTCCGCATCGGCACGCAGGCTCCGTCACCGCCACCATCACCAAGGGCGAGATCCGGTCCCAGCTCGGCGGCGGTCCCGTCGAGACGTTTGGCGTCGGCCAGTCCTTCTTCGAGCCGCCGGGCTCGACGCATCTGGTCTCCGCCAATGCCAGCCTGACCGAGCCGGCAGAGTTGATCGCGGTGTTCGTGGCGGATGAGGGCGCGCAGCTGACGACGTTGCTTGAATAATCGGTAGCGTTCAGGCCTGCCGCGATCGCCTCAACCGTTTCCAGGCCGGTGCGAGACCATATTCGACGACCGGAATCGCGAGCGCACCGATCAGCAATCCAAGCACGCCCGAGATGGCTGCTTCGACAGACCATTCGACGATGCCTGCGACGGATGGAAGCGCATGTGCGGCAGCCTCGGTTACGGCATGGACCGTGCGGCCGATCACGGGCGGGCCATATTTTTCGATGCCATGCAGGATGATGCCGCCGCCGACCCAGATCATGGCGGCGGTTCCGATGGTGCTCAGCACCGCCAGGAAGGCGGGCATGCCGCGGACGAGCGCGCGCCCAACCATGCGAATGCCGGCGCCAATGAATGATGCTCCGTCATGGCGCGCCAGCGCCAGCCCGGCATCATCGGCCTTCACGATCAGCGCCACCACGCCGTAGACCCCGACCGTGATGCCGAAACCGACCACCGCCAGCACCAATGCCTGTGTCCAGATGCTGCCCGCCGGGATCGCTGCCAGCGTGATTGCCATGATCTCCGCCGACAGGATGAAGTCCGTCTTGATCGCGCTTGCGACCTTCTCATCCTCGACCGACCTTTCACCCCCCGCAGCCGGATCGAGTTGAGCTTCGTTGTCGTGCGCATGATGGGGCATCACGGCCTCGAGCACCTTCTCGGCCCCCTCGTAGCAGAGGAACGCGCCACCCAGCATGAGCAGCGGCGTGACCGCGGCGGGAAGGAAATAGCCGAGCAGCAGGGCGATCGGCAGCAGGATCAGCAACTTGTTGCGCAGCGATCCGACCGCGATCTTGCCGACGATCGGCAGTTCGCGCTTCGAGGCAAAGCCGATGACGTAATTCGGCGTGACGGCCGCGTCGTCGATGACGACGCCTGCGGCCTTCGCGCCAGCTTTGGCGGCCTGGCCCGCGACATCGTCGAGGGAGGCGGCCGCCACCTTTGCAATCGCCGCGATGTCATCGAGAAGACCGATCAGTCCGACGCTCATCAACCTGTCCTTCTTTGCCCGAGCTGGAAGAGTGCGCGACAAGATGCTCCTGCACGCTCCGGCAACGAACGAGCACGCCGTCAGTTCTCCTCGCCGCTCGATCCCTCGCGCAGGTCCGGCTTGATCACGTCCTCCGGCAGCGCATGGGCGACCGGCTGCGCGGTGACTGCGATCTCCGGGCCGACCTCGCGTCCGCGGGCGTGGATCAGGCGCTCATAGGAGGAGACCAAGGTGACGTAGGGGCTGACCCAGATCCAGCCGTCACGCGTGAACACTTGCACGTCGAAATGCAGGTGCATCGACGTCCCGGCGGGATGGTCGAGATAGTTCGAGATCACGCCGATCTTCTCGCCCTCGGTCACGATGCGGCCATTGACCACGCCATCGGCATTCAGCGCCTGCGGATTCATGTGCATGTAGCGGAAACGGATATGCTCGGTGCGGCTGTTGACCTGGAGCGTCGCGGCCTGGTCCTTGGCGCCGCGGATGACCATCGCGTCACGCACGGCGACGACGCCGCGCTGCTTGGGGTCGCAGGGCTCGCGGCCTTCGCCAGGCGGAGGGCAGTCGGCAGCGCGGATGTCTTCGCCCTGGTGGCCGTAGCCTCCGCCACATTGCCACACCTCGAAACTGCGCGACTCGCAGAAATTGTCACGCCAGGGATAGGCGGTCGGGCCTTCGCTCTTGTCGCGCTTGCCGTAGGACTGTGAGCGCACGAAGGCGGGGGCCTTTTCCAGGGGAAAGCGAATCTGGGCATAGGCCATCACGTCGGGGTGGCCGCCCTGCTTGCGGTAGCCGGTGTTCGGGATGATGTCCCCGCTCGGCCGGTAGCTGAAGTCCGGCGAACGTGCCGCGGGACGATCGAGGACATTGGACGCGACGTCCATCAGCGGCCGCATGCGTTGTCCGCCGGCAACCCGGAGCGCCTTCAGGAAACGTTCTGCGACAGGATAGGCTTCCTTGCAGGCAAGTCGCCGTGGCTTCGCCACGCTGTCGAGGCACTGCACCGACACCACATAAGCGACGCCGAAGCGGGTGAAGGCGTAGCGCGCGTAGCCTTCGCGAATGAACCTGCGCAGGTCCGGGTAGGTCGTCGCGAGCGGTTTGACCGGCTCGCCCTTGCCGCCGGAGGGATCGGCGATGTCGTAGACCAGCGCCGATCCCGTGATCTGCACTTCGACCGGCCGTGTGTACACCCGGGCGGGCATGCCGTCGCCGGCACCTGGCTCGAACGAGAAGGTCGCGCTGTAGCCGGCGGGGCCGGCGTCGAACATGTCGACGGGATTGAAGTCCGCCTGGTAGCGCGAGAGCGCGAGCGTCGCCGGTGCGCCGACGCGCTGCGCCTCGAGATATGCGGCGGCGTCGAACGGCAGCAGCACCGGTACCGGACTGCGCGTGATGCCGGTGAAGAATCGCGAGGAGACCGCGTTGAGTTGCACCAGTGCGGGAGTCGCGCGCGGATCGTAGCGCGGCACCGAACGGCGAGGCGCGAAGATGAAATCGTCCGCGACCCGGGGGCGGCTGTTGATCTCGGTCCGGAACTGGTCGAGCGCTGCGCGCCAGTCGACGCGCAGGGCCGTGAGCGAGGGGCTGCGGAATTCATCCGCAGCGAGCGGAGAGGCGATGAGGAGCGAAAGCGACGCCAGAATTTGCGAGACGAAGCGGAAACCTTTCCCAACCACTGTCTCGCCCCCCGGCGCCGCCACCTGTAACGACCGCCCTGTTCCCCGTCAGTCCTTGGCGCGCTCGGAGTAGGAGCCGTCCTCGGTCATCACCACGATGCGGGTGCCGACCGCAATGTGCGGCGGCACGGTGGTGCGGACGCCGTTGGAGAGCACCGCGGGCTTGTAGGAGGAGGAGGCGGTCTGGCCCTTGGTCACCGGCTCGGTTTCGACCACTTCCAGCGTCACGCGCTGCGGCAGCGCGAGCGAGACCACGTTGACGTCGTGGGTCGACAGTTTGACCGTCATGTCCGGCTGAAGATACGCGGCCGCGTCGCCGACGACGTCCTTGGAGACCTGGACCTGATCGTAGGTTTCCGGGTTCATGAAGTGGTAGCCGTCGCCATCTTCATACAGGAAGGTGTAGTTGCGCTCTTCGATGGTGGCCTTTTCGACCTGGTCCGTGGTCTTGTAGCGTTCGGAGATCTTTACCCCGTCCGAGATTCGGCGCATTTCGATCTGGCTGACCGGGGTGCCCTTGCCGGGATGGATGTTTTCGGCGCTGACGACGACGTAGAGCTTGCCGTCTTGCTCGATCACGTTGCCTTTGCGAATAGAACTGGCGATGACTCTCAAAGCTGTATTTCCTGCTTGCTTGGCCCGGCACCGGCCAGGACGTGATCAATTCGATGGGGGACTTGGGGTCTCAAATCGGACCTCGGCGCCCGTTTCGGGCCGCAACATACTGATTTTGCCGTTAGATGCCAGCGTTTTGCTCGGCGCTGGGGCGGTCGGTTAATGGCTGGGGACAAGCCCATCTCACCGTTCTGGTCGCCCGACCGTCACCTCGACCGCCGGCCGTTCCTCCAGGCCAGAGGGGCCATTACCGGGTCTCTCAGGGGCTTTTTCGCCGAGCAGGGCTTCGTCGAGGTCGAAACCTCCGTCCTTCAGGTCTCCCCGGGCAACGAGACCCATTTGCACGCCCCCCGGACCGAGCTGATGCGGCCGGACGGCGGCCGGGCCAGCCGATATTTGCGGACCTCGCCCGAATTCGCCTGCAAGAAGCTGCTGGCGGCGGGCGAAACGCGGATATTTGAGTTCGCCCGGGTGTTCCGCGACCGTGAGCGCGGCGACCTGCATCTGCCCGAATTCACCATGCTGGAATGGTATCGGGCCGGCGCCCCCTATGACGCCATCATGGCCGACACCGTGGTGGTCATCGCCCGGGCCGCGCAGGCGACCGGGATCGGGACGTTCTCGTTCCGCGGCCGCACCGCCGATCCGTTCGCCGAGCCCGAGCTGCTGACGGTCGCGGGCGCCTTCGAGCGGTTCGCCGGCATCGACCTGATGTCGACAATCTCGGGCAACGAGGGTAACCGTGCCGCGCTTGCCGCGGCCGCCCGCGACAAGGTCCGTGTGGCCGAGGACGACACCTGGTCGGATATCTTCAGCAAGGTCCTGGTCGAGCATGTCGAGCCGCAGCTGGGGCAGGGCCGTTTGACCATCCTGTTCGAATACCCATCTCCAGAAGCGGCGCTGGCGCGGGTGACGGCTGGGGATCCCAGGGTTGCCGAACGCTTCGAGGTCTATGCGTGCGGGGTCGAACTCGCCAACGGCTTTGGGGAACTGACCGATGCCGAGGAGCAGCGCAAACGCTTCACGGATTCGATGACGGAGAAGCAGCGCCGCTACGGCGAAGCCTATCCGCTGGATGAAGACTTTCTGGCCGCTGTCGCCGCCATGCCGGAGGCGAGCGGCGTCGCGCTCGGCTTCGACCGGCTGGTGATGCTGGCGAGCGGGGCTTCGCGAATTGATCAGGTGGTGTGGACACCGCCTGCGGGTGAGAGATGACGAAGACCAATCTTGCACGTACCTTGCGTGAGCCGGCCGAACTCGTGGCGGAGCATCTTGCTCCGGCCTCGGCGCTGCCCGCGCTTGAGCGCGTGGCCGCGCGCTATGCGGTCGCGATCACGCCGGCGCTGGTCGAACTGATCGACACGTCCGATCCCGACGATCCCATCGCGCGGCAATTCGTTCCGAGTGCAAACGAACTGGAGATGCAGCCGGGCGAGAACGCCGACCCGATCGGGGATCACCCGCATTCTCCGGTTGCCGGGATTGTGCACCGCTATCCCGATCGCGTCTTGTTCAAGCTCGTTCACGTCTGCGCGGTCTATTGCCGCTTCTGCTTCCGCCGCGAGATGGTGGGGCCCGGCAAGGAGAGCGCGCTGTCGGATAGCGCATACCGGGCGGCGATCGATTACATCCAGTCGCATCACGAGATCTGGGAAGTGATCCTGACCGGCGGCGACCCGCTGATGCTGTCGCCGCGGCGGATCAGCGAGATCATGACCGATCTGGCGGGCATCGATCACGTCAAGATCATCCGCCTTCACACCCGCGTGCCCGTGGCCGATCCCACCCGCATCAGCGACGAGATGGTCGCGGCGCTCAAGGTCGAGGGCGCGACCACCTGGGTGGCCGTGCATGCCAACCATGCGCGCGAGCTGACGGGGCCGGCGCGCGACGCCTGCGCGCGGCTCGTCGATTCCGGAATTCCGCTGGTGAGCCAGTCGGTGCTGTTGCGCGGCGTCAATGACAACATCGCTGCTCTGTCGGATTTGATGCGAGCTTTCGTCGAATGCCGGATCAAGCCCTATTACCTGCATCACGGCGATCTCGCGCCGGGCACCGCGCATCTTCGGACGACGCTGGCGGAGGGGCAGGACTTGATGCGGCAGTTGCGCGGGCGGGTGTCGGGACTGTGTCAGCCGGACTATGTCATCGACATTCCCGGCGGCGCGGGCAAATCGCCCGTGGGGCCCAACTATGTGTTGGCGGAGCAAAATACCGCAGCCGATGCGGGTGAAGCGGGAGCCGAAACGCGCTATCGTATCGTGGACTATTGCGGCGACGTCCATCTCTATCCGCCTGAGACCTGAGCGGTGAGAAGCGCCGGTTTGAATGGAGGATCGGATATGAAGAAGATCATGCTGGCAGCATCGCTCGTGGTCTTGATTGGTGGTTCGGCGATGGCGCAGACCGGCACCAAGGGATCGACGTCAAGCGGCGCGAACTCCGGGTCGGTGCCGCAGGCACCTGTCGGCCATCGCCAGCCGCGCGTCTCGGACGTGCCGAGCGAGAAGAATCTGACCGATCCGAACGATCCGCTCAGCAAGGAAAACCAGGCGCTCGACAAGAAGATCAAGAGCATCTGCCGCGGCTGCTGAGGTCCTCACCTCTCCCCGTCGGGGAGAGGTGAGGAAGAGCCCATCCCGCGTCGGCTTACGCCGACCGCTCGTGCAGGCCGGCGCGCCTTGTGTTGCGGCGAACCTCGACCGCGTCGGCGAGTTGCTCGAGTACGGTCGCAGTAGATGCCCAGTCGATGCAGCCATCGGTGATGCTCTGGCCGTAAGTGAGCGGCTTGCCCGGCGCCACGTCCTGGCGGCCGGCAACGAGATTGCTCTCGATCATCACGCCCATGATGCGGTTCTCGCCGCCGGAGATCTGGCCGGCGATGTCGGCGGTGACGAGCGGCTGATTCTCCGGCTTCTTGCTCGAATTGGCGTGGCTCGCATCCACCATCACCAGCGGCGCGACGCCGGATTTCGCAAGCTCGTTGCAGGCCGCCGCGACGCTCGCCGCGTCATAGTTCGGCTTAGCTCCGCCGCGCAGGATGATGTGGCAGTCCTCGTTGCCGGCAGTCGAGGCGATCGCCGAGCGGCCGAGTTTTGTCACGGCCATGAAATGATGCGGATGCGAGGCCGACTTCACGGCGTCCGCTGCGATCCGCACATTGCCGTCCGTGCCGTTCTTGAAGCCGACCGGACAGGACAGGCCCGAAGCCAGCTCGCGGTGGATCTGGCTCTCGGTCGTGCGTGCACCGATTGCGGCCCAGGACACGAGGTCGGCGATGTATTGCGGCGTCGTCATGTCCAGAAACTCTGTGCCGGCGGGCAGGCCGAGATTGTTCACCGCCGACAGCACGTTGCGCGCCAGCCGCAGGCCCTTATTGATGTCGAAGCTGCCGTCGAGATCGGGATCGTTGATCAGGCCCTTCCAGCCGACCGTGGTGCGCGGCTTCTCGAAATAGACCCGCATGACGATCTCGAGCTGGTCGGCGAGATCTTCGCGCAAGCTCGCGAGGCGCTCGGCATATTCGAGCGCGGCCTTGGGGTCATGCACCGAGCAGGGGCCGACCACCACCAGCAGGCGGTCGTCCTGGCCGGCGAGAATGGCGTGGATGGCGTTGCGCGCTGCCATCACCACACGGGTGGCGGTGAGCGTGCGCGGGACCTCCCGCATCACCTCTTCCGGGGTGCTCAGCTCTTTCAGTTCACGGATGCGAAGATCGTCGGTCGTGCTCAGCACGGCGGGCTCCTGTTTGTTTCGAACCTGCCGGCCAATAAAAAAGCCGCCAGGTCTGGCGGCTTGTTCGGACGTTTGCTTCAATATTCAGATTGAGCGCGATCCTCCTGCCGCCAGCGAGCTGTCGTAGCTAAAGTACCAAAAATAGCTGGTGGCGACGGTGATCATGGCAGGCCATATAGCGCGCCATAGGCGCCTTGTCACCCCCCAATCGGGGTGACCGGCGCCAAGGCGTCTCAGGTGTTGCTGTTGCGCGCCGCCAGCGCCATGCCGATCAGGCTGGCTCCACCGAACAGCAGGTTGATGCCGACGAGCACGCCGATGGCCCATTCCGCCGAGCTCGGCAGTCCCGTGATCACCATGAACGAGATCGCGATGTCGAGGAGACCCGAGATCAGGAGCCACGACCAGCGGCTGCCCGGCTCGCGGCGGTGCCCCAGCGCGTACATGATGGTGGCGACGCCCTCGGCGAGGAAGTAGGCGCCGAGCACGATGGTCAGCGTCAGCACGGCCTGGATCGGGCGGGCCAGCAGCAGCGCGCCGGTGAGCACGGCGAGCGCAGCCGAGAGCAGCGACCACCAGAAGCCCGGCGTCGCGCGCGCCCAATAGGTCACGATCAGTCCGCCGATGCCGCTGATCAGGAACATCCAGCCGAGGAAGATCGCGATCGCAAGGCTCGCGAGCGGCGGCAGGATCAGGGCGGCGACGCCGAGGACGGCGAGCAGGATGCCTTCGAACAGGAAGGCCTTCCAATGTGCCTTGACCGTCTGGCTCATGACGGATTGCAGCCGTGAAAGATCGTCGGGTGATGTCATCGTCTAGCTCCGGAACGAGGGGAGTGGGCCCAATCTAGTCGGCCCCTGGCGCGCGCGCCATGCGGTGGATCAACCTCCGCCGGGTGCCGAGGAAAAACCTTCCGCGCTGGTCCGGATGCGGTTGCGGCCGAGAATGTAGATCGCCGTTGTGACAATCAGAAGCGCAAGGCCGAGCAGGATCGAAACGAAACCGATCGGGATCAGGGCCAGCGTCAGATTGCGCTCGGGGTTGATGAGCCAGTGATGGATCGAGGTCAGCACGAAGGCGAGCCCGAGAAAGCCAACGCCGCCGCCGGCCAGCAGCAGCGCCCACATTCGGCGAAGCTGACTCAGCCGCTCCCGTGCAACATCGGTCCGGGGAGCGTGGTGGCGGGCGACGCGCCGGACCAGGCGGATCGCGAAGGCGATCGAGCTGAAGCCGATCAAGAGGCTCGCCGCCCCCAGCCACATCCGCAATGTCGGGTCGAGGTCCGGCATGCGCTGGAGGGTGAGCAGGGGAAAATCGAAGGCGGAATGCAGCGCGAGGGGGCCCGCGAAGATCAAGAGGCGGCTGGAGAGGCGGGCCCAGTCGCGATGGTGGCGGTTTGCGCCCAGCGCTGTACCGGCGCGCGCGATGGTCAGGTAAGCGCCCGCGATGATGCCGAGCGCGCCGTGGAACGGCACCGTCAGCACGCTGCGCAACGCGGCCAGCGAACGCCACATCTCGGCGTGCTGAACCAGATAAGCGAGGTTCTCGTAAGCGGCGAAGCCGAGGCCGACCGCGGCGCCGTACACCACGGTGTCCATGGGATTTGCAAAAGTCCGCCGTTTGGTCGAGGAGACCACCACGATGGCGATCACCTTGACGGCTTCCTCGGGCAACGCGACGCCGAAGACCGAATGCATGGCGAGCGCCGCCCAGGGATTGTCGGGCGCGGCGACCATCTTGGCGAAGGGGGCACGAGCAAGGCCCAGCAGCGAGATGCTGGCGGCGCCGAGCAGGAATGCGGTCCAGACCTGGGCCGGCGGGCCAGGGCGCTCTTCAGCGGCGATGACAAGCCATAGCATCAGCAGCGCCGGGGCGATGGCGGCAGTTCCGATGACGGTTGGCAACGCTTCAATCAGGTACATCGGCGCCGAAAATAGGTTCCCTTGGTTCGCTTATCTACATTCTCCGATGCGACCATGTGTCATGTGCTCGCTGTCGGCTCGCTTAACGCGCGCGACAGCCCAGGTTCATCTGCCGTCAGCCGCGGAGATGTAGAATACAATCAATCGCATGACAGCGCCCGTTCGTCATCCATGGCAATGACTGCCCGACCGAGGTCGAGGCGTGATTGGCAAGCTGGATCAAGGAAGTGCGCAAGTTTCTTCGATTCACCACGTAGCCGCGCGCGAGGCAGGCCAGCTAGCTGCGCTTCGTCGGTTCCCGACGGGGCGGTGAGGCGATCCGGCGGGTCCGAGTCTGCTCCAGCTGCCAGAAGGCACGTACGAGGCACGTGCCGAGGCAGAAGACGATGAGCAACAGCAGGAAGGCCTGGTCCACGGCGGGGATGTGCATCATGGCGATGATAAAGCAACGCCCGTGCCATGCGTTCCCGCAACGGCCGGCGTTTTCCGCCTTCAGTGCGTGGTGAACGGCGGCGGCGCGCTGGGGGCGACGTCGAAGGCGCCGAGATGGAATTCCTCGCCAGAGGACGCGTCCGGGCCGCCCGGTTGCACCAGCAGCGTGAACGCGGCCTGGGGGTAGAGCCTCCAGATTTCCAGGTCGCCGGCGGTGATGGTGAGCCAGCCGAACGTGTACATGTAGCGTCCGGGCTCGGTGACCCGGCCGACCCTGTCCCAGGTGATCTTATCAACCTTGATCTTTTCAACCTTGATCGTTTCAAGCGAGATATTGTCGACTGCCATCCGGTCCCCCGATCGCAAGTCCGCACATCAGGTCCGGCGCGCGGCACGGACCGTCAAAAGCTGATCCCGCAATGGGGCCGCGATAGGGCAGCGTCGCGGAGGCGGGACGACCGGAGGATGCCGGCGACCGCGCGGAGGATGCCGGTCCGGCTCAGGCCGACTGCGCCAGGGGCGAGCGCACGATCAGGCGGACCAGATCATCCCGCGACTGCTTTTCGGCGAATTTGACCGCGAAGCCGTTGTCGAATTTGCGGATAACCCGGCCCACACAGGCGCCGACCGCAAGCGGGGTTCCGACCGGCGGGTCGTACTCGCAGGAGATCGCAACGCCGGCCGTGGAGACGTCGATGATGAAGCAGGGATGGGTACTGCCGTCGGCGAGGGTCAGGAAGGTGTGGGAGACCTGCGGAACGAAACGGGCGTCGCGCCGCAGCTCCTTGACGCTGTCGTCCTTCTTCTTCTTCTCCAGCCAGGTCAGCTTTTCCGACATCCAGGCGCGCCGCGCCCGCGTCATGTCGAGCTCCATCAGGAAGCCCGCCTTCAGCGTCGCGCTGATGGTGCACTGGAATTCGCCGAAATCCTGGAAGTAGGAGGTCACGCGCTCGCCGACCTTGCCGACGACAGGCACGTCCACGATCATGCGGAACGGCGAGACGCGCTTGGTCCGGCAGGCGAAGGTGCGCAGCTTGCCCTCGCAATCGTACCAACGCGGCAGCGAGTAGCTGCCGGCCACGCTGACTTCCACTGCTCGTTGCCTGAGGAACTCGGTGACGGACATGCGCGCCAATCGTGGTTTGGGATCGTTTCCGTAATTCCACGGTAGCAATCAAATTCTAAGCAAATGATACCAGCGCTCAGGAGCAGGGGTAAATTTCTGGTAAATGCGCGCCTCGCTCCCAACGCGAATAGCGCGGCAAGACGACCCTTTTTGCTGCAGGCCCGCTCACAACACCATCATTGGGCGCGCGGTGAACCAACAGCGGGCAGGGCGGCTAAAGAAATTCCGGCAGGGCCAGGACACCGAACTGGATTGCGCGTGGCCGATGACGTCACTGAGAACGATCTTGAAGCTGCCGCTTGCCGGCACAGGACAACGCCCGCCTGGCGGCCGTCGCGTGCGCACTGGCGCTCCCTAGCGGAATCGAACCGCTCTCTCCACCGTGAAAGGGTGGCGTCCTAACCGATAGACGAAGGGAGCAAACACAGGACCGTTTGATCGACACGGCCGCTGGCCGGCCGAACAGGGCCCGGCGGCTGCAGCGGGCGAACGTATAGTGGCCTTTCCGGCTTCGGGCAAGCCGTTCCGACCGGTCTTTTGACCCCGGTGGACAGCGCCGGCCCAAAGAGCATTCCGTGGCGATTTCAACGGTTTCTTAGGGTTCCCTGCGTAGCGCTGGAGTGGGAGATCTTTCACCTATGCCACCGCCGAAAAAGCGCGCAGCCCGCAAGCTGCTGTCGCAGCACGCCTGGATCACGCTCGACGGCGGATTCGCCGCGCGGCATTGCCTGGTCCAGGACATCTCGGATTCGGGCGCCAAGATCACGCTGGACGAGGACGCCAGCCAGCTGCCGGGCGTGATCCGGCTCGCCTTCGCGCGCGATGCGCGCACCGGGCGGAGCTGCCAGGTGGTCTGGCGCCGCGGCAAATCGGCCGGCATCAAGTTCATCTGATCGCGGCCACGGCCACCCCGATGGCGCGCAGCGCCGGTCCGGGCTAGAACGCCGCCATGCGCACGCCGCTCCTCATCCTGATCTCGCTGCTGACCACATCCGCCGCCGCCGCGGAAGCCCTGCGTCTGCCGCCAGCCGAGCGGACTCAGGCGGGCACGACCGTTCCGCTGAAGGGAGCGCCCGGCAAGGCACGCGCGGGCTCCTGCGCGACGTACGGCCCGCGCTTCGTCATGGTCGAGGGCACTGGGACCTGCGTGAAGATCGGCGGCTCGATCAGCATCGACACCACCGTGAGGCGCTAGCGGCCATGCCGGCGGATCTGCTGCGGCTCGACCTCATCGTTCCCGTCCTGATGTACTGCGCGTTGCTGTGGTGGGTCGGCCGCGGCATGAGCTGGACGGCGCGGCTTGCGACCGCGGCGGTGACGCTGGTGCTGATCGTCGGCGTGCTGCTGGTCGAGCGCGGCTGGCGCTAGGCCAAAGGCAAAAAACGCGAAAACAACCCCATGCACAGTAGCCGTCAAGTGCCGGGCTGACGCTCCTCGCCTGCGCCGAAACGCGGATTCTTCGTGCTTTCACCGCAGCTTACGCCGCGCCACCGACTCACGACATCGGCGGTGCGACATGTTGGGCAAATCCGGGCCGCTTGCCGAGCTCGGCGAGCCAGCGGGTCAGATGCGGCTGCGCCGGCCGGGAGATGCCCTCGACGCCGAGCCAGCGCCGCGCATAGGAGCCGAGCGCGATGTCGGCGAGCGTGAATGCATCGCCCTCCATGAAGCGGCGGGAGGAGAGCAGGCGGTCGGCGATGGCCCAGACCTCGGCGGCGGCATCGGCATCGCGCTGCACCTGGATCATGTCGCGCTCGGCGGGTGCGGTGCGCACGATGCCCCAGAACACCGGGCGGTCGACCGGCTGCACCGTCGACAGCGTCCAGTCGAGCCAGCGGTCGACCGAGGCGCGCAGCTTCGGCGCTTCGGGATAGATCGGCGTGCCGCGTCCATGCGCGAGGCAGAGATAGCGCATGATCGAGTTGGACTCCCACAGCACGAAGTCACCCTCGACCAGCGTCGGGATCCGCGCATTGGGGTTCATCGCGAGATACTCGGCCTCGCGCGTCTTGCCGTAACTCATGCCGGCGTCGATGCGCTCATAGGGCAAAGCGAGCTCGGTGAGGCACCACAGCACTTTCTGCACGTTGACCGAATTGGCGCGGCCCCAGATCGTCAGCTTGGTGTCAGGCATGGAGCGTCTCCCCGCATTGTTCGGTGGTGGCGTAGCCCGGATGGAGCGAAGCGCAATCCGGGGCCGGCGCCCCGCATTCCGCTGCGCTCCATGCGGGCTACAAATCCACCTTGCCGCGGGTGATAGCGGAATTCGGCGCGGGGAGCGATGTGCGATTGCGGCGCGCCTCTCATGCAAAAAGCTCCGCACGCGGCGGAGCTTTCATGGCAAGGAAGTCTTTGATCCCGTCGCTCAGCGGCCGAAGAACAGCCACAATAGAATGATCACCGGGATCGGCACACCCAGCAGCCACAACAGAATTCCGCGTCCCATGGTTTCCTCCTCCAATCGGATTGTCGAGGAGTGAACGCGGGCGGCGAGGGCTTGTTCCAGTCGCGCGCCTACCAATGGCCGGTGTTGGGCATCGACAACCACGGCTCCTGCGGCGGCTTCGGCTCACCCTTCTGCAGCAGCTCGATCGAGTGCAGGTCCGGCGAGCGAACGAAGGCCATGTTGCCGTCGCGTGGGGGACGGTTGATGGTGACGCCGGCCTTCTGCAGCCTCTCGCAGGTGGCGTAGATGTCATCGACCTCATAGGCGAGATGGCCGAAGAAGCGATCCTCGCCGTACTTCTCCTCGTCCCAATTCCAGGTGAGCTCGACCAACGGCGCGCCGCGCGTTTGCGGCTGCTTCTTCAGCCCCTCGAGATCGTCGGCCGAGCACAGGAAGACGAGCGTGAACCGCCCCTTGTCGTTCTCGATCCGCCGCACCTCCTTCAGCCCGAAAGCATCGACATAGAATTTCAGCGCGACATCGAGATTGCGCACGCGCAGCATGGTGTGGAGGTATCGCATGGTTGTTGCTCCCTGGGGGTGGAGGGTTTTTGGGTCGGCTGGGCCGGCGCGGGGAGAGATAGCAGGAAAGTGGGACGAGGGGCAGGGGGCCCAGGCAAATGTGTGCGTGAGAGGTGTCGGTTCGGCTCGAGCTGCATCACGTTCGAAGCAGTGCCGCCATCACACGCGCGAGCGCCGTCGGCGGATGAGTGAGATGAGCTAAATAATGCACTGAACTGCACTTCTGAAGTGAGATACGATAATTGCGGTGACAGTGCTAGACTGCATTCTAGGCCACACTCATCAGAAAGTGCTCGGACCAATTGGCGATGCAGAATTCGCTTTTCTCCCCGAGCATGTCCCTGGCCGATATGTACCAGCAGATCTCCAAGTCCAGTTCGTCGTCGACCTCGAGGTCCGGCCGCGATGCCTTCAGCGCCACGACTGTGTTCGATAGTTGCTCGGTATCGATAGACAGGTTGACGGCGTAGCCGCCTTCTACGAGCAGCAGGTGCGGCGGCAGCTTTTCATAGTCGCTCCAATCTACCGTGTACTGATGTGCGAGCGGCTCTATGAAGTCATCGTAGACGTTGCTGGTCGCGTTCGTGAATCCCTCCTGCAGCCGGCATATCATCTCGGAGTAGACCCGGATCGTGATGGGGCCGACTTTTGGAACCATATCGTCCGAAATCTCATCTTCGCTTCGCTCGTAGAAATCGGCGAGGAAATTGTGCTTGAGCGTTGCGACGCGGATATTGCGCGCGGTCGCGACGATGCGAATCTTGCCATGTCGCTTGATGACCGCACGCCGCTCCAGCGCGCTCGAGTATTCCGGTGCGGTAACGTTGTCCTTGCTGTAGCGGAAGATGTCGCCGATCGCCACGACCCTCCCGGCCCAACTCGAATCCAACAGAAGCTCATTCCGGGATCGGCGCGTCAAGGCGAATATCTCTTTCATCAATTCCCAGGCATTGTTCCCGTGAATGACGGCTCCCGGGTAGCGAAATCCTTCCGCGCCAGGTGTAATGCTGTTCTCGTCGACGGCAGCCACGATACCAGGCGAATTGTACGCGGCGGCGACGAGCTGCGCGAGGTTGCGGGCCTTGTCCGATAATGACGTTCCCTTCACGTAGAAATATGCGTCGTCCGTCGACGTGAGATCGTCGATCGAAGGCAGGCTGAAATCCAGGCGTTTTTGCCAGGGACTGTCCTTGTGGTCGGCCATCTCCTTCAGCAGGCGTCTGATCTCCCGCGCGGCGGCTTCGATCGCGTACTGGGGTGTCCGAAGTCTTTCGAAGCACAGATTCCAGCTTGCGAGTGCCTTGTATTCCGCAAGCGTCTTTCGCGGTGGCGGATCCGGATATTTTGCCATTTCCAGATCCAGCGCATGTCGTTCCGCCGCCTGCCGGTTCACCAGCTCGTCGTCGCCGGGCTCGCTGGTCAACCCGTGCGCCAATGCCGTGTCGACCTGGATTTGGGCGATGCCGATCGAGCCGTTGATCTTCCAGGCTTCCTGCAACTCGTCGATCCAGTTGATCTGCGCGAGCTCGTTGAGGACGACGACGGCCAACAGGTCCGGCGGAATCATTTGAGACCTGGCGCTTGCGTTGATCTGGGCAATGTAGCCACCGAGCTTTCGCTGATACCAGGCGAGGCGGTCCTTCGCGGCCATCTCCTGAACCGTGTGGGTCTCCATCCGCTCCAGAGTGATCTGCGGGAGCGGGCTGCCTTGCTGCTTGGACTCCTCGATCGTCGGTTCCTGCTTGGGAAGCGCCTCGAACCCGAGATCGAGTGCGCTCTCGTCGCCGTCGACGAGATGCTCCGAGATTTCCTTGAGATCGCTGGAGTAGATTGCCTTCGCCATCGAACCGGCCCCCATGCCGGTGCGGACGAGAATCGCCGCCTTGGGAGGCCATTTTATCCGTGTATCGGAAGCCGCCTTGCGGCAGATCAAGGATTGCTGTGACGGTCCAGCACTGTACGAGTTACGGTGACAGCTCGTAGGATGGGTAGAGCACTCGCGAAACCCATCATGTTTCGTCACGCAACGGAGGCCCTCGATGGGTTTCGCTTCGCTCTACCATCCTACTAGCTGCATCAAGTTCCGAGTAGTGCCGCCATCTCTTTCCAATGATAGGTCCGCACCTTCTCGGTTTGATGCCGCGCGGCTTTGGCGATGGCGTGCGCGATGTCGTTTCCGGTGAGCCCGCGATACCGGTCGGCCGGGCCAACGAGCAGCGGATTGAGCGCGCCCCATATTGCGATGATGAGGCGTTCACGCGGGCGGTCCTCGTCGCGCGCGCCGAGGATCATCGACGGGCGGAAAATATGCGTGTGCTCGAAATCGAGCGAGAGAATGTCCCGCTCCACCTCGCCCTTGGTCCTGAGATAGAACACGCTGGAAGCCGCGTTGGCGCCGACGGCCGTGACCAGAAACACCGACCGCGCGCCGTTCGCCCTGGCGATCTGGGCCGCCAACACCGGATAATCGTGATCGATCTTGTAATACTCAGCCTCGTCGGGCGTGTGCTTGCGCGTTGTCCCCAGAGCGATGAAGATTTCGTCCGCAACCAATTGCGGCTTGAGTGCGGGCAGGGAAGCGAGATCGCCGATCAGCGCCGTGAGCTTCGGATGGCTCACCGCCAGCGGCTTGCGGGCCACCGCGACAACCCGCGAATAGTCGGAACTGTCCAACAGGTCGCGCAGCAGATGCGAGCCGATGAAGCCGGTTGCGCCGAAGACAAGTGCGGTTTTCATTCAAGCTGCCGTTTTGCGTTGATTGCGTGATCGCTTGTTGAAAGCTCGTAGATGGGTAGAGGACTTGAGAAACCCATCATGGTTTGGAGCGCAACAATTATTCATCTCCGGGAAGCTCATCGGGCCACTTCTGGGCGCCGTGGAGGATGCGCAATATCCGGATCGAGCTTTCCGTTACGGCATAGGCCGCGACATAAGGCGTACCGACAATGACGAGCTCGCGTGTGCCGGCCACACGTCCAGGCCGCCCACTCTCGGGAAACTCGACAAGTCGATGCGCAGCGGCAGCGATCCGCTCGTCGAGCGCTATGGCTGCCCGAGGATTTTCAGCCACGATGTGGGTGAAGATGCCGTCGCGGTCCGACAGCGCGAAGGCGGACCAGACGAGCTTCACGACTTTGGTTCGTCCGCCCTGCGCCGAGCCGCCGCGCGCCGCTTTGCGAAATGCGCTTCAGCCTGTTCGTCGGAAACATCGGGTCGGGTATCGTTCAGCGCCGCCATAACCTTTGCGCGGAACCAGTCGTCATGAGCCTTGCTGTTCGTGACGAGTTCGAGCGGTAGCGCGCCCTCATTGGCGGTCCGGGTCAGCAGGATGCGAACCGCGTCCGATACCGTTAGCCCCATCTCCTCAAGGACGGCGGAGGCGCGATCACGGACTTCGGCGTCGATGCGGGTTTGGACAAGGGCATTTGCGGCCATGTTCGCCTCTTCGGATGCGATATAGCAATGTAATTCAATTGAATGACGAGCGCAAGGGTTGCCGGGGCCCGCGGCGCCGACGCGCTGAGCGTGCGGAGCCTCGTAGCGGCTTGCGTTTGCCCGATCGAGATACCGCGATGACCGCAATTGCGGTGCTACTGCACTCAACTGCGCTGCAGATAGTCCCTACTTGCACTCAAAACTCGCCGCGCTCTCCGGATCGCCTTGGCCCTTGTACTGCGCATGTTGCGGATAGGCGCAAAGCGGTCGGCTGCGGCCGGGAAAGGCTGGTCCCGTCGCGACCACCGCATCGGGCGCCTTGCCGTCTTCCACCCAGTTCACGACCGCGCTGAGGAGATCGAAACGATCGAGCGTTGTGCCGCTCGAGCAGTGACCCATGCCGGGCACCAGGAAGGCCCGGCTCGATTTCTCCCGCACCAATTCCATGCCGCCGGAATCCATCGCCATTCGCTCGTAGTAATTCACGGTGTCGAGCGCCGAGAACCAGGGGTCGCTCACGCCGTGGTAAAACAGCAGCTTGCCGCCATGGCTGAAGTAGCTCGAAAGGTTGGTCCAGTAGGCGGTGTTGGTGAGGCGATCCATCCCGCTCGCGTTGACGCGGTCTTCGAGTTGATCGACGTCGATGCTGTCCCAAACTGGCGGTCCGACCGGACTGCGCGCGCCTGTTGTCAGGATGCCGGGAATGGCAACGCCTTCGGCGGCCACGCCGCTGTCCCACGGGAATGGCGGGTAGACCTGCGTGCCGCGTGAATTCTTCGGGCCGGCAAAAGCCTTCTTCAGGGCATCGACCTGCGGCGGCGCCAAGCAGGAATCCGTCTTGTTATCCGTCTTGTCGCCGTTGCAGGTGAGGACCGCGGGATCGAATTGACAGGCCTTGCCGTCGAAGATCAGGCCATCCCCGACGCCGTCCTTGGCGTCGCAGGCATCGAGGATCGCGTTCGTGACCAGCTTGCGCTCGGCCGCGGAAAACGTCTTGGCGGGCTCCGGCTTGCCGGATGGATCTTTCGGCGCGACCTGGCTGAAGGCAGCGTTGGCCCAGGCGAGACCGATATTGGAGTTGCCGGTGCGCATCGCAGGCGCGCCGGCGACGATGCCGTCGAATTGTTCGGGATAGCGGGCCGACGCCAGCATGCCTTCGCGGCCCCCGGTCGAGCACCCCGTGAAATAGGAACGCTTTGCGGGCTGGCCATAGTAATGCGCGACGATCGCCTTGGCGGCCATCGTCACCTTGCCGACGGATGCATTGGCGAAGTTGAGCGCGGCTTCCTGGTCCTTCAGGAACGAGGCATCGAACACCGCGCCTTGATGACCGCTATCGGTCGAGACCACGGCAAAGCCGCGCGCCAACGCCGGAACCTCGCCGGCCGCCTGGTAACCCAGCGGCGGCCGGATCGAGCCGTTCAAACCGCCGCCGCCCTGAAACAAAAACCGACCATTCCAGCGATCGGGCAGGGCAACGGCAAAGCCGATCGCGTAGGACTTGCCCTCGACGCCGACGCGCTGATCGATCACGCCATCGGCGCGGCAGTTCGGCGGCAGCGCCACCGATATTGTGGCCGGCGCCGGCGGCGACGGTTGCACGGTCCCCGGCGGCGCCTCCGGCACCACCTCGGCCTTGGTGACTGTTGCCGTCGATCCCGGCATCTTCCAGCCGCTCAGGTCAGTGCATTTGAGTGCAGGCAGTATGTTGGCAGAATCGTCGCCGCGTGCCGGCGAGATCGCTATGACCAAGATGGCAGCTACTAAAGGCAGGCAAGCCATCGCATCATCAAGGGCCACGCTTCTTTTTCGCTGCATCGTTCCTCCCTGCCGGTTTCTGAATTTTATTGCGGCGCATTTAACTCACGCTGGCGCCGGCCTATCTGCTGCACTGAAACTATCTTGTGTTATTCGGGAAGTGCAGTCCAGCGGCGCAGGCCTTCGATCGCTCTCGCCCTTCGCCCTTGCCGATGAAGTCGATCGAACAGGATGGCGGATGCTAAGTCGCTTGCAGACGTCGGTTACAGAGCGACGCTGCAGTCTCGGTGAACTGGCCAGCGACCTCACGGCTCGTTCTACGGCAGTCCCGCTTGCGCGGTATCTCCGCCCAGATAGGCCAAACCGTCGGCACTTGAACCCGGCCAGCGGCGGCGCCGACCAAACGCCATGGCCGCATTCTTCGCAGAACTTCTGTTTGATCTCGTCAGGGCCCTCGTGGGGAGCTGGCTGAGGCAGGCTGCGGTGGCCATCTGTGCGTGGCTCGATACGAAGATTCACAGCCGCACTGCACGCCTTGTCGTCGGCCTTCTGCTCGGGACCGCCGCCTTTTTCCTCATTCCTGCTATCTCCGGCCTGCTGGGTCTTTGATGCTCTCCGTGAAGATATCCCTCGCCCTGGCTTTGGCCATCGGGGCGCTGATCTCGGGGGTGCTCCTTGTCCTGGAGCCGCTGACCGACTTCGCGTTTCTTTGGCTGGAGTGGCCGGGCATCACCGCGGCGTATTTTTTCTGGGGCGCGGTCGCAGGATCCAGCTTCCTCGGCATCGCCATTTCTTGGGTTGTGAACGCACTTACCTATGGTCTGGGCGCTTTCGTCATTCTCAGCGCTTATAAAGTGTTGAGGGAAGCATGATGCGCCGGCTCGATGTGAGCAGCGCGAAGGCGGATCAGACGAGCTTCACGCCGCCTTCTCTTCACCCTTCGCGATGATCTCGACTTCGAAATAGCCCATGTCGCGGAGCTCGGCGGCCTTCTTCTCGGCCGCTTCCTTGGTGTCTCGTTTCAAAATGATCTGGCCCGCTCCGTCGCGGGCGCAAACGAAATAAGGCATTTTCGATTCCCAATTTCGTTTGCATACACACGGCGGCCGGGTGCCGCAATCGTACGGGTCAGTCCTCCAGCCCGGCCTTTTGCCGCATCTTGTCGATCAGCTCGGAGGCCTCGGCCTTGGTCAGCTCGTCTTCGGGCGGGCTCTCGTGGGCCTGCTCGGCGAGGGTCTTGAGGTAGGATTCCTGGGCTCCCGTCATCGGATCGTCCCCGGAAACCCAGTTTTTCGGGTCCTTTTGAGTATTGTCGGCCATCGCAGATCTCCTTTTCCGTCTCCGTATAACGTCGGACTCGACTCGTCGTTCCGTTTTTGTTCTCATGGCTTCCTATTCAAATCGCGAGGCGGAACAATGCCGGACCTGGACACTGTCAGGCAGGAAATCGAACGGATGCGCATCCAGATCGGCAGGCAGAGGAAGGAGATCCTCCAGCTGCAACGTGCGGGCATCGGCACGGCCTCGGCTGAGGCGCTGCTGTCGCGGATGGAGGCGAAGGTCGAAGGTCTTTGCGTCGAGCGGGACGCGCTGAAGGTTGCGCAGCCGCGCCAGAGCAGGGGCAGGGTGCTGGGCGGGAGGACATGGTGAGCAGGCGATGGTTCGACGACGAGAGAGAGCTGTCGCCTTTCCTGACCGCGCTCGAGGACGTTCGCCGCAGGGCGACGCGGGAAGGGTGGTGCTATGCCCACGTCCAGGCCATCATCGTGGCCATCGACCAGTATGCGGAAGCCGCAACCGGCAACCGCGAGTATTTCCTGAACAAGCCGGTCTCGATTGGGAGCAGCCGGAAGACCGGGGATATTCCGTAGGGAGCTGTGGCGTCGACTGTTGCAGTTTCAGCGCGTTGTTTTGAGACGATCGTGATGCCGGTCACAGCGCAGGCGCGCCGATATCGGCACGCTCCGACAAGGAGTGTGTCATGCGATACGCCACCATCGCCTTGCTTGGTCTTGCCGGCCTACAGGCTCTGCGCGGCGGATATCTCAGCGCACCTCTCTTCGCTCTCCTGGCGGTTGGCGGCTGCCTCGGCGCGATCACGCCGAGGAAATCGTGATGGGAGGGCGACAGCGGCTAGATTTAATCCACTGTCGCCGAACCGCAACTCCGATGGCGCGACCTATTCTTATGTTTCAAGTCTTGCCCAACGCGGTCGTGGATCATCTGTCAGTCGCATGCAGCGCCGTCGTCAGGCTGTTCGGCCGGGAAAACGCCGTCGAAATCGCGACGGCTGCCTTCGGCCTCGGCTGTATCGTGATCGGCTCTGCGGTGTTCTTGCTGGAGCGCTGACGAGGGGGTGTCGTGAAGACGATCACATTGCTTGCGATCGCGGCGATGCTGCTGCTGGAGGTCTTCGGCTCGACGTCGAGCGTCGGCGGCTCGATGAGCTTCATGCTGGTCTTCGTCGTCGTGATGCTGGCGGTCGCGATTTACGAGGCCTGGTCGAACGGGCGTGGCGTCATGGGGTGGATCGTCAACCTCTTCGCATCAGCTGTTGGCGGCCTGACGGCGGTGGCCCTGATCGGAATGGCCATGGAGGCCGCGCTCCCTCACTTTCACCTCGAAGGTTCGCTCGCCTCCTGGCAACATCCCCTGAAATATGTCGTGGTCGCGGCTATCGCGCTTCTCTTGGTGCTGGGATCATGGATCCCGCTCCAGGTCTTGAATCGGCTCCGCGGATAGGACCTCGGCAGTCCCAGCGGACGACAGCCGAGGCCGACGCCGCCCAAGCAGGATCCGGAACAGGGCGCAGCGCGCTTTAGGCCGCAATCCGTTGCTCGACCGGTGCCGTCAGCAGCTTCAGCGCCTGGGCGTGCTGCAGGTCGGGGACCGCGATGGCCGTGTGGCTGTAGATCGCGTGGCTGCGTGATTTTGCAATCTTGTCCAGGATCTCGCCGCCCTTGATGACGTGAAGGCCCATGCCCTCGTCAGTGGGGAAGATCCCCAGAACCACGTCATAGGCCGCGATGACGGCTCTGAGCGCTTCGGCCTTGTCCTCGGCGACGTCGACGAAGACACGAACATCAGCCGCGAGTTCACGCAGCTCGTTAAAATCCAGCACTTTGGGGATACTCCAACGCAACGATACTGATCGGAGCTTGGCGGCGTTGGGTTACTGAAGTGTCAACAACGCAAGCCGACCCACAAGTTTCACGCTGAGGTGACGTCACGCTCTAGCGCTTTGCGTCCTCCTTGCGGAGCCGGGCCGCCGCGGCCTCGTCCACGAGGTTCAAGGCGAGGCCGTCATAGCTCAGCTTGAGCCCGCGTCCGACGATCCAGGTCCATCCCTCCCGGTCCTTGAGGGCTTGCGCGTTGAACTGGTCGGAGATCGATTTGACGGCAGCTTCCTCCGCCCCCGGATTGTTCAACGTCGCATTGACGCGCCAGATCGGGTGTCTGGCGTCGGCCTCGTCGCTGTCGATCGTCACCTTGGCGCCGTTGATGTCGCATTCCAGCGTGTGCGAGCCGCGGCTCTGGCGGCAGAGATAGTGGCGCTGACTGACGAGCTTGCTGGCCTCCTCGAACGTCATTCCGGGCGAGAAGCCGAAGATGTCGGACTTCTTCACGAGGGCGAGGGACGCGGGCTTCAGGAAGCTCGGCTGGATCGCGACGAGGGCCGCCACGACAACAACGATCAAACCTGCGACGACGATAGCGACCTTCATGAGCACCCCACGGGAAACCGTCAGACCATTATATCAACCCGGGCGTTCTGCCATGTCCCGAAAAGCGAAAACCCCGCCTGGGGGAAGCGGGGCCTTCTGGTGGGGTGAAGCTTGGGGACTTCAATGATAAGACGCGCCAGCCGCCGAATGGTTCAAAAAGGCCAACGGTATGTCCTGCGGCATCTTGCACAGGAAGCGGGGAACCCCGCAGAACCCCTGCTTGCGTTTTCGGCCTCGATGGGTTCTAAGCCCCGTCACTTCATGACCTCTGGCATGAAATCAGCAGCGCGTCCCCGCGCTTCAGGCCGCGTCCACAGCGAAAGTTGCTCGCGCGCACAAAAGGAATTCAGACATGGCGAAGATGACGAAGACCCAATTGATTGATGCAATTGCCGAGGGCACGCAGCTTTCGAAGAACGACGTGAAGTCGGTGATCGAGTACATGGCCACCGTCGGCTACAAGGAGCTCAACGAGTCCGGCGAGTTCGTCATTCCCGGCTTCGTGAAGATGTCGGTCGTGAACAAGCCGGCGACCGAAGCCCGCATGGGCGTCAATCCCTTCACCAAGGAGCCGATGCAGTTTGCGGCGAAGCCCGCGAGCAAATCGGTCAAGGCCTCGCCGCTGAAGGTGGCCAAGGACGCCGTCTAAGGCGCAACGCGTTGCCGCCGGCGTTTTCGCAAGGCGGCGCAACGATCAGCGGCTGAAGACAAGGTGGTGCTCGGCGACGGCGATGCCGAACATCACCACGACGATCAGGACAAACCACAGAGAGCGCCGATCGGCCTGTCCGGGCGCGCTCTGCGGTTTCCCGCAAGCCGGGCAGACCGAAAGTCCGATCGGGATCTCGCTCTCACAGAACTCGCAGACCATCGGCGCCTCGCGCGTGAACAGCGCGGTGCAGGGCGTCCGGAGCTGACGCGGGATCGCGCAACGGACGGCACCGCTTTCATGCGGCCGGTCAATGCGAAAGCGGAAAAATTCGTTCCCGAAGGCCACGCCCCGCGCATCTGGCAGCCAGCGACGGCCGCACAAGAAAAACCCCGCGCTTTCGCACGGGGCTCTTCTGGCTGACGGCGTTGGGATTTCAGCGCCTGGCCGCCAGCCGTACGCCTAACTTAAAGTTGAAAATCCAAAAAGCAACAGCGCCGCGGCGACGGAATATGTTCGTCCACCGCGGCGCTGCGATATCACTGGGCGCTGAAATCCCCAGCTCCCATAGGTTCGCGCGCCGCCGAAAAGGTTCAACGCGACATGCCAGGGAAATCGCCGGCGAGGGCTGGACTTTTTGTTCTCATTTTGTTCTAGTGAGGCGCCTTAAGGTCAATCGCTTGGAGGTGACTCATGACCGTCGAAAAGCAGCGTGAAGTGATCAGGCTCTGGAACGAGCTCAGGAAGCTCGAGGGCCCCGCCGCAGAAGAGCTCCGCATCCAGATCCTGGAATGCTTCTCGCCGAAGGGCAAAGCGAAGCGGGCGGCTTGACTGGACGGCTCTTGCAGCGGGTGGGGCTGACAGCTGAAGCCTGCTTGGGCGGGCTTCCCGGATCACCCGCCAGCGTTCGCCGCCGACGTCTTGGACCGAACATGTACCATCGGCGTTCGCCTGCATGACATGCCCGCGATGCGCCAATCCGATGACGGCGATCTCCGCCAAGAGTTTTCGATGTGAACCTTGCCGCGAGATCGTCATCGTGTTCGCGGTCGTCTCGAAATTCCTGTCGCCGAAGATGGTGCCGCGAAGCGTTGAAGACGTCGCGTCGCGCGCTTTCATCGATCGTTAGGAATCGCTCCGCGCCGATTTTTCCGACTCCGATTCGTTCTTCGAGAACGAAATGGAGTCGGATGCAGAACATGTTGCGCTTGCCGGCGGCGATGCCGCCGCGCGTGTCAGAACGAGACAGCGTGAGGCTTCGCACAGTCCCATCCACGCCGCTTCGCTAAGGAGTGGGCGAGGAGAGCGACATGGATGAGTGCTGGTTTCTCGCCGAGATCGCCAAAGTGTTCTGGTACGATCGGCACCCGCGTTTGCGCAAAGCCAAGCCGTCGGTGCCGCAAGTGCAGCCGCCGGGATCGACATCTGCTGATGCTGCGTCTCGCGATGAGGGGGCGCCCGATTCGACGTGATCGGACCATGGTGCGCATTCCCTGCACGTTTTGTTAAGTCCTGCTCTCTGCCGGTTTCTTCGATTCCGATTCGTTCTTCGAGAACGAAATGGCGTCGAAGCTGGAACATAGCCGGTCGGCAAGCTGCGCAACTCTGCTTCGCGATATGGAAAGCGGCTCGCCGTGATCGAAAGGCGCGCGGCAAACTCCTAACGAATGTTTGCGCGGAAGCCGATAACCCTATTCGGTTAGGTTAAAAGCCCAATCGCGTTGCGCTTGCCGCTGCTTGGGATAGGTGTCTGGCAACGACAAGCAAGAACGACTTTGCCAAGAAGCCATTTTGTCATGACACCTTTTTCAGAGCCCTCCTTCTACCAAGGCGACCGGCACACCTATCGGCGCGTCGCCGTGGTCGGCACGCTATTCTGTCTCGCGTTCGTGGTGATCAGCTTTTCGCTGCGGCCGCAGGTCGAGGACACACGCGTTGCGGTCAAGGCCGACCGGCTGGTGCGCACGGCGGGCCAGGCGGCTCACGCCAACTGAAGCGGCGCACGTCAACTAGCGCTCATCGCCGCAAATGCGATCGTCGGCCGGCACCTGCGAGCCCGCGGTGCCGCGCGAGGCAAGCGCCACGAAGCCGGCATAGCCGGACAGGTTGAGCAGGACTTCGAGCCACGCGGGCATGTCGGCCTCTTCCGGTCTTGGTGAAGAAACTCAACGTCCGCGCGCAATCCTGGTTCCCTGCTCTCCGGGAAGAACTCAAACCGGGGACGAGGGATCCAGCCGGCGCCCGAGGGTCGCAACGGATTGGCTCGACGGCTGCTCTTTCAGGAACTCGGCGATGGCCCGTGCCAGCTCGCGGTCTGTCATCGGCGTTGGAGGCGGGTGCAGGGTGCCGATTCCGAAGCTGCGAACGATCTCGTCGTAATGCTGATCGTCGGATCTGGGAACCAGCTTGCGGATACGGGCGAGCAAAGCAGATAAGGGCAACACGTCCTCCTCGATCATTTGCCCCGCTGGCAGACATCGTCGTGTGCTGCCATCTGCTCCCTCGAAACTGAAAACCCCGCCAGCATCGCGGAGATGCGGACGGGGCTTCGTGCCGTTGCCTCAACCCGGATGGCGGAGGCTCCCGCACTTGAGGTGACAATGCGCGCCCGGCGATTTCGTTCCGGCACCAACGGCTTTTTTTGCAGCGGCCGGTTCCGCACCCTGCGCGCAACCATCGCAGGCGCCCGTCGTTATCTCCGCATGACGCGAAGGAGGAGAGCATGAAGAAGACACTGGCAGTTCTGGCCACCGTCGCAGCCGTCGGCGTGACCGCGGTTGCAGCCCCGGCGCCCGCCGAGGCGCGCGGTCGCGGCATCGGCCCGGGCCTCGCATTCGGTCTCGCCGCCGGCGCGATCACCGCGGGCGCGGTCGCAGCATCGCATCCGTACGGCTATTACGGTCCGCGCTACGGCTATTACGAGCAGCCCGGCTACTATTACGGGTCTGGCCCCTACGCTTATTACGGCGGCGGACCGTACTACCGGCACCATCACCACTGGCGCCATTGGTAACACTGGCGCCATTGGTAACGCCTGACAAGCGAAAAGCCCGGAGCGATGCTCCGGGCTTTTTTCATGCGCGTCGATCAGAGATGTCTTACGGCCAAAGCGAGGGCCGTTCGACCTTGCGGGCGTTCTCCAGCGTCGACACGAAATACTCTTCGCGCTCGCGCTTGAATTTTTCCTGCGTGGCACGGAAGGCGGCGACACGGGCGGCGATCTCATCGCGCTCACGGGCTTTGCGTTCTTCGTCTTCGGTCATGGCCATCCCCTCTGGTTTACTACTGAACTCAAGCACAGCCGCCGCATCACCTTGAGTCGCATTCGCACATCCATTGATGCTTCTGAATGGGGCGTCAATGGGGAGGAGGCATTGCAGGATTGTGATATGCGAAGGTCGGAAAAAATTGCCGAGCGCAGCGCATTAGCGCTTGATAAGAGCGTCAACAATCTTGCCGCTTGTGCCTATGGATGCCAGGCGAAACGAGTCGGAGACCGCAATTGATTGCAACGGATCTTCAGAGCGGCGTCGAACGGCTCGGCGACATGATCGCCGAGGCCAGGACCATCGTGCCGTTCACCGGCGCCGGCATCTCGACAGAGTGCGGCATTCCCGACTTCCGCTCGCCGGGTGGAATCTGGACCCGCCACCGTCCGATCGAGTTCGGTGAATTCGTCGCCAGCCAGGAAGCGCGCGATGAATCCTGGCGCCGCCGCTTTGCGATGGAAGAGATCTTTGCAGCGGCGAAGCCCGGCCGCGGCCATCGCGCGCTGGCTTCGCTCTACCGCGCCGGCAAGGTTCCCGCCGTCATCACCCAGAATATCGACAATCTGCACCAGGCTTCCGGCTTCGCCGCCGAGCACGTGATTGAACTCCACGGCAATACCACTTATGCGCGCTGCATCGGATGTGGGCAGGCCTATCCGCTCGACTGGGTGAAGCGTCGCTTCGACGACGACGGCGGCCTCGCGCCCAATTGCACCGCCTGCGACGAGCCGGTGAAAACCGCCACGATCTCCTTCGGTCAGATGATGCCGGACGAAGAAATGCGGCGCGCAGGCGCGTTGGCGCGAGCCTGCGACCTCTTTCTCGCGATCGGTTCCTCGCTCGTGGTGTGGCCGGCGGCGGGCTTTCCGCTGATGGCGAAGAACGCCGGTGCACGTCTGGTGATCATCAATCGCGAGCCGACCGAGCAGGACGACATCGCCGACCTCGTCCTCCACCACGACATCGGCGAAGCGCTCGGGCCCTTTGTCGGCAATTGAGGCATCAATTTGATTCGCGGCTGTGCAAGCTGTTCATAGGTTCCGGCGAATCTCTTTTTTGTCTATGCCTCGCAACCGGGAGTGTTATCTTTTGAGTCGAAAGATTCGCGTCGCGTCCAATTGAGAACATTCTCTTAAGACGCGTGATTCGAGCGCCGCCGATGTGGCGGGTTGCATGGCAGTGTGGGGTCCGGGGTTATGGGGTCGTCGGACGGATTTGAGTCCAAGAAGCTCGGGGTTCCCGGGCAGGGAGTATCGTCCGGGCGGATCACGCCGGGCGAACACGGCGGCGCCGGGCGCGACAGCGCGCTCAGTCCTTTCAGCGGGCTCGGTGAGGCCAGCGCCAATCTCGTCGAGGTCCACGGCGTCATCAAATGGTTCGATGCTTCCAAAGGCTACGGCTTCATCGTTCCCGACAACGGCTGGCCGGACGTGCTCCTGCACGTTACCGTGCTTAGGCGCGACGGCTTCCAGACTGCCTATGAAGGCGCCCGCATCGTCGTCGAGTGCATTCAGCGCGCCAAGGGTTACCAGGCGTTCCGCGTGGTCTCGATGGACGAGTCGACCGCGATCCATCCGGCGCAGATGCTGCCGCCGCGCACCCATGTCACGGTCACCCCGACCAGCGGGCTGGAACGGGCCCAGGTCAAATGGTTCAACCGGCTGCGTGGCTTCGGCTTCCTGACCTGCGGCGAGGGCACGCCCGACATCTTCGTGCACATGGAAACGCTGCGCCGCTTCGGCATGACCGAGCTCCGGCCCGGCCAGTACGTCCTGGTCCGCTTCGGGCCCGGCTCCAAGGGCATGATGGCGGCCGAGATCCATCCCGAGACCGGATCGCCGGGCTTGCAGTCGCACTGAAGGCGCCGAACCCGCGATCGTTTAGTCCCGCAATCGTGAGCGATAGGGGCGCGCCGGCAGACCGGCGCGCCTCTGGCTTTTCCGGCGACCGTTGCGTAAGGACTCCCTCCAGTCCCACGCCTCGAGTGTCCCCCATGAATCCTGATCGAAAGGCCGCCTGGTCCGCTCTGAAGGGCTGGCTTGCCGCCATCCTCGTCATCGCCGGCTGTGTTGTCGCCGGCGCGCCCGCCGGCGCCGCCAGCTTCCAGCCCCTGGAGATCGTCACCAAGAACGGCGTGCAGGTGTTCTCGGTGGAGATGGCGACCACCGAGGAGGAGAAGCAGACCGGCCTGATGTACCGCAAGGAATTGGCGGACGGCAAAGGCATGCTGTTCGACTTCAATCCCGAGCAGGAGATCTCGATGTGGATGAAGAACACCTATGTCTCGCTCGACATGATCTTCATCGGCGCCAACGGCCGCATCCTGCGCATCGCCGAGAACACCGAGCCGCTGTCGACCAAGATCATCTCGTCCAAGGGGCCGGCCCGGGCCGTGCTGGAGGTGGTGGCGGGAACGGCGCAGAAATACGGCATCCGCCCCGGCGACCGCGTCGGCCACCCGCTGTTCGGCAGCAAATAGGGGCGGGCCGGGGAGGGCATTGGCAGCCTTGCCAGCGCCAGTTTGTAAGCTTGCTGGCGCCTTTGGAAGCGTGTATCGACGGGGCTCGCCGGACATTCGGGGTATAGCGCAGCCTGGTAGCGCGGCAGTTTTGGGTACTGCAGGTCGTTGGTTCGAATCCAGCTGCCCCGACCAGTCCCGAGAGGCGGTTCTGGACCTCGTCTCGCCTCACCCCCGCGAAGTTTCAAGGATTTGGGCCCCCTGACTGGGACAGAATTCCCAGGCTTCATCGAACCTTTGGCTGTCGCCGTAGACATATCTGTGTTGGGGATTTCAGCGCCCAATGTCTAAACGGACGCCGCCAAGCGATGATATTCCGCTTGTGCGGCGTTGCGCGTTCCGGACGTCATTTTGGCAGATCCGGCCGATCAGCCCGAAGCGTGCCAGCCCGGCGGAAACGGCACGAACGGCCAGACCATCTGGTTGTCGTTAGCGGCTTGCGGCGGCTCATGCGCCGGCGTCTTTGCGACCAGCGTCATTCGCACCGCCAGGCGCAGGCGTGCACATTGCAAATTCATTTTGGTTGTCCCTACGAATCGTCTCGAAATTCAATTGCAAAATCTGTCGTCAGCTCAATCGAATTGCCACACGCACAACGTGGCCTTCTCAAATCACGAACACTCTAAAAAAATCGACGCTCTCTTTCAACCGATTACGGTCGGAAGCCACGAGAAGTAAGGTTGACCGGTTAGGTTAAGGATGAGCGGTAGTTGCGGCCGCTTGGGCGATCGTTATCAGATCGCTCCTGGCCTGCTGGGCCGCCTGCAATTCGTGCTCACACGAGGTCACGGTTCGTCGTAGCGCGCGTATCAGTCGAGTTTTGCGTCATGTCTTTCGATCGCAACTTCAAAACCGCCGGTCCGCAATCGAGCTGGAGCGAGATTTGGCACCTCTGGACGGTGATCGTGCCGCGCCGCTCGATCAACGGGCAGCTCGTGGTCGGCAAGGTCTGGCGCCGTCATGACGGCCGCGATTGGATCTACAAGAAATTCACCGAGTTCGACGGCGAGGAAGCGGCCTGAAGCGCGATGAGCCCGCAATGAGCCGTCATCGCGCTCTGGGTTGTCGCTGAGGCCGTCCGGCCCAGCCAGAACGCCGATCGCCCGGCCTATCCCGGCGCCTGCACGCGCGGCAGCGGCAGTTTGAAATGTCGCTTCGCGTAGGCGATGATTTCGGCGTCCGAGGGATGATCGGCCGCTTCCACCGCAGCAATCCGCTTGGCGATATCGGGCGCGTTCGCGCGAATGTGGTTGGCAAGCTCGGTCTTTGCACTCGCCGGGCCGATGATGAGGATCTCGCCGGCATCGGCGAGGGCTTTGCTCACTTCAGCGTAGAACGTCTTGTCGGGGGCGGCGTGGCCGCTGCCGATGGCGTTGGCCTTGTGATGAAGATGGCGCGTCGCCAGTTGCGGGTGCAACGTGATTTCGTCGGAGCCGCTCAGGCCGAGATGGAAGATCCGGGCCTGCGAATGGTCGATCCACACCACGGCGTGAAAATGAGAGGGCATGTGCTTTTGGCCTTGTCTGAGGGGAGGCCGCCGACATCGGTGCGGCGGCGCGTGTCGCGACGACATTAGGCCGGTCGGCGCCACCCCCGGTTGACCCAGGTCAATCGATCTTGGCCCACGGCCGTCGAGCCGACCGAACGGCGCACGCCGCGAACGGTGCGCTCCGAGGGGAGGTGTCCCCGGCTCAGGCCGCCTTCGCCGCGGTTGCCGCCGGCGTGGCCGGCGGCGGCTTCAGCGGCTTGTCCTGCTTCTTCGACCACGAGATGTAATAGGCCACCGTCGTCATGATCGCGATGCCGGCGACGCTGACGAAGATCTGCGCGAGCAGCGAGCCCGAGCTCATCGACAACTCGAAATGGCCGACGAAGGACAGGAACACGCCGACGCAGAACACGGCGAGCGACTGCTGGCCGCAGACGATCAGGGGATCGAACACCTTCCATTCCAGCCCCGGCCATTCCTTGGGCACGAAGCGGATCACCAGGATCACGATCACCACGAAGTGGATGAAACGATAGGGGGCAAGGTTGGTCTTGTCGTTCGGGTTGAAGGCGGAGAACAGCCATTCCGGGAACATGCCGCCGAAGGCGGGGAAGCGGCCGGCCATGGTCATGACCAGCGCGAACAAGAGGTAGCCGAGGCACAGATAGAGCGTGACCGGCGCGTTGATCAGTGTCATCGAGCGGCGCGCGCCGCCCATCGCGCACCAGGCACCGAACACGAACAGCACCTGCCAGCAATACGGGTTGAAGTACCACTGGCCGGCCGGATAGGCGTTCAGATTCCAGCCGAAATGACGCGCCGTCAGCCACAGCACGATCGACAGCACCATGGTGACGTCGGGCTTGCGCAGCATGAACCACAGCACCGGCGGAAACAGCCCCATCAGCACGATGTAGAGCGGCAGCACGTCGAGATTGAGCGGCTTGAAGCGGAGGAACAGGCCCTGGCGCAGCGTCTCGGTGGCGTTGTCGACGAGGCCGGCGACGTTGAACTCGTTGATCATCTCGCTGTCGCCGAAGCGCAGCGCCAGATAGCTGATCGAGGCGATGTAGATCACGAACAGGATGATGTGGGCGACATAGAGCTGCCAGACCCGCTTGGTCAGCCGGGTGGCGCCGACGATGAAGCCGCGGTCCAGCATCATCCGCGCATAGACGAACGAGGCCGTGTAACCGGAGATGAAGACGAACAGATCGGCGGCGTCGGAAAAGCCGTAGTTGCGCGTCGTGATCCAGTTCACGACATTGTCGGGGATGTGGTCGAGGAAGATCGCCCAGTTCGCGACGCCGCGAAACAGGTCGAGCCGGAGATCACGGCCTTTGTCGGGGAGCGTGGCGTTGATGTTCAGGAAGGCCATGCGAGGAGCGCTCTCGAAGGGGGCGGACAGGCTGCGGTCGGGGAGGCGGTGCAGCCGGGCGGGATCCCGGCGCGGAAGGCGGGTACGCAATTGTCACGGTGCAGCATAATGACTATACCGTCGCAGAGGCTACAGGGGGCCGGAATCAACAATCAGTTCCCAACCGGTGTCTCTATACTATCCCTGAGCTTTGCACCAACTGCCACCCTGACGCATCGAAATCGAACGAAAAGACGAAAACGAGGCCTGGACCACCCATGACCGCACGCATTTTCAAGCCCGCCAAGAACGCGATGCAATCCGGCCGGTCCAAGACGAAGGAATGGCAGCTGGACTACGAGCCCGAGCAGCCGCGCTCGGTCGAGCCCCTGATGGGCTGGACCTCGTCCGGCGACATGAAGCAGCAGATCACGCTGCGCTTCCACAGCAAGGAAGAGGCGGTCGCCTATTGCGAGCGCAAGGGCATCGCCTACCAGGTCATCGAGCCCCAGGATTCGATCCGCCGTCCGGTCGCCTATGCCGACAATTTTTCGTTCCGCCGCGGCGAGCCCTGGACGCACTAACAACTTGCATCCACGCGCGCCGAATTCGTCATGCCCGGGCTTGTCCCGCCGGCGCGGCCGAAGCCGCTTCGGCGAGGCGAAGGTCCGGGCATCCACGTTTTTGGACGCCTGAAAGAACGTGGATGGCCGGGACAAGCCCGGCCATGACGGAGAGGGGCCGGGGGCCTCTTGGCACCAATTCCGCCCCATGCTTCGCTGCCCCGCATGACACGACCATAACGAGGGTAGGGCATGGCGGGGCGGGACCAGCTCGACAGCGTCGATCTGAAGATCTTATCCGAGCTGCAGCACGACGGACGGGTTCGCAACAACGAGCTGGCGCTGCGCGTCGGCGTGTCGGCGCCGAACTGCCTGCGGCGGCTGAAATCGCTGTTCAGCCGTGGCGTGATCCGGGCGGTACGGGCCGTCATCGACGAGCGGCGGCTCGGCTATGAGGTGGTCTCGTTCGTCTCGATCCAGCTCGGCAGCCAGGCCCAGCCGGTGCTGGAGGCGTTCGAGGGCTCGATCGCCGCTATCCCGCGCATCCAGCAATGCTGGCGGATTTCCGGCGACACCGACTATCTCCTGAAATGCGTGGCGCCGAGCGTCGAAAGCATGCGCCAGCAGCTGCTGCATTTCGCGGCAATGCCTGACGTGAAGAACGTCCGCAGCTTCCCGGTGCTGGGTGTTGCCAAGGATGTCCCGCTGCCGTTGCAGGACATCGCAGCAGCGCCGGCGGGATAGAGCGTGATGCGATTAGGATGAATCGCCATCGCGCTTCCGGTTGTTGTTTGAGCATGATCTTTTCGGAAAATCGCTGCGCCCTTTTCCGGATCATGCCTTAGCAGGTCACGCCGACTCAGCCTGCATTGCATTTGGTTCAATTTCGAAGAACTGGAAGGCGATCCTCGGCCGCCGCCGAGCTGCGGGCAAAGCGTATCGGCACTATAATGATGAGTAAATCACCTAACTGAGAAATGTGATTATCACATCCCTGCAATGCGCTGAACCGTGATTGATGGTTCCCTGGGTTGGCCTACATGCGGGGTGAGCCTTAGCGCGCATCGCACGTCGAGGGCTCTTACGTGGGACTCCTCAAGCAGGACAAGACAACATGAGCTCGATTTCGAAGACGTTCGCGGTCTCCGCCGCGACGCTGTTTGCGTCTGCATTTCTGGTGCTGACGGCGCCGACCGCGAAGGCGGAAGAATACTGCATCACCAACGGCGCGCAGGCTGCTCACGGCTGCGGCTATGCGACGATGGAGGCCTGCCGCGCCGCCGCCGGCGGTATCGGTGGCGTGTGTGCGCAGAGCGGTGCGAAGAGCACGAACGATTCTCTCGCCTACCAGCCGAAGCACTCGCAGTCGCGCGCCAAGCTCCGCTCGGGCGGCCAGACCAACTCCAATTGACGCAGAGTTCGAAACCGGGTTGAGGTTGTGCGGCCTCCGAGCGGTTATCTCGGGGGCCGAACGCGTGGGCGTCGAGCGTCAACGGCATCTTTCCGCCAAATTGCAGCGGCAAGCGTCGGCAACGCGCGGCGAGGCAATGTCCAAGCTCCAGCTATTTTTCCGCAGCTCTCGGTTTTGCGGTCCGTACGATCGAAACGTGCTGAGTGTCGTCCGACCGGAGCAATGCGGAAAAGCCGATCATCAGTGCAACGCATGCAACGCTTACGAAAAGCTGAGCCCCCAGGCTACCGGACGACATTGACACTTCGAAGCGAGCGACGATCGACAGAAAAATCCCGAGACAGAGAACTTCCAGCGGCCGTTGTCCGCATAGAATGATAGGGCGCAACAAGATATTGTTCCGACTGGCCCAGCTGCGCGGAATGAAACGCGCGGCCAAAATTGCGAACGCAACAAATTGCATCAGACGCAGTACGCCAAGGTTGGTCTTATCGGTCAAGAAAGCGAGTTCCGTCGATTGACTGAGATAAGTAAGATAGCCGCGAAAGAGTGCCAGACCGCATAGATAGGCGATCGAAATCGCAATCGCGGTTTTGGAGCGCAAGAAGAGTGCGATTCTGTCGGTCCCCCCAAACCCGCACCATGCACCAAATCCGAAGAGGAATTGCCAAGCAAAGGGGTTCAAAGGCCATTTCCCAGCCGGGTATGCTTGCAGATTCCAATCAAGAACTTGGGAGAGAAGATAGACAATGATCGAGGCCGCGAGGGCAATTGTCGGAAGACGATATAGCAACCAGAGAAAAATGGGGAAGAGGGGGAGCAGAACAATGTACAGAGCCAGTGGCTCTGCATCGATCGGCTGGAACTTGAGATTCAGGGCTTGGCGGATTGTTTCTGCGGCATTGTCGACCATGCCTGCCACGTTGAATTCGTCTATCATGTCCGCGTCGCCAAAGCGTAAGGCGAGGTAGCTCACCGTCGCAACATAAATCGCGAAGAGAAAAACGTAGGCAACGTAAGCCTGGCCCGCGCGCGTGAGGATCAGTCGAACCACCGCCCTCAGGCCGTGATTGCGGATTACTGGATAATACGCCGAGGCCATCGTGTAACCCGAGATGAACACGAAGACCTCTATGGCTCCACTAAAGCCCGGGTTGCTCAGGCCGATTCGGTTTTGGAGTTCTAATCGAAAACTACCCAAAGATAGGAGGAGCAGCGCGAGACCCATAAAAAGGTCGAGACGCAAATCGCGCTTGACCAATACAACCGTTTGCTGCTGGCCGCTCCACTTTTTCCGCGATGCCTGAATGAACTCCGTGACGTCCTCGCTGAGTTCGTCGGTATAGCTCGCCAACAGCTGTTCAGCTTCGGTCAGGGGCGTACCCTCGCCCAACAGGCGGCTATCGTCGTTTGAGCCGCGCCATAGAGCGGCGGCCTGCTCCAGATGAGCGCGAAGCTGAAAATATCGGCGATCTCTCGCAATGTGGTCGTGCGCCGTCTTCCAATGAGTAATCAGGGCTTCATGCGAGACGCGAACGCGTGCAACTTGTCCGTCGCCCTCGGCAACGAGGAGACGCACCTTCTCGTGCAGGAGGGCATCGACGACCTTGCGCGCAGAGCTGCCATCTGGAAACCGCGATATCGGAGCCGCGCGCGCGGTCGGCATCGCCTCCGCGCCGCCAATGGTGACCAAAGTGCGCAGCACTCTGGGCAGGGCAGCCTTCATGTCCTCTGGCCATTTTGAAAAGACCTCTTCCGCCCGCGTGGCGATTGCACCCGTCAGGCCGCCAAGTTTCATCATCGAGGAATATGTCAGCAGCGAGCGGCCTTCATTCTCGATGTCGGTCTTGTATAGCTCATCGAGCAAGAACGAGAGCAGTGGCAGGGCACCCGGCTCGGTCGAGGCCTCTTTCGCGAGCATCGCATCGAGCCTGATACCACCTGGATCGGCTTCAAAATCGACTCCAGCTGCGTTAGCCGGTTGACGGATGATTTCTATGATCTCGTCCTGACTCGGAGGAAGCAAATCGAGTCGTCGACTACCGAACGCCATCTCGATCAGGCGGGGCGTATCTGCGGCACGATGCCAATAGTCACTACGCATGGTTGCGATCACGAGCACGCGCCCCGATTTTGCAAGGCCATCGAGACAATCAACAAAGGCAATGCGGTCCTCAGCAGTGATTTCACCGGCCGTGAAAAGCTCCTCCAACTGATCCACCACGATGGCCAGTCGTGCGACCTCGGTTTGCAGCAAGTCGTTGCGCGACCGGGCAGCTTCCTCAATCTTGTCGAGCGTTGCGGCCAGCAGGAAAGCGGGGTTATCTGTCGAGGCCCGGAGATGTTGCCCCAGCTCTGCAGGGCCTTGCCTGAGCGTCAGGAGTTCGGGAATCGCGTGATCGGCAGTGAGAGCCTCTGCGAGAGCGGAGAACGGGCCCCCGGGGCTCCCGGGGCGCATGACCGCACGTCGCCATAACCCTACGCCCGGAACAATTCCGCGGCCGACCAGCGCAGGCAAGACACCGGCTTGCGCAAGGGACGATTTGCCGGCACCGCTCGCGCCCAGAATGAGCAGGAACGCCCGGCCATCCTCGGCGTGGCCGGTCAATTGCTCGATCGCGGCCTTGGTCGCGGTATTGCGGCCGAAGAAGATCGGTGCGTGTTCAAAGCGGTAACCATCCAGCCCCCGAAACGGACTACCGGAATGCCAGGTTCGCTCCGAGGCGCTCTTCTCGTCCGTCGAGGCCTGGATACGATGCTCGATGAGGGCTCTCAAATCGCTTTCGATCTTGTCATCGAAGTCCTCGAGATCGATGAATTCGCGAAAGGCGCCTTTGAATACTCCTTTGTCGACGAACCAGCGTTCCCAGAACTCGTTGAGCTTGTCCCACTGCTGTTCTGCCGCGGCTTTGGCGTTCCTGTCTTTCAGCGAGACGGTCGGATCTGCCTGCTTCCGGTAGGCCAGGAGATCGGGCACTCCATTTTTCCTCTGTGCGGCTACCGCATCCTCGAACTCCCATTCCGTCCCAGTGACGGGAAAGCGGCCTCCGATGCCCTCGTATTTCCGTTTCTCAGTTTCGTGCGGCAGCTCGGTTCCGAGACGAGACCACACGATCAAGACGAAAATGTCGGTCACGCTGGGTGGCGTTATGTTGTCCTGAAAGTGCTGGTTGGCGAGCATCGGCTCGACCTCCCACAGGACCACTTCGATGGAAAAGTAACGCGCGTAGTCCTTGGCCAGCTTCTCTATAATGAGGGCGACGCGTCGCCTTTCGGGAATGACGTCCCCTGGCGAGGAGATGAAAATGCGCAAAACGTTTGCCACAGGTTCCCCCTGCCAATGACGGCTGCACTAACGCCACAGTACAACGGAAATCCCGAGATGGAAGTCGGCGCACAACCAGTCGATGGCGCCTCCCGCAAAGCGTGTGTTGGTGGGCTCCGGTTGCAGTGCGGAAGCTGGCGATCTCCGCGATGCAGTGATTGACCCCTGGCCGCGCATACACTCCTGCCTGATGAGCTCGAACTTTGTCTCTTCGTCGCATTCGCTATCGCCCACCTGAACGCACGCCCGACACCTCGTGCCATGGAGGAGGGTAAGTATCTCGGCCCAAAAATTAGACGTGGTCGTGTGAACTCCCTCACAGAGCGACGCTCCGCGCGGGTCCATGCTTCCCGGAGGTCACCCGAATTGTGGACAGGGCCGAATTGTAACAAGGGGAAGCGCGTCATGGCTCCCAACCCGATTTTCATCAGCCACCGGTTCGAATACAGCCGGATCGCCCGTGCGATGAAGAAGGTCATCGAGACCGCTTCGCATGGACAAATCGATGTCTTCATTTCGGAGGACATTCCGCGCGGCAATGAATGGCGGCCCTTGATTGAGCATCATCTACGGACGGCGCAAAGCCTGTTTCTGCTTTACGGCGCGCCTTATGAGGACTGGTCCTGGTGCTTCTATGAAGCCGGATATTTTGCCGCCGCAGAACCGGCCGTCGCCGATCGACGGATCTTCTGCCTGATCCGCCCGAACGTGAACCCGCCGGGTCCGCTCAGCCATCTGCAGATGCTGACGAGCAAGGATCAGCTCATCAAGGAGCTGATCGGCATTTTCGAGAGGAACGCCCTCGACGTAGATGCCAACGAATTGCGCGGGCTGGTCGCCAAGCTGGATAGCAGTCTGTTCGGCGAGATCCGCGAGTTCGACGGTTATCCGCGCGTGCATTTCGTGGCGTCCGACGCCGAACTCGCCCAGGGGAAGATTCCGCCTGCGGCCCAGTTCACCGGCGACGACAATGTGCTCGGCGATCTCTTCACCATCCAGGCGCGATCCGTACCCTGGTGCAAGGTCCAGAAGCTGGCAAATACGGAAAGTGGAAAGCTGAACTTCGTGTACAAATGGCTCGAGGAAACCGCGCAGATACTGCTTGCGGCGCGCGAGAACGAGTTCGTCGCGCCGCAGGCCGTGCTGATCGGGCGCGGCGGCCGGCGCTACCGGACCCTGCTGCACCGAGCGCGTGTCCAGGGCGATGGCGATTATCGCTGCGAATTCCTGGCGATCGAGGAGGTCGGCGGACCGCTGACCGGGCTGTCGAGCAAGCAGCTCTCGCTATTGACCGCCATTCGCATGGGCTACCGGTTCAGGTCCGAGATCATCCAGAAATTCCCTGCCGATTTCGACGCGCAGTCGTCCGACGAGCGCGAGCGCAGGATCCAGCAGATCCCACGCGTCATTGAGGATCTCACGGTCGAGTCGAAGACGCGCGGCAATATCAGCACGGAAGACTTTCTGGCGGCATTCGACGACGTCGAAAGCGAGAAGATGTCGCGTCTGCTGGACTACTGGCCGATCCTGGCGCGCGAGATGTACAAGTCGCTGGGGCTGTCGAGCGACGGAAAGACCGTCATTCGGCCCGGCCTGGTCGGTTCGGACGTCGAACGTTACCGTACGGCCCTCAAGGGCATGCGGCTGCTCAACATCGAGTTTCTGTCGCGGAGCTGCGCGCGTGTCGCGCAGATGATGAAGCGATCCGAGCAGGAGCTGACCGACAACGCCAAGGCGCTCGAAGATGCCGTCAAGTCGCTGACCGGTCCGGACATCAAGACGGCGGCGTGAGGCCTGCGCGCCTCAGCGATACCTGTCGCGGAACTCGCGCGGGCTCGCGCCGGTCCAGCTGCGGAAGGCGCGGGAGAAGCTCTTCTCGTTGCGGAAGCCGGCAATCTCGGCGATCCGCTTGATCGGCGTGCGGCCGCGCATCAGCTCCTGCTTGGCCAGCTCGAATTTTGCCTCTTCCTTGAGGTCGCGCAGCGAGGTGGATTCCTCGCGCAGGCGACGATGCATGGTGCGGGTTGAGAGCGCAAGCTCGCTTGCGACGTCCTCGGCCCCGAGGCTGCGTCCGCGCGCATTGCGCAGCACGCGGCGGACACGCTCGACCAGCAGGCGGTCGCGCCGATAGGGCAGCACGGTCAGCCGCAGCGCGCCCTTGAGCATGTTGTCGAGATCGGCGGCGCTGCGCGTGAGCGGCAGCGAGAGATAATGCTTGTCGAAGATGATGCGGGCGCCGTCCGCATCGAAGCGGATGGTCCGGCAAAAGATGGTCGGATAGACCGAGACATGGCCGGGTTCGGGGTAAGGGAATTCCGCCGCGCGCAGCGCGATCTTTGAATCGACGGCCCAGCAGGAGAAGCCGAGCACGTAGCGGAGCAGTGTGACCAGGCAGAATTCGCGAAAAGCGCCGAGATCGCGCAGTTCCCGGATGGAGACCATCGCGGTCTCTTCGCCCACCTCGAGATCGAGCAGCACGTCCTCGGTGAGCAGGCGATGATGCCGGCACCAGCGCTTGAGCGCGACCTCCAGCGTGGGCGCCGTGATCGAGGCGCGGCACAGCATGCCGTAGGTGCCGAAGGGCAGGCGCCGCGAGAACCAGCCCAGCGCCTCGTCGTCGAGCTCACGCATGGCATGGCCGGCCAGGGCCTCGAACTGGGCGGCCGTGACCCGCCCATCCCGAGAATTGACAAGCTCTGGCGCTACCTGACCCCGCTGGAGGGCTTCGGCCGGGTCCAGTCCGTATCGCGCGTAGGCGGCAACCACGCCGCGGACAAAGGCGGCAGGGGTGACGGCGCGGCGCGGGATCGCCGTTGCGGCTTGAAAGGGCATGCGAAAATCCTCGCCAAGTTTGGCGGAAAATGCAACCTTTTCGACCGCAAGAGGACCTCGACCCCGCTAGGTTCGGTCCCCAAAATACGGAGGACTCGCCTTGAATATCCCGAGCATCGATTTCGATCTGGGCGAAGACATCAGCCTGCTGCGCGACACGCTGCGCGCCTTTGTCGACGCGGAGATCACGCCGCGGGCCGCCGAGATCGAGAAGGCCAATCTGTTCCCGGCCGACCTGTGGAAGCGCTTCGGCGACCTCGGCCTGCTCGGCATGACCGCGCCGGAGCAATATGGCGGCTCGAGCATGGGCTATCTCGCCCACATCGTCGCCATGGAGGAGATTTCGCGCGGCTCCGCAGCCGTGGGCCTGTCCTACGGCGCCCATTCCAACCTCTGCGTCAACCAGATCCGCCGCAACGGCAACGACGCGCAGCGCCAGCGCTATCTGCCGAAGCTGATCTCCGGCGACTATGTCGGCGCGCTCGCGATGTCCGAGCCGGGCGCCGGTTCCGACGTGGTCTCGATGAAGCTGCGCGCCGACAAGCGCGGCGACCGCTACGTCCTCAACGGCTCCAAGATGTGGATCACCAATGGCGGCGATGCCGACGTGCTGGTGGTCTATGCCAAGACCGATCCGGAGGCCGGCCCGCGCGGCATGACCGCGTTCCTCATCGAAAAGGGCTTCAAGGGCTTCACCCACGGCCAGCATCTCGACAAGCTCGGCATGCGCGGCTCCAACACCTATCCTTTGTTCTTCGACGATTGCGAGGTGCCGGAGGAGAACGTGATGGGCAAGGTGGGTGAGGGCGTCAAGGTGCTGATGTCCGGCCTCGACTACGAGCGCGCGGTGCTGTCGGGCGGCCCGCTCGGCATCATGGCGGCCTGCATGGACGCGGTGGTGCCCTACATGCACGAGCGCAAGCAGTTCGGCCAGCCGATCGGTGATTTCCAGCTGATGCAGGGCAAGCTCGCCGACATGTATGCGACCTGGCAGGCGACGCGCGCCTATGTCTATGCGGTGGGCAAGGCCTGCGACCGCGCCGACCATGCGCGCAGTTTGCGCAAGGATGCTGCTGCCGCGATCCTGTATTCCGCGGAGAAGGCGACGTGGATGGCCGGCGAGGCGATCCAGGCGCTCGGCGGCGTCGGCTACACCAGCGAATTTCCCGTGGGGCGTCTCTGGCGCGATGCAAAACTCTACGAGATCGGTGCCGGCACCTCGGAGGTCCGCCGCATGCTGATCGGCCGCGAATTGATGGCCGAGACGGCTTAAAACGTTCACCTCATTGGAATCATCATGCCGCTCCATTCCAGCATCGATCCGTCTTCATCAGACTTTGCGCGCAATTCCGAGGCCATGCGCAACCTCGTCGCTGACTTGCGCGAAAAACTCAGTCAGGTCGCCGGCGGCGGTGGCGAGGTCTCGCGCAACCGCCACACCTCGCGCGGCAAGATGCTGGCGCGCGAGCGCGTCGACCTCCTGGTCGATCCCGGCACCTCGTTCCTGGAGCTGTCGCCGCTCGCGGCCTATGGCCTCTATGGCGGCGACGTGCATTCGGCGAGCGTCGTGACGGGGGTGGGGCGCATCGCCGGCCGCGAATGCGTGATCGTTGCCAACGATGCCACAATCAAGGGCGGTACCTATTATCCGATGACCGTGAAGAAGCATCTGCGCGCGCAGGACATCGCGCGGCAGAACAATCTTCCCTGCGTCTACATGGTCGATTCCGGCGGCGCGTTCCTGCCGCTGCAGGACGAGATCTTCCCGGACGAGCGCCATTTCGGCCGCATCTTCTACAACCAGGCGCAGATGTCGTCCCAGGGTATCCCGCAGATCGCGATCGTGATGGGCTCCTGCACCGCCGGGGGCGCCTATGTCCCGGCGATGTCGGACGAGAGCATCATCGTGCGGAATCAAGGCACCATCTTCCTCGGCGGCCCGCCGCTGGTGAAAGCGGCGACCGGCGAGGTGGTGAGCGCTGAGGAGCTCGGCGGCGCCGACGTGCATTCGCGGCAGTCGGGCGTGACCGATCATTACGCCCAGAACGATGCCCATGCGATCGGCATCGCGCGGCGGATCCTCGGCACGCTGAAGCCGTCGACGCGGCCGAACCTCAACATGCATCCGCCACGCGAGCCGCTGTTCGCCGCGGAGGAGATCTACGGCGTGGTGCCGGTCGACGGGCGCAAGCCGTTCGACGTGCGCGACATCATCGCGCGCGTTGTCGACGGCTCGGAGTTCGACGAGTTCAAGAAGCTCTACGGCACGACGCTGGTGTGCGGCTTCGCCCATATCTGGGGCTATCCAGTCGGCATCATCGCCAACAACGGCATCCTGTTCAGCGAGAGCTCGCTGAAGGGCGCCCATTTCATCGAGCTGTGCTGCCAGCGCGGCATTCCCCTTGTTTTCCTGCAGAACATCACCGGCTTCATGGTCGGCAAGAAATACGAAGCCGGCGGCATCGCACGCGACGGCGCCAAGCTGGTGACGGCGGTGGCGACCGCGTCGGTGCCGAAATTCACCGTCGTGATCGGCGGCTCCTACGGCGCCGGCAATTACGGCATGTGCGGCCGTGCCTATTCGCCGCGCTTCCTCTGGATGTGGCCGAACGCGCGCATCTCGGTGATGGGCGGCGAGCAGGCCTCGATGGTGCTGAGCCAGGTTCGCCGCGACAATATCGAGGCCAAGGGCGATAGCTGGTCGAAGGACGAGGAAGATAAATTCCGCAAGCCGATCCGTGACCAATATGAGAGCCAGGGGCACCCATACTATGCGACCGCACGGCTCTGGGACGACGGCGTGATCGACCCGGCCGACACGCGTCTCGTGCTCGGCCTCGGCCTCTCGGCGGCGTCGAATGCGCCGATCGAGCCGACGAAATTCGGCCTGTTCAGGATGTGATGCGATGGACCGCTCAAAGCTCTACCGGCGTTTCCGCACGCTCCTGATCGCCAACCGCGGCGAGATCGCCTGCCGCGTCATCCGCACCGCCCGCGCCATGGGCCTGCGCACGGTCGCGGTCTATTCCGAGGCCGACCGTGACGCGATGCATGTCGCGCTCGCGGACGAAGCCGTGCTGCTCGGGCCGGCACGGGCGCGCGACAGCTACCTCAACGTTGAACGGCTAATCGAGGCCGCGCGCAAGACCGGCGCCGAGGCCGTGCATCCCGGCTACGGCTTCCTGTCGGAAAACGCCGAGTTCGCGCAGGCCTGCTACGAATCCGGCCTCGTGTTCGTCGGCCCGACCGCCGACATGATGAATGCGATGGGCTCGAAATCAGGCTCGAAAGCGCTGATGGAAAAGGCCGGCGTGCCGCTCGTGCCGGGCTATCACGGCAATGCCCAGGACGATGCGACGCTGGCGAAGGCGGCCGAGAAGGTCGGTTTCCCGATCCTGGTGAAGGCGTCCGCCGGCGGCGGCGGCCGCGGCATGCGCATCGTGCGCTCGGCCGACGAGCTCGGTCCCGCAATCGTCAGCGCCAAGCGCGAGGCCAAGGCCGCTTTCGGCGATGACCGCATGCTGATCGAAAAATATGTCGACAATCCCCGCCACATCGAAGTGCAGATCATCGGCGACAGCCAGGGCAATCTGCTCTCGCTGTTCGAGCGCGAATGCACCTTGCAGCGCCGGCACCAGAAGGTGATCGAGGAGGCGCCTTCACCGACGCTCAATCCGGCCCAGCGCGAGACCGTCTGTGCGGCCGCGCGAAAGGCGGCGGGTGCGGTGAACTATGTCGGCGCCGGCACGATCGAATTCGTGTCCGACGGCAAGGACGTGTTCTTCATCGAGATGAACACGCGCCTGCAGGTCGAGCATCCCGTGACGGAGCTGATCACGGGCATCGACCTCGTCGAATGGCAGCTGCGTGTCGCCTTCGGCGAGGCGCTGCCGCTGAAGCAGGGCGAGATCAAGCTCAACGGCCATGCCGTCGAGGCGCGCGTCTACGCGGAGAACCCGACCAAGAACTTCATGCCGTCGGTCGGCCGGATCTCGACCTGGCGGCTTCCGGCGGAGACCGGCGGCTTGCGCATCGATGCCGGCTATCGCGAGGGCGATACGGTCTCGCCGTATTACGACGCGATGCTGGCCAAGATGATTGCCTGGGCTCCGACGCGCGATGTCGCGATCGAGCGGCTGAACCGCGGGCTGGAAGAGTCCGACGTTCGCGGCATCGTCACCAACATTCCGTTCCTGTCGGCGCTGATGACGCATCCGAAGGTGCGGACCAATGCGATCGACACCGGCTTCATCGAGCGCGAGCTGGCGGTGCTGACGTCCGCATCGCCCGCGCCCGGCGAGCTCGAGCTGTGCGCTGCGGTCGCTGCTGTCATCAACGACGAACGACAGAGGGCACAGGCGGCGGCGAATTCGCCCTGGCAGACTTTCGGCTGGCAGCCGGTCGGGCGCCGTCAGCGCAGCTTTGCCTTCCGCGTCGGCCACGGGGCCGAGCAGAAGGTCACGCTGAACTATGGCAGCGGGCCGTCGACGCTGGTGATCGGCGAGCGCGAGCTGGCCTTCGCGATCACGCCGCGCGAGGGCGGCTTTGACCTGACGCTGGATGGCGTGAAATCCTCCGTCGCCGCGGTGATCGACGGTCACGAGCTGTATTTGCGCACGCGCAACGGACGTTTCGACCTGCACTGGGTCGATCCGTTCGGTGGCGAGAGCGAGGAGCAGACCGGCGCGGACAAGATCGCGGCACCCTTGCCGGGAACGGTCGTCGCGGTGTTGGCCGAGGAGGGCGCGACACTCGAAAAGGGCGCGCCAATCCTGACCCTCGAGGTGATGAAGATGGAGCAGACGCTGCGCGCGCCCTATGCCGGCGTGCTGAAGTCGATCAAGTGCAAGGTCGGCGACATCGTGCAGGAAGGCGTCGAGCTTGCCGTAATCGAACCATCAGGCGAATGACATGAGCGATCAAGTCCGCATTATCGAAATGGGGCCGCGCGACGGGCTCCAGAACGAGAAAACGCCGATCAGCGTGGAGGCCCGCATCGCCTTCGTCGAAGCGCTGGTCGCGGCCGGCCTCGATACGGTCGAGGTCGGCGCCTTCGTCTCGCCCAAGGCGATCCCGCAGATGGCGAGCTCCGATGCGGTGTTGCGCGGCGTTGCTCATGTGAAGAACGCAGAGTTCCACGTGCTGGTGCCGAACGAAAAGGGCTATGACGCCGCGCGCACCGCCGGCGCCAAGGTCGTCTCGGTGTTCGCGGCGGCGTCCGAAGGCTTTTCCCGCGCCAACATCAATTGCACCGTTGCGGAGTCCATCGAGCGATTCAAGCCGGTGCTGGCGCGCGCCAAGGCCGATGGAATCCCGGTGCGCGGCTATATCTCCTGCGTGCTGGGCTGCCCGTTTGATGGGGAGATCAAGCCGAAGGCCGTCGCCGATCTCGCGAGCACGCTGTTCGACCTCGGCTGCTACGAGATCTCGCTCGGCGACACCATCGGCGTCGGCACGCCCGACAAGGCGAAAGAGATGCTGCGCGCGGTTGGCGCCAACATCCCGCCCGCAAAGCTCGCGATGCATTTCCACGACACCTACGGTCAGGCGCTCGCCAATCTCTATGCCGGGATGGAAGAGGGTGTCCGCGTCATCGACGCCGCGGCCGGCGGTCTCGGCGGCTGTCCCTACGCACCCGGCGCGACCGGCAACGTCGCAACCGAGGATGTCGTCTACATGCTCGAAGGCATGGGCGTGAAGACGGGCATCGATATGGAGAAGCTGCTGGCGGCCACCAACGTGATGGCCGGCATGCTGGGCAAGCCGCCGGTGAGCCGCGTGGCGTCCGCGCTGAACGCGAAAAAGAAGCGGGCCGGTTCCTAGCACTCCGTCATTGCGAGGAGCGAAGCGACGAAGCAATCCAGTCTGCCTCTGCGGAAAGACTCTGGATTGCTTCGCTTCGCTCGCAATGACGGCAGAGAGAGTGTCGTCGCTCACGCCGCCTTCAGGCCGACATCCGGCAGACGCGGCCGGTTCTTCAGCGCCTTGGCCATCATGGCTTCGACCTCGGCCTTCTCATGCGGCAGCAGCGCGAGGCGCGGCGGGCGGGTCAGCGCGGTGCCGCGGCCCATGATGTGCTCGCACAACTTGATGCACTGGACGAGGTCGGGACGGGCGTCGAGATGCAAGAGCGGCATGAACCATTCGTAGAGCGGCATCGCCTCCGCGAAGCGCCCCGCCTTGGCCAGGCGGAACAGCGTCTCGCCTTCGCGCGGGAAGGCGTTCGACATGCCGGAGACCCAGCCCACCGCGCCCATGGCGACGCTCTCGACGATGACGTCGTCGAGCCCTGCGAACAGCACGAAGCGGTCGCCGACCATGTTGCGGGTGTCGATGAAACGCCTGGTATCGCCGGAGGAATCCTTGAAGCAGACGACCGTCTCGACGTCCGCCAGTGAGGCCAGGATGTCGGGGGTGACGTCGTTCTTGTAGATCGGCGGATTGTTGTAGAGCATCACCGGCAGATCGGTTGCGCTGGCGACCGCGCGGAAATGCGCGGCGGTCTCGTGCGGCTTGGAGGAGTAAACCAGCGCCGGCATCACCATCACGCCGTCGATGCCGACGCGCGCGGCCTCCTTGGCGGTCTCGACCGCGAAGGCCGTGGTGAATTCGGCGATGCCACACAGTACGGGCACGCGGCCGGCCGCGACCGACTTCGCGGTCTCCATGATCGCGATCTTCTCCTTGCGCTCCAGCGAGGTGTTCTCGCCGACCGAGCCACAGACGATCAGGCCGGACACGCCATCGCGGATCAATCCGTCCATCACCTTGGCGGTTGCCTCGATATTGAGCGACAGGTCGTCGTTGAATTGGGTGGTGACGGCCGGGAAGACGCCTTCCCAGGAAACGTGGCGGCTCATGAGTTCACTCCAAGTGTATTGCCGGCGGGGGGTGGGGCCGCCGGCTGTTGTTAAGACGATCGCGGATGGAATTAGAGCGTCGCGCCGACCTTGCGCAGCTCAGCGAGGACGGGGGCCTTGGGCAGCCAGAGCTTGTCGAACTCGGCGATGACGGCCTCGGTGTCGCCGGCGGGGACCTGGCGGATCGGGATCGGCGCGTTCTTGAAGTTCTCGATCAACGTTGGCTCGTTGCCGGCCAGCTCGTCGATCTGCGCGTCCAGTGTCGACTTCACGAGCTTGGTGATCAGCTCGCGGTCGGCGGGCGGCAGCGATTGCCAGACCCGGCCGGAGACGACGGCCGCCATCGGCATGAAGACGGCGTTCATCTGCAGGATCACCTTCGAGACCTTGTCGAAGCGCTGGTTCCAGGAGAATTCGAGATCGGCCTCGAGGCCGTCGACCTGGCCGTTCGCCATGGCGTCGAACACCTGCGGCGTCGGGATCGGGGTGGGCGCGGCACCCAGCGAGGAATAGAAATCGCGATAGACCGGCGTCGGGTTGATGCGCAGCTTCATGCCCTTGATGTCGGCGAGCGAATTCAGGTCCCTGGACGAGAACACCGCGCGCATGCCGGTGATGCCCCAGCCGAGCCCGATGGTGCCGGTCTCCTGCGGCAGCACCTCGAACAGTTTGACGGCGGCCGGATGCCGCACGAATTTCGCGACCGCCGGCGTCGAGCGCACGATGTAGGGCGCGTTGATCGCAGCGATATGCGGCACGCGCGAGCCGAGTTCGGCGGCCTGGATGAAGCCCATGTCGAGCGCGCCCGACTGCAATTGCTGCATCATTGCGGTCTCGTTGCCGAGCTGACCGGAGTGGAACACGGTCAATGTCAGGCGGCCATTGGATGCAGCCTTGAGGTCTTCGCCGAACTTGAGCGCGGCCTTGTTCCAGGAATGACCGTTCGGCGTGATCAGGCCGAGGCGGAATTCCTTGGCCTGGGCGAGCGCCAGCGACGGTGCGAACACCGATGCGGCGGCACTGGCGGCGAGAAAGCGGCGGCGAGACAGCGGCATGGTCGGTTTCCTTTTCAACGGGCCTATTTGACGAGGATCAGCGAGAGCGAGGGATAGAGCGAGAGCAGCACGAGGAGGACGCAGGAGATGACGAAGAACGGCAGCGTCACCATGAACATCTTGCCGGGCTTGGCGCCGGTGACGGCGGCCGCGACGAAGAAGCAGAGCCCGACCGGCGGCGAGAGCAGGCCAAGCACGAGATTGATCACCACCACGACGCCGAAATGCCGGGGATCGATGTGATAGACCTCGGTCGCGACCGGCAGCAGGATCGGCACCGTCATGATCAGGCCGGGAATGCCGTCGATCACCGTGCCGATCACCAGCAGGATGACGTTGCAGATCAGCATGAAGCTGACCGGGTCCTTGGCGGCGGTCTGGATCCAGGCCGCAGTCTCCTGCGGCACCTTGCCGAAGATCAGGACCCAGGAGAACACGGCGGCGGCCGCCACCAGGAACAGCACGATCGCGGAATAGATCGCGCTGCGCAGCATCATCTGCGGCAGCCGGGAGAACTCGAACTCCTTGGTCCAGAACTTTCCGACCAGGGCCGCGGCAACCGCGCCGACGGCGGCGGATTCGGTCGCGTTGGCGAGGCCGCCGAGAATGGTGCCGACGATGACGATCGGGATCAGCAGCGTCGGCGAGGTCCGCAGGATCGTCATGACGCGCTGGCGCGGCGTCTGATAATCCGCGCGCGGATAATTGTAGATGTATCCCATCAGCGCGATGACGAGGCAGAACATCACCGTGAGTATGACGCCAGGCACGATACCGGCGATCAGCATGTCGCTGACCGAGACCTGCGCCAGCACGCTGTAGACCACGAACATCACCGATGGCGGGATGATCGGGCCGAGCATGCCGCCATAGGCGGTGAGGCCGGCTGCGAAGGTCTTGTCGTAGCCCTTCTTCTCCATCTCCGGCACCATGATCTGGGCCATGATCGCGACCTGCGCGGTCGCCGATCCCAGGATCGAGGAGATGAACATGTTGGCGAGGATGTTGACGTAGGCGAGCCCGCCCTTGAGCGAACCGACGAACGCCATCGCCATGTCGACGATGCGACGGGTGATGCCGCCGCCGTTCATGATCTCGCCGATCAGGATGAAGAGCGGGATGGCGATCAGGCCGTAGCTGTCAACGCCGCCGAACAGCTGAAGCGGATAGGACTGGAACAGCACCGGGTTGCCGGAGGCCGCGATGTAGACGAGGCCGGCGAGGCACAGGCAAAGCCCGATCGGTACGCCGACCAGCATGAACGCCATGAAGGCCGCTGACGTGATCATCAGTTGACCCCGTCCAGCTCGGAGAGCTGAAAACCGCTCAGCTTCGTGCGCGGCACCAATCCAAGGTCTTCCAGGAGATTGGCGAGGCCGTGGATCGTCATGGACACCGCGAAGATCGGGAGCGTCAGGTACATCACCCAGGTCGGCCAGTTCAGTGTCTGGGTCCGCTCGGTGTAGAGGAAGTTGAAGGTCTCGCCTGCCAGCTTGCGCCCGTCGAAGCCGACGCGGGCAAGGCCGACCGGGTCCATCCAGAGCACGCAGGTGACGATCAAAGCGAGGCCGAACACGACGACGAGGCCGGTCGAGATCACCTTGGCGATCTTCTGGTGCCGCGGCGAAAGCCGCTCCGTCAGCATGGTCACCGCGAAGTCGAGCCGCAGCCGCGTCATCGCGGACGCTCCGATGAAGGTCAGCCAGACCACGCAATAGACCGCGGATTCATCGATCCAGTAGATCGGGAAATGCGAGTAGCGGGTGACGACGTTCACCAGGATCAGGCCGGTGAGCAGGTACATCAGGCCCATCAGCGCCAGCCGTTCGAGGGTGAGCAGGGCGCTCGACATCCGGACAATCGTACGTCGGACGCTGAGCGCGCGCGTGGCCGGCATCGTCTGCTCGATCATGAAGAGGCCCCAACCCCTGAAGATTTGTCGTGCGATTGCCAAATGTATAATTTATACATTTTGGGAGTCAAACGGAGATTGCGGTCAATTTGGCGGCAGGGCGCGGTTTTGCTGGGCACTTCGTTTCGTGGCGTGCCCGGCTTTTGCCGGGCAGCTCGACATGCAAGACAGGGACCGCGTCGACTGAGCGAGTCGGAAAAGGACAACAGAAGGTCAGATGAAACAGCCTCTGAAGCATCGCACCCTGTCGGCTGCGATCGTCGATCAGCTCCGCCAGGCGATCCTCGACGGCACCTATCCGGCGGGATCGCAACTGCGCCAGGATGCACTTGGTGAGGCCTATGGTGTCAGCCGCATTCCCGTTCGCGAGGCGCTGTTTCAGCTCGAGGCCGAAGGCCTCGTGCGTATCGTTCCGCAGAAGGGCGCGATCGTCTCCGAGCTGTCACTTGACGAGATCAACGACGTCTTCGATCTGCGCGGTATCCTGGAGCCGCGATTGCTGGCGCAGTCAGCGCCGCGCTTTACGACAGAGGATTTCGACGGGCTCGACGACATCCACAAGAGCTTCGAGAAGGCGATCAAGGCGCGCAATGTCAGCGAATGGGGCCAGCTCAACGCCGACTTCCACATGGCGCTCTATGTCCACGCCCCACAGCCGCGCACGCGCGCGATCGTGCTGTCGCTGCTGCAGACCAGCGACCGCTACACCCGCCTCCAGCTCTCCAACACCAAGGCGATGGGGACGGCGGAGAAGGAGCACGCTCATCTGATCGCGCTCTGCCGTGCTGGGAAGGTCGAGGAGGCCTGCCGGTTTTTGGAACGGCACATCGAGGCCGTGCGCAAGGATCTGCTGCAGGTGGTGGCGAGCGCACCGAAGGGGCGACGGAAGAGCGTGCCGTAATCACCGCTCCCGTCGCGTGCTACGGTAGCTGCGATCGCCGCTACCTGCTTCCGTCCGGCCCCATCACGAGATCCGGCAGCCCGGTCGAAATCGCCGGAAAGAAGCACAGCAGCAGCACCGCGAGCATCATTAAGAGCACGAAGGGCAGGGTGCCCCAGATCACCTCGCGGAGCGGGATGTCCGGCGCGACGTTGCGGATGACGAAGATGTTGAGGCCGACCGGCGGATGGATCAGCCCCATCTCCATCACGATGGTCATGACGACGCCGAACCAGATGATGTCGAAATTGGCAGCGCGCAGTGGCGGCAGGATGATCGGGGCGGTCATCAGGATGATCGACACCGGCGGCAGGAAGAAGCCGAGCACCACGACCATAACGAGGATCGCGAACAGCAGCTCCCAGCGCGGCAGGTGCATCGCGACGATGGATTCGGCGACCGATTGCGAGATGTGCAGGTAGCTCATCACGTAGGAGTAGAGCAGCGACATGCCGATGATCATCATCAGCATGGTCGATTCCCGGATCGTCGATTTCATGATGGGGGCGAGGTCGCTCGGCCGCCACACGCTGTAGATCGCCGCGATCAGCGCCAGCGCGAGGAGACCGCCCAGGCCGGCGGTTTCCGACGGCGTGGCGTAGCCGCCATAGAGCGCGATCATGACGCCGGTGAGCAGCAGCACGAAGGGGATCACGCGCGGCAGCACGCTGAAACGTTCGGCCAGCGTATATTCGTCGCGGGCGAGGATCGCAGCCTCCGGTCCGCCGTTCTTGTAGATCGCTTCGGCCGCGGCATATTCCTGGCGGAAACGGATCACGGCATAGGCACCGAACAACGAGACCAGCAGCAGGCCGGGGCCGATGCCGGCGAGGAACAGCCGCCCCAGCGACTTTTCCGCGGCGACCGCGAACAGGATCATGGTGATCGAGGGCGGCAGCAGGATGCCGAGCGTGCCGCCGGCGGCGATGATGCCGGCCGCAAAGCCCCCGGAATAGCCGCGCTTGCGCATCTCGGGGATGCCGGCCGAGCCGATCGCCGAGCAGGTTGCGGGCGAGGAGCCCGCCATCGCCGCGAACAGCGCGCAGGCGAACACGTTGGCGACGCCTAAGCCGCCCGGCACGCGATGCAGCCAGGCATGCAGGGCCGAATAGAGATCCTGGCCGGCGCGCGACTTGCCGATCGCCGCGCCCTTCAGGATGAAGAGCGGGATCGACAGCAGCGTGATCGAGGCCATTTCCTCGTAGACATTCTGCGTCACCGTATCGAGAGACGCGGCGGGCATGTAGATGGCCATGAACACGACCGCGACCGCGCCGAGCGCGAACGCGATCGGCATGCCCGAAAACATCACGAGCAGCGTCGCAACGCCGTAGGCAACGCCGATACCGAACACGCTCATGAACGCCTGGCTCCGGTGAAGGGCAGCGCAAGCTGCACGAGGATCTGGATGCAGAGCAGGCTCATGCCGAGTGCCATCAGGGAATAGGGGATGGCGAGCGGCGGCGACCACATCGAGTTGGAGACCTGGCCGTCGACATAGGCCTCATGGGCCAGTGTCCAGGACTTCCAGGTGAAGAACGCGCAGAACAAGAACGTGGCGGCGTCGACCAGCCAGAGTCGGATCTTGTTCGCCAGCGGCGACAAGAGGCCGACGAAGGCCTCGATGCCGATATGGCCGCGGTTCTGCTGCACATAGGCGGCCGTCATGAAGGTCGCGCCGACCAGGAGGAACACGGCGGCCTCGTCCTGCCAGTAATTGGCGGCCTTGAACAGCGCGCGGCTGAGCACGCTGTAGCTCAGGATGGCGCAGGCCGCGACCAGCGCGATGGCCGCGAACACGACGATGATGGTGTTGAGGACGGCGAGGCCGCGATCAATCGCTGCCGCAAGGCCCGTCCTTGCGACAGCGTTTGCCGGCTCGTCACGATCCGGAAGCGGACCGTGGCTCATGCCGCGACGTCGGTGGCGAGCTTGAGCAGGTTGGCCGCGGTTGCGGTCTTGGCGCTGTAATCTTTCCACGCGGTATCGCGCGCGATGTCGCGCCACTTGCCGACGGTGGCGGCATCGAGCGCCGAGACCTTAGCGCCGGCCTTCTCGTAGACCTTGGCGACTTCGACGTCGTCGTCCTGCGCACCCTTGCGGCCGAAGGCTTCGAGCTCGGTGCCGACCGCGAGCAGGATGTCCTGCTGGTTCTTCGGCAGCTTGTCGAAGATCGCCTTCGACATCATCAGCGGCTCGAGCATGAACCAGTAGGATGCGCCGGCACCCGACGTCAGCGACTTCGCGACCTCTTCCAGTCGGAACGAGATCAGGCTGGTGGAGGAGGTGATGCCGGCATCGCAGGCGCCGGTCTGCATCGCCGCGTAGATTTCGTTCGACGGCACCGACAGCACCGAGGCGCCGGCGGTCTGCAGTACCATGTCCATCTCGCGCGAGCCGCCGCGCACCTTCAGGCCCTTGGCGTCCTCCGGCGCGACGATCGGCTTGGAGCGGCTGGCGACGCCGCCCGCCTGCCACACCCAGGTGAGCAGGATGATGCCCTTGTCGGCGAGGAAGTCGGTCAGCGCCTTGCCGACCGGCTCCTTCTTCCAGCGCAGGCCCTGGTCGTAGGTGGTCACGAGGCCGGGCATCAGGCCGATATTGGTCTCCGGCAGCTCGCCGCCAGCATAGGGCATCGGATAAAGCGAGATGTCGAGCGCGCCCTTGCGCATCGCGGAGAACTGCGCGTTGGTCTTGATCAGCGAGGAGTTCGGATAGATCTCGGCCGCGATGTCGCCATTGCTGCGCTTACTGACTTCAGCGGCGAACATGCGGCAGAGCCGGTCGCGGAAGTCGCCCTTGTCGATGGTGCCGCCCGGGAACTGGTGCGAGATCTTCAGCGTGGTCGCGGCGTGCGCGGTGCCGGTGCCGAAGCGGAGGATGGCGGGTGCGGCGACGGCGGTCGCGATCAGATGGCGGCGCGTGAGCATGGTGTGATCCCCTTGGGCGGTTCTTGAACGGTTCTTGTTTGGCGTGATTTGGGCTGGTCATGTGACCGGTGCTTAGGCCCATCCTAGCCGGTCTCTCACCCGATATTCTCTCATCTGATAGTTCGAGACCGAACGCCGCCGCAAGTGCCGGACGTGCTGCGCTGCACACGCATCCGATCCTGCGGCAGGGCCCTGGGCTCCTTCGAACGACGGATCGCAGGCCAGCTCGCTAAAATCTATCGGCGGCGGCGTAACAACGCAGGCCGTCCATCCGTCGAGATTGGATAGCGGCGTCCGTCGCTGACAAACATGACCTCGAAGGGAAGATGATCCATGACCATTCGCACCCGTATCGTGCTCGGCGTCTCGGCTGCCGCTCTCTCGCTCGGCCTCGCATTTGCGCCGGCCGCCTTTGCTCAGGACAAGATGGGCAAGGATGACGGAATGATGAAGAAGGATACGATGTCCAAGGACGGCATGATGAAGAAGGACACCATGTCCAAGGACGACGGCATGAAGAAAGACCACATGTCGAAGGACGGGATGAAGAAAGACGACGGGATGATGAAGAAGAACTGATCTTCGACTGCCGCCCCCGGCAGGCAGACACGCGTCGAAAGTCCAGGGGCGGTCACGTGGACCGCCCCTAAAACGGGTTAGTTCAAATTCAGTTGAACGCGACCGTGAATGCTACTTGCGCTTGGCCTTGCGGGCGGCGTAGCGCGCGTCGCGCTTGGCCTTCTGCTCGGCTTCCATTTCGGCCTGCCTGGCGATCGCTTCCTCGGCCTCGCGGGCGATCCGGGCTGCCTCCGCGGCTGCCGCTTCCTCCGCGATACGCTTCTGCTCGGCCTTTTCAGCCTCGCGGGCTGCCTTTGCCTCGGCGCGCTTGGCCGCGAGTGCCTCACGCTCGGCGCGTCGTGCCGCGACCGCCGGATCGTCGTGACCCGGCTGCGACTTGAATTTGTTCAAAAGATTTTTGCGTGCCTCCTGAGCCGCCTTTTGTCGGTCGGAGAAGCCTGGTTCCCTGAATCCACTCATCGAACGAACCTTGTCTTCCTCACTTTCAGCCCTACATCACTGCGTGTTGGTACGTCGGCTGGGCATAGCGGGCGCCACGCGACGCAGTAGCGTGTACATCGGCGCGCGTCGCGAAGCCACCCATAATCGCAGCCGATCAGGTCAACGAAAAATCGCTCTCCCCGACGATCTCTCGTAGCCCGGAAAAACTGCCGAATTGTGATGTCCCTCATAAGGGACCACGAGCGTGACGCCTAGCGTCCGCCCCGATACGGAGTACGGGCATGCCCATCTTCCGACTAAGCCTGAAGGCGCTCTCGATTGCCTTCGCCCTGGTGGCCGTGGCCGGTGCCATCGTGCTGCTCGCTCGTCCGCAGGCGATCGAGAGCGCCGTGCTGGGAGCCGACTGGGAATGCACCCAGACCGCGTTCGTGCTCACGACCTGCGCTCCCAGGGCCCAGCAGGCGATTCCGGCGGTCGAAACCTCACGAAAGGATGCGATCCGGGCGACCCGAGGCTGAACCTGAGACGCCGGACTGACTTGGTTGGCCAGATGTGACGGGACGCCGCAGAGGTGGTAAGCCGGCCGTTGCCCGCGCGACCAGGTGCCAATGTCCACATCCGAGCCCAAACCGGGCGAGACGCCGAAATCCCGGCCGAAGCCTCCATCTGGTGACAACCGCCGCGGCGCGTTCGCCGGCTTGATCATCGCGATCGTGATCCTCGGTATCGGCTGGTGGCTCGCCCGGGACCTCACCGCTGCCAGCAAGATGCAGGATTGCCTGATGTCCGGGCGCAGCAATTGCAACGTGATCGAGCCGGCTCGCTAGAAGCGCCCCCGATGTGCTGCCCGGGCCGAAAAAATGCCCTGATCTTAATCATTTGTAACGGGACTTCGCCGACCAAAGCAGGTCAGCTATGTCAGCCGGCATCAAGCCCGGCGCGAGGCGAATCGTCTATCGCGCCAAGCACCACGGCAATTGCGAGAGCAATCGAGAGAGTAGGGGTAAGCACGCATGAGTGCGTCCAGCCGCATGAAGATCATCATTCCCTTGGTTTCGGCCATGTCGCTGCTCGCGCAGTCGGCACAGGCCCAGGATGCCAGGCCGCCAAGGGACGCGGGCCAGCCTGCCGCCGGCCCGGCCGCAGGGGCACCGCCCCCGAACAATCAGAACATGCGCAAGGGCCCCCCGC
>NZ_JXDL01000001.1:639501-675658 GCF_001590795.1 Bradyrhizobium sp. AT1
CCCGGTCAGCACGGTGCCGGCGGCCCGCCGCCCGGACGTTATGTCGCCCGCGGTCCCGCGCCGACGCGCGACTGGGGCGGACACACCTATCGCGGCAGCCGCGCCTGGGATGGCGGGCGCTGGCGTCACGAAGTCCACAACGGCCGCTCCGGCTGGTGGTGGGACGTTGGCGGTGTCTGGTATTATTATCCGCAGCGAATGGCCGGCCCGCCCGCCTACATCTCGGAGGAGTACTACGACGACGTGCCGGTGGCCTATGCTCCGGCGCCACCTCCAGTCGCCTATGCGCCGCCACCTCCGCCCCCGCCACCGGCCGACCCCGGCGCGAGCGCGCTTGGTGGCGCCATCGTCGGCGGCGTGCTCGGCGGGTTGATCTCGGGCAACGCGACAGGGGCTGCCGCCGGCGCTGTTCTTGGCGGTGCCACCGGAGCCATCGCGGGCGCCACCGCCGCATCCCAGCCCGGTTACTACTGGGCGCAGGGCACTTGCTATTACCGCTATCCGAGCGGCCAGTATGTCCAGGCCGATCCGCGCGCCTGCTATTGAGTCTCCACCCCGGATCGACGGGCAAAGGCGGGCTTCGGCCCGCCTTTTTCTTATCAGCCGGCGATTGCATCAAATTGGCGCTGGCGTTCGCTACTGCCTCACGCAAATCTCAAAAGAAAACGTCGGGATGATTCGCGGGGACGTGGGACATGCTGGATGCAATCCAGATCAGCTTGGCGCTTTGGGCCATGATCGTTTGCGGTGGGATCAAGCTTGGGCAGGTGCTGCACTGCCTGATTTAGCAAGGGACGGATCGCCCTCGCGTCAGGACACCAGCCAGTTGAAGAACGCCATCGCGCCCCAGACCAGACCGGCGATCCAGGCCAGCATCACGATGCCGATGGTCCCGAGATACGCGACGCCGACCAGGTCACTCCTGTGTCGTTGCGCCCGGACGTTGGCTGAGGCCGCTGCTTCTTGTGTCATGACGGAATACACCATCGATGCCCTCGCGCGCTGCTGAAAGCGTCGAGACATTGTTTAGCCGAGTTGCGGGGATGAGACTGTGACGCCATTCACAGATCGTCCGAATGAAGCCATTCTCATGGTTTCGCAATGAGCGCATGCCTGTGGTGAGGCGAGGGGCTGTTTACCGGTCCGGGAGATCGGGATGGTCACCCCGCAATCTTACGGATGAAATTGCCACGCGCTTGTCCAGATGGCCCGCTAGAGTCGAGCCCATGTGTACCAAGTACGATCCACAGCATGAGGCCGAGGCGGCGATGAAGCGGGCCGCGGCATCTGAAGGCGCCGATCGGCAGCGCCTGATCCAGCTGGCCCTTGCCTGGCACGAGCTCGCCCGCGACCGGCGCGACGAGCGGGCGGACTGAGGGCGTCTCGGGAAAATTCGGCAGCTGCGCGGTCGGCCCGTCGATCGCCATGAGAAAGCCCCGTGCTCGGGGGACAAGCACGGGGCCCTTCAAAGCCGACCGGGGCTGGGTGGTCGGCACCACTTGATTTCACGCATTCCAACGTGCCGGTCGTGATCTCGTTCCACGCCGCTTCGCATTTGTTGTTCGTTGTGTCGATGCGGGGCGGCTCGTTTCGCCCGCCAATGAGGAACATTCGTTTCTTGCGGACGTTGGCCGGCTATGACCGCCCCCGAGTTACGCGCACAGTCTTTCGAGATCGCCTGGAAATATCTCGATCTGTCCGGCCTGCTCACAGGTGAGCACACGGAGTCGGCTCGTTTCATCCTCAACAGGATCGATCGCATGATGCTGCGCGGAGAGCGGCGCAGATTGTTGCTGTCGAATGCCGCGATCGATGCGTATCGCTTGCGGCCGGCGCTCGTGACGCTGAATGCGTGAACAAGTCGGCTGGTGAAACGCGGCATTAAGAAATGCGTCGCGCTGATCTTTCCGGTTGCGATTCGTGCTGTGGGAACGAAGCGGAGTCGGATCGTGAACAAACAAAAAGCCCCCGAAGGGGCTTTCAGTCTCAGGCAGCTTCCGTCTTCGGGACGGCGTCGGCATTTACTGAAAGCTTGACGACATCGCCTTCGACGGCACCGACATATTTCGTGTCGATGTAGTGATGATGGTCCTTGTGGCCTTCCGGGCTGTCCTTGCGCGTCAGCTTGATCCGGTTGCCCTCGACGCGGTCGACGGTGCCGATATGTGCGCCGTCCTTGCCGATGATTTTCATGTGCTCTCTGATGTCAGCGATGTTGTCCTCCTTAGCTTAGGTCTCAACGGCGAACATCGACGTTCGTTGCAGCAGGCGTGCGTTGGGCCCGGAGGCCTTCCGCACGTTGAAATGCGATCGGATCTATCAAGATGCGCATGGAGACCATTCAGGCCGATCTCGAGCGAAAGCATGAGGAACTCAGGCTGTTGAACGCCTGCCTGAGACGTCGGCGCGATGTGGCGGCTCGATGTGGCGCGTCCGCGGCGTCGCGATCAGTCGATCGCCAGGCAATGCTCTACGGCTGGCTTTTCCTGGCCATTGTCGTTGGCGTGGCTGGGACGGGCCCACTCCTGAACGGCGAATGCAAGGTGATGCTGGCCCATGGCAGCGCCAACGATCGATGCCTGAGCCACCTTGATGGGCTTTGTGACCACGCTGGTGTTCACGAGGCCTGCGTCGATTGCCAAATACGACATCGCGACGATCGCCACCGCAGATGCGATCGCCATTCTCGTCCATTCGGTTGGAAACATCGGAGTCCTTAGCCGAGCGTAACTCGCTCGGCGCTTACATAGGGCTGATCCGCGCCGTGCAAAGGCCGCGACATGGTTACCCACGCGTTCGTGAAGGCGATTGATTGGCAGATGAGACTGGCGATCCCGGCAGGATTCGAACCTGCAACCCTCAGAGTAGAAATCTGATGCTCTATCCAGTTGAGCTACGGGACCGTCTGGAGCCGCCTCGGTTTGGAGGCTGGCCGTTCATCTACCATGCCATTATGAAAAATATCGTCTTTCGCCAAGCCTGAACCGAACCGTTTTCCTCAATGCCGCGACAAAGCGGAACGGTGGCGTGTCAGGGTGCCGGGTTGAGCGGCAGCGGGCTGGACGATGGATCACAACGCCGGTAACGCTGGCCAGCTTCCGGGATACGGCCGCCGGTCGACGGATCGGGTATTGCTGCGCCATCAGGACGGCGTGCGCGACAATATCTTGATCGGTCTCCTCTGGGCTTGCCTTATCATGGCGAATGCGACGATCTGCAGCTTTGGTTCCATCGCCTTGAGTCCGTCACCTTTCCGCGCATTTCATGCTGCCTGCGGGCGGCTGTCCGCACTTTCCGGGAGTCCATCATGATCGGTCTTGTTCGCGCCGTCACACTCTGCGCCGCGCTGGCGCTCGGCCTTTGCGCAGCGCAAGCCGCCGACAAAGCCTTCAAGCGCGACGACCTCGCCGATTCCGCGATCAAGCTGGAAGCGCAGATCAAGAGCGAGGCGGGGCCGGTCGCCAAGACCAATGCGACGCTGAAGACGGACGCCGACGCCGCCTTCCGGCGCAATGATTACCGCACCGGGCTGTCGGTGCTCGGCCAGATCGCGGCCACCACGCCGGAGGATACCGGCAATTGGCTGCGGCTCGCCAAGGTCATCTTCCAGATCTCGCCGAAGAGCTCGAGCGAGCAGACCTTCCTGCTGGAGCGCGCCTCGACCGCCGCCTACATCGCTTACATGCGCGCCGGCAATTCGGGCGAGGAGGCCGACGCGCTCGCCGTGCTCGGCAAGTCGCTGGCGGAACGGAAGCTGTGGCGGCCGGCACTGGATGCGCTGCGGCTGTCGCTCGACATGCGCGAGGTCGCCGACGTCCGCGGCCAGTATGAGAAGATGCGCGACGAGCACGGCTTCCGGCTGCTCGACTATACCGTGGACTCGGATTCGGCGAGCCCGCGGGCCTGCTTCCAGTTCTCGGAAGAACTGGCAAAGCGCACCGACTTCGCGCCATTCCTGACGCTCGCTGGCCAGGACAAGCCGGCGCTGTCGGCCGAAGGCAAGCAGCTCTGCGTCGACGGGCTGAAGCACGGCGAACGCTACAACATCAATTTGCGCGCCGGCCTGCCGTCCACGGTGAAGGAAGGCCTGCCGAAATCGGCCGAGTTCAACGTCTATGTGCGCGACCGCAAGCCCTTCGTGCGCTTCACCAGCCGGGCCTATGTGCTGCCCCGGACCGGCCAGCGCGGCATTCCCGTGGTCAGCGTCAACACGCCCGCGGTCAATATCAACGTGTTCCGGATCGGTGACCGCAACCTGATCAACACGGTGGTGGACAGCGACTTCCAGAAGACGCTGTCGAAGTACCAGCTCAGCGATCTCGGCGACGAGCGCGGTGTCAAGGTCTGGACCGGCGAGCTCGCGACCGCGATGACGCTGAACCAGGACGTCACCACGGCATTCCCGGTCGATCAGGCCCTCGGCGAGCTCCAGCCCGGCGTCTACGTGATGACGGCCGCCGCCAAGAGCCCGGGTTCGGACGACGATTATCAGCTCGCCACGCAATGGTTCATCGTCTCCGATCTCGGCGTCTCCGCCTATTCCGGCAATGACGGTATCCACGTGTTCGTCAACTCGCTGGCATCGACCGATCCGGTGGGGAAGGCCGAGGTGCGGCTGGTTGCCCGCAACAACGAGATCCTGGCGACCCGCAAGACCGACGATTCAGGCCACGTGCTGTTCGAGGCCGGCCTTGCGCGCGGCGAAGGCGGCCTTTCTCCGGCGATGCTCACCGTGACCGGCGAGAAGGCGGATTATGCCTTCCTCAGCCTGAAATCCTCGGCCTTCGATCTGTCCGATCGTGGCGTCTCCGGCCGCGCGGTGCCTGCAGGCGCCGATGCCTTCGTCTATGCCGAGCGCGGCGTCTATCGCTCCAATGAGACCGTCTATCTCACCGCGCTGTTGCGCGACGGGCAGGGCAATGCCGTCACCGGCGGACCGATGACGCTGGTGATCGAGCGGCCCGATGGCGTCGAATACCGCCGCGCCGTGCTGGCTGATCAGGGCGCCGGCGGCCGCACGCTGGCCGTGCCGCTCAATTCGGCCGTGCCGACCGGAACGTGGCGAGCGCGCGCCTTCACCGATCCGAAGGGCTCCTCGGTCGGCGAGACCACCTTCATGGTCGAGGATTACGTCCCCGACCGGATCGAATTCGACTTGTCCGCCAAAGACAAGCTGATCAAAGCTAACGCTCCAGTGGAGCTTAAGGCGGACGGCCATTTCCTCTATGGCGCGCCGGCCTCGGGCCTTGCGCTCGAAGGCGACATGCTGATCGCTCCCGCGTCCGAACGTCCCGGCTTTGCCGGCTACCAGTTCGGCGTCGCCGACGAGGAGACCAATTCGAACGAGCGCACGCCGCTCGAGAACCTGCCCGAGGCCGACGCCAATGGCGTTGCGACCTTCCCGGTGACGCTGGACAAGCAGCCGGCCTCGACCCGCCCGCAGGAGGCCCAGATCTTCGTGCGGATGGTGGAGACCGGCGGCCGCGCCGTCGAACGCAAGATCGTGCTGCCGGTTGCGCCCAGCGTGGCGCAGATCGGCATCAAGCCGCTGTTCGGCGACAAGAACGTCGCCGAGGGCGACAAGGCCGAGTTCGACGTCGTGTTCGTCTCGCCCGAGGGTGAGCGGCTGCGCCGCGACGGCCTGCGTTACGAACTCCTGAAGATGGAGTCGCGCTATCAATGGTATCGGCAGAACAACTACTGGGAATACGAGCCGGTCAAGTCGACCTCGCGCGTTGCCGACGGTGACGTGACCGTTGCCGCCGACAAGCCGGCGCGAATTTCGCTCACGCCTCAGCCAGGCCGCTATCGGCTCGACGTGAAGTCGAGCGACGCCGATGGCCCTGTCACCTCGGTGCAGTTCGACGTCGGCTGGTATTCCGACGGCAGCGCCGACACGCCGGACCTCCTGGAGACCTCGATCGACAAGCCGCAATACGCCTCCGGTGATACCATGACGGTGTCGGTCAATGTCCGCAGCGCCGGCAAGCTGACCATCAACGTGCTCGGCGACCGCCTCCTGACGACGCAGACCATCGACGTCAAGGAGGGCACCGCGCAGGTCAAGCTGCCGGTCGGCAAGGACTGGGGCACCGGCGCTTATGTCGTGGCGACGCTGCGCCGTCCGCTCGATGCTGCTGCCCAGCGCATGCCGGGCCGCGCGATCGGCCTGAAATGGTTCGGCATCGACAAGCAGACCCGCACGTTGCAGGTGAAGCTGTCGCCGCCGGCGCTGATCCGGCCGAATTCGGCGCTGAAGATTCCGGTCAAGATCGACGGGCTCAATCCGGGCGAGGACGCCAAGATCGTGATTGCCGCGGTCGACGTCGGCATCCTCAATCTCACCGGCTACAAGCCGCCGGCGCCGGACGATTACTATCTCGGTCAGCGCCGCCTGAGCGCGGAGATCCGTGACCTCTACGGGCAGCTGATCGACGGCATGTCCGGCACGCGCGGCCAGATCAAATCCGGCGGTGACGCCGGGGCGGCCGAGCTGCAGGGCTCGCCGCCCACACAAAAGCCGCTGGCGCTCTATTCGGGCATCGTGACCGTCGGTGCTGACGGCACCGCAGAAGTCAGCTTCGACATTCCGGAGTTCGCCGGCACCGCGCGGGTGATGGCGGTGGCGTGGACAGCGACCAAGCTCGGCCGCGCCAACACCGATGTCGTGATCCGCGACCCCGTGGTGCTGACCACGACCATGCCGCGTTTCCTGCTCAATGGCGACCACGGCACGGTCAACCTCGAGATCGACAATGTCGAGGGCCAGGCCGGCGACTACGTCATCAACGTGAAGACGGGCGGTCCGGTTAAGATGACCGGCAACCCAGCGACTACGGTCAAGCTCGCCGCCAAGCAGCGCAACTCCTTCGCGCTCGCGATCGATGCGACCGCGGCAGGGCAGGCGACGCTCGACGTCGATATCAGGGGGCCGAACGGCCTGGCGCTGGCGCGTCACTATGCGCTCGACGTCAAGGCGGCGACGCAGGTACTGGCGCGACGCTCGATCCGGACGCTGGCGAAGGGCGAAAGCCTGACGCTGACCTCGGACATGTTCTCGGACCTCGTGCCGGGCACCGGCAGTGTTTCGGTCTCGGCGAGCCTGTCGACCGCGCTCGATGCGGCGACGATCCTCAAGGCGCTCGACCGCTATCCCTATGGCTGCTCGGAGCAGATCACGAGCCGCGCCATGCCGCTGCTCTACGTCAACGACTTGGCTGCCGGCGCGCATCTTGCGATGGACACCGAGGTCGACCAGCGCATCCGCGACGCGATCGAGCGGCTCCTGGCGCGTCAGGGCTCGAACGGCTCGTTCGGCCTGTGGTCGGCCGGCGGCGACGATGCCTGGTTGGACGCGTACGTCACAGACTTCCTGACCCGCGCCCGCGAGAAGGGTTTTGTGGTGCCGGACGTGCTGTTCAAGAACGCGCTCGACCGCATCCGCAACTCCGTCGTCAACGGCAACGAGCCGGAAAAGGACGGCGGGCGCGATCTCGCCTACGGCCTCTACGTGCTCGCCCGTAACGGCGCGGCGCCGATCGGCGATCTCCGCTATCTCGCCGACACCAAGCTGAACAACCTCGCGACGCCGATCGCGAAGTCGCAGCTGGCAGCCGCGCTCGCTCTGGTCGGTGACCGCAACCGCGCCGAGCGGGTCTATGGCGCCGCGCTCGACAGCCTCGCGCCGAAGCCGGTGCTGGAGTTCGGCCGCACCGACTACGGCTCGCAGCTGCGCGATGCCGCAGCCCTGGTGTCGCTGGCCAGCGAAGGCAACGCCCCGAAGGCGACGCTGACCCAGGCGGTGTCGCGGGTCGAGACCGCGCGCGGGCTGACGCCCTACACCTCCACGCAGGAGAATGCGTGGCTGGTGCTGGCCGCACGCGCGCTCGCCAAGGAGAACCTGTCGCTCGATGTCGATGGCCAGCCGGTCAAGACCGCATTGTACCGCAGCTACAAGGCGGACACGTTGAGCGGCAAGCCGCTGAAGATCACCAACACCGGCGATGCGCCGATACAGGCGGTGGTCTCGGTGTCGGGCTCGCCGGTGACGCCGGAGCCGGCGGCCTCGAACGGCTTCAAGATCGAGCGCAACTACTTCACGCTCGACGGCAAGCCGGCGGACATCAGCAAGGTCAAGCAGAACCAGCGCTTTGCTGTGGTGCTGAAGATCACCGAGGCCAAGCCGGAGTACGGCCACATCATGGTGTCCGATTATCTGCCGGCGGGCCTGGAGATCGACAATCCGAAGCTGGTCTCGTCGGGCGACAGCGGCACGCTGGACTGGATCGAGGACGGCGAGGAGCCTGAGGATACCGAGTTCCGCGATGATCGCTTCACCGCGGCAGTCGATCGCGCCTCGGATTCCAAGGCGGTCTTCACCGTCGCCTATGTCGTACGCGCCGTCTCGCCCGGCAAATACGTGCTGCCGCAGGCCTATGTCGAGGACATGTACAATCCCTCGCGCTATGGCCGGACGGGTACGGGTAGCGTCGAGGTGCGGGCGGCGAAGTGAGTGGTGGGCTCGAACCCGAGTGAAGTGAATGAGCACAGCGGAGCCGCATACACAGTCGTCATGCCCGGGCAAAAGCGCGAAGCGCGTCTTCGCGCAGATGACCCGGGCATCCACGGCCGCACGGGCGGTGGGCGACGGCGTGGATGGCCGGGTCAAGCCCGGTCATGACGGTCAGAGAGGGCGGTTTGCCTTTCGGGTCCTGTCGGTCGCGGCACTCACCTTTATCCTCGCCATCATTGGCTTCGTCGGCTGGGTCTACTCCCTCGGTCCTCTCCCGCTCGATGAAGCCCGGAAAGTCTCCACCACCATCGTTGACCGCAACGGCAAGCTGCTGCGGGCCTATGCGATGGCCGACGGCCGATGGCGGCTGCCGGTCGAGGCCAAAACGAATGTCGATCCGACCTATCTGAAGCTGCTGCTCGCCTATGAAGACCAGCGCTTCTACGCCCATGACGGCATCGATCCGTTGGCGCTGGGGCGCGCCGCCGTGCAGCTTGCGACGCGCGGCCACATCGTCTCGGGCGGCTCGACCATCAGCATGCAGCTTGCCCGCCTGATGGAGCCGCGCCGGCAGCGTTCGCTCTATGCCAAACTGCGGCAGATGGTGCGCGCGATCGAGATCGAGCGCAGCATGAGCAAGGAGCAGATCCTCGATCTCTATCTCGCGCTGGCGCCTTATGGCGGCAATCTCGAAGGCATCCGCGCCGCCTCGATCGGCTATCTCGGCAAGGAGCCGAAGCGCCTGTCGCTGGCCGAAGCCGCATTGCTGGTGGCGCTGCCGCAATCGCCGGAGACGCGCCGCCTCGACCGCCATCCCGACGCCGCGCGCAAGGCGCGCGACCGCGTGCTCGATCGCATGGTCGAGGAGCAGGTGGTCAGCGCAGAGGACGCGCGGCAGGCCAAGGCCGTGCCCGTGCCCACGCTGCGCAGGCCGATGCCGATCCTGGCGCCGCACGCCTCCGACACTGCGTTATCGACGGTCAAGGACACGCCGGTCATCAAGCTCACGCTCGATGCCAATTTGCAGAAGGTGCTGGAGCCGCTGGCGCGCGACCGCGCCACCGCGCTCGGCCCGAACATCTCTGTCGGCATCATCGCGCTCGACAATGAGAGCGGCGACGTGCTCGCCCGCGTCGGTTCAGCCGATTATTTCGACGAGAGCCGGGCAGGGCAGGTCGACATGACCCGCGCGATCCGCTCGCCGGGCTCGACGCTGAAACCCTTCATCTACGGGCTCGCCTTCGAGGACGGCTTCGTCCATCCCGAAAGCCTGATCGACGATCGTCCGGTCCGTTTCGGCTCCTACGCGCCGGAAAATTTCGACATGACCTTCCAAGGCACGGTGCCGGTGCGGAAGGCGCTGCAATTGTCGCTGAACGTGCCGGCGATCGTGCTGCTCGACCGCGTCGGGTCGAGCCGGCTGGCCTCGCGGCTGCGCCAGGCCGGCGGCAATCTCGTGCTGCCCCAGGACGAAGCGCCCGGGCTTGCGATGGGGCTCGGCGGCGTCGGCGTGACGCTGCAGGATCTCGCCCAGCTCTATGCGGGTTTCGCCCGTCTCGGCACCACCAAGCCGCTGCGCGAGGTCATGGCCGACAAGGACGACCGCGAGCCGCTTCGGCTGCTGGATCAGGTCGCGGCCTGGCAGGTCGGTAACGTGCTCTTGGGAACGCCGCCGCCGGAGAACGCCGCTCACAACCGCATCGCCTTCAAGACCGGGACCTCCTATGGCTATCGCGATGCGTGGTCGGTCGGGTTCGACGGCCGGATGACCATCGGCGTCTGGGTCGGCCGGCCGGACGGCGCACCGGTTCCGGGCCTGATCGGGCGCGTCGCCGCCGCGCCGATCCTGTTCGATGCCTTTGCCCGCACCGGCAAGACGCTGGCCCCATTGCCGAAGCCGCCGAGGGGAACCCTGGTTGCCGGCAATGCCAAGCTGCCGTTGCCGCTGAAGCGGTTCCGCCCTGTGGGAGAACTGGTGCGGACCGGCCGCGAGCAGCCGCTGCACATTCAGTTTCCGCTCAACGGCTCGCGGATCGACGTCGATCGTTCCGGCGGGCAGGAGAGTGCCGCGATGCCGGTCAAGGTCGCCGGCGGCGTTCTGCCCATGACCGTGATGGTTAACGGCACCGCGCTCGGCGAGATCGACGGCCGCCGCCAGCGCCTGATCGATCCGCCCGGTCCCGGGTTTGCGCGGCTCACCGTGATCGATGCCACTGGCGCCGCGGACACAGTCGTCATTCGAATTCAATGACGCGGGCTTAAGCGGTTGTCGCGATGGCGGTTTCGGCGTAAGCGGAACCAATGGCCGAGACCTACCCAAGCCCCCGTTTTGGAGCCCCCCGCGAGTCGAAATCGCCTGCAAATCCGGGCAGCGGGCTCGTGCGCATGCTCGATGTCGTCACGGTAAGCCATGCGCGCGCGGTCGGCTTCCTGCTGCTCTGCGCGCTGCTGCTGTTCCTGCCGGGCTTCTTCACCATTCCCCCGATCGATCGCGACGAGGCGCGGTTCGCTCAGGCCACCAAGCAGATGGTCGAGAGCGGCGAGTATGTCGATATCCGCTTTCAGGAAGACGTCCGCTACAAGAAGCCGGTCGGGATCTACTGGTTGCAGTCGGCCGCGGTTGAGGTTGCATCGGCGCTGAAGCTGCCGAAGGCCGAATTGCGCATCTGGGTCTACCGGCTGCCGTCGCTGCTGGGGGCGATCGGCGCCGTGCTCATGACCTACTGGGCCGCGCTGGGCTTCGTCACGCGGCGCGCGGCGGTGCTGTCGGCGCTGATGATGTGCGCTTCGGTGCTGCTCGGCGTCGAGGCGCGGCTCGCCAAGACCGATGCGATGCTGCTGTTCTGCGTCACCGCGGCGATGGGGGCGATGGCGCGGGCCTATCTGTCCTGGCAGCGCGCCGAGGACGAGACGCATCCGCCCTGGAGCTGGCCCGCGATCTTCTGGACCGCGCTCGCGGTGGGCATCCTGATCAAGGGCCCGCTGATCCTGATGTTCGCTGGCCTGACCATCGTCACTCTCGCGATTGTGGATCGCGATGCCTCCTGGCTGTGGAAGCTGCGCCCGGTCTGGGGGCTGATGTGGATGCTGGTGCTGGTGCTCCCCTGGTTCGTCGCCATCTTCTGGCGCGCGGGGGACGCCTTCTTCGCCGATTCCGTCGGCGGGGACATGCTGAGCAAATTGGGCGCCCAGGAATCCCATGGCGCGCCGCCCGGACTCTATCTTGCGCTGTTCTGGATCACGTTCTGGCCTGGCGCGCCGCTCGCGGCGATGGCGGCGCCGGCGGTGTGGCGGGCGCGGCGCGAGCCCGGCGCGCAGTTTCTGCTGGCTTGGCTGATCCCGTCCTGGATCGTGTTCGAAGCGGTGCTGACCAAGCTGCCGCATTACGTGCTGCCGCTCTATCCGGCGATCGCCATTCTCACCGTCGGCGCGGTGGAGCGGCGCGTGCTGTCGCGCTCCTGGCTGATGCGCGGTTCGGCCTGGTGGTTCGCGATCCCCGCGGCCGCCTCGTTCATCGCGGTGGTCGGCGCGGTGATGCTGACGCGGCAGCCGGCCTTCGTGGCCTGGCCGTTCATCGCGGCGTCGCTGATCTTCGGCCTGCTCGCCTGGTGGCTCTACGACAACAATCACGCCGAGCGCTCGCTGCTCAATGCGCTGGTCGCGGCCCTGATGCTGGCGGTGACGGTGTACGGCATCGTGTTGCCCTCGCTGCTGCCGCTGTTTCCGAGCATCGAGGTCGCGCGCGCGCTTCGCAACGTCACCTGTGTCGGCCCGAAGGCGGCTGCCGCCGGCTACCACGAGCCGAGCCTGGTTTTCCTGACAGGCACGCAGACGCTCCTGACCGACGGCTCGGGTGCTGCGGACTTCCTGCGGCAAGGCAGCTGCCGTTTCGCGCTGATCGAGCAGCGTTCGGAGCGCAGCTTCGTGCAGCGCGCCGAGGCGATCGGGCTGCGCTATAAGGTCGGCACGCGCATCGACGGTTATAATTTCTCGCAAGGCCGCGCGATCTCGATCTCGATCTTCCGCTCGGAAGGCACCGAATAGGATGCCGGCCTCGACCAGCCCCGCGCCGCGTCCGGGCTATCCCGCACAGTTGCTCGCCGTGTCCCGGCGCGCGCTGGCGCAGCTCGTTCGCACGCCCTCGCATTCGCGCCGCGCCGAGGCCGCGCGAAAACTGGCGCGGCATTCGCTGTGGTTGAGCGCGGCGGGCGCGGCCCTGGTCATTGCGCTGATGGCCGCGTTCGACCAGACCGAGATCCAGCTGATGCCCGCGCGCGGCACGCCCAGTCTGTGGCCGATCCGCATCCTCACCGACTTCGGCAAGGATGAGTATCTGATGTTGGTGCTGGGAGCCGCGCTGGTGGTCTTGGCGCTCGTTGCTGCGGGGCTTCACGGCACACGCCGCGCGCTGCTGCTTGGACTCGGCACGCGGCTGCAGTTTGTGTTTCTGTCGATTGCCGTGTCGGCATTCGTCGCCGAGATCCTGAAATACGTCATCGGTCGCGGACGTCCGTTCGTCGGCGGCAAGGCCAATCCGTTCAACTTCGTGCCGTTCGAGGGGACGGGGGCTTATGCCAGCCTGCCGTCGGGCCATGCCGTGGCGGCGTTCGCGCTGGCATTTGCCGTATCGGCATTGTGGCCGCGCCTGCGCGTGTTCATGTTCACTTACGCAATCGTGATCCTGCTGACGCGGTTGGTGCTGGTGGCGCATCACCCGAGCGACGTCGTGGCCGGCGCCCTGGTCGGCACGGTCGGCGCCATGGCGGTCCGCTACTGGTTCGCGGCCCGAAGGCTGGGCTTTGCCATCCGCGCCGACGGCACCATTGTGCCCCTTGCGGGGGCGGTCTCAGGCCGCCTCAAAAGGGTTGCCCACGGGGCGTCCGCCCCATAAAAGCGGCTGCCTGCCGGGGCCCCGGTTCCCCGAAGGGCAGGCCAATTCCAACCACGAGTCTCGATTTGTCGACGTCCCAGCCCTCGGTTTCCCAGCCTTCGGTTTCCATCGTCGTCCCCGTGCGCAACGAAGCCGACAACATCGCGCCGCTGATCGCGGAGATCGGTGCGGCGCTCGACGGCCGCTGGGCCTATGAGATCATCTATGTCAATGACGGCTCGACCGATGCGACCGGCGAGCGGCTCGCGGCGCTGATGGTGCAGCGGGACAATCTGCGCCAGCTCCGCCATGCCCGATCGGGCGGCCAATCCGCGGCCGTGCGCAGCGGCGTGCGTGCGGCGCGCGGGGCGATCGTGGCGACGCTCGACGGTGACGGCCAGAACAATCCGGCCTTCCTGCCCGACCTGATCGCCGCGGTCGAGAAGGGCGCAGGGCGCGTCGGCCTCGCTGCGGGGCAGCGCGTTGGACGCAAGGACACCGGCTTCAAGAAATTCCAGTCGCGCGTGGCCAACAAGGTCCGCAACGCCATCCTGCAAGACGGCACCCGCGACACCGGCTGCGGGCTGAAGGCGTTCCGCCGCGAGGTGTTCCTGATGATGCCCTATTTCGACGGACTGCATCGCTTCCTGCCGGCGCTGGTCCGCCGCGAAGGCTACGACATCGCCTATGTCGACGTGATCGACCGGCCGCGCCATTCCGGCGTTTCGAACTACGGCTTCTTCGACCGGCTGTGGATCGGAATCATGGATCTCGCCGGCGTGTGGTGGCTGATCCGCCGCAAGAAGCCGACACCAGATGTGACTGAGGTGAACGCATGATCATTCAATACGGTCAGGCGCTGAGCAACTATCTCTACGACGTCTTCGTCGCCAAGTTCGATTTCTGGCTGGCCTTCGGCCTCGTCGCGCAGCTGTTCTTCACGGCGCGCTTCCTGGTGCAGTGGATCGCGAGCGAGCGCGCCGGCAACAGCGTGGTGCCGATGGCGTTCTGGTTCTGCTCGATGGGAGGCGGCCTGATGACGCTGGTCTACGGTGTCGTGAAGCGCGAGCCGGTCATCATCCTCGGACAATCGCTCGCGACGGTGATCTATATCCGCAACATCATGCTGATCATCAAGAACCGCGGCAAGGCGTCGAAGACGCTAGAGCGCTGATCCAAACCAGGCCTCCGGAACTTCTCCTTAAAGCCCTGGGATAGTGACCTAATCGACTCTTGCTATTTCAAGACCGATTGGTTTATATATACCTATGCATCGCGCCCCAGTACAGCTGTCCCGTGGCCGCCCCCGGAGTTTCGACACGGAAGCCGCTGTCGAACGCGCGATGAATGTATTCTGGTCGCTCGGCTATCACGCCACGGCGCTACCGGATCTGCTTCGTGCAACGAAACTCTCGCGTGGCAGCCTTTACGCCGCTTTTGGTGACAAGCACTCGCTGTTCTTGCGTGCGCTTGATCGCTACATTGCCATTGCCTTGACGCGGATGGACACCGAACTCGACCACCGCAGAGAGCCGGTCGAGGGCCTAAGGGCCTACCTTGCCGGCTACGTCGACCGCAACAGCGGTGCTAATGGTCGACGCGGATGCCTGCTGGTAGCCACAGCCATGGAACTGGCTGGCCGTGACGTCGAGGTTGATCGTCGCATCGACAGCTTTTTCAAAGCCATGGAGGCTCGGGTGGCTGGTGCATTTTCCCGTGCGAAGGCAGCGGGTCAACTGGCGGATGGTGTCGAGCCTTCGAGTGCCGCGCGAATTCTCGTCTGTTTCGTCGAGGGCCTGCGGGTGGTCGGTAAGACGGCGCCGACACGGATCATTTCGCAAGCCACCGTCGACGCTCTTCTCGACCGCTTCATCAGGTAGACACACCATGGACATTTCCCCCGTGCGCAGGCCTATATCTGGACCAAATGGTCTTGAAAATAGCGATGCCATGTCCGCGGTGCAAATTGTCTGCGCGGTGGTCGTTCCTTTGCTCTGGGGATATCAATTCGTGATCATCAAAGTGGGCGTGGGGGAGTTTCCGCCTCTGTTCTTCCTCGCGCTGCGCTTCCTGGCGATCGCGCTGCTGCTCGTTCCGTTCGTCGAACGGCCGAGGCGCAGGCAGCTCGGACCTGTCGCAGCCATTTCGCTTTTCCTTGGTGGATTGAACTTCGGCCTGTTCTACGTTGGTCTCGGGCTCGGCTCGGGAAGCATGTCAGCCGTCGCATATCAACTCGCCCCACCTTTCACCGTCTTGTTGGCCTGGCCGCTGCTCGCGGAGAGGCCGTCTCTCACTACGTCCGCCGGCGTGGTGCTTGCCTTCATCGGTGTGGTCGTGCTGGCAACGGGGCCCGGCGTGTCGGGAAACGCGCTTCCACTGCTGCTTGTGGTTGGGGCGGCCTTCTCATTCGCCGTATCCAACGTTCTGACCAAGCGTTACGGCCCTTTTGATCCCCTGATGTTGATGGGCTGGTCGTCGCTGCTCACGGTGCCGCAGGTCATGCTGATGTCGTTGCTGCTCGAATCCGGACAAATGGCGAGCCTTGTCACGGCAGACGAACGTGGCTGGCTGGCGCTCGCCTACACGATCTTCATCGGAGGAATTGTCGGGTTCGGCCTATGGTTCTGGCTGATCGCGCGTTGCTCGATGGGCCGCGTCTCCCCCTTCGGGCTGCTGCTTCCGGTGTTCGCACTGATTTCGAGCGTGTTGTTCCTTGGCGACCGCATCACCCCGAAGCTGATTGTCGGGGGGCTGCTCGCGATCTCCGGTGTCGCCATGACTCAGGTCAGGCCGCGCACGCGCCCCGTTTGACCTACCGCGGCACCGCCGAAGCCGCGCCTGAGACAGGCAGCGCGGCCGTCTCCGCCTCCGTCCTGCGATAGGGCTCGCCGGCCGCGTCGAGCACGGGATAGGCGACCGAGCAGATGTGCGAGTGGATGCGCCTGAGGTCGCGCAGCACGTCGAGATGCAGCGACGTCGTTTCGATGGTTTCGGGGCGGCCCTCGCGGAGGCGGTCGAGATGCCGCTCGACCGCGGCAAGCTCGGTGTTGCGCAGCGCGGTTTTCTCCACCAGCAGCTTGCGCGCCTCGTTGGCGTCGCCCGACATGAAGACGCCGAACGCGATCCGCAGCGAGTCCATCGTGCGCTTGTGGAAGGCGGCGAGCTCGTCGGCCCCTTCCGCCGAGAACTGGAAGCGGCGCTTGATCTTCTTGGTGGCGAGCTCGCTCAGGCTCTTGTCGATGATGTCGCCGATATGTTCGAGATTGATGGCGAAGGAGATGATCTCCATCGCGCGCCGTCCTTCGCTCTCGTCGAGGCTGCCGCGCATCAGCTTGGTCACGTAGAGCTTGATGGCCTCGTCGAGACCGTCGACGAAATTGTCCATCTTGGAGACCTGGTCGACCAGCGCACGGTCGCCGGTCATCATCGCGGCCATTACCTTGCGCAGCATGACTTCGACGAGATCGCCCATGCGCAAGGCCTCGCGGGCCGCGTCGGCGAGGGCCAATGATGGCGTCTCCAGCGCGGTCTCGTCGAGATAGCGCGGTCGGGCGGGATCTGCTTCCTGCACGCGATCCGGCAAGAGGCGGGTGAGCAGGCGCGACATGGTGTCGAGCAGGCCGATGAAGATGACGGCGGTGCCGACATTGAAGGCGATGTGGAAGGCTGCGGTCATCTTGGCCAGATCAGGCTGCCAGGCATGCATATGCGCGGCGATCACGCCGAGGAAGGGCAGGACGAGGGCGATCCCGATCACACGGTTGACGAGATTGCCGACCGGCAGGCGATAGCTCGCGGGATCGTCACGCTTGGCGCCCTCGAAGACGGGATTGATGGCGCTGCCGAGATTGGCTCCGAGCACCAGTGCCAGCGCGGCCTCAGGCGTGATGAACTGCGAATAGGCCAGCGACATGATCAGCAGCACGCTGGCGACGCTCGAATGCACGGCCCAGGTGATGAGGGCGGCGATCACGATGCACAGGATGGGGTCGCCCGTGATGGCGGACATCACGACGCGGACGCCGGGCGCGTTCTCCGCCGGCGCCAGCGTGTCGAGCAGGATGTGCAGCGACAGCAGCATCAGTCCGAGGCCGATGCAGACGCGGCCGACGTCCTTGATCCGCGAGCGCGGGCCGGAGCGGAAAGCGACGAGGCCGAGCACGAACAGAACCGGTGCAACGGCTGCGATGTTGAACGACAGCACCTGCACGATCAGCGTCGTGCCGACATTGGCCCCGAGCATGATGGCGAGCGCTGCGGCGAGGCTGACGAGGCCCTCGGCGGCGAACGAAGAGGTGATCAAGGCGGTCGCCGTGCTGCTCTGGAGCAGCGCGGTGAGCCCGAGGCCGGCCGCGAAGGCGCTGATGCGGTTGCTTAAGGCCTTGCCGAGCAGTCGCCGCAGGTCCGGGCCGAACGCGCGCAAAATCCCGCTGTGGACCATGTGCAGGCCCCACAACAACAGCGCAACGCCGCCCATGAGATCGAGCAGTACCAACGTTCCCATGCTCCGTGTCCGGATTGGAGTCGATTGGTGAGGCTAGCGCCAAATGGTTGAGGTTCAAACCATTTGTTGGCACATCGTCGTTAACGTTTGCGCGGGTTGCTCGTTCCCACGGCGCGATGCCTTGTGAGCAGGCTCACATTGCCGCTTTGAGGGCAGCGAAGCCGCGATCGAGATCGGCCTTGAGATCGTCAGTGCTTTCGAGCCCGATATGCAGACGCAGCGTCGGGCCGCCCGGCGACCATTTGGTCGCGGTGCGATAGGCGTCGCAGTCGAAGGGAATCGCAAGGCTCTCGAAGCCGCCCCATGAAAAACCCATGCCGAACAGCTTGAGCGTGTTGAGCATGGTGTCGACGGCCTGCTGCGGCGCCGGCTTCAGCACGATGCTGAACAGGCCGGACGCGCCGGTGAAGTCGCGTTTCCAGATGGCGTGACCGGGATCGGTCTCGAGACCCGGATGCAGCACGCGTGCGACCTCGGGCCGGCCGGCGAGCCAGCGCGCCATGTCGAGCCCGGAGCGATGATGCTGCGCCAGCCGCACCGACAGCGTGCGCAGGCCGCGCAGCGCGAGGAAGACATCGTCGGGACCGGCGCAGACGCCGAGCAGGCGGATGCCTTCGGCAATCATCGGCCAGGCCTTGGCATTGGCCGAGATGGTGCCGAACATGATGTCGGAATGGCCGCCGATATATTTCGTTGCGGCCTGCATGCTGATGTCGACACCCTGCTCGAGCGAGCGGTGATAGAGCGGGGTTGCCCAGGTGTTGTCGTCGATGACGAGCGCATCGCGCGCATGCGCGACCTCGGCGATGGCGCGGATGTCGGGCATCTCGAACGATTGCGAGCCCGGCGCCTCCACCAGCACCGCGCGGGTGTTCGGCTTGAACAGTTTTTCAATGCCGGCCCCGATCAGCGGGTCGAAATAGGTGGTCTCGACGCCATAGCGCGCGAGCATGCCGTTGCAGAAATTGCGCGAGGGGCGGTAAACGTTGTCGCAGACCAGGATATGGTCGCCGGTCTTCAGCACCGACAGCAGGGTGGTGGAGATCGCCGACAGCCCTGACGGCACGATACCGACGCCGGCGCATTGCGGCCCCTCCAGCGCCATCAGCGTCTCCTGGAACGCCTTGGTGGTGGGGGAACCGTGGCGGCCATAGGTGAACTCGCCGCGATGGGCGTGCAGGTCCTCGGCGGTCGGGTAGAGCACGGTCGAGCCGTGGAAGACCGGTGGATTGACGAACCCCTTCTGCGCCTTGGTGTCGCGGCCGGAGGTGACCAGCCGGGTCTCGGCATGCTGTTCTTGGGGGTGCGAGGAATCCATGCGTCTGCTTTCAAAACCGCGTTTCCAGCGGGCGCGTCGCGCCCATGGGCCGGCCGAAAGGCCGCTGTCCTCAATAACAGAACCACAGAAGAGTCCCGTCAACCCCTTGACCCGGCACGCCGGCCGCTCTCCAATGCGCAGGTGCTATTCAGTCGCCGCATGTTGAGGGGCCTGCCGCGACCTTCGATCCATCGCCTGACCGGACTTTGCGTCACAGCCACAATGGCGGGCGCCTGCGGCGGGGATTAAGGTATTGGCCTCCCGGGATCGGCGGGTGTTTGGCAATGTTTCCAGCATGACTCTTGCAGGGCCGGTCTTGATACGCTTGGCCCCGGCAGGGATGATCCTGAGACAACGTTCATTGAGACGACTTTGAAAGGCCCAAAGCCCATGAAACGCGTAACCCTGGCTCTCACCCTTGCTCTCGCCGCCGGCCTCTCCGCTGGGGCCGCCGACGCGCAAACGCTCAAGACCATCAAGGACCGGGGCATGCTGTCCTGCGGTGTCAGCCAGGGCCTGCCGGGATTTTCCTCGCCCGACGACAAGGGCAACTGGACCGGCCTCGACGTCGACGTCTGCAAGGCGATCGCCGGGGCGATCTTCAACGATGCGAGCAAGGTCAAATATGTGCCGCTGTCCGCCAAGGACCGCTTCACCGCGCTGCAATCCGGTGAAATCGACGTGCTTTCGCGCAACACCACCTGGACCATCTCGCGCGACACCAAGCTCGGCGCCAACTTCACCGGCGTGACCTACTACGACGGGCAGGGCTTCATGGTGAAGAAGTCGCTCAAGGTGAATTCGGCGCTCGAGCTCAACAGCGCCTCGGTCTGCGTGCAGACCGGCACCACCACCGAGCAGAATCTGGCCGACTATTTCAAGGCCAACAACATGAAATACGAAGTGATCGCGTTCGGCACCAACGACGAGACCGTCAAGGCCTATGAAGCCGGCCGCTGCGACGTCTTCACCACCGACCAGTCTGGCCTGTACGCCAACCGCCTCAAGCTCGCCAATCCCGGCGACCACATGGTGCTGCCGGAGATCATCTCGAAGGAGCCGCTCGGTCCGATGGTTCGCCACGGTGACGACCAGTGGTTCGACATCGTGAAATGGACCTTGTTCGCCCTGGTCACCGCCGAGGAGCTCGGCATCACGTTGAAGAACGTGGACGAGAAGGCGAAGATGGAAAATCCGGAGCTGAAGCGCGTGCTCGGCAGCGACGGCACCTTCGGCGAAGACCTCGGCCTGACCAAGGACTGGGTGATCCGCATCGTGAAGGCTGTCGGCAATTACGGCGAGGTGTTCGACCGCAACGTCGGTGCGGGTTCGCCGCTGGCGATCAACCGCGGTCTCAACAATCTCTGGAACAAGGGCGGTCTCCAGTACGCGCCGCCGATCCGCTGATCACCCCTGATCCGCTGGCAGCGGCATGAGCACCGAGGCCCGAAAACCGCCGCCCCAGATCGCGCTGAAGATCCGGCGCATTCTGGGCGGCAAGGCAGGCTGGAACGGCGTCGCCGTCCAGTTTGCCTTCGCGGCGATCCTGGGTTGGATCGGCTACGAGATCGTCTCCAACGCCCGCGCCAATCTCGAGAACCAGCACATCGCCGCCGGCTTCGGCTTCTTGCGCAACAATGCCGGCTTCGACGTCAACCAGACCCTGATCTCCTACACGGGCTCGGACACCTTCCTGCGCGTGTTCGTGGTCGGCCTCCTCAACACGCTCGTGGTCTCGGTGGTGGGCATCGTCTTCGCCACCTTGATCGGCTTCATCGTCGCGCTGTGCCGGCTGTCGCCCAATTGGCTGTTGTCGCGCGTCGGCGAGATCTATGTCGAGATCATCCGCAACCTGCCGCTGCTGTTCCAGATCCTGTTCTGGTACCTTGCGGTGCTCGCGGCCTTGCCCAATCCGCGGCAGAGCATCTCGCTGTTCGGCATTGCCTTTGTCAGCAATCGCGGCCTCGTGGTTCCAAGCCCGATCGGCCAGAGCGGCCTCGAGCCGTTCCTGGCGGTGCTGGCGCTCGGCATCGTGGCGGCGCTGGCCTTGCGCTTCTATGCCCGGCGCGCGCTGTTTCAGGAAGGGCGGATGATCCGCATCTGGCCTACTGTGCTGGCTCTGCTGTTCGGCCTGCCGCTCGCCGCGATGCTGGTGTTCGGTCTGCCGTTCACCTTCGAGCTGCCGCAACTGAAGGGCTTCAATTTTGCCGGCGGCTCGCGCATCATTCCGGAGTTCGTGGCACTGACGCTGGCACTGTCGACCTATACGGCCGCTTTCATCGCCGAGATCGTGCGCGCCGGCATCCTGTCCGTCCACAGTGGGCAGATGGAGGCCGGGGCTTCACTGGGCCTCAGCCGTGGCACCACGCTGCGGCTGATCGTCGTGCCGCAGGCCATGCGCGTCATCGTGCCACCGCTGACCAACCAGTACCTCAATCTCACCAAGAACTCGTCGCTGGCGGTCGCGATCGGCTATCCTGACCTCGTCTCGGTGTTCGCCGGCACGTCGTTGAGCCAGACCGGGCAGGCGATCGAGATCATCGCCATGACCATGGGCATCTATCTCCTGATTTCGCTGCTCACCAGCGCGATCATGAGCGTCTACGGTTGGCGGGTCAGCCGGAGTCTGGGCGCATGAGCGACATCGCCTCGAACAGCTTCGTCCGGCAGGACCTCCTCACCGAACGCCCCGCGCCGGTGAAGACCACAGGTTTCGTGGGGCTGATGCGGACGCGCCTGTTCAACTCGCCGACCAACATCCTGCTCACGATCGTGGGCGCCTTGCTGCTGTGGTTCACCATCGTTCCCTCCGTCAGGTTCCTGATGGTGGATGCGGTGTGGAGCGGAAAGGACCGCACGGCGTGCCTTGCGGAGAACGCCGGCTTTGCGGTCGGTGCCTGCTGGCCCTACATCCAGGCCAAGCTGCCGCAGCTGATCTACGGTTTCTATCCCGAGGCCGAGCGCTGGCGGGTCAATCTCACATTCGTCCTGGCGGTGGTCCTGCTGGTGCCAATGCTGGTTCCCCGGCTGCCGGCGAAGGGTCTCAATGCAAGCCTGTTCTTCGTCGCATTCCCGGTGGTCGCGTTCTTCCTGTTGCACGGCGGCGGCATCAAGGGCTTTGGCCTGAGCTGGACGGCCGACCTGCTGCAGCTGTTCGACGAAAGCATCGTCAACGCCGGACAGGCCCTGCTCAATCTCAGCAAGACGTCCGCGCTCGGCCCGCTGCTGTGGGTCGTCGGCAAGCTCGTCGTGCTGGTCGGCACGGCGATTGCCTGGCTGATCTTTCCGCTCACTTGGCTGCGCGACGAGCTCCAGGGCAGCGGGCAGTCGGTCTGGACCGATTTCGCCGTTACCTCCCTCGTGGTGTCCCTGATCGCGTTCGTCCTCGGCGGCGGCCTTCGGACGGGATGGCGTGCGCTCGGATCGAGCCTCGCCACCTTCGTCGCCATCGCTGTCGTCATCAAGCTGATGGGGCTCGATCATGGCGGATTGCCCGTCGTCGCCACGAACCTGTGGGGAGGCCTTCTGGTGACGCTGGTGGTCTCCGTCACGGGCATCGTCACCTCGCTGCCGATCGGCATCGCGCTGGCGCTTGGACGCCGCTCCACCATTCCCTTGATCCGGATCTTCTCGATCGCCTTCATCGAGTTCTGGCGCGGCGTACCGCTGATCACCGTGCTGTTCTTTGCAACCTACATGCTGCCGCTGTTCCTGCCCGGCAATTTCACCGTCGACGGTCTCGTCCGCGCGCTGATCGGCATTGCGCTGTTCACGGGCGCCTACCAGGCCGAGAACGTTCGCGGCGGGCTCGCGGCGATCCCGCGGGGGCAGGGCGAGGCGGCCGCCGCCCTGGGGCTGTCCTGGTGGAAGACGACCTCGCTGATCGTGCTGCCGCAGGGGCTGCGTCACGTCATTCCGAACCTCGTCAACAGCTTCATCTCGCTGTTCAAGGACACCTCGCTGGTCTCGATCGTGGCGCTGTTCGACCTGTTGGGCTCGCTGCGCGCCTCGTTCTCGGATCCGAAATGGTCGACGCCGTCGACCGCGTTCACGGGCTTTGCCTTCGCCGGGATCATCTACTTCATCTTCTGCTTTGGAATGTCGCGGTACTCGATATTCGTCGAGCATCGCCTCAACGCCCACCGTCGCAACTGATCGAGGTCACCATGTCCGACCCCATCGTCAAGATTTCCGGCCTCAACAAATGGTACGGCGATTTTCACGTCCTGCGCGACATCGACCTCGACGTCCGCAAGGGCGAGCGCATCGTGATCTGCGGTCCTTCGGGCTCCGGCAAGTCGACCCTGATCCGCTGCATCAACGCGCTCGAGGAATTCCAGGAGGGCGAGATCGTCGTCGACGGCATCGAGCTCGGACCCAACCTCAAGCACGTCGACGCGGTGCGCCGCGAGGTCGGCATGGTATTCCAGAGCTTCAATCTGTTCCCGCATCTCACAGTGCTCGACAATTGCACGCTGGCGCCGATCTGGGTGCGCAACATCCCGAAGAAGGACGCCGAGGAGGCCGCGATGAAATTCCTGGAGCGGGTCAAGATCCCGCATCAGGCCAACAAGTTTCCGGGGCAGATGTCCGGCGGCCAGCAGCAGCGCGTCGCGATCGCGCGGGCCCTCACGATGAACCCGAAGGTCATGCTGTTCGACGAGCCGACCTCGGCGCTGGACCCCGAGATGGTCAAGGAGGTGCTGGACACCATGGTGGACCTCGCCGAGGAGGGCATGACCATGCTGGTCGTCACCCACGAGATGGGCTTCGCCCGCGAGGTCGCCAACCGCGTGGTGTTCATGGATGCCGGCCAGATCATCGAGGCCAACACCCCGAACGAGTTCTTCGCGGCGCCTCAGCACGCCCGCACAAAACTGTTCCTGAGCCAGATTCTGCGCTGAGCACCCCGGCGGCCTTGCCGGCCTGACCGCCCCCGCCAGCTTGGCACAATGCGAATCAGCGTTGCCTCTTTTCGGGCTATCCCCGGAGAGAGACCTTGCAGAGCAGTGTCGGCGCGCGCGCCTACCAGAATGCGCGATTGCAGAAGAAGTTGAGGAAGCAGGCGGATGCCGTCCTGTCCTACGCGGTCGAGGCGCTCGGGCAGGGCAGGTTCGCGGAGGCCGAGACGCTCTGCCGGGAGATCTTGAAGGAGGTTCCGGATCATTTCCACGCCACGCACCTGCTGGGCCTGCGCGCCTTTGAGGGCGGGCGGCTTGAGGAGGCGCAGCAGCTGTTCGAGCGCGCAATCGCGCTCGATCCGCGCTCGCCCGACGCCCATGGCAATCTCGGGGCGGTGTATTTCGATCTGCAGAAATTCCAAGACGCCCGCGCCTGCCAGGAGAAGGCCATTGCGCTGAAGCCGAATTGTCCGATCACCCTGACCAATCTCGGCAACACGCTGCTGAACATCGGCCGCGGCGAAGAGGCGATCGGGCTGCACGAACGCGCCATCCGGCTGCGGCTGGACTATGCCGACGCCTACTGCAACCGCGGCATGGCGGAGCTGATGACCGGTCGGTGCGAGCGTGCCAAGGCGAGTTTCGATCGCGCCCTTGTGTTCCAGCCGCGGCACGCCGAAGCGCTCGCCGGCAAGGGCATGGTCTGCATCGAGCTCCGGCACTACGAGGAGGCGGAAGCCGCCCTCGTGGCAGGCCTCGCGGTCAAGCCGGGCTCACCGCGAATCCTGGCACAGCGCGGACGGCTCAACTTCGATCTGTACCGGTTGGAGCAGGCGGCCGCGGATTTCGATGCGGCGCTGATGCAGTCGCCGCGGCTGGAGCTCGCGCTGCGTGGCAAGGCGCAGGTCAACCTTCTGATGGGGAACACGACGCAGGCGATTGCGGCCGTCAAGACCCTGCTCGAGGACAATCCGCGCTCCGATTACGCCATCGTGCTTCTCGGCGCCTGCTATGCCAACCAGGGAGACGTCGCGACGGCGCTCGAGCACCTCGATGCGGCGCTCGAGATCTCGCCGGATTATGCGGATGCCATCGCACGCAAGATCTTCATCCTGGATTATCTGCCGGAGGCCGATTTCGCGGTCCAGCAGGCCGCGCGAAGATCCTGGTGGGATGCGATCGGCACCAGACTGCCGCAACGGAAACTTCCGCCCCGGCAGCTCGATCCGGAGCGGCGGATCGTGATCGGCTATGTCGCGTCGGAGTTCCGGAACCATTCGGCCGCGTTCGCGCTGTTGCCGGTGCTGCGCCATCATGATCGCACGAGGTTCCAGATCGTCTGCTATTCCTGCTGGCCGTTGCAGGATGAGATCACCGAGAGATTCAAGCCTCTCGCGGACGTCTGGGTCGAGGCCGCGCAGCTTTCGGACGACGAGCTGGCCGATCGCATCGAGGCCGATAGGATCGACATTCTGATCGACGTGTCCGGGCATACGGCCGGCAACAGGCTGCCTGTGTTTGCCCGCAAGCCGGCCCCGGTCCAGGTCACGGGCTTCGGCCACGCCACAGGCACCGGCCTTCAGACCATGGACTACGTGCTGGCCGATCCCATCTTCATTCCGCAATCGGCGCGCCATCTGCTGGCCGAAAAGGTCCATGACCTGCCGTGCCTGATCACGATCGATCCGATCCTGGACGTGCCGCCTTCCGAGCTTCCGATGCTCAGGAACGGCCACGTGACCTTCGGCGTGTTCAACCGCATCTACAAGATCTCGGATGAGGCGATCCGGGTGTGGTCGAAAGTGATGCGCGAGGTGACGGGTTCGAAGATCATCATCAAGCACGGGCTGCTCGACGATCCCTTGCTGCGCGACGGGTTGATCGCGCGGTTCGTGGCCCAGGGCATTGCCGAAGAGAATATCACCTGCCTCGGCTCGACGACGCGCCACGAGCATCTGCTGGCCTTTGCGAAGGTCGACATCTCCCTCGACCCGTTCCCGCAAAACGGCGGCATCAGCACCTGGGAATCCCTCTATGCGGGGGTTCCGGTCGTCGCCAAGCTCGGCAAGGGCGCCTCGTCGCGCGCCGGCGGCTCCATCGTGGCGGCCGTTGGCCTCGGCGATTGGGTCGCGGATGATGACGACGGCTACGCCGAGATCGCACGCAGATATGCGGCGCAGCCCGCTCGGCTCGCGACGTTACGGGCCGAACTGCCGGCCCGAATCGCAGCCTCGCCTGCCGGCAACGTCGAGCTCTACACGCGTGAGGTCGAAGCGGCCTATCGCCGGTTCTGGCACGATCATTGTGCCGCCGCCTCGGAACGCGGCGAGGTGGCGTAGGCACGTCAAGGCCCCGGGAAATCCCGGGGGCGATGCTGGTCCGGGAGCGGCCGGCCGGGCTCGCGAATCAGTTAGACTCTGCCCAGGGCATCTTCCGGAGAGACACCTTGCAGAACAGCGGCGGCGGCACGCGCGCATTCCAGAACGCGCGACTGCAGAAGAAATTGATGAAGCAGGCCGAGGCGGTCATCGCGGCTGCAGCGAACGCCTATGGCCAGGGCCGGTATGCCGAGACCGAGGCGCTGTGCCGCGAGATCCTGAAGGCCCTTCCGGATCACGTCGATGCCATCCACCTGCTTGGCATGTGCGCCCATGACGGCCGGCGCCTCGAGGAGGCGAAAGAGCTGTTGGAGCGCGTCATTGCGCTCGATCCGCGCTCACACGATGCCCACAACAACCTCGCGACCGTGCATTTCGACCTCGGCAATTACGAGGAGGCGCGGCGCTGCCAGGAGAGGGCGATCGCGCTGAAGCCCAATTTCGTGGTCGCGCTCACCAATCTCGGCAACACGCTGATGCATCTGGGAAAGTACGAGCAGGCGCTGGAGATGCACGAGCGCGCCATCAAGCTGAAGCCGGATTATGCCGATGCGCTCTGCAACCGCGGCATGGTCGAGATCGTGCTTGGGCAGATCATGCGCGCCAAGGAGAGTTTCGATCGCGCCCTGCTGTTTCAGTCGCGCCATGCCGAGGCGATCGTCGGCAATGGCATGGTCAGCATGGAGCTCCGGCACCACGAAGAGGCAGCCGCCAAGTTTGCCATGGCGCTCGCCATCAAGCCCGGCTCCCCGAGGATTTTGGCCCAGCGGGGGCGACTTGGTTACGAGATGCAGCGCCTGCACGAGGCCCTTGCCGATTTCGATGCGGCGCTCGCCGTCTCGCCCAAGCTCGAACTGGCCCTTCGGGGCAAGGCGCAGGTCTGCCTCGTCATGGGAAGGACCGCGCAGGCCATGGCGGCGGCAACGGCCTTGATCGAGCAGAACCCGCGCTCCGAGATCGGACTGGCGCTGATGGGCTTCGCGTTTTCGACCCAGGGCGACATGGACGCCGCGATCGAATATCTCGATCGCGCGCTGGCGGTTCGCCCGGACTATGGCGATGCGATCAGAGGAAAGATCTTCCTGGAGGACTACCGCGCCGAGGCGGATTTCGTGGTCCAGCAGGCGGTGCGAAAGACCTGGTGGGATCAGATCGGCTCCAAGATACCGCAACGGCAGTTGCCGAAGCGGCCACTCGATCCGGACAAACGGATTACCGTCGGCTATGTCGCGGCCGAATTCCGGCAACACTCGGCGGGGCTCACCCTGCTGCCCGTGCTGCGCCATCATGATCACGCCAAGTTCAAGATCATCTGCTACTATTCCTGGCCGGGAGCTGACGAGTACACCGCCTTGTTCAAGTCAATGGCGGACGTCTGGGTCGATGCCTGGGGACTTTCGGACGACGAGCTTGCCGATCGTATTGAGGCCGACAATGTCGACATCCTGATCGACGTGTCGGGCCACACCACCGGTAACAGGCTGCAATGCTTCGCGCGGAAGCCGGCTCCGATCCAGGCCACCGGCTTCGGTCACGCGACGGGCACGGGCATGCCGACGATGGACTATGTGCTCGCGGATCCCATCTTCATTCCACCGTCGGCCCGGCATTTGTTTCCCGAGAAGATCTACGATCTGCCGTGTCTGATCACGATGGAGCCGGTCACAAATCTGCAGCCCTCCGAGCTGCCGATGCTGCGCAACGGCTACGTCACCTTCGGCGTGTTCAACCGCATCTACAAGATCTCGGATGATGCGATCCGTGTGTGGTCGCGCATCATGCGGGAGCTGCCGGGATCGAAGATCATCATCAAGCATGGCCTGCTCGACGATCAACTGCTGCGCGACAGCCTGGTCGCGCGCTTCATCGCGCAGGGCATTGCCGAGGAGGACATCACGTGCCTCGGCACCACCTCGCGCGACGACCACCTGATGGCCTTCGACAAGATCGACATTTCCCTCGACACGTTCCCGCAGAATGGCGGCATCAGCACCTGGGAATCCCTCTACAAGGGCGTGCCGGTCGTTGCCAAACTCGGCATCGGCGCCTCGTCGCGGGCCGGCGCTTCCATCGTGACGGCCGTCGGCCTCGGCGATTGGGTCGCCGAGGATGACGATGGGTATGTCGAGATCGCCCGCAGGTTCGCCTCGCAGCCCCAGCATCTGGCGAAATTGCGTGCGGGACTGCCCGCGCAGATCGCAGCCTCGCCTGCCGGCAATGTCGAGATCTACACGCGCGAGCTCGAAGCGGGGTACCGCAAGTTCTGGCGCGATTATTGTGACCAGGCCTCGCAGCGGGGCGACGCTGCGGTTGTCGATAAGGCGGACGCGCCCAGCGGTTCCTGACCCGGTTCGCAGTAAGCTCCCGGGAAATCCCGGGGGATTTCCGCTCTTGCCCGCCGGCCGGCGCGCCGGGCGAATCAGTTAGACTCGTCGCGGGCCATCTTCCGGAGAGACATCTTGCAGAGCAGCGCCGGCGCGCGCGCATTCCAGAATGCGCGATTGCAGAAGAAGTTGAAGAAGCAGGCCGACGCCGTCATCGCCGCTGCGGTCAGCGCCTATGGCCAGGGCAGGTATGCGGAGGCCGAGGCGCTTTGCGGCCAGATCGTGCAAGCCATTCCGGATCATTTCGACGCCACGCACCTGCTCGGCCGGTGCGCGCAGCAGGGCGGGCGGCTTGAAGAAGCGCAACAGCTGCTTGAACGCGCGATCGCCATCGATCCGCGCTCGCACGAGGCCCATGGCAATCTCGCTTCTGTGCACCTGGTTCTTCGGAGATTCGAGGCTGCCCGCGCCTGTCTGGAGAAGGCGATCGCGCTCAAGCCGAATTTTGTGCCGGGCCTGGTCGGCCTCGGCAATACCTTGTTTCAGATGAACCTGCGCGAACAAGCGATCGAGCTATATGACCGCGCCATCGCACTGAAGCCCGACCATGCCGACGCGCTCTGCAATCGTGGCTTGGCCGAGTTGGCGCTGGGCCAGTTTGAGCGCTCCAGGCAAAGCCTGGAGCGCGCTCTGTTGTTTCAACCGCGCCACGCCGAGGCGCTCTTGGGCAAAGGCGTGGTCAGCATCGAGCTCAAGCATTTCGACGAGGCGGAGGCCGCCCTTGCAGCGGCGCTCGCGATCAACCCCGGTTCGGCGAAGATCCTGGCGCAGCGTGGGAGGCTCAGTTACGAGTTGCAGCGCCTGGAGCCGGCGCTTGCGGATTTCGAGGCTGCGCTCGCGATTTCGCCTACGCTCGAACTGGCGCTCCGGGGCAAGGCACAGGTCTGCCTCGTGATGGGAAAGACCGCGCAGGCGATCGCGGCCGCCGCGGCGTTGATCGAGCGACATCCGTCCTCGGAGGCCGGGCTGGCGCTGATGGGCTTTGCGCATTCGAACCAGGGAGAAATGGACGCCGCGATCGAATATCTCGATCGCGCGCTGGCAATCCGGCCGGACTATGCGGACGCGATCAGGGGAAAGATCTTCTTGCAGGACTTCCGCGCCGAGGCCGATTTCGCGGTCCAGCAGGCGGTGCGGCGAGATTGGTGGGACTTCATCGGCTCCAAGATACCGCGCCGGCAGCTGCAAGAGCGATCGCTTGATCCGGAAAGGCAGATTGTGGTCGGCTATGTCGCGGCCGAATTCCGGCAACACTCGGCAGCGCTCACCTTGCTCCCGGTTCTGCGCCGTCATGATCGCGCCAACTTCAAGATCATCGGCTATTCGTGCTCGCCGGCACGAGACGAGTTGACCGCCAAATTCAAGTCTCTGGCCGACGTCTGGGTCGATGCCTGGCAGCTTTCGGACGACGAACTGGCCGATCGCATTGAGGCCGACAAGGTGGACATTCTGATCGACGTGTCCGGGCATACGACCGGCAACAGGCTGCCCGTCTTCGCCCGGAAGCCGGCCCCAATCCAGGCCACCGGTTTCGGGCACGCCACAGGCACGGGCATGCCGACGATGGACTATGTGCTCGCAGACCCTGTCTTCATTCCGCAATCGGCGCGGCATCTGTTGGCCGAAAAGGTCTTTGACTTGCCATGCCTGAACACGATTGATCCGATCACGGATGTGCCGCCTTCGGAGCTTCCCATGCTCAGCAACGGCCATGTGACGTTCGGCGTCTTCAACCGCGTCAACAAGATCTCGGACGAGGTCATCCGCGTCTGGGCGCAACTGATGCGCGAGGTGGCCGGCTCGAAGATCATCGTGAAGCATACCCTGCTTGACGATCCACTGGTGCGCGACGGCCTTCTCGCGCGCTTCGTGGCGCAGGGGATCGCCGAGGAGAGGATCACCTGCCTCGGTTCGTCCGCGCGCGTCGAGCATCTTCGGGCCTTCGCGAACGTCGATATCTCGCTCGATCCATTCCCGCAGAATGGCGGCATCAGCACCTGGGAATCTCTCTATGCGGGCGTGCCGGTCGTTGCCAAGCTCGGCATCGGTGCGTCCTCGCGTGCCGGTGCGTCCATCGTGACCGCCGTCGGCCTCGGCGACTGGGTCGCCGGGGATGACGATGGCTATGTCGAGATCGCCCGCAGGTTTGCCTCGCAGCCCGAGCATCTGGCGGCGTTGCGGGCAGGGCTGCCGGCCCAGATCGCAGCCTCGGCCGCCGGCAATGTCGAGAGCTACACGCGCGCGCTCGAAGCAGGGTATCGCCAGTTCTGGCGCGATTACTGCAGCAGGGCTTCGTGAAGCGGCGAGACTGCTGTTCGCGGGGGAGACGCACCTCGCGGTTCCTGAGTCGGCCCCCGGGATAGCCCGGGAGGATCTGTCGCTGCGCCGGCCGGCCGCGCGAATCAGCTAGACTCGCCGCAGGCCATCTTCCGGAGAAACACCTTGCAGAGCAGCGCCGGCGCGCGCGCATTCCAGAATGCGCGATTGCAGAAGAAATTGAAGAAGCAGGCCGACGCCATCATCTCCGCTGCGGCGAGTGCCTATGGCCAGGGCAGATATGCCGAGAGCGAGGCGCTCTGTCGTCAGATCGTGCAAGCCATTCCCGATCACTTCGACGCCACGCATTTCCTCGGCCTCAGCGTGCAACAGCTCGGGCGTCTCGATGAGGCGCAACGATTGCTCGAGCGCGCGATCGCGATCGATCCACGTTCGCACGAGGCCCACAACAATCTGGCAGGCGTGCATCTGGCCCTTCAGAAATTCGACGCCGCCCGCGTCCATCTGGAAAAGGCCATCGCGCTGAAGCCAAACTTTGCTCCGGCTCTTGCCGGGCTTGGCAATACCTTGCTCCATATGAATCTGCCCGAACAGGCGATCGAGCAGTACGATCGCGCCATCGCCCTGAAGCCCGACCATGCCGATGCGCTCTGTAATCGTGGCCTGGCCGAGCTTGGGTTGCGCCAACTTGATCGCGCCAGGCATAGTTTCGAGCGCGCGCTGTTGTTCCAACCGCGAAACGTGGAGGCGCTCGTCGGGAAGGGTTTGGTCAATATCGAGCTTAAGAACTTCGACGAGTCGATGGGTGCGCTCGAGGCTGCGCTCGCGCTGAGGCCTGGTTCGGCGAAGATTCTGGCGAACCGCGGACGGCTCAATTTTGAGACGTCGAGGCTCGGACAGGCGATGGCGGATTTTGACGCGGCGCTTGCGATTTCGCCCCGGCTCGAGGTGGCATTGGAGGGGAAGGCGCAAGTCTCGCTCGCCATGGGAAATACGGCGCACGCGATCCTGGCCTGCACGACTTTGCTGGAGGTAAATTCGCGCTCTGCCGTCGCGATGGCGCTCATGAGCGCTTGTTTTGCGAACCAGGGAGAGATCGCGTCGGCCATCGAGCTGCTCGACGCTGCGTTGGCCATCGTGCCCGATGCCAGCTTGATCGGGCGAAAGATATTCTTCCTGGATTATCTCTCCAACGCCGATTTCGTGGTTCAGCAGGCCGCGCGAAAGCAGTGGTGGGACGCAATCGGCGCCAAATTGCAGCAAAGAAAGCTCGCACCTCGGCAGCTCGATCCCGACCGGCAGATCGTGATCGGCTATGTCGCGGCCGAGTTCTGGTACCACTCGGCGGGCTTTACGCTGTTACCGGTGCTCGCCCATCACGATCACAATAAATTCCGGATCGTCTGCTATTCGTGCTCACCGGTTCGGGACGAGATGACCGCCAAATTCGAATCCCTGGCGGATGTCTGGGTCGAGGCCGGGCGGCTCACGGACGACCAGTTGGCCGATCGTATCGAGGCGGATAAGGTCGATATCCTGATCGACGTTTCCGGCCACACGACCGGCAACAGGCTGCATGTCTTCGCGCGCAAGCCGGCCCCCATTCAGGTCTCGGGTTTCGGACACGCGACCGGCACGGGCCTCGGGACCATGGACCATTTGCTCGCGGATCCGGTCTTCATTCCGCAATCGGCCCGGCATCTGTTTGCCGAAAAGGTCCACGATCTGCCGTGCCTGATCACGATCGATCCGATCCGGGACGTCCCGCCATCGGAGCTGCCGATGCTGCGCAACGGCTACGTCACCTTCGGCGTGTTCAACCGCATCTACAAGATTTCGGACGAGGCGATCCGGGCGTGGGCGCGCATCATGCGCGAATTGCCGGGGTCCAGGATCGTCGTCAAGCATACCCTGCTCGATGATCCGCTGCTGCGCGATGGTTTGATCGCGCGCTTCGTGGCGCAGGGCATCGCGGAAGAGACCGTCACCTGCCTAGGCTCAACCCCGCGCCACGAGCATCTGCGCGCCTTCGCCGGGATCGATATCTCGCTCGATACGTTTCCCCAAAACGGCGGCATCAGTACCTGGGAATCGCTCTATGCGGGCGTTCCGGTCGTGGCCAAGCTCGGCTACGGAGCTTCCTCACGTGCCGGCGGCTCCATCGTCGCAGCCGTCGGCCTCGGGGATTGGGTCGCCGAGGATGACGACGGCTATGTCGAGATCGCCCGCAAGTTTGCCTCGCAGCCCGAGCACCTCGCGAAATTGCGCGCGGACTTGCCAGCTCGGATCGCGGCCGCGCCGGCCGGCAATGTCGAGACTTTCACGCGCAAGGTCGAGGAGGGATATCGCAAGTTCTGGCCGCGACCTTATTGTGCCTTGGCTCCGGAACGCAGCGCGTGACGTCGGCAGTGCCTACGTAGCCAACGCACGTCCTCGCAGGTCGGCAAGGGACGGCGATCACACGAAGGGCGGCTTGATATTGCTGCGCTTCTCAAGCCATTCCGGCACCGGCAGGTTCTTGGCGCGCATGAAGTCCGCGTTGAACAGCTTCGACTGGTAGCGGCTGCCGGAATCGCACAGCACGGTGACGATCGTCTTGCCGGGCCCGAGCTGTTTTGCGAGGCGCATCGCGCCGACGATGTTGATGCCGGTCGAGCCGCCGAGGCAGAGGCCTTCGTGCTGGAGCAATTCGTAGATCGCCGTAACGGCCTCGGCGTCGGGAATGAGATAGGCATCGTCGACCTTCGCGGTCTCGACGATCGCGGTCGCGCGGTTGAGGCCGATGCCTTCGGTGATCGAGCCGCCCGGCGTCGCCTTGGCATCGCCGTTCCGGAAATATTCGTACATGCCGGCGCCATGCGGATCGGCGCAGGCGATGCGGACGTTCTTGTTCTTCTCTTTCAGATAGCGGCTGGTGCCGGCGAGCGTGCCGCCGCTGCCAACCGAGCAGACGAAGCCGTCGACCTTGCCGCCGGTCTGCTCCCAGATCTCGGGTCCCGTGGACTCGTAATGCGCCTTGGCGTTGTCGAGGTTGTTCCACTGGTCCGCGAACAGCACGCCGTTGGGCTCGGTCTTACGCAGCTCGTCGGCAAGCCTGCGGCCGACATGCTGGTAGTTGTTGGGATTGGCGTAGGGCAGGGCCGGCACCTCGATCAGCTCGGCGCCGCACAGCTTCAGGAAATCCTTCTTCTCCTGGCTCTGCGTTTCCGGGATCACGATCAAGGTGCGGTAGCCGCGTGCGCTCGCCACGACTGCAAGGCCAATGCCGGTATTGCCGGCCGTTGCTTCCACCACCAGCCCGCCGGGCTTGAGCTCGCCGCGCTTCTCGGCTTCCAGAATCATCCATTTGCCGGCGCGGTCCTTGACCGACTGGCCGGGATTCATGAACTCGGCCTTGCCGAGAATGGTGCAGCCGGTCAGTTCCGAGGCGCGCTTCAGCTTGATCAGCGGGGTGTTGCCGATGGCTTCGACAACGTCGTTTCGAATGGTCATGTCAGGGAAATCGCTACCAAGGGGGTTGATCTGGTTGGCCAGAACCTAGTGCTTGAGAGACCAAAGGGGAAGGCTTTTGCGCTGCGGCGAAACCGGCTGAAACGCCTGTCCGAACAGGGATATTCTTGAGACGCCAAGCCAGTGATGATGCGCTTGGCCGCGCGCTGGGGTATCAGTAGGAGCAATTGGCTGACCTTCGTCAGAGTACGAAACGATAGCGCTGGCGATGGCCAGGCTTGCGAGCAATTTGTGCTTCGGGGCGAGTGGGGCGCGTTCGAGGAGCGTGGACGGCCGAGGACATGTCTGCCCGCTCGGCGGCTTTCGCTTTCGGGCAATTGACGGTCTTGTGAGGCGACTAGAGGCGCGACTGAGCTGAAGCCGCAAGGGACGATCGGGATTGAAGGGCTCAACAGCCGGTGTGGCAGCAATATCACATGAAATCTTGGTAAGCTTGAGCGCGTTTCCAGATGTTTCGCCACGAGAGAAGTCGCTGCGAGACAGGTGTTTCTCTCATTTTCGTCGGTTCGCGCCGGGCTCGTTGGCACGGACACTTCGCAACCGCGGCACTGTCCCGCCGTTGCGCGCCCGGTTAGTATGGATCTCCGGTTCCGCAAAAAGCATCGCCGCTGTGAACGAGTTGTCCAAAGCCCCCCAATCGTCGCGCCGCGAATCGGTTAATCCGGTTGCGCGGCGGCCAGATCTGCCTGGCGGGGGGTGGATGTGACACAATGTGTTCCGGCGATCGCCATGCGGCGGTCTGGAAGTGCCACATTCCGGACACAGCGCGCGGCGCGCTGGCTTGCGGTGGTGTGCCTCGCCGCCGGTTCCGGCGCTTGCGTGCTGACCCAGGACCTTCCCGATCCCGCGCTCGATGTTCCCACGCAGTACAAATATGCCGGGAAGGCGGATGCGCCGCCGTCGCTGGATTGGTGGCGCGGCTTCCGCTCTGCGGAGCTGACGCAGCTGATGGAGGAGGCACAGACCGTCAATCTCGACATCGCCGCCGCAGTGGCGCGCATCGTCCAGGCTGACGCTCAGGCGCGTCAGGCGGGCGCGGCGCTGCTGCCGAGCTTGTCCGGAACCGGGCAGGAGACCTATTCGCGCACCTCCGGCTCCTCGGCTTCCGGGCTCTCCATTGGCGGGCGCGAGGTCGTCAACTACCAGGCATCGCTGAGCGCGAGCTACCAGCTCGACTTCTGGGGGCAGAACCGCGATGCGCTGCAGACCGCCGAGGAGACGGCGAACGCCAACCGCTTTGACCGCGACACCGTCGCGCTGACGACGCTCGCGGCCGTCGCCAATGCCTATTTCCAGGTGCTGGCCTCGCAGGATCGCATCCGGACTTCACAGCGCAACATCGCCAGCGCGCAGCGGATCCTCGATGCCGTCAGGGAGCGGCGCAAGGCCGGCACCGGCACCGATCTCGACGTCGCCCAGCAGGAGAGCGTGCTTGCCAACCAGAAGGCCCTGGTGCCGCCGCTGCGCCAGACGCTGGACCAGAACGCCAACGCGCTCGCAGTG
>NZ_JXDL01000001.1:676240-715788 GCF_001590795.1 Bradyrhizobium sp. AT1
GTGCGCCTGCTTGCGGCGCTGGACCGGATCGCGATCCCGCGCGTGACGCCCGGCCTGCCCTCGGAGCTGCTGACGCAGCGTCCCGACATTCGCCGCCAGGAGGCGCAGCTCGCCTCGGCGACGGCGAATGTCGGCAACGCCCGCGCGCAGTTCTTTCCGACCATTCAGCTCACCGGCAATGGCGGCTATCAGAGCTCGGCGCTGGTCTCACTGTTCCAGCCCCATGCGGCGTTCTTCCAGCTCGTCGGCAGCGCGACGCAGCCGATCTTCGACGGCGGCAGGATCCTCGGCAATTTCGAGTTCGCCAAGGCGCGGCAGGACGAATTGCTCCAGACCTACCGCAAGACCATCATCCAGTCGTTTACCGACGTCGACAATGCGCTGTTCTCGATCAAGCAGACCACGATCAAGCTGCAATTGCAGCGCGATGTCGTCACCGCCTCTCGCCGCGCCTTCGATCTCGCCGAGCAGCAATTGCGCGCCGGCACCGCCGACATCGTGACCGTGCTCAACACTCAACTGACCCTGTTCCAGGCGGAAGACGCGCTGTCACAGGCGCAACTGGCCCGCTTGCTCGCCATCGTCAGCCTGTATCAGGCGCTCGGCGGTGGCTGGGAGCCGCGAATGGAGAAACCGGTCAATGCTCTTTAAGCCGGACAGCAAGCAGGGCGTAGAGCAGGGGACGGCAAAGAAATCGCGCGGTCGCGGCTTCATCATGACCCTGATCACGCTCGCGATCCTCGGCGGGCTCGGCTATTTCGGCTGGACCGTCTGGCATCAGCAGCCGCAGCAGGCGAGCGGCCGCAACCAGCGGCCCGATCTGCCGGTCCCGGTGCTGGCGGCGACGCCGCGCATCCAGGACGTGCCTGTCTATCTCGACGGCGTCGGCGCGATCCGCGCGCTCAACACCGTGACCGTGCGCTCGCAGGTGGACGGCAAGCTCATCGCCGTGAATTTCACGGAAGGCCAGGACGTCAAGAAGGGCGACGTGCTCGGCGAGATCGATCCCGCACTCTACCAGGCGACATACGACCAGGCGGTCGCCAAGAAGGCTCAGGACCAGGCCCAGCTCGCCAACCAGCGCATCGACCTGACACGGTATGAGCAGCTCGCTGCCTCCAATGCCGGCTCCAAGCAGCAAGCCGACACCCAGCGCGCGCTGGTCGCGCAGACCGAGGCGCTGGTCAAGGCGGACCAGGCCGCGATCGACAACGCAGCAGCGACGCTGAGCTACACCAAGATCGTGGCGCCGATCTCGGGGCGCGCCGGCCTGCGCCAGGTCGACCAGGGGAACATCGTCCACGCTTCCGACACCACCGGTCTCGTAGTGATCACGCAATTGCAGCCCATCGCGGTTTGGTTCAGCCTGCCGCAGCAGCAGATCATGCGCGTCAATGCGGCGGCGGCGAAGGGGGCGCTCGCAGTCGACGTCTTCGGCAACGACGGGATCACCGTGATCGACACCGGCAAGCTCACCGGCATCGACAACCAGGTCGACCAGACCACCGGCACGCTCAAGCTCAAGGCGGAGTTTCCCAACGCCAACTACCAGCTCTGGCCGGGCCAGTTCGTCAATGTCCGCCTCAAGGTCGAGACCTTGACGCAGGCGCTGGTGGTGCCGACATCGGCCGTGCAGCGCGGCCCGATCGGGACATTCAGCTACGTCATCGGCGAGGACAATATCGTCTCGGCCAAGCCCGTGACGGTGACCCAGCAGAACGAGCACGACGCCGTGATTTCCAGCGGCCTGACGGCGAACGACAAGGTGGTCACGACCGGCTTTGCCAATCTGTCCGACGGCTCCAAGGTGACCATCGGCCGCGACGACCAGACCCCGTCGGCCGATCTCGCCCCGCGCAAGCGCGCGCGTGGGCCTGATGCCCAGAAGAAGGATGGTGCCAAGGAAGGGCAAAAGGACGGACAGGGTAAGGACGGCGAGTTCCGCGCCAAGCGCAAGAGCAGCGAGGGCGACCAGAAGGGACAGACCGGGCCGGCGCCAGGGCCTGGTGCATCGGGAAATGGAGCCAAGCAGCCATGATCCCGACAACAGCCGCTTGACGCGGCAGGCAGATCCCATGGGTGTCTCCGAACCCTTCATCCGCCGTCCCATCGCGACTTCGCTGCTGGGCATCGCGCTCCTGATCGGCGGGCTGCTGGGCTATTTCGCACTGCCGGTCTCGGCGCTGCCGCAGGTCGATTTCCCGACCGTGCAGGTGACGACGCAGCTTCCGGGCGCGAGCCCCGACGTGATCGCCTCGCTGATCACGGCGCCCCTGGAACGGCAGCTCGGCCAGATCCCGTCGCTGTCGGCGATGAACTCGACGAGCTCGTTCGGCGTCAGCCAGATCTCGCTGCAGTTTGATCTCAATCGCGACATCGACGGCGCGACCCAGGACGTGCAGGCCGCGATCAATGCCGCGGCGGGCGTGCTGCCCAAGACGCTGCCCTATCCGCCGACCTACGCCAAGGTGAACCCGGCCGACGCGCCGGTGATGACGCTGGCGCTGCGCTCGGACACCATCTCGCTGCGGGCGATGAGCGACATCGCCGACACCCTCCTGGCGCAACGGCTGAGCCAGATTTCCGGCGTCGGTCGCGTCTCCGTGCTGGGCGGGCTGAAGCCGGCTGTGCGCATCCAGGCGGACCTTGCGCGGCTCGCCGCCTACGGCATCGCCATGGAAGATCTGCGCACCGCGATCGCCAATGCCAACGTCTCCGGGCCGAAAGGCTCGCTCGACGGCGCGCAGCAATCCTACATCATCGCGGCCAACGACCAGATCGCAGCCGCCGACGCCTACAAGCCCGTCATCATCGCCTACCGCAACGGCTCGCCGGTCACCATCGCCGACGTCGCGCAGATCGTCGATGGCCTGGAGAACGACCGCACCGGCGGCTGGTACCAGGGCTCGCCGGCCGTCATCATCGACATCCAGCGCCAGCCGGGCGCCAACGTCATCGACGTCGTCAGCCAGATCCGCGCCGAGATCCCCAAGGTGCAGCGCGCGATCCCGGCCGGCGTGAACCTCACCATCGTCTCCGACCGCACCGTCACCATCCGCGCCTCGGTCCACGACGTGCAGTTCACGCTCGTTCTCAGCGTCGTGCTGGTGACTCTGGTGGTGCTGCTGTTCCTGCGCTCGCTGCGTGCGACCCTGATCGCCGGCGTGGCGCTGCCGCTGTCGCTGATCACCAGCTTCGGCATCATGTATTTCGCCGGCTTCAGCCTCGACAATCTGTCGCTGATGGCGCTGACGATCGGCACCGGCTTCGTCGTCGACGACGCCATCGTCATGATCGAGAACATCGTCCGCCACATGGAGAACGGCGACAGTGCGATGGAGGCCTCGCTGAAAGGCGCCAGCGAGATCGGCTTTACCGTGATCTCGCTGACGGTGTCGCTGATCGCGGTCTTCATCCCGCTGCTGTTCATGTCCGGCCTGGTCGGACGCATGTTCCGCGAGTTCGCGCTGACCTTGACGATCGCGGTCGTGACCTCGGCCGTGGTCTCGCTGACGCTGACGCCGATGATGTGCTCGCGCCTTCTCAAGCACGCCCATGAAGAGCTGTCGGTGCCGGGGCTTGCCGCCGTCAGCCGCTTCATCGACCGCACCGTCGAGGCCTATCACCGCACGCTGCTGGTGGTCTTGCAGCACCAGCGCACGACGCTGGTCGTGACCTTCGCCACGCTCATTGCGACCCTCGTCCTTTACGTCGTCGCACCGAAAGGCTTCCTGCCGCTGCAGGACACCGCCTCGATCACGGCGGTGACGGAGGCCGGGCCCGACGTGTCGTTCGCGGAGATGCAGAAGCGGCAGGCCGAGGCGGCTTCCGCCATCAAGGCCGATCCCGACGTAACAGGCGTGGTCTCGGTGATCGGTGCGGGCTCGGTCAATCCGACCACCAATGTCGGCCGTCTCGTCATGACCTTGAAGCCGCGCGGCGAGCGGCGCGACGATGTCAGCGCGGTCATCGTCCGGCTGAAAGAGCGGGTGGCGGGTATTCCCGGCATGACCGTCTATTTCCAGCCGGTGCAGGACGTGCAGATCTCGACCCAGTCGAGCCGCTCGCAATATCAGTATACGCTGACCGGCACCGATGCGACGCTGGTATCGGAATGGTCGCGCAAGCTGGTCGCAGAGATGCGGCGCGATCCGTTGTTCCGCGACGTCTCCTCGGAGGCGCAGGAGGGGGGATTGCGGGCGCAGCTCGACGTTGACCGCACCCGCGCCGGCCAGCTCGGCGTCAGCCTGCAAGGCATCACCGATACGCTGAACGACGCCTTCGCGCAGCGGCAGATCTCGACCATCTACGGCCAGGCCAACCAGTACCGCGTGGTGCTGGAGGCGCTGCCCATGTACCAGCGCGATCCCTCGATCCTGTCGAAGCTCTATCTGCCGGGGGCCGCCAGCGCGACCGCCGGCACGCCCAACGCGCAGGTGCCGCTGTCGGCCGTGGCGACGCTGAAGCGCACCACTGCGCCGCTCGCGATCTCGCACCAGGCGCAATTCCCCTCGGTGTCGCTCAGCTTCAATCTCGCGCCCGGCGCCGCGCTCGGCGATGCCGTCGATGCCGTGAAGACGATAGAGACACGGATCGGCATGCCCAACAGCATCAGCGGCGTCTACGCGGGCGATGCCGCCGAATTCGCCAAGGCGCTCGCCGGCCAGCCCTGGCTGCTGCTCGCGGCCGTGATCACGATCTACATCGTGCTTGGGGTGCTCTACGAGAGCTACATCCACCCGATCACGATTCTGTCGACGCTGCCCTCGGCCGGCGTCGGCGCGATCCTGGCGCTGCTGCTGTGCGGGCAGGACCTCTCGGTGATCGGCCTGATCGGCATCATCCTGTTGATGGGCATCGTCAAGAAGAACGCGATCATGATGATCGACTTCGCGCTCGAGGCCGAGCGCAGGCAGGGCATGTCGCCGAACGAAGCCATCGTGCAGGCCTGCCTGTTGCGCTTCCGCCCGATCATGATGACGACGCTGGCGGCGCTGTTCGGCGCGCTGCCGCTGGCGATCGAGAGCGGCACCGGCGCCGAGCTCCGCTTCCCGCTCGGCATCTCCATCATCGGCGGCCTGCTGCTCAGCCAGCTCCTGACACTCTACACGACGCCCGTGATCTATCTCGCGCTCGACCGCATCAACCGTCGCCTCGAGCAGGCGCTGCCCCCGGCCGAAACCGGCGGCCCGCCGGTCGCGGGCGCGACCGAGGGGATGCAGTGATGGCATCGATCTCGGAGCCCTTCATCCGCCGCCCGGTCGCCACCACGCTGCTGTCGATCGGACTGTTCCTGCTGGGTGTGGTCGCCTACGAGTTCCTTCCCGTCGCCTCGGTCCCGAACGTCGACTTCCCCGCCATCTTCGTCTCGGCCAGCCGGCCCGGCGCCGATCCGTCCGTGATGGCGGCAACGGTGGCCTCGCCGCTGGAGCGGCGACTCGGCGAGATCTCAGGCATCAACCAGATCACCTCGACCTCGACGCTCGGCACGACCAGCATCCAGCTTCAGTTCGACATTGGCCGCAACATCGACAAGGCCGCGCGCGACGTGCAGGCGGCGATCAACGCTGCGATGGTCGATCTGCCGAGCGACCTGCCGACGCTGCCGCGCTTCCGCAAGGCCAATACCGCCGGCGCGCCAGTCTTCGTATTGGCGCTAACCTCGAAAACCCTTGCGGCGAGCGCGATCTACGATGTCGCCGACACCGTGCTGGCCCAGCGCATCTCGCAGGTCCCCGGCGTCGGCAACGTCACGATCAGCGGCGCGGACCAGCCGGCGGTGCGGATCCAGCTGAATCCGGTGGCGTTGTCGAATGCCGGCATCGCCACCGACGACGTCCGAATCGCGATCATCAACGCCAATCCGCTTGGCCCCGTCGGCATCTTCAACGGCGAGCGCCAGAGTGAGACGCTGTCGCTGAACAAGCAGATGCGCACGGCCAAGGAATTCCGGGACATCATCATCAAGAGCGCGAACGGCAGCTTCTTGCGGCTGTCCGACGTCGCCGAGATCGAGGATGGGGTCCGCAATGCCCGTTCGATCGCCTGGTTCAACAAGCAGCCGGCGGTGCTGATCCAGATCACCAAGCAGGGCGATGCCAACGTCATCGATACTGTCGACCGGGTGAAGGCGCTGATCCCCGAATTGAAGCAGTGGATCCCGGCCGGCGTGGACGTTTCCACCTTGGTCGACCGCACCAGCACGATCCGCGCCAGCGTGATGGACATGCAATGGACGCTGCTGGCGACCGCCATCCTGGTTATGGTCGTGGTGTTCGTATTCCTGCGCCGCCTGACACCGACGATCGCGGCAGGCATCTCGGTGCCGCTGGCTCTGGCCGGCACCTGCGCCGGCATGTGGCTGGCGGGATTCTCGATCGACAATCTGTCGCTGATGGCGCTGGCGATCTCGGTCGGCTTCGTGGTCGATGACGCCATCGTCATGATCGAAAACATGTACCGCAATCTCGAGCACGGCATGCGGCCGTTCCAGGCGGCGGTCGAGGGTGCCCGGCAGATCGGTTTCACCGTGGTCTCGATCAGCCTGTCGCTGATCGCGGCCTTCACGCCGCTGATCTTCATGGACGGCATCGTCGGCCGCCTGTTGCGCGAGTTCTCGCTGACGCTGACCTTTGCGATCGTGGTCTCCACCCTGGTGTCGCTGACGGTGACGCCGATGATCTGCGCCCATTACATACGGCAGACGACGTCCGGCACGGCAACGATGTTCGATCGCATCATCGAAGGCTCGCTGTCGCGCATCGTCGCATTTTATGCCCGTACCCTGCGTACCGTGCTGGATTTCCCGCTGCTGACGCTGCTGGTGTTCTTCGCCACCATCGGCCTTACCGTGATGCTCTATATCAAGGTTCCCAAGGGCTATTTCCCGACCGACGATTCCGGCTTCGTCATCGGCGCGACGCGGGCCTCGGCGGACATCTCGTTCCAGTCCATGCTCAGCCTTCAGCAGCGGCTCGCCGACATCGTCATGAAGGATCCCGCCGTGGCCGGCATCGGCTCGACCGTCGGTGGCGGAGGCGGGCCGGGGGGAGCGACCTCGAACCGCGGCACCATGTTCATCAGCCTGAAGCCGCCCGAGGAGCGCGACCACGTTTCGACGGAGGTCGTGATCGACCGTCTCAGGCGCGCGCTCTACCCTGTCCCGGGCATCCGCCTCTTCATGTTCGCCGCCCAGGACGTTCGCGCCGGCGGCCGGCAGAGCGATTCCAGCTTTCAGTATACGCTGAGCAGCACCGACCTCGGTCTGCTGCAGAAATGGGCGCCGATTGTCGCCAAGCGGATGGAAAGCGTCGAGGGCATCACCGACGTGTCCAGCGATCGCGATCCCGGCGGGCTGCAACTCACTCTGAGCATCGACCGCCAGAAGGCCTCGGCGCTCGGCGTCAGGGTTCAGGACATCGACAATGCGCTGAACAACGCGTTCTCGCAGCGGCAGATCTCGATCATCTACACCCAGCGCAACCAGTACATGACCGTGCTGGAGATCGATCCGAAATTCCAGGTCGATCCCTCCAACCTCGAGCGCATCTATGTCGCGGGCGCGGGCGATGCACAGGTGCCGCTGTCGGCCGTCGTGCACGCGACGCGCGGTCTTGCCGCGCTCGCGGTCTATCACTCGCAGTCGTTCCCCTCGACGACGGTGTCGTTCAACCTGCTGCCGGACGTGCAGCTTCAGGCGGCGACGCAAAACATCCAGCGGGCGGTGGAAGAGCTGCACATGCCCGAGGGCATCCGCGGCAGCTTCGACGGCAATGCCGGCGACTTCGCCAAGACCAGCGGTCGGCAGCCGCTCCTGATCCTTGGCGCGCTGGTGGCGATGTATATCGTGCTCGGGGTGCTCTATGAGAGCCTCGCCCATCCGCTCACGATCATCTCGACGCTGCCCTCGGCCGGGTTGGGTGCGCTGCTCGCCTTGCAGCTCACGAACACGCCGCTGACGGTGATCGCCTTCGTCGGCATCATCCTCCTGATCGGCATCGTCAAGAAGAACGGCATCATGATGGTGGATTTCGCGCTCGACGCCGAACGCCAGCGCGGCCTGTCCTCGGCGGAGGCGATCTTCGAGGCCTGCCAGGCCCGCTTCCGTCCGATCCTGATGACGACCATGGCGGCGCTGTTCGCCGGCATTCCGCTGGTGGTGGCCACCGGCCCCGGCACGGAGCTGCGCCGTCCGCTCGGCATCACCATCATCGGCGGCCTGTTCGTCTCGCAGATCCTGACGCTCTACACCACGCCCGTGATCTACCTCCTGATCGACCGCCTGCGGCGGCGATCGTCGCCGCGCCCGCTGGCTGCACCCGCGGAATAGGTTGTTGAAGCGCCGCATCAAGCGTATAGCGGCGGCCATGTCGAAGCCGCCTGAAACCAAATCCGCTGCCCCGGCCGAGCAGATCCCCGAATGCCCGCATTGCCAGAAGCCGATGCCGCTCTGCATTTGCGACAGCGTCACGCCGATTGAAAACCGGCTGTCGCTCCTGATCCTGCAGCATCCGCAGGAGCAGGACAGGGCGCTCGGCACCGCGCGCCTGCTCGCCCGCCATTTCGCCAACGCCACCGTGAAAGTCGGCCTGTCCTGGCCGAGCCTGTCCAAGGCGCTGGGCCATCACGTCGAGAATGCCTCGCACTGGGCCGTGCTTTATCTCGGTTCGGCCCGCGCCGCCGCTCTCGAAGCGGAAGGCGAAATCGTTGCGCTCAACCGCAAGGGCGAGGTCGCGGACAATCAACGCGCGATCCTCGGCAAGCTCGAAGGAATCGTGCTGCTCGACGGCACGTGGAGCCAGGCCAAGGCGCTGTGGTGGCGCAATCCCTGGATGCTCAAATGTCAGCGCGTGATCCTCAACCCGGCGCACCCCTCGCGCTATGGGCGTCTGCGCAAGGAGCCGCGCAACGACGGGCTTTCGACCATCGAGGCCGCGGCGACGATTCTCGCCGGCCTCGAACGGCGCCCCGATATCGCCGAGACGCTGCATGCCAGTTTTGAACGGCTGTTGACACGCTACCGCGAGGTCCAGGCCGAGATGCCGGAATTGGCGCCAAAACCTGCCCCGAAGGGGCGGCGCGACTTCCGGCGGCGCAAACGAGCCTGACTTCGGCCCACTTCGTCTGTACGGTCGATTGCATCGCAAGGCGCGGGCATCTAGAGACCATCGGTCGAGACCGATCGCGATCCGCCGTGCTGTTGCGGCATCGGAGAGCGGCAACCGAAGGGGCAATCGAATTCAGCTCGCGGCGAAGGAAATTCTGACACAGGCGGCGCGGCCCGATCGCTGGGGCACGCTCGCGCTGATGGACATTTCGCTGCGCTACCGGCGAACCGTGATCGGCCCGCTCTGGATCACGCTGACGCTGGCTGCGACGATCGCAAGCGTCGGCACGGTCTATGCGGCCCTGTTCAAGCAGGACATCGCCGCCTTCCTGCCGTCCTTCGCGGTCGGTCTGATCGTCTGGACCCCGATCGCCACGACGCTCCAGGAGGGCTCCAACATCTTCGTGGCGTCGGGTCATCTCATCAAGGCGGTGCCGGCGCCGCTGATCGTTCACGTCCTCCAGATGATCGCGCGCAACGTCCTCATCTTCGCGCATCATTTGGTGATCGTCGCGCTGCTCTACGTCGTGATGCCCTGGCCGCTGCACTGGACCATGCTGCTCGCGGTGCCCGGATTTGCCATCCTGTTTCTCGCACTGCTCGGCGGCGCGGTCGCGCTCGGCATGCTCTGCGCGCGCTTTCGCGACATTGGTTCGGCGATCGTCAGCGGCCTGCAATTCGTCTTCTTTCTCACCCCGATCATCTGGACCGAGGACAGTGTGCGCGGCACCGCCTTTCACTGGCTGACTTGGGTCAATCCGTTTGCGACGCTGCTCGATCTCGTGCGCCGGCCGTTGTTGTCGCAGCCGACCGATACAGCGCAATGGCTGCTCGGGATGCTTTATGCGCTCGTCGTCGCCGCCATCGGCCTCGGCTGCTATGCGAAATACCGCCATCGCGTGGCGTATTGGCTATGACGCGCACATGACCGCCACGGCCCACATCGTGCTGCGCGACGTCTCGGTCACGTTTCCGGTGCTGTCGTTTCGCGACCGATCGCTGCGCAGCCGGTTCGTCAGCGCCGTGACGCTGCGCCGGAAGGCGGCGATCTCGCACATCATCACGGCGCTGAACGAGATCAGCCTCGAGATCCGTGCCGGCGATCGCCTCGCCATCATCGGCGCCAATGGCGCCGGCAAGACCACGCTGCTGCGGGTTCTCGCAGGCATCTATCATCCGACCGCGGGGAGCATCGACGTGCTTGGCCGCTGCCTGTCGCTGTTCGATCTGTCGGCCGGCTTCGACGAGGAGGCGACCGGCTACGAGAACATCATGCGGCGCGGCCTCGTGATCGGCGCGCGGCGTGCCGAGATCGACGCGCGGCGGGCGGAGATCGCCGAATTCACTGAGCTCGGCGACCGGCTCGACCTGCCGCTGCGGACCTATTCCAGCGGCATGATGCTGCGCCTGATCTTCGCGGTCGCAACCGCGGTCGAGGGCGAGATCGTGCTGCTCGACGAATGGATCGGCGTCGGCGACCAGCAGTTCCGCAACAAGGCGCGACAGCGGCTCGACGAGATCGTCGCCCGCGCCGGCATCCTGGTGCTTGCCTCGCACGACGTCGAGCTGATCAAGAGCACCTGCAACCGGGCGATCCTGCTGGAGCAGGGGCGGATCACGGCGGCCGGCACGACCGACGAGATTCTCGCCCGGTATCTCGGCGGAGCGGGCGGGGCCAGGGCCTAGCGCCTCAAGTCGGTATCAAGCTGCTGAAACTCGCCGGGAAAGTGGGACGAAGGCGGTTGCCTAAACCCTGCTTCCCCTATATTGCTCCGCCCTTACGGGGCCACGTGGCGGAGTGGTTACGCAACGGTCTGCAAAACCGTGTACACCAGTTCAATTCTGGTCGTGGCCTCCATTCCAAAGCTCTGATCTTTCAGCAAATTTCGATCTCGACGCAGGTTCCGCGGCAACTCTGCGCGCGGTCGTCCGCCATGGCCGGGGCGGCAGGCTACCGGGTTTGCCCGGGGGTGTGCTGGAAACCTCCGGTTCACGCCCGCTGGCATAGAGTTCGCATCTGCGAAGTGATGTGACTGACATCAACGAGCGCTGGAGCGACCCGTGGGCGACATCGTCCGATTTGTCCCGAAAACCGAGCTGGAGCGGGCTCGCCTCATCCGTGAGGCCCGCGCGATCTATGACAGCATCTTTCCATCGGCCGTACCCGACCGGGTGACGCAGGATGGCGAGGATCGCGTCAAGAGCTGACCGTTGCGGCGCCGGGCGTCCGGCTTGGCCCAAACAGCAAAACGCCCGCGAGGCGGGCGCTTCGATTCACGCTGAAAACGACCCTCAGCAGGCCGCGTACCAGCCGTCGGGGAACGGCAGGAGGGGCCAGGCCCCCTCATTGTCGTTGGCCGCACGGGGCGTCGCGTCGAAACTCCACGAGCGGGGCACGAATTCCTCCTCCGGCGCGGCTGCAAAATCTTCAATGACCATGGCGTCCCGGACGGCATCCAGCAGCAGATTGAATTCGGCTTCGCTTCTCATCACAACCCTCGCAGAACGCGGATGGCGCAATGTCGCAAAGCCGGTTTGTTACCCGATTGATCCGATCGCTCAGATTTTAACGATCCGGCGGTCGGGTCCCGAGTGGTTAGCGATGTCTAAAAAATCCCCGCGGGGACTCTAGGTTCCTCCGCCGCTTAGGCAGTGTGAAAGAGATCACATCCCCCGCGATTTATTTCTCCTACCCCTCCACACACCGGCCAATGCAGGCCGGGCGGGCAGGGCAGACAGGAGACTGGTCATGAAGGCGAGGTTCTTGCGATCCGCGGGTGTGAAGAGCCGGGCGCGCCGCGCCTCAACGCTCGGGCTGTTCCTGACATTGTTCGCCTCCGCTGCCCAAGCGCAGGGGACGGCCGACCAGCGCCGGGCCTGCACCCCCGACGTCTACCGGCTCTGCGCCGGCGAAATCCCCAACGTCCGCGCCATCACGGCGTGCCTGCGGCGCAATCGCTCGAGCCTGAGCGATGCCTGCCGCAGCGTGTTTGATCAGGCCGGCGGCTGAACCGCCTGGTCTGTGGATTTGTGCGCAGCAAGTGGCATGCGCGAGCTGTCGAATCCGCCATCATCGGCCTGTGGATATGCTGCGGACAGGCTGTGAAGTGCTGTGGATAGCGCCGCAGATGCGTCCGCTGAGCGTCATGTTTCCGTCAAGCGGCCTCACTGAGTGATTCCTCGATCGAGCAGATTGCTGCCCAAGCCGAAATCATTTGATTTCTCCGAATTCGACATGGCGTATCTCGTGCGTTTCTCGCCATCTCGCGCCCCCGAACAGCTTTTGAGCAGCCGCCTGCCCAAATCGCAGGCCCCTCCATCCAATTTTTTGTACGCCCGCGGACAAGCTTTCCCGTTGGCTCTCCCCCTAGGCTCGCTTCCGAGATCTGGAACATGGCCTTTGCCATGACAATTCGAAGGAGCGGGAGATGGAGAGACGGCATTTGCCCCAGGCGCGGCGGGGAACGGCGCGCGCAACGCCATGGCGCAATCTTGTGCTCGGCGCCAGCATCGCCTTCGGCCTGGTTGCCGCGGCACCGTTGAGTGCACAGGCCGCGGCACCCGCCGCCTGTGCCGCGCTGCAGGAGAAATATCCGGACTGGAAGGGCAAGACGCTCGTCAACGCCATCAACCCGCACACGCCGGGCTACGAGACCATCGATCCCAAGGATCCCAGCAAATATATCGGCTTCGACATCGATCTCGGCGAAGCCATCGGCGAATGCCTCGGCTTCAAGCTGACCTACAAGCCCGTGACGTTCGCGGCACTCCTGACCACGCTCGCGGCCGGCCAGGCGGACATCGTGATCTCCGACATCTACGCCACCAAGGAGCGCGCCAAGGCCGCCGACTTCATCACCTATTCGAAGGTGTTCGACGGCGTCCTGGTGGCCAAGGGCAATCCGAAGGGCATCAACGGCATCAACATGTCGATGTGCGGCACGGCAGCCGCCGAAAACACCGGCTATGTCGAGGTGCCGCTGATCCAGGCGCTTATTCCGGAGTGCAAGAAGGCCGGCAAGCCCGAGCCGACCATCCAGCTCTACGACAACAACGCCAACTGCATCCAGGCGATCCTCGCCGGGCGCGCCGACACCTACATCAACGACGTCAACACCGTCGACAGCGCCGTGAAGGCCTATCCGGACAAGCTGGAGAAGGCGATCGCGGTGACGATTCCGTATTCGGTCGGAATCGCCGTCCCCAGGGACAAGCCGAAATTCCGTGACGCCGTGATGGCTGCGCTGATCGAAGTACAGAAGGCCGGCACGCACATGGAGCTTCTGAAGAAGCATGGGCTCGACGTGAACAACTTCAAGGAGCCGGACATCCTGACGGCCGACTAGGGCGGGTGACCTCTCCCCACGGGCGAACTGGCCCTTGGCCAGTTCGCCCGCCTTCGGCGAAACCTGATCCCGCTCGGATTGACGGCTGACTGATGTCTCTGTTCCTGCACTATCTCAGCATGCCGTATCTGCTCGAGGGCATCGAGCTCACCCTCGAGGTGACCGCCCTCGGGCTCGGCGGCGGATTGATCCTTGGATTGATCCTCGCCGGCATGCAGCTCTCGCGCTTCTGGCCGCTGGCTGCGATCGCCCGGGCCTATACCGTGATCTTCCGCGGCACGCCGCTGATCCTGCAGATGGTGTTCGCCTATGACGCGCTGCCGCATATCGGCATCAAGCTGCCGGCGGTGCTGGCGGCAGGTCTCGCGCTCGCCTGCAACGAGGCGCCGTTCATCGCGGAGATGCTGCGCGCCGGCGTGCTCGGCGTCGATCGCGGGCAGGTGACGGCGGGGCAGGCGCTCGGTATGACGCCGCGAATCCTGATGTGGCGCGTGATCGCGCCGCAGGCGATCCGCACCATGATCCCGGCCTTCGGCAACGAGGCCGTCAGCGCGCTGAAGAATTCCTCGCTCGCCTCTGTCGTCGCCGTGCAGGAGCTGACGCTGCGCTCGACGCAGCTGGCGTCCTCGACCTTCGACTTTTTCTCGATCTTCTTTGCCTCGGGCCTGCTGTATCTCGTGCTGACTTTTGCCATCAGCATGATCCAGCTGTTCGTCGAATGGCTGCTCGATCTCGACCGGGCCAAGGGCCGACAGCGCAAGCTCGCCGATTACCTGCCGTGGCGGCGCGTCGATCTCGCCACCAAGCTCGAACTTGCCGAGGTGACCGCGGATGATCCAGCGCCCGCACAGGCACAGCTCCCGGACACGCCGCCGCTGGCGCTGACCCGCGAGGAACGCACCCGGCGTGCGGAGACGATCGCGCGCAACAACATCGCGGTCGAGACCCGGGATCTCACCAAGAGCTACGGCCCGCAAAAGGTGCTCGACGGCCTCGATCTCACGGTGCGGGTCGGCGAGGTCGTTGCGCTGCTCGGCCCCAGCGGCTCCGGCAAGAGCACGTTGCTCCGCTGCATCAACCATCTCGAAAACTGGGACGCCGGCACCGTGCGGGTCGGCGGACGGCGGCTGGGTTTTGGCGAGAACGGCAAGCGGCTGTCCCCCCGCGACCTCGCCAATGAGCGGGCCAGTGTCGGCGTCGGCATGGTGTTCCAGCAGTTCAATCTGTTCGCGCATCTGTCGGCGAAGGAGAACATCGCCGGCCCCTTGCGCTGGGTGCACGGCATGACCCGCATCGATGCCGAACGCCGCGCAGCCGAGCTGCTCGACCGCGTCGGGCTCTCGCATCGTGCCGATGCGCTGCCGCGGCACCTTTCCGGCGGCCAGCAGCAGCGCGTCGCCATCGCCCGGGCGCTGGCACCGAACCCGAGCGTCTTGCTTCTGGACGAGCCGACCTCGGCGCTCGATCCCGAACTGGTCAACGAGGTGCTGGAGGTGATCCGCCGCCTCGCCATCGACGACGGTCTCACCATGATCATCTCGACGCACCAGGTCCGCTTCGCCGACGAGGTTGCCGACCGCGTCGCGTTCCTCAGTGGCGGCGCGATCATCGAGGAGGGGCCGGCGCATGAGGTGCTCTCCAATCCCCGCAATCCGCTGACGGCGCGTTTCCTCAGCGTGATGGAAGCCGACAAGTCTCCGGAGGCCGTGCGATGAGCGCTGCCCCCGGAGGGTTCACGACCGCGTTCTCCGAAGAGGCCATTCATGAAGCATTTCACGCTACCGGTTTCGCCGAAAACCGTTCACTGGGGCTATTTCTCCAAGACCGTCAGCCCGGCCCTGACGCTGCGTTCGGGAGATCGCGCCACCATCGAGACGCTGACCCATCACGCCAATGACGATTACGAGCGGATGATCCAGGGCGATCCAGGCGCCGAGAGCGTGTTCCAGTGGACGGCCGAGCACAAGGCCGTCGCGCGTCGCGGCTCCGGCCCCACCGAAGGCCCGTTCATCCGCGGCGCAGGCGAGGGGATCGGCGTGCATCTCCTCACCGGCCCCGTCGCGATCGAAGGTGCCGAGCCCGGCGATGTCCTGGAGGTGCGCATCCTCGACGTCCGGCCGCGGCCGAGCTGCAGCGCCTGCCACGCCGGCCGCTGCTTTGGCTCCAACGTCGCCGCGAATTGGGGCTTTCACTACCACGATCTCATCGAGGAGCCGAAGCCACGCGAGGTCGTCACCATCTTCGAGCTCGACACGTCCGGCGAGCCCTATGCCAAGGCCGTCTACAACTATGTCTGGACGCCGCAGATTGACCCTGACGGCATCGTCCATCCGACCATCGACTATCCCGGCGTCCGCGTCGACCACGCCACCATCACGAAGCGCGAGAATATTCTCTCCAGCGTGAGGGTCCCCGCGCGGCTGCATTTCGGCACGATGGGGCTCGCGCCGTCGGAGGCCGATTTCGTCAGCTCGATCCCGCCGAGCTATACCGGCGGCAATATCGACGACTGGCGCATCGGCAAGGGCGCGCGGATGTTCTATCCGGTCGCAGTGCCCGGCGCCTATTTCTCGGTCGGCGATCCCCATGCCGCCCAAGGCGACAGCGAGCTCGGCGGCACCGCGATCGAGACGTCTCTGACGGGCGATTTCGAGTTTGTCCTGCACAAGAAGGCCGATCTCGCCGGCACCAAATTGGAAGGCCTCGATCATCCGATGCTGGAGACCGATCAGGCCTGGTCGTTCTACGGATTCACTTATCCGAACTATCTGGCCGCGCTCGGCGCCGATGCGCAAACCGAGATTGCCAATCACAGCAGTCTCGACCGTGCGATGCGCGACGCGTTTCGCAAGCTCCGCCGATTCCTGATGACGGTGCATCGCCTCAGCGAGGACGAGGCCATCTCGCTGATGTCGGTCGGCGCCGATTTCGGCGTCACCCAGGTGGTCGACGCCAATTGGGGTGTCCACGGCACGATCCGAAAAAACATCTTCCGGTGCGACTAATGCATTGAGGGATAGTCCGTTTCCGGGATGAACGCGTGAAGGACGAACGGTATTTGCGGCCCGTCGCGGCGACGGATGATTGCGTGCGTCTGGCACAGAGGTTGCTTCGATCCGCTGCAATCTGGGTCGATCCGATGAGCTTCCGTCCGTTCACGAGCGAGTCCTACGCGCAAGACGACCGCCCCGAAGCCTGGCGGGACGTGCTGGCTGCGATCGGGCTGCGACCTTCGGGTGGTCACGGTTTCCTCGACGGCCATGCCACGGCGTCGCATCGCCATGCCGCAGGTGTCGCTCTTACGCGGATGGCTGCGGGCGCGCAGAGCGTCGGCCCGCTCGCGCAGGCAAGCGAAGACGTTCCCCTTGCGCTGCTGCCGCTCGAGGACGGCATGGTGCTGAAAAGCGCCGGCGGCCACCGCATCGTGCCCGTCGGCCATCTCGTGCTGCTGCCGCGAAGCGGGGACTGGGGCATCGTTTTCCAGCGCGACATGCGGGCCATCGTGCTGTCGGTGACCTCGGAGGCGCTGCACGGACGTCTCTCGGGCAAGCCGCGGCTCGGCGAGCCCCGCGTCGTTCCGCCGAGCGGCCTTGCCGATGTATTCGCGCGTCTGCTCGATGCGACCGCGCGCACGCTCGATGCGTTGAGCGACGCCGAATGGAATGCGGTGGCGCAAAGTCTCGTCGATCTGCTCCTGACGCTCGCGCACCAGCTGGCGGCCTCGACGTCTGACGCCGGATCGAGCGCGACGCAGGCCGCATTGCTGCACCGGATCTGTCAGACCATCGAACGCCGTCTCGACGATCCCGATCTGGTGCCGGCACGTGTCGCGCAAGCCGAGGGGATATCCGAGCGCTATCTGCAAAAGCTGTTCGAGACCGTCGGCGACAATTTTACCCATTACGTCCGCGAGCGCCGGCTGCAGCGCGCCTGGGCTGATCTGTCCAACCCGACCGAGGCGCATCGATCGATCTCGGAGATCGCCTACGCCTATGGTTTTGGCGACTCCGCGCATTTCAGCCGCGCCTTCCGTCATCGCTTCGGCCTGCCGCCGCGCGAGTTCCGGCAGCAGGAGGCGGAGCGCGCGACGGCACAGCACGGAATCATCGGTCAGCGCGGCTGGCCGCAGGAGGCGCTGGTGCAGCTCCGGGCGCATCAGAGCGTCGAGGCATGCAGCAGCGTCGCTCGTGTCAGCGCCGTCGAGCGCACGACCGCGGAGCGCGAGCATCATCACCTTCCGGTTGAGGCCAGCCGCGTCCATTGGGGCTATTTCAGCCGCTCGCTCCCGCCCCAGATCGAGATCGCCTCCGGTGACACCATCACCATCGAAACCCTGACACAGCACGCCTCCGACGCCCCCGAGCTGATGATCGCAGGCGACGCCGCCGCCGAAAACGTATTCGGCTGGACGAAGGCCCGGAAGAACGTGGATCGCCGCGGTGCCGGCCCGATGGACGCCAGCGTGTTCGGCCGCGGTGCCGGCGAGGGCTTTGGCGTGCACATCTGCACCGGCCCCGTAGCGGTGAAGGACGCCCAGCCCGGCGACGTGCTGGAGGTGCGCATCCTCGACATCGTGCCGCGGGCGAGCCGCAATCCCGAGCATGCGGGCCGCGTGTTCGGCTCCTCGGTCGCAGCATGGTGGGGCTATCACTACAGCGAGTTTCTCGGCGGTCCCAAGCCGCGCGAAGCCGTCACCATCTACGAGATATTGGATGATGCCGAGGTGCCGCACGCCCGCGCGCTCTATTCGTACCGCTGGGAGCCGCAGACCGATCCCTTCGGTGTCGTGCACACCACCTACGACTATCCCGGCGTTCCCGTCGCGCCCGCCACGATCAAGCGCCGCCATGCCGTGCTCGACGGCATCCGCATTCCCTTGCGTCCGCATTTCGGTGTGATCGCGGTGGCACCGCGCGAGGTCGATTTCGTCGATTCCGTGCCACCGTCCTATTTCGGCGGCAATCTCGACAATTGGCGCCTGGGGAAGGGGGCGACCGTCTATCTTCCGGTCTCCGTTCCCGGCGCGCTGCTGTCGGTCGGGGATCCCCACGCCGCACAGGGCGACGGCGAGCTCAGCGGTACCGCGATCGAATGCTCGATGACCGGCACCTTCGAGGTGATCCTGCACAAGAAGGGCGATCTCGCCGGCCGGCCCTTCGCCGACCTCTCCTATCCCCTGATCGAGACCGAGACCGATTGGGTGCTGACCGGTTTCAGCCATCCGAATTACCTCGCCGAGTTCGGCGCGCAGGGCCAGAGCGAGGTCTATGCGAAGTCCTCGCTCGACCTCGCCATGAAGGATGCGTTCCGCAAGATGCGGCGCTTCCTGATGAACGTCAAAGGCCTCAGCGAGGACGAGGCGATCGCGCTGATGTCGGCGGCCGTCGATTTCGGCGTCACGCAGGTGGTCGACGGCAATTGGGGCGTGCACGCCATCCTCAGCAAGCGCCTGTTCGAGAACGCGCCTTAAACCCAGGGATAGTCCAAGTGAAATTCCACATGATCAGCGGCGGACCGAAGCCGGTCGCGCCTTTCAGCCACGCCGTCGAGACCGACGGCTTCGTCTTCGTCACCGGCCAGATGCCGGATACGCCGCAGGCGCCGGGCGTGCTGCCTGACGGCATCGTCGCGCAGACGCGCGCGGTGATGGAGAATTTGAAGGTGGTTCTTTCAGGTCTCGATCTCGGGCTCGAGCACGTCGTGATTACCCGGATATATCTGACGCGCTTCAAGGAAGACTACGCCGCGATGAACGAGACCTATCGCGGCTTCTTCCCGGCGGACCGGCTGCCGGCCCGCACCTGTGTCGGCGTCACCGGGCTCGCCTACGATGCCCTGATCGAGATCGACCTGGTGTGCCGGCGGCCGTGAGGAGCAGCGCAAGAACGCTCCAACGCGTCCGGTACACGCAAGCGGAGCGGGCGAGGTCGTTGCCGAACGCTGCCCGCATTTCGTCTCAAATTGCAACCCGCACGTGCAAGAAGTCTTGATCGGCTGTGATCTAGGGGTGAATGACCGGCTTTGAACGCGGTCCGGCGCACGACGACTAATCAGTAGAGTATATGAGGATCAGGGAAACGTGATCGCACCTCCTCTTCCAAAAGCACCAAAACGGTGCTTTAGTGCTTTCCATGAGCCAGTCGCCCCGAAACGCGCCGTCCGCGCTGCGTTACAGGCTTGCCCCTGACCCGGCCGCCAAGGCCGCACTGGAGGCGACGTTCAGGGCCTATGACCGCATGATGGAGATTCTGGACGAGGTGGCACGGAGCCATAACGTCGGCTCCAATGTCGTCCTGCTGCACGCCCATGCCTACGACCCGATCCGCAAAGCAACCGCGCTGCCGTCGCGCCTGGTGACGTTGGGCCTGCGTGACCGCACCGAATATCGCGCGGCGCAGGGCCGCCGTCTGCCGCTCGACGACAAGCTCGCCAAGATCAAGGGGCCCGCGACCATTTCGATCGCGACCGTGGAGGGGCGCTTCAGCGTGCCCTTCGACTATGCCGGCTATGCCGAGGGCTGGGGGCAGAGCGTGCCCGCGCGCCTGATCCGCACCGATGACGGTTTTGAAGTTCACTACGGCGTCACGCCGAACAGCCTGCCAGAGGAGGAGAACGCCATGGATACCATCGCTGCCGCTCCCGAAAATTTCCTGTCCCGGGTCGGACGCCTGATCGCCGGGATTGCCTATGACGCGATCGAGCAGGCGGAAGGCAAGAACAAGCTTGGGGTGGTCGGACAGGCCATCCGCGAGATCGAGCGCGCCGAGAGCGAAGCGCGCGACGCGCTCGCCGCGGCCCGTGCCGAGGAATACCGCCTCAATGCGCGCCGCACCGAGATCGAGCGCGAGATGACCGATCTCGCGCCCAAGATCGAAGGCGCGATCGCCGACGGGCGCGACGACCTCGCCCGCTCCGGCATCGCGCGCCAGATGGATCTGGAGGCGCAGTTCGAGGTGCTCTCCCGCGCCATCGACGAGAACAACGAGAAGATCGAGCAATGCGTCACCTCGCTGCGTGCGGTGCTGTCGGCCCTCCAGGACGCCGAGCAGCGTCGCGCCGATCTCGAAAAGAGCGAGGCGGCCGCGAGCCATCAGGCTTCGACGTCGCCCCGCAAGCCGGGCGGCGCGTCCGCGGCAGCCAAGGCGCTGCGCGCGGGCAGGGCGGTGGCGCGGGCCACCGGCGTGCCGCCGGGCATTCCATATTCGAGCGACATCGACGAGCTCAGCACGCTCCATCGCGACAAGGAAATTGCGGCGAGGCTGGCGCGGCTGAAGTCGCGCTCCTGAGTGCAGTGTCATGAGCGCTCTGCTCGAACACGTCATGTCGCCGGAGGTCAGGCCGTTCGCGATCGCGGCGGCCATGATCGTCATCGTCGGCTCGATCGAGGTGGTCTCGATGCTGGTCGGAGCCTCCTTGAGCGAGATGCTCGGCACCAACATCGACTTTGGTCATCCCAGCGACAATGGCGTGATCAACGCCATCTCCTGGATCAATGTCGGCGGCGTGCCGCTGCTGATCTTCCTGTTGCTGCTGCTGGGCGCCTTCTCCATCACCGGTTTCCTGATCCAGGACATCGCGCGGATGGTGGCCGGCCCCTTGCCGGCGACGGTCGCCTCGGTCGGAGCCGTCGTCGTGTCGGTTCCGCTGGTCCGTGCCGCCAGCAGGACCATCGCGCGGGTCATCCCCAAGGATGAGAGCTACGCCGTCGGCCTCGGCGATCTCGTCGGCCGCATCGGTGAGGTCGTGATCGGCCCGCTTGACCAGGGGCCGCCCGGCAAGGTCAGCGTCGCCGACATCCACGGCAACCGCCATTTCGTCTGGGCGGTCGCCGCGCCGTCGTCGTCACCCCTGCCGCAGGGAACCATGGTCCTGCTGGTCGATCGCGACGGCACTCGCTTCGTCGCCGTGAAGGCCGACGATGAACTCAAGCCGTCCAAGCCGCCTCTAAGCAGTTAGCAAGCATTCATTGGAGAAAGTCATGTTCGACATCGCAGTCCCGGCCATGATCGGCGTCGCGCTGATCGTCGTCCTCGGGATCGTCTTCACCATCCTCTACAAGCGCGCCACGCGCGACGAGGCCTTCGTGCGCACCGGCCTCGGCGGCAAGAAAGTCGTGCTCGACGGCGGCGCCATGATCCTGCCGATCTTCCACTCCTATGCCAGCGTCAATCTGAAGACGTTGCGACTCACCGTGGAGCGCAAGGAGCGGGAATCCCTGATCACCAAGGACCGCCTGCGCGTCGACATCGTCGCCGAGTTCTACGTCCGCGTCCGTCCCGACGATGAGAGTATCGCGCTGGCGAGCCAGACGCTGGGCGCATTGACCAATGACGCCGAAGCCTTGCGCAACCAGGTCGAGGCGAAATTCGTCGACGGCCTGCGCTCGGTGGCGGCGACAATGAGCATCCTCGAGCTCCAGGAGAAGCGCTCGGACTTCGTCAAGCACGTGCAGGCAACCGTCGAGTCCGACGTCAAGTCCAACGGCCTGGAGCTTGAATCCGTGTCGCTGACAAAGCTCGACCAGACCGACGTCAAGTTCTTCAACCCGGAGAATTTCTTCGACGCCGAAGGTTTGACCCAGCTCAAGACCGTCACCGAGACCCGCCGGCGTGACCGCAACTCGATCGTGCGCGACAACGAGGTGGCGATCGCGCAAAAGGACCTCGAGGCGCGGCAGCAGACCCTGACCATCGAGCGGACCAAAAAAGAAGCCGAGCTGTCGCAGGAGCGCGACATCGCCAACAAGACCGCGAGCACCCGCGCCGAGGTGGCAACTGCGACGCAGACCGCGCGCCTCACCGAGGAGAACGCCCGCATCGACACCGATCGTGCCGTTGCCGAGAAGGAAGCCGGCGCCAAGCAGGTCAAGGAAACCGCGGTGATCGAGTCGGATCTGGCGATCAATAAGCGCAAGACCGACGCCCAGCGCGAGATCCAGATCGCGACGCAGGAGAACGAGATCCAGATCGCGTCCAAGAGCAAGCAGACCTCGGAAGCCGTCGCCGAAGCCAAGACCGCCGAAGCGCTCGCGGTCTCGGCGGAGGAAAAGGTCGTCACCGCACGCGCGGTCGAGGTCGCCGATCGTGCCCGTCTGACCCAGGTGCTGGCCGCCCGCACCGAGGCCGAACGCAAATCGACCGAGCTGATCGTCGCGGCCGAGGCCGAGAAGAAGGCCTCGCTCGATCGTGCCGAGGCCGTCAAGACGCTGGCCACCGCCGAAGCCGAGTCCAACAAGATCAAGGCCGTCGGCGTCCGCAACATCGGCGAGGCGGAAGCTGCCGTCATCACCATGAAGAACGAGGCGCAGAACAAGCTCGGCGCCAATGTCATCGACTTCGAGATCGCCAAGAAGCGGATCGAGACCATGCCTTCGGCGCTGGCCGAGATGGTGAGGCCGATCGCCAACCTCAAGGACGTCCGCATCCTGCATACCGGCGGCGCGTTCGGCGGCAATGGCGCGGGCGGCGGCAATGTCGGCTTCGGCGAGGGCCTCGCCGGCGAGCTGCTCAAGGTGCACGCACTGCGTCCGATGATCGACGAGATCCTGCGCCAGAGCGGCTTTGCGCCGGGCGACGATCCCGTGCAGGCGCTGGTCGGCGCCGTGACCGGGAAGAGCAATGGTGCTGCGATGCCAGCGCCTGCGCCGGAGAAAACAAACTCCGCCGATCTATGAATGCCCGTTCATTGCTGCGGAGAATTCGAAACGATAAACAGGCTGGGCGCGTCTCGCGTCGCGCAAACGTCCCGGAGTGCCGATCGATCGTGAACCTTTCGATCGCACTCCGGACGAACCTCCTGAGGCAACGCCATTGGTTGCCGCGGCGCCTGCGCCGATCGACGCCAGGCGCTGAAGCCTGTTTCGATCAGGGAAATTTCAAATGAAATATTTTCTGTCCGGGTTGGTCGCGATCGGTCTTTCGATCGCCGCCATGCCCGCTTTCGCGGCTGACGCCCGCAACGTCACCATCGTCAACGAGACCGGCTACGCCATCAAATTCCTCGGCTTCAACGCGCCGGACGATGGCCTGGACGAGTGGGACAACGAGCTCGACAAGGTGCTGCAGAACCAGGCCAGCACCTATGTCGAGTTCGACGAGGACGACGAGGGCTGTGTCTGGAACATCCGCGTCGACTGGCAGAACTACGACGAGGCCGTGCTGTGGAAGAACGTCAACCTCTGCAAGATGACCGCGCTTCGGCTGCGCTACGACCCCGGCACCAAGACCACCTCGTTCCTCGCGGAATAACGGCCGGCTGACATTGCTCGGAAACATGGCCCGGAGGAGGGGCCGTTCGGCCCCTTCCTCAAGTACGTTCGGATGATGACGAATTCGTCCTTTGCAAGCGCAAGCGGCTTTGTTATACGCAGCCGCGCGCGAACGACTGGTTCGCCTTTTCCTCGGTAGCTCAGCGGTAGAGCATCCGACTGTTAATCGGATGGTCGCTGGTTCGAATCCAGCCCGGGGAGCCAAATCCTGCTGCAAATTCAATGAGTTGTGATCGCGTCCTCATGCGGCGCGCGACCTCGCTTCGTTGATTTCTGAGCGGTTCGCCCACGACCCCGGCTGGAATCGGCTTCAAGCAGATGTGTGCATAGGCGCCGTCGCGCCATCCGGGCGGCGCCAAATCGACTCAATTGAAATCGAGCTTCGCAGCTGCCGGATTTTTACGGAGCTGATTCCCATGCCAGACATCCAGGTCGACCGTTTCCAGATGGCCCCCTCGATTCTGCCGGCCGACATTCCCGAGCTCAGCGACGACGAATGCCTCGCCTGTCTGGCGCGTGCGGTCGAGACCCCTGACTCGGCGCGGCTCGACGAGGTCGCTGCTCTGATCGGCCGCCTTGCGGTGGCGATCGAATAATCCGTTCCGGCCCTGATGCGGTAAGATGCGGACACCCTGGCCCCACAGGGCTCACGGCCGTGTTGCGTTTTGGGCGGGCATGTTCCAAAGATGCGCCAACTTTGGTTCGCGGCATTGCCGCATTGCAGGGTCCGCAAATGTCCGGTTTCTCGACCGCGCGCCTCAAAATGGTCGATGGCCAGGTGCGCACCAATGACGTCACCGACCGTCGTGTTCTCGATGCCATGCTCACGGTTCCGCGCGAGGCCTTCGTGCCGGCCGACAGGCAGGCGCTGGCCTATCTCGATCTCGACCTCGACGTCAGCGAGGGCGCAGCCAAGCGCTTCCTGATCAAGCCGCAGCTGACCGGCAAGCTGCTCCAGGCCGCCGAAATCGGCGAGGGTGACAATGTGCTGGTGGTCGGTTGTGCCACGGGATACCTCGCCGCGCTGACAGCCAAGCTGGCGCATCAGGTCACCGCGACGGAATGCGATTCGGCCCTGGCGGCGAAGGCCAAGGACGCGGTCACTGCCCTTGGCCTTGCCAACGTCACTTGCAAGGCCGCGGCCTGCACCGAGGGCGATCCATCCGCCGCTCCCTATGACGTGATCATCCTCAATGGCGCTGCCGAGGTGATGCCGGAGGCACTGCTCGGGCAGCTGAAGGAGGGCGGGCGTCTGGTGGGCGTGTCCGCCGAATCGAGGCCGCCGCGGGCCGTGATCGTGACCCATACTCACGGCGAATTCGGCCATCGCGCCCTGTTCGACGCTGCCGCCCCGGTCCTTCCCGGGCTGGAACGGGCCGCCGCCTTCGTCTTCTGACCGGCCAAACCCTATAAAATCCCGTTCTGAATCAGAAGTGTGGCCGGGATGCTGCACGTGAAGAGTTTCCACCGAGAACTACGTTCAGGTAGTTCCGTCGCGCCAATCCGCATCCTATGTTGCGGCGGGGCAACGACTCCACTCGGTAGACGGTAACCCAACTCGCGGGCACGAGATGGGCGTTAGAATGAACGGAAATTTTGGGATGCATGGGGTGAAGCTCTTCACCGGAGCTGCGGTTTCGGTCCTGTTGCTCGCGCTCGCCGGGCCGACGCCTGCCTTGGCGGACACGATCGAGGCCGCGCTGGTGCGCGCCTATCAGAACAATCCGCAGCTCAACGCGCAACGTGCCCAGGTGCGCTCGACCGACGAAAACGTGCCGCAAGCGCTGTCGGGCTATCGCCCCACGGTCACGGTGACGGCGAGCGGCGGCTATCAATATCAGGACCAGCAGAGTTCGGTGTCGAGCGCGCCGTTCTACGGAGCAACGGCGCCCCGCAGTGTTGGCGTGACCGTTGCGCAGACGCTCTACAACGGCAACATCACCGCCAACAGGACGCGGGCGGCGGAGAGCCAAGTGTCCGGCTCACGCGAGGCGCTGCGCAGCCTCGATCAGAGTGTGCTGCTTCAGGCTGCCACGACCTATATGGACTATCTGCGCGATTCCGCGACTCTCGAAGTCCAGCGCAGCAACGTGCGCGTGCTTGAGCAAACGCTGAAACAGACTCGTGATCGCTTCAACGTCGGCGAAGTGACGCGCACTGACGTCGCGCAGTCTGAAGCGCAACTGGCGGCGGGCAGGACGCAGGCACTCACCGCCGAAGCGAATCTCAACACGACGCGAGCAGCCTTCCGCCGCTTCATCGGCAACGAGCCGTCGAATCTCGCGCCGGGCTCGCCTGTCGACCGGTATCTGCCCCCGACGCTTCCCGCGGCCGTCGAGCTCGGCCTCGTCGAGCATCCGGATGTCACCGCCGCTATGTTCGGCATCGACGTCAATTTCCTTCAGGTCAAGATCGCCGAAGGCGCGCTGCTGCCGACTGTCGCAGTGCAAGTCAATGCCCAGCAGGCCAATGAGCAGTCCTTGATTCAGTACAGGGCCACCAGCGCATCTGCGATCGCGTCCGCCAACTGGCAACTGTATGATGGTGGCAACAAATATTCGCTGATCCGGCAGTCCAAGGAAAATCTGGCTCAGCAGCGCCTCAACGTCGAAAAGACCAGGGACCAGGTGCGTGCGACCATCGTGCAGTGGTGGGGCTCGCTGCAGGCCGGCAAGGCGCAGGTGCAGTCGGCTCAGGCGCAGGTCACGGCATCCGAGATCGCGCTCAACGGCGTGCGCGAGGAGGCCAAGGCGGGTCAGCGCACCACGCTCGACGTGCTCAACGCGCAGCAGGCGCTGGTCAATGCGCGCGTTGCGCTGGTGACCGCACAGCACGATCGCGTCGTCGCATCCTACCAGGTTCTGTCCGCCGTCGGCCGTCTGACACCGCAGGTTCTCGGCCTTGCGACCACGGTCTACGATCCCAGCGTTCACTACCACCAGGTTCGCGACAGCTGGGCCGGCGTGCGCACGCCTGACGGGCGCTGATTTTCCCGCAAGTATCCGGTCGGCCTCGCCAAGTGCCGAGGCCAACCGGCGCTTTGCTTGCAATCGTCAAAATCCCTGACATAGCCTTGTCAAGACAATGCGGGTCGATTCGGCTCGCGTTGATACCGTGTGCGTAAAGCTTGAGTGCCGGGGGCAGGGGCGCACCGCTGCACGTTGAGCCGTGATCTGGGGACAAGTCGGGCTGCCGCGACGAAAATGGCGGGCCACCCATCCGGAACCGGCCAATCCCGTCGTGCTTGGTGTAAAACAGCGCATGCGAGGGCGTTGATGATGTGGAGTCGGAGATGACGCAGCCTGCAAAGGTCACAGAACCCTCGATGGAGGAGATTCTGGCCTCGATCCGGCGCATCATTGCCGACGACGAGGCCAAGCCGCCGCCGGCCGAGACCGCCAAGCCCGCACCGGCTCCTGCCGCCGCCGCGGCAAAGCCTGCGATGAACGACATCCCGCCCTCCAAGGTCGCACCCGCCAAGCCTGCGGCTGAAAAGCCCGCACCGGCCCCGAAGCCGGCTCCCGCGCCGCCGCCGCCCGCGCCTGCGGCCGACGCCGGCCCGAATAGCCAGGATGATATCGACGCGCTGCTGGCGGGGCTCGACACTGCTACGACGGCCCCCGAGGTTCGCGCGCCGGAGCCCGAGCCGGAGCCTGAACCCGACGTGCTCGAATTGACCGACGAGATGGCGATGGATCCGACGCCGCCTCCGCCGCCACCGAGCTTCCGCAAGGTCGAGCCGCGCGACGATCTGGAATTCGCCGAATCGCCGCCGCCGCGTCCAACGCCGCCGCCGTCCTACGCGCCGGTGGATTTCGACGCTCCGCCGCTGCCGCCGCAGCAGCCCATGCTCGCGCAGTCGACAGTCTCCGCGGTCGAATCCGCCTTCAACTCCCTGGCCCATACGGTGCTCAGCAGCAACGCGCGGACGCTGGAGGATCTGGTCAAGGAGATGCTGCGCCCGATGCTGAAGTCCTGGCTCGATGACAATCTGCCGGGTCTCGTTGAACGCATCGTGAAGGCCGAAATCGAGCGGGTCTCGCGCGGCGGCCGCTGAGACGGCGGTTCGGCCCCGATAAAGCCCTGCTCCCAGGGCATATTCGGCCTGCGGCCCGGGCTGGAAGCCCTTTGCCGCCAGCTTCCCGTTGACTTGACCCGCACACGCGGCTTTCTAGCGCCCTATGATCGAGAAAAATTACCAGCCCGCCGATATCGAAGCCCGCATGTCCGTGGTGTGGGAGGACAGCCTTGCTTTCAAGGCCGGTCGGCCCGACCGCCGCGATGCCGTGCCCTTCACCATCGTGATCCCGCCGCCGAACGTGACGGGCTCGCTGCACATGGGCCACGCCCTCAACAACACGCTGCAGGACATCCTGTGCCGCTTCGAGCGCATGCGCGGCCGCGATGTGCTGTGGCAGCCCGGCACCGATCATGCCGGCATCGCCACCCAGATGGTGGTCGAGCGGCAGCTGATGGAGCGCCAGCAGCCCGGCCGCCGCGAGATGGGCCGCGAGAAATTTCTCGAGCGGGTCTGGCAGTGGAAGGCCGAGAGCGGCGACACCATCATCAACCAGCTCAAGCGGCTCGGCGCCTCCTGCGACTGGTCGCGCGAGCGCTTCACCATGGACGAGGGCTTGTCGAAAGCCGTCGTCAAGGTGTTCGTCGAGCTGCATCGCGACGGCCTGATCTACAAGGACAAGCGGCTGGTGAACTGGGACACCAAGCTGCTCACCGCGATCTCCGATCTCGAAGTGCAGCAGACCGAGGTCAAGGGTCACCTCTGGTATCTGCGCTACCCGATCGAAGGCAAGACCTTCAACCCCAAGGATCCCTCGACCTTCATCGTCGTCGCGACCACGCGCCCGGAGACCATGCTCGGCGATACCGGCGTGGCCGTGCATCCCGAGGACGAGCGCTATCTGCAGCTGGTCGGCAAGAACGTGATCCTGCCGCTGGTCGGCCGCAAGATTGCGATCGTCGCCGACGACTATTCCGATCCGGAAAAGGGCTCGGGCGCGGTCAAGGTGACGCCGGCGCACGACTTCAACGATTTCGAGGTCGGCAATCGCCACGGTCTGCGCCGCATCAGCGTGCTCGACAGGGAAGGGTGTCTCGATCTCGTCGATAACGAGGACTATCTGCGCGACCTGCCGGAAGGCGCTTCGCAATTCGCCGAGGAATTCCACAAGGTCGACCGCTTCGTCGCGCGCAAGCGCATCGTCGAGCGACTGGAAACGTTCGGCTTCGTCGAGCGGATCGAGCCTCACACTCACATGGTGCCGCACGGCGATCGCTCGAACAGCGTGATCGAGCCGTATCTGACCGACCAGTGGTATGTCGACGCCAAGACGCTGGCAAAGCCCGCGATCGCGGCGGTGCGTTCGGGCGAAACGAATTTCGTGCCGAAGAACTGGGAAAAGACCTATTTCGAATGGATGGAGAACATCCAGCCCTGGTGCATCTCGCGCCAGCTCTGGTGGGGTCACCAGATCCCGGCCTGGTACGGGCCCGACGGCAAGGTATTCGTCGCCGAGACCGAGGAGGAGGCGATCAGCCACGCGCTCGGCTATTACGTCGAGCAGGAGGTCATCACGGCCGAGCAGGGCCGCGAGATGGCGCTCGACCGCAACAAGCGCGAAGGCTTCATCACCCGCGACGAGGACGTGCTCGACACCTGGTTCTCCTCGGCGCTGTGGCCGTTCTCGACGCTGGGCTGGCCGGAAGATGCCCCCGAGGTGCAGCGCTATTATCCGACCAACGCGCTGGTGACCGGCTTCGACATCATCTTCTTCTGGGTCGCCCGCATGATGATGATGGGACTGCACTTCATGAAGGAGGTGCCGTTCTCGACCGTCTACATCCACGCGCTCGTCCGCGACGAGAAGGGCGCCAAGATGTCGAAGTCGAAGGGCAACGTCATCGATCCGCTCAATCTGATCGACGAATATGGTGCGGATGCGCTGCGCTTCACGCTGGCCGCGATGGCTGCGCAGGGGCGCGACATCAAGCTCGCCACCAGCCGCGTCGAGGGCTACCGCAATTTCGCGACCAAGCTGTGGAATGCGTGCCGCTTTGCGGAAATGAACCACTGCGCCGTGCCCGAGGGTTTCGAGCCGGCGAAGGCGGAGCAGACGCTGAACCGCTGGATCGCGCATGAGAGCGCGCACACCGCGCGCGAGGTGACCGAGGCGATCGAAGCCTATCGCTTCAACGATGCGGCAGGCGCGATCTATCGCTTCGTCTGGAACGTCTATTGCGACTGGTATGTCGAGCTCGCCAAGCCCGTGCTGCTCGGCCCGGACTGCCCGGCCAAGGACGAGACCCGCGCCATGGTCGCCTGGGCGCGCGACGAGATCCTGAAGCTGCTGCACCCCTTCATGCCCTTCATCACCGAGGAGCTGTGGGAAGTGACGGCCAAGCGCGACGGGCTGCTCGCGCTTGCGCAATGGCCGCTGAAGCCGTCCGAGCCGACGCCGGAACAGCTCGCCATGCTCGCGGCGGCAGCCGGGCCGACCGATCCGCTGGTGTCGCCGTTGCTGGTCATGCCGATCTTCGACCATGCCGACTTCAGCGACCCCAAGGCGGAAGCCGAAATCGGTTGGGTGATCGACCTCGTCACGCAGATCCGCTCGGTGCGCGCCGAGATGAACATCCCGCCGGCGACGCTGACCGCGTTGGTGCTCGTGAGCGCCTCGACCGAGACCAAGGAGCGCGCGCCGCGCTGGATCGACGTCGTCAAGCGCATGGCCCGGTTGTCGGACATCTCGTTCGCCGACAGGGCGCCCGACGGAGCTGTCCAGCTGCTCGTGCGCGGCGAGGTGGCCGCGCTGCCGCTCAAGGGGGTGATCGACGTCGCCGCCGAACGCACGCGCCTCGACAAGGAGATCGGCAAGGCCGACGCCGACATCAAGCGCGCCGAGTCCAAGCTTGCGAACGAGAAATTCGTCGCCAACGCGGCCGAGGAGGTCGTCGAGGAGGAGCGCGAAAAGCGTGAGGCCGCGCTGGCCCGCAAGGCCAAGCTGCTCGAGGCGCTGGAGCGGCTCAAGCAGGCGACGTAAGCCTATTTCGGGAACGGCTTGCTCAGGAATTTCGAGCCCCTGACGCCATAGCGCCAGGGCAGCTCGACCGCCTTGGTGATACCGATGCGGATGCCGGTCGCGACCTCGACATCCTCTGTCCGCGCATGCACCGCGAACGGTGGGCGGTCCAGCGGCAGCGTGTTGTGCGCGATGGTGATGCCGAGTGCCTCGGTCAGCTTGCCGGGGCCCGAGCACAACGCGTGCAGATCCTGGAGATGACGGCGGCGGCGCATCGCAGCTAAGCCGTGAGTCGGTTCCAACGCGCGGATCAGCACGGCGCTGGCCGAGCCTTCCTCTTCGCAGACGAAATTGACGCACCAGTGGATGCCGTAGGAGCGGTACACATAGGCGAAGCCAGGTGGGCCGAACATCACCTGGTTCCGCGGCGTCGGGCCATTGTAGGAGTGCGCCGCCGGCTCGGTATGATGATAGGCCTCGACCTCGACGATGATCCCGCCGACGCCGTCGACCAGCATGGTCGCGCCGATCAGGTCGGGCGCGACCTCGCGGACGTCGCGGGCGAAAAAGCTGCGCTTGAGCAATTTGCCGAGGCGCGGTGTGGAGGCCTTCGAGACTGGAGCCATTCGAGGTGAGAATCGCTTGAGAACAGAGCAAGATATTGCCCATATCTGCCATGTTCCCTGAAGCGGTGCGAGCCGGGTTGCGATGCAGGGCCAGACCGACTAGGTAGGACCTGAACAGACCGGACAGCCCATGGTCGTTATAGTCGATACCATCTCGAACCCGCTGCGCCCGCGCCACCCCGAAAAGGTGAATCGCCCTGACTCCGCTTCGCCGCCGAAGCCGGACTGGATTCGCGTGCGCGCCCCCAACACCCGCGGCTATGCCGACACCCGCAATATCGTGCGGTCGAACGGCCTGCACACGGTGTGCGAAGAGGCGGGCTGTCCGAATATCGGCGAGTGCTGGGACAAGAAGCACGCCACCTTCATGATCATGGGTGACACCTGCACCCGCGCCTGCGCTTTCTGCAACGTCAAGACCGGCCTGCCGAATGCGCTGGACGCAGCCGAGCCGCAAAACGTTGCCGAGGCGACCGCCAAGCTGGGGCTCGCCCACGTCGTCATCACTTCGGTCGACCGCGATGATCTCGCCGACGGCGGCGCCCAGCATTTCGCGGAGACGATCCGCGCCATCCGCGCTGCGTGCCCCTCGACCACGATCGAGATCCTGACGCCGGACTTCCTCCGCAAGGAGGGCGCGCTCGAGGTGGTCGTTGCCGCCAAGCCCGACGTCTTCAACCACAATCTCGAAACCGTTCCGTCGCGCTATCTCACGGTGCGGCCCGGCGCGCGCTATTTCCATTCGATCCGGCTGTTGCAGCGGGTCAAGGAGCTCGATCCCACCATCTTCACCAAGTCCGGCATCATGGTCGGCCTCGGCGAGGAGCGTCACGAGGTGCAGCAGGTGATGGACGATCTGCGCTCGGCCGACGTCGATTTCCTGACCATCGGCCAGTATCTGCAGCCGACCCGCAAGCACCACGCCGTGATGCGCTACGTGCCGCCGGACGAGTTTTCGTCGTACGAAAAGGTCGCCTACACCAAGGGCTTCCTGATGGTGTCGGCGAGCCCGCTCACGCGCTCGTCGCATCATGCCGGCGAGGATTTCGCGAAACTGAAGGCCGCACGGGCCGCGACTGCCCGCTGAACCGCCATCTGAGCCACCATGCCCAAATTTTCGAGCAAGCGCCGTGTCAATCACAGCGCCTCCGAGATGTTCGATCTGGTCGCCGACGTCGAGCGCTATCCGGAATTCGTGCCGCTCTGCAGCGCGCTCAAGGTGCGCCAGCGCATGGCCAAGCCCGATGGCACTGAGGTGCTAGTCGCGGACATGACGGTGTCGTTCAAGCTGGTCAAGGAATCCTTCACCAGCCGGGTGAGCCTCGACCGCGCCAATCTGAAGATTCTCGTCGAATATCTGCAAGGTCCCTTCAGCAATCTCGAAAACCGCTGGACGTTCGAACCCAAAGGTGAGGGCGTTTGCGACGTCGGTTTCTACCTCGCCTACGAATTCAAGAGCCGCATGCTGGCGCTGCTGATGGGCTCGATGTTCGATGCCGCCTTCGCGCGGTTCTCGACCGCGTTCGAAAAGCGCGCAGATGCGATTTACGGGCGGCCGAAGCTGGCGTCGTCGTAGGTTGCTTGTAGCCCGGATGGAGCGCAGCGTAGTCCGGGACAGCTGTACGGCGGATGTACCGGCCCCGGATTGCGCTGCGCTCCATCCGGGCCACGAAACCGTCTAATCCACCGCCTTCACCACATCCGGCGGCTGCGACGCATAATACGCCGCGGCCTGCTCGATCTCCTGCGGCGTCATCGCGCGCGCGATGTTGCGCATCTGCTGGCTGATGTCGTTGCGGCGCTCGCCGGAGGCGAAGGCCTGGAGCTGCGCCTTCATGTAGGCCTCGGATTGCCCCTCCAGCCACGGGCTGCCGGTCTTGTTGTCGAGGCTGCCATGGCAGGAGCCGCAGGGCGCGATGCCGCGCATTGGCGCGCCGTAGATGACGATATTCGGCTTCGGCAATTGCGGCGTCGGGTGGTAGGCCGGAAGCCGCGGCAAATAGGCGTAATAGTTCGAGAGATCGGCGATCTCCTGGTCGGTGAGATTGACCGCGAAGGGCGACATCACGGCATTGCTGCGCGCACCCGAACGGAAGTCGTGCAGCTCCTTGTAGATCACCGCCGCATACTGGCCGGCGAGATTGGGCGAATCCGCACGGCTGATGCCGGTCGGGCCGTGGCAGATCGCGCAACGCTGCGCCAGCGTCGCACCGCGGCCGATCGCCTCCTGGCTCGGGCGCGACAGCGTGTTCGAGGTGAGTACGACCTCGGACAACCGCTTGGTCTGATCGGGCGCCGTGACGCTGGCCGCGCGCTGCGGCACGCCGGCAGCGCTACAGATCGCGTCCCAGACATTGGCGAATTGCACCCAGGGCTGGGCGAACGGCAGCACGATGAAGCCGGCGATCGCCGTTACGACCAGGATCGCCCCGGTGATGCCGACGCCTCGCGTGAAATGCGGATTGCTGAAGGTGAAGAGGTCGCGCGCACTCATCACTGCGCTCCCACATAGACGGCCGGCACCGACGTTCCCGAACTCAGCGCGAGGTTCAGGATCGGATAGCCGTAATTGGTGAGGGTGAGAGCGATCATCAGCGCCACCCACAATGCATGCGTATTGAGCGCGACGGGCACCGTCCTCGGTTCGTGCACGGCGAGCGCAAAGCGGTAGGGCCCGGCGTCGACCTGAGGCGCGCGCATGCCGCGCGCCAGGATGACGATGAACATGATGCCCGAGGCCAGAAGGATGAAGCCGCCGATCGCCGAGAACGTGACCGAGAGCGCCTGCGGCGCGATGGCGGGATCGCCGAAGTCGAAATAGGCCATGCGGCGCGGCATGCCCAGAATGCCGACCCAGTGCCACGGGAAAGTGGTGACGATCATGCCGATGAACCACAGCCAGAGCTGGGTCCGCATCAGGCGGACATCGATCAGCTCGCGTCCGGTCAGATGCGGCCACAGATCATAGGCGATCGCAAAATACATGATCACGATGGCGCCGCCGAAGATCAGGTGGAAATGGCCGGTGATCCACTGCGTGTTGTGGATCGAGGCATCGAGCTGATAGCTCATGTTGATGAGGCCGCCGGCGCCGCCGAAGCCGAGCATGACGAAGGAGAACGCCAGCGCCAGCATCATCGGATTGTCCCAGGGCAGAGCCTTGATCCAGCCGAACAGGCCCCGACCGCCGCGCAGGCGCGCTGCGATCTCGACGGAGGCGCAGATCGTGAACACCGTCAGCAGCGTCGGCAGCGCGACCAGCGCCGTGAAGGCCGAATGAATGAACTTGAAGCCGGCGCCGACCTGCGGATCAGCAAAGGTGTGATGCATTCCGATCGGCATCGCCACCACCAGGAACAGGATGAAGGAAATCCGCGCCATGCTGTCGGAATAGACCCGGCCGCCGATCGCACGCGGCACGATGGTGTAATAGGCGATGTAGGTCGGCATCAGCCAGAAATAGACGATGGCATGCAGCGTCCAGGAGAAGAAGATGCGGGCGAGGCCGGCATCGATCGTGCTCTTCAGCCCCGCCGCGACCGGGATGATCTGCAGCAGCAGCTCGAGCGCGGCACCGACCGCAGTCCAGGCCCACAGATATGAGCCCGCGACATTGGCGAACATGGCAAGCGGCACGGGCGCGCCGGGATTGGCCTTGCGCCAGATGCGCAAGTTTACCGACATCAGCGCCACCCAGATCCACGAGCCGACCACGACCAGGACGACGCCGAGATAATAGAACACGTTTCCGATCAGCGGTGGGTAGAACGTGTAGAGCACGGAGGCGCGGCCGAGCGCGATCGGGATTACCGCCATGACGCTGCCGGCAACGATCAGCCAGAATCCGGCCCAGGCCCAGCGCACGCCGACCAGGCGTTGCTGCAGCGCGGATTCGCTGATGGCATAGCCGAAACCCATCGCGACCAGGGTCGGGAAGACGTAGCCCATCACCGTGCCGTGCGCCGTCAGCGAACGGTAGTACAGCTCGGGATTGGACAGCCAGGTGCCGATCGGGCTGCGGATGAGCATCTGCCAGGCGCCGAGCGTCAGCGCGATGCCGAACACGGCGAAGGCCAGCCAGAAATGAGCGAGAATGAGCTTTCTATTGACCAACACAGCTCAGCCTCCCGCCGCCCTTTGCGCGGTTCGCAAATTCGGCCTTGTCGATCACCTTGACCTTGCCCCACATGCCCTCGTGGCCAAAACTGCAAAACTCCTGGCAGGGCATCAGGTAGTCGCCGGCCTTGGTAAAGCGCATCAGCTGCTCGGAGATGTAGCCGGGCACCAGCATGGTGTTGACGTTGGTGCCCTGGATCAGGATGCCGTGCACCACGTCGGCGCTGGTGGCGCGCAGCGTGATCGGCGTATCGGCGGGAACCACGATGCAGGCCGGCGTGAAGGAATATTGCTGACCGATCGCGCGGACGGTGACGCTGCCGTTGGCCTCCAGCACGCTGCCGAGATTGCTCTCGACGAATTCGCCGGACAGATGCAGCCGCGAGGGATCGATGATCTCGACGCGCGGCTGCGGCATGGTCGCGCGGTGGATGCCGGCAAAGGCCGCCAGTAGCGCCATCATCACGATGATGATCACGGCAATGGTGGCCCAGCGCCGCTCGACGCGGGCCGCGACCGCGGCGCTGGCGCTTTCGTGGGTGTCCTGTGTGCTCATTGCAGCGATCCGCGCGGCAGGAACACGAACAGATAGAAGGCCAACCACATCGCGACCACGCAGGCCGTGGCGATGCCGGCGAGCACGATCGCGCCGGACGGGCCTTGCGCAACGACCTCCTCGACGGCCTGGTCGGCGGCGGCTGGACTGGTCGGCGGATCGGAGTTGATCATGTGATGTCTCAGTTCAGCGGGGCGGAGCGCAGCTCGTTGGCTTCGCGCGCCGAGACCGGCGTGCCGCGATTGCCCCAGGCGGTGCGGATGTAGGAGACGACGGCGGCGATCTCGTTGTCGGACAACAGACCCGCGAACGGCGGCATGCCGTAGGGCATCGGGTTTCCCTTGGTACCCGGCGGATAGCCGCCGTTGAGCACCATGCGGATCGGATTGACCGCCGACTGCATCTCGATCGACTGGCTGTTGGCGAGCGGCGGCCAGTGCGGCGGCTTGCCTTCGCCCTGCGTGCCGTGACAGCTCGCGCAGTGCTTGTCGTAGACGGTCTTGCCGAGGCTGACGAGCAGGCTGCTCTCGCTTGTCGGCAACACCGAGCTCGCCGGCGGTGGCGATGAGCCTTCCGCAATGCCCTTGAGGTACACCGCCATGGCACGGGTGTCTTCGTCGTTGAGATATTGCAGGCTGTTGTGCACGACCTCTGCCATCGGGCCGTAAACGACGCCGCGCATGGAGACGCCGGTCTGCAGCAGGTCGCTGATGTCCTTGATGCTCCAGTCGCCCAGTCCGGCCTCGCGGTTGGACGTGAGCGAGGGCGCATACCAGTTCTGCATCGGGATCAGGCCGCCCTTGAAGGCATCGGACTGCGAGGTGCCGCCGAGCGCGTTGATCGGCGAATGGCACATGCCGCAGTGACCGAGGCCCTCGACCAGGTACGCGCCGCGATTCCATTCGGCGGATTTGGTCGGGTCAGGTTTGAACTCGCCCTCCGAAAAGTACAGCGTGCGCCAGCCGAGAATCAGCTGGCGGTTCGAATAGGGGAAGCGCAGATCGTGTTCACGATTGCGCTGGTTCACCGGCGGGATCGACTTCAGATAGGCGAAGATCGCCTCCGTATCGGCGCGCGTGACCTTGGTGTAGGACGCGAACGGCATTGCCGGATACATCAATCCGCCGTCCGGAAAGCGTCCGTAGTGCATCGCCTTGTAGAAGTCTTCGGCCGTCCATTTGCCGATCCCGGTCTCGCGATCCGGCGTGATGTTGGAGGAATACAGGGTACCGAACGGCGTCGGCATGGCGCGTCCGCCGGCAAAGGTGTGGCCCTCGGGCGCGGTGTGGCAGGCGATGCAATCGCCGGCTCGCGCCAAATATTCGCCGCGCGCGACGAGGCTATCGGGGCCGGACTTCGTCTGGGCCTCGGCGGACGAGCCGGCGAAGAGCAACAGCCATACGGCAAGGATTGGTGAACACGATCGCAATTCCGTCTCCTCAATCCGGTTCACTGCCGCACGCGAACGGCAGCACATACGTGCCCTTCGGTGCCGGCGCAACGTTCACGGGCGCTGGGCGGCTCGCCAGCCACGCCGCGACCGCCGTCACGTCGTCCTCGGTCAGCCGCGCCGCGACCTGCTGCATGCAGTCCGGCGCCTTCGCGGTGCGCGTGCCGTAGCGCCACGCGCCCAACTGCGCGCTGATGTAGTTCGGGCGCAGGCCGAGCAGGCCGGGGATTCCCGGCTCCATTCCGGTCAGGGCAGGGCCATGGCAGCTTCCGCACGCCGGAATCTGCCGCTGCGGATCGCCGCGCGAGACCAGCGACTGGCCGTGCTGCAGCACGTCCTTGCTTGCATCGCTTGCTGCCACGGGGGGCAGCGGCGGATGCTGATCCGCAAAATAGTCCGCCATCTGCTGCAAGTACGGATCGGGCAGGAATTCCAGCAGATAGTTCATCGGCGGATATTTTCGCCGGCCATTCTTGAAGGCGAGAAGCTGGTTGTAGAGATAGCCGGCCGGCTTGCCGGCAAGCCGCGGGAAATAGACGTCGCTGGTGCCTTCGCCTTGATTGCCGTGACAGGGCGTACAGGCTTCGACCCGCGCCGCCATCGTGTCGGGCGGCTGGCTGGTCGTCTGTGCGACCGCACCATCAAACGCGGTCAAGGTGGCAATGGCGGCGGCCAGAGCAATGGTGCGAGCGAACACTCTCGTCACCCTCCAAAAAACGGGATCGGTTGATTCCGGATCACAACGTAGCGGAGCATTATTGCGCCAATATGGTCCTGCGCAAGACCGCGCGTGCGTCATGACGTTCGGTCGCGGTGTTCGCATGTGCGATCCCGATCGAATTCGACAAAACTTGCGTGCTTTTTGAAAACCGAACATGCCGCAGTCATCTCGCGACAGTTCCTGCCCGAGTCCTGCGCGGTCATGTCACCCTCTTTTGTCAGAGGGTGCAGGGAAGACCGGATGCCGGCTGGGCACCCGCGGTCCACTGTGCGAAGGGGCACAAATACGCCAAAGTCGAATTTCGGTAAAGTGGAATATTTCTGCGAACGCGGATTGACCCAGGGCTGGCGTGTTTTGCCCGTCGGGCAACGCAAGCGATTGTGCGCCGTAGGGCGAATTCGCTGAAGGCGTAATCCGCGATCCTGATCGTCGCGGCGGATTTCGCTTCGCTAATCCGCCCCATGGGGCAGTGTTCCCCCCGGATCATTTCGCGCCGCCGCGAGTTCTCTGCGGATTGTCCGGGTTGGAGCCGTCATGACCATCAATTTCGACACGCTGAAGGCCTCGCTGGTCCTGTATGGCCTGAACGCGACCTATGCGATCCTGCTGCTCGCGATCGGCTGGTATCTGTCCGGAGCCATGCAGCGCTTCGTCACACGCCTGCTGAGCGTCACGCACCGCGTCGACCCGCTGGTGACCTTGTTCGTGGGCAGCCTGGCGCGCTACGGCGTGCTCGCAGTGGTCGGCATCGCCGTGCTTCAGCTGTTCGGCATCCAGACCGCGAGCCTTGTCGCCGTGCTGGGCGCGACATCACTTGCCATCGGCCTCGCGCTTCAAGGCACGCTCTCCAATCTCGCCGCCGGCGTGATGCTGCTATTGTTCCGACCCTTTCATATCGGTGATGATGTCGAGGTCGCGGGCAAGGCCGGCAAGGTGAAGTCGCTGGCGCTGTTCATGACCGAGCTGGTCGCGGCCGACAACACCCAGATCCTGTTGCCGAACGGGCAGGTATGGGGCGCGGCCATCATCAACCACAGCGCCTACCCCGGCACGGGAGAGGTCAAGGTGGCTTTTCCGGTCCCGGCAGGCGCGGCCAATACGCTTGCGGATCGCATCCTGAGGGAGCTTCGCAACGACTCTCGCATCGACGATCAGGCGCAACCGACGGTCACCGTCACAAAGGTGCTCGATGTCGGCAATCCCGCGGCACCGATTCTGGAGTTGACGGTCAGCGCGAAGGCGAAACCCTCGGAGGTCGGAGCGGTCAAGCAGTGCGTGCTCGACCATGCCAGCGCGCTGCTTGCGGCGGCGTGAGGCGGTTCA
>NZ_JXDL01000001.1:716513-814773 GCF_001590795.1 Bradyrhizobium sp. AT1
GGTCCATCAGCATGCGCAGCGCCTCGACCACGGAGCGCTGACGCACGGCGGAGCGGCCGATCGCGCCGAAACGGTGCTCGCGGTGGATGATGCGGCCATCGCGCGCCGCGGCGGCAAAGTGCACGAGACCGACCGGCTTGCCGGGCGTGGCGCCGCCGGGACCGGCAATGCCGGTGATGGCAACCGCAAGATCGACATCGGCACGCTCCAACGCGCCGACGGCCATGGCAGTCGCGGTTTCCTTGCTGACCGCGCCGAAATTGCTGAGCGTGCCGGCTTCGACGCCGAGCATGGCGCGCTTGGCGTCGTTGGAATAGGTGACGAAGCCGCGGTCGATCACATCAGAGGAGCCGGGGATGTCGGTCAGCGCGCCGGCGACGAGCCCGCCGGTGCAGGATTCAGCGGTCGCGATCGTCAGCTTGCGCATCCGGCACAGGTCGAGCAGCGAGCGGGAGAGGGCGCGTGCGTCGCTGCCGCCCATGATCCTACACGCTCCAGGGCAGGCGGATGGTGGCGCTCGCGGTGGCCGCGATGCCTTCCTCACGGCCGGTGAAGCCGAGCCGCTCGCTGGTGGTCGCCTTCACCGCGACGCGCGAGATGTCGACGCCGGAGATTTCCGCGATGCTCGCGCGCATGGTGTCGCGCAGCGGGCCGATCTTCGGCCGCTCGCAGATCATGGTGACCTCGAGATTGGCGATGCGGCCGCCGCGCGCAGTGACGCGCTCGATGGCGTATTTCAGGAACTGGTCGGAGGAGGCGCCCTTCCATTTCGCATCGCTCGGCGGAAAGTGCGAGCCGATGTCGCCGTCGGCGAGCGCGCCGAGGATGGCGTCGACCAGTGCATGCAGGCCGACATCGCCGTCGGAATGGGCGAGAAAACCCCTGGTGTGCGGCACACGCACGCCGCAGAGCATGACGTGGTCGCCGTCGCCGAAGGCGTGCACGTCGTAGCCGGTGCCGGTCCTGATGTCGCCGAGCTGGGCAGCCAGGCGCGCTTCCTCGCGCACGAAATCCTCGGGAGTGGTGAGCTTCATGTTGGCAACATCGCCTTCAAAGGTTGCAACCGTCAATCCCGCCCATTCGGCAATCGCGGCATCGTCGGTGAAATCGCTGCGGCCGTCCTTCGCCGCGCGACGATGCGCCTCGAGGATGACGTCGAAACGAAAGGATTGCGGCGTCTGCGCGATTCGCAAACGCGCGCGATCCGGCGTGCCCTCGACGTCGCCAGCATCGCCGGTCAGCTTGATGGTGTCGGTGACGGGGACGACGGGGATCGCAGCGCCCGTGCGGCTCGCCGCCTCGATCGCGCGCGAGATCACGCCGGCCGAGACGAAGGGCCGGGCGGCGTCGTGGATCAGCACGATATCAGGCTTGTGCTTGGCCAGCGCCTCGAGGCCGGCGAGCACGGACGCCTGACGGGTGGCACCGCCACTGGTCGGCGGCTCGTGCTTGAGCCCTGCGACCGCTGCCGTGAACATCGCGTTGTCGTCGGGGTTCACCACCGGCTGCACCGCGAACAATTCGGCATGGCGGCTGAAGGCTTCCATGGCGCGGTAGATCACGGGCACGCCGCCGATCTCGCGATATTGCTTCGGCCCGCCGGCGCCTGCACGCAGTCCACGCCCGGCTGCGACGAGGACGACTGCGGTGCGCTGTGATTTCGCCATAGGACTCAAATACTCAATTGGTGATGGAAGAGTCGGGGAGTGGGGTGATTGCCGCATGCCTCTAGCACGGCAGGCCCGCAAAAAAAGGGGGTTTCCCCGGATTGTTGGAAACAGCATTTTGCTGCACTGCACTTGAAAGATTTGCAGAACTGTCTAAACTGTAGGCATGACGCTTGACTGCACAAGAATTGTGCGCAAGATAGATCCTGGCAGGCGCGATGAGGCCCTGCCCAGTCGACGAGACCCCCGTGACCGGTTCGGCAGTATTCGGCTCTAAGCCGTTGAAAATAGGCGATATTGATATCGCCACCCCGGTCATCCTGGCGCCGATGTCGGGAGTGACTGACTCGCCCGTCCGCAAGCTGGCCGCCGAGCTTGGGGCCGGACTTGTCGTATCCGAAATGACCGCCAGCGATGAGCTCGCCAATGGCCACCGGATGTCCCGGTTGCGCTGCGAAGCCACCGGCATCGGCCCGCACGTGGTACAGCTCGCCGGCTGCGAGACGCATTGGATGGCGGAGGGCGCCCGGATCGCCGAGGCCGATGGCGCCGACATCATCGACATCAACATGGGCTGTCCGGCCCGTCACGTCACCGGCGGCCAGTCCGGCTCGGCCCTGATGCGCGACCTCGACCATGCCGTCAGCCTGATCGATGCGACCATCGCAGCGGTGAAGGTGCCGGTGACGCTGAAGATGCGGCTCGGCTGGGACGACCAGACCCGCAACGCGCCCGAGCTGGCGCGGCGCGCGGAGGCCGCCGGCGTCCAGCTCGTCACAGTCCATGGCCGCACCCGCAGCCAGTTCTACAAGGGCGAGGCCGATTGGGATGCGATCCGCGCCGTGCGCGATGCGATCTCGATTCCGCTCGTCGTCAACGGTGACATCACGACTTACGAGAAGGCGCTCGCGGCGCTGGAGGCCTCCGGCGCCGATGCGGTGATGATCGGCCGCGGTGCGAACGGCCAGCCCTGGCTGCCTGGCCAGATCGGCCGCCGCCTGACAGGCGGGGCCGAGGAGGCGGCGCCTTCGCTCGCAACCCAGCTGCATTATGTCCGCACGCTGTATGAGGGCGTCTGCGCGCTCTATGGTCTGCGCATCGGCCTCAGGCATGCCCGCAAGCATCTCGGCTGGGCGCTCGATGTCGCGGCACAGGCGAGCGGCGCATCTGTCGAGAAGCTGAAGGGTTGGCGCCAGAAGATCCTCACATCGGAGGATCCGCGCCTCGTCCACCAGTCCCTGCAGGATGCCTTCGACGACTTCGCATGGAGCGCTGCTGCATGAGCTCAGCCGCTGAACATCGCCGGCCGTCCGAGAGCGACGCGATGCTGGATGCCTTGCCCAACCCCGTGCTCATGATCGGGCCGGACGGCAAGATCGTCGCAGCCAATATCGCGACCGAAGCCTTCTTCGAGATCTCGACCCAGTTCCTGAAGCGGCAGTCGCTGAAAGAGCTGGTGCCGTTCGGCAGCCCCTTGCTGGCGCTGATCGACCAGGTGCGCTCGTCGAACTCGCCGGTCAACGAATACAAGGTCGATCTCGGCACGCCGCGCATGGGCGGTGATCGCCAGGTCGACCTGCACGTCGCTCCGCTCACAGAGCGGCCCGGCCATATCGTGGTGATGCTGCAGGAGCGCACCATCGCCGACAAGATGGACCGCCAGCTCACCCATCGCAGCGCCGCGCGCTCGGTGATTGCGCTGGCCGCGATGCTGGCACACGAGATCAAGAACCCGCTCTCCGGCATCCGCGGTGCGGCGCAACTGCTGGAGCAGCAGGCCTCGTCCGAAGACCGCATGCTGACGCGCCTGATTTGCGACGAGGCCGACCGCATCGTGACGCTGGTCGACCGCATGGAGGTGTTCGGCGACGAGCGTCCCGTGGTGCGCGGTCCCGTCAACATCCATTCCGTGCTCGACCACGTCAAGCGGCTGGCGCAGTCCGGCTTTGCCCGCAACATCCGCTTCATCGAGGATTACGATCCCTCGCTGCCGCCGGTGCTGGCGAACCAGGACCAGCTGATCCAGGTGTTCCTCAATCTGGTGAAGAACGCCGCCGAGGCGCTGATCGACGTTCCCGACGCCGAGATCCAGCTCACCACCGCGTTCCGCCCCGGCGTGCGCCTGTCAGTCCCCGGTCAAAAATCCCGGGTATCGTTGCCACTCGAATTCTGCGTGAAGGACAACGGACCAGGCGTGCCGGACGATCTTCTGCCCAACCTGTTCGATCCCTTCGTGACCACCAAGCAGACCGGCTCGGGCCTGGGTCTTGCATTGGTCGCCAAGATCATCGGCGATCACGGGGGCATCATCGAATGCGAATCTCAGCCGCGCAAAACCACCTTCCGCGTGCTGATGCCGATGTATTCCACATCGGTGAAACATGCCGATCAAAGCAGTCGCGCCGACTCTGCCGGGAAGTCGTCGCCTGTGTCACAGGGGGCGAAATGAGGATTAACGATGCCCGCAGGTAGCATTCTCGTAGCTGATGACGACACCGCCATCCGCACCGTTCTCAACCAGGCACTGTCCCGCGCCGGCTACGAAGTGCGGCTGACCGGCAATGCCGCAACGCTGTGGCGCTGGGTCAGCCAGGGCGAGGGCGATCTCGTCATCACCGACGTGGTGATGCCGGACGAAAACGCCTTCGACCTCTTGCCGCGGATCAAGAAGATGCGGCCGAATCTGCCCGTCATCGTCATGAGCGCGCAGAACACCTTCATGACGGCGATCCGCGCCTCCGAACGCGGAGCCTACGAATATCTGCCGAAGCCGTTCGACCTGAAGGAGCTGATCGCGATCGTCGGCCGGGCGCTCGCCGAGCCGAAGGAGCGCGTCTCGACGCCCGACGAGGACGCCGAGATGGAGGCGATCCCGCTGGTCGGCCGTTCGCCGGCGATGCAGGAAATCTACCGCGTGCTGGCGCGCCTGATGCAGACCGATCTCACCGTGATGATCACGGGCGAGTCCGGAACCGGCAAGGAGCTGGTGGCGCGCGCGCTGCACGATTACGGCAAGCGCCGCAACGGCCCGTTCGTCGCGGTCAACATGGCCGCGATCCCGCGCGACCTGATCGAATCCGAATTGTTCGGCCATGAGCGCGGCGCCTTCACCGGCGCCAACACCCGCGCCTCCGGCCGGTTCGAGCAGGCCGAGGGCGGCACGCTGTTCCTGGACGAGATCGGCGACATGCCGATGGAGGCGCAGACGCGCTTGCTGCGTGTGCTGCAGCAAGGCGAATACACCACAGTCGGCGGCCGCACCCCGATCAAGACCGACGTGCGCATCGTCGCGGCCTCCAACAAGGACCTGCGGGTGCTGATCCAGCAGGGCCTGTTCCGCGAAGATCTGTTCTTCCGACTCAACGTCGTGCCGCTGCGGCTGCCGCCGCTCCGCGAGCGTATCGAGGATTTGCCGGATCTCATCCGTCACTTCTTCGCATTGGCCGAGAAGGACGGCCTGCCGCCCAAGAAGCTCGACGTGCTGGCGCTGGAGCGGCTGAAGCAGCATCGCTGGCCCGGCAACGTGCGCGAGCTCGAGAACCTCGCCCGTCGCCTTGCGGCACTCTATCCGCAGGACGTGATCACCGGCTCCGTCATCGACGGCGAGCTGGCGCCGCCCACGGTCAGTCCCGGCGCGGCGGTCCAGCAGGGCGTCGACAATCTCGGCGGCGCCGTGGAGGCGTATCTGTCCTCGCACTTCCAGGGCTTTCCGAACGGCGTGCCGCCGCCGGGCCTCTACCACCGCATCCTCAAGGAGATCGAGGTGCCGCTGCTCACGGCCGCGCTGGCCGCCACCCGCGGCAACCAGATCCGCGCCGCCGACCTGCTCGGCCTCAACCGCAACACACTGCGGAAGAAAATCCGGGATCTCGATATCCAGGTGTATCGGAGCGGGGGTTAGACTGCGGGCGACCCGCGGCATCGCGTCTGAACGCCAAATCGCGTTTGAACGGAGTGGCTCAGCTCCCCCTACCAAGGCAGAGCTGAGCCTGTCCGGATCGCGCTGGCCATTGTGGCTGACGCGGTGAGCAGAAGTCCGATACGGACCCAATTGTTCCGTTGAAAGGGGACGATTCCGGCATTTGGCCGCAGGGCGCAGCGCCGCGCGCCTATCTGACCAGCCTGGCCGATGTCGGCAGCATGGCCAAGTCAGCTCGCTCCTGCAGAGCCGGGCCATTGACCAGCAGGTCGGAAGCCACAATCAGCAGCAGTACAGCCGAAGCCATGATCGCGAGAAAGATCCTGTCCATGCGGGGTCAAGCCGGAATCGTCCGATTCCGTTCCCGCTGATGCGGCACTGCCCTGTGGATGCGTTGCTCCGCCGCGCGGCTGACGCCTCGCAATTGTCGCAATTCGGCAACAATGTGGTACGAATACATCAGTATCCGCGCGCCCGCGGACCCGTTTTCAGCACCCACCATTGCCGGAATGACCAGCGCAGATACCTCGGCCGCACACTTTGACACGGCCCCAGCGGAAGAGCCCCGGCGTTGGTCGGCGCGGCGCTGGCTGGCACCGTTTGCCGTCGTGCTGGCCTTGCTGTCGGCCTTCGTCACCTTCCTGGTTCTGACCGGCCTGACCACGATCGAGCCGACGCCGGCGGTGGTCCGCTCGATCTACCTCACCAACGCGGCCACGATCCTGCTGCTGGTCGGCATCATCATCCGCGAGCTCTGGCAGCTGATCCTGGCGCGGCGGCGGGGCAGGGCAGCGGCACGGCTGCATGTCCAGATCGTGAGCCTGTTCTCGATCGTGGCGGTGTTGCCGGCGGTGCTGGTCGCCGTCGTTGCCAACGTGACCATCGAGCGCGGCCTCGACCGGCTGTTCTCCGGGCCGACCAAGGAGGTCATCCAGAACTCGCTGAACATCGCGCGCGCCTACATGCAGGACCATGCGCAGCTGATCCGCGGCGACATTCTCGGCATGGCCAACGACATCGCCCATGCAAGGCCGCTCTACGACCAGGACCGGCGCTCGTTCCGCGAGATGCTCACCGCCAGTGCGAGCTCGCGCAACCTGCCGGGCGCGATGATCATCGACAAGAACACCAACATCCTGGAATCCGCCGACACCGGCATGCGGCTGGCCTATTCGCCGCCGGCACCCGACTTCCTCAGCAACGTCAACGAGAACGAGCCCGAGATCGCGGTTTTGCCGGATGCGAGCTTCGTCGCCGCGGTGATCCGCCTGCGTGCCTTCAGCGATACCTTCCTCTATGTCGCGCGCCCGCTTGATCCGAACGTCGTCAATCAGCTCAAGCAGACCGAGGTCAGCGTCGCCGAATATGCCCAGATCGAGTCGCGGCGGCTCGGCATCCAGGTCGCCTTCGCGCTGATGTTCGCGGTGATCGCGCTGACCATCCTGATGGCCTCGGTGCTGATCGGGCTGAACTTCGCCAACTCGCTGGTGGCGCCGATCCGGCGGCTGATGAACGCGGCCCATACGGTTTCGACCGGCGACCTCCACGTGAAGGTTCCGGTGCACCAGTCGGAAGGCGATCTCGCCCAGCTCGGTGAGACCTTCAACAAGATGACGCAGGAATTGCGCAGCCAGCGCGACGAGCTCGTCAACGCCAGCGATCTCATCGACAGCCGCCGCCGCTTCATCGAGGCCGTGCTGTCCTCGGCGAGCGCCGGCATCATCGGCGTCGATGCCTCCGGCAGCGTCGGCATTTTGAACCGCTCCGCCGAGAAGCTGATCGGACACGCTGAATCCGAGACGCTCGGTCATCCGCTCTCGGACGTGCTGCCCGAGCTCGACGAGATGATGAAGACGGCGCGGGAAGGGACCCAGCGCCTGGTGCAGGGGCAGATCACGATCACCCGCGACGGGCAGGAGCGCAATCTGTCGGTCCGGGTCAGTGCCGAGAAGAACCAGCCGCACGACAGCTACATCATCACGCTCGACGACATCACCGAGCTGGTTTCGGCGCAGCGCACCTCGGCCTGGGGCGACGTGGCGCGCCGCATCGCCCACGAGATCAAGAACCCCCTGACGCCGATCCAGCTCTCCGCCGAACGGATCCGCCGCAAGTTCGGCAAGGACATCACCGAGGCCAAGGACAAGCAGATCTTCGAACAGTGCACCGACACCATCGTGCGTCAGGTCGACGACATCAGGCGCATGGTCGACGAGTTCTCGCGGTTCGCGCGGATGCCGAAGCCGGTGATGGAGGGCGAGGACGTCGCCGACACCGTGCGGCAAGCCGTGTTCCTGATGAAGGTCGCCCATCCCGAGATCGATATCGAGGCCGAGTTCAAGCAGGATCCGCTGCGCGCCCAGTTCGACCGGCGGCTGATCTCCCAGGCGGTCACCAACATCGTCAAGAACGCCACCGAGGCGATCGAACAGGTCCCGGTGGAGGAACTCGGCAAAGGGCGCATCGACGTCGTGGTATCGCGCGAGGGCGAGGACGTGCTGATCGACGTGGTCGACAACGGCATCGGCCTGCCCAAGGTCGCGCGCTCGCGGCTGCTCGAGCCGTATGTTACCACGCGCGCCAAGGGCACCGGGCTTGGCCTGGCGATCGTCGGCCGCGTGCTGGAAGACCATGGCGGACGCATCGAGCTGAAGGATGCGTCCGACTTCCGCGAGGGCCAGCGCGGCGCCTGGATGCGGATGCGCTTTGCGATCACCGGTCAACCCGCCAAGCCCGAGGGAGCCGAGCAGGCTCCGGCCGCGGCCAAGGAAGTCACCGGCGGGCAGCCCGGCGCTGCTGTCAAGGATCCGGCGCAAGAAACAAAAGAGCCGGCGGCCGAAACCAAAGAGCCCGCTGAAAAGACCAATGATTCAACGAAAATCCAAGCCGCAACAGGCAGCTGACAAGACAGGCGCGACCCATGGCTAGTGAAATTCTGATTGTCGATGACGAGGCCGATATTCGGGATCTCGTGGCGGGCATTCTCGAGGACGAAGGCTTCGTCACCCGGACCGCACGCGACAGCGACTCCGCGCTGGCTGAAATCGCCAACCGGCGGCCGCATCTGGTGTTCCTCGACATCTGGCTGCAGGGCTCCAAGCTCGACGGCTTGCAACTGCTGGAGCAGGTCAAGAAGGACAATGCCGATCTGCCGGTCGTGATGATCTCGGGCCACGGCAACATCGAGACCGCGGTCGCGGCGATCAAGCGTGGCGCCTATGACTTCATCGAGAAGCCGTTCAAGGCCGATCGTTTGATCCTGGTCGCGACCCGCGCGCTGGAGAACTCGCGGCTGAAGCGCGAAGTCAAGGAGCTGAAGCAGCTGGCGCCAAGCGCCAGCCAGCTCGTCGGCCGCTCGCCCAGCATGAACCAGCTGCGCCAGACCATCGAGCGCGCCGCCAAGGCCAACAGCCGCATCCTGATCGTCGGCCCTGCCGGCGCGGGTAAGGAATTGACCGCACGCACACTGCACACGGCCTCCGGCCGTGCCGACGGTCCCTTCGTCGTCATCAACGCCGCAGCGATCACGCCCGAGCGCATGGAGCACGAGCTGTTCGGCGTCGAGCAGACCAACGGCGAGCAGCCGCGCAAGGCCGGCGCGCTCGAGGAAGCCCATGGCGGCACGCTGTTCATCGACGAGATCGCGGACATGCCGCGCGAGACCCAGAACAAGATCCTGCGCGTGCTGGTGGAGCAGTCGTTCCAGCGTGTCGGCGGCACCGCCAAGGTGCAGGTCGACGTGCGCATCATCTCGTCGACCGCGCGCAATCTCGAAGAGGAGATCGCGGCCGGCCATTTCCGCGAGGACCTCTATCATCGGCTCTCGGTGGTGCCGATCCGCGTGCCCGCGCTGTCGGAGCGGCGCGAGGACATTCCGGAATTGATCGACTACTTCATGGAGCAGATCTCGGCCGGCAGCGGCTTGCCCAAGCGGCAGATCGGGCAGGACGCGATGGCGGTGCTGCAATCGCATGTCTGGCCGGGCAATGTGCGCCAGCTTCGCAACAATGTTGAGAGAGTCATGATTCTGGCAGCGGGTGGTCCCGAGGTCATCATCACCGCCGACATGCTGCCGCAGGACGTCGGCTCCATGGTGCCGGCGATGCCGACAAGCAACAACGGCGAGCACATCATGGGCCTGCCGCTGCGCGAAGCGCGCGAAGTGTTCGAACGCGACTATTTGATTGCACAGATCAGCCGTTTTTCAGGAAATATTTCTCGTACGGCCGAGTTCGTTGGCATGGAACGGTCGGCGCTGCATCGGAAGCTGAAAGCGCTCGGTGTCGGCTAGAACGTTTTGGAGCACAGCGGTTGGCGGTTCGCATAAAGAAAACGGGTCAAAACAAGAATCTAGCGCTGCGGGACTGCGGTTAACCCTGAGGGATTGGTCAGGAAAACCATCGCTTTCCGTAGTTTTTCGGGGCATTACGGCGTGCCATGCCGCGTGAAGCAGCTTGCCTAAAAGGCCCACCTGTCCTCTAATCGCAACAGCTGTTCCTTCCGAGGGGGATCTCATGAGGAACGGCAACCGGGAGAGGCCCCGAACATCACAAAGAGGGCCGCAACCGGCGCAATAAAAAGAAACTCAAAGCGAGAAAAAAACAATGGCGGCAGACCGCGCACAAAACCTACAGGACACCTTCCTTAATCACGTTCGCAAAACCAAGACGCCACTGACGATCTTTCTGGTCAACGGAGTGAAGCTCCAGGGCATCGTGACCTGGTTCGACAATTTCTGTTTGCTGCTTCGGCGCGACGGTCACTCGCAGCTTGTCTACAAGCACGCGATCTCGACCATCATGCCGGGCGCACCGATTCAGTTGTTCGAAGGCGGCGAGGACCAGCCGGCTTGAGAGTGATCTGATTGGAACCCCGGAATTTCGACGGGGAGGCCGACCGTCCGCGGTCGGCCGGGGCTCAGCAGACGGGGCGGGTGCTTGTCATCGGCCCCTATTTGCGGGTGCGCGCCGGCGGAGCCGACGCGCAATCTGAAACTCATGTCCTGCGTGATTCCGAGGCCCGGCTCGATGAAGCCGCCGGCCTCGCGCGCGCGATCGATCTCGTCATTGCTGATGCCATCATCGCACCGATCAGCCAGATCAGGCCCGCGACGTATATCGGCAAGGGCAAGGTCGAGGAGATCGCCGCGCTGATCAAGACCCTCGACGTGGAGCTCGTGGTGATGGATTGCGCGCTGGCGCCGATCCAGCAGCGCAATCTCGAAAAGGAATTGCACGCCAAGGTGCTCGACCGCACCGGACTGATCCTGGAAATCTTCGGCCGCCGCGCCAAGACGCGGGAAGGCTCGCTCCAGGTCGAGCTCGCGCATCTCAACTACCAGCGCTCGCGCCTCGTGCGCTCATGGACCCATCTGGAGCGCCAGCGCGGCGGCTTCGGATTCATGGGCGGTCCCGGCGAGACCCAGATCGAGGCCGACCGCCGCCTGATCCAGGAGCGCATCTCCAAGCTCGAGGGCGAGCTCAAGAAGGTGCAGGCGACGCGGCGGCTGCATCGTGCCGGACGCCAGCGCGTGCCCTATCGCGTGGTCGCGCTGGTCGGCTACACCAATGCCGGCAAGTCGACGCTGTTCAACCGTCTGACGCGCGCCGACGTGCAGGCCGCGGATATGCTTTTCGCGACACTGGATCCGACTTTGCGCGCCCTGAACCTGCCGCATGGCGGCAAGGCAATGCTGTCGGATACCGTCGGCTTCATCTCCAACCTGCCGACCCAGCTCGTCGCCGCCTTCCGCGCCACGCTGGAGGAAGTGCTGGAGGCCGATGTCATCCTGCATGTGCGCGACATCTCGCATGAAGATGCCGAAGCTCAGCAGAGCGATGTCGACGCGGTGCTGCGCCAGCTCGGCATCAACCCCGACGACTCAGGTCGCATCATCGAGGTTTGGAACAAGATCGACCGTTACGATTCCGAGCAACGCGAAGAGCTCTTGAACATCGCCGCGCGCCGGCCGGAGGATCATCCGGCCATGCTGGTCTCCGCCGTGACAGGCGAGGGCGTCGATGCACTGCTCGCCGCGATCGAGGAACGGTTAGCGGCCAAGCGCACCACGCTCGATCTCTCCATCGACGCCGCCGACGGCGCCGGCATCTCCTGGCTGCATCGCAACGCCGAGGTGCTGGCCAAAGAGCTGCACGACGGCCGCTTCGACATGACCGTGCGGGTGGACGAAACCAAGCGCGATATCGTAGTGAACAGGTTTGACGCTGTGCCGCGTCTGTCGGCGTAAATCCCCAGCTTCGTAGCCCGGATGAAGCGAAGCGTAATCCGGGATTCGGATCTCGACGACCGGTCGCGGATTGCGCTTCGCTCCATCCGGGCTACGGCCGCAGACTAGTCGGCGAGGTCGAGGCTCATGAACTGATTATGCGGGCTCGCCTGATAATCCGCGAAGGGTTCGCAGTTCGTGAAGCCGACACTGCGATAGAGTGAAACGGCCGGCGCATGAAGCGGTGCCGTGCCGGTCTCCAGGCTAAGACGCGCATAGCCTCGTTTGCGGGCCTCAGCGATGATATGATGCAGGATGGCACGGCCAACCCCGGTCCCGCGGGCAGCCGGCGCGGCCCGCATCGACTTCACTTCTGCATGCGCGTCATCCAATTGCTTGAGGGCGCCAAATCCAACCAGCTGATCGTCCTGCCATACGGTCCAGAAGGTAACCGCCGAGTCCGAAAGGCCGCTCGCATCCAGCGCCTGCGCGTGCTTGCCCATCACACTCTGCAGTTCCGCAAGGTGATGCGCCAAGAGGTCGGCTACATAGGGCGCCGTCGGATCATCCTGCCTGATGTCCATGTAGCGCCCTTGCATCACGTGGCCGTCTTCGCCTCATTCCACAGCGCATCCATCTCCGCCAGCGACGCCTGCTCGAGCGTGCGGCCCTGCGTCTCCAACGCGCGCTCAATGAACGCAAAGCGCCGCTCGAACTTCGCGTTGGTCACGCGCAGCGCGGCCTCCGGATCGGCATCGACGTGGCGGGCGAGGTTGACCAGTGCGAACATGAGGTCGCCGGTCTCCTCGGCGATTTCCTGCTTGTCGCCACGATCGAGCGCGGCCTCGATCTCGTCGGCTTCCTCGCGGATCTTTGCCAGCACTGCGCGCGGGTCGTTCCAGTCGAAGCCGACGGTGGATGCCTTGCGCTGCAGCTCCATGGCACGCGTCAGCGCGGGCTGTCCGGCCTTGACGCCCGACAGCAGCGATCTGTGCGCCGGTACGTCTTCCGGCGGCCGGCGTGCGGCGCGCTCGGCCTTCTCCTCGGCCTTGATGCGGTCCCAGACTTCCTTGACGTGAGAGGAGGCGAGGTTGCCGTCCTTGTCGGCGAAGACGTGGGGATGACGCCGGATCATCTTTCGCGTGATGGCCTCGACGACGTCGCCGAAGGCAAAGGCGTTCTGCTCCGATGCCATCTGGGCGTGGAACACGACCTGGAGCAGGAGGTCGCCAAGCTCCTCGCGGAGATCGTCGAGATCGCCGCGGTCGATGGCGTCGACCACCTCATAGGCTTCCTCGATCGTGTAGGGCGCAATCGTCGAAAAGTCCTGCTCAAGGTCCCAGGGGCAGCCGGTCACCGGCGTGCGCAGCGCCGCCATGATCTCGATCAGGCGGGAAATGTCGCGGGAAGGGGTCATTGGGCACCGGAGTTGCGCGTTTCCGGCTTTATGCCAAATGCACGGCATTGATCCCAGCGGAACAAGGCGAAATCAGACGGATTTCCACCGACGGGCTGATCTGGATCAGGTTGCCTTCCGCCGGAGCATAAGCAGCCAGATGTTCATCGCCGCGCAAAGTCCAAAAAACAAGGTCACCGCCAGTCCGATCATTCTGCTGCCGGTCTCGCCGACGGACATCAGGAGGCCGCCGGCGACGAACACCAGAGATCCGATGGTCAGCGGCCAGAGCACGACCGGGCCATGCGCGCGTGCCTGAGACGTCATACTCTCCTTCAAAGATAGCCCTTCATCAGCGGCCTCGAGGCGGGGAAGCAGAACCCACATCCAAGCCAAATAGAATGCCAGGGAGATAGCGGCCGACGCAAAGCTGATGGTGTAACCGTGAAAGATGATTGGTGCGAGGATGACAGGCAGGAGTGAAACCACCATGTAGGCTTTCACCTGCTTTCGAAGACGTCCATAGCGCTCCTCCGAGCCGATGGCGTAACCGCGCCCGAGCGCTCCCCATGGAAAGAACAGCCGGCGGCCGTCCTCGGTGGTCTTGAAACTGCTACTGGCCAACCCTTCGAAATAACCCATATCGACGTCCGTCCATTGGATCGTGCGGCAACGCCGTTATGCTACCAGGGCGAGTATGCGACGGCAAATGAGTGACGCCCGCCGGCGCGGACGCCGTTGCGTGATCTTGCATTGATGGCGTCGACGAAGTGGACTACCTGAGGCCCATGAGTGACGCATTTTCATCACAAACCGCGCTGGTCCTGTTCTCAGGCGGTCAGGATTCCACCACCTGCCTGGCCTGGGCGCTGAGCCGCTTTGCGCGGGTGGAGACGCTGGGGTTCGAGTACGGCCAACGCCACGCGGTGGAGCTCGACTGCCGCGATCGGCTGTTCGCTGGCATCAAGGGTCTTCGCGCTGATTGGGCGGAAAAGCTCGGCGAGAGCCATACGCTGTCGATCCCGACGCTGGCGGCGGTGTCCGAGACCGCGTTGACGCGCGACGTCGCGATTGCGATGGGCGCCGACGGCCTGCCGAACACGTTTGTGCCCGGCCGCAATCTGGTGTTCCTCACCTTTGCCGCGGCACTGGCGTATCGCCGGGGCATCACCCACATCGTCGGCGGTATGTGCGAGACCGACTATTCCGGCTATCCCGATTGCCGCGACGACACCATCCGCGCGATGCAGACCGCGCTGTCACTCGGCATGGCCCGGAAGTTCGAGCTGCACACGCCCTTGATGTGGATCGACAAGGCCGCGACCTGGAAGCTGGCGCAGGATCTCGGCGGCGACGGGCTGGTCGATCTGATCCGCGAGCACTCCCACACCTGCTATCTCGGGACGCGCGGCGCTCAGCACGATTGGGGCTACGGTTGCGGGGAATGCCCGGCATGCAGCCTGCGGGCGAAGGGGTGGCGGGAGTTCGTGGCGCGAGCGGAGCTTACCTAAAATCCTCCGCCTTAAGCTCGATCGGCTTGCCGTGCGGCGTGCGATCGGCGGCGTGGTCCCAGGCGTCGCGGTAGCGCTGCAGCGTGTCCATCGAGGCGACGCCCTTGCTGGCGACGAGGCCCTCCAGCGTGGCGAGCCAGTGCAAATAGTAGGTCTCGCCGGTGTCGGGATCGCCGGCCGCCTGGGCGCGCTTGATCTCGGAGGCGAGGGCGGCGGCCCATTCCGGCCAGGTGAACACGCCGCGCTCGTGAAGGCTCAACGCCATCGCGAACGCATGCGCTTCCCACGGCGCGCGGAACACCGGGCCGTCGTCGTCGCGGGGAATGCTCGGGATCGCCGCCGTCGCGGCGGCGGCAGCTGCGCTGCTCATCACGCCGGATCCAGATAGGGCTCGAAGGCGTCGATCGAGACCTTCAGCGTGGGATCGCCATCCTCGCCCCAGAGATCGCGGCCCTCGAACACGACGGTGTAGAGCCATTGCGGATGTTCGCCGTGCTCCATCGCCGCGGTGTCCGGAAACACGTGGCAGCCGTGGTTGAGCTCGACGATGCCGACATGGCCGCGCACATAACGCGGCAGCCGCGTATGCGTCTTGGGGTGGATGTTCTTGGCGCGCACACGGTCGCCGATGTTGAATTTTGCGGCCGCTGGTGCCGGGCGGGCGAACTTGCCGCGCACCATGATGCGCTCCACCTGGCCGAGATCGAACTTGCCGTGCTTGAGCGTCTTCCCCGGCTGCATCGCGTGACCGGCGGCGACTTCCTCGCGGGTGAGATAGCCCTTCTCGATCAGCATCTCCTCGAGCCCGAGAAACCATTTCTTGTAATAAGAGCTCGAAAGGTACACGTGGGGCGGAATGGTCTCGCGATAGAAGCGCGAGGTGTCGATGTTGAAGGCGCCGGCTGCGCCCATCGCACGCACCATCGCCAGCACGCGGGATTCCCATTCCTCGTGAAACACCGGCTCGTTCGGCTCGGGCTCGACCTTGCCGAACCCGTCCATGCCGCCCATGTCGTGCACGCCGTTCACGACGGCGCTCCCGGCGTCTTGGGGAATCCGGTGCCGATCATGGAATCGCGCGTGACGAGCTCGGCGAGCTGTTCCTCGCTCCACCCCTCGGTGCCCGCGGGGCGCATCGGCAGCACCAGGAAGCGGGTTTCTGCCGTCGAGTCCCAGACCCGGATCTCCATGTCCTTGGGCAGGGTGACGTCGAAATCGGCGAGCACGCCGCGCGGATCTTTCACGGCACGCGAGCGGTAGGGCGCGGCCTTGTACCAGACCGGCGGCAGTCCCAGCATTTCCCAGGGATAGCAGGAGCACAGCGTGCACACGACCATGTTGTGCCGCGCGGGCGTGTTCTCGACCACGACGAGATGATCGCCGACGCGGCTGACATGGCCGAGCGTGCCGATGGCCTTGCTGCCATCCTCCAGCAGCGCTTTCTTGAAGGCCGGATCGCTCCAGGCTTTGGCGACAACGCGCGCGCCGTTGTGCGGGCCGATCTTGGTCTCATAGGCCTGGATGATGGCGTCGAGCGCGGCGGGCTCGACATAGCCTTTTTCAGTCAGGATCGTCTCGAGCGCGCGCACGCGCAGCTCGGTCTCCGACAGTTCGGAATGATCGTGATCGTGATCGTGGTGATGGTCGTGATCGTGGCTCATAATGGGAAAGATAGGGGCAATGGGCCCTGCCTGTCGAGTATGCGTTGCGGCGTAACCGGGTCCCATATTCGTGAGGCCGGATGTAGGCTAGCATCGCCGCAGGGCAGATTGGGGAGACGTTAGTGACGGACTACGTGAAGATCGAAAAGGGCCTTGGGCCCGAGGGACGAATCGCGGTGGTGCGTTTCGACCGCGGCGACGGCATCAATGCGCTGTCGCCGGAGGCGCTGCGCCAGCTCACCGCGGCGGCGCGAAGCTTCGAGGATGATGCTGCGACCTCCGTGGTGGTGCTGACCGGCAGCGCGAGCGCATTCAGCGCCGGCTTCGACCTGAAGGATGCCGAGGGACGCGCGCGCAAGGACATGGATCTCGGCACGCTCAGGCGGCACCTCAAGCTCGGGCCGCGTCTCACCCGGGCCTGGCAGGAGATGGAGCAGATCACGATCGCGGCGATCGAGGGCTTCTGCGTCGGCGGCGGCGTGGCGCTGGCCGTCGCGCTCGACTTCCGTGTCATGGGCAGCGATGCCCATCTGCGCGTGCCCGAGATCGGGCTCGGCATGAACATGAGCTGGCAGAGCATCCCGCGCATGCTGCATCTGATCGGGCCCGCCCGCACCAAGCAGGCCGTCATCTTGGCCGATCAGCGCATCTCCGCGGAGGAAGCCTATGAATGGGGACTGGTGGAGCACGTCGTCGATCCCGGCCATGCGTTCGATGCCGCCATGGATCTCGCCCGCAAGGTCGCCGCGCAGCCGCCGCTCTCGGTGGCGATGACGAAACTCACCGTCAACCGGCTGGCGCATGCTCTGGACGATCTCGCCAGTCACATGGACGTCGACCAGTTCGCGCTCGCAGGTTTCAGCGAGGATCACAAGGAGGGCGTCGAGGCGTTCCTGGCCCGCCGCAAGCCGCGCTTCAAGGGGCGGTAGATTTGTCTCGGGCCATTGATCGCACTCCCGGCAGTCCGTATACGCCGCACCGGCAGAAGAGCAGGCTCGGCCAACGAGCCGCTAGAGGCGACGACATCACAGGGGAGGGCCCATGACCGCCAGTTCGCAGGCGCCTGAGGCAAAGGGATTTCGCTGGAAACTGATTGCACCGCTCGTTGTCTGGCTGGTGATCTATCTGTGGCCGGTGCCTGCCGGGCTCAACGTCAATCAGTGGCACTATTTCGCGGTGTTCGCGGCCGTCATCACCGGGCTTATCCTGGAGTCGATGCCGGTCGGCGCGGTCGGATTCATCGGCCTGACGGTCGCCGGGGTTGCGGGCTATATCGATCCCGATCCCGGCAAGTCGCTGCGCTGGATGCTGGCGGGCTTTGCCGAAAGCACGGTCTGGTTGATCGTGGGCGCCTTCGTGTTCTCGATCGGTTATCGCAAGAGCCAGCTCGGCCGGCGCATCGCGCTGGTGCTGGTGCAGCGCCTCGGCCGCAACACGCTCGGCCTCGGCTATGCCGTGGCGATGTCGGACTTCCTGCTCGCGCCCGCAACGCCCTCCAACACCGCGCGTAGCGGCGGCATCGTCTATCCCATCATCTCCAACATCCCACGCATCTACGGCTCGGAGCCGGGACCGACCGCCGGCAGGATCGGCACCTATGTGATGTGGACGGCGTTCGCGGCCACGGCCGTGACCAGCTCGCTGTTCTTCACTGCGCTTGCGCCGAATGCGGCGGCACTGGCGATCGCCAAGAAGACCGTCGGGGTCGAGGTCAGCTGGGGCCAATGGTTTCTCGGCTTCGCGCCGCTTGGCCTGCTGCTGATGGCGGTCGTGCCGCTGCTCAGCTATCTGGTGTGCCGGCCCGAGGTGAAACGCAGCCCGGAGATTTCCGAATGGGCGGCCAACGAGCTCGCCGAGATGGGCCCGATGTCGCGCAACGAGTGGATCATGCTGGCGCTGATCGTGCTCGCGATGTTCCTGTGGATCGCGGGCTCGAGCCCGGACATCCGCGTGCCCGTGCTCGGCTCGAACTTCGTCAACGCCACCACCGTCGTGTTCATCGTGATCTCCCTGATGCTGGTGACTGGCGTGATCGAGTTCGCCGACATCGTCAGCGAGAAGAGCGCCTGGGAGGTGTTCTTCTATTTCACCTCGCTGCTGACGTTGGCCTCCGGCCTCAACGAGATCGGCTTCATCAAATGGTTCGCGACCGAGTACGCCAAGCCGCTTGCCGGGCTGTCGCCGTCGACCGCGATGCTGCTGCTGGTCGCGCTGTTCTTCTGGATCCACTATTTCTTCTCGAGCATCACCTCGCATGCCGCCGCCGTGCTGCCGGTCGTGCTCGCGGTCGGATCGGGCATCCCCGGCCTGCCGGTCACGACCCTCGCCATGCTGTGCATGTACTCGCTCGGCCTGATGGGTGTGATCTCGCCTTACGCGACGGGACCTGCGCCGATGTATTTCGGCAGCGGCTATATCGGGAAGGGCCAGTTCTGGGGCTTTGGCCTGATCTTCGGGCTGCTCTATTTCGCTGGGCTGCTGCTGATCGTGCTGCCCTGGTTGCAGATGGGGTGAGCCCGGCGGGAGGCCGATAGCCCGGGGAAGGAATATTCTTTTCGGGGGAAGGATTGGGGAATCTTCGTCCATCTCCTCGCAAATATCTGACATTGCAAGAAAGACTGGAAAAGGCGATGGTGCGTGTTGCGGTGCAGCGCGCGCCCCTTGTGAGCCGTTTGCTGCTGTTCCACCCCCAGTCGCTGATGCGACCCGGCTCTCGTTTGCCTTTTCGGGCGGGCGAAAGAACTATGATTCATGAAGGCCGTCACCATGAACGCTCATCAATCGCTTGCCGTCGGACAGCCGATAGCGCCGCCTGAAGCGATTGCTTCCACCGCCGCTGAGCCGGACGCGATGGTCCGTTTCGCCGGGATCTCGAAGACCTATCCGGCCTATCGCGGCAAGCCCGGCGTCAACGCGCTGCAAGACATCGACTTCGCGATTCCCCGCGGTTCCATCACCGGGGTGATCGGCCGCTCCGGCGCCGGCAAGTCGAGCCTGGTCCGGCTCATCAACGGGCTGGAGAAGCCGACCAAGGGATGCGTGATCGTGGACGGCCGCGATATCTCGGCCCTGGCGGGCCGTGAGCTCAGGCTGGCGCAGCGCTCGATCGGCATGATCTTTCAGCACTTCAACCTGCTGTCCTCGCGCACCGCGGCCGACAACATCGCGCTGCCGCTCGAGATCGCCGGCTGGGCCAAGGCCGACATCAAGACCCGCGTTGCAGAACTCCTCGCGCTGGTCGGCATCGCCGACAAGCACGATCGTTATCCCTCCGAGCTCTCCGGCGGCCAGAAGCAGCGCGTCGGCATTGCCCGCGCGCTGGCAACACGGCCGAGCGTGCTGCTGTCGGACGAGGCGACCTCGGCGCTCGATCCGCAGACCACGCGCGCGATCCTCGACCTGCTCGCGAACATCAATCGCGAGCTGGGCGTGACCATCGTGCTGATCACCCATGAAATGTCGGTGGTGCGCCAGCTCGCCAAGGAAGTGGTGGTGCTCGATGCCGGCCGGGTCGTCGAGCGCGGCCATGTCGCCGACATCTTCACGCATCCCAGGCATCCGATCACGCAGCCGTTCCTCGCCGAAGTGACCGGCGACAGCCTGCCGGTGTCGCTGGCGAGCCGGATCGTCTCCGAGCCGCCTGCCGGCGGGCAGGCCGTGATCCGCGTCGAGGTGCGTGGGGCAGGGGCCGGCGACACAATGGTGGCGCGGCTCGCCCGCGAGCTCGGGATCGACGTGTCGCTGCTCTCGGCCCGTATCGACGAGATCGGCGGCCAGCATGTCGGCTCGCTCGTTCTGGGCATACCCGGCCGCGACGACGCGCAGGCGCGGGTTCTCGCCTGGCTGTCTCAATATCAATTCTCGGCGGAGCATCTCGGCTATGTCGCCTGAACTCATCAACCTGATCATCCAGGCGACCTTCGAGAGCCTGTACATGGTCGGCATCGCGGCAGCTCTCGGTACCGCTTTCGGCCTGCCGCTCGGCGTCTTCCTCGCAACCAGCCGGAAAGGCGAGCTGTTCGCAGCCCCGCTGGTCAACCGCGTGCTCGGCATCGTCGTCAATGCGACGCGGTCGACGCCGTTCATCATCCTCGTCGTCGCCATCATCCCGTTCACGCGGCTCGTTGCCGGCACCTCGATCGGATCGACCGCGGCGATCGTGCCGCTGACGATTGCCTCCGCGCCGTTCATTGCGCGTCTGGTCGAAGGTGCGATCCGCGAGGTCGATGGCGGGCTGATCGAGACCGCGTCCTCGTTCGGCGCATCGCCCATGCAGATCGTGTTCAAGGTGCTGATCCCGGAGGCGCTGCCCGGCCTGCTGCTGGCCCTGACGCTCGCGGTAGTCAGCCTGCTCGGCTATTCCGCGATGGTCGGTGCGGTCGGCGGCGGCGGCCTTGGCGATCTCGGCATCCGCTACGGCTATCAGCGCTTCATGCCGGAGATGATGCTCGCCGTCGTGGTCGTGCTGATTGCACTGGTCCAGCTCGTTCAGAGCGCGGGCGACTATCTGGCACGCCGGGTCAACCGCCGGCTGCGGCATCACTGAGCCGGATCACGCGGCACGCCTCGCCCGCCGCAGCGTCTCCGAGGGCAATTCGGAGAAGTGGCGCTTGTAGTCGAGCGAGAACTGGCTGAAGTGCCAGAAGCCGTGCTGCACGGCTATGTCGTAGACCGAGGTTGCGATGTCGCCGGCGCGCTTGAGGTCGCGGCGCACGCGGTTGAGCCGCATCGCGCGCCAATAATGCATCGGGCTCGTGCCCAAGACGTCCTGGAAGCAATAGCCGAGCTTGCGCGGGCTGGCGCCGACCGCCTTGCAGACCTCCAGCAGCGAGAGCGAGCGATCGCCGCTGCCATGCATCAGCTCGCGGGCGCGATCGACCGTGCGCCTGCGCGCCACCGCGCTGCGGCCGGGATGGCCCGGCCGTGCGGTCGGCAGCATGTCCATGATCTCGACGAGGAGGGCGTCTTCGAGGGCCTGCCGCGCCGCTGGGTCGTCGAATATTTCCGGGGCGGTCGTGATGGTCGCCTGAATGGCGGCGAGATGCGCCCGCAGCCGCGCGACCGGCGCCTCCGCCATTTCGATCACCTGCAAATGATGCCAGACGGTGCGCGGCAGCTCGATATCGAGCCGGGCCGCCAGCTCTGCGATCAACACCGTGCTGGCAACGACGCCGCGCAGCTCGAATGCCTTCGGCGTGCACATGTCGATCTCGGCGTCGATGCTGGCGAGCACGTGGGCGCCGCTGGCAGTGGTCCCGTTGCAGTTGAGCTCGCCATCGCCGTCCCAGGGCAGGCCGATGCCAAAACTGTCGGCGCCGAGCTGGCCGTATTGGCGGACCTGCTGGCTGGTGATCTCGCGGAACACGTCGAGCCGGGGCAGGGAGAGCTGGGTGAAACTGCCCTTGAACGCGCCGGCGCTGATTTGGTCGTAGCTCAGGCGCCAGCGGCCGAGCGCTGCGCAATGCTCGTCAACGTCCGTGCTGCTGGCCTGGAACAGGCTGGCAGCCGAGTCCTGAATCGCAGGAGTTGCACTTAAGACCATGACGGCACGTCGGATTTGCCAGGCGAAAGTTAGCGAGAACCTCGCCAAGACTGGTCATGGCCATCCTCCGTGTCCAGCAAAATATTGCCGGATCTCGATAACGCCTAATGGTGCCCGGGTGCAGACTTGCTCGCTCGCCGCCCAGCATTGCCGCTGGCGGCGCTTCGCGGAGGGATCGAGATGCGGCCGACCGAGATCATGCGTGGCAGCCCGCCGGCGGTTGAGGCCCTGGTGACGCGCGCCAATTGGCGCAGCTTTCCCGCGATCCGCTGGGGCTTCACCCACACCCGCGAAGTGCTGCCGACAGCGGAGATCCGCCGCTCGGCCCAACCGACGCCGATGCAAAGCGCGCCGCGCGAGCTGGCCAAGCTCGGCTTCACCGCGCCTGACGGCAAAGCGACCACGATCGAAGCCACGCTCCGCGAAACCTTCACCGACACACTGCTTGTGATGCACCGGGGCACGCTGATCCACGAATGGTACGACGACGGCATGAGCGCGACCACACCGCACCTGATCTGCTCCATCAGCAAGGCGATCGCCGGCACGCTCGGCGGCATCTTGGCCGCGCGAGGCCTGCTAGATCCCGAGGCGAGGGTGCTCCGCTACGTGCCGGAGCTGGAGGCCTCGGTCTACGCCGGCTGCACCGTCCGCAATCTCCTCGACATGGCCGTCGCCATCAAGTTCGAGGAGGACTATGAGGACCCTGCCGGAGATGTTGCGCGTTATCGCTTCTCCTCTGGCTGGGACGTGGCGCCTGATGGCATCGAGGCCGGTCACCAGCGCGCCTATCTCACGACCTTGCGCGGCACCGGCAAACCGCACGGCAAGGTCTTTCATTACGTCTCGCCCAATACCGAGGTGCTCGGCTGGGTCTATGAGCGTGCCTGCGGCATGCCCTACCATCGCATCCTCTCCGACTATCTCTGGCAGCCCCTGGGCGCGGAGGAGGACGGCTCGCTGACGCTCGACAGCCACGGCATGGGTCGCATCGCCGGCGGCATCTCGGTTACGGCCCGCGATCTCCTCCGCTTCGGCGAGATGATCCGCTGCCGCGGCGTGGTCGAGGGACGGCAGGTGGTGCCGGGCTGGTGGATCGACGACATCCGCGAGAACGGCGATCCCAAGGCCTGGGCCGACGGCGACCTCGCCGAGTTTTTCCCGGGCGCGCGCTACCGCAGCAAATGGTTCACGATCGATCCGTCGCGCAACGCGCTCACGGCCATCGGCATCCACGGCCAGCACCTCTATGTCGACCTCGACTCCGACACCGTCATCGTCAAGCTCGCAACGCAGCCGAAGGCGATGGACGTTCCGATAGATCAGCGCTGGTTTGCCGCCTTCAGCGCCATCACCGCGCATCTCGCCTGATCCCGGGACATCGCCATGCTCGACGCCGTCAAAGCCCCATCGCCGACGCAGACCGCGACGCCGCATCCGCTCGACCCGTTGACGGCTGAGGAGATCACGGCCGCCTGCACCCTGGCGCGCGCCGCTGCGGCCGCGCCCGAGAACTGCCGCTTCCCGACGGTACGGCTGGAGGAGCCGACCAAGCAGGAACTGGCCGCCGGCGGAGCAGGACGCCGCGCCTTCGCCCTGACGCTGGACATTGTGACGGGCGAGGCGATCGAGCACATTGTCGATCTCGGCCGCAATGAGATCATTGCACGAAGAGTCATTCCGAACCGGGAGGCGCCCTATGGGCAGCCGCCGGTGATGCTGGAAGAGTTCTTCAAATGCGAGGCCGTGGTGAAGGCCGATCCCGGCTGGCGCGCGGCGATGATCCGGCGCGGGCTGACCGACAAGGAGATCCAGCTGGTCCAGGTCGATCCGTTCTCATCGGGGTTCTTCGACAAGGAATTCGAGCGCGGCGCGCGCATTGTCCGAGCGGTCAGTTATTTCCGTGAGCATCTTCAGGATAACGGCTACGCGCATCCGATCGAGGGGGTGGTAGCCGTCGTCGACCTCATTGGCGGCAAGGTCATCGACCTCACCGATGAAGATCCGATCGTGCCGATCCCGCGAAAGAAGCGGAACTACGGCGCGCATGACGTGACCAATCCGCGCACCGACATCAAGCCGCTGCATGTTGAGCAGCCCCAAGGGGCCAGCTTCAAGGTCGACGGCTGGAAGGTCGAGTGGCAGAAATGGAGCTTTCGCGTCGGCTTCACGCCGCGCGAGGGGCTCGTGCTGCATCAGCTTGCCTATCAGGACGGCGCGCGCAGGCGCGCGTTGATCCATCGCGCCAGCGTCACCGAGATGGTGGTGCCTTACGCCGATCCAACCGCCAATCATTTCTGGAAGTCGGCCTTCGATGCCGGCGAATACGGTCTCGGCATGCTCGCCAACGCGCTGGAGCTCGGTTGCGACTGCCTCGGCAACATTCACTACTTCGACGTGCCCGCCGCCGACAACAAGGGCGAGCCCTTCGTCATGCAGAACGCCATCTGCATGCATGAAGAAGACTACGGAATTGCCTGGAAGCACTACGAATTCCGCAACGGCCTGTTCGAGGTGCGCAGGTCCCGGCGACTCGTGATCTCGTTCTTCGCGACCGTCGGGAATTACGATTACGGCTTCTACTGGTATCTCTACCAGGACGGCACGATCCAGCTGGAAACAAAGCTCACCGGCATCATCCAGACCGCCGCCGTGCAGCCGGGCGAGACGTACAAATGGGGCGGCATGGTCGACGACAGTCTGGGCGGGCCGACGCATCAGCACTTCTTCAACGTCCGCCTGCACATGGACCTCGACGGCGGCGGCAACACGGTCACCGAGCACGACTTCGTGCCGCGGCCCTGGGGCGCGGACAATCCGCATGGCAACGTGTTCGACACCACCACGCGCGTGCTGTCGCGCGAGCGTGACGCGGCGGCGATCGCCAATGGCGAGACCGGGCGGTTCTGGAAGATCTGCAATCCCAACGAGACCAATTCCGTCGGCAATGCGCCTGCGTACAAGATTGTGGTCAATCCGAGCCCGCTGATGCTGGCGCAGGAGGGCAGCTTTGTACGCAAGCGCGGCGGCTTTGCCACCAAACACGTCTGGGTGACAGCGTTCGACAGGAACGAAAAATACGCGAGCGGTGACTATCCCAACGTCCATGCCGGCGGCGACGGCTTGCCTCGCTACGCCGCGCAGAACCGCAACATCGAAAATGCCGATATCGTGGTGTGGCACTCGTTCGGACATACCCATGTCTGCAAGCCCGAGGACTTTCCGATCATGCCGGTCGAATATGCCGGTTTCATGCTGAAGCCGACCGGCTTCTTTGCGGCCAATGCGGCCGGCGATATTCCGCCGGACCGCAACAGCCGCAGCGTGCTGGCGGGAGCAAGCAATGCTCCCAACGAACCATGCTGTCACGCCGGAAAGGCATAGACCCGCGCGGCAACAAGCCGATCGTGTGCGGCCATTGCATAAGAGTAAGGGAATGTTTCCATCTGGAATCATTCCAAATGCGGAAGCATCGAGCTGGCCGTGATCGGTGCCCTCGCATGCGACTGCTGCGCGGCGCTATAGCGGCTCGTTCGCCATGAGCGCATTGGTCGCACGTGCTGCGCACATGTCTGGAGAAATTCTAACGCTGTTCCTATCGCGCTCCAAAACCGCCTGAGTTAGGGCGAGGCATCAAAAACGATACCGGCAAAGCCGGCAGTGCGTGGGGCCTCGCAAGACGTGACCGACTTCCAATTTTCTTTGCGTGAGAACACGCGTCGTCGACAGATCCGGATTCTCTTCCTCGGCGCGGCCGGCACAATCTGTCTCGTCGTTCCCTTGGGTTCCGTGGAGGCCCAGACGCAGATTCCCACTGTCACCGTCGATGCGCCGGCCGAGCGCGCCCGTCCGGCGACGATCGCCTCAACGCGAAGGGCGACGACGCGCGCCCCCCGCGCCAATCGCCGTTCACCCGCACAGCAGGTCGCGCCAACCCGGTCGGCATCATCGAACGGCACGAGCGGCGAACGCGCCAATGGTCCGGTTCGCGGATTCGTTGCCACAAGGAGCGGCACGGCAACCAAGACGGATACGCCGCTGATCGAAACCCCGCAGTCGGTCTCGGTCGTCACCACCGATCAGGTCAGGAACCAGGGCGCAGTCTCGATCGGCGAGGCGCTGCGCTACACAGCCGGCGTCAGCGGCGACGTCAATGGCGGCTCCGACACCCGGTTCGGCGCCCTGCAGATCCGCGGCTTCGACACCACCATGTCGGGCCTTTACGTCGATGGGTTGCGGATTCCGTCGAGCAACTACGTGCACTTCAACGGCCTCGATCCCTACGGCGCGGAGCGGCTTGAGGTTCTCAAGGGCCCGTCATCGGCGATGTATGGCGGCAGCGGCACCGGCGGCATCCTCAACTATGTGACAAAGCTGCCGACCGCGCAGCAGTTCGGCGAGGTCTCGATCTCCGGCGGGAGCTTCAACCGGTATCAAGGCCAGTTCGACATGGGTGGCCCCGCCAACAAGGAAGGCACGGTCTTGTGGCGCCTCACCGGCGTCGTGCGCGACGGCCAAACCCAGGTCGACTTCACCAAGGACAACCGCGTCTTCATCGCGCCCGCCGTCACCTTCAAGCCGAACGAGGACACCACCATCACGCTGCTCGCCAACTACCAGCGCGACCGGGCAGGGTGGGGTCTGCAGTTCCTGCCGGCCTCGGGTACGGTGTGGCCGAATAACGGCCGCACCATCCCGGTCTCGTTCTTCGCGGGCGTGCCAAGCTTCAACGCGTTCAACACCGAGATCGCGACCGCCGGCTATCAGCTCTCGCACAATTTCACCGACAACATCACGTTCCGGCAGAACCTGCGCTACGCCTATCAGCACAACGAAGAGAAGGTGTTTTACGGGGGAGGCTATACCGACGAGGCGGCGGGGCAGCTCGCACGTTACGGCAGCTACAGCAATTCGTACATCAACTCCTTCGCGGTCGACAATCAGCTCCAGGGCAAGTTCACCACGGGCCTCCTCAGCCACACCACGCTCGTCGGCGTCGACTACCGCAACACTTCCTTCCGCGACACGGCCTTCGGCGTCACGACGTCGGCGCCCGAGATCAACGTGTTCAACCCGGTCTACAGCTACGACTGGACCCTGGGCGGGATGAGCGACAACACCGGCGTCAAGCAGTCCCAGGTCGGGCTCTACGCGCAGGACCAGATCAAGCTCGGCCGGCTGTCGTTCCAGCTCGGCGGCCGCCAGGATTTCGTGACGACGCAGGTCGACAGCGGCATCGCCAACACCACGGTCGCGAAGGACGCTTCGGCCTTCACCGGCCGTGCCGCCGTGATGTACAATTTCGACAACGGCATCGCGCCTTATTTCAGCTACTCGGAATCGTTCCTGCCGGTGCTCGCGACCGGTCCGTCCGGACAGATGCTCAATCCCGAGACCGGCGTGCAGTACGAAGTGGGCGTCAAATACCAGCCCATCGGTTGGAATGCGCTGTTCACCTTCGCGGCCTTCGACCTGACGCGCGATAACGTCGTCACCTACGCGCCGCCGCTCAACATCGCCGAGCAGACCGGTCAGGTGAAATCGCGGGGTATCGAGCTCGAGGGCTCGATGTCGCTCGCCGACGGCTGGAACCTGCGTGCGGCCTATGCCTATGTCGATGCCATGGTCACGCAGGATCCGGTGAATGTCGGCAAGGCGCCTGCGACCGTGCCGCTCAACCGCGCCTCGCTGTGGAACGACTACACGCTCCAGAACGGACCGCTGGCCGGCTTGCAGTTCGGCGGCGGCATCCGTTACGTCGGCGCGACCTGGGGCGATGACTCCAATACGTTCAAGGTGGGATCGGCGACCGTGCTGGACGCGCTGCTGGCCTACAGCAGGGACAATTGGCGCCTGTCGCTGAACGTCACCAATCTCGCCGACACCCGCTATGTCGCCGCCTGTTACACCCTGTCGGGCTGTTTCTACGCGGAGGGACGCAAGGCGATCGGCAAGCTGACTTACCGCTGGTGAGTGCAAGACCATGAGAGCGATATTCGGCAAGCTGCATCGCTGGGCGGGACTGCTCACGGCCGGATTCCTGTTTTTCTCCGGCATCACGGGGGCGATCATCTCCTGGGATCACGAGATCGATGACATCCTGAACAGCCATCTGTTCGACGTCACCAGCAAAGGCCCGGCTATCCCCTCGATCGAGCTCGCCAAAATGATCGAGCAGCGCGATCCCCGTGCGCGCGTGGTCTACCTCTTCATGACGCCGGAGCAGGGCCACTCGCTGTGGTTCTTCGTGATGCCGCGGATCGATCCTTCGACCGGCAAGCGATACGCGCTCGACTACAATCAGGTCTTCCTCGATCCCAACACCGGCGCGGAGCTCGGCCGGCGCTATTGGGGCGCGGTGTGGCCGGTGACGCGGGAGAACTTCGTCTCGTTTCTCTACAAGCTGCATTACACGATGCACATCCCGGAGTTCTGGGGCAGCGACCGCTGGGGCATGCGCGTGCTCGGCGTGATCGCCATCATCTGGACCATCGATTGCTTCGTCGGCTTCTATCTGACGCTGCCATCGCGCCGGCGCGCCAAGGCGGCGCGGGCGCCTGCCGTGACGCGCCAGCTCGAGCGCGGCTTCTGGGCGCGCTGGGCGCCGGCCTGGACCATCAAGACCTCCGGCAGCGCCTACCGGATCAACTTCGACATCCATCGCGCCTTCAGCCTGTGGACCTGGGGTGTCCTGTTCATCATCGCCTTCACTGCGTTCTCGCTGAACCTCTATTTCGAGGTGTTCTCGCCGCTGATGAAGATGGTGTCGAACTATACGCCCACGCCCTATGAGCAGCGGCCTTATCGCGGTCTCGACGATCCCATCGAGCCGAAGGTCACCTTCGCCGAGATCGCGGCGCGCGCGGCAGCCGACGGCAAGGCGCGCGGCTGGACCATTCCGGTCGGCTCGATCAATTACGGCCCCGCCCATGGCGTCTATGCCGCCGCCTTCTTCCACCCCGGTGACGATCACGGCGCCGGCGGCGTTGGCCCGGCGCAGCTCTATTACGACAGCGAGGACGGCCGCCCGATCGGCGAGCGGCTGCCTTGGGTCGGCACCGCCGCCGATATCTTCGTGCAGGCGCAGTTTCCGCTGCATTCGGGCCGTATCGTCGGACTGTTCGGCCGTATCCTGATCTCGATCATGGGGCTGGTGGTCGCCGCGCTCTCGGTCACCGGTGTCGTGATCTGGTGGCGCAAGCGCCGCGCCCGGGTCCGGGTTCGCGAGACCGCGGCGATGCGCCTGAATGCCCGGCAACTGACGCCGGCGGAGTAGGGTTAGCCGAAGCGATGTTCTGGAAGGCCCTGCGCGACGCCGTGAATGGCGAGAACATGACCGGCCTGCGGCTCGATGCTCAGCTGGCGCTGATCCAGGAACTTTCTCGCCGTCGTGACATACAGCGTTTTGAGATCGCTGCCTCCGAAGCACAGGCAGGTCGGATTGGTCACGGGCATCGGGATGATGGTATCGATCTGCCCGTCCGGCCGGTATCGCACGACCCGGCCGCCGGAAAAGAAAGCCGTCCATAGCCCGCCGGCAGCATCGACGCACGCGCCGTCGGGTCTTTCTTTGGAATCGCTATAGTCTGCAAACAAGCGCCTGTTTCGGATCACGCCGTCATCGACATCAAAGTCGAACATCCAGGTGCAGTATCGCCGCGTGTCCGTGAAATAGAACGTGCGATTGTCGGGTGAGAACGCAATTCCGTTCGTGACGATGACGTCGCCGAAAATGCGGGCCACCTGACCGTCGCCGGTCACGCGATACAACGAGCCGTTCGGACGATGCAGCTGATTGTCCATGGTGCCGATCCACAGGCGGCCGCGGGCATCCACGCGGCCGTCGTTGAGGCGGTTGTCCAGGCCGTGCTCGACCTCGCAGAGTTGACCGGGGGAGACATCTTCGCAAGAACCACGAGTGAGACGCAGATCGCGCGCCAGCAGATGCGAGCCGTCCGCCGTCAAGGCCTGGCTGCCCAGGAATTGGCAGTCGCGGGAGGCAACGTGATGGGCGCCCGTCGCCGGATCGAAGGATTGATGAAGCCTGCCGTCGACGTCGATCCACCACAGCTTGCGGGACCGATCGCACCACAATGGCGTCTCGCCGAGAATATCCGCGCTCGCGACCGCGATCTCAACCCGATGCGCGGGGATCGTAGCCGGGCTCATCCGGGATTCCCGCTCCAGCCGTCAGTTGCTCTTCCAGGAGGACAGCGCATGCGCGACGCAGCCATTGATATGGTCGGCGAGGACCGCCCTGGCCGTCTTGATGTCCCGTTTCAGGGCGCATTCCAGCAAGGCCTTGTGCTGGTTGATCGTCTCGGCGCCGCGATAGCGCAGCGCGTAGCGGAAGTATTTGTCGAACACGACCGAGTGGGTCTGCATCAACTCGCGCGAGCCGCAAGCAGAGATCAGCGCCTGGTGAAATTCGCCGTCATAACGCTTGCGCAACTCGGGATCATCGCCCTCCGCGAGGACGGTGCGTTCGGTGGCCGCCAGCTTGTGGTGCGCTGAAACCACGCGGCCCTCCCACTCGACGTCGCCGGCGCGGAACGATTCAGCCATCGCGTGATGCTCCAGGAGGATGCGCAGATCGGCGAGCTCCCGCAAATTCTGGATTGATACAGGCGCCACCTCGAATCCGCGTTGGCCTTCGGCAACGACGAAGCCCTCGGAGGTCAGGCGATTGAGGATCTCGCGCAATGTGCTGATGCTGACGCCGTAATCTTCCTTCATGGCGTCGAGCCTGAGACGCCCGGATGGCGTCAGCACCCCGAAAATGATGTCGGAGCGAATGCGCTGGTAGCCGCTGTCGCCCGCCGAGAGGGGCCGTTCATCAACTGCCGTCATGCTTTCCAGACCCCGTTTGTCCCGATCGCGCCGCTCCGTCCGGACGGACGAACATCAATGCTGACAGCAATATAACAGAGTCCGGACGCCTGACGTCTAGAAGAATATCATATGAAACTATGATCCTCATTTGACATGTCGATTCATGTATGTTCTCTAAATAAACGGAGGGCACGAAAGATAATGGCTTAAGCCGCAGTTCGTGCTCGCTCGCATAGGGGAGGAAGCGATGAGCTTGTTGGTACGGGCGCTGTCTGCGACGGCGATCTGCGTGGCGCTGACGGTCGGCGCATCTGCCGAAGATATTCAGGAGCGCACAATCAGGTGGGGCCACCTGAACAATACCGATCACCCCGTGAGCATGGGCGTGCAGAAGTTTGCCGAGATCCTGCTCGCCAAGAGCGGAGGCAAGATGAAGGTCCGGGAATTCGCGGCCTCACAGCTCGGCAACGAATTGCAGCAGCAATCCGCGCTGCGCGGCGGCACCCAGGAGATGCTGTCGGCCTCCACGACCTCACTCGCGACCGTCATTCCCGAGTTCGGCCTCATCGATTTCCCGTTCCTGTTCAACTCGACGGAGCAGGCCGATGCTCTCGGCAGCGGCAAGTTCGGCAAGGCGATGCTCGACACGCTGCCGGCGAAGGGGCTGACCGGCCTGGGTTATTGGGGCCTCGGCTTCCGCAACGTCACCAACAGCACCCGCCCGATTACCAAGCTCGAAGACTTCAGCGGGCTCAAGCTTCGCGTCATTCCGAACCCGGTCTATCTGGAAAGCTTCAGCGCCTTTAAGGCCAACCCGGTCCCGATGGCCTTCGGCGAGCTGTATTCGGCGCTGGAGACCCGCACTGTCGACGGCCAGGAGAATCCGTACACGGTCATCCTCTCGAACAAATTCTACGAAGTGCAGAAATACGTCTCTGCCACAAATCACACCTTCACCCTGAACATCATCCTGGTGAGCAAGGCATTCTGGGACAAGCTGTCGCCGACCGAGCAGCGCCTGATGCGCGAAGCTTACGAGGAAAGCCGTGGCTATCAGAAGGAGCAGACCCGCCTTCAGACCGAAAAGGCTCTGGCGGAGCTGCAGGCCAAGGGCATGCAGTACAATGCGATCGCTCCCGAAGAGACCGAGCGCATGCGGAAGGCGGTTCAACCCGTCGTCGAAAAGATCTCGGCCAATTTGCGTGCCGAGACGGTGAAGCTGTTCAACGAAGAGGTCGAGCGCATCCGCAAGGACGTGAAGTAGCCGCTTCTTCGCCACGCAGGTGCCGAGCCGGCACTTTGCCGGCTCGAGCCCTCGATTTGCCCGGACGTCACGCATGGCGCGAGCTCTCGACCTCTATTGCACGTTCCTGAAGGCCGTCATTGCCGCGTGTCTCGCCGTCATGGTGGTGCTGGTGTTCGGCAACGTCGTGCTGCGCTACGGCTTCAACTCCGGCATTGCCATTTCCGAGGAACTGTCGCGGTGGCTGCTGGTCTGGTTGACCTTCCTCGGCGCCATCGTCGCGATGCGCGAACACGCGCATCTCGGCGTCGATAGTCTGATCCGGATGCTGCCGGCTTACGGCAAGCGCATCTGCTTCGTCATCAATTATTGCCTGATGCTGTTTGCCGACTGGCTTTTGCTCTCGGGCAGCTGGCGCCAGACCATCATCAACATCGACGATCGGGCGCCGGCCACCGGCCTGTCGCTCGGGATCTTCTACGGCGTCGGTGTGGTCTTCGGCGTGTCCGCCGGCGTGATCCTGCTCTACGACCTCTTTCGTGTGCTCAGCGGTCAGGCCAGCGAATCCGACATGGTGGCCGTCAAGGAATCGGAAGAGCACTGATGTTGTCGCATGGAGCCTTGCCGGCCGACGCTCACATCCTGCAAACCGGCAGGACCCTGCCATGACGATCGCTGTTTTCACCCTTTCGCTGCTCGGGGCCATGGCGCTCGGCATGCCGATCGCCTTTGCGCTGATCGTCTGCGGCGTTGCGCTGATGAGCACGATCGACATGTTCGACGCCCAGATCGTGGCGCAGAATGTCATCAATGGCGCCGACAGTTTTCCCCTGATGGCGATTCCGTTCTTCATGCTCGCCGGCGAGATCATGAACAAGGGGGGGCTGGCCAAGCGCATCGTCAACGTCGCGCTGATCGCGGTCGGGCATTTTCGCGGCGGCCTTGGTTACGTCACCATCCTGGCCTCGTGCATTCTTGCTTCGCTGTCGGGCTCGGCGGCGGCCGACGCCGCGGCGCTGGCGGCGTTGCTGGTACCGATGATGGTGGCGGCGGGGCACAACAAATCCCATGCAGCGGGTCTGGTGGCGGCCGGCGGCATCATCGCCCCCGTGATTCCGCCCAGCATCGGCTTCGTCATCTTCGGCGTCGCCGCCGGGGTCTCGATTTCCAAGCTGTTTCTGGCCGGCATCGTGCCCGGGCTGCTGCTCGGAGCCGGGCTGTGCCTCGCCTGGGCGTGGGTGGTGCGGCAGGAGAACCTGACGCCGCCGCCACGGGCCTCGTTGTCCGAGATCGTGAAGGCCGTCGTCGACGGCTTCTGGGCGCTGATGCTGCCCGTCATCATCGTCGTCGGCCTGCGTTTCGGCATCTTCACGCCGACGGAAGCTGCGGTGGTGGTCGCCGTCTATTCGCTCTTCGTGGCAACCTGCATCTATCGCGAGCTGAAGCTGACCCAGCTCTACGACGTGTTCGTCTCCTCCGCGGTGACGACGAGCATCGTGATGTTTCTGATCGCCGCAGCTCTCGTGTCGTCCTGGCTCATCACGGTATCGGAGATCTCGACCCAGATCGTCCATCTCCTGAAGCCGTTCATGGGCAACAACACGCTTCTGATGCTGGCGATCATGGTCGTAGTGGTGATCGTGGGAACGGCCCTCGATATGACGCCTACGATCCTCATCCTCACGCCAATATTGATGCCGATCGTCAAGGCGGCCGGCATCGACCCCGTCTATTTCGGCGTCCTCTTCATCATCAACAACGCCATTGGCCTCATCACCCCGCCGGTCGGAGTGGTGCTGAACGTCGTCTGCGGCGTCTCAAGGATCAGCATGGAGGAGATCGTCAAGGGCGTATGGCCCTTCATGATCGCTCAGCTGGTCGTGCTGTTCGCGATGGTGCTATTCCCGGGGCTGGTGACGATCCCGGCCAAGTGGTTTGGCGGCTAGAGATTTCATCGCGCTTTGGTTGCGCAGATTTGGCAAGAGAAGAGGGACAAAATGACCGCACGGATCATAATCCTCAACGGACCCAATCTCAACTTCCTCGGCATCCGGGAGCCCCACATCTACGGCTCGACGACGCTGAAGGAAATCGAAGCCAGCTGCCGGGCCTTGGCCGATCAGCTCGAGGTCTCGATCTCGTTCCACCAGTCCAACATGGAGGGCGAGCTCGTCGAGCTCATCCAATCCGCCCATGGGAAAGCGGATGCGATCATCATGAACCCAGCGGCCTATTCCTTCACCTCGATCGCGCTGATCGATGCGCTGAAGATCTTCGAGGGACCGAAGATCGAGGTGCATATCTCGAACATCCATATGCGCGACGAGCTTCACCGCCACTCGGTCACCTCGAGCGCCTGCACGGCGGTCATTTGCGGTCTGGGCCCCTACGGCTATCTCGCCGCGATGCTGGCGGTTGTCCAGCGCATCGGACGATTGCCTGGGACGATCCCGGCCGCTCTTCACGGGCTCGCTGCTGCCGGCAAAGCTTAGGGGAGGGCGGAATGCGCGGAGCGGGATTTCTCGCCATCTGGAGCGACGTTGAGGCGTACGATCTGACGGATTACCGGCACTGGTTGACGCGTGAGCACACCACCGAGCGCGTGACGACCAAGGGATTCCTGGCTGCGCGTGTGTTTCGCGCTGCAAGAGCCGACATCAACCGCTTCTTCATCCTGTATGAGCTGGAAGCGCCCGAGGTTCTCGATGGCGAAGCCTATCTGGCGCGCCTCAACGCGCCGACGCCGTGGTCGCAGCGCATCATGCCGAAACTCGGCAATTTCATGCGGGGCGGGGGCGTCATGCTCACGCGGGCGGGGAGGGGCGAGGGGGCAACGATCATGGCGCTGCGGATCGAGAAGCTGCCTGAAGATCCGCAAGGAATGGCCCAGGCACTCGTCGCCTGCGACGGAGTTGCCGCCGTGCAGATCGGCGCGACCGATCAGGCCCGGACCTCGGTGCCGACGACGGAGAAGGGCATGCGAAAGGCAGAAGGCTTTTTCGCGGGCCTCTTGTTGATCGAGGCGCTGGACGTGACGGCTTTGCAGGCCGCCCTTCACAAGGCCCGTGAGATTGCACCTGACGTCATGGACCGCGCGAGCGAGCCGGAGATTTATCAGAACATGTTTGCACTCGACGCTCGCATCGCGTATTTCGGCTGATCAGCACCGGAAGCCGTGCTACCGCCTGGCACGGCCCTCGCGGATGAACCTTGCCGCAAGGTGAGGGCACAAAGAGAGAGATCACTCCCAAGTCCGCGGACGTTGAATGAAATCGCTTGTCCTGCTCAGCCTGCTCGTCCTGGCGACGCCCGTCCATGCCGCCACGACCGAGCAGCACTACCTTGATCTGCGCGATCGCTACATCGCAAAATTCTCGAAGGCCAAGGAGAGCGACGAGACCTCCAGGCAGCATGATGCCGCTCTGAAGGAGCTGACAGGAGTACTGCGCGGCCTGGTCGGACCGGTCGCGATCAGGGGGCTGCCCGCAGAGGGCAAGTCGAACGTCGACACGCTGTTCAGCGGTGACTCCGGCTTCGGTCATCTCGACGGTCTCGGCTTCGCTTCCGAAGGCGACAAGATGCAGGCCGTGGTGACCACCTCCGGGCTGCTCAAGCACTGGCTGCGCGAACGCCGCGGGGACGGCATGCCGCAGGAGATCGGAAGCGCGCTGACGTCAGACCGCTTCTACTATTACGCGATCCAGGACGCCGCTTTCGCCAAATATGCGGAATTGCCGGTCACCAAGCCAGCATCGGCGAGCGCCGCGGTCGCCGTGCTGGGCGTGCGCGGCAATGGCGACCTGAAGGGACCGCCGAGCGAGATTGGCGTCGTCGCGATCCAGGGCGACAAGGTCTTCTTCCTTGCCGTCAGCGGTGCCGTGAAGACGGCCGAGATCCCCGCCTGCGAGAAAGTCTGGAAGCAGATGATGGCCCGGAAGACGCCGCAGGACACCATGGCCAAAGAAGACCAGGCGATGGACGCCTACACCAAATGCTTCGCCAAGGAAGCACCAAGCCAGAGCTGGTTCGCGGCGGCCGTCAAGAAGGCGCAGAGCCAGCTGGATCTGCTGCCGCTGCGCTAACTTGCGATTACGCCGACAATTCGACCGACTTGCCGGCCCCATCGATCAGGTGCACGCGGTCGATGCCGACGCGCGGCAAGAGCGATCGAATCTCGTCTTCCGGCATCAGGCTGAACGCCGTCGAAAATGCGTCCGCGGCGGTCGCGCTGCGGGCCACGGTGGTCACGCTGCGATAGCGCAGGGCGCAGCCGCCTGATCGCGGATCGAACAGATGGTTGAATTGCCCCATGGCGCCGAACTGGCAGCCGTAGCCGCCCGATGTGGACACGGCGCGGTCGACGATCGGCAGCACAGTTTTCGTCTGGCCCACAACGTCGGGATCGGCGATGCCGATCTCCCAGGGGCGCCCGTCCGGACGCGAGCCGATCGCCCGGGCTTCGCCCATGTCGACCAGGCTGCGAGAGATGCCGTGCGCCCGCAGCAGCTCGACCACCTTGTCCGTGACGTAACCTTGCGCGATCCCGTTCAGGGTGACGGCCATGCCTCTGGGCATCACGATCCGCTCGCGGCTGATCGACAGCCGGCCGCTACCGACGCGCGCCAGCGCCGTCTTGATCTCGGTTGCCGCAGGACCGGCCGGATCGGCGTCATCTCGCGCGAAATGGCTGGCATAGAGCTCCCACAGCGGCTGCACCGTGACGTCGAACAGACCACCCGAGAGCGTCGAATAGTGCTGCGAGGTCGAGAGCAGATCGACCATCTCGGCGGCAGGATCGATCAGGATGCCGGTCCGGTTCAGCCCCACCAGGGCGGAGTCGTCGAGGTAGAGACTGAACAGCCGCTCGAGCCGCCGCGCCTCAGCGCACGCCAGCACGATCAGCCGTTCCGCCCGGCTGCGGTCGTCGTCATGGATCTCCATCGTCGCCACCGCGCCCAGCATCGTGCCGCGCCAGGTCACCGGCGCGAGCTCGGCCCGAGCAGGATGAGCAGAAGACAGCGCGCCGAGGCCCGCGGCCGCCGCGCTGATATGGATGAAGCGTCGGCGCGTCAGGATTCGCGTCATGGCGTTCTCCTCGGTCTTTCGCCCGGCGGGCCTTCCGCCGTCTCGTCGGCCGCGACGGCGCCGCCGGCGTTCGCCGAGGTCAAGACATAGTCCCGGGGCACCTCGTCGAAGCCGACGATCCTGCCTCCGTTTGCACCGGCGAATGTCTCCGCCGCCGCCCGGTCCGAGAACGGAACGGCCTCGTCGCCGCCCATGCCGCTTTTGACCCGGCTCTCGATCACGAACAGCGCCTTGCGCGCCTCGATCCAGTTGTCGGCGCCGGGCTTGTCCCAGTCGGGCGCCTTGCCCATGTCGGACACGTAGATCGCCTGGATGTCCTTGGGCTCGTCCGGCAGCATGGTGAAGGCGATGGTGTCCCGCACGGACGAGAACCACACCGGCTCCATCAGGCTGGCGGCGAAGATATGGCCCTTCGGTCCGGGATGCTCGAGCACGTTCATGCCGCAGTAATGGCCGATGTCCTCCGCCGTCATCCGATGCGGCGACGGGATCTTCGCGGCCTGCTTGTCGTTGCAGCCGGCGAGCGCGAGCGGCACGAGCAAGGCAAGAAGGATGGTTCGGCGCCTCATAGCTCCCTCCGCGAGAAGGCGAGCGCAGCCAGACCCAGCGGCAGCAGCGTCCAGCCGAGCAGGGCGGTCAGCAGGACAGGTATGGTCAGGGATGTGGTTTGGGCAAGGCCCGCCATGCCGGCAAAGGTGCTGACATTGGCAAAGCCGGTCAAATTGATCAGCCGGTAGGCGTCGGTCGGGTTCGCCAGCAGCATGGCGTTGAGCACGGAAGCCGAGATGCTGCGTCCCTGATCGAGCGCGAGCACACCGAGCAGCGCCATGTCGTAGATCAGCACCAGCAGCAGCCACAATCCGATGCAGATGCCGGCGGCCGTGCCGCGGTCGCGCACGAGCGCGCTGACCAGATATCCGATCGCGACGAAAGCTGCGCCGAGCAGCACCGAGGAGCCCACCATCGCTCCGAAGGCCAGGAGACTATCGTTGTCGATCTGGCTGCCGGTCGCCGCCAGCGCGCCGACCGCCGCGCCGTAGCCGAGGCAGGTCGCAAAGGCGAGCACGGCGAGGTGGCCCAGGAACTTGCCGAGCAGCACCTGCCATCGTGCGACCGGATAGCTCAGCAGCAACAGCATCGTCCCGCGTTCCATCTCGCCGACGATGGCGTCGTGGGAGATCAGGAGCGCGATGAGCGGCACGAGAAAGATCGTCAGGCTCGACAGGCTGACGACGACCACGTCCAGCGTGCGAACGCCGACATTGCCGGTCGGCGCGCTGCCGAGAAAGGTGAGGGACAGCGCCAGCCCGGCGAGCAGGAGCGTTGCGGCCAGCACCCAGCGATTGCGGATGGCCTGGTGGATCTCCTTGGCGGCGATGATCAGAACGTTCATGGCGCCTGCTCCGATTGCCGGAGGAAATGAGCATAGAGCTCGTCGAGGGTCGGCGGAACGACGTCGACGTCCTCGACGGCATTGCCGGCGGCCGTCGCGCGATGCAGCAGCTCGATCTTCCGCTCCGGTGCGGCGTCGATCTCGACGATGTGTCCGTTCAGGCGGCGGCAGGTCGCGTCCTGGGGAGCCCAGCCCGGCATCTCCTGAGGTGCGAGGCCAGCCACCTTGAGACGGATCCGGGTGGGCAGCCGGGCGAGCCGACGCAGTTCGTCGATCGATCCGTCCGCGACCTTGATGCCGCGGTTCATGATGATGACCCGGCCAGCGCGCTCCTCGAGCTCGGTCAATGCATGCGACGACAGCAGCACGGTCGCACCGCCCGCCGCGAGGCGCGCGATGATATCGTAGAATGTCTGGCGCAGCTCCGGATCGAGACCGGTGGTCGGCTCGTCCAGCAGCAGCACCCGCGGGGTGCCAAGCAGCGCCTGCGCGAGTCCCAGGCGCTGACGCATGCCCTTCGAATAAGTGTTCACCCGGCGGCGGCTGGCAGCACCGAGCCCGACGGCGTCGAGAAGATCGAGGGCCTTGGCCACCGGCTCCCGTTTCAGCCTGGCGTAGAAGGCCTGCGTCTCGCGGCCGGTCAGGGCAGGGTCGAAGGAGACGTTTTCCGGCAAGTAGCCGAGCTGTCGGCGGCCTGCGAATTCGCCGGCGGCGGGATTGTCTCCGAGAACCTCGATCGCGCCGCTGGTCGGCCGGATCAAGCCGAGCATGAGCTTCATCAGCGTGGTCTTGCCGGCGCCGTTGTGGCCAATCAAGGCGACCAGCTCGCCTTGGTCGAGCGTAAACGACGCATCGCGCACGGCCTTGACCTGGCCGTACGATTTGGTGACGTCGCTGATGCGGACCGTGCTGGTCATCGCGCTTCCTTCGGTGCAACTCTTTGCGGCGGCGACACCAGCGGATGGCTGTCGACAACGCCGCCCGGCAGCAGCGCGGGAAACTGTGCCTGCGCCCAGCGGATCACCTGGACGGCAGGGCTGTTGATCAGGACCTTCGCAGCGGGCGCGGTCCACAGCACGCGATCGATCAGGTCGTTCGGCCGGTACGCGGTATCGGCGATGCCGTCGCCGTTGAGGTCGAATGCCGGATTGTCGCTCCAGTAGTTGCCGCGTCCGCCGGTCGACCAGTCGAGGTGCCTTGTGCCGACATATTTCACCTGGTTGGCGTTGCTGACGAAGGCGTTGCCAGTGATTTCGTTGCCTTCGGAGCCGGCTGTGAAGTGCACGCCGATGGCGCAGCGTTCGAACCAGTTGCTGCGGAACTTGTTGTGATTGGTGTTGTAGATGAACACGCATTTCTCGGGGCCGCTCTTGAGCGCGCTCTCTCGTTTGGCTTGCGGAAGCATGCCTCGCTCGTCGTCGGGACCCTCTTCCGTCTTCTCTGTCGTCGCGCCGAGCGGGCCGCCGGTCACCCGGTTGCCCTCGATCTGGGCGTAATTCGCGTAGTTGAAGAGAAATCCATAATCGCGATCATGATCGGAGGAGTTGCCGCGGACCAAAAGGCGGTTCGAATACATGATGGCGTAACCGACATGGTTGCCGATCGAGACGTTGCCGCTGATCTCGCTGTCGTTGGTGTACATGTAGTGGACCGCAAAGCGAACCTGCTCGAAGCGGTTGTCGACGAAACGGTCCTTGCTGCTGGAGATCGAGAAGATGCCGTCGCGGCCGTAGCGGAAAATGTTGTTGGCGATGGTGACGTCGGGCGCATTCCAGAGCGAGACGCCGTTGCCGGCCTCGCTGAGACGCACCCCGCGCAATCCCTCGATCTCGTTACGGACGACCCGCGAGCCCCTGGCGCCGTGCACGTAGACGCCGAACAGGTTCCCGACCAGCCGGTTGTCCTCGATCGTGGCGCGTTCGGCCGTCTTTTGCAGGAAGATCCCGGAGTTCATCGCCTGCAAATCGCGGCCGGAGGCCCGGATGGTCAGACCGCGGACGGTGACGTCGGGGGCGCTGACGGTGATGACGTTGCCGGAGCCGTCGCCATCGAGCACCGCCTTGCGGCTCCCGACCAGTTGGAGGGGACGCTCGATCCGGATCGAGCCATGATACTCACCGGGCGCGAGCGTGACGACGTCGCCGGCGCGCGCGCCATCCAGCACCGCCTGCAGCGGCTGTCCGGGCACAGCCGTCAACGTCTCCGCACTGGCGAAGCCGGACAATCCGGCGGCGACGAGCGCCGCCGGAAACATGCGTAAGAATGGACCCACGAGGTCGCTCCGATCAGACCGATTTCGGTTCGACGAACATCCGGCCCTTCATCTCCATGTGCATGGCATGGCAGAACCAGGAGCAGTAGTACCAGTAGACGCCCGCCCTGTCGGCCGTGAAGGTCACGGACGCCGTCGCCATCGGCCCGATCTCCATCTGGACGCCGTAGTTCACGACGCAGAAGCCGTGGGTCAAATCTTCCACGGCGTCGATATTGGTGACGAAGACGGTGACCTCGTCACCCTGCTTGACCTGGAATTGTTCGAGGCCAAAGGCGGGGGCGGTGGACGTCATGTAGACGCGCACCTTGTTGCCGTCGCGAATGATCTTCGAATCCGCCTCGAGATTGATGCCGTCGGCCTTGGCCTGCTTGACCGCATCGGCAAACATCGGATCCGCCCGGTCATAGATCGAGATTGGGTTGATCTTGGAGCGGTGGACGATGGTTGCGTCATGCGGCTCGGCAAAGCTCGGACCGTCATGCACCAGCTTCATCTGATCGCCGGAAATGTCGATCAGCTGATCGTTCTCGGGCTTGAGCGGCCCGACGTTCAGGAAGCGGTCCTTCGAGAACTTGTTCAGCGAGATGAGCCACTTTCCATCGGCCTCCTTGGTCTGTCCCATCGAGGTATGGTTGTGACCCGGCTGATAGTGCACGTCGAGCTTCTGGAGAATGGGATTGACCTTCTCACCCTTGAAGGCCCGCTTGGCGAGGTCGATGTTCCATTTACAGACCTGGCTGTCGAGGAAGAGGGTGGTGTAGGCGTTGCCCTTGCCGTCATAGGCGGTGTGCAACGGGCCAAGGCCCAGTTCGGGCTCGGCGACGACGACGTCGCGCGGCTTGATCTTGTCGTCGAACAGATCGTCGAACTTGCGGACGTCCATCACGGTCACGGTCGGCGAGAGTTTTCCGGCCGCCACGATGTGAATGCCGTCCGGCGCGGTGTTCATGCCATGCGGATTGTTCGAGACCGGCACGTAGCGGGTGTAGGCCGAACCCTTGCGGCCGTCGATGACGGGCACGCCGTTCATTTCCTTGAAGTCGCCCTTCTTCACGGCTTCTTCGATCCGCTTGATGTTGAAGATGACGACCCAGTCCTGTTCGCTGGCGGTCATCTCCGCGAGAGTGACACCTTCCTCTCCGTTGTAGCAGGTCGCGAAGCAGTACTTGCCCTGGTAGTCGGCGTCGACGTTGTCGAGGTTGCCGCTGACGATCACCTGCCAGGCCACCTTCATCGTATCGCCGTCGATCGCGCTGAAGATGGAGTGATACTGCTTGGGATCGTCGAGGACCTTGCCGTCGTTGGGCAGCGGCACGCCATCCTCGCCGTTCGCGAACACATAGCCGGTGCGCGGATATTTCTGCACACGCAGGCCGTGGACCGTGTGCTGGTTCGGCAGTTCGACGATCTTGTCGCATTTCATGATGTCGAGCCGCACGCGCGCGACGCGGCTGTTGGCCTTGTCGTTCATGAAGGCATAGCGACCGTCGTAAGTGCCGTCCGTAAAGGAGATATGCGGGTGGTGGAGATCGCCGTTCAGGAACGTGCCGCCGCGATTCTTCAGGAATTCGCGGGTCGCGGGCTGCAGCCCCTCGGTCAGGATCTTGATGCTCTCGTTGGTCTGGCCCCAGCCGGTCGCGCTGCAACGGTTGAACACCGGGACGCGCATCAGCTCGCGCATCGAGGGAAGGCCGATGATGCGCATCTCGCCGGACTGGCCGCTCGAGAAGAACACGTAATATTCGTCGAGCTCGCCGGGCGCGACCTCGGTCTTCTGCACGGCCGGCCTCGCCGCCGGCGCTTTCGGCGCGGCATTCTTGGTCTGCGCGTCCGCGGAGGAGACGAAGCCGCCGTCCTTCAGTGCGACTCCGCCGGCAAGGCCCACGCCCGCCGCAGCCGCCGTCGTTCCCAGCACTGTTCGTCGGCTGACGCCCTTTGCCTGTTCGTTCTCGCTCATGATTGCCTCCTCGGCTTTCGGTTCAGTTCGGTGGTGGAGAGATGGCGGGTGACGCGCCGACAGTCTTGCCGCCGGCGGTGATGACGGTCGCAGGACCCTTGCCGCCCGATCGCATCGTGGGCGAAGACATGGCCGCGAACTTCTCGCGCTTGAGCCGCACCTGGATCATGTGCGGGCAGCGGTGGTCGTCGTAATAGAGTTCCTGACAGTGCATGCAGTAGATACACTCATTGACGTTGATGTGACCCTCGGGATGGATCGATTGCACCGGGCATTCCTTGGCGCAGCGCTGACAGGGCGAGCCGCATTCTTCCCAGCGACGCAGCCATTCGAATGTCCTCATGCGGCCGGGAATTGCGAGCGCGGCACCGAGCGGACAGAGGTAGCGGCAGAAGAAGCGTTCGATGAAGAGGCCGATGACGAGCAGGGCGACGGCATAGGCCACGAACGGCCAGCTGCGCGAAAACTTCAGGATGATCGCGGTCTTGAACGGTTCGATCTCGGCGAAGCGCTCGGCCATGTCGACCGAATAGAGCGACAGGCCGAACAGTCCGAGGAAGATGATGTACTTGATCGGCCACAGCCGCTCGTGGAGTCCCCACGGCACGGTGATTTGCGGCACCTTCAGCCATTTCGCGGCCGTGTTGGTGAGCTCCTGGAGCGCGCCGAAGGGACACAGCCAGCCGCAGAACGGGCCGCGGCCCCAGAACAGAAGCCCGCCGGCCGTCGCGGCCCACAGGATGAAGATCAGGGGAGCGGCGAGGAAGAATTCCCAGCGGAAGCCGGTCACCAGCGCATTGCTGAAGGTGACGACGTTGACGACGGACAGCTGCGCGTTGGCGTACCAGCCTAGCCAGACCAGGACGAAAGCGAGATAGCCTCGTCGTACCCAGGTGTAGAACACCGGGCGGCGCACCAGCAGGTTCTGGAAGAAGAAGATGCCGGTGAGGGCGATCAGCATGAACGCGGTGATTCCGATTGAAACCGTGCTCGACCGCCAGATCCGCACCCAAAGCGGCTCGTCAGCCTCGGCCGGGGGAGCAGTCGCAGCCTTTGCCTGAGAGGCCGGAGACGCGGCGTTCTCCGGTACCGTCACCGCACGCTGCTCGCGCCTTATGTAGCCGTCGGGCAGGGCGTAGCCGAGATCGAAGGTCAGGAATGCCTTGTCGCGGCCGCCGAGGCTTCTCTGCACCAGCAGCTGAATCTGCCACGGCTGCGTCGGGTCCAGGGTGAACTCAGGCGGGGTAACGAACAGTCCAATTTCTTTGAACTCGGGCGCGCCGGCCGCCTCCAGTGCACCAAGGCGGGTATGGTTGCGATCGCGGAAGCGGGTGCTGTTGCCTTCCTGCAGGATCTCGATGCGATCGAAGATGCCGCCGCGGACATAAGCCGAACCTTTGAAGGAGTAGGGACCGTTGCCGGCGACGATGATCGCCTGCTGCCCGGGCTTCAAGCTGTCCTTCAGCCGTCGATAGCCGTCGTCGCCGAGCAGGCTGCGGCCGATCGTGGGCACGCTCACGAGCGCCACGTAGAGGTCGATGAAGGTGTCGCTGGCTTCACCTGGTTCGGGGTACTGCGCCGCCGCCGCACTGCCGGACTTTGCAAAGGCTTCGTTGATGTCGCCGATGCCGAGATGAAGACGGCGTATCGAACCGTCGCCGGCGAGGCTCTCCCAGTCGCGCATTTCGCTGTTTTGGAGATCGAGCGTCTTGATCACAGGGGGCAGGGCTGCCGAAGCCGCAGCGCCGTCTCCGCCGCCGACGCGGCCGCTTCGGATCAGCTTGGACGCCGCGCGGACGATGCTGTCGCCCATCACCAGCACGGTGACCGTCGCGCCGCTCACGATGTCGACCTGCGGCGGCTTCTCCGCGCCAGATGCGACAGGCTTCATGTCCTTGCCGATCAGGCCGTTCACGGCCGCGACGATGCGCGCTTCCGGAATGCCGACCAGCACGATCGGCTCCTTGTGATCGACCAGCTTGATGCCGGTGATCACGCCTTTCGGGTCGATCCCAGCGAGCAGGTGGATCGGCTTGCCCGAGTAGCCGACGGAATTCGCGAGATCGGAGTTGAGGAAGACAAATCCCTGCAGCTGGTCGCCGCGGTACACTGGTACAATCGGCGGATCGCCCTGCGGCGCCCCGAAACGGTCGGCTCCCGGGAAAAACTCCGCAGGCGGGATTTTCGGCAAGTATGTCTGCAGATCACCGGCGGCGGAGGCAGGTGAAATATATGTCAGACACATCAGCAGCAAGCCCGCGAGCGCTAGCGCTGCACGCCTTGCGAAGGCGATATAATCATTCGGCCGCTTCGACATGTCGATTCAAATGCCATCTGCGCGACCAACCGGGCCACGCTTGCCTTGATAATCTTCGTCGATGATTTGTCGCCGCTGACGTGCAAAGCTCATCTTGTACGACTGACTCTGTCAAGCCCGCTCATGAGATGTTCGCGCGGAACGGGATCAGAAATCTGCATGTGGAGTCCTCGGTATGCCATTCCTACGCACGTCATTGCTCAGTGCTGAGCCCGCCGGAGTATTGGAGTCGCTCGACGAGCTCTTTGCGCTAGCGCATGCAATGGAGCAGGAAGCGGCCAGCAAGTACGATTCTCTCGCCGAAGAGATGCGCGGGCAGGGCAAGGATGATCTGGCGGAGGTGTTCACCCGGCTCGCCGCCGCCGAGCGCGAGCATGTGGACAGTGTGACGCAGTGGTCGCAATCGCGCCGAGGCAAGCGCCCGGATCCCGCCATGGTGCGCTGGGAGGCTCCGGACGCGCTCGCCCCGGACGCTGCCGCCGAGATCAAGACCTCACGGTTGATGACGCCGTACCGCGCACTCGCCATGGCGGTCCGCAACGAGGAGCGGGCCTTCGCCTTCTGGTCATATCTGGCAGCCTACTCGCATGATCCGGAGGTCAAGAAGGCGTCCGAGGCGATGGCCAAGGAGGAGCTCGGCCACGTGGCCACGCTACGGAGGGAGAGGCGGCGCGCTTACCATCACGAGCACGACCGGATCAGTGCCGTAGCGGCATCAGCGCCTGGGTCGTCGCATGTCGATGCACAGCGGCTTGAGCTGCGCCTCGTTGCCCAGCTCGACGACATGGAACCGCGTCTGAACGAGCCAGCCGCGGTCCGGATCAGGGATTTGCGTCAACAGTCGATCGAGATGGCCGCCGCCGCCGCCGCCGCCGGCTTCGGCAGCTTTCCCGCGTCCATGGAACGCAAGGGCCCATTGGAGATCGCCGAAGCGCTCGTCGACGGCTACCTCGACGGCGCCGAGCGGTCGAGCGACGCAGCCCATCTGGAAGGCCTGCAGCACCTGGCCGAGCGCGCGATCTCAAGACTGGCCTGGCTGCGATCGCTTGCGGCCGAGTGACGCGCTTGCGGTAACCGTCCAGCTTGCAATCTTATCCATTGGGAAAGCCGGCCATGCATCCGACTCATCGTGAAACGCATCTCATCGAGCGTATCGGCTGGCTGCGTGCTGCCGTGCTGGGTGCGAATGACGGCATCATTTCGACTGCTAGTCTGGTTGTAGGCGTCGCTGCGGCCGCTAATTCCTCCGGCGAAGTACTGGTGGCAGGGGTCGCAGGGCTTGTCGCCGGAGCGATGTCGATGGCCGCCGGCGAATATGTCTCGGTCAGCTCTCAGGCCGATACCGAACAGGCGGATCTGGCCCGAGAGCGCAAGGAACTCGCTGATACACCCGAATCCGAGCTAGACGAACTGACCAAAATCTATGTTGATCGCGGTGTCGAGGTCGCCCTGGCCCGCCAAGTTGCTGAACAATTGACAGCGAAGGATGCATTCGCTGCGCATGCAAGAGATGAGTTGGGGCTGTCGGCCCATGTAGTCGCCCAACCGGTGCAGGCTGCATTGACCTCTGCTCTGACTTTTTCGGTCGGCGCAGCTTTGCCGATCGGCATCGTGCTGCTCGCGCCCTCAGGTTCAACATCCCTGATCGTGTCTGCTGGATCTCTATTTTGCCTGGCGCTGCTCGGTGCTCTCAGCGCTCGCATTGGGGGCGCAGGCATGATGAAGCCAACGTTACGAGTCACGTTTTGGGGGGCCATCGCGATGGCCGCCAGCGCTGGTATCGGCGCGCTCGTAGGGCACGCAGTCTAGTCGCTCCTAATTCTGTACTTGCGGCGCTGCAGTTCGCCGACGATGGCATTCGCTGTCTCTTGCCCGAATCCGACTTCATCACGGATATGCTGGCCTAGCCCTCTACCCGAAAGCACCGCGGTATAGGTGTCGGGAGCAGGGCGGCAATTCTTCCCTTGAGGGCGGGCAGGCGACGTGTCTTGAGCGACGCAAAGGGGCTGCCAAATATTTCGCGCTTTGCCGGAAACTGCCTATCGCAGGGAAGCGTCCCGGCAGTCAGCGCGCCTCAGCGTGTCAGTCCGTCTTCCTCATCGCGCGCAGTAATCGCGTAGTCTCCGCGATGAGGAACAGCTCATCGTCCGGGTGACCGCACGGACATGCATCGTACAAATCCGCACCGGGAAGCAAGGCGTTCGATCCGATCACAAGCCAGGCGCGTCTCTTCACCTACGCTGCGCGAATACCGATAGGGGTCCGCCGGCGGCCTTCGCCAACGTGGCGACCGACCAGTCCCGGGACGGATCCTGGTGCAAGGGGCTTCTAGGCATGCAGCAATACGTGATTCGCATAAGGTATATTATGGAATATATTTATATACAATCAGATCAGTTATTTAGGCGAAATTCCTGCCATCGCACCTTCGCCCCAGTCCGATTTTCGATCTGCGCTACGCCTGTCACCTCAGCTCTTGACGGCTACTGTGCATGGGGTTGTTTTCAGATTTCGAATCCGGCCGATGTCTCCGAAAGCCGATATTGCCGTGACGTTGTCCGGCTGCAATAAGCGAGGCTTCCGCGAGATCGCAGATGACCTTCTGACCTTCCGTCCGTATAGGTTTGCGTCTCAGAACAACAACAAACCTTCCGAGGAAGCAGACCCATGGTCTTTTCGACGCGCTTTTCCCGACGCACGCTTCTCAAGGCCTCCGCCGCGACCGCGGTCCTGGGCGGCCTCAGTGCGCCCCATGTGGCCCGCGCCCAGAGCGCCGAGTTCACCTACAAATACGCCAATAACCTGCCGGACACCCATCCGCTGAACGTCCGCGCCAAGGAGATGGCCGCGGCGATCAAGACCGAGACGAACGGCAAGTTCGACCTCCAGATCTTCCCGAACAACCAGCTCGGGTCCGATACCGACATGCTGAGCCAGATTCGCTCCGGCGGCGTCGAGTTCTTCACGCTGTCGGGCCTGATCCTGTCGACCCTGGTGCCGGCGGCCTCCATCAACGGCATCGGCTTCGCGTTCCCGGACTACGACACGGTCTGGAAGGCCATGGACGGCGATCTCGGCGCCCATGTCCGCGGCGAGATCAAGAAGGCCGGCCTCGAGGTCATGGACAAGATCTGGGACAACGGCTTCCGCCAGACCACGTCGTCGAGCAAGCCGATCACCGGTCCCGACGACCTCAAGGGCTTCAAGATCCGCGTGCCGGTGTCGCCGCTGTGGACCTCGATGTTCAAGGCGTTCGACGCGGCACCCGCCTCGATCAATTTCAGCGAGGTCTATTCGGCGCTGCAGACCAAGATCGTCGAAGGCCAGGAGAACCCGCTGGCGATCATCTCGACCGCAAAGCTCTACGAGGTGCAGAAGTACTGCTCGCTGACCAACCACATGTGGGACGGCTTCTGGTTCCTGGCCAACCGCCGTGCCTGGGAAAAGCTGCCGCAGGACGTCCGCACGGTCGTTGCCAAGCACATCAACGCCGCCGCGATCAACGAGCGCGCCGATACCGCCAAGCTCAATGCCAATTTGCAGCAGGAGCTCGCGACCAAGGGCCTGACCTTCAATCAGCCGGCGGTGGCGCCGTTCCGCGACAAGCTGCGCACCGCCGGCTTCTATGCGGAGTGGAAGGGCAAGTATGGCGACCAGGCGTGGGACCTCCTGGAAAAGGCCGTCGGCAAGCTGTCGTAACGCGTCGGGGCCATCATGGCTCATGTCGAGATCGATGTGATCGAAGTGGCGGGCGAGGTGGCTGTTCAGTCCCCTCGCCGATCTTCGTTGCTGACTTCGCTCGAGCGCGTGCTCGGTCTCGTCGTCGAGATCCCGGCGGCGATCCTGGTCGTCGCCGAGATCGTGATCCTGTTTGCCGGCGTGGTCGCGCGCTACGGCCTGCACCGGCCGCTGATCTGGTCGGACGAGCTTGCCTCGATCCTGTTCCTGTGGCTGGCCATGCTGGGCGCGGCGGTTGCGTTCCGCCGCTCCGAGCACATGCGCATGACCGCGGTGGTCGCCAGCGCCGGTCCGGCGATGCGGGCCTATCTCGATCTGGTCGCGACCTCCGCGGCGCTGGCGTTCCTGGCGCTGATCGTCTGGCCGTCCTGCGACTACGCCTATGAGGAAAGCTACATCACGACGCCGGCGCTGCAGATCTCCAACATGTGGCGCGCCGCCGCGCTGCCGGCCGGCATCGGCTTGATGGCCGCCTTTGCCTTGCTGCGGCTGCTGCGCGCGCCGGATTACCGGATGGTCGCGGCCGCGGTGCTGTCGGTTGCCGTCCTGGTCGGCCTGTTCTGGCTGGCAGAGCCGTTGCTGCGGCCGCTCGGCAATCTCAACCTCGTCATCTTCTTCGTCGGCGTCGCCGGCTTCTGCGTCTTCGCCGGCGTTCCCATTGCGTTCGGCTTTGGCCTTGCGATCTTCGGCTATCTTGCACTGACCACGCGCACGCCCGTGATGGTGCTGGTCGGACGGATGGACGAGGGCATGAGCCACCTCATCCTGCTTTCGGTGCCGCTGTTCGTGTTCCTGGGCCTCTTGATTGAAATGACCGGCATGGCGCGGGCCATGGTGGCGTTCCTGGCGAGCCTGCTCGGCCATGTCCGCGGCGGACTGCACTACGTGCTGGTCGGCGCGATGTACTTGGTCTCCGGCATATCAGGCGCCAAGGCAGCCGACATGGCCGCCGTGGCGCCGGTGCTGTTTCCAGAGATGAAGCAGCGCGGCGCCAAGCCCGGCGATCTCGTCGCGCTGCTGGCGGCGACCGGCGCTCAGACCGAGACCATTCCGCCGAGCCTGGTGCTGATCACGATCGGCTCGGTCACCGGCGTGTCGATCGCCGCCCTGTTCACCGGCGGCCTTTTGCCCGGCGTCGTGCTCGCGATCACGCTCTGCATGCTGGTGTGGTGGCGCTACCGCCACGAGGACATGAGCCACGTCCGTCGCGCCAGGGGCGGTGAGATCGGCAAGACCTTCATCGTCGCCCTGCCCGCGCTCGCACTGCCCTTCGTGATCCGCTACGCCGTGGTCGAGGGCATCGCCACCGCGACCGAGGTCTCCACCATCGGCATCGTTTATGGCGCCCTGGTCGGCCTCCTCGTCTATCGCCGCTTCGACTGGCGGCGGCTGTTTCCGATGCTGGTCGAGACCGCGGCGCTGTCGGGCGCGATCCTCCTGATCATCGGCACGGCGACCGGCATGGCCTGGGGCTTGACCCAATCCGGCTTCTCGCGCTCGCTGGCGGCGGCCATGACCGGATTGCCCGGGGGAGCTGCGACCTTCATCGCAGTGTCGATCCTGGCCTTCACGATCCTTGGCAGCGTGCTGGAAGGCATCCCGGCGATCGTGCTGTTCGGGCCGCTGCTGTTTCCGATCGCCCGGGCCGTCGGCGTGCACGAGGTGCACTACGCCATGGTGATCATTCTCGCCATGGGTATCGGATTATTCGCCCCGCCATTCGGCGTCGGCTATTATGCCGCCTGCGCCATCGGACGCGTCGATCCCGCAGAGGGCATCCGGCCGATCTGGGGCTATCTGCTGGCGCTGCTGGTGGGATTGATCATCGTCGCGGTCTTCCCGTGGATCTCGATCGGATTTCTTTGAGGTTTGAGGAGTGTGTCGATGAGTGAGCGACAGAACCAGTACAATATTGGCCTCGACAAGAATCCGGCCAACTACGTGCCACTGAGCCCCTTAAGCTTCCTCGCGCGCAGCGCCGCCGTCTATCCCGATCATGTCAGCACGGTCTATGAGGGACGCAGCTTCACGTGGGCTGAGACCCATGAGCGCTGCAAGCGTCTTGCGTCCTGGCTCGCACGCAAGGGCATCGGCGTCGGCGACACCGTCGCTGCAATGCTGCCGAACATCCCGGCGATGAACGAGGCGCATTTCGCCGTGCCCATGACCGGCGCCGTGCTCAACGCGCTGAACATCCGTCTCGATGCGCCCTCGATCGCGTTTCAGCTCGACCATGGCGGCGCCAAGATCATCCTGGTCGACCCCGAGTTTTCGAGCGTGATCACCGATGCGCTGGCGCAGATGAAGGGCGCGAAGCCTTTGGTGGTCGATGTTGACGATGCATCGTTCAAGGGTGGCAGCCGCATCGGCGAGATCGAATATGAGGCAGCGGTCGCGCAAGGCGATCCGGATTTCGCGGCGATCACGCCGAGCGATGAATGGGACGCGATCGCGCTGAGCTACACCTCGGGCACGACAGGCAATCCCAAGGGCGTCGTCACTCATCATCGCGGCGCGTATCTCAACGCGGTCAGCAACATCCTCGCCGGCAATCTCGGCCAGCATCCGGTCTATCTCTGGACGCTGCCGATGTTCCACTGCAACGGCTGGTGCTTCCCATGGACCATCGCTGCTGCCGCAGGCGTCAATGTCTGCCTGCGCAAGGTCGAGCCGACGAAGATCTTCGAGCTGATCAAGCACCACCGCGTCACCCACATGTGCGGCGCGCCGATCGTCTACAACACGCTGATCAACGCGCCCGATGCGCCCAAAGGCAACGCCGCGCGCCGCGTCGTCGGCCTGATTGCCGGCGCCGCGCCGCCGGTCGCGGTGCTGGAAGGCGCCGAAAGCATCGGCATCAAGCTGACCCACGTGTACGGCCTGACCGAGGTCTACGGCCCCGCCTCGGTCTGCGCCGAGCAGCCCGGCTGGGACGAGCTGCCGCCGGCTGAGCGCGCGCGCATGAAGCGCCGGCAGGGCGTGCCCTACCCGCTCGAGGAAGGCGTCACCGTCATCAACCCGCAGACCATGCGGCAGGTGCCGCGCGACGGCGAGACCATCGGTGAGGTCATGTTCCGCGGCAACATCGTGATGAAGGGCTATCTCAAGAACGAGAAGGCCACCAGGGAAGCTTTCGAAGGCGGCTGGTTTCACACCGGCGATCTCGGCGTGCTCGACGAGCACGGCTACGTCATCATCAAGGACCGCTCCAAGGACATCATCATCTCCGGCGGCGAGAACATCTCGTCCCTCGAGGTCGAGGACATCCTCTACAAGCACCCGGCCGTGCTGTTCGCCGCCGTGGTGGCCAAGCCCGATCCGAAATGGGGTGAAGTGCCCTGCGCCTTCGTCGAGCTGAAGGACGGCGCCAGCGCCAGCGAAGCCGACATCATCGCGTTCTGCCGCAGCCACATGTCCGGCTTCAAGACGCCGAAGGCCGTCGTGTTCGGGCCCATCCCAAAAACGTCCACGGGCAAGATTCAAAAATTCCTGCTGCGCAACGAGGTCGGATCAGCGAAAGCGATCACGGCCTGAGCAACGTCCAGGAGTCTTCCGCCCGCACGTGGCGGGCGGAAGACATTCATCCTCACATCTTCTTGTAGGCGTCGACCACGGCCTGGCCGTCGGCCCCTGCCTTCTTGAGCCAGTCGGTCGTGAGCTGTTCGCCGATCTTCTGGAAGCCGGCCTTGAGCGCCGGGCTCGGCGGCTCCACGGTCATGCCTTTGGCCTTGAGCTGATCGATGTACCAAGTGCTCTTGTCCTGCCAGGCCTTCCAGCCGCGGGTCTCCGCCGTCGCCGCCGCCTTGAGGATGGCCTCCTGGGTCGGCTTGTCGAGCGCCTCGAACGCGGCCTTGTTGACGAAGGTGTAGTCCTTCGGAATCCAGGCCTGCACGTCGTAGAAGTACTTGAGCGACTCCCAGGCCTTTGCGTCATAGCCCGTGCCGCCCGACGACATGAAGGAGTTCACGACGCCCGTCGCGAGCGCCTGCGGCAACTCGGCCGCCTGGATCGTGACCGATTGCGCGCCGACCAGCTCGCCGATGCGTGCGGTCCCGACGTTATAGGCCCGCCATTTCAGACCCTTCATGTCTTCGATGGAGGCGAGCGGCTTGTTGACATAGACGCCCTGCGGCGCCCACGGCACGACGAACAGCAGCTTGAGACCCTGCGCGTCGAGTTTCTTGGCGATCGCGGGCTTGGAGGCCTGATACAGCTTCATGGCGTCCGGGAAGCTGGTCGCCAGGAACGGCACGACGTCGATGCCGAAAAGCGGATCCTCGTTCTCGTGGATCGAGAGCAGCACCTCACCCATCTGCGCCTGCCCGGTCATCACGGCGCGCTTGATGTCCGGTGCCTTGAACAGCGAGGCGCCGGGATGAACCGTGATCTGGAGCTTGCCGGACGTCGCTGCATCGACGTCCTTGGCGAAGGCGACGAGATTTTCGGAGTGAGGATTGTCCGCGGGATACGCCGCCGGCAGATTCCATTTAGTTTGGGCCAAGGCGGGGGTCGCAATCGCCATCGCGCCCGTGATCAAGGACGCGCAGAATAAACGAGACATCATCGGACTTCTCCTCACATTCGATTTGAATACGCTCAGTCTGGGAAAGCGAGCTTCGGCAGGAACATCACGATCTGCGGATACTCCGTGATGATGAACACGGAGGCGAGCAGCAGGACGAAGAAGGGAAACGCTGCCCGGGCAACTGTGAACGTATCCCGTCCGCTCATGTTCTGCAGCACGAACAGATTGAATCCGACCGGTGGGGTGATCTGCGCCATCTCGACATGGATGATGAGATAGACGCCGAACCAGACCAGATCGAGCCCGGCCTGCTTGACCATCGGTAGCACGATGACGGCGGTCAGGACGATCATCGAGATGCCGTCGATCAGGCAGCCCAGAATGATGTACATGATGCTCAGATACAGCGCGAGCATGCCGGGCGTGAGCTGCTGGCCCTGGACCCAGGTGGCGAGCGCCGCCGGAATGCCGGTATAGGCCATCGCAGCCGTGGTGTAAGCCGCGCCCGCCAGGATCAGCATGATCATGCAGGTCAGGCGCGTCGCGCTCATGATGCTCTCGAGGAAGTTCTTGCGCGTCAGCGTGCCGCTCCACCACGCCAGCAGCAATGCGCCCGAGACGCCCCAAGCGGCGCATTCCGTGGCGGTCGCAAAACCCAGCACGAGCGAGAGGAAGACCGCAAGGATCAACAGCAGACAGGGCGCGAGCTTCGCCGACTCCTGCAGCTTCTGTCGGAACGGCATCGGCGGGTCGCGCGGCGGCACCTTCTTCGGATTGAGCAGCGACCAAATGATGATGTAGCCCGAATAGAGCACCATCACGAGCACGCCCGGCAGGAATCCGCCGAGGAAAACCTGCAGCACGGAGACATTCGCGGTGACCGCATAGACCACCATCGGGATCGAGGGCGGAATCAGGAGGCCAAGCGTGCCCGCGCCCGCGAGTGAGCCGAGGCTCAGGCCCTTGTCGTAGCCACGCTTGTCGAGCTCCGGCAGTGCGATCTTGCCGATCGTCGCGCAGGTCGCGGCCGACGAGCCCGAGACCGCCGCGAAGATGCCGCAGCCGATCACGTTGACATGGGTCAGGCGCCCGGGAAGCCACTGAACCCAGGGTGACAACCCCCGAAACATTTCCTCCGACAATTTGGTGCGGAAGAGGATCTCGCCCATCCAGATGAACAGCGGCAACGCGGCCAGCGTCCACGACGAGCTGGCGCTCCAGGTGGTGGTGGCGAGCACGGCGCCGAGCGGCAGGCTGGTGGTCAGAGCCATCGCCACGAAGCCGACGAGCCCGAGCGAGACCGCGATCCAGACGCCGCTTCCCAGCAGCAGGATCATGACGCCGAGCAGGATGAACGACAGCTCGATCATGCCGAGATTGGCCATGGTCAACCTCCGCCGCCCTGAGAGATGCGCTCGATGAACTCGTCCGGCGTCTCATCCGGCGAGCCCTTCTCGTAGCTCGGGCGGTTGCCGCTGACGACGCTGATCATTTCGTCCACGAGCGCGATCGACAGGATCGCAAGGCCCCCGGCAAACCCGAGCTGCGGAATCCAGAGCGGCAGCGCGACGACGCCCTGCGCCACATCATTGAAGCGCCAGGAATCGTAGGTCATCTGCACGGCATAGCGCGTGAAATAGAGGACGAAAGCAGTGGCAATACCGAGCGCCACGATCTCCGCGATCTGCTTGGTCCGCCCGTGCAGCTGTTCCAGCAGCAGGCCGACACGGATCATCTCGCCGCGCTTGAAGGTGTGCGCGAGGCCGAGGAAAGCCATCGCGGCCATGCACCAGGACGCGAAATCATCGCCGGCGGGAATGTTGATCGCAAATTGGCGCCCGACCGACATGGTCATCATGATTGCAAAGATCGCAACCAGGAAGACGCCAGCGGCGTAGCCCGCCCCGAGATAGAGGAGATCCAGAGCGCGGCGCACCAATCCCCCAGTCGTTACGTCGTCCCCTGTCACGCGATCCCCATCCTCAACGCGAGGCGATCGGGCGATCCAATAACGCTCGCCACCGATCCTGCCTCAATATCGCCCTTGCCCAACGCCCTGTCTTTCAGACGTTAGATCAACATGATGCAGCCGATGCAAGCAAGGACTATGCCTGCCTGCGGCGGAATTTCTACCGCAGGTTCAGTGCGTCTCCAGCCGCAGCCCGTCAAAAGCGGGCACGACGCCGGCGGGGAGCGATTGCCGGATCACCTCATAGTCGACGTCGGCGGTCATGTTGGTGATGACGGCGCGCTTCGGCTTGAAGCGCTCGATCCAGGACAGCGCGTCGTTGATGCTGAAATGGCTGACATGGCTGGTGTAGCGCAGGCCGTCGACGATCCAGAGGTCGAGGTTTTCCAGCGCGCCCCAGCTCTCGCGCGGAATGTCGTTGAGGTCAGGCGTATAGGCGGCGTCCCCGATACGGTAGCCGAGCGCAGGAATGGCGCCGTGCTGCACCAGGAAAGCAGTCAACGTCACCGCACCGCCCTTCCCCAGGATGGTCTGGCTCTCGCCCGCTTCGATCGAATGCCGCGTCAGGATCGGCGGATAGTCGCTGCCCTCCGGCGAGATGAAGCAGTAGGAGAACCGCGACAGGATGTCCTTGGCGGTCGACTGGTTCAAATAGGTCGGGATACGGCGGCGCATCTTCATCACGACCGAACGCAGATCGTCCATGCCGTGCGTCTGATCGGCGTGCTCGTGCGTCAGGAACACAGCGTCGATGTGATCGACGTTGGTCGAGAGCAATTGCTCGCGCAGATCCGGCGAGGTGTCGATCAAGATACGCGTGGTGCCGTGCTCTGAGATCCGCTCGACCAGCAGAGAGCAGCGGCGACGACGGTTCTTGGGATTGCTGGGATCGCAGGCGCCCCAGCCGAGTGCCGGACGCGGCACGCCGGCGGAGGAGCCGCAGCCCAGGATCGTCAGCGTCAGCGTCATGCGGCGTCCAGTTTCAAGCCTTCACCTTCGAGAACAGGCGGAAGAAGTTTTCGCTGGTCTGGCGCGAGATCTCGTCGAACGATACGCCGCGCGTTTCGGCCAGCACCTTTGCGACCTCGACCACATAGGCCGGTTCGTTGCGTTTGCCCCGGAACTTGCCCGGCGCAAGATAGGGCGAATCCGTTTCGACCAGGATCCGATCGGACGGCAGCTCGGCCGCGAGCGCGCGCAAGGCCTCCGACTTCTTGAACGTCAGGATGCCCGTGAAGCCGATATAGAGCCCGAGCGACACCGCCTTCAGCGCCAGCTCGCGTCCGCCGGTATAGCAATGCAGCACGGCACGAAACGATCCCTTGGCCGCCTCCTCTTCCAGGATGCGGGCGCAGTCCTCGTCGGCTTCGCGGGTGTGGATCACCAGCGGCAGGCCCGTCGCGCGGGCGGCGGCGATGTGGGCACGAAAGCCCCTCGCCTGCGCCTCCGGCGAGCCGTTGTCGTAGAAATAGTCAAGCCCGGCCTCGCCGAGCGCGACCACTTTGGGATGTTGCGTGAGTGCGACCAACTCGTCCGGCGGGATGCCGTCCTCCTCATCCGCGTGGTGCGGATGAGTGCCGACCGAGCAGTAGACGTCGTCATAGCGTTCGGCGATCGCGAGCAAGCCCTGTAGTCGCCGCACCCGCGTCGAGATCGTCACCATGCGGCCGATGCCCGCGGCTCGCGCGCGCGACACGATCCCGTCGAGATCTTCCGCAAAGTCCGGAAAATCCAGATGGCAATGGCTATCGACCAGCATCGCGCGAACGTCCTAGGCTGCCGGCTCGATGTAGCGCGGGAATGCCGGCGTCGGCGCCGGCAAGGTCGAGCCCGGCGCGATCCGCCTCGCGCCGCCGAGCGTGGCGAAGCTACGCTCGGTCGCGGGAATGCCGAGGCTGTCGAGCAGCAAGCCCGAGGCGGTCGGCATCGCGGGCTGCGCCAGGATCGCGATCTGGCGCACGACTTCGGCGGTGACGTAGAGCACCGTCTTCTGCCTGGCCGGATCGGTCTTGGCGAGCGCCCACGGCGCCTCACCCGCGAAATAGCGGTTGGCCTCAGCAACGACGGCCCAGACGGCGTTGAGCCAGTGATGGATCTGCTGCGTCGCCATGGCCGCGCGTGACGCGGCGACCATGCCGTCGGCCATCGCCAAAATCGCATTATCGTTGTCGCTGAACTCGCCGGGCTCGGGCAGCACGCCGCCGAGCTGTTTTGCGATCATCGACAGCGAACGCTGCGCAAGGTTACCGAGATCGTTGGCGAGGTCAGCATTGATGCGCGCCACGATGGCCTCGTGGTTGTAATTGCCGTCCTGTCCGAACGGCACCTCGCGCAAGAAGAAATAGCGCACCTGGTCGACGCCGTACTGGTCGGCGAGGTTGAAGGGATCGACGACGTTGCCGACCGACTTAGACATCTTCTCGCCCCGGCTGAACAGGAAGCCGTGGGCATAGATCCGCTTCGGCAGCGGAATCCCGGCCGACAGCAGGAACGCCGGCCAATACACCGCGTGGAAACGGATGATGTCCTTGCCGATGATGTGCACATCGGCCGGCCAGTAGCGCCAGTTCTTGTCGCCCTCATCGGGGAAGCCGACGCCGGTGATGTAGTTGGTCAGCGCGTCGACCCAGACATACATCACGTGCTCTTCGTCGCCGGGCACCTTCACGCCCCAGTCGAACGTGGTGCGCGAGATCGAGAGATCGCGCAGGCCGCCTTTGACGAAGCTCACCACCTCGTTCTTGCGGGAGTCCGGCCCGATGAAATCAGGGTGATCCGCGTAGAGCTTCAGCAGCTTGTCCTGGTACTGCGAGAGGCGGAAGAAATAGCTCTTCTCCTCGACCCAATCGACCGGCGTGCCCTGCGGTCCGAGCCGGACGCCGTCGTCGTTCAGGCGCGTCTCGTCCTCGGCGTAATAGGCTTCATCGCGCACCGAGTACCAGCCGGCATAGGTGTCGGCATAGATGTCGCCGTTCGCCTCCATGCGCCGCCAGATCTCCTGGCTGGAACGGTGATGCTGCTCCTCGGTGGTTCGGATGAAGCGGTCGAACGACACGTTCAGGCGCTCGTCCATCTCCTTGAAACGGCCGGCATTGCGGGTCGCCAGCGCTGCTGCGGTCATGCCCTCACCGGCCGCCGTCTGCACCATTTTTTGACCGTGCTCGTCGGTGCCGGTCAGGAAGAACACATCCTTGCCGTCGAGCCGCGCAAAACGCGCCAGCACGTCGGTCGCGATCGCCTCATAGGCGTGGCCGATATGCGGGCTGCCGTTGGGATAGGCGATCGCGGTCGTGATGTAGAAGACGTTGTCGCGCGCGGGGGCGGCAACCGGCGTCGCGGCTTGCGGAGCTGCGGCGGGCTTTGGAGCAGGCGGGGCCTTCGGTTGAGAGACCTTGGGTTTAGAGACCTTGGGCTTTGCAGCCTGCGGCGGAGCGACGACGGGAGCCGGCGCGGCGACGACGGCCGGCGCTGCGGCCTTCTTGGCTGCTTTCTTCGCAGGGGCCTTGGCGGGCTTTTTGGCGGCCGCTTTCTTCGAAGCCTTCTTGGCGATGACTTGCTTCTTCGCAGCCTTCTTTGCCGGCTTCGCTGCGCCCTTTTTCCCACTCCTCGTGGTGGTGGCCTTCTTGGTCGTCTTGACCTTCTTGGCAGCTTTGCGCGTCAGCGCCTTCACAGCCTTCTTCGTGGCTTTCTTGGCAGTCTTCTTGGCCGCCTTCTTCGCAGCCTTCTTGCCCTTGGCGGTTTTCTTAGCTCGCGTTGCCACGACGAATTCCTTTACGGCTTCTCGAATTTTTTGAATCGAATCTGCGCCTAGCGCGTTGCGTCCGCCAGCCAGCCGAACACCGAGAAAACCAAGGGCTTGCGCTCCAGATTGTAGGTTTCGGTGTCGCGCGCGGCGCGGACGATCTTTTCCCATACCTCAGCTAGACGCGCAAGGCGCGGCAGGTTCTGGTTGGCATTGGCCTCGTCCGCATGCAGGCGTTCGGCGATCCAGCGATCGATGCCGTCGATGAAGGCGGCGAGCGCGACGCGGTCGCTGGTGCCGAGCGAATCGCCGAGCGTGTGCAATTCGCGCGGATCGACCTGCGGCAGGCGCGCGAGCAGCGCCGCCGTACGCTGCTGGAGTTTCAGCGCATCGCCACCCAGCAGCGTCAGGGCCCGTGCGACGCTGCCCTCGGAGGCCTCCGCCGCCTCGCGCAGCGCGGGATCGTTCGGATCGAGCTCGGCCGCCGAAGCCGCCGCGCCAATCACGTCATCGGTGACGAGCGGTCGCAGCCGCAGCTTGCGGCAGCGCGACTGGATGGTGGCGAGCACGCGCGCGGGCGCGTGGCTGACCAGCAGGAACAGCGACCGCTGCGGCGGCTCCTCGAGAATCTTCAGAAGCGCATTGGCCGCGTTTGGATTGAGCTCGTCGACGGTGTCGACGATGCAGACACGCCAGCCTTCGGCCGCCGCGGTCGAGCCAAAGAAGCCGATCGTCTCGCGCGTTTCGTCCACGGTGATCACGGTGCGCATCACGCCGCGGTCATTGGCGGTGCGCTCCAGCGTCAGCAGGCCACCATGCGAGCCGGCCGCCACCTGCCGCGCCACGGCGTCATCAGGATCGATCGCAAGGTCTTCGGCGCGCTGCACGGCTTCCGCCAGCGGCTGGCCGTGGGCGAGCACGAAGCGCGCCATCCGGTAGGCCAAGGTTGCCTTGCCGATCCCTTGCGGTCCGCCGATCAACCAGGCGTGCGGGATTCGCCCGCTGCGATAGGCCGCCAGCAGCGCCGCCTCGGCGTCGCGATGGCCGAACAGCCTCGATGTCTCGCGCGGGTGCGGAATGGCGCTGTCGCGCTCGGTCTGACGCGGGCTCATGCGGAAACCACCGAGGCCGGCGTCGGAAGCAGATGCTCGCGCAACGCCGTCCAGACGCGGGCCGCAACCGTGTCCGGATCGGAGTTCGCGTCGATCAGCACGCAGCGCGCGGGATCGTCCGCAGCGATCTTGCGATAGGCCTCGCGCAGGCCCTGGTGGAAGCTCAGCTGCTCGCTCTCGAACCGGTCAGGCGTGCCGCTGCCGCGGCGCGCGGCGGCGCGCTGCAGGCCGATCTCGACTGGCAGATCGAGAATGATGGTGAGATCAGGCTTGAGATCACCGATCGTGACCCGCTGCATCGCGTTGATCAGCCCGGCCGGCACGCGGCCGAGGCTGCCCTGATAGGCGCGCGTGGAATCGGCGAAACGGTCACACAGCACCCACGTGCCCTGGTTCAGTGCAGGCAGGATCACGGTACGGACATGGTCATCGCGCGCGGCGGCAAACAGCAGCGTCTCCGCCTCGGGACCGAGCAGCCTGCCCATGCCCGACAGCACCAGATGACGCATGATCTCGGCGCCCGGCGAGCCGCCCGGCTCACGCGTGACCCGGATGCGCAACTTTGCTGCCTTGAGGCGGTCGGCCAGCCTCTTGATCTGGGTCGACTTGCCGGTGCCCTCGCCGCCTTCAAAGGTGATGAAGCGTCCGCGCCCGGACGGTCGCTGTGCCACGCTCTCACTCATGGTCAGAGCTTCTCGGCGCCCGCGCGGAACATGCCGATCACGAGCTCGCTGGCGCCGTCGATCGCGCGTCGCACGGTCGAGCCGGTGCCGACCGCTTCGGCCGCATAGACCGGCGTCTCCACCGCGATGTTGCCGCTGCGCCAGACCCTGACCACGCCGACCCGCTGGCCGGCCTCGACCGGCGCCCGCACCGGGCCGCTATAGACAACGCGCGCAATCAGCTTGTCGCTGCCGTTCTTGTGCACCATCACCTTCACCGGCGTCTTGGCGACGAGCTTGACCGAGCGGCTCTCGCCGCCGAACACCTTGGCGTAGCCGACGGGCTGCTCGGCCGCGATCAGCGTGCGGGTCTCGAAATTACGGAACCCCCATTCCAGCATCTTCTTGGCTTCGGTGGCGCGATCCTCGGGGTCTTCCAGGCCGTTGACGACGACGATCAGCCGCGTGCCGTTCTGCACCGCCGAGCCGACCATGCCGTAGCCGCCTTCCTTGGTGTAGCCGGTCTTGAGGCCGTCGGCGCCTTCCATCGAATTGAGCAACGGATTGCGGTTGGGCTGGCGGATCTTGTTCCAGGTGTACTCCTTCTCGCCGAACAGTTTGTAGAACTCGGGAAAGTCCAGGATGATGTGGCGCGCGAGCACGCCGAGCTCGCGCACCGTCATCTTGTTGGCGGGGTCGGGCAGCCCGTTGGAATTGCCGAAGGTCGATTTGGTCATGCCGAGCTCGCGGGCGCGCTTGGTCATGAAGTCGGCCGCGAAGATCTTCTCGTTGCCGGCCATGGCCTCGGCGAGCGCGATACAGGCGTCGTTGCCGCTCTGGATGATCGCGCCGTGCAGGAGATCGTCGACCGAGACCTTGCTGTTGATGGCGGCGAACATGGTCGAGCCGCCCGAGGGCGCGCCGCCCCGGCGCCAGGCGTTCTCGCTGATCCGGTACTCGTCGGTCAGCTTGATGTCGCCTTTCTTGATGGCGTTGAAGACGACCTCTGCCGTCATCAGCTTCATCATGCTGGAGGGCGCGCGCAGCTCATCGGCGTTCTTCTCGAACAGCACGCTGCCTGAGGACGCCTCGATCAGGATCGCGGTCGGGGCATCGCCGTCGAAGCCGGAATCCTCGGTTTTCTTCGCGCCCTGGACGCTCTGGTTGGCGGCCAGAAGCGCCCCGCTCCAGCCGACGCTTCCCACCAAAATCATCGCCATCAGGCCGCGCGCCAGCGCTCCGGCGGTGAAGCGGATGCGTCGAAGCGAAGAAGGACGAAATGCCATGGCCAAGCCCTGAGAGCGGCGTTCTAACAGCTGGAACCGGGGCGAACAACACGAGGTTGGACGCCTGCCGCGAGATTGCACGATTCTCGCCGCGCCCCTATCGTGGCGCCTCATGTTTCGCGACCAAACCCCTGAAACAAGGCGGAAAAGCGATGTCCTCAACCCGCGTGATCAAGACCAACGGCATCGATCTCTTCATCCGCGAAGCCGGCCAGGGTCCGCTGGTGGTGCTGTGCCATGGCTGGCCGGAACTGTCCTACTCCTGGCGCCACCAGATCCCTGCGCTGGCCGAGGCCGGGTTTCACGTCGTCGCCCCCGACATGCGCGGCTACGGCCAAAGCGCGGCGCCGCCTGACGTGGCCGCCTACTCGATCTTCGACACGGTCGGCGATGTGGTCGGTCTCGTGCAGGCCCTCGGCGAGACCAAGGCGATGGTGGTCGGCCACGATTGGGGGGCGCCGGTGGCCTGGCACGCGGCGCTGTTCCGGCCCGACATCTTCACGGCGGTCGCGGGCCTGAGCGTTCCGCCGCCGTTCCGCGGCCGCGGCAAGCCGCTCGACCTGCTCCGCCAGGGCGGCGTCACCAATTTCTACTGGCAGTATTTCCAGGCGCCCGGCGTCGCCGAGGCCGAGCTGGAGCGCGACGTCGCCCACACCATGCGCATCGTGCTCGGAGGACGGGGCCTGGCCGATCCCACCGCCGCCATGTTCGTGCAGGAGGGCCAGGGCTTTCTCAGCCACGCGACCGCCGAGGAGCCGCTGCCCGGCTGGCTCAGCGAGGCGGATCTGGCCTATTTCACCGAGAGCTTCCGCAAGTCCGGCTTTCGCGGCGGACTGAACTGGTACCGCAACATCGACCGCAATTGGGAGCTGACGGCGCCCTGGCAGGATGCGCAGATCCGTCAGCCTTCGCTGTTCATTGCCGGCTCCAAGGACGCCGTCATCACCGGCCTGATCGGCGCCAAGCGCGTCAACGAGCTCGAGCGCGTGCTGCCCAATCTCAAGCGAAAGCTGATCATCGAGGGCGCCGGCCATTGGGTGCAGCAGGAATGCGCCGAGGAGGTCAACGCAGCGCTCGTGAAGTTCCTGAGGGAGAGCGCGGCCTAATAGAGCCCGCGGCCGCTCAGAATGCTGCGGGCCTCGGCTGCGCCGTCGGCCGATGAGGGCGCGCTCTCGGCGGCGTAGCGGCCGTCTTCCTCATAGGACACCGCGCGGGCGTTCTGGACCGCCCGGCCGCGGCTGCGGCTCGAGGCCGACATTTCCGAGGTCGCATTGAGCGAGGCCATGTCGGCGGAGGTGTTGCCGAGATTATAGGGCCGCCCCTCCGGCATCGGCACGTCGCCGCGAATGGCGCTGCGGCTCGATCCCGGCAATTCCGGCACGAAGGGCTTTGCCGAGGCGACCCGGACCATCGAGGGCGACGGCGCCGGCACGCCGGTGCGCAGGGTTGCCAGAAGCTGACGGTCGTCGGAGCCTTCCAGCGGCGCCCGGCCGACATATTCGACACGGACCTTGGCGACACCATTTCCTTTGAATTCAAGGAGTTCGGCGGCCTTGTTCGAGACGTCGATGAGGCGGTTGCCGTGATAGGGTCCGCGGTCATTGACGCGGACGATCAGCGACTTGCCGTTTGAGACGTTGGTCACCCGCGCGTAGGACGGCATCGGCAGGGTCGGATGCGCCGCGGTCAGCGAGGTCATGTCGAACACTTCGCCGTTGGCGGTCAGGCGACCGTGGAAATCGTCGCCGTACCAGGACGCCATGCCCTCGGCGCGGTAGTTGACGTCCTCCTCCGGCACGTAGGTCCGGCCAGCCACGACATAGGGCTTGCCGACGCGGTAGGTGCCGCCGCCCTTCGGGACCGGCTCGCCGAAAGCCACAACCCGGGGGCTCGAGGACACGCCGTATTTCGGATCGACGCGGCTGGCGAATTTGTTGGAGGAGGCGCAGTTGGCAAGCACAACGCAGGTCGCGACCGCCGCAACACCGCGTGCGGCCCGCAAAACCGAATCTGACCGTCGGATCCCCATGCGCCCCAAATACCACTTTGCCGGAGGCGCACCCATCCCGCTTTGGCTACGGGGAGCGCTGTCCGGTCGTCTGATCCGAGCCGGCCCACCACCGTCTCGGAAGCAGTAACGATAACGCAACCCGAACACGGCGGAAATGGGGAGCCCACAGCGATCCCGCCGGGATGGTAAACGGGACGTTCGCATTTTTCCGTTGTTCTACGGAGCGATGGCGCCTGCTCTGTGCCACGGCTGGACATTCTGTTGCGCCAAATCCTCACTCCACCCCCATTGTCGCTGCCCTCATTGGAATTCTTTTGACTGTGCAAGGCCGCACGCGCTTTCTCGAATGCAAGGGCGGGATTTGGAATTTAACGATGATCGAGACGGTTTCGGCACTGATGGGTCTGGTAAGCGCGGGGATCTTCCTGGCCCATGCGTTTGAAGGTTACCGCACGAGGGCCTGAAGGCACTCGCGCGAACGGCAAGCATCACCTCTTTCAAGACGGCGCGTTCGGCGAATTTTGATCGATCCGACCGAGCATCGAAGACGAGAGCGGCAGGTGTCCCATGCGCAACCATGACCTGGTATCTGACAGCTTCCTGGCATTGACTGCGGGCGGTTTGGTGCTGCTCTGCTCGAGCCTCGTGGCACTGGCCTTCGCCTGAACGTCGGCGCCGCTTTCCCGTTTTCGAACCACACCACCAGCGCGATGCAGCATCGCAATCCCCTGGGATTGCTCTACTCCCGTTTAGTTGATTGAATTTCCGCATTCGACGCCTCGACTCATTTCAAGAGGCCCTCACCAACGAAGGTGACGCAAATGCTTGCCGAGAAGTTTTTCCTGGTTCTGGAATCCCTGATCCGTGGCGACCGCACCTATCCGGACGGAAGCCCCCGGGTGATCAGCACGTCCCAGCACATCCCGGTGAAGCTGGCTGGTCAGAATTAGCCCGCACCGTCAGGCTGCACGCCCTTAGCGCAGGCCCAGCAGGGAGCGACGATATAGGCCGTCGCGGGCTTCGTTCTGGCAGACGAAGCTGCCGTCGAACCCCAGGCCGTACCGCTTCTGCCCCTTGCGGTAGTAGACCCCTTTCTTGAAGTTGAGCCAGACCACCTTGTCGCGCGGACAATGACGCTGCGCCTGCGCCTCGTAGCGAAACGGCGTCAGAGGCGTCGCCGAGACCTCGGTGGAGCCGGCGCCAACCATGAGCACACCGGCGAGTGCGATCCCGCTGGCCCATCTGCCGAAGCTTCCCCTACTCACTCCCCGCCTCCCGATCCGGCCGTCGCACGATGGCCGCGAGGCACGCTAGCACGAAACGGATCATGATGAGCGTGCCGGCGCTGATCGGCGTCGTGATGATCTCGAACCATCACCTTCATCCTCTCGGCGATCGGCATTGCCTTCGTCGACAGGCTCAGCGATTCCGGAATGCGCAAGCACGCCGAGTGAGGCGCAACGGATCGCCGTCTATTGCTTGTCTGCTTCGAGCTGCGCCAGCGCCTGATGCAGGCACTCCTGGAGCTTCAGCGCGACCTGCTCGCGCGCAAGGCCCGTGCCGGCAAGATCGTTCGCCACCTTGTCCAGCACCTCGTCCATGGTCCGGTCTTCCAGATGGTCCGTTACCAGCCTCGTCGCATAGCTGGCCGCGGCATCGCCGCTGAGGCCAAGCCGGCCTGCGGCCCAGAGACCGAGCAGCTTGTTGGACCGGGCGGTGGCCCTGAACATGAGCTCCTCGTCGTGGACAAATTTGGCCTCAAAGCCCTGCTCGCGCTTGTCGAACGTGGTCATGGTCAGCTCCATTGCGCTTTCGCTGATGAGGGTCGGACTGACTGGGGCAAACGCCTCCGTGGTTCACGATGGTTTGGGACCATTCGAAGCTTCCGGCGGAAGCCAAACGCCGTCAAGCCTGCCGTCAGCCCCGGCCGGCCACGGGCATGCCCGCACAAGCCCGGCGCCAGCCAACCCGGCCAAGCTGAGATTGTTTACCATTTGTTAAGCAGACTCAGCGCCGCATAGGCTTGGGACACACCGAGAGCTGACGCATGAACAAAGAGCTGCGGGAGTTTCGACGGCTTGAACGGGTCTGCCTGGAGCAGGCCGCCCTCTCCACCATGGACCTGACGCGAACAGGGCTGCTCAAGGTCGCCGAGGATTGTCGGGTCGCGGCCGAAGCGATCGAGGCACGAATGCCCCGCGGCGCCTTCGCGGGAGCCGTCCAGGCGCTCGTCCTGGCCTTGAGTTCAACGCGGATGTCGAGCCGGCTCTAGCCGCCAGCGCCCGCCCGAAGATGTGCTGGCGCAGGGCGCGCGAGATCAGCCTTTCGGCGCCGCGGCTTCGCGCGCCAGCCGCTCGGCCTTCAGCCGCTCCTTGTTGGCGTAAAACGCCTTCTGCGCCTCTTCATGGTCGCGCATGGCCTTTTCGGCCTCGACTCGGCGTGTCGCATCGCGCGCCTGGCGCTGCTCGGGGGTCAGGGGTTTGCGTCGGAATGAAACGTCTTCAGTCATGGCCGGATAACGCGGCCGTGAGGAAAAAGTTCCTCGTCTGGCCGACTGTGCTCAACCAAAATTCGAAAAACAACCCCATGCACAGTAGCCATGTAGTTGTAAAATAACTCGTTTTTTCGAGGCGTCGCGAACGCCGATTTGCGCCGTCGGGCAAAACAGCGACATCGCTAGATCTCGATGTCTGCAATGACAGGCAAATGGTCCGAATAGGCCCTCGCCGCCGTGTCGGTCCATACTTTCCCGATCGGGCTGTCGGAGGTCGCATAGATCCGGTCGAGCCGCATCAAGGGCAAAGCCGACGGGAAAGTTCGCAGCCGCGTCCGGTTCGGGCAGACTTGCGCCAGCACGCGCCGAACCGATCTCACCCAGAACCAGTCGTTGAAATCGCCAAGGACGACCGTCCTGGCCGGCTTGACCAGGCTGACCAGGGCCTGGGCCTGCGCATAGCGCTCGTGGATGCTGAGGCCAAGATGCGTGGCGACCACGCGCACGTGACCGGCCGGCGTCAGCAGGCTTGTCGCGATGGCCCGCCGCGGCTCGCGCTCCCGGTAGGACACGTCGACGATCTCCGGCTCACCTGCGAACGGAAACCGGCTCAGGAGCATCTGACCGTAGTCGCCATCCTTCGTGACGATCGACTTGGCGTGAACGCGATGATCGCCGACGACGCTCGCCAGCTTCACGAACGGATCGTCCGAGCGCGACCGCGAATCCACCTCCTGAAGCGCGACGACATCAGGGGTCCATTTGCGAACGATCGAGCAAACCCCTTCCAGATCGAACTTCGGATTGAGGTTGAACGTGCCGTGGACATTCCACGTCATGAAGCGCATCAGCGCCTCCCGGCGAGCCAGGTGGCGACGAACTGCGCGACCGCGCAGACGCCGAGCCAACCCAGGAACGCCAGCACGAGCAGCAACATGCTGCTCCAGGATGCATTGCGCGCCAGATCCGCGATCTGGGCCCCCAGCACGGCCATGGCAAGAATACCGGGCGTCATGCCGAGCGCGGTCCCGATGAGGAAGTCGCGTAGCGGCAACGTGCTCGCGCCGGCCACGACATTCACCAGCGAGAACGGTGCGACTGGTACCATCCGGATCACGACCACCGCCAGTATGCCCTTGCCGACGACGCGGTCCTGGATTCGTGCGGCACGCCGTCCGAGGAGTCGCTGAAGCCGCTGTCGTCCGAGTGCCCGCCCGATCACGAAAAGGACGAAGGCGCTGAGCAAGGCGCCGGCGGTCGCGGTGACGAACCCCAGCCACGGCCCGAGCGCGGCCGCCGTTGCGGCGATCAGCACCAGCACCGGAAACACCACCAGCCCGCCGAGCACAAAAGCCACGATCGCCAGTGGCGGTCCCCAGCCGGAGTGCGAATAGGTCGACAGCAAGGTCGAAAGGCGCCCCGTGTCGGCAAGGCCGCTGAGGGATGTGTACGACCACGCCATCGCCAGGCCCAGGAGCGCCACCGCGATCGATACGATCCCGATGACGGGCTTCGTGTTCCACATGCGCGAAGCCGCGCGCTCGAAGTACAAGGGATGCTCGGGATCCGCCACCGGCTGGACCATGGTCGCGAGCGTGCTGGTGATGACCGAGGCCTCCACGCCCCGCAGCGTCTTCGCGCCGCCGGCTTTCGACACTTCGTCGAGCAGAGCAAAGAGATGATCGTCGTTCTGCGCGACGCGTCGTTCGTCGAGGCCGCAGAAATGCGCGATCAGGCGCCGGCGAACCGACGTGATGAACGTCCGATGCTCGTCGGATGCGGCTTCGAAGATCAGGTCGCATTCGCTGTCGGCGCCCATCGACCGGTTGTTCAGATTGGCCGAACCGATCCGCAGGATCCTGTTATCGACGATCATGAGCTTGCTGTGCACCATCACGGCCGCTTCCTGATCCCCGTCGCATGAGACCGGATGGACGAAACGGATCCGCTCGGCCACGCCCGCCTCGCTGAAGCACGCGATGAAAGCCCCGCGGCCGTTCTGCATGGCCTGGGATTCCAGCCACGAGGAATGCAGTTTGGGAGCGACGACCAGAACCCGAAGCGACGGCACGCGTTGCATCTGCTCCGCCAGCACTTCCGCGATCCCGGTGGCGCTGGTGAACTGGTTCTCGATGTAGATGAAGCTGGTCGCGGACCTGATCGCCGCAATCAGCGAGCGTTCGACCTCCCGGATGGTCGATCCTGCGGGGCAGACCACCTCGGTCCGGGCGATGCCCACGGGCATCTCCTCGGCCTCGACCGCCACGTTCGACGGCCAGCGCGTGCCCTGCGGCGCGGGCCGATCAAGCGTCTGTTGGCCTGCCGCGCGCCAGCGGGCCTCCGCGAGCTCGAACACCGAGGCGGCCGCGTCCCCGTCGACCAGGCATTGCACGTCATGAAACGGGGGATATGGCTTGCCTTGGGGATCGCAGCGCGCGGCGAGCTTGGCGCAATGCTCGCTCGTGTCCCAGCGCCGGATCGTCAGATCGAGCCCGCCGACGAATGCCAGCGAACCGTCGATGCAGACGATCTTCTGGTGCTGCGCCGAACCGAACGGAAGCGTGGAATCCAGCACGAACTGGACCCGGCCCTCGGTATCTTCGGTGAATTTCGCCGCGGAATTCCATTCACGTTCGGAGGCGTAGAACGAAACAAAATCCCAGACCAGAATGTTGATCCGCAAGGCGGGCCGGCGCTGAACCAGGGCGCGCAGAAACGGGCCGAACTGGTCCGGCAGCCCGTCATCGGCCTTCCCGGATGCGCCCACCAGCCTGGTCTCGCTATGGATATCCCACCCGACGATGTAGACGAGCTTCTGCGCATCGAGCAGCGCCGTGCGCAGGGCCGCGAAATAAGCGGCGGCATCGTTGAGAACCGCCACGCGCCGCGCCTTGCAGCGCCGCCAGACGGTGTCGCCGGGGATCAGGGTCGATGAACTCTTGAGCAGGGGGACCTCGCAAATCGCGTTCGCGGCTAAACGCGCTGAGCGCTCAACGGGTTCCACACTGAAGAGGCGCGCGCTGGTCGACGCGACGCCAAGCGCTCCCCTTTTGCACCGGCGTCGATGCGGCTTTGCGCGGCGCGGCAATCGCAATTGCGTGAGACCGCAACGTCATTGAGACATGTCAATACCAGCAAGCCCAAGCTCTGGGATCGTCACTCCGGCAAGCAGATGGAGACCACCATGTCACAGCAGAGCAGCGTGCACTTCTACCTCAATTGGGCCAAGGAGCGGATCGACGAGATGGATGCCGCCCTCGCCTCCTTCGAGGTCAAGGCCGGCCAGGCCAAGGCCGAGTCCAAGGTCAAGACGGATCAGCTGCTGCAGGATCTGACCAAGCGCCGTGATGAATTCAAGGCGATGCTCAAGACCCAGGCCGAAGCAGGTGAAGCCGCCTGGGCGAGCGCCAAGACCGACCTCGACAAGCAATGGGCCGGCTTCGAAGCGCAGGTGAAAACCTACTTCGAGGGCGCCGGCAAACAATTCGAGCAGCAGCAGGCGACGTTCAAGGACGTCGCCGCGGCTCAAGCCAAGGCCTGGCGCGAAGCCGCGGACAAATTCCGCGAGGCCGCCGGCAAGGTCGCCGTAGCCCACACCGGCGATGTCGATGCCGCGCTCAAGCAGATGAAATCCGACGCGTCCGAGGCAGAGGCGCGCCTGCAGAAGCTGAAGCAGGCCGGGAGTGAATCGTGGACGGTGCTGAGTGCGGCGCTCGCCGAGTCCCGCAAGGCGTTCGATGAGGCGAACAAGGCGGCGTGGGAGGCGTTGAAGGGCGGCAATGTGAAGAGCTGAGGTTGTGGTTCGTCGAACCTGCCCACTCAAAAGAGGATTGTAGGAGTGCGCTTGGCACGGCTGAGGCTCATACGCCCCTTTCCTGCCGTCACACGCGGCGGTGGCTCAATCAGGGCTGACGCCAACCTGACCGCGATCCGCCAACCCCGGGATTGATGGCCAGCGACGCTCCAGCAGCGCCGCCGGCTTCATAGGCCGTCATCGACACCATCCGGCCCGTGCTGCGCTGGCTCCGAAGCTTGAGGTCGAGCTTGTCGAATTCTGTGTCGACCACCGAGGTCTTGAGGACGACCAGCCCGCGGCCAGTGCTCTCGTTGACCTGATCGCGACCGGCCTTGATCGCCACTAGCTTGTCTGCGATCGACGTCACCATTCCGAGCGCGAAGGAGGCATTGGCCAGATGCCGCTCCTGGTGCCGAAACCTGCTGTAGTCGACCGAGGTCTTGAAGCGCCCAAGCTCGGCGCGCACGGCGCCGTCGATCAATTCGGCCAGATAATGCGCGACCTCGACATCCGCGCCGAGACCAAAGAACACATAGCTGTTCTCGCCGGCCACATTCTTCTCGCGCCAGACCCGGCAATCACAGAAATGGGCGATCGCGCCGATGCAGTCGTCCAGCGGAATTCGCTTCTTGCGATGGGTCTCGAAGACCCTCCGTTCGCACGGCGAGGCGCGCAGCTCGACGTCCGAGAGCGACAGATCGTGCCGATCCAGAAGCTCGGCGACCTTGGCGGCGGCCGACAGCGCCTCGTCCTCGGTGCAGCCATTGGCGATCGTCTTGGCGCGCAACGCCTGAATGCGGAGCTTCAGCTTATCGAGCGCGGCCGGAGTGGAGGTTTGGTTCACGGATTACCTGTCTGGGAGGCATGGCCAATGGATCGCGGTCGGATAGACTGGCAGAAGGGCACCACCTCTCCTCCTTGCCTTCACGATCGGGCATCGGACGGCGGTTGGTAGAAGGCTGTCATCATAGAAGGACATGGAATGTCGAATAGACGGTGGATGATCATCCTGCTTGTTACCGTGCTCGCTGTTGGCTCGATCGTGGCGGGCGCTCGGTACTATCTAAGCAGGTGCCATGGCATGGACGCGTGCGCAGCCGCCGAAGCCGAAAGCCATGAGCGCGATAAGCCAGCCGAGCCGCAATAGTTTTTTTGGGTGCAAGGACACGATCGTTTTTCGGTCGAAGAATCAGATCGACGCATCTTGCGCTAGGCCCATCAACCTGATGCGGCGCGCGCCTATCTATCGAGCCGACTGGCGCGGGCAAATCTCAACGTTTCCGCCCGTGGGCACTGCACCACCAGCGATGCCGGTTCGATATTCCAGCCGGCATCCACTTTTTACCGGACGACATCCTCGCGCGTCGCAAAGCACCTGTGCCGTCGCGGTCACTGCATGTCGTGCCGAAGTCGGCGCAGCAAATGTTGTGGTCATGCCGCCTAAGACTGCGAGTAATATCAACGCGATCGTAGCCAAAAAACGGTTGATCATCGCATCATCCCTTGCGCACTTACTGTCCTCATCAGATGCCATTTAAGATTGCAAGGGAACCAGGGTCAAGACGTGAACGCTACTGCCCGCATAAAGCCCGTGAGGTTTCAGCGCCATCCGTTGGCGGAAGGGGTGTCAATCGAAGGGTATTGAATTTTCAAAGCTATTTCAATTTTCTACGGTTCAACCCACGCCCTACCCCACGTCTGACTTGGATATCGCTTGGTCAATCCCCATTTCAATCTGGTGCGTGGGAGAGAGCGAGATGGCAACAATAGATCTGACCGAAGAAGACATTCGAGTTTTGCAACATATCGCTGAGCGTGGCGAAGCTGGAATCACGACCGATCGGGCGGTGCCTCGCTATCGCGTCTTGGCCAAGGCTGGTCTTTTGGAGCACCAAGCGGTCAGCTTGGACGCCGAGTGGTTCGGGTTGTCAGACCGGGGCCGCGGAGCGTTGGGAGACGTTGCATGACCGGTTTGAAAATTGAGTGGCAACCGATCGCCACGGCGCCACGAGATTTAACTATGGTGCGGCTGCGGCTGGAAAAAGGCGTCGGAAACAATCGTGAACCGATCGAAACAACCGGTCAGCACGTAAGCGGGGCATGGGCTGAGGTTCCCAATCGTGGTTTGATGCATCCGACCCATTGGGCGCCACTCTAACGGATCTCTTCGGACTCGTTCACTTCCTCGATCGTTCAAGATCAACCTCGTCATGGACTTCCCGCAATCGACATTGGAAGAAATCGCCGACAGCGAGCTGCAAATGGTGCTCGCCGCTGAAAAACGATTTGGGCAGCACTATGTCAATGCGCGGGCGGCGTCGGTGTTCTTGTCCCGCTGCGTGATCGGCATCGATCACGACCGAATGATCTTCGCGCGTTATTTCGCGTTGATGAAAAAGTATCACATGCTTGCGTTGTTGTCCGTGGTCCGGCGGCACAAGGTGCAAGCAATGATGGACCTTCGGCAGGTGCTTGAGGCGGGGGCCGCAGCAGCGTTTGCAATTGCAAATCCTGAAAACGAGCACTTCTTTGAAGTCGACGAAGACAACATCATCACTAGCGACCCGAAACTTACTGTGAGACGTTATCGATGGCTGGAGCAAAACTGCAAAGCGGTTTCAGATAACATCAAGGCAAAGAAAGGTTTGATCAACAATCAGCAAGCCCACGCTAACGTCGTAAGCACGGACAGCGTTTTTGGGATTGCCCAGGACGGTGAGATGGTCGATGCGCCGTTCTTCGACGCAGAAGACCCACACTTCGTGAAGATTGACCTTTGGCTGTCAGCATCCGTCGCACTGGATGTGATGGATTTGTTCTACGGAGTGAACCAGGGACGCGACGTCATCACGTTCATGGACCACTTCCCCGAGTTCTTTACGCGATTACAGAGCGATACCGAGGCGCTGCGGCAGGAAATTATGGCGACAGACCGGGCTCAAGCTGCGCTCGTTAAGGGCATCCGGACAAAGCTTTAGGCTAAGACCAAAGCCGACGGGTGATGTTCAAGAGGCCAGCGAGCGGCACACCGATCAAGACGCCGCCGACGCCATAGGCGATCCCGAGCAGCGCCGCCGTCCAGGGCCCTAAACTGGTGGCCACCCCATACACGGCGCCGATCGCGCCGAGCATCCCGGCAATTACGAAAATGTTGCGGTCGTTACGCGCCTCGACGTTGGGGATAGGTGTCCGCTTACGACCAAGCGTTGGCGGGCCAGCCAAGTGCTTCGAACCACAACCGGGACACGCAGTAGCGTTGACCGACACCGCGTGTCCGCAGTCGAAGCAATTGATAAGTTTGAGAACCTGGCCCATATGCTCGATGTTAGGGCACAAAAGATCCAGTGTCGACGGGGGCCGAATTTCAACGCCGAGCTTCCTTGGGCACCGCCTCAGCGTCGCAGGTGGCGGAAGGGGTGGGATTCGAACCCACGGTACCCTTGCGGGCACGCCGGTTTTCAAGACCGGTGCCTTAAACCACTCGGCCACCCTTCCAAGCCCGGAACGCCTGTCGCTTAACGCAGTCGACCGCACAAGGCAACGCGAAGTTGGGCCCTCGCCTCGATCCCATCCGCCCGCCGGTCTGTCAGGCGAGCGTCAGCCTGTTCCTCTAGCTTGGCGGCAGTCTCGGTGCTGTCTCGCGCCGACGTCTCGGCAATCCGAACGCTGGCGACATCTCCCAGGGCGTCGCCGGTTGCGAGGCCCGGGCAGGATTGGTCTCCATGGCCGGGCCTCGTTTTCGGCACGCAAAAGAAAACGGCGCCCCGCGAGGAGCGCCGTTCGAAACCGATCTCTGTTACGTCGTCCTCAGTACCCGCAGCTCGCACAGCCCATCTGCACCGGTGCGTAATAGGAATACCCCGGCGAGACCATCTCGACGCGCTGGCGCGTGGCGTATTGCGGCGGGATTTGCTGATACTGCACGCTGGGCGGCGCGACCATCACGGTCTGCGGCACCATCACGGTGCGATACTGCGCCGGCGTGCGATGCGCGACCACGGAGCCGGGCGACACCATCACGGTCTCATCGACGGTGCGGTATTGCGGGGCGACGTATTGCTGCTGGTAGCAGGTCTGGCATGGCGGCGGTGCGTAGCAATTGTAGCAGCCGGCGGAGGCAGCCCCCGTCATGGAGATCGCGGCGACGGCGGTGGAGAAAACAACAGCAAGAGTACGCGACATGATGTGGTGCCCCGATTGCCCGAAATGGATTTGCGAAGGTGGCCGCATTATACGCCGCAAAATCCAGCGCCGCTGAAGTTCATCGGGGCATCCTTAATGCGAACGGCCGGCTTGCGCCGGCCGTTCAGGACTTGTTGACCATCGATGCTGGCGCGACGACCCGATGAGAAGCCCGGATGGAGCGCAGCGCAATCCGGGACCGGTCTCTCGTCCGGTCTCGCACTTGCCCCGGATTGCACCAACGGCGCGGCGCTTAACGCGCCGACCCGTTGGCTCCATCCGGGCTACAAGGGCTTACTTCCCGCGCCGCTTCACCTCGCGCACCGCGCCGCGGGCGGCGCTGGTGGTGAGCGCGGCGTAGGCCTGCAGCGCGGTCGAGACGTTGCGCTTGCGCCCCTGCGCCTGCCAGGCGGCATCGCCCTTGGCCTCTTCCGCGGCGCGGCGCTTGGCCAGCTCCTCGTCGGAGACTTCGAGCGTGATGCTGCGGTTCGGGATATCGATGGCGATGATGTCGCCGGTGCGCACCAGACCGATGTTGCCGCCCTCTGCGGCTTCCGGCGAGAGATGGCCGATCGACAGGCCGGACGAGCCGCCGGAGAAGCGGCCGTCGGTGACGAGCGCGCAGGCCTTACCGAGGCCCATCGATTTCAAATAGCTGGTCGGATACAGCATCTCCTGCATGCCGGGGCCGCCGCGCGGGCCTTCGTAGATGATGACCACGACCTCGCCGGCGACGACCTTGCCGCCCAGGATGCCTTCGACCGCGGCGTCCTGGCTTTCGAACACGCGCGCGGGGCCGGAGAACTTCAGGATCGAGGAATCGACGCCCGCGGTCTTCACGATGCAGCCGTCCTGCGCGAGGTTGCCGTAGAGCACGGCAAGGCCGCCGTCCTTGCTGAAGGCGTGCGCGAGATCGCGCACGACGCCCTTCTCGCGGTCGGCGTCGAGCTCGTCGTAGCGGCGCTCCTGGCTGAAAGCGACTTGCGTCGGGATGCCGCCGGGCGAGGCGCGGAAGAAGGTGCGGACGGACTCGCTCTTGCTGCGCTTGATGTCCCAGCGCTCCAGCGCATCGTTCATGGTCGGGGCGTGCACGGTCGAGACGGAGGTGTCGATCAGCCCGGCGCGATCGAGCTCGCCGAGGATGCCCATGATGCCGCCGGCGCGATGCACGTCCTCGACGTGGACGTCGGCGACGGAGGGCGCGACCTTGCACAGCACGGGCACGCGGCGCGACAGCCGGTCGATGTCCTTCATGGTGAACTTCACCTCGCCCTCATGGGCGGCGGCGAGCAGATGCAGCACGGTGTTGGTGGAGCCGCCCATCGCGATGTCGAGCGTCATCGCGTTCTCGAACGCCTTGAAGTTGGCGATGTTGCGCGGCAGCACGCTGGCATCGTCCTGCTCGTAGTACCGGCGGACGATATCGACGACGGTGTGGCCGGCCTCGACGAACAGGCGCTTGCGGTCGGCATGGGTCGCCACGACAGTGCCGTTGCCGGGCAGCGCCAGGCCAAGCGCCTCGGTGAGGCAGTTCATGGAGTTGGCGGTGAACATGCCCGAGCAGGAACCGCAGGTCGGGCACGCCGAACGCTCGATCACCTTGACGTCCTCGTCGCTGACCTTGCTATCGGCCGCGGCCACCATGGCGTCGATGAGGTCGACCGCCTTGGTCTTGCCGTCGAGCTTGACCTTGCCGGCCTCCATCGGGCCGCCGGAGACGAACACGACGGGAATGTTGAGGCGCAGCGCGGCCATCAGCATGCCGGGCGTGATCTTGTCGCAATTGGAGATGCAGACCATGCCGTCGGCGCAATGCGCGTTGACCATGTACTCAACGCTGTCGGCGATCAGCTCGCGCGACGGCAGGCTGTAGAGCATGCCGTCATGGCCCATGGCGATACCGTCATCGACCGCGATGGTGTTGAACTCCTTGGCGACGCCGCCGGCCTGCTCGATCTCGCGGGCCACGAGCTGGCCGAGGTCCTTGAGATGGACGTGGCCGGGCACGAACTGGGTGAAGGAATTGACGACCGCGATGATCGGCTTGCCGAAATCACCGTCCTTCATGCCGGTCGCGCGCCAAAGGCCGCGGGCACCCGCCATGTTGCGGCCGTGGGTGGTGGTGCGGGAGCGATAGGCTGGCATGGCGGTTTCCGTCCTCGGGTTTGCGGCGCAGAGCGGGAAAATCTGGTGCCGCCTCAGGCCTTTGTGGCCGGATAGCGCAGCCGGGGAACGCGCGCAACGGGAACTTGGGGCGGACAGGGCTCCCCTGCTCCCGGCGCGGGCTGTCTCGTGCCCCGGACGCAGCGCAGCGTCGTCCTGGCGATGGTGCGCTGCAGAGCCGGGGCCCATGCGGCAGCGGGTGCGGGGGCGTCCTGGGTCCCGGCTCGCGCTTCGCGCGTCCGGGACACGAGACCTACTGCAAGGTCGGATCCAGCCGGTCGCGCAGCCAGTCGCCGATCACGGAAACCGCGAGCGTTGTGACCACGATCGTGGCCGCCGGCGCCAGCATGATCCAGGGCGCCCGGGTCAGGTATTCGCGGCCGTAGCCGACCATGTTGCCGAGGCTGGTCATCGGCGGCTGCACGCCGAGGCCGAGGAAGGACAGGCCCGATTCCATCAGGATCACCTCGGGAAAGACCAGTGTGGTCGAGACGATCAGGGTCGAGGCGATGTTGGGCAGGATGTGCCGGAGGTAAATCCGCGGCGGCGTCGCCCCTAACTGGCGGACAGCTGCGGCATAGCCTTGCGCATTGGCGGAGATGGCGAGGCCGCGCGCGATGCGGGCATAGCGCTCCCAGCCGAACAGGCCCATCAACCCGATCAGGAGCGGCAGCGAATTGCCGAAGAAGGCGAGCACGGCCAGCGCCATGATCAGGAACGGCATGCTGGCCTGGAAATCGGTCAGCATCAGCACGAACTGCTCGACGACGCCGCGGAAATGCGCGGCGAGGAAGCCGAGCGTGGTGCCGACGACGGCCGAGATCGCGGTCGCGCCGAAGGCGATCAGCAGCGAGATGCGGATCGAGACCAGCAGCCGCGACAGCACGTCGCGGCCGAGTTCGTCGGTACCGAGCCAGTGCGCGACATTGCCGGGTGCGGCCAGCCGGTTGCGCAGATCGAGCTGGGTATAGCCGTAGGGCGCGATCTTCTCGGCAAAGGCCGCGATCACCAGCATGGCGACGATCCAGCCGATCGCCAGCGCGACCGAGAGCGGGATCGCCGGCAGGCTGATGCGGCGACCAGCCGTGTCCTTCAGCGTCGCGTCGGTCATGCGTGCGCTCCTTTGGCGCGCAGCCTGGGATCAAGGAAGCCGTAGAGGAAATCGACGACCAGGTTCGACGTGACCATGGTCATGGCGACCAGCAGGAGGATGCACTGCACGACGGCGAGGTCGCGGTTGGCGACGGCGACGACGAGCAGGCGCCCTACTCCCGGCCAGGAAAACACGCTCTCGACCACGACCGCGCCGGCGATCAGCGTGCCCACCATGAAGCCGAGGATGGTGACGGTCGGGATCGCCGCGTTCGGCAGCGCGTGCGACGTCACCACCTTGCGCCACGGCACGCCCTTGGCGGAGGCGGTGCGGATATAGGGCTGGCCCAGCACCTCCAGCATCGCGCTGCGGGTGAAGCGCGCCAGCACGGCGGCCCCGCCGAGGCTCAGCGTGGCAATGGGAAGGATCGCATGGCGCCAGCTGTCCTGTCCGCCCGAGGGCAGCCAGCCGAGCTGCACGGCGAAGACGAGGACCAGGATCAGCGCCAGCACGAAGCTCGGCACGGTGAAGCCGGCGACTGCCGTCATCATCACGGCGCGGTCGATGGCGGAGCCACGATGCAGCGCGGCATAGATGCCGGCGGGAACGCCGAGCGCGACCTTGAAGAAGAACGCCGGCAAGGTCAGCGCCAGCGTCGCCGGAATGCGCTCCAGCACCAGCTCGATCGCGGGCCGCCCGTCGCGCATGGAGCGGCCGAGCTCGCCTTTGGCGATGGCGCCGAAATAATCGAGATACTGAAACCAGATGGGATCATCGAGGCCCCAGGCCTTGCGGAACGCCGCGAGCACCTCGGGCGGCGCCTCGGGTCCCAAAATCATCAGCGCGGGATCGCCGGAGAGGCGAAGCACGACGAAGGCGAAGGTGACGACCAGCACGATCGTGAGCGCGGCGCGACCGAAGCGAATGGCGAGATAGCGTCCCATCACGCCGCGTCCCGCGCTTGGGCGCCGGTGACGAGATGGCAGGCGACCTGCCTGTCGCCACTGAGGGTCGACAGCGCCGGCACCTCGCTCGCACAGCGCGCGATGGCGCGCGGGCAGCGCGGATGGAAAGCACAGCCTTGTGGGCGCGCGGCCGGATTTGGCGGATCGCCCGCCAGCACGATGCGGCCTGCGCTGCGGCGGCCCGGCGCGGGCGACGCCGAGACCAGCGCCTGCGTGTAGGGATGCTCGGGCCGCGCAAACAGATCGTCGGCGCTGCCGATCTCGACGATGCGGCCGAGATACATCACGGCGACGATATTGCTGATCTGCCTGACGACGCGCAGATCGTGGCTGATGAAGAGCAGCGTCAGCGACAGCTGGGCCTGGAGATCGCAAAGCAGGTTCACCACCTGCGCCTGGATCGAGACGTCGAGCGCGCTGACCGGCTCGTCGCAGACGAGGAAATCCGGGTTTGTCGCCAGCGCCCGCGCCAGCACGATGCGCTGGCGCTGGCCGCCGGAGAGCGCTCCGGGATAGCGCGCGCCATGCGCGGGCGTCAGCTCGACCGCGCGCAGCAATTCGCGGACGCGCTCGTCGCGCATCGCGGGCGTGCCGATGCCGTGAATGTCGAGGGGCTCGCGGATCTGCGTTGCGACCGGCAAACGCCGGTCCAGCGCGCCGAGCGGGTCCTGAAAGATCATTTGCATGCGCGCGCGCTGCGCCCGCCATGCCGGCGTGCCCGGCGCAGCCATCGGCTTGCCGTCGAACCTCACCTCGCCGCGATCGGGCGGCTCGAGGCCGAGCACGATGCGACCGGTGGTGGATTTGCCCGAGCCGGACTCGCCGACGAGGCCCAGCGTTTCGCCCTTTGGAATGGTCAGTGAGACCCCATCGACGGCATGCACGGCCGTGGCTCGGCCGAACATGCCGGAACGCATCGAATAGCTGCGCGAGATCGCGGACACCTCGACGAGCGGCGGGCTCATTCGGCGGCGATCCCGAGCAGCGCGCGGCGGGAGGCCTCGGCGCGGATGCAAGCGACCACGCGGTCATTCGCGATGGGCGCCAGCGGCGGGGCTGCCAGATTGCACGCCTCGGCCGCCATCGCGCAACGGGGCGCGAAGGCGCAGCCGTCAGGCATCTTCGCGGGATCGGGCACGGTGCCGGGAATGGCCGTCAGGCGGCGCCGCGGCCCATCGAGCGGCGGCAGCGCGCCGATCAACCCTTGCGCATAGGGATGCACGGGATCGGCGAACAGCTGGTTGGCGGGTGCCTGCTCGACGATGCGGCCGGCATACATCACGGCGACGCGGTCGCAGTTTTCCGCGACGACGCCGAGATCGTGGCTGATCAGCACCATCGCCATGGCGAACTCGCGTCGGATCGACGACAGCAGCTCCAAAATCTGGGCCTGGATGGTGGCGTCGAGCGCGGTGGTGGGTTCGTCCGCGATCAGAACGTCAGGATTTCCGGCCAGCGCCATCGCAATCATGATGCGCTGGACCTGGCCGCCGGAGAATTCGTGCGGATAGGCCTCCAGCCGCCGGCCGGCGTCGGGGATGCCGACGAGATCGAGCAGTCGTCGTGCTTCCGCCTTCACGGCGTTGCCCTGGAGATCCCGATGCAGCGCCAGCGCTTCGCAGAGCTGCTTGCGGATGGTCAGCACCGGGTTGAGCGCGCTCGCCGGATCCTGGAAGATCATGGCGATGCGCCCGCCCCTGACCTGGTCGAGCTCGGACGCGGGCGCGCCGAGCAGCTCGCGCCCGTCGAGCCGCACCGAACCGGTGACCGTCGCTTGCCGCGGCAACAGCCCGAGCGCGGAAAGCCACGTCACCGACTTGCCGGAGCCGGACTCGCCGACGAGACCGACGGCCTCGCCCTTCTGCAGCGCGAGATCGACGCCGCGCAGGACCGGCACGCCGCTGAAGGCGACGCGCAAATCCTGGATGTTGACCAGTGCAGCCACGCTCACGCCTCGAAATTGCCGGCGCGGAAATCCATCGCGAAGGCGGGCGAGGCCTTCCACTTGATCGATTTCGGCTTGGCGGTGAAGGTCGCGTTCTGGTGCAGCACCGTGTAGGCGGGGTCCTCGCGCTCGGCGATCTCCAGCATGCGGCGGAACGCCTTCTTGCGCGCAGGCCGGTCGGTCGATGTCTCCAGGAACTCCGAGAGCTTGTTCAGCTCGGCGTTGGTCCACTCGCCGATCTGCTGCTGCTGGCCGTTCGGCCCGTGCTGGGCGACCAGCGAGGAGACCGGATCGTTGAAGGCCGCCGAGTTCGACCAGTCGCGCACGGCGCGGGTCGGCGCACGCTCCATGATCTGCGACCAGTTCTCCTTGGTCTCGATCTGCACGTTGAGGCCGACCGACTTCCACATCTCGACCAGCACCTGCGCGGTCGCGACCTGGTTGGTGTAGTAGTTGTTGAGCAGACGGTACGGGATCGGATCGCCCTTGTAATTGGCCTGCTTGAGCAGTTCCTGCGCCAGCTTGGGATCGTAGGCCGGCACGCTCCAGTCGGCGTTGAACATGTCGCCGTAGAACTCCCACTGCAGACCCTTCGGCACGCGGGTGCGGCCGGCCCACAGGCTGTCCACGATCGCCTGGCGGTCGATCGCGTGGGTGAAGGCGCGGCGCACCAGCGGGTTGGCGAGTACGGCGTGGTTCTTGTCGAACACGGTCAGGCGGTGATTGAGGATGGTGCCGCCCTGCACTTCGAACGCGGCATTCTTCTCGATGCCGGCGATCTGGTCCGGCGGGATGTCGCAGGCGAACTGGTATTCGCCTGACAACAGGCCGTTAATGCGGCTCGCGACTTCAGGCACTTCGAGAAAGCGGATGCGCTTGAGCGGCGGACGGCCGCCCCAATATTCGTCGTGGGCCTCTAGGGTCAGCGACACGTCGGGCTTGAGCTCGACGACCTTGTAGGGGCCGGTCGTGACCGGCTTGCGCGCCCAGTCGAGATAGCTCGCGGACTCGTCCCAGGCGCGGCGGTTCATGATGTCGGAGCCGTAGCGCGACAGCCGGCCTTCGATCGTGACGTCGGGCGTCGCGTTGTAGAAGCGCACGGTGTACTTGTCGACGGCATCGACGCGCACGAGATCCGGCCAGATGCGGCGCGCGACGGCGGGCACGTCAGGCGGCAGCTCCTTGCCGGGCCGCGGCGTCGGGATCTTCTCGAAGGCCTGGATGGTGGAGCGGCTCTTGGCCTCGGTCTCGCCGAACATGCGCTCGCGGCTGAAGGTGAAGACGACGTCTTCCGCAGTAAGCTCATCACCGTTGTGGAATTTGACGCCCTGGCGCAGCTTCACCTCGACGGTTTGGTCGTCGATGCGGCGCCATTCGGTGGCAAGGCCGGGCACGGCTTCCAGATTGCCGCGCCAGTTCTTGGAGATCAGGCCTTCCCAGATCGAGGAGAAGAACACGCGCTCGCCGACATTGGACTGCTCGCGCAGCACGTCGAGCACGTTCGCGTTGGTGACCTTCTGCACGGCGATCGTCACCGACGGACGATTGTCGCCTTGCGCGATGGCAAAGCGCGGCAGCAGCAGCGTGCTCGCGGCGGCCCCGCCGGATTTCAGGATGGTGCGACGGGTGAATTTGCTCATAACGATAGCCCCAGATGATGCGGTTATTCGGCGAGACCGAGCGCGGCGAGATGGGCTGCGCCCTTGCGGACGTCGTCGTGATTGCGGAGCTCGAGGATCAGCCGCGGATTGGAATTCAGCCGTCCCAGCGCGCGGAACAATGCGACCCAGGGAATGTTGCCCTCGCCCGGCGCCCAGTGCCGGTCGGCAAAGCCGTCGGTGTCCTGCAGGTGCACATGCGTGAGCATGTCGCCGGCGGCTTCGACGCAATAATCGACCGGCGGCGCGCCGGTGGAGATGTGGGCGTAGTTGGCATGGCCCGTGTCGAGCGAGACGCGGACCTTGCCGCTTTCCAGCGCCTTGGCGAGACGAACGCGATCGCGCGGGTCCTTGTCCTCGATGTTCTCGATGACGATTTCGCAGCCGATGTTTTCGGCACGCGCGATCACCTCGGCCAGTGTCGCCTTGACGCGTTCGACGATGTTGGCGCGGTTGTCAGGGTAGAGATCGAGATTGTTGTGGTCCCAGGTCGTGAACGGCGAATGGATCACCATCTGCGTCGCGCCAAGGAACTCGGCGGCCTCCAGGCCCTGCAGCAGGCGCTTGGTCACGGCCTGGCGGATCATGGGATCGTGGCTGTCGATCTTGAAACCCCAGAACGGGCCGTGGATGCCGAGCCGGCCGGTATGGCCTGACAGCATCTGCTTGATCTCGCCGGCCGTGCTGCGCCAATCGCTATCGAGCAGGTCCGCGCGGAAGAAATCCTGGATCTCGAGATCGCGCTGCCTGTCGAGAAGCCAGTCGCGATGCGCGGGGATCGATTTGATGGACAATGCGGCGCCCAGCACCGGCTTCGACATGGCTTGCTCCTTGGCTGTCAGCGATGACGGGAGCAGCGCTAGACCAGTTCAATGACAGGCCGGTGAAATCGAGGTTCCGGGGCGCGAGCAGATGTGGACATCCTCCCGGCCCGCTCCCGATTCAGGCATCAGCGACCGCTGTGCCGATGCCGAACGAACACATGGCAAGCGGTATCGTTGTCCGTAGTGATCCGGAATGGAATCCTAACCATAGTTCGCGTACATCGCGGGACATCGATCGGCGGCCACTTCCACGGGCATCACCCTCTGATCGCGCTACATGGGGTTGGGGGACCACATGGGGCGGGGGATTGAAGGCTGGGGCAAGGTGACGAGGTCCGGACTCCTAGGCACTCCGGACCTCGAAACTTTCTAATCGAACGCAGCAACGCGCCGTCCGGATGGGGCATCCGGGCGGCGCGTTGTCGTTTCTGCGGGGTTTTTCGGTTAGCGTGTCTGCGGCTCGAGCGTCACCGTGCAGTCGCCCTGCCCTTGCGTGGCGACCACGATGTTGCCCGCGGGAGCGCCGAGCGCGATCGGCGCGGACGAGCCGCCGCCGGGCATCTGGACGATCACGCTCATTGTGTCGCCGCGCGCGGTCGAGCCGACCGTGGTGGGCTCGGCCTGAGCGACGTTGCCCGACGCGTCACGCCGCATGATCTGGCAGTTCACTGGGCTCGCCCCGGCCGCCGCCATGCTCGGTGAAGCGCTGCCACCCATCTGGGCGCGGGCTCGCGCCGGATCGCGCGGCACCTGGCTGACGATGCGATGCGTGCGCGGCTCCACGATGACGACCTCGTCATCCGTGGCGAAATACTCGTAGTCCCGGTATTCCGGCTCGATCGAAACGATCTCCGGCGGAACCCGGTAGAGACGAACGCGTGGCGGAATCGTCTCGCCGATCCGGATCGAGATGTTGAGGTTGCGCTCCGGCTGCGCCAGGCGGGCGCGGCTCACCGTTTCGGAGATCCGCACCTGCTTCTCGGACGTCACCTGGGCCTGCTGATTGACCTGCGTATTGGTCTGGGTACCGGACGGCGCGGTCTGCGCATTGTTGGTCGGGGCCGTACGGTTCGTGTCCGTCGCCGTTGCTGGCCGGTTGTTCTGCTGCGCCGGCTGTTGCTCGGCGGCATTGCGCGGCGGCTGGTTCTGCTGGGCAGCGGGCCCGGTCTTGGATTTCTCGGACTCGGCCGTTGATTTCTGCGGCGCTGACTTGTCCTGCTTCGTCTCGGCGCTGCTCTTGCCGTCGCGTCCCGGTTTCGCGCTCTCGGCTTCACGGTTGCGATCGCGCGAAGGCTCGCGGGATTCTTGTGCCTGATCTTTCTGCTTCGGTTGACTGCGCTCGGCGGAATTGGCGGGCTGACGCTTGTCGTCATTCGCATCCTGCCTGGCAGGGCCGCCGCCCTTCTCTTCGCGGCCCGCGCCCTGCACTCGCTCCTGGGCGCCCTGTACGCGATCCTGCACGCGTTCTTGAACGCGCTCTTGGGCGCCGCCACGTTGCGGCCCAGCGCCCTTGGCGGGTTCCTCGGTCCGTCTGGGCTCGTCTCTGCGCTCACCGGGCGCCTGGGCATAGGCAATGCCGGACGCGAGCATAAGCCCGACGGCCGCAGTCGATAACATCAAGTGTTGACGCATGATCCCTCTCCTCGACAATTCGCAACAACGGACGCGAACGTTCTGTCGGTGGGAATGTTCCAGACGGGAACGAGGGTCGGTCACGCGCGGCTCACGTCGCGTCCTTGAGTGTGAGGCGGGCCGTGAATGTCACGCTGGTCTTGCCGACCAGCGCCATGCCTTCGACCTCGGCGCCACCGGCGGAGTAGTCGCCCGAGAAACCGCAAGTGACCTCCCGGCCGCCGAATGCGAGGGTTCTGCCGACGGCTTCGGTATGCTGATTGACGATCATGTCGCCGCGCCACTTGCCGTTCCGGAAGGTGTAGCTGCCGGTGTAGTAAAAGAAGCTGTCGCCGCCCATGATGCGGCCATCGCTGAGCACGACCACGCCTCTCGCCTGTCCGCGCTTGCCGTCGCGCATTTCGATGTCGAAAATGTAGAGGCCGTTGATGACCCTGGCCTCCTCACCCGTCTCTGCCCCATCCCCCGCCGACATCCGATCACCTTCCCATGTCGGTCCGCCCCGATCAGTTCGGCACGTTGCGTTCGAGATCCTCGAGCCACGCCGCCGCGCTCGAATCCGACGGTGCGCGCCAGTCGCCGCGCGGCGACAGCGAGCCACCCGCCGAGACCTTCGGGCCGTTCGGCATGGCCGAACGCTTGAACTGGCTGAAGGCGAAGAAGCGGCGCAGGAACACTTCGAGCCAGCGTCGGATCTCGGGAAGATCATAGGCCCTGCGCCGGTCGCCCGGAAAGGCCGGCGGCCATTCGCCCTTGGCCACGTCCTTCCAGGCGTGTTGCGCCATGAAGGCGATCTTGGACGGGCGCATGCCGAAGCGCAACGTGTAGAACAGGTTGAAATCCTGCAGCTCGTACGGCCCGACCGACGCTTCCGTGCTCTGCGGCTTCTGGCCGGGCTCCACCGGCACCAGCTCGGGCGAGATCTCGGCAACCAGGATCGATCCGAGCGTGCGGTTGACGTCGTCGCTGAACTGCTTCGACGAGATCACCCAGCGGATCAGATGCTGGATCAGCGTCTTCGGCACGCCGGCATTGACGTTGTAATGCGCCATCTGGTCGCCGACGCCATAGGTGCACCAGCCGAGCGCAAGCTCGGAGAGATCGCCGGTTCCGATCACGATGCCGCCGTGATGGTTGGCGAGCCGGAACAGATAATCCGTGCGCAGGCCGGCCTGCACGTTCTCGAAGGTGACGTCGTAGACCTTCTCGCCCTGGCCGAAGGGGTGGCCGATGTCCTTCAGCATCTGCGTCGCGGTGGTGCGGATGTCGAGCTCCTGCCAGCTCGTGTGCAAGGACTTCATCAGCGCAAGCGCGTGGGTCTTGCTCTCGCTTCCGGTGGCAAAGCCCGGCATGGTGTAGGCCAGGATGTTCTCCCGCGGCAGGCCGAGCAGATCGACAGCCTTGGCGGCGACGATCAAGGCGTGGGTGGAATCGAGCCCGCCCGAGACGCCGATCACCACGCGCTTGGTGCCCGTGGCGCGCATGCGCTGGACGAGGCCGGCGACCTGGATGTTGTAGGCCTCGTAGCAATCCTGCTCCAGCAGGCTTTCGTCGCTCGGCACGAACGGAAAGCGTTCGATCTTGCGCAGGAAGCCGATATCGGCGGATGGCGGCTTCAGGGCGAATGTCACCTTGCGGTAGAACGCCTCGCGCTGGCGGCGATTGTCGTCGAACGTGCCCATCAGCGCACGCTCCTGCCTGAGCAGGTCGAGATCGATGTCGGCAGTTGTGATCTGGCCGCCCTGCCGGAACCGCTCGCCCTCCGCGAGCAGCACGCCGTTCTCGTAGATCGAGGTCTGGCCGTCCCAGGCAAGATCGGTGGTCGATTCCCCTGCCCCAGCAGCCGAGTAGACGTAAGCCGCGAGGCAACGCGCCGATGTCGACTGGCACAGCAGCGCGCGCGAGCGAGCCCGGCCGATCGTGATCGGGCTGCCCGAGAGATTGATCAGCACGCTCGCACCGGCGAGCGCCAATTCCGCTGATGGCGTCACCGGAATCCACATGTCCTCGCAGATTTCGACGCCAATGGTGAGGCCTGGGACATCCTCCGCCGAAAATAGAAGGTCAATGCCGAACGGAGCATGCAGTCCTCCGAACGCGATCGTCTCCCCGGCGATGCCGGCGCCGGAGGCGAAATGCCGCCCCTCGTAGAACTCGCGGTAGGTCGGCAGATAGCTCTTCGGCACCACGCCGAGAACGTTGCCGCAATGAATGACAACGGCGCAATTGTAGATGCGATGGCCAAAGCGCAGCGGCGCGCCGACGATCAGGACCGGCATCAGTCCTGCGGAGCCCTCGACGATGCCCACGAGGCCGCGCTCGACCGCATCGAGCAGCGGATCCTGCTTGACCAGGTCCTCGATCGCATAGCCGGACAGGCACAGCTCGGGAAACACCGCGACCGCCACCGATTGCTCGTGGCAGGCATTGGCCGCCGCCAGCACGGCCTTGGCGTTGGCCGTGGGATCGGCGACATGGGAGGTGGTGACACAGGCCGCCACCCGCGCAAATCCGTGGGCGTAGATCGAGTGGAAAGTCATCGAGCGCAGTACCCCAAAATCTCTTCGCTGCCGAAGCCGTCAGCCTCAGACCCTATGTAGCCCATCGACCAGGTCCCGTGCAGGCCATCCGACGTCATGCATAACGGATTTGCAGGGCTGCCAGCCAGCGCCCGACGGGCTCAGGCGCTGCGGGCCAGCACGCCGGAGAGATCGCCGCGCAGCCATTCGGCGATCCGCGGCCAGGCATGCGCGTGGGTGCGCGCGCCCATGAACAGGCCGAGGTGATTGCTCGGCTCGGAAGCCGCCGCAATGAAGGCCAGCGGTGTGCCGAGGAGACCTGCGGTAGCGAGCGCCTGCGCGGCCGGCACAACGTCGTCATCGAGCCCGGCGAGCAGGAAGACCGGCGCCTTGACGTCCTTCAGGTCGACCGTGCGGCCGAGAGCTGTGAAACCGCCGCCGGCGATCTGGTTCTTCCGGAAGATTCGATTGACGATCTCGAGATAATATTTACCCGGCAGATCGAGCGTCTCGGCATTCCAGCGGTCGAAGCGCGTGAGCAGCGCAGTGCCTTCTTCGTCCGACAGGTCTTTCTGCAGAGCCTGGACGATATCGTCGCGGCTCGGCGCCTTGGACCACAGGCGGAGCATTTCCTCGCCGCGGACATTGCCGCCGCCGCGCGCGACGAGTTGGTCGTAGACCATCTCGGGCGCGTTGTGGGTGAGACGGGACAATGAAGAATCGATCGACAGGTCCACAGGCGCGCCGACCAGCACCAGCCGCCGGACCTTGGCGGGAAAGCGCGCGGCATAGAGCAGCGACAGCCAGCCGCCCTGGCACAGCCCCACGAGATCGACAGGCGCGCCGATCTCGTCGACGGCGACGTTGAGATCGCCGAGATAGCTGTCGATCGAGAGGTAGCGCATGTCGGATGTGGCTGACCGCCAATCGGTGAGATAGACCCGGTCAACGCCGCCGTCTTGCAGCGACCCCACCACGCTGTGGCCGGGCGCGAAATCGGCGATCAGGGCTCGATGCAGCGCATAGGGCGCGCAGACCAGCGCAGCCTGGCCGGACCGCCCCCGTGAGCAATCGCGCAGCCGCATGGTCACAAGCTCGAGCGCGACGTTGTTCGGCGTCGTCCAGGGCAGACTGCTTTCTTCCTGCTCCGCCGGGCCGCGCTCCAGCCACCACAAGCAGGAATCCATGGCGAGACGGGCCGCCGCAAATGGCCACAGCAGCGGATCGTCGGGGATGGCGTCCTGTGTGCCTCTGTCTTTGCCGGCCTTCTCTGCCATGACTATCTCGCGCCCCCTAGAGGAACGCCTCCAGGCCGACCACCGAAATACCGCGCTGTCGAAAGCTCTGATGCGTCGACGCCACCGAACCGTCGAGATCGATGCCGCGGCAGGCGTCCTCGATGACGACGACATCGAATCCCGCCGCGCGGGCATCCTCTGCCGAGAAGCGGACGCAGAAATCGAGTGCAAGCCCGGCGACGAAGACGGTCTTCAGCTCGCGTTCGCGCAAATAGCCGAGCAGGCCTGTCGGCGTCTTCTTGTCGTTCTCGAATAACGCCGAATAGGAATCAATGCCGCGGCGAAAACCCTTGCGCACCACGAGGCTCGCCCTGACGATGTCGAGATCGCGATGGAATTCGGCGCCCGAGGTGCCCTGCACGCAATGCATCGGCCACAGCACCTGGGTGCCGTAATCGAGCTCAATGGTCTGGAACGGCTGCTTGCCCGCATGGTTCGGCGCGAACGAGACGTGGTCGCGCGGATGCCAATCCTGGGTCAGCACGATATTGCCGAATCTTTGGGCGATGCGGTTGATCGCCGGGACGACCTTCTCGCCGCTGGGAACGGCGAGCGCTCCGCCGGAGCAGAAGTCGTTCTGCACGTCGATCGCCAGCAGCACGTCGCGGTCGGAAATCTTCATCGCCCATCTCGTTCGATATGTCTTGCCCGCCGGAGCCAGGCCCGTCCGCTTAGTGTCGGCCTTCCCGCGCTGCTTCGCAACCGGCAGCACCTTGCGAGGCCCGCGCGAATTGGTCACCTGACCATTGCCGGGATGCAACGGATCGGCCTCGTCCGTGTTGACTAGGCGCACCCGAGGGCGGATTCTCGCAACCGTCCGCGACAGGCGGGTCGGGTCAAAGGCGTGGAGGACAGGGTTGGCGCGGCCGAATGGCGGTGGCAGCCACGAAGTCATGAATATCGGCAAGACAGGACAGATTCTTCTCGCCGATATCGGCGGTACCAATGCGCGCTTCGCGCTGAGCCGGAGCGAATCGGGCCGGGGCGGTTTCGATCAGATCGGACCGATCGATTATGTGAAGGTCGCCGACTTCCCCACCGTCCGGGAAGCCATCGCGGACGTCCTGGCGCGCCGGTCCGGCGGCGAACAGCCTTACAGAGCCGTGTTGGCCGTCGCGGGTCCCGTCACCAACAACCGCTGCGTCATGACCAACAGTCCCTGGGTCATCGACGGTAACGAGCTGCAACCGGCTCTCGGCTTCGACAGCGTCCATGTGCTCAACGATTTCGAAGTGGTCGCCTGGTCCCTGCCCGCCTTGCAGCCTGCCGATCTGACCCCGCTTGGCGGAGGAGACGGCCTGCCCGGAGAGCCGCTGCTGGTGGTTGGACCCGGAACAGGCTTTGGCGTCTCCTGCCTGGTCGAGCGCCATGGTGCGCGCCTCGCCGTCGTCACCGAAGCCGGACACGCGACGCTGCCGGCGGAGAACGAGCGGGAGGAACGTGTGATCGCGTGCTTGCGCCGGCGCCTCGGCCACGTCTCCATCGAGCGCGGCGCGCTTTCGGGTTCCGGGCTGCAGAATCTCTACGAAGCCCTGGCGGAGGTTGACGGCGCCCAGGTGCCGCAACGCGATGCCGCCGGCATCACCAAGGCCGCCCTGGAGAACAGTTGTCCCGTCAGCCGCGCGACGCTGGAGATGTTTTGCGCCATCCTTGGTTCCGTCGCCGGCAATCTCGCGGTGACGTTCGGCGCCCGCGGCGGTGTGTATATCGCCGGCGGAATCGTGCCGCGCTTTCCCGAGTACCTGATGGCCTCTGCGTTTCGGTCGCGCTTCGAAGCCAAAGGCCGGTTCCAGGACTATTTGCGTAACATTCCAACCCGGCTCGTGACCAAGCCCGATGCGAGCTTCGTCGGTCTGAAGATGTTTGCCGATCACAATCTGGATTGAGGCACGAAAGGCCCTCGGCGCGCGGGTTCCAATATTCACAGATGATTCAGCGCATGTGCGGTTCCACGCACGAACATGCTTGCCTGCCTGTTCCCGATCAGAAACAATCAAGTGTGTATGTGGCGTAGTTGCGGGGGCGTAACATGCGTAAGCAGGATCTGGGTTTCGACTATCACCGCTATCACCGCCTGCTGAGCGAGGCGGACAATGAAGACAAGCGGCTGGCCCTGATCGACCTCTTGATCGAGGAAAAGGCGCGGGACCGGCTGGCCGCCCAGCGCGCGTCGGACCGTGCGGCCATGACGGCCCACACCATCGCCACGGTGCTGAAGAACGGCCGCAACTGAGGCTTGCAATCCGGCGAACATCGCGCGACTGCGGGACGTGATTGCGACTTCATTAACGATTTTCCGCAATCTGACGTCAAACTTTTTGCTCTAAGAGTTCCCCCGCCTGATGCAATTCAGGGTCAAACAACGGGGGCAATGAACATGAGCATGATTTCGATCGCCGCGATGCCGGCCGTCGTCGAAACGCGTTTCGCCGATTCGTCCTTCAAGACCATTTTGCTGTTCTGCTGCACGGGCCTGGTGGCCTCGTTCGGCCTGATGGCGCTTGGCGTCGACCTCAGCGCCGGCCTGATCTGAGACCGCAACAAATTCCGTAGCCAAATGGCCGCCCCAACGGGCGGCCATTTCGTTTGCGGCATCGTCACCGTCACTCAGTGCGGGGCTTTGACGGGAGCTCCCGGAAACATCGAATCGATCATCGCCTTGAGCTGATCCATTGCGATCGGCTTGCGCAAGATCGGCCTGCGCCGGAGCAAGGACGGCAGCAATTCCGGACCGTAGCCCGTAGCGAACAGAAACGGCTTTCCGCGACGTTCGATCAGATCCGCGACGGGATCGACGTAAACGCCCATGAGATTGATGTCGAGGATCGCCAGATCGTATTGCGCGGTCATGGCGAAGGCGCTGGCGTCCCGGACATTGTCCGCTTCCGCGACGACGTGGTGGCCGAGCTCCACCACCATGTCGGCGATCATCATCCGGATCAACGCCTCGTCTTCGACCAGGAAAACGGAGAGTCCGTCCGCCATATCAACCCCGCAGTCAGCTTGCAAAGCTAACCATACATCAATTGTGGAGAGGATTCACGAATTCGTGGCGGGCGGCGTTAATTCACACGCGCCCGATCCAATTCAACTTGATCAATCCAATCCGCGCTCGTGGCTGAGGCGCACCATCTCCTGAATGAAGACCTGCTTCTGCTTGTCGTCGAGGCTCGAAAAGAGCGGCTCGGCGGCGTCCGCGACATTGCGCTGGTCGGCGGCCCGGTCGATCAGGAACTGCGACTCGTTACGCATCTGCTCGATGATGTCGTCGGGGGGATCCCGCTTGGCGCGCGCAACCCGCAAGTTGAGCCGCTCCGCGCCATTATGCCCGAGGTAGTGCATTGCGCTCGAAAAGCCGTACCAATGCTTCTCCTGGTCGGGCGTGAGGTTCAGCTGGGTCTTGATCCGCTCGATATAGGCATCGCTGTTGGCGACGATCTGTTCGGCGGTCTGCTGCGGCGCGCCGGGCTGGGTGAGGACCGTGACATCCTTGTTGTCCTTGCCCTGCGGGGTGTTCTTTGCCTCCTTGCTCGCCTTGGCGCCCTTGCCCGCTTTGCCGCTCTTGGCTTCCTTGTCCTTGCCCGCGCCCTGCTGCTTGGCGTCCTTGCCGGTGTCCTTCGCAGTATCCTTGGCAGCTGGCGCCTGATTGCCGTTATTGTTGCCGACGCCGAGCACCCCGGTGAAGACGCCGACCACACCGCCGATTGCGCCGCCGAGCACGCCCCCGACCGGACCGGCCGCCTTGTTCCCGGCCGCCGCACCGTCCTGCACGCCTTTGACCAAACCTTGAGCATTCGCCGCCGCGGCGTTGCCGAGCAGCAGCGCGAGCACGGACCCCAGCGCAAACCATTGTCGCAAGTGAAGCCGCGCTGGCGGCGCCGGGTTGATCATTCTCGTCTCCATCGTCGATCTGACTGGCCTGCCGGCGAGAACGCCCGCCAATTGCAACTCTATCGTCTCCGCCGCTTCGCGGTCCAGACGCAGCCGATTGCTGTCCACGCCCGAAAAGTCTTTCGTGCGAAGCGGTTATGCAGGCTTATTCGAAACTGCGGCGTAATTGCGCACGGATCGCTCGAGGGCTCGCTTGCACGAAGTGTGCGTCGCAAAATGAACGGCTGCGTTGACGCGCGACGCATGATCCCGACGTGCAATCAAGACGGCGCCGGACACACCCTTAGTTCTAGACGAGGAGCCCTTAGGCTTTCTCGACAGACGCGATCAATCATGATCTGATCGCGCTACCAATTTGCTGCGGCCAGCGTGGATTGTTCACGTCAGCCGACGGCACCAATAAGAAAATCCAACAACAAGAACTCAACAAGCAAGAACTCAAAAAGAAAAGTCTCTCAGAGGAAACTCCAACAACAACACCCAGGCGAGGAAACGAGATGTCACGCAAGAAACTGACGCGACGTCAATTTGTGGCTGCCACTGCAATGTCCTCCGCGGCGCTGATCACGGCGCCCTACGTCCGGGGCGCTTACGCCGCCGGCAAGCTCTCGATCGGCTTCTGGGACCATTGGGTCCCCGGCGCCAACAAGGCCTCGACCGATCTCGTCAACGAATGGGCCGCCAAGGAGAAGGTCGAAGTCTCCATCGACTACATCACCAGCAACAACAAGAAGATCGAGCTGACCGCAGCGGCCGAGGCCCAGGCCAAGTCCGGTCACGACATCCTTCAGATGCCGAGCTGGTGGCCGCAGGCCTATTCCGAGAATCTCGAGCCGCTCAACGACGTCATGGAGCCGCTGCTCAAACAGAATGGCGAGGTCAACGGCACCGTCAAATACCTCGGACAGTCGGGCGGAAAATGGCTCGCAGTGCCCGCGACACCCGGCAGCCAGATCAAGGGGCCCTGCTCCCGCATCGATCTGATGAAGAAGCATGCCGGCATCGACGTGCAGGAGATGTACCCGGCCGGCGGTCCGCCCAAGGCGGACAACTGGACCATGGAGACCTTCCTGAAGGCAGCCGAGGCCTGCCACAAGGCCGGCGTTCCCTTCGGCATCGGGCTCGGCGAGACCACCGACAGCGTGGACACCGCCGGCGCGATCTTCCAGTCGTTCGGCGCCGAGCTCGTCAATGCCAAGGGCGATATCACGGTGAAGACCGACCAGGTTCGCCAGGCCATGGAGTTCTACAAGAAGCTGATCGCGTTCCTGCCAACCGATGCGCCGTCCTGGGACGACGCCTCCAACAACAAATGGCTGATCTCCGGCCGCGGCGCGATGATCCTCAATCCGCCGAGCGCCTGGGCCGTCGCCAAGCGCGACGCGCCGCAGGTCGCCGAGCAGTGCTGGACGCATGGATTCCCGTCCGGCCCGAAGGGACGGTTCGCGCCGTACCTGCCCTACTTCTGGGGCGTATGGAGCTTCGGCAAGAACAAGGAGGCGGCCAAGAGCCTGCTGGTTCACATGTCCTCGCCCTCGTCGATCGAGAAGTTCGTCGCGGTGAGCGGCGGCTATGACCTGCCGGCCTATGCGAACATGACCAAGTTCAAGACCTGGCAGGAGGAAGGGCCGCCGAAGGGAACGCTGTTCCACTATCCGGACCCCTACAAGCACCAGACGCTGTCGATCGCGGCGTCACCCGCGCCGCCCAAGATCGCGCAGCAGATCTACTTCCAGGCGACGCTGACCAAGATGGCGCTGCGCTTTGCGCGCGGCGAGACCATGGATCAGGCCCTCGCCTGGGCCGAAGGCGAGTGCGAAGGCTTCATGCGGAGTTAGGCCGGGAATGACGGGGCGGTCCACGCCATGTGCGTGGGCCGCCCGCATTTCCTGCACCAATCCGCATGACCGCGAAGCAGCCTCTTCTGGCGGCTTGGCGGTTGGACAGTTTGCAAGAAAGCTGACCCAAGGAACCGATATGGCCGATGTCGTCGTCGAACAAGGTCGCGTCGCCCGGGCAACGGGCGCGCGAAAGGGATCGAGCCTGCGCAACACGCTCGGGCGGAAGTCGACGGTCGCGTTCTTCCTGACGCTGCCGCTGATCCTCCTGATCCTGCTGCTCGTGCTCTACCCCGCGCTCTACTCGATTCACCTCGCCACGCTGAACAAGGCGATGACGAAGTTCGTCGGCCTCAGCAACTTCACCTTCCTGTTCAAGCGCGAAACGTTCTGGATGGTAGTGCGACAGTCCTGCATCTTCGCCATCACCGCCGTGGTCTTCAAGGCCTTGATCGGCTTCATCGTCGCGCACTTCGTCCACAACATCCCGGCCAAGGGCCAGCGCAAATGGCGCGGCATGTTGCTGGTGCCCTGGGTGATTCCGCCGGCGATGAGCACACTCGCCTGGCTGTGGCTGTTCGACCCCTCCTACAGCGCCTTCAACTACACCCTGTCCTTCTTCGGCGTCGGGCCGATCCCCTGGCTCGGCGACACCTTCTGGGCGCGTTTCTCCGTCATCCTCGTCAACGTCTGGTACGGCGCGCCGTTCTTCATGATCATGTATCTGGCCGCGCTGAAATCCGTGCCTGATCAGCTCTATGAGGCCGCGGAGATCGACGGCGCCAATTGGTGGCAGAAGATCTGGCACATCACCCTGCCCATGATGCGCAACATCATCGCGATCACCACGCTGTTCTCGCTGATCGTCACCTTCGCCAATTTCGATATCGTGCGCATCCTGACGTCGGGCGGCCCGCTGGATACGACGCATCTGTTCGCCACCTGGGCGTTCCAGGTCGGCATCCAGAGCAGCGACATTCCGCTCGGCGCCTGCGTCTCGCTGTTCATGGTGCCGATCCTGGCGGTCGCAGCGATCTTCATCCTGCGCGATGTCAACAAACGCGGAAACGAAGCCTGATGAGCACGCTCGCAATCGACAAGGCCGGCCCGTCCCGCAAGGTCAAATACGGCAGCATGAGCCGCGACCGCGCCTGGGCGCTGCGCTGGTCCTACTTCTTCCTGGTGCTGTTCGCCATCTTCTTCCTGACGCCGCCGATCTACATGCTGATCACCTCGCTGAAGAGCAGCGCGGAAATATCGGCCGCGACCAACCCGTGGTGGGTGTTCCATCCGACGCTGTCGAACTATGTCGAGCTTTTGAGCTCGAACCAGTTCCTGCGCTTCTTCTGGAATTCATCGGTGATCTCGATCATCGTGGTGATCGTGACCATGATGATCAGCATCCCCGCGGCCTTCGCGCTGGCCCGGATGAAGTTCTGGGGCTCGGCGACGCTGGCCACCGGCGTCTTCCTCACCTACCTGATCCCGGACAGCCTTCTGTTCATCCCCTTGTTCAAGGTGCTCGGGGTCGTCCAGGACCTGACCGGCATCACGCTCCTCAACAGATGGTACGTGCTGGTGTTCATCTATCCGACGCTGACCGTGCCGTTCTGCACCTGGATCATGATCGGCTATTTCGCTTCGATCCCGAAGGAGTTGGATGAAGCCGCCCTCATCGACGGCGCCTCCTGGCTGCAGACGCTGACGCGGATCTTCATCCCCGTGGCACTGCCCGGCCTGATCGCGGCGACAATCTTCGCCTTCACGGTGTCCTGGGCCCAGTTCCTCTATCCCCTGGTGTTCACGACATCGGTGGATCAGCTCGTGCTGCCGGTCGGTATCACCACCACGCTGATCAAGGGCGACGTCTTCAACTGGGGACAGATCATGACCGGCGCGCTGCTCGGCGCCGCGCCGCCGCTCGTTATCTACGCCTTCCTGATGGACTATTACATTGCCGGCCTGACCGCCGGTGCGACAAAGGGTTGATGTCGAGGAGCTGAAGTTCGATGGCTGACGTTGCTTTGCGGAAAGTAGTCAAGCGTTACGACGATGTCGAAGCGGTGCGCGGCATCGACCTCGACATTGCGGATCATGAGTTCATCGTGCTGGTCGGCCCCTCCGGCTGCGGCAAGTCGACGACGCTGCGCATGATCGCGGGCCTCGAGGACATCAGCGACGGCGACATCATGATCGGCGGCGACGTCGTCAACGACGTGCCGCCGAAGGATCGCGACATCGCGATGGTGTTTCAGAACTACGCGCTGTACCCGCACATGACGGTCGCGGAGAACATGTCTTTCGGGCTGCGCCTGAAGCACTATCCCAAGGCCGAGATCAAGGCGCGGGTGACGGAGGCCGCCCGCCTCCTCGACATCACCGACCTGATCGACCGCAAGCCGAAGCAGCTTTCCGGCGGGCAGCGCCAGCGCGTCGCGATGGGCCGCGCCATCGTGCGCAATCCGAAGGTGTTCCTGTTCGACGAGCCGCTGTCCAATCTCGACGCGAAACTGCGCGTGCAGATGCGGATCGAGATCAAGAAGGTTCACCAGAAGGTGCGCACCACCACCGTCTACGTCACGCACGACCAGGTCGAGGCGATGACGCTGGCCGACCGAGTCGTGGTGATGAACAAGGGACGGATCGAGCAGATCGGCACGCCGAACGAACTCTACCACAAGCCGGCCACGCGCTTCGTCGCCGGCTTCATCGGCTCGCCCGCGATGAACTTCATCCCGTGCCGGCTCGAGGATGCAGGCGGCACGCTGCAGATCCGCCTCACCGACCGCATCGCCTTCGCGCTGCCGCCGGCCCGCGCTGCGCGCTACAACGCGCTGCCGCGCACCGAGAAGCTGCTGCTCGGCCTCCGGCCCGAGCATCTCACCGAGTCGCATGCGCATCTGGAGCCCGGCGTCGAGAGCTTCGACACCGTGCTCGACGTCACCGAGCCGATGGGCATGGAGACGCTGGTCTATTTCGGGCTCGAGGGCACGCCGATCTGCGGCCGCGTCAATCCCAATGCCGGCGCCAAGGACGGGGCACCCATGCGTTTGGCGATGGACCTCAACAATATGCACCTGCTAAACGAGGCGACCGGCGTCGTGTTGTGACGCCGGTCCAAGAAACTCGCGCAGGCAGGGGACGATGGCGACCAACAAGAAGAAGATTTTCGTTACACAAACTTTGTCGCCAGGGGCACGCGCCCTCCTCACCCAGCGCGACGATATCGAGCTCGTCGAGTTTTCGAACCTGATCTCGGCCAAGGACTTTGAATCCCTGCTGAAGAGCCATGCGCCGGTCCATGGCGTGGCGCTCGGCGCCACCGCCTTTGGCGAGACCGAGCTCGAAGCCGCCAAGGACATGAAGGTCGTGACCCGCATCGGCGTCGGCTACGACGCCGTCGACGTGCCCGCCCTCTCCCGTCGCAAGGTGCCGCTGATGGTTGCCGGCAGCGCCAACTCACCTTCGGTCGCGGAAGCGGCGCTGTTCATGATGCTGACGCTCGCCAAGCGCGCCCAGGAGCTGCACGCCTGCGTCAAGGACGGCAAATGGGCCGACCGGCTCGGTATGCTGCCGTTCGACCTCTACGGCAAGACCGTGCTGGTCATCGGCTTCGGCCGCATCGGCAGCCGCATCGCCAAGCGGTGCCTGGCGATGGAAATGAACGTGCAGGTCTACGATCCCTACAAGGGAGCTGCTGACATCAAGGCTGCCGGCTGCGAGCCCGTGACCGACCTCGACGCTGCGCTGCCTCACGCCGATTTCGTCACCATCCACTGCCCGAAGACGCCGGAGACGATCGGCCTGTTCGACGCAGCGCGGATCGGCCGGATGAAACCGAAAGCATATCTCATCAACACCGCCCGCGGTGGCATCGTGAAGGAAGCCGCGCT
>NZ_JXDL01000001.1:815159-817892 GCF_001590795.1 Bradyrhizobium sp. AT1
CAGCAACGCGCTGTTCGCCCTGCCCAACGTCATCATCGCCCCGCACGTTGCCGGCGTCACGGTCGAAGCGGTCCAGCGCATGAGCGAGCAGACCGCGCGCAACATTCTGAGCGTGCTCGACGGCGATCCGATCAGGCAGAACGTCATCAATCAAGACGTGTTGGGCTGAGCCGAACCTCGGGTGGGCGACGGCAGCGCCCGCCTTCGGAAGGCCAGAATGCGTCCCATTTTGGTGCATATCGAGCCCCAACTCAGCCTTAATCAAACGCGCGTAATGGAGCCGGAAGCGCGGCGGCAGCGGGACAGCACTGGCCGGCCGCGCCGAGCTGGAGGATGAGCCCTTGTCAGAGATCGATCCGACCGACCACACGCTGGCAACCATCGCCAGCATCCTGGAGAACCCCGAGCCCGTCCTGGTCATTCGCAAGACCGAGACGGAGATCGTCGTCGCCGGAGAGCGCGAGCACCAGGACTCCGACGAGCGGCCGGTCGTCGATGAACATCCGATGGTCGACGAGCATCCTCTGGTCGAAGAGCAACCACTGGTGCCCGAGCACACCGACGCCGACGGCTACAGCAAGGTCGGCCCCGGCCCGATGGTGGCGATCCGTCTCAAATGGACGGTGCATCGCGGCGATGACGGCCAATATTACGTGCACGAGACCATCGGCGAACAATCCGCGCCCGTGGTCAACGGCCCCATGACGAGCGAGTCCGCCGTGCATTTCGTCGACGCCCAGCAAGACGAGGCGCACCGGCGCTTCGAAGAGCTGCGCAGCGAGATCGCCGGCCGCAGCTCGCTCGCCGATTACGAGCGCAAGGGCGAAGCGTAAGCTACTGCCTGAGGCCTTTCCACACCTCTCTCGAAGGAGAGGTGTAGACTGAGCCCGGCAATTACTTCCTTCCGAGATAATCCTTCTTCACCAGTTCGACGCCTGCGTGCCGCAACAGGTCGTACGCTGTCGTGACGTGAAAGAAGAATTGTGGGACGCTGAACGTCAGCAGCAGCGTCCGCCCGGTGAAGGGCAGCTCGGTCCCGTTCTTCAGCTTGAAGAAGACATTCCGTTCCGCCGCCGCGTCGATCGCCGCGCGCGGCAGGCTTTCGATGAACTCGATCGAGGTCGCGATGCGCGCCTGGAGCCCGGCCATGTCGTGCTCCACCGCCGGCAATGCTACCGGCTCGCGCTCCGCCAGCAAGGCCGGCGCGACCGTGGCGTGGCGGCAGGCCTCGCCGATCTGCTGCGCCAGGTCGTACATGTTGGGCGCCATGCGCATGCCGAGCAGGACGGCTGGATTGAACTTGCGGGTTTCCGCATAGGCCACGCCCTTGTCGAGCAGGGCAGACAGGTTGCGCAGATACGGCACGAACAAGCCGGCCGAGGCCTCGTACATCGAGATCGTCACACCAAGATTCCCTTCAATTCCGCCTCGCCAGCGACTGGCATCTGGTCTAAATCCACCGTTTCAAGAGCTGCAGAATGGCAGCTCGAGCATGGGTGGAAAAGAGATGATCGTTCGAATGGCTGTTCGAATCATGGCGGCTTTGGCCGTGGCGCTGCTGGCAAACCTTTCGGCCCATGCGCAGCAGGCGCCCTCGCGCCTCGACGAGATTGTGAAGCGCGGAACCCTGCGCGTCGGCATGACCGGCGACTACAAGCCCTTCACCTATCTGGACAAGGCGACGCAGCAGTTCAGCGGCTTCGATGTCGACATGGCGCAGGCGCTCGGCAAGGCGCTCGGAGTCAAGGTGGAGTTCGTGCCGACAGCCTGGCCTAAGCTGATGAAGGATTTCGAGGCCGACCAGTTCGACATCGCCATGGGTGGCGTGTCAGTGACGCTCGACCGGCAGAAGAAGGGCTTCTTCTCGACGCCAATCATGCGCGAGGGCAAGACGCCGATCACCCGCTGCGCCGACGCCGGCAAGTACCAGAGCATCGCCGACATCGACAAGAAGGGCACCCGCGTCATCGTCAATCCCGGCGGCACCAACGAGCGTTTCGCACGCGCCAACGTCAAGGATGCCGAGATCACCGTCTTCCCCGACAACACCGCGATCTTCGACGAGATCGCCAAGGGGAACGCCGATCTGATGATGACGGACGCCTCCGAGACGCGCTACCAGCAGAAGCAGCACGCCGGCGTGCTCTGCGCGGTGCATCCCGAAAAGCCGTTCGACTTCTCCGAGAAGGCCTATTGGCTGCAGCGCGACGTGGCGCTGAAGGCCTTCGTCGACCAATGGCTGCACATTTCCATGGAGGACGGCAGCTACAAGAAGATCTACGCCGCTTGGTTCGACTAGACCTTCCCTGGACGGCCTCGAATCTCCCGTTCCTCGTCCCTGGGAGCGGCGCTCCAGGCCGCGTCCTCCTGTCGCCTGCGTCGGCCCAACTTTGGACCAGCCCTTGAGCTATTGAACCCTGAACAGCAGGACGACGACTCATACCGAGACAGTGATCTAGATCACTTTTTGCGATCGGACCGGCGCGTAAGCGTCGGTCCGGGGACCATCTGTTCAGGAGAGGCGAAATGAGGAAGCTGTTGGCCGCGGCCGCATTCCTTTTGGCGAGCACAGCTGCCCAGGCGCAGTACACTTTCGAGTATAACGGGCGCACCATCCGGATCGATCCGGACCGCGGCACGGTGCAGATCCCAGGCGTCTACGACAACACCGGCCAGCCCAAAGCCAAGAAGGCCAAGAAGAACGAGCAGGCCCCGCAGCAAGCCACGGTCGAT
>NZ_JXDL01000001.1:818062-863075 GCF_001590795.1 Bradyrhizobium sp. AT1
CGCCTCCACCATCGGCCCCGGCGCCCGCCGCCCCGGCCCCGTCAAGGCGGCCGCAGCGACGCCAGCTCCCGCAGCCGCGCCGACGCGCGATCTCAATTCACCGCTCGGCGTCTGGCTCACCGAGGAGAAGGAAGGCAAGGTCCGCATCGAGCAGTGCGGCAGCAATCTGTGCGGCTATTCGGTCGACAGCAAATCGAATCAGAACGGCGAGCAGGTCCTGATCAACATGAAGCCGAGCAAGGATCAAAAATGGTCCGGCCGGATCCTCGATCCGAACTCCGGCTCGACCTACGATTCGACGATCGCGATGAAGGGCACCGATCGCCTGCGCGTGCAGGGCTGCGCCTTCGGCGGCATGTTCTGCGGCGGCCAGACCTGGACGCGGGTGAACTGAAGCCACGCCGGACGTCTTGACGGAGAAAAGGGGCCCGTGATCCGGGCCTCTTTGCTTTTGGTGTCGGCGTCATCGAGACGTGCGCCACCTCACAGAGCCCATTGCGCGCGTGAGCCCCCTCACATCGCGGGTTCCGCGCCCCGTGCCATGGTCCCCGCATGGTCACCCACAGGGGCGTGTCATGAACGGCTTCCGCAAAGGTCTCTTCGTCACCATCGTCGCCATCGCCTTCCCGCTCACGCAGGCTGGTGCCGCGACCAGCACTTTCGACGGTACATGGAATGTCCGCATCGCCTCATCGAGCGAGACCTGCGGCAACGGCGCGACCGTCGCGATCGGCATCAACAACGGGCAGATCGCCTCGAGCAGCACCGCAGTGTCGGCGTCAGGCCGCGTGGCGGACGCCGGCAGCATCAACGTCACCCTCAGCACCGGCATCAAGCGCGCCGTCGGCTTCGGACGGCTCAGCGGAAGCTCCGGCTCCGGCACCTGGCGAGGCGCGCTGTGCACTGGGACGTGGACGGCGGAGAAGATGTAGGTGTGGTGTCCCGGACAAGCAGCGACGCGAAGCGTTGCTGCAGAGCCGGGACCCAGCATTTTGATCACGGAAAAGATTCTGGGTCCCGGATCGGCGACGCATCGCCTTCAGGCGATGCGTCTTGTCCGGGACACGAGAAGCTAGCCCAGCGGCGCACCGTACTCCGCGTCCGTCACCGGCTCCAGCCAGGTCGAGTAGACGCCGTCGAGCGCTTCCTGCATGGCGATGTGGCACATGCCGTTGGTCGGCGATGCGCCATGCCAGTGCAATTCACCCGGCGGAATCCACACGGTGTCGCCGGGACGAATTTCCCTGACGGGGCCGCCCTTGGTCTGCACGCGTCCGACGCCGGAGATGACGTAGAGCGTCTGCCCGAGCGGATGGTGATGCCAGTTGGTGCGGGCGCCCGGCTCGAACGCCACGCGCGAGCAGTTCAGCCGCGCCGGCGCGGGCGCCATGATCACGGGGTCCTGCCATACGGTGCCGGTGAAGTTTTCCTTGGGCGCGCGGCGTGTCGGCCGCGTGCCTGCGACAGTGATCTCCATGGGGTCCTCTCTTCTGTTACTTCTTGCTGGCGGCGTAGCGCGCCTTGGTCTCGGCGTTCATGGGATAGAGGCCCGGCAGCACCGCGCCGTTGTTCACCTCGTTGACGATCCAGGCTTCCATGCGCTCCTGCTCGACGCCCTCGTTGAGCACGTGATCGAGCATCGCCTGCGGGATCAGCACGCAGCCGTCCTGGTCGGCGACCACGATGTCATTCGGGAAAACGGCAACGCCGCCGCAACCGATCGGTTCGCCCCAGCCGACGAAGGTCAGGCCCGCAACAGACGGCGGCGCGGCATAGCCGTCGCACCACACCGGCAGATTGGTGCCGAGCACGCCTTCGACGTCGCGCACGACGCCGTCGGTGACCAGCGCGGTGACGCCGCGCTTAATCATGCGGGCGCAGAGAATGTCGCCGAAGATGCCGGCATCGGTGATGCCCATGGCGTCGACCACGGCGATGCAGCCCTCCGGCATCGCCTCGATCGCGGTGCGGGTCGAGATCGGCGACGACCAGGATTCCGGCGTCGCCAGATCCTCGCGTGCCGGCACGAAGCGCAGCGTGAAGGCCGGTCCCACCAGGCGCGGCAGGCCCGGACGCAGCGGCCGCGCGCCCCGCATCCACACATTGCGCAGGCCCTTTTTCAGCAGGACCGTGGTGATGGTGGCGGTGGTGATGCCGGCGAGGGTCTTGCGGGCTTCGGGGGACAGCGACATGGACGGCAACGAGCTCCGGGGTGCGGGAAAGAACGCGCGCATCTTGCGAGCCGCAAGCGTTGCGTCAAGGGCCAAGAGACCGCCAATAACGCAGGGCGGCTGAGCCGTTATGCGACGCGATAACAAGGTCTTATCGCGTCCCCCTGCATTAATTTATTGGACTTGCGGGCGCATTTACGCGAAGCAGGACGAAGCGGAACTCTCACGCTGGGGGCCGCATCCTCCGAAGCCCGATTTCGACAGCTCTTCGACAGCTCATGGCCGCGACGCTTCCCCCGCCCCGCCTTCTGCCCAGTGGCGACAGTGCCGTCACGGTCGAGTTCAGCCGCACCATCGACGATGACGCCAACCAGCGCGTGCTGGCGCTGGACAAGGCGCTCGCGGCCAGCCCCATCGACGGCATCACCGAGACCGTGCCGACCTATCGCTCGCTGCTGGTGCATTACGACCCCGGCAAGATCGGTTTCGATGCGCTCGGCGAAAAGATCCTTCCGATCGCCACCCGGCCGCTACCGCCGGCGACCAAGGCGCGCCGCTGGCGCATTCCCGTCGCCTATGGCGGCGAGCACGGCATCGATCTCAAGGACGTCGCCAAGACGCTGAACACCACGCCCGACGACATCGTCGCCCGTCACGTTGGCGGCGACTACAAGGTCGCCATGATCGGCTTCACGCCGGGCTGGTCCTATCTCAGCGGCCTCGACAAGTCCCTGCATATGTCGCGGCGGCAAAACCCGCGGCTGCTGACGCCTGCCGGCACGATCTCGATCGGCGGCATCCAGGCCGGCATCCAGTGCCTGGCCGCCCCCAGCGGCTGGCACCTGCTCGGCCGCACGCCGGTCAGAACCTATCAGCTCCACCGCAATCCGACCTTCCTCACCGAACCCGGTGATCGCGTGACGTTCTTCGCCATCGACCACAAGACGTTCGACGAATTGGACCGCGCCGCGGAAGCCGGCGAGCTCGTCGCCGAGCAGGTGGTCGCATGAGCCGCCTGGTCGTCGCCAGCATCGGCCCCGCAAGCTCCGTCCAGGACGGCGGGCGCCTTGGCGCACAGCGCTATGGCCTGACGGTGAGCGGGGCGATGGACCGGCTGTCGCTGGCCGCGGCGAATACGCTGGTCGGCAACGACCCTTTCGCGGCCGCCGTCGAGATCGGGCCTTTCGGCGCCGCCTTCACCGCGCGTGACGGCGCCGTGCGCGTCGCGATCTCAGGCGCGCCGCGCAATGCGGACGTCGCCGGAAGCCCCCTCGCCATGGACACATCGGTGACGCTGAAGGACGGCGAGACGCTGACGCTGGGCTTTGCCCGCGGCGGCGCCTTCACCTATCTGGCGATCGAAGGCGCCATCAAGGGCGAACTGGTGTTCGGCAGCCTCGCGGTGAATGCCCGCGCCGGCCTCGGCAGCCCCTACCCGCGGCCGCTCCAGGCCGGCGACGAATTGAGCGTCGATGCCGCGAGCGGCGCGAGCGAGCTGCGGATCGATCTGCCGAAGCCAGTGAGCGGTCCGATCCGCGTCGTGCTGGGTCCGCAGGACGACGAGTTCGACGACGCCAACAAGGCGCTGTTCCTGAACAGCGACTGGAAGATCTCGGCGACGTCCGATCGCATGGGCTATCGGCTCGAGGGCCCCGCGATCAAGCATCTGCACGGCCATAACATCGTCTCCGACGGCACCGTCAACGGCAGCATCCAGGTGCCCGGCAACGGCGCGCCGATCGCGCTGATGATGGACCGCGGCACCTCCGGCGGCTATCCCAAGATCGCGACCGTGATCACGGCCGATGTCGGCCGCCTCGCCCAGACCTCGGCGGGAACGGCGTTCCGCTTCAAGGCCGTCAGCATGGCCGAGGCGCAGGACGAGGCGCGCAAATTTGCGCAAGCGATCCGGGCCCTGCCCGATCGCCTGCGTTCTGCCGACACCGTCGCACTCAACATCGAGGCGCTCAGCGATGCCAACGTTGCGGGCCACGCGGTGAACGCCGTCGATGCCGGCACCTGGCAGGTCACCGCGGAGCCTTAAGCGCAACAACAAGACCGGAAGGCGGAGAGCACCCATGAAGACAGTCGACCTCAATTGCGACCTTGGCGAAGGTTTTGGCGCGTGGGAGATGGGCAACGACGCCGCGATGATTGAGCTCGCAAGCTCGGTCAACGTCGCCTGCGGCTTCCATGCCGGCGACCCCGACATCATGCGCCGGACGGTGGAGCTGGCGAAGGCGCGCGGCGTCTCGGTCGGCGCCCACCCTGGATATCGCGACCTGCACGGCTTCGGCCGGCATCCGATCGCGGGCCTCAAGGCCTCCGAGATCGAGAACCTCGTCGCCTACCAGATCGGCGCGCTGCAGGCGATCGCCACCGCGGCCGGCCACAAGGTCACGCATGTGAAGGCGCATGGCGCGCTCTCCAACGTCGCCTGCGAGGACGACATGACGGCGAAGGCGATCGCGGCCGGCATCAAGGCGGTCGACCCCAGCCTGATCTTCGTCGTGCTCGCCAATTCGAAGCTGGTGAAGGCGGGTGAAGACGCGAACCTGCCGATGGTGCACGAGGTGTTCGCCGATCGCGCCTATGAGGACGACGGCAATCTCGTCTCGCGCAAGAAGCCCGGCGCGGTGCTGCACGATGCCAAGGCAATCGCCGACCGCGTGGTTCGCATGGTGCAAGACGGCGCGGTGGTCTCGGTGACCGGGAAGGTCATCAAGATGCGCACGGACACGGTGTGCATCCACGGCGACACGCCCGGCGCGGTCGACATCGCGCGCGGCTTGCGTCAGGCGCTGAAGGTTGCGGGGATCGAGGTCGCGCCGTTCAAGCGCGGGGCGTAAAACACATCAGGTGTCGGGCGGCAAAGGCGCACGGCGCCGTGCCCGCGATCACGGCGACGAGACCTTCAAAACGGATGCACCGACAACGAGCCGAGCACAATGGCCGCGATCACCGCAAACGCGCTGTAAAGCGCCAGATGATGGGCGTTCGCCCTGGTCTGCCGCGAGAGCGAGCGCGCGTAGAAGTGCAGTCTAGCTTCCGCCGATAGTTCGCGCATAGTCGATCTCCAACGCCCCATTCGGGGGATTATGAGGGATCAACCGGTGCGGGAGGCAAGACGGTGGTGCAAATAGCGATGCGCGTGCTGCGAAGCGGCGGCATCGCAGACGTAAATTCTTTCCAGAGGCGGGTTCCGAGATTCTTATTCGTTCAAATCCGAGCCAGTTGGAACCGGCCCGGATGACGCGTCGGTGACAGCACTCAGTACACGTCCGCCTGGAAACGCCCGGTCTTCTTGAGCTCGGCAACGAAGCTGACGGCTTCGTCCGTCGAACGCGCGCCGAACTGGGCGACGATGTCGACCAGCGCACGCTCGACGTCCTTGGCCATGCGCTTGGCATCGCCGCAGATGTAGAGATGCGCGCCTTCGGCGAGCCAGGTCCAGACCTCGCGGCCGACCTCGCGCATGCGGTCCTGCACGTAGAACTTCTTCTCGCCGTCGCGCGACCAGGCCAGCGACAGGCGCGTGAGAAGTCCCGAGGTCTTCATTGCGTTGAGCTCCTCCTGGTAGAAGAAGTCGCAGTCGCTGCGCTGATGGCCGAAGAACAGCCAGTTCTTGCCGGGCGCGCCTGTCGCCTTGCGGTCGAGCAGGAAGGCGCGGAATGGCGCAATCCCGGTGCCGGGGCCGATCATGATGATGGGTGTCTTCGCGTCCTGCGGCAGACCGAAATTATGCGCCTTCTGTACATAGACCTTGAGCTTGTCGCCTTCGTTGATGCGCTCACCCAGGAAGGTCGAGGCGACGCCGATGCGCTTGCGCTTGCCGATGATGTAGCGAACGGAATCGACCGTCAGCGACAGCTTTCCGGGCGTTGCATTGTGCGAGGACGAGATCGAATAGAGCCGCGGCTGCAGCGGCTCGAGCGCCTCGACGAAGGCCTCCGGATGCGGGCGCGTGCCGGAGAATTTCTGCAGCGCCGCCATCACGTCGAGGGTTGCGGCATCGCCATCGGGATCCTCCCCCTGCGCCAGCGCGCGCGCCTTCTCGCGCGCCGCGCCGCCGGTGATGAAGGAGATCAGCTCGAACAGCGTGTCGGGTGCCGGCGACAGCGAGACGTCGTCGATCAGCACCTCGCGCAGCGTCTTGCCGTTGACCTTAGTGGTGTGGGAGGCGCCGAGCAGCGCGATGATCTGGTCGACGAGCCCGACATCGTTGCGCGCGAACACACCAAAACTGTCGCCGACGACGTAATCCAGCTTGCTTTCGGAGAGATCGAACTCGACGTGATAGGTTTCCTTCTCCGACTTGCCCTTGTTGAGCAGGCGGCGCGACAGGAAGGTCGCGGCAACAGGATTGTCGCGCGAGCGGCCCGGCTCTGCGATCGTCACCGTCACGGCCGGCGCCGGAGCGTCCGGCTTGTCTGCCGCCTTGGCCGCCGGGGCCTTGTCGAGCTCCTCGTAGAGCGACTTCAGCATCCGCGCGGTTTCCTTGCCGCCGGGGACGCAGAGATTGAGCCGCGCTTCGCTCTTGCTCGCGATCGCTTCCGAATAGTCGTGGCAATTGTAGCCGCACTGGCCGCAATCCTGCTGCGCCATCGCCGCCATCATCTTGCGGCGGACGGGGCGCCCTTCCGCAAGCTTCATGCGGTCCGCAATCGGCATGGTCTGGTCGTGCCACGGCGCTTCGCCGTCGTCGCCGTCCCCGGCCTGCATGACCGCAGCGCCCTGCTCCGCCGACAGCGGCGTTGCGACGTCAGGCGACAGCAGCCCGGCGAAGAAGCCGTTGAGCCAGGAACGTTGCGCCTCCGAGAACGGTGCGCTGGCGGGAATGATGTCGAGCTTCGGCGGAGGGGTGATCTGGTTCATGCGGACACCTGTGCATCGGCAAGCTTGCGCAGCGTTTCGCCGTCATGGCGGCGCGCAAAGGAGAGGAAGGTTTCGTCGGCAGACGCGCGATGGGCGAGATAGGCCTTGAGCAGCCCCTCCACCGTCTTCGGCGCGTCCTCGGCCTTGAGGTCGTGATAGACCTCCTGCCCGACGTCGGCATCGGGGCCGAACCCGCCGCCGGTGAAGAGGTGATAGCCCTCCACCGTGTCCTCCTCGTTCACGGGCACGCGCGCACCGATCAGGCCGATGTCGCTGATGTAGTGCTGCGCGCAGGAATGGTGGCAGCCGGTGACGTGAATGTTGACCGGCTTGTCCATGGCGACGCGCGGCTCGCACCAGTCGCCGATCTCCTCGGCATTGCGCTTGGTGTTGGCGGCGGCGAAGCGGCAGCCGGCATTGCCGGTGCAGGCGATCAGGCCGGCACGGATGTGCGAGGCTTCGACCGCGAGCCCGATCTGCTTGATGGCGGCAATGGCGAGATCGACATTCTCGTCGCGCACGCCTGAGATCAGCAGGTTCTGCCAGACCGTCAGCCGGATCTCGCCGTCGCCGAGATCGCGCGAAATCTTGGCAAGGCCCCGCATCTGGTCGGAGCTGAGCTTGCCGAGCGTCAGCGAGACGCCGATCCAGTTGAGGCCGTCCTGCTTCTGCTTGTGCACGCCGACATGGGCCATGCGGTCCGCGACGGGGCGCGGAGCGAACGCCTCTTCCGGCACGCGCGTGAACGGGCTCTTCAGCCGCTCCTCGACCAGCCCAAGGAAGCCGTCATGGCCCATAGCATCCAGCACATATTTCAGCCGCGCCTTGTTGCGGTTGGTGCGGTCGCCATGGTCGATGAACACGCGCACGATGGCGTCGGCAACGGCCGTCGCCTGCTCCGGCTTGACGATGATGCCGGAATATTTCGCAAAGTCCTTGTGGCCGGTGATGCCGCCGAGACCGAGGCGAAACCAGACGCCCGGCTCGACGCCGAAGCCGTCCTTCACCTCATAGGCAGTGAAGGCGATGTCGTTGGTCTCCTCCAGCACCGCAATCCTGCCGGCGCCGTCGAAGGCGACGTTGAACTTGCGCGGCAAGCCATAGAGTGAGCGGTCGTTGAGGATGTGGTAGTGCCACTCGCGCGCATAGGGCCGCGTGTCGATGATTTCCTGCGGATCGATGCCGGCCGTCGGCGTTCCCGTCACGTTGCGAATGTTGTCGGCGCCGGAGCCGCGCGAGCACAGGCCGAGTTCCTGAATGCCCTCGAGCAGCTTGATCGCGTGCTTCGGCGGGATCTCGCGCAGTTGCAAGTTGGCGCGCGTTGTAACGTGGCTGTAGGGACCGCAGAGCTCGTCGGCCAGATCGGCAAGGCCCGACATCTGCCAGTGCTTCATGATGCCGTTCGGAATGCGCAGGCGGCTCATATAGGAGTCCTGCGTCGGCGCGACGTAGAAGATGCCGTAATAACGCCAGCGGAAATTGTCCGCCGGGCTCGGCGGGGTGTTGTCAGCTGCCTGCTGGCGCAGCCGCGGATAAGCATCGAAGGGATGCTCGTCGCGCTTGAACTTCTCCTGGTCGGCGAGCTTCTTGCCCGACGCGATCACCTTGTCCTGCGCCTTGATGTGCACGGCATCGGGACCAGTGGGTTCGGCGTTCGCCTTGCCGGCGCCGCCCCCCAGACCGCGACCGACGCGGCTGATCTGCAGACCGGTCGTGAAGCCTTCGAGATAGCGTTTCTGCTCGTCGGTAAAGTCGACTGCGAGCGTATCGATTTTCATGGTCGGTAACGAAGCTCCTGCGGCCACCAGGGTGGCATCGGCGGACATGGCACGACCCGCGAGGACGAGGCTGGCTCCAAGAGCCGGCTTGTCTACCCCACGGTCCGATCAGCTTCGTTGCTGCGGGACTCGGCTCAGCAGGCATCTGTGACAAGCTGGCCGCACTGCAACATTCAAGTTGCGTGCCAGCTTGCGAGAAATAGAAAGCGTTGTATTTTCTGATGGTTAGGCGTGAACCCGGGATATCCCGGGCTGCGTAATCTCACGAAATTCGTGCACTTTGATCAATATTTGGGCGACGATTCTGCGTGATCAAAAAGGATGCAGACCCGAATCAGACCCTCCAGCGCCCAACCTCGAAGGCCTCTAGGTGCCCGCGGATGTTGTCGGGATCAAACACCGGGCCGGCGAAAGCTCCGAACGCTGCGGGGGCGTGCTCGGGTGGCCGGCGGCCGAGCGCCGCATCGTACAGGTCAGGCCTGAACACGGCCATCGCAGTTCTCACGCCCTCGGGCGTGAGCGCGGTCTGCCCCCATCGCACCATCTGCGCATAGAGCCAGGCGGCCTGGACTGGATCGGGGCGCCCTGCCTCTTCCCGGCCCACGAGGAGATAGCGGCGGCTTTCGCGGAAGGTGCCGTCAGGGGAAATCTTCAGGCGTCCGGTCAGGGTGCGCTGGATGACCTCGGCATCGACGCCGATCCGCTCGGGCTGCGCCAGGATCTGCGTCGTCTCATCGAGGTTCGCAGGACTCTCGATGAACTCGGCCCCCTTCACCGCCGCGCGCACCAGGCTCGCGACCACATCCGGATTCTTGTCGGCCCAGACCTGACGGACCGCCAACACCTTCTCCGCCGCGCGGTCGAGGATGTCGGAGACGAAATGCAGGATATGCCCGATGCCGAGATCGACGGCAATCGAGTTCCAGGGCGCACCGACGCAGAACGCATCGACATGGCCGCTCTTGAGGCTGTCGACCATATAGGGCGGCGGCAGCACCACGAGACGCACGTCCTCGTCGGGATCGACGCCGGCCGCGGCCATCCAGAACCGCAACTGGTAATTGTGGGTCGAGAACGGAAAGGTCATGCCGAAGGTCAGCGGCTCGGCCCCCTCCTTGCGGCGCTTGGCCACGACCTTCGCCAGCGCTTTCGCCGTGGCCAAGGGATCGAAGCGGTCGCCGTCGATCTCCTCCATCAGCGCGGCGTGGAGCGCGGGCGAGACCGTGATGGCATTGCCGTTGATGCCGAGGTTGAAGGGCGCGGCGATCGGCACCTTGACGTGGCCGAGCCCGAGCGAGGACGCGATCGCCACGGGCGCCAAGAGATGCGCAGCGTCGAACAGACCGATATTGAGCTTGTCGCGGACGTTGGACCAGGAGACCTCGCGCACCAGCTCGACCTCGAGCCCCTCGGCGGCGGTGAACCCCTTGTCGACGGCGACGATGAGCGCTGCGGCATCGACCAGCGGAATGAATCCGATGCGGAGGGGAGCAGTCATTTCAGCATCTCCGAGGCGGTGATGATCGACTGCGCGATCTCACCGATTTTCTTCTTCTCGCGCATCGCGGTGGAGCGCAGCAGCACATAGGCCTCGTCCTCGGTGAGGCCCTTCACCTTCATCAGGATGCCCTTGGCGCGCTCGATGACCTTGCGGTCCTCGAGCTGCGACTTGGTGCGCTCCAGCTCCTCCTGGAGCTTGGCGAAGGCGTTGAAGCGGGACACGCAGAGGTCGAGGATCGGCTTGATGCGCTCCTTCTTCAGCCCGTCGACGATGTAGGCGGACACCCCCGCCTCGACCGAGGCCTGGATCGAGGCGGAATCGCTCTGGTCGACGAACATCGCGATCGGCCGTTTCACGGCGCGGCTGACCTGGAACATCGCCTCCAGCACGTCGCGACTGGGGTTCTCCAGATCGATCAGGATGATGTCGGGGTCCACCGCATAAATACGGGCAAGCAGGCTGTGCATCTCGCTGATATGGACGACCTGCGTGAATCCGGCCTCCCGCAATCCCTCCTGCAGGATCGCAGCCCGGATCGGGCTTTCGTCGACAATCACGATTTTGGGCGACTGGTCGGCGCTCATTGCTCACTCACGGCAGGTGTTTCATCCATAGCACGCCGGAACGCCCTGCAAAGGGTTGTAATTGTGGGCAATTGGGACTAGCTCAGGCCGGTCAATCAGGCAGATTTGGATATGGATCAGACGGCTGCGCCCAAGGTCAGCTTCGTGTCGCTCGGGTGTCCCAAGGCATTGGTGGATTCCGAGCGCATCATCACGCGCCTCCGCGCCGAGGGCTACGAGCTCGCCCGCAAGCATGACGGCGCGGACATCGTCATCGTCAACACCTGCGGCTTCCTCGACAGCGCCAAACAGGAATCGCTGTCGGCGATCGGCGAGGCCATGGCCGAGAACGGCAAGGTGATCGTGACCGGCTGCATGGGCGCCGAGCCCGAGCAGATCGAGCAGGCCTATCCCGGCGTGCTCTCCATCACCGGCCCGCAGCAATATGAGAGCGTGCTCGACGCCGTCCACCGCGCGCTGCCGCCCGCCCACAACCCGCACGTGGACCTGGTGCCGCCGCAAGGCATCAAGCTGACGCCGCGGCACTACGCGTACTTGAAGATCTCCGAGGGCTGCAACAACCGCTGCACCTTCTGCATCATTCCGAAGCTGCGCGGCGATCTGGTCTCGCGTCCGGCCAATGACGTGCTGCGCGAGGCCGAGCGCCTGGTCGGCGCCGGCGTCAAGGAACTGCTGGTCATCTCGCAGGACACTTCGGCCTACGGCGTCGATCTCAAATACGCCGAGAGCCCGTGGAAGGACCGCCAGGTCCGCGCCAGATTCCTCGACCTCGCCCGTGAGCTGGGCGAACTCGGAGCCTGGGTGCGGCTGCAATATGTCTACCCCTACCCGCATGTCGACGAGGTCATCGCGCTGATGAACGAGGGCAAGGTGCTGCCCTATCTCGACATCCCGTTCCAGCACGCGAGCCCCGAGGTGCTGAAGGCGATGAAGCGCCCCGCCGCGCAGGACAAGACGCTGGCGCGGATCAAGCGCTGGCGCGAGGAATGTCCTGATCTCGCCTTGCGCTCGACCTTCATCGTCGGCTTCCCCGGCGAGACCGATGCCGACTTCGCCTATCTGCTCGACTGGCTGGACGAAGCCGAGATCGACCGCCTCGGCTGCTTCAAATACGAGCCGGTGGCCGGCGCAACCTCGAACGCGATCGAGAACCCGGTGCCGGAAGAGGTCAAGCAGGAGCGCTACAACGCGCTGATGGCCCGCCAGCAGAAGATCTCGGCACGCCGGCTGAAGCGCAAGGTCGGCACGCGCCAGCAGATCATCATCGACGAGGTCGGCCCGACCGTCGCCAAGGGCCGCTCCAAGGCCGACGCGCCGGAGATCGACGGCGCGGTCTACCTTACCAGCCGCCGCTCGTTGCGGGTCGGCGAGATCGTCACCGCCAAGATCGAGCGCGCCGACCAATACGATCTGCACGGCAGCGTCGCTGGGTTTTGACGGGCACTTCGTTGTTGCGATCGGTCTCGCCGCGAGCTCGCTGCAACTTCTCCCGCTTGCGGAGGGGGAGCAGGCCACTGCTCGGGCTAGATCTTCACACTAGCCATTTCGGCACCCAGCGCTCAGGGCGCGGTGCACGGGCGAGATCGGCCTTGGCCTCGGTCAGCAGCGCCGGCTCACCCTCGATGGTCGGACGCAAATCATAGTCGAAATTCGGCATGACGCGGCCATCGGCATAGAGCCCGAAATTCATCGCGTACCACAGCCCAAGCTCGGGCTGCGCACGGCGCATCTCCTCGCGCAGATCGCGCAGCAGGGATTCGATCGAGGCCGCTTCCTCGAACGGTTGCGGCCCGCGCGACAGCACGCGCGCCTGGTACTGCTTGCCGACGATCGCGACCGAGAAACGGGTCTTGTCCCAGGGGTTCTTGCCCTTCGGCAAATGGGCGGCCAGCCGCCAGCCGAGCTCAGCCATCAGCCGGTGATTGGCCCAATAGTCTTCGCGATCCCGGCTCCATTTTTCCACGAAGCCGCGGAAGTCGGGCAGCTCCGACGAAATCTCCTCAGGCGTGGTCGCCTCGCCATGCGGCCGCCCGGCGAGCCACTGCGCGAGCTCGACTGTCTGGGGCTCGACCTCGTCATGCGGCTTGAGATCGCTCCAGGCATCGTCGAATTGTTGCGAGGTCAGTTTGGCGAGCAGACCGTCGAGGCTTGGCGCCAGCAATTCGTAATCGCCCTCCGACCCCAGCCCGACAATCGGGGGATTGTCGCGGTCGAGACCCGCGCCATACCAGCCGCCGACGGCCGAACCATCCGGCAGACGCATGAACAGCGAAAACCTGTCCCGCAAGGAACTGCCGTCGATGATCGGCGCACGATCGGAGAATTGCCCCTGCAGAGAAAAGCAGCCGACGCTGCCCCACGGGCGCCCGTTGAGCCAGTCGGCAAAGTCGACCAGCAGCGGGGGCGCCTCGATCCCCGGCGGAAACGCGCCGCGAATGCTGTCGAGGTCGATCGGGTAAGGCGTATCGGACAAGGCTGAAGACAATCTGGTTGGTCCCGCCCATCTTGGTCTGAGCGGAGTTGCGTCCGGTTCGAACCAATTCGCGCACCTCGATCACAAACGCGCCAGCGGCGCAATGGTTCTGCCGGGCGAGCGATGAAAAGGCAACGACCCGGCCGGTATCGGAACGGGCTGCGTGCGCCGTGTGACACTATAGTGCATTCACTCAGAGGTCACGGACTCGTCCTAACTCTCCCCCACGTTTTCAACGCGAGCGAGGATTTTGATGAGCCGTCTCTCGGACATGCTGCGCACGCAGCGCTTCGACGATTACCGCTTCTACCACCAGAGCACCATCAACCAGACGCTGCACCTGATCAGCGCCATCATCTTCCTCGGCTGCTACGCGCTGCTGTTCACGGACGCAGCGATCGCGGGCATCGTCGGCTGGCTGGCGATGTTGACGCGACAAACCGGGCACTTCTTCTTCGAGCCGAACGGCTATGACGCCGTCAACGACGTCAGCAACGATTACAAGGAGGCGGTGAAGGTCGGCTACAACCAGACCCGCAAGATCATCCTGCTGCTGGTCTGGGGCAGCGCACCAGTCGCGCTGTACGTGTATCCGACGCTGTTCGGCCTGTTCGATCCGCCCACCGATCGCTTCGACTTCGTCCGCCATGTCGGCACGCTCTGGCTCGCGATCGGCATCGGCGGCGGCCTTGCCCGCATGCTCCAGCTCTTCGCCACGCGCGACCTCACGACCGGCCTCGTCTGGGCGTTCAAGGTGCTGACCGATCCCTTTCACAACATCGCCCTGTACTGGAAATCGCCGCTCAAGCTGCTGCGTGGCGAGCTGATCGACAGCTCGATTGCGGACGCCGATTGGGGTGCCGACGAGGTCGAGGAAGCGCCGCACCTGACCTGACCGATGCACGCCAGGGCTGTGTCTTGCAAAACGACCGCTTGACAAGTCCTGCCCTTCGCATGTATTGCCGCGCCCCATGATCAACGCCCGGACCAACCAGCGCACCGAAATGCTCCGCCGTCGCTCCCGCGACGACGAGAGGGTGCGCCATGTCCGACGACGCCGCTGAACCACTAAAATTCAGCCGAGGTTTTCGAGAAGGCCGCACCCGCAAGGTGCGGCCTTTCTGCTTTCTGCGCCCGTTTTCCACCCGCCTCCAGAGGAGTTCGACATGACCACCGCCACCCATCCGTATGACGCGCTGATGGACATCACCGCACGGCCCAAGACCGTGTTCGTCCGCGGTGCCGGCTCCTACCTCTGGGACGACGGTCGTAAGCGCTACCTCGACTTCGTGCAGGGCTGGGCCGTTAACTGCCTCGGCCACTCGCCGCCGGCAGTTGCCGACGCGCTCGCCGCGCAGGCCAAGCGGCTGCTGACGCCGAGCCCGGCCTTCTACAACGAGCCGAGCCTCAAGCTCGCGCAGACGCTGGTCGACAACAGCGCTTTCGACCAGGTGTTCTTCGCCAATTCCGGCGCGGAAGCCAACGAGGGCGCGATCAAGCTCGCGCGCAAATATGGCAGCCTGCACAAGGGCGGCGCGTTCGAGATCATCAGTTTCGAAGGCGGCTTCCACGGCCGGACGCTGGCGACGATGTCGGCCTCGGGCAAGAAGGCGTTCGAGCCGCTGTTCGAGCCGAAGGTCGCGGGCTTCAAGAAGGCGAAGCTCAACGACATCGCCTCGATGAAGAATCTGATCAACGACAACACGGTTGCCGTGATGCTCGAACCGATCCAAGGCGAGTCCGGCGTGTGGCCTGCGAGCGATCAGTTCCTGCAGGAGCTGCGCGCACTCACTGAGGCGCACGGCCTCTTGCTGATCTTCGACGAGATCCAGACCGGCATGGGCCGCACCGGAAAGCTCTTCCACTACGAGCACACCGGCATCGCGCCCGACATCATGACGCTCGGCAAAGGCATCGGCGGCGGGGTGCCGCTCGCCGCCCTGCTCGCGACCGAACGCGCCTCCTGCTTCGAGCACGGCGACCAGGGCGGCACGTTCAACGGCAACCCGATCATGTGCGCGGCGGGGCTGGCGGTGCTCGAGGAGGTCGCCAAGCCGGACTTCCTGAAGCAGGTCGCAGAGACCGGCCTCCTGCTCGAAAGCGAGTTGCAGAAGGTCTCGGCCCGGCATGGGCTCGGCGGCGTGCGGGGGCGCGGCCTGTTGCTCGCGCTCGACCTCAAGCTGCCGATGGCGCCCGGCATCGTCGCGCAGGCATTCGAGCAGGGCGTGCTGCTCAACGCCCCGCAAGTCGACACCCTGCGCTTCATGCCGGCGCTGAACGTGGCGAAGGCAGAGATCGCCGAGATGATCGATTGTCTCGACGGGATTTTGACCAAGGCCGGCGCGGCACGGCGCGTGGCGTAAGAACCGGTCCCGCGCCCCGGACGCAGCGCAGCGCCCTCTTCGGCGGTACGCTGCTGAGCCGGGGCCCGACACTACGGCTTCAAGATCGAAGCCCCCGTCGTCTTGCGGCTCTCGAGATCAGTATGAGCTTTCGCTGCGTCCTTGAGCGCGTAGGCGTGGTTGATCGGGACGTGCAGCTTGCCGTTGATGACGGCGGCGAACAGCGTGTCGGCGCCTTCGAGCAGCTCCTTGCGCGTGCCGACATAGTCGTTGAGCTTCGGCCGCGTCGCAAACAGTGAGCCGTGATTGTTGAGCTCGGCGATCGAGAACGGCGGCACCGGACCTGAAGCGTTACCGAAGGAGACGAACATGCCGCGCGGCTTCAGGCACGACAGCGAGCCCGGGAAAGTCGCCTTGCCGACGCCGTCATAGACGACGTCGCAGCCCTCGTTGCGGCTGATCTGCTTGACGCGCGCGACGAAATCCTCCTCGTTGTAGAGGATGACGTGGTCGCAGCCATTGGCCTCGGCGAGCTCGGCCTTCTCGCGCGAGCCGACCGTGCCGATGACGTGGGCCCCGAGCGCCCTCGCCCATTGGCAGGCGAGCAAGCCGATGCCGCCGGCAGCAGCGTGGATCAGCACGCGGTGATGCGGCTCGACCTTGAAGGTCTTGTGCAGCAGATACCAGACGGTCAGCCCCTTCAGCATTAGCACGGCACCCTGCTCGTGGGTGATGTGGTCGGGCAGCTTGACCAGCTTCTCCCAGGGGATGTTGCGCTCGCCGGTATAGGCGCCGAGATTGTGGTAATAGGCGACGCGGTCGCCGGGATGGAAATGCGTCACGCCGGGCCCGACCGCGACCACCTCGCCGGAGGCCTCGTTGCCGGCGATGAAAGGCAGTCCCGGCGCCTTGTAGAGGCCCGTTCGGTAATAGACGTCGATGAAGTTCAGGCCGACCGCATGCTGGCGGATGCGCACCTCGCCGGGCCCGGGCGCCGGCACGTCGACGCTCTCATAGACCAGGGCTTCGGGGCCTCCGACCTTGTGCACACGGACGGCTTTGGTCATCATTCGGCTCCTCTTCTCAAACCGCAGCGAAAGCGATCACGCCCGCCTTGTCAACTCGACGCCGCTGAAGGGATCAACCACCTGGCCTGCGGGCTTTGCCGCGATTGCGCCTGGCGAGCACGTTGAAAAACTCGACCGCCGCCGAGAACGCAATCGCGAAGTAGATATAGCCACGGGGGATGTGGAACTGGAATCCATCCGCGACCAGCGCGACGCCGATCAGCACCAGGAAGGCAAGCGCCAGCATCTTCGTGGTCGGATGTTCCGCGACGAACCGCGAGACCGGCCCGGCCGAGACGTACATGACCCCGCAAGCGATCACGACCGCCGCGATCATGATCTTGATGTCCTCCGCCATGCCGATCGCGGTGATGATCGAATCCAGGGAAAATACCAGATCGACGACGATGATCTGGACGATCACCCAGACGAAGGCGTTGCCCGTTGATTTTTCATCGCTTCGGCCGTGATCGGATTCGACCTCGCCGTGGATCTCATGCGTCGCCTTGGCGATCAGGAACAGGCCGCCGCCGATCAGGATGAGGTCGCGCCATGAAAGGTCCTGACCCGCAACCGAGAACACCGGCGCGGTGAGGCCGATCAGCCAGACCAGCAGGCTGAGCAGAATGAGGCGGAAGATCAGCGCCAGCGCGAGTCCGATCTGCCTGGCGCGTTGCGCCTGCTTCTCGGGAAGGCGCGACACGAGAACCGAGATGAAGATGACGTTGTCGATACCGAGCACGATCTCGAGCGCCGTCAAGGTCAGCAGCGCCGCCCAGGCTTCGGGGCTGGTCAACAGGTGCATCACGCGAAGGATCTCGCCAGGCGGATCAAGGCGTCGCTGAAGCTGATCCAGAGCGCGATGGCGCAGAGCACGATGGTGACGCCGGCGCCGACGCGGAAATCCATCTCCAGCACGTAGAGGCCGAGCACCGCCCAGATCGCGATCAGCGACATCGTCAGCCAGCGCAGCCGCACGACACGGACCGGATGCAGCACGTGGAACGGCACGAAGGTCAGCACGACGAGCGCGGTCACGAGCAGCGTCGACCACAGCGGCGGCCAGTGCAGCAGGAACAGATAGAACGCCGCCGCATTCCATAGCGCCGGAAAGCCTCGGAAATGATTGTCGTCCGCCTTCATGCGCAGATCGGCGAAATAGAGCGCGCTGGTGACGATGATGGCGATGCCGAGCAAGGGTGCCGCGACCGGCAGCAGCAAGCCGCTCGCCACGATCGCATAGGCCGGCACGAAGACGTAGGTGACGAAGTCGACCACGAGATCGAGCACGTCGCCCGACCAGTTCGGCTGCACGTTCTTGACGTTGAGCCGGCGCGCGATCGGACCGTCGATTGCGTCGATGATGAGGGCGACGCCCAGCCATTGAAACATCGCCGCCCAATGCTCGCGCACGGCCTCCAGCATCGCCAATAGCGCGATCGCCGCACCGAATGCGGTGAAGATATGCACCGAGAAGGCCGCGGCGCGGATCGCGGGCGTGGGCTTCAGGGAATCCTCTTGGCTGTCCATGGCTCCTGCTATCAGAATGGGGCCGGTTTGCACATCCGCCATTGCGGCGCGCCGTCGCACAATCCGTCGAAAAATCAGGCCAAATCAGCGGGCTTGAATTTGCCGCCGGGCGTGTCATGTGTCGTTCCATGACAGACGCATCGACACTCCATGACGTCGCCGTGATCGGCGGTGGACCGGCCGGGCTTGCGGCGGCCATCGCACTGGCGCAGGCGGGTGCGCGGACCGCGCTGGTGGCGCGGCGCGTGCCCTATGCCGACAATCGCACCACCGCGCTGTTAGGGGCCTCCGTCGATCTGCTGGAGACGCTCGACGTCTGGCCACGCTGCAAGGACGAGGCAGCTGCGCTCGAGGTCATGCGCCTCGTCGACGACACCGGCCGGCTGTTCCGCGCGCCGGAGGTCCGGTTCTCCTGTCACGAAATCGCCCGCGACGCCTTCGGCTACAACATCGACAACCGCTCGCTGATGCTGGCGCTGGAACAACGTGCGGCGGAGCTATCCAATCTCGTCCGTTTCGACGACGAGGCCGAGAGCATCGTCATCGAGGCCGACGACGTCGCGATCCGCACGGCTTCCGGACAGTTTCTCATCGCCCGGCTCGTGGTCGGCGCGGACGGCCGGCATTCGCTGTGCCGCGAGGCCGCCGGCATTGCGGTGACGCGACGCGAGCTGAATCAGACCGCGCTGACTTTCAACGTCGGCCATGCGCGGCCGCATCGCAATGTCTCGACCGAGTTCCACACGCCGCACGGCCCTTGCGTGTTCGTGCCCCTGCCCGGCGACCGCTCCAGCGTCGTCTGGGTCTCGGCCCCCGCGGACGCCGAACGCCTGCGCGACCTCAGCGACGAGGAGCTGTCTGCCGCGATCGAGAAGCAGTCGCACTCGATCCTCGGACGGATGACGGCGGAGCCCGGCCGCAACCTGTTCCCGCTGGCGATCGAACGTCCAAAATCCTTCGGCAGCAATCGCATCGCGCTGGTCGGCGAAGCCGCCCATGTGGTTCCGCCGATCGGCGCCCAGGGCCTCAACCTTGGCCTGCGCGATGCCGCCGACATCGCACGGCTCGCCGGCGAGGCCATCGCGGCGGGCCAGGATCCCGGGGCGGACGAGGTGCTCAGGCGCTACGACCGGGCGCGGCGTCCGGACATTCTGAGCCGGACATTTGCGATCGACATGGCCAACCGCTCCCTGCTCAATGATTTCCTGCCGCTGCAGCCGGTCCGCGCCGTGGGCATGCACCTGCTCGGCGCCATCGGCCCGCTCCGCCGCTTTGCGATGCGCGAGGGCCTGACGCCGACCTGGCGCCGGTAGCTGGGGTTAGGTTGAAGGAATTGGCTGCTGGGCTCGGTGCAAACCTCTCCCGCTTGCGGGGGAGGTCGGCGCGCAGCGCCGGGTGGGGGCTCTCTCCTTTTAGGGACTTTCTCGCCAAACCTCGGACAATCCCAACGCCGAGAGAGCCCCCTCCCCAACCCTCCCCCGCAAGCGGGAGAGGGAGCGCACCGTTCGCATCATCAGCAGTTCTGCCCTCTCACGGAAACGCCAGCCGTCCGGTCTGGAGCAGCCACATCACGCTGGTGAGCGTGACCACGGACGCAAACGTCCCGAGCAAGACGGCGACGGAGGCAGATTCGATCCAGGCGTCGTTCTGCCGGGCGATCACGAACACATTCAGCGCCGGCGGCAGCGAAGCCATCAGCACGGCGGTCGCGGCCCAGGGCTGTGCGAACGGCCCGAACGCGAGCATCAGACCGAACGCCGCGAGGGGGTGAAACAGCAGCTTGATCGCGATCACGCCCGGCACCTCCCAGGGCACGCGATCGAACGGGCGCAGCGCCACGGTCACGCCGAGCACGAACAGCGCGGTCGGAGCGGCGGCGTTTTGCAGGAAGGTAATCGTGCGATCGAGCGCGACGGGCATCTCGATGTGCAGCGATGCGAAGGCCGCGCCGAAACACGCCGACATGATCAGCGGGTTGAGCACGATCTGCTTCAGCACGACGCCGAAGGCATGCACGATGGAGGGATGATCGCGGTCGGACAGCTCGATCAACAGCGGCACGATCGTGAACAGGAAGATGCTGTCGCAGCAGAAGATCAGCGCGGTCGGCGCCGACGCCTTCGATCCCAGCACCGCAAGCGCCAGCCCCGGCCCCATATAGCCGATGTTGCCGTAGCCGCCCGAGAGACCTGCAAGCGTCGCCTCACGCAGCGTCAGCCGTCCCAGAACCTTGCCGACCACCAGCGCCAGGGTGAACGCTGCAACCGTCGACAGCGTGGTCGCCACCAGGAACGGCGGGTTGTTCAATTCCGAGAACGGCGTCTTCGACATGATCGCAAACAGCAGCGCCGGCAGCGACACGTAGAGCAGGAAGAAGTTCATCCAGGCGAGGCCTGATTCCGGCAGGGACTTGGCCTTGCCGCACGCGAATCCGACGAAGATCAAGCCGAAATAAGGTAGCGCCAGATTGAGGATATCGACCATTGATGAAGTGTTTTCTGAGGACTTGAGGGCTATCTGCCCCTGACGTGAACGTTAAATCCAGATGAGGCCACTAGCATCGGCCACAATCCTGGTCTATCGACGGGGAATGATTAAAGCGCGGACCGCCAAATTCCAGATCGGACAGGTCGTGCGCCACCGGATCTTCTCGTTCCGGGGCGTGATCTTCGACATCGATCCGGAATTCAACAACACCGAGGAGTGGTGGCTGTCGATCCCCGAGGAGGTGCGGCCCCACAAGGACCAGCCGTTCTACCACCTGCTCGCGGAGAACGCTGAGTCCGAATACGTCGCCTACGTGTCCGAGCAGAACCTGTTGCCGGACGAGTCGGGTGAGCCGATCCGGCATTCCCAGGTGGCCGAGATCTTCATCAAGAACAAGGATGGCGGCTACCGCCCGCGCAATCCGTCCCTGAACTGAGCTTCGCCCGAGACCCGGCCGGCAAAGCCGAGACCCGGCCAGCAAAAAAGGCGCTCGAGACGAGCGCCTTTTTCATGTCCGGGATCTCGCCCCGATTACTTCTGACCAGCGGGCGGTGCGCCCTGCTGCTCGAGCTTCTTGCGCTGCTCGTCGGCCTTCTTCTGAAGCTCTTCCTGGAGCTTCTTCTGGGTTTCCTCGAACACCTTCGGATCGGTCGGCGGACCGTCATAGGCCTTCTGGAATTCGCCGGCGAGCGGCAGCGGCAGGGTCAGCGGCGCGCCGTTGGCATTGATCGCCTGAACGACGAGATTCTGGCCCTTCTTCATGCTGTTGATGAGCTCGGGCGTCGCCTCGTAGTCCGACATGCAGCCGTTCTGGAAGCAGATCACGTAGGGGCTCTGCAGCGGCGCATTGCTGTCGACGATGAGGCGGGTGCCGTGCACGAGCTGCATGCCGAGCGGCAGCGTCACGCGCAGGATCTTCTTGGGCTCGCCTTCCGGTTCGATGATGACGGCGGCGATGACGGGCTGGCCCGACTCGATGCGGCCGTCCTTGCCGGTGAAGCAGACCTGCTTGGCGTTGGCGTCCTGGCCCTTGAGGCAGAACTTGGTCCAGGGGGCGTAGATCAGCTGGATCTGCTGGTCAGCCGGCTGGGCCGCGCCCTGCTGCTGCGCCGGAGCGCCCTGGGCGGGAGCCGGTTGGGCCTGCGGAGATGCGGCGGGCGCAGGAGCCTTCGGGGCGGCCTTGGGAGCAGCTTTCGGGGCCGGAGCCGCCTTCGGAGCGCCCGGCGCCGGAGCCGGCGTCTGGGCCTCGGCGGCAAACGGAACGGCCAACGCCGTCGCCGTCAACATGGCGAGAAGTCGCCCGCGCGGCCGTACGGACGCGGCCAAGTAACGGAAATTCATTGCGGAAAACCCTTTCTGAACGGGAAGTGCCCGAACCGCTCCGAAGCGACGAACCTGGCCGCGTTGGGCGCGGCTCTCTCCCCGTCAATTGAGGCGGATAAGTGACGGGCTCGACGCTCTTGCGCGATTGGGTGCCTTCTTAACGTGGCCGACGAAAAGATCAATGCCGACAAGCGCCTTTGGCCACATCCCCAGCTGCCCCCGGTGAAATTCCCTGTGATAGGATTCAGGACCAGCCGGTCCTCGAATCAACGTGTGCCGATGTTCATGTTCCAGCGCCTTTTCGAGGGCCCCGGTCTCCGCCTTTGCGTCCTCGCCTCCGTGCTCGCGGTTGCGCTGTCCGCCGGCGACGCACGGGCCGAGGAGGCTCATGCCATCGCCATGCACGGCAAGCCGGCGATGCCGGCCGATTTCACCCACATGCCCTATGCCAATCCCGATGCCCCCAAGGGCGGTCGGTTGACCTGGGGCATTCTCGGAACCTTCGACAGCCTCAACCCCTTCATCGTGAGGGGACTGGCCGTACAGCAGATGCGCGGCTACGTGGTCGAGAGCCTGCTCGCGCGCGGCAATGACGAGCCGTTCACGCTCTATGGCCTGCTCGCCAGGAGCATTGAGACCGACGACGAACGCAGCTTCGTCACGTTCCGTCTCGATCCCCGCGCCCGCTTTTCCGACGGCAAGCCCGTGCTTGCCGAGGACGTGCTGTTCTCCTGGCAGTTGCTGCGCGACCACGGCCGCCCGAACCACCGGCAGTACTACGCCAAAGTCGCCAGGGCCGAGGCGATCGATCCCCTCACCGTCCGTTTCGACCTCGCAGGCGCCAATGACCGCGAGCTGCCGCTGATCCTCGGGCTGATGCCGATCCTGCCGAAGCATGCCGTCGACGTCGCGACCTTCGAGGAGACGACGCTGACGAGCCCGGTTGGCTCGGGTCCCTATCGCGTCACGGCGGTGAAGCCCGGAGCCAGCGTGACGCTCACCCGCAATCCCGACTATTGGGGCCGCGACCTGCCCATCAACCGCGGGCTCTACAATTTCGACGAGATCAGGCTCGACTATTTTCGCGAGGCCAACGGCCAGTTCGAAGCCTTCAAGCGCGGCCTCTACGATTTCCGTGTCGAGCACGAGCCGCTACGCTGGCACGACGGCTACGATTTTCCGGCCGCGAAAAGCGGCGAGGTGATCCGCGACGCCTTCAAGCCGGGCGTGCCGCAGCCCTCCGAATTCCTGGTGTTCAACACGCGCCGGCCGATCTTCGCCGACATCCGCGTGCGCCAGGCGCTGACGCTGCTGTTCGATTTCGAGCTGGTCAACCGCAACTATTTCTTCGGGCTCTATTCGCGCGTGGCCGGTTATTTCGCCGGCTCCGACCTGTCGGCCTATGGCCGGGCTGCGGATCCGCGCGAGCGTGAGCTGCTCAAGCCGTTCGCCGCTCAAATTCCGCCCGACATCATGGACGGCAGCTACCGCCTGCCGGTCACCGACGGCTCAGGCCGCGACCGCACCACGCTGCGCGCGGCGCTGAAACTGTTGTCGGAAGCCGGCTACGAACTCGACGGCACCGTGCTGCGCAACCGTGCGACCAAAGCCCCCCTCACCTTCGAGATCCTGGTCACGACCCGTGACCAGGAGCGCATCGCGCTCGCGTTCCAGCGCGACCTCAAGCGCGCCGGCATCGAGCCGAACGTGCGGTCGGTCGATCCCGTACAGTTCGACCAGCGCCGACTCGCGTTCGAGTTCGACATGATCCAGAACCGCTGGGATCAGTCGCTATCGCCCGGCAACGAGCAATCTTTCTACTGGGGCAGCGCGGCCGCGGACAATCAAGGGACCCGCAACTACATGGGCGCCAGGGATCCCGCGGTCGATGCCATGATCGCCGCCCTGCTCGAGGCCCGTGAACATACGGACTTCGTCTCCGCGGTACGGGCCCTTGATCGCGCCTTGATCGCGGGCGTCTACACAATCCCCCTGTTTAACGTATCGGAGCAATGGATCGCGCGCTGGAATCGGATAGAACGGCCCAAGGCCACCTCGCTCTCGGGCTATTTGCCGGAGACTTGGTGGTCGAAGGGGCAGCCTCCAGCTACTCGAGCGAAATGACCGTGAACCAGCCAGCCATATCGCCGACGCTCGACACGTTGTTTCAGCGCACGCTGATGCGGCAACCGCACGCGCCCGCGCTGCTCGACCCCCTCAACAAGGCCCGCGTCACCGGACACCAGCCGCGACGGATGAGCTATGCCGAGGCTGACACGGCCATCGAAGCACTGTCGGCCTATTTCGTCGAATCGGGCCTGCCGGCCAATTCCGTCATCGCGATCCAATTGCCTGCCACGGTCGAGTTCGTGCTGACCGTGCTCGCCGCCCACCGCGCCGGCCTCGTCGTCGCGGTGCTGCCGCTACTGTGGCGGCATGCGGAACTGACCGCCGCGCTCAATCGCACGGCGGCGCGCGCCATCGTCACCATGAGCACGGTCGACGGCGTCAGCTATGCCGACCTCGCGATGCATGCGGCCGCCGAGGCCTTCTCCATCCGTCACGTCTGCGGCTTCGGCACCGACCTGCCTGAAGGCATGGCCTCGCTCGACGACGTGCTAGCCCGCCCGCCCGGCACCACGCGCGCCGTGATCCAGGACGGCCGCAAGGCGGCGATGATCTCCTTCGACGTCACGGCGGAAGGCTTTCGCCCGGTGCCGCGGCCGCATTTCAGCCTGATCGCCGGCGGGCTTGCGATGTCGCTGGAAGCCGACATCAGGCAGGGCGCGACCTTGATGGCGGCGTTTGCGCCGATGTCGTTCGCCGGCCTCGCTTCCTCGCTCGCGGTGTGGCTGCTCTCCGGCGGCGCGCTGGCGCTGCATCATCCGTTCGAGAACGAGGTGCTGGAGCAGCAGATCAACGAGCACGAATGCGAGGTGCTGATCGCTCCGGCGCAGCTCGCCTTGCGCCTTGGCGATTCCGACCTGGCGGCGCGGATGCCGTCCTTGCGCAACGTCGTCGGCCTGTGGCGCGCGCCCGAGCAGGTGGCGGCGAGCGAGGCCTGGATCGCACCGCATGCGCCATTGACCGACGTCTATTTGTTCGGCGAGGCCGGCCTGTTCGGCGCCCGCCGCGGCGAGGACGGCATGCCGGTCGCGGTGATGCCCGGGCCGCACGGCGCCCCGCGCGAGCAGGCAGGCTCGTCCATTGCCGGCGAGATCCTGCTGACGCCGAAGGGCACGCTCGGCCTGCGCGGCGCCATGGTGCCGATCGCGGCCTATGCCCCGCCGCAGCCGGTCGGCGACACTCTGACGGCGCAGCCGCCGCGCGACTATGTCGACACCGGCTATGCCGCACGGCTCGACCGGACGAGCGGGGCGATCTGCATCACCGCGCCGCCCTCCGGCATCATGGCCGTCGGCGGCTACCGCTTCCTCTCCAACGATTTGCAGGAATGGGCCCGCCGGCTCGGCCAGGGCGCGCTGCTCACCGCGCTGCCCGACCGGTTGTCCGGCCACCGGCTGGCCGGACGCGCCCAGGACAATGCCCGTGCCCGCGAGGCACTCAGCGAACTCGGCCTTAACCCTCTGATGGTCGAAGCTTTTCGCGATCGCTCCGGCCCGGTCTAGGCGCAGTTTCGCAACCTCCGTTGACGCCGCATTAATGCGGCCAAACTAGATTGCGCGGCAATTGTCGCGTGATCAGAGTTTGTCGAATGTCCCAGGCGGGCCCGATCCTCTTTGTGTCCAATGCCGATCGGCCGCCCTTCGTCGGGGCGCTGGACGAGGCCCGGCTCTTTCCCGTGGTCGATACCGACTGGGCCAGCGCGGCGCGCGCGGTTGAAGAGGTGCAGCCCGCCGCGATTCTCGCTGTGATGCATGGCGGACACGAGCCGCATTTGGCCGCGCTATCGAGGAAGATCGCCGACCAATCGCCCTACCTTCCCTTCGTGGCCGTGGATGCGGCGGGCGCGCTGCCCCACAATGCCCTGCCCTTCGCCTCGCGCGGCGGCAATCCCGACCGCCTGATCGCACGGCTTCGCGCCGCGCTGCGGGTGCGCACGCTCCATGCCACGGTGCTGCGCCGGCTGCCTGAAGTGAAGGTCACACTGCCGCAAGGCGATCCCGCGCGCGACGCGACCGTTCTCCTGATCGGACGCGGCGCGGCCTATCCCGCGCTCTCCGTCGCGCTCGGTGAACGCGTCGGCGTGGTCGGCGCGCTCTCGATCGAGGCCGCTGCAAAACATCTCAACACCCGCGACCTCGACGGTGTCGTGCTCGCCGAAGGTTTTACCGCGCGCGTCACCGACGCCTTTCTGACGGTGCTCGCCGAGGACACCCGCTTCCGCAGCCTGCCCGTGGTCGTCACCGCGCACCAGCTGACGCAGACTTACGACCTGCCCAATCTCGAGCTGATCCCGGGCGAGCCGGCCAAGGTCGCCGCCAACGCGCTGCCGCTGATCCGCCAACACGCGATGGAAGCCCAATTGAGCCGCACGCTGCGCTCGATCGATGCCGGCGGCTGGCTCGATCCGCGCAGCGGCCTGCTCACGGTGGAAGCCTTCGCCCGCGATTTCGCCAAGGCGGTCGAGCAGACGCTGGCCCGCGGCGGCGGTCTGTCGGTCGCACGCTTCGCTTTCGAGCCCGGCAATTTCCGCGCCCAGTTGGACGCCGCGCGTATTTTGAGCCGCCTGATGCGGCAGATGGATTTCGGCGTCGCGCAGAAGGACGGCTCGGTGATCGTCGTGTTCGCGGAGACCGATTTCCGCACGGCGCATATGATCGCCCGCCGCCTCTCGTCGGTGATGCGGCACACCTCGAACGGCAAGCACGAGATGCGCAGCGAGCCCGTCGTCAGCGTGGACTCGCTGTCGCCGTCGGACACGGCACGGTCGCTGCTGGCGCGGCTGTCGGCGGATGCGTCGCGGGCGGCGTCGTAGGTCTCGTGCCCCGGGCGCCGCGCAGCGCCCTTCGCGGTGCGCTGCAGAACCGGGGCCCACCGTCGCGGCAAAAAAAGCGGCGAAGAAAGAACTGGGTCCCGGCTCTGCGCTCCGCTTCGCTGCGCTTGTCCGGGACACAAAGAGCCTCACGCCGCCTTCTTGCTCTCCGCCAGTTGTGCCAGTTGCCGCATGATCTCCGTGGTGCCGGCGAGCCGCTCTTCCGGCGTCTCCCAATCCTGCAGGAACACCACTTTCATATCGGGCCGCACCTTGGCAGCCTGGCCGTAGCTGCGGATGAAGCTCACCAGGCGATCGGGATGGGCGAAGGAATTGTCGCGGAAGGCGATGACGGCGCCCTTCGGGCCGGCGTCGATCTTCCCGACATTGGCCCGGCGGCAGAACGCCTTGATCGCGGCGACCTTGAACAGATAGCGCACCTCATCCGGCAGCACGCCGAAGCGGTCGCGCATCTCGGCGCCAAAGTTCTCGATCTCCTCCTCGGTGTCGAGATCGGCAAGGCGCCGGTACAGCGACAGCCGCACCGAGAGATCGCCGACGTAATCCTCCGGAATAAGCACGGGCATGCCGATGGTGATCGACGGCGACCAGCGGTCGGCGGCGGGCTCGGACACGCCGGCCTTGAGGTTGACGATCGCCTCCTCCAGCATCGATTGGTACAGCTCGAAGCCGACCTCCTTGATATGGCCGGACTGCTCCTCGCCGAGCAGATTGCCGGCGCCGCGGATGTCGAGGTCGTGCGAGGCGAGCTGGAAGCCGGCGCCCAGCGTCTCCAGCGATTGCAGCACGGTGAGCCGGCGCTCGGCTTGCGCCGTGATCTTCTGCTGCGCCGGCAGCGTGAACAGCGCATAGGCCCGCAGCTTGGATCGGCCGACGCGGCCGCGCAGCTGATAGAGTTGCGCAAGGCCGAACATGTCGGCGCGATGCACGATCAGCGTGTTGGCGTTGGGGATGTCGAGGCCGGACTCGACGATCGTGGTCGACAAGAGGATGTCGAACTTGCCGTCGTAGAACGCGGTCATGATGTCCTCGATCACGGCGGGCGGCATCTGGCCGTGCGCGACCGCGACCTTCATCTCAGGCACGTTCTTGTCGAGGAAGTCCTTGACCTCGGCGAGGTCGTCGATGCGCGGCACCACATAGAATGCCTGACCGCCGCGATAGCGTTCGCGCAACAACGCCTCGCGGATCATCAGCGGGTCGTGCGGAGCGACGAAGGTGCGCACCGCAAGGCGGTCCACGGGCGGCGAAGCGATGATCGAGAGCTCGCGCACGCCGGTGAGCGCCAGCTGCAGCGTGCGCGGGATCGGGGTTGCCGACAGCGTCAGCACGTGCACCTCGGAGCGCAGCGCCTTCAGCCGCTCCTTGTGAGTCACGCCAAAATGCTGCTCCTCGTCGACGATGACGAGGCCGAGGTCGCGGAATTTGATGGCCTTGCCAAGCAGCGCATGGGTGCCGACGACGATGTCGACAGAGCCGTCGGCGATGCCCTTCTTGACGAGGTTGAGCTCCTTGGTCGCGATCAGGCGCGAAGCCTGCGCCACGTTCACAGGAAAGCCCTTGAAGCGCTCAGTGAAGGTCTTTGCGTGCTGGCGCGCGAGCAGCGTGGTCGGCACCACGACCGCGACCTGCTTGCCCTCGAGCGCCACGGCAAACGCTGCGCGCAGGGCCACTTCGGTCTTGCCAAAACCGACGTCGCCGCAGATCAGCCGGTCCATCGGGCGGCCGAGTTCGAGGTCCTTCAGCGTGGATTCGATGGCGCCGAGCTGGTCCTCGGTCTCGTCATAGGGGAAGCGTGCGCAGAACTCGTCGTAGAGGCCGGGCTGCACCGGGAGCTTGGGCGCCTCATGCAGATGGCGCGCGGCCGCGATCTTGATCAACTCGCCCGCGATCTCGCGGATGCGGTTCTTGAGCTTCGCCTTGCGAGTCTGCCAGCCGCTCCCACCCAAACGATCAAGCTCGACCGTCGTCTGGTCGGAGCCATAGCGCGACAGCAATTCGATGTTTTCGACCGGCAGAAACAATTTTGCGTCTGCAGCATAATGCAGCTCGAGGCAGTCGTGCGGCGCGCCGGCGACGTCGAGGGTCTGGAGGCCGACGAAGCGACCGATGCCATGATCGGCGTGGACGACGATATCGCCCGCGGTGAGGCTTGTGATCTCCGAGATGAAATTGTCGAGCTTGCGGCTGGCCTTGCGCGTCCGCACCAGGCGGTCACCCAGAATATCCTGCTCGCTGATCAGTGCGATCTCGTCGGTCTCGAAACCGGCCTCCAGGCCGAGCACGGCGAGCATGGTCTCGTTGCGTGGCGTGGCTTGCACCGTCCGCCAGGCATTGACGCTGGTGGTATGCGTCAGCTTGTGGTCGCGCAGCATTGAGGTCATGCGATCGCGCGAGCCTTCGCTCCACAGCGCGATCACCACCTTCTTGCGCTGGGCCTGCAAGGCGATGACGTGGTTGACAACGGATTCAAATACGTTGACGGTGCTGTCGTTACGCTCCGGCGCGAAGTCGCGGCCCTTGCGCGCGCCGGCGTCGACGACACTCGTCCCGTCTGCAGGAACCGAGAACTGCGTCAGCCGCACCAGCGGCATGTCGCTCCCGCGCCTGGTCCACTCCTCGGCGGTGAGATAAAGCCGATCCGGCGGCAGCGGCTTGTAGATGGCGCCGCCCGCTGGATGTTCCATCGCCTCGCGGCGGGCCTCGTAATAGTCCTGGATCTGCTTGAAGCGTTCGCGGACGGCATCCTCGCCCTGCGGCTCGATCGCGATCGGAGCGCCTTGCAGATAGTCGAACAGCGTGTCCATGCGGTCCTGGAACAGCGGCAGCCAATGCTCCATGCCGGGATGGCGGCGGCCCTCACTGACCGCCTCGTACAGCGCATCGTCGCGCTCGGGCGCGCCGAACTCGGCGACATAGCCCATGCGGAAACGGCGGATCGTATCGGTGACGAGCTGGAACTCGGAGACGGGCACCAGATCGAGCGAGCGCATGTCGAGCTGCGTGCGCTGGGTCTCGGCATCGAAGCTGCGGATCGATTCCAGGCTGTCGCCGAAGAAGTCGAAGCGGACCGGCTGGTCGAGGCCGGCCGGAAACAGGTCGAGGATACCGCCGCGCACGGCATATTCGCCAGGCTCCCGCACGGTGGAGGAGCGGTTGTAGCCGTTGTGCTCGAGCCAGGCCACGATGGTGTCCATCGGCACCACATTGCCGGGCGCAACCGACAGCGCCTGCGCCGCGACCAGCTCGCGCGCCGGCACGCGCTGCACGGCGGCGTTCACCGTCGTCAGCACGATCAGCGGCTTGTCGCTGCCTGTCAGGGACGCGAGCCGCGCCAGCGTGGTCAAACGCTGCGCCAGGATCCCGCCATGCGGCGAGACGCGGTCATAGGGCTGGCAGTCCCAGGCCGGAAAGGTCAGCACCGGCAGGTCGGGCGCGAAGAACTGCAGCGCGCGTTCGAGCTGCTGCATCCGCGGCCCGTCGCGGCAGACAACCGCCAGGCTGACCGCCGGCTTCTTCGGCCGCGCCGCGATGGCGCGCGCGAGGTCCGAGACGACGAGCCCCTCGGCGCCTTCCGCGACATTGGCAAGCGTCAGCGCCCGGCCGGGCGCAAGCAGCTCGGCCGGAGATTTCATGGCCGCTTTCATACGCCGCCGTCCGCGACCGGATGGGCCTTGATGCGGGCAAACAGCGCGCCGGTGACGTCAGCCGGCAGCACCTTGTCGCCGGTGATGGCGGCATAGAGATCGGGATCGTTGACCTCGAGCAGCGCCTCGAGCTCATCGAGCTCGGCGTCGGACAAATTGCCGATCTCGGCGTCCGCGAAGCGGCCGAGGATCAGATCCATCTCGCGCGTGCCGCGGTGCCAGCAGCGGAACAGAAGCCGCTTGCGGCGATCGCCCAGCCCGCTGCTCGATCGTGTCGTTCCCGTCATGTCTCAAATCCAGTCAAACGCAGAAAGCCCGGACGTGCCGGGCGGGGTTGATATAGCCATTCGGGGTGGCCCTGTCAGCCCTTTGTTGTTGCAAATGTTTATGCGCGTCATTGCCGGGCTTGACCCGGCAATCCATCCTCTTGAAAAGATGGATGCGCGGGTCGAGCCCGCGCATGACGAATGTTGCCCGAATGCGCCCCAGCCTGCTCAATCCGCTGTTTGCTGCCGTGACCAGCCTGCCCGGCGTCGGTCCGAAGCAGGACAAGCTGCTGCAATACCTGCTCAGCCGGAGCGAGACGCCGCGGCTGGTGGACTTGCTGCTGCATCTGCCGAGCCAGGTGATCGACCGCCGGGCGCGGCCGAAAATCCGTGACGCCGTGCAGGGAACCATGGTGACGCTGGAGGTCACGGTCGACCGCCACCGCCCGCCCCCGCCACGCAACGCTCGCGCCCCATATCTGGTCTACGCCAGCGACGACACCGGCGACGTCGTGCTGACCTTCTTCCGCGCCAAGCCGGGCTATGTCGAAAAGCTGCTGCCGGTCGGCGAGAAGCGCTACGTCTCCGGCACGTTGCAGATGTATGACGGCATCCCGCAGATCGTGCATCCCGACCGCGTGCTGGACGAGGAAGCGATCTCGAAGCTCTCCGGCATCGATCCGGTCTATCCGCTGACGGAAGGCCTCGCGCTCGGCTCGCTGCGCCGCGCGATCGCGCAGGCGTTGCAGAAGCTGCCGGCGCTGCCGGAGTGGATCAGCCCGGAGGTGATGCGACGCTGTAACTTTCCGCCGATCGCCGAAGCGCTCAATCGGGTGCACCAGCCGGTCGAGCTGACGGACATCCTGCCGGATCAGCCGTTCTGGTCGCGCCTCGCCTTCGACGAGCTCCTGGCCGGCCAGCTCGCGCTCGCTTTGATCCGCGCGCAACTGCGCCGCCCCGCCGGCGTGCGCAATGCCGGCGACGGACACCTGCGCAACAAGATCATCGACGCCCTGCCCTACGCGCTGACGCCGTCACAGCGCAGCGCCGCCGCCGCCATCGCCGAGGATTTGCAACAGCCGGTGCGCATGCTGCGCCTGCTCCAGGGCGACGTCGGCTCCGGCAAGACCGTGGTCGCGCTGCTCGCCGCCGCCGCCGTCGCCGAGGTCGGCAAACAGACCGCGCTGATGGCGCCGACCGAAATCCTGGCGCGCCAGCACATCAAGACCATCGCCCCGCTCGCCGAGCGGGCCGGCATGCGCGTCGCGATCCTCACCGGCCGCGAGAAAGGCAAGGAGCGGCGCGAGATCATCACGCAGCTCGAAGCAGGCGAGATCGACCTGCTCGTCGGCACCCATGCCCTGATCCAGGACGACGTGATCTTCCACGACCTCGCGCTCGCCATCGTCGATGAGCAGCACCGTTTTGGCGTCCGCGAGCGCCTGGCTCTAACGTCGAAGGGGGAAGCCGTCGACGTGCTGGTGCTCAGCGCCACACCGATTCCGCGCACGCTGGTGCTGACCTATTTCGGCGACATGGACATCTCCGAGCTGCGCGAGAAGCCTGCCGGCCGGCAGCCCATCGACACCCGTGCCGTCGCCATGAGCCGGCTCGGCGAGGTCATGGACGGCGTCGGCCGCGCGCTCGACGCCGGCAAGCTGGTCTACTGGATCTGCCCGTTGGTGGAGGAATCCGAGGCCGAGGGCACCGAGCACCTCACCAACGCGACCAAACGTTTCGAGAGCCTGCAAAAGCGCTTCGGCCAACGTGTCGGCCTCGTCCACGGCCAGATGAAGGGCGCCGACAAAGACCGGGTGATGGGCCAGTTCGCCGCCCACGAGATCGGCCTTCTGGTTGCCACCACCGTGGTCGAGGTCGGCGTCGACGTGCCCGCGGCGACCATCATGGTGATCGAGAACGCCGAGCGTTTTGGCCTCGCCCAGCTGCATCAGCTGCGCGGCCGCATCGGGCGCGGCTCGGAGGCCTCGACCTGCATCCTGCTTTATTCGGAGCCGCTCGGCGAGATGTCGAAGGCGCGCCTCAAGGTGATCCGCGAAACCACCGACGGCTTCCGCATCGCCGAGGAAGACCTGAAGCTGCGCGGCGAAGGCGACGTGCTGGGCGTCCGCCAGAGCGGCCTGCCGGGCTATCGCATCGCGCGCCCGGAGGTGCACGGCCAGCTCATCGCCCAGGCGAGAGACGAAGCGCTGCGCATCCTGAAAGACGATCCGAAACTGAAGGGCGAGCGCGGCGAGGCGTTGCGGTGCCTGCTCTATCTGTATGAACGGGACGAGGCGATCCCGCTGATCGGGGCGGGTTAACCCTTTGCTCTGCTTCGTCCGACCTCGTAAGCCGCCACATGCGCGCGGGCCAGGTCCAGCAACGGCGTCTCGATACCCAGCGTACGGGCGCGGTTCGCCATGTCGCCGAGGATATGCTCGGACTCGGTGATCGAGCCGCGCTCGATGTCGCGCAGCATCGAGGCCTTGAGCGGCGAGTCCAGCGTGGTGAATAGTTTCCGGTCGAACTCGATGAAAGGGGCGCGCGGTTCGTATCCCGAGGCCGTCGCAACCGCGCAGCACTCCGCGAACAGGCGGAAAATGGACTGCTCGCCGTTCGGCACGGCCAGGATGTCGCCGATGCTGGCACGCATCAGGCAGGTGATGCCGGCGAGCGTCGAGAGCTGGACGAACTTCTCCCACATGTCCTGCATGATCGCTTCGCTGGCGCGCACGTCGATGCCGGGAACATCGAGCAGCGTCTCCAGCGCGAGCGCGCGCTCGCTCAGTGCCCCTTCGATCTCGCCGAAGACGATGGTCTGGTTGGCCATGAACTGAACCACCCGGCCCTCCGCATCCAGTCCGGCACTGACGTTCGCAAGACCGCCGAGGACGCGAGAGGCACCGAACCTTGCAGTGAGAGCATCGACGTGTTTCAGCCCGTTGAGGATCGGAAGAATCATCGAGCTCGTGCCGATAGCGGGCGCAAACTGGCTCATCGCGTCATCGAGCGAGTAGGCTTTCACGCCGACGAGCACGACATCGAACGGCTCCTTGAGATCGCTTGCCAGCAGGAGCTTCGGCTGCACCGCAAAATCGCCGTGCGGACTCACGACCTGCAGGCCGTTCCTGCGCAATAGCTCGGCCCGATTCTCGCGCACCAGAAAGGTCACGTCGCGGCCTGCCCGGACCAGGCAAGCTCCGTAATAGCCGCCGAGCGCGCCCGCGCCGATCACCAGCACTCTCATTCGAACTCCGGTCATCAGATGAACTGCAAACACAATAGCAGACGGGCTCCGCAGCGTCTCCTCGCGCGCAATGACGGTGTGGATAGAGACCCGCGCGCCTCAACAGCAACCTTGCGGGGACGAGCGTGGGCGCGTCAGGATTTTGTCCGCGCGATCCCCGCCGCAAACGCCTTCAGCAGCTCGGCGTCCACCGCCTCACCGTTCGCGTCCTCAGCCAGATGCTCAAACCACCGCGCAAATCCCTCATAGATCTGGCTGGCGGGGTGATCGGGACCGAGAAATCCGGAAATCTCCCGCATCTCCGCGACCCAGCGATAGGCCTTCGGAATCATGTCCGGCAGCGCGACTTCGAGCCGGGCCAGAATGGCGGGCTGGCTGAGCGCCAGCTCGTCGCGCAGCGCATCGGCCGCGCCCGCTTTCGTGGCCGCGATCACCATGGCCGAGCCAATGCCGGCGAGGCCCTTGACGATGCCGGCGTAGGACATTTTCAGCGCGGAGGCGGCGCCGACCGGCCCCTCGACAATGCGCACGTCGAGGCCGAAATCCTTCAGCACCGCAACGTCCTTGGCGTATTCGCCGGACATATAGAACGCCGGACTTTTGCCGCCCGACTGCGGCGGAAAGCCGATGATCCCGCCATCCACGAACGGGGCCTGTGCGGAGCCGATGATCTCCTCGATCCGCAACACGGTGTCGACGTTGACGGCGTTGCAATCGACCACGATTGGCTTTTTCTCGCGCCTGACGATCAGCGCGGCCAGCCGTTCAGCCAGCGCGACGGCTTCGCCAGGCGGCACGATCGAAAGAACGATGTCGGCGTCCGCAATCGCATCGTCGTCGGCGCCAACCATGCCGGCGTCTGCTGCACGCTTGCGCGTCGCCTCGCTCCGACCGTCCAAAGACGTCAACACCCGCGCGCCATGCTCGCTGAGCCGGCGGGCGACGGCGCTGCCCATGGCGCCGGGCGCGAGAATCGCAATGGTTTTGGACATCATGCACTCCAGGTCGAACGCCGAGCGAGGCGCTCGGCCCGACAGGAGACTAGCAGAGGATGCCTGCGCGCGCGTGACCGGCGGCCATCCCGCGATGGAATGGCCCTACTCCACCTTCGCAGGCTCGGGCTTGAGTACCGACGCGTTGGCGATGCGCGCGGCGTTCGCCATGCCCGCGAGCGCCGCGGCCTTTTTCGGGTCGGGCGCCGAGCCCGGCTGCACGACGCCGGCCGACATGATCAGCGTTGCGGCGTCTTCGGTGCTCATATCGACCTCGACGATCTTGCTCTTGGGCACGTAGAAGAAGAATCCGGTGGTCGGGTTCGGCGAGCACGGCAGGAACACGGAGACATGCTCCTCCTGCCCCGGCAGGCTGCGCGCGACCTCTTCATTCGGCGATTGTGAGATCAGCACGATCGACCACATGCCCGGCGAAGGAAACTCGACCAGGCCGACTTTCCTGAAGCTCGAGCCCTTGCCCGAGAACAGCGTCTCGAACACCTGCTTGAGGCCGCGATAGATCGCGCGCACGGCCGGGATCCGGCCAAGGAAGGTTTCGCCGACATCGACCAGCGTCCGGCCGATCAGATTGGCCGCGAGGAAACCGACCAGCGTCAGCGTGAAGAATGCGACAACCAGTCCCCAGCCGGGAATGACGTAGGGCAGATAGGTTTCCGGCCGGTAGGCCAGCGGCACGAACGGCCGCACCACGCCGTCGACCCAGGTGACGAACCACCAGACCAGATACAGCGTGATGGCGATCGGCCCTGTGACGACGAGGCCGGTCAGAAAGTAATTGCGGAAGCGGCCCATCAGGCCGGTATGCGGTTCCGGCAGGGGATCAAGAGGCGCAGGCGCGTCGTCGCGGGGGTTCATTCGGGTTCCAAGTCGGTCGCAGCACACAAGCTAGGGTCTTCTAGCAGGTTTTGGAAGACCGCGACCGGTTGATATCCCTTCTGCCTATTCCACAGTCACCGATTTGGCGAGGTTGCGCGGCTGGTCGACATCGGTGCCCATCACGACAGCCGTGTGATAGGCGAGCAGCTGCACGGGGACGGCATAGACCATCGGCGTGAAAGCCGCCGCCATGTCGGGCATGACGATGGTGACGAGGGACTCGACGGTCGCCTCTTCCGCGCCCTTGGCGTCCGTCATCAGGATGATTTTGCCGCCGCGGGCGGCGACCTCCTGCATGTTGGAGACCGTCTTTTCGAACACCCGGTCATAGGGCGCGATGACGACCACGGGCATGGTCTCGTCGATCAGCGCGATCGGCCCATGCTTGAGCTCACCGGCGGCATAGCCCTCGGCGTGGATGTAGGAGATCTCCTTCAGCTTCAGCGCGCCTTCCAGCGCGAGCGGGAAGCTGGTGCCGCGGCCGAGATAGAGCACGTCGCGCGACTTGGCGATCCGGTGTGCGAGCTTCTCGATCTGGAGCTCGGTGGTGAGCGCGTCCGCCATCAGGCGCGGGACCTCGACGAGACCGTGGACCAGCTTGGTCTCGTCTTCGTCGGAGAGTTCGCCGCGCGCCTTGCCGGCCGCGATCGCAAGATTGGCCAGCACCATGAGCTGGCAGGTGAAGGCCTTGGTCGATGCGACGCCGATCTCGGGGCCGGCCAGCGTCTGCAGCACGGTCTCGCTCTCGCGGGCGATCGTCGAGGTCGGCACGTTGACGACGGCGACGGTGTGCACGCCCTCGGCCTTCGCATAGCGCAGTGCCGCCAGCGTGTCGGCGGTCTCGCCCGATTGCGAGATGAAGATGGCGAGATCGCCCTTGCGCAAAGGCGCTTCGCGGTAGCGGAATTCGGAGGCGACATCGACCTCGACCGGCAGGCGCGCAAAGCGCTCGAACCAGTATTTTGCGACGAAGCCGGCATAGCTCGCGGTGCCGCACGCCGTGATGTTGATGCGCTGGATGTTCTTGAAGTCGAACGGCAGCTTGACCGGCAGCGAGACCCGCTCCGTCGCCATGTCGACGTAGCGCGCCAGCGTGTGGCCGACCACTTCCGGCTGCTCGTGGATTTCCTTGGCCATGAAGTGGCGATAGTTGGCCTTGTCGACCAGCGAGGTCGAGGCGGCGTGCTTGATCTTCTCGCGCTGAACGGCGTTGCCGTCCTTGTCGAAGATCGTGGCGCTCTTGCGGGTCAGCACCACCCAGTCGCCGTCCTCGAGATAGCTGATTGTGTCGGTGAACGGGCCGAGCGCGATGGCGTCGGAGCCGAGATACATCTCGCCGTCGCCATAGCCGATCGCCAGCGGCGGCCCGTTGCGGGCGCCGATCATGAGGTCGTCGTCGCCGGCGAAGATGAAGCCGAGCGCGAAGGCGCCGCGCAAGCGCCGCAGCGCCAGCTTGACGGCTTCGACCGGCTTGTTGCCACGCGTGAGCAGATCGTCGACGAGATGCAGCACGATCTCGGTGTCGGTCTCGGTGTGGAACACCGTGCCCTTCTTCTCGAGCTCCTCGCGCAGCTCGCGGAAATTCTCGATGATGCCGTTGTGGACCACGGCGACGCGCTCGGTCGCGTGCGGATGGGCGTTGTTGACGGTCGGCTTGCCGTGGGTGGCCCAACGGGTGTGTCCGATGCCGGTCGTGCCCTGGAGCGGCTCGGCTTGCAGCCGCTTCTCCAGATTTTTCAGCTTGCCCTCGGCGCGCCGGCGCTCGAGGTGCTTGCCTTCCAGCGTGGCGACGCCCGCCGAGTCGTAACCGCGATATTCAAGACGTTTGAGCGAATCCACCAGCTGCTCTGCAACCGGCTCGCGCCCGAGAATGCCGACAATCCCGCACATGCGGATCACTATCCCCCAAATCGTCGAAAAATCGCCTAAACGACGCGCCCGGTTTTTAGCGAAATTCCTAGGGAACCATATACTCAATAATTATTGCGGATTGAGACAGCATGGACCGCAATCTGAGCTTCGCCTGCGTCGAATTGGCCGGCGTTAAACCGCGCGCATTAACTTGTTGTCAACATGTTTGACCAACGATTCCGGTGCAGGAGAGCAAAGCCATGAAAGGCTCGTCCGACCGCAAAGGTCTGTCATCGATGTCCGTGCGCGCCAGCGAGACCACGGGCACGCACCTTGCGCATTGGCCGCCGCCCCAGCGCGGCAAGGAAAGCAAGCCGGTCTTCCTGAAGCATCCGGAAGGCTCGCCGGCCAAGCGCGCCAAGCCACGCGGCTGGCGCCTGACCCGCGCGATCTTCTCCGAATTCGCCGACGACGAATAGCGGACGCCTCACCACCCGAGAACCAGGGCGCACGCGGCCGCCTACTTCTCCGGCTTCTTGCCGCCCGTCTTCATCTCGCGATAGCGCGCCGCGCCGCCTTCGCGGATGGTCTGCTGGTTGCGCTCCAGCGCCATGGCGTCATCAGGCACGTCGCGCGTGATCACCGAGCCCGAGCCGATATAGGCTCCGTTGCCGATTCTGACCGGCGCCACCAGCGAGGAATTGGTGCCGACGAAGGCGCCCTGCCCGATCACCGTCTTGTGCTTTTTGAAACCGTCGTAATTGCAGGTGATGGTGCCCGCACCGATGTTGGAGTTGGCGCCGACGGTGGCATCGCCGATGTAGGAGAGATGGTTGACCTTGACGCCCGCTTCCAGCGTCGCCGCCTTGGTCTCCACGAAATTGCCGATCCGCGCGCCGTCGCCGAGCGAGGTGCCGGGCCGAAGGCGCGCATAAGGACCGATCGAGACGTTCTTGCCGAGCGTGGTCTCGACGATATGCGAGAAGGAATGGATCACGGTGCCGTCGGCGATCGACACGCCAGGGCCGATCACCACGAACGGCTCGATGGTAACGTCCTTGCCGAACACCGTGTCGGCGGCGAGATAAACCGTCTCCGGCGCGATCAGCGTGACGCCGGCCTCCATCGCCGCCTTGCGCAGGCGCGTCTGCATCACGGCTTCGGCCTCGGCGAGCTGCGCCTTGGTGTTGATGCCGCGCACCTCGTCTTCGCTGGTCTCGATCACCACGGACTCCCATCCCTGCTTGCGGACGATTTCGACCGCGTCCGTCAGATAATATTCGCCCTTGGAATTGGCGTTGCCGATTTGCCCGAGGATCTGAAGCGCCCGGCGGCCGTCGATCGCCATCACGCCGGCATTGCACAGATCAATCTTGCGCTCCTCAGCACTGGCATCGGCCTGCTCGCGGATCGCGACCAGGCGTTCGCCCTCGACGATGAAGCGGCCATAGCCGGTGGGATCGGCGGCGCGAAATCCGAGCGCGGCGATGGCGGCGCCTTTTGCGAGCGGCGCGCGCAGCCGCGCAAAGGTCTCGGCCGAGATCAGCGGCGTGTCGCCGAAGGCGACGAGAAGATCATCGACGCCCCGCCCGATCGCCTCGCGTGCCGCCAGCACCGCATGCGCGGTGCCGAGCCGCTCGGCCTGCACGAAGGTGAGCGCGTCGGGCCTGATGCGCCTCGCCTCGTCCGCAACCGCCTGGTGGTCGGGGCCGATCACCACAGCGAGCGAGGTGCCGGTTCCCTGGGGTGCCGCGGCGAGCACGTGGGCGAGCAGCGTTTGCTGAGCGACCGGATGCAGCACCTTCGGCAGGCTCGATCGCATGCGCGTGCCTTCGCCGGCGGCGAGCACGATCGTGAGGCTGGAACGGGCGGTCATCGAAATCCTGTCAGATACGGCCGAATCAATTGGCGCGACGGGCGGCGGGTCACCCTGAAAAGCTCTCGCCTTGCTACCCCCGCAAACGCCCGGAATTCAAGTGCGACGGGGTTTTCCTGTTAATGTTCCCTGATTGATTCGGGGAAGCTTCGGGGCTGGGCACTTAACGTTCATGGCAAAGGATTCCGACCCACTGGCGGATGCCTTCGGCACCAAGGAGACCGGCGGGCTGTTCTCCGGACTTGTGGCCGAGGAAAGCGCGTTCGACCGCCGCATGATGTGGCGGCTGGGCTCGTGGGGCGTCGCGGCCGTGGGCGCCGTCACCATCGCTGTACTCGCCAACCAGGCCGGGCTCGGCTGGCGGCGCGATCAGATGGCCTCCGCGGATCTCGCGCGCCAGGCCGACCGGCTGCAGATGCTGACCAGGGAGAGCCAGAACGAGGCCCGCCGCCTCACCGCGGCGATCGAGACGCTGAACAACGATCGCGACCGGCTCTATTCGCGCGTCACCGTGCTGGAGCAAGGGCTCGATTCCGTCACCGGCGCCATCGCCAAGCAGACCGCTTCGCCGCCGCAGGCCGGCAAGGCGCAGGATGCCGCGCCCGCCGCCCCCAGTGTCGCGCCAGTCGCCTCGACGCCCGCTTCCGCCGGCGACAAGCCACGCACCGAGGCTGCGAAAGATACGCCCAAGGAAGCTGTCAAGGAAGCCGTCAAGGAAGCAGCCAAGGAGCCGCCGAGCCCGCCGTCGCAGACCGCTGCCGCCGCCTCCCTCGTGCAACAGTCCACGGCCATGAACTCGGCGTTGCCGACCGTGCCGCTGGTGCCGTCCAAGTCGATCATGGCACCGCCCGATCCGGCCGCATCGAAATTGACGCAGCCCGAGACGAACGAGAAGGCCGCCGAGAAGAAGACCGAGCCGGCGCCCGCCCCGACCGAAATCGTCGCGGCAGCCGCCAAGCCGGTGGAAGCAACCGAGAACGACTCCCCCGCGATCGCGGTTCAGCAGACGCGTTTCGCCATCGACCTCGGCGGCGCCAATTCGGTCGACGGCCTGCGCGCACTCTGGCGCGGCGTGACCAAATCCAATCCGGAAGTCGCGTCATTGCGGCCGATCATCATGATCAAGGAAGGCACCACCGGGCTCGGCATGCAGCTCCGCCTCGGTGCCGGTCCGCTCGTCAATGCTGCCGCCGCCGCGAAATTCTGCGCCAGCCTCGCCGAGAACGATCGTCACTGCGAGACCACCGTGTTCGACGGCCAGCGGCTGTCGATGCGCGGTTCGGAAAAGACGTCGGACAAGGCACAAGAGAAGTCTCAAGACAGGGTTCAGGAGAAGAATTCCGAGAAGAACCAGGATGCGGCTCCGCAAGCCGAAACCGCGCCCGTCACAAAGCCCGAGAAGCCGGACAAGCGCCGCCGCAGCTATTCCTCAAAGCGCTCGTCGAAGCGCGAGGAGCCCGCGCCTGCGCCCGCTGCGCAGCCGGCACCGGCCAAGCCGGAGACGGCCTCGGCCGCATCGACACTGACGTCCTTCTTCAGGCGGTAGGGCGCTCATCCTCGACGCGAGCCGCCTGCATGCGGCGATCGGACGCTGGGACCTGAGCTGCCCTTTCGCAGCCCGTTCGCGTTCATTGACGGCGAGCTATTGGCGTCGCTTCACCTGTCAGAACCTGCGGAATTCGATGAACGAACTGGATGATGTGCTGAGGCTGCTCGTCGCGGCCGGAACGGGCCTGCTGATCGGCATCGATCGCGACATGAACGACAAGCCGGTGGGAATGCGGACCCTTTCCCTGGTGGCTCTCGGCTCTGCGCTGGTGTCCATTTCCGTGATCGAGTTCCAGAACCTGCGCGACCACCCCGATGCGATCTCGCGAGTGATCCAGGGCGTCGTCGCCGGCGTGCTGACGGGCGTCGGTTTCATTGGCGCTGGCGTCATCCTGCACGACGCCAAGGCGAAGACCGTTCACGGCCTCACGACCGCGGCGACGGTCTGGATTGCGGCAGGGCTCGGAATTGCCTGCGCGCTGGGCGCTTGGCTGCTGGTCGGTGCTGCCATCGCGGTCACGTTGCTCGTGCTGTTCGTTCTCGGCTGGGTCGAGCGCCGGCTCGGATTGAAATGACCAGCAGCGTCTCGGCACGTACCAAATGATACGAGCGGGGTTCGCCTAGGACGGCAGTATCCGCGCCGAATTTGATTCGGAGCGGAGATGATGGAGGCGACCTTTCTGCGCGAGCAACTCGTGTTGATCCGCGAACTGGCCGACCGTGCCGACCCCTATGTCAAGCAGCGCTTGCTCGCATTGGCCGACAAATATGAACGTCGGCTCGCGGCACAGAGCCGGCACACGCAAGAACGCTCCGAGGCTTGACGGTTCGGGTCGACCAGAAACTTGCACCTGCCCTGTTGCCCCGTTCCGCCATCCCGACCATATTGCCCCCATGACAAAGAAGCCCTTCCGCCTCACGCCCTATCAGGTGCAGTTCCTGCTCGTCGTCGGTTTCGTCACCGTCGGCTGTGCGCTCTACGTGCGCTATCTCGCGATCGAGTTCTCGCAGGTCGCCCTCGCCTGTGACGCCGGGCTCCAGACGCTGGCCTGCAAGGCGCGGTCGGTCTCGACCGTGCTGTTCAAGAATTCGGTTTTCGGCATCGTTGCGCTGGTGGTTGCGACGCTGAACCTGATGCGGCCGTCGATCGTGCTGCTCACCGTCGGCATCATCGCCGCCGGGCTTGGCATCGTGCTCTACAATGTCGTGCTGTCGGGCCTTGCGATCGGCCTGTTCATTCTTGGGTTTGCTCGGCCCGCGCCCGCCACAGCGTGAGCGCGAACAACAGATAGATCGCGCAGGTCCACAGCGACTGCCAATTGTCGCGGCCTTCGTTGAAGAGCACGAAGACCGCCGACAGCGCCAGCACGCCCGCGAACACCGCTTCCGCGATCGGACGCTGGCCGATCTGCGGCCGGTTCAGCATCAGAAGAGCGAAAGGCACCACCGCCATCGTCAGCGAGGCGTAGGGAAAATCCTTGTAGCGCGGGTCGAACACGAAGCCGAGGGCGGTCGCGGCCGCGATCACCGCGGTCACCGCGAGCGTCAGGCCGAGCACTGCGGTGAGCTTGGACCATTTGCGGCCCTCGCGCGGACCTAGCAGATCGAGGAAGGTCGGAAGGCTGCGGCCGATCACCATCGCCTGGGCGCAGAAGATCGGCGACAGGATGCCGGCGAGCAGCAGCGCGCCCCAGAGCAGCCAGCCGCCGATGCCGTAGCTCTCGTAATACATCTTGTCGGCGCCGATCCCGAGCAGGCTTCCCGCCGTCGTCGCCGAGATGGCGACACCGAGCCAGGCCGAGAAACGCGGCGTCCAAGGCCGCCGGCGCAGCGTGATCAGCGCCACCGCGAACACCAGCACGGACAGGCCCATGCCCGCGCCCATGTACCATTTCCAGTACGGGAAATTGCTGATCGGCTGGCCCGGCGGATATTTCAGGCCCCGGCGCACCGAATCGAACAGGCCCCAATAGCCGCCGACGGTGCCTTCCAGCCTGCGCTTCCACGGCTGGTCGTAGGCCTCGATCAAATTGACGCGAAATTTGTTCGCCTTCGCAAGCCCCAGGATTTCCGAGACCACGCGCGCCTGGTTGGTGCGCGAGGGCAACGCGCCGTCGCGCATGCGTCCCTCGCTCGGCCAGCCGGTCTCGCCGATCAGGATCTCCTTGCCGGGAAACGCCACCGCCATGCGCTCGCGGATCGCCTCGACATGGGCGGAGGCGAACTTCGCCTTGACGGGGATATCCTCCCAATAGGGCAGGATGTGGATGGTGACGAAGTCGACGGCGTCATAGACCTCGCGGTTCTTCAGCCAGAACTCCCAGACATCGGCATAGGTGACGGGCACGCTGACCTGCGTCTTCACCAGACGGATGATGGAGACGAGGTCCGCCGTCGTCATCTCTCCGCGCAGCAGCACCTCGTTGCCGACGATGAGCGTGGTGATGATTTCGGGGAATTGCTTGGTGAGGCGGATGGCGAGCGCGGCCTGCTCATAATTCTTGGTGCGATTGCTGGAGAGCCAGATGCCCTGCAGCACTTTCAACCCGCCGACCTTGGCTGCGATCGCCGGCACCTGGTCGAGCCCGTTCTCCATGGAATAGGTGCGGACGCAGTCGGTGATCTCCTTGAGCTGGCGCAAATCCTGCTCGATCTGCTCGGCCTCGATATGGGTCCACGATTCCAGCGGCGTCTGCTCGCCGCGGAACGGCGCGTAGGAGACGCATTGGACCTTCTCGGCGGGATCGATCGGGGCGCGCGCGAGCGTGATCGGCGTCGCCAACCACCACCACACGGCAGCAATCGCACCCAGTGAAACGAGCAGAAGCGCCAGTGGCGTACGAAGAGAAATCGGTTCCGTCCTCCGCGAAGGGTCCGTCGATTACCTGCTTGCACGCCATCTGCCAAGGGGGTGTCAAAGCGGGTGTCCCGATGCCGATCCGTTCCCACGGATCCGTTCCTGTCTTGAGGGAATGGGGCTGCGGCCGTTCGACCGTGACCTAGCGTCGTGACTTTGCTGGACAAAATTCCAAATACAGGCCATGGACTCCGAAAGACTTTTCCGCCGCATTGGAGACCCATTTGGACGCCATCACCAGCGCGTCCGCGGGATCCTGACGCGGACGGGCAGCGGATACATTGGGGAATTCATGCGGCAACGGGTGTTCGAGTCACGAAATGCGGTCCTGCGGCAGTTCGCCGCCACCTTGGCCGTCTCCTGCCTTGTCCTTATAGCCAGCTTCGGCGGCGTGTCCGCCCAGAGCGGCACGCCTGCCCCCGACCAGGGCAAGCAGCCGGCGGCCCAGGCAACCGACGCCGCCAAGGACGCGAACCAGAGCCAGAACCAGAACCAGAAGCGGACCGACGAGTTCGCCGAAGCTGCCCGTGCCATCAATGGTCCGGGCGGCAACCCCGAATGCGTCTGGCTGGGCCGTCGCGCGGTTCAGTTGATGTACAGGGACGACCTCGATACCGCCTTCCGTCACCTCGATCTGTACGACCGCTTCGGCTGCCCCGGCGGCCACATCCAGGCCGCGTTCCGCTGCCTGACCCGCTTCCTGCCTCAGATCGACGACAAGGTTCCGAACAGCCTGAATAACCT
>NZ_JXDL01000001.1:863574-923811 GCF_001590795.1 Bradyrhizobium sp. AT1
GCAAGCGCCGCCCAGCCCGCCGCACCGGCCTCGGGCAATCCGCCGGCACCGCAGCCGGCTGCGAGCCCCTCGCCGGCGGCCAGCCCGACGCCAGCGCCCCCGAAATAGCCTGAGGTCTCAAATAGCCCGAGGTCTCAAATAGCCTTGGTCGTTTCAGCTGCCGTTCAGGAACGATCGGCCATAGACGCGGTTGGCACTGCCACGCGTCGCTCGAAAAGGTCATGCCCTTAGAAGGACATGAGCTCATGACAGTTGTGAAACCGCGCGGCAGAGGTATGTTTCCCTTGCCGCGGACTTGGTCGGATCTCGGGGTCGGATCCGCTTCCCTGCCACCTCAGCCCCTATTGGTTTAGCCGCGATGCGCGTTGTCGCCGCCGTTCTGTTGCTCGTGTCCGCGCTTCACGCCGGCCTCTGGGGAGTCCTGCGCGACAAGGAACCCGCGCCTGATTTCAAGGGCCTGTTGCCGAGCGTCTCCTACGCGCCGTTCGAGGGCTCGGCCCACCCGGACATCGACAACATCCCGACCGTCGAAAAAATCCGCGCCGACCTGAAGACGCTGTCGACCATGACGCGCGCGATCCGCCTCTATTCGTCGACGGGCGGCGTGGAGCTGGTGCCGCCGATCGCGGCCGAGTTCGGCCTCAAGGTCACCGTCGGCGCCTGGATCGACAAGGACAAGGATCGCAACGCCCGCGAGATCAAGGCGGCGATCGAGCTCGCCCGCAAGAACAGCAACGTCGTCGGCGTCGTCGTCGGCAACGAGGTCATCTACCGCGGCGAGCAGAAGGTCGAAGATCTCATCGACATGATCAAGAAGGTGAAGAGCGCGGTCCGCGTGCCCGTCACCACCGGCGAGATCTGGAACATCTGGCGCGACAACCCCGAGCTCGGCTCCAGCGTCGATTTCATCGCCGCGCACGTGCTGCCCTATTGGGAAAATTTCCGCTCGGATCAGGCGGTCGACCAGGCCGTGGACCGCTACAATTTGTTGCGCAATCAGTTCCCGGGCAAGCGCATCGTCATCGCCGAATTCGGCTGGCCGAGTGCAGGCTATAATCTACGCAACGCCGACCCCGGTCCGTTCCAGCAGGCCCTGACGCTTCGCAACTTCGTCAGCCGCGCCGAAGCGCTCGGCATGGAATACAATATCGTCGAGGCGATCGATCAGCCCTGGAAGTATTTCGAGGGCGGCGTCGGTCCCTATTGGGGGATCCTGAACGCCAGCCGCGAGCCGAAATTCGCCTGGACCGGTCCGGTCGAGAACCCTGATTATTGGAAGCTGATGGGCATCGCGCTCCTGGTCGGCATCCTGCTGTCGCTGCCGATCCTGCGGATCGAGAAGCCGACCGCCAAACAGGCCTTCCTGCTGTCGGCGACCGCAAACGGCGTCGGCGCCTGGGCCGCGACCGTCTTCGCGTTCTGGAACGGCCATTACTTCATCTTCGGCTCGGCCTTCGCGTTGACGCTCGGCATGATCCTGCTGGTTCCGCTCGTCCTCATCGCGATGGCGCGCATCGACGAGATCGCGGCGGTCGCCTTCGGCCGGCCGCCGCAGCGGCTGCTCACCAAAGGCAAGCCGGTCGAGAACGTGCCCGAGGGTTACTGCCCCAAGGTCTCGATCCACATCCCCGCTTATTTCGAGCCGGTCGACATGCTCAAGCAGACGCTGGATGCGCTGTCGCGGCTGAACTATCCGAATTACGAATGCGTGGTCATCATCAACAACACGCCGGACCCCGCCTTCTGGCAGCCGATCCAGGACCATTGCCGCGCGCTCGGTGAACGCTTCAAGTTCATCAACGCCGAGAAGGTGCAAGGCTTCAAGGCCGGCGCGCTGCGTATCGCGATGGACCGCACTGCGGCCGATGCCGAGATCATCGGCATCCTCGATGCCGATTATGTCGTCGAGCCGGACTGGCTGAAGGATCTCGTGCCCGCCTTCGCCGATCCGCGCGTTGGCCTCGTGCAGGCGCCGCAGGAGCACCGCGACGGCGACCTGTCGATCATGCACTACATCATGAACGGCGAATATGCCGGCTTCTTCGACATCGGCATGGTTCAGCGCAACGAGCTCAACGCCGTCATCGTGCACGGCACGATGTGCCTGATCCGCCGCGCCGCGATGGACATGGCCGGCGGCTGGTCGTCGGACACGATCTGCGAGGACAGCGATCTCGGCCTTGCGATCCAGGAGCTCGGCTGGACCACCCACTACACCAACACCCGATACGGCGCGGGCCTGTTGCCCGACACTTACGAGGCCTTCAAGAAGCAGCGCCACCGCTGGGCCTATGGCGGCCTGCAGATCGTCAAGAAGCACTGGCGCCGCTTCCTGCCCGGCGCGAGCCGGCTGACGTCCGACCAGAAGCGCGAATACGGCCTCGGCTGGCTGAACTGGCTCGGCGCCGAAAGTCTCGGCGTGGTGGTGGCGCTGCTCAACCTCGTCTGGGTACCGATCGTCGCCTTCGCCGACATCGCCATCCCCGACAAGATCCTGACGCTGCCGATCATCGGCGCCTTCGTCGTCTCGCTGGCGCACTTCCTGTCGATGTACCGCGCCCGCGTCGCCATCAAGCCCGGCCAGATGCTGGGCGCCATGATCGCGGCAATGAGCGTGCAGTGGACGGTGTCGCGCGCGGTAGCGCAGGGCCTCATCACCGAGCACATCGCCTTCGCTCGCACCTCCAAGGGCGGCCTCAGCCGCATGTCGATCGAGTTCCAGGCGTTCTGGGAGGCCGTGATCGGCACCCTGCTGCTCATCGGCGCCGCCGTGCTGATCGTCACCAACAGCTACAGGCAGATCACCGAGATCTACATCTTCGCCGGCGTGCTGGTGCTGCAGAGCCTGCCGTTCCTGGCCGCCGTCGCCATCGCCATCCTCGAGCTCAGCCGCATCAACTCGTTCCAGTTCTGGCGCGACAGCGCGATCCGCACCGCCGAGCTGATCGGCCTCCGCCCCGTGGCGCTGCCCCCGGTGGGCGCGCCACAGGCCGTGCCGACCGAGGTGCGGCGCGAGACGAACTGACCGGCTCCCAGCCAGCCGGGACCTCGTGATGAAAAGCCAGGTGCCCCTTCAATGGGGATGGCGGCCCGCAATTTGGGTTGAGAGTTCCGGCCTAAACCGCGGACGGGGCAAGCAAATCCCCGCTCCTGCCGAGAGTTTCGGCAGCGCCCCGCACTATTGACCTGCGCAGCCACTCCCCCTACACAGCGCAAGCCGAGAGCATGATCCGGAAACAGCCGGTTTTTCCCCGCGACGCCTCTAACGTAGCGGCAAGACATGCTCCTCGAATGTCCGAACACGATGGCGATTTCTTTCAAGCCATCAGCGGCCATGGGAGCGCGTAGCTCAGCCGGTAGAGCACGTGACTTTTAATCACGGGGTCCTGGGTTCGAGCCCCAGCGCGCTCACCATAGAAGTTCTCGCTGCATCGTAGCTCTTTGATGCAGACGGAAGTGAGTTTGGCTTGCTCGTTGAGTTTCCCTCGCCGAGCAACATCGAGCCGACGTCTCCATCGAAGTGACTTCCCGCCAACCGAATCGAGAGCTATCTCTACACGATGCTGAAGAATGTTCCCTTAGAGCCGGATGCGCTGGGTCGGGGCACTTATAGTGCCATTGAAGGCCTTCGTCTGCTCAACTTCAGCCGACCAGGCATTCCATCCGCTCGGCATGTTTCTCGCAATACCGTGAGCCGCTGGCTACGTGGCTATGAACACGGAGAAGAAAGCTACTCGGAACCTCTGTGGAGGCCGGACTTTAGCAACGAGGACGATCAAATTGAGCTGAGCTTTCGGGATCTGATCGAGCTTCGATTCGTGAAAGCTTTCCGTGATCTCGGAGTCGGACTTAGGACAATCCGTGATTGCTACCGCCGAGCTGTCGAGGAAGTTCGCGACGATAGGCCTTTCTCCACCCAGCGTTTCCGCACGGACGGAAAGACGATCTTTCTGGACATTACGGAAAAAGACCATGATGGAAAGATGATCGACCTCAAGCGGAGGCAGCAGGTTTTTCGCTCAATAATTGAGCCCAGCCTCCGCGACCTAGAGTTCGACGCATCCACTGTAGCAAGATGGTTTCCGCTGGGCATACGTCATCGCGCTGTAGTGATCGATCCAAGGAGATCGTTTGGTCGCCCTATCGTACAACGTGGAGTGCCAACCGAAATCCTCGCTGAAGCCGTAAAGGTCGAAGGCTCAATTGAAGCGGTCGTTGGCCTTTACAACGTGCCGAAGTCCGAAATCCGAGCTGCTCTCGATTTTGAGCACCAGCTTGCCGCTTGAAATTGCTGGTTGACCATAACCTCAGCCCAGCGATACCTCGCTCGCTACAGCACTTGTTTCCCGACCACACATTCGTAGCTTTGAGCGACCGATATCCAGCTAACACCGCTGATATCGATTGGATGAATGACCTTGATCGCGACGGAGGATGGGCGGTTTTAACCAAAGACATTCGTATTCGGTCACGTCCCCACGAAAGGCTTGCACTTGATCGGTCCAAGATCGTTTTCTTCTTTCTGTCGGGTGCTTGGCGAAAATGCCCCGTACCGGAGACAACAGCGCGACTTATTCGATTGGTGCCGCTGATGGTGAAGCAAGTTGAAATAGCGGATCGAGGCCGATTTGAGCTTCCCATAAATGCGGGCTCAAAGCTGCGACCGCATCGGGATTAATGCCCGGAATGCGGTAACGGCGCGTAGGAGGGCTCGAGTTCTTGCGACACCCATCACGCGGCGCGAGCGGTGCCACTACGATCTGTCATCGATTTTCGGAGCACCGCTTCGCGGCTCGTTCCTCACAAAAGCGCCCGCCAATTTCCGATAGACTCCAGTAGTCCCCCCGAGATGAACTCCACGCAGCCGGCGCCTATTGTGCCCTTCCCCTCCGGGCATGTTGGCGATGACTTGCGTAGCGAAAGACAGTCCGCCCGTTCTGCTCTGCTCCAACTGCAGACGGCCGATGACGTTCTTGGCCACGCTGCCCGCAATCCTCACGCTTCCCGCAGTGCATGCCTATCAGTGCCATCCCTGTCTGCGGGTGGACACCATCCCGCTGGATTGAGACCGAAAGGGCCGAGCGAGCTAGGGAGCACCGAGCTCTCGACTGCCGCGCCCTGCGATTGCGTCGCACCCGCGGCTGCTCGAGGCCCGCCCGGGCCAAAATGCCGGAAGACAACGGGCCGGAAACGTGTAGGATTCCCCAAAACCGGAGGAACGGCATGTTTGAGATCAACGGTTTCGACACGGCGGGCGTCGTCAGCCTGAAGCGGGCTTCGCTCGCCGCCGCCCTCAAGAAAGCCAAGGAGCTGGTCGAGGACGGCTGCTGGGACGTTCAGGTCGTCGATCCCAACGGCCGGGTCTACACCTCGTTCGAAGAGCAGGCCGCCTAGTTCCGAGCGATCACCTGCCGTTACCCGCCTCGGCCGACATTCGACGAGGCATTGTTCAGCCAGCGCCGCGTTGCTTCGTCGCTCCAGCCGGGGACCGCGAAGCGTGCCGGCGGGCTTGAGTTCGTGGGCGGCCGGTGCACCGTTTCATGGCGCGCGCGAGGATGATGCGCTGTTGCTGCCTCCACCGCACTGCATGGTACGAGCGACAGGCCCACGAGACCTGCGGAAAGAAGAGCGCGCATCGCGTCAGCTCCAATCGAGCAATCTGTCCGTTATCTGATGTCCCGATCGGGGCACCACAATTGGTCGCGGCATCACATCCAGGCGAGACATGTGCGCTTTGCGGCGACATTGACGGACGGGCAATCGGCCCCGTGCCATTGCCAGTCCACTGGTTTGGGCGCAGGCTCTCTGGAGGCGCTTAAGACGCCCCAAGGGAGAGAGACATGAAGGAAGCGGGCCTGGACGGCCGCCATCGCGACAAGGATGGCAGCATCAGCAAGAAGCACGGCAACACGCTGGTCGGCACATTGCGCAAGATCTACGGAAGGGGTTTTGCGGCCGGATATCCCGATGCCACGCCGCTCAGCGAGGTCCTCGCCCAGCTGAACGAGACGTCGCTGAGCCAGTTGCGCCGAGATCACGACACCGGGCATTTGGCGCACAAGATCGATCACGCCGCGAAGTGACGAATTGTCAGACCTCACGGCCAATCCCGGGGCCGACCTGGTCGATCAGGGACGTTGCGGTCGTCAGCTTTCCGGAGCCGCAGCCGGCACGGTCAGCGGAGCGCCGCCAACGGAAACCGGCCCGAGAGGCCCCGCCGGACCGACGGGTCCCACTGGTTTCGACTCCCGAGCTATCCGCTTGCGCATCGCCGCGGATAGCCCGTAGCGCGCATGCGCCTTGCGAATGGAGGACGTGACGTCCGACATCGTCATCGTGCTTTGCAGCGCGTCGATCTTGGCCATCAGTGTCGACAGCTGCGATGAGATCTTCCTCACATCGACCCGCTCGTCGGTGATGCTCTGTCGCAGCGACAGCAGCAGCATCGAATCCTGCTGTAGCAAGACCGAGTTCTGATCCGATGCCTGATTGTTCTGCTGTAGCATCGCGGTGTGTTGCTGCTGGGCCGCCTGAATGTCCTTCAACGCAGCAACAACGGGATCCGGCTTTGGCTCGGACGCTTCGAGGCGCGGGAGCAGTTCGGCCAATCGGCTGACATTCAGCGCCGAAAAATCGGTTGGCGACGTATAGACGGCTGCCGCGCCGTTAATGGCCAGGGCACAGACCGAAAAGGCCAGGATCGATTTGCGGCTGGATCGCTTGACCGGCTCCGGGACTTCGGGAGTTTCGGATTCATGCGCTGACGCGGCATCGGCCAGTGCGACAGCGTCGAGTTCTTCGGCGAAGTTTGCCGTTTCCAATGTCGTGGTCACGTGCATGGACCCCAATGAGCGAACAGCAGGAAGCCGCCCCTGGAACGTCCTCGCGACGAGTCCTTGTACGCAGCACCCTTACACAACTGCCTAAAATTGTGAGCATTTTGAATTAATTCCACGTTAGCGGCCGGTCCGGCCGATTACGGGGGCCGGGCGCGAGGGCAGAGGCGCCATACGGGAGCTGCTGTAGGGTGGGCAAAGCGAAGCGTGCCCACGTATCTTTCGCTACCGAGAGAGATCGTGGGCACGGCGCAAGCGCGCCTTTGCCCACCCTACGGCAGCCGTTCCTGGGTTAACATCCTCGACAGCGGCTTTTCCGAAGATCGCATCATGCCCCTGTTTTGCCCGACGGCGCAAATCCACGCTTTCACCGGAATCAAAACACCTTATTCCAGAGCCACTTGGCTACTGTGCATGGGGTTGTTTTCGCACTTTTGAGTGTCGCCCTACCCCTCGTCCAGCAGCTCGAACAGCTCCTCCACCCGCTCGAACGGCGCGTCCTGCATCTTGGCGTGATAGACCACCCGATCGCCGCCGCGCTGCAGTGATTTCCCACGCGACTTGCGCAACCGTCCCGGCAGGAACGTCGCGGCCGCAGCCTCCGGCCCGACGTCGAGGCGGACGATGCCGCGCCGCTTGCATTCGAGCCTGAGCCGGGCTGCGGCGAAGAAGTCGCGCGCGACCTTCGGCAAGGGGCCGAAGCGGCGGGACGTCTCCTCCTCGAGGTCCTCGAGATCGTCCTCATCGGTGCATCTTGCGGCGCGCGCATAGAGTTCGAGACGCACCGGCTCGGACTGCACATAGGTCTCGGGCAGCATGTCCGGCACCGGCAGGTTCAGGTCCGGCACCCACACCGCCTGCCCTTCGTCGAGCTTCTCGGAAGCCATCTTCAGGAGGTGGCTGTAAAGCACCGGCCCGAATACCTGGACGTGGCCGGATTGCTGCTCCGAAAACAAATCTCCCGCACCTCTGAGATCGAGGTCGCGCTCGCTGATGGCAAAGCCCGCGCCGGGCCGACTGAACTCTTCGAGCACGGCCAGCCGCTTCTCGGAATGCCCCGACTCCGTCTCGGTCAACAGATGCGCGAAGGCGCGGATGCCGCCACGGCCGACGCGCCCGCGCAGCTGATGCAGCTGGGCGAGGCCGAACTTCTCCGGCCAGCACACCACGATGGTGTTGGCACGGGGAATGTCGAGGCCGCTCTCGACGATGTTGGTCGCAAGCAGGACGTCGGCCCTGCCCTCGACGAAGCTCATCATGCGGTCGTCGATCTCGTCGGCCGCCAATCTGCCGTGCAGGCAGACGATGCGCAGGTCACCCGCCACCGCCTGCACCCGCGCCAGCATCGGATCGAGATCCTGGATGCGCGGGCAGATCAGAAAGCTCTGGCCGTGGCGGCGCTGCTCGCGCAGCAGCGCCGAGGCAATCGCCGCATCCGACAGCGGCGCGATCCGGGTTGCGACCGGCAGCCGGTGCACCGGGGGCGATGCGATCACGCTGAGGTCGCGAAAGCCGGCAAGGCCGGCGGCGAGCGTGCGCGGGATCGGCGTGGCGCTCATCATCAGCACATGGACGTTCTTGGCGAGGCCCGAGAGCTTGGCCTTCTCCGCCGCGCCAAAATGCTGCTCTTCGTCGATGATGACGAGGCCGAGATCGCTGAACTTGACGTCCTTGCCGGTGAGCGCCTGGGTGCCGATCACGACCTTGATCCGGCCGCTGCGCAGGCCCTCCCTGGTCTCGCGCAGCTCCGCGCCAGAAGTTGCCCGCGACAAATTGCCGACCTCGATCCCGAACGGCGCAAACCGCTTCTGGAACGTTGCGACATGCTGGCGCGCCAGCACCGTCGTCGGCACCGCGACCGCGACCTGTTTGCCCGACAGCACCACGGCAGCCGCCGCCCGCAGCGCCACCTCGGTCTTGCCGAAGCCGACGTCGCCGCAGATCACCCGGTCCATCGGATGGCCGGAGGCGAGGTCGTCCAGCACGTCGTGGATCGCCTTGGCCTGGTCGATGGTCGTGAAGTAAGGGAAGCGCGCGACGAACTTCTCGTAGGTCGATCCCGGCGGCACGAGCTTTTCGCCACGCCGCTTGCGGCGCTGGCTGATGTGCTTGGCGAGCGCCTTGCCGGCAGCCTGAATCTCGCGCTCGGCTTCGGTGCGTCTCGCCCACCATGTGCTGCCGTCCGCCTTGTCGAGCGAGAGCTTGCCGCGCTCAGCCGCATAAGGCCACATCAAGGCGAGATCGGACGGTGGCACCAGAACCGCATTGTCGCCGGCGAACTTCAGGCGGATCATTTCCCGCAGGCCTCCGCCGCCGGTGTTCACGGTCTGCAAGCCGTCGAGTACGCCGAGACCGCGCTGCAGATGGATGACCACCGTGCCCTGCTCGGGCACATCGGCGTGGTCGAAGGCCGCGCTCCAGACGCGCGCCATCGGCTGCGAATGATGCGCCCGGCTGCCGAGCACGTCGGAGGCCGACACGACGACGATAGGCTTCTTTCCGGGCACGACGAAGCCCGCATCGAGATCGGCCAGCAGCGCCGCCTCGCCGTTCCGCCCGCGCGCCGCCTCGTCCCAGTCTTCGCAGCGCTGCGCCTTGAGGCCGCTCATCCGCTCCATTGCGCGCAGATCGTCCTCATGTGCCGCGACCAGGACCAGCCGCGATCCGGACCGGCGGGTCTCCTCGACGAAGCCACGCAGCGCCTTCCTGGCCGATGTCAGCTTCGAAAATTCCGGGATGGTCTGGAACGACGCCGCGCGCGGCAGCACCTTCATGCCCCTTGAGAGCTGCTTCCAATCGCGCCTTGCGAGATATTCGCGGTCACGCTCCGCGCGAGGCGCCGCCTCCTCGATCGTATCGAGCCAGACGTCGGCGTGCACCGGGACGCCGGCATCGGCGATCCATTTGGCACGCCCGCAATAGTCGAACAGGCTGGCGCGCTTGCCGCCTTTGCCGGCAAGGCCGAGCCGCTCCGACATGGGATCGACGAGAAGCTCCTTGGTCTCGAAGATGATCCTGTGCTCGTTCGGATCGAACGCCACGATCCGCTTGATCACGCGATCCGAATGCTCGATCCGGAACGGCCCCAGCGAGCCCGCGGGAAATATCTCGAAGGTCTGGCCGTGGAACAGCGCCCCGCCGGGATAGTCCGGCTCGTCCTCGAGGTCGTAGCCCAAGGCTTCGAGCCGCGCCTCGAGCTCGCGCTCGGAGAACGTGCCGCCCACCTTCAAGCTGACGCTCAGGCGCGACAGGCTCGCCGGCGGCAGCAGGCGCTCCATCACGGCTTCCGCCGTCGAGACGAGAAACAGCGGCTTCTTGGATTTTGCGAGGCGCCGCAACACCGAGGCTCGGCGTCCTGCGAGTTCGTGCGACGGCTCCAGCTGGTCGAACGGCAAGGTGTTCAACCGCGGAAACACCAGGACCTCGCAGTCGGGATCGAGCGCGTGGATCACACTGCCCAGCCGCTCCGCCCTATTCTCGCTCTCGGCGAGAAAAACGATACCGCTGGGTCCGGACTGTTTCCATTGCGCCAGCAGATGGAGAGCCAGCACCCCGAGCGGCGACGAAGACGAGATCGCACCGCGCGGCGCCGCTTTGCTCTTCCTTGGCGACGTCTTGTTCGGCAACGCTCTGTTCGGCGGCGCCTTCTTCGGGAGCGTCTTCTTCGGGGACGTCTTCTTCGGGGACGTCTTCTTCGGGGACGTCTTGGCCACCCGCGCCTTTTTGGTAAGCCTCACTTGAATCCGTTTCTGGTCGTAAACCGTCGTCAACCGAACGCCAGCCGCCCTCATTTTCGATTCGGCGACTTCGCGCCATGCATATGGGATTTGCCCCGCGAACGCACGCCTCGTGGCAACGTTCGGCGCGGCGCTGCGATCCCGAGTCATGGGCTGTTTTGATCAAGCTATGGATCGAAACCGGCGCGGCGCGGGATCTGCGTCTGTCGATGCGACGCTTGGCGCGATTGTAGACGACTTGCGCACGGGGAGCCACGAAAAAGCCCCAGCGCTTGGAGCCACGCTGGGGCGTTTCGTTCAAAATGAATCGGTTAAGCAATGACGTCTTCATAGCAGCGGATTCGCCGCGCGCTTGTGAACTGGTTCACACGCCTCGCAAGACAAATTGCAAGGCAAACGACCTCGGGGGCCGAGGTCGCCAACCTTTGTGGGGAAAGTTTTCTCGCGGCCCGCGGCTGGGGGGCTTGTCGATGGGCCGAGAGCCGGGATTCGACGCCTGCCGCGCACGGTCGTTCCAAATGTGCCGGTCGAAGATCCGCCGGCGCGTCGGCCCATTACGCCGGAGCGGAATACCGTATTCCCGGTTTGAGTGCGCGTGCGGCCCGCGCTACGATACCCCTTTTACGGAGGCTCATTTGAAACCATTCATTGTCATCGCCGCCCTCACGCTGCTTGCGACGGCTCCCGCCCGCTCCCAGGCGCTGGTCGATCCCAACAAGGTTGCTCCCGAATATCGCGAGGCGGCCGAGAAGCGCCGGGCCGAGCAATTGCGCCAGCGCGAATGCGCTCTGAAGGCGGATCTCGAAAAGGTACTGCCAAGGGACCGCACCGCCTTTCTGAACCACTGCCTGGACATGATGGCGGCCAAGCAATAACCGCCGACAACCTGTTTCCAACCGGCATCGGCCGCGGCCGATGCCGCTTGGCCGCGCGTTATGCAACATCCAGCCGCGAAGCCGTTCAAGCTTTCTTCAGACATTTGGGATCAGCTGACGATCCATTTTCAAAGTCATTGTTGTGCGCGCATGAGTTCGGTCCAGATCCAGTGCACGCGGTGCAAGAACGTGTTTCGCGATCGCGCCGGGCGGTTGCAGGACGGCTACTCCAGGCAATGTCCGGGCTGCGAAGTGGTGCTGTTCTTCGCCGAGGACTCCCAACATCCCTTCATCAAGCGCGCGATGCGCAACGCGCGCACGGTCCGCAAGCAGATGCGGGAACTCGAAGCCGCAAAGCTTGCGGCGCCTGAACTGCAGGGGACGCGGTCGAGGAGGTTCGCCGGACGGACGCGATCGGCGGGGCGCGAGGACTAGCTCACCTGCGCTTCTGCTTCCGCGGAAACAGGCGGTCGCGGATGTAGCGCGAGGTCGCCGTCAGACGGATGCCGCGCGGTTTCTGCCAGGCCGCGCGATCGATCTCCTTCTTGTCGCCAATCGCCAGCCTGCCCTTGGCCGTCTTGGCAATGAAGATCGCGTCGCTCATCTTGCGGCCGGAGCGCTTGTTCCTCGCCTTCACTTCCTTCCAGAGGCTGATCCTGCCGAGCTTCAGCTTGGGCAGTTCCTCCCTGATCTCCCGCCGCAGGCAATCCTTGTCGGACTCGCGCGCGCGCTTGCGGCCGCCCGGGAACATCCACAGGCCGTCCGACCGCCGTCTGACCAACAAAACCTTGCCGCGCCTCGCGGCAACCAGCTTGGAAGACTTCGCCATCGCTGCCGTCATTGAAATAGAATCGTCCCAATCGTAACTTGTCTAGTCGAACAGACAAGTTTGCGACAGGCTTTGACCACAGGCGGCGCGCCGTCGGGCCCGGAGAGGCATTGCGGGCAGATCGCGCCGTGCAAGGCGAGGTCAGGTCTTACCCGCCCCTGCCCGGTCCTCCGTCCTGATCCAGGCCATCATCATCTCCCAGGCCACCGACAGGATGATCGGGCCAATGAACAGGCCGACGATGCCGTGGGCGAGCGTGCCGCCGATCACGCCGACGAAGATCACGATGGTCGGCGTGGTCAGGCCGCGCCCCATCACGAGCGGCTTCAACATGGTGTCGATGAAGCCGACGAGGACGAGGAACACGGTCAGCACCAGCGCCGTGGTGACGTCCTTGGCGGTCCAGATCCAGATGATGACAGGCAGCAGCACGAGAAAGGCGCCGATCTGCACGATCGAGAGCAGCAGCACGATGAAGGCGAGAAGGCCGGCGCTCGGCACCGCCGCGAGCTTGAAGCCGATGCCGGCGAGCAGTGCCTGCACGATCGCGACGCCGATCACGCCTTGGGCCACGGCGCGGATGGTCGCGCCCGCCAGCGACAGGAAATGCTCGCTCTGCTCGGGCACGATGCGGAACAGGAAGCCGCGGCCGGCCGCAACCAGCCTCGGCCCATGCGGAAACAAGAAGCCCGCGACGAACACCGACACCAGGAACTGGAGCGTGCCGACACCGGCATCGCCCGCGAGCGAAAGCAGCGGGCCCGCCAGCGGCTGCAGATAGGGCGCCACCTCGCGCACCACCGTGCGGATGTTGGTGTAGGCCTGGTCCCAGAGATCGTAGAGCCAGGGGCCGACGAGCGGCCATGATTTCAGCTGCTCGGGCGCGGCCTGAAGCGCCAGATCGCCGGTGCCGAGCTGCTGCGCCAGCTCGCGCACGCCGTCCACTGCGCTGATGCCGAGCCATGTCGCCGGGCCAATGACGATGCCGAGCGTGATCAGGGTCAGGATCAGTGCTGCGGTCTTGGGCCGGCCGCCGAGGGCTTTGGCGACCCAGCTGAAGGCCGGATAGAACGCGACGGCGAGCACGCCGCTCCAGGCCAGGATCGGCACGAACGGGCGGATGATCAGGAAGGTCCAGATGATCAGCAGGGCAAGCAGGCCGAGCCGGATCACGAGCTGGATGACGTCCTCTCCCGTCAGGAGCTGACGGAGACTTTTCACGGGCACTGCTTTCCTTGCGGCATGAACGCAACTTCCGGAACTTGCGAGGCCCAGCCGTTATTGCCAGCAACGCACCCGGCGTCAAGACGACGGGAACCGCCGGGCTCCGCGATTACGAACGTATCGGACCATTCCGGATTCCGAAGCGGCGATTGGCCCGGCCGGACTTGGCTAACGCCCGTTAACCGGATTTCCCTCGGCCAGTTTACGCCGCTGCAAACGCCCGCGGCTAGCCTGGATCGAGGTCACCAAAAACCCTTGCGTGCAATGGCCAACAGCATCTGGACGATCGAAGAATTCACCTGCACCGGTTGCAGCATGAACTACACCGCGACCCGGGAGGAGCACAGCGAAGCGCATTCCGGCTGCTTCAAATGCACCATTTGCAGCGGCGTGGTGCACGCCTGGTCCGGCAAGCATCATTTTTTCGGCTGGCAGGCGGTGAAGACGCGGCCGCCTGTTTTCGGACGGCGCTGGGCCGACGCCGGCTGGTAGGCTGAGGCAAGGACAGAGCCAAGACACCTCTATCGTCATTGCGGCCTGCGTGAGCTGCGGCTTCTGCTACCGTGCGGCACGGGTTAGATTCCCCGCCCCGTAACCGAAGCCTGACAGCCGATGACCGCGCCCTTCGTTCCTCAGATCGCCCTCTATCGCAACTGGCTCGCCGAGCAGCGCGGCCTCTCCTTTCCCGATTACGAGGCGATGCGGCAATGGTCGGTGCGCGATCTCGACGCGTTCTGGCGCAGCATCTTCGACTATTACGATTTGCAATCGCCGACGCCATTTGAGGCCGTGCTCACCGAGCGCAGGATGCCGGGCGCGGTGTGGTTTCCGGGCGCCCAGGTCAACTACGCGCGGCAGGTGTTCCGGCACGTCGACGCGGCCGACGCCGCTGGCCTGCCCGCGATTGTCAGCGGCGGCGAGGACGGCAGGATTACGGAGACCAGCTGGCCGGAGCTGCGGCGCAGGACGGCCGCGCTGGCGCTGCATCTGAAGGAAAAAGGCGTCAGACCCGGCGACCGCGTCGCCGCCTATCTGCCTAACATTCCCGAGACCATCATCGCGTTCCTCGCGAGCGTCAGCATCGGCGCGGTCTGGAGCGTCTGTGCGCCCGACATGGCGGCCCCGGCCGTGATCGACCGCTTCAAGCAGATCGAACCCAAAGTGCTGGTCGCCTGCGATGCCGTCACCTACGCCGGCAAGCGGCACGATCGCGAGGAAGTCGTCGCCGAGCTGCGGCGCTCGCTGCCGACGGTCGAGCATGTCATCCTGCACAGCGAGTCCGGCGCGGTCGCTGCGCCCGATGCCCGGCTCGCCGAGATCACGGCAAGAACGAGCGCTGCGATCGACGCGTTCGAGCCGATGTGGCTGCCGTTCGATCATCCGCTCTGGATCGTCTATTCCAGCGGCACCACCGGCCTGCCGAAACCGATCGTGCACGGCCACGGCGGCATCGTCATCGTGGTGCTGGCCCTGCTCGGGCTGCACAATGACATCGGCTGCTCCTATCACCCGAACTCGTTCGGCGAGCGCTACCACTGGTACTCGTCGACCGGTTGGATCATGTGGAATTCGCAGGTCGGCGGCCTGCTGAGCGGAACCACCTGCTGCATCTTCGACGGCAGCCCCGGCGGCAGCAAGGACAAGCCGGACTGGACTACGCTGTGGCGCTTCGTCGCGCGTTCGAAAGCGACCTTCTTCGGCGCTGGCGCCGCGTTCTTCGCCAATTGCGCCAAGGCTGAGATCGATCTTGCCGCCGCCGGCGATCTGTCCCGGCTGCGCTGCCTCGGCTCGACTGGCTCGCCGCTGAGCGCCGACACACAAGGCTGGTTCAACGAGCGCTTCGCCGCGCTTTCGAAGCGGAACGGCAGCAAGGCGCAAGCCGACATCTGGTGGGCGAACATCTCCGGCGGCACCGATTTCGCCGGCGCCTTCATCGGCGGCAATCGCGAGCTGCCGCAGACGCCGGGGGCGATGCAATGCCGCCTGCTTGGTGCCGCCGTCGAAGCCTTCAGCGAACAGGGCCGCGCCGTCACGGACGAGGTCGGCGAACTCGTCTGCACCGAGCCGATGCCCTCGATGCCGCTGTATTTCTGGAACGACACGGACGGCGCCCGCTATCGCGCCAGCTATTTCGAGACCTACCCGGACAATTTCGATGGCAGCGGCCGCGGGCCGGTGTGGCGGCACGGCGACTGGCTCAAGGTCAACCCGGACGGATCCTGCATCATCTACGGCCGGAGCGATGCCACCATCAATCGCCACGGCCTGCGCATGGGCACCAGCGAGCTCTATTCCGCGATCGAGGCACTGCCGGAGGTGCTCGACAGCCTCGTCGTCGATCTCGAATATCTCGGCCGCGACAGCTACATGCCGCTGTTCGTCGTGCTGTGCGAGGGCGTCGTACTCGACGACGCGATGCGGGCGAAGATCAACCAGGCGATCGAGGCCGGCCTGTCGCGCCGCTTCCTGCCGAACGAGATCTTCGCCGTCGCCGAGATCCCGCGCACGCTGTCGGGCAAGAAGCAGGAGCTGCCGGTCAAGAAGCTCCTGCTCGGCCAGCCCGTCGAGAAGGTCATCAACAAGGAGGCGATGGCCAATCCCGCCTGCCTCGACTGGTATCTCGCCTTCGCGCGCGACTATCTGGCGCGGACGGCGGTGTGAACGCAGATCGGCCCAATTGCACCGGCGCCGTTTGGACTCCGTTCACCGATCGCCGCTAGATCAGGATCCATCCTTCGCGCCGAACAGCAGACATGGCCGACCTCAACGCCGTCCTTACCAGGCTCAACGACCGCCTGCTCCGCCTCGAGGGCGAGCTGTTCGTGCTGCGCTCGCTGGCGCGGGCGACGCTGACGGCCGGTGACGACCATGCGGTGCGCATGCGCAAGCTGGTCGAAGCTGCAAAGATCGCGCTCGACGACGAGGCCAGGCGCGAACTCGACAAGCCCACGCGCAAATATGTCGATGCAGCCACCGCGCTGGTGGAGGAATTGCTGGTCGAGCCGACCCCGGCGCGACCGTTGTTTACGGTGATCGACGGCGGCCGGCGCGACTGAGCGCGCCCGCCGACTTGGGTCGGCGATCGACTATCGGCCGTACATGCCGGGAGCGCGTGCGCGGTTCGGATAGCACTGCCCCTGCGAATAATTGTAGTCGTAGCCGTCGGGGCAGAGCCCGCCGCGTCGTCCGTAATATTGGGGCTGCCCGTAAGCGCCGGGGGCACGAGCGCCGTTCGGATAACACTCTCCGTTAGAATAATTGTAATCGTAGCCGTGCGGGCACAGGCCGCCACGGCGCCCATAGCCCGGCCCGGTATCCCGGGTGTAGACACCCGGCGCATGATAGTCGTTGGGATAGCAGCGGCCGTTCGAGTGGTTGAAATCATAGCCGTCCGGGCATCGTCCACCCGGAGCAGCCCTGAACTGAACTTGCTCCACCATGGGCTCCGGCGATGCCGCGGGCACGGTTGCGAACGCAAGCAGGCCAGCCAGCGCGAGCTCGATCATGACGTCTCCTCCAAATCACTGGGACCAGCCTAGCAGGATTCGTGTCCCACGAAACAACCCGGGGATTGAGACATGGCCGGCCTGAACCATGCATGAACCGGTCTCGAACTGCGACGATGCGCCGTCCCGCAGAGCCGCGCAGGACCTCGCCTCGCGAGGCTCCGCTAGATCGCCGAGGAATTATCCTCCTTGAGCCGGCTGAGGCCTGCCTCGATGATCGCAATCTCCTCGTCGATCTGGCCGATCGGCAGGCTGAAATCGTAGCCGGACTTGCTCTTGAGATCGACCGCGAGCCGCTGCCTGTGCATCATCAGCTCGTCGAGCCCGCGGCGGTTCTTCAGCCGCACATAGCTGTCGACGATCTGCTCAATGGCGCGCGGCATGAAATCTGTCCCGGCGAAAAGGCCCGCGCGGCGCACCCACGCCGGCGGGACATTTCGGTGTCGCGGTACGCAATACAAATCCGCGACGGATTCGTCGATACGCCAGGCTGGTTGAGATCGCGTTACCGTTCGATGATTTCGTGGCGCGCGGCATGAAAAGGCCGCTGACGACTGCGCCAGCGGCCCAAGCCGGGTTCGAAAACGAATGCGGGTTGAAATGTCGCCAGCCCCGGTGAGCGCAGCTTTAGCAGCCGGCCGGAAATACCTCTGTTAAAAACGAAACACAGGAACCGGCTTTTCGTCCGCTTGGCCACCGACCGTGGCGGCGTGGCAACGCTAGTCGGCGACGCAGAAGTATGTCCGCGGCCATCTGCGATAGGCGCTGTAACGGTAATACGGCCGGTAAACGTAGCCGCGATAGAGCGCCGGCGGCTCCTCGCCGTAATAGGCGCGGTGATAGAAATTGGTCACCGGACCTCGAGCGCAACGATAGCTATCCCAGGTCAGCCCCACGAACGGCGCGATTCCGGTCTCGGGCGGCACGGCCGGATACGGCCCGCCCGCATGGACCGGGCTGGCTGCAAGCAATGCCGCGAGAAGGAAAAACCAGGCGCTTCGCATGCGCTCGCTCCCGAACCGGTGCAATGCCGCCATGGAAGCACCGGAACGGCCGGCCGCGCAATCGGGACGTTCATCGCACCCCGCGCCTCCGCGCATTGTTGATAACCCGCGCAAACGCTGCGTGGGTGGTGACAGGGCGTCGGGACGTGTTATCGGGGGATGACGCAGTTGCGAGACCGGATCGGACACCCATGCGCATTACCCTCGTCGGCTCCCGCCATTTCGGCGTGGCCACCCTGAACATGCTCCGGGAGCACAGCGTCTCGATCGTCCGCGTGGTGGTGGCCGATGCCGAGGATCGCCTCGCAGCGACCGCCAAGGCGGCCGGCATCGAGGTCGTGGTCCAGGCCAACCCGAAGCTGGTGGTGGCCTCCGAGATCGCCCCCGATACCGACCTGATCATCACGGCGCACAGCCACGCCCGGATCGGCAAGGACGCGCTCGCCGCCGCCAAGCTCGGCGGCATCGGCTATCATCCCTCGCTGCTGCCGCGCCATCGCGGCAAGGCCGCTGTGGAATGGACCATCAAGGAAGGCGATCCGATCGCTGGCGGGACCATCTACCACCTCGCCGACCGCATGGACGCCGGCGCCATCGCCGCGCAGGATTGGTGCTTCGTCAAGAAGGGCGAGACGGCGCGCGAGCTCTGGGAGCGCGCGCTGGCGCCCCTCGGCCTCAAGCTGCTGGCCGACGTGATCGACTACGCCAAGGTTCACAAGGCGCTGCCCGCAAAGACTCAGGACGAGCAGTTCGCGACCTCGGCACCAAGCCTTTCTTGAAGCTCGTCCCGAGTCGCTTCCTGACGTTTACCCTTAACGTGAAGTGGCCTTGATTCCGCTTCGGAAATCGCCGTCAAAAACCCAAATAAACCATTGTTCCAACAGGAACAATTTTCGATTTGGCATTGCAACAAATTTCCGTCACATTTGGTCCAGATAAGCGACAGCATATCAGACACATTCAAGGACGGAATTTATGCGTTTTGCCCGCATCGCGGTGTTCTGTGCCGCTTCAGTTTTCACCGGCACCCTCGCCGCCTCCGCCTTTGCCCAGACTCCCTATGACGGCAACTGGCAGGTCACCATCGTGACCAAGAGCGGCTCCTGCGAACCCACCGCGAGTTCCCTGCTCACGGTTGCCGACGGCAAGATCACTGCGCCCGGCGCTAACGTTTCCGGCACCATCGGTAGCGGGGGACTTGTGAAAGTTTCGATCAATGGTGCATATGCTAACGGTCAACTCAGCGGCAACGCCGGATCGGGGAAGTGGAATGGAGCATCTGCAGGCATACCGTGCAGCGGGCGATGGGAAGCGTCGCGCCAATAAACCAATCATGGCTCGCGCCCGGAACCGGCGGCTGCTGATGGCGGCCGCCGTCTTGTTTGCGGCAGGGTTCGCGAATACCGAAAGTCATGCGCAGTCCGGCCCGTTCGCTCCGATGGCTGGCAGCTGGAGCGGCTCCGGCACCGTGACCCTGGACGACGGTTCGACCGAACGGATCCGGTGCCGGGCCAAATACGCCCCGATCGGCCCCACCATGGAGATGTCGCTGACCTGCGCCAGCGACGCCTACAAGTTCAACCTCGCCGCCAGCGTCAAGGCGGAAGGAAGCGCCATCACCGGCAGCTGGTCCGAGGCCAGCCGCAACATCTCCGGCTCGCTCCAGGGTCGCGGCGGCGGCGGAAACTTCGAGGTGGTCGCCTCCGCAGCCGGCTTCAATGCCAATATCGCGCTGAAGACCAGCGGCAACAGGCAGGCTGTCACGATGCGCGCCGACAGCCAGTTCCGCGGCGCCAACATCTCGCTGTCGCGCTAAGCCGACACAGCCACATGACAATCGATCCGGCGTTCTCGCCGGATCGATTTTTTATGCGCCCGGCACGAACGCCGTGACTTCGATCTCGACCTTGGCCCGCTCGTCCACGAGCCCGCCGATATAGAGCAGCGTCGAGGGCGGGAAATTGCGTCCGAGCGTTTCCTTCCAGGCGGCACCGATGCCGGCGCCTGCTCCCTCATATTCGCTGCGGCTGGTCAGGTACCAGGTCAGGCGGACGATGTGCTCGGGGCCGGCCCCGGCTTCGCCCAGGAGCTTGATGATCCGCTTCAGCGCGGTCGCAACCTGCGCTGCCATGTCGGGCGCGTAATTGCCGGCCTCGTCGCCGCCGGTCTGGCCGGCCAGAACCACCCAGCGTCCCGGCCCCTCGACCACGACACCATGGGAAAAGCCGCCCGGTTTCTTCCATTCGGCCGGCTGCAAGATTTGCATGAGCGGAGCTCTCCCGATTGTCTCGTTGTTCGACGATGCCTAGCACGACACGCTGCAGCGCGACATCCGAAGATTGACCGTTGCAAACGGCGGCGATGTCGCCGATACCGACCGTCCTTTCAGGCTTCCATCCTCCAGCATTTGCCCCATGAGCGCGATACCGTCCAAAACGATGGCTGCATTGTGGATGGCCGGCTGGCTGTCGCTGATGCTGGTGATGGCGGTTGCCGGGCGCGAGACCACGCGCGAGCTGAACGTTTTCCAGATCATGGAAGTGCGCTCCATCATCGGCTTCACGCTGCTGCTGCCGATCATCTACCGCGCCGGCGGCTTCAAGGCAGTCGCGACCAAACGCCTGCCGCAGCACCTCGCACGCAACGGGGTCCATTATTTCGCGCAGCTCGGCTGGTTCTACGCGTTGACGCTGATCGGGATCGGGCAAGTCGTCGCGATCGAATTCACCATGCCGATCTGGACCGCCGTGCTGGCCGCGACGTTCCTGTCCGAGCGCATGACGATCTGGAAGATCGCCGCCGTCGCGCTCGGCATCGTCGGCGTCGTCATGATCGTGCGTCCCGCGACCAGCGAGATCAATCCGGGCCAGTTGATCGCGCTCGGGGCCGCGATCGGCTTCAGCATTTCCATGATCCTGGCGAAGTCGCTAACGCGGACCGAGAGTGCGTTGTCGATCCTTTTCTGGATGATCGTGGTACAGATGGTCGTCGGACTGCTGCCGACGTTCTTTGTGTGGACCTGGCCGTCGGCCACCCTCTGGGGGTGGCTGTTCGTCATCGGAGTCTGCGGCACTTTCTCGCACTACTGCCTTGCCAGTGCGCTCCGGTACGCGGATGCGACGATCGTGGTTCCCATGGACTTCCTGCGGGTTCCACTGACCGCGACGGCCGGCTGGCTGCTCTATTCCGAGCGGCTCGATGCCTGGACCGTGCTCGGCGCGGCGCTGATCCTGTGCGGCAATCTCCTGAATTTGAAGCCGTCGCCTGCGGTTCCCGCCCGCGCGCAGTGAACCTCGCGCCGCCTTGCGCGACAAACCAGAGTGGCCGTGTGATTTGGATCACGTTGGGAGATGATTCCATCGTGCACATTGGCCACACAGCAGCGGTTTGAACGCAGCGGACTGCCATTTTGGTGACACGAAGTCGGGCACTTCGTGTACGTTCGGTGCCAATTCGTTGCTGCCTGCAATTCGATTCTGGGGATTTCAGAATGCGCTATCTTACCCTCCTCGCATCGCTGATGTGCATGGCTCTGTCGGTCAGTGCCGCCAAGGCTGACCGCCGCGTCGCCTTCGTCGTCGGCAACGGCTCCTACAAGAACGTCGCGCAATTGCCGAACCCGCCGATCGACGCCAAGGCAATGGCGTCCACGCTGCGCAATGTCGGCTTCGAGGTGATCGAAGGATCCAATCTCAGCCGCGACCAGATGACGGAGAAGCTGCTCGACTTCGGCCGCAAGGCGCAGGGCTCCGACATCGCGCTGTTCTATTATGCAGGCCACGGCATCGCCGTCGGCGGCACCAATTACCTGCTGCCCGTCGACGCCGACATCAAGTCGGAGATGGACGTCAAGCTGGGCGCCGCTATCAACATCGACCTGACGCTCGAGCAGACCATGGGCGATGCCAAGGTCAAGCTCGTCTTCCTCGATGCCTGTCGCGACAATCCGTTCGCCGCCAAGATCAAGTCGAACTCCGCGACCCGCAGCGTCAACGTGCAGAGCGGCCTTGCCGAGATGAAGTCCGGCGAAGGCACGCTGATCGCCTTCGCGACCGGCCCGGGCCAGACCGCGCTCGACGGCCAGGAGGGCAACAACAGCCCGTTCACCCGCGCGCTGATCGACAACATCACCAAGCCCGGCGTCGAGATCCAGCAGGCGATGACGTCGGTGCGTGCCCAGGTCAACGAGGAGACCCGCAAGGGTCAGCTGCCCTGGGGCCACACCAATCTGACCGGCTCCGTCTATCTCAACCAGGCCCCGACGACGCAGGTCGCCAACGCGGCCCCGACCGCTTCCGGCATGCTGCCGGCTGCAACCGGCGGCTCGGACGGCGTCGAGCTCGAATATTGGCGCTCGGTGAAGGAATCCAACAAGCCGGAAGAGCTCAACGCCTATCTCTCCGCCTATCCGAACGGTCAGTTCAAGGCGCTGGCGCTGGCACGCCTCGCCGCGATCAAGAGCGGCCCCTCGACCGCGACGCGCACGCTCAACGCCGGCGTCGATCCCGCGACCTTCACCGATGAGTCCAGCCAAGTCACTGAAGACCAGATCGGCCTCGACAAGACCAAGCGCCGCGACGTGCAGCGTCGACTGACGGCGCTCGGCTTCGACACCAAGCAGACCGGCGCGTTCGACGAGGAGACGCGATCGGTGCTCAAGCGCTGGCAGACGGCGCGCGGCTATCCCTCATCGGGCTACCTCAACAAGCTTCAGCACAAGGCCCTGCTCTCGGAGATCGTGGCTGCCCCGGCGACCGCGAGCGACACCAGCCAGAAGCCGGCCCGGCGCGCCGCCAGCAGTGCCCCGGCTCAGAACAGCGCGCCGGCACCAGCGCCCCATCGCAGCAATCCCGGCGATGCAGCCGGTGCGGCCTTCGTCGGCGGTGTCGTCGGCGGCATGATGGGCGGCATGTTCCGTCGCTGAGACGAACCGAGATCGACAACACAAAAGCCCGGCTCGCGCCGGGCTTTTTCCGTTGGTCGGGCGATGTCGCTCGCTCTCAACTCCGTCATTGCGAGCGCAGGTCGGAGCCTACTTCCCCGCTGCTTTCCGCAACGCCTCGTTGATGCGATCCTGCCAGCCGGGGCCGCCCTGCTGGAAAAACTCCAGCACGTCCTGGTCGAGGCGCAGCGTGACCTGTTCCTTGATCCCGGGGACGGCGTTTTGCTTGGGCGGCGCCGCAGCGACCTTGGCCGTCACCTTCTTGAACGCTGCCTCTGCTTCGGTCCTGGCATCGCCGAGCGTGCGCGGCCGCCGCGGTGGTTGGTCCGCCATGTCCTAGATTCCCTCAAACAGTGCCGTCGAAAGATACCGCTCGGAGAAGGACGGCACGATCGCCAGGATGGTCTTGCCGGCCGCTTCCGGCCGCTTGCCGATCTCGAGTGCAGCCGCGATTGCTGCGCCCGAGGAGATGCCACCTGGGATACCCTCATGCCGCGCCAGCGCGCGCGAGGTCTCGATCGCCATCGTCGAGTTGATCTTGACGATCTCGTCGATCACGGCGCGGTCGAGGATGTCAGGGACGAAGCCGGCGCCGATGCCCTGGATCTTGTGCGGCGTATGCTGTCCGCCCGACAGGACCGGGCTCTCCTCCGGCTCGACCGCGACGACACGCAGTGAGGGCTTGCGCGGCTTCAGCACCTGGCCGACGCCGGTGATCGTGCCGCCGGTACCGACGCCGGCCACGAAGAAATCGATGTTGCCGCCGGTGTCGTTCCAGATCTCCTCCGCGGTGGTGCGGCGGTGCACCTCGGGATTGGCGAGGTTCTTGAACTGCTGCGGCATCACCGCGTTCGGCGTCGTCTTCACCAGCTCCTCGGCGGCGGCGATCGCGCCCTTCATGCCTTGCGCCGCCGGCGTCAGCACCAGTTCGGCGCCGAGGAAGGCCAGCATCTTGCGCCGCTCGATCGACATCGATTCCGGCATCACCAGCTTGAGACGATAGCCGCGCGACGCCGCCACGAAGGCGAGCGCGATGCCGGTATTGCCGGAGGTCGGCTCGATCAGCACGGTGTCGGGCTTGACGATGCCCGCCTTCTCCATCGCGATGATCATGGCCGCGCCGATGCGGTCCTTCACGCTTGCGGCGGGATTGAAATATTCAAGTTTTGCCAAAATGGTCGCATTCACGCCGTGCATGCCGGGCAGCCGGCGCAAGCGCACGATCGGCGTGTTGCCGAAGGCCTCGACGATCGAGTCATAGATCCGGCCCCGGCCGGGTTGGTGCGCTGCACCCGTGGTGGACGATGCGTCCATGATCAACTCCCTGTGGCGACAATGCTTCTGTCGATCATTGCGCAGTTACAGACAGCTTGCGGCGGCGCGCAAGCGGCAATGCGGTCGGGGCCGGAATTCGCTGCATAGCAAAATCCCGTGAACAGGCCGGCTATCTGGCGGTTGGCGCGCGGCCCAGTCCCCGAGCCGATGCCGTTGTCAATCCGTTCACGATTGCCATGCTGAACTGCCGGACCGGCCTGCAGCCCTCCGATCATCGCTTGTGCCTTAGCCAAGTGCCGTTCCGGCAGGCAGGGTCCGTTGCGATCGGCCGATCACGGGCGGCGGGAGCGCAGAGAAGGCCTGATGCAGAGACGGCTCGCATTCATCGATACCCTGCGCGGCATCGCCGTCCTGGCGGTGGTCGTCCAGCATGCGCTCGAGGTGATCGTGCGGGAACACCCGACCGGCGCGTATCATGCGTTCCTTCACGACGCGATCGGCTACTACATGAATTTCGGCCGCTTCGGCGTCGTGCTGTTCTTCTTCGTCAGCGGCTTTGTCATTCCCTTCAGTTTTCCGGCCAGCGCATCCCCCGTGAACGACTTCGCGATCAGTCGTTTCTTTCGGCTCTACCCGGCCTACTGGACCTCGATCGCGATCGGGCTGGTCACGATGCAGGCGGTCACGTCCAAAACCTATCCGCTGCCGCAGATCGCCGCCAACCTCACGATGCTCCAGTCCTTCCTGGAGGTCCCTCACCTCTGGGACTTTTACTGGACGCTGACAATCGAGCTGCTGTTCTACCTGGTCTGCATCGTTCTGTTCGCGGCAGGACTGCTGAACCGGCGCCTCACCGCCGTCGCGATCGTCGTTGCAACCGCGCTCGTCGGGACGGCGGTGGCAGTCCTGGTCGAGAACAGGGCGGCCTCGGTGGTGATGGAGGTCGGGCTGAATCTGTCGGCGATGTTCCTCGGCAAGGTCATCCGCGACACCGTCATCGGCGCGGGGCTGCGATGGCGGCATGTGGCCCTCTGCACCACGCTCTACATCCTGTTCGCCGTCGCGCTGGCCAGCAAACGCTATGGCGGAATCTACCAGGGCGACTTCTTCTACAGCTATTCGATCGGGGCAGCCTATGTCTGCGCGGCCCTCGTCTTCGTCCTGTTTGCCGCATTCGGTGAGCGGATGGCGTGGCGCCCGATCGCGTTCGTCGGCCTCATCAGTTACTCGGTCTACCTGATGTCGCCGTTCGCAATGGTTTGGGTCCACCGTTACGCCTGGCCTGGCGACGGACCGCTGGCGTGGTCCGTCTTCGTTGCCGAAGTCGTGACGTCGTCGATCCTGGTCAGCTGGCTGACATACTCTCTCATCGAAAAACCCTGGATTTCGTTCGCACGCGGGCTCCGCTCAGACCGCCGCAAGGCTGCCGCGCTCGAGCCAGCTCTCGGCCGGCAGGGTGCGGCGCAATAGTCGCGCGTCGTGTCGCGTGAAGCCGCGCGGCGAATTATCGCAATGCACACGGATCGTTTGCGCTGCGATAGCGAAACCGAAAGCCGGCAGCGAACACATCGTGGTGACGGCAATTTTATAAAAGCCAGCGCTTTTGTGTTGCGACCTCGTCAAAGACTTCTGCTTATGTTAGACTTACGTCTTAAAGCAGGGAGGTCACCACGATGTCAGCAGTTGCTGAAGTGTTGCCGACCATCGCGCCGAACCGCGATCCGCGTTGCAGCGAGTTGCCCACCTGTCCCGTTTGCGCCGACTCCATGGTCGCCGCCGAAGCATCCGCCTACGTCTCGGATCACGTCATCAGCTATCTCTGGACCTGCGACAATTGCGGCTATGGCTTCGTGACCAAGCACGCCGTGAAGCACCGCTTCACTTGCAACTGATCTGGATTTGCAACTGATCTAGCGCGGGGCGATGTCGCCCCTCGCCCAGTCCTGACGCGTACGCTGATAGAATTCGTCGAATTTTCCGTGTGCGATCGCGTCTCTGATGCCGTGCATCAGGAACTGGTAGTAGGCGATATTGATTTCGGACAGCAGCATCGCACCCAGCGTCTCACCCGCCTTGACGAGGTGGTGCAGATAGGCGCGCGCGCAGCTACGCGTTGACGGCCACGAGCTCTCCTCATCCAGCGGACGCGGATCGTCGGCGTGGCGCGCATTGCGCAAATTCACCTGACCGAAGCGCGTGAAGGCGACGCCGTGCCGGCCATTGCGCGTCGGCATCACGCAATCGAACATGTCGATGCCGCGCTTCACGGCTTCGAGGATGTCGTCGGGCGTGCCGACCCCCATCAGATAGCGCGGCCGCTCTTTCGGCAGCAATGGCGCGGTCTCGTCGATCATCGCCAGCATCACCTCCTGCGGCTCGCCGACGGCAAGGCCGCCGATCGCATAGCCGTGGAAGCCGATCTCGACCAGCCCTTCCGCACTCGCATGACGAAGCTGCGGAATATCGCCGCCCTGCACGATGCCGAACAGCATGTAGCCCTTGGGCGCGCTCTCGAAGGCGCGCTTGCTGCGCTCGGCCCAGCGCAGCGACAATTGCATCGCGCGCTCGATGTCGGCGTGCTCGGCCGGCAGCCGTACGCACTCGTCCATCTGCATGGCGATGTCGGAGCCGAGCAGGCGCTGCACCTCGATCGAGCGCTCCGGCGACAGCTCGACCTTGGCACCGTCGATATGGGAGCGGAAGGTCACGGCGTTCTCGGTGACCTTGCGCAGGTCCGACAGCGACATCACCTGGAAGCCGCCGGAATCCGTTAGCATCGGGCCGTTCCAGCCGGTGAAGGTCTGCAAGCCGCCGAGCGCCGCGATCCGCTCTGCGGTGGGGCGCAGCATCAGGTGATAGGTGTTGCCGAGCACGATGTCGGCGCCGGCATCGCGCACCTCGCGCCAGTGCATGCCCTTCATGGCACCGGCGGTGCCGACCGGCATGAACGCCGGCGTCCGCACCACGCCGTGCGGCGTGGTCAGGCGCCCGGTTCTTGCTGCACCATCGGTACCAAGCAACTCAAAGTGATTGGGAAGATCATTGTCGGGATTCATGGCGGTGCTTATTGCGTGTCGGAGGAAGCCGATCAACCCGCCCGGCCCGGGCCGTGGCGGCCCAGTGCCTCAGACTGGGACACAATTGATGCGGATCCTCGCACGGCGCCCTTGTTAAACAAAACGATACCGTGTAGTTTTAAGTTGGGCTGAACGAGATGCCGCGGGCGAGTTTGCCGGCGGCAGTCAATGCGTGATCGACAGCCACTGACAATGCCTCTCCCTTCATGTTCGACTGACACCTCCAGCCGCTTGCATGACTGGATCAGGCAGACAGCTGCCCGTCTGACCGCAGTCCTGGTCCTGACATGCAGCCTGGCGCTCGCCGGCTGCACGTCCCTGCCCCGCACGCCGTATACCGCCGCTGAGGCCAGCGCATCGCGCGTCCTCGATATCGATGGCCTCAGGCGCTATGCGGACGATCCCGTCACCAAATTCAGCTTCGAGAAGGACAACAGCTCAGCGACGAAGTCCTATCTGGCGCTGTCAGGCGGCGGCGCCGATGGCGCCTATGGCGTTGGCGTTCTCAACGGCTGGACTGCGGCCAGAACCCGCCCCACCTTCTCCGTCGTCTCGGGCGTTAGCACCGGCGGCCTGATCGCGCCGTTCGCCTTCCTCGGCTCGCAATATGACGACACGCTGAGGGAGGTCTACACCAGCGGCATCGCGGAGAGCCTTCTGAACGATCCCAGCATCATGCGCGTGCTGTTCGGATCGGGCCTGTTCGGCAACACGAGGCTCCGCGAGCTCGTCGCCCGCTATGTCGGGCCCGAGATCATGGCGCAAGTCGCGCGCGAGAATGCCAAGGGCCGGAAGCTGTTGGTGGTGACGACCGATCTCGACACCCAGCGCACTGCGATCTGGGACATGGGCAAGATCGCCGCGGTCGGAACGCCCGAGGCGCTGAAACTGTTTCGCGACGTGATGGCGGCTTCCGCCAGCATTCCCCTGGTGTTTCCGCCGATCATGATCGACGCCGAGGGCCAGGGCCGCAAGTTCCAGGAGATGCATGTCGACGGCGGCGTAACCGCGCCGGTGCTGACGCTGCCGGAAGCCCTGCTTTTCCAGGGCAGCCGATTGCCGGGCAACGCGAGGATGGACATCTACATCCTCGTCAACAAGAAGATCGAACGCAATTTCGAGCTGGTCTCCAACGGCACCATCGATGTCGCCTCGCGCAGCCTGTCGGCGATCACCCAGTCGCAGACGCGCTCGATCATCTTCTCGACCTACGATTTCGCCAAGCGCAACCGTCTCGGCTTTCACCTCTCCTACATCGCGCGCGAATATCCGGCGCCGCCGTCGGAAGGGTTCGACACCGCCTATATGCGGGCGCTCTATCAATACGGATACGACAAGGCCGCATCCGGCCAGGCCTGGAGCTCGACGGTGCCGTGAGCTCCGGTGACGGAACGCGGCTCTGCCGAAACCGTTGACGATATGGCCAATTCGGCCAGATTCGCGATGACGCGTCGGCTCCTGCGCTATATAGAGCGAATGACCATTGTCAGAACGCGCAGGAATCATTGGGCATGGGATTGACTGCGACCAGGACGAGAGCGGCAGCGGCGCGGCGCGAGATGCCGAAATCCCGCGGCGGCCGGCCGACGAAAACCGCCGCCATCGAGCGCGACCAGCGGCTGATCGAGGTCGCCACCCGCCTTTTTCTGGACCGCGGATTCGACGCGACCTCGCTCGACGCGGTCGCGGAAGCGGCCCGGGTGAGCAAGCCCACCGTCTATTCTCGCTATGGCGACAAGCGCGGCCTGTTTGCCGCCGTACTCAGGCGCGAGATCGCGCGCTGGCTTGCGCCACTGTCGGCCGCGGCGGAGACACAGCTCAGCAGCCTTGCGGACATCCCTGTCGAGCAACGGCTGGTGGAAATCGGTCGCGAGATGCTGACCTTCACCTGCGGTCCCGACGCCGTCGCCTTCAGCCGCATGATGACGGCGCAGGCCATCAACTTCCCCGACGTCGCCAAGCTCGGCAAGGAGGAAGGCTGGCTCAAGGCCGTTGCCACCACCGCGCGCTTCTTCGACCATCTGGTGGCGCAAGGCGCGCTTGACGTCGAGGACACCACCATTGCCGCCGAGGTGTTTCTCGACGTGGTCGTCGGTCACACCCACCGCATGGCGACGTTCGGAACAGCCCTCGATATCAAGACCGCCGAAAAGCGCACGCGCGCGGCGATCAAGCTGTTCCTGGCCGGAGCGCTGGGACCGGCCGACCGCGTCCAGGACACCAAGGCCCCGCAACGTCGCCGTCCCACCCGCTGACAATTCCGTGAGGTGAACGCTTTCCCCGCAGGGGACGCCATCGGCTCCATTGACCGAAATAAAACGATACGGTATGGTTTAGTTATAAGCGATACGGACCGCTTTTTCACCAGCCCCAAAGGTGGCCCGTACCGCTTGAGATCGTCGTGCCGGGTACCGCCCGGTGCGGCGCTCCGCGGCCGGCCGATGCCCAAGGCCGGCCGCGAATTCTTTACGACCATCCGGCACACTCGCTGGCCGAGGGTTTCGAGCATGACGACAGCCAAACGATGGACCACTGGACTGCTGGCGATGGCCTTGCCGGCGCTCCTCCTCGCCGCGCCAGCGCGGGCGATCGTGACCTCGGGCACGCCCACTTCTCTTCACAACGACACAGATGGTGACCCCGAAGCCGATCGCCAGGCCGTCAGCCGCGAAATCGAACGATTCCGCAGCTCGACCATCTCGATCGGCCAGGCCATGGCGATTGCGGAACGTCGTCACGCCGGCGCCACGACGGCGGATGTGAGTTTCGACGGCGCCTCCGGCGTTCCGGTCTACCGCGTGAAGACCCTGCATAACGACCGGATGTGGCGTCACACCATCAATGCTTCGACCGGCGAGCTCGTCGGCGGAGAAGCCGCCCTTCCCCTCGCCGAGCTCGACCACGAGGACCGCGACAACCTCGCAGCACTCGGTGCGATCAGGCACCGCCTCGCCGACGCCGTGCGCGTCGCCGAGCAAGCGGCCTCGGGCAAGGCGATCAGCGGCGGCCTCGTGCGCGAACGCGGCCGGCTCAACTTCGCGATCGTCGTGATCAGCGGCGACGACCTCAAGGAGGTCATCCTCGAGCCACCAGGCGCCAGAACGAAATAGCAGCGAGTCTCGCCCGGCATCGGCCGGGGGCAAAAGGCCATTGACGAGGCCAAGACTCTCCCGCATAAGTCGCCGCCATGTTCACGACCACCAAACGCACGACCAAAACCACCACGGCCTCAGGGGCCCGGGGAGGCGTGCGCACGTAAGTCGTCGACTTAAACGCATCAGCTCTACGGCAAGCCCCGCCCTCGATGGACCGGGGCTTTTTTGTTGTCTTATTCGCAAATCTCAATGGAGGATAAAGTGAGTAACGATCCCGTCGTCGCGATTGTCGGCGTCACCGGTGCGGTGGGCGCCGAATTCATCGCCACCATGGACAAGCGCGGCTTTCGCGTCGGCAAGCTCAAGGCGCTCGCCAGCGCCCGCTCGGCCGGCAAGACGGTGTCGTTCCGCGGCAAGGATGTCGTGATCGAGGAACTGACCGAGCGGTCCTTCGAGGGCGTCGACATCGCCCTGTTCTCCGCCGGCAGCAGCATCTCCAAGAAGTTCGCGCCGATCGCGGTCAAGTCGGGCGCCGTCGTCGTCGACAATTCCTCGGCGTTCCGGATGGATCCGAACGTGCCGCTGGTGATCCCCGAGATCAATGCGAACCGCATCCGGGATCACAAGGGCATCATCGCCAACCCGAACTGCGCCGCCATCACCGCGCTGGTGCCGCTGTGGCCGATCCACCGGAAGAACCGCATCAAGCGCGTGATCATCTCGACCTACCAGGCCGCCAGCGGCGCCGGCGCCGCCGCGATGGAGGAGCTCGTCGAATCCACCCGCGCCAATCTCAACGGGCAGGTCTACACGCCCAAGGTGATGCCGCACCCCTACGCGTTCAATCTCTTCAACCACAACACCGCGGTCGATCCCGAGACCGGCTACAACGACGAAGAGACCAAGGTCATCAAGGAGACCCGCAAGATCTTCGAGGACGAGCAGATCGCGATCGGCGTCACCTGCGTGCGCGTGCCGGTGCTGCGCGCGCATTGCGAGGCCATCACCTTCGAATGCGAAAAGCCGATCACCGAGGACCAGGTCCGCGCCATCATGGCGCAGGCGCCCGGCGTCAAGGTCGTCGACGACCGCGCCAGGAACTACTTCCCGATGCCGATCGACGCCTCGGGCCAGGACGACGTCCTGGTCGGCCGCATCCGCAAGGACCTGAGCGATCCCAGCGGCCATTCCATCTCGATGTTCGTCGCGGCCGATCAGCTGCTCAAGGGCGCGGCGCTCAACGCGGTGCAGATCGCGGAGTTGCTGCCGCAGCGCGTGATGGCGTAGTGGACATCGTAGGGTGAGTTAGGTGCGTAGGGTGGGCAAAGCGAAGCGTGCCCACCACCTGTCTCGATCATGAAATGATGGTGGGCACGGCGCTGTGCGCCTTTGCCCACCCTACGGCACCGCCCGAAACAGCAGGCACGCATCGCCATACGAATAGAACCGATACTCGTTCGCAATCGCGTGCGCATACGCCCGCTTCATCGTCTCCAGCCCCGAAAACGCCGACACCAGCATGAACAGCGTCGACTTCGGCAAATGGAAGTTCGTCATCAGGATATCGACCGCGCGGAAGCGATAGCCGGGGGTGATGAAGATCGAAGTCTCGGCGGCGAAGGGCTGGATGATGCCGTCCTCGCCCGCGGCGCTCTCGAGCAGGCGCAACGACGTGGTGCCGACGGCGACGATGCGGCCACCGTTCTTGCGGGCGCCGTTGAGCCGTTCGGCCGTCTCGGCCGAGATCGTGCCCCACTCGGCGTGCATCTTGTGGGCTTCGGTGTCGTCGACCTTCACCGGCAGGAACGTCCCTGCCCCGACATGCAGCGTGACCCTGACGATGCCGACGCCGCGTTCTTGCAGCGCCCGCTCCAGTGCCGGAGTGAAATGCAGGCCCGCGGTCGGCGCGGCGACCGCGCCTTCGTTCGCCGCGAACATGGTCTGGTAGTCGGCGAGATCCTGATCGTCGGGCGTGCGCTTGGAGGCGATGTAGGGCGGCAGCGGCGGGCTGCCGAGATCGGCGATGGCCTGGTCCAGCGCCGGGCCGTGAAATGAGAACGACAGCGTCACCTCGCCCTCAAGGCCCTTGGACTCGACCTCGGCGTCGAGATGGCCGAGCAGGCAGACCTTGCCTTCATTGCCGAAGCGGACGCGGTCGCCGGCGACGAGCTTCTTGGCGGGCTTCACCAGCGCCTGCCAGCGCGAGCCGTCGAGCCGCTTGATCAGCGTCGCCTCGATCCTGGGCTCGGTCTCGCGGCCGATGCGCCGGCCTTTGAGCTGCGCCGAAATCACCTTGGTGTCGTTGACGACGAGTTGGTCGCCCGGCGTCAGCCATTTTGGGAGGTCGGCGATGGTCTGGTCACGTAGCGCCCCGTTCTCCACGGCCAGCATCCGCGCGGAGTCGCGCGGGCTCGCCGGGCGTAGTGCAATACGCTCGGCGGGCAGGTCGAAATCGAAGAGATCGGTGCGCACGTCTGCTACCTCGTCATGCCCCGCGGGCGCGGAGCATGACGCCAGTTGTCACTCAGCGTCCGCAGCCATGCGCGCCTTGACGATCTTGTCGGGGTTCTGCACCGGCTCGCCGCGCTTGATCTTGTCGACGTTCTCCATGCCCTCGGTGACCTTGCCCCACACCGTGTACTGGTTGTCGAGGAAGCGGGCGTCGTCGAAGCAGATGAAGAACTGGCTGTCGCCGGAATCGGGGCTGGCGGCGCGCGCCATCGAGGTGGTGCCGCGCACATGCGGCTCCTTGTTGAACTCGGCCTTCAGCTTCTTGCCGGAGCCGCCGGTGCCGGTGCCCTGCGGGCAGCCGGTCTGCGCCATGAAGCCGTCGATCACGCGGTGGAACACGATACCGTCGTAGAAGCCTTCGCGCACCAGCTCCTTGATGCGCGCGACATGGCCGGGCGCGAGGTCGGGACGCATCTCGATGGTGACGGGGCCCTGCGTGGTCTCGAGGATCAGGGTGTTTTCGGTGACGCTCATGCTCGCCTCTCTTGCGTTGGGGGTGAAGTCTTGTCAGGTGACGTTTTGCGGCTACGGAACAGGATCGCGAATGGTCGCCCCGCGGCGGCGCCGGCCATTGCATCGGTAAATGGCACCGGCGTGCAGCGTTGCAACGCCTCCATCACCGCGATCCGGTATTGCAGCCGGTCATTGTCGGAGGCCTCCGCGGATTCATAGGTAATCCTCGGATGGCCCAGAATGTTTCCGGCCCGGTTAAAGCTCACGACGACCGTGATGTCGAGTGGGCGCGCCTTGGCCGGCGACGGCGGCCTCCAGCAGGTGCGTAGATGCCGGAAGACGTCCTGGATGGTGTTGACCTGCGCATCCTCGGCGACCGCGCCGGAGGCGCAGAGCAGCAGCACCGCGGCAACCAGCAGAAGCTTGTCGCCACAGCGCGCCATCAACCTCTCCTGTGTTATTTGATGTCGGAGGCGACCTGCACCTTCACCATCTTGTCGGGATCGGTCACCGCGCCGCCGGCTGAGCCGGGAGGTGCCTTCTTCAGCTTGTCGACGACGTCCATGCCCTGCACGACCTCGCCGATCACGGTGTACTGGCCATCGAGGCTGCCGCCGTCGGCGAACATGATGAAGAACTGCGAATTGGCACTGTCGACGCTGTCGCCGCGCCGGGCCATGCCGACGATGCCGCGCGCGAAATGCACCTTGGAGAATTCCTGCTTCAGGTTCGGATATTTCGAGCCGCCGGTGCCGTTGAAGTTCTGGCCGTCGCCGGTCTGCGCCATGAAGCCGTCCATGACGCGATGGAACGGCACGTTGTTGTAATAGCCCTCGCGCGCGAGCTGCTTGATCCGCTCGGCATGCTGGGGCGCGATATCGGTGCGCAGCTTGATGACGATACGGCCCTTGGTGCTGTCGATGACGATGGCGTTGGCCTTGTCGAGGTTGGCGGGCAATGGCTGCGCCAGCGCCGGCACCGCGAACAGGAGCGCGGCAAGGACTGCGAGAATTCGGATCATGATAACTCCGGATCAGAGAGGAAGAGGAAGCGCCGTATTCAGGCGAATTTTGCCTTGAGCTGTGCCGCCACCTCCGGCGGGACAAAGGCCGAGACGTCCCCGCCCATGCCGGCGATCTGGCGCACCAAAGTGGCGGTGATCGGGCGGACCATGGGAGAGGCCGGCAGGAACACCGTATGTACCTCGGGCGCCATCGCCTCGTTCATGCCGGCGAGCTGCATCTCATAATCGAGGTCGGTGCCGTCACGCAGGCCCCGAATCATGATGGTCGCGCCGTGCTTGCGCGCCGCGGTCACGGACAGGTCGTCAAACGTCACCGCTTCGAGGACACAGCCGGCCTTGGCGGCCACCGGTCCGCAGACATCATGGAGCATCTTCAGCCGCTCCTCGGTCGAGAACAACGGCTTCTTGCCGGGATGGACCCCGACCGCGACCACGAGCCGGTCGCACAGCGAGGCGCTGTGCCGGACCACGTCCAGATGGCCGTTGGTGATGGGGTCGAAGGAACCGGGATAGAAGGCGATACGCGGCATGGCTCCCTCCTACCGCGCCCGGCCCGGCCGGGCAAGCCGGGCCGATTTTCTGCCCATTTCCCGCAAATCCATGTCGGAAACCGCCCGATTGTTTCGTCCTGGGACCAGCCACGAAACAAAACGGACCGCGAACGAAACCATTTCCAGCGTCCGCGAAGACGTCCGGAAACTGGCCATGGTTACTAATCCGACCAACGAACGACGGGCCGCACACTGGGCGTAGGCGGCCGCACCACAGGGGACTGTCAATGATCAAGGCTCTTTCAGCGATCGCGCTCTCTGCATGTGTTGCCGCGGCCCTCACCCTGCTGCCTGGCTTTGCCCCGACCGTCGAAGCCAGCGTGCCGCAGCCGCTGGCCAAGAGCGACCGGCTGGATATCCGCACCGTCGGGAAAGACTGCTCGCAGCAGGCCTGGCCGAACTTCGAGGCGTCCTGCCTGCGCCGCGCCGGCACCAAGACGACCATCCGCGAGGCCCGCCTCGTGACCGCGAACCGCATGCCCTAAGCGGGGTCTGTCAGCTTCGCGTCATATAATCCCGATGGAATTTTGCGACGTCTCATCGCAGACTAGATGATGACCGCGCCCGACGGAATGGCCCCTCGGGCGCGATCCCATTGGGGGGCCGCCATTGTCCAGCACGCCTGCAATCGCCTCCGGCCACCATCCTGATCCGCTGCCGCTCGCCATGACCATGGGCGCCCTCGGCGTGGTCTACGGCGATATCGGCACCAGCCCCCTCTACGCCCTGAAGGAAGCCGCCAAGGCGGCCGCCCACGGCGCTACCGTGACCCCCGAAGCCGTCCTGGGCGTCGCCTCCCTGATCCTCTGGGCCTTGCTGCTGATCATCTCGCTGAAATATGCGCTGTTGATCCTGCGCGCCGACAATCGCGGCGAAGGCGGCATCGTCGCGCTGCTCGCCCTGCTCCACGCCCGCCATGCCCAGCCGGGCACCTGGCGCGCCCATCTCCTGGTGGTCGGCCTCATCGGCGCCGCCCTGCTCTACGGCGATGGCGCGATCACGCCGGCGATCTCCGTGCTCTCAGCCATCGAAGGCCTCAAGGTCGATGCCCCCTCGCTTGCGCCTGCCGTGGTGCCCGTGACCGTCGTCATCCTGATCGGCCTGTTCATGATGCAGAAACAGGGTACCGGCTTCATCGGCCGCATCTTCGGACCGGTGATGCTGGCCTGGTTCGTCGTGCTCGCGGCGCTCGGCATCCACGGCATCGTCAAGGCGCCGGCGGTGCTGGCGGCGCTCAGCCCGCTCTATGCGTTCGACTTCCTGATCCACCAGGATTTCCACGTCTCCTTCGCCATCCTCGGAGCGGCCTTCCTGGCGGTAACAGGCGGCGAGGCCATGTACGCCGACATGGGGCATTTCGGCCGCTTCCCGATCCGGCTGGCCTGGTTCGCGATCTGCCTGCCGGCGCTGGTACTGAACTATTTCGGGCAGGCCGCGCTGCTGATCACCGATCCCACCATGATCGAGAACCCGTTCTTCCAGCTCTGCCCCGACGCCCTGCACTATCCGCTGGTCGCCTTCTCGGCCGTCGCGACCGTGATCGCGTCGCAGGCGATCATCTCCGGCGTGTTCTCGCTGACCCAGCAGTCGATCCAGCTCGGCTTCCTGCCGCGCATGCAGATCCGCCACACCCAGAGCGACGCCATCGGCCAGATCTACGTGCCGCTGGTGAACTGGCTCCTCGCCGCTGCGACGCTTGGCGCGGTCCTTAGCTTCGGCACCTCGGACGCGCTCGCCGGCGCCTATGGCATCGCGGTGTCGCTGCTGATGGCGATCACCACGCTGCTGGCCGCGTTGCTCGCGATCCAGTGGGGCTTTTCACCCTGGCTCGTCGTCGCCGTGAACGGCTTCTTCTTCGTGATCGATTTGATCTTCTTCTCGGCCAACTCTGTCAAGCTGTTCGAGGGCGGCTGGTTTCCGCTGCTGCTCGCCGGCCTCGTCGCCTTCCTGATGCTGACTTGGCGTGCCGGCGTGAAGCTGGTCGAAGCGGCACGTGCCCGGCTGCGCCAGCCCGAGGAGGATCTGATCGAGACCGCTGTCAACAAATGCCAAGCGAGGTTGCCCGGGACCGCGGTGTACCTCGCCTCCGCGCCGCGCGGGGTGCCGCTCGCGCTCACCCAGTTCGTCAGGCACAACCGCGTGCTGCACGAACGCGTGCTGCTGGTCACCGTGCTGATCGAGGAATCCCCGCACATTCCCGACGAGGAGCGCGCCGAGGTGATCGAGATCATTCCCGGCATCACCCGCGTCGTGCTGCATTATGGCTTCATGCAGAATCCGACGATTTATGAAGGCCTGAATCTCGTCTGCCGCCAGGGCAAGCTGGCCGGCATCGACCTGTCCGAGATCACCTATTACGTCGGCCGCGAGACCATCATCCCGCGCGAGGACGTGCCGGGCATGTGGGTCTGGCGCGAAGGCGTGTTCGCCTTCCTGCAGCGCAACGCCGAACGCTCGGCCGCGTTCTTCGGCGTGCCGACCAAGCAGGTGGTGGAGTTCGGCACGGAGCTGGAGATTTAGGGCTTTCAGGTCAACCTAAAACAGCTTGCTCATTATACGAGGGATCCAACCCAGGACATTTGAGAAGTGTCGAACCAGCTCCAGAACTGGCGCCTTCATGAGCCTAAGTGCCGCTTCGGCGATCCAATGCCGCGCATTTTTTTCCGTGGCTGCTTGCAATGTCTGCAACTGCATATTCGAGGCGAGCGCGATGACAAGATTTTCAATCGAACGCAACGCATACAAAACGGGCTTATCGCGATCACCCGCATCGGGCTCAATCATCCCGCTTGCATCTGTAAGAGCTGCGGGTACTTGCGTCGAAACGTGATCCGCCAGCTCACCCAGCAAGCCCGCAATTGCTCGTGTTTGCACTTTGACTGCCGCGGCGTCCTCCTTGGAAACGCTGATCGCCTCTGCTTCAAGACAGAATGTCCGCCACTCGTCTCGGCTCTGCGCAATCATTTCACTCAACGATACGACATGGCTCAGTTGGGCGACGTGATAGTTTGGCAATTCATCCTTGTAGCTCTCATGGAGCGCCTTCAAGAATCTCCCCTTCAGAGCCAGCTGAACAATATTCAGCTCCTGAAAATTGCTCCCAAGAATGTTCCTGAATTCTGAAACCGCACCAGTTATCCGCCGATCAACATTGGTAGCAGCAAGTGACATTTCCAAGTCGGATAGTTCGTCCTTTAGCGCGGAATAAACGGCCAATGTTGCATCATCCGCTGGCTTCACTGATCTCTTGGCGACACCGATCACTCCGTCTTCAATTGTGAAAACAGGCGCGGAGGATTGACGCTCTGGAACATCACCACGAGCACCAGGGAAGGTTGGCTTAGTCGTGCCCCTTTCAACCATTATACTGTTCTCCCTCACCTGGTGAGGAGGCACCCGTCGAAGTGCTGGCATCGGGGAATGGAGGCTTAATAATCGGCGCGGTAGGAGGGGTTAGAAACTTCACTAGTTCAGCTGCCGCCATATGCTCCGGCAGACCATACAAATGAAGACGCCTAAGAGGCTGCACCAACTTTGGGAGATCAGCACAAGGTTCTACCACTATCGGAACTAGAAAGCCGTCTCGCCCAACGGGGTCCGCCCAATACGCCGCCAAGTATTCCGACTTTGAGTAGATCGCCTCAATGTAAGCCGGAGAGAAAAGGCCAAGGACTTTTTCGGTGTCTTTCAAGCGCCTCGACATCCAGTCAGCGATGTTCTCGCCAGCTCCTATCTCCCATTCATGCACAAACACGTCATGCCGCTCTTGCAGGAGCGTCCAGCCGATCCAATCGGCCCACATTGAATTGTGGGAGTTATAACTAATGAAAAACTTCATCTGACATATAGAGAGAGCCGAGCGACAGACATTCACACACGTATAACGACAACACCATGAGCTTGCAACCAATCTCGTCGATCGTTAAGCAGAACAGGCGCCGTTCGAGCGGCGCAGATTCAGCGACGCGCTGAACCGACTAACCGCTCTCTCCATTCCCGCTCTCGGCCTCTTCCGTGATGTGCTCGACCGACACCACGTGCTCGTCCTCGGCGGTGTCGAACACGATCACGCCCTGGGTCGAGCGGCCGGCGATGCGGATGCCTTCGACCGGGCAGCGGATCAGCTGGCCCTTGTCGGTAACCAGCATGATCTGATCGGCATCTTCGACGGGGAAGGACGCGACCAGATTGCCGTTGCGGTTGTTGACGCTCATGGCGACGATGCCTTTGCCGCCGCGGCCGGTGGTGCGGTACTCGTAGGACGAGGTCCGCTTGCCATAGCCGTTGACGGAGACGGTGAGCACGACCTGCTCCTGCGCCGACATTTCGGCGTAACGCTCCTGCGCGAGCTGGAAGCTGCCGGAGGTCTCCTCGATCTCGCCGTCCACGGCCGCCTCTTCGGCCCCGGCTTCGCCGGCGACCGCGCGGCGCATCTTCAGGTACGCCGAACGCTCGTCCGAGGTGGTCTCGACGTGGCGCAGGATCGCCAGCGAAATCACCTTGTCGCCCTCGCCAAGGGCGATACCGCGCACGCCCATCGAGGTGCGCCCGGTGAACACGCGCACGTCGGGGACCGGGAAGCGGATGCACTGGCCACCGGCGCCGGTCAAAAGCACGTCGTCGCGCTCGGTACAGATCTGTACGTCGACGATCGCCTCGCCGTCGTCGAGCTTCATCGCGATGATGCCGGAGCGACGGACGTCGACGAAGTCGGACAGCTTGTTGCGCCGGACGTTACCGCCGGTCGTGGCGAACATCACGTCGAGATTGCCCCAGGTCGATTCATCCTCGGGCAGCGGCATGATGGTGGTGATGCGCTCGCCCTGCTCCAGCGGCAGGATGTTGATCAGCGCCTTGCCGCGCGCGTTCGGCGCCGCCATCGGCAGGCGCCAGACCTTTTCCTTGTAGACCTGGCCGCGTGAGGAGAAGAACAGCACCGGCGTGTGCGTGGAGGCCACGAACAGACGGCTGACGAAGTCCTCGTCGCGAGTCTGCATGCCGGCACGGCCCTTGCCGCCGCGGCGCTGCGCCCGGTAGGCCGACAGCGGCACGCGCTTGACGTAGCCGGCGTGGGAGACTGTGACGACCATGTCCTCGCGCTGGATCAGGTCCTCGTCCTCGACCTCACCTTCCTGCTCGATGATGACGGTGCGCCGCGGCGTTGCGAACTCGGCCTTCACCTCGGCGAGCTCGGTCTTGATGATGCCCAGCACGCGGTCGCGCGAGCGCAGGATGTCGAGATAATCGGCGATCTCGCCGGCGAGCTTGTCGAGCTCGTCGCGGATCTCGTCGCGGCCGAGTGCGGTGAGGCGTTGCAGGCGCAGGTCGAGAATGGCCCTCGCCTGCTCCATCGACAGCCGGATCGTGCCGTCGGCACTGATGCGGTGACGGGGATCGTCGATCAGCGTCAGCATGTCCTCGACGTCACGGGCCGGCCAGTCGCGCGACATCAGCGTGTCGCGGGCGGTGGTCGGGTCGGGCGAGGTCCGGATCACGCGGATCATCTCGTCGATATTGGCGACCGCGATCGCCAGACCAACGAGGATATGGGCGCGGTCACGCGCCTTGGCCAGCAGGTATTTGGTGCGCCGGGTGACGACCCGCTCACGGAAGTCGACGAAGATCGCCAGCAGGTCCTTCAGATGCATGATCCGCGGACGGCCGCTGTCGAGCGCCACCATGTTGACGCCGAAGCTGGTCTGCAGCGGGGTGAATCTGTAGAGCTGATTCAGCACCACATCCGGCACGGCGTCGCGCTTCAGCTCGATGACGACGCGGTAGCCTTCGCGGTCGGATTCGTCGCGCAGGTCGCCGATACCCTCGATCTTCTTTTCCTTGACCAGCTCGGCGATGCGCTCGACCATCGTCGCCTTGTTCACCTGGTAGGGAATCTCGGTGATGATGATCGCCTCGCGCTCCTTGCGGATGGTCTCGATCGCGACCTTGCCGCGCATCACGATCGAGCCGCGGCCGAGGTGATAGGCCGAGCGGATGCCTTGCCGCCCGAGGATGACGCCGCCGGTCGGGAAATCCGGTCCCGGCACGATGTTGATGAGCTCGTCGATGGTGAGCGCGGGGTTGTCGATCAGCGCGACGCAGGCGTCGATGACCTCGCCGAGATTGTGCGGCGGGATGTTGGTCGCCATGCCGACCGCGATGCCGCCCGCGCCGTTGACGAGAAGGTTCGGGAACTTGGCCGGCAAGACCGACGGTTCGGTCTCGTTGTTGTCGTAGTTCGGCTGGAAGTCGACGGTGTCCTTGTCGATATCGGCCAGCAGAGCCAGCGCGGCCTTGGTCAGGCGCGCTTCGGTGTAACGATAGGCGGCCGGGGGATCGCCGTCGACCGAGCCGAAATTGCCCTGGCCGTCGATCAGCGGCACGCGCATGGAGAAGTCCTGCGCCATCCGGACCATGGCGTCGTAGATCGACTGGTCGCCATGCGGATGATATTTACCGATGACGTCACCGACCACGCGGGCGGACTTGACGTACTTCTTGTCGGGCGTGTGCCCCTGCTCGTTCATCGAGAACAGGATGCGGCGGTGCACCGGCTTCAGGCCGTCGCGGGCATCAGGCAGCGCCCGCGCCACGATCACGCTCATGGCGTAGTCGAGATAGGACTTCTTCATCTCCTCGAAGATGGAGACGGGGCGAATATCCGAGGGTTGCGCCGGCTGGTCGCCGGGCTTGTCGTCGTCGTCAGCCAAGGGGAAATCCGGTGAGGTTTTATCTGGGAATCATATAGCGCATCGATGCCCTGATAACCACCCTTGCAGGCTCCAGGGAAGCGCTTTTTCCGCTTATTTTTCCAATAGCTTACGGCCTTGCACGCAGCGTTTCGGACGAGCCTGGAACAAGCCCTTTCAAATCGCCTCTGCCACCTCCTCGATCGCGCGCCGCAGCGTCCCTCTTAGGCCTGTTTGCCGGGCGCGGCCCGAGTTCAACCCAAACACGAAGCGGGCCCGGAAATCCGAGCCCGCCCTGTCGATTAGTAAGATTTGCTGACACGACGTGGCAGGCGCCGCTCGACCTGCCGGCGCCCCCATCATCGTCACACCGTGCTCAGAACGGGATATCGTCGTCCATGTCGCTGTTGCGGCCACCGCCGCCGGCGGCAACGGGACGGCGCGGCGCGCTGCTGACGGGCCCCGAGGAGCCGAAATCGCCACCGGGCTCATCGCCGAAGCTGCCGCCTCCCCCGCCGCCGCTGCGGCCGTCGAGCATCGTCAGCGTCGAGTTGAAGCCCTGGAGCACGACCTCGGTCGAATATTTCTCGACGCCGCTCTGGTCGGTGTACTTTCGGGTCTGCAGCGCACCTTCGATGTAAACCTTGGCGCCCTTCTTCAGATACTGTTCGACGATCTTGCAAAGCGGCTCCGAGAAGATCACGACGCGATGCCACTCGGTCTTCTCCTTGCGCTCGCCGGTGTTCTTGTCACGCCAGGTCTCCGAGGTGGCGATGCTCAAATTCGCAATCGGCCGCCCGTCCTGGGTCCGGCGGATTTCAGGATCCTTGCCGAGATTTCCAACCAGAATGACCTTGTTGACGCTTCCCGCCATCGCCGCTCTCCACTCCAAATGCCACTGATTTCAAAAGGCCGAGCGCGCTACCCGCGTTCCTCTGCGCCTGTTGAGGCGACCCTATACGCTTGCAGGCGCCGCTCAGCCCGTCACCCGAAGGTTATCCCCACATATAGCACCGGCCGCCGGTTTGTTCCAGATTTGTTCCTGCTGAAATCGCCGCCAAATGTGGGGACGGAATGGCCTTCCCATGGCGCCATGATGGCCGTCGGAATGGAACCAAACCGGGTTCCACAGACTGGCAAAAACCACTTAACATTCATTAAGTTAAGGGCAGGTCGATTGCCCCCAACTGTTGCGCTCCGGGCACGGACTCTTTGGCCCGACCGGACTATCGTCGTGCCTCGAATTGATGCAAATGGGCCTCGCGCCTGACAGCCCGCCTCGGGGAACTCTATGGAGGCGGGCACGACTGGGGAGATTGCAATGAAGAAGATTCTGATTGGCCTTGCTGGCGCGGTTGCGCTGACCCTCTCGGCTCCGGCCGGCGCTGCGGACCTCGCAGCCCGTCCCTATACAAAGGCGCCGGTCGCGCCTCCCGCTCCGATCTATAGCTGGACCGGCTTCTACGTCGGTGTGCAAGGCGGCGGCGCCTGGGGCCGCAGTGACGAAACCTTCTTTGGCGCTCCCAACACGGCGATCTTCGCCGGGTCTCAGAACTACGACACCACCGGGGGCTTTGTCGGCGGCGTGTTCGGCTACAATTGGCAGTCGGGTCCCGTCGTGTTCGGCGTCGAGGGCGATTATCATTGGGCTGACATCAACGGTCGGTCCGCCGAGATCAATGCCGGCCTCGGCGACACCTATTTCACGCGGATCCGCGGCTTCGGTGACATCAAGGGCCGTCTCGGCTACTCGACCGGGCCCGCGCTCTGGTTCGTCAGCGGCGGCGCCGCCGTCGGTGACATCCAGCACCGCTACGATGGCGTTCCCGGAAACGTCTTCGTCAACAACAACACCCGCTGGGGTTGGACTGTCGGCGCCGGCGCGGAATACATGTTCGCTCCGAACTGGTCGGCCAAGCTCGAATACAACTACATCGACTTCGGCCGCAGCACGATCCAGTACTCCGCCGTCCCCACCAACCGCTCCGAGTGGACCGATACCGTTCACACGGTCAAGGCAGGTGTGAACTATCACTTCAACTGGGGCGGGATGGGCACCACAAGGTACTGATATCCCTCTGACATCGTTGACGTTTAAGGCCGGCCTCGCGCCGGCCTTTTTCGTTTGACGGTCGCCCCGGCATAATAAGTCAGTAACCATCACCTTTTGGGCAGCTGTGGCTTTTCAGAGACACAACTTGCGGCTTTGGTGGTGTAAGTACGCCGTCAGTTGGGCCGTTGAGTCCGCTGCCCTTCCGTCCGCGGAAGGCAACAACAGAAACTGGGACTGGGATAAGTTGAAAATGAAGAAGGTTTTGTTGGCTTCGGCCTGTTTGTTCGCTCTGGCGGCCCCCGCTTCGGCTGCTGATCTCGCGGCTCGCCCCTACACCAAGGCTCCCGTCGCTCCGCTGGCTTCGGTCTACAACTGGACCGGCTTCTATCTCGGTGTCGTCGGTGGCGGCGCTTGGCAGGCCGATTCCGATCCGAAGATGAAGGGCGGCTTCGTCGGCGGCACCGCCGGCTACAACTGGCAGACCGGCAACGTCGTGTTCGGCCTCGAGGCCGACGCCGCTTGGGCTGACGTCAGCGCCTCCGTCTCAGCCGGCGTTCCCGGCTTTGGTCTCGTGAGCGCCAGCTCGAAGACCGACGCGATGGGCACCGTGCGCGGCCGCATCGGCTGGGCCGTCAACAACGTGCTGTTCTACGGCACCGGTGGTTACGCCTGGATCGACAACAAGATCAGCGGCAGCGCGCTCGGCGTGACCGTTTCCGACAGCAAGTTCCACTCGGGCTGGACTGTCGGCGCTGGCGTCGAGGCGTTCTTCGCGCCGCAGTGGTCGGTCAAGGGCGAGTACCTCTATCGCAGCCTCGGCAGCGAGACCTATTTCGGTGCCCTCGGCGCCCCCGCTGCGTCCGGCACGCTCAACTTCCACACCGTGCAGGTCGGCGTGAACTATCACTTCGGCGCCCCCGTGGTTGCCAAGTACTAAGTTCGCTCCAACGCTCTGCGTTACGAAAGGCCGGCCTCGCGCCGGCCTTTTTGTTTGTGCGCGGCACCCCCGCTTGCCGGCTGGCGTTTTTGGCGAGATGTGGCTCCCCGGTGACACAACCTTTGGCTTCAATGGTGTAAGCAGGAACATCAGCTGGGTCGTAGGTCCGCTGCTCTTCCGTGTTCTGGAAGGCAACCACGATAAACGAAACTGGGGAATCGATATGAAGAAGGTTTTGCTGGCTTCGGCCGCTTTGTTCGTCGTCAGCGCGTTGGCACCGGCCTCGGCGGCCGATTTGGCGGCCCGCCCCTACACCAAGGCTCCGGTCGCGCCGATCGCGATGTATAATTGGAGCGGTTTCTATATCGGTCTCAACGGCGGTGGCGCCTCGAGCCGCAACTGCTGGGACGTCAACAACATCTTCGGCGTGCCGGGTCCGGACACGGCTGAAGGCTGTCACAATGCAACCGGCGGCGTCGTCGGTGGCCAGGTCGGTTATCGCTGGCAGTCGACCAACTGGGTGTTCGGTCTCGAAGCTCAGGGCGACTGGGCCAACCTGAAGGGCTCGAATACCAGCATTGTGCTTGGACCCCTGGTCAACCAGACCAAGATCGATGCGATCGGCCTGTTCACCGGCCAGGTCGGCTATGCCTGGAACAACGTGCTCTGGTACGTGAAGGGCGGCGCGGCCGTCACGCACGCCAAGTACAACGGTCTGGTGGGCGGCGTGGTCCTCGACAGCGCCAGCGAGACCCGCTGGGGCGGCGCGGTCGGCACCGGCCTGGAATTCGGCTTCGCGCCGAACTGGTCCGTCGCGATCGAGTACGACCATCTGTTCATGGGCAAGCGCAACAACTCGTTCACGATCCTCGGCGTCAACGACCGCATCGACCGCATCAAGCAGGACGTCGACATGGGCACCGTCCGCGTCAACTACACCTTCGGCGGTCCCGTCGTCGCGAAGTACTGAGCTTCGCTCCAACGCCATCGCGCTACGAAAGGCCGGCCTCGCGCCGGCCTTTTTGTTTGGTCGGGCACCTCCCGCGGTTCCGCCCGGCCCGCTGCTGCCAGATGCCGCCAGCGCGCCAACATTCCGTTGACGATTCGCAACTCCCTCTGGAAATCCGCGCGCGTTCTTCCTACGTTCGCTCATAACCCCATCGGCGCCGATCCCGGTTCCGGGCGAAGCGCGCTTTTTTATCGGCGCGGTCGCGCAGCCGTGGGATTCCCTAGGGGCAACTCGGATGGATGAAGTGATCAAGGCGAAGCGCCAACAACAGAACGCGGGCTCCAGCCTGCGCGCAATTACGATCCGTGGCGCGCGCGAGCACAACCTCAAGAACATCGACGTCGAGATTCCCCGCGATAAGCTGGTGGTGTTCACCGGCCTCTCCGGCTCCGGCAAATCCTCGCTCGCCTTCGACACGATCTACGCCGAGGGCCAGCGCCGCTACGTCGAATCGCTGTCGGCCTATGCGCGCCAGTTCCTGGAGATGATGCAGAAGCCCGACGTCGACCAGATCGACGGCCTGTCGCCGGCGATCTCGATCGAGCAGAAGACGACGTCGAAGAACCCGCGCTCCACCGTCGGCACCGTCACCGAGATCTACGACTACATGCGCCTCTTGTGGGCGCGCGTCGGCGTGCCCTATTCGCCGGCCACCGGCCTTCCGATCGAGAGCCAGACCGTCTCGCAGATGGTCGACCGCGTGCTGGCGCTGCCCGAGGGCACGCGCCTGTATCTGCTCGCCCCCGTCGTGCGCGGCCGCAAGGGCGAGTACCGCAAGGAGCTCGCCGAATGGCTCAAGAAGGGCTTTCAGCGCGTCAAGATCGACGGCACGTTCCATGAGCTGGCTGAGGCGCCGACGCTCGACAAGAAATTCCCGCACGACATCGACGTCGTCGTCGATCGCATCGTGGTGCGCGCCGATATCGGCCAGCGTCTCGCCGAGAGCTTCGAGACCGCGCTGAAGCTCGCCGAGGGCCTCGCCGTCGTCGAGTTCGCCGACGCGCCGACGGCGGCTCCCGCGGAAGAGAAGGAAAAGAAGAAGACCGCCAAAATCCACGACAAGAGCGGGCCCGAGCGCATGCTGTTCTCGGAGAAGTTCGCCTGCCCGGTCTCCGGCTTCACCATTCCCGAGGTCGAGCCGCGCCTGTTCTCCTTCAACAACCCCTACGGCGCCTGCCCGGCCTGCGGCGGCCTCGGCGTCGAGCAGCATGTCGACGAGGACCTCGTCATTCCCGACAAGGAGCTCGCCATCGGCAAGGGCGCGATCGCGCCCTGGGCGAAATCGTCCTCGCCTTATTACGTGCAGACGCTGACGGCGCTCGGCAAGCACTACAAGTTCACCCTGACCACCAAGTGGAAGGACCTGCCGAAGAAGACCAAAGACGCGATCCTGCACGGCTCCGGCGAGGACGAGATCAAGTTCTCCTACGAAGATGGCGTGCGCTCCTACGACACCAAGAAGCCGTTCGAGGGCGTCATCACCAACATCAACCGCCGCTATCGCGAGACCGAGAGCGAGTGGGCGCGCGAGGAGCTGGCGAAATATTTCCACGACGTGCCCTGCGAGGCCTGCCACGGCTTCCGCCTCAAGCCCGAGGCGCTCTGCGTCAAGATCGGGACCAAGCATATCGGCGAGATCTCGGAGCTGTCGGTCAGGAAGGCCGGCGAATGGTTCGAGACCGTGCCCGACGCGCTGAACGCGCAGCAGAACGAGATCGCCGGCCGTATCCTGAAGGAGATCCGCGAGCGCCTCACCTTCCTGCTCGACGTCGGCCTCAACTATCTCACGCTGTCCCGCTCCTCCGGCACGCTGTCCGGCGGCGAGAGCCAGCGCATCCGCCTGGCCTCGCAGATCGGCTCGGGGCTGACGGGCGTGCTCTACGTGCTGGATGAGCCCTCGATCGGCCTGCACCAGCGCGACAACGCCCGCCTGCTCGACACGCTGAAGCGCCTGCGCGACCTCGGCAACACCGTGATCGTGGTCGAGCATGACGAGGACGCCATTCTGCTGGCCGACCACGTGCTCGACATCGGCCCCGGCGCCGGCATGCATGGCGGCAACATCATCGCCGAAGGCACGCCCGCCGAGATCATGCGCAACCCGAAATCGCTAACCGGCAAGTACCTCACCGGCGAGCTCGAGGTCGAGGTGCCGGAGCGGCGCCCGCCGAACCATCGCCGCACCATCAAGGTGGTCAACGCGCGCGGCAATAATCTCAAGAACGTCACGGCCGAGATTCCGCTCGGCCTGTTCACGGCCGTTACCGGCGTCTCCGGCGGCGGCAAGTCGACGCTGCTGATCGACACGCTCTACAAGGCCATCGCCCGCAAGCTGAACAATGCCAGCGAGGGCGCTGCGCCGCACGACCGCATCGAAGGCCTCGAGCACATCGACAAGATCATCGACATCGACCAGTCGCCGATCGGCCGCACCCCGCGCTCGAACCCCGCCACCTACACCGGCGCCTTCACCCCGATCCGCGAATGGTTCGCCGGCCTGCCTGAATCCAAGGCGCGCGGCTACGAGCCCGGCCGCTTCTCTTTCAACGTCAAGGGCGGCCGCTGCGAGGCCTGCCAGGGCGACGGCGTCATCAAGATCGAGATGCACTTCCTGCCCGACGTCTACGTCACCTGCGACGTCTGCAAGGGCAAGCGCTACAACCGCGAGACGCTCGAAGTCCTGTTCAAGGGCAAGAGCATCGCCGACGTGCTCGACATGACCGTCGAGGAAGCCGCCGAGTTCTTCAAGGCGGTGCCGCGCGTGCGCGAAACCTTCCAGACGCTGCACCGCGTCGGCCTCGACTACATCCATGTCGGCCAGCAGGCGACGACCCTCTCAGGCGGCGAAGCCCAACGCGTCAAGCTCGCGAAGGAATTGTCGAAGCGCGCGACCGGCCGCACGCTCTACATCCTCGACGAGCCGACCACCGGCCTGCACTTCCACGACGTCAAGAAGCTGCTGGAGGTGCTGCATGAGCTGGTCGCTCAGGGCAACACGGTCGTCGTCATCGAGCACAATCTCGAAGTCATCAAGACCGCCGACTGGGTCATCGACCTCGGCCCCGAAGGCGGCGACGGCGGCGGCGAGATCGTGGCCTGGGGCCCGCCGGAGGATATTGCCAAGGCGCCGCGGAGCTATACGGGTAAGTTTTTGGAGCCGGTGCTGAAGAAGGCAAGGAAACCGAAGCGACGGAGCACGAGCGAGGCGGCGGAGTGAATCATCAGTACCGAGATGCCGGATGAATGCTCAAAGCGCAAAGGCAGCCCTGCCCTACAAGTTCTCTTCGCCGACAGAAGCCTACAAGGTAGCGCGACGAAGAATAACAAACAACGCGCTGCGACGAAAGCAAGCGAGCATTGATCTATCCAACTTCGGGCTCACAGAACTTCCTCCTGAAATTGGGCAATTAACTTCGCTTCACAAGCTCGATATATCGAACAATCAGCTGACGATGTTGCCGCCTGAACTCGGCAAACTGGCCTCGCTCTGGAATTTGGACGCCAGCGTAAACAAGCTCGTGAGCATCCCCAGCGAAATTGGCGAACTCAAAAAGCTTACCGGGCTAGATCTTCAGAAGAATAAGTTGCGGGACTTGCCAGCATCGATTGGCGGCCTCCTAGCCCTTTCCCAACTCCTTTTGAACAATAACAATCTAACGAGTCTACCCCGCGAGATCGGCGCTCTAACGGCTCTGCTTATCCTCGATCTAGATGAAAATGAGCTTGGGAAGCTTCCCACCGAAATTGGCAACCTCAAACAACTGCTTCGGCTTACACTAGATAGCAATCAACTGTCGGAGCTCCCCGACAGCATCTGCCAATTGACAGAGCTGCGCCATCTAGATGCGGACAACAACAAGTTAACTCGGCTACCGCCGCACTTCTCTAAATTACAGGCGCTCACTCGCGTTTATTTGAATGTAAATCACCTTTCTGAGTTTCCTGCGGCATTGACCGAGCTTCCGCACCTGCGAAGCCTGATGGTTGCTCATAATCAAATTGTTTCAATCCCCGCAAATATATCTAAGATGAGTTCGCTTCGGCGGTTGTACTTAGGTCAGAACCTGCTCGCGACCATACCTCCACAAGTTGCAGAACTTGATTTAGATAAGCTGGACCTCTCCAGAAACCGACTTAGAGACCTTCCGAACTCCCTCGGCAAGATGAAGCGGCTAGAGGATGCGTCACAGAAACACGGCAACAATCCCGGTTATGGACTGTCAATCGAGCAAAATCCGCTTATAGAACCGCTTCCGATCCTGATTGCTCCGGGACAACCAACGTCGACCTTCAACGCCCTCGCTTGGCTTAGAGGAGAGATTGATCCAGCTTCTTTGGAGAATCCTGTTTCGAAGGCCCAGAGAGTGCCGCCGCCTCCCGAGCCATCCGAGGAAGCCGGCCCTCAGTTTCGAATTAATGAGAACCAGATTGATCTCCTCCAATCAGTAGAAGAGTCTTCGAGTTTCGATTTTCAAATTCAAGCCGCGCTTCATAAACGGCTTCAAAGACAGGCGAGCCTCCTTTACGAAGCTACAAAGAAGGTAAGTAATCAGCATCCGCAACTCCTGACTGTTGTCGCGGAGTATGCGGAACTCACAAGGCCTAACGTAGACCAACTCGACATCGTAAACCTGTGGGCCGCAGGAAATGCGCTCATGGCGCAGGCGGCCTCTTTTGGTCAACAAGACAAAGCACGGACATTTTCTGAGCCTCTCGAGCCCGTGCACTTTGGGTTACTGAGCGAAGTCGCAGCCTTGCACGGCGGCTTCATTCTAGGATTTCCGCTCGCTCAGCAACTCACGTCCCGGGCAGATCAGGCGCGCATCGGACCCGAAACAGTTCGAGCAATTGCACCTTCTACGTCGAAGATCCTAAGCGCCCTCTCTCGCCAACGGCGACTGTTCTCCGAGCGAGCAAGAAATCTGATCGAGGCGTTAGACGCATCACTTCTCAGCGGCTCATGGGACGCAGCTCGTATCGGATATACCAGCTACGCAACCGTCCGGAACGCACTCGTCACTATCGGAAGGTTGTGTATTTGGATGAATGACAAAGGAGGATCCCTTGTGGGAGGCGCGCTCGTGGCTTCCGCTGTATCCGCATCAAATCTCCCTCCTGATACGGCGCAACTCTTGGCGCTGTTTATACAGTCGAACTCCGCGGACTTGCTATCGTTCGCTGCACCATTTCCCGAGGTGCGAACCTATTTGGCATGGATAGTCGATCATTTCGACGCACATCACTCGACATCGAAGGATGCGGCATCTGACCATCTATGATTGACGACGAGAGCTGATCCATGCCCTACGCCCTCGTCATCTTCGATCTCGACGGCACCCTCGCCGACAGCTTCCCCTGGTTCCTGCGCACCATCAACGACATCGCCGATCGCTTCAGCTTTCGCCGCGTTGCCGATGAGGACATTGAGAGCCTGCGGCATGCCTCGACGCGCGAGATCCTCTCCAGGCTTGAGGTGCCGCTGTGGAAGCTGCCGGCGATCGCGCGGCATGCGCGGCGGCTGAAGGCGGAGGCGGCTTCCGAGATCTCGCTGTTTGCGGGCGTCGAGGCGATGCTGCGGACGCTGGCTGATAACGGCGTGCAGCTGGCGCTGGTGACGTCCGACAGCGAGGCGAATGCGCGCGAGAAGCTTGGCGAGGCCGCGGCGCTGTTCTCGCATTTCGACTGCGCGGCCTCGCTGTTCGGCAAGCCCGCGAAATTCCGCCGGGTCATCCGACGCGCCGGCGTCGAGCCTGCCCAGGTGATTGCGATCGGCGACGAGGTCCGCGACATCGAGGCGGCGCGCGCGGTGGGCATTGCCTGCGGGGCGGTGTGCTGGGGCTATGCGGCGCCGGCGGCGCTGCGGGCGCTGGGGCCTGATCATGTGTTCGAGCGGATGGATGAGATTGCGGCGACGCTGGGGGCGGTCCCGTAGCCCGGATGGAGCGAAGCGCAATCCGGGACAGTGTCCCCGCATTCCGCTTCGCTCCATGCGGGCTACAAGCGCCCCCTACTCCGTCCTGCGCAAGAACGCCCCGAACGCCCTTGGGCCGTCGCCGGTCTTGATCTCGCCGATCACTTTCAGCTCAGCCGCGTCGATGACAACAAGCGTGTTGCTCTCCCAGCACGCCACGATGACGCGCTTGCCATCGGCGGTGGCGTTGATGCCTTCCGGATAGTCGCCGACATTGATGCGCTTGATGGGCTTCAGCGTCGTCACGTCGAACACGCTGACGGTGCCGCCATATTGGTCGGTGACGAAGCCGCGGCCCAGCGTCAGCGCCACCGCGTAGGGGCGCATGCCGACCTTAACGCGGCCGATCTCGCGCCCTTCCTCGATGTCGATCACGGAGACGTCGTCGGAGCCGACATTGGCGGTGTAGGCGCGCTTGCCCCCGGCATCGATGGTGACGCCGAACGGGCGGGTGCCGACCTTGATCGTCGCCTTGCGCTGGCGCGTCGTGGTGTCCACCACCGAAACGCTGTCGTCGTCGCGATCCGCCGAGAGCAGCAGCTTGCCGTCAGGCGTCACCGCCAGCCCCGAAGGCGAAGCACCGACCGCGATGCTGGCAGTGACGCTGCGCGAGGCCGCGTCGATCACCCGCACCGCAGCAGCATACCAGTCGGCGACATAGACGGTCTTGCCGTCGGGCGCTACCGCAATGCCGAGCGGCCCGCCGCCGACCTCGATGCGCCCCGCGACCTGTCGCGTGGCGGCGTCCACCACCGTCACCGCCTTGGCGTCGGGGCTCGTCACATAGGCAAAGCGCCCGTCCGCGCTGACGGCAACCCCGGCCGGCTTGCCACCGATCGGGATCGTGGCCACGGCGCGCGAGGTCGCGAGGTTCACGACCATCAGGTCGTCGCTGAGCTGGTTGGTGACGAACGCCTCCTCGGCGGCAGCGCCGCCGGGACCAGCCCAGCAAAGGCTGGAGGCGAGCGCCGCCAAGAGCAGCGCCCGCAAGTCCCGAGCCCGCACGATCAGCTACCGCTCTCGATCTTCTTCTTCAGCGCCTCGAGGCCGGTCTTGTAGAGCCCGCTCACCGCGGTCTTGGCGGCTTCGTCGTTCAGCTCCGGCGGCGGATCGTTGTTGGGAAAGCCCCGATAGAACGCGCCGGCCCATTCCAGCTTGGACTTGCCATCGGGCGCCGGCGACACCGTCAAGGTCGAGGAATAATTGGTCACCGGCAGCACCTTCACGTCGACCTTGGTGATCCGGTACGAATAGCTCTGCATCTCGGGCTCGTATTTGTAGAGCTCCTCCTCGACCGTCGCCCCGCCCTGCAGAGTGAGCGTCCGCGTCGCGCCGACCTCGTTGCCCTTTTCGCCCGTGGTCTTGGTGACGGGCGGAAGCCAGCTCATGTCCTGGAAATTGGAGATCGCGGCCCAGACCTTGGCCGGTGGCGCGCTGATCTCGATGGATTCCCGCACCTTCTGCCGGGTCGGCCCATGCGCCCAGACCGGACCAAAGGCCGCCGTCAAGCCTGCCGCCCCAATCACAGCCAGCGCCGCCGTCACGGCCGTGCGCCGTCCAATCGTCACCCTCATTCTCGTTTCCTCATACGTCCCGTTGATCATGCGCGACTTGGAATGCGCGCTCACGGTCATCCTAGCGTATTTTGGGGCCGAGGGGAGACCGGTTCATGGCGCCGTTGCGGCGGCGCTCGGCGCACCCCACAACCTGTTGCGCTGCCCGACGGGCAAAACACCCCACCGGGAGGTCAATGCCTCCAGCCAAAAACAATTCGCTTTACGCGAATTCGGAAATGTCGCATGTTTCGGCCACCTCAACCCGGGCCGAGGGGCGGATCGCGATCGTCACGAACGCGGGATGGGAGGTGGTGGACGCGGGCCGCGTCGCGCGCAGTCGGTTTGCAGGGCGGGTCACACCGTGAGCAGGCTACGCACGCATACGACAGGCGCAGGCTCGCGTACGGCAAAATCGTATGGTCCTGGCGCCCGGGGTTCTGGCGTCAAGCTTTGCGGCGATGTGGCGGCCAACCGGTGCGCACATCGATCAGCCGCAAGGCGACGGGGGCAATAGTGCAACGCTCCCCGGGGAGAGTACGACATAAGCCGTAAACCCGCTACGCAGGGAAGGCCGGATGTTCGGCTACACCTGTATGCCGCTGTGCAGCTTCCTTAAGCACACGCTTCGCACAGTGGACCGCGGGTGCCAGCCGGCACCCGGCCTTCCCTGCGCCCTCGGCACTCTTGAGGGCGGCAACGGCCGCAAAGCTCGGGCAGATCATGCCGCGAGAACGCGAATTCGTGCCGCCTCAGTTCCGGATGGAAATGCGAGATGGATACGACTCTCGTGCCCCGGACGCAGCGCAGCTTTGGCGATGCGCTGCAGAGCCGCGGCCCATGCGGCAGCGATACGTTAGGCCCCCTGGATCCCGGCTCTGCGCCGCACCGCTTGCGCGCTGCGTCGCGTCCGGGACACGAGAGCGGAGAACGGTGCCACATCATACTCCGTCATTGCGAGCGCTGCGAACCAATCCAGGTCGTCATCTAATCCAGCGCCTCCAGCACCAGCTCCATCGTCATCAGCACAGGATTGTCGCCGCGGACCAGGCGTCCCTCGGCGAGGCCGCCGGTGTAGTCGATCAGCGCGACGTCGAGCGCGGCTTCGAGAGCGCCAGAATCCCTCGGCGCGATCAGCGCAGCCGTCACCGCAAGCTCGGTTGCGAACGGCTCGGTCACGCTGCCATGGCTGAAGCGCGCGCCGATGGTCGAGCCGACGCCGCCATGGATTTTCGCACGCGCGATGCCGTGCGCGCGGCAGAACTCTTCGAGGCAGAACGCAAAATCCTGATTGGGACGCAGCCGCAGCGCAAACGCGCGGCTGGTGGTGCGCGCGCCCGTGCTCGCAGCGGCCATCGGCCCAAACAGCTTGAAATTGGTCTCGGGATCGGGCTCGGCGGTGAACATCGCGCCATCGAGACCGAAGGCCTCGACGGCGAACGGTTCGGCGACGACCGTCTCGTCCGGCAGCATGTGGCCGCCGCCGGCCTTGCCGTCGGCCTCCGTCCACAGCCCATGGCAATGAAAGAACGGCGCGCCGTCGCGGGTGCCGAGCGTCATGGAGCCGAGCCTCGTGCGCGTCACGCCGCCGGGCCGGAACGTGTCGCTGTAGAACGCGGCGTTCTCGCCGGTCTTCGACAGCGCCGGCATGACATAGGCGAACGGTCCGAGCGCGCCGTGCCGGAAGTTGAGCACGCCGCCGGCAAAACCTTCGGCCGCAAAGCCGCGCCGCGCGGCCTCCAGCAGCGGCACACCGGCCTGAAGGGTGAACGAGAAGGCGCGCCCCCTCGCCTCCACCCATTGAATGCGTTCTGCGAGCGGCGCGCCCGGCTGCTTGATACTCCGCATCACCCGCGCTCAGCCCACTTTCGTCTTGTCGAGATCGAGCAGCCCGCGTGCCTCGAGCTCGTCGCGCACCATGCGCTTCGGGACCTTGCCATAGCCCGACTTCGGCAAGGCCTCCCAGAAGAAGAAGCGTTTCGGCATCTTGTAGCGCGGCACCTTCGGCGAAAGGAACGCCGCCATCTCCGCCTCGCTCACCGGCTTCTCGCCCTCGCGCGGAACGCAGACGGCAACGCCGACTTCGCCCCAGGTCGCATCGGGCACCCCGAGCACGGCAACTTCGCCCACCGCGGGATGCGTCAAAATCTTCTCCTCGATCTCGCGAGGATAGATGTTGGAGCCGCCGGAGATGTACATGTCGGAAGCGCGGCCGGTGATATAGACAAAACCCTCCTCGTCCATGTGGCCGAGATCGCCGGTGCGGAACCAGCCGTTGCGGAACGCCTTCGCATTGGCTTCGGGATTGTCGTAGTAGCCCGCGAGCACGGCAGGACCGATCACGCAGATCTCGCCGCTTTGGTTCGCCTGGAGCTCGCGGCCCTCGTCGTCCTGGATCGAGACCTGCATGCCGGTGCGTTCAAAGCCGCAGGTGCCGATCTTCGCGTGTGGGCCGTCTTCGGGATCGTGCAGCGCCGCGGGCAGCACGGTGATATTGCCAGTGACCTCGCCGAGGCCGAAATACTGCACGATGACCTTGCCGAGCTTCTTCAACGCGGTCTTCTGGTCCTCGCGGTACATCGGCGCGCCTGCATAGATCACGTGGCGCAGCGAGGAATGGTCGTATTTGTCGACGGCGGGATGCTCGACCATCATCTTCAGGATCGTCGGCACCGTGAAGAGATTGGCGACCCGATGCGTCTCGATCAGGCGGAACGCCTCGTTGATGTCGAACTTCTCGGTGGGCAAGAGGACGGTGCAGACGCCGCGCGCGGTCTGCACCAGCTGATGCACGCCGGCGCCATGCGACAACGGCGCCACCACCAGCGATGCATCAGCCTCGGTCACGCCGGGGGTGAGATCGGCGAGATGGTTGGTGACGACGAATCCCATCTGGCCGTGGGTCAGCACCGCCGCCTTGGAGCGCCCGGTGGTGCCGGAGGTGAAGAAGAACCAGCAGGGATCGTCGTGCTCGACGGCGACGTTCTCGACCACCGCTCCGGCTTGCGCGGCGATGGCCTCAGCAACCGACGTCTCGGCGAACGCGGCCTTGCCGTCGATGCTCCAGGTGAACGCGAGCGCCCCGCCCTTCACGGCCGCGGCATGTTCAGGGAAATCGACGTGGCACAAAAACGCCTTCGCGCCGGAGGCCTCTGCGAGATAGGTGACCTCATCCGGCATCAGGCGGAAATTGGTGGGCACCCAGACCGCGCCGAGCCGGAATGCGGCGAACATCGAGACAAACATCTCGTCGCCATTCTTGGAATGCACCAGGATGCGATCGCCCTTGGTGATGCCGCGCGCGGCGAGCGCGGCCGCCAGCGCCGAGACCTGCGCATCGATCTGCCGCCAGGTCCAGGATCTGTCCCCCCAGACGAAGCCGGGGCGCGATCCAAGCCGCCGCGCATTCTGGGTCAGCATGTAAGCAAGATTCATGACGCGGCGGGACATGCGCAGGGGCTGCATGGGGCTTCCTCTTCGATCGCGGGCCTACGCAAGCAGGCCGCTCTTCGAGCCCTGTTTATCGCCATCGCCCGCGTCCCCGCAAGGCCGCCGGCCGCACACCTGCCCTACGGCTGCTTGAACGCGAACGGCGTTGCCGAAATCGTCCTCTGCTTCACGCAGGCTTGCGGACCAAAGCCGCCACAGAAGCTGCCATGCAAATCGAAGCGGATGCTGCGCGCGGCACCGCGCTTCACCGGCGGCGCCATAACCCTGTAGCGGAGGACGTAGCCGTCGAACACCTCGCGCACGCCGCTGTCCGGCAGCGTCACCAGGATCTTCATGACGCAGCCGCCGGTTCCGCAATAAGTGGTCTCGCGGTCCCCGCATTTGGTCGCGCTGAAATCGACGATGTAGTCGTCGCGGCCGTCGCCGGTGAGGTCGATCCTGCGCACCGTATCGCGCGCGAAAGTCACCTCGCCACCGTCCTGGCTGGTGCATTCCTCGTTGGCGTAGCGCAGCGCCGTCTGCACGCCGGGCGGATAGTCGGACGGATTGAACGGCTTGGCATCCTCGGCGCGCGCGGCGGAGGCGAACAGAGCGAGCATGAGAAACAGGTGACGCATGCGGGTTGGTCGCCGGCGAGGCCGCAATCGTTCAGGGAATTTTAAACATGATCGGCGCACCCTCGCTCAGTTCTCGCGTACAGAGTGCCGCATCATGGTCAAAGCGCCTGCCTTCCTTCTGTTGTCGCTGGCGCTCGCCGGATGTGCCGTCGGCCCACAAGCGCATCTGACGTCCGATCCTGCCTTCAGGCCTGCCCGCTATGCCTGGGACGGCGCCGGCGAGGATCCCAATCGGCCGAGCCCGGCCTCACGACCAACACGCAACCTCGCCCAGGCCGAGCGCAACAGGTCGCAAGCCGGACTTCAGCCCCAGTCGAAGGAATGGTGGCAAGCGCAGGACGCGAGCGAGGCCGAGCAGGATGCAAGGGTCAACCGCGCGCTCGTCATCTGCCAGGGATGCCTGCGTCCACAGCAGCAGCGAGAGGATTCCAGGCTCGCCAAAGCCGCGGACTGAACCACATTCGCAGCTGAAACCCGTCGACCTGATCGCACGTTACGACGTCGTGCGCGGGGGTCCTCTGAAGACATGGCGGAGACCACATGAGCGAAATCATCGACAACAAGGCCCATCACCGCTTCGAGCTCGAGATCGAGGGCCATCTTGCGACCGAGCACTACAAGCTCGACGGCAACGTCATCACGTTCGAGCACACCGACGTGCCGAAGGAACTCGGCGGCAAGGGCGTCGGTTCGAAGCTGGTGCAAGGCGCGCTCGACCAGGTCCGCAGCGCCGGATTGAAGCTGATCCCGCAATGCCCGTTCGTGAAGGCCTGGATCGAAAAGCACCCTGATTACGCGGACCTCGTGACGAGGTGAGAACACAGGCCCGCAGCCTGTCGCCAGCGGGCCAGCCGAGATCCTGGCCTATTGTCCGTGCCTGAGCATGTCCTGGTCGGTCATATCCCAATCCTGCCACAGCTGCAGCATGCCGAGCAGCACGAGCACGGCGCCTAGGCCCGTGTGATAGACGCGCAGAAAGCCCTCACCGGAATAGCCGAGCATGTAAGGCGAGCCGATGAGCCATAGCCCGACAAGGATCGTCGTCACCTCCTGCCAGCGCTGCAAGGCGACATATTCGAGCTGGCTGATGCCGAAGACAACGAGACCAATCGCGATCGCATTCAGGATCACTGTCTGGTCTCCGCTGATCGTCGCATCCTGAACGGGAAACCATGGCGAGGCCACGATGAGCACGCCGAGCGCCATCCCGCACCAGTCTTCCCATGTTCGATGAGTATTCAAGAAACCAAAGTCCGACATCGTACCCTCCTGTGACAGAGGCACACGTCGGCGGCTGGCGATCACGACTTCCGAATGTCTCGCGACCCTGCCGGCCGCATTCGGACGTATGTCCTGTAAGAGCACGTGGGAACCGCCGGCGGCTGCGCAAGAGCGGACTTGAGGATTATTTCGATGGCCGCGCGCTGTTCAAAGTCATCAACCCATGCCGCGCCTTAGCTAGAGAGCCCCGAGCTTCCTCAACGAGTCCTGCGCGGACGTCACGTCCGGATCCAGCTCCAGCGCCTTCCGGAGATCGGCGATCGCGCCCTGCTTGTCGCCGAGCCGCAGGCGGGCCTGTCCGCGATTATTCCAGGAATAGGCGTCAGTGGGATCGTATCGCAATGCCTTGTCGTAGTCGGAAACACCACCCTTGTTGTCGCCCTGGAACAGGCGGATCATGCCGCGATTGCGCCAGCCGCGCGCGTCGGTCGGCGCGATGCGGATCGCTTCGCCGTAGTCGGCGGCGGCACGGTCGAGCTGCTCGGTGTCCCGGTAGACGTTGCCGCGATCGATATAGGCGAGCAGATCGGGCGCAAGCTTGATCCGCATGGTGTAGTCGGCGAGCGCATGCGTCATGTCGCGCTTGCGGTAATAGGCGAGACCGCGATTGCTATAGGCCATGGCGGAATTCGGGTTGCGCTTGATCGCCGCATCGAAATCGGCCAGGGCGCCGTCGAGGTCGCCCTTGTTGAAGCGGGACTCGCCACGATTGTTGTAGGCCAGCGCCAGCGACGGATCGAGCTTGATGGCCTGGTCGTACTCGGCAATGGCACGATCGTAGTCGCGCTTGAACGAATAGACCCGGCCGCGATTGTTATGGGGGCAGGCATAATCCGGAGCGAGCCTGATGGCTTCGTCGAGGTCGGACAGCGCGGCATCGAGCTCGCGCTTCTCGGTGAGACCATGACCGCGGTTGCAATAGGCGCCGGCGAGCCTGTCGCCGCTCTCGCTCTTGGTCTCGATCACGGTGGAGCAGGCCTTGACCCGTTGGTCGGGCGTGCTGCTCAGCGCCACACACGCATCCCAGGCCGGGCCGCCCTCGGCCGAGGCCGTCGAGCTCAGCGCGGCAAGCAACACCATGAGGCCGTACCGGACACGCATTTTGCGGATATCTCCCCTGCAGCAACCCTCCTTGGTCGCACCTTGGCAAGGGCTGGTTCAGACGCCTAGATCAGAGCAACGAGCACGTTGGAAGGATCTTGCATGGCCGCATCGGTACGAGACAACAAGGATAGGAGCCGCTTCGAGCTCGATGTCGGCAGCGAGGTCGCCTTCGCCAATTACCGGCTGACACCGGCGGCGGTCATCATCACCCACACCGAGACGCCGCGCGCGCTGCGCGGCCGCGGCATCGGCTCAGAACTGGTCAAGGGCGCGCTGGACCTGATCCGCCGCGACGGCAAGAAGGTGATCGCCGGCTGCGGCTTCGTCGTCGACTATCTCGACCGGCATCCGGAGGATGCCGATCTGGTCGCCTGAAAGCAAAAGGGCCCGCGCGATGGCGGGCCCTTCCGTCACGACCGGCGTTTCGGTCAGTGCTTGATCTCCGGCGGCAGCTTGCCGCCATTGGCGGCGAGCTTGGACATCACCTGCTTGTGCAGCCAGACGTTCATGCTGGCGGAGTCGTTCATGTCACCAGTGTAGCCCAGCTCCTTGGCGAGATCCTTGCGCGCTGCAAGGCTGGAATCGATGTCGAGCGCCTTCATGAGATCGACGATCGAGGTCCGCCATTCCAGCTTCT
>NZ_JXDL01000001.1:924749-961568 GCF_001590795.1 Bradyrhizobium sp. AT1
AAAGGATCCGTTGGAAGGGCCTTGAGTGGCACTTATAGACCAAGTCACTGCATTACGCCCGCGAAGTTCTGCGAGCCAATGAGCAGCATCAGCTTATCTGCGGCGAAATGACGACCGAATGACGTCGTCGAGGTTGCGCTGCGGCATCGAATCTCACCCAAGCGTGAGGGACAGGACTCGGAAATAGGCGTACGGTTTGTGTTCAGCTCGCGATGCCTTCCGGAATTCGCGTCTGGTCGGACTCGCGAAACTCAAGAATGGCGGCCGCTCGCGCCGTTTGCCGGCGCCGGATTCGGCCGCTCGGCAAGGGAGCTAGCGACCATGGCCACACTTTACCCGGGCAATGTCCCCACAATGGCCCAGAGCGCGGATGCGACTGGACCTGTCATTCGAACCATCCAGCTGTCCGACCTGCATGACGCGCTCCGGCGCGGCTGGGACGATTTCAAGGCCGTTCCGAGCCACGCCATCATCCTCTGCGTGATCTATCCCGTCCTCGGCCTCGTGCTCGCCCGGGTGGTGATGGGCTATTCGGTGCTGCCGCTGCTGTTTCCGCTCGCCGCCGGCTTCGCGCTGATCGGCCCGTTCGCAGCGCTCGGTCTCTACGAGCTCTCCAGCCGGCGTGAACGCTATGAGGAAGCCAGCGCCTGGGATGCCATGGAGGTGCTGCGCTCGCCCTCGTTCGGGGCGATGCTCGGTCTCGGCACATTACTGCTCGCGCTGTTTGTGACCTGGGTTGCAACCGCGCAGGCGATCTATGTCGCGGCGTTCGGCTATGAGGGCGTGACCGGGATCTCCGACTTCATGACGCGCGTGCTGACGACACAGCAGGGCTGGTGGCTGATCGTGGTCGGCTGCGGCGCCGGCTTCCTGTTCGCGCTCGCCGCACTTTGCATCAGCGCCGTGTCGTTCCCCTTGATGCTGGACCGCCATGCCGGTGCATTCGAGGCGATGAGCACCTCACTGCGCGTGGTTGCGAGGAACCCGGTGCCGATGGCAGCCTGGGGCGTGATCGTGGCGGTGCTGCTCGCGCTCGGCACCATCCCGGCCTTCCTCGGCCTTGCCGTGGTGATCCCCCTGCTCGGCCACGCCACCTGGCACCTCTACCGCAAGGTGATCGTCTCGGAGCCCGGTGCACGCCCGATGTCGCCCCCGCCGCATCGTCCGCGCAAGCCGGCGGCCGACTTCCCGGCCAACCTCTTCCCCTGGCGGAACAGGACCGACGCCTGACGATATCGTGACATGCGATCCTGCCCCGTCTCGGGCAGGATCGCGCCGTGTCGCACGCCTTGCTTTGGCCGCGGTTCCGACCGAGATTGCGCCCGCCGGTCAGATCGCTTCACGGAATTCATTTAATCGATGACCTCGACGATTTCTCGTCTCGCTCTCGCAGCCCTCGCCCTCTCCGCATCCATCCTGTCCGCCCAGCCAGCGCTCGCCGCTGTTGCCTGCGGCTCGGGTAATTTCGATGCCTGGCTTGCGGATTTCAAAACCGACGCGGCCGCCAAGGGCATCTCGCAACAGGCCATCGCATCGGGTCTCGCTGGCGTGACGCTGGATCAGAGCGTGCTCAACCGCGACCGCTCGCAAAAGGTCTTCACCCAGACCTTCGAGGAATTTTCCGGCCGCATGGTGCCGCCGCGCCTGCAGCGCGGCTCCAACATGATGAAGCAATACGGTTCGGTGCTGTCGCGCATCGAGCAGGCCTACGGCGTTCCCGGCGAGGTCCTGGTCGCGATCTGGGGCCTCGAGACCGATTTCGGCGTCAACACCGGCAAGTTCGCCACGATCCGCTCGCTGGCAACGCTGGCCTATGACTGCCGGCGTGCCGAGCAGTTTCGCGCCGAGCTGATGGATGCGCTGCGCATCGTCCAGCGCGGCGATCTCGCGCCCGCCGAGATGAAAGGCGCCTGGGCCGGTGAGCTCGGCCAGACCCAGTTCATGCCGTCATCCTGGATGAAATACGCCGTCGATTTCGACGGCAACGGCAAGCGGGATCTCCTGCACAACGCGCCCGACGTACTCGCCTCCACCGCCAATTATCTCGCCGGCTATGGCTGGCAAAAGGGCAAGGATTGGCAGCCGGGCAGTCCGAATTTCGATGTGCTCAAGCAGTGGAATAAGAGCGAGGTCTATTCCAAGACCGTCGCCTATTTCGCAACCCAGCTGGCGCGCGCTCCCTAGAGATCCATCAACAAGCGCGAAGGGCCGATCGCCCGGCGACCGGCCCTCTCTGGTGCGTTTACTTACCCATGGTGGCGTGCATCGCCTTGTTCAGATGCGCGCCGCACGCACCCATTTTACCGTTGAGCAGCGAATCCTGCGCCGCCGCGATCTCCTTCTGGGCAACGAGCTTGCCGTCCCCGTCGGGCATGGCCTCGATCGCAGTTTCCGTCTTCTCCAGATTGGCCGAGCTGCAGCCTCCCATGGCGGCGTGCTTGGCAGCCTGGGCGGGCGCAATCGCGAACGCGACGGCGGCAATGGCGATAACCCCGAGTAACTTCGTCATGATGTTACTTTCCTTCTCTTGTTCTTGGGGCAGACCCAGCGACATTGCCGGGCTCTGCGACATGACTTTCCTCCGGGCGCGGCAACTTGCCGCAATAAATTCCTCGCGAGAATTGCGTGATGTTGCGCGCTGCGCAGAGCGTCATGCAGAAATTCTGTTTTTCATTACATCCTTGTCATCCAACCACACGCTCGGCGTGTGGACGTCCCCCGCCCGGACCGCGATCCAGGGGAGGCGGATCTGGCCAACAGCCCCCTCGCGCCGGAGAATCGACCCTGGCGGATCCTGCTTGCATGCCCTGCGGCTTCCCTGCGATTCGATCAAACAAATGAATATAAATTCAATATAACAGATCTCTCTTCATGCGATTCGCGCATATCGGACTTGGGTGTACAAGCTAAATGACCTGCTTGCCGGCAACACGGCCGCAACCTATTTCCGTGATGATCCAGATCAAATATCTACCCATAACTCCGTGATTTCACGGGAGTTTACCTCCAAATGCGGCACAACCATCTAGAGACTTCGGCGGGATCGCCAAGAGGTTAAGCGTCCCCTAACCGTGCTATGCACTACTCGCTTAGCTGCATCGCAACATCGGAACTTTCGCACTGCACCACTCTCCACTATATTCATTTCAACGATGAGGCCCGGGCAAGGGCTGAATCGAACTACAGGAGACTACCAATGCTGCTCTCGCTCATCCGCATGATCCAGGCCTTCCGGGACTATCAGCGCAATGTTGCCGAGCTGTCCCAGCTCAGCGATCGCGAATTGGCCGATATCGGCCTCGATCGCTCGGACATCCCGCGCGTTGCCGCCGGTCAGTATCAGGGCTGATATCGTTCAGCCCTCCACCGGAACGGACCGATAGCGCCCGCCTCGTGCGGGCGTTGTCGTATCTGGTGGCAGAAAACTCGATCTCGGCGATTCCACTGACCGACGAAAAGCGCTACCTGTCCGCCCCATGACAGGACCCCTATCCAACACCGTGCACGTGATCGGCGCTGGCCTCGCCGGCTCCGAAGCCGCCTGGCAGGTGGCCAAGGCTGGCGTGCCCGTGGTGCTGCACGAGATGCGGCCGACCCGCATGACCGAGGCGCACCGCACCGACGGCCTTGCCGAGCTCGTCTGCTCCAATTCGTTCCGCTCGGACGATGCCGCCAACAACGCCGTCGGCCTCTTGCACGCGGAGATGCGCCGGCTCGATTCGCTGGTGATGCGCGCGGCCGACGCCAACCAGGTGCCTGCCGGCGGCGCTCTCGCGGTCGACCGCGACGGCTTCTCCGCGGCCGTCACCAAGGCGTTGAACGACCATCCGCTGATCCAGATCGCTCGCGGAGAAATCGCCGGCCTGCCGCCGGCCGATTGGAGCAACGTCATCATTGCCACCGGTCCCCTCACCTCCGCCCCGCTGGCCGATGCCATCCGCGCGTTGACCGACGAGAACGCGCTCGCCTTCTTCGACGCGATCGCGCCGATCGTGCACCGCGAATCCATCGACATGTCGGTGGCCTGGTTTCAGTCGCGCTACGACAAGGTCGGCCCCGGCGGCACCGGTGCGGACTACATCAACTGCCCCATGACCAAGGAGCAGTATGAGGGCTTCGTCGCCGCGCTGATCGCGGGCGAGAAGACCGAGTTCAAGGAGTGGGAAACCAACACGCCCTATTTCGACGGCTGCCTGCCGATCGAGGTGATGGCGGAGCGCGGCCCCGAGACGCTGCGTCACGGCCCGATGAAGCCGGTCGGCCTCACCAATCCGCACGATCCTGCCACGAAAGCCTACGCGATCGTGCAGCTGCGCCAGGACAACAAGCTCGGCACGCTCTACAACATCGTCGGCTTCCAGACCAAGCTGAAATACGGCGAGCAGCAGCGCATCTTCCGCACCATTCCCGGGCTGGAGAACGCCGAATTCGCCCGCCTCGGCGGCCTGCATCGCAACACCTTTCTCAACTCGCCGAAACTGCTCGACGGTCAGTTGCGCCTGCGCGCGCAGCCGAGGCTGCGCTTTGCCGGCCAGATGACCGGCTGCGAGGGCTATGTGGAATCGGCCAGCGTCGGCTTGATCGCCGGCCTCTATGCAGCCGCGGACGCGCGCGGTGAGACGCTTGTCGGCCCACCCGGCACCACCGCGCTCGGATCGCTGCTTGGCCACATCACCGGGGGCCATATCGAGACCATCGAGCCGGGTACACGGTCGTTCCAGCCGATGAATATCAATTTCGGTCTGTTCCCCCCGCTTGCGACCGTGCCGACCAAGAAGCCCGACGGCACGCGCCTGCGCGGCAACGAGAAGACAGTGGCCAAGAAGCAGGCGATGAGCGCCTTGGCACTCGCCGATCTCGATCGCTGGATCGCCGATCATTTGCGCATTGCCGCAGCCGCGTGAGTTTGCAATGAGCCTCCCCAAAGACGACGCCGCGACGCTGTCGGTGCGCTGGACCGAGGGCGTGCTGCTCAAGCGCGACGTGTTCTCGACCGTCGAGCGCGGCCGCTTCCGCGGCGAGAGCGGCGAGGTCGATGCCGTGCTGCGCCGGCTCGACGAGGTGCCGTGGTGGTCGTTCCCACTGGCGCGCCATCTGTTCGCCCGCGAGAAGCACGCTCTCGCGCTCGCCAAGGGGCTGAATGTCGGACCTGAGCTGCTGTGGGCCGGACGCCGTGCGCTGGTGCGCGGCTTCGTCGACGGCGTCGCTTTGCACCTGGCAAAGCCGCATGGCGACCTCGCCTATTTTCGTTCGGCCAAGGCGGCGCTGCGCCGGCTGCGCCGCGCTGGTATCTGCCACAACGATCTGGCCAAGGAGCAGAACTGGCTGGTCGGCCGCGACGGTCTCGCCTACGTCACCGACTTCCAGCTCGCCGCCTGCTTCAACCGGCGCGGCCGGCTCTATCGCATCCTCGCCTATGAAGACCTCAGGCACCTGCTCAAGCACAAGCGTTCCTACGCGCCCGAGGCGCTGACGCCGCGCGAGCGAAAGATCCTCGCCAAGAAGTCGTTTGCCGCGAGCCTGTGGCTCGCCACCGGCAAGAAAGTCTATCGTGCCATCACGCGCGGGCTGTTCAACTTCACCGACCGCGAGGGCGGCGGTCGCAGGCTGGTCAACGATGCGCCGGTGCTGACCGCGCTGATCCGCAAGAATCCGGCCGTGCGCGATACCGCGATCGTCGCTTTCGCCGACCGCCGCTCCGGCGTCGGGCTCTACGCTTTCGTCGAAGCCGATCAGGCCACGCTCGAAGGCCAGTTGCGGAACGACCTTTCAGCCGCCAAGGGACCGAAACCGCCGGAGCATATCCAGGTGGTGCACGCGCTGCCACGCGACGCCAGCGGCAAGCCGCGCACCGAGATCCTGCAACTGGTCGCCATGAACCAGCTCGACCTGATCGAGCCGATGATGAAGAACGACCAGGACCGCGCGTTCCTCAAGGACATTCTGGAACAGCGGAAAAATCTGCGCGACCGCTTCAATTTCGAGGCGGACCTGCCGGCGAGCTGACGGGTAGCCTTGCGCCTTGAAGCGTCCACATTGGCGATAGAGAAGCGGACGGATCATTCGGGCGTGGCGGGATCATGAGCATTCGGGGGACGATGATGCGTGGGGGAGTTGGCGGCCTGGTCGCGGGCTTCCTGCTGCTCATCGCCGCGCCCGCGATGGCCGACTCTCCGGCCGAGTTGATCTCCAGCTTCCGCCTCAAGCACGGCGAAGTCCGCGTCGTCCGCGACGCCACCCTCGACCGCATCGCCATGGACCAGGCCAAGGCGATGGCGGCGAAGGACGACCTCAGCCACGATGCGCTCGGCCCCTTCAACCGGCGCGTCGCGCCGGCCGGTGCGGGCCGCGCCGCCGAGAACATCGCCTACGGCTACGACAATTTCGAGAAAACGCTGGGACAGTGGATCGACTCGTCCGGGCACCGCAAGAACCTGTTGCTGCACAATGCCTCCCGCGTCGGCATCGCCAGTGCCAGAAACGCCAGCGGCAAGCGCACCTATTGGGCCATGGTGATCGCGGGCGATTACGAGCCGAAAGGCAAAGGCAAGACGAAGGACAAGGAACCCCTCGTTGCCGTGAGGCGCGAAGCCGCGCCTGCAAGCAAGCCGAAATCCGAGTCCAAGCCCAAATCCAGCAACTGCCACGTCAAGCTGCTCGGCCTCTGCATCTGAGACGGGCCATCTTGCTCGTGCACGGCAAGCCGCCTAATCCAGGCATGAGATCGCCAGAAGCGGAGAGCGCCAGTGATTGACCTCGACCGAATCCGTGCCGACACGCCCGCCACCGCCCGGCTCGCCTATCTCCACAACGCAGGCGCCGCCCTCATGCCGGCGCCGGTTGTGGCTGCGCTGAAGGCACACATCGATCTTGAAAGCGAGATCGGAGGCTACGCGGCCGCCGATCGTGAAGCCGAGCGGCTCGACGCGGTCTACGGCTCGGTGGCGCGCCTGCTCAACGCAGCGCCCGACGAGATTGCGCTGGTGGAGAACGCGACGGTCGCCTGGCAGATGGCGTTCTACTCGCTTCCGTTTCGGAAAGGAGATCGCATCCTGACCGCCGAGGCGGAATATGCCGCCAATTATGTCGCCTTTCTTCAGGTCGCCAGGCGCACCGGCGCGGTGATCGATGTGGTGCCGAGCGATGCCAGCGGCGAGCTCGACGTCCACGCGCTCGAACGCATGATCGATGAGCGCGTCAAGCTGATCGCCATCACCTGGGTTCCGACCAATGGCGGGCTGGTCAATCCGGCGGCGGCGATCGGCAAGATCGCGCAGGCGCACGGCATTCCCTATTTGCTCGACGCCTGCCAGGCGGTCGGCCAAATGGACGTCGACGTCGCCGCCATCGGCTGCGACATGCTCTCGGCCACGGGGCGCAAATTCCTCCGCGGCCCGCGCGGTACCGGCTTTCTTTACGTTCGCCGGGCGCTGCTCCAGAAGCTCGAGCCGCCGATGATCGACCACTTCGCGGCGCCCTGGGTCTCGCGAGACAGCTATCAACTCCGCGACGATGCGCGGCGTTTCGAGACCTGGGAGAACAACTACGCGGCTCGCCTGGGGCTCGGCGCGGCCATCGATTACGCCCTCGGGATCGGTATCGGCACGATCGAACAGCGCTGCCGCATGCTTGCAGGCCGTCTTCGCAACGGCCTTGCGTCTATTCCCGGCATCACCGTTCGCGATCTCGGACGAGCGCCGGGCGCCATCGTCAGCTTCACGGTGGACGGACACGAGGCCGACGCCGTTGTCGCCAGTGCCGCCGCAGCCGCCATCACGATCGGCGCTTCCGATCCCTCGAGCACGCGCATCGACGCCGAGCTTCGCGCGTTGCCGCACGTCGTGCGGGCGTCGCCGCACTACTACAACACGGAAGCCGAGGTCGACCGCCTGATCGACCACCTCGCGGGATTGCCGTCGCGGTAGAGTGCGCGCCGCTCAGGTGCAGCGCGCGCTCAATCCGGATGCGCCGAGCTTCGCCATGACCTCGTCGAGATGGGCGCTGTCGCGGGTCTCGATGACGAGTTGCAGCAGCGTCGCCTTGGCCGGCAGGTCGGAGAACGTCCGCTGGTGCGAGACCTCGATGATGTTGGCGCCGGCCTCGGCCAGCAGCGCCGCAACGGCGGCCAGCTGCCCGGGCCGATCAGGAATATCGAGGGACAACTGCGTCAGCCGCCCCTCGCGTGCCAGCTCGCGCGTCAGGACGGACGCGATCAGCCGGGTGTCGATATTGCCGCCGCTGAGCACCAGGCCGACCTTCTGGCCGGCAAAGCGGGTCGGATCGGACATCAAGGCGGCAAGGCCGGCGGCGCCGGCGCCCTCGACCACCGTCTTCTCAATCGAGATCAGGGTCGCCACCGCGCGCTCGAGCTCGGCTTCGTTGACCAGCGCGATGTCGTCGACCAGGTGGCGGACGATTTCGGTGGTGATCTTGCCGGGCGATTTCACCGCGATGCCTTCGGCCAGCGTGTCGCCGCGCGCCGGCAGATTGCCGCCGTGGATGGCGTTATACATCGAGGGATAGAGCCAGGCCTCGACGCCGAGGATCCGCAGCGATGGCTTGATCGATTTCGCGGCAATGCCGATGCCGCTAATCAGGCCGCCGCCGCCGATCGGGACGACCAGCGTGTCGAGCTCCGGTACCGCTCTCATCATCTCCAGCCCGACGGTGCCCTGCCCCGCGATCACCAGCGGATCGTCATAGGGGTGGACGAAGATCATGCTTCGGGCTTCGCCGTGGCTGCGCGCGAACGCGGCCGCCTCCTCCAGCGTCGCCCCCGTGACGACCACTTCCGCGCCGTGATGCCTGGTGTTCTCGATCTTCACCATCGGCGTGCCGACCGGCATGACGATGGTGGCGGGAATGCCGAGCCGCTTGGCGTGATAGGCGACGCCCTGCGCGTGGTTTCCGGCCGACATGGCAATGACGCCGCGCGCGCGCTCCTCCGGCGTCAACGCGGTGAGGCGGTTGAGCGCGCCGCGCTCCTTGAACGAGGAGGTGAACTGAAGGTTCTCGAATTTGAGCCAGATCTCGCAGCCGCAGATGCTGCTCAGCGTGCGGCTGTAGCTGCAGGGCGTCTCGACGACAGCGCCGCGGATGGTATCGGCGGCAGCATGGATATCACCAGGTGCGACCGGAAAGTCGCTGAGATCGGGCGATGTGGTTTGGGACAACTCAGCCATGGGACAGCATAGAGCATCCCGTGGTTCGAGGCGATAAGCCAGCCGCTATTTGGTAAATTCCCGGGAACGTGAAGCCCGCCACAGCGTCCACAGCGTACGCAGCCGCGACGTCGGCTGCACCGCGAACGGATTGCGGCCGGGCTGCGACAGGCGCTTGAGATCCGCCCTGGTCAGGCTCAACGGCAAAAACGCCGGACGCACTGCTGCCGGCACGTCCGCCAGCAGCGACATCGCCGTGGTCAGATGCTGCTGCGCCTCGCCCGCGAGCTGCTCCAGCACGGCGCGCAGGTTCGGCGTATCCTTGCCGGCAAACACATCCTCCATCTCGCAGCCATGGCTCGCCAGCACCTGCTGCGGCAGGAAGAGCTGCCGGTGCGAGGCATCGCGCGGCAGGCTCGTGATGACCTGCACGATGCCCTGCGCCAGCCCCGCATGACGGGCGAGATGTTCGCCCGCCTCCGACGGTGGCGCCATGATCCGGGCGGCAAGATCGAACAATGCCGATGAGGTCGCGGCCAGATAGCCCTCCAGCGCCGTCAGCGTCGGCATCGGGTCGTTGTAGAGGTCGAACTGGTGCTCGTCGACGAGCAGCGACAGCGGCTCGACCGGCAGGTCGAAATCACGGATCGCACGCAGCAGCTCCGCTGCCACCGGATTGCCCTCGGCACTGCCGTGGACCAGGCCCGAGAACAGATCCGTCCACCATTGAAAGCGGATCTCGCCGGGCAAGGGCTGGCTCACCTGGTCGCGGACGCGGACGATCTCGACATTGAAGGCGTAGAGCGCCAGCAGCGCGCGGCGCTCGGCGGCGGGCGCGAACAGCGTCGCGGCATAGCGCGGAAAGTCGTGGCCGCGCACGAGCTCGGCGCAGAAGGCGACGGAATCGGGCGGCGGAGCGGCACTGCTCATGTGCGGTTCAATGTGCTGGTCACGGCACCGCGATCAGCGCAGCGGCGACCCGCCGCCGCTCGCCGATCATGATGTTGTAGGTGCGCACGGCGGGACCGGTCTGCATCGTGTCCAGCACCACCCTCACCGCCTTGAACGCCTGGCGCAGCTCCGGCGGCGGCAGCCAGAGCCCGGTTCCGGTGCCGACCAGAAGCGTGTCGATGCCGTTGGCGGCTGCGAACACCCTGTCCAGCGAATAGCGGTCGATCTTCGCGGGATCGGTCACGTCCCAGGCCCAGATCGCCTCGGGCAGGCACAGCAGCGAGCCCCGATGCGACATGCCGGCGAAGGCGAAGCCGCCCTTGCCATAGGCCTCGATCGGCGCCGAGCGCGGGAAATGCGGTGCGTTGGGATCGCCGGCCATGTGCTTCGTCCGAATGAGCCTATTGCCCTCGCAAACGCCTGCGAGGGCATGCGGTTCGGATCATGCCTTGCTTTTCTTCGCCGGCGGAGCCTCGTCTTTCGCATCCTCGCGATGCTCGCCGACGCCGAGATAGATCAGGATCGGCGCCGCGATGAAGATCGACGTATAGGTGCCGACCAGCACCACGCCGAACATCATCACCGCCGTGAAGCTGTGGATCGCATGGCCGCCGAACACCAGCAGCGCCAGCAGCGCCAGCGTCACCGTGAAGTGGGTGATGATGGAGCGCGACAGCGTCGAGTTGATGGACTCGTTGAGCAGCTGCGGCATCGGCATCTTCTTGTAGCGACGCAGCATTTCACGGATGCGGTCGTAGATGACGACGGTATCGTTGAGCGAATAACCGAGAATCGTCAGCAGCGCGGCGATACTGGTCAGGTCGAAATCGACCTGGCTGATCGACATGAAGCCGATGGTCAGCACGATGTCGTGCACGTTGGCGATCATGGCGCCCAGCGCGAACTGCCATTCGAACCGGAACCAGAGATAGATCAGGATCGAGACGATGGCGAGCATCAGGCCAAGCATGCCGTAGGCGAGAAGCTCGCCAGCGACGCGCGGGCCGAGCACTTCGACACGGCGGTATTCGATGGAATCGCCGAGTGCGGTGCGCACCTTCTGCACGGCATCCTGCTGCGCCTTGTCGCCGCCGGGCTGCTCGGCAACGCGGATCAGCACGTTCTCGGGGCCGCCGAACTGCTGCAGCTGGATTTCGCCGAGCTTCAAGCCATCCAGCGTCGTGCGCATCGCCGCGATGTCGGCGGCGCCGGACTTGGCCCGCACCTCCAGCAGCGTGCCGCCCTTGAAGTCGATGCCGAGATTCAGGCCGTGGGTGAAGAACAGCGTGATGGCGACGATCGACAGCGCCGCCGAGATCGGGAAGCTGATGCGCCGGAACCGCGTGAAGTCGAAATGCGTGTCATCAGGGACGATGCGCAGCGACGGCAGCACGCCGAGGGCTGCCACCACGGTGAGGACGGCAATCAGGATGCCAAGCCCGATGAGTACGTAATGTGTCACGGTCTTAGCTCCTAGATCGGCACGCTTTGCGGCCGCTTCCACCGCACCCACCAGGCGACGATCAGCCGGGTCATGGTGAAGGCGGTGAACACCGTGGTGATGATGCCGATGCCGAGCGTCACGGCAAAGCCGCGCACCGGGCCGGTGCCGATGTAGAACAGCACCGCGGCGGCAATGAAGGTCGTGATGTTGGAATCGAGGATGGTCGCCAGCGCCCGCTTGAAGCCGGCGTCGATCGCCGAAATCGCATTGCGGCCGCCGCGCAGCTCCTCGCGGATACGCTCATAGATCAGGACGTTGGAGTCCACCGCGATGCCGACCGTGAGCACGATGCCGGCGATGCCGGGCAGCGTCAGCGTGGCGTTGAGCAGCGACAGCAGGCCGAAGATCATGGCGACGTTGATGGCCACCGCGATGTTGGCGAACACCCCGAACAGCCGGTAGGTCAGCAGCATGAAGATGATGACCAGGATCGAGCCGACGTAAGCCGCGAGTTCGCCCTTCTCGATCGAATCCTGGCCGAGGCCCGGACCGACGGTGCGCTCCTCGACCACCGTGAGCGGCGCCGGCAGCGCGCCGGCACGCATCAGGATCGCCAGATCGTTGGCAGATTGGACCGTGAAGCTGCCCGAGATCTGACCCTGACCACCCGTGATCGGCTCGTTGATGCGGGGGGCGGAGATCACCTTGTTGTCGAGCACGATCGCGAAGGGCAACCCGACATTCTCTTGCGTGGCCTGCGCGAATTTGCGCGCGCCCGAGGTATTGAACTTGAAGCTGACGACCGGCTCGCTCGTACGCTGGTCAAAGGTCGCCTGGGCATCGATCAGATCGCCGCCGGCGACCAGCACCTGCTTCTTGACCACATAGGGCGTCGGCGGGGGCGAAGCGCTCATCAGCAGCTCGGATTCCGGCGGCAACCTGCCGGCTTGCGCCTGGTCCGGCGACACGGTCGTGTCGACCATGCGGAATTCCATCTTCGCGGTCTCGCCGAGCAGCTTCTTCAGGCGGGTCGGGTCCTGCAGGCCGGGGACCTGCACCAGGATGCGGTCGTTGCCCTGGCGCTGGATCACGGGCTCGACGGTGCCGAGCTCGTTGACACGGCGTTCGACGATCTGGATCGATTGTTCGATGGTCTTGCGCATGCGGTCGAGCATCGCGGCCTGCGGGACGGTCAGGCGAATCACGCCGCCGGCCTCGCTCACCTCGAGGTCGCGCTGACCGCTGGATCCCATCAGGCCGCCTAGCGGCTGGGACAATTCACGCAGCTTGGCGAGCGCGGCCTGAACGTCGGATTCCTTGGTGATGCGCACCTCGGCCGCGTCGTTGCGCACGACCACGCCGCCGGTGAAGCCGATCTTGGCATCACGCAGCGTGCGGCGAACGTCGTCGCGGACCTGGTCGAGCCGCTCCTTCTTCACGTAGTTGGAGTCGACCTCGAGCAGCAGATAGGAGCCGCCCTGGAGGTCGAGGCCGAGCACGAGCCGACGCTGCGCCCAGGCGGGCCAGGTCTTGACCTGCGACTCCGGGAAGAAGTTCGGGACTGCGCAGAGGCACACGATCAGCGCCGTCAGGATAATCCCGAGCGCCTTCCACCGCGTGAAATACAACATCGACTGGACCTGTCAGATCAGGAGACTTGAGATGCCCGCGGACGCGCTCACTTCGACGCGGCGTCGTCCTTGGCGCTTTCTTTGGATTCCTTGGCCGGCTCGCCCTTGGCGCGGACGCCGGAGATCATCTGGCGCATCTGGCGCACCCGCACGCCGTCGGAAATCTCGAACTCGATCTGGTCGTCATCGACGACCTTGGTGACCTTGCCGACGAGGCCGCCCGAGGTCACGACGGTGTCGCCGCGGCGGATGTTCTTCACGAGGTCGGCGTGGTCGCGCACCTTCTTCTGCTGCGGACGCAGAATCAGGAAGTACATGATCACGAAGATCAGGGCGAACGGCAGCAGCGACATCAACATGCTGTTGGTGTCGCCGGCGCCCGCGGCCTGGGCATACGCAGGGGTAATCAACATTCGGACGATCCTCGTGAGAACGGGGGAAAGCCGGTCAGGCCCTCAAAGGCGACCGGCTCGGTCAAATTCGCGCGGACTATAGCGGCCATTGCCCCAATTGCAACGCTGCCAGACCGGCGATTTGGCCACCTTGCGGCGCGCCGTCAGGCCCGATAAGGCTGCATTCTCAGGAACTTCGGACATGCCCAAAAACATGAGCAAAAGCCCGGCCGGCAAAGGCCCCCGCACCCCTGCCCGCAAGCCCGCCCGCGTCGCGGCAAAACGCCCCAAGGGGACCACCAAGGGGGTCGCAAAGGCCGCCCCGGACCTCTCCCAGGAGCGACTCGTCCGCGCGCTGGAGAGTATTGCGGCGCACCTCGCTGCGCAGGGAAAGCCGGCCTTCGAACGCGAGTCGTTCAAAGAGGCCGACGCCTACGTCTGGCACCCTGACGGCCGCCTGTCGGCGGTGCCGCGGGTCAGCCGCGTGGAGCTGTTCCTGCTGAAGGGCGTCGACCGGATGCGCGACATCCTGATGGAGAACACCGAGCGCTTCGCGGGCGGCCTGCCCGCCAACAACGCCCTGCTCTGGGGCGCGCGCGGCATGGGCAAATCGTCGCTGGTGAAGGCGGCACATGCCAGCATCAACGCGGGCCGCAAGCCTGCCGAGAAGCTGAAGCTGATCGAGATCCACCGCGAGGACATCGAGACGCTGCCGATGTTGATGGAGAAGCTCCGCGACGCAAGCTTCCGCTTCATCGTGTTCATCGACGACCTCTCCTTCGACGGCAATGACGCGTCCTACAAATCGCTCAAGGCCGTGCTCGAAGGCGGCATCGAGGGCCGGCCGGAGAACGTCATCCTCTATGCCACCTCGAACCGCCGACATCTGCTGGCCCGCGACATGATCGAGAACGAGCGCTCGACCGCGATCAATCCCGGCGAAGCGGTCGAGGAGAAGGTGTCGCTGTCGGATCGTTTCGGCCTCTGGCTCGGCTTCCACCGCTGCAGCCAGGACGAATACCTCGCGATGGTGCGCGGCTATTGCAGCCATTTCGGCATCAAGGTTGACGACGAGGCGCTGGAGCGCGAGGCACTGGAATGGTCGACCACCCGCGGCTCACGCTCGGGCCGCGTCGCCTGGCAGTTCGTGCAGGAACTGGCGGGCCGGCTAGGTGTCAAACTGAAGACGAACTAGCGGAAGCCCTCGACCCAAAACGAGATCGCCCGCTTTCGCGGGCGATTATTTACGAGCGACAATTTGGCGGCGCCTCACGCCCCGTTCAGGAATTGAAGCGGGTCAACCGGGCTCGATCCCTTGCGGATCTCGAAGTGGAGCTGCGGCGACGCCACCTCCCCGGATTGACCCGACTTGGCAATGACCTGACCGCGCTTGATGGGATCGCCGCGCTTCACCAGCAGCTCACTCGCATGGGCATATGCGGTGACGTAGCCGTTGGAGTGCCGAACCAGGACCAGATTGCCGTAACCCTTCAGCTCGTTGCCGGAATAGGCGACGACGCCGTCTTCGGCGGCCTTGACCGGCGTCCCCTCGGGCACCGCGAGATTGATGCCGTCGTTGGACTTGCCGTTGGTCTTGGCGCCGTAGCTCGTGACCACCTTGCCGCGCACCGGCCAGCGGAAGGTCGGCAGCGCGCTGGTGGTCTCGGCAGCCTTCGCAGGCGCCTCGGCGGGCTTCTCTTCGACGTTCGCCGTGGCCTGGGCCAGGCGCGCGCTCTGCACCGGTGCAGCGGCGGCCATCTTGGTGGCAGGCACCGGGGCAGCCGCAACGGGCTGCAGCGTTCCAGCCACCGGAGCGGCCCCGACCGGAGCCGCAGCCAGCGGAGCCGCGACGGCGGCGGTCTTGGCGCCGGGCACGGTCAGCCTCGTGCCGAGCTTGAGCTTGGCCGAGGGATCGAGACCGTTGGCACGAGCGAGCTCGGCCGACGAGATATGGTTCTTGCGGGCAATGCTGGCGAGCGTGTCGCCATGATTGACGAAATGCGTGCTCGACGGCGCAGCCATGACCGCAACCGGCTTCGCAGCGGGAGCTGCCGCGACCGGAGCCAGTGCAGGCGCGGGTGCAGCAGCGGTGGCCGTGGCCGGATGCGGGATGATCAGCTGCTGGCCGGGCGAGAGCGCGCGCGGGCCCTTGTAGCCATTGGCGGCAAGGATCGCCTGCGGCGTGACGTGATAGCGCTTGGCGAGCACGTCGAGCGTGTCGCTCGTGCCGACGATGATCTTGGTCCCGCCCGCTGGCTGGGCGGCGGCAACGGAGCGCGGCGGCACGGTGGCCGTGGTCTCCAGATGAGGCTGTGCCGGGGGCGCATAGGAGCTGACGCCGCGCCCGCCTCCCGATACCCCGCCACCTGCCGCGACGGGATAGGATTGCGGCGCCGAGACCGCCGGCGGCGGCAAGGGCTGCGACTGATAATAGCCGGGCTGCGTCTGCGGCCGCGCATATTGCGGCAGCTCGCGCGGCTGCTGCTGCGGCGGCGCCTGCTGCACCGATCCGGTCTGATCAGAGGCGAAGGGGTTGGAGAAGTTCGACTGGGACAGCCGCGACGACATGTCGGCGCTGCACCCTGCGAAGCTGAAGGAGATCAGCGCCAGCACCGCGACCTGCGGTACGCGGCGCGAGTAAAGCAACTCGGCGACAGCGGACATGGTTACTCACTCGTACGCAACAGAACTGGAGTTTTAAGTAAACACGCGCCGAGTAAATAACGGCTTAACCCTCCCAATAAGATGTTGGCAGCACAGCCGATCCGGAAATCTACAGCTCCCGCGCCACCCCGGGCAGCGCCGGCACGAAGCGGACCTCGACGAGTTCCCTGCGCTCGAGCCCGGCTTCGGTCCGCGCAAGGCGGATCAGCGTCTGCACGCCCTGATGCGGGCCGACCGGGGCGATCAGGATGCCGCCAACCTCCAGCCGCTCGATCAGGTTCTCGGGGATCTGCTCCATCGCGGCGGTGACGATGATGCGATCGAACGGGCCGATATTGGCCGGCAGGTTGAGCCCGTCGCCGAGCATCACCTCGACATTGTGATAGGCCAGTTTTTCGAGCCTGGCGCGTGCGGTGTCCGCAAGCTTGCGATAGCGTTCGACCGTCAGGACCTGGCCGGCGAGCCGCGACAGCACGGCGGCCTGATAACCCGATCCGGTGCCGATCTCGAGCACGCGGTGCTGCTTCCGGAGCTGGAGCTGCTCGGTCATGTAGGCCACGACGAAGGGCTGGCTGATTGTCTGCCCGCAGGCGATCGGCAGCGCGCTGTCGCGGTAGGCGCCCTCGCGATCGGCCTCGTCGACGAAAAGCTCGCGCGGCACCTCCTCCATGGTTCGCAGCACCGCCTGATCGCTGATGCCCCGACGCCTCAGCGTGAGCTGAAACATCATCTTTTCCGGCGGATGCTGATGGGAGGTCATTGCCTGATTACGCTGTCTTGCCGGGCCCGCGGGCGTCAAGCCCGGACGTCAGAACCGTGTTCCTGCCAAGGAACTCATGATAGCCTTCGGGTGGCGCATTTGACCACAGCTTGGCTTGCCATGGACGAGCCGCAATGACCATTTTCGGGCATCCCTTGGTCGAAACGCGCATTGCGTCAATTCGTGTTATCTGCGAACGTTTTTAGCAATGGGCAAGGACTCAACCATGACCACGACAGGGCTTTCCGGCCGCTCTGTATTCCTCGTCGAGGACGAGGTGATGATCAGGATGATGGTCGCGGACATGCTCGAAGAGCTCGGCTACAAGGTGGCCGCCGAGGCCGGCGACATCAACGAGGCCATGCGACTCGCCCAGGCGACCGAGTTCGACATCGCCATCCTCGACGTCAACGTCAACGGCAAGGTCATCTCGCCGGTCGCCGACGTGATCAAGGCCAAGGGCTGCCCCTTCATCTTCGCGACCGGCTACGGCTCCTCCGGCCTGCCCGAGCAGTACCGCGACCGGCCGGCGCTGCAGAAGCCGTTTCAGCTCGACGCGCTCGGCAAGACCATCGAAGCCGCACTCCGCGGCGGATAGGATGTTCCGTAGCCCGGATGGAGCGCAGCGCAATCCGGGAATCTCGCCACGAGCGACGACGAACCCGGATTTCGCTTCGCTCCATCCGGGCTACGGCATCTCGGCTGACCGCTATTTCAGCGTCGCGCTGAGCTCTTCTGAAAACGCCTCGTTGGTGCGGTCGAGCCGGAGCGGCGTGACCGAGACGTAGCGCTCGCGCAGCGCCGCGAGATCGGTGCCGTCAGCGGGCATATCCATCATCGCCGTACGCTCGAACCCGATCCAGAAATAGGGATTGCCCCGGCCGTCCTTGCGCTCGTCGATACGCAGGAATCCGAGATTGCGCTTGCCCTGGCGCGTGACGCGAACGCCGAGCACCTCTTCCGGCGCGCAGGATGGGAAGTTGACGTTGATGACGGTGTCCTTGGGGATGCCGGCGGCGATCACCTTGCGCAGGATGTCGGGACCGAACTTCCGCGCGGTGTCCCAGGGCGGCCGCTCGCGGGTCTCAACGCTGAACTCCTGCGACAGCGCGAACGACGGCAGGCCGAGGATGGTGCCCTCAAGCGCGCCGGCGATGGTGCCGGAATAGACCACGTCCTCGGCGACGTTGCGGCCCTTGTTGACCCCGGACAGCACGATGTCGGGCAGCTTGGGCCCGAGGATATGCCGCGCGCCCATGATCACGCAGTCGGTCGGCGTGCCGCGCACGGCAAAGTGCCGCGGCCCGACCTCGCGCAGGCGCAAGGGATCGTTCAGCGACAGCGAATGCGACACGCCGGACTGATCGAGCTCGGGCGCGACCACCCAGACATCGTCGGACAGAGCGCGCGCGATCTCCTCGACGACCTTGAGGCCGGGGGCGTGAATGCCGTCGTCATTGGTGCAGAGGATGCGCATGCGAAGGGTCGATTCCAGAAATGGGGGTCTGAGCCGTCTTATCCGGCTCCGGCCGATCAGGCAAACCGGCTGATCAGGGGTTCCCAGCCTGGTCCGCTACCGGCGGATGCGCCATTGCGGCAGAAAGCGCGCCAGCCGGCCCTCCGCGCGCAGCTGCATCGCCGGCACGGCCGGACTGACGACCGGCGCCTCGATCACGCCGAGTGCCTCCAATTGCGCAGCCAGCGGATTCGACTCCGGCGCCTGCGGAAAGCGTTCGCGCGCCACCTTCAGCGCCGTGTCGAAATCAGCTGCATTCACACCGGGCTTGGCGCGCCGGCTCCGCACGAGATCGTCGTCCCAGAGCCGTGCGATGTCGATGTCGAGCACGCCGCGCAGGCGCTGGTCCACGGCCTGGATACCGGCCCCCGTCACCGCCCATTGTCTGCCGACCCAGAAGATGTCGCGGTGCAAGGCCATGAACGGGCGGGTTCGCGTTGCGGGGGCCGGCAGGATAGCCGGCCGCCCGATCTGCGCAACGCGATTCTCGTCATGCCGCGTTTTCTTGACGCGAACCGGTATCCACTTCGCTCGAAAACGCTTTAGTCGCGCGCGATTACTTTCAGTCCGCCCATATAGGGCTGCAGCACATCGGGGACCGCGATCGAGCCGTCCTCCTGCTGATAGGTCTCCATCACGGCGATCAGCGCGCGGCCGAGCGCGGTGCCGGAGCCGTTCAACGTGTGGACGAAACGCGGCTTGCCGTCCGGACCGCGCGAGCGCGCGTCCATGCGGCGGGCCTGGAAGTCGCCGCAGACCGAGCAGCTCGAGATCTCGCGGAACGCCCCGCCCTCACCTTGGCCCGGCATCCAGACCTCGATGTCATAGGTTTTTTGCGACGAGAAGCCCATATCCCCTGCGCAAAGCGTCATCACGCGATAATGCAGGCCGAGCCTCTGCAGCACCTGCTCGGCGCAGGACAGCATCCGCTCCAGCTCGTCCTTGCTGGCTTCGGGCGTCGTGATCGAGACAAGCTCGACCTTGGTGAACTGGTGCTGGCGGATCATGCCGCGGGTGTCGCGCCCCGCAGCGCCCGCCTCGGCGCGGAAGCACGGCGTCAGCGCGGTCAGGCGCATCGGCAGCTGCTTCTCGTCGAGGATGGATTCGCGCGCGAGATTGGTGAGCGACACTTCCGCGGTCGGGATGAGGCCGAGGCGCTCCGTCCGCAGCCGCTCCTGGTCGGCCGATGCCAGCAGCTCGCCCTTGATCGCCCAGAACTGGTCGTCCTCGAATTTCGGCAATTGTCCGGTGCCGAACATGATTTCGTTGCGCACCAGCAGCGGCGGGTTGATTTCGGTATAGCCGTGCTCGTCGACGTGCAGGTTCAGCATGAACTGACCGAGCGCGCGCTCGAGCCGCGCCAGCGCCTTCTTCAGCACGACGAAGCGCGCGCCGGAGAGTTTTGCCGCCGCCTCGAAATCCATATAGCCGAGAGCCGTACCGAGATCGTCATGCAGCTTCGGTGCGAAGCTGTAGTTGCGCTTGGTGCCGAACACATGGTGCTGCACGTTGCCGTGCTCGTCGACGCCGTCGGGCACTTCATCGAGCGGAATGTTCGGGATCGCGGACAGCTCTTTCGTCAGATTCTCGTCGGCAGCTTTCGCCGCGGCTTCAAGCTCCGGCATCGTGGTCTTGAGCTCGGCGACCTCGGCCATCAGTTTGGCCGCGCGCGCCTCGTCCTTCGCCTTCTTGGCGTCGCCGATCTCCTTGGAGGCCGCATTGCGCCGCGCCTGCGCCTGCTCGGACGCCAGGATCGCGGAGCGCCGCGTCTCGTCGATCGCGAGCAGCGAGGCCGACAACGGCTTCAGGCCACGCCGTGCGAGGCCGGCGTCGAAGGCTTGCGGATTGTCGCGGATCGATTTGATGTCGTGCATGGGCGTGGTCCTGGATCAGCGCGTAAGCGTACACCGGCAAACGTTGTGCGCCAGCGCGCCTCCCCCTAGCACAGCTGTCATCATCCGCGAAGGCGGATGATCCAGTATTCCAGAGACGGCAGTGATTCCACGATGGCCGCGGCGTACTGGATTCCCCGCATGCGCGGAGAATGACGGCGGTGCGTGTGGCCCCTACTCCGCCGGATTGGCCGGCGTCGACACGTCGGTGCCGGTGGTCGCCTGCGCGGCTGCCGCCGCTTTCTTCTCCACCATCCCGACCGCGATGATCGAGCCCTCGTAGAGCGCCAGCAACGGAATCGCGAGTGAGCACTGGCTGAGCACGTCGGGCGGCGTCAGCACGGCCGCGATCACGAAGGCGATGACGATGAAATAGCGCCGCTTCTCGCGCAGCATCTTCGAGCTCACGATGCCGATCCGGCCGAGCAGCGTCAGGATCACCGGAAGCTGAAAGGCGATGCCGAAGGCGAAGATCAGCGACATCATCAGCGACAGATATTCGCCGACCTTCGGCAAGAGCTGGATCTGCGCGGTCTCGTCGCTTCCGGCCTGCTGCATGCCGAGCGAGAAGCGCACCAGCATCGGCAGCACGACGAAATAGACCAGCGCCGCACCGAGCACGAAGAAGAACGGGGTCGCGACCAGATACGGCAGAAAGGCCTGTTTCTCGTGCTTGTAGAGGCCCGGCGCGACGAATTTGTAGATCTGCGTCGCGACGATCGGGAACGAGATGAAGCCGGCGCCGAACAGCGCGAGCTTGAGCTGGGTGATGAAATATTCCAGCAGCGCCGTGTAGATGAACTTGGAATTCTCGGGACCCGCGACCCAGACGAACGGCCAGACCAGCACGTTGTAGATCTGCTTGGCGAAGAAGAAGCAGAAGATGAACGCAATGCCGAAGCCGAGCAGCGCCTTGATCAGCCGCGAGCGCAGCTCGATCAGGTGGTCCATCAGCGGGGCCTTGCTGGCCTCGATATCGGCGTCGCTCATGACGCTTTGGCGTCCTTGATCGCTTCGGAGGGCGCGGTGTCCTGCGCCACTTGCGCCTGCTCGACCTCACGGGTGATGGCGAGCGGTTCGTTCGCGGCCGCATGCGCCTCGGCTTCCACGAAGGTCGCAGGCGTCGGTGCTTCCGGTGTGGTCGGGGTCGTCGGCGGTTCGACGGCCGTGGTGGTCGGCGTCTCCGCGGGCTTGTCGAGCGCATCGACGCGCAACGCGTCGCTGACGTCCTTCTGGAGCGAGGTCAGCGGGTTGAATCCGGTTGCGGCTTCCTTGACCTCGTCGAAGCTCTTCTTGAGGTCGGCCATTTCGGCCTCGCGCATCGCTTCCTGGAACTGGCCCTGGAATTCGGCGGCCATTTTGCGGGCCTTGCCCATCCACTGTCCGACCATGCGCAGCACGCCCGGCAGCTCTTTCGGGCCGATGGCGATCAGGGCTACGACCCCGATGAGGACCAGTTCACTCCACCCGATGTCGAACATGAGGTCTTCCGTTCACGCCAGCCGCAGCCGGCCCAACCCTCGCGCGCAGGATCAGGGCGCTGGCCGCGTCGCGTGCTTCTTTCGGCTCAGACGGCTTTGCTGCCGACGTCGGACCGCGCCGCAGTCGGCGTGCCATTGTGCTCGATGGACTTGGCCGGCTCAGGCTTCTCGGCGGGCTTGTCGTCGTCCTGCATGCCCTTCTTGAATGCCTTGATGCCCTGTGCCACGTCGCCCATCAGATCCGAAATCTTGCCGCGGCCGAACAGCAGCAGGACCACTGCGATCACCAGGATCCAGTGCCAAATGCTGAGTGAACCCATCCTGCAACCCTCCAAACGCGCATAGCCGGGGACCCGGCCGATCTTCATCGAAACCTAGGCTCGGCAGGCCTCAAAAACAAGGACCAAGGCGGCGCCAATTCGCTGTTGGCGCTACGTAATCTTGCTAGTGTTAACCGGTCGCAGGGCACCGGTAAAACATCACGGCTTCACTCTTCGGAGCCGCCTTCACTGCCACCTTCACCGGTTTCCGGTGCAGCTTCCGACGTCTCGGGCTCGACCGCAGGCGCCAGCGCCAGATCGAGGTCCTCGCCCGGTTCCAGCGGATCCTCGTCCTCGCGGAGCTGCGGGTCGTCAGACGGCGTCGGCACGCTGAATCCGGTCGGCAGGCGCGAATCCAGCAGGCCCGTGCCCTTCAGCTCCTCGAGGCCCGGCAGATCGCCGAGCTGTTCCAGGGTGAACTGCGACAGGAAGTCCTCGGTGGTTCCAAAGGTCAGCGGCCGGCCCGGCGTCTTGCGCCGGCCACGCGGCTTGATCCAGCCGGTCTCCAGCAGCACGTCGAGCGTACCCTTCGAGGTGACGACGCCGCGGATCTCCTCGATCTCGGCGCGTGTCACCGGCTGGTGATAGGCGATGATCGCCAGCACCTCGATCGCCGCACGCGACAGGCGGCGGGTCTCGGTGCTCTCCCGCGTCATCAGCCAGGCGAGATCGCCGGCGGTGCGGAAGGTCCATTTGTTGGCGACGCGGACGAGATTCACCCCGCGCAACGAATAGTCGGCCTGGAGCTGTTCCAGCGCCGCCTTGACGTCGACGCCCTCGGGCATGCGCTTGGCCAGCGTCGCGGTGTCCAGCGGCTCACTCGAAGCAAACAGCAGCGCTTCCAGCAGCCGCAATTCCTCGGGACGTGCCTGGGTTTCGTTCTCCATCGGCTCGGCCTCTTCTACCCGCACTTCAGCCAGGCTTGCCATGGTAGCTTCTCCTTCTTGCACTTAAGCGACCGGCGCATCAGGCGCAGGAGCTGCGTCCGGCACCGGCTTGGGGCGCCCCTTGCGGAAATAGATCGGCGCGAACGCCTCTTTCTGGTTCAGCTCCAGCTGACCTTCGCGCACCAGTTCGAGCGCGGCGGCAAAGCTCGAGGCGAACACCGTCGCGCGCTGCGTCGGATCGGCGACGTGGCGGATCAGGAAATCGTCGAGCACACCCCAATCGTCCTGCTCGGTGATGCTGCCGACCAGCCGCTCCAGCGTGGCGCGCGCCTCCGCAAGCGACCACACCGTGCGCTTGGCCAGATGCACGCTCGCCAGCACGCGCGACTGGCGCTGCGAGGCGTAGGCGGTGAGCAAATCGTACAGCGTCGCGGTATATTTCGGATGCCGGATCTCGGCGATCTGCTCGGGCTCGCCGCGCGCGAAGATGTCACGCTGCAATTGCGGCCTGTTCATCAGCCGGTTGGCCGCTTCGCGAATGGCTTCCAGCCGGCGCAGGCGGTTGGCGAGCGCGGTGGCCATCTGCTCCGCGCTCGGGCCTTCCGCGCTCGGCGGCTCCGGCAGCAACAGGCGCGACTTCAGGAAGGCGAGCCACGCCGCCATGACGAGGTAGTCGGCGGCAAGCTCCAGTCGGATCTTTCGCGCGGCTTCGATGAAGTGGAGATACTGGTCAGCGAGCGCCAGGATCGAGATCTTGGCGAGATCGACCTTCTGCTGGCGCGCCAACGCGAGCAGCAGGTCGAGCGGGCCCTCATAGCCCTCGACGTCCACCACCAACGCCGGCTCACCCTCGGCAAGCTCTGCGGGCCGCCCGGTTTCGAAGGATAGAATTTCTGCGGTCATGCGGATGCCGTGTTTGCCCGTGCGATCAATGCGTCCAGCTCAATGCGTGCGGCCGCCCTGTCGAACGGCTGCGGCGGCTTGCGTGCAGCGAGCGCAGCATTCGCCCGCTGCAGTGCCAGGCCGGACAGCTCAGGTGTCTGGCCGGCGACGTCGCGCATCTCCTCGATATTGCCGTTGCAATGCAGGGCCATGTCGCAACCGGCCGCGAAGATGGCGCGGGTCCGTTCGGCGATATTCCCCGACAGCGCGTTCATCGACACGTCATCACTCATTAACAAACCCTGGAACCCGATTGCGCCGCGAATCACGTCAGCAATCATTGTCGCAGATGTCGTCGCCGGATGGGCGGGGTCGACCGCGCTAAACACAACATGTGCAGTCATGGCCATCGGCAGGTCCGCCAGCGGCTTGAACGCCGCGAAGTCGGTCCGTTCCAGCTCATCCCTCGGCGTATCGACCGTCGGCAGCTTGAAATGGGTGTCCGCGGTGGCCCGGCCATGGCCGGGAATGTGCTTGAGCACCGGCAGCACGCCGCCCTGCTCCAGCCCTTCGGTGACCGCGCGCGCGATCGCCGCGACCTTGGCCGGCTCGGTGCCGTAGGCCCGGTTCCCGATGACGGCATCGGCGCCCGAAACCGGCACGTCGGCCAACGGCAGGCAATCCACGGTAATGCCGAGATCGGCGAGATCGGCCGCGATCAGACGGGCCGACAGGCGCGCCGCCGTAAGGCCGAGGGCCGAATCAGTGTCGTACAAGGTCGAGAAAACAGCCCCCGGCGGATAGACCGGCCAGTGCGGCGGACCCAGCCGCTGCACCCGTCCGCCTTCCTGGTCGATCAGCACAGGCGCGTCGGCGCCCCGCGCCACGGCGCGCAATTCCGCAACCAAAGCAGCCACTTGAGCCGGCGTAGCGACATTGCGCTTGAAGAGGATGAAGCCCCATGGACGTTCGGCGCGGATAAACGCCCGCTCGTCGGCGGTCAGTTCGGTTCCGGAAACGCCGGTAATGAAGGCCCGCGTGCTCATAACGGCCGATTAACCCTGACCCGCGAGGGGGTCAAGGAAACGGCCGTTAATTCCTCTGGACGAAGCAGTTCGGCAGGCCTGCGGACTTCAGGCTGTTGCAGGCATGCGTCGCCTCTTCGGCCGAGCCATAGGGGCCGGCGAAGGCGCGATAGACGATGCCCTTGCCCTTGTCGGTCAGATCGGTCCGCTTGATCACCGGCGAGCGCGATCCGAGGATGCTGCCATACTTGCCCTGAAGCACGCGGTAGGACGCGGCGGCACTATCTTCGCTCTGCTGCGAGGAGACCTGCACGATGTAGCCGCCACCGCTGCTGGTGGCGGGCGCGATCTGCGTCGGGGCGGTCGCGGCCATCCGCTGCTGCGGCGGCTCGGCCGCCGGGACCGATTGCGGCGCCAGCGACATCGGCTGGTTGGCGCTGGCATTGGCCGAGGTTGGCGGATTGCGCGGCGCGGCAGGTGCAGCCGGCGCAGCAACAGGCTTCGGTGCAGCGGTCGTAGGCCTGGCGGCAGCGGCCGATTGCGGCGTGGCGCTGTCAGTCTGATCGCCCTTCACCGCCACAGTCCTGATCGCGCGCGGCGAATTGTTCGGCAGCGTACCGTTGCTCGCGCCCGGCGGCGGCACCGCGGACGGCGACACGCTCGCGACCGACGGCGGGTTCGCATTCTGGTTCAGCGGCGGAAACACCACGCGGGGACCGCCCGCCTTGGCGTTGACGTCGACCGGCGCCTCTTCGCGCGGGACGATCTTCTCGGTGCCGTCGCCGGTCACCATGCGATCCGGCACCTTGGCCGAGGAATCCGTCGGCGCGGGCACGATCTTGGTCGGGGTGTTGTCGGCCTTGATGATCGGCGGCTCACCGCTGCGGGGCGAGCCGACATAGGTCTTGTAGGCGAAGGCTGCGCCCGTGCCGACCACGGCAAGCGCCAGGATCGCCGCGACCGTCATCATGCCGCCGCGCTGCTTCTTCGGCTCCTCGGCTTCGGCCTCGGGATAGTCGCTCTGATAGGCGTAGGGATCGTCAGGATAAGCCGGCTCACGCTGGTAGTCCTGCTCGCCTGCCTCGAGCCGACCATAGAGCGCATCGTCGTAGCGCGACGGATCGGGCTGCTGATACGGCTCCTGATAGGCTTGCTGCTGGTAGGCGTGATCCTGCTGCTGGTGGGCTGGCTGCTGGTAAGCCTGCCCCTGATAGGCGTGATCCTGATAGGCCTGCGGCTGATGAAAATCAGGCTCGGGCGCGGCGGGCTGGGCTGAATAGCGATGCAGCGGATGCACCGGGCTCACGGAGACGGGATAGTCAGGCTCCGGCTCGGGTGCCGGCTGCGGCTGCACATTGGCGCGCCGCATCCACGAGGGCGGCGTCGGCGCGGCCGGCTCGGAATAGTCCTGCTGATAGTCGTCCTGCAGGTCGTCGTGATCCTGATAGCTCTGGGCGGGCGCTGCCGGCGGCTGCGCAGCCGGCCGTCCCTGCGCTGCGAATGGATCGGTCTGTCCGATCAGGCGGGCGAGCTCGGCCAAGGGATCGCTTTCCGTCCTGCCATGCGGGTTGCCACCGCGACCATAGTCATCGGAAGGAAACGGTCTGTCCTGATATCGTTCGGCCATCGTGATGATGCGTCCCTTCGGGAAAGCCGCGCGCCCCTCGACCAAGGCACGGCTTTCGACCCACAAGGCTTTCAACCAAGTTTAAGCGATCCGGCTTCTGCCGGTTACCCCCGAATTCCCCTTAAGTAGTTCGCCCCAAACTACCGCATCTCGTTCGGAGCATGGACGCCGAGGATGGCGAGGCCCGATGCCAGAACCGAGACGACGCCCTGGACCATGGCCAGCCGCGCCTTCGTTAGATCTGCATCATTATTGATAATGAAGCGTAAATAGGGCAAATCGCGCCCCTTCGTCCAAAGTGCATGAAATTCGCTGGCTAAATCATAGAGATAAAAGGCAATTCGGTGCGGCTCGTGGGCCGCGGCAGCAGCTTCGAGCATACGAGGATATATTGCGAGGCGCTTGAGAAGTTCAAGCTCGACCGGGTCCGACAACCGCTCCACCGCCGACTCACTGAGCCAGGCGATCCGCTTGTCCGCATCCTCCGGGAGTTCCGGGAACACCTCGGCCCGCGCGTTGCGGAAGATCGAGTGGCCGCGGGCGTGGCCGTACTGGACGTAGAACACCGGGTTGTCGCGCGACTGTTCCATGACCTTGGCGAGGTCGAAGTCGAGCACCGCGTCGTTCTTGCGGTAAAGCATCATGAACCGGACGGCGTCCTGGCCGACCTCATCCACCACCTCACGCAAGGTGACGAAGTCCCCGCTCCGCTTCGACATTTTCACCGGCTCGCCATTGCGCAGCAGCTTGACCAGCTGAACGATCTTGACGTCGAGCGAGCCCTTGCCCGAGGTCGTCGCCTTCACCGCCGCCTGCATCCGCTTGATGTAGCCGCCATGGTCGGCGCCCCAGACGTCGATCATCTCCGCAAAACCACGGTCGAACTTGTTCTTGTGGTAGGCGATGTCGGAGGCGAAGTAGGTGTAGGAATTGTCCGACTTGATCAGCGGACGATCGACATCGTCGCCGTAAGCAGTCGCCTTGAACAGCAGCTGCTCGCGGTCTTCCCAGTCCTCGACCGGCGCGCCCTTCGGCGGCGGCAGGCGTCCTTCGTAGATGTCGCCCTTCGCCTTCAGGAAATCGATGGTCTCGGCAACCTTGTTGTTGCCGGTCTCGATCAGCGAGCGCTCCGAGAAAAACACGTCATGGCGGATGTTGAGGGCGGCGAGATCGTCCTTGATCTCGTCCATCATCATCGCGATCGCCTTGGCGCGCACCGTCGGCAGCCACTCGGCCTCGCTCATGGCGAGGAGCTTGTCGCCATGTTCCTTGGCCAGCGCCGCGCCGACCGGCTTCAGGTAGTCGCCGGGATAGAGTCCTTCCGGAATCGCACCGATGTCCTCGCCGAGCGCCTCGCGATACCTGAGGAACGCGGAGCGCGCGAGCACGTCGACCTGGGCGCCGGCGTCGTTGATGTAATATTCGCGCGTGACGTCGTGGCCGCCGAACTGGAGCAGGCTCGCCAGCGCATCGCCGAACACCGCGCCGCGGCAATGGCCGACATGCATCGGCCCGGTCGGATTGGCCGAGACGTATTCGACATTGACCTTGGAGCCGCCGCGGACGCGGCCGTAATCGGCGGCCTCGCGCAGCACCGTCCGCAGTGCCTCGGCCCAGGCCGCCGGCTTCAAGGTCAGATTGATGAATCCGGGACCGGCGACGTCGACCTTGGCGATCAGCGCGTCGGCGCGGAGCTTTTCAGCGATCTGCTCCGCGAGGTCGCGCGGCTTGGCCTTTGCCTCTTTCGCCAGCACCATGGCGGCGTTGGTCGCCATGTCGCCATGGGTGGCATCGCGCGGCGGCTCGACCACCACGCGGGAGAAATCGATCCCCTCGGGCCAGTTGGCTTCCACAGCCAGCGCGCGGCAGACGGCGTGCACGCGTGCGAGCACGTCGGCGAACAAATGCAGGGATGAGGATGTCTGGGGCATGGCCGCCGCCTAACGCAAATCCGGGGTCGAGTCAAAAAGCCGCTGGTGCTCGGTCAGGGCGAAACGGTCGGTCATTCCGGCGATGAAATTACCGATCCGGCGAGCCCGGTCGCCCTCATTATCAGCCTCCGCCCCCAGCAGCCATTCCGGCGGCAACTCGGCCGGCGCCTTCAGATATTTGGCGAACAGGTCGAACAGGATCTGCTCCGCTTCCCCCATCACCCGCATCACCCGCTCGTGGCGGTACATGTGCTGGTACAGGAAGCGCTTGATGGCGGTCTCTTCCTCGGCGACCTCGGGCGGGAACGCGACCAGCGCCCGGCTCTGCCGGCGCACGTCCTGAGCCGATTGCGGCTTCACCGCAGCGAGGTTCTTCTGCGTTTCCGCGAACACCGCGCCGATCAGATGCGAGATCAGCTCGCGTACCAGCTCGGCGCCGCGTCTGAGGTCTTCGAGGTCAGGGTAATGCGCCGAGGTCTCGGCGATGATCTCGGCCGTGAGCGGCATCACCTTGAGATCGTCGAGGTGGAACAGGCCGGCGCGCAGGCCATCGTCGATGTCGTGGGCGTCGTAGGCGATGTCGTCGGCGATGGCGGCGACCTGCGCCTCCAGCGAGGCGAAGCTCCACAATTCCAGATCGTAGGTCTTGATGTAGTCGGCGATCCCCACGGGAATGCCGTGCTCGCGATAGCGCCCGACCGGCGCGCCGCTGCGGTCGGTCAGCGGACCGTTGTGCTTGACGATGCCTTCCAGCGACTCCCAGGTCAGGTTCAGCCCGTCGAACTCAGGGTAGCGATGCTCCAGCGAGGCGACGACACGGAGCGTCTGGGCGTTGTGGTCGAAGCCGCCGAAATCCTTCAGGCAGGCGTCCAGCGCCCGCTCGCCGGCATGGCCGAACGGGGGGTGTCCGAGATCATGGGCCAGCGCCAGGGTTTCGGTGAGGTCCTCATCCAGCCCAAGCTGACGGGCCAGCGCGCGGGCGATCTGGGCCACCTCCAGCGAATGGGTCAGCCTAGTGCGGTAATGATCCCCCTCGTGGAACACGAACACCTGGGTCTTGTACTTCAGGCGGCGGAACGCAGTGGCATGGATCACCCGGTCGCAATCCCGCCGGAACGGGCTGCGGGTGCGGCTCGGAGGCTCGGCGACCAGCCGGCCGCGGCTGCGATCGGGGTCGCAGGCATAGGGCGCGCGGGGGGCTGCCATTCCGACGGACACGGCGAATTTAGTCCCTATCCATTTGATTCTGCGTATGGTGGCACTTAACTATGTCGGGCGCGGGATACCAAATGAATTGGGTATGACTGCGGGACTATCGGAGACTTGCGATGACGACTGCCGTGACCATCAGTGACCGGGCCGCACGCCGGATTGGGGAGATCCTCAAGGGCGAAGGCTCTGGCGCGATGCTGCGCATCTCGGTCGAAGGCGGCGGCTGCTCCGGCTTCCAGTACAAGTTCGACATCGACCGTGCCCGGACCGACGACGATCTCGTGATCGAGCAGGACAATGCGGTGGTGCTGGTCGATTCTGCCTCGCAGCCGTTCCTGGAGGGGTCACAGGTCGATTTCGTCGACGACCTGATCGGCGCGTCGTTCCGCGTCAACAATCCCAACGCCACGGCGTCCTGCGGCTGCGGGACGAGCTTCTCGGTCTGAGCGCCTACGCGCCCGTGATCTGCCTTTCCTCGTCCGTCCACTCGACGTCATCAGGCATCAGCTCCGGCTGCAGCGGCGCGTCCTCCGACATGGTGTAACCATCCAGCGCACGCAGCAATGCCGCGACCAGCGCCGGCTTGCGCAGCGGCTTGGCGAGAAAGTCCGACATCCCCGCCTCGCGGCAGATCCTGACGTCCTCGGGGAAGGCGTTCGCGGTCAGCGCGACGATCGGCAAGGCCGCAAAGCGCCCTCCTCCCGCGCGGATCGCGCGGGTCGCGGCCAGGCCATCCATCTCCGGCATGCGAACGTCCATGAGGACCAGGTCGTAATCGCCCTCGGACACGGCCGCGACCGCCTCGACCCCGTCGGCGACGACCTTCAGCTCGACGTCGAACGCTCCCAACATCTTGCTCACGACCATGCGGTTGACCGCATCGTCCTCCGCGACCAGCACCTTCAACGGCCGATCGAGCCCGGCGATACGGGCCTTGAGCTCGTCGGCCTGGTCGCGCTCCGAGGTCTGCTCGGAGGCCTGCGTTTGGCTCCAGGGCAGCACCAGCGTGAAGCGGAAGGTCGATCCCTCGCCCGGCGTCGAGGTGACGCCGATGGTGCCACCCATCTGCTCGATGATGCGCCTTGAGATCGCAAGCCCAAGGCCGGTGCCACCGAAGCGGCGGCTGATCGAGGCGTCGGCCTGTGCGAAGTCGCTGAAGAGCTGGCCAAGTTTTTCCGGGGCGATACCGATGCCGCTATCGGTGACCGTCCATTCGACAGTCGCCAGCAGGTCGCGGCGCGCCTGGCAGGTCGCTGATATCGTCACCTCGCCTTCGTCGGTGAACTTTACCGCGTTGGAGGCGAGGTTGAGCAGCACCTGACGGATGCGCGCGACGTCGCCGCGCAGCGTCGGCGGCAGGTTCGGATCGAGCTCGACCTTGATGGCCAATCCCTTGCTCTTGGCACTTGCGCGCGCAACGGTCGCGACCGTCTCGACCAGTGCCTGCGGCGCGAAGTCGATCGCCTCGAAGGCGAAGCGTCCGGCCTCGAGCTTGGAGAGGTCGAGGATGTCGTTGAGGATGCGCTGGAGGTTGTCGCCGGACTCGCGGATCGTGGTGACGGCCTCGCGCTGCTCCGGATCGAGCTTTGTCTCCAGCAGCATGCTGGCAAGTCCGAGCACACCGTTCATGGGCGTGCGGATCTCGTGGCTCATCACGGCGAGGAAGTCGGACTTGGCGCGGCTCTCGGCCTCGGCCTTTTCCGCGCGCCAGCGCTCGGTGACGTCGCGTCCGAAGCCGCGATAGCCGAGGAAATGTCCCTCGCGATCATAGGCGGGCTTGGCGGTCAGCGACCACAGCCGCGGCTCGCCGCCGGCGACGACCTTGAGGTTCATCTCGTGCAGCGGCTCGTTCTGCTCCATCAGGCCGACGACGTTGTAGGCAGCGCTCTTGTCCTCGGGGCAGAGCATGTCGAGCACGTCGGCGAAATGCGATCCCTTCAGCAGCGGCAACGGCAGCTGCGCGACGGCGGCGAAGCGCTCGGGCACGTCGACCAGGCGCCCTTCGGCGTCGGTCTGCCACAGCCAGTCGCTGGCATTCTCCTGAAAATCCTTCAGCAGCAGCGAGATGATCTCGGTCTGCCGCTCCAGCTCGAGCTGGGCCTTGAGATTGCCGAGGAACAGATTGCCCTGCGAGACGATGTTGCGCGCCATGAAGAACGCGAACAGCAGCAGGAACACCGCGGTCACCAGATACGGCCCGGTGCCGCACAGCAGCAGCGCGCCCGCGCAGCCGACCGTCATGGTGGCGAGATAAACCAGGCCGGCGCGCGGGAAGGTCGAGAACGTGAAGGCGCCGCCGGACATCATGCCGACCATCAGGCAGGCCAAGATCAGCTGGCTGGTCGGCTCGATGCGGCTGAACAGAGCGAGCGGCAGCGCACCCCAGATCGCGGCGAGGAACACCGCCTGCCGCAGCATCTGCCGCGCGGCACGCGGGGAAGCCTCCTGCGGCGGGTTGCGATGCGACTTCCGCCACGAGCGCACCGCGAGCGAGGCAGTAGTGGCGAGCGTCAGGCCCCAGATCGCCAGGAAGTCGTTCCAGCCGCGACCCCAGAACAGGATCAGCACGATGGCGACGTTGAGCATCGTCACCGCCATCGTCACCGGGATCAGCCGCGTCACGGCATCGATCTGCTTGGCGCGGATGCGGCCGATCTCGCGCTCGCTGAGACCGGCGGTCAGGCCGTCCTCGATCTCGAAGCCGCCGAGCCAATACAGGAACGCGCCGATCAGGCCGTCATGCGGCTCGCTTCGCTTCATCGATTTGTCCGGCCATCCCATTCGAGGAACCTTTTGACGATCAATGGCCTGCCGCCTGCTTCAACCGGGTTAATTTTGTGGGGGATTTTGCGGCGTCCTTGACGGACGCGTTTGCAGTTTGTTCTAACCATGCCCCCTGCCCGGAGCCCGCCGACATGACCATCAGAGTTGCCACCTGGAACGTGAACTCCGTCCGGCAGCGGATCGACCTGCTGCTGACCTGGTTGAGGGAGTGCCAGCCGGACATCGTCTGCCTGCAGGAGATCAAATGTGTCGACGAGGCCTTCCCGCGGCTGGAGATCGAGGCGCTCGGCTACAACGTGGTCACCCACGGCCAGAAGACCTTCAACGGCGTTGCCCTGCTCTCCAAGCTGCGGTTCGACGAGACCAAGTCGGGCCTCGCGGGCGATGACGAGGACGCCCACGCCCGCTTCCTCGAGGGCGAGGTGACGCTCAAGTCCGGCGTGATGCGCATCGCCTGCCTCTATCTACCCAACGGCAATCCGGTCGGGACCGAGAAATATCCCTACAAGCTCAAATGGATGTCGCGGCTTCTTGAGTATTCGAAGGAGCGCCTCAAGACCGAGGAGCCGCTGATCCTCGCCGGCGACTTCAACGTCATCCCGCACGCCCGCGACGTGCACAACCCCGCCGCCTGGACCGAGGACGCCCTGTTCAAGCCCGAGACGCGGGAGAGCTTCCAGTCCCTGCTCGGGCTCGGCCTGACCGACGCCCTGCGGGCCGTCACCGACGAGGGCGGCCTCTACACCTTCTGGGACTACCAGGCGGGGGCCTGGCAGAAGAACCACGGCCTGCGGATCGACCATCTGCTACTGTCGCCGCAGGCCAGCGACAAGCTCGCCAATGTCGGGATCGACAGCTATGTGCGGGCCTGGGAGAAGCCGTCGGACCACGTGCCGGTGTGGGCGGATCTGGATCTGGAGGCGGCGTGAGCCGAGGCGCTGGGGTGGCGGATTGCGCCTGCGGCTAATCCGCCCCACGGCACCGAGCGCGCGGCCTTACTCCCGGCGGCCTTGCACCCACTGCTCCAGCATTTGCAGGGCCATGGCGCGGTCGTCGTCGGAGGCCTTGGCGAAGGCGCGGTTGTAGCTTTCCTTGATCCAGGTCTCTTCGATGCCGGCGCTGTCGCGCGCCAGCGTCAGCCACATCAGGCCGCGTGCGGCCTGCCGCGGCAGACGGTCGCCGTTGAACAGCATCTGGCCGAGCAGCGCCTGCGCCTCGTGCTGGCCCTTCTGGGCGGCAAGCCCGAGCCAGCGCGCGCCATAGCGGAAATCCTCACGCGAGGCGTCCGGCGTCTTCAGATAGAGCCGGGCGAGATCGTATTGGGCGTCGGCATTGCCGAAATAGGACGCCGCGTAGGAGAACATCTCCCGCGCCCGTTCCGGATCCGACTTGACCTTCGAGTTCGGGATGCCGCTGAGATAGTAGCGCCCGAGCGCGACGAAGGCGTTGGCCACGATCTGCGCCTGCGGCGCCGACGGGCTGTCCTCGGCATGCGCGTTGGCGATCCGGGTGAAATATTCGAAAGCGCGCAAATCGTCCTGGGCGACGCCGTCGCCATTGGCGTACATGCGGCCGAGCTTCCACTGCGCGATGGGATGACCGCCCTCGGCCGCATATTGCAGCGCACTGAGCGAGGTTTCCTGAGGCACAGCCGCCGGCGCGACCTTGCCGCGCATGGTCGCCGCGGTGCCCGGCAACGCGGTCACGACCGGGATGGTCGCGTCCTTCGGGTTGACCGGAGCGCCGTCGAAGGCAAGCGCCGGCGCGGCCAGCGCACTAGCCCCCAACACAAACGCAACTATGGCACGCCTAGATGTCCGCATAGCACTGTTTCTCGTGCGCGCCGCCCGGATGGGTCACTGCCCCCCCGACCGCTGGTCCAACCTGCTGAGCATATTTCCAGAGCGCACCCGACGTGTGGTTAGTCGCGCGAGCGCTCCATTTGGTCTTGCGTTGGGCGAGCTCGGCGTCGCTCAATTTTACGTTAAGGGTACCGGCGACGGCATCGATCTCGATGATGTCCCCGTCCTCGAGCAGCCCGATCGGGCCGCCGATGGCGGCTTCCGGCCCGACATGGCCGATGCAGAAGCCGCGGGTGGCGCCGGAGAAGCGGCCGTCGGTGATGAGCGCGATCTTGCCGCCCATGCCCTGGCCGGTCAGCGCCGCGGTGGTCTGGAGCATTTCCCGCATGCCGGGGCCGCCCTTCGGCCCCTCGTAGCGGATCACGATGACTTCGCCTTCGCGGTAGGTGCGCTTCTGGACCGCCTCGAAAGCATCCTCCTCGCGGTCGAAGCACCTGGCCGGACCGGTAAACCTGAGGTTGGACATTCCCGCGACTTTCACGATCGCACCTTCTGGCGCCAAATTGCCCTTCAGGCCGACCACCCCGCCTGTCACGGTAATGGGCTTGTCTGCCGGGTGCACCACGTCCTGGTGCGGATTCCACTTCACGCTCTTGAGGTTTTCGGCGATCGTGCGGCCCGTGACGGTAAGGCAATCACCGTGCAGGAAGCCGTTGTCGAGCAGCGTCTTCATCAGAAGCGGTATGCCACCTACTTCAAACATGTCTTTGGCGACATAACGGCCGCCCGGCTTCAAATCCGCGACATATGGTGTCTTTTTGAAGATTTCGGCGACGTCGAATAAGTCGAACTTGATACCGCACTCATGCGCGATCGCCGGCAGGTGCAGCGCAGCATTGGTCGAGCCGCCGGACGCGGCGACCACGGCCGCTGCGTTCTCCAGGGCCTTGCGGGTGACGATGTCACGCGGCCGGATGTTCTGGGCGATCAGGTCCATGACCTTCTCACCCGCGGTCATGCAGAACGCGTCGCGGATTTCATACGGTGCCGGGGCACCGGCCGAGTAAGGCAGTGCAAGGCCGATCGCCTCGGACACGGTCGCCATGGTGTTGGCGGTGAACTGCGCGCCGCAAGCGCCCGCCGAGGGGCACGCCACGCGCTCGATCTCGTCGAGATCTTCGTCCGACATGGCGCCGACCGAGTGCTTGCCGACGGCCTCGAACATGTCCTGGACGGTGACCTGCTGCCCGCGGAACGTGCCGGGCAGGATCGAGCCGCCATAGATGAAGATCGATGGCACGTTGAGACGGACCATCGCCATCATCATGCCCGGCAGCGACTTGTCGCAGCCGGCGAGCCCGACCAGGGCGTCGTAGGCATGGCCGCGCACGGTCAGTTCGACCGAATCGGCGATGCATTCGCGCGACGGCAACGACGAGCGCATGCCGTCGTGTCCCATGGCGATGCCGTCGGTGACGGTGATGGTGCAGAACTCGCGCGGAGTGCCGCCGGCCGACGCCACGCCCTTCTTCACCGCCTGGGCCTGACGCATCAGCGCGATGTTGCAGGGAGCGGCTTCATTCCAGCACGAGGCGACGCCGACGAAGGGCTGGTGGATCTGCGCGGTGGTCAGACCCATGGCGTAGAAATAGGACCGATGGGGCGCGCGCGCAGGGCCTTCCGTCACGTGACGGCTCGGCAGCCTCTGCTTGTCAATCTTCGCGCCCATCGCAAACCAGTTTCCCCGGTCAACCCTTTCAGACCCGAAAAATCAGAGCCAAGATTTGAATCGACCTTGGGGATTTTCTCGTGGCGTCGAGGACTGCCCGCTACGTCCAAAACATTAGAGCGATTTTATTCATGTTCGGGTGTGGCCAAAAAGCGGCGGTGATGCGAACCGCCGGTGATGACGGTTAAATCCGGGACGGGTGTTGCATGGACGGCACAATCGTTACCGGGAAGACACGGGGGTTGCTTACTGAAATACCCCTCGGAGATGACGGGTCACAATCTCTGATTTTATCATTCGAGGCACGCGCCCTGCACCCGTTCGCGGACGAGATTGCCGCAAGTGAGTCGGCCTTCTCCCCCACTCTCGTATCCCGGCTCTGCAGCGCACCACCCCGGACGATGCTCCGCATCGGCCGGGCCGCTGCGCTGCGTCCGGGGCATGAGATTGGGGTGTGGGGCATGCTCTCTCCACGTCATTGCGAGTTGTATGACGCAACGGCCCCGCTCTTTCCGCACCATCTCGCTCGCAGACGCGCCTTTTCGTTCTCGCGGCGCGTTTCGCCCGAGCTTTGCTTGATCACTCCGCCCCCAAATCCAAGAGGGCGCAGGGAAGGCCGGGTGCCGACAGGCACCCGCGGTCCGCTGCGCGAAATGCACACGCAGGAAGAACCGCACAGCAGCATACAGGTGTCGCCGATCACTCGGCCTTCCCTGCGCGATGGCTGG
>NZ_JXDL01000001.1:962354-982791 GCF_001590795.1 Bradyrhizobium sp. AT1
CCGCGAGCTCACAGGGACTACCCGCCCTGCCCGCACCTCTCATGCCGACGCTGCCGCGTCCACCGCAACCCCGGCTCGCGATCAAGACGACCTCGAGATCGCCCCTCTTGGTGAGCCGGGATGGACGACACATACGCCGAAACCGAATTTCGGTAAAGTAGAATATTTTTGCGCAAGTGGATTGACAGCGGGGCGACACAGGCGCGATCGCGTAGCCCGGATGTCGCCGCGCTCATCCGGGCTGCCGCTCAGGCCGACATCGCGCCCTTGCGGCCGAACGGATCGAGCAAGCGGACGATCTCGCAGGCCGCAACGAGACCGACGAGCCACACGGCGCAGGTCAGGGCGATGCGCGTCACGATGGCGGCGGTGAAGGCGCCCTCGCCGCCGAGGAACGGCGTCGCGGCGAGCAGCGCAAGCTCGTAGGTCCCGTAGGCGGCGGCGAGCGTGATCGCCAGCATTAGCAATGTGCGGTCCTGCGGCAGCAGGCGCAGCACGGCCGACGCCACGGCGGTTGCGAGAAGTGTGGCCGCGCCTATGACAAAACCCCAGGCGATGGTGCTGCCATCGATCGGATAATGCAGCGCGCCAAAACCGATGGTCTGGTTCACGAGCCAGGCGCCGGTGACGACGAGCAGCGCCTGGCGCAGCGGCAGCATCGCGGCTGCCACGACGGCGAAGGCCGCGAACGGCGTGGCGCAGGCGAAAGCGAAGCTTGCCAGCGCGCATGAGGCCGTCAGCAGCGCAAAGCAGAACATCGGCGCAAGGCGCGACGCGACCGGATGAAGGCGAAAGCCGTCGCCACGGGACGGCAGGATGTCGAGAGACATGATGCGAAGAGCCATGGATGATCTCCTTGTTGACGAATTCCAGTCCATTGACGGGCGTGCTGATCAGAACGTGGCGCCGGCCTTGAGCAGATAGGTGCGGCCGGGCAGCGGATAGGCGCTGAAGCGGCCGTCCGTGAAGGTGCTTGCGATGGCGTAATCGTAGTAGAGCGCGTTCAGCGCGTTGTTGACGCTGAGCGACCAGAAGTAACGCTCGACCCGCCCGCTGAGCTTGAGGTCGATCGTGCCGTTGGCGGGAATCTGCTTCTGGGTGCCGGCCTGGTCGTTGTCCATCCGCCGCTCGCTCCAGAAGCGCGCGGTGGCATCGAGCACCAGATAATTCTGCCAGATGTTCCAGGTGATACCCGCACTCGCGGTGTAGCGCGACACCAGCGGCACGTCGTTGCCGGCCCAGATGCCTTCGCGGAAGACGGCGCGGGTATAGGCCATGCCGGAACGCAGCAGCAGAGCGTGGTTGACGCGATAAGACAGGCTGGTCTCCGAGCCGTAGCGGCGGGTCGGATCGAGATTGGTGTTGTAGAACAGCACCGGGCTGAAATGGACCTCGTTGGTGAGGTCCATCAGATAGAGACTGCTCTGCAGCTGCAGCCCGCCGCCCTTGATGCGCAGGCCGCCCTCGACATCCTGCGACGTCTGGGTCTTGAGCTGAAACGTTTGCGGGATCGCGGCAAAGGTCAGGGGATCGAACGAAGGCCCTGAGGACAGGCGCTCGTCCACGTCAGGCGTGCGGAACGCGCGCGCGGCACGGCCGAACACCGAGACCGTATCGTTGAGGTGATGCTCGGCCCCGAGATGCAGCGCATATTGGGTCTCGCTGCTCGCCAATGGCTGCGCGCCGATGTCGGTGTTGAACGGCGCCGCCGGGTCGAAATTGTCGCGTGCCGCAAGACTGATGGTCTGCACCCGTGCGCCATAGGAGATATCGGTGGTGGGCGCCACGGCCAATGTGTGCTGGAAATAGCCCGCAACCGTCTGCTGCCTGAGATCGTAATTGTGCCAGGGGGAGAGCCCCTGCCCGGCACCGCGGTTCTGCTGAAAGCTGGCGTCGTAATAGTCGATGCCGGTCAGGAGCTGCGAGGGCATCCCGAACAGCAGGCTCTTCACGCTGAGCCGCGGCGTGACCGACCATGTCGTCAGATGGGACTCGACATAGGTCGACGTGAAGAAGCCCGGAACCGGCGCGGGGCTGGAGAAGAACGCGCTCTGCTGCTTCTTGTCGCGCACGCCGCCGTCGACGATGAGATCGACGCCGTTGACCAGGGTCTTGGTAAAGCCCGCGGTCGCGCCAAAACCCTGCTGGTTGGCATAATTGAACGGCGTGCTGGTTCCCCGTCGATTGGTCGCGAGTTCGTCAAGGCCGATGGAGGGATCGACGGTGCGCCCACCCGGCAGCCGCAGCTCCTGATTGTCGCCGGTGACGGTGAGAAAGGCGGTCAGGCCTGGTGTCGCGTAATTGAGATTGCCGACGCCGTTTTGCTGGACATAGCGATTGTTGTCGCGATAGCCGTCGGTCTTGACGGTATTGCCATAGAAAGAGGTCGACCATGGGCCGGAACTGAGCGACGTCGAGACGTTGGCGAGCTTGGTGTTGAAGGAGCCGAATCCGGCCTCGATGCGCGCGGTCACGGGCGGGCCGCCGACGCCGTTCTTGGTGACGATGTTGATCACGCCGCCGACCGCGTTGTCGCCGTAGAGCACGGCGCCGGAGTTGCCGCGCGTGATCTCGATACGTTCGATGGAATTGGGCGGGATGGTGGAGAGGTCCACCTGTGCCATGTCGACGTCGTTCAGCCGCCGTCCGTTGACCAGCACCAGCGTGTTGGCTGTAGCAAACGCGCCGAAGCCGCGCAGATCCACGCCGGTCTTGGCGCCGATCGGGCCGCCATAGAACGTCGTGATCTGGGCGCCCGGCGTTTGCGTCGCAATGATCTCGGCGAGCGTCTGCGACGGCGAATGCGCGATATCCGCGGCCGTGATGACGGTCGTGGCGGCCCCGACGATACCGCCATTGCCGGCGACCGCCTCGGTGCCCGAGCCGGATGAGGCCGCGCCATCGCCTGCCGGCGTGGCATTCGCGGTTCCCCGGCGCTTCGCCGGCTCGCCCTCGCCGATCGCCCGGGCGCGGGTGCGGTTCTGATCGTCGGGCCTGGTCACCTCGATCGGCGGCAACTGCTCGGCAAAGGCCTGCTGAGCGACGGCGGGAGATGGCTCGAGCGAATGGAGCGAAACGGACGCGAGCAGGCCGGCGCTGAGGCGCCCGGCGGCAGAGACAAGACGGGACACGGTTGTAAACCTCGGTATGACGTCAGTGGCACGTCACAGCGAACGAGGTTTCACGGCAGAGCGATGGATTGCTCCGGTGAAGCCAATGTCTGTACTCCCCGACCGACATCTTCGCGTGTGACCACGGCTGACGGCAGGTCTCCTGGCTCGCGGGTCGTTACCTTACGTCGCCTTCCCAGGACCGAGATTCCCAGTGGCACAGGACGCAAGATTCACCGCTTACAGTTGCGGGGGCAGCCGTGGCGTTGAGACAAATCCCGGTTGGGACCATCCCGCACCACATTCCCTTTTGATCTCCGTGAGGAGAACCGTCACCGATCAACTTACGTGCCGTTGCGCCGGGGAGTCAATCGACCGCTGGCCGTTGTCACCGCCCGCTCAGGTCCGCCCGCGCATACGCTGCGCCAGGGCCCAGGCGGCAGCGACGTCGCGTGGCGGAGCATCGAGGCGCTTGATGGGGGTCAATTCGCCGGAGGCCGAGACGATCGCGATTTCCTCGCGGCGGCAGCGCGTGCAGACAAAGCGGACCTCGTGCGGGGACGACCACCAGCTCGACCGCTTCACATTGACCGCCATCGGCCAGGCATCGCAATGCGAGCACGACACCAGAAATCGACCGGGATCGAGCATACCCATTTCCATCGGACTCCGCGTCCTGCCGCTGCTTCAATGATTAACCCAAGTGAATCGTTCCGGTGTCCAAGCACCACCGGCGCTCCCGCGAACAGGGCGGTCTCTCTCTCTCGGGTTCGCCGATCCCGGCCGCCGCGGGCGTCAGGATCTCAGCGGGCGCCCTTGAGGGTGCAGGAGGTCGTGCAGGTGACCGTGGTGCCGCGATCGCAGGATTTGCAGGCGCTGACGCACTGGTTCATGTCGCGGGGGTTGTAGCTGTAGTTCCGCATCGGGCAGGCCGGCGTCGTCGAGCCGGTGATGTCCTGCTCCTGGTCGCAGGCCGACGTCATGAGCGCGAAGATGATCACGGCAACGAGGCGCATGTGATTGCCCTGTCAGGCATGGCAAATGACACTCGCGAGGCCTACTGCATTGCAGCGAACCCCGGCCTTCCCGGCACGAGCAACCGCCGCTCAGCGACCGCTCATGTGCTTTCAGGATGCGCGCCAAATATTAAGAACGAATTGCAGCCCGCCTCAGGCCGCAGCCTTGGTCGCGATCGCCTGGCGCATCTCCGCTGCCAGCTGACGGTACTGCTCCGACAGCTTCAGATAGAACTCGCGCTTGGTGCTGTCGGTGGCGAGCTTGGTAATCAGCTCGCATTCGGCGGTAAGCGTCTCGAACCGTTCCAGCCTGTCCTCAAGATGTGTCATCGGCGTATCCCCATCAAACGCCTCAAGGACACTCAACCTAAGCCCGGGAAATAGGTCACGGCGAACATCGTTATCGAGTAGAATCAATTTTTCCCGCGGCAGTCCTATTTGCTGTCCAGCCGCCAGGCGCCGTCCCACCCGGCGTCCGGCGGGCTCGCCTCGAACTGCGCGATGCGGCCGAGCATCGTGCGCGAGGGGCCGTCACCGGGCACGGCTTCGAGCGCCGCGTTGAAGCCAGCGCGCGCTTCCTCGAACCGCCGGGCGCGATAGGCGGCGAGCGCCTCGGCATAGGACGCGCGCATGCTCGCTTGCGCGCCGGTGAGCGCGCCTGCCCTCGCCATCACTTCGAAGATCGGCTGCGGCTCGCTCTGGCCGGCGACGGCCAGACGATCGATCTCGCGAAGCTCGAGCCGCGATCCGATCGCAGCCGCGGTGGCCTGCGAGACCAGGATGCGGGTGCCGTAGACCTTGTTGACGGCTTCCAGCCGCGAGGCGAGGTTCACGGCATCGCCCATCACCGTGAAGCTCATCATCAATTCGGAGCCGATGCTGCCGGTCAGGACCTCGCCGGTGGCGATGCCGATCCGCAGGTCGCACGGCGCCGGCATGGCGCGGATACCGAGCAGGTCGGGCAGCTGCTTCTGCAGCGCCGGCACCTGGTCGGTCATCTCGATGGCGGCAAGGCCGGCGAGCAGCGCCTGCTCGCCCTCCTCGATGAAGGGCGGGCCCCAATAGGACATGATGGCATCGCCGATATATTTGTCGATGATGCCGCGATTGCCCCTGACGGGGGCGGACATCACCGTGAAATAGTGGTTCATCACCCTGACGAGGCCGCGCGGGGTCATGCCCTCGCTCATCGCGGTGAAGCCGCTCATGTCGCAGAACATGATGGTCATGAGCCGGCGCTCACCGTCGATCGCGACCTCCGGCCGGTCGATCAGGCCCTGCACCACCTTGGGATCGATGTAGCGGCCGAAGGTCTCGCGGATGCGCTCGTTGTGCCTGAGTTGCTCGGTCATGCGGTTGAAGGCCGCGGCGAGCTCGCCGATCTCGTCCTGGGTGGAGACGGTGATGGTCTTGTCGAAGCGGCCCGCCTCGACCTCGCGGGTACCGGCGAGCAGCAGCCGCACCGGGCGCGTGATGCCGCTGGACACCAGCAGCGCAAAGGCAAACCCGACGATCGCCGCGAGCAAGGTCACGACGCCCGAAACGACGATCGCCTGATACTGTCGGCTGATCACCTGCGCCGTCGAGAAGAAGACCTGGTTCAGCATGTCGGCGCGGATCGCATCGACCTTCCGGTTGAACGCATCGCGCAGCGTGTCGAGCTGTTCCAGAGTGCCGCGGGCCGCCGCCATATCCTTGGCCTCGACCTGCTTGAGCAGTTTCGCATTGCCCTCGTCCAGATTCCGCCGCAGCTCGGTGACCGCGGTCTCGATGCGGACGTCGATCCGCCCCAGCGCAGCATTGTCGGAATACGTCCTGGGATCGTCGATGATCGCGTTGATGAGCTTGCGCGCGGTCTCGGCCTCCTCTTCGAATTTGCGGTCCAGTGCCTCGAAGTCGCGAAGCCGCGCCGCATAGGCCTCCTCGTCCGACGACGATCCCATCCGGGTCATCACCATCTGCCGCAGCGCCAGCGCCCGCTCCAGCGAACGGATGTTGGCGCGGGCGAGATGGCTGTAGGCGGGGATGTAACGGTTGGTCAGCTCGTCGAGCAGGACGCCGACCTGGCTCGACATCACCATCGACAGGATCGAGGTGACCAGCATCAGGACGATCAATCCGAGGGCGATCCCGACGATCTTGCGCCGGATCGACTGGTTGAAAATCGGCATGGGCGTGGGGGCAAGAGCTGAAAGGGCGGATTGAGGGAACTCATACACCGGATTTGGCGGTGGGAACACGCGCAATGGGCCCCTGTGACGCGCAAAGCGGCGCACAACCGTCGCGCGAGCCCGGATCGTTAACGAAAACTGAAGCGCTCGCGCTTTCTTCTTTGCGGAAAGTTCCCTTGCCGCATCCGTATTTTGCCGCATTGTTGCGACAGCGTGAGGAATGCGAAACGATGCCGTGGCATCGTTCGCGGTGTGGTCGATTCTCAAGCCGCATGTCGTCGCGGACCTTGGTTTGTGGTGGTTTCGCAGGGGGGACCATGGAATGAACCAGTGCATACGCTCGCTCGCGTGTGTCGTCGCCATGGCCGCAATGGCCCTCCTTCCCACCGAGCTGGCGGCCAAGAGCAGCCACAAATCATCCGCACCGAAGAAGACGCATGAGGCGAAAGCCGGCAAGCCGCGCCATGCCGCGGCGAAATCGTCGGCAAAATCGCGCCATGGCAAGCATGCCGAGGCCAAGCGCAAGTCGAAGACGAACGACGAGGCGCCCGCGGACAAGCCCGCAGCGCCGTTGCTCACCGGAGACCTCGCCGCGCTGAAGAACGCGATCGATCTGGCGCGCAAGGGTAAGACCGAGGACGCGAGCGCGGCGCGCGACCGCATTGCCGATCCCGCCGGGCAGAAGCTCGCGGACTGGTTCATGCTGCGCCATTCCGAGAGCACGGCGAATTTCAAGCGCTACGCCGGCTTCCTCGCCGCCAATCCGGACTGGCCGAGCAGCGCCCTGCTCCGACGCCGCGCCGAGGCGCGGCTGTGGCAGGAAAAGAGCGATGCGGCCACCGTGCACAAATTCACCATGGACCGGCCGATCAGCGCCAAGGGCAAGTTCGCGCTCGCCCGCGTGCTGCTCGCCGAAGGCGATACCGACCGCGCCGCGCGGCTGGTGCGCGAGGCCTGGCGCGCCGACGAATTGTCCGAGCGCAGCGAGGAGGATTCCTACGAGGCGTTCCGCGACCTGCTCACCGCGGACGATCATCGCGCCCGCATGGACAGACGGCTCGGCGCCAAGGACTACGCGGCTGCGCGGCGCGCGGCCAAACGGCTCGGCGAGGACGCGCTCGCGATCGTCAAGGCCTGCGCCGCGGTCACCGGCAAGGCCAGCAAGGCCAAGGATTATCTCGAGGACGTCTCGGCCGAGGCGCGCCGCGATCTCGGCTATGTGCTGTGCCGCGCGCAATGGCATCTGCAGAAGGACCGCATCGACGACGCGGCCGAAGTGATCCTCGCCGCCGCGCCAGAGACCATGGCGGCCCAGGACACCGACGCCTGGTGGCGCGAGCGCCGCCTGCTCGCGCGTAAGCTGCTCGACCAGGGCAAGTTCAAGACGGCCTATGACGTGGTGCGCACGGCCGCGGTGCCCGAGAAGGAAGTCTACCGCGTCGATTATCATTTCATGTGCGGCTGGATCGCGCTGCGCTTCCTCGACGATCCACAGGCGGCGATGGTGCACTTTGCCGCCATCGACGCCGGCTCGGCCAATCCGATCGCGCTGTCGCGCGCCCATTACTGGCGCGGCCGCGCCGCCGAGGCGATGGGCGCGAGCGCCGATGCGCGCATGAGCTATCGGGCGGCCGCGCGCTATCCGACCGCCTATTACGGCCAGCTGGCGCGGGCCAGGCTCGGCCTCGACCGCATCGAGCTGCGGCCGCCCTCGCCGGTCCTGGCCGCCGCCGACACGCCGGAATCGGACGAGCGCGTGCGCGCCGCCGACATGCTCTACGGCATCGGCGAGCGCGACGTGGTGTTTTACTACGCCGAGGATTTCGCCAAGGAGAGCACCGACGTCGCGGCCCTCGAAGGTCTCGGCGCACTCGCCGGCCAGCGCGGCGATGCGCGGGTGATGCTGGAGGTCGGCAAATCGGCGCTGGCGCGCGGGCTCGCGCTCGACCATTACGCCTTCCCCACCATCGGCATTCCCGAGCACCGGCAAGTCGCGCCCGCGATCGAGACCAGCGTGATCTATTCGGTGGCGCGCACAGAAAGCTCGTTCGACCAGCGCGACAAGTCGGCCGCCAACGCGGTCGGCCTGATGCAGGTGACGCCTGAAGCCGGCCGCGATACCGCCAAGCGTTTCGGCCTGACCTATGACTGGGACAAGATGGTCTCCGACCCCGTCTACAACACGCAAATGGGTGCGGCCGAGCTCAGCGCGCTGCTGTCGGAATATCGCGGCAACCAGATCATGACTTTCGCCGGCTACAATGCCGGCCGCGGCCGCGTGCGCGAATGGGTGCAGGCCCGTGGCGATCCGCGCGACCCCAATGTCGATCCGGTCGACTGGGTCGAGCGCATCCCGCTGTCGGAGACGCGCAACTACGTCCAGCGCGTGATGGAGAACGTGCTGGTGTACCGCGCACGCTTCGAGGCGAGCGGCGTGGTCGCTGGCAAGAGCGACGAGCGCGTCGTGACGAAGGACGCCAACGCCAAGGCGACGCCGGTGGATTGAACATCGGCATCGTAGGGCGGATTAGCGCAGCGTAATCCGCCTCTTCTGTCTCTGCGGAGAGCGGGACGGCGGATTACGGCTGCGGCTAATCCGCCCTACGAACCTTGTCTCAGTCCACCTTGATGTTCGCGGCCTTGATCATCGGCCACCATTTTGCGATCTCGGCCTTCTGACGGGCACCGAGCGCTTCGGGCGTGAGCTGGTCCTTCGGTGTCATCTCCAGGCCCTGGCTTTCGAGCTGCTTTCGCACGGCGGGATCGTTCAGCGCTTCCACGGCTGCGGCGTTGAGCTTGGCCACGATCTCCTTCGGCGTGCCCTTCGGCACCCATAGGCCCGACCACAGCGTCATGTTGAAGCCCTTCAGGCCCGCCTCCTCCGCGGTCGGGATCTCCGGTGCCGAGGCCAGGCGCTTGTCGTCGGTGATGGCATAGGCGCGGATGGTGCCGGCGCGGACCTGGTTGATGGAGTTGGAGGTCTGGTCGACGATGACGTCGATCTGGCCGGCGATGAGATCGTTCAGCGCAGGCGCGGTGCCGCGATAGGGCACGTATTGCAGCTTGATGCCGGAGACGCTCTCGAAATAGACGCCGGCGATGTGGCTGCCGGAGCCGGCGCCGGCGGTGCCGGCCGTCGGCGGCGACGGCCGCGACTTCAACCACTCCAGAAGCTCCTTCAGCGAGGTCGCGGGCACCGCGGTCTTGCTGACGATGATCATCGGATTGCTCGGCAGCAGCACCACCGGCTCGAGATCGGCGACGAGGTCGTATTTGAGCTTGTAGACGGCGCCATTGGCGACGTGGGTGCCGAGATGGCCGAAGGAGATGGTGTAGCCGTCCGGCGGCGATTGCACGGCGCGGCCGACGCCGATCGAGCCGCCCGCGCCGGTGACGTTCTCGATCACGACGGCCTGGCCAAGCGAGGTGCGCATCCGATCGGCGAGCACGCGCGCCATCGCGTCCGACGGACCGCCGGCCGCAAACGGCACGATGATGGTGATGGGATGGGAGGGATAGTCATCGGCGCGCGCGGCGCCTGCAACAGCGAGAACAGCAAACAGCGCAGCCCAGACGGCCTTCGTCATTGTCTTCTCCCCAGCGATGTCGATATTGTTTTTGCTCTTCCCGCGTACGGGAAGAGGGATCATTCGTGGCGTAGTGCCGCGCTAGAATTGTGAATAGTCGATCGGCTTGTGGCGATCGAGCGTGCGGGTGACCGGCGGCAGCGGGTATTTCAGGCCGGTGGCGCAGTTGAACAGCATGACGCGATCGCTCTTCGAGACGCGGCCGTCGGCAAGGCTCTCCTTGTAGGCGGCGTAGGTCGCGGCGCCCTCGGGGCACAGCAACAGCCCCTCCTCGCGCGCGACCTCGTTCAGGGCCGCCGAGATCTTGTCGTCGTCCACCGCGATGGCAAACCCCTTGCTCTCGCGCACCGCGCGCAGGATCAGGAAATCGCCGATCGCCTGCGGCACACGAATGCCCGAGGCGATGGTGTGGGCGTCCTCCCAGCGCGTTGCGTGCTCGGTGCCGGCCTCGTAGGCGCGCACCATCGGCGCGCAGCCGGAAGCCTGCACCGCGACCATGCGCGGGCGCTTGGAGCCGATGAAGCCGATCTTCTCGAGCTCGTCGAACGCCTTCCACATGCCGATCAGGCCGGTGCCGCCGCCGGTCGGATAGAAGATCACGTCGGGCACGTCCCAGCCGAGTTGCTCGGCGAGCTCGAGGCCCATCGTCTTCTTGCCCTCGATGCGGTACGGCTCCTTCAGCGTCGAGGTGTCGAACCAGCCGACCTTAGCCTTGCCCTCGCCGACGATCTTGCCGCAATCGTCGATATAGCCGTTGACGCGGTAGACCGTCGCGCCCTGCAGCTCGATCTCGCTGACGTTCACCTCCGGCGTGTCGGCCGGGCAGAAGATCGTCGTCTTGATGCCGCAGGACGTCGCATAGGCCGCGAGCGCCGCGCCGGCATTGCCGTTGGTCGGCATCGCCATGTGCTTGATGCCGAGCGCCTTGCCCATCGACACCGCCATCACGAGGCCGCGCGCCTTGAACGAGCCGGTCGGCAGCCGTCCCTCGTCTTTCACGATGATCTCGCCGCCGCCGAGCTTCTTCCCGAGCTTCGGCAGCCGGACCAGCGGCGTCGTGACTTCGCCGAGCGAGACGATGTCCTGGCATTTGCGCACCGGCAGCAGCTCGCGATAGCGCCACATGTCGGCGGGGCGTTGGGCGAGCGCATCCTTGGTCAGCGCCTTCTTCACGCCAGCGAGGTCGTAGCGCACCAAGAGCGGCTTGCCGGCCTTGGAGAGATTGTGGACCTGGTCGGCGGCGTAATGATCGCCCTCCATCGCGCATTCGAGATGGGTGACAAAGGTCGGGCGTTCGATGGTGAGATTGTCGTTGTCGTGCATGGGTTCATTCCCTCTTGTTGTTCTGTGTTCGGTTTATGGTCCCGTCACCCTGAGGCGCCGGAGCGAAGCGAAGGCCTCGAAGGGCGACGAGCCCGGCTGCTGCAGCGGGACCGTGCATCCTTCGAGGCTCGCTGTGCTCGCACCTCAGGATGACGGATCCGATCGCCGGTCGGCTCACTGGTCAGATGTTCAAAACCCTTCCATATGCGTCCAGCACCGCTTCCTTCATCATCTCCGACAGCGTCGGATGCGGGAAGACCGTGTGCATCAGCTCTTCCTCGGTCGTCTCGAGGTTCATCGCGACGACGTAGCCCTGGATCAGCTCGGTGACCTCGGCGCCGACCATGTGGGCCCCTAACAGCTGGCCGGTCTTCTTGTCGAAGATCACCTTGACCAGGCCCTGGTCCTCGCCGAGGGCGATGGCCTTGCCGTTGCCGACGAAGGGGAAGCGGCCGACGCGGATCTCGCGGCCATTCTCCTTGGCCTTGGCTTCGGTCAGACCGACGGATGCGACCTGCGGATGGCAATAGGTGCAGCCCGGGATCAGGTTCTTGTCCATGGGGTGCGGATGCAGGCCCTTGATCGCCTCGACGCAGATCACGCCTTCATGCTCGGCCTTGTGCGCGAGCATCGGCGGTCCCGCGACGTCGCCGATGGCGTAGATGCCGGGGACGTTGGTCTTGCCATAGCCGTCGATCACGATGCAGCCGCGGTCGGTTTTGACGCCGAGCTTTTCGAGGCCGAGATTCTCGATGTTGCCGACGACGCCGACCGCCGAGATCACACGCTCGAACTCTGATGTGACAGGCTTGCCCTTGCCGTCGTCGATGGTGGCGAGGACGCTGTCGGCCTTCTTCTCCAGCTTCGTGACCTTGGTCGAGGACATGATCTTGATGCCCTGCTTCTCCAGGCGCTTGCGCGCAAGGCCCGCAATCTCGGCGTCCTCGACGGGCAGGATCTGCGGCAGCACCTCGACCACGGTGACGTCGCTTCCCATGGTGTGGAAGAAGGAGGCGAACTCGATGCCGATCGCGCCGGAGCCGACCACCAGCAGCGACTTCGGCATCCGCTCCGGCACCATCGCCTCGAAATAAGTCCAGACCAGCTTCTTGTCGGGCTCGAGCCCCGGCAGCACGCGCGGCCGCGCACCGGTCGCGACGATGATGTGTTTGGCCTGATAGGTCCCCTCGCCCAGCGCGCCCTTCGGCGACTCGACGTCGGACTTGCTCACCGTGATCTTGCCGGGCGCATCGATCGTCGCCTTGCCCCAGATCACGCTGACCTTGTTCTTCTTCATCAGGAAGCCGACGCCGTCATTGAGCCGCTTCGAGACGCCGCGCGAGCGCTGCACCACCGCCTTCGGATCGAACGAGACCTTCTCCGCCGAGAGGCCATAATCCTTGGCGTGCTGCATGTAATGGTAGATCTCGGCCGAACGCAGCAGCGCCTTGGTCGGGATGCAGCCCCAGTTCAGGCAGATGCCGCCGAGATAGGACTTTTCGACGATCGCGACCTTGAAGCCGAGCTGAGCGGCGCGGATCGCGGTGACATAGCCGCCGGGACCGGAGCCGATGATGATGATGTCGAAGGATGTATCGGCCATGGCGGCTCCCGTTCAACTCAAGAGGCGCCGCGGACGCGGCGCTTGACCAGAAAAGACCTCACCAGCCATTCGAGCATCACCACCACGGCCATCAGGGCCAGAGCGATGAGCGCGATGGGCTGGGCGATGTTCCGTGCCAGCTGCTCACCGGCAAAGAACGCAGAGTGCAGAAAATCGAGCCCGATCGGGTTGAGCGCGACGACGGCTCCGAGCAGCAGTGACATCCATGGCCAGCGGGTCCGGACATGCAAGATTGCCCCCTCAGTCGCCGCGTCACACCATCATCATGACGGGGTTTTCGATCAGCTGCTTGAACGCGCCGATCAGCTCGGCGCCGAGCGCGCCGTCGATGGCGCGGTGATCGCAGGACAGAGTCACGCTCATCATGTGCGCGATCTCGATCTCGCCGTTCCGCACGACGGGCCGCTCCTCGCTGGTTCCGACCGCGAGGATGGTCGCATGCGGCGGGTTGATCACGGCGGTGAAGTGGCTGATGCCGTACATGCCGAGGTTGGAGACTGCCGTGGTGCCGCCCTGGTATTCCTCGGGCTTCAGCTTGCGCGAGCGCGCGCGCGCGGCAAAATCCTTCATCTCGTTGGAGATGGTGGAGAGCGTCTTGGTCTCGGCCTTGCGGATGATCGGCGTGATCAGGCCGCCGGGCATCGCCACGGCGACGCCGACGTCGGAATGGTGGTGCTTGACCATGCCGCTCTCGGTCCAGCTGACGTTGCAGTTCGGGATCTTCTGCAGCGCCACCGCCATCGCCTTGATGACGAAGTCGTTGACCGAGATCTTGTAGAGCGGCTTCTTCTCCTTGTCCTTCGGAGCTGCGGCGTTGATCTCCTCGCGGGCAGCGAGCAGCTTGCCGATGTCGCAGTCGATCGTCAGATAGAAGTGCGGGACGTTCTGGATCGAGGCGGTCAAACGTTGGGCAATCGTGCGGCGCATGCCGTCATGCGGCACGATCTCGTAGGAGCCCGGCTCGAACAGCGACAGGATCTGCTTGTCCGACATGGTGGGCGCGCTCGACGGCGCACCGCCGGACGGCGCTGCGGCGGGCGCCTTGAGGCCCTTGCCGGACTTGGCCTGCTCAACGTCGCGCGCGACCACGCGGCCGTGCGGGCCGGTGCCGGTGACCATGCCGACATCGATGCCGGCCTCCTTGGCGAGACGCCGAGCCAGGGGCGACGAGAAGACGCGGCCGGCATGGCCGTTGCTCTGCGCGGCCGGAGCGGCAGCCTGCTGCGCAGGTGCGGCGGCGGGCGGCGGTGCAGACTTAGGCGCCGCGGGCGCGGGAGCCGCTGCAGCAGCCGCCGCTTCAGCGGGCTTCTCCGCTTTCGGCGGCGCGGCAGACGCGCTGGGCTTGGCGCTGCCGGCGGCCTTGACGTCCTCGCCTTCGCCGGCGAGCACGGCGATCACGTCGTTGACCGGGACGTCCTGGGTACCCTCGGGCACCAGGATCTTGGCGATCGTGCCCTCGTCGATGGCCTCGACCTCCATGGTCGCCTTGTCGGTCTCGATCTCGGCGATGACGTCGCCGGATTTGACCTTGTCGCCTTCCTTCTTCAGCCACTTGGCGAGGTTGCCCTTCTCCATCGTCGGCGAAAGAGCGGGCATCAGGATGTTGATGGGCATGCTGACCTCAAGAAGAACTTTGCAAAAATCGCCTCCGACAGCGGAGACGAACAGACCAGGTTTAGTTGCCGATGTCGCCTTGCCAGAGGCGCTCATTGGCAGGGACGGAACGCCAATTCTTCATCATGGTGATGGAACGGGCGTCGGCAAGATCGATCCAGGGGATGCCGAACTTGTCGAGGATGTCCTTGGATCCCTCGAACGTGACGGACTCGCCGATCACCACCAGCTTCACCTTGAACAGCCCGAGCGCGCCCGCGCACATCGAGCATGGCGACAGCGTCGTGTACATCACGGTGTCGTGGAACGAGATCGCGCCGGCTTCGCGCAGGCAGCTCATCTCGCCATGCAGGATCGGATTGTTCTCCTGCACACGGTTGTTGTGGCCGCGCGCGATGATCTTGTCTCCGCGCGTCAGCACGGCGCCGATCGGCAAGCCGCCCTGCGCGATCGAAGCCTCGGCCTCGCGGATCGCCTCCAGCATGAAATCGTAATGGTGAGCTTCGATGGCCACGGTCAGTGTCCCTTGCCGCGCGGCGTCGTGGTGCCGGTGTCGGTCGGACGCTCGATCTCGGCCTGGAACATCTCCAGGATCCGGTTGAGGGCGTCCTCTTCGGTGTATTCGCTCTCGCGTGCATAGGCGCGCGCGGCGTGGCGGGCGAGATCGACCAGCAGCAAGCCCCACATGTCGGGCTCCTCGAAGGCCCGCTGGAACGCCATCGACAGCCCGCCGTCCAGCACGAAGACGCGCAGGATCTCGACCGCGTCGTCGCGGGTCATGACGTCGGGCGGCAGTGGCTGCTCCTTCGGGCCGCTCATTGCAATGAACTCGATGCTTCTTGAAGAACAAGAATCTTCCCGTCGAACTTCACTCCTATTGCTCGTTTCAGCATGGACCGAAGTGTCAGGAATCCAACCGCGAAGAACACTGGTACAAGAACCACCGGCTGGAAGATCATCGCGTTGATGACGCCCGTGGCCGTCGCCGCAAATTCCGGATAGCCCAGCATGCGCGATATGATCGCCACCAGAAGCATCAACGGAGCCTCAACCACCATAATCGCAAGCGGAATGAGAACTGTAAAAGCCAGAGCTGCCAATATCCAGCGCCAGTAGATATGCCAGGTCAGCTTGTACATGGGGTGCGCCAAATTCTACCTGTAGCAGACGGCTTTGGCGGCCTCGACCACTTCAGCCGCCGACGGCAGCGCGAGCTTCTCCAGATTGGCGGCATAGGGCATCGGCACGTCCTTGCCGGAGACGCGCGCGACCGGCGCGTCGAGATAGTCGAAGGCGTTCTCCATGATGCGCGCGGCGATCTCGGCGCCGACGCCGCTCTGGGCCCAGCCCTCTTCCACCGTGACGGCGCGTCCCGTCTTCTTGACCGAGTTGATGATGGTCTCGGTGTCCATGGGACGCAGCGTGCGCAGATCGATCACCTCGGCCTCGATGCCCTCCTTGGCGAGCTCGTCGGCGGCCTTCAGCGCATAGGTCATGCCGTTCGACCAGGAGATGATGGTGACGTGGCTGCCGGAGCGGACGATGCGCGCCTTACCGATCGGGATGATGAAATCATCCATCTTCGGCACTTCGCCGGTGTGGCCGTAGAGCACCTCGTTCTCGAGGAAGATCACCGGATTGGGATCGCGGATCGCGGCCTTGAGCAGGCCCTTGTAGTCGGCGGCCGAGAACGGCGCGACGACCTTGAGGCCGGGGACGTTGGAGTACCAGGCCGAGTAATCCTGGCTGTGCTGGGCGGCGACGCGGGCGGCGGCGCCGTTCGGCCCGCGGAATACGATCGAGCAGCCCATCTGACCGCCGGACATGTAGAGCGTCTTGGCCGCGGAGTTGATGATCTGGTCGATCGCCTGCATGGCGAAGTTGAAGGTCATGAACTCTACGATCGGCTTGAGGCCGGTCATGGCGGCGCCGACGCCGACGCCGGCAAAGCCGTGCTCGGTGATCGGAGTGTCGATGACGCGCTTGGCGCCGAACTCCTGGAGCAAGCCCTGGGTGACCTTGTAGGCGCCCTGATACTCGGCGACCTCTTCGCCCATCACGAAGACATCAGGATCGCGGCGCATCTCTTCGGCCATGGCGTCGCGCAAGGCTTCGCGGATGGTCTGCGTCACCATCTCGGTGCCCGCGGGCACCTCCGGATCGGGCTCGGCGACGGCCTGCGGCGCCGGCGCCGCCTTGGGTGCGGGCGCTTCCGCCTTTGCGGCAGCGGGCGGCGCAGACTCGGCCGCCTTCGCAGCCTGCGCGGGCGCCTTCGCAAGATCGGCCGCGCTCTCGCCGTCCGCCAAAATGGTCGCGATCGGCGTGTTCACCGCGACGTCGGCGGTGCCCTCAGGGATCAGGATCTTGCCGAGCGTCCCCTCGTCGGTCGCCTCGACCTCCATGGTCGCCTTATCGGTCTCGATCTCGGCGATGACGTCACCGGACTTGATCGTCTCGCCCTCTTTCTTCAGCCATTTGGCGAGGTTGCCCTTTTCCATCGTGGGCGACAACGCGGGCATCAGCACTTGAATTGGCATATCGACTCCAAAAGAAAGCTAGCGCGCGTTCAGCGGTAGACGTCGGTCCAGAGCTCGGCGGCATCCGGCTCGGGATCATGCTGGGCGAAATCGGCGGACGCGTTGACGATGTCGCGCACCTCGGCGTCGATCGCCTTGAGATCGGCCTCGCTGACCTTCGCGGCCAGGAGGCGGTTGCGCACCTGCTCGATCGGGTCCTGGTCGTGACGGACCTTCTCGACCTCCTCGCGTGTGCGATATTTTGCCGGGTCGGACATCGAGTGGCCGCGATAGCGGTAGGTCTGCATCTCCAGGATGTAGGGGCCCTTGCCGGCGCGGCACCAGGCGGCGGCCTCGTCGCCGGCGGCCTTGACGGCGCGGACGTCCATGCCGTCGACCTGCTTGCCGGGGATGTTGAAGGACACGCCGCGCTTGGAGAAGTCCTGCTGGGCCGAGGCCCGCGAGACCGCGGTGCCCATGGCGTAACGGTTGTTCTCGATGACGTAGATCACCGGCAGCTTCCAGAGCTCCGCCATGTTGAAGCTCTCATAGACCTGGCCCTGGTTGGCCGCACCGTCGCCGAAATAAGTGACGCTGACATTGTCGTTGCCGCGATAGGTGTTGGCGAAGGCGAGACCGGTGCCGAGCGAGACCTGGGCGCCGACGATGCCGTGGCCGCCGTAAAAGTGCTTCTCCTTGCTGAACATGTGCATGGAGCCGCCCTTGCCCTTGGAATAGCCGCCGCGGCGGCCCGTGAGCTCGGCCATGACGCCGTTGGCGTCCATGCCGGTGGCAAGCATATGGCCGTGATCGCGATAGCCGGTGATGACCTGATCGCCCTGTTTCAGGGCCATCTGCATGCCGACCACCACGGCCTCCTGGCCGATATAGAGGTGGCAGAAGCCGCCGATCGCGCCCATGCCGTAGAGCTGGCCGGCCTTTTCCTCGAACCGCCGGATCAGGAGCATGTCGCGGAGCGCCTTGAGCTCCTGCTCCCTGGTGAATTCCGGGGGCGAACCGCCGTCGGGTTTGTCCTGTGGAGTGGTTGCGGCGGCTTTCTTGGGTGCGGCCATAGGAATTCCGGGTCAGAGAAAACTTTCGTCCTCTCTAACCCAAGTCAAACACCATTGGAAAGCACCGCGGCGACATGGCACGACTTTCATTATGCCGCAGTGCAACGTGGTCGAAATATTGCAAAATCTTTGGCGCCGATCGGGCAACAAATCTACGCGTCGCCGCCGCGCGAACAGATTCGGGACCGGGTCAAGAACCTCCTCTCCCGTCCGTTGTCCAATGAGAACATTCCGCCGCTCCCGGCGCCGACATCAATGATGAGGTCCGTGTGCTTCCAGGCTTCGAATTGCCGGCCGCTGATATAGAACGGCATGCCGCCGATATGGCCCAGCAGGACGTCGTTCTCGCCGATGACGAACTCGCCGGCCGGATAGCACATTGGCGACGAGCCGTCGCAGCAGCCGCCGGACTGATGAAATAGGACGGGGCCGTGATCCGCACAGATCTCGGCCAGGAGCTCGAGTGCTGCGTCCGTGGCGCTGACCTTGTCGTGCATGAGCCGTGCCCCGTCAGTACGCAAGGCGGCGCAATGGGAGAATGGACTGCGCCGCCCTGCTAACCGGTCAGAAGAAGCCAAGCTTCTTCGGGCTATAGCTGACCAGGAGGTTCTTGGTCTGCTGATAGTGGTCGAGCATCATCTTGTGGGTCTCGCGCCCGATGCCCGACTGCTTGTAGCCGCCGAACGCTGCGTGCGCGGGATAGGCGTGGTAGCAATTGGTCCAGACCCGGCCCGCCTGGATGGCGCGGCCGAAGCGGTAGCAGCGGTTGGCGTCGCGGCTCCAGATGCCGGCCCCGAGGCCGTAGAGCGTGTCGTTGGCGATCGACAGCGCCTCTTCATCGGTCTTGAAGGTCGTGACCGACACGACGGGTCCGAAGATCTCCTCCTGGAAGATCCGCATCTTGTTGTGACCGTGGAACACCGTGGGCTGAACGTAGAAACCGCCGCCGAGGTCGCCGGACAGCATCGCACGCGCGCCGCCGGCCAGGACCGTGGCACCTTCTTGCTTGCCGATGTCGATGTAGGAAAGGATCTTCTCCAACTGCTCGCCGGAGGCCTGCGCGCCGATCATGGTCGCGGCATCGCGCGGGTCGCCCTGGATGATGGCGGCAACGCGCTTGAGCGCCCGCTCCATGAAACGCTCGTAGATCGACTCATGGATCAGCGCCCGGCTCGGACAGGTGCAGACCTCGCCCTGGTTGAGCGCGAACATCACGAAGCCTTCGATCGCCTTGTCGAAGAAATCATCATCCTCGGCCATCACGTCCTTGAAGAAGATGTTCGGCGACTTGCCGCCGAGCTCGAGCGTGACGGGGATGAGGTTCTGGCTGGCATATTGCATGATCAGCCGGCCCGTCGTGGTCTCGCCGGTGAAGGCGATCTTGGCGATGCGCGGGCTGGATGCCAGCGGCTTGCCGGCTTCGAGGCCGAAGCCGTTGACGATGTTGAGGACGCCGGGCGGCAGAAGGTCGCCGATGATATCGGCCCAGACCAGGATCGAGGCCGGGGTCTGCTCGGCCGGCTTGAGCACCACGCAATTGCCGGCGGCGAGCGCAGGCGCGAGTTTCCAGCAGGCCATCAGCAGCGGGAAGTTCCAGGGGATGATCTGGCCGACGACGCCGAGCGGCTCGTGGAAGTGGTAGGCGACGGTGTCATCATCGATCTCGCCGATCGTGCCCTCCTGGCCGCGCACCACGCCGGCGAAATAGCGGAAGTGGTCGATCGCCAGCGGCAGGTCCGCAGCGCGGGTCTCACGGATCGGTTTGCCGTTGTCCCAGGTTTCGGCGATCGCGAGCCGCTCCAGGTTCTCTTCCATGCGATCGGCGATCCTGTTGAGGATGATCGCGCGTTCCACGACGCTGGTCCGTCCCCAGCTGTCCTTGGCAGCATGCGCCGCATCGAGCGCGGCCTCGACGTCTTGCGCGTCGGAGCGCGCGATCTTGCAGACGACCTGGCCGGTGACCGGCGAGACGTTGTCGAAGTACTTGCCGGAACGCGGGGCCGCCCATTTGCCGCCGATGAAATTGTCGTAGCTCGCGGCGAAGGGATTCTTCGTGAGATTGAGGAATTCCACCTTGTTCATTGATCACTCCCGGTGTTGCTGTTTGCGCAATTCGTCGCGTGGCTCGCGACTTGCGCGGACGATGATGCGGGAGGCGTTTCCTGTCAGCCCGGGGGGACGCGATGGCGGCGGCTACCTGTCGCAGTTCTGCGACAGGTCGGGGGCGAGTCACTCTCGTGTCCCGGACGCGCTGCAACGCTCTTCGCGTTGCTGCGCAGAGCCGGGACCCAGAAGGCGGCGGGAGAATGTCGAGGGATGGGCCCCGGCTCAGCAGCGCACCACGTCGCAAGGGCGACGCGGTGCGCTGCGTCCGGGGCACGAGATCGGAGTTTGAGTCGGGCT
>NZ_JXDL01000001.1:983657-1030982 GCF_001590795.1 Bradyrhizobium sp. AT1
CGGAGCGATACCAAGCGCTGCGCGTGCGGAGCGGGTCGCGCCGATCACGAGATCGTCCGCGTCGACCGCAACGAGGCCTCCGCATTGGCCGTCCGCGGCTTGCGTCAGCACGATGCGGGCGTGGGCGAAGGCCCTGCGGAACAGATCAGCCTCGATGCGCCTGGCCGCCTCGCCTGCCACCAGCGCGATCAGGCTGGAAAATGCATCGGTCCGGTCGGCGCGGCAGGAGGACACGTCGAGTACGCCCGCGAGCCCCGCCTCATGATCGTAGATCGGAACGGCGGTGCAGCTCAGAAGCGTGTTGCGGGTGAAGAAATGCTGGTCGCGGTCGATCGTCAGCGGACGCTGCTCGACCAGACAAGTGCCGATGCCGTTGGTGCCTTCGTGCTCCTCGCTCCAGAGCGCACCGGTCCACAGGCCCCAGGATTGAAAGGTCGCGTCGTCCGCCACCGTGCCGCGGCGATCGACCGGCACGCCCTCGCCATCGGCGAGCAGCACGCAGCAGCCGCTCGCGCCGACGGCCTGATAGAGCCGGTCCATCGCGCCCTGCGCGGCGGCCAGCAGCGCCGCGACGCGCTCACGCGCCTGGTGCAACTCGGCTTCGGTCAGCCGCATCGGCGAAGTGCGGCCGCCGGGATCGAGATGATGCAATCTGGAGGAACGGCGCCATGAGGCCACGAGCGCGGACCGAGCCGCCTGGCCTGACGCAATGGCGGCCTCGACACGGGCCGCGTGATGCCGGGGCATTGACCCATTCATCACAGTTTCCTCCGGATGACAGACTATGACGTGCCCGCGCCGCCTGTTTGATCTTCGTCAACTTCAGTGAGCGTCGCAGAAGCCATGGGCCCGCCGCCGGGCTGCCGTCAAGGCAACTTACAGTTCCGAAATTACGACCTTCGAAGGAGGAGTCGGATTTCAGGAGCGGCTTTCGCCGTTGGTTTCGAAGCTTGCGAAACGCGCTACTTCGCCGGGATCATCCGCACGAGATCGCGCGGATTGACGTAGTCGAGCTGAAAGCGCGCCCGCTCGTCCAGCATGTCGGGGTCGATCCGCTCGGAGCGCAGCAGCGACACCCGCTGCTCGCTCCTGGCCCGCTCACGCTTGAGCTGGGCCAGTTCGCTGGTCAGCGCGATGATCTCCTGGTCGAGTTCCTGGCGGGCGTTGAGGCCGTATTTGCCGGTATAGGCGTTGACGCCGAAATAGCCGACGATGGCGGCCGCCATCGCATAGAGGGCAAGACCGGTCAGGATCGATTTCAGGCGCGCGCGGGAGACCATCCTGGGAAGATGGGACAGGTTGGTTAAGGGAGTGCTAATCGCCCCCGACAACCCGTCGTCATGCCCAGGCTTACCCCGGGCATCCACGTTCTTCATCGCGGCAAAGCAAGAACGTGGATGGCCGGGACGAGCCCGGCCATGACGGAGAGAGTGCGGGCTCAGCCCTGGTGCTTCGCCACGTGGGCGGCGAAGGCGTCGATGTACTGCTGCAGCACGGTCTTCAGGGAGTCCTTGGTCAGTTCTCCGTTCGCATCGAAGGCATCGCCGACGGCGTTGAGGTAGATTTCCGGCTGCTGGAGCAGCGAGCCGGAAATGCCCGGCAGGATGTTCTGCAGATGCTTGGCCGCGCTGACGCCGCCGAGCGGGCCCGGCGAGTTCGAGATGATGCCGACCGGCTTGCCGAGCAGCGAGCTCTTGCCATAGGGGCGCGAGGCGACGTCGATGGCGTTCTTGAGGACGCCCGGGATCGAGCGGTTGTATTCGGGGGTGATGAACAGGACGCCGTTCGACTTCTGGAGCTTGTCGCGAAAGGCCAGCCAGTCCGCCGGCGGCGCGCCCTCGAGGTCCTGGTTGAAGAACGAGATGCCTGCGGGCGTGATGACCTCGAGCTTGAGGGTATCAGGCGCGAGCTTGGCCAGCGCATTGGCGATCTTCAGCGAAAAGCTCTCCTTGCGCAGGCTGCCGGCGATCGTGACGATGTTATAGGCCATGAGGTGTCCTTGAACCTTGAGGGGAAGTGCCGGCGGCACTTAAGCGATCCCGGGCAATGGATGCAAGTGCATGAACCGACCCGATTTGGAAACCCAGCGTTTCGCGAAAGGGGATGGTCGCCCAAGACAATCAGGCCGCCCGAAGGCGGCCTGACGTTTCTCGTACTGGTTCCCCTTCAGATCGTCGGATTCCACGCCGACGGAATCAGGCGGTATTTGGCGCCGTCCTTCTCGACATGGCCGACCGACGGGAAGGTGAAGTGGAAGCCGATCACCGTCGCCTTCTCGGCCGCTGCCATGTCGTAGAATTTGTGGCGCGTCTCCTGCGCCAGCGCGGCATCATTGTCGAACATCACGTGCCAATCGGGATTGCGCAGGAAGAATTCCGGAATGTTGGTGACGTCGGACTGGATCAGCACCTTGGCATCGCCAGATGCGACCGCGAACGAGGTGTGGCCCGGCGTATGGCCCGGCGTTGCGATCGAGGTGATGCCCGGCGCGACCTCCTTGCCCCACTCGTATTTGGTGACCTTGGACTCGAGGCCGGCGAAGGTCTTCTTCACGTTGGCGAAGTAGTTCTTCATCATCGGGTTGGACTCGGCCTTGGCGGCGTTGTCCTCGCTGGTCCAGAATTCCCAGTCCTTGCCCGGCACCATGATCTCGGCATTGGGGAATGCGAGCGCGCCGTCGGCGAGGCGAATGCCGTTGGTGTGATCGGGATGCAGATGCGACAGCAGCACCACGTCGATGTTCTTCGCCTCGACGCCCGCGGCCTGGAGGTTCTGCAGCGTACGGCCGACCGCGCCCTTGCTCGCCTCGAAATTCGCAATGCCGTTGCCGGTGTCGATCAGGACCAGCTTGGAGCCGGTGTTGATGAGCTGCGGGTTGAACGGCACCGTGACCATGCCCTTCGGCATGTAGGCCGCCTCACCCGCGGCCAGCGCCTCTTCCTTCGGCTTGTTGGCGACGAACTTGTCCGGCATCGGGAAAGTGCGCGCACCGTCGTTGATCGAGGTGCACTCGTAGCTGCCGACCTTGTAGCGATAGAAGCCCGGCGCCTGTGTCCCGGCTGGCGGCACGGCGGCATGGGTCATGGTCGGGCGAAGCCCGGTCGCGGCGGCCGCACCGAGGGCGGCAGCGCCAGCGAGCAGATGACGGCGATTGAGATCGGTCATGGAGATGTCCCCTTCTGAGCCCTTGCGGTTTTCCGCATTCAATGGCGGCGGAATAATCCGCCGCTGGGCTCAGAAGGCAAGACCTTCCTGCGGTGACCTGCCGTCGCAGATCGCGATTATTTATTTGGGTTGATGAGGAATTTTTCGCCGGTGGCGCGTTTGGCGTACACCGCGATGTTGGCGGGATCGAGCACCTCGGTCAGCGACACCACCTTGGTGTAGTGGCTGGCGAAAGTGGTCTTGAGCTCGGACGCGACGCGCTGGCGCAGGCGACCGATCTCGGCCGGACCGATCTTCTGGAGGAACGGCGTCAGCAGCCATCCGCCGACGCCCCAGGTCAGACCGAACGACCGGCTCAATTCGGTCGGACGATTGTCGAGGCTGCCGTAGATGTAGATCTGCTTGTACACGTTGGAGCCGTAGCGGCTGTATTCCTTCGCGGTCTTGTTGGCCGCGACTTCCATCGCGGTCAGAATCTGGCTCGCCAGCTTGCCGCCGCCGATCGCATCGAACGCGATCGTAGCGCCGGTCTCGACCAGCACGTTGGTGAGATCGTCCGTAAAGCTGGGCGCGCTGGAATCGACGACATATTTGGCGCCGATCTTGTGCAGGATGTCGGCCTGCTCCTTGCTCCTGACGATGTTGACGAGGCCGATGCCGTCCTTGATGCAGATCTTGTTGAGCATCTGGCCGAGATTGGACGCAGCCGCGGTGTGCACCAGCGCCTTGTGGCCCTCCCGCCGCATCGTCTCGGTCATGCCGAGCGCGGTCAGCGGATTGACGAACCAGGACGCACCGTCCGCGGCCGTGGTACCCGCCGGCAGTTCCATCACGTCGCGGACCTTCAGCACGCGGTACTGCGTGTACATCGCGCCGCCGATCATCGACACGATCTTGCCCATCAGCGCCTTCGCCGCATCCGACGAGCCGGTCCGGATCACCGTGCCGGCGCCCTCGTTGCCGACCGGCAGCGATTGATCGAGCCGGGCGCCCATCATCCGCATCGCCGCCTCCGGCATCGTCGCGGTGATGACTGGCCGCTCCTTGGTGCCGGAGGCCTTGGCGGCCGACATGTCGGCCGGCCCGATCAGGAGCCCGAGGTCGGACGGGTTGATCGGCGTCGCCTCGACGCGAACCACGACCTCGTCGTCGGCCGGCTCCGGCGTCGGGATCTCCACGAGGGACACTTCCAGCTCGCCGCTGTTCTTGAGCAGCGAACGCAGTTGCAGTCCGGATGTGCCGTCGCTCATGTCGATCCTCCCCTGTCTTGGTTTTTCGCGGCTCGCGCGATGACGCTGGCCTATGCCAGCGCCTTCAGTGCCGCCTTGCCGCCGTACAACGCCTGCTTGCCGAGCTGCTGCTCGATGCGCAGGAGCTGGTTGTATTTGGCGGTGCGATCGGAGCGCGCAAGGGAGCCGGTCTTGATCTGACCGCAGTTGGTGGCAACCGCGAGGTCGGCGATGGTGGAATCCTCGGTCTCGCCCGAACGGTGCGACATCACCGAGGTGTAGCCGGCCTTGTGCGCCATCTCGACGGCGGCGAGCGTCTCGGTCAGCGTGCCGATCTGGTTGACCTTGATCAGGATCGAGTTGGCGCGGCCGGTCTTGATGCCGTCGGCGAGGCGCTTGACGTTGGTGACGAAAAGGTCGTCGCCGACCAGCTGGCACTTCTTGCCGATGAGGTCGGTGAGCTCCTTCCAGCCGTCCATGTCGTCTTCCGACATGCCGTCCTCGATGGTGACGATCGGATAGCGCGAGACGAGGTCGCCGAGGTACTTGGCCTGCTCGGAGATCGAGCGGGTCTTGCCCTCGCCCTCATAGACGTATTTGCCGTCCTTGAAGAACTCGGTCGAGGCGCAGTCGAGGCCGAGCACGATATCGCTGCCCGCCTTGAAGCCGGCCTTGCCGATCGCGTTCATGACGAACTCCAGCGCGGCGTCGGCCGACGGCAGGTTCGGAGCGAAGCCGCCCTCGTCGCCGACATTGGTGTTGTGGCCGGCCTTCTTCAGCTCGGACTTCAGCGTGTGGAAGACTTCCGCGCCGTAGCGCAGGCCCTCGGCAAAGGACGAGGCGCCGACCGGCAGGATCATGAATTCCTGGAAGTCGATCGGGTTGTCGGCATGCACGCCGCCGTTGATGATGTTCATCATCGGCACCGGCAAAAGGCGCGCCGAGGTGCCGCCGACGTAGCGGTAGAGCGGCATGTCGAGCGAGTTAGCGGCCGCCTTGGCGCAGGCGAGCGAGACGCCGAGGATGGCGTTGGCGCCGAGGCGGCTCTTGTTCGCCGTGCCGTCGAGGTCGATCATGATCTGGTCGATCTGAGCCTGCTGCTCGACATCGAGGCCGCTCAGGGCCTCGAAGATCTCGCCATTGACGGCGCCGACCGCCTTGGTGACGCCCTTGCCGAGGTAGCGGGCCTTGTCGCCGTCGCGCAGTTCCACGGCTTCATGGGCACCCGTCGACGCGCCAGACGGCACCGCGGCGCGACCGAGCGCGCCATCTTCCAGCACGACATCGACCTCGACGGTAGGATTACCCCGGCTGTCCAGGATTTCGCGGCCGATGATGTCGATGATGGCGGTCATGAGAGCCTCATTTCGAGAAACAAAGGGGGGGCAGTTGGCGGTGCTTCTACCGCAATGCATCGACGTGGAAAAGGCCGGGTGACGGCTGCCGGATGATTGGGTAAGAGGGCCGCTCGGAGGCGGACTGATGTCGAAAAAGCCCAGCAAATCGAAAAACTCAAGCCTGGACCCGGCTGCCCTGCAGCTTGGCCACGCCGTGGAATGGCCGGATGCGCCCGAAAGGGCAAAGCTCGACCGCGTGCCCAATCCGCAAAAGGGCACCGACTACCTGGTGCGCTTCACCGTGCCGGAATTCACCTCGCTCTGCCCGGTCACTGGCCAGCCGGATTTCGCGCATCTGATGATCGACTACGCGCCGGGACCGTGGCTGCTGGAGTCGAAATCCCTGAAACTCTACATCGCGAGCTTCCGCAATCACGGCGCCTTCCACGAGGACTGCACCGTGATGATCGGCAAGCGCATCGCGAGCGAGATCAAGCCGAAATGGCTGCGCATCGGCGGCTATTGGTATCCGCGCGGCGGCATTCCGATCGACGTGTTCTGGCAGACCGGCCGCGTTCCCAGGGGCCTGTGGGTGCCCGAGCAAGGCGTCGCGCCCTATCGCGGGCGGGGCTGAGACGACGGGCGTAGCGAAGCGCGCTACTTGGTGACGGATGACCTTTCCCAGGGACGTTTGCCGCTGGCATCTCTGTCCCATGGACGCGCGGTCGGCGCGTTCCTTTCCTCGGCAGCCGCCTTCGCACGGTCGGCTTGCACCTGCTCGCGATCCGTCACGGAGGGCTTGGGCTGCACTTCGGACGTTTGCGCGGCGGCCGGGCCCATAACGATCAGCGCGGCGATCAGAAACTTTGTCATCCCCGGCTGTAGCACGCCGAAGCCGGGGCCGTCCGATTTAGTTGTCGGGTTCCGCGCTCTTTCGTCAGAGCCGCGCGTCAGCCGGCGCCCGCTGCTTGAGCAACCGGGCACAGACAACGCCCAGCACCACCATGATCAGTGCGCTCGCGAACAGGGTCGGCATCTTGCCGGCGTGCTGGAGCCCGAAGCCATAGGCGAGCGGTCCCACGGTCTGCCCCATGAAGAAGAAGAATGAATGCAGGGACAGCGCGGTGGCGCGCGCCTCGACCGAGAGCTCGCTGGCGAAGACCTGCAGACAGCCATGGGCGATGTAGAAGCCCCATCCCATCACGATGAGGCTCAGGGCCTGCACTTCCCAGCGCGGGCCGAAGGCGACGGCAATGAGCTGCGATGCCACCAGCGTCATGCCCGAGATCATCATGCCCTTCACACCCAGCCACGGCAGCAGACGCGACACCGTCAGCGTGTAGAACAGCCCGCCGACCGCAAAGCCCGCGATGACGATGCCGGCGATCGACAGCGAGGTCTGCCCGAGCTCGAACAGGAACGAGGCGATGTAGGGAAACAGGCCGAGCACGCAGCAGCCTTCGATGAACACGGCGGAGTAGCAGACATAGGCGTTCGGATTGGTGAAGATGGTGCGATAGCCGGCCTTGAGCGCCGACAGGCTGGTCTTCGGCGGAGGCTGGACCTTGGCGCCGTGGAAGCCGGCGGTAACCGCGATCGACGCCACGATCACGAGCACACCGAGCACCGCCAGCACACCGCGCCAGCCGAGGAAATCGCCGATCAGGCCGGAGGCCGAGGCGCCGAGCAGATTGCCTGTCATCGCGCCCGCCAGCGTGCGGCTGATCGCGACCTGGCGTTTCTCCGGCCCGACGAGATCGCTGGTCAGGCTGAGCGCCACCGGAAACACGCCGCCGGAGCCGATGCCGGCGAGGATGCGGGTCGCGAACAGGACCGAGAACGAGGACGAGAGCGCGCCCAGGATGTTGGCAAGGCCAAGCAGCGCGAGACACCCGATCATCAGCCGGGTCTTGCCGAACAGATCGGCGGCGGCGCCGACGATGGGCTGGATGATCGAGAAGGTGAAGGCGAACACAGCGGCAAAGCCGGCGGCGGTCGCGATGCTAACGCCAAAATCCTCGGCGACGTGCGGCAGCACCGGATCGAGCGCGCGCGCCGACAGCGCTGCGGCAAAGCTCGCCCCTGAGATGACGTAGAGCGCTGTCGGCAAGCCGTGATCGTGCGGCCGCGCCTCGCTCTCCTGCATCAGCGCGGATTCTTTGCCAGCGCGTCGAACGCCATCAGCCGGGCGATGAGCCCTTCGAACTCGCGCAGCGGCACCATGTTGGGACCATCGGACGGCGCCCGGTCGGGATCCGGATGGGTCTCGATGAAGACGCCGGCGACACCGACCGCAACAGCCGCGCGTGCCAGCACCGGCACGAACTCCCGCTCACCACCCGACGAGGCCCCCTTCCCGCCCGGCTGCTGCACCGAATGGGTGGCGTCGAAGATGACGGGCGCGCCGGTGGTGCGCGCAAGGATCGGCAGCGCACGCATGTCGGAGACCAGCGTGTTGTAGCCGAACGACACCCCACGCTCGGTCACGAGCACGTTGGGATTGTCAGCGCTGGTGATCTTGGCGACGACGTTCGCCATGTCCCACGGCGCGAGGAACTGACCCTTCTTGACGTTGACGACCTTGCCGGTCGCCGCGGCAGCCAGCAGGAGATCGGTCTGCCGGCACAGGAACGCCGGGATCTGCAGGATGTCCACGGCCTCCGCCACCTCGGCGCATTGCGTGGCCTCATGCACGTCGGTCAGGACAGGCAGGCCGAGCGAGGCGCGGATTTCGGCGAAGATCGGCAGCGACTGCGCAAGGCCGAGCCCACGCGCCGCCGACGCGCTGGTGCGGTTGGCCTTGTCGAAGGAGGTCTTGTAGACGAGCCCGATGTTCAGCCGCGCGGCGATCTCCTTCAGCGCGGAGGCTACCTCCAGCGCGTGCTGGCGACTTTCGAGCTGGCAGGGGCCGGCAATGATCGAGATCGGCAGATCATTGCCGAATTTGACCTTTCCGACGGTGACGACCGGCGCCGCTGAATGCGAAGAGCTCAAGGCAAATCCCTCGTTTCGGCGCGACCATAGCCGCCATGGGGGTCGGATCAACCCCATTCGGCCCGGACCATCAGAATATCAGGGTTGCGCCAGAGGTCCCCGCTGCAGCAGAGGCCGCTACTTCACCGCTGAGAACGCGGTCGGCGTCAGGATCTGGCTGACGATGTTGCCGACGATCTGGCCGTCGGCTTCGCTCTCGGCACGAGCCTTCATCCAGTCCGGATCGGTCATGAAGGCGCCCCACTTCTTCTCGCGCTCGGCGAGCGAGTCCCAGGCCAGGAAATAGGTCAGTTCCTGATTGGATTCACCTATCATCGTCGTGAAAAACCCGGCCTGCTTGATGCCGTGCTTCTCCCAGATCTTCAGCGTGGCGGTCTCAAACCGCTTCAAGAGCGCCGGCAGGCGGCCGGGCACGCAGCGATAGACGCGCATTTCGTAGATCATTCTTGTTCCTCCCTGAACAGGCGCGGCAGTTATAGCGGCTGCCCCGGACGGTGTCTTGAGCGTCGCACGGCAGCCTCTGTGGCGTTCTGCGCATGGCTGGAGCTTCCGGCGCAACAGACTCACGCAATGCTGCCGCAATGATCAGGCCGCTAGAATGGCTCAGTTGCGGTTCAGGTGCCCGTCACATGCGTATTTTGCTGGTCGAGGATGAAGCCGAAATGGCCTGTGCGTTGGCCTCGGCGCTAAAGCGTTACGACATGGTGGTGGATCACGCCCCGACGCTGGCCGAGGCGGAGGAAGCCATTTCGGCCGATGTCCATGTCGCCGTCCTGCTCGACCGTCAGCTGCCGGACGGCGATGGTCTCGCCTTGATCCCAAAGCTCCGCGCGCGCGCCGATGGTGTGCCGATCATTGTGTTGACTGCGCGCGGCGAGCTCGCCGACCGCATCGCCGGCCTCGACAGCGGCGCCGACGACTATCTGGCAAAACCATTTGCGGTCGAGGAGTTGCTCGCGCGGTTGCGCGCCGTGCTGCGGCGGCCGGCGGGCCTCTCTCCCGACGTCATCCGTGCTGGCCGGCTTGTCTTCGACCTCAGTCATCGCGAGGCCAGCATCGACGGCGGGTCGTTTGAGCTTCCCCGCCGCGAGTTGCTGGTGCTCGAGGCCCTGATCCGCCGCATGGGCCGGACCGTGCTCCGCTCGGCGCTGGAAGAGGCTGTCTACAATTTCGACGACGAGATCCAGTCCAACGCGCTCGATACGCATGTCTCGCGACTGCGGCGAAAGCTCGCGGACGCTGATGCGGGCATCGAGATCCACGGCATTCGCGGCGTCGGCTATCTCCTCAAGAAGCTGCCATGAGCACGATCGGCACGCACGAAGATCCCTATTGCCTGCGCTCGCGGCTGAGCTGGCGCCTGCTCTCGCTCCAGGCCGCGCTGCTCCTTGCACTGGTGGCTGTCGTGGTCGGAGCGTTGTGCGCCTCCGGCTTCGTGCTCGCCGAGCGCGACGAAGACCGCGTCATCGACGTGGTTCAGCGCGCGCTCGCGCGCGACACGCAGGGCGGATTGACTCTGCGGCCGACGGCCGAGCTTCAGCAATTGCGCGACGAGACACCCGACCTCTGGTTCCTGGTGCGCGACCGCCAGGGTCGCTCACTGAGCGAAGGCATCGTGCCGGCCGAATTCGCCGCGATCGGCAGCGGCCTCGACCAGATCAGTCAGGCGCGGCTCGGCTGGCAGTTGTTCGAGGACGATCCGCGCAAGCCGGCCGCGCGGCTGAAGCGGGTCGACACCGATGCTGGCAACGTGCAGATCGTCACGGCGACACAAGGGCGTCTGACCGGCGCCAAGGCGTTGTTCACGACATCCCTTGCATTCCTCGGAATCGCCTTGCCCGGCCTGCTGCTAATGGGAACGGCGACGTTCATTGCGACGCCGATGATCGTGCGGCGCGCATTCCGGGGGCTCGATTCCGCGGCGGACGAGGCCAGGCGCATCGATATCCACCAGCGCGGCACACGGCTGCCGGTGGAGCGTATTCCGCTTGAGGTCATGCCGCTCGTGACCGCGATCAACGACGCACTGGCGCGGCTCGATCAGGGCTATGCCCGACACAGGCGCTTCGTTGCCGATGCTGCGCATGAGCTGCGCACGCCAATCGCAATCCTGAACACGCGCCTGGAGTCGCTCAGCCCCGGGCCCGACAAGAGCCGCCTGCTGGAGGACGCCGCGCGGCTGGCGACGCTTGCCGAGCAATTGCTCGACATCCAGCGGCTCGACCGCTGCGGCCATCCGTTCACGCGCGTCAATCTTGCCGCCGTTGCGCAAGGCGTCGCCGCCGACCTTGCCCCGCTCGCGATCTCGGCTGGCTACGAACTTGCGCTCGATGCGCCAGCGACACCGGTCGAGACGATGGGCGATGCGGCCGCGCTCGAGCGCGCGCTGACGAACCTCGTGCAGAACGCGATCCAGCACGGCCCGCGCCACGGCACGATCGGAATTCGCGCCAGCAGGCCCGCGGGCATCGAGGTCACCGACGAGGGCGTCGGAATTCCCGCCGATCAGCGCGACCAGATCTTCGAGCCGTTCTATCGGCTGACGCCGCTCGATCGCGGTGCCGGCCTCGGCCTCAACATGGTGCGCGAGATCGTGCAGCTGCATGGCGGCCACGTCTCGGTAACGGACGCGCCGGACGGCGGGGCCTGCTTCAGGATGACGCTGCCGGAGGTGCGACAGAGCTAATCGAATTGGTCTTCGCGTCCGACAGCGCAATGCTGTCGCAATGCGCTCCCGCGACACTGCATGCGCCGCACCTCCAATGAGGTGCAAACCAAGATCCCGGAGTGCGCATGCCCAACGATTTTCTTTCCTTCTTTCTGTCCTGGATGTCGTCCCCGCGTCGGGTCGGCGCGATCGCACCATCGGGCGCGGCACTCGCCGATCTCATCACGCGCGAGATCAGTACAACGACGGGGCCGATCCTCGAGCTCGGTCCCGGCACCGGCGCGTTCACCTACAAGCTGCTCAAACGCGGCGTCCGTCCGCAGGATCTCACGCTGATCGAATACGGCTCCGACTTCATGAAGCTCTTGCAGATGCGCTTTCCCGGTTCGCGCGTGCTGTGGATGGACGCAGGCCGGCTCGCGACCGAGCACCTCTATGACGGCGCCCCTGTCGGCGCGGTCGTGAGCGGCCTGCCGCTGCTCAACATGAGCAGGCGCAAGGTGATCTCGATCCTCAGCGGCGCGTTCAGCTATGTCCGCCCCGGCGGCGCCTTCTACCAGTTTACCTACGGCATGAGCTGCCCGGTGCCGCGGCCCGTGCTCGACCGGCTGGGCCTGCGCGCAAAGCTCGTGGATCGGGCTCTGCTGAACGTGCCGCCCGCCGCCGTCTACAGGCTGACACGGCGGCCGCAAATGAAGCTGATTGCGGGATCGCTTGCACCTGAACCTTCGGCACAGGTCGCGTTGGAGCCGACGCATCCCGCGCGCGACGACTCCGCCGCGCGCTGAGCGATCAGACCAGCCGGCTCTGCACCATCGCCGCCTGAATGAACGAGGCAAACAGCGGGTGCGGCTCGAACGGGCGCGACTTCAGCTCGGGGTGGAACTGGACGCCGATGAACCAGGGGTGATCCTCGTACTCGACGATCTCAGGCAGCACGCCGTCGGGCGACAGGCCTGAGAATTTCAGGCCGTGCTGCTCGAGGCGGTCCTTGTAGGCGGTGTTGACCTCGTAGCGGTGGCGGTGGCGCTCGGAGATCTCGGTGGCGCCGCCATAGACCTGCGAGACGCGGCTGCCGCGGGTCAGCGCGGCGGGATAGGCGCCGAGCCGCATGGTGCCGCCGAGATCGCCGGCCTGCGAGCGCTTCTCGAGTTCGTTGCCGCGCAGCCATTCCGTCATCAGGCCGACCAGCGGCTCCTTGGTGGGGCCGAACTCGGTGGAGTTGGCGTCTTCGATGCCGACGAGGTTTCGCGCCGCCTCGATCACCGCCATCTGCATGCCGAAGCAGATGCCGAAATACGGCACGTCGCGCTCGCGCGCGAACTGCGCCGCGCGAATCTTGCCTTCCGCGCCGCGCTGGCCGAAACCGCCCGGCACGAGAATGCCGTTGACGTGCTCGAGGAACGGCGCCGGATCTTCCTTCTCGAAGATCTCGCTCTCGATCCAGTCGAGGTTGACCTTCACCTTGTTGGCGATGCCGCCATGCGAGAGGGCCTCGATCAGCGACTTATACGCATCCTTCATGCCGGTATATTTGCCGACGATCGCGATGGTGACGTCACCCTCGGGGTTGCGGATACGCTCGTTGATCTGCTGCCAGCTCTTGAGCACCGGCGGGATTCGCGATTCGATGCCGAAAGCGGCCAGCACTTCGTCGTCGAGACCCGCATTGTGATAGGCCTCGGGGACGGCATAGATGCTGTCGGCGTCGCGCGCCTCGATCACCGCGCTCTCGCGCACGTTGCAGAACAGCCCCAGCTTGCGCCGCTCTTCCTTCGGAATCTCGCGATCGGTGCGGCAGAGCAGGATGTCCGGCTGGATGCCGATCGAGCGCAGCTCCTTGACCGAATGCTGCGTCGGCTTGGTCTTCAACTCGCCGGCGCTCGGAATGTAAGGCAGCAGCGTGAGGTGGATATAGATGGCGTGATCGCGCGGCAGCTCGTTCTTGAGCTGTCGGATCGCCTCGAAGAACGGCAGGCCCTCGATGTCGCCGACGGTGCCGCCGATCTCGACCAGCACGAAATCGTAATCGTCATTGCCGGAGAGGACGAATTCCTTGATGGCGTTGGTGACGTGCGGAACCACCTGGATGGTCGCGCCGAGATAGTCGCCGCGGCGCTCCTTGGAGATGATGTCCTGGTAGATGCGCCCCGTGGTGATGTTGTCCTGCTTGGTCGCAGGCCGGCCCGTGAAGCGCTCGTAGTGACCGAGATCGAGATCGGTCTCCGCGCCGTCATCGGTCACGAACACTTCGCCGTGCTGATACGGCGACATCGTTCCGGGATCGAGGTTGAGATAGGGATCGAGCTTGCGGAGGCGGACCTTGTAGCCTCGGGCTTGCAACAGCGCACCGAGTGCCGCTGAAGCCAGACCCTTGCCGAGCGAAGAAACCACGCCGCCGGTGATGAATATGTACCGCGCCATGGGACTTAACCTCTAATCCCCAAAATTCGATTCGCCAAAGCGATTCGTATTCCGCCCCGAAGATTCTGCGGGCCTGTGGGTGAGCCAAAACGAAGAGTGGTGACAGTGCCTTGATGGGGATTGTTGATGCAGGACGGTAGCAGCCGCCCTGCATGGCCCCCCTGCTTTATTGCGAGCGCGGCACCTGCGGGCCGGTCGGAGCCGGCGCCTGCTGCTGCTCGTCCGCCTTCTTCAGCGAATCCAGGATGCCACCCGAGGTCGGCGGCGCGATCGGCGAGCCGCCGGCCGGCTGGCCCTGCGAGGCCGGGGTGCCGATGATCGACGACGGCGCACGGCTGTAGCCCGCGTGCCAGGACAGGAACATGCTGGTGAGGAAGAAGCCCGCGGCCAGAATCGCGGTGGTCCGCGTCAAAAGGTTCGCGGTGCCCCGGCTCGACATGAAGCCCGCGCCCCCGCCCATGCCGAGGCCTCCGCCTTCCGATTTCTGCAGCAGGACGGCGCCGATCATGACGGCGACGATCATGAGGTGGATGACGATGACAACGGTCTGCATAGTGCCCTTCCGTCACAAGCGGGCGGCGCCTGACGGCGGCCGATCGCGCTTCGCGGGTTTTCCTGAAGTTGCGCGGTGTTACACGATCGGAGGGGGCATTGCCACCCCCGATCGGGTCCGGACCAACGGTTTGAATGAGTTAGGGGCAGCCTTTGGCAATCGCAAGGAAATCGGCCGCCTTCAGGCTGGCACCACCGACCAGCGCGCCATTCACGTTCTTGACTGCCATCAGCTCGGCGGCGTTCGAGGGCTTGACCGAGCCGCCATAGAGGATGCGCATCTTGCTCCCATCGGCCTTGAAGCGGGAGGTCAGGAGTTCCCGGATAAATCCATGAATCTGCTCGACATCCTGGGCCGTGGGGGTCAGGCCGGTGCCGATCGCCCAGACCGGCTCATAGGCCACGACGAGATTCGCGGCGGTCGAGCCGTCAGGCAGCGAGCCGGCGAGCTGGCCGCGCAGAATGTCCAGGGTCTGGCCGGCGTCGCGCTGGGCCTGGGTCTCGCCGATGCAGACGATCGCAATTGCCCCGGCGCGCCAGGCGGCTTCGGCCTTCTGGCGGATCAGGCCATCGCCCTCACCGTGATCGGCCCGGCGCTCGGAATGGCCAACGATGATGGCGGTTGCGCCCGCATCTACCAGCATTTCGGCGGCGATATCGCCGGTATGGGCGCCGGAGGCCTTGGGATGGCAATCCTGGGCCCCCACCGCGACCTTCTTGCCCGCCGCCTTCCCGGCGAAGGCCGCAACCAGGGTCACGGGCGGGCAGACCAGCAGGTCGGCCTTGGCGGCCACATCTGCCGCGCCGCTGAGCATGGCGTCGAACTCGGCAGCCTGGGCCTTCAGGCCGTTCATTTTCCAATTGCCGGCGATCAGAGGGCGGATAGCGTCGGTCATGTCGATTTCCAGCGAAATGAGGTTTGCGCATGCGCTAGCAGAGCTGCCGCGGCAGTTCCAGAGACCAGAGGCCTTTAACCGCAGTCTCCAGCGGTCGCCGGACCTGAGGTTGCGGGGGGAAAGCCGCCACTTTATGATGATGGATCAATTTGGTGAGGCGCTTTTGCTGAATTTGCATTAAGACGCGCTCCCGTTCCCCTCCTGCTCAAACAAGTTGGACCAAATGCTTCGAGGAATGCGCAAGGCCTCATCAAACTGGCTCGGCAAAACCATAATGGCCGTGGTGATGGGCGTGTTGATCGTCAGTTTCGGCATTTGGGGCATCGCCGACATCTTCAAGGGCTTCGGGCAGTCCACGGTGGCCAAGATCGGCAGCACCGAGATTTCGCTGAACGAGTTCCGCCAGATCTACACCGACCGCCTGCAACAGATCAGCCGCCAGTTCGGCCGTCCGCTGACACCCGACCAGGCGCGCGCCTTCGGCCTCGACCGCCAAGTGCTGCAGCAGACCATCGCGGAAGCCGCCCTCGACGAGGAAGCGCGCCGGCTCCGACTAGGTCAGTCCGACGAGCAGATCCGCCAGCTCATCATGAACGATCCCAACTTCAAGGGCGTCGGCGGCAATTTCGATGCGATCCGCTTCCAGGCCATGATCCGCAATTTCGGCTATACCGAGCAGCGCTACGTCGCCGAACAGCGCAAGGTGTCGCTGCGCCGGCAGATCACCGGCACGATCGGCGCAGGCCTCGAACCGCCGAAGACCATGCTCGACGTGCTGACGCGCTTCCAGAACGAGCAGCGCGCCATCGAATTCGTCAGGCTCGACGCCGCCCAGGCAGGCACCATCGATGCGCCCTCGCCCGAGACGCTCGCCGCCTATTTCGAGGATCACAAGGTCCAGTTCCGCGCGCCCGAATATCGCAAGATCGCCTTCGTCATGGTCTCGCCTGAAGAGATCGGCAAATGGAGCGAGGTCTCGGACGAGGACGCCAAGAAGGCGTTCGAGCAGCGCAAGGACCGGCTCGGCACGCCGGAGAAGCGCCAGATCCAGCAGCTCGTGTTTCCGAACGTCGCCGACGCGCAGGCCGCCCGCGAGCGCCTCGTCGGCGGCATGTCGTTCGAGGACCTCGGCAAGGAGCGCGGGCTGAACGCCTCCGACATCGACCTCGGCCTCGTCACCAAATCTTCGCTGGATGCCGTGGTTGGCGAAGCCGCCTTCGCGCTTCCCGCCGGCGAGATCAGCCAGCCGATCCAGGGGGCGCTCGGCACGTCCATCGTCAAGGTCGACAAGATCGAGCCGGGCAAGGAGGCGGATTACGCCAGCGCCGTCGGCGACATCAAGCGCGAGATCGCCACCGAGCGCGCGCGCGTCAAGGTCGCCGAGCTCCGCGACAAGATGGAAGACGAGCGTGGCGGCGGCGCCAGCGTGATCGACGCGGCGCAGAAGCTCGGCCTCACCGCCATGACCATCGACGCCGTTGACCGCTCCGGCCGCGCCCCGAACGGTCAGCCGATCGCCAACATTCCGCAAGGCCTCGACGTGGTGTCGCAGGCCTTCAACACCGATGTCGGCGTCGACAACGACTCGATCTCGTTCAAGGGCGGCTATGTCTGGTACGACGTGCTCGCCATCACGCCCTCGCGCGACCGCAATCTCGACGAGGTCCGCGACCAGGTCGAGGCGCGCTGGCGCCAGGACCAGATCGCGGCCAAGCTGAAGGCCAAGGCGACCGAGATGGTGCAGAAGCTCGAAGCGGGCGGCAAGCTCGCCGATGAAGCCGCAGCGATCGGCGCCAAGGTCGAGACCGCGACCGGCTTCAAGCGCGACGACACGCCCGCCGGCGTGCCCGCGGCGGTCGTGACGGCCGCCTTCCGCACCGCCAAGGACGGCGTCGGGCAGACGGCTGTCAGCGGCGGTAGCGAGGTCATCGTCTTCCGCCTCACCGACATCGTCGATCCCGCGGTCGATGCCGCCTCCGACGCGTTCAAGAAGCTGAAGGAAAGCCTCGACCGCGCCCAGACCGAGGAGCAGGTCGCTTCCTACGTCAACAAGCTTGAAACCGACATCGGGACCACCATTAATCAGGCCGCCTTCGCGCAGGTGACCGGCGCGAACCAGCAGTAAGTTGAAAGCACGCGATGGACGACCTGAAATCGATCATTGGAAAAGTGGCGACCGGCGCCAGCCTGTCGCGTGACGAAGCCGCCTCAGCCTTCGACGCCATGATGAGCGGCGAGGCTACGCCCTCGCAGATGGGCGGCCTGTTGATGGCGCTGCGCGTCCGCGGCGAAACCGTGGACGAGATCACCGGCGCCGTGACGGCGATGCGTTCCAAGATGCTGACCGTGACGGCACCGCCCGACGCCGTCGACATCGTCGGCACCGGCGGCGACGGCTCCGGCTCGGTCAACGTCTCGACCTGCGCCTCCTTCATCGTGTCAGGGGCCGGCGTGCCGGTGGCCAAGCACGGCAACCGCGCCCTGTCCTCGCGCTCCGGCGCGGCCGACGTGCTGGCTTCGCTCGGGGTGAAGATCGACCTCAGGCCCGAGCAGGTCGGGCGCTGCGTGCGCGAATGCGGCATCGGCTTCATGTTCGCCCCCGCCCATCACCCCGCCATGAAGAATGTCGGCCCGACCCGGGTCGAGCTGGCGACACGCACGATCTTCAATCTGCTGGGCCCGCTCTCCAATCCTGCCGGCGTGAAGCGGCAGATGGTCGGCGTGTTCTCGCGGCAATGGGTGCAGCCGCTGGCGCAGGTGCTGAAGAATCTCGGCTCCCAATCCGCCTGGGTCGTGCACGGCTCCGATGGCCTCGACGAGATCACCCTCACCGGCCCGACCTTCGTCTCCGCGCTCCACAATGGCGAGATCCGGAATTTCGAGGTGACGCCTGAGGACGCCGGCCTGCCGCGCTGCGAGGCCGGCGCACTGAAGGGCGGTGATGCCGACGCCAATGCGATCGCGCTGCAAAGCGTGCTCGACGGCAAGCCGAGCGCCTATCGCGACGTCGCGCTGATGAACGCCGCCGCCGCGCTGGTCGTGGCCGGCCGCGCCAAGGACCTCAAGGAAGGTGTCGCGATCGGCACCAAATCGATCGACAGCGGCGCGGCCAACGCGAAGCTGAAGCACCTGATCGCGGTCTCGAACGGCTGAGCCTGACATGTCGGACATCCTGACCAAGATCGAAACCTACAAGCGCGAGGAGATCGCCGCGGCCAAGCGCGTGCAGCCGCTCTCGGCGCTGGAAGCGAAAGTCAAGGCGCAAGGCGTCCCGCGCGGCTTCGTAGGCGCGATCAAGGCCAAGCATGCCCAGGGCGACTTCGCGCTGATCGCGGAGGTGAAGAAAGCCTCACCGTCGAAGGGCCTGATCCGCGCCGATTTCGACCCGCCGCTTCTCGCCAAGGCCTATGAGGCGGGCGGCGCCGCGTGCCTCTCGGTGCTGACGGACACGCCCTCGTTCCAGGGCCATCTCGACTTCATGGTGGCGGCGCGCGCCGCAACGTCGTTACCGGTGCTGCGCAAGGATTTTATGTTCGACACCTACCAGGTGGTCGAGGCCCGCGCGCACGGCGCCGATTGCATCTTGATCATCATGGCGGCGCTCGATGATGCCACCGCGAAGGACCTCGAGGACGCCGCCATCGCTTACGGCATGGACGTGCTGATCGAGATCCACGACCGCGCCGAGCTCGACCGGGCGCTGAAACTGCGCTCGCCGATGATCGGGGTCAACAACCGCAATCTTCGCACCTTCGAGACCACGCTCGCCACCAGCGAGGCCTTGGCGCCGCTGATCCCTGCGGAACGGCTGATGGTCGGCGAGAGCGGCATCTTCACGCCCGCCGATCTCGCCCGGCTCGAGCGCGTCGGCATGTCGACCTTCCTGGTCGGTGAAAGCCTGATGCGGCAGGCCGACGTCACCGCGGCGACGCGCACGCTGCTCGCGCGCGAGACGGCGCCGCGCGCGACGGGCACGCGCTGAGATGGCGCGCAAGGATATGGCGCGCAAGCCGTCCAAGAAGGCCGTCCCGGCCCTCACCCATATCGGCGCCTCCGGCGAAGCGCGGATGGTGGACGTCTCGGACAAGCCCGCAACCGAGAGACTCGCGGTCGCGGAAGGGCGCGTCGTCATGACCAAGGCGACGCTCGACCTGATCGTATCCGGCAACGCCAAGAAAGGCGACGTGCTCGGCACGGCCCGCATCGCCGGCATCATGGCCGCCAAGCGCACCTCGGAGCTGATCCCGCTCTGCCATCCGCTCGCGCTGTCGAAGGTGACGCTCGACATCGAGCCCGACGCGAAACTGCCGGGCTGCCTGGTCCGCGCCAGCGTGAAGGTGACCGGACCGACCGGCGTCGAGATGGAGGCCCTCACGGCCGTGTCGGTCGCCTGCCTCACCATCTACGACATGATCAAGGCGGTCGAGCGCGGCGTGCGTATCGAAGGCATCCACCTCGTCGAGAAGCTCGGCGGCAAGTCCGGCCACTATCGCGCGTGATCGTTACTTCAGCGACGTGCTGATCGACGTGAATTTCGCGTTGAGCCTGGAGCCCATGCCGTTGATCACGGTGATGATCGCAAGCGCGATGCCGGCGGCGATCAGGCCGTATTCGATCGCGGTCGCGCCACGCTCGTCGGCAATGAAGCTCTTCACAATGTTCATCATGATCGTGTCCCTCTTTGCGTCGTTGGCCAATGTTCGCAAATCACGTGCCAATGCACGTTCGAGGATCGTCAACACGTTAGATGGTTAAGTTTTTCTTGATGACGGCGCGACCGGCAGGAATTGACCGGCATCGCGGGAGCCCCACGGCAATTCCTGCATGGTGTGCGCCCTGCACATCGATTGCTTTTGTGCGCGGCCGTTCACATCGCATTAACCGCGCTTCCTAACTTCGCCTCCACACCGTTCCCGTAAACCGACGGATGTTTGCGGGGCCAAGAATTGATCCTGACGTGTGCACGGCAATGATCCAGCATGATGACGAGATTCGGCAACCGTCTCTTTGACCAGGCCTTCGTACGCAGCGGACCGATCCGCTGGCTGGTGGTGGGCGGCACGCTGCTGATCGCAGCAATTGCCATAGGCTCAGTCCTGATGGCGCAGAATTTCCGCGAGCGGGCGCTACGCAATTCCGGCCGCGAGCTCGATAACACCGTGCTGATGCTCGCGCATCATTTCGACCAGCAATTGCAGGATTTCGCGGTCATCCAGCGAGACTTCGTCGACCACGCGCGCTCGATCGGCATTGCCAGCGTTGCAGACTTCCGCGCACGCCTCTCCGGCGAGGGCATCCACAAGATGCTTCGTTCGAAGATCGAGGCCCTGCCCTATATCGGCGGCGTCAACATCATCGACGCCGAAGGCAATCTGATCAATTCATCGACGGCCTGGCCGGTGCCGAAGGTCAACATGGCCGACCGCGCCTATTTTCGGACGTTCAAGTATGATCCCAATTCGCCTGACGTCCTGATCGAGCCGCTGCACAGCCGCGTTTCCGGCGCGTGGACCATCCTGGTGGCCCGCAAGATCATCGCCCCCAATGGCGAGTTTCTCGGTGTCGTCGGACGCGGGATCGAGCCGGCCAATTTCGAGAAATTCTTCGCCTCCGTCGCGCTCGGTGAAGGCGGGACGATCTCGATGCTGCATCGGGACGGTACGCTGCTCGCCCGCTATCCGCGCTCCAGCGAATTGATGGGGCGAAACTTCAAGACCGGCTCGTTCGAGCAGCAGAGGGTTTTCGGCCTCGACCAATTCGCCGGCCGCTTCGTAAGCCCGGTCGACGGGGAAGATCGCCTGATCTCCTCGCGCGCACTGCCGCATTTTCCGATCCTGATGATGGCCACCACGACGCGTGCGTCGGCCTTGACCGACTGGCGCGAGCAGATCGGCATGCTGATCTCCGTCGCCATCGCCTCCGCGCTCGCCATCGCAGGCGTGCTTATCGCGGTCGTGCGCAAGCTGCTGGAGCAGCACCGCCTCTCGCGGGAACAGCTGACCCTGGAAAAGCAGCGGCTCGACCGCGCCGTCAACAACATGACGCAGGGCCTTCTGCTGTTCGACGCCGAGCGGCGGCTGGTGGTCTGCAATCAGCGCTACATCGACATGTATGGATTGTCGGCCGCGATCGTGAAGCCCGGCTGCAGCTTCCACGACATCATCGCCCATCGCAAGGTGACCGGTTCGTTCACGGGCGACGTCGACGACTATGTCGCACGCGTGCTGAAAGGCATCCATGCGCGCAACTCCATGGTGGTCGAGACCTCCGACGGCCGCTCGATTCACATCCTCAACGAACCGCTGGCGGACGGCGGCTGGGTGGCAACCCATGAGGACATCACCGAGCGCCGCCGCATCGAGGAGCGCATCACCCACCTCGCCCATTACGACGCGCTGACCGATCTGCCCAACCGCACCATGTTCCACGAGCATCTGCGCGAAGAGCTCGCCGCTGTCGGCAACGGCGAAGAGATCGCGGTGCATTACATCGACATCGACGAGTTCAAGGGCGTCAACGACGCGCTCGGCCATCTCGTCGGAGACGAGCTGTTGAAATCGGTTGCCGCGAGCCTGCGCCGCTGTACGGGGCCAGCGGATTTCGTGGCGCGGCTCGGCGGTGACGAATTCGCCATCGTCCAGAGCGCGGTGACGTCGCTGGACCAGGTCAACGAGCTCGTCGCCCGCATCTTCGAGGCCATCCGGTCGCCGTTCGATTGCCTGGGCCATCATCTCATCACCGACGCCAGCATCGGCATCGCGCTCGCCCCTGAACACGGCACCGCGCTCGACCAGATCCTCAAGAACGCGGACATGGCGATGTACGCCGCCAAATCCGCCGGACGCCGCACCTATCGCTTCTTCGAGCCGGAGATGGACGCCAAGGCCCGCGAACGCCGGCAGCTCGAGAGCGATTTGCGCCACGCCATCGCCCAAGGGGGGCTGGAGGTCTACTACCAGCCCTGCCTCAGCCTGAAGGACGATCGCATCACCGGCTGCGAGGCGCTGGTGCGCTGGCGCCATCCCGAGCGCGGCATGGTCTCTCCGGCGGAGTTCATCCCGATCGCCGAGGACACCGGCCTGATCAACGAGATCGGCGAGTGGGTGCTGGCGACCGCCTGCCGGGACGCGGCGAGCTGGCCCGACGACATTCGCCTCGCCGTCAACGTCTCGCCGGTGCAATTCAAGAGCGGCACGCTGGCGCTGAAGATCATGGCGGCGCTCGCCGCTTCGAACCTGCCGGCAAGCCGGCTGGAGCTCGAGATCACCGAGGCCGTGCTGATCCGCGACGACGATGCCGCGCTGACGATCCTGCACCAGCTACGGGCCATCGGGGTGCGCATCGCGCTCGACGATTTCGGCACCGGCTACTCGTCGCTGAGCTATCTGCACCGCTTCCCGTTCGACAAGATCAAGATCGACCGCTGCTTTGTCGACGACATCGCCGGTCCCGACGGCTCCGCCAGCATCGTCCAGGCCGTCGTCAATCTCGCGGCCGCCCGCCGCATGACCACCACGGCCGAGGGCGTCGAGACCGAGGAGCAGCAGCGCCTGCTGCGCGCGCTCGGCTGTTCCGAGATGCAGGGCTATCTGTTCAGCGCCGCCAAGCCCGCCGACAAGGTGCTGGAGCTGTTCGCGCTGCATCGCAGCCGGCTCGCCCAGCGCGAAGGCAGCGGCAGCCGTCGCCGCGAGGCGGGTTAGGCCGGACCTCGGTTGTCGGCGCAGCGACACTCCCAGAAGCTCTCCTCAAGACAGACAACGCAGGTCTGCTCGAGCCGCTCCTTCAACGCATGTCGTGCGCGGTGAAGCCGAACCGTCAAATTGTTCACGGTCACCCCCAGATCGGCAGCAACCAGCTCCCGCGGCTCGCCGGCGAGATCGATCCGTCGGATGACTTCGGCATGCTCAGGCTTGAGCAGGGACAGATGGATGTAAAGACACTCGCAGACCACGGTATTCGCCGCGGCGTCCTGATCGGCCGCGAGGCGATCGTTGAGCTCATGCGGGAACGGCATCTCCCGCGTCCTGTTCCTCGATGCCTTGCGGTGGAAGTCGGCGATGGTCGTCGCCAACACCCTGCTCAGCCAGCCTCGCACCAAATCCGCGTCGCGAACGTCGCCGGACCGCTCGAGTGCGCGCAACATGAAGGCCTGCAGCACCTCCTCCGCTTCCCCCTTGCCACCAAAGCGTCGTTGCAAATAGCCGCGCAGGCGGTCGTAACTGCCGACGAGGGCGGCGCGAACGAGGGCATCCTGCCCTCCCAGGGAACCGACTGCCGGCAGCGGCAGCTTTTCGTTCGGCGGCTTCATGGCGTATCGTCCTTGGCATGCCATCCGGTCAATCGCTTCGTTGGATCGGAAAGTTGTCAGATCGGCATGGCTGCGATCCGCGGATCGCAAGGCCTTCCGAGCAGGAATCGCGAGAGATCGTCGCAACCCGAAGCGCTGACGCGGCGACTTCACTGGCCGCAGGTCAGCGATCGCAATGTCGAGGTTCTTCCGCTCAACGCGCGGCGAGCGCCAGCAGCGACCGGAACCGGTCTCGCGGCCCGCGAGTCCCCGGCATGCATCAGCATCATCCGCCTGGGCTTGACACCCTCGCAGACATGCGGATCCGCGCCCGGACCTGAAGCGACGCAGCTCGGTTTTCGGGAGCTATCTCAGGCGATGGGGGGCCGGTAGTGACGACGGAACGCGCCTTCGTCACCGATCACATCGGGCTGCGCCTCACAGCGCGAGCGCGGCACCACGAACTCCGCGATGGCGGGCATTTGCGGCGACACGGCGCTGAAACACAGCACCGAGCCGCAGCAGGTCGCATGTCGATTGCCGGGCTGGTCCTGGTCGTCCTCGCAATCTCCGGCCATAGCCACGTCATGCGAATGCGGCGCCGATCCGGCATCAGCCTGATCGTGCTCATGGTCGTGCGTATGCGCGGACTGATTGGCAGGATGCTCGCAGGGAATCCCTGTATCGGGAGACATCGAGATCGCAAGGGACGGCGTCATCGACGCAAGCAGATAGGCGATGACAACAAGCCATCCCCACCACCTTCGCCTTGGCTTTCTCAAGCCAATCATCTCTGCATCCGCTGACTCGACCCGGCACATATAGCTCTGGTTGCAGGGACGGCCAACAGAAAACGACAGGCATGGCATCGACATCCGCGCATACGGCCAGCGCCAATCTGCACGCTCGAAAATTTGTCGCAAGCCGCTGTAATATCCGACACCAATCAGCGTCGCACGATCGCGCCGATCAATGATGCTTCATCCAGCCGACGCCCTTGATGTCGTTGAACGAGTCGGTTCTGTGGCACAAAAAGCATTGATCGACCGATGCATGCTCCTGCCCCGTGATCGTTCGGTCCATCATCAGGAAGTGGCCCATATAATGGCTCGGCGGCGCCTGATGGCATTGGGAGCATTCCTTCGATGTCGACGAGGGATGCAGGAATCCCGCGATTTTCCAGGACAGGAGCCCGTGACACGCCGCGCAGTCCCGCCCGAACAGTTCGCGGTGCGGCTCACGGTTGCTGTGGCAGTTGGCACAGTCAAGCGCGGTCCTTTCCCGCTGCTCTGATCCCGGCACACCGAGAAACTGCCAGAGGTCGGCGGCCAGTTGATCGGACGCGGTCCGGCCGAACGCTTCCGCGCCGGAGGAAGCCGTCGCGACTTGCAGCAGCGCCGCGTGGTTCATCTTGATCGGCCGCTGGTCTCCCGCATGCTCGCGATGGCAGCCGGAACATTCACCACCTGCCGCGGCATGAAATGCCGTCGACTGCTTGGCGAGGTCCGCAGCGGCAGGCGCGTGACAGGCGATACAGGCGGCTCCCGCGACCCCGTTGACCGGCGCATGGCAGCTCTCGCATGCGCCAGACAGAAACGCGTGCTTCGCAGACAGCGGTCCGGGACTGACGAGCTTCGTCCACCCCGGGATATTTCCGGAGCCGCCGCGATACAGAGCCATCGACGCGACGGCGGCACTTCCGACGGCCAGCGTCGCGACCGCGACGTAGAGCACGCCCCTGATCGTCACGCGAGCCACCGCAGCCCGTAATAGACCTCGGCCGCGACATGCAGGCCGAGCAACGCATACATGACGATCGCGGCCAGGACATGCAGCCCGATCCACTGCATGAAGATCTTCTTGACCGCCTCACGCGAGCCGATCGCCGCTTCGACGTCGGAAATGCCGTCGACGAGTTGCAGCAGCGGCACGCCCTGAGCCATCATCGCCGGACCGTCAGACGTCACACGCTCGGGCGACGACATAGCCGCCGCAACATGCTCGTAGGCCGACCTCAACGTCGCCAGGTGCGCCTGCTGCTGCCGAAGCTCCGTCGCGGTCTGCGGCAGGTAATAGCGCCCGACGAACCCGGTGACGACGACGACCATCATTGAAGCTACGAGAGCGATCCCAAGCGGACTCTGAAACTTGTGTCCGGTATGCAGAAGGGCGAGAAAGGCTGCGACGATTCCGGCATAGGCGTGAAACGCCAGGAGCGCACGCATGGACACCCATCGCGTGACCAGCGCCTTGAGCACCATGCTGTATTTGGCCAAGGGATAGACGAGAAGCAGAACCATCAGCGCAGCCGCAACTGCCCCGAGGGCAAAGCCTGCCAGGCTCCCTGCAAACCTGCTGTCGACGTGGAGCAGGAACGCCGGCACCAGCAGCAACAGGGCTCCCAGAACGAGGTCGGCGATCAGGCGGTCTCTCGTGTCCGCCATCTCAGGCCTCGACGACCAGATCGCCGATGGATTTCGCCTGGCAAGCCAGGATGAGACCGTTCGCCTTGTCGTCCGCGGTCAGGGCATCCTGGACTTCCATCGTAACGTTTCCTTTCAGCAGATGCGTCTTGCAGACCCCGCAGACCCCGACCCTGCAGGAATAGTCGATCGGCACCCCCGCCCCTTCGGCGACCTCCAGGACGCTCTTGTCCGGAGGCAGCGCCACCACCTTGCCTGAGCTCGCAAAGCGAACGGTGGCCGTTGCCGGACCGATGGCCGCCGCGGCTCGGCCGTCCGCCTTGTTGTCCGGCGCTTGCGCATTGGCGGCGCTCCCGCCGGGAGGTGGAACGGCTCCGCGGGCGGGCCCGAAGGCCTCGGTCTTGATCTGCTCGCGCGGAACGCCAAGACCGGCCAGGGTCTTTCTCAGTGCCTCCATCATTCCGGGCGGACCGCACAAATGAACGCGCCGTCTGGCCAGATCTGGCACCGCGTGCGTCAGGAATTCGGCCGTGATCTGCCCCTCGCTTCCCATCCAAGATGTGCCCGCGGCCCGAACCATCGTGGCTGCAACGTGCAGATTGTTCATTCTGCGCTGGAGATATTCCAATTCGTCACGGAAGATGAATTGCTCGGTCGTCTGCGCGCCATAGACCAGATAGACTTGGCCGGGCCATGCAATATCCGAGAGATAGCGGATCGCCGCCATCAGCGGCGTGATGCCGACGCCTCCGCCGATCAGGACGACACTATCGGCCTCCGCGCCCGTGAACGTAAAGGCGCCGGAGGGACCCGCCACCTCGACGAGATCTCCCTGCTTCAGGTGACCATGCATGTAGTCGGATAGAAGCCCGCCATCTTCACGCTTGATCGTGGTCTCGACGTAAGCGGTCTGCGCAGCGGACGAGGCGATCGTGTAGGAGCGACGGACCGTCTTTCCCTCAATCTCGATGGCGTAGGTCAGGAACTGCCCGGGCAGGAACGCAAACGGAAGCGCGCCGCCGCCTGGTGCCTGCAGGCGGAAGGTCTTCACATCAGGCGTCTCCTGGTAGATCGCGCAGATCCTCAGTTGCCCCTTCCAGAAACGGGCCGGCTCATCCCGCCCGATCGAGCCAGTCGAGGAGGATGTCGCCTCGACCTTTGCGGCCGGTGCGACGGCGAACGGCGCGGACACGAGGGCCGCGCCGGCGCCTGGAACTGCCGCTACCCGCGTCAACCTCTCCACCAATGCGTCGGCCCGGCGCATCCGGGCGGCGTAGACGGCAAACATCGCCAGCGCGAAAAGCACCAGCAGCGCCATGGTCGTGACGTGAAACCAGGACACGCCCGGCGCGCCGTCGTCGCCATCCACGATGTTTTGCCGCGGCGGAAGATTCATTTGCGACTTGAACCAGGCCTGAGCGATCTGTTGCGGCGGCTTGCCCTCGTGCAGCGAACGCAGGGTGACCACGCCGCTCTGGACCGCGTTCAGCGACTCGCGAAGCCGCCGCGACGCCTGATCGGCCGCTGCGATGTCGTCGCCCGCGATCGCATGCCGCAGGTCCATTTCCGCCTCTGCAAGATGATCGGAGTCCGCGCTTATGCGCTGGCGCGCCTGGACCTCCAACCTGCTCCGCTGCTCGGCGGAGAGCGCCGGCATGTCCATCAGTGCCGGATAGAGCTCCTTGCGCGGACGGCCCATCATGCCATCCATTTCACTCATCATTCCAGGCGTGGCGCCGCCCGCCTGCATGCCCGCGCCGGCAGATCCCTCCGGCCGTGACGCCGCATCCGCGGCCGCGCCGGACGCTCCAGGATGGTGCGCGGCATGGTCGCCGTCATTCTCCGCCAGCTTCCAGCGCGGGACAAACTGCCGGGCTGCAGACGTTACACCGATTTCCATATCCGATGCGGACGCAGCACATGCAAACTGGCTCGCCAGGACAGCCAGCATCGGCAGCCATGGACGACGCCAAAGAGGCAGACCGAACATGATCGCCCTCACCTGTCGGTCAGAACGAGGCGATCAGCGGCAGCAGGATCGAATCTGCAGTCTGCTTCTGACTCTCGTTCAAGGATGCGTACAGCCGGGTGAAGGCCAGTCGCGCTGCTTTGAGCGCCTCCAGGCGCTCGGACAGGTGCCGCTCGTAATGCTCCAGGCGGTCGGCGCTTCCCAGCCTGTCATCCATCGCCATTATCTTGCGCGCTTCCAGCAGATGTTGACGGCTCGAACGCAGCGCCTCTGCGACACCGTTCCAATCGGTGGCCTGCTTGTCACTGATCTGCAGCTCTGCCTTCAGAAAGGCAATGCGCCCCTCGAGCCGCTCCGTCACGTCCGCCGGGCCGCTCATCGCACCGCTTGCGGCGGGCGAGCTCATCTGGCCACGCATCATCTTTTCCATCATCTGCATCATCGGCATCATGCCGGAATTGTCCTGGCAGCCGGCGCCCTTGCAGTCCCGCATCTGGCCTTGCGACGGCATCTTCATCTTGTCGTCATTCATCGCGCCGCCACTCATGTTCGGCTGCCCTGCTGGTTGGCCCATGTTCATCTTGCCGCTCGAATCCGGGGGCGCAGGCATCTTCGACATCTTGTCGTCATCCATCATCGCGATCTGCCGAGAGCCGGCGGCGATGGCGGGCGACAGCCCAGCCGGCGCCAGAACGAGGGCGGCAAAGGCAACGTTCACAAGGGCACGTGTCGAACGGTTCATGGTCATTCTCCAGTCGGTGTTAATGGCGATCTGCTGATCGCGGTCGGCGATGAGCACAGCGGGGGCGGGGTCAAACCTTATAGACGTGCAGCACGCACAACTCTTACGTGGGCTGCCATCAAACACTGCAGCCTCCAGCATCGCCCATCTCCTTCTCATGCCTGCGCCACGGCCATCGTCCCTCGATCTCGATCTGAAGCGAGAAGCTCAGAAACGTACGGATCACGATGATCAGTGCCAGGATGCCGAGCCGATCGAACGACGGCACGATCGCGACCATCCCGATGATGTCGGCGGCAATCAGGAATTCGAGGCCGAGCAGGATGCCGCGCCCAAGATTGGCGCGATAAGATCGAAACGCATCGGCAAGATCGCCGCGCCTCATATCGCTGATCGACCGGATCGTTGCGGCCAGCACTCCGCCGACGATGACCACCACGCCCAGCAGCTCGATGGTCGAGGCAGTCCAGTGCAGGCCATGCAGAACAAGATCCCGGATCTCGTCGCCGAAAATCATCCCCGACGTCATCATCCGCCCCCCTCCTCGGTCGCGCGGCTTCTGTCGACGTCCTTCGACCAGGTTCGGTAGTAGGCCACGATCGTCATGATCCAGAGACCGGCGGCACCGACCAGAAGCTGGGCCCACAATCCTTCGGATCCGGATTCGAGCACGAAATGGGCGACGAACGACAGGAAGAGGCCGACACAAAACACCGACAGCGACTGCTGACCGCATCTGATCAGGGGCTGGAGCAAGCGTGACTTGAGACCGGGCCAATCGATTGGAATGAACGAGACGGCGATGAACACCAGGCTCGCCAGATGGACGACGCGATAAGGCCCGAGATTGGTCTTGTCATTCGGAATGAAAATGGCGCCGAGCGCGTCAGGGACATAGTCTCGCAATCCCGGAACGCGCTCCGCCAATGTCATCGCGAGCGCAAACATCAGGAAGCCCGCGCTCAGGACAAACAGCGTGCGGGACGACAGCAGCCAGCGGCAGGCCGCGGCTCCTCCCAAAGCCAGCCAGGCGCCAAACACGAAGAGCAACTGCCAGGCGAACGGATTGAAGTACCAGACCCCGGCCGGATAAGCGGGCAGATTCCACCCGTAGTGACGGGCGGCGAGGTACAGACCGAGCGAGCTGATCATCACGGCATTACGCCAGCGCAGCATGAACCAGAGCACGGCGGGAAACGCGGCCATCAGCACGATGTAGAGCGGCAGAACGTCGAGATTCAGCGGCTTGAACTTGAGGACCAGGCCTTGCGAGAGCGTCTCGACGGGAAAGTTCATCAACGGCGCGACGTTGAACTGGTCCATCAGATGAACATCGTCGAAGCTGTGTGCGATGTAGTGCACGGCCGTGAGATAGACCAGGAACAGCAAGAGGTGAGCGACATAAAGCTGCCACACCCGCCGCAAAAGCCGGGTTGCGCCGATGACGAAGCCGCGCTCCATCATCATCGATCCGAACACGAACGTCGCGGTATATCCGGAGATCAGCACGAACAGATCGGCGCCATCGCTGAAGCCGTAGTTGCGCATCGTGAACCAGACGAGCGCAGAATCCGGAATGTGCCCGAGGAAGATCAGCCAGTTCGCCAGACCGCGAAACAGATCCAGGCGCAAATCGCGCCGCGGCTTGACCAGCACCGACCTGATTGTGATCGTCTCCCACAACCGGCGGCGCAGGACGAACGCAGCCCGCAACGACCGAGCAGGTGCATGGATCATCTCGTCAGTCAAAGGCCCGTTCTCCATCTCGGCGGCCGATCTCTTTCGGATCGCGGTCATGTCGCCGCTTCATTCGCGCCGGCACGCTAGGTTGCGTCATTGATGCGAGTTTGACGGATATCAAACTCGCTCGACGCACCAGCCAAATCTTTTTGTAGTTCAATCGCGTAATGAATCACGGCGCATGTCGTCCTCGGCCGGAACGGTTGTCGGTCGCGACATCCGTCATCCGGCTCGCAGACACGGCCGAAGGCTTTGCCTGCGGCCCGCAATCGCGCGCCACGCGCAAATATTTCTCTGTAAGAAGTTCGACGTTTCTCGTCCCCTGCAGCAACGCGACGATCCATGCAACGACGCAGGCGAGCGTGCGCGTCGACACTTGATCTCGCTCAACTTACACAATCACGCTGCGGGCTTGGTTGCAGCTCGATCGAGCCACCGGGACTTGATTGACACCAACTCGCCGAAATCAACAGGAGAAACCAGAATGAGTCACCGCAAGCTGATCGCCGCAGCCGCGATCATGTCGTTCGTTGCGTTGCCGGCCATGGCGCAGACGAGCACATCCGACGAGAAGAACGGCCACCACTATTCGGGCGGCCCGAAGACGGAGGTTCCGCACCACATGGGCAAGAAAGCGAACGACGGCGGATCGACCAACGGATCCGGAGGCAGCCACCATTACGGCGGCGGACCGAAGACCGAAGTCCCGCACCACATGGGTCCGAAGAAGCCGCAATGACGATCGTGCAGTGATCGCGCGGCTCGCCGCTGCCATGGCGCCGAACTCAAACGGCGCTCAAACGAAATCGCCCGGGAGTGGTCATCCACGCCCGGGCGATATCGATCTCTGAAAATCGTAAAACCTAGTTCGGCACCGCGGCCTTCGGCGCGGGCTTCGCCGCAACCGCGTTCGCGGTGACGCCGTGCAGGAAGTCATAGGCCGCATGCAAGGCCTTGTCGTCCTCCTCCTTCGGCGGGACGTAGGACTGCGATCCGGTCTGCTCGCCACCCTCGCCGGCCGACAGATGCCCGCGCATCTGGGATTCCGCCATGGTGTCCATCCGGCCCTTCAGCTCGGGCGGCACGTCCTGCAGGATCTCGATGTCGGGCGCGATACCCTGGGCCTGGATCGAGCGGCCCGACGGCGTGTAATAGCGCGCCGTGGTCAGCGCCAGCGCACCGTTGCCGGCGCCGAGCGGAATGATCGTCTGCACCGAGCCCTTGCCGAACGAGCGCGTGCCGATGATCGTCGCGCGCTTGTGGTCGTGCAGCGCGCCGGCGACGATCTCCGAGGCCGAAGCCGAGCCGCCATTGACCAGAACCACCAGCGGCTTGCCCTTGATGAGGTCGCCGCCATGCGCGGTGAAGCGCTGGGTCTCTTCCGGATTGCGGCCGCGGGTCGAGACGACCTCGCCGCGTTGCAGGAACGCGCTCGACACCGACACGGCCTGGTCGAGCAGTCCGCCGGGATTGTTGCGCAGGTCCACCACGTAGCCGACGAGCTTGTCCTGCGCGACGTCCTTGGAGATCGAGGCGATCGCCTTCTTCAGGCCGTCGGTGGTCTGCTCGTTGAACGAGGTGATGCGGATATAGCCGATGTCGCCGTTCTCGACATGGAAGCGCACCGGGCGCACATGAATGATCTCGCGCTTGATCGCGACATCGAGCGGGGCGTCGGCGCCCTTGCGCACGATGGTGAGCTTGGTCTGGGTGTCGACCGGGCCCTTCATCTTGTTGACGGCCTGCTCGAGCGTCATGCCCTGCACGGCCTCGCCGTCGATCTTGCTGATGAGGTCGCCGGACATCAGGCCGGCCTTCGATGCCGGCGTATCGTCGATCGGCGAGACGACCTTGACGAGGCCCTCTTCCATCGTGACCTCGATGCCGAGGCCGCCGAACTCGCCGGAGGTGGTCTCCTGCATTTCGGTCCAGGCCTTCGCGTTCATGTAGCGCGAATGCGGATCGAGCGAGGTCACCATGCCCGTGATCGCGCCCTCGACCAGCTTGGCGTTGTCGGGCTTCTCGACATAGCTCGCCTTCACGCGCTCGAACACTTCGCCGAACAGGTTGAGCTGGGAATAGGCGTCATTTGCGTTCGCCGCTGCCCGCGCCGCCCATACGCCGCCATGCGGGCTGGCCACCAGAAGGGTCAGACACGCTCCGGTGAGCGCGCCCAGAGGGAACAGCAGGGATTTCCGCATGGTTAGGCTGGCCTTTTTGCTGGGCGGTTTGCTTTAAGCTCGTCTCTCGAGCCTTGTCTTGCAAGACTTAAGTCTTGCAAGACTTGGGAGTCTTTCAGACTTGGGAGGCGCCAGGCAATTGGCGATCCAGTCTGTTTCTCACAATACCATTCTGGTTTCTTCAAGGCCGGGATGCCACGCCGACGGGTGCACCGCAGAAATCGCTTCGCCCGGACCTAAACTTTTGGCAACGTTGCAGGACTGGCCCACCCGCAAGGGGAATCATCGGCCGGACCACGCCCTGCAGCTATGCGATTTTAGGATAGTTTTGGAGGGCTGGACGGGTTAGGCGATGGCATAAGGCTTCAAATTCTCGGGAGGATAACAATGAACGAAGCACCCCGCATCCGGCCGGAACGGAACGTCGAGCTCGGCGCCAGCAACGAACCGTTCCAGAACCTGCACGAATTCATCCGGAAAGCGCGGGCCAACCTCAACCAGAACGCCTGGGACTACATCGTCGGCGCCGCCGAGACCGAAACCACGATGCGCCGCAACCGGATGGCGCTGGACGAGATCGCCTTCCGCCCGCGGGTGCTGCGCGACGTCCGCAAGGTCGACGGCTCGGTTCAGCAGTTCGGCCGCACCATGCGCCTGCCGGTGGTGCTCGCCCCCGTCGGCGCGCTCGAGATCTTCGATCCGGATGGCGCGGCGAGCGTTGCGCGCGGTGCCGGCACCTTCGGTGCGGCGCACATGCTGAGCTCGGTGTCCGAGCCGGGCCTGGAGAAGACCGCCGAGATGGCCCCCGATGCGCTCCGGCTCTACCAGCTCTATGTCCGCGGCGACGATGCCTTCGTCGCCGATGTCGTCAGCCGAAGCGAAAAGAACGGCTATGCCGCGTTCTGTCTGACCGTCGACACCGCCCATTACAGCCGTCGCGAACGTGACATCGCCAAGCGCTATGTCCGCGAGAGCCGCCTGCGCGCCACCGGCGGCGATTTCCAGAAGGGCCTGGAGTGGCGGACGGTGAAGATGATCAAGGACAAGTCTAGGATTCCGCTGATCCTGAAGGGCATCGCCACCGCCGAGGATGCCCTGATCGCGGTCGATCACGGCGTCGAGTGGATCTACGTCTCCAACCATGGCGGCCGCCAGCTCGACCATGGCCGCGGCACCATGCATGTGCTGCCCGAGATCGTCGAGGCCGTGAAGGGGCGCGCCAAGATCATGGTCGACGGCGGCATCTGTCGCGGCACCGACATCGTCAAGGCGGTCGCTGCAGGCGCAGACCTCGTCGGCATCGGCCGGCTGCAATGCTGGGCACTGGCGGCGGCCGGCGAAGCCGGCATCACGCGGATGCTGGAGCTCCTGGAGGACGAGGTACTGCGCTGCCTCGGCCTCCTGGGTGCCACCTCGTTTGCCGAGGTCGACAAATCCTGCCTGCATCCGGCGACCGCCACCAACGCCCCGAGCGTGTTCAGCGCATTCCCGCTGTTCGACCACGAGCCGTATCGCTACTAAGGAAAAGGACGAACGTGACCCAGCTCTCTCCCGGCAGCGCGGATGCGCTTCTGTTCGATCTCGGGCGTGTGGTGCTCGACATCGACTTCTCCAAGGCGATCGCCTGCTGGGCGGGACATGCGGGTTGCAAGCCCGAAGCCATCGTCGCGCGCTTCGTACGCGAGGAGGAGTATCGTCTTCACGAGGTCGGCAAGATCAGCGATGCAGATTATTTCGCCTCGCTACGTGCCTCGCTGGGAATCGGCATTTCGGACGCGCAGTTCCTGGAGGGCTGGAACGCGATCTTCGCCGGTGAGATGCCAGATATCTCCGAGCTGTTGCCGCGTGCTGCGAAACAGATGCCGCTCTACGCCTTCTCCAACACCAACCGGCCGCATGTCGACTATTTCTCTCGGGAATATGCCGATCTGCTCGGCCATTTCCGCGAGCTGTACTTGTCGTCCAGCATCGGTCTGCGCAAACCGGATGCGGAAGCTTTCGACCATGTCGTTGCGGCGATCGGCGTGCCGGCCGAGCGCATCGTGTTCTTCGACGACCTCGCCGAGAACATTGAGGGGGCACGGGCGCGGGGCTTGACCGCCGTGCATGTCACCTCGCCGCGCGACGTCGGAAATGCCTTGAAGGCCCTGGGCATCTGAAGTCAGTCCGTACCCGGACAGCGGGCCTCGAACTAAATTTGCGGAACTATGGAACCCAATCTCTTTGTGCATTTTTGTACAAAGTTCCGGGAACGGAATACCACCCTTCGGACTCATGACTCCGTTGGGACTTCTACACCGGACGGAATGACGTGCTGGGCAAAACCTATCTCACCAAGCAAGCCTCTCTCCTGCTTGAATTCGCAAGAACCACCTCGGATTCTGAACTCTCCGCCAAGCTGATCAGCAAGGCCGCCGACCTGAAGTCGCAGGCCGATCCGCTGCCCGACAAGGATCAAGGCCCCAAAGCACCCGACGTCGCACTGGACGACGGCTTCGGCCGATCGCGCGGGAGTTGACCGATGCTGGCCGTGGCATTCGTCCTTCTGGTGCTCGCCATGGCCATCCTCATCCCGGTCTGTCTCGCCTTCCGGATCATGCCGCGACGGACTTGAGCCGGCTCCTCCACTGCTGAGGCCACGCAGATAAATCACCCAGCCTGCTGCTTTGCCTCGCGCCCGCACTCGGATAGAACTCTCGCCGGCCATTTACCGATGTGCTCAGCAGGAGTTTAGCCCGTGGCCCTGATGCCGGTTTCTGACGCGCTTGCCGCGGTGCTGGCGGGTGTAGAGCCACTGCCCGAAGAGAAGGCTTCCCTCGACGAAGCCTATCACCGCGTGCTCGCGCGCGACGTCGCGGCGCGGCGTACGCAGCCGCCGCAAGCGATGTCGGCGATGGACGGCTATGCCGTGCGCGCGGCGGATGCGGCCACGGTCGATTCGCGGCTGACGGTCATCGGCGAGGTCGCGGCGGGCCGTCCTTTCGCAGGAACGGTCGGCGCCGGCGAAGCCGTACGGATCTTCACTGGCGGCGTCATTCCCGAAGGTGCGGACGCGGTCGTGATCCAGGAGGACACCATCGCGGACGGCAAGAGCGTCACCATCAAGGAAGCCGCGATCGCCGGGCGGCACATCCGCCCGGCGGGCGTCGATTTCCGCGAGGGCGATGTGCTCCTGCGCAAGGGAACCCGCCTGACGGACCGCGATCTCGCGCTCGCCGCCGGAATGAATCACCCGCATCTCGCCGTCTGCCGCCGCCCGAAGGTCGCGATCCTCGCCACCGGCGACGAGCTGGTGATGCCGGGCTCAACCCCCGGGCACGGCCAGATCGTCTATTCCAACGGCTACGCCCTGCATGCGCTCGCCCGCAGCGAGGGCGCCGAAACCATCGACCTCGGTGTCGCCGCCGATACGCTCGCAGCCACCTCCGCCGGCATCCGCCGCGCCCGCGAGAGCGGTGCCGACATCCTGATCACCACCGGCGGCGCGTCGGTCGGGGACCACGATCTGGTCCAGCAGGCGCTCAGGGACGAAGGTATCTCGATGGCGTTCTGGAAGATCGCGATGCGGCCGGGCAAGCCGATGATGAACGGACGGCTGGGCGCGATGGGTGTGATCGGCCTCCCCGGCAATCCCGTGTCGTCCTACGTCTGCGCCTTCCTGTTCATGGTGCCGCTGATTCGTGCGCTGTCGGGCCGTTCGGTGATTCATCACCGCCGCGAGCGCGCTGTGCTCGGCCGCGATCTCGGCGCCAACGACCAGCGCGAAGACTATCTGCGCGCGCGTCTGGAGCTGCGCGACGACGGCACGCTCGTCGCCGTTCCCGTCAGTCATCAGGACTCCTCTCTGCTTGCGAATCTCGCTGCGGCACAGGTACTTCTCGTCCGCCCACCGTTCGCGCCGAAGGCTGAGGCCGGCAGCCCTTGCGAGGTGCTGAGGCTCCCCGTCTGAACTGCGCGGCCACACGTATTCCGCGAGCCTGCCTCCGTTCACGGTAAATTAAGCAGTTGCGGAACATGTATCGAACATATAGTGTCCGTTCATGATTTGTTTCGAGGATGTAGCGGCTTATCGCTGAGTTCATCGTCTCGGAATCGAACGACATCAACCGGGGGACTTTGGTCGAGATGTTAACGCGCAAACAATACGAGCTTCTGCGGTTCATCAGCGAACGTCTGAAGGAAAGCGGCGTGCCGCCGTCCTTCGACGAGATGAAGGATGCGCTCGATCTGCGCTCGAAGTCGGGCATTCACCGCCTGATCACCGCGCTCGAGGAGCGCGGCTTCATCCGTCGCCTGCCCAACCGCGCCCGGGCCATCGAAGTGATCAAGCTGCCGGAGCTCCAGGCTGCCGCCGGCGCCCGGCGCGGCTTCACGCCGAGCGTCATCGAAGGCAATCTCGGCAAGGTCCGCGCCAGCTCCAGCCCGGCCGTGGATGAGGGCGAGCGTCCCGTGGCAGTGCCCGTGATGGGCCGGATCGCGGCCGGCACGCCGATCGAGGCATTGCAGACCCGCAGCCACACCATCAGCGTGCCGCCCGACATGCTCGGCTCCGGCGAGCATTACGCCCTCGAGGTGCGCGGCGATTCCATGGTCGAAGCCGGCATCCTCGACGGCGACATGGCGCTGATCCAGCGCAACGAGAGTGCCGATACCGGCGACATCGTGGTGGCGCTGATCGACGACGAGGAGGCTACGCTCAAGCGCTTCCGCCGCCGCGGCGCCTCGATCGCACTGGAGCCCGCCAATGCCGCTTATGAGGTGCGCATCCTGCCGCCGAACCGCGTGAAGATTCAGGGCAAGCTGATCGGGCTTTACCGGAAGTACTGATTAGGAAGCTCTCGATACGGCCGTCTTCGGCGCCCTTGCGTGCGCCCTCGATCGGCACCGGCGATCAGAGATTGGAGCGGATAATGGTCCGCTCCGGCTGGATAGTCTTCTGGTTCTGCACAGACTATCCGGCCCCTCCTCCGCCTCACATCCTCGGCAGGCCGCATCGCTTCGAGGGCTTGAGGGCAAGTCACGGCGCGGTGCCGCCCGTCGTTGACGCGCGTGCCAAATGCGCGCGAGCCGGCTTTGTTCCTGCTGAATTCGGGAAAGATAATGTGATCGCAGCTTGCGGATCGCAGCCGCAGATTTGCCTACAACCAAGCAGAGCGTTGCGTGCTTCCACTCCGACAGAGGCCTGCGCCTCCAAGCGAGGTGCGGGTCGCTATCTTCGCAAGAGGAGCACCCGATGTGTGACTACAGCCTGCACGCCGTCGCGACACGCCCCGCGGAAGTCGGCGAGACGATCGTCACGACAACCTTCCGCGGCACCTCGACGCGCGGCTTCGCGTCCGAAGCCGATCTCTCCGTCGCGGTCTGCCTGCTGCCGGGAACGGAGCTCGCCTTCGCCGACAACGTCCGTTACGACAACCGCTGGATCTGGACGCGCACCGTCAATTCCCGAGTCGGCAAGTTCGGCAAGATCGATCCGCACATTCCCGACCGCCATCACGATGCGATCGAATTCCCCGACGGCAAATACGTGCTGGTGACGCAGCTGGTCGAAGGCCAGCGCGCAACCGTGCTGCAGCTGCCGGTGACGCAGCCGGTCGGCGAGCGCGAGCACAAGCCTGAGATCATTGCCGACAGCCGGCCGACGGTGACGCGCCTGCCGATCGGCTGACAGAGGTTCAGTCCTCCGCCTGAAGGTCGGCCTCCGACGGGGTTGCATCCTTGCTGCGCGGAGCCGCGGCCCTCGGCACGAGGGCGCCTTCGAAATCTCCTTCGCCGGCGGCCGCCGGCGACCAGGGACGGTTCGTGCCCCTCGCCCTCACCGCCTGAACCGAAAAACCGTCGCCCCGCTGCGTCAGAGCCAGCGCACCCTGGCGAACCAGCCGCGGCCGATCCACCACCATCGCCGCGCAATCAGGCGGCGCCGGCCGTGAGGTCACCACCAGCACAGCCCGGCTGCAATCATCCTCCAGCGCATCGACGCGCAAGGCCAGCGCAACCAGCCGGCCGTCGGCAAGCGGCGTGACGCAGCCGGCCTCGTCGCACGACACCCCCTCGGCCAGCGCGCTATTGCCGGCATCGCGCGGATCGGCGTCGGCCGCCAGCCACTCCTTCAGCAGGAAATTGTCCTTGCCCGCCCTGATCAGGTGCAACCGCCCGTCCCTGCCCCGCACCGCGACACTCGCGCCGTCCCCGGCGATCAGGATATCGGGCTGCCGCACCGACAGGCCCCAGGCGATGGACGCCAGCAGCACCATGGCACCGCACCAGCGCAGAGGCGTGCGCAACAGGCCCATCACGATGATACCGAGGCTCGCGGCGATCAGCGGTGCGATGCCGAACGCCGGGATGCGACCGACCGCGCCCGGCAATGCAGCCACCCAGCGCGAGACCGCGACCATCCAGTCGATGCCGATCCCCATCAGCCACCAGAACACGCCGTCGAGCCCAAACGGAGCCGCGAGCAGGCCCAGCAGCCCCGCCGGCATCACCAGCGCCGAAACCACCGGCATCGCACCGAGATTGGCGAGGACGCCGTAGGGCGTGACGCGGTGGAAGTGGAAGGCGGCATAGGGCGTGGTCGCGAGGCCCGCGATCAGCGAAGCCAGGAACAGCATCGCGATCTCGCGACCGCCCCACAGCGCGACGCGCGCCGTCGCCGAATGATCGGGCGAGGCAAACAGGTTCGGCATCCCGATCTGGACCAGTGCCACCAGCCCAAGCGTTGCCGCAAACGACATCTGAAAGCTCGGATGCACCAGCGCCTCCGGCGCAGCCGCGAGCACGATCAGCGCCGCCACGGCCAGCGTGCGGAAGGTGATGGCGCGGCGGTCGACCATCACGGCGATCAGCACCACGGCGGTCATGAAGAACGATCGCTGCGTTGCGACTTCCGCGCCCGACAGCAGCAGATAGAACGCGGCCGCCACCAGCGCGGCGGCAGCCGACCATTTCTTGATGGGAAAGCCGACTGCCAGGCCCGGGATCAGCGCCAGCAGCGCGCGCACCGCGAAGAAGACCACGCCGGCAACGACTGCCATGTGATAGCCGGAGATCGAGAGCACGTGTCCAAGCCCCGAGACGAACATCGCATCGTTCACGGGCGTGGAGATCGCGTCGCGCCGCCCGGTGAGCAGCGCTGTCGCGATCGCACGGTTGTCGCCCTCGAGCGTCGAGCGGATGCGAGTGTCGATCGTATCGCGCAGGCCCTGCATGAAGGCGGCATAGCGCAGCCGCAGGCCGCCGGCATCGGGCGGGATTGAGGCCGTGATTGCGCCCATCACGAAGCCGGACGCGCCGATGCCCTGAAAGAACATGTCGCGCGAAAAATCGTAGCTGCCGGGGCGGACCGGCGAGAGCGGCGGCATCAGCCGCGCCTTGAGCTGCACGAAGCTGCCGACCTCGGGCGCGGTGCCCTTGCGCACGGACAGGCGGACGCGCTCCAGCTTGACGTCGCTGCGCTGCGCCTCCATGGCGGTGACGCGCAGCACGAAGCGATCGGTGCGCTCACGAATGTCGCGCGTCTCGACGAAGCCCGACAGCGACACCGAATAGAGTGGTTTTGCGAGCACGATGTGTGCGATGCGCACGGTTTTCCAGGTCGCCACGGCAAAGCCCGCCGCGACCGCCGCGATCATGATCGCGGGCGCGAACAGCCAGCTCCGCCGCAACAGGATCGCACCGACCAGGAGCGCGATCGCCGTCGTCGCGACAACCCACAGCACCGGCTCATGATCGGCGGCAAAATACAGCGCGATGCCGCCGCCGAAGGCGACGGGCACCCACGGCAGCAGCCGCCCCGGGCCCGCTTCGGCGCGGACCCATGCCTGCAGCGATTCGACGATCGCGGGCCAAATGCCAAAGCCCGCCGGCACAAAGCCGCCGGCTGGCGTAGCGCGGCCGACCGGCCACGTCCCGGCAACTCCCTGGGACCGTACTGGCCGGCCCGGCTCCGCCATCTCCCTGCACCCTACGCTACGCGACAGGTACGGAGGCTACCGGAACGTGCAGCGGGCCGAATAGGGTACGGATCAGGAACAGGCTCGGAGGCGCCCTACTTTTCCTCTTCCATCGTCACGGCGACATCCGCCTTGGCCGACAGCCGGACCTTGTTGCCTTCGACACCGGCGACGAGGCCCTTGTCGATGAAATGATGATGGCCCTTGTGGCTGCCCTCGCCGCTGTCCTTCTTGGTCAGCTTGATGCGGTTGCCTTCGACCTTGTCGACGGTGCCGATGTGAACGCCGTCGGCGCCGATGACTTCCATATGCTCTGCGATATTCTGCATGGGGTTGCTCCAATTGACCCTTCATAACGCGGAGAGCGCGCCTTCGTTCGAATGAAGTGATCGCTTCAGCCGCCGCGCTTGACGCAGGACGCGCTGCATGCTTTGCGCAATCAAAGATTGCGTTTGGTCCCCTCTCCAGCACACACTGCGGCCGCCATTGACGAAGCACCGTATTTATCTCTTTCTGGTCCTTTCCCTCGTCAGCGCTGGCATTGCACGTGCTGAAACGGATTTTGAACAGCGAGTGAGGCTGAGCCACGAGAAAGATCCTGGCTCCAGTCTCGTCTTCATGCATGCCCGCTTGATGGAGGAGAGTTCGCGCGCGCCGATCTGTCAGCAAATCTGGGTCGACCTGCTCTCCGACAAGGACAAGAAATTCTCCGTCAAGGTCCAGGACACGCCGACATTGTTCGGTCGCGTCCTCAGCGGTGCGACTTACGGAGGAGCCATTATGCTGCCGGCGGGCAAATATGCCGTGCAATCTGTAAGCTGCGAAGGTGCCGCGGGCACGAAGCTCTTGGGGGAGTTCGCGCGATTTCGGGTTGGCTCGGATGAGATTGTAAATGTCGGGTCCATCTTTATCGACTTTACTCGCGGCTCATTCAAGCTTGTTGGGAAAATGACCTTTACCGGCCGTACGAGTGTGGAAGATATGGGCGAGCAGGCCAAGGCCTCCCTCGCGGAGCGCTCGCCTGTCATTTTCCCGAAGGCAACGAAGCGCAACATGATATCGAATCCGGCAATATCCGGAAATGCTTCAACCGGAGAAACCGCTAGATCAGCGGCGCCTGCGCCGAGGCGTGATGATTGACGATCTTCCAGTCGCCGTCCTCGCGGATAATCACCCAGCTCATCTTGACGACGAGATCGTCGCGCTCGCCGGCGAGATCGAACGAGATGGTCGCAGCCATGTTGATCAGGTCGGAGCTAACCTGCGCCGCGCTCACATCGGAGAACACAGCGCTCGGTTTGCGCCAGCGCGGCAGGCCGTTGAAATAGTCGGCGACGCCGTCCCTGCCCCGATAGAGTCTTGGGTTGGAGCCGAAGAAGAACGCATTCTTCGAATAGAGCGCGGACAGCGCGGCCGCATCGAGCGTCGCGAAGCCGGCGCACCATTTCGCGATGATGGCTGAAACGATGGCGTCGGCTTCGCTGCTCATCTGCACATCACCCCTTCGCGACTTCCTTCGCGAAGGTGTCGCGCAGGCCGATGGTGCGCGAGAACACCGGCTTGCCGGGCGTCGAATCCTTGTCGCGGACGAAATAGCCCTGGCGTTCGAACTGCATCGGCTCCGTTGAATTGCTCTCGGCGACCGACGCCTCGATGCGCGCGTCGCTGAGAATCTCCAGCGAATTCGGATTGAGATCGGCGGCGAAGTTCGAAGCGTCCGGGCTCGGATTGGCGAACAGCTGGTTGTAGATGCGGATCTCCGCAGGCACGGACGTCGCCGCCGGCAGCCAATGCATGGTCGCCTTGACCTTGCGGCCGTCGGGCGCGTTGCCGCCCTTGGTCGCGGGATCATAGGTGCAGCGCAGCTCCACCACCTCGCCCTTGTCGTTCTTGATCACGCCGGTGCACTTGACGAAATAGGCATAGCGCAGCCGGACCTCGTTGCCCGGGGACAGGCGGAAGAACTTCTTGGGCGGGTTCTCCATGAAGTCGTCCTGCTCGATATAGAGCTCGCGGCCGAACGTGATCTTCCGCGTGCCCGCGCTGGGATCGTCCGGGTGGTTGATCGCCTCAAGCTCCTCGGTCTGCCCTTCCGGATAGTTCTCGATCACCACCTTGAGCGGCCGCAGCACGCCCATGCGCCGCTGCGACGTGCGGTTCAGCTCCTCACGGATGCAGAACTCCAGCATGCCGACGTCGACCACGCTGTTGGCCTTGGCGACCCCGATGCGCTTGACGAATTCGCGAAGCGCGGCCGGCGGTACGCCGCGGCGGCGCATGCCCGCCATGGTCGGCATGCGCGGATCATCCCAACCCGCGACATGGCCGTCGCGGACGAGCTGGGTCAGCACACGCTTGGACAACAGCGTGTAGGTCAGGTTCAGCCGCGCGAATTCATACTGATGCGGCTGTGACGGCACCGGCAGCTTCTCGATGAACCAGTCGTACAGCGGCCGGTGGTCCTCGAACTCCAGCGTGCAGATCGAGTGCGTGATGCCCTCGATGGCGTCCGACTGGCCGTGCGCGTAATCATAGCTCGGATAGATGTGCCACTTGGTGCCGGTGCGCGGATGGTGCGCGTGCAGGATGCGGTACAGCACGGGGTCGCGCAGGTTGATGTTGCCGGCGGCCATATCGATCTTGGCCCTGAGCACGCGCGCGCCGTTGGGGAATTCGCCGGCCTTCATGCGGCGGAACAGGTCGAGATTCTCCTCCACGCTGCGGTCGCGGAACGGCGAGTTCTTGCCGGGCTCGGTCAGCGTGCCACGAGAGACGCGGATCTCCTCCTGGGTCTGGTCGTCCACATAGGCCAGCCCGTCGCGGATCAGCTGCTCGGCCCAGTCGTACAGGCGGTCGAAATAGTCCGATGCGAAGAACAGGTTCTTGCCCCAGTCGAAGCCGAGCCAGCGCACGTCGGCCTGGATGGAATCGATGTATTCCTGCTCTTCCTTGACCGGATTGGTGTCGTCGAAGCGCAGATGGCAGCGGCCCGGAAACTCCTGGGCGATGCCGAAATTCAGCGCGATCGACTTGGCGTGGCCAATATGCAGGTAGCCGTTCGGCTCCGGGGGGAACCGGGTCACGATCTCCCTGTATTTGCCCTGATCGAGGTCGGCCTGGATGATGTCACGAATGAAATCGCGCCCAACCTCAGCTGCCACCGGTTCTGTCATTGCGAAAATCCTGTCGGGAAATCAGCGGTCCTTCTGCCAAATTCGCTCGGCTGAGCCAAGAGCTTAAGCACGGGCTTAAGCGAGGTCCGGCGGTCCGCTACCGGGCTTTAGTTATGCTGCGGTCCTGTTATATACCACCGCCTCCAATGCATAGGCCCTGCCAAGAATGACCTCCCCCGTCGTCACCCGCTTTGCCCCCTCGCCGACCGGCTTCCTCCATATCGGGGGCGCCCGCACGGCGCTGTTCAATTGGCTCTATGCCAAGAAGCACGGCGGCAAGATGCTGCTGCGGATCGAGGACACCGACCGGGAGCGCTCCACGGAGGCGGCGATCGGCGCCATCCTCGACGGCTTGAAATGGCTGGAGCTCGGCTGGGACGGCGAGGTCATCTACCAGTTCAGCCGCGCCGCACGCCACCGCGAGGTCGCCGAGCAGCTGCTCGCCGACGGCAAGGCCTATCGCTGTTATGCCACCGCCGAGGAGCTCGCCGCCATGCGCGAGAAGGCGCGCGCCGAGGGGCGCACCCGCCTCTATGACGGCCTATGGCGCGACCGCGATCCCGCGACCGCCCCGAGCGACGTGAAGCCGACCATCCGCCTGCGCGCGCCGCAGACCGGCGAGACCGTGATCGAGGACCAGGTCCAGGGCCGCGTGGTCTGGCAGAACGAGAACCTCGACGACCTCGTCCTGCTGCGCGGCGATGGCAACCCGACCTATATGCTCGCCGTGGTGGTCGACGACCACGACATGGGCGTCACCCATGTGATCCGCGGCGACGACCATCTGATCAATGCGGCCCGCCAGAAGCAGATCTACGATGCGATGGGCTGGGCGCTGCCGAGCATGTCCCACATCCCGCTGATCCACGGCCCTGATGGTTCGAAGCTGTCGAAGCGCCACGGCGCGCTGGGTGTCGATGCCTATCGCGCCATGGGGTACCTGCCGGCCGCGCTGCGCAACTATCTCGTCCGGCTCGGCTGGAGCCACGGCGACCAGGAGATCTTCTCGACCGAGGAGATGATCGCGGCATTCGACCTCCCCAGCGTCGGCCGCGCCGCTGCCCGCTTCGATTTCGCCAAGCTGGAAAATCTCAACGGCCACTACATCCGCCACGCCGACGATCAATCACTCGTGAAGATGTTCGAGGACGTGCTCGACCATCTCGTGCCCAGCCGCAACGAGCTTAAGGCCAAGTTAAACGACACCACCCGCGCGCAGCTTCTCAAGGCCATGCCGGCCCTGAAGGAGCGCGCCAAGACGCTGATCGAGCTGATCGACAGCGCGTATTTCATCTTCGCCGACCGGCCGCTGGAGCTCGATCCCAAGGCGCAGGCGCTGCTGACGCCAGAGAACCGCAAGCTGATCGGCCAGCTACATTCCGCGCTGGAGAAAGTCGAGACCTGGAGCGGCGCCACCACCGAAGCCGCGCTGCGCGCTTTTGCCGAGGAAAATAGTCTCAAGCTCGGCGCGGTCGCCCAGCCGTTGCGGGCGGCGCTGACCGGACGGACGACGTCGCCTGGTATATTTGAGGTTTTGGACGTCCTGGGACGCCAGGAAAGCCTCGCCCGGCTTAAGGATCAGTCTACGACGTAAGTCGACCATGCGTGCGGTGATCTTGCAGCGCACACAGCAATAATATACCCATCTCCCCCGTACCTTCTGGAACATCCGGCCTGCCCCATCATCTCGCGAAGGGGGCCTCCGGCTCCGGCCCGTTTCACATTTCATCGGGGACCTACGATGGACGCAAAATCGAGCAATAAGACCGCTACGCTGACGGTCGGAAACAAGAACTACGATCTCCCGATCCATAGCGGCAGCGTCGGGCCTGATGTCATCGATATCGGCAAGCTCTACGGCCAGTCCGGTCTGTTCACCTACGACCCCGGCTTCACCTCCACCGCGAGCTGCCAGTCCAAGATCACCTACATCGACGGTGACGCGGGCGTGCTGGAATACCGCGGTTACCCGATCGAGCAGCTCGCCGAGAACGGCGACTTCCTGGAGACCTGCTATCTCCTGCTTTACGGGAACCTGCCGACCGCCGCGCAGAAGAAGGATTTCGACGACCGCGTGATCCATCACACGATGGTGCACGAGCAGATGGCCCGCTTCTTCCAGGGCTTCCGCCGCGACGCTCATCCGATGGCGGTGATGGTGGCCTCGGTCGGCGCGCTCGCCGCGTTCTATCACGACTCGACCGACATCAACGATCCGAAGCAGCGCATGATCGCTTCGATGCGCATGATCGCGAAGATCCCGACGCTGGCGGCGATGGCCTACAAGTACACGGTCGGCCAGCCCTTCGTGTATCCGAAGAACTCGCTGTCGTTCTCCGAGAACTTCCTCAACATGTGCTTCGCCGTGCCGTGCGAGGACTACAAGATCAACCCGGTGCTGGCTGACGCGCTGGACAAGATCTTCATCCTGCACGCCGACCACGAGCAGAACGCCTCGACCTCGACGGTGCGCATCGCCGGCTCGTCCGGCGCCAACCCGTTCGCCTGCATCGCCGCCGGCATCGCCTGCCTCTGGGGCCCGGCGCATGGCGGCGCCAACGAAGCTGCGCTTGCGATGCTCGCCGAGATCGGCTCCGTGGACAAGATTCCCGAATTCATCGCCAAGGTGAAGGACAAGAACTCTGAAGTCCGCCTGATGGGCTTCGGTCATCGCGTCTACAAGAACTACGATCCGCGCGCCAAGATCATGCAGAAGATGTGTCACGCCGTGCTCAAGGAGACCGGCCATGGCGACGATCCGATGCTCAAGGTGGCGATGGAGCTCGAGAAGATCGCGCTCAGCGACCAGTACTTCATCGACCGCAAGCTGTACCCGAACGTGGACTTCTATTCGGGCATCACGCTGAAGGCGATGGGCTTCCCGGTCTCGATGTTCACCGTGCTGTTCGCGGTCGCCCGCACCGTCGGCTGGATCAGCCAGTGGAGCGAGATGATCGAGGATCCGCAGCAGAAGATCGGCCGTCCGCGCCAGCTCTACACCGGCGTCACCCGCCGCGACTACGTCGCGATCAAGGATCGCAAGTAAGTCTCAAGCCGATACGGCTACGAAACGGCGCCATCGCAGGATGGCGCCGTTTTCGTTTGTGCGCTTGTAGGTGAGCAAAGCGCAGCGTGCCCACCACCTGTCCTCGACAGGCACGAAGTCGTGGGCACGCTTGGCTTTGCCCACTCTACGAGACCGACCGCACCTCTTGCTGCCGCGCACAACAACAAGTCCACGCATCGTCCCGCCGAACGCTTGACAGTCGCAACGCTCCGCGCGCATTCTTACACTAAGTAAGAATGACGACAGGGATGGAAATGCCGGAGCAGCCGAGAAGTCGGCGGCAGACGCGCGCTGCCATTTTGACTCATCTGTTACAGTCGGGCGGCTCGTTCCGTCCGCCGCTGGCCAAGGCCGTGCGCCTGTCGGAAGCGAGCCTGTCGCGCATCCTGTTCGACCTGAAGGCCGAAGGCCTGATCGAGGAAGTGCGTCGCCCTGCCCCTTATGTCGGCGGCCCGACCGGCCTTGTGTCGCTCGATGGCTCGGTGGCGCTCGCGGCCTTCGAGCTGACCGCTCAGCATCTCAGC
>NZ_JXDL01000001.1:1031589-1053882 GCF_001590795.1 Bradyrhizobium sp. AT1
CGGTGTCGGCGGCCTCTCGGGCGAGCTGCACTATACCGAGCGCGTGAACCTGCCGAAGACGCCAACCGTCGAGAGCGTCGGCCGGGCGTTTCGCGACGCCATGACATTGTTGCGCGACTGGACGCGACGCCGCCGGATCACCCTCGCCCAGATCGGCGTCTCCATTCCAGGCCTTGGCCGTTTCAGCATATCGGTCAATCCGATCATTCCCTGCGATATCGGGCGCATCAGCGGCATGTTCGGCGAGATGTTCGCCGACGTGCCGCTCGCGTTCACCAATTCGGTGGTCGCCCACGCCACCTTCCACCGCTGCCGCACCGAGAATTATCCATTCAGCGACACCCACCTGTTCGTCTTCGTCAGCCAGGGCGTTGCCGGCGCCTGGATGGATGATCCGACCGAAGCCGACAACCTTCAGCCGGTCGAGCTCGGACACATGGTGTTCGGTGCCGACGGGCCGCGTTGTCGCTGCGGCCATCATGGCTGCGTCGAGGCGTACACGTCGCTTCCCGCGCTTGCCGAGCTTCTCGGTATTGCCGAGGCCGAATTGCTCCAGCTCGGCAGCGAATGGGTGAGCACGATCCCGATCTCATCGCGCGTGCGGCAAGAGCTGCGCCGGCGCTTGTTCCGGCTCGGCCTTGCGATCGGCAACACGCTGAACGTGAAACCGTGCAGTGGCGTTGCCATCAGCGGCTGGCCGTCGCTTCTCGCCGACGAGGATCGCAACGCCGTGGTCGAGGGCATCGATGCCTGCCTGCTGGGCGGACGCAAATTGGCGCAGGTGTCCCTCGCCTTCGTGCCGCCCTCGACCGGCAACGATCCGCAGGCTGCGCTCGCCTTCGCCGCCTTTTGTCTCGCCAATCGTGGCGGCATGCCCGCGGCCTCGACGGAGGCGGCCTGACATGCGCTGAGCCTGCACGGCCCACACGCGCCGAGATTTCACACCGGGAGGAACTGCCATGCCGATCACAACAACAAGGCGTCGTCTGCTCGCTGGGTCCGTTGCCACGCTCGCACTGCCTGCATTTGCCCGCGCGCAAGGCGCGGCCAAGCCGCGCCTGACCGTGATCTCGCAATGGTCCGCAGGCAGCGACGGCGCAGCCATCACCGCGCTCGGCAAGAAGTTCGAGGAGAAAGGCGGCGTGTGGCAGCATTCGCCCGTCCCCGGCTTCACCACCGAGATGATGAACAAGCTGCGCGCGCAGATCATGGCCGGCGATCCCCCGGCCTGCTCGCAGCTCAAGGGCCCCGAGATTGCGGCCTGGTCGAAGATTGCCCCGACCGTCGATCTCGACGCCGTCGTCGCGGCCGCCGGTTACGAGAAAGTCGTCGCTCCAGACCTTGCGAAGCTGCACAAGCCGGGCGGCAAATGGATCGCGCTGCCCTTGCAGATCTACAGCACCAACATGCTGTTCCTGTCCAAACGCGCAATGGACAAGGCCAAGGCCGACAAGATCCCCGTCACCTGGGCGGAGTTCAACGACCTCGCCGAAAAAATGAAAGCGGGCGGCGTCGCCTATCCCGTCGCCAACGGCGGCACCCGCCCGGACGACGGACAGAAATTCGAGGCCGCACTCGCCGGCATCAGTCCCCTGGCCTACCGCGCCGCCATCATGAATCTCGAGAAGAAGGCTCTCGAGGGTCCCGAGATCAAGGCTGCGTTCGCGCAGGTGCGCAAGATCGCCGACTGGATGGACCCCAATGTCGGCGCCCAGCACTTCTCGACCAATTTGAAGCGCTTCATCGACGGCGACATGGGCATGATGATCATGGGCGGCTGGGCGCAAGGCGTGCTGCGCAACGCCGGCTTCAAGCTCGAGGACTTCACGATCGCGCCAGGCCCCAGCGACAACGGCAAGCCGGTGTTCCTGCTCAATGCCGACGCCTTCATCTTCTGGCAGCGCAAGGACGCGGATTTGCAAGCCGGCCAGACGCTGATGGCCCAGCTCGTCATGGATCCCGCGATTCAGACCATGTACTCGCAGATCACGGGATCGATCCCCGTGCGCACCGACGTCGATCTCTCCGGCGAAGGCTGGTCGGAAGGGCAACGAACGACCGCAAAGGCCCTGAAGGACGCCATCGCCAGCAACCAGGCCGTGCTCAGCATGGCGCACAACATGGCGCAGGAAAACGGCATGACGGCCGCGATGATCGACGTCATCACGGAGTACGTGAAAAACAAGACGATCAAGCCCGAGCAGGCGGCCACGCGCCTCGCCGAGGCCGTCGAGGGTTCGCGTTGAGCAATGCCGCCGCGATGAGACCGGGCCGGTCGGCGCTTCCCGAATGGGTGCGCCGGCTGCCCGAATATCTAATGATCTGGGTGCCGCTGCTGCTGTCCGCAGCGCACCTCATCTCGTTCTCACTGTGGACGATCTGGATCTCGTTCACTCCGTCAACCCTGGTCCCGGTTACGGGCTGGGTAGGCTTGCGCAACTATTCGGCGGTCGCGGCATCTCGGAACTGGCAGATCGCTTTCGACAATCTGCTGCTGTTCGGCATCTCTTTCGTGGTGTTGAGCGCGGCGACCGGCCTCGTCCTTGCGATCCTGCTCGATCAGCGGATTCGCGGCGAGAACGTGCTGCGATCGATCTTCCTCTATCCCCTCGCCGTGTCGTTCGTGGTCACCGGCACCGTCTGGAGCTGGCTGCTCAATCCCGGCCTCGGCATCCAGAAGCTGGTCCACGACCTCGGCTGGAGCTCGTTCAGGTTCGACTGGCTGATCGACCGCGACATGGCGATCTGGACCATCGTCATCGCCGCGATCTGGCAATCCTCGGGCTTTGCCATGGCGCTGTTCCTTGCCGGCCTCAGGTCCGTCGACGGCGACATCGTCAAGGCCGCGCAGATTGACGGCGCCGGCCCAGTCCGGATGTACCGGCGCATCATTCTGCCCTCGCTTTGGCCGATCACCATCACCGTCATCGTGATCCAGCTGCAGTTCGCGATTTCGACGTTCGATCTCGTCCGCGCGCTCACCAATGGCGGGCCGGGAATCGCGACCCAGCTGCCCGCCCTCGTCGTCTACGATTTGATGTTCCAGCGCAGCCTGCTCGGCCGCGGCGCGGCCGCGGCGGTCCTGATGCTGCTCATTCTTCTCGCGGTCCTGCTGCCCTATGCAGCGTGGCGATATCACCAGCGGCGGCGGGCGACCCATGCGTGAGCGAGGCTTCGCACCGACCCGGATCCTGATCTACCTCATCGTCCTGCTGGTCGCAGCGGCATGGCTCGCGCCATTGGCTGTTGTCGTTCTGAACTCGCTCCGCACCAACGAGGAGATCGCGCAGGGTTCGATGATCGGATGGCCGCAACATCTGGCGTGGAGCAACTACGCAGCAGCCTGGAGCGGATTCTGCGTCGCCGAGACCTGCGCCGGCATCCGGCCCTACATGCTGAACTCCGCGCTGGTCACGATCCCTGCGACGATCTTCTCGACTTTGCTCGGTGCGGTCGCGGGCTACGCGGTGTCGCTCTGGCGTTTTCGCGGCGACAACTGGATCTATGGCATCGTCACCCTTGGCCTTTTCCTGCCCCAGCAGATGCGCCTCTTGCCGTGGACCATCGTGCTGCGGGACATCGGGTTGATCAATACGCTGGCCGGTCTCGTACTGATCCACACCATCCAGGGGCTCTCCTTCACCACGCTGTTCTGCCGCAACTACTATGTCGCTATCCCCCATGAACTGATCAGGGCCGCGCGGATCGACGGCGCCGGGTTCTTCCGCATCTTCTGGCGCATCATCCTGCCGCTGTCGCCGCCCATCCTGATCGTCACCGTGATCTGGCAGTTCACGCATATCTGGAACGAGTTTCTCTATGGCGTGACGTTCACGAGCGGCCAGCAGCAGCCGGTCACGGCCGCACTCATCGCGCTATCTGCCGCGGTCGCTGATATCCCGCAGCACGGCGTGCAGAGCGCCGCTGTGATCATCGCCGCGCTCCCCACTTTGTTGATCTATGTCCTCGGCGGCAGATACTTCGTGCGAGGCCTCACCGCCGGGGCCGTGAAATGACGAGGTCATCATGGCAGCACTGAGCATTCGCACCCTGTCGAAGCGCTACGCCAATCTGGAGGTGCTGAAGGGCGTCGATCTCGATATCGAAAGCGGCGAGTTCACGGTGCTGGTCGGCCCATCCGGGTGCGGCAAGTCCACGCTGCTCAACATCGTTGCCGGGCTCGATCATCCGAGCGCGGGGACGGTCGAAATCGGCGGACGCGTGGTCAACGACATCCCGCCCAAGGACCGGGACATCGCCATGGTGTTCCAGTCCTACGCACTCTATCCGTCGATGACGGTCCGCCAGAACATCACCTTCGGCATGGAATGCCGGGGTGTCGCCAAGGCCGATCAGGAGAAGGCGGTCGCCAGCGTGGCGAAGCTGCTGCAGATCGAACCGCTGCTCGGACGCAAACCCTCGCAGCTCTCCGGCGGCCAACGCCAGCGCGTGGCGATGGGCCGCGCATTGGTGCGCGATCCCCTGCTCTTCCTGTTCGACGAGCCGCTCTCCAACCTCGACGCCAAGCTGCGGGTGGAGATGCGGATGGAGATCAAGCGCCTGCACCAGCGTATTGGCGCAACCATCGTCTACGTCACCCACGACCAGATCGAGGCAATGACGATGGCGACGCGGATCGCGGTGATGCATCGCGGCGTGGTGCAGCAATTTGCCGACCCCGATACCGTGTACCGCTATCCCGCCAACCTGTTCGTGGCGCGATTCATGGGCTCGCCGCCGATGAACACGATGCCGGCGCGGCTCGAGGCAGACGGCAACGGGCCGATGGTCGTGATCGGTGCGGGGCGGCCGGACGAGGTTCGCTTGCAGCTGCAGGGCTACGATGCGGCAGCCCCTTATCTCGGCCGCGAGGTGGTGTTCGGGATCAGGCCAGAATGCATCGCCGAGGGAGACCGCGCGTTCTCCGGCGCCGTAAGCGCGCCAATTGTCGTCACCGCGCCGGTCGAGATGGTCGAGCCCACGGGTGCCGAGACCATCGTCCTGCTGCGGCTCGGCGGCGAACCGGCGCAGGCGCGCATCTCGCCGGACGTCCGCCCCACGCCCGGCACCTCCGCCTCCTTTGCGCTCGACACCCGCCGCATCTGCCTGTTCGACCCCGAGACGGAGCGACTGATCGCATGACCAAGACGAGCTATGCCAGCCTCGCGGACCGCGTGGTGCTGATCACCGGGGGCGCCAGCGGCATCGGTGCCGCCTTCGTGCGCGCCTTCGCCGCGCAAGGCGCCCGCGTCGCGTTCCTCGATATCGACCAGGCGGCCGGCAAGGTGCTAGCCGATGAGGTCGCCGCCACGGCGGGGACCGCGCCGCTGTTCGTGCCCTGCGATCTCCTGGATATCGAGGCCCTGCGCGCCGCCATGGCGGAGGTCCAGCGATCGCTCGGTGACGCTGCGGTACTGGTCAACAATGCCGCCAACGACCAGCGCCAGGCGCTGGCGGAGGTGACGCCCGGCGAGTTCGACTGGATGATCGGCGTCAATTTCAAGCACGTCTTCTTCGCCGCGCAAGCGGTCGTGCCGCAGATGCAGGCGCACGGCGGCGGCTCGATCGTCAACATGTCCTCGATCGCCTGGATGCGTGGCGCGCCGGCGCTGCCGGTCTATGCCGGGGCAAAGGCTGCAATCGTCGGCTTCACCAATTCGCTGGCCCGGTCGGTCGGCCACGACCGCATCCGCGTCAACGCGATTGCGCCCGGCATGGTCGTCACCGAACGGCAACGCCGGCTGTGGTATCCGGACGAGAAGGTCATCGCCGAGATGCGCGCGCGCCAGGCGGTTCCGGATGCGGTGACGCCCGAGGACATCGCCAACATGGCGCTGTTCCTCGCCTCAGATGACAGCCAACGCATTACCGGACAATGTTTTCGGGTGGATGCAGGCTTGGCGTAGCGTGCGCAGCAAATCTGTGTTGGGTCCGCTTTATTTTCCGAAGCAGACGTGAAGCATACGTTGACGCAGGTCGCCCTTGGGCCAGAAGCTGACTCGCCCTTCAGGGGAGTCTTAATAGCTTGGCGAAGATCTGCATCACGCCAAGCGGAATGTCGCCGGTCACGTTGATGATCGCCCACAACCCACGAGGGGCGCGGAGAAGACTTTCAGTGTCATCCCCGGGTGCAGACAAATCGGGTACCATTCTTGGTGACGCCTGTCGCCCGACTGCCCTTCTTCTGAACGGGATAGTCGCTCCCCCGGTTGAAGCCTGAAAGATGAATGTAGGCGGTAGGGCCGCCGTCATAGGAGCCTGTCACCATGCCGGGAGCCGAGCAGGTCCAGTTCTCCGCGCGAGCGGTGCTGCTGGCGAATAGAACCAAAAACGCAGCGAGTAGTCTCATGGCTCCTCTCACTGCTTCCGGTCACGGCAAGCGATGTAACGGTCGACCTGGGCCTGTGTCCCGGCGTGCCCGGAACGCCAGCCAGCGTAGGTAATGCCCGCCTTTTTCATGCATGCCAGGGCATGCGGCGTGTTATTTTTCACTTGGGCGAGTGCAGGGCTAGTTAACAAACCAGCGGCGATGGGCAGTAGTATCGTGGTAGCGAGCTTCAGACAGTTCTTCATTATTGCCCCCCTTTAGCTGCGACCGTCGAGCGAGGGGCGCCGCATAAGCAATTACTCATTGTAACCCAACGCGGTTCGTTTGTGTCAAGGCGAAAGCTGTCGTAACCGTGGCGCATCAACCGAATGCTGCCAGGCAAAAGCCAGGCGGCTACCAATGTCCACTCCCTTCAAGACAGCGCAAAGTGGAGATTTGAAATCTGCTTAGGGTCAAAAGCCGCCGATTGCGCTCACACCACGTGACTTCCGCTCGGCCGCTGCCAGCCGACGCTCGCAATGCGCCTAGCTTGGTCTCCCGCCCTTCCGCATCGTCGCCAGCACGATGTCGGCGGCGAGCACGCTCGGCGATTTGTTGCCGGTCGACATGATCTGATCCAGCTGGGCAAAGGCCTCGACCTGTTGCCGCCGCAGCGGGGAATCCGTCAACACGTCACGGAGTGCAGGCGCCAGCTTCTCCGGCGTGCAGTCCTCCTGCAAGAACTCGGGAATGACCTCCTTGCCGATCACGAGATTGGCAAGGATCACCGAGGAGACGCGGATCGCGCGGCGCAGGATGAAGGCTTCGATGGCGCCGACGCGATAGGCCGTCACCATCGGAATGCCCGACAATGCAAGCTCCAGAGTCACCGTGCCGGATTTGGCCAGCGCCGCGCGCGCGATGCGGAACGCGGCGCGCTTCTCGTTCTCGCCAGTCACGATCCTTGGCTTGACCGGCCAGGTCGCGCTGCCCGCGCGGATTGTGGCTTCGAGATGCGGCATCGTCGGCAATATCAGCTCGAAGGCGCGCCCGTCCGCCTGCAAGCGGCCGAGCGTTGCGCCAAACACGTCGAGATGGTGCCTGACTTCGCTGCGACGGCTGCCGGGCAGCACCAGCAGCACCGGCGGCTCAGCGTTGCGGCGGGCCTGCTCGTCCGCGTTCGGCCGCAGCGACGGCAATTGCTCGATGAGGGGATGGCCGACATAGCTGCATGGCGGCCCACCGAGCTTACGGTATTCCTCCGGTTCGAACGGCAACAGGCCGAGCACATGGTCGACATAGCCGAGCATGGTCCGTGCCCGTCCCGGCCGCCACGCCCAGAGCTGCGGCGAGACGTAGTCGACCACCGGGATCGCGGAATTCTTCGCGCGCACGCGGCGAGCGACGCGATGGGTGAAATCGGGGCTGTCGATGATGACGAGCGCGTCCGGGGCGGCCTCCAGCACGGCGTCGGCCGTCTCGCGGATCAGCCGCAGGATCTTCGGCAATTGCTGCACCACTGCGGCGAAGCCGACGATCGACAGCTGCTCGATCGGAAACAGCGATTCCAGCCCTTCGCGCGCCATGGTGCGGCCGCCGACGCCTGCGAACTCGACGCCGTCGCCGAGGCGCTGGCGCAGCACCTTCATCAAAGCGCTGCCGAGCCGGTCGCCCGATTCCTCGGTGGCGATCAGGAATATCTTGCGCTTGGGATCTCGCGACTGCATCACGCCGGCAGGCCGATGACGAAGAGATATTTCGCGTCGGCGAGCGCAATCATTGCCTGAGGCTCGGCGGCGATGGTGTTGCCGGCAATGACGGCGATACCGGCGAGTCCTGCGGCGGCAACACCTTCGAGCGTGCGCGGGCCGATCGTCGGCAGGTCGAAGCGCAGATCCTGGCCGCTCTTCGGCGCTTTCACCAGCACGCCGCGGCCGGTGGCGGCGCGGATGCGGCCCTCCTCGCGCAGCCGCGCCACGCGCGCGAGGAGTGCGTCGGTGCCCTCGATGTCCTCGACCGCGACCACATGGCCGTCGATCACCACCGCGGCCTGGCCGATGTCGAACGGACCGAGCGCGGTCAGCACCGCACGGCCGCGCGCGATGTCGGTCTTGCTGTTGTCGTTCGGCCAGGCGCGGCTGATGCAGCCCTCGGGCATCAGCAGATCGGGCGCGACGTCCTTGATGCCGACCATGCGAAAGCCGCCCTGCTCGAGGATGCGGCCGACACCGGACAAGAGATGATCGTCGCCGCCGCGGAAGGCGCGGACGACGTTGCCGAGCAGGCGCAGCGTCGTGACGTCGAACCTTATTTCGGTCAACGAGGGCCGCACCAAGGTGCCGATGAAAATCAGGTCGCGACAGCCTTCTTCGCGAAACAGCCGCATCGCGCGGCCGAGCTGGCCGACCGAGATCCAGCGGTGGCGGAATTTCTCCACCCGCGCGGGATCGCAGGCCCCGCGAAGCGGAAACAGCACCGGCGTGATGCCGCGCGCCGCAAGCGAGTCCGCGACCGCGAACGGCATCGCGCCGCCGCCGGCGACGATGCCGACCGGCGAAGACGTCTCGGAAGCCGCCGATGTCATGCCCGCGGCCATCTCGACATCACTTCGCGATGGCAGGAAGACAGAGCGGGCGCTTGCCCTTGCCGATGAAGTCGAGGATCTCGGCGATCGCCGGATCCTCGCCCGCGAGCGCCCTGGATGCCTCCAGCCGTTCGGCGAAGGTGCCGGGGCCGTGGAAGAGCTTTTGGTAGAACCCGCGCACCGTCGCCAGCCGCTGCTTGGTGAATTTGCGCCGCTTCATGCCGATCAGGTTGAGACCTTCCAGCACCGCGTATTGGCCGTTGACGAGGCCAAACGGAATGATGTCGTCACGGACGCCGCAGACGCCGCCGACCATGACCTGCGGGCCGATGCGGGTAAATTGGTGGACCGCGGACAGGCCGCCGATGAAGACGAAGTCGCCGATCTCGCAATGACCGCCGAGCGTCGCCGATGTCGCGAAGATCACGTCATTGCCGACGTGGCAGTCATGACCGACATGGCTGCAGTTCATGAAGTAGCCGCGATCGCCGACGGTCGTGATGCCACCGCCGGCAACGGTGCCGGCATTCATCGTCACGGATTCGCGGATGGTGCAGCCCGAGCCGATCGTCAGCTTCGTCAGTTCTCCGCGATAGCTGAGCGACTGCGGCGGCGTGCCGAGCGAGGCGAACGGGTAGATCGTGCAATCGTCGCCGATCGTGGTCTGCGCGGTGACGTGCACATGCCCGATCAGCTTGCAATTCTTGCCGATCACGACGTTCGGGCCGATGATGCAATAGGGTCCGATCTCGGTGCCCTCGCCGATCGCGGCGCCGGCCGCGACCCGTGCGGTGGGATCAATTGTGCTCATCAAGCCAATCTTACTCGTTAGGAAGCGCTGATTATGTGTTGAAGTCGCTCAGTTTTCCGGTGGTTAGCGCGACTATGCCCGATCTGTCCAGTGACGTATCATCTCGGCGTGTTTCAAGGATCGGATGAGGCGGCCTTCCCGGTCCCTCAACACGTTCATGTGGAGCTTCAGCCCGCGTGGTCAGGACCCTGGCGTTTCTGCTCGTACAGCTCGCAGCCGCACCGATCGTGTCCGAGACGGTGGAGACCGGCGATCGCGGCACCATCGACCTCGCGACATTCGAGTGCCGCGACATCAGCCGCAGCACGGTGCTCCAGCGTGTCTGTTACGACCGCGCGCAGCACGACCTCGTCGTCGCGACGGGCGGCTTCTATGCGCGCTGTTGCGGCGTCGCGGCCGAGACGGTCGACCGCCTTCTGGGCGCCCCGTCCATGGGCCAGTTCTTCAACCGGCATATCAGGCGCGGGGCTGCCGGCGGCCGCTACGATTGCAACGCGTGAGCGTCGGCCCGAGGCGGCTCAGTCCGTCAGCATGGCGCCGACGTCGGCCTCTGCAACCACCTGCCCGTTGACCTTGGCGTCGCCGTGAAACCACCACATGGCCTTGCGGCGGCCAAGCGAGCGCATGTGGTACTCGATGGTGTCGCCGGGCAGCACGGGCTTGCGGAACTTGCACTTGTCGATGGTGAGGAAATAGACCGCCCGCGGCTTCTCCGTGCCTTCGACCGACTTGATGCCGATCACGCCCGCTGTCTGCGCCATCGCCTCGATCATCATGACGCCGGGATAGACCGGGCGCTCCGGGAAATGCCCCTGGAAGGCGGGCTCGTTGAAGGTGACGTTCTTGATGCCGATGCCGCTGTAGTCGGCGCGGATGTTGATCACGCGGTCGATCAGCAGCATCGGAAAGCGGTGCGGCAGGGTCTGGAGGATGGCATTGATATCCACCAGCTCGAACTTCACAGGTGATTCCGCCGTCATTCCCGTCCCTCGTCCTTCGCCTCGGCCTTGCTGTCGCGCACCAGACGCTCCACCGCGATGATCTCCTTGAACCACTGCTTGGTCGGTTTGGCAAAAAAGCCGCCCCAGCGTCCGCCGGGCGGGATGTCGTCCTTGACCCCGCTCATCGCCGTGACCTGGGCGCCGTCGCCGATCTTGAGGTGGTTGTTGATGCCGACCTTGGCACCCAGCGCCACGTTGTCGCCGATGGTCAGGCTGCCGGCGAGGCCGATCTGAGCCGCCAGCAGGCAATTCCGGCCGATGGTCACATTGTGGCCGATCTGGACCTGATTGTCGATTTTGGTGCCCTCCCCGATCACGGTGTCGCGCAAGGACCCGCGGTCGATGGTGGTGCCGGCTCCGACCTCCACATTGTTCTGGATCAGCACGCGGCCGGTCTGCGGCACTTTCAGGTGGCCCTCGGGACCGAAGAAGATGAAGCCGTAGCCGTCCTGGCCGATCGAGCAGCCCGGATGGATCAGCACGTCGTTGCCGATCAGGGCGCATTGGATGGCAGTACGGGCGCCGACATTGCAGTCCCGGCCGATCTTGACCCCGGGACCGATCACCGCCCCGGCGCCGACCACCGTGCCGCTGCCGATCTCGACGTCCGGGCCGATCACCGCCAATGGATCGACGACCACGCCGTCCTCGAGCCGGGCCGTGGGATCGATGATCGCGGACGGCGCGATGCCGTCATTGCCGACCCAGGATTGCGGCCTGAGCGCATCGCCATGCCATTCCCGGGCGAGCCTGACGAAGGCCCGGAAAGGCTGCGCCACCCGCAGCACGGCCACATGCGCGGGCACCTGCGCTTCGAAGCGCGGGCTGACCAGGCACGCGCCGGCCTTGGTCGCCTTGAGCTCGTCGGCATATTTCAGGTTGTCGAAGAACGCCAAATGCATCGGGCCCGCTTCGTCGAGCGAAGCGAGGCCCGTAATGACATGGCCACCCCTGCCGGGATCGACCAGCTGTGCCTGAGTCAACGCGGCAATGTCAGCCAGCGCTGAAGCAGGCGGCTTTGTGAAGAAGATCGGCTGCGCCATTCCACCCCGTCGCGGTCCGGCTTCGGCATGAAGCGGTCAGGCCGCATCATGCCCCATCTCTTGGAATGGCACGATCCCTTTCGGAAACCGGCTCCAGTGATCCGGATCGTGCCGTGCTGATCGAATTAGAACGTGGTGCCGCCGCCGAACCGGAATTCCTGCGTGCGGTCGTACTTACCCTTGCTGAGCGGCACGGCATAGTCGAAGCGCAGCGGACCGAACGGCGACTGCCAGATCAGGCCGACACCGACCGACGAGCGGATCACCTTGCTGTCGTCATACACGAGGCCGGTACAGGTTCCGGTGCTCGACGGATTGATCGTCGACGGGATACAGCCCGGCGCATTGACTTCGTTGGTCGTGGTCCAGCTGGTCGGTCCCTTGTAGTCGTAGAGACCGCCGGCATCGGCATAGACCGCGCCCTTCAGACCCACTTCCTTCGGCAGGAACCAGAACGGCATCTGCAGTTCGAGCGAAGCGCCCCAGTACTTGGTGCCGCCGAGGGCGTCCTGCGTGCCGAATGGATTCAGATCGCGCGGGCCGATGCCGTTCGGGGCAAAGCCGCGGACGAGGTTCGAACCCATCTGGAAGTGATCGAGCATGCGCAGATCGCTGCCCATCTTGTTGAGCATGCCGCTCTGCAGGCGGACAAGGCCGACGATATCGGACACCAGCGGAGTGTAGTACTTCGCGTCGACCACGGACTTCAGGTAGGAGACGTCGCCGCCGACGCCGGCGAAATCCTGGCGGAAATCGACGAGCAGACCGTCGGTGGGGTTCTTGTTGTTGTCCAGCGTGTTGTAGGTCAGCGTGTAGCCGAGCGCCGAGGTCAGGGTCTTGCCGTTGGCAAGCTCCTTGCGCACCGGCAGCGAGGCTTCGCCGTCGCTGTAGCAGCCGAGGCCGTTGGTGCCGCTCAGGTCGATGCCGTTGGCGGCGGCAAATGCCGGGCTCGGGTTGAATGCGGAGCCGGCGTTATTGTTACAGTTCGCCAGGTAGTACGGCAGCGTGATTTCCTGCTGGTAGATCGAGTAGCGCAGCTGCAGCGACAGATCTTCACGCAGGGAGAAGCCGAGGCGCGGCGAGAAGCCGAGCGTCTTGGTGCCGTAGGAGATGTAGCTGTTGGACAGCTGCTGGCGCTGATAGAGATCGAGGCCGAGCGCAACGCGGTAGTCGAGCAGATACGGCTCGACGAACGACAGCGAGTAGCCGCGTGCATACTGGCCATAGGTCACTGACGCCTTGGCGAACAGGCCGCGGCCGAGCAGATTGCGCTCGGAGATCGAGACTTCGGCCAGCGCGCCGTCGGTGGTGGAGTAACCGCCCGAGATCGAGAAGTCGCCGGTCGATTTCTCTTCCATGTCGACGACCAGGATCACGCGGTCGCTCGACGAGCCGGGCTCCGTGGTGATCTTCACGCTCTTGAAATAGTCGAGGTTCTTCAGGCGCCGCTCGGCGCGGTCGACCAGGGCGCGGTTGTAGGCATCGCCTTCCGAGATGTCGAACTCGCGGCGGATCACGTAGTCGCGCGTACGGGTGTTGCCGCGCAGGTTGATGCGCTCGATATAGGTGCGCGGGCCCTCGTCGATGTTGAACACGACGGAGACGGTGTGCGCCTCGAAATTACGGTCGCCGCCGGGACGGACCACGGCGAAGGCGTAGCCGCGGCGCGAGGCCTCGATCTGCATCTCCTCGACCGACTTCTCGACCGATTCGACGTTGTAGAGCGAGCCGGCATGGACGCGCGAATAACCGCGCATCGACGAGGGATCGAAGTTCGGAATGCTGGAGCGGAAGTCGACCGCACCGACGCGATACTGAGCGCCTTCCTCGATCTTGAAGGTGACGTTGAAGCCCTTCTTCTCCGGATCGTATTCGGTGAGCGCAGCCACCACCTGGACGTCGGCGTAACCGTTCTTGAGATAGAAACGGCGGATCAGGTCGCGGTCGGCTTCGACGCGGTCGGGATCGTAGATGTCACCGCTGGCGAGGAAGCTCAGCAGGTTCGATTCGCGCGTCTTGATGACGTCCCGGAGGCGATAGGACGAGAACGCGTTGTTGCCGACGAACTCGATCGACTTGACGCCGGTCTTGGCGCCCTCTTCGACCGTGAAGATGAGGTCGACGCGGTTGTTCGGCTGCTCGATGATCTCGGGCGTGACGCGCACGTCGTAGCGGCCGGACCGGCGATAGATTTCGGCGATTCGCAGCGTGTCGGACTGCACCATGGCGCGGGAGAAGGTGCCACGCGCCTTGGACTGGACCTCAGTGGTGAGCTGCTCGTCCTTGATCTTCTTGTTGCCCTCGAAGGCGACCCGGCCGATCACCGGGTTTTCGACCACGGAGACGATGATCTGCCCGCCGGGGCCACGGTTGATTCGGACGTCCTGGAACAGGCCGGTCTCGATCAACGCCTTGAGGCCGTCATCGACGGCGCCTTGATCCAGGCGGCCGCCCGGACCCGGCTTGAAATAGGAGCGGATGGTCTCCACCTCGACGCGGCGATTTCCTTCGACGGAAATCGACTGAACGGTCTGAGCGAGCGCAGACGAAGACACAAAAACAGCCCCGACCGGGGCAACCACCGGCGCGCCGAACATGATCAGGGTTGCGAGCAAGCCCCCCCGGAGTCGCAGTCCAAACTTCATCGCGCAACGCGCCCTTATCATTCCGTGCCAGACCCACCCCAACGCCGGTCTGGAGATTCCCCAAGTCGAGGCCGCTTGTAGCCAATTTCGCCGACGCCGCAAACGGCCGAAAGCGTCGTGATTTCAATTTCATTCCAAGACGTTGCTCAACAGCAACGCCACAAAAAAGCCTCCATCAGGATGCCGCCATCCGCAGGATGTCGTTGTAGGTCGCAAACACCATCAACATCAGCACCAGGCCCAGCCCGATTCGGAACCCCATCTCCTGGGTCCGCTCGGACAAGGGTCGGCCGCGGACCACTTCGGCCGCGTAGAACATGAGGTGGCCGCCATCGAGCAGCGGGATCGGGAACAGGTTCAACAGACCGATCGACACCGACAGCACCGCGCACAAATTGATCACGAACTGGAACCCGGCGCTGGCCGCCTGCCCCGACATCTTCGCGATTCCCAGGACGCCGCTGACCTCGTTGGGATTGCCGTTTCCGGCGAACAGCGAGCCCAGGAACTTGAAGGTGCTGGTGATGATGAACCAGACCTGCTCGACCCCGATCTTGAGCGCCTCGCCGACGCCCACCGGTGCGGTCGAGGCCTCGCCGGCCTGGGATTTGTGCTCGACGCCGAGCACACCGAGACGATGGCTGTTGCCGAACGGATCCTTGCGCTCGAGCAGCGCCGGGGTTGCCGTCAGCAATACGATGCTACCGTCCCGCTTCACCTGGAAGGCAAGCGCCGAACCCGCATTCATCGCAACGATTCGCTGCATGTCGGCAAAGCTCTCGATCGGCTTGCCGTCGATCTGGACGACGACATCCCCGATCTTGAAGCCGGCCGCGGCCGCGGCGCCATCGGCGACGACGCCGTCAACCCGCGCGATCGTGCTGGGCTTGCCGTAGTACAGCGCCATGCCGGCGAAGATCAGCGCGCCCAGGATGAAATTGGCGATCGGCCCGGCGGCGACGATGGCGGCGCGGGGGCCGACTTTCTTGTGGTGGAAGCTGCCGGCGCGCTCCTCGGCCGTCATGGCCGCGAGCGTCTGGGCCGACGGAGTCGAAGCCTCGCTCTCGTCGCCGAAGAACTTGACGTAGCCGCCGAGTGGGATCGCCGAGATCTTCCAGCGGGTGCCGTGGCGGTCATTGAAACCGACCAGCTCAGGTCCGAAACCGAGCGAGAAAGTTAACACACGAACGCCCGCCCAGCGCGCGACCAGAAAGTGGCCGAGCTCATGGAAGAACACGACGATCGTCAGGACGAACAGGAAGGGAACCGCGTAGCCGAGGAGCCCATGGCTCAACGTATTGAAACTATGGACGAAAAAGTCGATCATCGATTTCCCTCATCCAGCGCCGCAAGGCCCTGGCCGCGAACCATCTAGGATGCCTTTAAGGCAATTTGAGGCAATAGGGCGGCAGCTTTATTTCGAGCAACATGGTCAACAGAGATTGCATCGTCGGCGGACGTCAGGGGCGCCTGGTTCCCGCTGCGGATCCAGTCGTCGAGTGTCGCCTCCACCAGCCGGGCGATCGCGCCGAACCGGATCTTGCCGGCGATGAACGCGGCGACCGCAACCTCGTTGGCCGCGTTGTAGACGGTGGTCGCCCCCTTCCCGGTCCGGAGCGAATCGAAAGCCAGGCGCAGCCCCGGGAAGCGCTCGAAATCCGGCGCCTCGAAGGTCAGCTGGCCGATCTTGGCGAGGTCCAGCTTGGCCGCCGGCCCCTTGATGCGATCGGGCCAGCCGAGGCAGTGCGCGATTGGGGTTCGCATGTCGGGCGCGCCGAGCTGGGCCATCACCGACCGGTCGGAGAACTCGACCATGCCGTGGATGATCGACTGCGGATGGACGAGGACGTCGATCTCGTCGGGCGAGAGCGCGAACAGATAGGACGCCTCGATCACCTCGAGCCCCTTGTTCATCATCGAGGCCGAATCGATCGTGATCTTCTGACCCATGCTCCAGTTCGGATGCTTCAGAGCCTGTTCGAGCGTGGCTTGCTCGATATCGGCGGGCTTCCAGGTGCGGAACGGGCCGCCCGACGCCGTGATGATGACGCGGACGAGCTCATCGCGATTGCCTGAAGCGAGCGCCTGGAACAGCGCATTGTGCTCGGAATCGGCCGGCAGGATGCAGGCGCCGGCCTTGGCCGCACGCTGCATGAAGAAATCACCGGCGCAAACCAGGCATTCCTTGTTGGCGAGCGCGACATGCGCGCCGCGATCGACCGCCGCCAGCGCCGGCTTCAATCCGGCCGCGCCGCTCACGGCCGCCATCACCCAATCGGCAGGACGCGCGCCGGCTTCGATCACCGCGCTTTCGCCGGCACCGCATTCGGTGCTGGTGCCCGCCAGCGCGGACTTGAGCTCGGCGAGCTTGGAGGTGTCGGCGACCGCGACGTAACGCGCGGAAAATTCCTTCGCGAGCTTCGCCAGCGCCGCGACGTTGCTGTTCGCCGTCAGCGCCTCGACCCGGTAGCGCTCGGGCGAGGCCCGCAGCAGATCCATCGTGCTGTCGCCGATCGAGCCGGTGGCGCCGAGAACCGTGACGCTGCGGACGGTGGACGCCGCAGCCTTGTTATTACGCAATGGGACCGCGCTCATATCCTCACCAAACCATAAGACCGCTTCCGGCGCTATGCACACCATGGCGGAGAAAGCCGATAATCCAAGCCGCCAGGATGGCAGCGACAAAACCGTCCAGGCGGTCCATAAGCCCACCATGGCCGGGAATTAAGTGACTGGAATCCTTGACGCCGAAGCGCCGCTTCACCGCGGATTCGAACAGATCGCCCAACGCCGACACCACCGAGAGGATGGCGCTGACGAGCAGCAATGGCGCCATCTTTCCGAGCCCGCAAGCCGCAAAGCCGACCGCAACCAGAAGGCTTGCGACAAAGCCGCCGACAGCGCCCGCCCAGGTCTTCTTCGGGCTCACGCGCGGCCAGAGCTTCGGTCCGCCGATGCTGCGGCCGGCGAAATAGCCGCCGATATCGGTCGCCCACACCACCAGCAGCACGAACATCAGCGCGGAGAAGCCGTTGACGAGATCCTTCCGCAGCAGGATCGAGGCGAGCAGCGCCGCCGCCGCATACGCGAATCCGGTCGCGGCCCAAATGAACTTGCCGCGCGCCATCAGCGTCACGATCGCGCCGCCGATGAGGCCGACGACGACGGAGGTCTTGAGCCCGCCAAAAGCGACGGCGGCCCCCATCATCGCGATGACCACCGTCCCTGCCCCGGTCAGCGCGGCCGATCCCGCGCCCACCACCGTCAGCCATTCCGCGAGCAGGCCGATCGAGACAAGGGTGACGAGCAACACCCACAGCCAGCCGCCGACATAAGCGATCGCAATGGTCAGCGGCGCCAGCACCAGCGCTGCGAGGACTCGCATCACGAGATTGCTCAGGGCTGGCTTTGCGCCGGCCGGTGCGGAATCGTGTTCGCTCACGAGGCGGTTTTCGCGACCAGACCGCCGAAACGGCGCTCGCGCCTGGCGAATTCGGCGATCGCGCTTTCCAGCGCCGCCTTGTCGAAATCGGGCCAGTGGATCGGCACGAACACGAGCTCACTATAGGCGGCCTGCCACATCAGGAAATTGGACAGGCGCTGCTCGCCGCTGGTGCGGATGATAAGATCGGGATCTGGAATGTCGGGCGCATCGAGATGCGCGCCGAGGGTCTCGGCGTCGATCGTGGCAGGATCGCGCTTGCCCTCCGCGACCTCGCGGGCGAGCTTCTGCGCCGCTTTCGCGATTTCCTGCCGCGAGCCGTAATTGAAGGCGACGACGAGCGTGAGGCGCGTGTTGTCGCGGGTCAGTTCCTCGGCCTCGTTGAGCAGCGCGCAGATGTCGCCCTCGAGCCCCTCGCGCTCTCCGATGATGCGGACCTTGACGCCGTCGCGATGTAGGCTCGCCAGGTCGTTGCGGATGAAACGGCGGAGCAGACCGAAGAGATCGCCGATCTCGCTCGCCGGACGCGACCAGTTCTCCGACGAAAAGGAGAAGATGGTGAGATAGCGGATGCCGAGCTCGTGCGAGGCACGTACGACGCGGCGCAGCGCCTCGACGCCGCGGCGATGCCCCTCGGCGCGCGGCAGACCGCGCGCGGCCGCCCAACGCCCGTTGCCATCCATGATGATGGCGACATGCGCGGGCGCCTCGGACCGATCGGGTCCTTCCGTTGCGGGCGCGGCGGCGTTGGACATCGGAGGCGGCCTTAAACGGTGAGGATTTCTTTTTCCTTGGCGGCCAGCAACTGGTCGATCTCGGCGATGGTTCCGTCGGTTGCCTTCTGCACCTCGTCGGCGTGACGCTTCTGGTCGTCCTCCGACATCTCGTGATTCTTCTCGAGCTTCTTGAGGACGTCGAGACCGTCGCGGCGGACGTGACGCGCGGCGACCTTGGCGGCTTCCGCGTATTTGTGCGCGACCTTGACCAGTTCCTTGCGCCGCTCCTCGTTGAGCTCGGGGATGCGCAGGCGCAGCACCTGGCCTTCGGTCGCGGGCGACAGGCCGAGATTGGAATCAACGATCGCCTTCTCCACCGCCTTGACCATCGACTTGTCCCAGACCTGCACAGAAATCAGGCGCGGCTCCGGCACGCTGACAGTGGCAAGCTGGTTGAGCGGCATGTGGCTGCCGTAGGCGTCGACCTGCACCGGATCGAGCATCGAGGCGGACGCGCGCCCCGTCCGCAGGCCGCCGAGCTCGTGCTTGAGCGAGGCGATGGCGCCCTGCATGCGGCGCTTCACTTCGTTGAGGTCGAAATTACCCGTGGGCATCACGTTTCTCCTTCAAAATCCCGGCGACCGCCCGCCGCCCTTCCCGAAGGGCGCACCAGATGAGCCGTCAGCCGGCGACGATGGTTCCGTGGCCGACGCCGCGCAGAATCGCGCCGATCGACCCCGGCTCCGCGATCGAGAATACGATGATAGGCAGCGACGTCTCGCGGGCAAGCGCGAAGGCGGTCGCATCCATCACCTTGTAGCCGCCCTCGATCGCCTGCGAATGGGTCAGCCGGTCGAACCGCGTCGCGGACGGATCCTTCTTCGGATCGGCCGAGTAGACGCCGTCGACATTGGTCGCCTTCAGCACCGCCTGGGCGCCGATTTCGGCGGCGCGCAGCACCGCGGTCGTGTCGGTGGTGAAGAACGGATTGCCGGTGCCGCCGCCGAGCACCACGATGCGGCCCTCGGCGAGGTATTTGTGCGCCGCAGTGCGGGTGAACAGCTCGGAAATCTCGGGCATGACGAAGGCCGAAAGCGTGCGCGCCGGCGCACCCTTCCGCTCGATCGCGGCTTCCAGCGCCAGGCAGTTCATCATGGTGGCGAGCATGCCCATGGTGTCGCCGGTCGGGCGTGACACGCCGCGGGCCGAGACCTCGACGCCGCGCACGATATTGCCGCCGCCGATCACGACCGCGACCTCGCATCCGAGCTTGCGGGCGGCGATCAGATCGTCCGCAACCCGGTCGACAGTCGGCTGATCGATGCCAAAGCCTTGCTGTCCCGCGAGATATTCGCCGGACAGCTTGATCACGACGCGACGATAGACCGGATCAGTCATGAGCACTTTCCTTCTCCGGGCGCCGCTTCCGGCGGCACGCCGGAAGGAGGTGTTCCGGCGCTTACTTCTTGCCGCTGGCCGCGGCGACCTCGGCTGCGAAGTCGCTTTCCTGCTTCTCGATTCCCTCACCGAGAGCATAGCGCACAAAGCCCGCGATCTTCACAGCGCCGCCGACCTTGCCCTCGGCCTCCTTCACCGCCTGCGCCACCGACTTGCCAGTGTCGTGGATGAAGGCCTGCTCGAGCAGGCAGACTTCCTTGTAGTAGGTCTTGAGGCCGGACTCGACGATCTTCTCGATCACGTTCTCGGGCTTGCCCTGCTGGCGATATTTGTCGGCGAGCACGTCCTTCTCGCGCTTGACGACCGCCGGATCGAGGCCGGACGGATCGAGCGCCAGCGGGTTGGCGGCGGCGACATGCATCGCGATCTGGCGGCCGAGGCTGGCGAGCTCATCGGCCTTGCCGGGCGATTCCAGCGCCACGATCACGCCCATCTTGCCGGCGCCGTCGACGACTGCACCGTGGACGTAGTGCGCCACAACGCCCTGGCTCACTTCGAGCGAAGCGGCGCGGCGCAGCGTCATGTTCTCGCCGATGGTGGCGATCGCGTCGTTGATCGCAGCTTCGACCGTGACGTCACCGACCTTGGCGGCCTTGATCTTCTCGACGTCGGCGCCGACGTCGAACGCGACCTGAGCGATCATCTTGACCAGGCCCTGGAACTGACCGTTGCGCGCGACGAAGTCGGTCTCGGAGTTGACCTCGACCACGACGCCCTTGTTGCCCTTGGTGAGCGCGCCGATCAGACCCTCGGCCGCAACGCGGCCCGACTTCTTGGCGGCCTTGGACAGGCCCTTCTTGCGCAGCCAATCCTGCGCCGCTTCCATGTTACCGTCGTTTTCGGTCAGCGCGGCCTTGCAGTCCATCATGCCCGCGCCGGTCGACTCGCGCAGGTCCTTGACCATCGCAGCTGTGATCGTTGCCATCGTTGAAAATCCTTTGTGCCTGCTGGTTCGCCGCGGCGTGGCATCGAAGCGCCCCGCCGCGGTCCATCTCAGGGATTCGCGTCAACTGAAATGGTGGCCGGATCACTCCGGCCAACCCATCGCTCTTTTTGACTTATTCCGCTTCCGCGGTCAGCGCCTTGGCCTTGGCCACCCAGGCGTCCGCACGGCTCGGCAAACCGACTTCTTCGCCGATCTTGTGCGCGGTGTCGTGATCGAGCTCGGCGAGCTGCCAGAAGTGGAAGATGCCGAGGTCGTTGAACTTCTTCTCGATCGCACCCGACACGCCCGGGAGCTTCTTGAGGTCATCGGCGGTGCCGCGCGGGCCTGCAAGGCCCTGGAAGCCGCTCGACGAGGCCGCCGGCAGTTCTTCAGCGAGCGGACGAGCCGACGCGCCGACGTCGATGCCCGAATCGCCCTGGGCCCGGGAGATGCCGTCGATCGCAGCGCGCGCGATCAGGTCGCAATAGAGCGCGATCGCACGGCCGGCGTCGTCGTTGCCCGGCACCACATAGGTGATGCCCTTGGGGTCCGAATTGGTGTCGACGATCGCGGCGACCGGGATGTTGAGGCGCTGGGCCTCCTGGATCGCGATGTCTTCCTTGTTGGTGTCGATCACGAAGATCAGGTCGGGCAGACCGCCCATGTCCTTGATGCCGCCGAGCGAGCGGTCGAGCTTGTCGCGCTCGCGCTGAAGCGTCAGGCGCTCCTTCTTGGTGTAGGAGGAGGCATCGCCCCCCGCCAGCACGTCGTCGAGATGACGCAGGCGCTTGATCGAGGCCGAGATCGTCTTCCAGTTGGTCAGCGTGCCGCCGAGCCAGCGCGAATTGACGAAATACTGCGCGCAGCGCTTGGCAGCGTCCGCGACGCCGTCCTGCGCCTGGCGCTTGGTGCCGACGAACAGGATGCGGCCGCCCTTGGCGACGGTGTCGCTGACCGCCTGCAAGGCGGTGTGCAGCATCGGCACGGTTTGCGCGAGGTCGACGATGTGGATGTTGTTGCGGGCGCCGAAAATGAACGGAGCCATTTTCGGATTCCAGCGGTGAGACTGGTGACCAAAGTGCACGCCAGCTTCAAGCAGCTGACGCATGGTGAAATCGGGTAGCGCCATCGTTCTAATTCTCCGGTTGGTTCCTCCGGAAGCGTGTGAGCAAAACGGAGCGTTGTCGCCCCGGCTGCCACCGGACGGCCTTGTGAGCCATGCTTCCGTGTGAGATGCGGCGCTATATAGCGCCATTTCGGCCAGAAGCAAGGAAATAAGGGCCTTTCGGAGGCGGTTTTCGCCCGCTCAAGCCCCTATCCCGTAATGCCCGGCGCCCGACCGGGACCCGGCTAGCATTTGG
>NZ_JXDL01000001.1:1054871-1063877 GCF_001590795.1 Bradyrhizobium sp. AT1
CCGGGCTTCACCGTCGGCTGGATCGTCGCGCTCGGCGGCATCGGCGCCTTACCCTGCTGGATCAGGGCAGCGCGCTGCACGACCGCCTGCGGTACGGCAGGCCCGGCAGGATTGGCGCGGCCGGCAATCGCCGGCGCCAGATTGCCCGGTCCCGGTCCAGCCCCTGCCCCCACAGCAGGTGCTGGAGGCGGCGGACGGTTGATCACGGTGTTGATGACCGTGGTGTTGTGGATGTTCTGGTAGATGATGTTGTTCGGCGGCGGCGCGACATAGACCGGCGGCCTCACGAACACCGGGATCGGCACGAACACCGGCTGCGGCAGCACGAACAGGCCGACCACGGGCATCGGCGGCGGCAGCACGACGAAATCGGGCGGCGGCGGCGGCAGGTAGTAGACCGGCGGCGGTGGCGGCGGTGCGAAGGCGAACACGGGATCGCCGAAATACAGCACCGGACGATCGACATAGACCACCTCCTCCGGCGGCGGTGGCGGCACGTCGTAGTCGATCATCGCAAAGCTCGGCGGCGGCTCGGCCGGCGCGGTGAGGATCGCAAGGCGGCGGCGCGCATCGCCCGCGTGCGGTCCGCGCGGATAACGGCGCAGATACGACCAATAGGCTTCCGGCGTGTCGTTACGATAGGTGCGCCGCCAGGTGATGGCCTCGCGGCGCGCCGCGACGATAGCCATCACGCGCTTGGCCAGGGGATCGCCGGGATAGGCGGAGAGAAATTCCTCATAGGCCGGCAGCGTGTCGCGCTCGAGCGCGGCGGCATAAGCATCCTGCGCGCCGAGATCGCGGATCGGGCGGGCACGCAGCGCGGCAACCTGGTCCGGCGTCTCCGCCGGCGGCGGCGCATCCGGCCCGCGCTCGAAGAACGAGAAAGGCGCCGAGATCTTCTGCTCGTTCCAGGGGATCTGCGCGCCCTTGCTGGCCTCGTTGACGCGCAGCCGGACGCGGTCGAACACTTCGGGCAGCGGCAGGCCGCCGGTCCGGATCATCTCAGCCAGCGACTGGGCGTAGATGCCATAGGGCCCCGGCTCCTCCGGCGCGACCGTGCCGGGCGCGGCGTTGAACGCGATCAGCATGTTCGGCTCGGGCTCGACCAGCGCCAGACCGCTCGCGATCTGCTGGCCGCCCTCGATGAAGGGCTGTGCGCGGGCCGCGTCGAGCACGACGATGTTGGCCTTGAGCGGGATCGACGCGAGCTGGCGCATATAGTCGCCGATCCGCAAGGCCTCGGTCGGAACGTCGGTATCGCGGGTGATGTTGGAATCGACCGGGATGAAATAGTTCTCGCCGGCAAGCTGCACGCCGTAGCCTGCAAGATAGACCATCGCGACGGTGCCGGGTCCGGAGGCCTGGGCCTTCTGGATGAAATCACGAAAGCTCTTGCGAAGCGTATCGCCGTCGAGATCCCTGGCACCGACGACGTCGAACCCGGCCGCCTGCAGCGTCTGGGCGATCAAGCCGGCATCGTTCGCGGTCGTCGCCAGCGGCGACTTGGCGTAGGCGCCATTGCCGACCACGAGCGCGATGCGCTTCTCCTGCTGCTGCGCGCGCGCAGGTCCCGGCGCGCCTGCGGCAAGGACCACGATCGGCAGGAGAAGGCAAATGAAGACTCTGAACGTCCCACGCATGGCTTGCTGCCCGTTATTGTCGTTGAGGTGCCACCACGCATGAGGCGCGCGGCCGGCTGAACGGCGGTTGAACGAAAGGCTTGGATAACGAAAGGCCTGAATAACGAAAGGCTTGGATTGAGGCGGAGGCGTGGCCACGCCGCTGCCGGCGTCAGCCCCACGCCCCCTCGTGTCAGCCTCACGTCAGCCTCGGCGCAGCCTAGAAACAGCGCGAGGCTCCTTCAAGTCGCCGCTTGTTCAAATCCCCGCTTGGCGGCCGCCCTTCAACGGGCAGAGGCGCGGCCGCCTGGCTTGGCGTCCTCCTGAAGCAGGCTCACCCCTGGGCAAGCAACTCGACGGCCCCCGTGCTCAGCCGATAGATACCGCCGACCACCTTGAGCTTGCCCTGCTCGACCGCTGCATTGAGGAGCGGAGCCGCCGATTTCAGTTTGGCGACGTTGTCGATGACGTTCTGACGGATGGCGTTGTCGAGCGCGTTGCCGCTCTGCTGGGCCGCCGCCTTCACCGACGGCGCGATCGCGGAGACCAGCGTCGGGATGTGCCCCGGCAGCGGCTTGTCGTCCTTCAGCGACTTGATGGTCGCGTCGACCGCGCCGCAATTGTCGTGGCCGAGCACCAGGATCAGGGGCGTGCCGAGCACGGCGACCGTGTACTCCATGCTCGCGACCGTCTCGTCACCGGCAAAGTTACCGGCGACGCGGCACACGAACAGGTCGCCACGTCCGCTGTCGAAGGCATATTCGGGTGCGATGCGCGAATCGGCGCAGCTCAACACGGCCGCATACGGATTCTGACCACCGACCAGAGCCTCGCGCTCGTGCTTGAAGTCGTGGCGGCGCGACACGCCCGAGACGTAGCGCGAATTTCCCTCCATCAGCCGCTTCAGCGCGGCATCGGGCGACAGCACATTCTGAGGTTTCGGCGGCGCCTTCGCCTCCTTGGCCAAAGCGGGCCCGCCAAACGCCGCCATTCCGAGCGCGGAGGCCGCGAAGAGCATCATCGAGCGGCGGGAGGGAGCCATCGATTGATGCAGATTTTCAGAGCATTTGTCACACATGGTTGTTCTTCCTTGGTTGCGCGCCGGGCGACAACTGATAGCTGTGCCCGGCACACTTCGAAACCATGCGAGAGCTTGTTAGTTAAGCTTTGGTTTGCGACGGGACGCGCAAGCGTCAGATCTGCTGCACGTCCACGACGCCCGCGACCGCCTTGATCGCGCCTGCGATCTGCGGCGAGACCTTGAAGCGGCCGGGCAGCTTCATCTCGACCTCGGTCTCGAGGTCGAGCAGCATCACCAGCGAGACCTCGCCGTCGCCATTGGAGCGCGGCGCGATGGCCGGACTGCCGATCTTTGGCGCGGCGCCGTTCGATGCGGCCATGTCGGGACCGGCCAGACGCTTGGCGATCGAGTCCAGCGGCTTGGTGTCGCGCAGGAAGATGCGCAGGCCCTTCTGCGTCTTGGCGGCGGCATCATCCAGCGGCTCGGCATGCAGCACGCGGGCGCGGACGTCCTCGCCCTGGAGCTCCGCGCCGAGTTGCAGCAGCACGGCGGCGCCCGGCTCCAGCACGTCGCGATATTGCGCGAGGCCTTCCGAGAACAGCACCGCCTCAAAATGGCCTGTGGGATCGGACAGGCCCATGATGCCCATCTTGTTGCCGGTCTTGGTGCGCCGCTCCATGCGCGAGACCACGGTGGCCGCGACCTTGCCGGCGGTAGCACCGGTCTTCACCGCGCGCGAGAATTCGGCCCAGCTCTGCACTCGCAGCCGCTTCAGCACGGTGGCGTAATCGTCGAGCGGATGGCCCGACAGGAAGAAGCCGACGGCGTCGTATTCGCGGCGGAGCTTTTCGGCCGGCAGCCACGGCTCGATCTGCGGCAGCATGATGGTCGGCGCATCCGCCGACATGCCGAACATGTCGTTCTGTCCGATGGTCTCGGCCTGATGCGCGCGCTGGCAGGCGGCGAGGATGGAGTCGGCGCCGGCGAAGACGCGGGCGCGGTTCGGCTCCAGCGTGTCGAAGGCGCCGGCGGCGGCGAGACTTTCGATGATGCGCTTGTTGATGGCGCGCGGATTGACCCGCGCGGCGAAGTCGGCGAGCGAGGTGAACAAGCCGCGCTTGGTGCGCTCCTCGATGATCTGCTCGATCGCCTGGATGCCGACGCCCTTCAGCGCCGCGAGCGCATAGTAGATGACCTTGTCGCCGACCTCGAAGGTCGCGCCGGAGCGGTTGATGTTCGGCGGCTCGACCTTGATGCCGAGGCGCTGCGCCTCGGCGCGGAATTCGGAGAGCTTGTCGGTGTTGTTCAGGTCGAGCGTCATCGACGCCGCGATGAACTCCACCGGATAATGCGCCTTCATGTAGGCGGTGTGGTAGGACACCAGCGCATAGGCCGCCGCGTGGCTCTTGTTGAAGCCGTAGTCGGCGAACTTGGCCAGCAGCTCGAAGATGGTCTCGGCCTGCCCCTTCGGCACGCCGTTCTTCACCGCACCCGCGACGAAGATGTCGCGCTGCTTGTCCATCTCGGCGCGGATCTTCTTGCCCATGGCGCGGCGCAACAGGTCGGCGTCGCCGAGCGAATAGCCCGACATCACCTGCGCGATCTGCATCACCTGTTCCTGGTAGATGATGACGCCGAACGTCTCCTTCAGGATCGGCTCCAGCACGGGATGCAGATATTCCGGCTCCTCGTCGCCGTGCTTGCGCGCGCAATAGGTCGGGATGTTCGCCATCGGGCCCGGGCGATAGAGCGCGACCAGCGCGATGATGTCCTCGAAACGGTCCGGGCGCATGTCGACCAGCGCGCGCCGCATGCCCTGGCTTTCAACCTGGAACACGCCGACCACCTCGCCGCGCGCCAGCATCTGGTAGCTTTCGGCATCGTCGATCGGCAGCGTGGCGAGATCGACATGGATGTTGCGCGGCTTGAGCAGTTTCACCGCGACGTCGAGCACGGTCAGCGTCTTCAGGCCGAGGAAGTCGAACTTGACGAGGCCCGCCGGCTCGACCCATTTCATGTTGAACTGGGTCACCGGCATGTCGGATTTGGGATCGCGGTAGAGCGGCACGAGCTCGCTCAAGGGACGATCGCCGATCACGATGCCGGCCGCATGGGTCGAGGCGTGGCGGGTCAGGCCTTCCAGGCGCTGGGCGATGTCGAAGGCGCGGGCCACGATCGGGTCTTCGTCGCGGAACGCCTGCAGCTTCGGCTCGCTCTCGATCGCGGCGGCAAGCGTCACCGGCGCCGCCGGATTCTGCGGCACCAGCTTGGTCAGCTTGTCGACCTGGCCGTAGGGCATCTGCAGCACGCGGCCGACATCGCGCAGCACGCCGCGCGCCTGCAGCGTACCGAAGGTGATGATCTGCGCCACCTGGTCGCGGCCATAGCGTTCCTGGACGTACCGGATCACTTCGCCGCGACGGTCCTGGCAGAAGTCGATGTCGAAGTCCGGCATCGAGACGCGCTCGGGATTGAGGAAGCGCTCGAACAGCAGGCCGAACTTGATCGGGTCGAGGTCGGTGATGGTCAGCGCCCAGGCGACCAGCGAGCCTGCACCGGAGCCGCGGCCCGGCCCGACCGGAATGCCCTGCGACTTCGCCCATTTGATGAAGTCGGACACGATCAGGAAGTAGCCCGCATATTTCATGCGCATGATGACGTCGAGTTCGAACGCCAGGCGCTTGTTGTAGTCTTCCTCCGTGGTGCCCTGCGACAGGCCGTGGACACTGAGGCGGTTGGCAAGCCCCGCCTCTGCCTGGCGCTTCAATTCCGCCGACTCGACCGCCGCTGCGTCCGAGCTCTGCGCGGCGCCGACGGTGAAGAACGGCAGGATCGGCTTGCGCGTCATCGGCCGGAACGAGCAGCGCTCGGCGATTTCCACCGTCGAGGCCAGCGCCTCCGGAATGTCGGCGAACAGCAGCGCCATCTCGGCGCGGGTCTTGAAGCGATGATCGGGCGTGAGCTGTTCGCGCTCGGTCTCCGCGATCAGCCGCCCGCCGGCGATGCACAGCAGCGCGTCATGCGCCTCGTAGTCATCGGTCGCGGCGAAATACGGCTCGTTGGTTGCAACCAGCGGCAATCCCTTGGCGTAGGCGATGTCGATCAGGCCGCTTTCGACGCGCCGCTCCTTCTCGGTGTTGTGGCGCTGCAGTTCGATGTAGAGGCGGTCGCCGAACAGGCTGGCCAGACGCTCGCAGCGCAGCGCGGCGAGCTCGGCATGACCGCCGGCCAGCGCCAGCGAGATCGGTCCGTCCGGCCCGCCCGTCAGCGCGATCAGACCCTCGGTCTCACCCTCGAACCAGTCGAACTTGATGAACGGCGCGTGGCTATCCGGTGATTCCAGGAACGCGCGCGAGTTCAGCCGCATCAGGCTGCGATAGCCGCGCTCCTGCGCCGCCAGCAGCACCACGCGCGAGGGCCCCATCGCGTTGCGCGCGTTCGGATCCTGGTCACCGAAATCGATCGCGAGCTCGCAGCCGACGATCGGCTGGATGCCGGAGCCCGCCATCTTGTCGGAGAACTCCAGCGCACCGAACAGATTGTCGGTGTCGGTCAGCGCCAGGGCCGGCTGGTGATCCTTCTTGGCAAGCTCGGCGAGCTTGCCGATCTTGATCGAGCCCTTGAGCAGCGAATAGGCCGAGTGAACGTGAAGGTGAACAAATCCGGCGCTCGGCATGGTCGCGTGACGGCCTCTTGCAGATGAAATGGAGCGGTCGTCGGCTCTTCAAGGCATCACTCGCCATCTGCCCTTTCGCCGACTCGCCCCACGATGGTGGGACCTCGCAGCTTCAGAGTCCACGCCGGAGCGGCCAATTGGCGGCGTCGTCCTGCTTATCCCCAAGGCCACCGGTCACGAGGCGGATGGGCCTGCAAAACCGCTGCACCAAAACCTTCAGAATCAGAGCTGCGGTATGACCTGGGCCCAGATCGCGATCATCCCGACGAACAGTGTGATGGAGGCCAGCGCGGCCGCTTCTTCCACGAAAATCTTGAACATGATCTCGCTCCCTTGCTAGAACGTATGAAGAACATTGTTCTCATTTCGTTCTCAGGAGTCAAGCCATCTCGACCATCCCGCAAGGGAATGGTTAACTCGTTGAATGCGAACAAGAAAAAAGCCCCGGCGCAAGGCCGGGGCTTTCGATAACCGCTCGAAGAGCGATCGATATCAGTAACGGCCGAGGATCGGGCCGCCGAACTTGTAGTTCAGGCGGACGAGGCCCATGTCGACGTCCTGCTTGACGTTGACCGCCAGAACACCAGCCGGGCCGGTCAGGTTGCGATCGTTGCCGCCCAGGAAGATGTGGTTGTACTCGGCGCCAATCGACCAGTTCGGAGCGAAGCCAAACTCGAGGCCTGCGCCGACGGTGCCGCCCCAACGGGTGTCGTTGGCCGAGGCCAGCGACACGCCGCCGAGCGAAGTGTCGTACTTGGTGCCGACCACAGCCGCGCCGCCCTTGACGTAGAGCAGCACGTTGTTCCAGGCGTAACCGACCTGACCGGTGATCAGACCGAACGAATCGATCTTGGTGCTGTTCGTGAGGCCGGAGATCGCGCCGACATGGCTGCCGGAGAAGTCGGCCCAGTTGCCCTGGCCTTCCACGCCGAACACGAACTGGCCGGACTGCCAGCGATAGCCGATCTGGCCACCGACCGTGCCGCCGGTCGCATCGTGCGAACCATCACGGCCGAAACCGACCAGGTCCCACTTCGTGCTCGACGAACCGCCGCCGCCGTTGATACCGATGTAGAAGCCGCTCCAGTCGTAGATCGCGGCGACCATCGCCGGCGCCTTGGTGTAGGGCCGCGCTGCGAGGTCAGCAGCCAGCGCCGGCGCAGTCGCGCTCAGCGCGACAAGGCTCACAGCGGCAAGCAACAAATTCTTTTTCATTTGAGTCCCGTTCCAGTTTCGTCGTTAGGCCCCCTGGCCGTGCAGTGGTCATAACAGCGATCGACGGAATTGCTGTAACCTCAACGCCACAGTTCGCTCCAAAGGCCAGCGCTTCATTAATGAAGATTTATCAGCGCGCGCTGGAAACCCTTTGAAACAAGTGTTTTCTGTAGTTCCAATGTCGGCGACACGAGATAAATTGCAGGCGCGCGTAACAACGTCGCTCGCACGTTCGCGTGATGGAGAATTGAAATGCCTGGACGAGTTGCCCTCCCCATTGTCGCCACATTTTCGCTCGCACTCGCCACATTTGCCCTCGCGTCGAGCGCAAGCACACCGGCGCGCGCGTTCGGCACGCACCATCCGTTCTGCCTCACTGGCGATGAATGGCCGGGCTTGAGCAATTGCAGGTTCGACACCTACGCGCAGTGTCAGGCAAGCGCCTCGGGCCGCGCGCTGACCTGCATCGCGAATCCCTTCTTCTCGGGTCAGAGCGATGACCCCTACGCCTATCAAAATCGTCCGCGCGGCCAGATGCCGGGTTACTCGCCCGGCTACTACCTGCCGCGCTGAGATGCGCAGCGCCCGTCTCGCGCTCGCTGCAATCGGCCTGCTGCTCGCGGGCGGATCCGCACGCGCGCAAACCTATGACCCGAGCTATCCCGTCTGCATGCAGATCTACGGGCCCGTCGGCTATTTCGACTGCCGTTACGGCTCGCTCGCGCAGTGCAAATATCTCGCCGTCGGACGTTCGGCGAGTTGCGTGGTGAACCCGTATTTTCCGCCAAGGGAACCTGCTCGCCGCGCGAGGTCGGCCACCAGACGCTGATGCCGCGATCGCCCTGTCGCGATCGTCTCCTTCAGATCATCGACCGTCTGACGTGATCCGCCGCCGGCCTCAGTGGCCTCAACCTGCCATCGTCACGATCAGGGGCCCGTTGCGGGTGGCGACAACGGTGTGTTCGTACTGCACGGTCGGCGCCGCGGGACTGCTGAAGAGCGTCCATGGATCATCGCCGTTCTCTGCCCACTCGGCGCCAAGAGACAGGAACGGCTCGACGGTGAACACCAGGCCATCGTTCATGATGCGGCGCTCGGAGCGGTCGGGCCATGTCGCGATCTCGGTCGGCTCCTCGTGGAGCGACAGGCCGACACCGTGACTGGCAAGATTCCTGACCAGGCTGTAGCCGTTCTTCCGTGCAAAGGTCCCGATCGCCTGGCCGATCCCGGCGATCGGCTTGCCGGCGCCAACCCGCTGCAGGCCGGTCCACATCGCCCGCCGGCCGTCCCGGCAAAGCCGTTCAATCGCGCGGGCGACGGGCGGAACGGCGAACGAGGCCCCGGTGTCGGCAAACAAACCGTTCTTCTCGGCTGACACGTCGATGTTCACGAGATCGCCGCGCGCGATCCGCCGCTCGCCCGGGATGCCGTGAGCGATCTCCTCGTTGACGCTGATGCAGGTCGCCCCGGGAAAG
>NZ_JXDL01000001.1:1064588-1148862 GCF_001590795.1 Bradyrhizobium sp. AT1
CGTCCTCCAGGAGCTTTCGCCCGATCAGGTCGAGCTCGGAGGTGGTCATGCCCGGCTCGAGCGCCTTCCCCATCGCCTCCAGCGTATTGGCGACGATGCGCCCGATCTCTTTCAGGCGCGTCAGGTCGTCGTCATCAGAGATCGTCATGTCAGGGCTCTCTACGAAAGCCGCGGCATAGCGCGTGTGAAGCCCGCTTGCAAACCGGAGCGTTACCCGCGCCTAAGACGTCCTCACCCCTCATCCAGCAGATTGCGCACCTTGACGGCCAGGTCTTCGATCGCGAAGGGCTTGGACAACAGATGTTTGCCGGCATCGAGCATGCCGTTGTGCACGATTGCGTTGCGCGTATAGCCGGTGGTGAACAGCACCTTCAGATCCGGGTGTCGCTTCGAGAGCTCGTTTGCAAGTTCGGCGCCGGTCATGTCGGGCATGACGACGTCGGTAAACAGCAGATCCGGAACGAAGCCGTTTTCGATCGTCCTGATCGCTTCCTTGGCGCTGGCGGCCTCGATCACCGTATAGCCGAGCTCGCGCAGGCTCTCTGATGAGATGCTGCGGACCCGCTCGTCGTCCTCGACGACGAGGATGGTCTCGCCCTGGAGGCTTGCACCGGGATGCGCCACGCTTTGCGACGGAATCGAGACGGCCTCCTGGCCGGCGTAGCGCGGAAGATAAATCTTCACGGTCGTGCCGACATCGACTTCCGAGTAGATTTTGACGTGGCCGCCCGACTGCCGCACGAAGCCGTAGACCTGACTGAGGCCCAGACCGGTGCCTTTGCCCACGACCTTGGTCGTGAAGAACGGATCGAACACCTTTCCCAGCACCTCGGCCGGAATTCCAGTGCCGTTATCCGTCACGGCAATGAGGACATACTGACCGGCCGACAATGCGTATTCTTGGGCAAATTTCCGGTCGATCGAGACGTTGCTGGTTTCGATCGTCAGCCTGCCGCCCTTCGGCATCGCATCGCGCGCATTCACCGCGAGGTTGATGACCGCGCTTTCCAGTTGGGCCGGATCCGCCCTGACGCGCCAGAGGCCGACCGCAAGCACCGTTTCGAGCCGGACAAGCTCGCCGAGCGACCGCTCCAGCAGCTCGCTCATTCCCCCGACCATCTTGTTGAGGTCCACAACTTCAGGCGCCAAAGGCTGTTGGCGCGAGAACGCGAGCAGCCTTTGCGTCAGCGTGGCCGCGCGGTTTGCACCGTCGATGGCGCCCTCGATGAATCGGTCGACGTCGACCTCCCCCTTGCCGAGCCGACGCTTGGCGAGATTCAAGCCGCCGAGAATCACGGCCAGCATGTTGTTGAAGTCGTGCGCGATACCGCCGGTCAACTGACCCACGGCTTCCATCTTCTGGGCTTGCCGCAATTGCTCCTCGGCCTTCATGCGCTCGGCGATCTCGTCGGCGACACGCTGCTCCAGCTCGGCGTTGAGCGCCTCGAGCCGGGTCAGAAGCCGGGCGTTGTCGATCGCGGTGGCAGCATGGCCGGCGATCCCGAGCAAACTGGCCTCATGCCCGGCCTGGAATTTTCCTGTGTCGGCATGTCCGAAGAAAAGCCCCCCGAGCACCTCGCCCGTCCGCGAGATCACGGGGACCGCGAGGTAGGATCGGACCGGAAGATGGCCCTCTGGCATGCCCTTCCGCGGTGCGTTCTTGCCATATCGCAGGTCCTGCAGGATGTCGTCGGACCTCACCACGCCCGTGCCCTTGAATGTCGGTTCGAAGACGGCCGTGTTGCGGGGCATCGGGAAGTTCTCGAAGGCAGATCGCGGCGCGCCGGACAACGAGTACAGCATGTAGCTGCCGCCATCCGCGGTCAGAACATTGTAAAAGAAGGCTCCGAACTGGGCCCCGGTCAGTTCGACGCCGGCATCCGTCACGATCTGCACGATCGTCCCGAGATCGCGTTCGCGGGCAACCGATGCTCCGGTATCGTTCAGGATCCTGAGATCACGTTCGGTCTTCTTCTGCGCTGTGATATCGAGCACCGTGCCGATGAACCGGATCGCCTGGCCGCCGGAAAAGATCGCTTGACCGGTCGCGGCAATCCAGCGCTCGATACCATCTTCGATGCCGATGGTACGGTATTCGATGTTGTAGCTCGGAGAATGCGGCTTCAAGGCTGAATTGACGGCCTCGTGCGCGCGCTGCCGATCGTCCGGATGAATGCCCCTCAGGAACGAGCCTTGATAGCTGACCTCGGCGTCCGGCGAGAGACCGAACACCTCCTTGCAGCGGCTGTCCCATCGCAGAACGTCGTTGACCGGATCGTAGTCCCAGGTGCCGATGCCGGCCGCCTTGTTCGCCAGGACCAACCGCTCGGCGGCCTCCCGGGCCGCCTGCTCGGAGCGAACGCGCTCGATATGTGCCCATGATCGCTCGGTCACCTCGGCGAGCAAGGCGAGCTCGCGCGCGGTCCAAAGATGCGGGCCGCGGTGATGAACCGCCATCAAGGCGGTCAACTGCCCCTCCTTGACCAGCGGCATGCATATCGTCGCGCCGATCCCGATGCTCTGGAAGGCGGCAGCTTCCTCGGGCGCGATCTCCTTCAAATTGTCGTTGATGACGAGCGGCCTGCCGGCGCCCAGCTCTCGCACCGCCTTTTCGCCGAAGTCAGCCAGGCTGTAATGGCCGAGAATATGCATCGCGCCCGGCGCCGCCCAATCCCCGCGAATGGTGAAGCCGTCCTGATCGGGATCCATGTCGGCATAGGCGCAATTGGAGACGCCGAGATGCTCACCGAGCATCCTGGTCGTCACGGCCATCACGCCGTCGGCATCGCGCGTCTTGGCCGTCTCCTTGTTGAGAGCGTCCAGGAACAGCAGCCGCGCTTCATTCTCCCGCACGGCCGTTTCCGCCCGGCGGCGTTCGACGGCGGTGCGTGTGCGCTCGGCGACGTCGCGGATGAGCTCGAGCTCCTCCGGACTCCATTCACGCGGCGTGGCATTGTTGAGGTACAGCAGCGCCACGACGCCGTCAGGCTCGGAGATCGGCATGTTGACGAGCGCGCGCGCCGAGATGGCCTCGAGTGCGCGAGCACGGTCGCCGACGCGGGGGTCTTTCTCCGCGTCGGCACAGATAACCGTTTCGCCGCGCTTCAGGTCTTCGATGTAGCTGCCGTAGTCGCGAAAGTGCAGCACACCGGCGAGGCTCAAAATTCCCGGTGCATTCCAGTCGCGTGCGATCGTGATGGTCTCGGCCGATGTATCGACCGTGCCGTAACCGGCCCTGCTGACCTTCAGACTCCGGCCGAGCAGTTCTGCCGCAGCGTAGGCAAGATCGTCAGGATTGCTGATCTCTCGGATGTAGTCGCCGAGTGCGGCCAGGACGGCATTGCGATCGGTCGAGGTCTCCCCGGCCGCCGTTGTCATCTGACCTCCCCCGACACGTTGCTCGTTTCACCGAATATCGTCCAAGCAATCTCGCGGCATCCGCTTGAAGCCGATGACGACGCCAGCGAGAGGTTGGCACCCGCGCGCCCTGATAACCTCATGAAGGCGCTAAGGTTCCCGCGAGATCCCGCGCATCGCGGCTTCGCTTCCGCCGCCGATATTGGCCGGCGAACTGACCGGGCCAAGCCGGCGGGCAAATCACGAACAGCCGCGCGGGAAGCGGCACATGCCGGCAAATAAACGCGGATCGACGCGCCACCGCAAGTTGTGAAAGCGCCGATCGTCGTATAGCGTCAGCTACGGTCTCTCACCATACGTAGTCGATCGTTTCATGCTCGCCCGAATATTGTTTCTCCTGGCCTTGCTGTTGTTTCCCGGCGCATTGCGCGCAGCAGGACCGCCGGCCGAGAAGGCCGGCTTCGCCTCCAAGCTGACGATCTATCTGGCCAAGGGCGCTCCCGACGCATGCGGGCCGGGCTGCGACCGCTGGATCGCGATCGAGGGCCAGATCGATCAGGACGCCGCCTCCCGCGTTCGTCGCTTCCTCGCCGGCGTCAAGGACACGCAGCGGCCGATCTATCTTCATTCGCCCGGCGGCAACGTGGAGCAGTCCTACGTGATCGGCCGGCTGCTGCGCGGTCGAAAGGCCATCGCGCGGGTTGGCCGGACGATCGCGACGGCGTGCAGCGCCGGCACGCAGGAGGACGCCGCGTGCCTGAAGATCAAGAATGCGACCGGCGAGGTCGAGGCCGAGCTCACCACTTACCATGCGATGTGCAACTCGGCCTGCGGTTACCTGTTTTTCGGCGCGACCTCGCGCGAGGTTGCCCCCGATGCCGCGCTGGCGGTCCATAATTCCAGGCTGATCCTCACATTCCGGGGCAATCCTCCTCCGGAGGTGGTCGCCGAAGCGCGGCGGCGCCGGATCGCCGGCGCCGACCACGACCGCGCCGCGTACATCGCGGCGATGGGAATCAGCCGCGAGCTCGATGCGCTGATCCGCACCGTGAAGTTCGAAAACCTGCACGTGCTGACGCGGCCCGAGCTCTACCGCTTCGGCATAGACACGCGGCCGCTGGCCGAGACGAAATGGCGGCTGGAAAAGGGAGCACGGCCGTTCGTCAGCAAGCTCGCCGCGCTGAAGAAGGAGAGCGACGCCTCGTTCCGGACCATGGAATGGCGCCTGTATTGCGAAAACAAGAAGCGCGTGCCGCTGATGTTCGCAAGCGAGATCGACGCATCCACCACGGCTAAGAAATCGATCCTGATGGCTGCCAGCGCCGACCTCAGCAAGGAAGCGGGAGGACCTCCGGTGCGGCTCGGAAAGTACGAGGTCTGGAGCGGCGCCGTCGATCCCGACATGGTCGAGGCGGTGCTGGCCTCACACTCCCTCCAGGTCCGGGAAACCATACCGGAGGCGGAGGGAAAGGCTGCGGTCACAAGCTTCAACATCGACATGTCCGGTTTGACCTCGGTGTGGACGCAACTCGGAACGTCGTGCAGCTCGGCAGCGGCCGGCCCGGCAAAACCCTGGCCAGCGAATGCTCCCCAGCCGACGCCCTGGACCGCCATTCCCTGGAAAGCGACCGGTTCTTTGCCGAACGTCAGCGCCGCGCCTTCGGCCACGCCCGCGCCGTAGGCGCGCAGCGAGCGCTGGCAGGCCTGCGGTTCGCCCTTGCGAAGCTGACGCGTCGCCGGTCCGTCAGCCTCCGCCCGCGACCGGCGTGTAGATCACCAGCTTCAGCGCGGGATCGTCGTTGGCCTGGAAACTGGTGTGCTCGAACCGCAGCACGCCCCGGGTCGGATGGTTCATGGTCTTGAGGCCGGACATGGTGCTGCGGATCTCGTGCGCTTCCCACCATTTGACGAATTCCGGGCTGCCCTGGCGCAGCCGCGTCAGCAGCTCGACAAAAGCGGGATCGCCGGCCCAGACGTCGTGCGTCGCGCGAAACATCGCGACCATGCTCTTGGCGACGTCGGTCCAGCTTGCGCCGTAGAATTTTCGCGTCTGCTTGTTGGTCATGACCAGCAGCAGCGTGTTGCGATCCTGCTCCGGCAATTGCCCGAAGGCGAAGATCTCCTCGGCCGCCTCGTTCCAGGCCAAGACGTCCCAGCGCCGGCCGGTGATATAAGCCGGCTGCTTCAGGCTCTCGATCATCCGGCGAATGGGCGGGGGCACGATTTCGCGCGTGAACGCGCTTGTTGCGCCGTCGCGCGCCAGCGCCTTCAGATGCGCGTGCTCGGTCTTGCTGAGGCGAAGCGCGCGGGCCAGCGCGTCAATGGTGGTGACGGACGGGCTGACGGTGCGGCCCTGCTCGAGGCGGATATACCAGTCGACGCCGATGCCGGCGAGCTGGGCGACCTCCTCACGCCGCAGCCCTGCGGTGCGCCGCCGGCGCCCCGCCGGAAGCCCGACGGTCTTCGGCGACAGCTTCTCACGGCGGGACCTGAGGAAATCGCCGAATTCGACGCGGCGTGGGTCGGCCATTGCTGTCGCTCCCGCGATGGAGGGCCCCTGGAATACTAGGATAATACCAGGCCTTCTTGTCCCTTCCAAGGCGGCGCATATCAACCTCACCTGTCTTCGAGGTGAACATCATGAAAGCTGCCGTGCTCAAATCCTTCGGCTCGCCGCTGGCGATCGAGAATGCCCCCAACCCGGTGCTCGGCACCGGCGAGGTCATCGTCGATGTCGTCGCCACCCGCGTGCTCTCCTACATGAACGAGGTCTTCGACGGGACGCGCAACTACGCGCTCGACCTGCCAATCATCCCCGGCCCCGGCGGCATCGGCCGCGTGCGTGCGATCGGTCCGGATGCGACCAAGCTCAGCGTCGGCGACTGGGTGTTCTGCGATCCGACGGTGCGTTCTCGCGACGACGCGGTCGCGCCCGACATCGCCTTGCAAGGGCTCACGGCCGCCGGCCCCGGCGGCATGCGCCTGCAACAGCATTTTCGCCACGGCTCTTTTGCCGAGCAGATGCGCGTGCCGACCGAGAACGTCAAACCCCTCGGCGCGATCACGTCGGAGCAAGCGACGCAATGGTGTGCCCTCGGGACGTTGCTGGTGCCCTATGGCGGCTTCCTCGCCGCAGACCTGCAACCAGGCGAGCGCGTGCTGGTGAGCGGGGCGACCGGCAATTTCGGCAGCGCCGCCGTCTCGGTCGCGCTGGCGATGGGCGCTTCTTTTGTGGTCGCACCCGGCCGAAACGAGACGATCCTGGCCGACCTCGTCCGCCGCTTCGGCCCGCGGGTGAAGCCGGTCACGCTCACCGGCAATGAGGACCACGACCGCGAAAGCATGAAGCGCGCTGCGGCAGGTCCGATCGACTGCGTGCTCGACATCATGCCGCCCTCGGTGAGCCCGACCGTCGTGCGGGCGGCGGTCATGACGGTGCGCCCCTACGGCCGCGTCGCGCTGATGGGCGGCGTCGGCATGGCCGGCGGCGCAGGGCTCGAGCTGCCCTATCCCTGGATCATGCGCAACTGCATCAGCATTCACGGCGTCTGGATGTATCCGCCCGATGCCGCGAGCCGTCTGATCGCCCTGGTGCGCGCCGGGCTGCTGCGGCTCGATGAGTACGCAGCGACGGCCTTCGACCTCGACCATGCCAATGAAGCGGTCGCGCATTCCGCGGCCAATGGCGGGCCGTTCAAACTGACGGTGATCAGGCCCTGAGCATCGCGGCGGCGACGGGGTGCCGCGGCCGAATCTTTTTGCAAGTCCCCCCAAGCACTTGGCTACTGTGCATGGGGTTGTTTTCGCAGTTTTGCTATTCGAGCTCGACCACCTGGCCGTTCGACAGCGACACACGCCGGTCCATGCGGCCGGCGAGCTCCATGTTGTGGGTCGCGATCAGCATCGAGACCTTGGTCGCCTTGACCAGCTGCATCAGCGCCTGGAAGACGTGGTCGGCGGTGTGCGGGTCGAGATTGCCGGTCGGCTCGTCCGCGAACAGCACCCGCGGCGCGTTGGCCACCGCGCGCGCGATCGCGACGCGCTGCTGCTCGCCGCCCGACAGCTCGGCCGGGCGATGGGTGATGCGGTCGCCAAGGCCGAGATAGCCCAGGATTTCCTTGGCGCGCTTGACGCTCTCGGACTTCTTCAGGCCGCGGATCATCTGCGGCAGCATGACGTTCTCCAGCGCGGAGAACTCCGGCAACAGCCGGTGCGACTGGTAGACGAAGCCGATATCGGTGCGGCGCAGCTGCGTGCGCTCGATGTCGGGCAGTTGCGAGGTCGGCGCGCCCGAGACATAGACCTCTCCGGAATCCGGCGCCTCGAGCAGCCCCGCAATATGCAGCAGCGTCGACTTGCCCGAGCCTGACGGGGCCACCAGCGCGACCGACTGGCCCGCCCACAGCGCCAGCTTGGCGCCGTCGAGGATCGTCAGCGGCACCTCACCCTGCAAGTACTGCCGCTTTATCTCGTGGAGATAAATGACCGGTACATCGTCGGCCCCCTGCTCAGCCCCTTGGCTCTCCATCAGCCCCTCACTCGTACCGGAGCGCTTCGACGGGATCGAGGCGCGCGGCGCGCCACGACGGATACAGCGTCGCCAGGAACGACAGCGTCAGCGCCATGATGACGACCGCCGTGGTCTCGCCGACGTCGATCTCGGCGGGCAGCTTCGACAGGAAATAGAGCTCCGGCGAGAACAGCTCGGTCGAGGTCAGCCAGGACAGGAATTGCCGGATGGACTCGATGTTGAGGCAGATCACGAGACCGACGACGAAGCCGACCAGCGTGCCGACCACGCCGATCGAGGCGCCCGTGATCAGGAAGATCCGCATGATCGAGCCTTGCGAGGCCCCCATCGTGCGCAGGATCGCGATATCGCTGCCCTTGTCCTTCACCAGCATGATCAGGCCCGAGACGATGTTCAGCGCTGCGACCAGCACGATCATGGTCAGGATCAGGAACATCACGTTGCGCTCGACCTGGAGCGCGTTGAAGAAGGTCGAGTTGCGCTGCCGCCAGTCGACTAGGAACACCGGCCGGCCCGCAGCTTCCGTCACGGCCTGGCGGAAGGCGACGATCTGGTCGGGATTGGTGGTGAACACTTCGATCGAGGTGACGTCGTTGCTGCGGTTGAAATAGGCCTGCGCCTCCGCGAGCGGCATGAACACGAAGCCGAGATCGTATTCGGACATGCCGATCTCGAACACGGCGGCGATCTTGTACGGCTTGATGCGCGGCGTGGTACCCATCGGGGTCACCGCGCCCTTCGGAGCAACCAGCGTGATGCTGTCGCCGGCATGCAGCGAGAGCTGGTCGGCGAGACGCCGGCCGATCGCGACGCCCTGCCCGTCGTCAAAGCCCTCGAGCGAGCCCTGCTTGATGTTCTTGGCGATCGAGGTGAGGTTGTTGAGATCGTCGGAGCGGATGCCGCGCACCAGCACGCCAGAGGCGTTCCACGGCGAGGACGCCAGCGCCTGGCCGTCCACCACGGGCGCGGCAAGCCGGATCCCCTTCACCTGGCTGAGGCGATCGGCGACGTCCTTCCAGTCGGTCAGCGGCGATTCCAGCGGCTGCACCAGGATGTGGCCGTTCAGCCCCAGGATCTTGTCGAGCAGCTCCTTGCGGAAGCCGTTCATCACGGCCATGACGATGATCAGCGTCGCCACGCCCAGCATGATGCCGAGGAACGAGAACCCGGCAATGACCGAGATGAATCCCTCCTTGCGGCGCGCCCGCAAATAGCGCGCCGACAGCATCCACTCGAATGGCGCAAAAGGCGCGGTCTGCACGGTTTCAGTCATGGTTTCATCCATCGCTCGATAATCCCATGATTCGGGGTCAATTGTGGCCGGATTGGCGGCCGCGATATCGCGCGATGAACAATATTCAGCCGACCGGCCTTATCAGCCCACAAGTCTTGCGACCGCGTCCGCAGGCGACATGGTCTCGCGGGAGCTGTCACTTCGGCGCTTGATCTCGACCTTGCCGTCGGCGAGCCCCTTCGGGCCGATCATGATCTGCCAGGGAATACCGATCAGGTCGGCCGCGGCGAATTTGGCGCCGGCGCGCTGGTCGGTGTCGTCATAGAGCACGTCGACGCCCTTCGCGGAGAGCTCGGCATAGAGCTTCTCGCAGGCCGCATCGACCGCGGCGTCGCCCTGCTTCAGGTTGAGGATCGACACCCGGAACGGGGCCACGGCCTCCGGCCATTTGATGCCGGCGTCGTCATGGCAGGCCTCGATGATGGCGCCCAGGAGGCGCGAGACGCCGACGCCGTAGGAGCCGCCATGGATCGGCACGTCGACGCCGTCGGGCCCCGCCACCATCGCCTTCATCGGCTCGGAATATTTGGTGCCGAAATAGAAAATCTGCCCGACCTCGATGCCACGGGTGTTGAGCCGCTTCTCCGCGGGGACTTCCTGCTCGAACCGGGCGGCATCGTGAACGTCTTCCGTCGCGGCGTAAACCGAGGTCCACTGCTTGATGATCGGCGTCAGATCGCTCTCATAGTCGACGTCCTCGCCCGGCACGGGCAGATCCAGCACGTCGCGATTGATGAAGACGCCGGATTCCCCGGTCTCGGCCAGCACGATGAACTCATGGCTGAGATCGCCGCCGATCGGGCCGGTCTCGGCGCGCATCGGGATCGCCTTCAGCCCCATCCGGGCAAAGGTGCGCAAATACGCCACGAACATCTTGTTGTAGGCGACGCGCGCCGCGGCCTCGTTGAGATCGAACGAATAGGCGTCCTTCATCAGGAACTCGCGGCCGCGCATCACACCGAAACGCGGACGCTGCTCGTCGCGGAATTTCCATTGGATGTGATAGAGATTCAGCGGCAGGTTCTTGTAGGACTTCACATACGCGCGGAAGATCTCGGTGATCATTTCCTCGTTGGTCGGCCCGTACAAGAGCTCGCGCTTGTGACGGTCGGCGATGCGCAACATCTCCGGGCCGTAGGCATCGTAGCGGCCGCTCTCGCGCCAGAGGTCGGCGAGCTGCAAGGTCGGCATCAACAGTTCCAGCGCACCGGAGCGGTCCTGCTCCTCGCGCACGATCTGCTCGATTTTCTTCAGGACGCGGAAGCCGAGCGGCAGCCAGGCATAAATGCCCGCGGCCTCCTGCCGGATCATGCCGGCGCGCAGCATCAGCCGGTGCGAGACGATCTCCGCCTCTTTCGGATTTTCCTTCAGGATGGGCAGAAAGAACCGCGACAAGCGCATGGCAATACTCGTGGAATCAGTGACCGGGTGCAGTGAAACCGGATTGAGAGCGAAAACACAAGACCGGGAATGAGGAAAAGCCGCTAAGGCAACGGAATTCCTGTCATTTTTCCGTCGGACTTCAGATTCAGCTTAAGCTGCGCCTCTACGGCCCGGTGACGTCGAGTTCGTCTTCGAGCGTGACCTGCTCGAAGTCGGTCACCAGCGCGTCGATCCGCACATGCCAGCGACCCGCGAAAGGAAGCTCGACCTTGCGCACATGCCAATAGCCGTCCGGCCCCAGCGAGGCCTTCCGCTCCATCGGCTCGATGCCGCGCTCCGGCAGGCTCAGCGTCAGCGTCGCTTCCTTGGCCACCAGCGGCGTCCCCTCGCCGGTCATGAGCTGGAGCACGAAATCGTCGACACCGGGTCTGCCGGGCGACACCAGCACCTGGAACATCGCCTTGTCGGTGTGGATGTGGATCGCCAGCGGCGTCTCGGGAACGATGGTCCGCGGCGGCGGCGTGAAGCGCCAGCCGGCGACCACGGCCAGGATCGCCAGCGCGACAAAGCTTTCGAGCAGGATCGAGCGCCTGAGTGCGGGTGTGCCTGTCTCGTTCCGGGCCAACGCCGGAGTCAGCCGGAACCGATTGAGCGCAGCCAGCGCCAGCAATCCCGTGACCAGGACGAGCTTGACCGAGAGGATCAGCCCGTAACGGGTCTCGACCAGCGCTCCCGGCTTTTCGAGCTGCACGATCGCAAGTGTGAGGCCGGTCAAGGCCAACACGCCGACCGCGAGCGAAGCCATGCGGGAAAAGCGGTTCACGATCTGAAGGGTCGCAATCGTCGGCCGCGACAGCAGCGCCACGAGCGGCGCGAGAGCACCGATCCAGATGGCGACACCAAGCCCATGGAGAAAGATCGCCGGCCGCGTCAGAACCTCGGGCGGTGCGGTCGCAGCGTGCCCGGTCATGGCAAGCGACAGGCCGACGCCGACCAACGCCATGATCGCAAGCGCGCGCCCGTACGACGCGCTGCGCAGCGCCGTCAGCGCGAGCAGCATCGCAAGCAGGGCAACCAGCAGCGCGGGACCGGCGCTTGTCGCGAGCGCGACTTTCCAGGGGGCCGCGGTCGCAAGGGCTGCCAGCGGCAGACCGAGCAGGTCGAGGCCCACGGCGCCAAGAGACGCCATCGCGCTCGGGATGCCGACGGCGAGCGCCATTCGCGGCACGGCCGTGCCGGTCAACGACCGTGCGATCCAGCGCGCGAAGAACACGCCGCCGACACCAACGAACAATCCGAGATAGAGGCCGATCCGCGCCAGCCAGATCAGCGCGTTCAAGCCGCTGTCTGCGGCGGCGGTTGGCTTCGTCGCCGTCGGCACGCCAATCGAGAAGATCACCGATCCCGCGACAGGATGGCCGTCTTGCGAGATCACGCGGTAGCTGACGACGGCTGTCCCCTCGGGCAGATCCGCCGGCATCGCGATCGAAATCGTCTCGCCAGATACGCTGACGCGCGTATCGTCCCGCGCCCTGCCCGCACCGTCGATCAGCCGGATCGCGCCCGGCGTCACCACCTCGTTGAAGCGCAGCTCCACCGCCTTTGGGGCACCCGCCAGCATGCTGCCGCTCGCCGGCTCGACCGAGACGAGCGCCGCATGGGCAAAGGCGCCGGTCGCGAAGCCGACAACGAGGAGCAGCGTCGCGAGCGCGGCGACGAGGCGCATCAGGGCTTCGGCACCAGCTTCACGCCTGGCGCCGGCGTTTTACCATCGTGCGAATGCTTTGCTCCCTCCGCAGGAATCTCGATCCAGCGGCTGACGCCGGTCTCGCATTCCTGGACTACGGGGAAGTACAGCGTCGTATTCGCTTTCAGGCCGTCGGTCAGGAACGTCTGCATGACGAACTCGTCATAGTTCTTGTCCGGCAGCTTGCCGCCGGACCACGTCACCTCCTTGACGCCGGCGGAGAGCTTGTTGCCGTGATAGTCGTACTCGGTGGCATATTTGCCCTCGACGACATCGACGTTCCAGCCCGCCTTCGGCATCGGCTTCACCGCGATCACCCCTTCCGGAATCTGCACGCGGATCTTCACCGTCGGCGAGCCCGCGCAGCCGTGCGGCACGGTGAAGACGGCCTTGTACGGCGCGCCGACCGTTGCTTGCTTGGCCTCGAGCGAGACATGCGCCGCCGCCGGTGAGGCGGCAAACGCGGCAATCAGGAACAGGCAGGATCGATTCATGTTCGGTCTCCCGAGAGCCCAGATCCGTCTCATTTCATTTTCATTCCCGAATGATCCGGCATCTTCTTCATGTCCATGTGACCCGAATGGCCGGCATCGCCGGGCGCCTGCGCACCGACGCCCTGGACGTCGAGGGAGACGGCGACTTTGCCGGCCTTCTCGAACTGCAGCGTCACCGGCACCTTGTCGCCCTGCTTGAACGCGCCCTTCAGCTCCTGCAGCATCAAATGATTGCCACCGGGCGCGAGCTTCACCGTCTTGCCGGGATCGATCGCGAGCCCCTTGTCGAGCGGGCGCATCTTCATGACGCCGTTGTCCATCGCCATCTCGTGGATCTCGGCCTTGCCAGCGATATCGGCGGACACGCTGACCAGCCTGTCCGGCGTCGTCCCCTTGTTCTCGATGGTAAGATAGCCGCCGGCGACCTTCGCGCCGCCCGGCGTCGCGCGGCTCCACGCCTGCGAGATGACGAGATCGCCGGCCTTGACGTCGTCGGCGAGCGCCGGTGCTGCGGAGATCGCTAGAGCGAACGTGACGAGCAGCATTTTCGAGATTGTCTTCATTTCCGTATTCCCTTTGCAGACCTAGGCTTCAATGTTTGGAGAGTTGTTGCGCCGACCATTTTTCGAGATCGGCCATTTCGGCCGAGCCTTCGATCGTCGTGACGGCCCCTTCCCGGGAGATCAGCATGGTCCGGGGGATGTCACCCTGCCAGGCAGGGTCGATCTCGAACCGCAAGCGCTCGGCAAAGCCGTCGTTGAAGACGAAGTTCTCGGTCGACGACAGCCCGGCCTTGTCGAGCATCGATTGCGTGGCGGCCGGCAGGTTGGGCACGAGATCGGCGCTGATCGTGACGACGTCGATCTCCGGATGGTCCTTTGCAAACCGCCCGAGCAAGGGCAGCTCGACCTTGCAGGGCCCGCAGGTCACGCCCCAGAAGTGCACGAGCGTCGGACGTCCGGAATGCCCCTTCAATACGCTTTGCCAGGTGCCGCGCTCGAATGGCTTCAAGGCGGGTGATGCACCGAGCGCAGCCGCCGATGCGATCAGGACACCCAGACCCAGCATCGCTGCAAATCGAAATCTCATGGTTGGTCCTCGATCGCTATGAGACGATAGCCGTCTGCCTTCGTCATCCATGACAGGTAGACCTGCCCGCCGTTGGACACGAGCAAGGGATGGTCGGAGGTGTCGGTCGTGTTCGATATGGTCTTGGGCGGCGACCAGGTCTCGCCATCGTCGCGGGAGGTCGCGACGTGGACCGAGGTCTTCTCGCCATCGAACTCCTTCCAGGCGATGACCGTCCCCTTCGGGCCCGCGAGCACGTAGGGGCGTGTCGGATTTCGGCCTGGCTGCCCCAGCGCCATCGGCGCAGAGAAGGTCCGCCCTTCGTCGCGCGAGTGGGCGTAGAACAACCCCTTCCGCGCCTTCCCGTTCGTGTACCAGACGACGTGATAAGTTCCGTTCGGCGCAACGGTGAGGCTCGGCCCGTGGTGCGGGCAGGCGTTGATCTGCCAGTCGTCATGGCTGACCCGGCGGACCTCACCCGGGGTCGCGACATCAGTGAAGGTCATGACCGCGTGATCGCGCACGCCGCCCTCAAAGATGTTTCTGAAGATTGCGACCGGCCGCCCGGGCGCAGCGAAGGCCAGCCCCAAGCGGCAGCATTCGCAGGTGCCCTCGCGCGCCAGCTTCGCTTCTGCGTAGGTGGCGCCACCGTCGCTGGACGAGGTGAAAAACAGCCCGGCTCCCTCGTACTTCTGTCCCGCTTCCTTCGCAAAAATGCGATTGCGCTTGTCGAGCCAGGCCGCAAAGACCGTTCCATCCTGATCGAGAGCCAGCGCCTCGAACCGCTGGCTCTCCTTGTTGGCAGTGATGGGCTTTGGCTCTGCAAAGCTCTTCCCGCCGTCGGCCGAGCGCGTGTAGAACACCTCGCCATTGAAGGCCTCGTCCCGGAAGGTCGAGAACGCGAGCGCGATGCCGCCCTTGCGATCGACCACGATCTTCGGCCGCGCATCCGGCCCCCAATCGAGATTCAGCCGCTTCGTCGTGACCTGGGTGGGTGCCGAAAAACTACGCCCCTCATCGTGCGAGCTCGCGACCGAGACCTGCCCTCCCGCCATCCAGACCAGCCACAGCGTCCCGTCCGGACCGAAGGCGGGCGTCGCCTTGGTCGCACAGCGCAGCGTCGGCTCCTCGCAGGCTGCTTCAGATGCAGGCGGAGCCCGCATCTGTGCGACCGCCGTCCCTTGCGCGAATGCGAGCGCGACGATCGCGAGTAAGCCAGTTCGGATCACGGCCCTATTCCCTTCGAGAGCACGGATCATTTGAATGCCACCTTCATACCCGCAACGAACGTGCGTGGCGAGCCAGCGTAGATCGACCCTGTCGTGTTTGCGAGCGTGCTTGCAGCATCTGGAGTGCCAGTCGCCGAAACCGAATTGCCGATGTTATTTGCCGACGCGACGTAGGTGCGATCGAATACGTTTCTGACCTCGAGGAACAGATTCAGAGATCTGAAGGTGTCGGACACGAGGTCGGTCTTGTAGTGAACGTTTGCATTGACCAATTCATAGCCCGGCGCCTTCAGCAAATTGGCATTGTCCATGTAGAAGGAATCCTTCCACTGCACCTCGACGAAGCCTCCCAGGCCCGCCAGCGGCCCAGCGAACTCGTCGTAACCAATTCGGGCTGTCAGCTCATTGGGCGAGATACCGGGAATTTTGTGGCCGGCACGGTTGAAACTGAACACGGCCCCCTTGGTGATGTTCTCGACATATTCGGTATAGACCTCGTCGAGATAGGTGTAGGCGATCATGAACCGCCAGCCCGGATAGAACTTCCAGTCCGCGGCAAGCTCAATGCCACGATGCTCCGACCGCGGCGCGTTGAACATATAGGTCGCGTTGCTGGGGCTGGGGTTACTCGCGGCCTGACTGACCAGCTCGTTCCGGAAGAACTCGTAGAACGCGGTGGCACTCAACTTGAGCGCATTGCTCGGCGTCCAATCGAAGCCAAGATCGTAGCCGACATTGGTCTGCGTCTGGAGCTGGGTGTTGTTGCCGAAATCGCCGTTCGGAAGAACGAACAGGTTCGACACCTGCGGCGTTCCGTATCCGGTCGCAACCCGTCCGCGAAACTGCCATTCTTGATTGAGCCTGTAGAGCAGCGCCAATTCGGGAGCCGTGTTCTCGATCCTGCGGTTGACGGTGGTCGGCGCAGGTATCGTGGCGACCGGAACGTTGATCGTATTGTAAGTGTAGCGGGTATTGACGCCCTTCAGAATAGTGGTTTCCCACCCAATTCCGGCGATCGCGGTCAAGTCAGGCGTGAGCTTCAGCTCCTCCCTCGCCCGTATGCCGTAATTGGACGTATCGCTGTAGGTATTGGCCGAGATCAATCCCAGCGTCGCGTTGCCGCCCGGCATGACGTTGCGCGTATCGCTCGACGCCACAAGGGTGTTGTACCAGGCGCCAACAAACGTGGTCGACTCCAGGCCAAAAATCTCTCCGCGCTTGGTGATGTCGCTCATATAGTTGTAGGAAGGGAAATCGCCGATGGCGCTGGTCGAGCCGGTGGGCTGACTGATGTTCCTGTCGTCGAAGACGAACTGGTTGCGCCACGTCATCGTGTTGTCGAAGTCGTGTTCCCATCGTCCTCCGACAATGGTTCGCCGATCGGTTCGCCCAAGACCTGCTTGCGTCGCCGTCTCGGTATCCTTGCCACCGTTAAAGCCGTTCCTGAAAAGCGATACGGTCGGACATCCGGCAGCCGGCGCCGCGCCCATCGTGCACCCCTGCTGGAATGGGTTGGTGTAGAACTGGTTCAGCGACTGCCGCAGCGGCAGCCGCGCGCTGAGATCGTTGTTGATGATCTTGACCGTGAAGCGGTCGTCCGGCGTTGCCTTGAGCGTGCCGAGGAAGTTGACGGTCTGGGTGTTGAACCAGCTGTTGCCGATGTAGCCGTCGCCCCTTGTGTCGCTCGCGAACAGCGAGCCCTCGAAATTCCCGACCTTCTTCCCGGCCGCCAGATAATTGTTGAGGTAGCCGTGGCTGCCGCCGTCCACGCCGTATTCGACGCCGTCGATCGTGCCGCCCGGCCGCGTCCGGAAATTGAGCGCGCCGCCGGTCGCATAGTTGCCGTAGAGCGCCGAGGAAGGCCCCCGGACCACGTCGATGGCACCATAGGCGTGGGGATCGATCAGGTCGCTGCGCGACAGGCCGTCCGGCTGCGTCACCGGGAAGCCGTCTTCGAAGATCACGAGATTGCGGATGGCAAACCCGTTGCGGGCGTTGGAGCCCCGAATCGAGATGCCGAAATCCCGGGGACCGTTGCCCTGCTTGATCGAAATGCCCGGGCTGTCCCGCAGCACGTCGCCGACCGAAAACGACGGCCGGTTGTCGAACTGGCTGCGATCGATGGTGGTCGCGGTCTGGCCGGCCGGCGACTGGTTCAGGCTGGCCCGCGCCTCGCCCGCGCTCCTCGTGTTGTTCTGCCCCTGGGAGCCATCGGTCGCGTTCCGCGCGACCGGCCTCACGGCACGGGCCGCCGAAGCGGAGCGCGATCGCGATGGACGGGTGATTGGCTTGGGACGGCTGGCCTGCGGCGCCTCGACCGTCACCGCGGGAATCGCTTCCGAGGCCGCCTGGGCGAGCGCGTCTGAACCGACCGGGGACAGCAGTCCGACGAACACGGGCAAGCCCGCGCGCCCGATCGCACGAATGCGTAACATCTCTTGAATTCCTGACATCCGGCACGTCGGCCGGTGATTGAGCACGCCATCGGCACGGCAACGGCGCGCACCAACGGTTCGGTTTGTCGCTACGTCAGGAAAATTGAGGCGGGGCGCGCGCCTGAGCGCTCGTATCCGCGTGAACGGCGATCGCAAGCGCATCTGCCGGACGCCACACCACGGGTTCAGCATGGCGGAAGGGAATCGGGAGAGCCGCGTGCCCAGGCGAATCGAGCGACGCATTGGCTTGGCCCAGACAACACAGGGCACACGCGCCGGCATGTGCGGTCGGCGCGCCGGTCTGATCGCTCAGGCCGCCTCGATCGCCCCCACTGTGGCAGATGATTCCGGCAGACAGCGGATCGGCAACGGCAAGGCCCGTCGCCCAGCAGGCGGCAATGGGCGCCAGCACCTGCATCGCCAAAGCGAGCAGGACCAGGGGCAGGAATTTTTGTAGCCGCGCGCGCATCCGCCGAACCATTCGTTCGTCTGCTAACTAAACACCGTGCCGGCCCCAAGTCGAGGTCAGTTCCGCCGCCTTCTTGGCCCAGCGCAAATTAGGCGAAATCCGTGGCCGCGGTAACCCAGCATGGCACGGGGTTGGGCATTTGAGGCATGTCAAGCCAACCTGAAACCCACAGATTTCTTTTACTTGTCATATACTTGCGGCCATGACGCCCGATCATTTCGTCTACTGATCGAATTTTGAACATTCGTTGCCGAAAATGATGACAAGTGAGAAAAGTTGATCTAGCATCCCTCTTGCTCAGGCGCTGACCGCAAGGTCGAGGCCTGGTGGTCCAAGTCTCGGGAGGAGCCCCTGGCGCGCAAAATGCAGCGTCGCCCCGTCAATCAAGAGCAAATCTTAGAATCGGGGATAATAGGGTCGACACAATTTTTGAGCGGGGCCAGGGCCCCGCTCTTTTTTTGTCCGCAAGTTTCGTTGGCAAGGGGCTGAAGCGCCGATGAAGGCTTCGTCCAATCCGATCGAAATCAGTTTCGAACGCGCGGCCATGCGCTGCGCGGATCTCACACCGCTCGTCTACCGGCGGCTGTTCGACGCGCATCCCGAAGCGCAGGCGATGTTCCGCACGGACGGCGGTGACCTCGTGAAGGGATCGATGCTCGCGCTGGCGATCGAGGCCGTCCTCGATTTCGCCGGCGAGCGGCACGGGCATTTCCGGCTGATCGCTTGCGAGGTCGCCTCGCACGATGGCTATGGCACGCCGCGCGAGCTGTTCATGGCGTTCTTCGCCGTGATCAGGGACAGCGTACGCGATCTGCTCGGCGAGGAATGGTCAACCGAGATCGCGCAAGCCTGGGACCAGCTGCTCGTCGAGATCGACGCATTCGCTCGTGCGACAGCCTGACGCTTTGCGCTGCACCAACTGAGCTTGCAGCGACTGATTGCAGATTGAGTGGCGCCAACTCTTGTGAGAGACTTTCGGACATCGGTCGCGCAATCAATGACGCGCCGACGATAAGATTTATGGGAGCGAGCGATGTCCGGGACGAAAGATTTCTCGACGACGAGGCGCGATCTTCTTCAGGCGGTAGCGGCCGCCGGCGCCGGAGCTGCCCTGTTCGGCAGCATGGGCATAAATCCAGCACTGGCCGCCGAAGTGGGACGCAGCGAGAAGCCGCTGAAGGCGGCGTTCTCCAACGCAGGCCTGCAGGCGACCTGGTGCGCACAGGGCAAGCAGGCCGCCGAATTCTGGGGCAAGCTGTTCAACGTTGAGGTGACCTGGTTCGATGGCCAGCTCGATGCCGTGAAGCAGCGCGCGGCGATAGACAACATGGCCTCGCAGAAATGGGACTTCGTCGCGATCCAGGCCTTCGGCATTGGCACCCTCACCCAGCCCGTGCAGAAGATGATCGATGCCGGCACGCCGGTGATCGACATGGACACGCTGATTGCGCCGCTCGATCAGATCAACGTCCACTCCTTCCTCGCTCCCGACAACGAGTTCATGGGCGCCTCGGTGACCCAGGCGCTCTGCAACGCGATGGGCGGCAAGGGCAAGATCATCATGACGCAGGGCGCGCTCGGCCACACCGGCGCGCAAGGACGGGCCAAGGGCTTCACCAACACGGTGAAGCAATTCCCCGGCATCGAGGTGCTCGACACCCAGCCGGCCGATTGGGACGTCTCCAAGACGGCACGCCTCTGGGAGACGTATCTGACCAAATATCCGCAGATCGATGCGGCGTTCTTCCACAATGACGACATGGCGCTCGCGGCGGCCAACATCATGAAGGCGCGCGGCCACACCAACATCCTGATCGGCGGCGTCGACGCCATGCCGCCGGCGATCCAGGCGGTGAGCGAAGGCCGCATGTTCGCGACCGTCCGCAATCCCTCCTGCCGCATCCATGGCGGCGCCATCATCGCGGGCGTTTCGGCCGTGGTCGGCGGCGAGAAGAGCGGACAGGGCATTCCCAAGAATGTCGTGACGGACGGCCCTGTCGTGACCAAGGCCAATGCCGCCGGGATGCAGTGGATGCAGGATCACTTCCTGATCTGAGCTTTCATGTCCGAGGGTCGCTCGCCCATCCTTGAACTGCAGGGCATCACGAAGAGCTTCGGCGGCGTCGAAGCGCTTCGTGGTGTCGACTTCGCGCTCTATCCCGGCGAGATCCACGGTCTCGTCGGCGAGAACGGCGCCGGAAAAAGCACGCTGATGAAGATCATCGCCGGCGTGCATAGCGAATTCTCCGGCCGCTTCCTGATCGACGGTCAGGAGACCCATTTCCGCTCGGCGCGCGATGCGCACGCGGCCGGCATCGCGATGGTGCATCAGGAGCTCTCTGTCGCGCCGGACCTGACGGTCGCCGAGAACGTCTTCCTCGGCAACCAGCCCACCAACGCGCTTGGCGTCGTGCAATGGCGGCGGATGGCGCGCGAGGCCGGCGAGCAGCTTGCACGACTGGGTCTCGACGTCGATCCGATGAGCCGGCTCGGCGACCTCTCGATCGGCCTGCAGCAGCTGATCGAGATCGCGCGCGTGCTGTTCTCCGGCGCCCGCATCGTCATCCTGGACGAGCCGACCTCCGCGCTCTCCCCGCCCGAGGTCGAGCGTCTGTTTGCAACGCTCCGGCGCTTGCGCGAGGAAGGCACCGCCATCGTCTTCATCTCGCATTTCATCGAAGATATCCTGCGCGTGTCCGACACGGTGACCGTGTTCCGGAACGGGCGGAAAGTCGCGGAGACCGCGAGCGCTGCGACCAGCAAGGGTGCGCTGATCGAGGCCATGATCGGCCGCGGCGGCGAAGCGCTCGAGCACAGCTACACCGAGGATCTGATGCTGCCGCAGCCGAGCGGCAATTCGGTGATCCTGAAGGTCGACCAGCTGTCCCTCGCCCGCAGTCTCAAGGACGTCTCGTTCGAGGCCCGCGCCGGCGAAGTGCTCGGCATCTACGGCTTCATGGGCTGCGGCCAGCAGGAGCTGTCGCGCATCCTGTTCGGCAAGCTGAAGCCGGATGCCGGCACGCTTTTCGTCGAGGGTCAGCCGAAAACCTTCGCCAGCACGGCGGCAGCGCGGCGCGCCGGCGTGGCGCTGGTTCCGGAGAGCCGGCGCGACATGCTGTTTCACCAGGAGCCGGTCTACAAGAACATCTCGATCAGCATCCTTGATCGCATCTCCTCCCTGCTGCTCAAGCCCGCGCAGGAGCGCGACATCGCCCAGCGCCAGGTCGAGCAGCTGCAGATCCGGCCGCCGGTGGTTGGGCTCGATCTCGGCATGCTCTCCGGCGGCAACCAGCAGAAGGTCGCGCTGGCGAAGTGGCTGACGTACCCGCCAAAGCTGCTGGTGCTGTGCGAGCCGACCCGCGGCATGGATGTCGGCGCCAAGAACGACGTCATCAACATCGTCCGCGACCTCCGCACAAAAGGGCTCGCGGTCATCGTGCTGTCGACCGAGCCAGAGACGGTGCTGTCGCTGGCCGACCGTATCCTCGTGCTCAAGCGCGGCGCGTTGGTGCGGGAATTCAGGAACGAGCCGGTCAGCAAGGACCGCCTGCTGGAAGCGGCGTGACGGAGAAGCACATGAGCAGCGAGACGGCCTTGGCGACGGGACGGCGGCCGCGGGGCCTTGCGCCTTTCCTGCGATCGCAGATGCGCAACATCGCACCCTTCCTGACGCTGATCTTCCTGTCCGGCTTCTTTGCCTTCGCCAGCCCCTCCTTCGCGACGCTGGACAATCTCGGCAATATCCTGACCCAGGTGTCGGTGACCGGCATCATCGCGGTCGGCCTCACCTTCGTGATCCTGTGTGCCGAGATCGACCTGTCGATCGCCAGCATCGCCAACGTCACCGGCATCGCGGTCGCCTATTTCACGCTGCAGGAATCCTACGTCAACATCGCCAACATCCCGCTGCCCGGCGCGGTCGCGATCATCCTGTCGATCCTGCTCTGCGCCCTGCTCGGCCTCGTCAACGCGCTGGGGCTGACCGTGATCGGCATCCCCTCCTTCATCATGACCTTGGCGATGATGCAGATCGCGGCCGGCATCTCGGCGCTCCTGGTGCGCGGCCAGATCGCCTACAAGGTGCCGAGCCTGATCACGACGCTCGGCTCGGGATCAATCGGCGGCATTCCCTGGATCGTCATCGTCGCCGCCATCATGCTGCTCGGCGGACATCTGGTGCTGACCTATACGCGCTTCGGCCGCTACGTCTACATGGTCGGCGGCAACCGCGAGGCGGCCGAATATGCCGGCCTCAACGTCAAGCTCATCCTGGGCGCGGTCATGGTGATCTCGGCGGTGTGCTCCGGCATCGGCGGCATGCTCGGCGTCGCCCATTTCGGCAGCGCGCAGCAGAACGAGTTCGACACCTACCTGCTCGACTCCATCGCCGCCGTCGTGGTCGGCGGCACCAGCCTGTTCGGCGGCCGCGGCGGCATCGGCAACACCATCGTCGGCCTGTTCGTGCTCGGCGTCCTCAACAACGGCCTCGACCACGTCAACATCGACAGCTTCCTGAAGATCCTGATCCGCGGCCTGATCCTCTTGGCGGCGCTGGTCATCAACGTCTACGCGCAGCGGCTGAGGGAGAAGGCGGCGGAGTAGACAGCCCCAAAGCAAAAAGTGCGAAAACAACCCCATGCACAGTACAAATTATTGGGGAATTTGGCCTGCCGATCCCCCCTGCGCCGATCGCGGGACCGAGGTGCGCTCCGCCTCTCCGGCGATCCAGGTCGCAAATCGTTTGACACGGTTGTCGCCGGTCAGCGCGGGTTGCCAGCGCAGGAGGTGTGCCTTGCTCGACGGCATGTCCCATTTCGGAGCCAGAACGCGAAACAGCCTGCGCTCGGCCAAAGCGTCCTGAACCAGGAGCGAGCGCGCGAGCACCACACCGCCACCTTCGAGAGCGGACGCAAGTGCCAGGCTGAGCGAACTGAACCGGACGCCCTCCGGCACCCGTCCTTCAATTCCCAGCCGCTCGAACCAGACCGGCCATGACCATTCGGCGCCGTCATTGCGACCCGCCTGGCCCTTGTGAATGAGCGGCAGGTCACGAAGCATCTGCGGATTTGACAGCAGCCGGCCTCGACGCAGGAAGCGCGGCGCGGCAACGGGAAACACCCGCTCCCTGAACAGCAGGCGCTGCGTGGAGCTCGCCCGGGCGATGGACGTCGGCAACCACAGGATCAGGACGTCGACGTCGGCTGCACGCATCTGCGCCTCGGTCTCGACGACGACAAGGTCGAGGCCGATATCGGGGTGGGACTGCATGAAACCCGGCAGCCGTCGCGCGAGCCAGTAATGCGCCAGGGCGGCACCGACGCCAACCCTGAGGCTCGATGGCTTGGCCGTGGCCCTGAACTGCGCTCGAAGCCCTGCCATGTCGTCGAGAAGCAGGCCGATCTTCTCCAGCAGCGAGACGCCTGCGGGGGTCGGCGCCAATCCAGTCACGCCACGGGTGAACAAGGGTGCGCCGATGAAGTCCTCGAGCTTCCGGAGGCGGTGACTCACTGCACTCTGCGTCAGCCCCAATTCGCCGGCCGCGAGCGTGACGCTGCGATGACGCGCGGCGGCCTCGAAAGCAACAAGTCCGTCGAAGGGAGGCAACTGTCTCATACTGAGATTATGAATGAGATTCATACTGACGTGAATAGGTAATGCTGATGTAGCTGTCGGATGTCATGCAGCGAACCATCCGGGCCCGCCGAGCAGGCCCCTGCCTTCCATGTCTGGCCTGCACTTGCGCTCGGTCTGGCCGCCTTCCTTGCCAATTTCGACGTCACCGCGGTGGTCGCGGCGCTTCCGGCCATCGCGGGGGACCTCGGGCTCGATGTCGCCGGCTATGCCTGGGTGATGGACGCCTACAGCCTGTCATTCACCTGCTGGCTCCTGATCGCCGGTGCGCTCGCAGACCGATACGGGCGCCGCAGAACGCTGTTGCTCGGCAATCTCGCGTTCGCCGCCGCGTCGCTGGGATGCGGACTGGCCTGGAACGAGGCTTCGCTGGCGGCTGCACGCGCCGCCCAGGGACTCGGCGCCGCCTTCGTCGTCACGGGCGGCTTTGCCTTGATGGCCACCACTTACCCGAGCCCGACCTCGCGGGCTCGCGCGTTCTCCTGGCTCGGCGTCACCTCGGGCATTGCAATGGCGATGGGACCGACGCTTGGCGGCCTGACGGCCGCCTGGCTGGGATGGCGATGGATCTTCCTCCTGAACCTGCCGATTTGCGGACTGATCTGCTGGAGCGTGCCGCGCCTGATTGCCGAGGCCCGGGACCCGGCCCCCCGGTTCGTCGACCTCTCGGGAATGGCGATGCTGACGGGCGCTTTGCTGCTGCTGGTGGTCTCGCTCCTGCATGTCGCCTCTTCACCCGCTGCGTCCTCGGCGGGATTCGGCCTCGCGTCATTGCTTTTTGCCACCTTCATCAAGCAGCAGAGCAGACGCGTGCAGCCGATCTTCGACCCCAGCGTCTTCGCAAACAGGACGGTGGCCGGAATTGCGCTGCTTCTCACAGCCGTCTCGGTTGGATATTGGGCTTTGCTGGTCTACCTGCCACCGTTCCTCGCCCATGTTCGAGGCCTCGAGACTGATCTGGTCGGAACGACGCTGCTGGCCGCGACCTTGCCGATGTTGCTGCTTCCTCCACTGGGCGGCAGAAGCGTTTCCGCGCTCGGCTGGCGCCGGCATTTCGTCGTCGCACTCGGTTTCATGGCAATCGGCAACGCCATCTTCGCTGTGACGCTGGTCTCGAACGTCCTATCAGTCTGGTCCGTCATCCCGGCAATGGCGTTGATCGGCTCGGGCGCCGCGCTCGCTCATCCCCAACTATCCGGCGCCGTGGTGGCATTGGCGGGCAGCGAGCAAGCGGGCATGGCGTCGGCAGCCACGGTCGTGGTCCGGCAGGCAAGCTTCGCCATCGGCATTGCCGCGCTGGGTGCGACGCTCGTAACGACAGACCGACCCGATGCCTACAGCCTGCTCTTCCTCACCGCGACCATCGTGTGCCTTGCCGGTATCCTGGCCGCCGCTGTGCTGCTTCCGCCGAGACAGAGGGGCGAACCATCGGAAGTGACGCCAGCTGGGCCGTCGCCCTTCGAGGGCCGCTGAAGAAGCGGCCACCTCAGGGTGACGGGGATAGCGCGACGCTCGCTGCGCCGATCTCGTCCGCCCGCCAGCATCGCACCGCATGCCCGTCGGGCCGCGTCTCCAGCGCCGGCCCCGGCTCTCGCCGGCACACCGCATCAGCGTGGCGGCACCTTGGGCTGAAGGCGCAGCCGTTGGGTGGATTGAGCGGGTTGGGCAGATCGCCGCCCGTCGTCGCCAGTGGTGCATGATGCAGCGGATCGGGAATCGCCGCGATCAAGGCCTGCGTATAGGGGTGCGCGGGTCGCTCAAAGATCTCGCGCCAATGGCCGTTCTCGACGATGCGGCCGAGATACATCACGGCGACGCGGTCGCTCATGTGCTCGACGACGCCGAGGTCGTGGCTGATCATGATGTAGGAGAGGCCGAGCGTCTCCTTCAGCTCCAGCAGCAGGTTGATGATCTGGGCGCGGATCGAGACATCTAGCGCCGAGACCGGCTCGTCGCAGATGACGATCTTGGGATTGAGGATCAGCGCACGGGCAATGCCGATCCGCTGGCGCTGGCCGCCGGAGAATTCATGCGGATAGCGATCGGCCTGCTCGGGCCGCAGGCCCACATGCCGCAGCATGGTGGCGACGCGATCCTCGATCTCGCTTTTCGCGGTCACGCCATGCACCCGCAAGGGATCTTCCAGGGTGCGACGCACGGTCTGGCGCGGATTGAGCGAGGCGTACGGGTCCTGAAACACCATCTGCACGGTGCGGGCCAGCGCCTTGCGATCGCCGGATTGCCGGTTCGTGACGACCTGCCCGTCCAGCACGACGCGGCCGCGCGTCGGCGTCAGGAGACCCAGGATCGACAAGGCGACGGTCGACTTGCCGGAGCCGGACTCGCCGACGAGGCCGAGGCATTCGCCGCGCTTCAGCGTGAGATCGACGCCGTCGACGGCCCGAAGCAGTCGCCGGCCACGGCCCAGCAGGCCGCCGCCCAGCGGAAAGTGCACCGCGAGGTCTTCGACGCTGAGGATGAGATCGTCATCCGGTCTCGCCTTGCCCAGCACGTCTTGCGGCTCACGCATGGTGGTGACACCTGACCAGGCCGCCCGCCTCCAGCCGATCCGCCTCCGGCACGACCGTCCGGCAAATCTCGGTCGCTTGCGCGCAGCGCGGATTGAACCGGCAACCGTCCGGGAAGCTGCTGATGGCCGGGACGACGCCCGCAATCTCCTTCAGCCTGCTGCGCCCGAGCGCGGCACGGCTGCCCAGCCGCGGCAGCGAGTCCACCAGGCCCTGCGTATACGGATGAGATGGCGCGCGAAAAATATCGGCCGAGCCGCGCTCCTCGACGATGCGGCCGGCATACATGACGGCGACGCGCCGGCAGACATTGGCGACGAGGCCGAGATCGTGGCTGATCATCAGGACCGCCGTTCCCCGCTCGGCACATAGATTGCGCATCAGCTCGATGATCTCGGCCTGCACGGTGACGTCGAGCGCGGTGGTGGGTTCATCGGCGATCAGCAGATCCGGGCCGCAGGCGAGCGCGATGGCGATCATCACGCGCTGGCGCATGCCGCCGGAGAGCTGATGCGGGTAATCCCTCACGCGGCGCTCGGGCGCAGGCACGCGGACGCTGGCCAGTGCCTCGATCGCGAGCTGGTTGGCTTCCCGCCAGCTCTTGCCCTTGTGCAGCACGAACATCTCGGCGATCTGACGGCCCACCGGCGAGACCGGATTGAGCGCGGTCATCGGCTCCTGGAAGATCATGGCGATGCGGTCGCCGCGCAGGTCGCGCTGCCGCGCCGCGGACAAGTGCTGGATCTCCCGCCCCTCGAACCGGATGACGCCGCCGCCGATCGACAGGGGATGCCGCAACAGCCCGATCAGCGCGAGCGCCGTGATGCTCTTGCCGCAGCCGGATTCGCCGACGAGGCCGAACGTCTCGCCGCGGTCGATGCGAAACGAAATGCCCTCGGCTGCCGCAACGCGCCTCGACCCATCGTCGAGATCGATACGCAAATCCTCGACTTCGATCAGCGGCGTTCCGGTCATGTCCGCCGGCTCCGCGATTGGGGATCGAGAATGTCGCGCAAGCCGTCGCCGAGCAGATTGAGGCCAAGCACCGTCAGGAAGATGGCAAGGCCCGGAAAGATCGAGAGCCACGGCGCTGTCGTGATCTGCTCGCGAGCGTCCGACAGCATGCTGCCCCAGCTCGGAAACGGCGGGCGGACGCCGAGGCCGAGGAACGACAAGGCGGCCTCCGACAACACCGCGCTGCCCATGCCCAGCGTGCCGATGACGACGATGGGGCCGAGCATGTTCGGCAAGAGCTGCGTGACCATGATCCTGAGCTCGCCGTAGCCGAGCACGGTCGCCGCCTGCACATAGCCTTGGCTGCGCAGCGACAACGCCGAGGCCCGTGCGATCCGGCACGTGAAGGACCAGTTGGTCAAGCCGAGTGCGATCAGCAGGCTGGTCAGGCCGGGTCCCAGCACCGCCATGATCGCCAGCGCGAAGATCAGCGAGGGGATCGCCAGCATCAGATTGGTGAGAGCGTTGACGACATCGTCCCACCAGCCGCCGAAATAGCCGGCGCTGAGTCCCAAGGCCACGCCGATGACGCTGTTGATCAGCTGCGAGACGATGCCGACCGTCAGCGAGACGCGCGCGCCGTAGACGACGCGTGAATAGATGTCGCGGCCCTGGTCGTCGGTGCCGAACCACCAGGTCCAGCTCGGCGGCTCCTCGGCGTTCATCAAATTGGCGTCCAGGACAGGATCGGTGTGCGCCAGCCAGGGCGCGAGCAGCCCAACCAGGACAGCCAGCGCGAACAGGACCCCACCGATGACGAGATTGGCGCGGAGCTTCATGCGTATCTGATCCTGGGATCGATCACGCCGTAGAGCACGTCGATCAAGAGATTGATCGCGAGAAACGCCAGCACCACCACGAGAATGGAGCCCTGGACGGCGGGAATGTCACGCTGCAGGACGCTGTCGACCAGCAGCGAGCCGATGCCCGGCCAGGAGAACAGCTTTTCGACCACGACCGCCTGCCCCATCAGGCCGCCGAATTGCAGGCCCACGGTGGTCAGAATGATGACGAGCGCATTGCGCATCACATGCCACTTCACCACTCTCGCCTCGCTCATGCCCTTGGAGCGCGCCGTGCGGACGAAATCGGCGGTCATGATCTCCAGGACCGCGGCGCGCGTCGTCCGCGCAAACAGCGCCATCGGCGAGACGCCGAGCGTCACGGCCGGCAGCAGCAGGTATTTCAGCCCGCCGTCGCCATAGCCGAAACTCGGCAGCCAGCCGAGCTTCAACGCGAACAGATACATCAGGACGAGTCCGAGCCAGAACTTGGCAATGGACAGGCCCGACACCGCCACGACCATGGCGAGGGTATCGACGATGCCCCCGGGTTTCAGCGCCGCGATGAAACCGAGGGGAACGCCGATCGCAATCGCAAACGCCATCGCGGCGAATATCAGTTGCAGCGTCGGCCAGGCCCGCTTGGCGATCATGCTCGTGACCGGCTCGCGGGTTCGGAACGAGGTTCCGAAATCGCCGGTCGTGAGCTTGGCGATGTACTTGCCGAAACGCACATAGACGGGATCGTCGAGGCCGAGCTGCTTCTTCATGCGCAGCTCGACCTGCGGATCGGCATCATCGCTCATGCTCGAAGCGATGCTGCCGGGCACGACGCTGAACAGCACGAAGACCAGCAGCACGACAGCGAGCACGGTCGGGATGGTCTGCAGGAGGCGACGGAACAGGAACGAGAGCATCGGCACCTCTCCTCTCTCCCTCCATCACGTGACGCGATGGAGGGAGCGCGACAGCGCGCGTCACTTCGCGGGCGAGGTCTCGTCGACCCAGAGGTCCTCGACGTTCTGGTGGGTCAGCTCCGTCGCATTGAGCTGAACGCCCTTGAGCCACGGCTGCACCGCCATGACCGCCTTGTTGTAGTTGAAGAACCAGACCGGCGCTTCCTCATAGAGCAGCGCATTGGCCTTTTGCAGCAGCTGGATGCGCTTGGCGGGATCGTCGGCCTGTCCGGCCTCGTCGACCATCTTGTCGAAATCGGCGTTCTTGAAGGTGGTGTAGTTGCAGGCCGGCTGCGGCGTCGACGAATGGAAGCATTTGAGGGCAGCCAGCGGATCCGGCCCGCTCGCCTGGGAATAGATGAAGGCCTGGTAGTCGCCGGTGCGAACCACCTCCGCAAGCACCGCGGTCTCGACCTGCTTGACCTTGGCCTTGATGCCGACCTTGTCCAGCATCGGGATCACGGCCGAGACGATCGGCAAGCCCCAGCTCTCGTTCTGGCTGGTGGTCCATTCGAACTCGAAGCCGTTGGGGTAGCCGGCCTCGGTGAGCAGCTGCTTGGCCTTGGCGGGATCGTGAGCATACGGCTTCATCGCCTTGTCGTAGGCCGGCGAGGTCAGCGGCAGCCAGCTGGTGGCACGATAGGCCTTGCCCTTGACCAGCTTGTTGATGATCAGATCGGTGTCGATCGCGTAGTTGATCGCCTGCCTGACGCGCTTGTCGGCGAACGGCTTGAATGAGGGATTCATCCCCATGTAGCGCGTGAAGACCTCGGCGACCTCGACGATGGTGCCCTTGAGATTGGCGTCCGATTGATAGGCGACGTATTGCGCAGGCCCAAGCACCGAGGTGTCGATCTCCTTGTTGCGGAAGGCGACATCGCGCGCGGCGGCCTCGGCCATGATCGACACGGTAACCTTGTCGGCATAGGGCTTGCCGGGCTTGTAGAACCGGTCCCACCGCTCCAGCACGATGCGCGATCCCGGTACGTGCTCGACGAATTTGAACGGTCCGAGACCGATCGGATGCTGGATGAAGCTCTCCTTGGCGCCCTCGTCGGCGGGATAGATCGAGGTCAGCGCGGTGAAGAAGTAGAAGCCGGGATCGACCTTCTCGGTCAGCTTCATCTCGATGGTGAAATCATCGATCTTCTTCAGGCCGGAGATTTCCTTGGCCTGGCCCTTCTCGACCGCGGCCGCGCCCTCGATCACGCGGACGAAACGCGCACCGGGAAAGGCCTTGGTGCCGTCCATGATGCGGGTGTAGGACCAGATGACGTCGTCCGCCGTCATCTTGCGGCCGTTGTGGAAATAGGCGTCATCGCGCAGCTTGAAGGTGTGAACGAGACCGCCCCCCGAGACGGCGTCCTCCTTGGCCAGTTCCAGAACCGGTTTGCCTTCCGCCGAATTCCAGATGTAGAGCGAGCGATGCAGCGCCTTGGCGTAGATCTCGTCCTGGGCGCGCTGGGTGGTGTGAATGTCGAGACTGGTGAAACTCGAGCCATAAGGCGCGGTCATGCGGATGGTTCCGCCCTTGCGCGGCGTCTGCGCCTCCACTGACCCGGCGAGCGCCAGCCCCACCCCCGCGACGATCGCGATCATCCTGAACATCATGTGTCCCCCAACAACGCAGGTGCATGCCGATCAGAGATTTGATCATTCGCAGCCTGTCGAATGCAAGCTTCGTTTTTGATGGAGACCAATGTCTGTTCCGGGAGGCCGGGTTTCAACGCGGAGACCTCCGAGACCGGGTTGCATCCCCGCAGCGATACAAGCCGACGATTGACGCGGTGCGTCATCAGCCGGCCGGGACAAGTGAACATTTTTCGCAGCCAACGCGACCAAGCTGTGGATCGTCACCTGAGCCCCGGAAATCGCGAAAACAGGGATCGCGGAAACATGAAACGCCGAAAGCTAGGTTTTCTACTCGCCTGCAGTCTGGTCGCCGCGACGGCGGCGATGGCGATCCCGGTGACGCCGGACCCCGTTCGCGACCGCCCGACCAACACCATCCATATCAACTGGTCCCACACCACGCGGTCCAACGGCTATGTCGACGATACATGGTGGGCGCTCAGGGAACGTTGCACGCCGGACAATCTTGGCGAACGCCTGCTCTGCGATGCCATCGGGCTGTTGGCTGGGGCCACCAGCCGGACGTTCGAGGCCAAGATGTCCGACGATTTGGGCCTGCCGCTCGCCGACCGCTGGGGCCTGATGACTGCGAAGAATTCACCCTTCATCCGGTCGGCTCACGTCGAAACGCCGCTTGGTCTTGCGGCCGTGCTCGGCTTCTATCGCGCCGCACTCGATCAGCGCGGCTGGACTGAAAACGATGGCGCGGTCGTCGAGGCTGAGAGGGCCGTTGTCGCCTTCACGACGTCGGATGGGCCGGGGCTGCTCCGGCTTGGCCGTCAGAACAACGTGACGATTGCCGACCTGTCGCTGCGCAAGGTGCTGGCCGCAACGTCCGGCATCCGGCCGGCGCCGGACCGAGTGATGCTGTTGGTCGGCAACAAGACGGATGAAGCTGCCGATATCACCGTCAACGAGCGAACCATCAGACTGGAGGCTCGCGCCGGAGAGGACCTGACGGATTCCGACGCCGCCGCAGGCAGGCTGCCTGATAGCCAGAAGATCGATCTGCCGCCGGGCAGGTACAAGGTCACGCTCGAGCTCGAAGGCCGCGCGGCGCAGCAGCGCGAGTTCGAGGTCGCGGCCAACGAAACCTGGGGCCTGCTGGTCGGCCCCGATGGGGCCCCGCTTCCGTTGCGGCTGTATTAGCGTTCCGCAACAATCCCTCCCCGTCATTGCGAGCGAAGCTCCCCCCACGACATTGCGAGGAGCGCTCGCGACGGAGCATGCGGGTGCGCCCCGCACAACATCTTCAGCCGGACAATTCCGGCTGCCAGTCCTTCAGCTTTCGTGCAGCCCCCGTAACATCGGCGATCACCCGAAACGCCGCGGCCTCCACCATCATCCCGCGCGCGAGCCGCACGGCGCGCGCCTCACTCACCGCCCGCTTCCGAGCATCCTCGATCAGCTCGAAATCGATGTTGTGGGCGAGACCGAAGATGCGGCGGATGATTTTCGCTGCGGCGAAGCCGACCGTCTCAGTGAACAGGCGCTGCATGTAGGCTTGCCGCTCGGCCTCCAGCCGCGCGGCGCCCTTCTCACCGGCGAAGAGCGAGATCGGATAGGCATCGCCGGTGCCTTGCGCGCGCCAGAGCTCGAGGAATTTCCGGGCGAACTCGCTCCACACCGTTTCCACGGTCTGCAGCACCCAGGCCTCGAACGCGGCCCGCTCGCCCGGCGCACGCTCATGGCCGGCGGAGGCGAAATAGGCCATCAGGAGATTGGCGAGCACCGCGCCGACGTCGAAGCCCATCGGACCATAGAACGCGAATTCCGGGTCGATCACCCGCGTCTGGCTCTCCGTGACCATGATCGAGCCGGTGTGGAGGTCGCCGTGCAGCAGCGCCTCCGGGCTCGCCATGAATTTCAGCTTCAGCCGGGAGATGGCGACGTGCAGGTCCATGTCGTCGCGGAGCTCCGCGGCGAGGCCGTCGAGATAGGGCGCGGTCCAGCGGTTCTGCTCGGCGATGCGATAGGGATCGGTGAAGATCAAATCCTCGGTGATCTTGCAGAGCGCGTGGTTGCCGGCGAAAGCCGCGATGCCCTCCTTCTTTTCGGCCGCGGACAGCGCGAGATCGGAGGTGAAGAACAGCGTCCGCGCCATGAAGGTGGTGATGTCATCGACGAAGCCCGGATATTGCGTTCCCGCAACCAGTCCCTTGCGCATGATGATATGGGGCTCGAGCAGCTCCATCACCGTCAGTGCCAGCGCCTCGTTGTGATGCAGCAAAGCCGGCACGAGGCCGGACGCGAGCTCGGCCTGCTTCGACAGCGCCAGATATTCGTAATGGGCCCGCGACAGCGGCAGCGGCCAGCTTTCGCCGACGAGGCGGACATAAGGCAGCGCCTGCTTCACGGCGATACCGCCGTTCGTGCCCTTGACGATGAAGACGAGGTTCAGATTGCCGTCGCCGACCTCGGTGATTGCCCAGTGGGCGGGATCGCCGCCGAGGAGCGTTTTCAAGTCCGGCAGGCCTGCGAGATAATCCCGCAAGGCCGCCTCATGCAGAATCCGGTAGTCCTCCCGCTCCTGCGTCATGACGATCCCATCCCATTCCTATTTTGAGCATGATCTTTCGGAAAACCGCTTCACACTTTGCGCTAGCGCGGCCCTCCGGGTCCGGAGCATGCTCTGCAGGGCCGGATCGTTACTCCCGCTCCAGGAAGCTCGAGCCGATCTCGGCCTTTCTTTTGATGGGATCGTAATCACAATAAACGAGATCCGCCACCAGCGTGTAGCTGGCGCTGACATTGTATTTGTCTGTTTTGACCGAGTTCAGGCCGATCACCGAGGTGCTCTTGCCGCCGTTCCATTTGAACGGGGTCGAGCTCTTAGCCTGCTCGCAGGCTGCGACGGCCTCGTTGAAGACATAGCCCTCGACGAAAGCCTTCAGCGTGCGCACCTGCACCGCCATCCTCCATTCGACATAGCCGATGGCACCAAGGCCGGCGACGATCAGCACCAGAAGCGCGACGACGATGCGTTGAAAAGTCATTCGTCCCCCCAAAAGCAAAACCAAAAATTTAAAACGGCATCCCCATCAGCTTCGACAGGCGCTCGATGGAGAGATAGCCGGCGTGATAGGCGACCATGGCGATCCCGTAAATGATCGCGGAGATGATCGTGGTCCAGATCAGCTTGCCGCCCATCCGCGTCAGGATCGGCGCGCCGGGATCGGTGCCGGGCGCGCCGACGCCGTCCTCGTGTTGGCTGCGCACGCCGAACGGCAGCGTCAGGAACAGCGCGACCCACCAGATGACGAAGTAGATCGCGATCGCGGTCGATATCTGGATGGCCATGGGACGGCCTTATGCCTGCTCGATTTCGACCAGCGCGCCGGAAAAATCCTTCGGGTGCAGGAACAGCACCGGCTTGCCGTGGGCACCGATCTTCGGCACGCCGTCGCCGAGCACCCTCGCCCCCTCCTTCACCAGCGTGTCGCGCGAAGCGATGATGTCGACGACCTCGTAACAGACATGGTGGATGCCGCCGTCGGGGTTGCGCTCGACGAATTTTGCGATCGGCGAGGCCTCGCCGAGCGGCTCGATGAACTCGATCTTGGTGTTGGGGAGCGTGGCGAACACCGTGATGACGCCGTGCTCGGGCAGCGGCACGGCATCCGAGATCTGCGCGCCGAACGCGGCGCCATAGATCCTGGCCGCCTTGACGGCATCCTTGGTCGCGATCGCGACGTGGTTGAGCCGGCCCAGCATGGTTGTTCTCCCTTAAGGCATGATCCGGAAAAGTGTGAAGCGGTTTTCCGAGAAGATCATGCCCAGACTAGACTGTCAGTACGTGTACCAGACAGGGGGGCTTTTTGCCCCAATGTTCGTTAATCACGGCCCGGACAGCGCGTCGCACCGACTCCGCCAGCGCATCCGCATCGCGGCGGCGCGCTTTCGGCAGGCCCTCGATGGTGGAGACCACGGCATCGAAGACGATGTCGTCGAAGGGCTCGCCGGCCCGGTTCTTCTCGGGGATGCCGACCAGATCGACCTCGGGATCGTCGGCGAGCTCGCCCTGCTCGGTCATGGCGATGGCGACGAAGGCGCAGCCGGAGAACGCCATGCGGCGGCGCTCGACCACGGCGCGCGACTTGGAATCCTCCAAAATCGTGCCGTCCTTGTAGAGACGGCCCGAGGGCACCTCGCCGACGATGCCGGGATCGCCGGGGCCGAGCTTGACGAGGTCGCCGTTGCGGCAGACCAGCACGCGCTGCACGCCGGCGGCGCGCGCCAGCTTGGCGTGCTCGTGCAGATGCAGGGCCTCGCCATGGACGGGGATCAGGAGCTGCGGTTTCGTCCAGGCGATCAGGTCGCGCAATTCGTCGCGACGGGGATGGCCGGAGACGTGGACCAGCGCGTCGCGGTCGGTGATGATCTCGACGCCCTGCAGCACCAGATTGTTGACGATCGAGCCGACCGCCTTCTCGTTGCCCGGGATGGTGCGCGAGGAGAAGATGACGCAGTCGCCGCGGTTGAGCGTGATCTCGGGGTGGTCGTCATTGGCGATGCGCGCCAGCGCGGCGCGCGGCTCGCCCTGGCTGCCGGTGCAGAGCGCCAGCACCTTGTCCTGCGGCAGATGGCCGTAGATCTCGGGCGAGCGGAAATTCTGCACGCCGTCGAGATAGCCGGTCTCGCGCGCGACCTGCACCACGCGCTCCATGGCACGGCCGACGACGACGACCTCGCGATCGGCGGCTTTGGCGGCGGCGGCCACGGCCTTGATGCGCGCGACGTTGGAGGCGAAGGTCGTGACCGCGACGCGGCCCTTGGCCGATTTCACGAGGTCGATGATGGTGCGGGCGACCTCGGCTTCCGAGGGCGAGCGGCCGTCGCGCACCGCGTTGGTGGAATCGCCAATCAGGGCGAGCAGGCCCTCTTCGCCGAGCTCGCGCAGCCGCTTCTCGTCGGTCGGACGCCCCAGCGTCGGGGTCGGGTCGATCTTCCAGTCGCCGGTGTGCAGCACCGTGCCGGCCGAGGTGTGGATCGCCAGCGCGTGCGCCTCGGGAATGGAGTGCGCGACGGGGATGAACTCGACGTTGAACGGGCCGACGTCGACGCGGCCGCCCGACGGCACCACCGTCACCGGGATCTTCGGCGCATTGCGCTCGGCGGCACATTTGGCCTCGAACAAGGCGGCGCTGAACTGCGTCGCGTAGATCGGGCATTTCAGCTTCGGCCAGAGATCGATGATGGCGCCGAAATGGTCCTCGTGAGCGTGGGTCAGCACCAGGCCCATCAGGTTCTTGCGTTCCTTCTCCAGGAAGGAGATGTCCGGCATGATCAGGTCGATGCCCGGCAGATGCTCCTCGTCACCGAAGGAGACGCCGAGATCGACCGCCATCCAGGCGCGCTGCTGGCGGCTCCCAAGGCCGTAGATCGACAGGTTCATGCCGATCTCGCCGACGCCGCCGAGCGGCGCAAACACCAGTTCTTCAGGCTTCGCCATCACGCAGCTCCCACGGAGGCGACCGGACCGAAGAACACCTCGCCCGCGGCGACCGGCACGCGGCGGCCCTCCGCGGTTCGGACGATCAGGCAGCCGGTGTCGTCGATGGTGTCAAAAATGCCTTCCAGCGTCATCGTCCCCGTATGGATCGCGACCTTCTCGCCAAGACCCGCGGCGCGCTCGAGCCACAGCTTTCGGATCTCGGCAAAGCCGCTTCCATTGGCCCAGATGCCGCGGAATTCGACCCAGGCGTCGGAGAGCGCCGCGAACAGCTCCTCCGCGCTGATCTGGACGCCCAGTGCGGCCAGCGAGACGGCGGGCGTTGGCGTCCCCTCGGGCGCAGCGACGACATTGGTGCCGATGCCGACGACGATGGCGAGGCGGTCGCCGATGGCCTCCGCCTCCAACCCGATGCCAACCAGCTTCTTGCCGTTGGCCAGGACGTCATTGGGCCATTTCAGGGCGTAGCGGGGACGGCCTTCGCCGAGGCGCAGCGCAGCTTCGAGGCTGACCTTCTCCAGCGCGGCCTCTTCGGCGAGGCCTGCGGCAAAGCCGATGGTGGCGGCAACCGCCGGCGCTACGTCCAGGACTTCGAGCACGCTGGCGGCGAGATTGCCGCGCGGCGCGATCCAGGGGCGCTGACGACGGCCACGGCCGGCGGTTTGCTCCGACGTCACGAACCACATCGGGCCGCGTTCGCCAGCCCTGGCGCGCTCGATCGCCTCGGTGTTGGTCGAGCCGGTCCGTTCGAACGCCGCGAGCTTGTAGCCCGCGGATGATGCGCGAGGACCGAGCGCGAAAGCCATCCTAGAACAGCGACTTTGCCGCGGCGGAGGCGACGCTCACCACGGGACCTGCGAACAGCGCGAACAGAATGTTGAACAGGCCGAACACCGCCAGCACCGTCTTGACCTCGACGCGCACCGGATCGACCTGGCCGGCCGGCTCGTCGAAATACATCGTCTTGACGATGGACAGGTAATAATAGCAGCCGACCACGCTGGTCAGCACGCCGATGACGGCGAGCGTGAACAGGTTCGCCTTGATGGCGGCGACGAAGACGTACCATTTGGCGAAGAAGCCGGCGAGCGGCGGAATGCCCGCGAGCGAGAACAGCAGCATCGCGAACATGAAGGCGAGCAGCGGATTGGTGCGCGACAGACCAGCGAAATCGCTGATCTGCTCGACGGCCTGGCCGTTGCGGCGCATGGCGAGGATGATCGAGAACGAGCCCAGTGTCATCGCGACATAGATCACGATGTACATCAGCACGCCCTGCGCGCCCTCGACCGTGCCCGAGGCAAGGCCGACCAGCGCGAAGCCCATGTGGCCGATCGAGGAATAGGCCATCAGGCGCTTGATGTTGCTCTGGCCGATCGCGGCGAACGAACCCAGCGCCATCGAGGCGATCGACACGAACACCAGGATCTGCTGCCACTGCGAGACGATGCCCGGGAATGCGGTCAGCGTGACGCGAGTGAACACGGCAAGCGCAGCGACCTTCGGCGCCGAAGCGAAGAAGGCGGTGACCGGGGTCGGCGCGCCCTCGTAGACGTCAGGCGTCCACATGTGGAACGGCACGGCCGAGACCTTGAAGCAGAGACCGACGAGCAGGAAGACCAGGCCGAACAACAGGCCGACATTGGAGATGGTCGCGGCCGCGGCGATGCCGGTGAAGCTGACCGTGCCGGTGAAGCCATAGATCAGCGAGGCGCCGTACAGCAGCATGCCCGAGGACAGCGCGCCCAGGACAAAGTACTTCAGGCCGGCTTCGGTGGACTTGGCATTGTCGCGGTTGGAGGCCGCCACGACGTAGAGCGCCAGCGACATCAGTTCGAGGCCGAGATAGAGCGAGATCAGGTCGCCGGCCGAGATCAGCACCATCATGCCGAGCGTCGAGAGCAGCACAAGGATGGCGTATTCGAAGATGCGGCGCGACGGATCCGACAGGAACTCGGTCGACAGCACCAGCGTCACCGCCGAGCCGATCAGGGCCAGGATCTTCATGAAGCGAGCGAAGTCGTCGACGATGAAGCTGCCGCCGAAGGTCACATGCTTGCCGGCAGGCAGCATGTATTCGAGCACCCCGACGACGACCAGGAGCACGACCGCCAGCGAGGTGACCGCGCCGGTGGTCCCCTGCCCGCGATAGGCTCCCAGCATCAGCAGAGCCATGGCGCCGATCGCGAGCACGATCTCGGGCAGTACCGGCGCCAGTTGATAACCTGCAGTCTCAAAGCTCATGGCGATATCCTGACCTGCCCGGTCACTGGAGCAGTGCGGCGGCCTTCACGGCCGTCACAGCGGTGTTGTAGTTGTTGACGAGTTGCTGGACCGAGGCGGCCGACATGTCGAGCACCGGCTTCGGATAGACGCCGAACAGGATCGTCAGCGCGATCATCGGGAACAGGATCACACACTCCCGCAAGGTGAGATCCTTCATGCTTGCGAGCGACGGCTTGACCAGCGCGCCGAACACGACCTTGCGATAGAGCCACAGCGCGTAGCACGCCGACAGGATCACGCCGAAGCTGGCGAAGAACGCCGTCGGGATCGAGACCTTGAAGGTGCCGAGCAGCGTCATGAACTCACCGACGAAGCCGCTCGTGCCGGGCAGACCGACATTGGCCATGGTGAAGACCATGAAGGTCAGCGCGTAGAGCGGCATCCGGTTGACGAGGCCGCCATAGGCCGCGATCTCGCGGGTGTGCAGGCGGTCGTAGACGACGCCGACGCAGAGGAACAGCGCGCCGGAGACGATACCGTGGGAGATCATCTGGAACACGCCGCCGGCGACGCCCTGCATGGTGCCGGCGAAGATGCCCATGGTGACGAAGCCCATATGCGCGACCGACGAGTACGCGATCAGCTTCTTCATGTCCTCCTGCATCAAAGCCACCAGCGAGGTATAGATGATGGCGATGGCCGAGAGCGTGAAGATCAGCGGCGCGAAGTCATGCGAGGCCAGCGGGAACATCGGCAGCGAGAAGCGCAGGAAGCCGTAGCCACCCATCTTCAAGAGGATCGCGGCCAGGACCACGGAGCCCGCGGTCGGCGCCTCGACGTGCGCGTCCGGGAGCCAGGTGTGCACCGGCCACATTGGCATCTTCACCGCGAACGAGGCGAAGAAGGCCAGCCACGCCCAGGTCTGCAAGTTGCGCGGCACGGCGGTGTGCATCAGGGTCGGGATGTCGGTGGTGCCGCCGTTCCAGTACAGCGCCATGATGGCGAGCAGCATCAGGACCGAGCCGAGCAGCGTGTAGAGGAAGAACTTGAACGATGCATAGACCCGGCGCGGACCGCCCCAGACGCCGATGATCAGGAACATCGGGATCAGGCCGCCCTCGAAGAACAAATAGAACAGCACGAGATCGAGCGCCGAGAAGGTGCCGATCATCAGCGTTTCCAGGATCAGGAACGCCATCATGTATTCGCGGACGCGGCTCGTGATCGCCTTCCAGCTCGCGGCGATGCAGAACGGCATCACGGCGGTGGTGAGGATCACCAGCGGCAGCGAGATGCCGTCGACGCCCATGTGGTAGGTGATGCCGGTCGCGAGCCAGTTCGCCTTCTCGACGAACTGGAAGTCGGGATTGCCGGGGTCGAAGCGCATGACCAGGATCACCGACACCGCGAAGGTGATCAGCGTGGTCCAGAGCGCGATCCAGCGCGAATTGCGCTTGGCCGCCTCGTCGTCACCGCGGCTCAGATAAACGATCAGCGCGCCGACCAGCGGCAGGAACGTCGTGACCGATAGGATGGGCCAGGTCGTCATTTACTGGCCTCCAAAGCCGAACATGAACCAGGTGATCAGGCCGGCGGCGCCGATCAGCATGGCAAACGCGTAGTGATAGAGATAGCCGGTCTGGATCTTCACGACGTTGCGGGTGACGTCCAGCACACGGGCGGAGACGCCGTCGGGGCCGAAGCCGTCGATGATGAAGCCGTCGCCCTTCTTCCAGAGCTGATAGCCGATCCACTTCGCCGGACGGACGAAGATGATGTCGTAGAGCTCGTCGAAATACCATTTGTTGAGCAGGAACTGGTACAGCATCGGCTGCGTGTTCGCGAGCTCGACCGGCAGATAGGGCCGGCGGATATAGAACAGGTACGAGACGAGGAAGCCCAGCACCATCATCACCGTCGGCAGGAAGGCGATGGTCTCGGGGATGTGGTGCATCTCCTCGATGATGTGCGGGTTCATCTTCACGGACTCGCGGAAGAACTCCTCGACGCCGTGGCCGGCGAACAGCTCCTTGAACGGCAGGCCGGCGACGAACGAGCCGACCGCCAGCACGCCGATCGGGATCAGGATCCAGAGCGGTGCCTCATGCGCGGCCTCGTAATGATGCTCGTCATGCGGCTCGCCGTGAAAGGTCTTGAAGATCAGGCGCCAGGAGTAGAACGAGGTCAGGCCGGCGGCGACGATCGTCATCAGGAAGCCGTACGTCGCGAACGGATTGTGCGAGGCGTAGGCGGACTCGATGATCGCGTCCTTGGAGAAATAGCCGGCGGTGAGCGGGAAGCCGGTCAGCGCCAGCGTGCCGACCACCATCACCGCATAGGTGTAGGGGATCTTCTTCCAGAGTCCGCCCATGTTGCGGATGTCCTGCTCGTGGTGCATCGCGTAGATCACCGAGCCGGAGCCTAGGAACAGCAGCGCCTTGAAGAAAGCGTGCGTGAACAGATGGAACATGCCAACCGAATAGGCCCCTGCTCCCATCGCCACGAACATGTAGCCGAGCTGCGAACAGGTCGAGTACGCCACGATGCGCTTGATGTCGTTCTGGACGAGACCGACGGTCGCGGCAAAGAACGCCGTGGTGGCACCGAAGAACATCACGACGGCCTGCGCATTCGGAGCGAGCTCGAACAGCGGCGACAGGCGCGCCACCATGAAGACACCAGCGGTGACCATGGTCGCGGCGTGGATCAGCGCCGACACCGGGGTCGGGCCTTCCATCGCGTCCGGCAACCAGGTGTGCAGCAGGAACTGGGCCGACTTGCCCATCGCGCCCATGAACAGCAGCAGGCAAGTCAGCGTCAGCGCGTCAACGTGCCAGCCGAGGAAGTTGATGGTCTTGCCGGTGAGGCCGGGCGCGGCATGGAAGATCGTCTCGAAATCGGTCGAGCCGGCCAGCATGAAGATCGCGAAGATGCCGAGCGCAAAGCCGAAGTCGCCGACGCGGTTGACCACGAAGGCCTTGATGGCGGCGGCGTTCGCCGTCGGCTTCTGGTACCAGAAGCCGATCAGCAGATAGCTGGCGAGACCCACGCCTTCCCAGCCGAAGAACAGCTGCACTAGGTTGTCCGCGGTCACCAGCATCAGCATGGCAAAGGTGAACAGGCTGAGATAGCCGAAGAAGCGCGGCCGGTTCGGGTCCTCGTCCATGTAGCCGATGGAATAGAGGTGCACGAGCGATGACACCGTCGTCACCACCACCAGCATCACGGCAGTGAGCGTATCGACCCGCAGCGTCCACCAGACCTGGAGGTCGCCGGAGAAGATCCAGGGCAAGAGCTGGATGCGGGCATCGTGGTGCATGAAGCCGACATCGACCAGCGTCATCCAGGACAGCCCGGCCGAGACGAACAGCAATGCCGTGGTGATCAGCTCGGCAGCGCGCGAGCCAGCCGCGGGCGGCTCGGTCGGACCGTGACCGTGATCGTCGTGACCATGGTCGTCATGACCATGCGCGTCGTGAGCCGCCGACGCATGCGCATCGCCATGGCCGTGGTCGCCGTGATGATCGAGCTCGTCGCCCGAGGGATTGCGGGCATGCGCGCCGGCCAGGGCGATGAGCCCTGCCAGAATGGCGCCCAGCAGAGGCAGGAAAACGATTGCCTGAACCATTTGAGAGCTCAGCCCTTCATCAGATTGACGTCCTCAACCGCGATCGAGCCGCGGTTGCGGAAATAGACCACCAGGATGGCGAGACCGATCGCGGCTTCCGCAGCCGCAACCGTCAGCACCAGCAGCGCGAAGACCTGGCCGACGATGTCGCCGAGGAAGGTCGAGAACGCGACGAGGTTGATATTGACCGAGAGCAGGATCAGCTCGATCGACATCAGGATGACGATGATGTTCTTGCGGTTCAGGAAGATGCCGAGGATCCCGAGCGTGAACAGGATCGCGCCGACCGCCAGGTAATGTCCGAGCCCGATCGTCATTTCACCCACTCCGCCGCATCGGCATCCGAGAGGCCCTGCCCCGGCGCCACCTTGCGCATCGCCATCGCCATCTCGGGCGTGCGCGCGTTCTGAACGTTGATGTCCTGCCGCTTCACGCTCGCCTTGTGGCGCAGCGTCAGCACGATGGCGCCGATCATGGCTACCAGCAGCACCATGCCAGAGAGCTGGAAGTAGTGGATGTACTTCGTATAGAGCACGAGCCCGAGCGCCTCGGTATTGGAGACGTTCGCCGGGATCGCCGCCGTGATCGTCTTGGCGACGCCGGGGTTGATGACCCAGAAGCCGACGGTGAGCAGCAGCTCGAACAGGAAGATGCCGCCGATCACGAGGCCCACCGGCAGATACTCGATGAAACCCTCGCGCAGCTCGAGGAAGTCGACGTCGAGCATCATGATCACGAACAGGAACAGCACGGCGACCGCGCCGACATAGACGACGATCAGCATCATGCCGAGGAATTCGGCGCCCATCAGCACGAACAGGCCGGATGCGTTGACGAAGGCCAGGATCAGGTACAGCACGGAGTGGACGGGATTGCGCGAGACAATCACCATCACCGCCGAGGCGACACAGACGCCGGCGAAGAGATAGAAGAAGAGCGCGGGAAGGATCATGCCCTCACCTCACCGGTACGGCGCGTCGAGCTCGATCGCTTTCGCGATCTCGCGTTCCCAGCGATCGCCGTTGGCGAGCAGCTTGGCCTTGTCATAGAACAGTTCCTCGCGGGTCTCGGTCGCGAACTCGAAGTTCGGACCTTCGACGATGGCGTCGACCGGACAGGCCTCCTGGCAGAGGCCGCAATAGATGCACTTCACCATGTCGATGTCATAGCGCACGGTGCGGCGGGTGCCGTCGTTGCGGCGCGGGCCGGCCTCGATGGTGATGGCCTGCGCCGGGCAGACCGCTTCGCACAGCTTGCAGGCGATGCAGCGTTCCTCGCCGTTCGGGTAGCGGCGCAGCGCATGCTCGCCGCGGAAGCGCGGCGAGATCGGGCCCTTCTCGAACGGATAGTTCAGCGTCGGCTTCGGCTGGAAGAAATAGCGCATGGCGAGGAAGAACGCCGAGACGAATTCCGACAGCAGAAGCGAGCGAGCAGTGGCGTTGATGTTGATACCCATGACGGCCCTCACTTCGGCGCGATGCCGGCGAAATGCAGCACGCCGGCCACCACGATCACCATCACCAGCGACAGCGGCAGGAACACCTTCCAGCCGAGGCGCATCAGTTGATCGTAGCGGTAGCGCGGCACGATCGCCTTTGCCATCGCGAACAGGAAGAACATGAAGAACAGTTTCAGCGAGAACCAGATGATCCCCGGCACCCAGTTGAAGGGCGGCAGGTCGACCGGCGGCAGCCAGCCTCCGAGGAACAGGATCGTCGCCAGCGCGCACATCGTGACGATCGCGACATACTCGCCGAGCATGAACAGGAGGTACGGCGTCGAGCCGTACTCGACCATGAAGCCGGCGACGAGCTCGGATTCAGCTTCCACGAGGTCGAACGGAGGGCGGTTGGTTTCCGCCAGCGCCGAGACGTAGAACACCACGAACATGGGAAACAGCGGCCAGACATACCAGTTCAGGATGGTCAGCTGCGGCAGCCCGATCAGGCTGGCAAGGCCGCGCGCGTGCTGGGCTTCGACCACGGCCGAGAGATTGAGCGTGCCGGCACAGAGCAGCACGGTGATGATGACGAAGCCGATCGAGACTTCATAGGACACCATCTGCGCCGCCGAGCGCAGCGCGGCGAGGAACGGGTATTTCGAGTTCGACGACCAGCCGGCCATGATGATGCCGTAGATCGACAGCGACGAGATCGCGAAGATGAAGAGAACGCCGACATTGATGTCGGCGATCACCCAGCCGAGGTTGGTCGGGATGACCGCCCAGGCCGCGAGCGCCAGCACGCACGATACCAGCGGGGCCAGCAGGAACACGCCCTTGTTGGCGCCGGCCGGGATGATCGGCTCCTTCAGCACGAACTTGAGCAGGTCCGCGAAGGATTGCAGCAGGCCCCAGGGGCCGACCACGTTCGGGCCGCGCCGGATCTGCACCGCCGCCCAGATCTTGCGGTCGGCGAGCAGGATGTAGGCGATCGCGACCAACAGGACGACGAGCACCAGGACGCTCTCCGCGATCATGATGATCAGCGGCCAGAGGAAGCCGGTCCAGAATGCGCTTTCGAAGAATTCCATCAGCTCACTCCGCTGCGGTCAGCATCTGCCCGGAGGCAAGCCGCGAGCATTCCGCCATCACGGCGGACGCACGCGCGATTGGGTTGGTCAAATAGAAGTCCTCGACAACAGGCTTGAACGGCGCCTTCTCGGGCGAGCCGCCCTTCCCGGCCAGCTTCTTGATCTGGTCGGCCGAGCCGGCCTCGATCTGGTCGAGACGGATCAGGTGCGGCACGGCCTTGAAGATCGCCTGGCGAAGTTGCGCCAGCGAGTCGTAGCCGAGCTTCTTGCCGAGCGCTTCCGACAGCGCGCGGACGATCGCCCAGTCCTCGCGGGCCTCGCCCGGCGGGAACGCGGCGCGGCCCGTCATCTGCACGCGGCCTTCGGTGTTGACGTAGATCGCGGACTTCTCGGTATAGGCTGCCGCCGGCAGGATCACGTCGGCGCGGTGCGCGCCGCGGTCGCCATGGGTGCCGATATAGACGACGAAGGTGCCATCCGGCGCGTTGATCTCGTCGGCGCCGAGCAGGAACAGCAGGTCGAGCGTGCCGAACGTCGTCATCTGCGCGGCGTTCAGCCCGCCGCCGGTCGCGGCGAAACCGATATCGAGCGCACCGACGCGCGAGGCGGTCTCGTGCAGCACGCCAAAGCCGTTCCAACCGTCCTTGACCGCGCCGACATCGAGCGCGAGCTTGGCGGCCGCAGCGAGGATGGCCGCACCGTCGTGACGCGAGGCCGCGCCCCCGCCGACCAGGATGATCGGGTTCTTGGCGTTCTTCAGCACGTCCATGAAGGAATGCTTGCCGGCCGCGAGCTCACCGAGCGTCTCGGTGCCCGCGCCGAGGTGATCGTAATCGTAGGTCAGGTCGGGCTTGGCTCCGATCACGCCGACCTTGAAGCCGCCGGCACGCCAGCGCTTGCGGATGCGGGCGTTGAATACGGCCGCCTCTTTCCGCGGGTTGGCGCCGATGATCAGCAGCGCATCCGCCTGCTCCACGCCGGCCAGCGTGGGGTTGAAGATATATGAGCCGCGGCCGAGCGCGGGATCGAAGGCATCGCCGCCCTGCACCGCCAGATTGGCCGAGCCGAACTTGGCGAGCAGATCCTTCAGCGCGAACATCTCCTCGACACCCGCGAGGTCGCCGGCAATCGCGCCGATGCGCTTGCCGTCGGTGCGCGCCGCCTTGGCGGCAATCGCGGCGAAGGCCTCCTGCCAGCTCGCCGCACGCAGCTTGCCGGCTTCACGGATGTAGGGCCGGTCGAGGCGCTGGGTGCGCAGGCCGTCGACGATGTGGCGTGTCTTGTCGGAGATCCACTCCTCGTTCACAGCCTCGTTGATGCGCGGCAGCACGCGCATCACCTCGCGGCCGCGGGTGTCGACGCGGATCGCCGATCCGACGCCGTCCATGACGTCGATCGACTGGGTCTTGCCGAGCTCCCAGGGGCGCGCCGCGAAAGCATAGGGCTTCGAGGTCAGCGCGCCGACCGGGCAGATGTCGACGAGATTGCCCTGCAACTCCGACGTCAGGGCGTGCTCGAGATAGGTTGTGATCTCCATGTCCTCGCCGCGCCCGGTCGCACCCATTTCAGGGGCGCCGGCGACTTCCGCCGAGAAGCGGACGCAGCGCGTGCACTGGATGCAGCGGTTCATCGAGGTCTTGACCAGCGCGCCGAGATATTTGTCCTCGACCGCGCGCTTGTTCTCGGCGAAGCGGCTGGTGTCGACACCATAGCCCATCGCCTGGTCCTGCAGATCGCACTCGCCGCCCTGGTCGCAGATCGGGCAATCCAGGGGGTGGTTGATCAGAAGGAATTCCATCACGCCTTCGCGTGCCTTCTTCACCATCGGCGAACGCGTCGAGATCTCCGGCGGCTCGCCCTTCGGGCCCGGACGGCAGTCGCGCACGCCCCAGGCGCAGCTTGCGACCGGCTTCGGGCCGCCCTTCACCTCGACGAGGCACATCCGGCAATTGCCGGCGATCGACAGCCGCTCGTGATAGCAGAAGCGCGGAATCTCGGCGCCTGCCGCCTCGCACGCCTGAAGCAGCGTGTACTCGGCGGGCACATCGATCTCTTTGCCGTCGATGATGAGCTTGGTCATGTCTCTTACTCCGCCGCGACCATGTTCACGGGATCGCGGACGCCGATATCGTCAATGTCGGACTTGTGGGAATACTCGTCGATGCGCGCTTCGATCTCGTGACGGAAATGCGCGATCAGGCCCTGGATCGGCCAGGCCGCCGCGTCGCCGAGCGCGCAGATGGTGTGGCCTTCGACCTGCTTGGTCACCTCCAACAGCATGTCGATCTCGCGCTTGTGGGCGCGCCCTTCGGCCATGCGGGTGAGCACGCGCCACATCCAGCCGGTGCCCTCGCGGCACGGCGTGCACTGGCCGCAGCTCTCATGCTTGTAGAAATAGGAGATACGGGCGATGGCGCGGATCAGGTCGGTGGACTTGTCCATCACGATCACGGCCGCGGTGCCGAGGCCCGAGCGCAGCTTGCTCAAGGAGTCGAAATCCATGGGCGTGTCGATGATCTGCTCGGCCGGCACCATGCGCACCGACGAGCCGCCGGGGATCACGGCCTTGAGGTTGTCCCAGCCGCCGCGGATGCCGCCGCAATGCTTTTCGATCAGCTCACGGAACGGAATGCCCATGGCCTCTTCGACGTTGCAGGGCCGCTCGACATGGCCGGAGATGCAGAAGAGTTTCGTGCCGACATTGTTCGGACGGCCGATGCCGGCGAACCAGGCGGCGCCGCGGCGCAGGATGTCGGGCGCAACCGCGATGGACTCGACGTTGTTGACGGTGGTCGGGCAGCCGAACAGGCCGACGTTGGCCGGGAACGGCGGCTTCAGCCGCGGCTGGCCCTTCTTGCCTTCGAGGCTTTCGAGCAGCGCGGTCTCCTCGCCGCAGATATAGGCGCCGGCGCCGTGCGCGACGTAGATGTCGAACGGCCAGCCGTTGACGTTGTCCTTGCCGACCAGCTTGGCTTCATAGGCCTGGTCGATCGCGGCCTGGAGATGCTCGCGCTCCCGGATGAACTCGCCGCGGACATAGATGTAGCAGGCATGCGCGTTCATCGCGCAGCTCGCGATCAGGCAGCCTTCGATCAAGAGATGCGGATCGTGCCGCATGATCTCGCGATCCTTGCAGGTGCCGGGCTCGGACTCGTCGGCGTTGACCACGAGATAGCTCGGCCGCCCGTCGGTCGATTCCTTCGGCATGAAGGACCATTTCAGACCGGTCGGGAAGCCGGCGCCGCCGCGGCCGCGCAGGCCCGACGCCTTCATCTCGTTGATGATCCAGTCGCGGCCCTTGTCGATGATGTTCTTGGTGCCATCCCAGGCGCCGCGACGCCGCGCACCCTCGAGCCCCCAATCGTGGAGGCCGTAGAGGTTCTTGAAGATGCGGTCCTTGTCCTCGAGCATATCAGTGCTTTCCGATCAACGAATGGTCTGCTTGTAGGCAAGTGCGGCGGCGCAGACGGCGAAAGTCAGCGCCCAGAGCAGACTGGATTCCAGCGAGGCGTTCAGGCTGAAGCGCTGCAGCAGGAAAATGAAGGTGGCCGCCACGGCGGCGTGCATCGCGATGAAGCCCCATCTCTTCATGGCACCGTTCCCCTGCAGGGCTGGCTGCGAGAGATCACGCATCAGGTGATCTCCTTCAGCGTGGTCGGCCCGGTGATTGGCGCCGAGAACTGGCGGCCGTTCTGCGGACCGGGCTTGGGCGGATTACCCGATGCGAAACCGTCGAGAACCTTGCCGAAGCTTTCCTTGGTCAGGTCCTCATAGGTGTCCTTGCCGATCAGCACCATCGGCGCGTTCACGCAGGCACCGAGGCACTCGACCTCTTCCCAGCTGAAATTGCCGTCCTTGGACAGATGGAAGGGCTCGTGATGGATGCGGTGCTCGCAGACGTGGATCAGATCCTCTGCGCCGCGCAGCCGGCACGGCGTGGTGCCGCAGACCTGGACGTGGGCCTTCTTGCCGACGGGGGCGAGCTGGAACATCGTGTAGAAGGTCGCGACTTCCAGCACGCGGATATAGGGCATGTCGAGCATGTCGGCGATGACGCGGATCGCGGCTTCCGAGACCCAGCCCTCGTGCTGCTCCTGCGCGCGCCAGAGGATCGCGATGACCGCAGAGGCCTGCCGGCCGGCCGGATATTTCGCGATCTGCTGCTTGGCGAACGCGAGGTTCTCCTCCGTGAACGCGAAGCTCGCGGGCTGGACTTCCTTCGGTGCTAATCGGCGAACGGACATCTCTTCTATCTCTCACTGCATGCGGCGCGCGGTTTTGGCATTCAGGGCTTCGATCCTGTCCTGCCAAAATGCGCTTGCGGTGCCGAAAACGTTGTAGCCGACATGGGTCGAGACCTTGATGCGGTCGAGGATCGACAGCTCGGTCACGGTCTCCATGCGGTTGCTGCGCGGATCGAACACGATCAGCTTCAGCGGGGTCTGCTCGAGGATGAAGCGCGACACGGAGTGATTGCGGTCGCTGCCGTGCTCTTCGCACATGATGACGCTGTCGGCTTCGAGCAGCCGTGCGCCGCCCTTGATCGCCTCGATCTCGACGCCCTCGACGTCGAGCTTGATCAGGTACTTGCCGGTAGCTGCGATCTTGCCGTCCTCGATCAGATTGTCGAGCGAGATGACCGGCACGTCCTCACCGCCTGCCGACGGATCGCCGGCGATGCTGAAGGCCTCGTGCTTGGTGCCGGACAGCCGCGCCGTGCCACGCGATGCACCGATCGCACACTTCATGGTCTCGAAGCGATTGCCGTTGACGCGAGCGTTGTTGGCGAGCTTCGGATAGTTCTGCCCCGACGGCTCGATCGCGATCGCCTTGTGCGAACCGAACGGCTTGCTCGAGACCAGCACCGACCAGTAGCCGTAATTGGCGCCGCAATCGAGCAGCGTATAGTCGACGTCGATGCTATCGGCGAACAGGACCTCGAGCTCGTCTTCGTAATTGTAGGAGCGGTTGAGCAGCTTGCTCCAATAGCCGTCGCCATAGGGGAATTCGAACACGGCGTCGGGATTGAGCCTGATCGCGATGTTGCGCTCGGGCAGCGTCTTCCGCAGCAAATTCGCGCAGGCGATGTAGCCCATATGCGAGAAGTGCGAGGAGATCTTCGATCCCGTCACCAGCGCCAAGGCAGCAGTCCGCTCCCACAGGTTGGCCCCTTCCAGGGCCCCCGAGGCGCGGTCGAACTGGATTGGCGCCTGCTGCCCCATCACCGATCGACCTCTCCGAACACGATGTCGAGCGAGCCGAGGATGGCCGAGACGTCGGCGAGCAGATGGCCGCGGCAGATGTGGTCCATCGCCTGCAGATGCGCAAAGCCGGGCGCGCGGATCTTGCACTTGTAGGGCTTGTTGGTGCCGTCCGAGATCAGATAGACGCCGAACTCGCCCTTGGGCGCCTCGACCGCGGCATAGACTTCGCCGGCCGGCACGTGAACGCCCTCGGTGTAGAGCTTGAAGTGATGGATCAGCGCTTCCATCGAGCGCTTCATCTCGCCGCGTCGCGGCGGCGCGACCTTGTTGTCTTCGACGACGACGGGGCCCTTGCCGTCGGCCGCGTTCAGCTTCTGGATGCACTGCTTCATGATGCGCACGGACTGGCGCATCTCTTCCATGCGGATCAGATAGCGGTCGTAGCAGTCGCCGTTCTTGCCGATCGGAATGTCGAAATCCATTTCGGCGTAGCACTCATAGGGCTGCGACTTGCGCAGGTCCCAGGCCGCGCCCGAGCCGCGCACCATCACGCCGGAGAAGCCCCACTCCCAGGCTTCCTTCAGCGGCACCACGCCGATATCGACGTTGCGCTGCTTGAAGATGCGGTTGGCGGTGAGCAGCCGGTCGAGGTCGTCCACGACCTTCAGGAACGGATCGCACCAGGCCTCGATGTCGTCGACCAGCTTCTGCGGCAGATCCTGATGCACGCCGCCGACGCGGAAGTAAGCCGCGTGCATACGGCTGCCCGAGGCGCGCTCGTAGAACACCATCAGCTTTTCGCGCTCTTCGAAACCCCACAGCGGCGGGGTCAGCGCGCCGACGTCCATCGCCTGCGTGGTGACGTTGAGCAGGTGCGAGAGGATGCGGCCGATCTCGCAATAAAGCACGCGGATCAGCTGGCCGCGGCGCGGCACCTCGATGCCAAGCAGCTTCTCGGCGGCGAGACAGAAGGCGTGCTCCTGGTTCATCGGCGCGACGTAGTCGAGCCGGTCGAAATAAGGGATCGCCTGCAGGTAGGTCTTCTGCTCGATCAGCTTTTCGGTGCCGCGGTGAAGCAGGCCGATATGCGGGTCGACGCGCGCGACGACTTCGCCGTCGAGCTCCAGCACCAGGCGCAACACGCCGTGCGCCGCCGGATGCTGCGGTCCGAAATTGATGGTGAAGTTGCGAAGCTGTTCGGGTTGCTCGTTCATGATCAGACCTTCGGCCCCGCTTTTTCATCTCCCGGAAGGACCGGATAGTCCGCGCCTTCCCACGGCGAGAGGAAATCGAACTTGCGGAATTCCTGGTTGAGCCTGACGGGCTCGTACACCACCCGCTTCTCCTGGTCGTCGTAGCGGACCTCGACGAAACCGGTGGTCGGGAAATCCTTGCGCAGCGGATGCCCCTCGAAGCCGTAATCGGTGAGGATGCGGCGCATGTCGGGATGGCCGACGAAGAACACGCCGTAGAGGTCGTAGGCCTCGCGCTCGAACCAGTCGGCGCCCGGGAACACCTCGATCAGCGACGGCACCTGGGTCGTCTCGTCGGCCTGGGCCTTGAGCCGGATGCGCGCGTTCAAGGTCGGGGACAGGAAGTGATAGATCACGTCGAAACGCTTTTCGCGCGACGGATAGTCCGCGGCCGTGATGTCGGTGAAGTTGACGAAGCGGCAGTTCGGATCGTCGCGGAGGTACTTGACCACCTCGACGATCTTGCTGGCCTCGACATCAACCGTCAGCTGGTTGAAGGCCACCGAATGACCGGTGGCGGCGCCCGGAAGCGCGCTAACGATCGTCTGCCCCAGGGCGTCGAGCTTGGCGTCGTCCATGACGTAAAACCTTAGCGTTCGATGGTGCCGGTGCGCCGGATCTTCTTCTGCAGCAGCAGCACGCCGTACAGCAGCGCTTCCGCCGTGGGCGGGCAGCCCGGCACGTAGATGTCGATCGGCACGATGCGGTCGCAGCCCCGCACGACCGAGTAGGAATAGTGATAATAGCCGCCGCCATTGGCGCAGGAGCCCATCGAGATGACGTAGCGCGGCTCGGGCATCTGGTCGTAGACCTTGCGCAGCGCGGGCGCCATCTTGTTGGTCAGCGTACCCGCGACGATCATCACGTCGGACTGGCGCGGCGAGGCACGTGGGGCGAAGCCGAAGCGCTCGACGTCGTAGCGCGGCATCGACACCTGCATCATCTCGACGGCGCAGCAGGCGAGACCGAAGGTCATCCACATCAACGAGCCGGTACGGGCCCAGGTGATGAGGTCGTCGGTCGCGGCCACGAAGAAGCCCTTGTCGGACAGCTCGGAGTTGACCTCGAGGAAGAACGGATCATTGGCCCCGACCGGCCGGCCGGTCGAGGGATCCAGGATGCCCTTGGGGGCCGGCGCGATCGCCGGACCAGCGGGCGATGCAGGGTTCAATCCCATTCCAGTGCTCCCTTCTTCCATTCATAGGCGAACCCGATCGTCAGCACGCCGAGGAACACCACCATGGACCAGAAGCCGGTCGCGCCAAGCTTGCCGAACGCCACCGCCCAGGGAAACAGGAACGCCACTTCGAGGTCGAAGATGATGAAGAGGATGGCGACCAGGTAGAAGCGGACGTCGAACTTCATGCGTGCGTCGTCGAAGGCGTTGAAACCGCACTCATAGGCCGACAGCTTTTCCGGATCCGGCTGCTGGAACGCCACGATGAAGGGCGCGATCAGCAGCACCAGGCCGATGAGGCCCGCGACCGCTATGAAGACGACGAGTGGAAGATAGTTCTGCAGAATGCCGCTCATTGGCGAGCCCTTTTTCCCGCAGCCTCGGGACAGCCACGGATTCGTCCGATTTGGAATTGTTCTGAGCCTTAGCGCAGTGCACCAATGGGCGCAAGACACGCTCTTTTCAGGCCCTTTGCCGCTCCCAGAACGGTGAAAATCCCGGAATCACCCCGCGCTGGTATGGAGCAGATCGGCAGGGCCAGCAAGGGCGGCCACCGGTTTTGCAGGGCGGCAGTCCGGGGATTGCGGCATACGGGCTGCGGTAGCGCTTTGCCGTGCATCGTCCGAGAAAAATGCTTGGTTTCGAGTGCGGCAGCGCACCCAAACCGAGGGCTGGGAGCCCAACTGTCGCCCCGGTGACATATTGGCTGCCCCGTGTCTGGGAGCCGCGATGCCGGATCGCCGAAAATGGTCGCGATCGCGCGCAGGACAGTTGCAGCAAAGACACCTATCCACAGGCGCAAATGATCAGACGAGCCATGCGTGACGGCGGGACCGGACCCGCCTTCCGCGAAAGCTGCCGCGTCCTGCCATATATTTCGCAGTCCGGCGGGCCGCGAGCGCGGCGCCGGCGACGTGCATGGCCGTCGCGCGCGCCGCGCCCGGATGAGCTTCAGGCCGGGGGGGCATAGCCGGGAGCTCATCGATCCCGTGTGGAAGAGCGGCGGCACCAGATGTCGCCGCCCTCCCCGATCCTCACCATTTGTAGGAGACGCTGGCCGTGACGCGCCTTCGGTCGCCGTAGAAGCAGGAGGTCGGGAACGAACAGCTCGCGACATAGATCTTGTCGGTCAGGTTGATGACGTTGAGGGCGGTGCGCCAGTTCTGCCATTCGTAATGCAGCGCGAGATCGCCGAGCACCACCGCGGGAACCTCGAGGGTGTTGGCGGGATCAGCCCAGGACGAGCCGATATAGCGCACGCCGCCGCCGAAACCGAAGCCTTCGAGCGGCCCGTCCTTGAAGGTGTAGTCGGCCCAGCCGGAGACCAGGAGCTGAGGCGTGTTGGTCGGCGTCTTGCCGACCAGCGACGGATCGAGATCCCGGCTGTTGAAGAGATGATAGGCGGTGAAGGCGCCGATCAGCTTGAGTTCCTTGGTGGCGTTGGCCACCGCTTCGAGCTCGATGCCGCGCGAGGTTACCTCGCCGGTCTGGTTCAGCAGGATCGGCGTGCCCGCGGTCGTCGCGACGTTCTGGCGCTTCAGGTCGAACACCGAAGCCGTGAAATAGCCGTCAAAGCCCTTCGGCGAGACCTTCACGCCGATCTCGGTCTGCTGCCCGGTCTCGGGGAGGAAGAGTTGGTTGCTGGCGTTTAGACCGACGACCGGATTGTAGCTCGTCGCATAGGAGACATAGGGCGCGATGCCGTTGTCGAAATTGTAGATCAGCCCGGCCCGCCCGCTGAACTTGCTGTCGCTACGGCTGGCGACGTTGGCCCCGGTATCGCGCGCGTCCTGAATCGTCTCGACCCAATCATTGCGGCCGCTCAAGACCAGCGTGAAGTTGCCGAGCTTCATCTGATCCTGAAGATAGGTGCCCGCCTGCTTCTGCGTGATCAGGAAGTTGCGGAACGGCGCGCCCGTCAGCGGAATGTTGAGACCGTAGACGGGATTGAAGACGTTGACCGATGGGACGGTGCCGAAATTGAAATTCTGGTAGTCGTCGATCTGATAGCCTTTCAGATCCACCCCGAACAGCATCGTGTGCCGCACCGGCCCCGTGTTGAAGCGATACTCCAGCTGGTTGTCGAGATTGGCCTGGTTCGCGGTGTTCTTCGCGTACCAATTATATCGCCCCATCGTGGCGGTGTTGATGTTGTCCCAGCCGTTACCGATGTAGCCGCGATAAGTCAGGTCGATATGCGCGAACCGTGCATTCTGCCGGAACGTGAGGTCGTCGGTGAGATTGCGTTCGAACTGATAGCCGAGCATCTCCTGCTCGCGCGTGAACTTGTCGACGCTGGGATCACCGACGAAGAAGCTGGTCGGGATCTTGCCGAACGGCGCGTTCGTCACCGTGCCCTGGTAGGGCAGGAAGTTGATGCCTCTCGTGTCGGTCTTCGAGGCCGATGCGAGAACCGTGAAGCTGGTGTCGGCATCCGGCCTCCACGTGAAGGACGGCGCGATGAAATAATTATTGTCCGGCGTGAAGTCGACCTGCGTGCCCCCATTCCTGATCTCACCAACGGCACGATAGAACAGCTTGCCATCCCGGGGCTGCGTCGCGACCGGTCCGCCGACGTCGAAGCCGACATAGGCGTTGCCGAAATTGTTGACGCCGGTCTCGATGTAGCGGATCGGCTCGGTGGGCGGCATCTTGCTGATGACGTTGACGATGCCGCTCGGGCTCGATCCGCCATAGAGCACGGCGGACGGGCCGCGCAGCACCTCGACGCGCTCCATGTTGGACGGCGGCAGCCGCCAGCTCGCATAGGAGGTATAGAACAGCTGCATGCCGTCGAGGAACAGTCCGATGTCGTCGGACTTGAAGCCGCGGATCAGCCACCAATCGTTGCGCGTGTCGGCGCCGAAGGTCCCTGCCCGCACGCCGGCGGTATAGCGCAAGACCTCGTCGAGCTTGTTCGGCTTCTGGTCGCGGATCTGCTCGGCGCCGATGACGGACACCGATTGCGGTGTCTCCATGATCGGCGTGTTGGTCTTGGTGCCGGACGAGCTGCGGCCGGCGACGTAGCCGTTCACAGGGCCACGCGGCGTCTCGACGAAGCCGACATTGCGCTGCGGCTGCGGCTTGCTTCGATTGGCGGTCTGCACCGAACTCGGCGCGCGACGCTGCGGCGTTGTGGCCGCACGGCGGCGAGATTCCGGTGCAGTGACGGTCACCGACGGCAGGCTCGTTGCGCCGCTCGGCGCGGATGATTGTGCAAGCGATGCCTGCGGCACCAAGACCAAAGCGGATGCGGTCGCCAACACGGCCGATCGCAGCATTCCAAGACTGTTCAACGCGCCACCCCGAAACTGCATGTTCGATGCGCCATGCCGTCTGTCCCCGGACGGCACGCGCTCGAGGGCGACGCTTATGTGAGGGCGCGAAAATTCCCTAATTGAAAAGGTCTTAGAAGGGCTCTTATAAGCGATCCAACATATCGAGGGATCGGCGCGAGATCAGCGTGAGCTCTTCTCGCTCTCGAGCATGTCGGCAGCGATCGCCGTGAGCTGATCGACCTGCCCCAGCAGCGTGCGGAACTCGGCTTCGCTCAAATGTTCCAGCAGGCGCCGGTTGCGCTCCTGCGCCCCTTCGACGATCGCATCATGCGCGGCAAGGCCGGTGGCGGTCAGCGAGATCAGCACCTCGCGGCTGTCTCTGGGATTGGCCGATTTCGCGATCAGCTTGCGTGAGAGCAGATTGGCCAGTGCGCGGCTGATCTGCCCCTTGTCCTGGCCGACGGCCTCGGCGAGCCGCGCCACGCTCATCGGCGGCCGGCGGCCGAGCGAGGCGACCAGACCAAACTCGACCGAGGACAATCCGGTGAGACGCTTGTAGCGCAGGATCGCGCCACGCTTGAGCAGGTTGGCAAGCACCATCAGTCGTGACGACAGCATCACTGTGATCGGGGCTGACGGTTCGCTCTCGTCCGCCGCGGGCGACGTCTCCCCGCCGCTGCTCTCGCTCTGGCTCATGATCCACCTCTGCCAAGAAAGCCGGGACCTGCCAAGCGCCGGCCAGCTCATCAGATGCGACTAAGAGGCATTTGGAAATATCGTTGACATTGTCATCGAATTATTTTTCACTGGCCGCAAGACGCCCAAAAAGGGCCCGGCCAGCACGGCCCACAGCGGGAGGACCAGCATGACGATCACCCAGCGGGATCGCGATCTCGGCACGGCCTATGCGATGAAGCCGGCGCACACCCGCACCGAGCTGACCTCGGTCGTCCGCGGCACGCCGATGGGTGAGCTGCTGCGCCGCTACTGGCACCCGGTCGGGCTCGTCGGTGACGCCACCGACACACCGAAAAAGGTGCGCGCATTGGGCGAGGATCTCGTGCTGTTTCGCGACAAGCAGGGCCGCGCCGGCCTCTTGCACGCCCGCTGCTGCCACCGCGGCACCACGCTCTATTACGGCAAGGTCGAGGAGGACGGCATCCGCTGCTGCTATCACGGTTGGAAATTCGACACCGAAGGCCATTGCCTGGAGCAGCCCTGCGAGCCCGAGGGCGCTCCGTACAAGGACAAGGTGCGCCAGCCCTGGTATCCGGTCGAGGAGCGCTACGGCCTGATCTTCGCCTATATGGGCCCGGCCGAGAAACGCCCGGTGCTGCCGGCTTACGAATGTCTCGAGCAGATGGACGATGGCGAGTTCGTCGAGGCCGACGATTCCTCGATCGGCGGCGGCGGCCCCGCCATCATCCCCTGCAACTGGCTGCAGCATTTCGAGAACGTGGTCGATCCCTATCACGTGCCGGTGCTGCACGGCTCGTTCTCGGGACCGCAATTCACCAACATGATGGCCTCGATCCCGGAGGTGAAGTTCGACAAGACACCGCGCGGCATCGCCGTGCGCTCGATCCGCAAGCAGGACGACGGCAAGGTGTTCTATCGCGTCACCGAAGCCGCCCTCCCCACGTTGCGCGTCGTGCCGAACCCGCGCGTGGCGCAATTCGCCCGCGTCGAGTCGATCGGCTGGACGCTGCCGATCGACGACACCTCGTTCCGCATCTATGTCGCCGGCCGCGTCAAGACCTCCGGCGACATCGGCCGGATGCGCTCGAAGTTCAACGGCAAGTTCTGGTGGGACATGACCGAGCAGGAGCACCAGCAATTCCCGGGCGACTACGAAGCCCAGGTCGGCCAGGGCGAGGTGACGATTCATTCCGAGGAGCATTTCGGCCAGAGCGACCGCGGCATCCTGATGATCCGGCGCATGCTGAGCGACCAGCTCGACGCGCTCGCCGCGGGTAGCGATCCGATCGGCGTCTCGTTCGATGCGAGCGCGCCGCCGGTCGAATTCGAAGCGGGGAATTACATCCGCGAAGGCTGAGTTGCAGCCGATCAGGCTGGACCGCCAACGATAACAAAGACAAATTGGGGGACGCGATGGTGGATGTGACGTCACAGATGTCGGTACAGACGGCCGCCGCGGCAAAGCCCTCGGCGCGGCGCTATTACGTGCTGGGACTGCTCACCATCATCTACGCGCTGAACTTCCTCGACCGCACCATCTTCAACGTGCTGATCGAGCCGATCAAGAAGGAGTTCGCGCTCAGCGACACCATGATGGGCCTGCTCGCGGGCTTCGGCTTTGCGCTGTTCTATTCCCTGCTCGGCATCCCCATCGCGCGCGCCGCCGACCGGCTCAACCGCCGTAACATCGTCGCGGCGGCCTTTGCGTTCTGGAGCGCGATGACGGCGCTATGCGGCGCGGCCACCAGCGTGACCTCGCTGGCGCTGGCCCGCATCGGCGTCGGCATCGGCGAATCCGCCGGCTCCCCCGCCTCGCAGTCGATCGTCGCCGATCTCTTTGCCAAGAACGAGCGCCCGCGCGCGCTCGGCATCTACGCCATCGGCACTTATCTCGGCGTCTTCCTCGGCTATTTCGTCGGCGGCTACGTCAACCAGCACTATGGCTGGCGGATGGCGTTCTATGTCGCCGGCCTGCCCGGCATCCTGCTCGCGGCTATCCTGTGGCTGACGATCTCCGAGCCGAAGCGCGGCGCGATGCAGGAAAGCTTCGTGCCCGAGCCGCTCGGGCCGACGCTGCGCTTTCTCGCCTCGCAGAAGAGCTTCCTCATCGTGCTGATCGGCTTCTGCCTGACCACCTACACGAACTACGCGACCGCGGCCTGGATCCCGCCATTCCTGGCGCGCGTGCATCATCTGTCGAGCGCCGAGATCGGCACCTATGCCGGCACCTTCAAGGGTCTCGCCGGCATGGCCGGCACCCTGCTCGGCGGCTTCGTGGTGGCGCAAATCGGCCGTCGCGACGACCGCTGGAAGCTGTGGGCACCCGCGATCACATCAGGGCTCGCCGGCCCGGTGTTCGCGCTGTGCATGCTGACGCAGGATTTTTCGATGATGGTCGCCATGCTGGCGCTGACCTCGTTCCTGGTGGGCTTCCATCTCGGCCCCATCTTCGCGATCGCGCAGACGGTGGCCAAGCCGAGCATGCGGGCGCTCGCCTCCGCGCTGATCGCGCTCACCGCCACCTGCTTCGGCCAGGGCGTCGGCCCGCTCGCGGTCGGCATGGTCAACGACGCGTTGAAAGGCAGCTATGGCGTCGAGGCCGTGCGCTATTCCCTGCTCTCGGCGGCGGTCACGACCACGGTCGGCGCCCTGCTCTTCATCTGGGCGGCGCGGTCGATCCGGGCCGATATCGAGAGGGCCGCGGCCTGAGACCTTATCCCCCGCAAGCCCGGCGAAACCGGACGGGCGTATGAATGAAACCATTTTGCGGAACCCGCGAAACCATCCGGAAACAGATGGTCCCTAAAAGATGAGCCCATAGACGGCGGCAAAGCCCGTCGGGAGGCTCAGATGAACCACTCCATTCACTCTGCTGATCGTGCGACCCACCTGAAGATCGTGGTGGTGGCGCTGGTGGCTGGCATCATGGTGGCCGGCTTCGGGATCGCAGCCCGCACCAATGCCGATTACAGCCAGACCGCCCAGTCGACCCACGTCATCAAGGCCGGCAAGCCGGTGGTGGTGACGAGCGCCGGGACCTCGGAGATTCGCTGACACGCCCCCCTTCCGGGCTGACCCATGGCCGCCTCCGGGCGGCCTTTTTCGTTTTCCAGAGCAATGCTTAAGCGGAGATGCACCGGCGAAGCGCAACGTCCTTGACTTCACCCAGCCCCGCCTTTAATTCCCCCCTCGTTCCGCGCGCATCGAGCGAACCACGCGGGAGTAGCTCAGTTGGTTAGAGCGCCGGCCTGTCACGCCGGAGGTCGCGGGTTCGAGCCCCGTCTCTCGCGCCATTTTGGCAATTCCTTCATAGTCTTAGCGAGATCTTCTCGACGCCGATCGCATCTGCGCCGACGATGGCCTGCGGCTGGACGGGAACTCTCGGCATAGTCAGCCTGCAGCCGAATCGTCTACGTCTTCCGGGGCTTAGAGGGATTCCCCACACGTTGCCGGCTTTTCGGGGCCTCCCTGTCATTGGACAATCGAGGAGGCCAGCTATGGGTAAGAAGGATTCGGCAAAAAAGGCAGCCGCTCCCGCCACCGTCACCCTCAAGCACCTCGCCGCCGATATCGCCGAGAGCCAGGACCTCTCCAAAAAGCACGCCGAAGCCGTCCTGACCGACATGGTCGATTTGATCGCCAAGCACCTGAAGAAGGGCGACCGCGTCCGCATCGTCGGGCTCGGCATCCTCCAGGTCCGCAAGCGTGCCGCCCGCACAGGCCGCAACCCCGCCACCGGCGAGCCGATCCACATCAAGGCCAGCAAGAAGGTCACCTTCCGCCCGGTCAAGGAACTCAAAGAGGCGATCTGAGGGTCAGCGTTCGATCGGCGCCGTTCCGGCCGCATCCCGGCCCGCTTTTTCTGATATACCGCCCGCTTCCCCTGACCCGGCGGTTTGACCAGAAATGTCCTCCCTCACCTTCTCGCATACCGTGACCGAACGCTTCCTGCGCTACGTCACCATCGACACCCAGTCCGATCCGGAATCCCCGCGCTCGCCTTCGACCGAGAAGCAGAAGGATCTCGGCCGCGTCCTCGCCGCCGAGCTGAAAGCCATGGGCGTCGCCGACGCGCATCTCGACGATTATGGTTACGTCTACGGCACCATCCCGGCCAACACCGACAAGAAGGTGCCGGTGATCTGCTTCTGCTCGCACATGGACACCTCTCCCGACGTCACCGGCAAGGACGTCAAGCCGCAACTGGTGAAGAACTATCGCGGCGGCGACATCACCCTGCCGGGCGACAGCAGCCAGGTGATCCGCTTCAATGAGCACCCTGCGCTGAAGAACCAGATCGGCAACGACATCATCACCACCGACGGCACCACGTTGCTCGGCGCCGACAACAAGGCCGGCGTCGCCGAGATCATGGATGCCGCGCATTTCTTCATCAACAATCCCGATGTGAAGCACGGCACCATCAAGATCCTGTTCACGCCCGACGAAGAGATCGGCCGCGGCGTCGACAATGTCGACCTGAAGAAGCTGGGCGCCGATTTCGGCTACACCATGGACGGCGAGAGCGCCGGCTGTGTCGAGGACGAGACCTTCTCGGCCGACGGCGCCACCATCACCATATCAGGCGTCAGCGCTCATCCCGGCTACGCCAAGGGCAAGATGGAGCACGCGATCAAGATCGCGGCCGCCATCGTCGAGCGGCTGCCGAAAGAAGGCTGCTCGCCGGAGACCACTTCGGGCAAGCAGGGTTTTCTGCATCCGATCGGCATCGAGGGCGCGCTGGAACAGGCAAGGCTGTCCTTCATCGTCCGCGACTTCACCGAGGAAGGGCTGAAGGAGAAGGAGGACCTGCTCGAGGGCATCGTCAAGGGCGTGATGAAGGACTATCCGCGCTCGACCTACAAGTTCGAGGTTCGCGAGCAGTATCGCAACATGAAGCAGGTGATTGACCGTCACCCGCACGTGCTCGAATACGCCATCGAGGCGATCCGCCGCGCCGGCCTGCGCCCGATGCGCACCGCGATCCGCGGCGGCACCGACGGCTCGCGCCTGTCCTTCATGGGCCTGCCCTGCCCCAACATCTTTGCCGGCGAGCACGCCTTTCACTCGCGGCTGGAATGGGTCAGCCGGCAGGACATGGAGAAGGCCGTGCAGACCATCGTGCATCTGGCGATGATCTGGGAAGAGAAGGCCTGAGCTTTCCTGCAGACGTTCGCCATGGCCTGGCCTGCGCCCGGCCATTTGTTTGGCGCCTACGGGACCGGCATTGCGCGCGGATTGCGATGGAAGCGATTTGAGCTCGCCATCCAGTTCGGCAATGGCGCGCCATCGCGATGCCGTCCGCCGGCGACAGCCGCAGCCCAGGCCACCGCGGCGCCGATCAGGGTCGCGGCTGCGACCGAGAAGGCCACGATGATGGAGTTGCGCCGCGCGCGGTTGATGGCGGTCTTGGAGTCCGCGATCAGCGCATCGACACGCCGTTCGGCGTCAGGGGCCTGCAGCCCCGTCAGACCGGCAACCTGCTGCACCAGATAGGCCCGGTCATCGGTGCTGACGCCGCTGTGGCTGGACGACGTCATCAGGATTCGTCCAGCTTCAGCACGCGCTTCCCTCAGATCGATGTTTGGCGCGCGGCGAGGCGCGCGGAACAGCTTGTCGAGCTCATAGCTCAGCAGAGGCTCGGCCGTGGAGGTATTGCTCGCCGAGCTCCGCATCGGCGAACGGTCGATCGCAGCCGCGCCGAGAAGTGCGAGCAGAGCTGCGCCAGCGAGCACGGCCAGCGCCCAGGCGGTCAGGCCATGCAGCCCGTCGCGCCGCTCGCCGTCGTCCTCGATCGTCGCCAGCGCGGGCGCCGGTCGCGTTGTCCTTCCTGCGATGTAGCCGCCGAAGCCGAAGCTGATGATCGCCTGGATGATCAGATAGAACCCGGAGAGCAGCGCCAGTGCCGCCGAGGCATCGCGCCAAGTCGGCGAGGCCGAACTGACACCGAGGCCGACTGCGACCCCGAAGCCGATCAGGATGAAAGACATGGCGCCAGCGGCGAGAGCGCCTGCGAACACAGAGCTCCACTGGATGGCCCGGCGTCCGTCGGCGGCCGTTACGCCGCCCTCCATCATGTCTTCCCTTACGAGCGTTTCCATTGCCGTCCTCTCAACGCAGGCCGAAGAACGACAGCACCGCCATGATCACGACGATCAAGCCGATCAGATAAATCAGTCCGTCCATGGTCCCATCCTCCTCAAGATGTTTCTGCTGGCTAATCAGAAAGGAGGAGGAACGTTCCTAAATTCGGCAAGGTTGCGGAACGAACCGGCCGGATGCGCATTGCTTGTGCGAGTCCAAAGGATGAAGATTGTGAGCACGAGGGCCTCAGCCGGTAAGCCGCGGCTGGGGCCCTTCCGCATTTGATGCGCCGCTCTCTCTCCCTGGCCTGTCCTATGTTAACGACGCCGACCGGGAGATCATCAAAGATGCAACCGGGCAGGAACCCTCCAGATCGGGAGCGGCGCGTGGATCGCAGAACGGCGTGCCTGCATCAGGCGGATGCTTTTCGGGAGAAGGCCCTCGCCGATCCCGAGCATCACGACCAGTGGATCGACGAAGCCATCAAATGGCTGGAGCGGGCGATGGAAGCGAGTTGCCGGCCCGCCATCGCCGTGAAAGCCGACGTTGGCAGCCACGTCGCGCGACCGACCCGCACGACTGACATCGAAACTATTGCCTCGCATCGAGCTGTCATCGTCCGCCAGTGAGAGGCGGCAGCACCGCTGCGGCAATTGTTCCAAGGACGTAACAATGTTGCGGGTCGACACTGTTCCTACCGTCATGCTAGGCCGGACATAGACCGCAACCAGAGTGACGTCGTGCCCGCGAACCGCCAGTCATCAGGAACCTGCCGTCCGGGCAATTGGCGCGGGCTGCTCTCCGTGCTGATCGCGGTTGTCTATCTGCTCGCGAGCGCGCTGCACGGCGCGCACGATATCGACGTCACCACGCCCGGCGGGGGCTCGGAGATCACTGCGGCCCTCGATAGCTCCCCGGGTCATAGCGACCACAAGGCCATCGGCGGGCATCATTGCCATGGCTGCTTCTCGGTCACGGTTGCGCAGCCCGCGCCATCGGCCGCATCTAGCGCGCTCGTGTCGGCAACGAGCCCGCAACCTGCGCCCCGGCTCGCCGGAATCATCCCCGATACCGACTCCCCGCCTCCCAAACATATTGCCTGAACGGATTGGTCGGGCGCCCCGCGCCCATTAGGTTCATCCTTCACAGGTCGGTTTCATGTTTTCCAGGGGAATGGCCGCGCGCATGGCGTGCGCGGCGGCGTGTCTGATTGCCGGATCGGTGTTTGAACCGTCTCACGCCCAGACTTTGACGATGCGGAGCGCGTTGACGCGCGCGCTGGCCGCGAGCCCGCGGCTGACGGCGGCGGAACGCGACGTCGGCATCGCCACGGGCCAGCGCATCCAGGCGGGCGCCCTGCTCAATCCGGAACTGACTTATGAGCAGGACGATTCATTCGGCTCCGGCAAATATCGCGGGACCCGATCGGCCGAGACCACGCTGCAGATCAGCCAGGCTTTCGAGCTGTTCGGCAAGCGCGACGCGCGGATCGCGGCCGGCGCTGCCGGCGTCGAGGTCGCAGCGATCCAGCGCAAGGCCGTCAGGCTCGAGGTGCTGTCGGAGACCGCAATCGCCTTCCTCAGCGTGCTCGGCGCGCAGCGCCGCATCCAGATCCTCGACGAGCAGATCGCCGCCATCGACCGCCTGACGCCGCTCTTGCGCCGCCGCGTCGAGGCCGGCGCCTCCTCGCCGGCCGAGACCGGCCGCGCCGAGGTCGCCTCCGCCCTGGTGAAGGCCGACCGCGAGCGCTTCAAGGCAAGTCTGGCCAGTGCCCGGCGCGAGCTTGCGGTGCTGATGGGCGACCCCAACGCGAAATTCGGCGAGGTCTCCGGCCGGCTCGACACCATGGGCAAGCCGCCGACGTTCCAGTCGGTCATCGCCGCCATCGACGCCAATCCCCAGCTGGTGCGCTGGACCGCGGTCTTTGCCCAGCGCAATGCCGAACTGCTGCTGGCGCGGCTCAAACCCTATCCGGACGTTCGGATCGCGGCCGGCTGGCGTCACTTCAATGAGACCAATGACGATGCGGTGCGGCTCTCCCTCTCGGTGCCGATCCCCGTGTTCGACCAGAACAAGGGCAACATCCTGTCGGCGCAGGAAAGCCTCGCCAAGACCAAGGCCGAGCGCGAGGCCAACCGCAACACGCTGATCGTGATCGCCGGCCGCGCCTACGACTCGCTGCAGGGCTCGCTGCGCGAGCTCGCAGTGCTGCGTGAGACTGCCATCCCCAAGGCCGTCGAGGCCTCCGAGGCGATCGCCCAAGGCTACGGCCAGGGCCGCTTCACCCTGCTCGAGGTGCTCGACGCCCAGGCCAGCGTCACCCAGGCGCGGCTGCGCGAGCAGGAGGCGCTGCAGAACTTCCATGCCGGCGTCGCGACCATCGAAGGCCTCGTCGGCAATCCCTTCACGCTGGCGCGGGAGAGCGCGCGATGAGAACCGCCTCGACCATCCTCGTTGCCATCGTCGCCGCGGCGCTCGGCGCCTACGGCTATTCCCTGCTCGCTCCCGGCAAGCATGCCCCTGACGAGCACGCAGAGCATTCCGAGCCGAAGAAACCGAACGACCATGTCGAGCAGGACGAGCACGGCGCCGACCGCATCCGCATTTCCGACGTCAAGCTGGCGGCCGCGGGCGTGGTGCTCGCGGAGGCTGCGAGCGCGACACTGACAGACACGCTCGCCTTCAACGGCATCCTGCGCGCCAATCAGGAAGCTGTGGTGCAGGTGACGCCGCGTTTCCCGGGCCTTGCGAAATCCATCCAGAAGCGCATCGGCGACAAGGTCGCCAAGGACGATCTGCTCGCCGCGATCGAGAGCAACCAGAGCCTCACCGTCTACGAACTCAAGGCGCCGATTGCCGGCACCATCATCGAGCGGCAGATCTCGCTCGGCGAATATGCCTCCGAGCAGAAGCCGGCCTTCGTCGTCGCCGACCTCTCCACCATCTGGGTCGACCTGTCGATCTACCGGCAGGATCTCAGGCGCGTTCGCCTCAATGACGAGGTGCTGATCGATCCCGACGACGGCCGCGGCGAAATCAAAGGTACGATCTCCTACATGGCGCCGATCGGCTCGAGCGAGACCCAGACTGCATTGGCGCGCGTGGTGCTGCAAAACCCGGACGGGCGGCTGCGGCCCGGCCTGTTCGTCACCGCGCGGCTGATCCTCGCCGCGCGCAACGTCGCCGTCGCCGTGCGCCGAAGCGCGATCCAGACGCTGGAGAACAGGACCATCGTGTTCGTCCGCGAGGATGGCGACAAGATCGAGGCACGTCCGGTGGAGCTTGGCGATTCCGATCCGCGCCATGTCGAGATCAAGGCGGGCCTGTCCGCCGGCGAGCATTACGTCGCCGAGAACAGTTTTGTCGTGAAGGCAGAGATGGGCAAGGGCGAGGCCGAACATGATTGAGCGCCTCATCGCCGCCTCGCTTGCGCAGCGCTGGCTGGTCCTGCTGCTTGCGCTCGGCACTGTTGCGTTCGGGGCCTGGAATTTCCAGCGCCTGCCGATCGACGCGGTGCCTGACATCACCAACATCCAGGTCCAGATCAACACCCGCGCGCCCGGCTATTCGCCGCTGGAGACCGAGCAGCGCATCACCTTCCCGGTCGAGACCGCGATGGGCGGCCTGCCGAAACTCGACTATACCCGCTCGCTGTCGCGCTACGGCCTCAGCCAGGTGACGGTCGTCTTCAAGGACGGCACCGACATCTTCTTCGCCCGCCAGCTCGTCGGCGAACGCATCCAGCAGGTCAAGGACCAGCTGCCTGTTGGCGTCGAGGTCGCGATGGGCCCGGTCTCGACCGGACTCGGCGAGATCTTCATGTACACCGTCGAGGCCAAGCCGGGCGCCAAGACGGGCGCGAAGGCGCAAGGCGGCCACGATTATTCACTCACCGATCTGCGGACCGTGCAAGACTGGATCATCAAGCCGCAGCTTCGCAACGTGCCCGGCGTGATCGAGATCAACACCATCGGCGGCTTCGAGCGCCAATTCCACGTGCTGCCCGATCCCGGCAAGCTGATGGCCTATAAGCTCGGCTTTCGCGACGTGATGACGGCGCTCGCCGCCAACAACGCCAATGTCGGCGCCGGCTATATCGAGCGCAATGGGGAGCAATACCTTGTTCGCTCCCCGGGCCAAGTCGGCAATATCAGCGAGATCCAGGACGTCGTGATCGGTTCGCGCGGCGGCAATCCCGTCAGGATCAGGGATGTCGCAACCGTCACAGAGGGGCGCGATCTTCGCACCGGAGCCGCGACGCGCAACGGCGAGGAAACCGTGCTCGGCACCGCCATGCTGTTGATCGGCGAGAACAGCCGAACCGTGGCGCGCCGCGTCGCCGCCCGTCTGGACGAGATCGCCAAATCGCTGCCCGAAGGCGTCGTGACGCGGACCGTCTACGACCGCACGGATCTCGTCGAAGCCACCATCCGCACCGTCAAGAACAACCTCCTCGAAGGCGCGGCGCTGGTGGTCGCCGTGCTGTTCCTGATCCTCGGCAACATCCGCGCGGCGCTGGTGGTGGCCTGCGTCATTCCGCTGTCCATGGCGATGACGATATCAGGCATGGTCGAGACCAAGGTCAGCGCGAACCTGATGAGCCTCGGCGCCATCGACTTCGGCATCATCGTCGACGGTGCCGTGATCATCGTCGAAAATTGCCTGCGCATGCTGGCCGCGGCCCAGAGCGAGAAAGGCGGGCTGCTGACCACATCCGAGCGGCTGCGCGCGATCCTGCGCGGATCGAGCGAGGTGATCAAGCCGAGCCTGTTCGGAACGCTGATCATCGCGGTGGTTTATCTGCCCGTGCTGACACTGACCGGCGTCGAGGGCAAGATGTTCACGCCGATGGCGCTGACCGTGCTGATGGCGCTCGGCGCCGCCGTCCTGTTTTCCATCACCTTCGTGCCGGCGGCCGTCGCCATCTTCGTCACCGGCAAGGTGTCCGAGCACGAAAACCTGTTCATGCGGATGGCAAAGCGCGTCTATCTCCCCCTGCTCCGCTTTGCCATCGACAACCGGGGCGCGGTCGCCATCATGGCCACGCTCATCGTGATCGCAAGCGGCATTGCGGCCTCGCGGATGGGCGGCGAATTCATTCCGAGCCTGGATGAAGGCGACGTCGCGCTGGCCTCGATCCGGATTCCCGGCACCAGCCTCACGCAATCGCTCGACCTGCAGAAGGCGCTGGAAAAGCGCATCATGCAGATTCCGGAGGTGAAGGAGTTCTTCACCCGCATCGGCACCGCGGAGATCGCGACCGATCCGATGTCGCCAGCGCAGACCGACGGCTACATCATGCTGAAGCCGCGCGCCGAATGGCCCGACCCGGGCAAAACGAAATCGGAGGTGATCGAGGCCATCGACAAGGCCGCCGACGACATTCCCGGCAGCGCGTACGAACTCTCCCAGCCGATCCAGTTCCGCGTCAACGAGCTGATCTCGGGGGTGCGCAGCGATGTCGGCGTCAAGATCTTCGGCGACGACCTCGACATCCTGCAGGGCGCCGCCAAGCAGGTGGAGGCCGCGATCCGCGGCATCCGCGGCGCCAGCGACGTCAAGATCGAGCAGGTCGCAGGCCTGCCGATCCTCACCGTCCGCCTCGATCGCCAGGCGCTCGCCCGCTACGGCCTCAGCGTCAGCGAGGTGCAGGGCATCGTCGAGATCGCGGTCGGCGGCAAGTCGGCCGGCAAGCTGTTCGAGGGCGACCGCCGCTTCGACATCGTGGTCCGCCTGCCCGAGCATCTGCGCGGCGACCTCGAGGCGATCCGGGCCATCCCGATCCCGCTGCCGCCCGGCGAGGAGGCCGGCTCCGGCACGGCTATTCGAACCGCGCTGGCCGCCTCGCCCCTCACCCAGATGCGCTATGTACCGCTGTCCTCGGTTGCGACCGTCGATGCGACGCCCGGCCCGAACCAGATCAGCCGCGAGAACGGCAAGCGGCGCATCGTCGTCACCGCCAATGTCCGCGCACGCGATCTCGGCTCCTTCGTATCCGAGGCCGAGGCAGCGGTCGCGGAGAAGGTCAAGCTGCCGCCGGGCTATTGGATCGGTTGGGGCGGCCAGTTCGAGCAGCTGGTCTCCGCGACCAAGCGGCTGACGATCGTGGTGCCGGTGGCGCTGCTGCTGGTGTTCCTGCTGCTGTTCATGGGGATGGGATCGGTGGCGGATGCGGCGCTGGTGTTCTCCGGCGTGCCGCTGGCGCTGACCGGCGGAGTCGCGGCGCTGTTGTTGCGCGACATTCCGCTCTCCATCAGCGCCGGCGTCGGCTTCATCGCGCTGTCGGGCGTCGCCGTGCTCAACGGCCTCGTCATCATCGCCTTCATCGAGCGGCTGCGCAGCGAGGGGCGCCCGCTCGTGGAGGCCGTGCGCGAAGGCGCGCTGACGCGGCTGCGGCCGGTGCTGATGACGGCGCTGGTCGCCTCGCTCGGCTTCGTGCCGATGGCGCTCGCCACCGGCGCCGGCGCCGAGGTGCAGCGGCCGCTGGCGACCGTGGTGATCGGCGGCATCGTCTCCTCGACAGTGCTGACGCTGCTGGTGCTGCCGGCACTCTACGTGCTGTTCCGGCGTGACGCGGCAACCGAAACGCCTACAATGGCGCCTGATTTGGCGGCTTCCGGGGAGCGCTAGAATTGGGCAGCCACGACCATCACGGTCATCACCACCACGATCACGGCGATCACGGTCATGGCCATGGTCACGACCACACACATGGTCATGTCCATGCGCCCGCCAATTTCGGCAAGGCGTTCGCGATCGGGATCACGCTCAACACCGCGCTGGTCGTGGCCGAAGCGGTGTACGGTTATCTCGGCAATTCCACCGCCCTGCTCGCCGACGCCGGCCATAACCTCTCCGATGTGCTCGGCCTGGTCGTCGCCTGGGGCGCCTCGATCGCGGCGCGGCGCGCGCCCAGCGGTCGCTTCACCTACGGTTTTCGCGCCTCCACCATTCTTGCGGCGCTAGCCAACGCGGTGTTCCTGCTGGTCGCGACCGGCGCGATCGGCTGGGAAGCGATCCTGCGCCTGCGCGAGCCGGAGCCGGTCGCAGGCCTCACCGTCATGGTGGTCGCCGGCATCGGCATCCTCATCAACGGCTTCACTGCCTTGCTGTTTGCAGGCGGGCGCAAGGACGACATCAACATTGAAGGCGCGTATCTGCACATGGCGGCCGATGCTGCGGTCTCGCTCGGCGTCGTGGTGTCGGCCGCGTTGATCATCTGGACCGGCTGGCTCTGGCTCGACCCCGTCACCAGCCTCGTCATCTGCGCCACCATCCTCTGGAGCACCACCAACCTCTTGCGCGGCTCCATCGACATGTCGATGGCCGCAGCGCCCAGGGGCACCGACCTCGCCGCGATCAGGGTGTTTTTATTGGCGCGTCCCGGCGTCTCGGCGATTCACGATCTCCACGTCTGGCCGATCTCGACCACCGAGACGGCGCTGACCTGCCACCTCGTCATGCCCGCCGGCACCGCCGATGCTTTCCTGATGGAGACGGCGCAGCTCCTGAAAACATCATTCCGCATCGGCCACACCACGCTTCAGGTCGAGACCCATCCGGACAATGGCTGCGCGCTGGCGCCGGATGACGTGGTGTGAGCGCGCTTACGCTTGGCCCCCGCCGGCCCGACCGGTCTTGGCCCTCAACCAATCGAACAGGAGACTTCCCAGCATCGCGCTCGCGCCGGCGAGGAAGGGAATGGCGTAATACGCGTAGCGATTGAGCCCATAAATGAGGAAGGTCGGAACTGCGGCGCTCACCAGCGCCAGCATGATCATCAAGGCCCCGCCGGCAACGAGCCCGCCGGAGGGCCGCCGAATCCAGCCCGCATGGCGCGCGGGGACGCCGATCAGAAGCACGAGGGCAAGAAAGAGCGTCGCCGAGGACAGCCACCAGATCGCGCCCGGGACATCGTCATATTCGGTCGACACCAGCAACCCGCAGCACAGCGGGACGAGTTCCGAGTTCGGCGCATAGCCGCGCGCAAACACCCGGTTGAGGGTGAGCTGAAGCTGATCCGCGGACAGCAGCCGCGACAGCGGCCACCAGGGTTTGTAATACTCGCTTATCAACTGTCCGGGCTTGAGCCCGGTCGGGCTGCCGAAGAACGGAAACCTGTCGCGGTTCATGAAGTACTCGTAGCCCTGCGGATTGGGCGTCCGTCGCGCCACCGAATTTGCGTCGAACAGCAGGAAGTACATCTCACGGAGAAAATGCCTGGTGAGGTGTCGATAGAGCGTCGACGGGGTCGTGAGTGTCTCGATGAAGATGTCGCGAACGACCCTCTCGATATCCGCATCGCCGTCGCCCGGCTTCGCCAGGCGGTGTATCGCGCCGAACGGCCATTGATAGACCTCGACGTCGGGCCACCCTTGAGATGTGTCCGCAGCCCTCATCTGCTCGACGAACGGCCGCGCCTGCGCCTTGCGGTCGAGATGAACGCCGTGTTCGAAATCGCCGGAATAGCCGACCACGAAGGCCATCACGGCCAGAATCTCGTTGCCGGCGGCGCGCTTGCCGATCACGGCATTGATCGCCGCCGGCGTCACAGAGACGACTGATGCGAGCAATCCCGCAAGCGCGAGCACGCCGAGCCGGCGCAGAAGGCCTGCATCCAGCACCACCGCCAGCCACAACAGAATGACGGCCGCCTGTCCTATCGCCGCCGATCGGCAGACCAACAGGGCACCGAGCGTCAAACCCACCGCCGCCGCAGCAGGCAACGCCGGCCACTTCCTCAATGTGGCGCCCGCGGCGATGAAGGCCGCGAGACTGACCAGGAAGTTGGAGATCGTCTCCGCGCCAATGGTGTTGTCGTAGTGGACGATGCGGCCGTGCAACGCCGCCAGACAAAAGGCCACGAGCGCGAAGAAACGCGGCGCGCCGGCAAAACGCACGATTGCCGCGACGAAAAGCGCGGTGCCGACGCTCATCAGGTGCTGTGCGATGACGAAGACGAGGATGTGCGGGCCGAACAGCTTCGACAGCAGCGCGAGGAAGACGGCCAACCCATACGGCCGCTTCATCACGTCGTCGACATATTGGCCCCTGAGGATGGATTCCGTCTGTATGATATAGGCCGCACTGTCTTCGTGGATGAAATGATCCGGCCAGGCCGCCAGGAACGCGAGGTGGACCATCAGGGCGAGGCCGATCGCGCCAGCCCAGACCCAGAACCACGCGACAGAGTTCACCCGCCCGGGCCATGCAGACCAAAAGCCGGAGCGCTGGCGTGGTCCTCGATCCATTTGCATGCCGGCCATCGATATGTCCGCTAGGTCGTCACGCCGGAACTGGGCGCACCTGCGACGACGCCGGTCTTCGAGCGCCGCGCCAGCCAACGCGCCGCCCAACGATTGATCGGGCGTTCAAACAGGATCCAGGACGCCGACGCAACCGCGATGACGAGCACGAGCAGACTCCAGCGCCAGATCTCGCCATTCGCCTTGTCCAAGTGCCTCGAAACCGCCAGCCACGGCAAGAACATGACCGCCGGCCAGTGCCACACATAAATGCCATAGGAGATGTCGCCAAGCCTGACCAGCAGGCGCGGCGCGGCGGGCAACAGCGCCAAGCCGGCAACGGCCAGGCCGCACGCCATGGAGGTCGACCATATCGTCAGTCGCGAGCCGTATGCGTACGTGCCGACCGCGAGCGCCAGAAACCCCAGACTGGAGCTCCAGCGCGGCGAGAGCCGTGCAACCATCATATAGGCGAACACGCCCGCGGCGAAGTCCGCGTAGTGGCCATCAAGGAAACGCGCGATGATCGGCGGCTGAGGCTCGATCGCTCTGCCGATCCAGGTGGCGGCAATGCACCAGACGAGCAGCAGCCGGACTCCGCCGAGCGGGATGAGCACCGCGGAGACGAGGTAGAAAATCACTTCGTACTCGAGCGTCCAGCCGACCGCGTTCATCGGCGCGGACTGCGGAACGATCAAGAACGACCGTATTACCCGTCCCAGCTCGATCTCGTGAGGCGCCTCGCCGATGCTGCGGCTGAAGAAAACGATCATGACCAGCGTGGCCAGCGCGTTGAGGGGGTAGATGCGAAAGAAGCGCTTGGCGAGGAAACTGAAGGGCGTGTAGCCCGGCGCCGTCGAGATGTAGCAGACGATGAAACCGGAAATGGCGAAGAAGAGGTCGACACCGTCGGCCCCGCGATCCGCCAGAAATTTCCAAGTGACCAGCTGCGACTTGTCGAAATAGACCAGCGCGAGATGCGTGTGAAAGTAAAAGACTGCCAGGGCAGCGACCGCGCGCCCGAGCTGCACGCCCGGCAGCCGACCATGAAGTTGAGCGTCTCCCATCCCGTCCACACCTAGCAGCGCATCCCGTGGTGTGCAACGCCACGCGGCTCAGCTGGTTCGCTCGCGAACAGTTCGGATGAGGCACAACTAGGCCCCCTTCGCGGTCACGATCCAGATCGCGCCCTGCAGCGCCACGCTCTGCCCCTTCAATAACGGCGCCAGCATCTCGCGGATCGAGGCTCTTGCGGCAGCATAGGTCTCCGGCGGGTGGCCCTGCAGCGCGCGGCTGGCGGGGCCGATCTGGAGGGCACCGTCGACCGCCGCGTCGAGGCCGTCGCCGATCGCGACGTCCATCGCCAGATTGTGCGGCTCCATGGCGACATCCGCAAAGCCCGCTCCCTTCAGGATGCGCGTCACACGCTCTTCCGAGGCGAAGGCGAACGGGCCCGGCTCCTCCGGCCCGACCGGCGGCATTTTCGGCACGTGCTTGTAGACCGCCATCAGCGGCGCCATCATCCACGGGTTCTCCTTCGGCTCGCGCCAGCAGGCGAAGGCGAGCCGCCCGGTCGGCTTCAGCGCGCGGCGAAGGTTGGTGAAGGACGCAACGGGATCGGCAAAGAACATCACGCCGAAGCGCGAGGTCAGCAGATCGAAGCTGGCCGGCTCGAACGGATGCACCGTCGCATCCGCCTGCACGAAATCGAGCGGCAGGCCCTTTGGCGCAAACGCGCGCGCCTGTGACAGCATCGGCTCCGACACATCGAGGCCGAGCGCGAAGCCATCGGGCGCCACCGCCCTGGCGAAGGCGAACGTCGTCGCGCCTGAGCCGCAGCCGACATCGAGAACGCGCTCGCCCGGCTTTGGCTTGGCGCGATCGATCAGCATCTCGGCAATCGGTCCGAGCAGGCTCTCCTGCGCCGCATGGCGATCAGCCCAGCGCTGGCCGCTCGGGCCGTTCCAATAGGCGATCTGGTCGGCGTTTTGTTCGTGGCCGCTTGGCTGTTGCATCGGGTTCCTCAGTCACTTTTCCCCAGCGGTGATAACACGTCGGAAGCCGATCGAGCGGTCAAATGGGCTGGATCTTCGCTCTTGCGGCCCCTTGCTCCTCCCCCCGCCGGAGCGCTAAAGAGGGCGCCGAGGGGCGGTTAGCTCAGCTGGTTAGAGCATCTCGTTTACACCGAGAGGGTCCGCGGTTCGAATCCGTGACCGCCCACCAGCCTTCGCTCGCTTCGCGAGCTACGGCTCGGCAGGCCAGCCCTTCCTCAATCCCCCGGCCTGCCCGGCAGTAGCGGCACCGCATCGATCCAGACCGCCGCGGACTGACACCAGATCTGCCGCACAGGCCGCAGCTTGTCACGCTGGCGGATGGAGCCCCAGCGGACGCCCCAATCGTCGGCCTGGTCGCCCTCGCCGCTGGTGAACAGTGGGGAACCGCAATCGGCGCAGAAGTGCTGGAAGCGCATCCGGCCGTTGTCGCCGCGCTTGCCGTAGATTTTTGGCGTGCCGGCGGTCAGGCGGACATCGGCCTTGGTGCAGACGGCCGTCACCCGGAACGGCGAGCCCGTCAGGGTCTGGCAATCGGTGCAGTGGCAGACCGACACGGCCTCGGGATCGACTTCGGCTTCATAGGTGATCTTGCCGCAATGGCATTGCCCGTCGATCTGCATCGCCCTCTCCCCTTGGCCGCAAAACAAAAACGGCGCCCGAAGGCGCCGTTTTATCATCTTTCGCGATGGCCTAGTGAGCGGTCAGGCCGCCGGCGGCTTCGTCGCCGTCCGGCTTCACCGTCACCTTGGTGTCCTCTTCCCAGACGATCGGCACCGGCTTCTTCACCAGCGCCTTGGCGACGACGTCGTCGAGGCGGGAGACCGGGATGATCTCCATGCCGCCCTTGATCGCATCGGAAATCTCCGTGAGATCCTTGGCGTTGTCCTCGGGGATCAGCACCGTCTTGATGCCGCCGCGGGCCGCAGCCAGCAGCTTCTCCTTCAGGCCGCCGATCGGCAGCACGCGGCCGCGCAGCGTGATCTCGCCGGTCATCGCGACATCGTGGCGGACCGGGATGCCGGTCATCACCGAGATGATCGCGGTGGCCATGGCGACGCCCGCGGACGGACCGTCCTTCGGCGTCGCGCCTTCCGGTACGTGCACGTGGATGTCGCGGCGGTCGAACATCGGCGGCTCGATGCCGTAGTTGATCGCACGCGAGCGGACGTAGGACGCCGCAGCCGAGATCGACTCCTTCATCACGTCGCGCAGATTGCCCGTGACCGTCATCTTGCCCTTGCCGGGCATCATGACGCCTTCGATGGTCAGCAGCTCGCCGCCGACATCGGTCCAGGCAAGGCCGGTGACGATGCCGACCTGCGGCTCGCTCTCGATCTCGCCGAAGCGGTACTTCGGCACGCCGAGCAGCTCTTCCAGAGTCTTCTCGGTGACCTTGACCGACTTCTTCTTGGAGATCATCAGCTCCTTCACCGCCTTGCGGGCGAGTGTGGAGAGCTCACGCTCCAGGTTACGCACGCCCGCTTCGCGGGTGTAGCGGCGGATCAGAAGCAGCAGCGCGTCGTCGTCGATCGAGAACTCCTTGGAGTCCAGGCCGTGCTTGGACACCGCGTTCGGGATCAGGTGCTTGCGCGCGATCTCGACCTTCTCGTTCTCGGTGTAACCCGCGATCCGGATGATCTCCATGCGGTCCATCAGCGGGCCGGGAATATTGAGCGTATTCGCGGTCGTGATGAACATCACGTTGGACAGATCGTAGTCGACCTCGAGATAGTGGTCGTTGAAGGTGCCGTTCTGCTCGGGGTCGAGCACCTCGAGCAGAGCCGACGACGGATCGCCGCGGAAATCGGCGCCCATCTTGTCGATCTCGTCCAGCAGGAACAGCGGGTTGGACGACTTGGCCTTGCGCATCGACTGGATGATCTTGCCGGGCATCGAGCCGATATAGGTGCGGCGGTGACCGCGGATCTCGGCCTCGTCGCGCACGCCGCCGAGCGAGACGCGCACGAATTCGCGCCCCGTCGCCTTCGCGATCGACTTGCCGAGCGAGGTCTTGCCGACGCCGGGAGGACCGACGAGGCACAGGATCGGGCCCGTCAGCTTGTTGGCGCGCGACTGCACCGCGAGATACTCGACGATGCGCTCCTTGACCTTCTCCAGCCCGTAGTGATCGGAATCCAGAATGGCTTGCGCCTGCTCCAGGTCCTTCTTCACCTTGGACTTCTTGTTCCACGGGATCGACAGCAGCCAATCCAGATAGTTGCGCACGACGGTCGCCTCCGCGGACATCGGCGACATCTGGCGCAGCTTCTTCAATTCATGCTGCGCCTTCTCGCGCGCTTCCTTGGAGAGCTTGGTCTTGGAGATCTTCTCTTCGAGATCGGCGAGCTCGTCGCGACCGTCGTCGTCGCCGAGTTCCTTCTGGATCGCCTTCATCTGCTCGTTGAGATAATACTCGCGCTGGGTCTTCTCCATCTGGCGCTTGACGCGCGAGCGAATGCGCTTCTCGACCTGCAGCACCGAGATCTCGCTCTCCATCAGGCCCAGCACCTTCTCCAGGCGCGTGGTGACCGACAGCGTCTCCAGGATGCCCTGGCGATCGGCGATCTTGACGGCGAGATGCGAGGCGACGGTGTCGGCGAGCTTGGCGAAATCGGTGATCGCCTGCACGACACCGACGACCTCGGCAGAGATCTTCTTGTTGAGCTTCACATAGCTCTCGAAGTCGGACACGACCGAGCGCGCCAGCGCTTCCGCCTCGACCGACTTCGCATCGGTGTCGGCGAGCGCGATGGCGGTCGCTTCGTAATAGTCGGCGCGATCGGTGTACTTCTGCACGCGCGCACGCTCGAGCCCTTCGACCAGCACCTTCACGGTGCCGTCGGGGAGCTTCAAGAGCTGCAGCACGCTGGCGAGCGTACCCGTCTCGTAAATGGCGTCGGGCGCCGGATCATCGTCGGACGCGTTCTTCTGCGTCGCGAGCATGATCAGCGCGTCGTTCTTCATCACCTCTTCGAGCGCGCGGATGGACTTCTCGCGGCCGACGAAGAGCGGAACGATCATGTGCGGGAAGACGACGATGTCGCGCAGCGGCAGCACGGGATAAGCGTGCGTTTCGCCATGGACGATGGTTGGCCGCGGTTTTGGATTAGTCATGGCCTTTTCCTTTTGCTTTGCCCCCTTGCACGCAGCCCGCCGTCGTCATGCGCAACCGCCACAAGGTGCCGAGGTGATCCGAGAAACCGGCCTACCAATCGAAGGTTGGACCGGGCTTGCCGGATCGGAACTGAGGCGAATCTTGAAGAGAATTTTCGCTCGCCGCCGACATTAGGTGGCTATCGACCCGGGGGGTGTCAAGTCATTGAAAAACGCGCGCCATCAGGCGCTTACGCAACGCGGTAAGCGACGCAACACCGGCTGCGGAGATACTCGTCCGCAGCCCGACTTGAAGGTAAGATTGGAGCGTTCCAGCGCCGTCAGATCAGGCGCTGGCGTTCTCGACGGCGCGATCGGACCGATCGGCGTAGATGTAGAGCGGACGCGCCGTGCCTTCCACGACTTCGCGGGAAATCACGACTTCTTCCACACCTTCCAGGCCCGGCAGGTCGAACATGGTCTCGAGCAGGATCGCTTCCAGGATCGAACGCAGACCACGCGCGCCGGTCTTGCGCTCGATCGCCTTGCGGGCGACCGCGCCAAGCGCCTCGTCGGCGAAGGTCAGCTCGATGTTCTCCATCTCGAACAGCCGCTGGTACTGTTTCACCAGCGCGTTCTTCGGCTCCGTCAGGATCTTCTTCAGCGAGGTCTCGTCGAGGTCCTCGAGCGTCGCCACGACAGGCAGACGGCCGACGAATTCGGGGATGAGGCCGTACTTCAGGAGATCCTCAGGCTCGACGTGACGGAAGATCTCGCCGGTCCGGCGATCTTCCGGCGCCATCACCTGGGCGGCGAAACCGATCGAGGTCGACCGTCCGCGTGCCGAGATGATCTTCTCGAGCCCGGCGAACGCACCGCCGCAGATGAACAGGATGTTGGTGGTGTCCACCTGCAGGAATTCCTGCTGGGGATGCTTGCGGCCGCCCTGCGGCGGGACCGAAGCCACCGTGCCTTCCATGATCTTCAGCAGGGCCTGCTGCACGCCCTCGCCCGACACGTCGCGCGTGATCGAGGGATTGTCGGACTTGCGACTGATCTTGTCGATTTCGTCGATGTAGACGATGCCGCGCTGGGCGCGCTCGACATTGTAGTCGGCGGCCTGGAGCAGCTTCAGGATGATGTTCTCGACGTCCTCACCGACATAGCCGGCCTCGGTCAGCGTCGTCGCATCGGCCATGGTAAACGGCACGTCCAGGATGCGGGCGAGCGTCTGCGCGAGCAGCGTCTTGCCCGAGCCGGTCGGACCGATCAGCAGGATGTTCGACTTCGCGAGTTCGACGTCGTTGTGCTTGGTCTGGTGGTTGAGGCGCTTGTAGTGGTTGTGCACCGCGACCGACAGGACCTTCTTGGCATGGCTCTGGCCGATCACGTAGTCGTCCAGGACCTTGCAGATTTCCTTCGGCGTCGGAATGCCGTCGCGCGACTTGACCAGCGAGGATTTGTTCTCCTCGCGGATGATGTCCATGCAGAGCTCGACGCACTCGTCGCAGATGAAGACCGTGGGACCCGCGATCAGTTTGCGGACTTCGTGCTGGCTCTTGCCGCAGAACGAGCAATATAGCGTGTTCTTGGAGTCGCTCGTGCCGACCTTACTCATTCATGTCTCCGTCCGCGGTTCGATCCCGTTCCGCTCGATCGCTCCATTCCGACACGATGGCCGGCATGAAGCTTAAGTAGAGCAAATTCCGTACCAAAAAAGACCCTACGCATTACATCCCGTGCGAATCACGGTCGCTCGATTCTCCGCGATCATAGCCGATCATTCGTAGCCAACCATGCTGTCACCCGACTATCAAGAATTCGCTAATCGGGGGTCGCCGGCTACCCGTGACAATACCGTGATTTCCGGTCTTGGCACGGGCGAAGTGACCGAAATCACCACCGCGTTGCTGGATTGCCACGAAAAACAAGCACGAAAGCGGAACTTTCTGCCTGCTGCAGGGCGCAAAACTGCGTTTTGCAAGGCGCGCACGCGTCCATAGCGTGAACGCCACCTGATAAGTCACCGGCGGTCCCAAGGGCTTGCCGAGGGATCGCCGTCCATCCCAGTAGTGTTACTGGGTCTTCGCCGCTGCCGGCTCCTCGGCGCGCTTGTCGATGACCTTGTCGACCAGGCCGAACTCCTTGGCGTCGTTCGCGGTCAGGAACTTGTCGCGCTCCAGCGCGTCCTCGATCGCCTTGTAGGTCTGGCCGGTGTGCTTGACGTAGATCTCGTTGAGCCGCTTCTTCAGGTTCAGGATTTCCTGGGCGTGCAGCATGATGTCGGTGGCCTGGCCCTGGAAGCCGCCGGAGGGCTGGTGCACCATGATGCGCGCGTTCGGCAGCGAGAAGCGCATGTCTTTCTCGCCGGCGGCGAGCAGCAGCGAGCCCATCGAGGCGGCCTGCCCCGTGCACAGCGTCGAGACCGGCGGGCGGATGAACTGCATGGTGTCGTAGATCGCAAGCCCCGACGTCACCACGCCGCCCGGCGAGTTGATGTACATCGAGATTTCCTTCTTCGGATTTTCCGCCTCGAGGAACAAGAGCTGGGCGACGACCAGCGTCGACATACCATCCTCGACCGGCCCGGTCAGGAAGATGATGCGTTCCTTCAGGAGGCGCGAGAAGATGTCGTAGGCGCGCTCGCCACGGTTGGTCTGCTCGACCACCATGGGCACGAGGTTCATGTAGGTTTCAACCGGATCGCGCATGAGTCACCTAGGGTTTTCGGAGACGGACATCGCCGGGCAGGCTGGCCAGTTTGGCTGGATTTGCCGGAAGGGCGAATGGACGTCCTGTGATGCAGGAACTTGGGTAAGAAGCAGAAGGCGTACCGACAGATATAGCCCAATTCGCTTCTGACAAGTGCGGAGCGCATTAAGGCTTAATCCGTCGGGCAGTTGAAGCTGATTCGCACAAAGAGGCCCAGCCGGCCATCTGGCTAGCTGGGCCTCTTTGCCGATCATCCTTAATAGACGACTTCGTCAAACCCTTCAGGCCGCGGTCTTTTCCGCATCGTCGTCCTTGTAGAGGTCCTCGCGCGAGACCTTCTTCTCGGTCACTTTGGCGAGCTCGAGGATGAAGTCGACGACCTTGTCCTCATAGATCGGTGCGCGAAGCTGGGCCAGCGCCTGGGCGTTGCTGCGGTAATAGTCCCAGACTTCCTTCTCGCGGCCGGGCATCGAGCGCGCGCGCTCGATCACAGCGCGGCCGACCTCGTCGTCGGTCACGGTGATCTTGTTCTTCTCGCCGATCTCGGAGAGCACGAGGCCGAGCCGCACGCGGCGGTCGGCGATCTTGCGGTACTCTTCCTTGGCCTTGTCCTCGGTGGTGTCCTCGTCGGCGAAGGTCTTGCCGGCGGAATCCATCTCGGCCTTGACCGAGTTCCACATCAGATTGAACTCTTCATCGACCAGCGAGGGCGGCGCCTCGAAGCGGTGCGCTTCGTCGAGGCGGTCGAGCAGCGCGCGCTTGACGCGCTGGCGCGTCGCGCCGGCAAACTCGGCAACCAGGCGCTCGCGCGCGGCTTCCTTCAGCTTGTCCAGCGATTCGAGGCCGAGCGTCTTGGCGAACTCGTCGTCGATCGCGAGATCCTGCGGCGCCTCGATCAGCGTCGCGGTGGTCTCGAACTCGGCGGGCTGGCCGGCGAGCTTCTCGTTCATGTAGTTCTTCGGGAACGACACTTTCAGCGTGCGCGTCTCGCCCGCGCCGATGCCGATCAGTTGCTCCTCGAAGCCGGGAATGAAGGTGTTGGAGCCGATGGCGACCTGGATGCCCTCGCCGGTGCCGCCCTCGAAGACCTCGCCGTTGATGCTGCCCTTGAAGTTGATGGTGACGCGGTCACCCGAGGCGGCCTTGGCGCCCTCGCCCTTGTCGGCAAAGGTACGGTTGGTATCGGCGATGCGCTTGATGGCCTCATCGACGTCGGCGTCGGTGACGTCGGCGACGGGCTTCTCGACTTCGAAGGTCTTGAAGTCGGCGAGCGCAATCGCGGGAACCACCTCGATCGCGACCGTGTAGGTCAGATCGGTCTTGCCGCTGAGGAGCTCCTCGACCTCGGCCTGCTCGCTCGGCATGGTGATCTTCGGCTCGGTCGCAAGGCGGAAGCCGCGCTCGGAGAACAGCTGCGTGTTGGTGTCGCGGATGGTCTGGTCGATGGTCTCGGCCATCACCGAGCGGCCGTAGACCTTCTTCAGGTGAGCGACCGGCACCTTGCCGGGACGGAAGCCGTTGATGCGGACCTTGTCCTTGAGGTCAACGAGCTTGGCACCGGCCTTGGCGTCGAGATCCGACGCAGGGACGCTGATCTTGAACTCGTGCTTCAAACCTTCCGAGAGGGTCTCTGTGACCTGCATGGCGTCCAATCTTCTTCTCTTCGGTCCCGGCGCGCATGCGTCGGGACGCTGTCATTAATCGATCCGGCGCGAGGCAAACGCCTCAACGCCGGTGCTTCAATCGGACCGGCTCCCGGCGGACAAACATCCGCGCGAAAGCAGGTCTCGTAATCCGTGCAAACGCGATAAGCGCTTGGTGCGGGCGGAGGGACTCGAACCCCCACAACTTTCGTCACTGGAACCTAAATCCAGCGCGTCTACCAGTTCCGCCACGCCCGCGTGAAGTTGCATCAAGACCGGCCGCGATGCCGCGGGCGGCCGGGCTTATAACATGCGCCTGACTGTTCGCAGCAAAAAAATGGCCCGATGGCGGCAGGCTTCAAGTAGGCGCTGCGGCTGGACTTATCCAGCGCGGCGTGGTCCGGATCGAGGCATGAAATCTGGGATATTCCACCCGACCAGACGCGAGCTTTTGGCCGGGCTTGGCGCCTCGGCGGCCGGGCTGATCGCGGCAGGCGCGGGCCCGCCGGTGACGGCCCAGCTCGCCCTTCAGGCCAGGCCGGCGACGCTGGCTTTGAGGCCGGGCCAGCCGCCTACACCAATCTGGGAGCTGGCCGCCGTAAGCCATGTGCGTGACGTCCGTCTCAAGCGCGGTGACCGCTGCGAGCTGGTGTTTCGGAACGATCTGCCTGTGCCGCTTGCGCCAGTCTGGTACGGCCTGAGCGGCGGGGCACCGGCCGACCCGCTCCGGGGGCGCGCGCCTGCGCCGCCCAACGCGGTTGAAACATCAATTATTTCAATACTCAACGCAGGGACCCTGCTGGCCGACTTCCGCCTGTTCGAGGATGGCTTGAAGCAACCGGCGCGCCCGCTCCCGATCATCGCTGCCGAAACCGCCGGGGTCGCGGTCGATCGTGACGAGGTGCTGCTGATCGAGGAATGGCGTCTGCGCCCCGACGGCACCGCGATCCCGCCGGGCCAGGAGGCGAAGGACGCGACGCCGCTCTATACGATCAACGGGCAGAGTTCATTCGAACTCTCAGCCGCAGTTGGGGAGCGGTTGCGCCTGCGCTTTATCAACGGCTCCCAACGTACTGTTCTGGCAATCAAATTGGAAAGCCATGACGTCCGCGTCATGGCGCTGGACGGCCAGCCGGCCGAACCGTTTTCGGCGCGCAATGGCGCCCTGGTGCTGGCGCCCGGTGGCCGTGCCGACGCCTTCGTGGATGCGGCCACATCGGCCGCATTGCTGCTGCATGACGGCAAGGCCTCCCGGCAGGTCGGCAGCTTGAAGATATCCGGCCAGCTGGAGCGGCGCGTGCCCCTGTTGCCGGCGCAGCCGCTGCCTCCGAACGACCTGCCCGAGAAGCTCGACCTGAGAGGCGCCCTGCGGTTCGATGTCGCGCTCGGCGCAACAGAGGCCGGCTGGGTACGGCCGGCAGGCTTCTCGACCGCCTCAGCGCCCGCCTTCCGCGCCAGGCCCGGCCGCACCGTCGTGCTGGCCCTCAAAAACGCTGCTCCCGCAACAACCGTGTTCCACCTGCACGGCCAACCCTTCCGCCTGCTCGACAAGCTCGATGACGGCTGGAAGCCCTACTGGCTCGACACGCTCGCGATCGAGCCCGGCCAGACCCAGCGCATCGCCTTCGCCGCGGCCTCTCCCGGACGCTGGCTGCTCGAATCCGTCGCCACAGACTGGGCCGCGCCGCGGCTGGTGCGCTGGTACGGGGTGGAGTGATACACGCAGCTAGACGTGCGGCTTGGCCGTAAGCTCGATTCCCAGCGCCTTCATCACCGCGATCGTCGTCTTGAGCGTCGGATTGCCGTTGGTGCTGAACGAGCGATAGAGTTGCTCGCGTGACAGGCCGGTATCCTTGGCGATCTGCGTCATGCCTTTGGCACGGGCGACGACGCCAAGCGCATGTGCGATATAGGCCGCATCCTCCGTCTTGAACGCCTCCTCCATGAAGACGGCAATCGCCTCGTCGGACTGAAGGTCCTCGGCCGGATCATAAGTCGTCAGCTTCTCGGCCATGTCATTTGCTCCACATGGCGGCAAGGCTTTGCCGCCTTGATGTCTTTCGCCTGCGTGCTCTTATCGCCACCGCACAGCAACACGATGATCGTATTGCCCCGCTTCTGAAAATAGACGCGGTAGCCGGGCCCATAATGGATACGCAATTCGCTTATTCCATCGCCTACGGGCTCGACGTCTCCGGGGTGTCCCTAAGCCAACCGATCCAGGCGCGAGGAAATCAACGCTCTGGCTCGCTGATCCCGGAGACGCGATCGCCACTTTCGAAACGTCTCGGTTTGCTTGAGCTCAACCACGTGTAGTTTTTAAACTACTATCGACCGCGGATCAAGTGGCCCACGGGTCCAGAGGTAGCGGACGTCGGGCTCCCGCTCCTCGTTCCTCGCCCCTTCGGTTTGCTCCACCTGCACGAACCCACGCGCCTCGTAGAAGCGCCGCGCCGGCGTATTGCGCTGGAAGGTCCAGAGCTCCAGCCGTTCGCCGGCGTCCTTCGCGATGTCGAGGAGCTCGGTGCCGGCACCGCGGCCCTGGACTGTAGGGAGCACGTAGAGCTGCTCAATCCACCCCTCGCGGAACGCGATGATCCCGATCAGTTCGCCACCGTCGAAGCGGCCCCACACTTGGCACGTCAGGAACACACGCTCGCGGTAGAACCAGCGGTCCTCATCCGGCGTGTGCAGCCCGGCGAGCCATGGCATCGCGAAGTCGAACGCAATCCGATGGATCTGCGCCGCCGCGTCCATATCGGCGAGCGCGAGCTGCCGAAGCACTAGTACTCCACCCCCAGCGCGTCGTAGATCCGGCGGTGCACCGCGGGCAGCGTCTCGGTGAGGTCTTCCGCGATCAGGCCCGGCCCCGCCTCGCGCGCCGCCTCGCCGTGCATCCACACGCCGATGCTGGCGGCTTCGAAGGCCGGCACGCCCTGCGCCAGCAGGCCTGCGATAATCCCGGACAAGACATCGCCGGCACCGGCGGTGGCGAGCCAGGGCGGCGCGTTGGCGGCGATGGTGGCGCGGCCGTCGGGGGCCGCGATCGTGGTGTCCGGCCCCTTCAGCAGCACGACGGCACCGCAACGCTCGGCGGCGGTGCGCACGCGCTCGAGCTTGGAACGGCCCGGGAACTTGTTGCTGAGATCGGAGAACAGGCGCGGAAACTCGCCCTCGTGCGGGGTCAGCACCACCGCCTTGTCACCTGAGGACTTGATCGATTCGAACAGCCGCTCGGGCCTGGCGGCAAAGCTCGTGAGCGCATCGGCATCGAGCACCAGATGCCGCTGCGCGCCCAGCGCGGTGTGGACGAGATCGCAGGTGCGCTCACCGACGCCCGCGCCGGGGCCGATGATGCAGGTGCCGTAGCGCTTGTCGCCGAGCAGCTCGCCGAACTCGACCGCGGTATCGACGGGCCGAACCATCACCGCCGTCAGCGCGCCC
>NZ_JXDL01000001.1:1149642-1156919 GCF_001590795.1 Bradyrhizobium sp. AT1
CCCGCACCCGCCCGCAACGCGCCGCGGGCGGCAAGCCGCGCCGCGCCGGTGGCGGCCGCATCGCCGGAGACCGCCAGCACATGGCCGCGCGCGTATTTGTGGCCGTCGATGCGCGGCACCGGGAACGCGGCGCCCCAGGCATCCGGATCATTCTCGAAGGTCTGCGGCGCGATCTCGTCCAGCACCTGCGCGTCGATGCCGATGTCGGCGACGCGCACCCGGCCGCAATGCATCCGGCCCGGCAGCAGCAAATGCGCCGGCTTCTTGCGGAAGAAGGTCACGGTCTCGGTAGCGTTCACCGCCGCGCCCATCACCGCCGCGCTGGTGCCGTTGATGCCGCTCGGCAGATCGACCGCGAGCACTGGCGCACCGTTGGCATTGATCGCCTCGATCATGGCGTGCGCCTCGCCGTCGACGGGACGGCTGAGGCCGGCGCCGAACAGCGCATCGACGATCAGCGCGGGCCGTCCGATCGCCTGCGGATTGAACGGCAGCAGCGGATGCTTCCAGCCGCGCGCGGCGGAGGCCGCATCGCCCTGGAGCTGGTCGCGCTCGCACATCGCGATCACCGAGACCTCGCGCCCTTGCGCGGCGAGCTCGGCGGCTGCGACAAAACCGTCACCGCCATTGTTGCCGGGCCCGGCCACGATCAGGATCGGCCCCTCCTCCACCAGCGCATGGGCGGCCTCCGCGACCGCCTGCCCCGCGCTCAGCATCAGCTTGAAACCCGGCGTGCCGGCCGCGATGGCGAGCTGGTCAGCCCGCTGCATTTCGGCGTTGGTCAGAACTTCCATGCCACTTCCCTAGTACAATCGCCTTTTCAACAGGCAGCTCCCCCGCCGATCCGACGCCAGGAACCAATGCTCTGCACACATATTGAACCGTTTGCCTATTTCGTAGTCTTCGGTATTTTGTGCAGGTCGGCGCCACACTCAGAGTTGCCAGTTAAAAGGCTGATAACGTTCCAATAATCAGGGCATTTGCAACTTGGCATAGACCCTGCTTTCGAGGAAGCCGCTTCGGTTCGTCGTGCTCACTGGCCTTTATCAGGGTGTCGCCGGCCGTTGTTGCCGGACAGGTCAGGAATCCCGGCTTAGCGAAGACAAGATCGTGCGTTAAGAAAAGCGCATCCTGACGACGACGTTGCTATTTGATTGAAAAGGCCGGGAGGCGCGCAGTGAAGAAAATCGAAGCCATCATCAAGCCATTCAAGCTCGACGAGGTGAAGGAAGCGCTTCAGGAAGTCGGCCTTCAGGGCATCACCGTGACCGAAGCCAAGGGCTTTGGCCGGCAGAAGGGCCACGCCGAGCTCTATCGCGGCGCAGAATACATCGTCGATTTCCTGCCCAAGGTGAAGATCGAGATCGTGATCGGCGACGATCTGGTCGAGCGCGCCATCGACGCGATCCGCCGCGCCGCGCAAACCGGCCGCATCGGCGACGGTAAGATCTTCGTCTCCAACATCGAAGAGGCGATCCGCATCCGAACCGGCGAATCCGGGCTGGACGCTATCTGAGCCGGGTGCTATCCCGAATTTTGCGACACTCCGACTAGAATGAAGGCTGCTTCGGCGGCCTGATTTCGTTTGTGCGGTCGCGCAAAACTCGCCCGAGCGAGAATAATTTTGCTCATCTGGAAACCGACCCGCAGAGCCAAAAGGGGTATGCATGAAGACCGCCAAAGACGTCCTGAAATCGATCAAGGACAACGACGTCAAGTACGTCGACCTGCGCTTCACCGATCCGCGCGGCAAGTGGCAGCATGTGACGTTCGACGTCAGCATGATCGACGATGACATCTTCGCCGAAGGCACGATGTTCGACGGCTCCTCGATCGCCGGCTGGAAAGCGATCAACGAGTCCGACATGTGCCTGATGCCCGACCCGGTCACCGCGACGATCGACCCGTTCTTCGCCGAGACCACCATGGTCATCACCTGCGACGTGCTCGAGCCGACCACCGGCGAGCCCTACAACCGCGACCCCCGCGGCATCGCCAAGAAGGCCGAGGCCATGGTGAAGTCGATGGGCGTGGGCGACAGCGTGTTCGTCGGTCCCGAAGCCGAGTTCTTCGTGTTCGACGACGTGCGCTATTCGGCCGAACCCTACAAGACCGGTTTCCGGCTCGACTCCTCGGAGCTGCCGACCAATTCCGACACCGAATATGAAGGCGGCAATCTCGGCCACCGCATCCGCACCAAGGGCGGCTACTTCCCCGTCCCGCCGCAGGATTCGGTGCAGGACATGCGTTCCGAAATGCTCGGCGCCATGGCCAAGATGGGCGTCAAGGTCGAGAAGCACCATCACGAGGTCGCTTCCGCCCAGCATGAGCTCGGCATGAAGTTCGACACGCTGACGCTGATGGCCGACCACATGCAGATCTACAAGTACTGCATCCACCAGGTCGCGCACATCTACGGCAAGACCGCCACCTTCATGCCGAAGCCGATCTTCGGCGACAACGGCTCGGGCATGCACGTGCACCAGTCGATCTGGAAGGACGGCAAGCCGGTGTTCGCCGGCAACAAATATGCCGACCTGTCGGAGACCTGCCTGCACTACATCGGCGGCATCATCAAGCACGCCAAGGCGATCAACGCCTTCACCAACCCCTCGACCAACTCCTACAAGCGTCTGGTCCCGGGCTACGAGGCCCCCGTGTTGCTCGCCTATTCCGCGCGCAACCGCTCGGCCTCCTGCCGTATCCCCTACACCGCTTCGCCGAAGGCCAAGCGCGTCGAGGTCCGCTTCCCCGATCCGATGGCCAATCCCTATCTCGGCTTCGCCGCGATGCTGATGGCCGGCCTCGACGGCATCAAGAACAAGATCGATCCGGGTCCGGCGATGGACAAGGACCTCTATGACCTGCCGAAGGAAGAGCTGAAGCAGATTCCGACGGTCTGCGGCAGCTTGCGCGAGGCGCTGGAAAACCTCGACAAGGACCGCGGCTTCCTCAAGGCCGGCGGCGTGTTCGACGACGACTTCATCGACGCCTATATCGAACTGAAGATGACCGAAGTCGCCCGCTTCGAAATGACCCCGCACCCGGTCGAGTTCGAAATGTACTATTCGGGCTAAGCGGCCCGAACCGTATCAAACAGGCAAAAGGCGCTCCGCGAGGGGCGCCTTTTCGCTTTGGGAGGGTCGTATTGGAGCTTCGTAGGGTGGGTTAGCACTGCAGATGTGCGAAGCGCATCTGCGGGGCGTAACCCACCTCTTCTGTCTCTGCGGATGCGAACAGTGGTGGGTTACGCCTTCGGCCAACCCATCCTACAAGAACGCTACCACGTCGCGGTGAACGCCTTCTGCAGCTCGGCCGGCGCGGTCACGCCGCTCGCGATCAACAGCTGCGCGAGGACGCGCGCCTTCTGCGGATTGAGATCCTCGGAGACGACAAACCCGTTCTTGTCGTCGTCGACCTCGACGTTGCGGGTGACGAAGCCGGATCGGACCCGCGTGGAGCGCACGACCATGATGCCCTTCTTGGCCGCAGCTTCCAGCGCATCGAGCGCCGGCTTCGACGTGTTGCCGTCGCCGACGCCGGCGAGAACGATGCCCTTGGCGCCGTGCGCGATGGCGTCCTCGATCGGAACGGCGTCCATGTTGGCGTGGGAATAGACGATCTCGACCCGTGGCAATTGCTCGCCCGCCGGCAGCTGGTAGGTCGCGCGCCTGAAGCCGCTCCCTTGCGTCATGAACCGGATGCCGCCGGCGGTGTCGACATAGCCGATCGGCCCGTCATTGGGCGAGCCGAACGTCTCGATGCTGGTCGTGTTGGTCTTCGTCACCGAGCGCGCACCCTGGATCTTGTCGTTCAGCACCGCCATGACGCCGCGTCCGCGTGCGCGCGGGTCGGCCGCCACCTGCACCGCCTCGTAGAGATTGCCGGGACCGTCCGCGCTGACGGCCGTCGCCGGCCGCATCGAACCGACGATCACCACCGGCTTGTCGCCGCGCACCAGGTTGTCGAGGAAGAACGCGGTCTCCTCGAGCGTATCGGTGCCATGGGTGATGACGACGCCATCGGCTTCGTTCTTGTCGAAGGCGTCCTGGATGCGCCGGGCGAGCGCGAACCAGACCTTGTCGTTCATGTCCTGGGAGCCGATCGACGATATCTGCTCGGCGTTCAGCTTCGCCAACTTGTCGAGGCCCGGGACCGACTGCATCAGCTGCTCGCCCGTAATCTGCCCGGACTTGTAGGCGCCGGTCGCGCGCGCGTCGGCCTGGCCTGCGATGGTGCCTCCCGTCGCAAGCACGAGTATGCGCGGCAGACCGCCAGCCGGAGCATCCTTGCCCGGCTCGGCAGCCTGCGCCGCCGCGCCGATGCAGCCGGACCAGAGCGCGAAGGCCAGCAGTGGAATGGCAAGTCCCGATATCCGGCCAGGTCGGTGAGGTGCTGATGTGGCGGCGTCGCTGATCATCGAATATCCTCCTGCTGTCCCCGGCCGGCTATTCGAAACCGCGCAATGGGGCCGAAGATGGGCGGCACACGTAGGGCGGGTAAGGTCCTTGCCAGACATCATCTCGCCGGCCGTGTCGAGATGCGTCCCGCTCCGCCCCACCCGCCCAGGCAATTACGGCTTCGGCCGCGCAAGCCGCAGTCCGTCCGCCCCGATCGCACCGAACGTGCCGGCGATGATCTCAGCTGTCGGCTGCATGCCGCCGAGCGACCAATGCGTGGGCTCCTGCTCCTCGATCCGGACCCAGACGTTGCGGCGGAAGTCCGCACTGCCCTGCCCCTCGACCTCGACCAGGAGGTCGGTGACGCGTTCGAGCAGCTGCTTCTTCTGCGCGGCATCTAGGATGCCGCGGACGGTGGAAATGGTGACGTAAGGCATGTCTTTTCTCCAATCATGTCGATGACGACGGTGAGAAACTGGCCCGGACGCGTCCAAAACGGCAGTGGCGGATAAGACAGAGATCGGGCAATTTCCGCCACATCGCCGCGCGCCGATCGGATAGGATCGAGGCGTCCCATCTGGAGGTCTCATGAAGCTTGCAATTCTGGCCGTGGAAGGCTGCATGCATTCGGCGATCGCCGGCGTCGCCGACATCCTGTCGCTCGCCAATCACGTCATGCAGCAGAGCGGCGCAAAACCCCGCTTCAGCTGGCAGACGCTCTCGCTCGACGGCAGAGCGGTGCGTGCCGGCGGCGGCCAGATGATTGCGGTCGATGGCTCGATCGGGCGGCGCATGCGCTTCGATGCGATCCTCGTCCCCGGCAATCTCGTCGATCACGTCACGGCGGAGCGGCTGCAACCGCAATATGCCCGGGCCGGCGCCTGGCTGCGGCAGCAGCACGCGAACGGCCGGCTGATCGGCGCATTCTGCAGCGGCGTGTTCCTGCTGGCCGGCGCCGGGCTGCTCGACCACCGCCGCGCCACCATCACCTGGTGGCTGCAAGGCGAATTGCGGCAGCGTCACCCCACCATCGACCTCGCCGCCGACGCCGTCATCACGGTTGCAGACCGCATCGTCTGCGCGGCCGGCCCGATGTCGTGGGTCGATCTCCTGCTCAGGCTGATCGAGATGGTCGAGGGCAAGGAAATCGCAAAACTATGCGCGGACTACGTCGTCATCGACACGGCCCAGCGCACCCAGTCGATCTTCATGCCGGTCGGCTATCTGCTCTCGCAGGACCCGCTGCTGACCAGGGCGGACCTGCTGGTTCGCCGCACCGGCAAGGCTCCGATGACCGTCAAGCGCCTTGCCGGCGCGCTCGGCCTCAGCGAGCGCACGCTGAACCGGAAGTTTCAGGAGCTCACGCACGAGCCGCCGCAAGCCTTCATCATGCGCCGCCGCGTCGAGCACGCGCGCACGCTGCTGGAGACGACGACGCAGCCGGTCAAGACCATCGCGCGCACGACCGGCTATGAGGACGAAAGCAGCTTTCGCAAGGCGTTCCGGAAGCTGACCCTGATGTCCCCGCAGGCCTATCGCGCACGGCGGATGGAGCGGATGGCGTAGGATCAATTCTTGCGGATCATTTCCGTCGGCCTTCGTTCTGCATCTGACTCCGCTTCGTTCTCAAAGAACAAATCAGATCCGCAAAAACCGGGCCGGACCAATTCCTACTGATTGGTTTAACTCGTCACTTGTCCGGAAAATTCACGCCGATCTCGGTCACGACAGGGGCCCATTTCACGAGCGCCGCGTTGTCCGACGCCGCCTTCACGCCGTCACCTGACAGCGACCTCGGCGCACCGGTCTTGCCGCCGAAGCGGATCGTGACCCGGCAGCCGCCTTGCAGCGGCCGGCCCAGCGCGCCGCCCTTCCAGTCGGTGACGAAGCCGCCATAGTCCCATTCGAAGCCGCTGACGAGGAACGGCTTGCCGTTGGCCTTCTGCACGTCGGCGAGACCGGATCCGATCGTGACGCCGGCGACATTCCAGAGACTGGTCTTGCCTGCGTCGCGCAAGGTCAAGCCGGAGGCGCGCCCGGCCTTGTCGTCGGTGAAGGCGATCTCGATGCGGCGGTCCCTCGCCTTCGGGAACAGCACGACGCCCTTGTACGTCTCGCCTTCGGCGCCCGGCAGATTTTGCACGACGGCGTCCTTGCCGTAGCGCTGCTTCAGGCTCCGCTCGGTATCGTCAGGGGCAATTGGCGCAGCGCAGGTGATCGGCCCTTCCTGCGGCGGCGTGCTTTGCGCGAATGACGAGGACGCAAGCAGAAGAAGAACCGTGACGGTTAGTCTGCGCTTCATGACGGTATCATTCCAAATTTGGATATCAGCGAGAAAGTTAGCGCGCCAGGCCAGTTCGGCCAAGAGCATCTGACGTTCGGTGATCCGACTCTCCAACCATAGGGTAGAGGCTATCAGAGGAGAGACCATGAAGGTTCCGGACATCATCCGACGGGCCATCGAAATCGGTGAACGAAACGGCAGGCTCACCTTCGATGAATTGAATGAACTGTGTGGCACCGGGATGGAGCCCGAGGACGTCGAGGACATCCTGAGCGCCCTGAGCGATGCGGGAATCTGGATCGAGGAAGGGTGACGTCGCCAGCGCCCAACCGACCGAAGCCGCTCGCGAGGCGTCGGGCAAAACACCTGGTCAAGCCCTGCCCGCAAAAATATTCCACTTTCCCGAATTTCGGATTTATGGCATGTACCACTCATCCCGGCCCTTGCCAGAGGGGCGCTTCGCGATCGTCACGAGATGCGGGTCGGGGTGCGGTGGACGCGGTAGCGCCGGCGCGGATGTGTGGCGACAGGGCGGGCAACCGTGAGTCTCACGCAACGTGCATACGACACGGCGCGGTCACAGCGGTCTCGTT
>NZ_JXDL01000001.1:1157504-1199547 GCF_001590795.1 Bradyrhizobium sp. AT1
CGCCGAGCGACAGCAAGCCTCGGGCGAAACGCGCCGCGAGATCGCGAAGGCGTGTCTGCGAGTTGAAGTGGGAATTGGAGAACGCCGACTGTGCACCTTGCTCCGTCATTGCGAGCGCCACACCCGCGCTCTCGTGCCCCGGACGCAGCGCAGCGGCCCGGCCGATGCGAAGCATCGTCCGGGGTGGTGCGCTGCAGAGCCGGGGCCCATCCTTCAGAGAGTGCGGCCTGCTGGGTCCCGGCTCTGCGCAGCAGCGCAAGAGCGCTGCAGCGCGTCCGGGACACGAGCGCGAGTTACGCAGCCGCCTTCTGCCGCGCGACCATGGCCTCGCCAAAGGCTTCGAACAGCTTGCGGTTGATGGGATTGTGCTGGGGATCGTATTCGGCGTGCCATTGCACGCCGAGCGCAAAGGCCGGAGCTTCCGCGATGCGGATCGCCTCGATGGTACCGTCCTCGGCGACGCCCTCGATCAGCACGCGCTTGCCGGGCTCCAATATGCCCTGCCCGTGCAGCGAATTGACCCGGATCTTCTCGCAGCCGAGCAGTCGTGCGAACGCCCCGCCCGGCGTCAGGTCGACGTCATGACGGTCGGCGAACACCACCGTCGGATCGGGGTGGATCTCGCCGTTCTCGAGCCGGGGCATGCGATGGTTCATGCGACCGGGAATCTCGCGGATTTCAGGATGCAGCGAGCCACCGAAGGCGACGTTCATCTCCTGGAGGCCGCGGCAGATGCCGAACAGCGGCACCCCGCGGGCGACACAGGCGACCGAAAGCGCCAGCGCGACCTCGTCGCGATGGATGTCGTACGGCTCGTGCCGCTCGCACGGGTCGACATTGAAGCGGGTCGGATGGACATTGGCGCGGGCGCCGGTGAGCACGATCCCGTCGACCACGTCGAGCAGCGCGCCGATATCGGTGATGTCGGGGGAGCCCGCGAACATCACCGGCAAGCCGCCGGAAACCTCGGCCACCGCGCGCAAATTGCGCTCGCCGACCATCTGGACCTGAAATCGATTTTCGACGCGATGGGAATTCCCGATCACGCCGACGACCGGCTTTCTCATCTGCCGTTCCGCGCCTCTCCGAAAGAAGATTCCCCAAACATGCCTCTCGAATGGAACAAATTCAACAGAAGGGTACGCGGGACGGCAATGCTATTTTCGCGCAAATGCCTCCCGGGCCTCGCCTCCGGCAGGCAGGCCGGCGGCCTCCAATGCGGTCGCCGCCGCATCGCCCGGCGCGGCCAGCCAGGGCAGTTTCGCCTCGATTCCGCGCGTCACGGGGTTTCCCAGCACCCCGCCGAAATCAATCGGCCAAAACCCGTTGGGCACGATTTCGACCGTGAGCCCCCGGAGCGCGTAGCCCTCGCCTAGAACCGCCTCGGCATGGTCGGCAGCGACAAGCCGTGCGGTCTTGGGATCATTGGGATCGCCAAGGCTTACGAGCACGGGAATGAGGTCTGCCTGCACCGGGACGACGCCGGTCTGACGCTGGATATCGTTGAACGAGACGCGGTTGCCGCGCGCGGCGCCATAGGCGCGGAGCGCGACATAGTTGATGTCGTCGAAGTCCAGCTTGGCGTCCTGCCGGTGCGCCAGCAACGCCACCAGATTCCCGCCTTTGCCGCGATTTTGGCCGAGATCGACGAACACCGCCTCCCCGCGCGTCGTGGTGCGGCCGCCGCGGTTATAGTTGCGGTCGGGCACGACCGCCAGAATGCCGGACCCGGTCTTGATCCCGTCGGGGGTCGTCACCTCGACCGTGAGGCGAAATTTGTGGCCCGGCCGGTTGATCCGGATCTGGTCGCCGACCACGAGCACGGCCAGCAGCCCGAGCAGACCGGCCCATTTGCTGATGAAGCTCAAACCGCCCCCATTGTTCTGTCCTCACCGCTCTGCACCGCCGCCGCGCCGGCGTCAAACCAGCGCGTAGACGCGGTCTTGATCACGGGCGCGTTTGTCGAGAGAGTGCGGCGCGCACCGCGCTGAAAAGGACCCGATGTGACCATTCCCAAAGATGAACGCTCCCCCACCCGTGGCGACCTCGCTCGAGATCAGGCTTGGGCGATCTCGGTCGGCGGCATCGGTGTGGTGCTGTTCACCGCGCTGCTCGCCTTCACCTGGTATTTTGCCGCCACGGTGCTGCTGATCTTCACCGGCATGCTGCTCGGTCTCGGCCTCAACGCGCTGACGATCGCGCTCGGCCGCCGCGTGCCCCTGCCGCATGCGGTGCGGCTCGCGATCGTCTGCATCACGCTCGCTTTGATGCTCGTCGGCATCGCCTATCTCGGCGGCGCCACCATTGCCGAGCAGGCGTCGTTGCTGAGCAAGACCCTGAAGTCGCAGCTCGCCAATGTCAGGTCCTTCCTCGACAGCCACGGCATCGACACCAGCTTCTTCGATCTCGGCAACGGTGCCGCCGACACCGCGAGCACGGCGTCCTCGGAGGCGGCGCCCGCACCGGCAGCGCCCTCGCGCGGCCCCTTGCCGAGCGCCGGCGCGCTGGCCTCCAGCGGCGGCGCGATCGTGAGCCAGACCTTCAAGGTGCTGCTCGGCACCATCCACGGTGTCGGCAACATCTTCATCGTGCTGTTCCTGGGCTTCGCCTTCGCCGCTCAGCCCGCCGCCTATCATGACGGCCTGCTGTACCTGGCGCCGGCCAGGCATCGCACCCGCGTCACTCTCATCATCGACCGCATCAGCGAGACGCTGGAGCGCTGGCTGATCGCCCAGATCATCGTGATGCTCGCGGTCGGTATGGTGACCTGGATCGGGCTCGCCCTCATCGGCATTCCCGGCGCGTTCATCCTGGGGATTCAGGCCGGCCTGCTCGCCTTCATTCCAACGGTCGGGGCCATCATCGCCGGCGTCATCGTGGTGCTGGCGAGCCTCGCCTCGGGCTGGATCCCGGCGCTGTCGGCCTTCCTGCTCTTCATGGGCGTGCACGCCATGGAGAGCTACGTGCTGACGCCGATCCTGCAGCGGCAGGCGCTGGACATCCCGCCGGCCACGCTGTTCGCGTTCCAGATCGTGCTCGGCGTCGTGTTCGGAATCTGGGGCTTGGCGCTGGCGCTGCCCCTGGTCGCCATCGCCAAGGTGATGATCGACCATTTCAAGACGTATGAGACGCCGGCTCTGGCGGAGGCGGCCTAGCGGCCTGATGCCGATCAGGTCGTCAGCACGGTCTCGGTGTGCTCGACCTCCGGAGGCGAGGCAAAATACTGGCCGACGAGACCGCGCCATTCGGTGAAATTCTCCGAGCCGCGGAAATCGACGGTGTGGTTCTCCAGCGTCGCCCATTTCACCATCAGCCGGTAGCGCTGCGGCTTCTCGATCGATTTGTGCAGCTCGAAGCCGTGAAAGCCCTTGGAGCGGCCGAAAGCGGCCTTGGCCTTGGCGACGGCGGCTTCAAAGTCCTTCTCGCTGCCCGGCTTGACGTCGATTTGCGCAATCTCGGTGATCATCGGTTTCCACCCGTTTTTGTTCGATGGGCCTGTCTAGCGCAGCCAACGGCAAAGAAAAAGGCGCCGAAACGGCGCCCTGGTCGGCTCAAAAATGCAGGTCTCTCAGACCAGCAGCAGGACCGTGCCCGCCACGATGAGGGCGCAGCCGACGAACAGCGCGAGCGGCCAGGTACTGCGGCGGCTTTGCGTGTAGCGCCCCTGCGCGCGGCGTTCGTTGATCAGAGCGCTCTCATATTCGTCCGCAGTCGAGAACAGACAGGCGAAACCGCTGCGGGCCGAGGCCGCGGCGGCTTCGAGCGACATCAGGGCGGCTTGCGGGTTCTGTCGACGGATCGATTCCATGACCGCAATGGTAGGGATCGAATGGTAAACAGAGCATTACCGCGGATGCCGCCTTGCGTCTCAGGCGGTGGCCGGCCGCACCTGCTGCGCGCCGATCCGCGCGGCGCTCTGTCGGCGCCAGTTCTCCAGCGACAACGGCAGCTCCTCCGCGGCCTCGACGCGGTTACGGCCGCCGCGCTTGGCCTGGTAGAGCGCGGTATCTGCCGAGGCCAGCAGCACCTCGAGCTCGGTGCCGGCCGGACCGCCGGCGACGCCGATGCTGACGGTGGTGTCGACCGGGCCCTCGTCGACCACGACGCCGGAGGTCTCGAACGCCTCGCGTACACGCTCGGCGACCAGGACGCCCTCCTCCAGCGAACACGGCAGGAGCGCTGCGAATTCCTCGCCGCCGATGCGGCCCGACAGGTCGGTGATGCGCAAATTGCTGACGACGACGGTCGAGAACAGCTTCAGCATCTCGTCGCCGGCGGGATGGCCGAAGCGGTCGTTGATCGACTTGAAGTGGTCGATGTCGAAGATCATCACGGTGACGGGACGCCCCGCCTTAGCCTCGCGATCGATCACGCGCGAACAGGCCTCGGAGAAACCGCGCCGGTTCAGCATGCCGGTCAGCGGATCGGTCGACGCGGCGGTCCGGTGCGCGGTCACCGTGCGCTCGGACACCAGCATGAAGATCACGAACACGGTGCCGACGGCATAGAGGATGAGCTCGACGGCGAACACGGTGACCCAGATGCTCGACGAGAATCCGGCATCGTGAGGACGCAGGAAGCTGCCGATCAGGATCGGCAGCATCAGCACGCAGCCATGCATCACCGGCATCACGAAGGCCGGCCAGCGCCGTTGCAGGCTCTTGCGCCGTTCGGTCCAGAGTTCGCTGGCGGTCAGCGCCGCATAGACCGAGACGATGCCGGCCCCGGCGATCATGCGCAGCATGGACGCCTCGGGATCGAGCAGCGTGACGGCGGCGACCCAGGCAATCGCGCCGAGCACGAGACCGGGCCAGTTCGGCTTGCGGCCGTGGAAAACGCGCGCCGCGTTCCACACCATGCCGCAGGCGACGAAGCCGACGGCATTTAACGCCAGATAGAGATGCGGCCCCAGCCTGTCGCCGGCCGCGGTCCACAGCGCGACGGAGGCGGCACCGAGCAGATAGGCGGTCCCCCACCATTTCAATGCAGGACTGTCTTCCTGCCTGCCGAAAAACACCATCATGGCGCCGAGCAGTGCGGCAACCATGGTGGCGACCAAATAGAGCGTGATGCTATCGAGCGACATCATGTCGGCCCCCTTAAGCCATAGCAGTTACGCGATCGGTACATCCGATTTGCGCGCCCTTCCGAAGGCGACGCTATGTCCGGCGGGTTCCATTCAGGTTTTCGCGCGAGCCCAATTTTTCCGGAAACACGCCATCAATTTGCGTACAAACGAACAGCAAAAAGGGCGCTGAAATCAGCGCCCTTTTGCATCTCATTGAAGCCGCTTTCGCGGCGAATGCGACAAAAGCGATTAACGCTTCGAGAACTGGAAGGACCGGCGGGCCTTGGCCTTGCCGTACTTCTTGCGCTCGACCACGCGCGAGTCGCGGGTCAGGAAGCCGCCCTTCTTCAGCACGGAGCGCAGCTCCGGCTCGAAGTAAGTGAGCGCCTTGGAGATGCCGTGACGAACCGCACCGGCCTGGCCGGACAGACCGCCGCCGGCGACCGTGCAGATCACGTCGTACTGGCCGGAACGCGCGGCCACCGAGAACGGCTGCTCGATCATCATGCGCAGCACGGGACGGGCGAAATAGACCTCGACCTCGCGCGAATTGACGGTGACCTTGCCGGCGCCCGGCTTGATCCACACGCGGGCGACCGCGTCCTTGCGCTTGCCGGTGGCATAGGCGCGGTTGAACTTGTCGACCTTCTTCTCGTGCTTGGGCGCGTCGGGCGAGGCCGCCGTCTTGAGCTGCGAGAGCTGGTCGAGCGACTGGATGGATTCGGCCATGTTATGCGGCCCTCGTGTTCTTGCGGTTCAACTTGGCGATATCGACCTTCTCGGGCTGCTGCGCCTCGTGCGGATGATCGGCGCCGCCGTAGACACGGAGGTTGCCCATCTGCACGCGACCGAGCGGGCCACGCGGGATCATGCGCTCGACGGCCTTCTCGAGCACGCGCTCGGGATGCTTGCCCTCGAGGATCTGGCGCGCGGTGCGCTCCTTGACGTGGCCGACATAGCCGGTGTGCTTGTAATAGGTCTTCTGCTCGCGCTTGCGACCGGTGAGGACCGCATGCTGCGCGTTGATGATGATGACGTTGTCGCCGCAATCAACGTGCGGAGTGTAGGTCGGGAGGTGCTTGCCGCGCAGGCGCATGGCAACGATGGTGGCGAGGCGGCCGACGACCAGACCCTTGGCGTCGATCAGCACCCACTTCTTCGTCACCTCAGCCGGCTTTGCCGAAAAGGTTTTCATGTCAGAGTTTCCGTGGACGGGAGCATCGGCGCGAACACCGCACCGGACTGCGCGGGTTTCTAGAGAAGAGACGCGCAACGGTCAATGCCAGGCGACACAAATTAATCCTGAAATATCAATTACTTAAAAATATGGTGCGATATTACCTGCAAAAACCTCAAACAGTTGGAATGGAATAGGTCGAGGTGACGTGAGCGATTGGATCGGGCGAGGTGCCGGACAGCAGCTTGACCTCCCCCACCGCCAGGCGCTTGCCGAGCTTGAGCAACCGCGCCTCCGCCAGCACGTCCTGGCCGGGCTGGCCCTTGCGCAGGAAATTGATGTTGAGATTGGTGGTCACCGCGAGCCCGACCGGCCCGATCGCGGACAGCAGCACCACGTACATCGCGAAATCGGCCAACGCCATCAGCGTCGGGCCGGAGACGGTTCCGCCGGGCCGCAGCATCTTCTCGCTGAAACGCTGCCGCAGGAGGCAGGTCTGGCCGTCCGCGCTTTCGATCGTGATGTCGTCGCCGCTGAACGCCTGGGGAAATTCGACGCGGAGGAACTGCTCGACATCCGCCACGCTCATTTTCGCTAACGCCATGCTGTTCCCCACCCTCGCTTCGCTTGCCCTGTTACATTAAGTTATCTGCGTCATTCAAATGCAATAATCCAACGGAAACGCTTCGATGTCCGCCCAGGCCGCCCGCGCCCCCTCCCCGCAACCACCGATCCTGCTGCGCGAGACCAAAGGCTCCATCGCGGTCCTGACGCTGAACCGCCCGGCTGCCCGCAACAGCCTGTCGGCAGCGATGATCGCGAGCCTGCATGCCGAGCTCAACGACATCGGCAGCGACAAGGCCGTCCGCGGCGTCGTGATCGCAGCCAACGGCCCGGCTTTCTCCGCCGGCCACGACATGAAGGAACTCACCGCGCGCCGCACTGACCCGGATCGGGGCCGCGCCTTCTTCGCCGAGATGATGACCGCCTGCAGCGCGATGATGCAGGCCATCGTGCATCTGCCCAAGCCCGTGGTGGCGTCCGTTCAGGGCATCGCGACCGCCGCCGGCTGCCAGCTCGTGGCAAGCTGCGACCTCGCCATCGCATCCGAAGCCGCAAGCTTCGCCACGCCCGGCGTCGACATCGGCCTGTTCTGCTCAACGCCGATGGTGGCGCTGTCGCGCAATGTCCCGCGCAAGCAGGCCATGGAGATGCTGTTGACGGGCGAGCCGATCCCCGCAACGCGTGCTCGCGAGATCGGGCTCATCAACCGCGTGGTTGCCGCCGGCAATGAGCGCTCCGCCGCGATCGAGCTCGCGCAACAGGTCGCGCTGAAATCCGCCTACACCGTCAAGCTCGGCAAGGAGGCGTTCTACCGCCAGGCCGAGATGAGCCTTGCGGAGGCCTATCGCTATGCCGCAGAGGTGATGACCGAAAACATGATGGCGCGCGACGCCGAGGAAGGCATCGGCGCCTTCATCGAGAAGCGCACGCCGACATGGCGGGATGAGTGACAACAAGAAAAGACGACAAATGAACCACGACGCCTATCCCGACAATTACATCCGCGGCATCCTCAACTCCGTGAAATCGATCGCGATGGTCGGCGCTTCGCCGGTCAACGTGCGGCCAAGCTATTTCGCGTTCAAATATCTGGCGCAGCGCGGCTACGACATGATCCCGGTCAATCCCGGCCATGTCGGCAAGGAGCTGCTCGGCAAGCCTTTCGTCGCGTCCCTGTCGGATATCGACCGTCCCATCGACATGATCGACATCTTTCGCAACTCCAGCCACATCATGCCCGTGGTCGAAGAAGCGCTGACGCTCGATCCGCTGCCGAAGGTGATCTGGATGCAGCTCGGCGCGCGCGATGACGCCGCGGCGGCGAGAGCGGAATCGGTCGGCATCAAGGTGGTGATGAACCGCTGCCCCAAGATCGAGTATGGCCGCCTGTCCTCCGAGATCTCCTGGATGGGCGTGAATTCGCGCACGCTCAGTTCCAAGCGCGCGCCGGCACCGACACAAGGCATGCGGCTATCCCTCAATCGGATGAGCGTCGGCGGCGGCGATACCGCGGCCTCCGATCGCGCCGCCAAAAACAAGAGCGAGCAAAGCTGACGCAATCGCGAACGATTCTTTTCGCGAACGCGACAATGCGTAGCAAGATCGTTCCCAAATGGTCTTGATGTGAAGCGGCGCCTTGACGGCGAGCGCGGCGCCCATCAGCATCCGCGCGATTTTCAGGCCAAGAGAACAGGACGCCCTCAATGAGCGATCGCCTTCCGGGATTTTCGACCCTCGCCGTGCATGCCGGTGCACAGCCCGACCCCACCACCGGTGCGCGCGCGACCCCGATTTATCAAACCACCTCGTTCGTCTTCAACGATGCCGACCACGCCGCCTCGCTGTTCGGCCTGCAGGCGTTCGGCAACATCTATACACGCATCGGCAATCCGACCAATGCGGTGCTGGAGGAACGCGTCGCAGCCCTCGAAGGCGGCACCGCCGCGCTTGCGGTCGCCTCGGGCCATGCCGCGCAGGTCGTGGTGCTGCAGCAGCTGCTCCAGCCCGGCGACGAGTTCATCGCCGCAAGAAAACTCTATGGCGGCTCGATCAACCAGTTCACCCATGCGTTCAAGAGCTTTGGCTGGAACGTGGTGTGGGCCGATCCCGATGACATCGCGAGCTTCGAGCGCGCGGTGACGCCGCGCACCAAGGCGATCTTCATCGAGTCGATCGCCAACCCTGCCGGCAGCATCACCGACATCGAGGCGATCTCGACGGTGGCGCGCAAGGCGGGCGTGCCGCTGATCGTCGACAACACGCTGGCCTCGCCCTATTTGATCCGCCCGATCGACCACGGCGCCGACATCGTCGTGCACTCGCTGACGAAATTCCTGGGCGGCCACGGCAATTCGCTCGGCGGCATCATCGTCGATGCCGGAACCTTCGACTGGTCCACCGGCGGCAAATATCCGATGCTGTCGGAGCCGCGCCCCGAATATCACGGCATCCGCTTGCAGGAGACCTTTGGCAATTTCGCCTTCGCGATCGCCTGCCGCGTGCTGGGCCTGCGCGATCTCGGCCCAGCGCTGTCGCCCTTCAACGCCTTCATGATCCTGACCGGCATCGAGACGCTGCCGCTGCGCATGCAGAAGCACTGCGACAATGCGAAAGCGGTCGCCGAATTCCTCGCCGGCCATCCGGCGGTGGCCTCGGTGAACTATGCGGGCCTTGCGAGCGACAAATACAACCAGCTCGCACGCAAATACGCGCCGAAGGGCGCGGGCGCCGTGTTCACTTTCAGCCTGAAGGGCGGCTATGACGCCGGCGTCAACCTGGTGTCGAAGCTGCAGCTGTTCTCGCACCTCGCCAATGTCGGCGACACCCGTTCGCTGGTGATCCACCCGGCCTCGACCACGCACAGCCAGCTCGACGACGCCGCCAAGGTGAAGTCCGGTGCCGGCCCCGACGTGGTGCGGCTCTCGATCGGCATCGAGGACAAGGAAGATCTGATCGCGGATCTAGAGCAGGCGTTGGGGGCGTAGGTTCCTCTCGTAGCCCGGATGGAGCGAAGCGCAATCCGGGCTACGGGAGTCCGTTGCTCACGCTCGCCGCGGAATGACGGGCGCATTGGCGCCCGTCGGTTAACGATCATTAACCATATCTGCCGCATACATCGTGGTTGGATCGCCCCTTGATTCGGAGCCGACGATGCTGCGCTGGATGGTGCCTGCCCTTGCCGCGATGCTGACGGTCTCGAGCGCGATCGCCGCTGACTTGTCCTCGACGCCGAAGCGGCGGGCCGCCGCGCAGCAAGAGCCGCCCAAGGTTTGGGTCGAAACCGATCCGGATGCGCTGATCTCGCCGGCCTATGGCGTCGGTAGCTACATCCGCAACCTGCCGGGCACACCGCTCCTGCCGGGCTCGCACACGCTGCCGGGCTATTACGGCCGGCCCTGGAGCTACGACTATCAGGGCGCGTATTACGGCGGGAAGCAGGTCGATTATTTCTGGCGGCTTCCGTACGCCTGCGGCATCTACGGCTACTGCTGACGATCAGCCGGCCCGGCTGACCAGAACCGCGCGCGGCTGCGCCTGCGCAGACTGGCGCGACGCGAGCCGTTCCACCTGCATCACCGCAAGCGTCAGCACGGCGATCGCGACCGCCTGATGCGACAGCGCGAGATCGATCGGCACCTGGTTGAGCAGCGTGAGGATGCCGAGCACCGCCTGCAAGCTGATCGCGGCGAACAGCCAAAGCGCGCCGTTAGCAGCGGCGCCAGCGCGCGAGCGAACCGCGTCGATGGCGTGCAGCAGCGCCAGCACGAACAGCGCATAGGCGGTCATGCGGTGCTCGAACTGCACCGTCAGGACGTTGTCGAACATGTTGCGCCACCACGGCGTCTCGAACCACAGCCGCTCGGCCGAAGGAATGAACGCGCCGTCGATCTGCGGCCAGGTGTTGTAGGCGCGACCAGCGCGCAGGCCCGCGACCAGCGCGCCGAAATAGATCTGCACCAGCGTCACGACCAGCAGCAGCGCGCTCGTGAAGCGCAGCCGCGCCGGGGCTGCGATCTGCGGCCGCTCCTTGAGCCGCCGCACCGTCCAGACGATGCCGGCGAAGATCAGGAGCGCGAGCAAGAGATGCGTCGCCAGCCGATATTGCGACACCTCGACCCGTTCCGTCAGGCCCGAGGCGACCATCCACCAGCCCACTGCGCCCTGCAGGCCGCCAAGCGCGAACAGCAGCCAGAGCCTGCGCTTCAACTCACCGGAGAGACCGCCACGCCAGAGGAAGAACAGGAACGGCAGGAGATAGGCGACGCCGATGAAGCGGCCGAGCAAACGGTGGCTCCATTCCCACCAGAAGATCTCCTTGAACTCCGACAGGCTCATGCCGGCATTGAGCTCGCGATATTGCGGGATCTTCTTGTAGGCCTCGAACGCCTCGGTCCACTGCGCCTCCGACAGCGGCGGCACACTGCCCGTGACGGGCTTCCATTCGACGATGGACAGGCCGGATTCCGTCAGCCGCGTCGCGCCGCCCACCAGCACCATCAACGCAATCAGCGCGGCGACGGAGATCAGCCACCAGCGCACGGCGCGATGCGGATTGATTGGAACGGATTTCGTCGTCATTTAAGAGGCTAAAAACCAGGGCTTGAACCGGATTGTGTGCCCCTTATAGTCCCCCGCTCCTGCAGCGCAAGTTACGCGAAAGCCGCCCACAGTCCGCCATGAATATCCGCACCCGCAAGTTCCTCGGCGCCATCCTGCTCCTGGTGCTGGCCACGGTCTGGGCCCTGCTCGGCATGGCCGCGGCGCAGATGCCCTGGATTGCCGAATCCGGCTGGCGGCAGGCGATCTATTACGTCGTCGTCGGCATGGGCTGGGTGCTGCCGGCGATGCCGATCGTGAGCTGGATGCAGCGTCCCGATCGCGTCAAGTCTGGCCGCTAGCGCCGCCGGTCGGTTTCACCGGCGCAAAGGAAACGCCCGACACCAGCACGCGCAAGATGCGGAGCGAGCGCACGCGGCCGTCCCACGAGATCCGCGGCAGCGCGCGCAGATTGGTGCGCCCCTCGGCATCCACAATGCCCGGGATCGTCGACACCGCGCCGGTAAACCCCGCCTCCTCCGCCATCACGACGTGGCTGCGCCGGAACGAGGTGCGGTCGCCGAACGGGAAGGCGAAATGCGTGACATCGCGGCGGAACGCCGATTCCGCAACGGCCTTGCCCATCGTCATCTCGCGCAGCGCCGCACCATCCTTCATGTTGGCGAGCACGGGATAGTTCACGGTCGCGCTGCCGATCGTGACGAGCGGATCGGCGGCAAGCTTCGCCAGGTCCTCCCAGTCCATCGACGCCTGTCGCGAGAGTGCGGCCAGATCGATGCGGTAACGCGTGCAGAGATCGGCGATCGCCGCCGCCAGATCCGCCGGCGCCAGCGAGCGCAGCCAGCCTTCGAGATGCGAAAACAGCGCCTGCTTCTCGGCGGTATCCGTGACGACGAAGCGCTGCTCCTTGTCGCCCATCATCAGGCTGATGCGGCTCTCGCGCGCGATCACCTGCTCGAGGCCGAGCCACCAGGCCTCGCCGACGCCGTCGGGAAACGCGGTGGGCACGTAGACCGTGAACGGAACGGCGTGGCGCGCCAGCACCGGATAGGCGAACTCGATGAGATCCTTGGCAGCGCCGTCGAAGGTGAGCGCCACGAAACGCCGCTGCTCCGGCAACGTCACCGCGCGCCGGCAGACCTCGTCCATGCCGAGAAAATCGTAACTCCAGCGCTTCAGCGCACGAATGGCGCGATCGAGGAATTGCGGCGTGATCTCCTGCGCGCGCAGCGGCTGAAACCCGCCGCGCCGCCGCGGCCGCACATGTTCAAAGCGCAGGATGGCGCCGGCACCGCGACTGCCCAATGCGGCCCGGCCGGTGAACCAGGCAAGCTCGAGGCGCAACCGTTCCAGCCATCTGTCGTCGGATGCCAAGATTCCACCCCTCACGCCCCGAAGGTGCCCGTTCCCGCTCCCATTGTCCTTACCCTTTGTTGACATTTCTTTGCAAAGGTCGGCCACAGGCCGATTGGCGCCACTTTCTGATTTCTCGACAGGTTTCGCGGATGACCATGGCTGCGGCGATGCAAAGCCGGACGGCAGAAGCGCCAGCGCGGTCGAAAGCGAGCCGTATCGCGCATGTCGACATCGTCACCGACCTCGACGCCACTGAGGCGGTCTGGCGCGGCTTCGAGGAGCCCGGCCATCTCTTCACGCCCTATCAACGGTTCGACCTGCTGAGCCCCTGGCAACGACTGGTCGGCGAGCGCGAGGGCGCGCGCCCCTGCGTCGTGATCGGCCGCGCTGCAGATCACCGGCCGCTGCTGCTGCTGCCGCTCTCGCTCCGCCAGAGCCACGGCGTACGCACGGCCGCTTTCATGGGCGGCAAGCATACGACGTTCAACATGGGCCTGTGGGACGTCGCGTGCGCCACCCAGACCAACGCCGCCGATCTCGAGGCGCTGCTTGCGCCGCTCCGCGAGCACATCGACGTGCTCGCGCTGACGCAGCAGCCGCTGCGCTGGCACGACCAGCAGAACCCGTTCGCGCTGCTGCCGCGACAGAGCGCCATCAACGGCTGCCCGCAACTGGTGATGGAGCCGGGCGGGCCGCCGGCATCGCGGATCAGCAATTCCTTTCGCCGCCGCCTCAAGAGCAAGGAAAAGAAGCTCCAGGGCCTTGCCGGCTATCGCTATCACCTGGCCACGTCCGACGCAGACATCACCCGCCTGCTCGACTGGTTCTTCCGCGTCAAGCCGGCGCGGATGGCGGAGCAGAAGCTGCCGAACGTCTTCGCCGAGCCCGGCGTCGAGCAGTTCGTCCGCAGCGCCTGCCTGGCGTCGCGCGGCGAAGGCCGCGTCATCGACATCCATGCGCTCGAATGCGACGAGGAGGTGATCGCGATCTTCGCCGGCGTCGCCGACGGCCAGCGCTTTTCGATGATGTTCAACACCTACACGATGTCCGAGCACGCCCGCTACAGCCCCGGCCTGATCCTGATGCGCTACATCATCGATCGCTACGGCGAGCGCGGCTACCGCTCGCTCGACCTCGGCATCGGCACGGACGATTACAAGCGGATGTTCTGCAAGGACGACGAAGAGATCTTTGACAGCTTCGTTCCGCTGACCTCGCGCGGACGACTCGCGGCGATGGCGATGTCCTCGCTCAGCCACGGCAAGCGGCTGGTGAAGCAGAACCAGATGCTGTTCGATTTGGCGCGGCGCGTGCGGCAGGCGTTCGGGTAGTTCCTTGCGCTTCAGCAACCCCCTTCCCTTCTCCCCTTGCGGGAGAAGGTGGCGCGAAGCGCCGGATGAGGGGTATCGATCCGCGACCTTAACTGGCAATTGGACTCGGGGAGAGACACCCCTCACCCGTCTCGCCGCTTGCGCGGCGAGACTCCCTCTCCCGCAAGGGGAGAGGGCAAAGGAAACTACGCCGCGACCACACGCGGCGCTTCCGTCGCATTCGACGGCTGCACCGGCTTGCTCAGCATCGTCACCTCGCTGAAGCCGACGGCTCTCAGCTGCTCGCACATCAGCGTGCGTGCGTCCGGCGCCATCGACGCATCGGGCACCACGACCGCGCGAGCATGCGCCGTCAGCAGCTCGGCCGGAAGGTCGGAGGCGCTGCCGGCATCGATCAGGACGTGATCATAGGCGCGCAGCAGCGCGTCGATGGCGAGCGTCACCCGCGGCGATTGCAGCAGGCTGCGGTCGAAGCCGGGACGGCCCGCCATGACCAGATGCAGCCGCGACAGCTTGTCCCGGGTGATGACTTGCGCGAACGACGCCTCGCCCTGCATCAGCTCGGCAAGGCCGGGCGCCGAAGCATCGACCGACACCGCGGCGATCGTCGGCGAGGACGCGGCCAGATCGACCACGACGACGCGGGTCTCGCGCGCCAGATGCCGGGCGAGTGTCAGTGTCGACAGCGTGATGGCTTCGCCGGAAGCGGTGCCGAGCACCGTGACCTTCTTCGCCGCAGCGCCAGCGGCGCGCAATCTGTCGGCCAGCTGCTCGATCTCCGTGAATTCGGTGACGTCCGCATCATCAATCATCTCCGGCTGCAGCGGCGCGGGCTCCGCCAAAGCAGGATCGACACGAGGATCGATGCGGGAATCAATCCGAGGATGGACGATCGGCTCGACGACCGGCTGAACGGAAGCCTTTTGACGCACCGGCGCTTGTGCCGGGGACACCGCTGCCACCGCGCGCGGCGCGGTCTGGCGCAGCAGCTCGCCGGTGACGACGAGACCGGACGACAGCAGCAGCGTCGCGATGGTCGCGATCAGCACGATCGGCAGCTTCTTGGGATAGGCCGGCGTGTTCGAGACGATGGCGCGCGAAATGATGCGCCCATCCGTCGGTGCGGTGTCGATGGTTTCGCGGGTGTTGGCCTCGCGGTATTTGGCGAGATAAGTCTCGAGCAGATCGCGCTGCGCCTTGGCCTCGCGCTCCAGTGCGCGGAGCTGGACGTCCTGACCGTTGGTCGATGCCGCCTGCTTCTTGAGCTGCTCGAGGCTCGTGATCAAGCCGTCGACCCGCCCGCTGGCGATCCGCGCGTCGCTTTCCAGCGAGCGCGAGATCTTGGCCGCTTCGTCGCGAATCTGGTTGTCGAGGTCGCCGAGCTGGGCCTTCAGCTCCTTGATCCGCGGGTGATTTCCGAGCAGCGTGGATGATTGTTCGGCGAGCTGCGCGCGCAACGTCACCCGTTGCTCCGACAGCCGCCGCATCAATTCGGAGTTCACGACCTCGGATGCCTCGATCGGCTTGCCGCTCTGGAGCATCTCCTTGATCAGCCGCGCCTTGGATTCCGCATCCGCCTTCATCGAGCGCGCATTGTTGAGCTGGGTGTTGACCTCGCCCATCTGCTGGTTCGAGAGCGTGGTGTTGTTGGTGCCGACGAACAGGCTCGACTTGGAGCGAAAATCCTCGACCTTGGCCTCGGCCTCGGAAACCTTCTTGCGCAGGCTCTCGATCTCGCCCGCGAGCCACTGGCTTGCGTTCTTGGCCTGCTCCTGGCGCACGCCCTGCTGCAGCACGAGATAGCCGTCGGCGATCGAATTGGCGACGCGGGCCGCAAGGTCGGGATCGGCGGACTGGAATTCGACCACGATGACGCGCGACTTGTCGACGGCGTAAGCCTGCAGGCGATCGTAATAGGCATCGAGCACGCGCTCTTCCGGCGTCATCGAGAACGGATCGCGGCCGATGCCGATCATCGCCGCCAGCGACTTCAACGGCGAGATGCCCTGCAGCACCGGATCGAATTCGGGGCGCTCGGCGAGCCTGTTCTTCCTGATGATCTCGCGCGCGAGATCGCGCGACAGAACCAGCTGCACCTGACTGGTGACGGCCTCGGCGTCGAGCGCCTGGCGCTCCTCGGCGCGGTCGCTGCTGGGGCGCAGGAACACGTTCTCGCGACCGTCGATGAGAATGCGCGATTCGGACTTGTAGCGGGGCGTGACGAGATTGACGATGGCGACGGATGCGGCGAGCGCCAGCACGGTCGGAACGATGATCCAGCCGCGCCTGCGCGCCAATGCCGCGCCGAGCGCGTGCAGATCGATGTCACCGGATTCGACTTGCGGCTGCTTGGCGGGAACGGCTACGGGCCTCGTCTCACCTTTGGCCTCAACCTCGGCTTCAACCTTGGCTTCAGCCTTGGGCGCGGCTTCTGCTTTGGGCTTTGCAACGGCCCGCGCAATCACCGCCTTGTCCTTGCCGGCACGCCAGAACGCTAAACGCATCGTACACTCCCGCAGGGGCAACGCCACAAGCTACCTCAACCGTGGCGATTACACTCCATTAAGGTTGCCGCTGGGTTAATCGCGGCATGCGGCGATCGTCTCGTGCGCGCTCGTCACCGTTTGTTAACCACGAGGCCCCTTAATCCGTCTCGATATTTTCGTGGAATTGTTCGGCATCCGCCGTCGAGCGCTGGTTTTCATTCATGCCCCCCTCTCCCGACCGGCCGCTTCGCATCCTGCACGCCGTGCGCGCTCCGGTCGGCGGCATCTTCCGCCACATCCTCGACGTCGCCAACGGCCAGGTCGATCGCGGCCATCATGTCGGCATTCTCGCCGACAGCCTCACCGGCGGCGAGCGTGCCGACAAGGCACTTGCCGAGCTCGCACCGCGCCTGACACTCGGCGTGCACCGGCTGGCGATCCGCCGCGAGCCCTCGCCGGACGACGTGCTGGTCTGGTTTCGCATGCGGCGCCTGATCGCCAAGCTCAAGCCCGACGTCATGCACGGCCACGGCGCCAAGGCCGGCGCCTTCATCCGCATGCGACGGCGCTCCGACGACACCATCCGCATCTACACGCCGCACGGCGGCTCGCTGCACTATCCCCTCAACACGCTGAAGGGCGAATTCTATGCGCGGCTCGAGCGCTCGCTGATGGATTCGACCGACCTGTTCCTGTTCGAGAGCGCGTTTGCCCGCGACACCTATCAACGCATCGTCGGCACGCCCAAGGGCGTGGTGCATTGCGTCTTCAACGGCGTCACGCCCGAGGAATTCGAGCCTGTCGTGACCGCCGACGATGCCACCGACATCTGCTATGTCGGCGAGTTTAGGCACATCAAGGGCGCGGATCTCCTGGTCGATGCCGTGGCGCGCCTGCACGAGGGCGGCAAGAAGGTCACGTTGACGCTCGGCGGCGACGGCGAGGAAACGGCGTCGCTGAAGGCGCAGGTCGAAAGGCTCGGCCTGTCAGGCGCGATCCGCTTCATCGGCCACGTCAAGGCGCGCTACGGCTTCTCCAAGGGGCGGCTGCTCGTCGTTCCCTCGCGCGGCGATTCCATGCCCTATGTGGTGATCGAGGCCGGCGCGGCCGGCATTCCCATGATCGCGTCGCGCATCGGCGGCATTCCCGAGATCTTCGGATCCGACAGCCCGGCCCTGTTCGCGCCGAGCAATTCCGAGGCCATGGCCGAGGCGATCGCAGCCGCCCTCGACGATCCGCAAGTCACAGCGCAGCGCGCACTGACCTTGCGCGAACGCATCTCGGCGCATTTCTCGCAGGCCGCGATGGTCGACGGCGTGATCGCCGGCTATCGCGACGCATTTGCCAATCATTAACCATCCTTAAGCCCGCTTTAGAGAATCTTCCGATTTGTTCGATAATCGAAGGTCCAGGGGATGCTTGTCCGGGCGCGCAAGGCCGTGCCGCGGGCTTTGGAATGGACGTGGACGCCCGTGGAACCGCTCAACGCACGCTCGATGCTCGACGCCGCGACCAGCGCTGCGGCGAAGCCCGCTGACCAACCTTTCGTGGAGCGCCGCCGCCGGCTGTCGCCCGCTGCGCTCGACGTCGTCAACCAGAAGGTCGCTCGCGCCTATTCGCCGATCGTGATCGCCGGCTTCGTGCGCGTGGCCGACTTCGTGCTGCTGACCCTCGTCGGCATCGCGCTCTATGCCGGCTACGTCGTGCCGAACTCCGGCTTCAACTGGTTCTATCCGGCGGAAGTCGTCGCGGTGGCGATCGCCGCGGTGGTCTGCTTCCAGGCCGCCGACATCTATCAGGTGCAGCTGTTCCGCGGGCAGCTGCGGCAGATGACCCGGATGGTCTCGTCCTGGTCGTTCGTCTTCCTGCTGTTCATCGGCATCTCCTTCTTCGCCAAATACGGCAGCGAGATCTCGCGGCTGTGGCTGGCCGCCTTCTATGTCCTCGGGCTCGCCGCCCTGCTCGCCGAGCGCCTGGTGTTGCGCTCGCTGGTCCGCGGCTGGGCGCGCCAGGGCCGGCTCGACCGCCGCACCATCATCGTCGGCTCGGACAGCAATGGCGAGCAGCTGGTCGAGGCGCTGAAAGCGCAGGAGGATTCCGACATCCACGTGCTCGGCGTGTTCGACGACCGCAACGACAGCCGCGCGCTCGACACCTGCGCCGGCGCGCGCAAGCTCGGCAAGGTCGACGACATCGTCGAATTCGCCCGCCGCACCCGCGTCGATCTCGTGCTGTTCGCGCTGCCGATCTCGGCGGAGACGCGCATCCTGGAGATGCTGAAGAAGCTATGGGTGCTGCCGGTGGACATCCGTCTCTCCGCGCACACCAACAAGCTGCGCTTTCGGCCCCGCTCCTATTCCTATCTCGGCGAGGTGCCGACGCTCGACGTGTTCGAGGCGCCGATCACCGACTGGGATCTGGTGATGAAATGGCTGTTCGACCGCGTCGTCGGCAGCCTCGCCTTGCTCGCCGCGCTGCCGGTGATGGGACTGGTGGCGCTGGCCGTCAAGTTGACCAGCCCCGGCCCGGTGCTGTTCCGCCAGAAGCGTTTCGGCTTCAACAACGAGCGTATCGACGTCTACAAGTTCCGCTCGATGTACCATCATCAGGCCGATCCGACCGCGTCGAAGGTCGTGACCAAGAACGATCCGCGCGTCACACCCGTCGGCCGCTTCATCCGCAAGTCCAGCCTCGACGAGCTGCCGCAGCTGTTCAACGTGGTCTTCGCCGGCAACCTCTCCCTGGTCGGCCCGCGCCCGCATGCGGTGCAGGGCAAGCTGCAGAGCCGGCTGTTCGACGAGGCCGTCGACGGCTATTTCGCCCGCCACCGGGTCAAGCCTGGCATCACCGGCTGGGCCCAGATCAACGGCTGGCGCGGCGAGATCGACAACGAAGAGAAGATCCAGAAGCGCGTCGAGTTCGACCTCTATTACATCGAGAACTGGTCGGTGCTGTTCGACCTCTACATTCTCCTGAAGACGCCGATCTCGCTGCTGACCAAGAACGAGAACGCGTATTGAGTTTTGTCATGCCCCGCGAAGGCGGGGCATCCAGTAAGCCATGGCGCCAGTCGTTTCCTTACAACGCGCGTCACGGAGTACTGGATCGCCCGGTCGAGCCGGGCGATGACGGCGGTGTTTGTAACGACGAGTTGCGTAAGCGTATGAGCGTGTGATGGCGTATGCGGCGACAGCCGGGGAGATGAATGCAGCGGTCCGTGCCGCGCCCGGCGTGCTGGCGCTGCAGCGCGCGCTGGTGTGGCTGGTCGGCGCCTCCGGCGCGGTCGTCTTCATCGAGCCGAGCCCCTACGAGGTCATGACGCTGCTCGCGGCGGTCACGTTCTTCGCCACCGGCCTGCGGCTGCGGCTCGCGCTGATGCCGCTGGTGCTGATGCTGGTCCTGCTCAATATCGGCTACACCATCAGCGCGATCCCGCTGTTCGACAAGTCCGAGGTGGTGAGCTGGATCGCGACCTCATGGTACATGGCGGTGACGGTGGTGTTCTTCGCCATGGTCATGTCGGAGGATACGCAGGCCCGCCTCGACATGCTCCGCCGCGGCCTCGTGGTCGGCGCGATGGTCGCCTCGGTGCTGGCGGTCGCCGGCTATTTCCATCTCGTGCCCGGCGGCAACGACCTCCTCACGCTCTACGGCCGCGCGCGCGGCACGTTCAAGGACCCGAACGTGCTCGGCGCCTTCCTGATCCTGCCGGCGCTGTTCGCGCTGCAGAGCGTGGTTTCGGACAAGCTCGGCAAGGCGTTCCGCAACGTCTTCGCCTTCGCCATCATGTCGCTCGCGATCCTGCTCGCTTTCTCGCGCGCCGCCTGGGGCGGGCTGGTACTCACCTCCGCCTTCATGCTGGCGCTGATGGTGCTGACCAGCCGCACCAACGCGCAGCGCTCGCGCATCATCATCATGGCGATCGTCGCCGCCGTGCTGGGCCTCGCACTGATCGCGGTGCTGCTGTCGTTCGATGCCACCGCCGAGATGTTCAAGCAGCGCGCGAGCTTCGACCAGAGCTACGACGAAGGCCGCTTCGGCCGGTTCGGCCGCCACATCCTCGGCGCGGAAATGGCGCTCGACCTGCCGTTCGGCATCGGCCCCTTGCAATTCCACCGTTTCTTCCCCGAGGACACCCACAACTCCTACCTCAACGCCTTCATGTCCGGCGGCTGGCTGGCTGGCGTGTGCTATCCCGCGCTGGTCTTCACCACCGTCATCATGGGCTTCCGGCACGTCTTCGTCCGTGTGCCCTGGCAGCGCGCTTATCTGGCCGTGTTCGCCGCCTTCATCGGCACCGTCGGCGAAAGCTTCGTGATCGACACCGACCACTGGCGGCACTTCTGGATGATGCTGGGCGTGATGTGGGGCATGATCGCCGCCGCACAGATCTACAAGATCAGGACTGGCGAGGACGCGTCTTCAGCTTGAGAGCGGGACGCTTCTCCGGCGGCGTATCGAGGAGGCCCTTCAGGGCTTCCGTCGCCGCGAGGACGCCCTTGTAGCCCTCATTGGCGAAACGCAGCAGCAGCCGCAATTCCTCGTCGGAATAACCAACGAAGACCTTCTCCATCGCCTGCTGCATCGGCACGTAGAACTGGCCGATCTTCATCGCCGCCTCCGGCACCACCGCGATGAAGACCTTGCGGCGGTCCTTCTCGTCGCGCTCGCGGCGCACCAGTCCGGCCTTTTCGAGCCGGTCGACCACACCGGTGATGGCGCCCGTCGTCAGTCCCGTGACCTCGGCGAGCCTGCCTGCGGTGACGCGGCCTTCGAGATACAGGATGTCCATGCATTCGAGGTCGGAATTGGCAATTCCGGCAACATTGGCAACGGTTTGCCCGTAGAGCACGCCCTGCGCGGACGACCGGCGCATGGCTTCCTCGAGCTCCTGCAACAGCGCGGCGCGCGCCTTCGTCCTTGACAAGGTCGGCCTCATATCTTAGGCGATGTATATCTTAGTCACTAAGAGATTTAGCGACCGTAATTTCTCCTAGCACCACGGAAACGTCGGGAGCAAGCCATGTCCTACCGTCCCCGCAAGGCCCTGATCATCGGCGCCGGCATTGCCGGGCCCGTGGCCGCGATCCTGCTGCGCCGCGCCGGCATCGAGTCTGCGATCTACGAGGCCTGGCCCTATGCGAAGGGCATCGGCGGCGGCCTTCAGATCGCGCCGAACGGCATGCAGGTGATGGACGAGATCGGGCTGGCGAACGAGGTGATCAGCCGTGGCTCGGTCGCGGAGTCCTTCGACTTCTATTCGCAGGGCGGCCAGAAGCTCGGCTCGATCAACCGCGACATGGCGCGGCGGTTCGGCCAGCCCGCGGTGAACATTTCCCGCGCCACGCTGAACGAAATCCTGATCGACAAGGCCTGGTGCGCCTGCGTCTCGCTGTATTTCGAGAAACGCCTGATCAAGATCGAGGACCGCGGCGACCAGCCGATCATCGCGTACTTCTCCGACGGCAGCACCGCCGAAGGCGACTTCCTGATCGGTGCCGACGGCGTGCATTCCGTGACGCGCCGCCAAGTGGTGCTGGACGGTCCGCAGCCGTTCGACACCGGCCTGATCGGCTTCGGCGGCTTCGTGCCGCACGCCATCCTCGACGGCAGATCCATCGGCCGCAACGTCGAGACCACCTTCGGCCGGAGCGGCTTCTTCGGCTACGGTTATTGCAGCCCGGACCCGAACGACGGCGTGATGTGGTGGAGCACCCAGCCCGCGCACGGCATGGACGCGGCGATGTTTCGCGCGCTCGATCCGGCGACGCTGAAACAGCATCTGCGCGGCTTCCACCGCGGCTGGCACGATCCGATCCCCGCCATCATCGACGCCGCCGAGAACATCGTCGTCACCGACACGCTCGACGTCGCGACCTTGCCGGTCTGGTCGCGCAAGCGCTCGCTGCTGATCGGCGATGCCGCGCATGCGACCAGCCCCCATGCCGGCCAGGGCGCCTCGCTCGCGCTCGAAGATGCGATGCGGCTCGCGCGCCTGATGCAGGAAGGCCAGGAGCTCGGCGCCACCTTCCAGGCCTTCGAGACCGAGCGTCGTCCGCGCACGGAAAAGATCGTCGCCATCGCCCGCCGCAACGGCAACAACAAGCGCGAGTTCAACGCCGCCGGCGCGTGGGTCAGAAATCAGATGCTGAAATGGCTGCTGCCGCTCGGCGCCAAGGGCATGGATTTCATGTACGCGTATGATGCGCGGGCGGTGTAGCGGCAACCTCGGTGTCATCGCCCGCGAAGGCGGGCGATCCAGTATTCCAGAGACGGCAGTGATTGAACTGAGAGGCCGCAGCGTACTGGATGCCCCGCCTTCGCGGGGCATGACAGCGTCTGTGAAGCGGCCACCTACCCCTCCACCTCGAACCTCAGCCCGGCGTTCTCGACCAGCCGCTTGATCAATCTGTGCTGCATCGCTGCGCCCGGGGTCCAGAGACCGGGTGGAACGTCCGGCGTGTCGCGCAGCAGGCAAATCGCGCATTCGGAGATGATCTTCGCCGTCGAGGCATAACCGGGATCGAGATCGCCCTTCACCGAAGCGCGAACCTGACGGCCGTCGGGCGCGATCGCGACATAGAGCAGGTCGTAACGACCGTTGTCGCGCTCCTCTTTCGATGGTCCCTCGCCGGGCCTCAGCGCTTCGGGGCCGGTCTTCTCGCTGTTGGCGGCCATGACGAGCTTGGCATTGGCCTGCCCTTGCTCGCCTGCGCCCGTCAGCACCATCTCGTCATAGACGAAGTCGCGGCCATACGGGAATCCCATCAGCATGTTGGAGCGATGGACGTTGCGCGTGTTGAGCGTCGCCATCGCGAACGGCGCCGACCAGGATTGCAGGTCCTCCTCGAAAACAGGCTTATTGCCGCGCGGCTGCTTCAGCCCCTCGAATCCCGGAGTGAACGCAAAGGGATCCCTGAGGATCGAGACCAGGCTGAGATCCTGCGCCACCGCCGCGAAAGTGAGCCTTGCGCTCGCCGAGGTGCCGCCGGAGAACTTCCAGCTGAGATCGCGGACGCGCCCCTTGACGCGGGACACCGGGGCGCCGAACACGCGCCTTGCTTCCTCCTGCACGAAGAACGCGCCGAGCTCGAACGGAATGGAATCGAACCCGCACGAGAACAGGATGCGCGCGCCGCTCGCCTTGGCTGCCGCCTCGTGCCGGTCGATCATCTGCTTCAGCCAGAGCGGCTCGCCGCAGAGATCCATGTAATCGGTCCCCGATGCGACGCAGGCGGCAAGCAGGTCGGACCCGTAAAGCTGGTACGGACCGACGGTGGTGACGACCAGTCTCGCCTGATCGACCATCGCGCGCAGCGAGGCGGGATCGGATGCGTCTGCGACGATGAGCCGCGTATCCTTGGGCGCACCGATAGCATCGCGAACCGAGGCGAGCTTGTCCCTGTTGCGCCCCGCCATCGCCCAAATCGGCGCGCCGTCACCGACGTAGTTCGCCGCGAGATATTCGGCAACGAGTTGGCCGGTGTAGCCGGTCGCGCCGTAGACGACGATGTCGATCTTCGTGGACACCGACCTTACGCTTCCACGTTGAACGTCAGCCCCGCATTGTCCCGCAGCCGCTTGATGAGCTTGTGTTGCATCGCTGCGCCCGGCGTCCAGAAGCCGGCGGCGACGTCCGTGGTGTCGCGCAGCATGCACATCGCGCATTCGGAGATCATCTTCGACGTCGAGCCGTAGCCGGGATCGCGGTCCCCGGTGACGCCGGCGCGGACCATGCGGCCATCGGGCGCGATCGCGACATAGAGCAGGTCGAAGCGGCCGTTCTCCCGCTCTTCCTTCGACGGCCCCTCGCCCGGCTTCGGCGCGTTCGGGCCGGTCTTCTCGGAATTGGCGGCCATCACGCGCTTGGCGTTGGCCTCCCCCTTCTCTCCGGGACCGGTCAGAACCATCTCGTCGTAGACGAAGTCCTGGCCGTACGGAAAGCCCATCAGCATGTTGGAGCGATGGACGTTGCGCGTGTTGATCAGCGCCATCATGAACGGCGCTGCCCAGGATTGCAGGTCCTCCTCGAGAACCGGCCTGTTGCCCTTAGGCTGTTTCGGGCCGGTGAAGCCCGGCGTCAGCGCGAACGGATCGTTCAGGATCGCGATCAGGCTGATGTCCTTGGCGACGGCGTCGAAGGTCGCCTTCGCGCTCGCCGCGGTGCCGCCCGAGAGCGTGCCGCGCATGTCGCGCACGCGGCCCTTCACGCGCGCGGCGGGCGCGCCGAACACGCGCTTGGCCTCTTCCTGCACGAAGAAGGTCCCGAGCTCGAACGGCACGGAATCGAAGCCGCAGGAGAACACGATGCGCGCGCCGCTCTCTTTCGCGGCCACCTCGTACTTCTCGATCATCTGCCGCATCCAGATCGGCTCACCGCAGAGATCGAAATAATCCGTGCCGGTGGCGACGCAGGCAGCCAACAATTCCTCGCCGTAGAGCTGATACGGACCGACCGTCGTGATCACCGACATGGTCTGCTCCGCCATCGCCTTCAGCGAGGCTGCGTCCGACGCATCCGCAACGATCAGCGGCGTATTCCCGGGCGCGCCGATCGCATCGCGGACCGATTTGAGCTTGCCGAGGCTGCGGCCTGCCATCGCCCATTTGAGCGAATTGTCGGTCTTGTATTGCCTCGTCAGATACTCGGCGACGAGCTGGCCGGTAAAACCGGTCGCGCCATAGACGACGATATCGAATTTCGCAGAGCTCATGGTGGGCCTTTACTTCTTTGCGTAACTCACGCCCATGCCGGCACGGACGTCGCTTTGAATGCCATAGGGCGGAATGGGATAGCGCAGACCGTTCTTGGCCAGCGCCTTCATGCCCAGAACCGCCTTGGCGAGATGCGAAGGCTTCAAGGCCATCAGCATCTCCTCGTCCGGCACGCCGCCATAGCGCCGTTCGGCATAGCATGGCAAGGACAGGCTGGGCTCGCCGGTCTTGAGCGCCCGCCCCCAGGAATCCGCGCAGGCGGTCTCGCCGACCACGCCCCATTCGAACTTCTTGTAGCCGGTATATTGCAGCCCGTTGATCAGGATGATCATCTGCCCGGGCGTCGCATAGACGAGGCAGATGTCGGGCGGATCGAGCCGGCCGCTCGCGAGCGGGCTGACAGCGAGCGCCTGATAGTGTCCGAACGGAACCACGTCCAGCGCCTCCTGGCGCTTGCGCGCGTCCTCCGCCGTGCCGTGCCAGACCCCGACGTAATTTTCGCCGGCGAGCCATGTCTCGTCCTGCGGCGCAAGGCCGATCACCGCGCGGCATTGCGCGCCAACGAGATCGTCCGCGGTGATGCCGACGGTCCAGCCGAGACGCGCGGCCATCGAAACGATCTGATCAGTGGTGTGGATCGCATTTGGCCGCCGGATCTTCGGGATCGCCTCCATCTCGGCCGCTTGCGCGAACAGCTTCATGCCGATCACATTCGTCTTCAGCCGCAACAGGCTGTTGAGATCGGCGACGAGGCCGGCGAGATCGATGCTGTCTGCATTCTGCTGTTGCATGGCGTCCTCCAGCCCGGCGATCGCGCGCCGCGTGTTCTTGTTTTGCGTCCTCGTTCTAGTCCTTGGTGGGGCCTGGAAGCAACTCGCCGGTCCGGCCCATCAAACGGTAGGCGACGAGGCCGATCCACTCGCGCACCGCAACTTCGGTTCGGCCGAGACCGTCCGCCCCCATGTTGGTGAAGGAAAACAGATCGTCCCGTCCGCCCATTCGCCAGTCCACCGGATAGGCCTCGACGTCGAATCCGGCCTTGCGGAAGATTCCCATCGAGCGCGGCATGTGGAAGGCCGACGTCACCAGCAGCCAGCGCTCGCCCGGCTTCGGCGTCACCAGCTCCTTGGTGAAGATTGCATTCTCCCAGGTGTTGCGGGAATTGCGTTCGAGGATCAGGCGGTCCTTCGGTATGCCGAGATTTTCCAGGATCGGCGCGGAGTAGTCGGCTTCCCTGGCGTCGTTGGAGACGATGTTGGCGCTGCCCCCGGTGAACACGATGCGCGCATTCGGATAGCGGCGCGCGAGCTCGGCCGGCGCGAACAGGCGATCGGCGGCGTGCGCGACGACGGGCGTGCGATGCGCCGCCGACAGATCAGTGTCGACCGAACCGCCGAGCACGATGATGCCGTCGGGCGCGCCGCGCGCGGCGTCCCACGCCGGAAAGCGCGATTCCAAGGGATAGATCAGGAGATTGCCGAGCGGCGAGAACGCCGCCAGCGCCAGCAGCACCAGCGTGGTCGCGGCCAGCTTGCGGCCGAGCGCGGCAAAGCGCGTCGCCATCAGCACCAGCGACAGGATGCCGAGCTCGACCAGAAGGTTGATCGGCAGCAGCGCGGTGCCGATGGTCTTGGACAGAAAGAAGAACAGGGGAGCCTCGCTGGAATGATCTTGCCAGTCCGCGCGGGGCTTGACCTGCCCGGCGATCCTCGAAATCTTCTTGAAAGAGGATCGATCGCCGGGTCAAGCCCGGCCTGATGAAAGCGACCGGACGCGTCACATGGCCCATCACCACCTGCATTCCAGCCCCAAAACCTGCCATTGGGGCTTCTTCGAAGCCGCGCTCAAGCCCGTCCTCACCATTGCCAGCGGCGATGAGGTGACGGTCGACACCATCAGCGGCGGCCCGGACATGCTGCCCGACCGCGACAAGTTTCACATTCCGCCCGAGATGCACGAGGTTCATGCCAAGAACGAGCGCATGCTGCCCGGCCACATCCTCACCGGCCCGATCGCCGTCGAAGGCGCCGAGCCCGGCGACGTGCTCGCGGTCGAGATCCTCGACGTTCAGCTCCGGCAGGATTGGGGCTGGAACATGATCAAGCCGCTGTCCGGCACCCTGCCCGAAGATTTCCACGAGACGCGCATCCTCAACATCCCGCTCGACCGGACCCGGATGGTCGGCCGGATGCCGTGGGGCCTCGACCTGCCGCTCAAGCCGTTCTTCGGCGTGATGGGCGTATCGCCGCCCCCGAGCTGGGGCCGCATCTCCTCGCTGATTCCGCGCGCGATGGGCGGCAATCTCGACAACAAGGAGCTGGGCGCCGGCGCGACACTGTATTTGCCGGTCTTCGTGCCGGGCGCGATGTTCTCCTGCGGCGACGGCCATGGCGTGCAAGGCGATGGCGAGGTCTGCGTCACCGCGATCGAGACCGCGCTGCAGGGCCGCTTCCGCCTGACGCTGCGCAAGGACCTCAAGTTCGACTATCCCCGCGCCGAGACGGCGACCCACTACATGACCATGGCGATGGACCCCGATCTCGACCAATGCGTGGTGCGCGCGTTGCGCGACATGATCGCGTTGCTCGGCGAGACGCGAAACCTGTCGCGCGAGGATGCCTACACGCTGTGCAGCCTCGCCGCTGATCTCAGGGTGACCCAGACCGTCAACGGCTCCAAGGGCATCCATTGCATGATCGAAAAGGCCATCGTGCACGGCTGAACTCGGCCGCCCCTTCCCGACCTGCTGACGCCCCGATGCCGCCCGGTCTGCCGCGCGGCGGGCTCCGTCGTGTCCAATTTTCCGTGCGATTCCAACACGCTGAGCGTCAAGCTCAGGCTCCATTTGACTTCCACCCCTGAACCTAAATAGAGTCTTAATCGTTACTTTTATGTACCTGAGTATGAGGCTAGCGTTCGGACCATGGCCACCGAAAAAGCCGAGACTGACCGCATTCCCGTAACCTTGGCGCTCTCGACCATCACCTACCTGGAGAAGTTGGTGAGACAGGGCACCCACGGCACCAGCGTTCCCGGCGTTGCACGCACCCTGATCGAGGAAGGCATCCGTCTCGCCATCAAGGACGGGCTTTTGTCGATCCGCGACAATGGCAGGACGTGAACGCACGCGGTGCGTGATGCGGACGGATCTCGATGCGGATGGCCGACATCTGCAACCTGGGACCGTTACACATGCCTGTTCTCTCACCCACCTGGACCGACGAGCGAATTGAACTTCTGAAGCAGCACTTCGAGGCCGGCCTCTCCTGCCGCGAGATCGCCGCCGACATCGGCGTCAGCCGCAACGCCGTGATCGGCAAGCTGTCTCGTCTCAATCTGACGCGCGGCAGGACGAACGACGATCGCAAGGTTCAGGACCGGAGCCTGGCGCGCGCGGCGCGGGCCGTGCCGCGGCTGCAATACGAGATGCTCGCCACGATCTACGGCGATGCCGACGTCCCCGCGGTGACGGGTCCGATCGACGACGCCAATCGCTGCTCGCTGCTGGAGCTTGCCGAGAACCGCTGCCGCTGGCCGATCTCGACGCCGGGCGCCGAGGATTTCTGCTTCTGCGGCAACTCCGCGCCCGACGGCCAGTCCTATTGCGCCGGCCACAGCCGCCTCGCCTACCGGCCGAACGCGCGCGCCCGCGTGATGCGCGGCTAGATCGTTGCGCGACGAGCCGGGCAGCATTCCAAAACGAAAAACCTCCGGCGGGGCATCGCCGGAGGTTTCTGGAGGCTTAGCGTGAAGCTAAGAGCCGCAACTTTCGTATTTGGCTTGGAGCTATATAGCTTAGTAACTCATGTAAGTAAATTAATTTGAGGCGATTGAATCGCATGGCTCGTCTTCGTCCACTGCACGGGCCATCGGGATGTCCGAACGCCCTCGCAAAAAAAGCCCCGGCGGTATCCCGCCGGGGCTGTGTCGCATCGAAGAACCCGAGAGCTTACCAGTTGCGCTGGGCGCGCAGCAGCAGGCTGTAGGTGTCCTGGTCCTTCAGCTCGTAGGTCGCCGCCGGCTTGGCGACGCCCGTCAGCGCTCCGGTCGTCATCGTACCGGAATACTTCTGATCGAGGTGGCTGTAGGTGAAGTCAGCCGAGAAGGTCAGGTTCTTCACGGGGGTCCAGCGGGTGATGACGCCGACCTGGCCGATGTTGAAGTCCGGGTTGCAGGTGCCGGTCAGGGTGGCGAACGCCGCGCTGCCGCAGATCAAGCCCTTCGCGGTGCCGTTGTAGTTGACCGCAGCCCAGGCGCCGTAGAGCGCCGTGTTCCAGTACGGGCTCCAGTTGTGGGTGTAGGCACCCCGGAAGCCGTAGGTCTTGGTCAGCTCGAGGCTGCCGCCCGGCGCGAACACCGCGTCAGACACGCCGGCGAAGCCGATGCTCTGATAGGCGGCGTTCGAGCTGCCGAACATCGAGTAGCTGGTCGCGGCCAGCTCCTGGAAGTTGTAGCGGCTCGCGCCCTCGGTGTAGACGCCCGAGATGTTGATCACGTCGCCTGCGCCGGTCGGAATGTTCTTGATGCCGAGCGCGAGCTGAACGGCCCAGCCCCACTTGTCTTCGGGATGACCGGTGGTTTCGGTCGCACCGTAATAGGCGACATGGTTGTCGTGAGCTGCGACCGACGCCTGGAACACGCCCCAGGCCTGGTCGACACGAACCATGGCAACGAGATCGGGCGCGCGAGTCCCGCCGAGGTCGTTCGAGCCATAGGCACCGCCGAGAACGCCGGTGGTGGACATGCCGGCCGTGTTCCAGACGTTGGTCTGGAACACCTGCGTCTGGTCCTGCGCCGAGAATGCAGCCGTGATGCCCTGGCCGAAATCGGCGGTGTAGGTGAACTGCGTCACGCCGTTGGTGGTGCCGCTGCCGCCGACGAGTTGGTCGAAATTGTTGCCGGGATAGTTGATCCAGGGCGCGTCGAACTGCGACACGGCCTTACCCATGGTGAAGCCGGCGAACTGGATGAAGGCGTAGTAGACGCCGAGCGCACCGCCGGAGAGGTTGCCGTCGGTGCCGTTGATGTTGGTCGAGCCGGTGAGGCCGGTGCCGGCCGCGTTGATGCCGACCGTGCCGCTGTACTGGGTCGCACCGGTGCCCGAACCGGTTCCGCCGTAGTTGCCCGTGGTCCAGGTGAAGACCGCATCGAAATAGGTGCGGACCACGCCGTACTCGGTCGCGGTGCGCGTGTCGATGTTGAGGTCTTCACGAGCGCGCATCGAGTAGTAGTTGGTCAGGCGGTTGTTGGCCGCGAACACGCCGTTGTACTGGGCGCTGTAATTGCCGCCGGCGTTGAGCGCCACTTCGGCACGCACATAGCCGCCGAGCTTGATGCAGGTGTCGCTGCCCGGGATGTAGTAGAAGCCCGCGCCGTACAGCGAACAGATCTTGACGTACTCGACCGCCTTGGCCTTGACCGGAAGATCGGCCGCCTGGGCTCCACCGACGGCGATCAGACCCGCCGCAGTGCCGAGCAAAAGGCTCTTCACCACTTTCATCTTAAAACCTCCAAGTTGCTCATTTTACGGAGATCGGACCGTGAGGCCCCCCAAGATCCCCGTCTCTATCAATCCGCTCGGCCGCTTTCGGACACCCCCGCTTGTCGACGCGAGGAACGTGAGCGAACCACCTGCAACGGGACGATCGAGTACCCCCCACCGTCGGGGAACAATATGCAGTGCGCCGTTCGCTAATCAAAATAGTTTATTAGATCAGCTTTATGGTTTCACCCGACGTGTGCTCCGCGCGCCACACCGTAGGTCCACGGGACAATCGCTGAGCAAATCATCTTTGTAATTTTAATGACGAAATTACCCTGCTCTGCACTTGCGTCAGAGCAGGCTTGCGTGGACTATGGCCCTCCACGAACACCGGCCTGAACTATCGTTCACGGGAGTGACGCTGTGTCCGCGACGAGGAAAGAAGGAGCGCGAATGCGCTCGATCGGCAACCTGGATATCATCAGGCGCTTCACCTGGGAGATATCGTCGATCAACATGCATCTGGAGGAATTGCGTCAGTTCTGGGCGAAGACGCTCGGCATCAGCGGCCCGCAATGGCTGATTCTGATGGCGATCTCGGACCTCGACAAGGACGACGGCGTCCCGGTCAACGTCGTCTCCAAGCTGCTTCACGTGGATCCGTCCTTCATCACCACGCAGTCCAAGCTGCTCGAGAAGAAGGGCCTGTTGCGCCGCCGCCCCTCGCCGACCGACGCCCGTGTGGTGCGGTTGTCGCTGGCCGAGAAGACGCAGAAGCACATCGCCAGCCTCAACGAGCAGTACAAGACGATCCGCGAATTCGTGTTCCAGGAGTTCGACGAGAACGAGTTGGCCGAATTCACCGCCAAGCTCGCGACGCTGAAGAATCGCCTCGAGAAGGCCTGCGTCCGGATCTCGCTCGACTTCTAGGGCTTGGTCGCCGCGCTCAGATCCGCCGGGCGGCGGCGCCGAGCCGCGATTCGAGCCAGTCGAAGATGTATTCGTTGGCAAGGCTCGGATTGTCCGCATGGGACTGTGCCGCGCCGGTCTCGGCCGCAGTGAACACCTTCAACATGACATTCGAGCTGCCGAGCCGGGAGCTCTGGACGATCTGACGCGCCCGGTCGGCCTTGAGCCAACCGTCCTCGCCGAGCGTGATCAGCACCGGACAGTCGGCGCTGGAGGCCATCAGCGGCGCATGCGGCACCGGCACGATACTGAGGTCGCTCATCGCGAACCGGCTGGCAAAGAAGGCACGCTCGTGCAGGTCCCACAGGCCGCCGTCGCAAACGGCGGCGGCGAGCCGCGGCTCCTGCATCACCGCACGCGCCACGAACGAAGAGCCCCAACCGTCGGCGATGATTCCGACTCGCGCGAAATCGACGTCGCCGCGCGTTTCCAGATAGTCCATCACGCAGGGAATCGCGCTCTCGAGATCGCTCCGCCGCACCAGCGCATCCATGAAGTCGTCGCGCTGGTCGCCGAACAGGTCGAGCGCCAGCATCGAGAACCCGCGCTCGCGCGCATGCGGCACGAGCTTGAACAGGAACTCCTCCTTGCGGTGGCCGGGCTCACCGATGCAGATCACGGTCGGCGCCTGGCCACTTCCCGACGGCGCGGGGAGGAAGTAGCCCTGCAACGCGTGCCCGTCGAGCCAGGGGATCGTCACGACCTCGCCTGCCGGGCTGCGCGCCGAAAGATAGCGGCGGGCGCAATCCTGCATCGCGAGCACCGCAACCCAGCGGCGCTCGTCGTCCGGCTCGAGCGGCATCGCCGCCGCACCATAGTAGTTCATCGCGCGCAGCCAGTTGCGCTGTGCGCTCGCCATGTGACCTTCCGCGAACGCGGCCTCGGCGCGCTGCCGGTTGGCCTGCGCCAGCCGCTTCCACTCGCGATGCCAGGAGCGGTCGTCGCCCCGCTTCAGCTGCCGCGCGATCATCAGGCATTCGGCGATCGTGGCGCCGCCCTCCTGAGCCGCGGTGAGCAGCCGCGTGAATTCAGCGGAGATGTCCTCTCGCTCCGGGCAAAGGATCCAGTCGTCGGAGAGGCATGCGGGTATCATCGGGTGCTACGCTCTATCTCGCGTTACCCCTGACTGACTAAACCATTTCAGTCCCCCGACCAAGACGCCGCGCGCGGCGTTACAGGCGTTCGAGATCAACATCGCTTGAACGACGATCCGAGACGCATGCATGGCATTCCAATCCGGCATGGGGAGCCGAGGGATTGGCAAGAGGTGGCACGGAAAATCACACGCTCACCTCTTGAAATGATGACCATCATACCTACATCCGCGCGGGTTCGACGCCGGTCTCGGCCGGGCGGTCTCAACCGAGTCGCCAGCCGACCTCCTGCGTAAAACTTTCGTAGAAGGCGCGGTCATAGGCCTGCTCGGGCGTCGCGCGCACGCGAGCGTCGAGCCGCTTGGCGTCCTCGCCGACCAGAACGCGCCAGCGCTCCGCCTTGACCCCGTCGAGGATGATCTTCGCGGCCTCTGCCGCCGTGGTCGGCGCATCCTCGAGGAAGCTGCGGGCGCGCTCGGCGAATGCCGCCTGGATGTCCTCGTCCGACATCTTGTCAGCACCCGGCACGCCGGCCGCGACCATGCGTTTGCGCGTCAGCGCGACCTCGTCGGGGCTCAGCCGCTCCGATCCATCGGCGCTCTGCACCTTGCGCGAATTCGAGACGATCGAGGTGCCGATGTGACCGGGCATCACCACCGAGCATTTGACGTGCGGCGCGTGCAGGCGGAGGTCGTTGATCAGCGCTTCGGTGAATCCCTTCACCGCGAACTTGGCCGAGCTGTAGGCGGTGTGAGCCTGGCCCATGCCGATCGACGCCCAGAAGCCGTTGACGCTCGCGGTGTTGACGATGTGCGCCTCGTCGGCGGCGACCAGCATCGGCAGGAAGGTGCGCACGCCGAGATAGACGCCGCCCCAGCAGATGTTGAAGGTGCGCTCCCACTGCTCGCGTGTGTTGGTGAACAAGCTGCCGCCGCCGCCGATGCCTGCATTGTTGAACAGCAGATGGATCTTGTCCGTCTTCTGCTGCTCGGCGAGCTCGTCGCGAAAACGCTTCAGATGATCCTCGATCGCGACGTCGGCGACGTGCGTCGTGACGCGCAAGCCCTGCGGCAGCTTCTCGGCCTCGCACAGCCGCTTGGTCTCGGCCATCGCGGCCTCCGAGACGTCGCACATCGCGACATTGCAGCCCTCGGCCACGAGCTGCCGTGCGAGCTCGCGCCCCATTCCCGTGCCGCCGCCGGTGATGACCGCGATCTTTCCAGCAAAATCCTTCATGGGACTTCGGTCCCTCCCCTTGTCGGTATGTTTCTTCGTCGCATCGCCGCTTGGGACGCGCGCGCGAAATGTAGCAGCGCTGCATCGGCAGGTAAAAGCAGGACGCCGCGGTGTCAGACATCGCTTATTTCGGCGGATGGACTATTCCGATGCTTCGTCGCGCCGCTGCCCCTCCGAGCCACACCCCGCAATCGGACATAGCCCTCCGGTTCCCGTATTTGTCCGGCTTCGGTTTATGGGTAAATTTTTTACAATCCGAATCGTCAAATGGACTCCGGACGCTGGGTCGAGTCGGCCAGGCCAGCGTGTGGTTTGCGTGTCACAGGCTCTGGCACTCCGCTTGCATCCTTGTCGTGGTCTGAAACTACCGATGAGGTGACAGGAATGTTCGTGACCGTCGTTGCCGTGCTCTGCCGGCTTAGCGCAGCAAGCTCAGGCAGTTGCGTCGAGGAAATCGTGACCGACAGCAACATGACGCCCGAGATTTCGATGATGCAATGTGCGGTCGGCGCACAGGCACCGCTTGCGAAATGGATGGGCGAGCATCCGATCTATCACGCCAATTGGCGCCTGGATCGGTACAAATGCGTGCCCGGCCATTACGAGATCAAGGGCCACGCCTAAGGCCCCGCAAAACTACTGATCCGACACTACGGATCGAGGAAACGCCCCGGAGGCCGCCTCCGACGGGCCGTGTAGCGCCAGTCCGATGATGACGGCGCGTTCTGTGACAATGCTCACGCGCCTCTCCAATCACGCCACCGCGCGCATGATGAGCGCACGCGCCTGCCGCCCCTCCGGCGTCGGCATCAGCGCATAATTGTGCGGCTGGTCACGCAGAAGATGCAGCTCCACCGGCACGCCCACCGCCCTCGCCCGCGCCGCGAGATCGACGCTGTCGGGATAGAGCAGATCGCGCGTGCCGGAGAAGATCGTCATCGGCGCGAGGAAGCGGAACGCGCCGTTGAGCGGACTGACGAAGGGATGGCCGACATCGAGCTCGCCGGCATAGAGCCGTCCCGCCTCGACGATGCCCGGAATGTCCTGGATCGGATCGCGCTTGGCGATCTCCATTTGCTCCGGACGGCTGACAGAGGCATCGGCCGCCGGCGAGATCAGCACCAGCCGGGCCGGCTGCCGATGGCCGCGATCGCGCAGCCATTGGCACGCGGCGAGCGCGAGGCCGGCGCCGGCGGAATTGCCGACCACCGTGACCTTTGCGGTGCCGGCGTCTTCCAACAGCATCCGCAGCAGTTCGGCCGTCCTCGGCACGACATCCCCAGCGGTCGCGCGCGGCGCCAGCGGATAGATCGGCACGACGCACGATGCGCGCCTTGCGCGTCATCTCGCCGATGAAGCGCCAATGCGCCGGCACGATCTCGTTGATGAAACCGCCGCCATGCAGGAACATGACGTAGTTGCAGCCTTCATGGCCCGACGACGGCGCGGTGTAATAGACCGGCCAGCCGCCCATCCTGGTCAGGATCGCCTCGACGCCGCGACCGAGCCCGGCCGGCTCGAACGAGGCCGGCTGCAAGGCGAGCTTCTGCACATGCGCCTGCACGGCTTCGGCAGAGGCGAGCTGCTGCTTGTACGGAAGCTGTCGCAGCAACAGGTTGAAGGCGCGGCTTTGCAGGCTCGGCGCGGGATCGCGGCTCCGCGATCCGCACATCTCAGGACAAAACTGCAGGGCCGACACAAGCCTCGCGACGCTCATGGTCAGTTCTCCACCTGGCTCGGCATCATATGGCGACCAGAAGGCTTGCCGAAAGGCCGCCATGGGCGGATATAATGCGAGCATTCGCTCGCTTTTCCTACTCGCATTCGGATCGTAACGCCCATGGCGCGCACGCCGCCGACAAAGCCGCGGAAAAATGCCCTGCAGGCGCGATCGCGCGCCACCGTGGACGCGCTGCTGGAGGCGACCGCTCGCATTCTGGTCCGCGAAGGTTTCGAGAAGACCAGCACCAACCGCATCGCGGAAGTGGCCGGCGTCAGCGTCGGCTCGCTCTACCAGTACTTCCCGAGCAAGGAGGCGCTCGTCGCCGCCGTGATCGAGCGTCACAACGAGGAGATCATGGGCATCGTCCGCGCCGCCCTCGTGGAAGTCGCCGACCTCCCGATCGACAAAGCGGTGCGAAAACTCGTCACCGTCGCGATCGAAGCCCATCGCGTCAACCCGAAACTGCACCGCGTGCTCGCCGAGCAGATCCCCCGCACCGGCCAACTCGCCGACGTCGAAGCCTTCAACCGTGAGGTCCACACCTTAGTGCGCAGCTATCTCGAAAGCCGCCGCAAGGAGATGCGCAAGGTCGACCTCGATGTCGCGACCTTCATCTGCGTCAGCGCGATCGAGGCAGTCGCGCACAACACGGTGCTGAACGGGGCGGAGATGCTGTCGGAGAAGGTGGTGAAGGTGCTGGTGGACGAGACGACAAGGCTGGTGGTGGGGTATTTGAGGTAGGAGGAACGATGCCCTAATCCTGGACAAGCTTGCTAAAATGGAAGGATAGGCTGCGCTCCATAGCGCGCTGAGAAGCTAGCGCCGCGGTGGCTGCAAAATGGGAAGACCTTACTGAGCGCACTGATGGAGTATGCCGATAAGCTTCGGCTTGCCGCTCCCCATGCTCATTCCCTCGAACCCGAAGAAAATTGGTGCCTCAGACGCGGCCTGAATCGCCACACCGACATTCTCTCCCTTTCGAAGGGCGACAATCTCCTTTTGTGATAGAGTGTATGCGACGTTGAAGAGTCCGTTTTGAATCCGCTTGGAATTGGGCCTCAGTGGATACACTTGCCCATCGATCAGAAGAGAATGGGCTGCCATATTCATGAGCTCATTGTCCCTGCGAAGAGCATCGAAGATTGCGAGCAAGACTGCTCGGCGTTTTTCGCAGTAGAGGATGAACTTGTTTATTCCTGATTCCTCGGTTTCTCGCTGTCCTTTCAGATAGAGCTGTCCATCCGTACTTTCGATCGTCCAGACAGGTCGGGTCCGCCCGTTATTGACGACATTCAACCGTTCCAGAGTCGCTTTGTCGATTTCATGCATCCCGTCAGGGCTCGCGGCGGCTCCAAACGTGAATAGATCTGGATCAACATCCATGGAGCGTATGTACTCTACTGCCAGCGCGGAGACGACTTGAGCAGTCCCTTCAATGCGCTCATCAGCTCGCACCGACTTGAATTGGTGAACGCCGTATCGGGACCCCTGCTTCAAATACCTAAACTGACCGCCCAAATAGGCGTACGCGCACGCGCTGTAACAGCCGCCCTCATCAATATCGAAGGGCTTTGGAGAGAATGGCGATTTCCGACCGATGTCGGTGGAGAAACCATATTTTCGGAACAGGCGGCCAAGTTCTATTCCCGCAGCCAAGCTTCCACCGGGTGAGTTCAGGTAGACGATAGATCGGTCGGGAATACGATTCTGCGTTACATATCGCTCAAACCGCTGGGGTGCGTCGGGATCGATGTCTCCGTCCAAAAAGACGAACCAACGATTGCCCGCTATCTCAATGGGCAACTCCGGCGGAAATCCCTTTACAGTCATGTTCGATTGCGCACCCGCCGAGCCTGACTGAAAAGCCAATAAAAGAGCCAGCGCGTAAATCTTTCGCCGCACCATGGCTTTCGCAAGCTGCGCCATCGAATTCAATTTCCTGCATCGAATGGCTCAACGTAGCGTGAGACCACATGCTGCCGCTACACCTTTTGGCAGAAGCCGGTCCCGACGCACCGCAAATGGCTTCGGGAAAACAACATCCCATCAATGGCATCGCTACTGTGCATGGGGTTGTTTTCGGGTATTTTGGTTTGCCGACCATCGCAGCAGCCACCCACTGCCGACCGTCGCGCACGCGGCCTTTGGCCAGCGCGAGCCCTACGGCCCCGGTCAATCCGCCCGACAAATGATTTAGAAAAAATGGTCGGAGCGAGAGGATTTGAACCTCCGACCCCTAGTCTCCCAGACTAGTGCGCTAACCGGGCTGCGCCACGCTCCGAACGTCGTTCCATTAGCTAGGATCGTCGCTTTGCGCAAGGCGAGCGACACCATTTTGGTGGCGCCGTCCAAACCCGGAACTGGCCGCAATACCGGTGGAAGCCGCCCTACCCCTCGTTCAGCGCCTGATCCAGCATCTCCCGGCACGCGACGAGGTCGGCGAGCGCCTTCCCGAGGCGTTCCCGGTCCAGCGCGCTGGGCCGGGCGGGTGCGGCGGGGGTGCCGCTCTTGCGGAAGGTGGTGAGGATGTCCTCGTCGTCGACCTCGGTGAAGCGGAAGTCGATGCCTTCCTCCTCATCGCCCTGGTAGTCGTCATCGTCGGCATCCGTGACGCCCTTGATGGGCGCCTCGTCCTCGGGCTCCATCAGGCTGGCACCGATGGCGTCCTCGATGGCGCCGAAGGAGACCGCGGCCGCGTTGTCGGCGAGGCCCTGCACCGACTTGACGCCGTGCTCCTTGAGGATCCGCTGCACGCCGCGGATGGTGTAGCCCTCGCCGTAGAGCAGCCGGCGGATGCCCTTGAGCAGGTCGACGTCGTCGGGGCGGTAATAGCGGCGGCCGCCGCTGCGCTTCATCGGCTTGATCTGGGAGAACCGGGTCTCCCAGAATCGCAGCACGTGCTGCGGAATGTCGAGTTCCTGCGCTACTTCGCTGATGGTTCGGAACGCATCCGGCGCCTTGTCCAAATGCCAAATCCTTCGCGAAAGGCGTTACGCCTCGGGTTGAGCCTTGCTGGCATCGCCATTGGTGCGGTGCTGGGCGTTGATCCGCTGCTTCAGGATCGCCGACGGCTTGAACACCATGACCCGGCGCGGCGAGATCGGCACCTCGGTGCCGGTCTTCGGATTGCGACCGATGCGCTGGCCCTTCTTGCGGACCATGAAGGACCCGAACGAAGACAATTTCACCGTCTCGCCCTTCTCCAGGCAGTCGGTGATCTCCTTCAGCACGAGTTCCACGAAGGCGGACGATTCCGTGCGCGACAGGCCCACCTTCTGGTAGACGGCTTCGCAAAGATCGACACGCGTTACGGTTTTACTTTGATCGGTCATCGCCCTGCCCCACATCACGGCGAACAATTGTTGTCTGAAATTATGAGCTTACGTTACGGCGGTCAACAGCGCTCATCAATGCAGGCGCATCGATAATCCCAGCTGATTCCGGCAAAATTTTATCGACTGTGGCTCTACCAGCGCACCATCGCCGAGCCCCAGGTGAAGCCGCCGCCCATGGCCTCCATGAGAACCATGTCGCCGCGCTTGATGCGACCGTCCTTGCGCGCCACCGCCAGCGCCAGCGGAATCGAAGCGGCCGAAGTATTGCCGTGACGGTCCACCGTCAGCACCACCTTCTCCGGCGCGATATGCAGCTTGTGCGCGGAAGCGTCGATGATTCGCTTGTTGGCCTGGTGCGGCACGAACCAGTCGATGGTCTCGGCATTGAGCCCGGTCGCCTCGAAGGCATCGACGATGACGTCGGTGATCATGCCGACTGCGTGCTTGAAGACCTCGCGGCCCTCCATGCGCAGATGACCGACGGTCTGGGTCGAGGACGGCCCGCCGTCGACGAACAGCTTTGCCTTGTGGCGGCCGTCGGAGCGCAGATGCGTGGTGACGACGCCGCGATCGGTCGCGGCATTGCCCGGCTGCGCCTGCGCCTCCAGCACGACCGCGCCGGCACCGTCGCCGAACAGCACGCAAGTGCCGCGGTCGTTCCAGTCGAGGATGCGCGAGAAGGTCTCCGCACCGATCACCAGCGCGCGCTTGAAGGCGCCGGTGCGCAGGAAATTGTCGGCGGTGGCGAGCGCGAACACGAAGCCCGAGCACACCGCCTGCAGGTCGAAGGCCGCGCCATGGTTGATGCCGAGCCCGTTCTGCACGGCTACGGCGGTCGCGGGAAAGGTGTTGTCCGGCGTCGAGGTCGCCAGCACGATGAGGTCGATCGACTGCGCGTCGAGGCCGGCGTCGGTGAGCGCGGCCTGCGCCGCCTTCAGCGCCAGATGCGAGGTGAACTCGCCCTCGGCCGCGATGTGCCGCTCGCGAATGCCGGTGCGCTGAACGATCCACTCGTCGGAGGTATCGATGCGCGCCGCCAATTGGGCGTTGGTCACCACCTGCTCCGGCAGATAGGAGCCGCAGCCGAGCACGACCGAACGAATTTGAGTCACGAAACAGCCTCCTGCGCGGCCTGCACGGAATTGAGTGCACCGCCCTCGCGGTTGAGCATCTGATTGATCTTGTTCAGGAGATCGTAGTGAGCCATCTCATAGCCAACATCGATCGCATAGGCAAAGCCTTCGGCGCTGGTTCCGCCGTGGCTCTTGACCACGATCCCGTTCAATCCCAGGAACACGCCGCCATTGGACTTGTTCGGGTCCATCTTGTCGCGCAGGGCCTGGAAGGCGCCGCGGGCAAAGAGATAGCCGAGCTTGGACAGCCAGCTCCGTTTCATTTCGTTGCGAAGCAATTCGGCCATCTGCCGGGCGGTTCCCTCGGCGGCCTTGAGCGCGATGTTACCGGCATAACCCTCGGTCACGATCACGTCGGCAACGCCCTTGCCGATGCCGTCGCCCTCGACGAAGCCGATATAATCGAGCTCCGGCAGGTTCCGCGCCCGCAGGATTTCGCCGGCCTCGCGAATCTCCTCGTGCCCCTTGATCTCCTCGGTGCCGATATTGAGGAGCCCGACCGTGGGCCGCTTCTTGTCGAACAGCACGCTCGCCGTGGCCGCCCCCATGAGCGCGAGCGACACCAGATGGTGCGCATCGCCGCCGATGGTGGCGCCGAGATCGAGCACGACGGATTCGCCACGCTTGGTCGGCCATATCCCCGTGATCGCGGGGCGGTCGATCCCCTTCAGCGTGCGCAGATGGAAGCGCGACATCGCCATCAGCGCGCCGGTATTGCCGGCGGAAACTGCGACATCCGCATCGCCCTTCTTCACCGCGTCGATGGCCAGCCACATCGAGGAGGTCCTGCGGCCGCGCCGCAGTGCTTGGCTCGGCTTGTCCGAGCCGCTGACGGCGACGTCGGTATGGATGATCTTCGAGGCGGCCTTGAGCTGGGGGTGCCGGTCGAGCTCGGGCTCGATCTTGGCGCGATCGCCGACCAGCAGGAATTCGGTGTCGCGATGCCTGCCAAGCGAGATGGCCGCGCCCGGAATGACCACGGCGGCGCCGGCGTCGCCCCCCATGGCGTCAAGCGCAATGCGAACCTTGCTTGGCATAAAAGTCCTGGAAAACCTGATCTGGTGCGGTCTTGAACGAGCGGGGCCGCAGAATGGGTTCGCCACGGACATGGCGACCGGTCAGGCGCCACGCCGCGCCCGGACCGGGGCGCGACAATAGCGTTTTGTTACTCCGAAACAACCTCTTGCCCCCAGCCTTTTGCTTTCAGAGCGATCCGGCCGCGAACCCGGAAATTTGCCGGAAATACACTGAAATCAGCTAGATAGAGACCTCTTTGAAACCATCGAGGCAAATGCCTCGCGTACCCTTGCAGGGCGATCGACGCGGAAAGGGCCGGCTAGCGGTCCTTCTTGTTGTCCTGGAGCGCCTTCAGCGCGGCAAAGGGATGGTCCTCCGGATCGGGGGCGGTGACCTCCGCCTCGAACACGGCCCCCTCCTTGCGGGGGTAGGGATCGACCGCCAGGAAAAGGGCGTCGGTGGCGATCCGTCCGAGGTCGATGATGCCATTGACGATCGGCTCCGGCGGATCGATCGCCTCCGCCGGCTCCTCGTCGTCCTGCCCCTCCTCGATCAGGTCGGCCATCTTCCGAACCTCGGCCTCGGGGGCAAACACCAGCTCCACCGCCTCATCGATCTCGGTCTCGATGGGATCGAGGGTGACCACGCAGGTCTGGCCAATCCGGGCGCGGACGCGCCCCGTGACGTGGACCCGGCCGCCGCTCTTGGGCACGACGTCGAGGTCGGCCTGGACGGACAGCACCTCCCGCAGGCCGCCCACCTCAGCGATGGCCTGCCGCTCGGCGGCCGAGGCCTCGAGC
>NZ_JXDL01000001.1:1200298-1207120 GCF_001590795.1 Bradyrhizobium sp. AT1
CAGGCCGGTGTCGGGGATCTGCGCGACGATGACGGGGGACCGCCAGGGATCGGGCCTGGATTCGGTATTCGGTCGGCTCATGGCGTGACATCCTTGGGCGTAGCTGGCGGAAACCTGAAGGAGGCGCGCAGCAGCGCAGCCTCTTCAGTCCGGCCGAGATCGGCCTCACTGGCCCGGGCATAGGCCGCGAGCCTCTGCGCCTGGTCCAGGCCGGTCCCGTTCAAGATATTCTTGCAGATCGCCTCTGCCAGTGCCGTGCCGCCGGCCTCCATGGCCAGGTCATAGGCCTGAACCCGGCCGTAAAACGCCTCGCCGAACTCGCGCATCCGCTTCGGCACGGTCTGGTCGCCCACCCCCATCTCGCGCAGATTGTCGTCCATATCCTCGCAGAATCGGTCGAACAGCGCCTGGGACAGCTCCGTGGCGCTTTGAACCGTGCGCAGGCGGCGCAGCAGCAGCCACAGATGCAGCAGCAACAGGTCGAAACGCCCGTTAACCGTATCGGGCACGCCCAAGTCGCGGTAAAATATGGGTTCTCGCGCCTGCGTCACGATCATGCCATAGATGGCTTCAATGGTGCCCGCCGGGGTTAGCCGGGGTTTCCTGAAGTGATTGAACGGCCAAAGCATTGTGGTTTCCGCAAGCGGGCGCGCGCGAGTTGCATTCAGACGCCCTGCCCGGTACTTCAGCGCCTCGCGCGACGCAAGGGGACGGAATCAGTTCCGCTATGACCACAACGATCCAGACCAGCCTGCGCGCTGACAAGCGGCGCGGCCTTCATGCACGCTGGCGGGCCTTCCGCATGCTCGCGGCCGTCACCTTGATCGGCGCGGCGCTCGCGGGTTGCACCGGCGAGCAGTTCCAGAAGGGTTATATCCTGCCGCCCGGCGCGCTGGAGCAGATCCCGATCGGCGCGAGCCAGGACCAGGTGCTGATCGTGATGGGCACCCCCTCGACGGTCGCGACCCTCGACGGTGAAGTGTTCTACTATATCTCGCAGCGCTCGGAGCGCATGGTCGCCTTCATGAACCAGAAGGTGGTCGACCAGCGCGTCATCGCGATCTATTTCGACAAGAACCGGCGCGTGCGCCGGCTGGCGAATTACGGCTTGCAGGACGGCAAGATCTTCGACTTCATCAGCCGCACCACGCCGACGTCGGGCCAGGAGATGAGCTATCTCACGCCGCTGTTCAAGCTGCTGAGCTTTAACTGAGCCTTCAGCCTGCGGCGTCGTGCCGCCGCAGGCGACTTGCCGTGACGCACCGGGTTCCCTACGCTCCCTGCAAAATAAAAGCTGGGAGTGGATTCGTTGTCCAAGAAAATTCAGAACACCTTGTTGTCCCGCCGTCGCGTGCTCGCCGGTGCTGCCGGTCTTTCGGCCGCGGCGATCCTGCCGCGATCGAGCCTTGCGGACTGGAAGCCCACCGAGACCGTTCGCCTGGTCGTGCCGGCCGCGGCCGGCGGTTCGACCGACGTGATGGGCCGGCTGCTGGCCGCGCATCTGCAAACCGCCTGGGGCCAGTCGGCCGTCGTGGAAAACCGCTCGGGCGGCGGCGGCACCATCGGCACCGCCGAGGTGGTGCGCGCCAAGCCTGATGGCCATACCATCCTGATCGGCAATCCCGGTCCGAACGCGATCGCCTACAGCATCTTCAAGAATCTCACCTACAAGCCGGACCAGCTTCAGCCGGTCTCCAACATGATCCGGATCCCGAACATCGTGTCGGCGCATCCGAAGACCGGCATCAAGTCGATCGCCGAGCTGATCACATACCTGAAGGCCAATCCGGACAAGCTCAGCTACGCCTCCTCCGGCGTCGGCCAGAGCCCTCACCTCACCGGCGCCTGGTTCCTGCAGCTCACCGGGCTGAAGATGACCCACATTCCGTTCCGCGGCGCAGGTCCCGCGCTTCAGGCCGCGCTCGCCGGCGACATCCAGATCCTGTTCGACAATCTCTATCCGAGCCTGCCGCAGGTGCAGAACGGCACCCTCACCGGCCTGTGCGTCACCACCACCGACCGCAGCGAGCTCGCGCCGAACCTGCCGACCATGCGCGAGAGCGCGCCGGAGCTGGCGAGTTTCGACGTCTCGTCCTGGTTCTCGGTTTTCCTGCCGAAGGGCGTCTCGCCCGAGGTGCTGAACGCGCTCAATCTCCAGGTCAAGGCGATGCTGGAGCGCGACGACATCAAGAAGCAGATCGCCGCCATGGGCGCCCGCGCCGACTACGGCACGCCCGAGCAGTTCGCCGCCTTCGTGGATACCGAGACGAAGAAATTCGCCGGCATCATTCAGAAGGAAGGGCTGCAGATGGACGTGCAGTAGAGGCACGCTCAAGCCTGTAGGGCGGATTACCGCAGAGTAATCCGCCGATTGCATCGGCAAACAAGATGGCGGATTACGCTTCGCGAATCCGCCCTACGCAGTTCGCTGGCCGGACCAGAATGTCTCTTGACTTAGAGCGCGCTCAAACTCGTAGTTTGCGTGCGTCGTGATGAGAGACAGGGCATGAAGATCGGCGAACTCGCCAAGCGTTCAGGACTGACGGCCCATACGATCCGCTACTACGAGCGGATCGGACTGTTGCCTTACGCCGACCGGGATCGATCCAGCCGACGTGACTACGATCCTTCGATCCTTGTCTGGATCGAGTTTCTCGGCCGCCTGAAGACGACGGGTATGCCGATCCGGGACATGCTGCTTTACGCGGAGCTCCGGGATCGCGGCAGCGGCACCGAGGCCGAACGGCGCGCACTGCTGGAGCGGCATCGCGAAAGCGTACGGGCCCGCGTCGACGAGCTCAATGCCTGCCTTCTCGTCCTCGACACCAAGATCGGCGGCTATGCCGAAACGGAACAGAGGATGAAGGATTATGATGCAACACTTCCCGAACGCCGGCGAAAGCCGGTTGGAGCGCGGTCGGCGCGCACTCGCTGAGATCGACGGAGAGGCCGGCCATAAGGTCGTGGCGGCGCTCGGCGACATCGCCCCGGACTTCGCCACCTATATCCTCGAATTTCCATTCGGCGACATCTACTCACGGCCCGGGCTCGACGTCCGTTCGCGCGAGATCGCCACGATCGCAGCGCTCGCGGCCATGGGGAACGCCACGCCTCAGCTCAAGGTGCACATCGAGGCGGGTCTGAATGTCGGGCTCGGCCGAGAGGAGATTGTCGAGATCCTCATGCAGATGGCCGTCTATGCCGGTTTCCCGGCGGCCCTGAACGGTCTGTTCGCAGCGAAGGATGTGTTCGCGCGGAGGACCGAGCAAGGATCGGGAGCCAAGGCGTGAGCCTTCGGCGCCGGAGTCGTGCGGCCACCTGACAAGCGCATCGCCCCTAGGACGACTTGTTGATCTTCTTGACCTTGGCATCGGTGGCCTCGATCGCCAGAGCGAGCTCCAGGATGGCCTTGGACAACAATTCGGCGGCCTCCTTCTGATCCTGCGACTTGGCAGCGCGGAGTGCATAATTCCTGGCGGACGAGAGCGACATGGATTGATCTCCGTGTTTGTTCGCAGGGAGCGAATGGGGTGCTTGCCAAGCAAAACCCCGCGGCTCGCGCCGCGGGGCTTTCTATTACCTTGTCTGCGCCGCTCAGTGCGCCAGAATCGCCAGCAGCAGCAGGGCCACGATGTTGGTGATCTTGATCATCGGATTCACCGCGGGGCCCGCCGTGTCCTTGTAGGGATCGCCGACGGTGTCGCCAGTCACGGCCGACTTGTGGGCATCAGAGCCCTTGCCGCCGAAGTGGCCGTCCTCGATGTACTTCTTGGCATTGTCCCAGGCGCCGCCGCCCGAGGTCATGGAGATCGCGACGAACAGGCCCGTCACGATTACGCCGAGCAGCATCGCGCCGACCGCGGAGAACGCCGCGGACTTGCCGGCCGCGCCGCCGCCCGCGATCAGGTAGATCACGAAGTAGACGACGATCGGCGACAGCACCGGCAGCAGCGAGGGGATGATCATCTCCTTGATCGCCGCCTTGGTCAGCAAGTCCACCGCCTTGCCATAGTCAGGCTTGTCGGTGCCCTGCATGATGCCCGGCTTCTCGCGGAACTGGCGCCGGACCTCCTCGACGATCGCGCTCGCCGCGCGGCCCACGGCCGTCATACCCATCGCGCCGAACAGGTACGGGAGCAGGCCGCCGAACAGCAGACCGACGACCACGTAGGGATTGTTCAGCGAAAAGTCCGGATTGACGCCGGCGAAGTAAGGATACTTCGCGGAGCCGGCAACGAAGTACTTGAGATCCTCGTTGTAGGCTGCGAACAGCACGAGGGCACCCAGACCGGCCGAGCCGATCGCGTAGCCCTTGGTCACCGCCTTGGTGGTGTTGCCGACCGCGTCGAGCGCGTCCGTCGATTTGCGCACCTCCTTGGGCAGGCCTGCCATCTCGGCGATGCCGCCGGCATTGTCGGTCACCGGGCCGAAGGCGTCGAGCGCGACGATCATGCCGGCCAGTGCCAACATGGTGGCGGTCGCGATCGCGATGCCGAACAGGCCGGCGAGGCTGTAGGTGACCAGGATGCCGGCGATGATCACGATCGCAGGCAGCGCGGTCGCTTCCATCGAGATGGCAAGGCCCTGGATCACGTTGGTGCCGTGGCCGGTCACCGAGGCCTGGGCGATCGACTTCACCGGACGATAGTCCGTGCCGGTGTAGTATTCGGTGATCCAGATGATCAGCGCGGTGACGACGAGACCGACCACGCCGCATTCGAACAGCGCCATGCCGGTGTAGTTGACGCCCTCGAGCTTGCCGAAGCCGATCAGGTAGTGGATCACCAGCGCAATGCCGATCAGCGACAGGACGCCGGTTGCGATCAGACCCTTGTAGAGCGCGCCCATGATCGATTGGCTGGGCCCGAGCTTGACGAAGAAGGTGCCGATGATCGAGGTGATGATGCAGATGCCGCCGATCGCGAGCGGCAGCGTCATCATGTTGGCGAGGATCGGCGTCTTGGCGAAGAAGATCGCCGCCAAGACCATGGTGGCAACCGCGGTCACCGCATAGGTCTCGAACAGGTCGGCGGCCATGCCGGCGCAGTCGCCCACGTTGTCGCCGACGTTGTCGGCGATGGTCGCGGGATTGCGCGGATCGTCCTCCGGGATTCCGGCCTCGACCTTGCCGACGAGGTCGCCGCCGACGTCCGCACCCTTGGTGAAGATGCCGCCGCCGAGACGGGCGAAGATCGAGATCAACGAGGCGCCGAAGCCGAGCGCCACCATGGCGTCGATGACGGTGCGGCTGTCAGGCGCAAGCTTCAGCGAATGCACCAGGAAGCCAAAATAGAGCGTCACGCCGAGCAGAGCGAGACCCGCCACCAGCATGCCGGTGATCGCGCCGGCCTTGAAGGCGAGCTCGAGGCCACCGGCGAGCGACGTCGTCGCGGCCTGCGCGGTGCGCACATTGGCGCGAACCGAGACGTTCATGCCGATGAAGCCGGCCGCCCCCGACAGGACCGCACCGATTAGGAAACCGATGGCGACATAGATACCGAGGAAATAGACGAGCAAGACGAAGATGACCACGCCGACGATGCCGATCGTCGTGTACTGGCGGCGCAGATAGGCCTGTGCGCCCTCAGCGACCGCGCCTGCGATCTCCTGCATGCGCGGCGACCCCGCATCCGCGCTTAATACCGAAGACGTCGCCCAAATCGCGTAGACGACGGAAAGCACTCCGCAGAGCACTATCAACCATAATGCTGTCATGTGATGTTTGCCTCAGATCCTTGATGTACCCCCGGCGCCTTTTGTTGTCCGTCGAGCGGTGCGGCGCCTTGATTTCGAACAAAGCCGCCCCTTGCCCAAAAGGGGCGGCTTCAGTCGGCCGCGAGCTTGCCAAAATCAAATTGAGGGTGCAACGCCGGATAAGGCAGAAAACGCCGATCTCGGCAGGTATTTAGGCCAAGTGCCGAGAACTAAGATGCCGGTTTGGAGCAATTCCTAGAAGTGGCTGTAGGACAGCCGCCGCAAGACCAATTCCTGGCCCTGCCCGTCCAGGAAGCGCGGCCTCTTTGTCCCTGCGACGATTGTGCCGATCACCGTGACGGGAAGGCCGGCCGCCCGCCCCGCCGCGATCAGCGCATCGACCTGTGCCGGCGGAACAGTGCACAGCACTTCGTAATCGTCGCCGCCGGCAAGCAGCGTCTCGACGCAAACGAGGTTGCCGGCGATGAGGCTTGCCGCTTCGGCCGAGAGCGGCACGCTTGCCACGTCGACCGTGGCCGAGACGGCGGAGGCCGCACAGAGCTTCACCAGGTCGCCGGCAAGCCCGTCGGAGACGTCCATCGCCGCGGTTGCATGATCGCGCACGGCCCGCGCCAGCACATTGCGCGGCTGCGGCACGCGATAACGCGAGACCAGGGCGTCCCTGGCTGCAGCATCGGACGCCAGCGCCGCGGCGGCGGCCCCGCCCGTGAGCACGTCGAGGCCGAGCGCGGCATCGCCGATCGTGCCCGTCACCAGGATGCGGTCGCCCGGTCTCGCCCCGGTCCGGCCGACCATGCGTCCCTGCGGCACGCGGCCAAAGGCGGTGATCGAGATCATCTGCGGACCCGGCGTCGAGACCGTGTCGCCGCCGAGCAGCGGACAGGCGAATTCCCTGGCGTCTTCGCCTAGCGCGTCCGCAAAGGGCCGCAGCCAGCCATCCTCCTTGCCGCGCAGCGCCAGCGTCAGCACGAAGCCGGCAGGCGTTGCGCCCTTGGCGGCGAGATCGGACAGGTTCACCCGCAGCGCCTTGCGCGCGATGGTGTCAGGGGGATCGCTGGCAAGATAGTGCACGCCCTCGACGATGGCGTCAGTGGTGACGACGATGTC
>NZ_JXDL01000001.1:1207843-1248740 GCF_001590795.1 Bradyrhizobium sp. AT1
GGGGTCGGTCGCCAGCGGCTTGAAATAGCGCGCGATGAGGGAGTCTTCGGCGGAGGGATTGTGCGGGTTTGCCACTGGCCTAGCGCCACAAATAGGTGTCATCGCCCGGCTTGACCGGGCGATCCAGCAATCCAGAGACTTTGGTGTGAAATCGATAGGCCGCGGCGTACTGGATCACCCGCCTTCGCGGGTGATGACAGCGGAGTATGGGGCAGCCGTCTCGCATCAGTTCACCGCCCTCGCGAATATCTAACCCCGCCCGAACTCGTCACCGCGGAACTGGCGGCCGATCTGATCCAGCACGGCGTTCACCATTCCGGTCTCCTCGCGGTCGACGAAGGCATTGGCGACGTCGACATATTCGGAGACGACGACACGGCCCGGCACGTCCTTGCGATGCTCCAATTCATAGGCCCCTGCCCGCAGCACCGCGCGCAGGATCGCCTCGATCCGCTTCAAGGGCCAGCCCTTCGACAGCGCCTCGTCGATCAGGGGATCGAGCTTCTTCTGGTCGCGCACGACGCCCGAGACGACGTCGCGGAAGAAGGCAGCTTCGGCCGGCAGGTACGTGTCACCCTCGACCTCGTTGCCGAGCCAATGGCTTTCGAACTCGGCGAAGATGTCGTTGATGCCGGCGCCGGCGATGTCCATCTGATACAGCGCCTGCACGGCCGCGAGCCGCGCGGCACCGCGCCGGTTCGCTTTCTTCTCGTGAGGCCCCGCCGGCTTTTTGGTGTTGTCGGCCATGGCTCTAGGCCCGAGCCAGACGGCGCTTGATGCGCAGCATCGCGAGCGCCGCGCGCGCGGCATCGCCGCCCTTGTTGAGCTCGCTGGCGCGCGCCCGCGCCCAGGCCTGGTCCTCGTTGTTGACGGTGAGGATGCCATTGCCGAGCGGCAGCTTTCGCGCAACCGAAAGGTCCATCAGCGCGCGCGAGGATTCCTGCGAGACGATCTCGAAATGGATGGTGTCGCCGCGGATCACGCAGCCGAGCGCGATCACGGCGTCATAGGGCTTGCCGTTCGCCGCCGCGGCATCCACCGCGATGGCCACCGCCGCCGGAATTTCCAGCGCGCCGGGAACCGTGATGACGTCGTGGGTGAGGCCCGCCGCCTTCAATTCAGTCACCGCGCCGTCCAGAAGCGCGTCCTGGAGATCGTCATAGAACCGCGCCTCGACAATCAGCGCGCGCGCGCCGGAAATGTCGGTCTGGTCCTTCAGGGGTGCGCGCCGCGCGTCTGCCATGGTCTACCTATTCTGTCATTGCCGGGCTTGACCCGGCAATCCATCGGGCAAGCCCCTCATAAGAGGATGGATGCGCGGGTCAAGCCCGCGCATGACGAACTTTATGCGCCGTCACTTCATTTCCGTCAGCCGCGCCGCATAGCGGGCCATCAGATCGACCTCGATATTGACCTCGGCGCCCGCCTTCCAGCCGCCGATCGTCGTCACCGTCAGCGTGTGTGGGATGATCAGCACCGAAAAGGTCGTGTCCTTGACGGTATTGACCGTCAGCGACACGCCGTCGAGCGTGATCGAGCCCTTGGTGGCGATGAACCGCGCCAGCTCCCGCGTGGTCGAGAGCTCGAACCGCGCCATGTCGGGCAGGTCCTCGCGGCTGACGATGGTCGCGATGCCATCGGCATGGCCGGCGACGATGTGGCCGCCGAGCTCGTCGCCGATCTTCAGCGCACGCTCGAGGTTGAGCCTGGTGCCCAGCTTCCAATGCTTCGCCGTCGTCAGCGCCAGCGTCTCGGCCCCTGTATCGACCTCATACCAGGTCTTGCCATCTGCGACGCCGGACGCAACTACCGTCAGGCAGACGCCGTTGCTGGCGATCGAAGCGCCGTCGGCGATGGTGGTCTGATCGTAGCTGCAGGCGATGCGCAGCCGGTGCAGCTGGCCCTGCGCCACGGGCGTGAAGCTGACGATCTCGCCGATATCGGTGACAATGCCGGTGAACATTACGCGCGCTCGTAGACGGTGAGAGTATCCTTGTCGAATGTCTCGCTAGCATGAACCTTGTAGGCCTGCGACTGCGTGATTTTCGACAGGGGCAATGCATCGAGCGCATCGACGCCGGCCGCGCCCACCGCTTCCGCTCCGCGGAACAGCCAGATCTCGTCGACCAGATCGGCCGCGACGAACGAAGCCGCAACGCGGCTGCCGCCCTCGACCATCAGGCGCGTGATGCCCTTCCCAGCCAGTGCACGCAGCACCGCCGGAAGATCGAGCCCGGATGCACCACTGGGAGGCACGCGCAGGATTTGTGCACCGACGGCACCGAGGCGGGTCGCGGCCGCCGCTTCCGCCAGCTCGGAAGCGATTACCCAGAGCGGCGTCTCGCGCGCGGTCCGCGCCAGTTGGCTCGATGCGGAAATCCGCAGGCTCTGATCGAGCACCACGCGCACCGGCGAGTGCGCCGCCATGCCCGGCAGGCGGCAGGTGAGCAGCGGATTGTCCGCCAGCACGGTGCCGATGCCGACCAGGATGGCATCGCTCTGCGCACGCAGCAGATGCACACGATTGCGCGCCGCCTCCCCGGTGATCGCGACCGGCTTACCACCGGCGGCGCCGATCTTGCCGTCGGGCGAGACCGCGAGCTTCAAAATCACATGCGGACGATTGTCCCGGATCCGGCGGAAATGCCCGGCATGGTCGAACGCAGCCTCTGCCGCACACAGGCCCACATCCACCGCAATGCCCGCGGCGCGCAGGCGCGCATGGCCCTGCCCTGCGACCTCCGGATTGGGATCCTCGATCGCCGCCACCACCCGCTTGATGCCGGCTGCAATGATCGCATCGGCGCAAGGCGGCGACTTGCCGAAATGCGAGCATGGCTCCAGCGTGACGTAAAGCGTGGCGCCGCGCGCCGCTTCGCCCGCCCGCCGCAAAGCCTCGGGCTCGCCATGCGGCCGCCCGCCGGGTTGCGTCCAACCGCGTCCGACGACCACGCCATCCTTGACGATCACCGCACCGACGGCCGGATTGGGCCAGGTCCGCCCCTGCCCGCGGCGTCCGAGCGCCAGCGCCAGCTGCATGAAACGAAGATCGGCGTCCTTGGCCTCGCGGGCCTTCTGCGCGAACTGATCCTCCAGGATACGGAAGATCATTTGCGGATCGCGGCGAGCCGCGCTTCCTCCTCGCCGGAGAGCTCGCCGAGCACGTCGGCGAAATCCTTGGCCTCGCGGAAATTGCGATAGACCGAGGCGAAGCGCACATAGGCGACGTCGTCGAGCGTGCGCAGATGCTCCATCACGGTCTCGCCGATCACCTCGGAGGAGATCTCGGCCTCGCCGCCCGTCTCGAGCTCGCGCACGATGGTGGAAACCATTTTCTCCACACGCTCCGGCTCGACCTGCCGCTTGCGCAAGGAGATCGAAACCGAGCGCATCAACTTGTCGCGGTCGAACGGCACGCGGCGGCCGTTGCGCTTGATCACCGTAAGCTCACGCAACTGCACGCGCTCGAAGGTGGTGAAGCGGAAGTTGCAGGCGACGCACACGCGCCGCCTGCGGATCACGGACGAGTCCTCGGTCGGACGCGAGTCCTTTACCTGCGTATCGAGACTGTTGCAGTTCGGGCAACGCATCCGTTTGACCCAGCTTTACTGATAGATCGGGAACCGGTCGGTGAGCGCCTTGACCCGTTCCTTGATCGCGGCTTCCACCAGCGGCGCCTTGCCGTCGGAGGACTGCGCGATCGCGTTCAGGACCTCGGCGATCATGCCGCCAACCTGCTGGAATTCGGCGACGCCGAAGCCGCGCGTGGTCGCAGCCGGCGTGCCCAGACGAATGCCGGAGGTGACGAACGGCGATTCCGGGTCGAAGGGAATGCCGTTCTTGTTGCAGGTGATCGCGGCGCGAACCAGCGCCTTCTCCGAGGCGTTGCCCTTCAGGCCCTTCGGCCTGAGGTCGACCAGCATCAGATGGTTGTCGGTGCCGCCGGAGACGATGTCGAAGCCGTGGCTCTTCATCGCCTCAGCCAGCGCCTTGGCGTTCTCGACGACGTTCTTCGCATAGACCTTGAAGTCCGGACGCAGCGCCTCGCCGAAGGCGACCGCCTTCGCCGCGATCACATGCATCAGCGGGCCGCCCTGCAGGCCCGGGAAGATCGCCGAGTTGAACTTCTTGGTCAGCGCCTCGTCATTCCACAGCATCAGGCCGCCGCGCGGGCCGCGCAGCGATTTGTGCGTCGTAGTGGTGGTGACGTGCGCGTAAGGCACGGGCGAGGCATGCACGCCACCGGCAACGAGGCCGGCGAAATGCGCCATGTCGACGAGCAGATAAGCGCCGACGCTGTCGGCGATCTCGCGGAAACGCTTGAAATCCCAGGCGCGCGAATAGGCCGAGCCGCCGGCCACGATCAGTTTCGGCTTGATCTCTTCGGCCTGCTTGGCGACCGCGTCCATGTCGATGATCTGGTCCTCGCGGCGCACGGTGTAGTGCGCGGCCTTGAACCATTTGCCGCTCATGTTGACGGGCGAGCCGTGGGTGAGATGGCCGCCTGCCGCGAGATCGAGACCCATGAAGGTGTCGCCGGGCTGCAGCAGTGCCAGAAACACGGCCTGGTTCATCTGGCTGCCGGAGTTCGGCTGCACGTTGGCGAATTTGGCGCCGAACAGCTTCTTGGCACGATCGATCGCGAGATTCTCGGCGACGTCGACCCACTCACAACCGCCGTAGTAGCGCGCGCCCGGATAGCCTTCCGCGTATTTGTTGGTCATCACCGAACCCTGCGCTTCCAGCACGGCCCGGCTGACGATGTTTTCGGAGGCGATCAGCTCGACCTCGTGGCGCTGACGGCCGAGCTCGCCCTTGATGGCGGCGGCGATTTCCGGGTCGGCCTGATCGAGCGAGGCAGAGAAAAACGAATCGGGCGCGGAGGCGGTTTTGGGTGCGGTCATCTTGCGAATATCTCCACCGCCGCAGCCTTTTGGCGGGCTACGGGCGGGTCTGGTGTGGCGATCGGAAGCGGCGAGCGCGATCTACCACATCGCCCGCCCCCGGCCAAGCATTTGCGGGTCGGGTGTGAGATTTGTGCAAGATATGGTGGGGGTAGAGATTTTCAGTAAGCGGGCCGGCTTGAGGGCCCCCGGGCGTCACAGGCGAAATGGGGCCGATTCGGTCCTTTAACTCCTCATGCCCCAAGCCGAGGCTGCGGCAGACGTAGCGTCACAGCCCCGTATACCCCGCCTTCACCGGGTCCACGCTGCCGTCGAGCTGGCGCAGATAAGTCAGGCCGCACACCGTCAACCTGTGCGGGTCCTTCTCGCCCGCCTCCATCAGCGTATTGAGGTAGTTCGTGACCTTGGCCCGTGCCTCCTCGCTGGCTGCCGCGGTGCGGTTGGCGAGCAGGTCATAGGTCTGCATGATGCGGTCGATGGCGGCTTCCATGGCATCCTCTGGTTCAAAAGATTGGGGAGTTTTGATCAGGCAACCGCGCGGGCCTCGGGCTGCGTCTCGAACCATGAGATCGCCTTGTTGGCGAGCCTGATCTTGTTGAATTCGCCGCGCTGGATAAGCTTGATGATGGCCTCGAGCAGGCGTTCGTTGGTGACGAGCGTATCGGGGATCGCGCCGGAGCGGCGCAGGTAGTTCGCGGCGATCGCGTAGGCCTCGCTCACGAGTTCCACGTTCATCGCCTGAATCCCGCGCTCGACCAGCATCGTCATGTCTCCGATCCGAAGGAGATAAGCGCCAAGCCCGGAACTGGTTCCTCGCATCCGCGAATTTTTTCGCAGCGCAAAAATGTAAACGCACCGGTCCGGGGCAACTCCGGACCAGTGCGCTTGGGGAAGTCAGGCACGTCTAGGGGGAGGCCTGCCGGTCTTGTTTGGGGCCGGCTTGGCCAAATCCCTTGGAAAACTCAGAGACGATACAGGATCTGGTCGGTCCAGAACCGCTCGAGGCGATGCAGCGACTTGTTGAGGGTCGAGAACTCCTCACCCGAGATGCCGCCGACCTGCTCCACCGTCTTGACGTGCTTCTGGTAGAGCGCATCGACGATGCGGCGGACTTCCTGGCCCTGCGGGGTCAGGCGGATGCGCACCGAGCGGCGATCAACGCGCGAACGCTGATGATCGAGGAAGCCGAGCTCGACGAGCTTCTTCAGATTGTAGGAGACGTTGGAGCCGAGATAGTAGCCGCGCGTGCGCAGCTCGCCCGCGGTCAGCTCCTTGTCGCCGATGTTGTAGAGCAGAAGCGCCTGCACCGAGTTGATGTCCGCGCGGCCGCGGCGATCGAATTCGTCCTTGATCACGTCGAGCAGCCGGCGATGCAGCCGCTCCACCAGAGTCAAAGCTTCCAGATAGAGCGACTGCACCGAACCCTGCTGGCCGGAGACGCGCTCTGCGGTATCTGCCGCAGTTGCGACGGCTTTCATCATGACACTTCCCCTGTTGTCGTTTTTATCGACACTTATTCGACGAAACTTGTGTCCCGTCTGATAGGTGCAACTTAAGGGGCTCGTTTGAAGATCGGCTTAAATAAGAGAATAAAGAGATCATGAATTTAAGACAGTGAATTGCGGATTAAGCCTGTGCCACAAGCACTTTTTGAAAGCCTCTGTTGACCTTCGCAAGGTCCTGTTCACCCTCCGTCCGCCCCTGGTGTCGCATTCCAGAACAGCGCCGCCCCGTTTCGAAACGCGCGCGTAAGAGCTGTGGCGGAACACGGCTGGTCAACGAAAACTTACCGCAAATTTTAGGCAACCAACGGTCAACCAAACACAACACTCTCGTGTCCCGGACGAGCGCCCCGAAGCGGCGCGCAGAGCCGGGACCCATTTCGTAGGATGGGTAGAGCGAAGCGAAACCCATCATCCACACGCGGACGCATCGATGGGTTTCGCTTCGCTCTACCCATCCTACAAGAGATCGCCCTATGGCGGCCGTTCGCGCGCGGCCATCCAGGCGAGCGCGAGATAGGCGGCGAGCATGAAGGCTTCGACGCCGACGACGATCAGGCTGCCACCGTAGATACCCGGGAACATCAGCTCGATCACCGCCATCGACACCACAGTCGTGAGCCACACCACTGCGCCCCACGGCGTTGCCAGCCACAGGCCGACCGCCGCGACGAGCTCGATCACGGCGAAGTAGACGGTCGCGGCCTGCCAGGCCATCGACTGGTTCTCAAACGCCTCGTCCTCACCGCCGACGAAGCCGGTCACCTGCGCCCAGTGATAGAGGCCTTTCAGGATCGAGAGCAGCGCCATCACCCGCAGGAACAGTACCAGGCGGCGCGTCCAGACATTGTCGTCGGACTCGGAGCGCTCCGACGAGATCGCCGCAACCGACATCGCGCTGTCCCTGGCGCTGTCGCGGGCAGTATCCCTGGCGCCGTCGCGGGCCGCATCGCGGGTGGAGATCTCGGACATGGGCCCCTTGTGGCTGCTTCGCCCTGCAAAATCAATCGGCCGCCCATCGCTTGCGGCAGGTCAAGCCGCGGTGACGGGAACTGTGCGAGCTGGTATAAGAATAATTCCAGCCGGAGGAAGAGTGATGGCGATCAAATACGGACGTCCGATCGAATTGCGCGAGGTCTCGCGCAGCGAGGGCACAGCGGTGCCCCATGCCCTCGATCTGACCGTCCGTCCGCGCCGCAACCGCAAGGCCGAATGGTCCCGGCGCATGGTGCGGGAGAACGTGCTCACCACCGACGATCTGATCTGGCCGCTGTTCCTGATCGACGGCACCAACAAGCGCGAGCAGGTCGCCTCGATGCCCGGCGTCGAGCGCCTCAGCGTCGACCAGGCGGTGCGTGAGGCCGAGCGCGCCATGAAGCTCACCATCCCCTGCATCGCGCTGTTTCCCTACACCGAGCCGTCCCTGCGCGACGAGGAAGGCTCGGAGGCGACCAATCCGAACAATCTGGTCTGCCAGGCGGTGCGCGCGATCAAGAAGGAATTTCCGGAGATCGGCGTTCTCTGCGACGTCGCGCTCGATCCCTTCACCAGTCACGGCCATGACGGCCTGATCTCGGACGGCAGGATCCTGAACGACGAGACGGTCGCGGTGCTGGTGCGCCAGGCCCTGGTGCAGGCCGAAGCCGGCTGCGACATCATCGCGCCCTCGGACATGATGGACGGCCGCGTCGCCGCGATCCGCGAAGGCCTCGACCGCACCGGCCTGTCCGACGTGCAGATCATGGCCTATGCGGCCAAATACGCCTCGGCCTTCTACGGCCCGTTCCGCGACGCCATCGGCTCGGCCAAGACGCTGACCGGCGACAAGCGCACCTACCAGATGGACAGCGCCAACACCGACGAAGCGCTGCGCGAGGTCGAGCTCGACATCGCCGAGGGCGCCGACATGGTGATGGTGAAGCCCGGCATGCCCTATCTCGACGTGGTCCGCCGCGTGAAGGACACCTTCGCGATGCCGACCTTCGCCTACCAGGTGTCCGGCGAATACGCGATGATCGCCGCCGCCGCGAACAACGGCTGGCTCGACGGCGAGCGCGCGATGATGGAGAGCCTGCTGGCCTTCAAGCGCGCCGGCGCGGACGGCGTGCTGAGCTACTTTGCGCCGAAGGCGGCGGAGAAGCTGCGCAGCCAAGTCTAGCTCCGCCGTCGTCCCGGCGAACGCCGGGACCCATACCGCGTGATCTATCGATGGTGCGCGGTGTTGGTCCCGATGAAAAATAAACTGCGAGTCTTCGCCAAACTCCTCCCTGTGGTTATGGATCCCCGCGTTCGCGGGGACGACACCGGGGATGTGGCGACGTTATCGGCACTCACCCCCTCAGCCGTCCCCGCCCCCGAATCGCCGGATTATTTCGGCTTGTTAATCCCGTTGCACCCTTGGCACGGGAAGAGCCTGTTCCCATGTCCTGGCTCGAGGGTTTTCCCTCTGTTTCCCCTTGGGAGGACGGATCATGTCGTACGAGACGGGCAATTCCGGCGCCTGGCGCAATGATGGCGGCGTGCAGCCGCACGCCTACGACCCGTATCTGCATCCGGAACTGTTCCGGGGCGTTGCGACGCGGCGGGCGTTCGCCTTCATGATCGACATGGTCGTGATCTCGGTGCCGGTGATCCTCGGCTACATCTTCATCGCCTTGTTCGGCGTCGTCACGCTCGGCATCGGCTGGGCGCTGTTCTGGCTGGCCTGGCCGGCCTCCGTCGTCTGGGCGATCGTCTATTATGGCGCCTGCATCGGCGGCCCCTCGTCTGCGACGGTCGGCATGCGTCTGATGGATCTGGAGCTGCGCACCTGGTACGGGGCATCAGGCTATTTCGTGCTCGGCGCCACCCATGCCGTGCTGTTCTGGGTGACGGTGTCGTTCCTGACGCCCTTCGTGGTGCTGGTCGGATTGTTCAATGGCCGCCGGCGCCTGCTGCACGACTTCGTGCTGGGAACGGTCGTGATCAACAATTCCGTCCGCGCCCCGGTGCCGCAGGCCGCAAGGACCTATTGAGCAAGGACCTATCAACCACGACCGTCTAAGCTGGCTGACCTGACCTGCCGAGCTGACCAATTGACCGGGGGCTTCCGTAGCGCGATGCTGATACTCACTTCGGAGGCCCACGACGTCCCTTGACCCAACACTCGCGCGACACCCCCCAATTTTACCTCACGGCGCCCTCGCCCTGCCCGTATCTGCCGGGCCGGCATGAGCGCAAAGTGTTCACGCACCTCGTGGGTGAGCGTGCCGGCGACCTCAACGACCTCCTGACCCATGGCGGCTTCCGCCGCAGCCAGTCGATCGCCTACCGGCCGGCCTGCGACCAGTGTCGCGCCTGCGTCTCGGTCCGGGTCGTAGCCAACGAGTTCCGCCCCTCCCGCAACTTCCGCAAGGTGATGGCACGCAACGCCGACATCATCGGCGAGCAGCGCAGCGCGGTCCCCACCTCCGAGCAATATTCGGTGTTCCGCGCCTATCTCGACGCCCGCCACCGCCACGGCGGCATGGCCGACATGACCGTGCTCGACTACGCCATGATGGTCGAGGACAGCCACGTTGAGACCCGCATCATCGAGTACCGTAAGCGCGGTCCCGACAGCGGCATCACCGGCCGCGGCGAGGAGCTCATCGCGGTGGCGCTGACCGACGTGCTCAGCGACGGCCTGTCGATGGTCTATTCGTTCTTCGAGCCGGGTCAGGTCAGCCGCTCGATGGGCACCTTCATGATCCTCGACCACATCGCCCGCGCCCGCCGGCAAGGACTGCCTTACGTCTATCTCGGCTACTGGATCGAAGGCTCGAAGAAGATGGACTACAAGGCGCGCTTCCTGCCGCAGCAGCGCCTCGCCCCCTCAGGCTGGCTGCGCATTGACGCGCAGGGCGATGCGGCGTCCGAGCCGCAGGATTAGGATGTGAATGGCGAGTAGCGAATAGGGCAACCTCTATTCGCCGCTCACCCGAACAGGGTGTCCGCCAGCAGCTTCACGTTCAAAACCACGATCACGCCCGCCACGATCCAGGCGATGGCGGCGACGTAGGCGGGAATCGCGAACTGACCCATCTTGCGGCGGTCGGAGACGAAGCGGACCAGCGGAATGACCGCGAAGGGCAGTTGCATCGACAGCACGACCTGGCTGAACACCAGCAGATCTGCCGTGCCGCGCTCGCCATAGATCGCGGTGACGACGATCACGGGAATGATGGCGATGCCGCGCGTGAGCAGGCGGCGCGCCCAGCTCGGCAGGCGCAGGTCGAGAAAGCCCTCCATGACGATCTGGCCGGCGAGCGTCGCCGTCACCGTCGAGTTGAGGCCCGAGGCGAGCAGCGCCACCGCGAACAGCGTCGAGGCGATGCCGAGACCCAGCAGCGGCGACAACAGCTCGAACGCCTGCCCGATCTCGGCGACGTCAGAGTGCCCGCTCTTGTGGAACGTCGCGGCGGCAACCACGAGGATCGCGGCATTGATGAACAGCGCCAGCATCAGGGCGATGGTCGAGTCCGTCGTCGCCCATTTGATCGCCTCGCGGCGGCCGGTGTCGTTGCGCTCATAGGCACGCGTCTGCACGATCGAGGAGTGCAGATAGAGATTATGCGGCATCACGGTCGCGCCGATGATGCCGATGGCGATGTAGAGCATTTCGGGGTTGGTGAAGATCTCGCTCTTCGGCATGAAGCCGCGCAGGACGTCCGCGACCGGCGGCGCCGCGGCCACGATCTGGACCGCGAAGCACACCGCGATCACGGCGAGCAGCGCCATGACGAAGGCTTCGAGGAAACGAAAACCGCGGTTCATCAGGATCAGAAGCAGAAAGGCGTCGAGCGCCGCGAGCAGCGCGCCGCCGATCAGGGGAATGCCGAACAGGAGCTTGAGCGCGATCGCGGTGCCGATGACCTCGGCGAGATCGCAGGCAATGATCGCGGCCTCGCAGGCCAGCCACAGCAGGAAGTTCACCGCCGGCGAATAAGTGGCGCGGCAGGCCTGCGCGAGATCGCGGTCGGTGACGATGCCGAGCCGTGCCGCCAGCGACTGCAGCAGGATCGCCATCAGGTTCGAAAGCAGGATAACGGACAGCAGCGTGTAGCCGAACTTCGATCCGCCCGCGAGGTCGGTCGCCCAATTGCCGGGGTCCATGTACCCGACGGAGACGAGATAGCCCGGGCCGACAAAGGCGAGCAGCCGCCGCGACCAGTGGCCCGCGATCGGGATCGCGACGGTGGCATTGACCTCGGCGAGGCTCTTGGTGGTGGGCGCATCCGCGCGCCAGCCAGAGGTGTCGGGAGCTAGGTGGGGTGATCGGGCATCCATGGAGCGACAATACCCAACTTCGTTCTTATTGCAACTCATTTGCAACTGCATCTAGCGGCACGGGTTCCCGCACCGGCCGTTATTCGCCGCCCTGTCGGAAAGCGGGTGGGTTTGGCGGGCCTTGGAGCCGGATACTGGCGCCAACCCGACTTTGCAGGAAATGAGCCATGTCAAACCCGCCCCGCCTCCCCGACACCTTTAGCCGCCTCGCCTGGTCCAACCTTGCAGCGCAGTCGGCCGAACAGATCGCATTGGCCGCGGCCCCCATCGTCGCCGTGCTGACGCTCGGGGTCGCGGAAGGCCAGACCGGCCTGTTGCAGACCGCGCTGACCCTGCCCTTCGTGCTGTTCGCAATTCCGGCCGGCCTGCTCGCCGACCGCATCTCGCGCCGCTCGCTGATGGCGGGAGCCGAGGCGCTGCGGGCGGTGGCGCTCGCGACAATCGTGCTGCTGCTCGCGCTCGGCGCGCTCAATCTGCCGCTGCTGGCGCTGCTCGGCTTCGCGGCCGTGTGCGGCACCGTGGTCTACAGCGTGGCCGCGCCGGCGCTGGTGCCCTCGCTGGTGAGCTCGGAGCTCCTGCCGGCGGCGAATGCCCGGATCGAGCTTGCCCGCACCATCGCCTTTGCCAGCGGGCCTGCGCTCGGCGGCGCGCTGGTGGGCTGGTGGGGCGCGAGCCCGGCCTTCGGCTTCGCCGCGGCGCTCTCGGCGATTGCGGTGGTGCTGCTATCAGGCATCTACGAGCCCGCCCGCGCGCCCTCGCCGCGCCGTCATCCGTTCCAGGACATCCGCGAGGGCGCGGCGTTCGTATTCCATCATCCGCTGCTGCGGCCGGTGTTCATCACCCAGTTCATCTTCAACACCGGCTGGTTCCTGCAGATCGCCGTGTTCGTGCCCTACGCGGTGCGCCATCTCGGCCTCACCGCCGCTGGCGTCGGCACCGTGCTCACGATGTACGGCGTCGGCATGGTGATCGGCGCGCTGTTCGCCACCCGCGTGATGCAGCGCATCGCCTTCGGCACGGTGGTCGGTCTCGGCCCGGTCACAGGTTTCGTTGCTGCTGTGGTGATGGCGCTGACGGTGCTGGTCCCCTCGCCCTGGCTAGCGGCCCTGAGTTTCTTCCTGCTCGGCGTCGGGCCGATCCTGTGGGTGATCTCGACGACGACGCTGCGCCAGTCGGTGACGCCGCCCCGCCTGCTCGGCCGCGTCTCCGCCATCAACATCATGAGCTACGGCGCCCGCCCGCTCGGCTCTGCGCTGGGCGCGATCGTCGGCGGGCTCTGGAGCGCGGAAGCGTGCCTCTATCTGGCGGCCGCCGTGTTTGGCGTGCAGGCGCTGGTGATCTGGCTGTCACCGGCGGTGGCGCTGGACCGGCAGCCGGAGATGGTGGGGGAAGACGTCGCGGCTGCGCGGTGCTAGACGCACCGTCATTGCAAGCGCAGCTGCAGCGCAGCGCTGAAGGACGCTGCACTGGGTCCGGGGCACGAAAAGCAGCGCGACCCCCACACGGTTAAGCAGCAGAGCCTACCCCGCCAGATATCGCTCGTAGCTGCCCGTCACCGGCTCGCTGGCGTCGACATCGGGGTCGAGCGTGTAGAGATCCTGCGCGCGGCCGATGCCGCGTAGCGCATAGCGGCCGGTGGAGACGAGATAGCGGCGCCCGGCAGCATCGAGGCCCTTGTAGAACTCCGCCGATGCCAGCAGCTCGCGGTCGACCGAGCGGCTCATCGAGGCGATGCGGCTGACCTCGTTGACGGTCGGGCCGACCACGGTGAAGTCGAGCCGGTCCTCGCTGCCGATATTGCCGTAAAAGACCTGACCGACATGCAGGCCGATATAGGCCGAGGTGGTGGGACGGCCGTCGGCCTCGCGCCGCTTGTTCAGCGCCGCGACGTTCTTGCGGAACAGGTGCTCGGCCCGCAGCGCGGCGCGGCGCGCGTCCGCCATGTCCTCGCCCCAGAACATCGCCAGCACGCCGTCGCCGATCAGCTTGAGCACGTCGCCGCCGGCATCGTGGATGGCGTCGATCACGGCCTGCGCGTAATCGTTGAGGAACGGGATGATCTCGTCGGGGCCGATGCTCTCGCTGATCCCGGTCGAGCCGCGCAAATCCGAATACCACAGCACGGCATTGATGCGTTCGGTGACGCCGCGCGAGATGCGCCCGCGCAGCACCTGCTCGGAGGCGTCGCGGCCGAGATAGACCCGGCCGAGCGTGCGCACGATGTCGACCTGCTGCGCCGATTTGATCGCGAGCCCCAGCACCGGCACGAGATCGCGCAGCGCTTCCAGCTCGGCTTCGCTGAAGCCGCTGTCGCGCCGCGTGGTCCAGCAGGAATACAGGCAGTCCATCAGGCCGAGCGCGCCGTTCTCGCCGAAGCGATGCACGAAGGCGAGGTAATGCTTGTGGCCCTTCTCGGCGAGCTCGCCGATCTGCGAGAAATCCATCGACGGCGCGTCGGCGAGATCGATCACCATCTCGTCGTCGCCATTCTCGAGCATGTGGAAGAACACCGAGCGGCGCCAGCTCTTGGCGGCATCGCCGTCGGCGGTCGAGCCGTATTCGAACGCGTCGCTCTCGTTGCTGGCCCGGTCGCTCCAGCGGAAGCCGCGGCCCTCGTAGATCGGATGCAGCGTGTCGATCACGACGAGCCCGCGCGACAGCTCCAGCCCTTCGGCGCAGCAGCGCTCGCAGAAGCCACGGAGCAGTTCGTTTTCGGGGAGGCCCGTGAGCCCCTGGCCGGTGAGCCAGTTCATCAGCGCAAGGCGCGAGGTCAATTGCATGCGCCATTATGGCGTGCATTCGTGACGAGCGGAAGGCCACGCGCGCGTCATGCAAACGAGGCTCCCGCCCGCAGCAGGTCGAATATGCCGCAGCCGCTGTTGACGCGCTGTCATGCCGGCTGCAAATGGAACCGATGACACCGCCGACCCGATATTCAGGACTATGAGCCAGCGCCAGCTTCCGATCATCCTGGCGCTCGGCACCACGCAGACGCTGGCCTGGGCTTCGAGCTATTATCTGCCCGCGCTGATCGCCGATCCCATGGCGCGCGACCTCGGCGTCTCCTCCAACTGGATCTTTGGCGCGTTCTCGGCTTCGCTGGTGATCTCGGCAATGCTTGGGCCCCGCATCGGGCGGCAGATCGATCTCGTCGGCGGCCGGCAGGTGCTGTCAGCCTCCAATCTGACCATCGCCGCCGGCCTCGCGCTGCTTGGCTTCGCGCATTCCGTCCCGGTGATGGTGTTCGCCTGGCTCGTGCTCGGCATCGGCATGGCGCTGGGTCTCTATGACGCCGCCTTCGCCGCGCTGGGGCGCATCTACGGCACCGAGGCGCGCCGGCCCATCACCGGCATCACGCTGATGGCGGGGTTTGCCTCCACCGTCGGCTGGCCGCTCACCGCCTGGGGCCTTGCCCATATCGGCTGGCGCGAGACCTGCTTTGCCTGGGCAGCCGCCAACATCCTGATCGGCCTGCCGCTCAACTTCTTCATGCTGCCGGCGATCAAGGGCGCGAGGCAGGCGGCGGCGACGGCCGAGAAGCCGCATCTGCCGCTCGACCGCACCATGGTCCTGCTCGCCTTCATCTTCGCGGCGGTCTGGACCGTCACCGGCGCCATGGCCGCGCATTTCCCCCGGATCCTGGAGACGACAGGCGCAACGCCGGCCGAAGCCATCGCGGCCGGCGCCTTGATCGGCCCGGCGCAAGTCGGTGCGCGCATGTTGGAGGCCGGCTTCCTCAGCCGCTTCCATCCCTTGTGGTCGACCCGGCTTGCCTGCCTCACCCACCCGATCGGCGCGGTGATCGTGGCGATCTTCGGCGGCGCCGCGGCGAGCGCGTTCGCGCTGTTCCACGGCTCGGGCAACGGCATTTTGACGATCGCGCGCGGCACGCTGCCGCTGTCGATCTTCGGCCCGAAGGATTTCGGCTACCGTCTCGGCATCATCGGCGCCCCCGCGCGGATGGCGCAGGCGGTGGCGCCGCTGGCCTTCGGCTTGCTCATCGACGTGATGGGCGCCAAAGTGCTGATCGTCTCCTCCGCGCTCAGCCTGTCGGCGCTGGCCGCGCTGTTCCTGGTCCGCACGAGCGTCCGGCCCGATTGACCGCGCAACAGCTTTCGCGCACAAGCGGGCCATGAGCCAAGACAACAGCCCGCCCCGCACATTCAAGGGACTCCTGCGCTGGGCGACCACGCCGCCGCAGGCCTGGGGCGTCTATCTCCTCGCCATCATCCTGGTGTGGCTGGTCTCGTTCTACGCCGGCACGCTGAAGCCGAAGAAGACGCCGGAGGCGAGCCCGCCGGCGGCGAGCGCGCCGAAAGGCTGATCCGATCTTCAGTCGTAAAACTCCGGCGCCAGCTTCTGGCTGTCGCGCTGGGCCTTGTCGTGGTTGATCCAGAGCTGCGCCTTCTCCCTGGCGAGCGTGTCGGCGATCTTCTGCATCGAGGCCGTGGTCTGGTCCTTGTCGACGTTCATGCCGGGCACCCGGCGATTGTCCCAGTTGTCCTTGAAGTGCACGGCATCGCCTGACAGCACCACCGCGCCGGTCTTGGGCAATTTCACCAGCAGCGACTGGTGTCCCGGCGTGTGGCCGGGCGTCGACAGGATCGTGACGCTGCCGTCGCCGAACACGTCCTTGTCCCCGGCGAGCTGCTCGACCGGATGCGATGGCTTGAACCGCGGCGTGTTGTTGGCACCGGGCCAGTCATATTCGGCCTTCTGCACGTAGAGCATCGACTGCGGGAACAGCTCGACATTGCCGGTGTGGTCCGGATGCGTGTGCGAGACGGCCATCGCCTTGACGTCATCAGGCTTAAGGCCGAGCTGCTCGAGCTGCGCCTGCAACGTCTTCGGCCGCCGCCAGGTCACGGCCTTGGGATCGGCGGGCACCAGACCATTCGGCATCGCGGCGACGGCATCGGCGATGCCGGTGTCCCACAGGAACCAGCCCTTGGCGTGCTTGATCAAATAGCAGCTGTCGACGAAGTCCATGGTCTTGCCTTCGTTCAAGCCGGGGGTCCAACGCGAGATATCGCCCGCGGTGCCTTCGCCGCAATTGAGGACATAGAGCCTTTCGACGCCGGTCGATTGCGCGAGCGCCATGGGGCCGGACAGAGCGAATGCAGCGATGGCGAGCGCGAACGTGGTCCTGGACATCATTGTTCCTCCCTTGATCGTTTCTCCCTTGCAGCCATGCCGCTGCGAACGAGGATCAACCCCGGCCGCGCGGCCAAATTCCGCCCTGTCAATGCGGGCAGGTCTCGACCTCCACCGTGACGTGGCTGAGGCCCTTCAGCCCGGCGAGCCGCCGCTTGTAGACGGCCGGCTGCTTCGGCTTGTCCGACACCACCGAGAGCAGCACGGCACAATGGCCGGGGCCGACCTGCCACAGATGCAGATCGGTGACGCGGTCCTCGCCAACCTCCATGCGCGCGCGGATCACCCGCTCCAGCTTCTCGTCGGCGCGCACGTCGAGCAGCACCGCGCCGGACGACTTGACGAGGCCGAACGCCCAGCTGGCGATCACCGCGCTGCCGATCAGGCCGACGGCGGGATCGGCCCACACCCAGCCCGAAACCATGGCGACCGCGAGCGCGGCGATCGCCAGCACCGAAGTCGCGGCATCGGTCATGACATGGACATAGGCCGCGCGAAGATTGTTGTCGTGACGATGGTGGTGATGGCCATGGTGATCGTGGTCGTCATGTGCATGGCCGTGCTCATGACCGTGATGGTGATGATCATGGCTGTCGCGCAGCAGCCACGCGCTGGCGAGATTGACGCACAATCCGAGCGCGGCCACCAACATCGCCTCGCCATAGACGATCGGCACCGGATTGATCAGCCGCAGCACGCTTTCATAGGCGATCTCGATCGCGATCAGGCCCAGGATGATCGCGCTGGCGAAGGCCGCGAGATCGCCGAACTTGCCGGTGCCGAAGGTGAAATGCGCATTTCCCAGATGCCGCCGCGCGAAGCGGTAGGCAAAGGCGGCGATGCCCAACGCGGCCGCATGCGTGCCCATGTGCCAGCCGTCGGCGAGCAGCGCCATCGAGCCGAACAGCGAGCCGGCCACGATCTCGCCGACCATCATGACCAGCGTCAGCACCACCACAAACCAGGTGCGCCGCTCGTTCTCGTCATGCTTCTCGCCCAGGAAGGCATGATCGTGGGTCCATTGTTCGATGGAATGGGAATGCATCGAATTCTCCAGGAGATTCAGGTCTGTCGGGGTTCAGTATAGCCCGGCGGACCGCAATTTTCGAAGGCGCAATCGTCCGGCGGATTGACAGTGCTTCTTAGTTTCGCTGTAATTGGCCCATGGGGATTTGAGCGATCTCCCCACGAGGCGACATGCCTAAGTATCGCGTCCCGTCTGATTCATGCGAGGACGCATCATGCCTACGTTCACGACCATATCATCCGATAAATTGGCGCGCCTGATCGGCACGGCCAATACTCCTGTCCTGATCGACGTCCGTACCGAGGAGGATTTCGCCGCCGACCGGCGGTTGATTCCCGGCTCGATCAAGCTCAGCCACGAGACCGTCGCGGAATGGGGCGGCGCCCTTGCCGGTCGCCGCGCGGTCGTCTCTTGCCTGCGCGGCGCCAAGCTGGCGCAGGGCACGGCCGCCTGGCTGAGGCAGCTCGGCGCCGAAGCCGAAACCCTGGAAGATGGCTTCGAGGGCTGGAAAGCGGCCAAGCTGCCGCTGGTCGACGCCCGCAAGCTGCCGCCGCGCGATGCCAAGGGACGCACTGTCTGGGTGACGCGGGCGCGGCCCAAGGTCGACCGCATCGCCTGCCCCTGGCTGATCCGCCGCTTCGTCGACCCGGGCGCGGTGTTCCTGTTCGTGGCGCCGTCCGAGGTGATCGCCGTCGGCGAGCGCTTCAATGCAGCGCCCTTCGACATCGAGAACGTGTTCTGGAGTCACCGCGGCGAGCTCTGCACCTTCGACGTGATGATCGAGGAGTTCGGCATCGCCACCCCGGCCCTGCTCCGGCTCGCGACGCTGGTGCGCGGCGCCGACACCGCGCGGCCGGACCTCGCGCCCGAGGCACCGGGCCTGCTCGCAGCCTCGCTCGGGCTGTCGCGGATGTATGACACCGACCTCGAACAGCTCGAGGCCGGCATGACGCTCTACGATGCCTTCTACCGCTGGTGCCGCGATGCGACGGCCGAGACCCACAACTGGCCGACCAACAAGGTGAAGGCGTAATGGACATTCGTAACGTTCGAGCAGGAGCTGATGCCGGTCACGGCATCAGCTTCAACGAAGCCTTTCGCGTCTGGCTTCGCGTCGCCTGTCTCAGTTTCGGCGGCCCCGCGGGCCAGATCGCGGTGATGCATCGCATCCTGGTCGAGGAGAAGAAGTGGATCTCCGAAGGCCGCTTCCTGCATGCGCTGAACTATTGCATGCTGCTGCCGGGCCCGGAGGCGCAGCAGCTCGCGACCTATGTCGGCTGGCTGATGCATCGCACCGCCGGCGGGCTGATGGCGGGCGGGCTGTTCATCCTGCCCGGCATCATCGCCATCATGGGCCTCAGCTACATCTACGCGGCTTTCGGCAATGTCAGCTTCGTCGAGGCGCTGTTCTTCGGCCTGAAGGCTGCCGTGCTCGCCATCGTTGTCGAGGCCGTGGTGCGCGTCGGCAAGCGCGCGTTGAAGAGCCGCATCATGATTGCGCTCGCAGCCATCGCCTTCGTCGCGATCTTCTTCTTCGCGGTGCCCTTCCCGATCATCATCATCGCCGCCGGCCTGATCGGATATGTCGGCGCGCGCAGCGGCCGCCCCGAATTTGCCCCGGCCGGTCACGGCCATGGCGGCAGCGGCGCTGCGATCGACAGCATGCTTGGTGAGGCCGTGCCCGACCACGTCAAGCCCGACACCGCGCGCGGGATCCGCGTCGGTGCGCTGTGGCTGGCGCTCTGGCTGGTGCCTGTCATCGCGCTGCTCGCCGCCTTGGGTCAGGCTAACGTGTTCAGCCAGATCGCACTGTTCTTCTCGAAGATGGCGCTGGTCACCTTCGGCGGCGCCTATGCGGTGCTGGCCTATGTCGCCCAGCAGGCGGTCGAGCATTATCACTGGCTGAAGCCGCACGAGATGCTCGACGGCCTCGGCATGGCCGAGACCACGCCGGGCCCCCTCATCATGGTGCTGCAGTTCGTGGGCTTCATGGCGGCCTATCGCGATCCGAGCGGGCTGTCTCCGATGCTCGCGGCGACCCTTGGCGGCCTGCTCGCGACCTGGGTCACCTTCACGCCCTGCTTCCTCTGGATATTCGTCGGCGCGCCCTATATCGAGCGCCTGCGCGGCAACACCGGCCTTGCCGGCGCGCTCAGCGCGATCACCGCCGCGGTGGTCGGTGTGATCCTCAACCTCTCGATCTGGTTCGCCCTGCACACCCTGTTTCGCGAAACCGTGCCGGTGCACGCGTTCCCGCTGAACTTCGACAGGCCGGTGCTGACCAGCGTCGACGTGCCGGCGCTGGTGCTGTCGATCGCGGCGGCGACGGCGATCTTCCGGTTCAAGCTGGGGATGCTGACCGTGCTGGCGGGCAGCTGCGCGGCAGGCGTGGCGCTCAGGTTGGCGGGGGTCATCTAGCACACCGTGACGCGCCGCGTCCGGATTGCCATCGAGACGTTGCAGCGACAGCACCTCATGGCGGCCTTGGGCCACAAGAGATCGCGCGACACGGGCCTGGTCGGCGAAGAGCTCGGCTGCGAGGACCGGCAGTGCGTCATGTCAATCGGCATCAGCCCGAACGGGTGAGCCCGGATTAAGCTTCACGCAGCAAACGTGACGCGGCTTCAAGATGGGAGCTGCGGAAAGCCTCCCTCGCGTCATTTCCTCATTCCATCGGAGGACGCTGTTGCCACTTGTGTGCGCGGCGTCACGGATAGGCGCGTCAGGTCCGGCTATCACTCATCCTACGGCGACAATCTGGTGCAAACAAACAGGTGGACCATGACGAAGACGGCGATGATCACGAAGACGGCGGCGGCGATGGTTTTGATGAGTGTAGCGGCTGGTGTCACTAGCAACGCAGCACAGGCCGGCTGGGGTCCGAACGGACAGTACGGCAATGCGTCCCAGACCCGCCCTCAAATCGGTCCGCACTTCGGTGGATATGGCGGAAACGGCGGCCAGCGCCCCGTCGTCGTCGTGCCCGGCCCTCGGCCGGTGCAGCCCCAGGTCGTCGTCTATCCGCGCCCGGCGCCTCCTCCGGTCTATGTGCCGTCGCCGGTCGTCGTCCGACCGGTGCCGGTCGTTGTGAACAGGCCCGTGTATATCCCGACCGCGCCGGTGGTAAAGGAGACAGTCGTCGTTCAGCGACCCGCTACCGTGGTTGCAAGCACGCCAGCGCCCGCCGTAGCGGCAGCCCCTGCTCCGGTCGTCAACAACAATTGCAACTGCCTTGTGAAGGAATATCCGCAAGCCGGCGTCGTGGTGTTTCGGGATATCTGCACCAAGGAGAGCGCAACCTACACAAACCTGCCGCAGCAGACCTCGCAGGCCGTACTACCGCCGACCCAATAATCCGCGAATGCCTGGAATCGACGACGAGCGCGGCAACATTGTTGTCGCGTTCGAATACTCTCTGCAGGCCGCTCCCCACGGGCTGACGAGCGTAGCGCTGGTGCTGTCGATCGCGGCGGCGAAGGCGATCTTCCGCTTCAAGCTGGGGATGCTGACCGCGCTGGCGGGCAGCCGCGCGGCGGGCGTGGCGCTAAAGGTTGGCGGAGGTGATCTAGGATCTATCCTCACGTGTACGATTAAGTGCTCATTTGGACGTCTTGCGCGCCTCGTCTCGCGCCAGCCGCTCCGCTCTAAGACGCTTGTGGTTTTCATGAAACTGCGGATCGGCTTGGCTATCCGCGATGGTCTGCCGCGCTGCGTTCGGGTTTTGCGCCTTGCGGTCGGCCTCATCGGCGATCTGCTGCTCGGCTGAGCGTTTTTTGGTCATGACTGGGTCCTTGCACCCGTAGATTGACGCGGCGAGAGTTAGGGAATGGCCCCCAAGTGTTGATCACCCCGTTTGCCGTGAGAGCTTCGGCCGGCAGCGAGAGTCGCGGCTTCGGGCGAGGGAACTCGGATCGCAAAAGGACAAACAGACGTTCACCCGAGCCATAAGTCCAGACGGACGCGATGGCCGGACGGGTCTCATCTCACTTGGCGTAGCCCTGCGATCGGAGCCAAGAAATCCGACGCTCTCCGTTCATCCAATCGTCGATTTCGGCTTTGCTCGCGAAGCCGGTTATTTCTCGGGGTTCTGAGCCTGGATACTCGGCGATGATGACCCAGTCGCCCTCGGACTTGCGAAGTGGTTTGAAGCTCACTCTTATTTTTGCCATGCCGAACTATGGACGAAAGCGGGCAAAAAGGAAACCTCGTCGAGCCATTTTGAGCAATTTGCTGCCCGGCTGCCGAAACGCGACCCCTGTGCCGTCGGGCAAAACAACCCGGTCATTGCGACGACGCCGCCTGTCAAGCCCAGCCTCGTAAAATATTCCACTTTACCGAAATTCGGATTTGTCGTACAAGCAAAACACCCTGGCCCGAGACAAGGGGCGGATCGCGATCGTCACGAACCGCGGGCTGGGCAGCGATGGACGCGACGGCGTCGGCGCGAGCGACATTGCAGGGCGGGACACCGTGAGCAATGGCTTGCCGCGCACACGACACGGTGCCGACAGCGTCTTCGCATGGCTTCGGGGGCGAGCACACGCCACCCCTCGGAGCGACATGCGAGGACGTGCGCGGACGGAGAAGTCGTGTGGTCCCGACGCCCGCGGTTCTGGCGTCAAGCCTCGCGGTGATGCGGCGGCCGACCGGCACGCGCATCGATCAGCCGCAAGGCGATGGGGGCAATAGTGCAACGCTCCCCAAGGAGAGCACGAAGGACACCGTTAAAACCATCGCGCAGGGAAGGCCGGGCGACCGGCACACCTGTGGTCCACCCCGTGTGCGTTCTTTACGCCCACGGACCTGCGGGTGCCGCCGGCGCCCGGCCTTCCCTGCGCCCTTGTCATTCGGGCGCGGCACATGACGCAAAACTCGGGCGAGACGCGCCGCGGGAAGGTCAACGTGCGTCTGCTGGCTTGATGTGAATTGGAGAACGACGCCCTCGCCCTTTGCTCCGTCATTGCGAGAGCCGCGGGCCACGACCACCGTCGTTGTCGCACTACCGCATCATCATCCGCGCGATCGCTTCCCCGATCACCACCGTGGTGAAATGCGTGTTGGCGCGACAGTCCGACGGCATGATCGAGGCGTCGGCGACGCGCAAGGCGGCGATGCCCTTCACGGTGCCGTCAGGGTTGACCACGCCATTGGCATCATCGACGCCGCTCATGCGGCAGCTGCCGGCGGCGTGCTGGATGTCGCCGGTCTCACGGCGCAGCACGGCGTCGAGCTCGTGATCCGGCAGCTTGGCCGCCTGCGGCAGCGTCAGATCGGTGTCGGCGAGCCGGATCCAGTCGGCGATGCCGGACAGCGCCGGCTGCGAGGTGATCACGGCGAGCCGCCTCACCGCATCCATCATGCGCAGCATGTCGCGGGGATCGGCCAGCATGTTCTCCTCGACGATGGGATCGATCGTGGGATCGGTCGAGGCGAGTTTGAGCGTGCCGCGCGAATAGGCATTGAACAGCCCGGCGCCGATCGCCCCGGAGTTACCGATGCCGCGATGATTGAACGCGATCAGGATCATGTCGCGCTTGCCGCCATCGGCGAGGCCCGAGGAATAGGTCACGCAGCAATTGGTATGGCGCGTGTCCGGATCGGTCGGCCGCAAATTTTCGTGGAGCTGGATGGTGGCGCGAAACAATGGGTGGTCGAAGTAATGCCTGCCGACCGGCAGATCGCGCGCGACCGCGATCCCCATTGCCTTCAACTCCTCGGCAGGGCCAATGCCCGAGCGCAGCAGAATCGCCGGACTGTGGATCGCGCCGGCGCACAGCACGATCTGGCGCGCGCTGATCTCCTGGGTGCCCTGCCCCTCGATATGGACACGGACGCCAGTCGCCCTGCCGTCGCTGACCAGGACTCGATCGACCAGCGCACAGCCCCGGATCTCCAAATTGGCACGGCCGCGCGCCGGCTCGAGATAGGCCTCGTTGGTGCTGATGCGGCGCAAGTCGCGGCTGTTGATGGGATAGCAGGCAACGCCCTCGCCGTCGGGGCCATTGAGATCGACGCACCAGGGATAGCCGCTCGCCAGCGCCGCATCGCGCAAGCCGCGATCGATAGGACCCCATTTGTCCGGAGCTGCGCGATAGACCGGCAGCGGTCCGCCGCGGCCGTGACCTGCGGCGTCGCCGAACTCAAAATCATCCTCGATCACGGAGAACAGGGGCATCACATCCTTCGCCGACCAGCCGGTGCAGCCATTGGCGGCCCATTCGTCGAAGGCATCGGCAACGCCGCGGATCGCGATCTGGCCGTTCATCATCGACGAGCCGCCAAGCCCCTTGCCGCGCCAGTAGAAGCGCGGCTCCTGCCCCGCCACCCGGCGCGACAGAAGGTCGGGCCACTGCCATTTCTCCTGGTACTCGCGCTTGTGGATGATCGGGATCGGGTTCGGCGTCCGCACCTCCCACGGCGCCTCATCGGCGCGCCAGTCGAGCCCGGCTTCCAGCAGCAGCACGCGGCGCGCGGGATCCTCGGACAGCCGTGCCGCAACAGCAGCGCCGGCGGAGCCGCCGCCGACAACAATGACATCGTACATCGGGTTTATTCTCGACATTCCAGACCACCGGCGTCGCGAACGGTATCAGAGCGTACTGCGCGGTGGAATGCGAATTGGAAGGTGATGCTGTCGCATTCGGTCGAGGAAGATGTGCACGACACGTACTCTCGTGCCCCGGACGCAGCGCAACGCTCTCCCGGCGATGCGAAGCATCGTCCGGTCAGCGGTGCGCTGCAGAGCCGGGGGTCATGTCTCCGAGCAAGCGGTGCCGCGTGGGTCCCGGCTCTGCGCAGCAGCGTTGCACGCTGCAGCGCGTCCGGGACACAGGCCCCTACCCGATCACCCGCCCGAACTTGTTCGACTTCGGGAAACCCTTCGGCGGCAGGCGGCCGGCATCGGCGCGAGTCCCTTGCCACTCGCTGAGCTCCTTCATGGTCGCGGAGAATTCGCGGCCTGCGGAGTCCTTCCAGGTCAGGCCGGCCTTGGCCTCGAACACGGCGATATCCGAGAGGCCGCCATCCTTGTACTTCTGCAGGCGCACGCCGCGCCCGCGCGCCATCTCCGGCACCTGGTCGAGCGGGAAGACCAGCATCTTGCGGTTCTCGCCGATGACGGCGACGGTATCGCCGAGCACTTCAGTGATCGCGCGCGCCTCGTTCGGCATGTCGACGTTGAGGACCTGCTTGCCCTTCTTGGTGGTGCCGACGCAATCGTCCTCGCTCACGACAAAGCCCTGGCCCTCGGTGCTCGCAACCAGGAATTTGCGCCCGCCCTTGTTGACGAACAACGCGACGGGCGCCGCCTCCTGTTCGAGGTCGATGAACAGGCGGATCGGCTCGCCGTGGCCGCGGCCGCCCGGGAGCTTGGCGACGTCGAGCGTGTAGAACTTGCCGTTGGTGGCGAACAGCAGCAGCTTCGAGGTGGTCTCGGCGAAGAACGCAAAGCCGAGCTTGTCGTCCTGCTTGAAGGCGAGCCCCGAGAGATCCTCGACATGGCCCTTCATGGTGCGGATCCAGCCCTTGTCGGAGACGACGACCGTCACCGGCTCGCGCTCGACCAGGGCTTCCTCCATCGCGGCGAGATCATGCTCGGGCGCATCCGCAAAGGTGGTGCGGCGCTTGCCGAGCGGCGTCTTCGGCCCGAACATGTCGCGGACCTTGGCGACCTGCTCGCCGACCTTCTTCCATTGTTCGGGCTCGGAGGCGAGCAGCCCCTGGAGGCCCTTCAGCTCCTTGCGCAGATCCTTGTCCTCGGTGCGGATCTCCATTTCCTCGAGCTTGCGCAAGGAACGCAGGCGCATGTTGAGGATGGCTTCGGCCTGCACCTCGGTGAGCTTGAACGCCTTGATCAGCGCCGGCTTGGGCTCGTCCTCGGTGCGGATGATCCGGATCACCTCGTCGATATTCAGATAGGCGATCAGCAAGCCGCCGAGGATTTCGAGCCGGCGCTCGATCTCGGCCTTGCGGTAGTTGCTGCGGCGGATCAGGACGTCGCGCAGATGGTCGAGCCATTCGCGCAGGCACTCCGCGAGCCCCACCACCTTGGGCACCTTGCCCTTGATCAGAACGTTCAGGTTCAGCGGAATCTTGTTTTCGAGCTCGGTCAGCCGGAACAGCGATTCCATCATCAAGGCGGGATCGACGTTCTTCGACTTCGGCTCGATCACGATGCGGACGTCTTCGGCCGACTCGTCCCTGATGTCGCCGACCAGCGGCAGCTTCTTCTGGTCGAGCAGTTCGGCGACCTTCTCGATCAGCCGCGACTTCTGCACCAGGAAGGGAATCTCGGTGACGACGACGACCCAGGTGCCGCGCGCGCCCTCCTCCTGCGACCAGCGCGCGCGAACGCGGAACGAGCCGCGGCCGGTGGTGTAGGCTTCGGCAATGGCCTGCTTGGAATCGACGCAGATGCCGCCGGTCGGGAAGTCCGGGCCCTTCACCCACTTCATCAGCGCCCTGGATTTGGCGTCCGGCTTCTCGATCAGATGCAGCGCGGCGTCGCACAGCTCGGCCGCGTTGTGCGGCGGGATAGAGGTCGCCATGCCAACGGCGATGCCCTGCGCGCCGTTGGCGAGCAGGTTCGGGAAGCCGCCGGGCAGCACGACCGGCTCCTTCGACTGTCCGTCGTAATTGGGGCGGAACTCGACGCCGTCCTCGTCGATGCCTTCGAGCAGAAGCCGCGCGACGTCGGTCATGCGCGCTTCGGTGTAGCGGTAGGCGGCCGGGTTATCGCCGTCGATATTGCCGAAATTGCCCTGGCCGTCGACCAGCGGGTAGCGCGAGGAGAAATCCTGCGCGAGGCGGACCATGGCATCGTAGATCGCCTGGTCGCCATGCGGATGGAACGAGCCCATCACGTCGCCGACGATCTTGGCGGATTTCTTGAAGGCCGTGCCGGGGTCGAGCCTCAGCAGGCGCATGCCGTAGAGGATGCGGCGATGAACCGGCTTCAAGCCGTCGCGCGCATCGGGCAGCGCGCGGTGCATGATGGTGGAGAGCGCATAGGCGAGATAACGCTCTTCCAGCGCTTCTCGCAGCGGCACTTCGTGGATTTCGGCCGGCTCTTGCGGCGGAATCAATCGTTTTCCCATGCCGCCCGGTTAAACCGTGGAAGCGAATCGGGCAAGGATGGATTGGTTCCCTGCGGGCCGCTAGTGGCCGGCCCAGCCGGCCGTCACGGTCGGGGTCTGGGCCTGGGCGGGTGCCGGCGCATTGGTCAGGCAACGCCGGGCGGCCTCGATCTCGGCATCCGTCGCGCCCTTCGATCGGGCCCATGTCTCTGCGGCCGCAGCGGAATATCTGGCCACATAGTACCGCACCACGGTGCAGGAGGCGCGTCGAAACGCGCCCGGCTGCGGCTCGCCGGCCATGGCATCAGGCGCAAACGTGAGCAGCGCCGCGGACAAGGCGAATCCCCTGATCAACATTTAGGCTGTCCCCGTTGTGGAACCTCAGGGCGAACTCGACCGAGCCGAATTCGTTCCGGGGGAACGCCATGCTGCGGGACAAGGCTGAGTCCCGCTCGGCTCATGGCGCCGGGATCGCCGCCCTCGCCTGCTGCCGGATCAGAGCGTTGATAAAGCCGGCACGCGCGTCGGAATGGCCCTGCCCGCGCGGCTCCAGCACATGGCGCAAGAGGAACAGGCCTGTGAGCCGAAAGCCGTCCTGCAGATCCTGCTCGGTGAGATCGCGGGCGACTTCGCCATGACGCAGGAACGGCGGCAGTCGCAACAGGCGGTCACGCCACGGCTCGCCGGCGCCGCGCGACACCGCGCCGCCGGATTTCGGCGAGACGTAGATCAAGTCGGTGGTCTCGCCAGTCACCGCACAATTTTCCAGCGCCAGCCCGAAGCCGAGCTCGGCCAGCATCGCCAGCTCGAAATGGATGACGTGCACGGCCGCGCCGCCGATATCGTCGAAATCGTCGAGCGAATGCTCGAGCAGCGCAAATATGTCCTCGTGCGGATCGCGCTCGGGCAAGAGCCGCGCGATCGAAGCCAGATGGGTGACGCCGTAGACCCCATGAGAGGATCCCAGCAGCGTCGCCGCTCGCAGCTTCAATCCCTCGATCGCATAGGTGCCGAGATGCTCGTCGAGCCGCGCCCGCCACACCGCGCTGACACTGTTGCCCGGCTGCAAAAGCGGCCGCAGCCGCGAGCTGGCACCGCCGCGGACAAGGCCGAGATGCCGGCCATGCGCGCGCGTCAAGAGCTCCACGATGGCGCTGGATTCGCCATGCCGCCGCACACCCAGCACGATGCCTTCGTCGGTCCATTCCATGTGTTAATTATAGCGCCATATGCTTTGATGCAGAAGATCAGACACCACCTGGATCACAATGGACATTATTGCCCTTCTGTTTCTCTCAATCCTCGAGTTGGTCGTCTGGCTGCTGTGGTGGGCAATCTTCGACGCATTGCCGGCCATTTTCTATTTCACAGCACTCGCGTTGCTGTTCGCCGTCACCCTCGGCAAGGTCACCGTCGAATTCCCGAAAGTCATGACCAGTATAAGCTGGACCGGCTTCCTTCAGATCACGCGATCTGCAGAAGGCCGAGTGATCCTGTCTCCGGCGCTCGGCGTCGTCACCGGATTCGTTATCTGGGCCATCGTCGTGAGCGCGGCGATCATCGCCTACTCCTACCGATCCTAGCAGCACGCCTTCACGCGTTGAACCAGCCCTGCGCGTCGCCGGTGAAGGAGAAATACAGGCCCATCGTCGTCAGCGCGCACGACACGATCTCGATGGCGCTGTCGAGCTCCATGCCCCTCTCGCCGATGATCTGGCCGAGCGAGATCACCGTCAGGACGAGGGCTGCCGCCAGCACCCAGCGCGGCCAGTTCTTGCGATGATGCGCGGCCAGCCTGACGAAATAGACCAGGAGCAGGATCATGCCGCCGGCGAGCAAGGTCGCCGTCATGATCATCTGCTCGGTCATCTCGGCATTGGGCGTGCGGTCCTGCACCGCAACGGACAAGGCGTCCAGCATCAACGATGCATAGAGCAGCGCTTCGAAGCGCCGGACGTTGCTGGGCACGCTCATCGGATACCGATCTGTTCTCGATTATTCCTTGGGGAAGTCCAGACCCATCTCGCGATAGCGATCGGGATCGTCGCCCCAGTTCTCGCGCACCTTGACGAACAGGAACAGATGCACCGGCACGTCCAGGATCTGCATCAGCTCCTTGCGCGAGTCCGCGCCGATCGACTTGATGGTGGCGCCGCCCTTGCCGAGCACGATCTTGCGCTGGCTTTCGCGCTCCACGAAGATCGTCTGCTCGATCCGCACCGACTTGTCCTTGCGCTCCTCCCACTTCTCGGTCTCGACCGTGGACTGATAGGGCAATTCCTGGTGCAGCTTCTGATAGATTTTCTCGCGCGTGATCTCCGCCGCCAGCTGCCGCATCGGCGCGTCGGACATCTGGTCCTCGGGGTAGAGGTACGGACCCGGCGGCACCATTTCCGCAAGCGTCTTGCGGAGGTCGTCGACGCCGTCACCGGAAATCGCCGCGATCATGAAGGTCCGCGCGAACTTCATGCGCTCGTTGGCGGCCTGCGCCAGCGCCAAGAGCTTCTCACGCTGGACCAGATCGACCTTGTTGATGACGAGGATCTTCTCGTGATTGACGCTGGCAGCCTTGGTGAGGATCGCCTCGGCCTCCTCGTCGATGCCTGTTTTGGCATCGAGCAGCACGCAGACGAGATCGGCATCATGCGCTCCGCTCCAGGCGGTCGAAACCATGGCGCGGTCGAGCCTCCGCTTCGGCAGGAAGATGCCGGGCGTGTCGACCAGGATGATCTGCGCGTTGTTCTCGATCACGATGCCGCGGATCAGCGCGCGCGTGGTCTGCACCTTGCGCGAGACGATCGTGACCTTGGCCCCGACCAGCGCATTGACCAGCGTGGACTTGCCGACATTCGGCGCACCGATCAGCGCAACGAAGCCGCAGCGCGTTGCCGTCGGCGTCTCGCCGCTTGCTTCAACCGTCATTGCCGCCGCCAACACCTTCACGCGCGATCATCACTGAAGCTGCCACCTTCTCCGCTGCGCGCTTGCTGCCGCCGATGCCTTCCGCCGGCGCGAGCCCCGGCAGATCGACGGCGACGCGGAATTGCGGATCGTGGTGCGGACCGGTGCGCTCGACCTCGCGGTAAACCGGCGTCGGCAGCCCCTTTCCTTGCGCCCATTCCTGCAGCACAGTCTTGGGATCGCGCAAGGGACGGCGCGGCTTGTGCATGCGCTCGGTCCAGTTACGTTTGACGAACTCGGACGCCGCCGCGTAGCCGCCGTCGAGGAAGACGGCCCCGATCACGGCCTCGCAGATGTCGCCGAGGATGGATTTGCGCAGGCGAGCGTCGGCGCTGGAGCCGACCGAGCCGAGCTTGATGTCGTCGAGCAGTCCGAGCGACTTGGCGACGTCGGCGCAGCTTTCCTTGCGCACGAGCTCGGCAAGACGCTTGGACAGCTCGCCCTCATCAGCGTTCGGGAAGGCGTGATAGAGCATGTCGGAGACGACGAGCCCGAGCACGTGGTCGCCGAGGAATTCCAACCGCTGATAGCTGTCGCCGCGCTTGCGCCCGGACTTCAGCGCCGAGACGTGCGTGATCGCCTGCATCAGCATGTTCGGGTCAGTGAAGCTGTAGCCGATGCGCGCCTCGAGCGCCGCGTTGGCATCGGTGGCCTTGGCCTTGCTCCGCGTCCGCTTCTTCTTCGCGGGCGCCTTGGTCTCGGAAGTCTTGACGTCAGGAGTCTTGGTTTCAGGAGACTTGGTCGCAAGGCTCTTGGTCGCAGCTTCGCCGTCGGGGCCCGCCTGGGCCTCGGTCGGTTCGATCGCGATGTCCTTGGCTTCGTCTTTCATCGGACGATTTTGAAGAAGCGATTCCAGCGCACCGACCACGGCCAGCGCCAGAACATCCAGGCATGCTCGCCTTCGGCGATGGAGAAGAAGATCATCTGGGCGCGGCCGATCAGATTCTCCTGCGGCACATAGCCGACCTGGCCGAGAAAGCGGCTATCGGTGGAATTGTCGCGGTTGTCGCCCATCATGAAGAAATGGCCTGATGGCACGGTGTAGACGTTGGTATTGTCGACATAGCCGTTGTCGGCGCAGTCCAGCGTCTCGTAGGACACGCCGTTCGGCAGCGTTTCCTTCCAGCGCTTCACCCGGGAGATGCCGCCGCCTTCCGAGCCGCAAGGCTCCTCACCGACGTACTCGCTCATCCGCTGACGCTCGACCGGCGTGTCGTTGATGTAGAGCAGCCCGTCCCGCATCTGGATGCGGTCGCCGGGAAGGCCGATCACGCGCTTGATGTAATCGGTGGAATCGTCCTTCGGCAGGCGGAACACGACGATGTCGCCGCGTTGCGGATCCGAGCCCCAGATCCGCCCGGAGAACAGTGGCGGCGACAACGGAATCGAATAATGGCTATAGCCGTAGGAATATTTCGAGACGAACAGATAGTCGCCGACCAGCAGCGTCGCCTTCATCGACCCCGACGGGATGTTGAAAGGCTGGAACAGGAAGGTGCGGATCACCAGCGCGATCAGGAGAGCGTGGATCACGACCCGGATCGTTTCGCCGACGCCGCTCTCAGTTTTCGTTCCTGAAGTCACGCTCATTGCTCTCTCAATTCCGGCCGGCGATCACAGAGCGCCCTCCTCCCGCGAACGGCCCACCGGTTCGCGGCGCAAGGAGATTGTCCTGATTCTGATAGTGAGGGCCAATTCCGGCGTAAAGCCGAACTTACCCAAGCTGATTTGCGTCCGCGGACTTTTAGACGGTTGTCGGAGGCCACGCAATCAAGGATCGCATGAAAACTTCATAAGATATTGATTTATAACACAAATCATAAAATTCCCGCCGGCCGGTCAGGGTCTCGGCAGCGGCACGGCCGAAATGATGACGAAAGCCTGCGCCAGCGGCCAGTCGTCGGTAATCGACAGGTCGATCCGGGTCTCGAACCCCTCGGGTGTCAGGGCCTGAAGCCGGGCCAGGGCGCCGCCGGTCAGTTGCATGGTCGGCCGCCCACCCGGCAGGTTGACCACCCCCATGTCGCGCCACCACACCCCGCGCCGGATGCCGGTGCCGAGCGCCTTGGAGCAGGCTTCCTTCGCGGCGAAGCGTTTGGCGTAGGTCGCCACCACCATCTTCTCGTTCTTGGCGCGACGCTCCGCCTTGGCCCGCTCCGCCGCAGTGAAGATACGGTCGAGGAAGCGCTCGCCGTGGCGTTCGATCACCTTGGCGACCCGGGTGATGTCGATCAGGTCGGAGCCGATGCCGATGATCATGCCCGGCTCCGTCCGCGGTCCATCGCCGCGCGCATGCTGCGCACTGTCTCGGCGAGACCGACGAACAGCGCTTCGCCGATCATGTAATAGCCGATGTTCAGCTCCATGATCTCAGGCAGGGCCGCGATCGTCTCCGCGGTCGCATAATCGAGCCCGTGGCCGGCATGAACCTCCAGCCCGGCCGCCTTGGCGAGCTTCACGCCCGTCACGATCCGCTTCCACTCAGCCTCGGCCTTGTCGGTGTGGCCGTCCGTGACGGCGTCGCACCAGGCGCCGGTATGGATCTCGATCACCGGTGCGCGCAGCCGCGCCGCCATCTCGATCTGGGCGGGATCGGCGGCGATGAACAGGGAGACGCGGATACCGGCATCGTTCAGCCGCGCGATATAGGGCGCCAGCGCGTTGTGCTGGCCGACCACGTCCAGCCCGCCTTCGGTGGTCACCTCCTGGCGCCGCTCCGGCACCAGGCATACCGCGTGCGGTTTGGTGGCGAGCGAGATGCGCATCATGTCGTCGGTCGCCGCCATCTCGAAATTGAGCGGCTTGGAGATCTCGGCCTTCAGCCGCGCCATGTCCTCGTCGCGGATGTGGCGGCGATCCTCGCGCAAATGGGCGGTGATGCCGTCGGCGCCCGACTCGATCGCCAGCAGGGCGGCGCGCACCGGATCGGGATGGCGACCACCGCGCGCGTTACGCACGGTTGCGACGTGATCGATATTGACGCCGAGGCGGAGCTTCGAAGCGGGCATTTCAGGACTCACGAAATGAGATTTCACCTGTCATGCGCGGGCTCGACCCGCGCATCCATCTTCTTTGAAGAGATGGGTTGCCGGGTCAAGCCCGGCAACGACGAGCATCATCCGTTAACACGTTCGACTTTGGCGACGACCGCCTTGGCGCGCAGCTGTGCCAGGATCGCGCTGAGGTGCTTCAGATCGTAGACTTCCAGATCGATCGTCGTCTCCGTGAAGTCCGGCGAACGGCGCTGCATGCTGATGTTGTCGATGTTGCCGTCGTGCTCGGCGATCACGGTCGCGATCTGCGCGAGCGCGCCCGGCTCGTTGACGTTCTCGACCCTGATGCGGGCCGGGAAGCGCTGCGGCGCGGAGTCCTCGATGTCCCAGCGGACGTCGAGCCAGCGCTCCGGCTCCTCCTCGAAATCCTTCAGGGCCGGCGCCTGGATCGGGTAGATCGTGATGCCCTCGCCCGGCGTGACGATGCCGACGATGCGGTCCCCCGGCACCGCGCCGCCGTTCGGCGCGAACTTGATCGGCAGGTCGGAATTGATGCCGCGGATCGGAATCGCGACCGGGCTGCGCGGCGGCTCCGACGACTTCTCCTTGAGCTTGGCGGCGAGACCCTTCTTGACGCCGTAGCGCGCGATGCGCTCCTCCTTGTAATCGGGATACATCGCACGCGCGACGTGGGAGGCCTTGATCTCGCCGCGCCCCACGGCCGCCATCACGTCCTCGATCGAGGTGCGCGCGAGCCGCGGCAGCGCACCCTTGAGCTTGTCGTCGGCATATTCGATCTTGGCGCGCTCGAACAGGCGCTCCACGATGCGCCGGCCGAGACCGGCATATTGATCGCGCACCGCGGTGCGCGTGGCACGGCGGATCGCGGCGCGCGCCTTGCCGGTAACCGCAAGCGTCTCCCAGGCCGAAGGCGGCGCCGATTGCGCTTCCGAGGTCAGCACCTCGACTTCGTCGCCGTTCTGCAGCTCCGAGGACAGCGGCGCGAACTGGCCGTTGATCTTGCAGCCGACCGCGCTGTTGCCGACATCGGTATGCACGGCATAGGCGAAGTCGATCACATTGGCATGGCGCGGCAGCGCGATCAGCTTGCCCTTCGGGGTGAAGCAGAACACCTGGTCGTGGAACAGCTCGAGCTTGGTGTGCTCGAGGAATTCCTCCGGATTGGCGCTCTCCGAGAGGATGCCGATGGTGTGGCGCAGCCAGGCGAACGCGTTGGACTCGCGCTTGAGGAATTCGGTCGGCGACCCCACGCCCTCCTTGTAGAAGACGTGCGCGGCGATGCCACGCTCGGCGATCTGGTCCATCGCCTCGGTGCGGATCTGCAGCTCGACGCGCTGGTTGCCGGGGCCGATCACCGTGGTGTGGATCGAGCGGTAGTCGTTCTGCTTCGGTGTCGAGATGTAGTCCTTGAAGCGCCCCGGCACGACCGGCCAGGTGGTGTGGACGATACCGAGCGCGCGGTAGCAGGCCTCGATGTCGTTGACGACGAGCCGGAAGCCGAAGATGTCGGACAATTGCTCGAAGCCGACCGACTTGCGCTCCATCTTGGTCCAGATCGAGAACGGCTTCTTGCGACGGCCATAGACCCGCGCGCCGAGGCCCCGGTGGCGCAAATTATTGGACAACTGGTCCTCGATCTCGCCGATCAGATTACGGTTGCGCTCGGCGAGCGCGTCGAGGCGCTGCATCACGACCGAATAGGCTTCGGGATCGAGGGTGCGGAAGGACAGATCCTCCAACTCCTCGCGCATTTCCTGCATGCCCATGCGCCCCGCCAGCGGCGCATAGATATCGAGCGTCTCCTCGGCGATGCGCCGGCGCGATTCCGTCGGCACGAAGTCGAGCGTGCGCATGTTGTGCAGACGGTCGGCGAGCTTGACCAGGAGCACGCGGACATCATCGGCAATGGCCAGCAACAATTTGCGCAGATTCTCGGCCTGCTTGGCCTCCCGCGACACCAGCTCGAGCCGCTTCAGCTTGGTCAGGCCCTCGACCAGCGCGCCGATCTCGGGTCCGAAAATCTGGTCGATCTCGGCCCGCGTCGCCTCGGTATCCTCGATCGTGTCGTGCAGCAGCGCGGCCACGATGGTGGCGTCGTCGAGCTTCAGGTCGGTGAGAATCGCCGCCACTTCGAGCGGATGCGAGAAATACGGATCGCCCGAGGCGCGGGTCTGCGAGCCGTGCGCCTTCATGGCATAGACATAGGCGCGGTTCAGCAGGTCTTCGTTGGTGTTGGGATTGTAGGACCTGACGCGCTCGACGAGGTCATATTGACGCATCATGCGCGCGCGGGGCTTGGCCGGGCGCGCGACCGGCGCAGTCGGGGCCACGGCAACCGATTCGGTTGCGGCCTGCATCTGCGTGGATCTGCGGCGCTGATATACCATGCCGTCCTGCCTTCAAACGAGCCTGGGCTAGCCCGCTGTATACATCTTAGCTCCGATCGCGCGTGTGTCCGATCAATTCGGTGACAGGACGCAGCCGATCGACAACGCTATGGTAACCACGAAAACGTCAACAAAAGCAAAGGCCCGAACAACGGTTCGGGCCTTTGATAAGATCACAAGAAGTCGAGGATCGCGACGGACGAGTTACTCGTCTTCCTCGGGCTGCTCCTCGGGCGGCGCGAGGCCTTCGAGACCCTTCAGGAGCTCCTCTTCGGTCATGCGCTCGACGGCGACTTCGGTGTCGTCCGCATCGACGCTCGCACCCGCGGAACCGATCAGCGGGACCGTATCCGGCTCGGGCTCGTCGACCTCGACGAACTTCTGGAGCGAGTGCACCAGCTCCTCGCGGAGATCCTCCGGCGAAATGGTCGTCTCGGCAATTTCGCGCAAAGACACAACTGGGTTCTTGTCGTTATCGCGGTCAACCGTTAGTTGTGAACCGGACGAAATCATGCGGGCTCGGTGGGCGGCCAGCAGGACCAAGTCAAACCGGTTGTCGACCTTGTCGATACAATCTTCTACGGTGACGCGAGCCATGGACTGTCGCTCCGTTGTGGGTGGGACGAAATATGTGGATGATTGGGGCTAGTTATAGGGGCTGGGCCGGTTTCGCAAGGCTAATTTGTGATTTGGCCTCGCCAAACGGCTCTGCTACCCCCACATTGGGGCTGGGATGGGTGGTTTCCCGGGCTGTCATCGAGGGCAGCGCCGGGGTTATGAAAGTCCGCCATAACTATACCTTGATTGCCCCGACTTCTCCGGATTTGCGGTTTCGACGGGTCTTAGCGGCACTGTAGAAATGCGCGGCCTGCTGTCGCCGCGCCAACAATAAAACGATCAATCACGAACACTACGCGAGCAAACTGAATGTCACCTTCCTCTACCGACAAGATCGCGCTCTTCATCGACGGAGCCAATCTCTACGCGACGGCGAAAACTCTCGGCTTCGACATCGACTACAAGCGCCTGCTGAAGGAATTTCAGAGCCGCGGGACGTTGTTGCGGGCGTTCTACTACACCGCGATCATTGAGGATCAGGAATACTCCTCGATCCGCCCGCTGATCGACTGGCTCGACTACAACGGCTACACTGTCGTCACCAAGGCGACCAAGGAATTCATCGACGCCTCCGGCCGCCGCAAGGTCAAGGGCAACATGGACATCGAGCTCGCCGTGGATGCCATGGAGCTCGCCGAGCACATCGACCAGATGGTGCTGTTCTCGGGCGACGGCGATTTCCGCTCCCTGGTAGAGGCCGTGCAGCGCCGCGGCGTACGGGTCACCGTGATCTCCACCATCGCCAGCCAGCCGCCGATGATCGCCGACGAGCTGCGCCGCCAGGCCGACGTCTTCACCGACCTCGTCGAGCTGCAATCCAAGCTCGGCCGCGATCCGTCCGAACGCCCCGCCCCGCGTGACCGCGGCGAGCGTGGCGAACGCCACCACGCCCCGCAATTCCTCCAGCGCGCAACCACGATGGCGCCGAGGGGCGATGACGACTTCGAGGAGTGAGGCGGCCCGGTCAAGCCGCCAGCCTTCCACCGTCGTTCCCGACCGCGATTGTCCGCTCTGTCCGCGTCTGGTCGCCTTTCGCGAGGCGAACCGGGCGCGTGAGCCGTTGTGGCACAATGCGCCGGTCGCGCCCTTCGGCGACATCAAGGCGCGGCTCTTGATCGTCGGCCTCGCGCCGGGGATGCAGGGCGCCAACCGCACGGGGCGGCCGTTCACCGGCGATTATGCCGGCGACCTGCTCTACGCCACGCTGCTCGAATACGGGTTCGCCAAGGGCACCTATCAGGCCCGGCCCGATGACGGCCTGAAGCTGGTCGACTGCCGGATCGCCAATGCCGTGCATTGCGTGCCGCCGCAGAACAAGCCGCTGCCGGTCGAGATCAACACCTGCCGGCAGTTTCTGGTCGCGAATCTCGAGACGATGCCGAAGCTGCGCGCGATCCTCGCGCTCGGGCGAATTGCGCACGACAGCGTGCTCAAGCCGCTGAAGCTGAAGGCTTCTCAAGCCCCCTTCGGCCACGGCGCCGTGCATCAGGCCGGCGCGTTCAAGCTTTACGACAGCTATCATTGCTCGCGCTACAACACGAACACCGGCGTGCTGACGGCAGACATGTTCCGCTCGGTGTTCGCCAAGGTGAAGGCGGACCTCGACTAGCGCCTCGGTTCAGGCTTTGACCGGATTGGCCTTCAGCCAGTCCAGCACGTCGCCGGCGTTCCGGTCGGGCGGAAACACGGGATAGAAGACGTGCGTGATCCTGCTGTCGTCGATAACAAGCGCAAGGCGCTTGATCAGGGTCAGGCCGGCGACCTGCATCGTCGGCAAGTTCAGGGCGCGCGTCAGCGCCAGCTTCTCGTCTGACAGCACGGGGAACGGCAGATGCAGCCGCGAGGCCATCTCGGTCTGGTATTCGTTGCTCTGGGTCGAGAGGCCGAACACCTGGGCGGCGCCGGCGGCCTTCAGCTCGGCGAACAGATCGCGAAACGCACAGGTCTGCGGCGTGCAGCCGCGCGCACCGGGAATCATGTCCCAATCGTCGACCAGCGCGATCTTGCCGGGCTCGCCCGTGCGCGGATAGGCGAACACCACGGTGCGGCCCCGCAGCGCCGACAGTGTGACTGACGTGTCGTTGGTTGCGAGCAGGCCGATCGACGGCAGCGACATGCCCTTGAGATGAGCGGCGCCGCCGTCATCTTCCGGCGCTGGAATCCGGGTCCAATCGACCTCGAGCAGGTTTCGCTGGATCATCCCGTCAGCCCCTCGCCCGCATCAAGCGGCCCTTCTCCCGGCTCCAATCGCGCTTCTTCTCGGTCTCGCGCTTGTCGTGCAGCTTCTTGCCCTTTGCAACCGCGAGCTGCAATTTGGCGCGCCCACGCTCGTTGAAATAGAGCTTGAGCGGGATCAGCGTCATGCCCTCGCGATCGACGGCGCCCATCAGCTTGTTGATCTGCCGGCGGTGCAGCAGCAGTTTACGCGGCCGCTTCGGCTCGTGATTGAAGCGATTTCCTTGCAGATATTCGGGAATGGTGGCGTTGATCAGCCAGATCTCGCCATCCTTGGAATCGGCGTAGGATTCCGCAATCGTGCTCTTGCCGTTGCGGATCGACTTGACCTCGGTTCCGGTCAGCGCAATGCCCGCCTCGATCGTGTCCTCGATCGCATAGTTGAAGCGGGCCTTGCGATTTTCCGCCATGACCTTGATTGGACGTTCGTTTTTATCGGCCATGGCAGACAAACCTGATCGAGATGCGCACGTAAGCTAACAGTTCGGATGAAGCGCGCGCGTCACTTCTTGAGGAGATCGCGGATCTCGGTGAGAAGCTCGACCTCGGCCGACGGCTTCGGCGGCGCGGCGGGCGCGGCCTCCTCCTTGCGCTTCAAGGTGTTCATGGCGCGGATCACCAGGAACAACACGAAGGCGATGATGACGAAGTTGATCGTCAGCGTCAGGAAGCTGCCGTAAGCAAGTACGGCGCCTTGCTTTTTCGCATCAGCCAAGTTGGTGGCTGTGACCGCCTTCGACAAGGGGACGAAGTAGTTCGAGAAGTCCAGGCCGCCGGTGACCGCGCCGATGATCGGCATGATGATGTCACCGACCAGCGACGTGACGATGGCGCCGAAGGCCGCGCCGATGATGACGCCGACCGCGAGATCGACGACGTTGCCCTTCATGGCGAATTCGCGGAATTCCTTGAGCATGCGCGTGCCCTTTTCGTCGACGCTCATGAACGGCTCCCCGCAAAACTGGCGCGTCAGTTGATCAGGCCAGCGTGCACCATGGCGCTGCGGACCGCAACGCGGGTCGGCTCGGAAACCGGCACCATCGGCAGCCGCAGCGTCTCTTCCAGCTTGCCGAGCAGCGACATCGCATATTTGATCGGCGCCGGATTGCTCTCGATGAAGAGGTTGTTGTGCAGCGGCATCAGCTTGTCGTGGATGGCGAGCGCCGCCTTGGTGTCGCCCTTCGCCCAGGCGACGTGGAACTCCGAGCACAGGCGCGGCGCGACGTTCGAGGTCACCGAGATGCAGCCATGGCCGCCATGGGCCATGTAGCCGATGATGGTGGCGTCCTCGCCCGAGAGCTGGTTGAACTCCTCGCCCATCGCCGCGCGCTGCTGCGACACGCGCACCATGCTGGCGGTGGCGTCCTTGACGCCAGCGATGTTCTTCAGCTCCCACAACCGCTTCATGGTGTCGACCGACATGTCGATCACCGAGCGCGGCGGGATGTTGTAGATGATGATGGGAATCCCGATCGCGTCGTTGATCGCCTTGAAGTGCTGGTACATGCCTTCCTGGGTCGGCTTGTTGTAGTAGGGCGTCACCACCAGCACGGCGTCCGCGCCCGCCTTCTCGGCGTGCTGGGAAAGCTCGATCGCCTCCTTGGTCGAGTTGGAGCCCGCCCCGGCGATCACAGGCACACGGCCCTTGGCTTCAGCGATGCACCATTCGACCACCTTCTTGTGCTCGTCATGGCTGAGCGTCGGGCTCTCGCCGGTGGTGCCGACCGGGACCAGGCCGTTGGTGCCCTCTGAAATCTGCCAGTTGACCAGCGAGCGGAACGCCGCCTCGTCCAGCGAGCCGTTCTTGAACGGCGTGACCAAGGCGGTGAACGACCCCCGGAATTTCGTCTTGGCTGCCATGGACTTCCTCCGTACGCGGCTATCTCTCGAGCAAGCGCCATTCATATCGGGTCTATCCCGCCGGTAAAAGGCCCGCTTCCGTGTGACGCACCGTTTAGGCCGCGATTTTGCCGCGGTGGTGGTGCAAATCGGCCCCAGGTAAGCGGCTGTTGGTATTTTGTCCGCATATTCAATCAAATACAGCTAGATCTTGAGCCACTTGACTGATTCGGGGCGACGAAACCCGTGACCTCATTCCCTCGTGCCGCTTGGCGGTCCACCGGCCTGGTCGTTTGCCTGATGGCAGGGCTGTCGGTCGGCTGCGCCGCCCTCGCCAAGTCCAACGAGACGCCGGCGGAGACTGCCAAGGGCACCGCAAAGCCAGCCGCCGCCAAAGACGCTGCAAAGGACGCGGCAAAGGGCTCGTCCAAGGGAACCGGCAAAGACGCAGCGAAGGGCGCGAGCAAAGGCGCCGCGGCCGCTCCGGCCAAAGACGCAAAGAAACCGGCCAAGGGAGCAGGCAAGGAAACCGGCAAGGATTCCGGCAAAGAGACCGGCAAGAACGCCGCCACCAAGGACAAGCCGAAGCCAGCGGCAGCGGCGCCTGCGCCGAAGTCGCATCCGGCCGCCAGCGCTTCGCCACCGAAAGCGGCGCCCGCGCCGGCGGCGACGGCCACCGTCAGACCCGCTGCTCCTGCTCCGAAGCCCGTCGCGGCTCCTGTGCTGGCGCCGGCGACGCGCCAGCATGCCGCGCCGCGCAAGCCGGTGGTCCCGGCCGCAGTCGCTGCGACGTCGTCGACGTCGCAAGGCGACAAGGAGACCCTGGAGAGCGTCATCGAGCTGGTGCGCAAGCGCAAGGCGGCTGACGCCACCAA
>NZ_JXDL01000001.1:1249289-1292936 GCF_001590795.1 Bradyrhizobium sp. AT1
ACTCGCGGAATGGATCATCCTGCGCAGCGAGGACAATGGCGCGACCGTGGAGCGCTACCGCGCCTTCCTCTCCGCCAATCCGAGCTGGCCGTCGCAGACCTTCCTGCGCCGGCGCCTCGAGGCTGCGATGTGGGACGACAGGCGCGACGAGTCCGTGGCGTGGTCGTGGTTCGAGAACGAGTCCCCGATTTCCGCCAAGGGCCGCTTCACGCTCGCCAGGGCAATGCTGGCGCGCGGCGACCGCGCCAACGCCGAGCGGCTGGTGCGCGAGGCCTGGCGCAGCGATCCGATGTCGGAGGAGACCGAGAACAACGCGCTCGACCAGTTCGGCGCCCTGCTGACGCCGGGCGACCAGAAGGCGCGGATGGACACCCTGCTCTACGGCAGCGAGAACGAAGCCGCGCTGCGCGCCGCAAAGCGCCTCGGCGCCGGCTACGTTGCGCTCGCCAAGGCCCGCATCGCCGCCGTCAAGAAGGCGCCGAACGCACGCGCGCTGCTCGACGCGGTGCCGCGCGAGCTGCACAGCGATCCCGGCTTCATCTTCAGCAAGATCCAGCTCTTGCGCCGCGAGGAGAAGTTTGCGGAAGCGGCCCAGCTGATGCTGTCAGCGCCGAAGGATCCGGGCCGGCTGCACAATCTCGACGAATGGTGGATCGAGCGGCGCCTTCTCGCGCGCAAGATGATCGACACCGAGGAATTCCGCAGCGCCTATCTGATCGCGCGCGATGCGGCGCTGCCCTCGCGCGACATCTACAAGACCGAGCAGGAGTTCACCGCCGGGTGGATCGCGCTGCGCTTCCTCAACGACCCCTCGACCGCCGCGCAGCATTTTGCCCGCATCGGCGTCGGCAGCGTCAATCCGACCGCGCTGGCGCGTGCCGGCTACTGGCAGGGCCGCGCCGCCGAGGCGATGGGGCGCCAGCAGGAGGCGCGCAACGCCTACGCGCGGGCCGCCGAGCAATCGACCAGCTATTACGGCCAGCTCGCACGCGCCAAGCTCGGCCTGCCGCAGATCGAGCTCAACAGCCAGCCGCGCGGGCGCGGCGCCGACCGGCTGGAGATCGTGCGCGCGGCGCATCTGCTCTACGAGCTCGACGAGCGCGAGATGGCGATCCCCCTGCTCGCCGACATGGGCGAGAACGGCGATCCCGAAGCGCTTGCCGGTCTCGGCGAGCTGACGCAGCGCTACAGCGACGCGCGAGGCATGCTGCTGCTCGGCAAGGCCGCGCTCAACCGCGGCCTGCCCTTCGACTTCTACGCCTACCCCGTCAACGGCATTCCGCAATTCACGCCGATCGGCCCCGAGGTCGAGCGCAGCATCGTCTACGCCATCGCCCGGCAGGAAAGCGCGTTCAACCCGTCGGTAGTCTCGCCGGCGCAGGCCTACGGCTTGATGCAGGTCACGCCGGACGCCGCGCGCTATGTCTGCAAGCGGCACGGCGCGACTTACGATCTGGGCCGGCTCAAGAACGATTCGGTCTACAACGCCACGCTCGGCTCGGCCGAACTCGGCGGATTGCTCGAGGATTACCGCGGCTCCTACATCATGACCTTCGCCGCCTACAATGCCGGCCGCGGCAGCGTGAAGAAGTGGATCGACCGCTACGGCGATCCGCGGGACCCGAAGGTGGATGCGGTCGATTGGGTTGAGCTGATTCCGTTCTCCGAGACGCGCAATTACGTGCAGCGAATCATGGAGAACCTTCAGGTCTACCGTGCCCGCTTCGGTGGCGGCTCGCGCCTGCAGATCGAGGCTGATCTGCGCCGCGGCGCCGGCAGCGTGGAATAGCCCCTTCGTCTCGGCAGCAAGAGCGCGCTTCGACGCCACATCTCTGGATTGAGCGTGACATCTCTTGCGCGCCTCGCTACCCTCCGTGCGGGGCCGGCCTTTCCGGCCCCGATAACAAGAAAAGGAGGAAAGCTATGAAGTCGTCGATGATTTCCGCTCTTGCTCTCGTCTCCATGTCGATTGCGCCAGTGAGCGCCGCCCCCATCAAAGTCGCAGCCCAAACCAACAATGGCTCAGGGGTTCAATGCTCCCTGTCCAGTGGCGTGGGTCACAACTGCAGAAACGTTCTCAACTTCAAGACGTTCTACGAGTGCCAAACTAACAGGATGGAGAGAGGCTGGACCAGCATCGAGAGCTCCAACTACTGCCGGACCCTGGACCTGAAATAAGGACGGTTGCGGTTCAGAACACCTGACAGGCCGCCTCTGTTCTGGTGGCCTCTTTCGTACGGAGATGCGGGGCCGGGTCCGTGCTTTCGACCGCTGCCCGCCTTCCATGCGCACAAAAGAAGAGCCCCGGCGGTCTCCCGCCGGGGCTCTCTGTCAGGTCGTTAGACCGAACTTACCAGTTGCGCTGAGCGCGGAGGAGCAGGGTGATGGTGTCCTGATCCTTGAGCTCGTACACAGTGGCTGGCTTGGCCGTCGTGCCCGAACCAGCGTAAGCAACAGTACCGGCATACTTCTGGTCCAGATGGGTCCAGTTCAGGTCAGCCGAGAACGTCAGGTTCTTGACCGGGGTCCAGCGGGTGATGATACCGACTTGGCCGATGGCGAAGTCGGGGTTGCAGCCCGTGACGCCAGCCTGAGAGGCACCCGTTACGAACGTGCCACCGACGCCGCAGAGAGCGTTCTTTGCAGTCGAGCCGTACTGCGCCTGAGCGTAGGCACCGTAAAGCGCGGTGTTCCAGTAGGGATCCCAGTTATGGGTGTAAGCACCACGGAAGCCCCAGGTCTTGACGGTTTCCTGCTGGCCGCCCGTGACGAACACGGTGTCCGGAGCAAAGGCAAAGCCGACGCTCTGGTAGGCGATGCCGGAGCTGCCGAACATCGAGTAGGTGCTGCCCGCCAGGTTCTGGAAGTTGTATCGGGTCGCGCCGTCGGTGTAGACACCCGAAATGTTGATCACGTCACCCGCACCAGTCGGGATGTTCTTGATCGACAGAGCGAGCTGAACCGCCCAACCCCACTTGTCGTCGGGGTGACCGGTGGCTTCGTTGGCGCCGTAGTAGGCGACGTGGTTGTCGTGAGCGGCAACCGACGCCTGGAACAGACCCCAGGCCTGGTCGACACGAACCATACCGACGAGGTTCGGCGAACGCGAACCGCCGATGGCGTTGGAGCCATAGGCGCCGCCAATCATACCGGTCGCCGAAGCACCGGTCAGGTTCATGTTGCCGGCCTGGTAGTAGGCCGTCGCGTCTTCAGCCGAGAACGACGCAGTCACGCCCTGACCGAAGTCAGCGGTGTAGGTGAACTGGTTGACACCAGTGACCGTGCCGGAACCGCCGACGAGGCTGTCGAAGTTGTTGCCGGGATAGTTGGTCCAGGGCGCGTCGAACTGCGACACGGCCTTACCCATGGTGAAGCCAGCGAACTGGATGAAGGCGTAGTAAACGCCGAGCGAACCGCCCGAGGTGTTGCCGTCGGTGCCGTTGATCGACGAACCCACGAGCGCGGGCGCCGTCGGGTTCGACGTGTTGAGCGCCAGCGTGCCGCTGTAGGCGGTCGCGCCGGTCGCGCTGCCCGTGCCGGCGTAGTTGCCGGTGGTCCAGGAGAACACGCCGTCGAAGAAGGTACGGACGACGCCGTACTCGGTCGCGGTGCGCGTGTCGATGTTGAGATCTTCACGAGCGCGCATGGTGTAGTAGTTCGTCAGACGATTGCGCGCACCGTTGTTGCCGGTGAGCTGACCGCTGAAGCTCGAGTTGGTGTTCAGCGCGACTTCAGCGCGCAGATAGCCACCCAGCTTGATGCAGGTGTCGGTGCCCGGGATGTAGTAGAAGCCCGCGCCGTACAGCGAGCAGATCTTCACGTATTCGACCGCCTTGGCCTTCACGGGCAGATCGGCTGCTTGAGCTCCGCCCACGGCGATCAGACCCGCCGCTGAGCCGAGCAAAAGGCTCTTAACCAACTTCATGTTAAACCTCCAAGTTGCTCTTCAGGGAAGGTCACTGACCGGACGGCCAATTCCCCAACCCCCTTCAAATCACCGCCTTGGCCCCCTTCGCGCCTTCGGACACACCCGCATGAACGCGAGGGACTTAAGCGAATGACCTAAACGGGACGACCTCGGGATGCCCCCCTCCGTCGCTCAGTCACAATTACCGAACGTCCTTGCACACACAACAAGAGAACGCTTCGAAACGGGCCCATGAAGCTTGTTTTCCAACGGGTGTTGCACAAATAACACGCAGATGTGATCAAAGCACCTCGACAAGCCATTGAAACATATGAGGTTTTAGAATTACTCTTTTGCCTCGGCAGAGTTCCCCGATTATGGCTCGCCAAGGAGAGCCGCAAGGCTACGGCCCTCTTGTTGCGGTCTCTCGAGGGAGAGAATCGCAGAATCGATAGGGACACACACGCGGTGTCCCCACATCGAGCGCACCTGAAATGGGAGGAACGACGGACACCGGAGACGACTCGGAGCGGGGGCCACCGGCTGGCCAATCGACAAGGTTCCCTGTCCCGAAGGGAGGCGCGATATCGATTCCCCGGAGCACAATCCCGGCCTCGATCCCTACGCGGCTTGGGCGCGCTCACGACCTGATGGCTTGACCTGTCAGGGACTTCGTCAACCGAGCATTCGAATTTCGATATGGTCCGGCGCCTGCCCTGTCCGGTGCCTGTGATGCATTGCCTCGAAAGCCGCTTCCAGGTGCTTCGTATAAAGGGTCGCATCAAGCAGAGGCGCCGTCGAGCGGCTCTCCCGCAGTTTCTCCCCTATGCTGTGAAGCTTTTGCGTGTCGAGAGCCAGTTCGACGGCGAGCGCTTCGTATTCCTCGCCTGTTCGCGTGATCAGTTCCGGCAAGCCAAAAGCGTTGAGCAAGCTTGCCCCGACGCGCCCCGCAAAACTGTTCCCGATTTGCGTCAGGACCGGTAGGCCCGCCCACAAGGCATCGCTCGCAGTCGTATGCGCATTGTACGGCAGGGCGTCCAGAAAGAGATCCGCCAGGCGATGGCGCGCCAAGTGGTCGGAAAATGTCGGAACGAACCTTGCGAAGACCAGGCGATCCGGATCGACACCGAGACTATAGGCCTCGTTTCGCAGGTTGGATTTTGCAGCCTCCGCCATGTTGGACAACCACAAAACCGATCGATCAACCTTCTTCAGAATGTTCATCCAGTGACCGAACAAGGGACGATTGATCTTATAGGCATTGTTGAAGCAGCAAAAAACGATGCCATCCTCCGGCAGACCATGCTCAGCTCTTTTGAGTATCGCACCGTCGACCGCCGGCCACTTGGTATCCCGCGGCATAAAGCAGCCGGGCAAACGAACCACCTTCTCTTCGAAGAACTGATCGCTCGTCTCTGGCACCACGGTGCGATCGGCAATGATGTAGTCTGAGAGATTCTTGCTGCCCAACGTACCCGCGAAACCGAGAAAATTGACGACGATCGGAGCAGGGTGTGAGGCGAAGAGCGCCAGTCTGTTGTTCTGAGTGTGTCCTGCGAGGTCGACAAGAATGTCTATCTGCGCATCCTTTATCGCCTCCAGGATCTCATGGTCATTCTTGTCCTGGCAGTCGATAAAGCAATGAAAAGATCCTTCCAGTCGCTTGCGCAGATCGCTGTTGTCGTTTGGACCGATCGAAAAGGCATAGGTCTCAAATCGATTGGTATCGTGGTTCTCGAAAACTCCGGCGGTCAGTTGCGCGACCGGATGCTGACGAAAGTCAGGGGAGACATAGCCGACCCTGATCTTGTCGCGCTCGTGGACCACGTGCGTCGGAGCAAACCCGAAAACCGGCGGAACCGTTGCAGCCACCCATGCTTTGGCGCAACGCAAATGATCCTCGGGCTCATCCGTCAATGACAGCATCACCAAAGGAGAACTGGCGACCTTCCCGGCTCGCACCGCTTCGAGCAAATGACCGAGTTCGTCCTCCCAAGCGCTCCAATCGCAAACATTCATCTTGGCATAAAGGCGCGCGCCTTCGACGCCATTCAGGTCGGGTTTGATCGACAGTGCCTTGTCCAAGGCCGCGAAAGCCTCGTCGTGGCGCTTGAGATAGATGAAAAGATTGCCCCGGCCGAGCCAGGCTTCCGCCAAATCGGGCTTGATCGACAAGGCCAGATCATAAGCGGCAAAGGCAGCGTCATAGCGCTTCAGCTCGGTGAGAGCGTTGCCCTTGCCAAGCCACGCCTCTGCCAGATCAGGCCGGATGGACAACGCCCTTTCATAGTCAGCAAAGGCCTCGTCATGCCGTTGCAAATCATAGAATAAATTGCCTCGACCGAGCCAGGCGTTCTCCAGGTCAGGCCTGATCGACAGCGCCTTGTCATATGCGGGCAATGCCTTGTCATAACGCTTCAGGCTCCAGAAGACATTGCCGCGAGCAACCCATGCGCCTTCGAAATCAGGCTCGATCGACAGCGCCTCGTCGTACGCAGCAAGAGCTTCGTCATAGCGCGCAAGATCGGCAAAAACGTCACCCCGGCCGACCCACGCATCCGGGAAACCAGGTTTGACCGACAGCGCCCTGCCGTAGGTTGCGAGGGCTTCATCATAGCGCTTGAGTTTCCGGAGAACATTCCCCCGGCCAAGCCACGCAGTCTCCAGGTCAGGCTTGATCGACAAGGCTTTGTCATAGGCGACGAGCGCATCCACATAACGCCGGAGTTTCTCCAGGCAATGGCCTTTGCTCGAATACGCATCGGCAAAGTTCGGATTGAAGATTATCGCCTTGTCAAATTGATCGATCGCCTCCGAATAGTTTCGCGCGGACTCCGCAAGGATCGAACCCCTGTTGTGGTATGAAACAGGATTTCGCGGATTGACTGCCAATGCACGGGTGAAATATGCGAGGGCCTCCTCAGGCCGCTTCATGGCTTTGAGCGCGTATCCGCAATTGCTGAGCGCCTCATCGCTGTTTCCATTCAAGGCGACCGCCGCCTTGAGATGAATCTCGGCGTCCGAAAACCGACCTTGCATCAGCTTGATCACACCCAGGAAGTGCTCGACGTCGAAGATGTTCGGGGAGGATCTCCTGATCTGCTCGAGTATTTTTTCCGCCTTCGCCAGGTCCCTCGCCTGAAAGGCATCGACAGCACGCCGAAATTTGGCCTGCAACTCGTTCGCCAAGCCCGTTCTCCCTCAATTCGACTCGTTGACCATAGCAACCGGTCCCGCGAAGGCCCATCCGACCCAGCCGGCGGCGCCGCCGAAAGCATCGTTACCAGAATCGACGGACCGTCCGGGCGGTTACGATCAAGGAGCAGCTCGTTCTACGTGCGGAAGCGGGCACTCAGCAAGAAAAACAAGTAAAATCAATGCACTACCAACACAATGGGGAACGAAGGGATTCACCCCCGCAACAGGCCATCGCCCGCAAAATTTAGAATTCTTCAGCTAGTACAGTTACTTACAGCGGAGACAATGCCCTTAGACGCTAGAACACCGTAACGACGTGCGTCGGGCATTCCAGCTTCTGCGTCCGTTCTCTCGCGAGCCGGGGGTTCTCACTCCGGAAGCAAGCCGGTCTGATTTTGAAGATCGCTGGGAATATTCGAGCGAAAACACGCGCTTCCAAATTGACCGGCCCAAGCAATTAGATGCATAAGGCTCGCACCGGAGAGGTGGCCGAGTGGCTGAAGGCAACGCTTTGCTAAAGCGTCATACGGTCTCAAGCTGTATCGAGGGTTCGAATCCCTCCCTCTCCGCCACCAGCGGCAGAATCAACCAAGGTCTGTGCGGTCTTTCGCCTGAAAGCGATTGAGGCCGAGGCGAAAGCCTGGCGCAAGGATCGGCGCGGCGAGTTCAACTCGTTTCGCACCATCCCTCTATATGTGCGTCCCGCGCCTAGCGGCGGAACCGCCAGATCCGCCAATGCGAGGGCGAAATCAGCACCGCCTCGTCGGCCCAGATGTTGAACCAAACGCCAGACCTGCGCCGGCACGGAAACGGCCAGGGCAAGATCCCCGTCTTGTGCCGACGTCCGAGTTCCAAATCGCACTCATCAGGCGCGATCTGAATCGGTAGCCATCGTCCATTCGTATCGGGATCGTTCATGCCACCGGGTCTTAGGTGGCGGCACGACGAAGAAACTTGATTCAGCGCAACCGGCCCACCCGTGAGAACACGGGTGCGGATGCGGCTCGCAAGTTCAGTGCGTGGAGACCCACGCCCTCGCCTCGCGCTGCGCGGCCGAGATCTCGGCCTCCGACATCTGCCCGGCAACTTCCTGGCGCAGCGCCACGGCGTCCTTGCGGCCCTTCAGCGCGGCGAGGTTGAACCATTTATGCGCGGCGACGAGATCGACGAGGCCGGAGCGGCCGCTCGCCCAATAGATCCCACGCTCGAACAGCACGTCCGACAGCGCGGTCGTGTCGATCGGCGTTGCCGTCTCCAGATCGAAAGTACCCTGAAACATAACGCATCCCCTTTGTTCTTATGCCGCCTCGTTCCCCCGAGCGCGGCTCCCGTCCAACTTCCGATGTGCATGACCCTTCCCGGGATCTTGCACTGTTCAACTCATCCCCTGGGCTTCTTGCCCATTGCCGTTTGCCGGCTTGTTGGAGGCGATGATGGCGGGCAAATTTGAATGGCAGTTTAAGTATCGCGATGAAGCAGACGTAAACGCGCCCGTGCGGCGTCGGCCCAAGGATTTCAAAAAGTCCCTGATTTGCAGGCACTTCCGCGTTTCGTCAGATTCTGTTTACCGCAGGATTTTGGGACATCGATAACCATCGCGCGCTGTCGTGCGTGTGATGGGATGACGATGTGGGGTGCGGGATCGCCGTCGAGGCCACGCCCCGTGCTGTCATTCCCCGTACAGGCGAGGAATCCAGTACGCCGCAGCCCATCGATTCAATCGCTGCCGTCCCGGAGTACTGGATCGCCCGGTCCCGGCTCCGCCTAGCCTACGACGAGGTTCGCACGGCACTCGGCGCGCCGAAGCTTCAGCGAAGGCGGCAAGCCGGGCGATGACACCGCGAACGGAGAAGCTGCATGCGAACGGCGTGCGTCGGGCCGCAGCCCAGGCGTGCCCAAAGGCAGTTCGAACAAGGCAGCGCGGTCGCGCCGTGGTCGGATCAGCAATGTCTGGGGAAAGGGATGCCGGCAATGCCCCGGCGTCAGGAGAACGAGGGCGTCGGCGAACACGTCAGGACCAGATTTCACGTTGGCCCGAAGGCCGCTCGTGAAATTGCGGAGCTCCTTGCGGAGAACCGCACCGAACGAAGAAAACTCGTTTCTTCTGCCGGACCGTCGAAACGAACGATCCGACCGTTGACCTGATGTCTCGCCGACACCCTCTATCGTCGATCAGAACCTCAAGGCGCTGATGACGTGCCGGCTGCTAGAGCCGGCAACTTCAGAAGTCGAAGTTACTTCTTCTTCTTCGCGACCTTGCGGGTCTTCTTCGCAGTCTTCTTCACTGCGCTCTTCGCCTTCTTCGCCTTCTTCGCTTTCTTGGCCATGTTGCCCTCCGATGTGTGAGATGGCTTTAATCGCTGCATGCAGTCGGGGATCGAATGCACACTCATCCCGAATACACCAACACGACGAAAAAAACAGCGTCTCGCTTAAAGAAGTGTTGACGACGCAACGTGCGTGCGCTTGGCGAGCGCGATGCAAACGCACTGCATGACGCGTGCGATCGACCGTGCGGAGTGCTCGCGACATCGATGTGCGCGGCATATGCGATTGCAGGAAAACACTATGCAGCAAGTATTTTTCTGTACGCGCGCATCGCGCGCGATCATCGCGACGACGTGCATCGGCAATCGCGCGATCACCTCGCAAGGGCGCTCCGCGGACTCTGAGTCGCGACTTTTGGCAACGAAAATATTTTCATGATTAACGGCGGGCGCGCTCGTCGAAGCGTGCGCGAGCCGCCGTTTTGCGCGAATCGCGTGACGGCGATTCGGTGGTCACATCGCGTCTGATCGGATGAAGTTTGCTGCCGAGGATGCGCGCGAGCGTCGCGCCGCGAACGGCAAGCGAGGTGACGGATACGCTCCGTCACCTCGTTCGGATGCGCTGGCGCTAGACGCCGAGCTTGGACTTGAGCAGGTCGTTGACGCTCTGCGGGTTGGCCTTGCCGCCCGACGCCTTCATCACCTGACCGACGAACCAGCCGAGCGACTGCGGCTTGTCCTTGACCTGAGCGGCCTTGTCGGGATTGGCCGCGATGATGTCGTCGACCACCTTCTCGATCGCCGAGAGGTCGGTCACCTGCTTCATGCCGCGGCTTTCGACCAGCGCGCGGGGATCGCCGCCCTCCTGCCAGACGATCTCGAACAGATCCTTGGCGATCTTGCCGGAGATCGTGCCCTCGCCGATCAGGTCGATGATCGCAGCCAACTGCTCGGCGCCGACCGGAGAGCCCGTAATATCCCGGCCTTCCTTGTTGAGACGGCCGAACAGCTCGTTGATCACCCAGTTCGCCGCCATCTTGCCGTCGCGCGCGCGGTTGGCGAGCTTGTCGAGCACGGTCTCGTAGAACAATGCGCTCTCGCGCTCGGCGACCAGCACGCTCGCATCATAGGCCGACAGTCCGAAATCGGCGACGAAGCGCGCCTTCTTCTGGTCCGGCAGCTCCGGCAGCTTCGCCTTCAGCTCGTCGACGAAGGCTTGGCTGAACTCCAGCGGCAGCAGATCCGGATCGGGGAAGTAGCGGTAGTCGTGCGCCTCTTCCTTGGAGCGCATCGAGCGCGTCTCGCCCTTGTCGGGGTCGAACCTGCGGGTCTCCTGCTCGATCTTGCCGCCGTCCTCGATGATCTCGATCTGGCGCCGCGCCTCGTACTCGATCGCCTGGCCGATGAAGGTGATCGAGTTCATGTTCTTGATCTCGCAGCGGGTGCCGAGCGGCGCGCCGGGCTTGCGCACGGACACGTTGACGTCGGCCCGCAAGCTTCCCTTCTCCATGTCGCCGTCACAGGTGCCGAGATAGCGCATGATCGAGCGCAGCTTGGTCACATAGGCCTTGGCCTGCTCGGCGTCGCGAATGTCCGGTTTCGAGACAATCTCCATCAGCGCCACGCCGCAGCGGTTGAAGTCGATGTAGGACATCGACGGCGACTGGTCGTGCAACATCTTGCCGGGATCCTGCTCAAGGTGCAGCCGCTCGATGCCGACAGTGGCAGTCTTGCCGCCGTCGAGCTCGACCGTCACCTCGCCCTCACCCACGATGGGCGATGCGTACTGGCTGATCTGGTAGCCCTGCGGCAGGTCAGGATAGAAATAGTTCTTGCGGTCGAACACCGAACGCAGATTGATCTTCGCGTTGAGGCCGAGCCCGGTCCGGACAGCCTGCCTGACGCATTCCTCGTTGATGACGGGCAGCATGCCCGGCATCGCGACATCGACCAGCGACACCTGGCTGTTAGGCTCGCCGCCGAACGCGGTCGAGGCGCCCGAGAACAGCTTTGCGTTCGAGGTCACCTGGGCGTGGATTTCCATCCCGATGACAACCTCCCAGTCACCGGTGGCACCTTTAAGAAGCTTGTGCGTGGCCGTGCTCATGTCTTGCTCCCGAGCAGCGTGGCAACGATCCGCTGCCACTCCGCTTCCAATGAATCCTTTGCGGCGACCTGGCCGGCCTGGCGGTACCAGTAGCCGGCGTTGCCGAGATCGCCTTCGACGCGGTGCAAATAGGCGTGCACCCAGGCTGCGTCGCGGCTGCTGTCGTCCTGAACGATCTTGTGCGCCTGGTCCCAGTCGCCCTTGGCGGCCCACCAGAGACCTCTCAGCGGCGCGTTCAGCTCCGGCGCGGGGACCGCGCCGTCGAGGCTGGCGATGAAGCCAGCGACATTCACCACCACCTCGCGGGCGTGAAGCGGCCGGCGGCCTGCTCGATCACCTCGCCGAGCGAGAACAGCGTTTCCTCCTCGAACGGACGGCCGATCAATTGCAGGCCGAGCGGCAGGCCCTGCGCGTCCTTGCCGGCGGGCACGGCGATGCCCGGCAGGCCCGCCATGTTCACGGTCACCGTGAAGATGTCGTTGAGATACATCTCGACCGGATCCGCACCGCCCTTCTCGCCGATGCCGAAGGCCGCCGACGGCGTCGCCGGGGTGAGGATCGCGTCGACCCCCCCAGCGAAGCAATCCTCAAAATCCTTCTTGATCAGCGTGCGCACCTTCTGGGCGCGCAGATAATAGGCATCGTAATAGCCGGCCGAGAGCACGTAGGTGCCGATCATGACACGGCGCCGCACCTCGGCACCAAACCCTTCCGCGCGGGTATTCTCGTAGAGCTCGGTGATGGTCTTGCCCTGCTCGCGCAAGCCGTAACGGACACCGTCATAGCGCGCGAGGTTCGAGGACGCCTCCGCCGGCGCCACGATGTAATAGGCCGGCAGCGCGTATTTGGTGTGCGGCAGCGAAACCTCGACGGTCTCGGCACCGGCGGCCTCCAGCCACGCACGCCCCTCGCTCCACAGTCTGTCGATTTCGGCCGGCATGCCGTCGAGGCGATACTCCCGGGGAATGCCGATCTTCATGCCCTTCACGGATTTGCCGATCGCGGCCTCGTAATTCGGCACGGCGATATCGACCGACGTCGTGTCCTTGGGGTCGTGGCCGGCCATCGAGCGCAGCAGCATCGCGGCATCGCGCACGCTGCGCGCGATCGGACCGGCCTGATCGAGCGAGGAGGCAAAGGCGACGATGCCCCAGCGCGAGCAGCGGCCGTAAGTCGGCTTGATGCCGACGGTCGCGGTGAACGCCGCCGGCTGGCGGATCGAGCCGCCGGTATCGGTCGCGGTTGCGCCCATGCAGAGCAGCGCCGCCACGGCCGAGGCGGAGCCGCCGGACGAGCCGCCCGGCACCAGCGTGGTGTTGCTGCCCTCGCGCCGCCAGGGATTGCCGACCGGACCGAAGCACGAGGTCTCGTTCGCCGAGCCCATGGCGAACTCGTCATTGTTGAGCTTGCCGAGCATCACCGCGCCGTCGCGCCAGAGCTGCGAGGTGACGGTGGACTCATAGGTCGGCACGAAATTGCCGAGGATCTTCGAGCACGCGGTGGTGCGCACGCCCTTGGTTGCGAAGAGGTCCTTGATGCCGAGTGGAATGCCCGCGAGCGGACCGGCATCATCCTTGGCGATCTTGGCGTCGGCCTCGCGCGCCATGGCGCGCGCCTGGTCGGGCGTCTCCATCACGAAGGCATTGAGCACGCGCGCGGCTTCGATCGCGGAAAGGTGCGCGTCGGTCAGCTCGAGGGACGTGAAAGTCTTGTCGGCGAGACCCTTGCGGGCCTCGGCGAGCGTCAGAGATGTCAAATCGGTCATTTATTGATCGGGCTGCAGAAGAACGGAGACAGGGTCTTGTCGTTGGCCGGGTCGTCTTTTTTGGCGGCCGCATTCGCGGCGGCCTCGATCTCGTCGAGCACGGCATTGACGGCGACATTGGGATCGGCGGCCTTGCCCTGCCGCTCCATCTTGTCGAGATAGTTCATGTAGGCCTGATAGGCCTTCTCATCATCGCAAAGCAGACACATCGGACCACGTCCTAAAAGTTACTCGACAACCTTCGGCACCAGGAAGAAGTGCCCCTCGGTCGCCGGCGCGTTGGCAACGATATCGTCGGCGATGTCGCCGTCGTTGACGACGTCCTGCCGTTTCTTCATCTGCATCGGGGTGACCGAGGTCATGGGCTCCACGCCCTCGACATTGACCTCCGAGAGCTGCTCGACGAAAGCGAGCATGGCATTGAGCTCGCCCTGCAGATGCGGAACCTCGTCCTCGGAAACCGCAATGCGCGCCAGATGCGCGATGCGGCGGACGGTAGCGGCGTCGACGGACATTATATAAGGCCTCTCACGGCAAAACCCATGTGCCGTATAGCAGAGGCCGCTTTTGCGCCGCAACCGGCCGGCGGGCTTAGCCGGCCAGCGCTTTCATGCGGGCCAGCGCCGATTTGGCGAGATCCCGGGTCAATTCGGCCGCGGGAAGCTCCCGGCCCATGGCGATCGCCTGTCCTGCCCAGAGATTGGTGAAATCCGGGCGGCCCTGCTTCTCGGCTGCCGCCTTGAGCGGTGCCAGAGCCGTCGCGGCGTGGGGGAACGGCGGCGCATCCGGCGAGATCGGGCCCGCTTCGCGCATCAGCCGATTCTGGACGCCGCGCGCCGGCCGCCCCGTCATGACATTGGTGATGACGGTGGAATCGTCGCGTCCTTCGGCGAGTGCGGCGCGCCCCGCCGCGGTCACCTTGGATTCCGGACAGCGCAGGTACGCGCTGCCGATCTGCACGCCGGAGGCCCCGAGCGCGAAGGCCGCGGCGATGCCGCGTCCGTCCGCGATGCCGCCGGCGGCAATGACCGGCACCTTCACGGCGTCGACGATCTGCGGCACCAACGCAAGATTGCCGGGTTGCTCGGCGATCTTGTCCGTCAAGAACATGCCGCGATGTCCCCCGGCCTCCGCACCTTGCGCGATCACGGCATCGACACCGCGTTGATCGAGCCAGACGGCCTCCTTCACCGTGGTGGCCGACGCAATCACGAGACAAGTGGCCGCCCTGACCCGGTCGAGCAATGCCTTCTCCGGCAGGCCAAAATGGAAGCTGACGACTTCCGGCTTCAATTCTTCCACGACCGCGCACATCGCCTCATCGAACGGCGCCCGGTTGGCCGCATTGACCGGCGCTGCCGGGTCAAGGCCATGTTGCCGGTAATAGTCCGCAAGACGCTGCTTCCAGCGCGCCTCCGCTTCCTGCGTGAGTTCGACCGGCGTGTGGCAGAAGAAGTTCAGGTTGATGGGCGCCGGCACGCCCTTGCGGATGGTTGCGACCTGCTCCCGGATCTTCTCTGGAGACAGCATCGCGCAAGGCAGCGATCCGAGCGCCCCGCCTTGCGCGGCGGCGATCACCAGCTCCGCATCCATCACACCGGCCATCGGCGCCAGCACGATCGGGAATTCTGTCTTGAAGAGGTCGATCAATCGACGGTCAGGCCACATGGTTGTTCTCTCGCAGTTCAGGCGGACATGATGGAGTTGCGACGGCCGGCCAAGAGTTGCTCGGCCTCGATTACGATGCGTTCGACGATATCGGCCGCCGGTGGGATATCATGGATCAGGCCAACCGCCTCCCCGGCGAAGACCGCGGCGACTTCAAAATCGCCCGTCATTTTTGCGGCGGCATAGTCCTTGGCAACCTCGTCCGCGCGCTGCAGCAGCTCCACCTCGCGGCCGGTCCAAGTCTTGATGTGGTTGTTCACCAGCGTACGTGCGGTGAACGGAGCCGGCCAGAACAGTTGTCGCGACCAGTCGGGAACGACGCCACGCACCGTGTCATTGCCGCCGGCATCGCGAATGCGCGCCTTGGCCTCCTGCGCGCCGTTGGCCTCCACGCTCGCATAGAAGCGCGTGCCGATCAGCGCGCCGGATGCGCCCAGCATCATCATGGCGGCAAGGCCCCGTCCGTCGGCGATCCCGCCAGCCGCGACGACCGGCACACGCCCGGCTGCGAGATCGACGATTGCGGGCACGATGTCGAGCGTGGTGCGCGAGGCGCCATGGCCGCCGGCTTCGGTGCCCTGCGCGATCAGGATCTCCGCGCCGGCATCGAGCGCCTGCCTGGCCATGTCCTCGCTCTGCACCTGGCAGATCAACCGTGCACCACCCGCCGCAATGCGCGGCGCGAACGGCGCGGGATCGCCGAATGACAACATCACTGCCTGCGGACGGGCGTTGAGCGCAATGTCGAGCAGCGCGGGCTGTTTTGCCAGGCTCCAGGTAATGAAGCCGATACCGAACGGCGCAAAGCCCTTCAGCTCTGCGGCCTCTGCCTGAAGCCGGGCGCGGTCGCCGTATCCGCCGCCGAGGATGCCGAATCCGCCGGCCTCGCTGACAGCGCGGGTCAGCCGGCTGCCCGCGATCGTGTCCATGGGCGCCGACAGGATCGGATGCCTGATCCCGAGCATCTCCGTCAGCGGCGTGGCGATCGGCATGAGTCCTCCCACTCTGGACAGGCAGACTAGGCCGGATTAGCATTCTTCAAAATTGAATTCTATAGAACGCTGCCATCTCAAAAGAGAAACGGGCCATGGAACTCAGCGACCTCAAGACCTTTGCCGTCGTTGCCCGCGTCGGCGGCATTACCCGCGCAGCTGAGGAGCTGAACACCGTGCAGTCCAACGTCACCCAGCGCGTGAAGGCGCTGGAGGCGGAGATCGGCACGCTGCTGTTCGAGCGGCACGCGCGTGGCATGACGCTGACCGGCGCCGGCAGGCGTCTTTTGCCTTACGCGCAACGAATGGCCGCCCTCTCACACGAGGCCGTGCTCGCCGCGCGCGACGATGGCGAGCCAAAGGGACCATTGGCGATCGGCTCGATGGAGACGACGGCGGCGGTGCGCTTGCCGCCGCTTCTCGCTGATTTCCACCGCCGATTTCCTGCCGTGCGCCTCTCCTTACGCACCGCGCCGACCGCCGACCTCGTTGCAGCCGTGCTCGAAGGTACGCTCGATGGCGCCTTCGTCGCAGGTCCGATCGCGCATGCTGACCTCACTGCGACGAGCGCTTTCCGCGAGGAGCTGGTGCTGGTCAGCGCGCGGCGCTGGACCTCGCTCGCCGAGCTGCGTGCCGGCACGCCGGAGTCCGGCCCGACCGCCCTGGTGTTCCGCACCGGCCGCACCTACCGCCAACGGCTCGAGCAGATCTTCGTCGAGTTCGGCTGGCCCTCGGCCGCGCGCTTCGAGCTCGGCACACTCGACGGCATGATCGGCTGCGTCGCCGCCGACATGGGTGTGACGTTGCTGCCGCGTGCAGTCGTCGAACGCAGCGCCATGAACGGCAGCGTCTCGATCCACACGCTGAGCGCCGCGCATGCGCGCGTCGAGACGCTTTTCATCCAGCGCTGCGCTGGACATCAAACCAGCGCACTGAGCGGTTTTGCCGCCTGCCTGAAGCAGGATGACGACGTCATCGCGGCTTGACACGACGCATCGTTCCATCGCGCGAAATTCGCTGTCACAAATCTGTCGTACTTGAATCGATCGCGCGTTGCGTTGCGCTCAGCTCTCGCAGCGCAGCGCGTTGAATCATTTTGAAGCGCACGCTCCTTCTGCGTTACGATGCGTCACTGGCCAGCGCAAAACCACAACGAACCAAACATCGACAAAAACATTGGGAGGACTATCGATGCGCAATACCCTCGTGTTGTGCTGCGTCGCTGCGTTGTCGGCGATATCTGGAACTGCAAGCGCACAGGACTGGACCAAATCGAAATGGGGGCCGAACGACGAGATCGGCGCCGCCAACTACATGACGCCCGAGCTCGTGGTGAAAGCCGCCTCGCTGGTAAAGACCGGCAAGACCTACGCACTCGGCATTCCCGTCACGCCGCAGACGCCGGCCTATCCACCGCGCGCATTCAAGCTCACCATCGTACAGCCCGGACAGGCCGGCATTCCCGGCCTCGGGCCCAACAAGGCGACCTATAACGACGACATCCTCGACACCTGGGTCGGCATCGGCAGCCAGCTCGACGGGCTCGGCCATCTCGGCGTCGAGCACGTCTATTACAACGGCAACAAGCTCGCCGACTTCGCCGACCCCAACGGGTTGAAGAAGCTCGGCATCGAGAAGGTGCCGCCAATGGTCACGCGCGGCGTGCTGCTCGACATGGCCGCCTATTACGACACGGACATCGTCAAGGAAGGCACCGCCTTCAATGTCAAGGAGATCGAGGAGGTCGCCAAGAAGCAAGGCGTCGAGATCCGCCAGGGCGACGTCGTGATCTTCCACACCGGTTGGCTCAGCCTGATCGGCAAGGACGACAAGCGCTATTCGGCCGGCGAGCCGGGTCTCGGCGTCGAGGGCGCGAAATATCTCACCGGCAAGGGCGTCGTCGCGATCGGCGCCGACACCTGGGCGCTCGAAGTGCTGCCATTCGAGTCCAAGAACGTGTTCGAGGTCCACCAGATCCTGCTCGCGATGAACGGGACCTACATCCTCGAGAACATGGACACGGCCGCGCTTGCCAAGGACAAGGGATACGAATTCCTGTTCGTACTGGGACAGCCGCGCTGGACCGGCGGCGTGCAAGCGATGATCAACCCGATCGCGATCCGCTGAGCGGCAAGCGCCTCACGGGCGAGGACCCAAGCGCCCTCGCCCACCCCCCGACCTTACCGCGGCCTGAGGTGCCACCGCCGCAGCGCCACGACGGCCCAGATCGCCTCGACCAGGCCGAACGGCCAGGCGCCCTGCAAGAACCCGTAGGCCGAGCCGAGCGCGCAGGAGATTGCGAACAGCAGCACGAACCAATGGCTGCGATCCTCCAGGGCGTAAGTGACCAGCATCGCCGTGACGGCAACCAGACCGAATAATGTCAGCGCATCCATTGTTCCGGGTTCACTCCGCGGCGCGACGCGTGATATGCGCTAGGCCATGCCGGCTCTTATCCTGCCTCTCGTCGATGCTGCAACCCACTGGCCCGCGCGCGGCGCGCTGGTCGGGCTGGATCTGGGCACCAAGACCATCGGCGTGGCCGTATCCGACCCGGACCGGCGGCTTGCCACCGGCGTCGAGACGATCCAGCGCAAGCAGTTCAAGCAGGATGCCGTCCGGCTGCTCGCGATCGCGGCCGAGCGCAAGGCGGCTGGTTTCGTCCTCGGCCTGCCCATCAACATGGACGGCAGCGAGGGTCCGCGGGCGCAATCCACCCGCGCCTTCGCCCGCAACTTTTCCGGCCTGACCGCGCTCCCGATCGGCCTGTGGGACGAGCGCCTGTCGACCGCCGCGGTCGAGCGCGAGCTGATCGGGATGGACGTCAGCCGCGCCAAGCGCGCCGAGGTGATCGACGAGCATGCCGCGATCTTCATCCTGCAAGGCGCGCTCGACCGCCTCGCCAATCTTCGCGCCGCCTCGGGGACTGACTGATCCATGGCCGTCGTGATCGCGGCGCTGCTGCCGGTCTTCATCCTCATCGTGCTCGGCGTGGTGCTGAAGCGCAGCCTGATGCGGCTGGACACGCAATGGCACGGGCTGGAGCGGCTGACCTATTTCGTGCTGTTTCCCATGCTGTTGATCCAGACGCTGGTGAAGGCCGACCTGTCCAAGGTGCCGGTCGCCGGCGTCGGCGGCGCGCTGTTGCTGTCGGCGCTGGCGATGTCGCTGCTTTGCCTGGCGCTCCGCCCTGCCCTGACGCGGCTCGGCATCGACGGCCCGGCCTTCACCTCGATCTTCCAGGGCGCGACGCGTTGGCAGACCTTCGTCGGGCTGTCGGTTTGCGCCAACATGTTCGGCGAGGTCGGGCTGGCGCTCGCCTCGGTGGCGATGGTCGCCATCATCCCGCTCGTCAACGTGTTCAGCGTCGCCGTGCTCGCGCATTATGCCGCGCCGGAAAAACAATCCGGCCGCGCCATCGTCATGACCTTGGTGCGCAATCCCCTGATCTGGGCCTGCGCGATCGGGCTGTTCGTGAATGTCACCCACCTGCCGCTGCCGAAGCTCTGGCACGAGGTGGCGGATGCGCTCGGCCGCTCCTCGCTCGCGATCGGCCTGCTCGTCACCGGCGCCGGCCTGCATCTCGAAGGCCTGCTGCGCCCGAGCGCCGGCGCTGCGATCGGCGTCGTCTTCAAGCTGGTGCTGATGCCGGCAATCGCCCTCGCTCTCGCCGTCTGGTTCGGGCTGTCAGGCGAAAGCCTGGCGATCGTCGCGATCTGCTCGGCGGTCCCGACCTCGTCGAGCGCCTACGTCCTCGCCCGCCAGATGGGCGGCGACGCCCCGCTGCTGGCGCAAATCATCACGCTGCAGACGATCTTGGCCGCGATCACGATGCCGGTGGCGATTGCGCTGGTGGCCTAACTCCCCAACCACATCGTCAGCACCACGGCGGTCAGATTGTTCAGCGCGTGCAGGATTATGGTGAGCCAGAGCGAACCCGCGCGGTAACGCATGTAGCCGAACCACAAGCCGATGGTGAAGACCTCGGCGAGGAAGTAGATGTCGTATTGCAGGTGGACGATCGTCCAGACCAGCGACGACAGCAGGATCGCGCCGGGCACGCGCAAAAAGCTCGCCGACCAGCCGCGAAAGAGGAAGCCGCGCGCCAGGATCTCCTCCGACATCGGCGCGGCCACGCTGAAGGCGAACAGCAGCAACAGTGCTGCGCCCTTGTCGCGGCCCGATTTCAACAGATCGGTCATGAAGCCCGGCGTCGCCTCGCGGCCAAGCGCGCGCGACATCGTCTCCCAAACCACGACGATCAGGATGAGGCCGACCGCACCGAACAACAGCTGCTTCCAGGACGGCCAGTGCAGGGCGAGATAATCGATGAAGGAAGCTTTCTTGATGGCAATGGCGAGCCACACCGCCAGAAGCGTCGCCGGCAGCCCCATGATGACCGAGAGCGCGAGCGCCTGAGGATCGCGGCCGACGAGCTGGAGCGAGGCGAAGTCCATGGGAAGACCACGCTGCGCCACCAACAGGACGACGGCGCCGATCTGTCCGACGAACATCGCGGCGAAGATGAAAAGGCCCCACAGCGCCGTGCCCCAAAACTTCCAGACGCGTGGCGTCGCCGGCGCCACGGTCAGCGGCGGGCGATCGGGATCAAGGGAATCCATCAGGACGCTTTCGTTTGGAACACTCACGGCAACGCCCGCTCCAGCAGCGCACGGACCTCGCCGCTCTCCAGCTCCACGGCGCCGTACATGCTGGCGCGATCGGCTGCAAGACGCGTGCTTGCGAACAGTTCGGCATGGCGCGGAGACACGCCGTTCAGCGCCGCAGCCGCGGCCAGCAGCGCCAGCTTCTCGACCGCCAACCGCGCGACGCGCTCGCCGTCGGCGCGGCGAAACGTCTTGCCGATGAATGCGAACGTCTCCTCCGCCCCCGGCAGGCCCTTCGTCGCGGCCGCGAGCGATTTCAGCACGGCCGTCGCTGCTTCCGGTTCGCGCGAGAGCGCGCGGAGCACGTCGAGGCACATCACGTTGCCCGAGCCTTCCCAGATCGCGTTGACGGGCGACTCCCGATAGTGCCGCGCCAAAATGCCATCCTCGACATAGCCATTGCCGCCGAGGCATTCCATGGCCTCATAGAGGAACGGCGGCGCGCTCTTGCAGGTCCAGTATTTGATCGCGGGCGTCAACAACCGCATATAGGCGGCTTCCGCCGCATCGTGCGGTGTGCGGTCGAAGGCGCGGCAGAGTCGCATGATCAGCGCCGTGCTCGCCTCGACATGCAGCGCCATGTCCGACAGCACCGCCTGCATCAGCGGCTGGTCGGCGAGATGCTTCTGGAACACGCTGCGGTGCCGGGCATGATGCAGCGCATGCGCCAGCCCCGAGCGCATCAGGCCGACCGAGGCGATCGCGCAATCCTGCCGCGTCAGCTGCACCATCTGGATGATGGTGCGGATGCCCTTGCCCTCCTCGCCGATCCTTTCGGCATAGGCGCCGACAAATTCGACCTCGGACGAGGCATTGGAGCGATTGCCGAGCTTGTCCTTCAGCCGCTGGAACTGGATGGCGTTCACCGAGCCATCCGGCGCGAAGCGCGGCATGAAGAAGCAGGTCAGACCCTGCTCGGCCTGCGCCAGCACCAGGAACGCATCGCACATCGGCGCCGACATGAACCATTTATGGCCGGTGATGCGATAGCCATCGCCCTCGCGCACGGCGCGCGTCATGTTGGCGCGCACGTCGGTGCCGCCCTGCTTCTCGGTCATGCCCATGCCCAGCGTCATGCCGCGCTTGTCCCACCACGGCGCGAAGCTCGGATCGTAGCTCCTGGTCGACAGCACCGGCATCACACGCGCCAGCAGGTCCGGCTGCATCGCCAGCGCCCCGACCGAGGCACGCGTCATCGTGATCGGGCAGAGGTGGCCGGTCTCGACTTGCGCCGCCATGTAGAACTTTGCCGCACGAATGACTTCCGCGGCATCGCCCGCAGGTTTGCCATCCGCGGTCCAGGTCGAATTGTGCACGCCGGCATGGGCGCTGTGCGCCATCAGCTCGTGATAGGCGGGATGAAACTCGACCTGGTCGCGGCGATTGCCCTTGGCGTCGAAGCTGCGCAGCTTCGGCGTGTTCTCGTTCGCCAGGCGCCCGCGATCGGCCATCGCGGCCGAGCCCCAAAGCTTGCCAAATGCGGACAGCTCGCGTTCCGCCGCCGCTCCGCCATTGGCTTTCACCGCATCGACCAGCGGCCGATCCACAGTGAACAGGTCGATTTCCTCGAACGGGGGCGACTGGTTGAAGACCTCGTGGGTCGCAAAGCTCGGCTGGGTCATCAGGTTTCCTCGGCGCGGACTTTAGTTCCGGCGCGGCTGGATCGGGAAATCATAGGCTGCCCCACCGGCCCCCGGCAGAGAAAAATGCCACCACTCCTTCGAATAGTTCACAAAGCCTTGCCTGGCCATCGCAGCGACCAGCCGCTTGCGCCAGGCACGCTGCTCCGGCGTGATCGACGGTGCCGCGGTATGGCCCTTGGTGTCGGTGCAGTCGTAGCCGGTGCCCATGTCGACGCTGCCTTCCGGCGCGCGCGCCTCGACCGGCGCGGTGCAATCGGCATAGCTCTTTGACGGATCATATTTGGCGGAGTTGTCGGCTTTGGGATCGACCAGCGTGAGATCGAGCGCGGCCCCGGTCGAATGCTGCGACCGGCTCGCGATGTAGCCGAGGCGGAACAGCTCGGTCTTCGGGATCTTCGGATTGTAGCGCCGCTCGGCGACGGTCTCGTGGCCGTTCTGCGACCACTTGACCATGTCGAGCGAGGCCCGCGCCGGCCGGTAGCAGTCGAACATCTTGAGCGAGAGGTTTTGCGCGGCGAGGTCCGCTTGCACCGCCTTCAGCCGCAGCCCCACCTCCTGCTTCACCACACATTCGCCGGCATTGTAACCGGCGAGCGGACGGCCGACGAAATTGTTCGCGGTGGCGTAGCGGATGTCCTGGATGATGCTGGGGTCGATGTCGCGCAGGTAAACGAAGCCGCCGGGGAGCGATTGGGCGTGGGCTGAGCTCACCGTCATTGCCGCCAGGAACGCCGTCACAATTCTTTTCACGGAATGCCCCACATCGTCATGGCCGGGCATAGCCGTCTGAAGGACGGCGTCGCTTCCGCTCGCCTATGCCCGGCCATCCACGTTTTTGCATCAAAAGCGATAGAAGATCGTGGATGCCCGGGACAAGCCCGGGCATGACGGACAGGTCACGCCACGGCGGCGAAACCGACAGATCAGGGGATAACTCACCGGCCCGGCATTGGCCCTTGCCCACCCCGCCGTCCACGCCTATAGCTCTCGTTTTAATGACATCGAAATCGACCTTCGTCCTCGGCCACCGGCATTTGCTGGGCATCGAGGGCCTTTCCGCGGCCGACATCACCGGCCTGCTCGACCTGTCCGAAGAATATGTCGAGCTCAACCGCCAGGTTGACAAGAAGCGCACCGTCCTGCGGGGACGGACGCAGGTGAACCTCTTCTTCGAGGCCTCCACCCGGACCCAATCCTCGTTCGAGCTCGCGGGAAAGCGGCTCGGCGCGGACGTCATGAACATGTCGGTGTCCTCCTCGTCCATGAAGAAGGGCGAGACGCTGATCGACACCGCGATGACGCTGAACGCGATGCATCCGGACATCCTGGTGATGCGCCATCACGCCTCGGGCGCGGTGGAACTGCTGGCGCGCAAGGTTGACGGTTCCGTGATCAATGCCGGCGACGGCGCGCATGAGCATCCGACCCAGGCCCTGCTCGACGCGCTGACGATCCGCCGCAACAAGGGCCGGATCGAGGGGCTCGTGGTCGCGATCTGCGGCGACGTGCTGCATTCGCGCGTCGCCCGCTCCAACATCATCCTGCTCAACACGATGGGCGCCCGCGTCCGCGTGGTCGGCCCCACCACGCTGCTGCCGCCCGGCATCGAGCGGATGGGCGTCGAGGTCGCGCGCGACATGCGCGAGGGCCTCAACGGCGCCGACATCGTCATGATGCTGCGGCTGCAGCGCGAGCGCATGAACGGCTCCTTCGTGCCGTCATCGTCCGAATATTTCCACTATTTCGGGCTCGACCAGAAGAAGCTCGCCTACGCCAAGCCCGATGCCCTCGTGATGCATCCCGGCCCCATGAACCGCGGCGTCGAGATCGACTCGATCGTGGCCGACGGCGCGCAGTCCCTGATCCGCGAACAGGTGGAGATGGGCGTCGCCGTGCGCATGGCGGTGCTGGAAGCGCTCGCCCGTAACCTGCCGAACGCGTGATGCCGATGCTGACCGATCGCCGCCCCATCCTGCTCGCTAACGCCCGCGTCGTCGATCCCTCCAGGGATTTCGACGGTGTCGGCGACGTCCTGATCGCCGACGGCATCATCCGCGAGACCCGCCGCGGCATCGGCGCGGCCGGCGTCCCCGAAGGCACCGACATCGTCAACTGCTCCGGCAAGATCGTGGCGCCCGGCCTCGTCGACATGCGCGCCTTCGTCGGCGAACCCGGCTTCAGCCATCGCGAGACCTTTGCCACCGCCAGCCAGGCGGCGGCGACCGGCGGCATCACCACCATCATCTGCCAGCCCGATACGTCGCCGGTGATCGACAATTCGGCGACCGTCGACTTCGTGATGCGCCGCGCCCGCGACACCGCCATCGTCAACATCCAGCCGATGGCCGCGCTCACCAAGGGCATGCAAGGCCAGGAGATGACCGAGTTCGGCCTGCTCAAGGCCGCGGGCGCGATTGCCTTCAGCGATGGCACCAGAAGCGTGACCAATGCGCAGGTGATGCGCCGCGCGCTGACCTATGCCCGCGATTTCGACGCGCTGATCGTGCACTTCACCGAGGATCCGGATCTCGTCGGCGAAGGCGTGATGAACGAGGGTGAGTTCGCATCGCGCCTCGGCTTGATGGGCATTCCGAATGCCGCCGAGGCCGTCATGCTCGAGCGCGACATGCGCCTCGTGGCGCTGACCGGCGGCCGCTATCACGCGGCCTCGCTGAGCTGCATCGACTCGCTCGAGATCCTCCAGCGCTCCCGCGACGCAGGCCTCGCCGTCAGCGCCTCGGTCTCGATCAACCATCTCGCGCTGAACGAGAACGACATCGGCCCGTATCGGACGTTCCTGAAGCTGTCGCCCCCACTGCGCACCGAGGACGACCGCCGCGCGCTGGTGGCAGCGGTGGCCTCCGGCCTGCTCGACGTCATCATGTCCGACCACAATCCGCAGGACGTCGAGGTCAAGCGCCTCCCCTTCGCGGAAGCCGCGCCCGGCGCCGTCGGTCTCGAAACCATGCTGCCGGCGGGCCTGCGCCTCGTGCACAATGGCGAGCTGGACCTGAAGACGCTGATCCGGGCGATGTCGACCCGGCCGGCCGAGTTGCTCGGGCTAGCAGGAGGAACCCTGCGCGCCGGCAGCCCGGCCGACGTCATCGTGATCGACCCCGACGTGCCCTGGGTGGTCGATCCCGCCGATCTCAAATCGCCCTGCAAGAACACCCCGTTCGACGAGGCCCGCTTTACAGGCCGCGTGGTGCGGACCATTGTCGGCGGCCGCACGGTGTACGAGCATGTCTGACGTGAAATCCAGCCTCGCGAAATCCAGCCTTGCGAAATCCAGCCTGACGAAGTCCAGCCTTGGGAGCTTCCGCAATGGGGCTTGAAGCCTTCCTGCCGGTGGCCTTCGTCATCGGGTATCTGCTCGGCTCGATTCCATTCGGCCTGGTCCTGACCCGGCTCGCCGGCACGCAGGATATCCGCTCGATCGGCTCCGGCAGCATCGGCGCCACCAACGTGCTGCGCACCGGAAGCAAAGGCCTTGCCGCGGGCACCCTGCTGCTCGACGCGCTCAAGGGCACCGCGGCCGTGGTGATATCGGGCTACCTTGCCGGCCCCAACGCCGCCATGGTGGCCGGGCTCGGTGCCTTCCTCGGCCATCTCTTCCCGGTCTGGCTCAAGTTTAGAGGCGGCAAGGGCGTCGCGGTCTATATCGGCATCCTGCTCGGCCTGTTCTGGCCCGGCATGGTGGTGTTCTGCCTGCTCTGGCTGGCGACCGCCTTCACCACCCGCTACTCGTCGCTGTCGGCGCTGGTGGCCGCGTTCATCACGCCGATCTTCCTATGGTGGTTCGGACACCTCGCGCTCGCAGCATTGTTCGCCGTCCTCACGCTGCTGCTGTTCTACGCGCATCGCGAGAACATCAAGCGGTTGCAAGCGGGCAAGGAAAGCCGGATCGGCGAGAAGGCTTGAAGGCAGGGCATCTACGGATACCCGAGAGACCCTTCTGCATTATATGCCAAATCCTGTTCGCAACTCGCCGCTGACTCGCGGCGGGCAGTAGCGAACAGGTTCCATGCCTGTCATCCTGACAGTGCGAATGGCGTTACGCGGTTGCTCGGAATGGGCGAGAAGATTGACGGCATGCACGATGACGGTGGCTCGCAGGGCACTGCGGCAAGTCGGCTGCTGTCGGCGACCACCATCTGGTCCGATGCGTCCGCGCCGCTTCCAACACCCGCCGCCGTTTCGCCGCCCGCGCCCGTGGTGCCAGCGCCTGCGCCGGTCGAGGTCGTGACGGCCACTGCCCCGGTTGAGCAGATGCGCGCTGGCCCATGGCCTCCCCGAAGGCTCTCGCTCGCGCTGCAAGGCGGCGGCACCTTTGCCGCCTTCACCTGGGGCGTGCTGGAGCGCCTACTGGAAGAGCCGATCGAGATCGACACGATCAGCGGCGCCAGCGCCGGCGCCATCAACGCGCTGCTGCTCGCCTCCGGCCTTGCCGAAGGCGGCCGCGAAGCTGCGCGCAGCCGGCTGAGCCGGTTCTGGCTCCGCCTGATGCACGAGGCCTCGTTCCGCTCGCTGATGCTGGTGGGTGGTTTCTCGCCGGCGGGAAGCTCGGTCGCATTCGGTCCGACGCTGCGCTCCGGCCAGTTCGATCCGTTCGACCTCGATCCGCTCAGGCAGGCGCTGTCGCGCGACATCGACTTTGCCGGGCTGCGCGGCGCCCGCTCTCCAAAGCTGCTGATCGCGGCGACGCGGATCCGCGACGGCCAGCAGCAGATCTTCCGCAACGACGCCCTCACCGCCGACGTCGCGCTGGCCTCGACCTGCCCGCCACTGGTTCACTGCGCCGTCGAGATCGAGGGCGAGGCCTATTGGGATGGCGGCTTCGGCGGCAATCCGCCGTTGCTGCGGCTGGCGCAGGAGACCTCGACGGCCGACGTTCTGCTGGTCCAGGTCACGCCGGCGCGCGACAGCTACGTGCCGATCACCCTCGCCGCGATCGACCGCCGGCTGGACCAGATCGCCGCCAACGCCGCGCTCAATGCCGAGCTCGCCGCGATCGCATGGTCGCAGGCGCATGCCGCGCCGTCGCTGCGCCTCACCAGGATCGCAGCGGAAGATTCCGTTGACGGCCTGGCGCAACGTTCGTCCACCGATCTCGGCCGCGGCTTCATTCGCCTGCTGCACCGGAACGGTCGTCACGCTGCCGAACGCTGGCTCGGGCAAGGCGCGACCGCGACACAGGATGCCGCGCCCGCGCGAGCCGAGCCGGCGCTGGTCTGATCCCTCGCCTACCCGGCAAAGCCCGACCTTGCGGGCGCCGGCGCCTCGCGCAGCGGCTCGATCGCCAACCGGTAGCCGGCAAGGCGCGCGATCGGCGCAAGCACGGCGAACAGCAGTTTTTGCAGCCAGATCGGTGCGCCAGCCAGATACATGTGATCGCGATAGGCGTGTAGCACCAACGCGATCAGCAGGACGTTCGGATCGCCGGCGCTGGAGAACCATTTGGGCTGCGTCATCGTGAGCGTGACGAAATTGGCGAAGAAGCGCAGATGCTGCTGCGCCGGCGTGAAGGAGACCTCGAGCTCGGCGCTGCCGTCGCCGGCATTGGCGAAATAATGCGGTCTGCCACGTGGCACGGTCACGCTGCCGCCGGCCTCCACCACTTGCTCGCGCCCGTCGACGACGAATTTGACGCGACCGCTCCTCACCGCAAAATGCTCGTCCGCGCCGGGATGCACGTGCACGAGCGCGTTGCCGCCGCCCGAGCCGCCCTTTTCGATGATCACGCCGAAACGTGCGACGTCACGGTTGTCGAGCAGTCCGGAGAAGACAAACGTCTCCTTGTTGAACGCATTGCGCAGCCGGGTGCCGCGGACGAATTCTGTCGACATATTGCATCTCCTTGCGAAGTCTGGAGACGCGCTGGTAGCGGCCTAGCTGACGAACGTATTGTAAAAATCCGACGCGGCGAGTTCCTCGTTCCAGGCCTGCATCTTGTCGGTCGCGACACGCCGGCAGAACACCTCCGGCGAGCTTCCCGCGAAAGTGCGGAAGTCGCGGATCAAATGCGCCTGGTCGGTGAATCCGCACGCATGCGCGACATCGGCCCAATCTGCGCCGGAGCGGCGCGCCGCGATCGCCTGCAGCATCCGCTCGATCCGCGCGAACTGCTTCGCGCTCGTACCCGTCTCGGTCTTGAAGCGGCGCTGAAGGCTGCGTTCGCCGATGTCGAGGCCATCGGCGAGCCTACGCATCGAGATCGCCGGATTCCGCCTGATCGCCTGCATCGCCCGTGCAACCAGCGGATCGAGTCGGGTCGGCCTCCGCCTCTGCTCGAGAAAGCCCTGCATGCAGGTGACGCGCTCCGCCGCGCTGCCGGCCGCGGCGAGACGTTCTTCAAGCCGTGCGGCAACGCCGTCGCCGAAGATGTCGGAGATTTCGACGCTGGCGTCGAGCAGGTCGGCGGGCCTGACCCCGAGCACGCGGTCGGCCGCCTCGGGTTTCAACCGCACCAGCACGACACCGACCGGACCGCTCGGCGTCAGCGCCGCCGCGCGGGTGTGCATGCCGTTGACGGTTCGCTTGTAGGCTCCGCGTTGCGAGGCCATCGGCGATCGATAATGCACGATCAGGACCGGCGATGTCGTCGGCAGCACCTTGATCGTGCGCGCGCAGGCGGTCGCGGCATCCGCAAGATCGACGTCACAATAGGTCTCGACGATCTCGCCGAGACTTTCACTCGCGGCGAAGAATTGTGGGCCGCGTGGACCCTGTCGGTGCGGGAGAGTCATGAGTTCAGTTGGTAGCCTTGGCCGCGGCACGGTTGCATCCGCAGCGCTCACATAAAATTGAGGCACACGCTCACGCCCGCGCCAGCGCGTCCTCCAGGAACCACGCCGTCGCGAGTGCGACCGGATCGTTGCCGAAGCGTGCGATCACCTGCACGCCGATGGGCAGGCCGCCCACCTTCAGCACCGGCACGTTGACGCAAGGATTGCCCATCAAGGTCCAGAGCCGGTTGTAGCGGGGATCGCCCGTGGTCGCGAGCGGCTTGGCCGGCGCGGTGCCCGGCGCCGAATAGGTCAGGAGCACATCGACGCCCTCGAACAATTCGCCGAGCTCGCGGCGACCGCGACGGCTGATCCGGCGCGCCTCGTCATAGTCCTTCGGCGTCAGATGAGCGGTCGCATCGAGGCTCGCCCGCAGCATCGGCGCGATCTCGTCGTGGCGCTCCGAAAACTCCCAGGCCAGCGCGCGATGCGCCTCGAAATCCTGGACGATCGGATGGATGCGCCAGGCCTCCTGCACTGCCTCGGGCAGATCGATGGTCTGCACACGGGCACCGGCGCGCTCCGCCGCCTTGATCGCGGCCTGCAGGCCCTCCTCGGCCGCCGGCTCGACGCTGCCAGCGAACTCCTGCCTGACCACGCCGATGCGCGGCGCCTTCGCCGGAACGACGCCGGCAAACTCGGTGCGCCCCGTCATTGCCAGAAGTCCGCGCGCGAGATCCTCCGCGCGCGCGCCGAACAGCCCGACCGTATCGAGCGCCCACGAATAGCATTTGACGCCGACCGTCGGCAGCATCCGGAACGACGGCTTGATCGCAGCAGTCCCGCAATAGGCGGCGGGCCGGATCACCGAGCCGCCGGTCTGGGTGCCTAGCGCCAGCGGGATCATGCCGGCGCCAACGGCTGCCGCGGAGCCCGCGGACGAGCCGCCCGGCGAATGGCCTGGATTGTGCGGATTGAGCGTCGGCGTCGGATCGCGCGAGGCGAACGCCGTGGTCGTGGTCTTGCCGATGATGGTCGCCCCTGCCCGCTTCAGCATCATGACGACGGGCGCATCGGCGCGCGGCTGCCAGCCGCGATAGATTTCCGAGCCCATCTCGGTCGGCATATTGGCAGTGTCGATGATGTCCTTGATGCCGACGGCGATGCCGCGCAGCGGGCCGGCGCTTTGCGCCTTCGCAGCCTTGTCGTGACGGACGAAGGCGCGGACGTCATTCTCCTTGGCCTCGATCGCCGCATGCGATTGGGCGATGGCGGCGTCGGGCGACAACTCGCCGGCTTCGATGCGGCGCTGGAGATCGGCAAGTGAGATCATGGGAATTCCTAAGTGAAGGTGCCGCGGTCGCTAAATGGCAGAGGCAAGCCATGCCCATCCAGCACGGCCTTGTAGTCATTGAGGTACGACCAAAGCCGGTTTCTGAGCCGATTGGCATTCTCGTACGCTTCCGACGAGCGGTCGAGAGCCGAACAGACATCATCTGCCATGCAGCAGAGCGAGCGAAGGGTATCGCCCTGGACCAGCACGCCGGGGAATTGCCGTCCCGGGTGGCGCATCACCGCCGCGTTCGTGGTGTCGGCAAAAATCTCGACCGGAGCGACACGCATTCCAATGCCTCAAAAACTGATCCACTTGGTCCTCATCCGTTTATTTGCGTGTTGCAGCTGGGTCCAGCCTCTTCCATACGCTCCCAGGTTGTTCCATGCTGCGCCCACAAGGAGACGCCGTGGACGCCATCAATCCGAGCGTGGAGCTGACCGAGACTGACAGGATCGACCGCCTGCGGCTGATCCGCTCCGACAATGTGGGCCCGCGCACTTTTCGTTCGCTGGTCGATCATTTCGGCACCGCGCGCGCCGCGCTTGAGCGGCTGCCTGATCTCGCACGCCGCGGCGGTGCGCAGCGATCGGGCCGCATCTGCAGTGCTGACGAAGCCAAGGCCGAGCTCGCCGCGAGCCGCAAATTCGGCATCGCCTGGCTCGCGCCCGGCGAGGACGGCTATCCGAGCCGACTGGCGATGATCGACGATGCGCCGCCGCTGCTCGCGGTGCGCGGCGATGCCAAGGCCCTGATGCGTCCGATGATCGCGATCGTCGGCTCGCGCAACGCCTCCGGCGCCGGGTTGAAGTTTGCCGGCCAGCTCGCGCGCGAGCTCGGTGAAGCCGGCTTCGTCGTGATCTCCGGCCTCGCCCGCGGCGTCGATCAGGCTGCGCATCGCGCCAGCGTCGCGAGCGGCACCATCGCCGTGCTCGCCGGTGGCCACGACTGCATCTATCCGCCCGAGCATGGCGATTTGCTCACGGCGATCCTCGACCACGCGGGCGCTGCGATCTCCGAGATGCCGCTCGGCCATGAGCCGCGCGCCCGCGACTTCCCTCGCCGCAACCGATTGATCTCCGGTGCTTCGCTCGGCGTCGTCGTGGTGGAAGCCGCGCACCGCTCGGGCTCGCTGATTACCGCGCGCATGGCCGCCGAACAGGGCCGTGAGGTGTTCGCAGTGCCGGGCTCGCCGCTGGATCCACGCGCCGCTGGCGCCAACGATCTGATCAAGCAGGGCGCGACGCTGGTCACGGAAGCTGCCGACATCGTCAACGCTGTCGCACCGATCCTGGAGCGGCCGCTGATGATCCCTGCAAGCGAGCCCGACAGCGAGCCGTTCGAGAGCGATCCGCAAGGCCATGACCGCGACCAGATCACCGGCCTGCTCGGCCCTGTGCCGATCTCGATCGACGATCTCGTGCGGATGTCCGGCGCCTCGCCCGCGATCGTGCGCACTGTGCTGCTGGAGCTGGAGCTCGCCGGCAAGCTCGAGCGCCACGGCGGCGGGCTGGTGTCGCTGCTTTGATCAGGCTCGAACTCCTACCCTCCCCTGGAGGGTAAACCGATTGCGCGGCACGCAGCGCGCCTGCTCCTCATTCTCCGCATCAGCCGTCATTGCGCTGATCGAACTTCGTCCGTGCAGCCTCGATCTGCGCCAGATGATCCATCGCCCATTGCCCAAGCGCCTTGACCGGCTGCTGCAGCCCGCGGCCGAGATCAGTCAGCTCGTAATCGACGCGCGGCGGGATGGTTGGGAAGATCGTGCGCGTGACGAGGCCGTCGCGCTCCAGCCCGCGCAGGGTCAAGGTCAGCATCCGCTGCGAGATGCCGTTGATCATGCGCTTCAGCTCGTTGAAGCGTTTCGGGCCGTCACCGAGCATCATGATGACGAACACGCTCCATTTGTCGCCGACGCGGGACAGCACTGAGGCGACCCCGCGGCAATCGGCGTGATCCGGATGGGGCGCCTGTCGGGCAGGCAATTCCGTGTGTGTCGGTTCCAAAGATGTGCCCATGGCTCAAAAAGTGCGTTCTTGCGGGGATTTTGATAGTCACTCATGTAGCTCTGGTTACAAACTTATACCAGGGTGACCCCAAATGAAACTCCTCCATCTCGACTCGAGCGTGCTCGGCCCCCACTCGGTCTCTAGGCAGGTTTCCGCCGCCATCGTCGACCGGCTGCGCCAGGCGACGCCATCGCTGGAAGTGATCTATCGCGACCTGACCCAGACCCCGCTCGCCCACCTCTCCGGTTCGCATCTCGCTGCCGCGCAGGGCGCACCCGCGCCGGCGGAACTCGGCCCCGACCTTGCCGCGAGCGCGGCCGCGCTGGACGAGTTCCTGGCCGCCGACATCGTCGTGATCGGCGCGCCCATGTACAATTTTACGATTCCCAGCCAGCTCAAAGCCTGGATCGACCGCGTTCTCGTGGCGGGGAAGACTTTCAAATATGACGCGAACGGGCCGCAAGGCCTCGCCGGCGCCAAGCGCGTGATCGTCGCGATCTCGAGGGGCGGCTATTACGGCGCGGGCTCACCCGCTGCGGCGCTGGAGCATCTTGAAACCTATTTGCGCGGCGTCCTCGGATTCATGGGGATCCAGAATCCCGAATTCATCATCGCCGACGGCATCCAGGTCGGGCCCGAGCATCGCGAGAAGTCGATCGCCAGCGCGCTTCAGGCGGCAACCAGCCTGCGCGCAGCCTAGAAACGGACGCCGACATCATCAGCCGCCGCCACGGCGGTGGCTGATGACAAGTCGCGCGATCGGCGAAGCTAAAACCAGGCGCCCTGAATACCCAGAATGACGGCGACGAGCGATACGAACAGGCCGATGCCGGCGAAAAGAGCCACTCCCATAAACTCGGACGTATCGGAGCGTTTGGCGGGAACGGCGGAATTTTCGGTGTAAATGCGCGGTGCTGAAATCGGCGGAAAAATGCGAGCTGCCTTTGGCATCACGGGCTCCCTGAAAATGAGTCTTGTGACCCCTGCCCGTAAAAATGTCTTGGCGAAATGCGCGAAGGTTCAATGCCTCACGCAAGGTTCAGCAAAATACAGCCCGGCATAGGCAGGAACCGGCCGGCGCAACCGAGCGCGCCGACCGATTCAATTTTCACTTCACTTGATCAGCCGCGATAGATCGGCGCGCCACTCGGCGAGGCCACCGCGCCGCCGTCGACGAAGATCTCCTGGCCCTGCACATGCGCGGCATCGTCCGAGGCGAGGAACAGCACCGTCTTCGCGACGTGATCGGTTTCGCCGATGCGCCCCAGCGGCGTCGACAGCGCGATCCGCTTCTCGAACGCCTTCTCGGCCTCCGGCGTCGCGGTCGCCGGTCCCCAGATCGGCGTGCGGATCGCGCCGGGCGCGACCACGTTGACGCGGATGCCGCGCGGCGACAGCTCCGAGGCCATGATCCGCGCCATCGCCCGCACGCCGGCCTTCGCTGCGCCGTAGGCGGAATAACCGGGAATGCCGAGCACCGAGATCACCGAGCCGTTGAGGATGATCGAGGCGTTGTCGCTGAGATAGGGCAGCGCCGATTGCACCGTGAAGAACACGCCGGTGAGGTTGGTGCTGATCACTTTCTCGAACACCTCAAGCGTTGCTTCGCCCAGCGGCGTGCCGCCGGCGATGCCGGCATTGGCGAATACGATATCGAACTTGCCGAACTTTTCGGCGCCCTGCTTGATCGCGGCTGCCGTCGCGGCGATGTCGGTGGCATCGGCGGCGAGCGCGAGCGCGTTCGGACCGAGCTCTTTCGCTGCTGCCTCCAGCGTCGCCTTGTTGCGCCCGGTGATCACCACCTTCGCGCCCTCGGCCACGAACAGCTTTGCGGTCGCAAGGCCGATGCCGCTGTTGCCCCCGGTCACCAGGGCCGTCTTGTTCTTCAGTCTCACGTTCGCCTCCATTAGTTTCATCATGAAACTAGATTGCCATCTAGGGCATATGGTTCTATGATGCAACCACACAAGCGAGTGATCGGCGCGGATGTCGTGCGAATACGCAAGGAAAGCCAAAGATGGTGAAGCGAACGAGCTTTGAGGGCGATGCCTGCCCGATCGCGCGGTCGCTGGACGCGCTGGGCGACTGGTGGTCGCTGCTGATCATCCGTGAGGCACTGTTCGGCCTGCGTCGGTTCGGCGAATTCCAAAGCAAGCTCGGCATGGCCAAGAACATCCTGGCGGCGCGGCTGCGCTCGCTCGTCGACCGCGGCATTCTGGCAACCGCCCCCGCCTCCGACGGCAGCGCCTATCAAGAATATGTGCTGACGCCGAAGGGCCGCGGCGCCTTCCCGATCCTGGTGGCGCTGCGGCAATGGAGCGAGGAGTTCGACGACCACCCAGAGGAAATCGCGACCATTTTGGTGGATCGCGAAAAAGGCCGCCCGGTGAAGAAGCTGGAAATGCACGCCGAGGATGGGCGGCTGCTCAGCCCCGCCGACACCACGCTGAAGCCGCGGCCGGCACCGCGACGGCGGTCGGCGTCATGATCCCAAATGGTGGCCTCATGTTGTTGCGAGCCTGTGCGGCTCCAGGCGCGGCACATGTGGAGCCCGACATCAGCTCATGCTTCCTGGCAGAAAGCACCGCACTTTCGGGTGTCCGTCGAGGTAATGCTTCCACACCATGGTCCAGCCGGCGCGATTGGGCTGCTTGACGACGGCAGCTTCAGGTACATCCACCCATTCATTGTCGATGCGAACGCGATAATGCACGCCATCGGTGTCCCAATCCGGATCGGAAACGATGTATCCGTCGGCATTTGTGCAGCACTGTCCGAATTCGCTATGCAAACTCTCGAACCACGACTTGAGCGGTGAGCTGGCGTAACGGCCGTCGTCGCGGCCGACGGCCGGCGCTCCCAGGACGATCACCGCGAACAGTGGCACAACGCGTTTCACCCTGAACATGCTTGTCTCCACGACTACTCCGCAATGGCCGTGCGCATGCGAGCACGCACCCGCACCGCTTCGCCTGCTGGATTGTGTCAGTCGCATCTACGAATTGGCGTCGAGCGCGTCCGTCATCTCGCCGACACAAGGCTGCTTTGCATCGGCCCTTCGGCGAGGGCCAGCTCGAAGCCGTGCTTTCTGCCCTCTGCGAAGCCCTGCGCAATCATGCGTACGACCATATCGGTCTCGTCAGCCGTGAGCCGCCTGAGGGAGCCCCACGACCTCAGGATATGGCGGGCTCGCGCCAAATCCGTTGCCACGAACGGAAGCGGTTTGATCGACATCTCCGCAAACCTCAGTTTCGCGAAAGCCAAATCTACCACAGCCCGAATTGCTCTAGGCATGCATTTTGGGCGCCGAATCGGGATGTTCGCCTGATCAACCGCATGTCGTCGCGCTGGTAGGCCCCCTTCAGAGCATCAGGACACGACGCTGCGCTGCGCACGTTTCCGAACTTCCGCTGAACCCACCCTCACGACAGCTTGCGCTTGCTCCGCAGCCTCAAATGCTCGTCGGCTTCCAGCTGCGTCATGCCCAATAAATAATGTAACACGTGCAGCTTGTGGCGCTCGGCGAGCTTGCGCAGGGCAGCCGTCTGCTCGGCAATGAAGGCCACCGCCTCATCGGCCCCGCCTTCGCCCGGTTCCTCGTGACGCGAGCCTCCCGGCGCGCCTGATGCGGCGCGCGCCCGTTTCTTTCCCGGCCTAGTCACCAGACCCCACCCGAATCCATGCCCCGAATGAGAATACGCCGATAGCGGCCGCAACTCCAAGGTGGTATTTTGCAACTTTCTCGATATGAAACTTTTCCCATCCGGGCGGCTTTCAACACCCTTCGATTTGACAGGAACGGACTCACCACCCATGTTCGGGTCGAAACGGCCGACCCGAGTCCTTTCGTTTTCGGCCCCATATTTTCCCGTAAGTTACTGGAACTACATGAATATCGTCATTGTGGAGTCGCCGGCGAAAGCCAAGACGATCAACAAATATCTGGGCTCGTCCTACGAGGTCCTGGCTTCGTTCGGCCATGTTCGCGACCTCCCCGCGAAGAACGGCTCCGTCGATCCTGACGCCAATTTCAAGATGATCTGGGAGGTCGACCCCAAGGCGGCCGGCCGGCTCAACGACATCGCCAAGTCCCTGAAGAACGCCGACCGCCTGATTCTCGCCACCGACCCTGATCGCGAGGGCGAGGCCATCTCCTGGCACGTGCTGGAGGTTCTGAAAGAGAAGCGTGCGCTCAAGGACCACAAGATCGAGCGGGTGGTGTTCAACGCAATCACCAAGCAGGCGGTCTCGGACGCGATGAAGCACCCGCGCCAGATCGACGGCGCGCTGGTCGACGCCTATATGGCGCGCCGGGCGCTGGACTATCTGGTCGGCTTCACCCTCTCCCCCGTGCTGTGGCGCAAGCTGCCGGGCGCCCGCTCGGCCGGTCGCGTGCAGTCGGTGGCGCTGCGCCTGGTCTGCGACCGCGAGCTCGAAATCGAGAAGTTCGTCGCGCGTGAATATTGGTCGCTGATCGCGACCCTCTTGACCCCGCGCGGCGATGCGTTCGAGGCCCGCCTCGTCGGCGCCGACGGCAAGAAGATCCAGCGCCTCGACATCGGCACCGGCGCGGAAGCCGAGGACTTCAAGAAGGCGCTGGAGACGGCTGCCTACACGGTGACCGCCGTCGACGCCAAGCCGGCCCGGCGCAATCCGCAGGCGCCCTTCACCACCTCGACGCTGCAGCAGGAAGCCAGCCGCAAATACGGCTTTGCGCCGGCGCACACCATGCGCATCGCCCAGCGCCTCTATGAAGGCATCGACATCGGCGGCGAGACCACCGGACTCATTACTTATATGCGTACCGACGGCGTGCAGATCGATCCGTCCGCGATCACCCAGGCGCGCAAGGTGATCGGCGAGGATTACGGCAACGCCTACGTGCCGGACGCCCCCCGCCAGTACCAGGCCAAGGCCAAGAACGCGCAGGAAGCGCACGAAGCGATCCGCCCGACCGACATGTCGCGCCGCCCCGACAGCATGAGTCGCAAGCTCGATGCCGACCAGGCGAGACTTTATGAGCTGATCTGGAAGCGCACCATCGCGAGCCAGATGGAATCGGCCGAGCTCGAGCGCACCACCGTCGACATCACGGCGAAAGCAGGCTCGCGCACGCTGGAGCTGCGCGCCACCGGCCAGGTGGTCAAGTTCGACGGTTTCCTCGCGCTCTACCAGGAAGGCCGCGACGACGAGGAGGACGAAGACTCCCGCCGCCTGCCCGCGATGAGCCCGAACGACGCGCTGAAGCGGCAGAGCCTGTCCGTCACCCAGCATTTCACCGAGCCGCCGCCGCGCTTCTCGGAGGCCTCGCTGGTCAAGCGCATGGAAGAGCTCGGCATCGGCCGGCCCTCCACCTATGCCTCGATCCTCCAGGTGCTGAAGGACCGCGGCTACGTCAAGCTCGAGAAGAAGCGCCTGCACGGCGAGGACAAGGGCCGCGTCGTGGTCGCGTTCCTCGAGAGCTTCTTTGCCCGCTATGTCGAATACGACTTCACGGCCAATCTTGAAGAGCAGCTCGACCGCATCTCCAACAACGAGATTTCCTGGCAGCAGGTGCTGAAGGATTTCTGGACCGGCTTCATCGGCGCGGTCGACGACATCAAGGAGTTGCGCGTCGCCCAGGTGCTCGACGTGCTCGACGACATGCTTGGCCAGCACATTTATCCGCCGCGCGCGGACGGTGGCGACATCAGGCAGTGCCCGAATTGCGGCACCGGCCGGCTCAATCTCAAGGCCGGCAAGTTTGGCGCGTTCGTCGGCTGCTCGAACTATCCGGAGTGCCGCTACACCCGCCAGCTCGCCGCCGACAGCGAGCAGACGGCCGACCGTTCGCTCGGCCAGGATCCTGAAACCGGCCGCGACGTCTGGGTCAAGGCCGGCCGGTTCGGCCCCTACATCCAGCTCGGCGAGCCCAAGGATTATGAGGAAGGCGAGAAGCCGAAGCGCGCAGGCATCCCGAAGGGCACCTCGCCCGGTGACGTCGAGCTCGAGCTCGCGCTGAAGCTGTTGTCGCTGCCGCGCGAGATCGGCAAGCATCCGGAAACCGGCCAGCCCATCACCGCGGGCCTCGGCCGCTTCGGGCCGTTCGTGAAGCACGAGAAGACCTATGCCAGCCTGGAAGCCGGCGACGAAGTGTTCGACATCGGCCTCAACCGCGCGGTGACGCTGATCGCGGAGAAGGTCGCCAAGGGCCCGAGCCGCCGCTTCGGCGCCGATCCCGGCAAGGCGATCGGCGACCATCCCACCCTCGGCACCGTCACCGTGAAGAGCGGCCGTTACGGCGCCTATGTCACGGCCGGCGGCGTCAACGCGACGATCCCCGCCGAGTTCGAAAAGGACACCGTCACGCTGCCGCAGGCGATCGCGTTGATCGACGAGCGCGCGGCCAAGGGCGGCGGCAAGACCAAGGCCAAGAAGGCGGCGAAACCGGCCAAGGCTAAGAAGACTGCAGCGAAGGCTGCGGACGGCGAGGACACGCCGCCGAAGCCGAAGAAACCGGCCGCGAAGAAAGCCGCGTCCAAAACCAAATCCGAATCCACCAGCAAGGCGCGCGCCGCCGTGTCGTCGACCGCAAAGACGTCGCCGACCAAGTCCGCCGCCACCAAAGCTCCGGCCAAGAAGAGTGCCGGCAAGACCTAAGTGGCAAGACTTGAGATCAAGAATTAGAGGTTAAGTGAAACGCAAGAATGACCATGGCTTTCCCGACAGGCAAGCCATCGTCGCCTTCATCAAGGCAAATCCAGGAAAGGTCGGGACCCGCGAAATTGCACGCGAGTTCGGCCTGAAGAACGCCGATCGCATCGAGCTCAAGCGCATGCTGCGCGAGCTCGCCGACGACGGCACCATCAAGAAAAAGCGCCACAAGGTGTCCGAGCCGGACACGCTGCCGCCGACGCTGGTCGCCGACATTACGGGGCGCGACTCCGACGGCGAATTGATCGCCTCTCCCACCGAATGGGACGAGGTCGAGAGCGGCGAGCCGCCCAAGATCCGCATCCTGATGCCGCGCCGGCCGAAGCCTGGCACCGTCGCCGGCGTCCGCGACCGCGTATTGTTGCGCGTCGAGCCGAGCAACGAGAGCGAAGGTCCGGCCTATCGCGGCCACGTCATCAAGGTCTTCGACAAGGCCAAGAGCCGTATCCTCGGCGTGTTCCGCGCACTGCCTGAAGGCGGCGGACGGCTCATCCCCGTCGACAAGAAGGCCGCCGACCGCGAGCTGAACATCGCCGCAGCCGATACCCACGGCGCGCAAGATGGCGACCTCGTCAGCGTCGACATCGTGCGCACCCGCAGCTTCGGCCTCGCTTCCGGCCGGGTCAAAGAAAAGCTCGGCTCGGTCAAGTCGGAGAAGGCGATCAGCCTGATCGCGATCTACGCCCACGACATCCCGCTACAATTCTCGCCGGCAGCCGAGCGCGAAGCGGATGCCGCGGAGCCCGCGAACCTGAAAGGCCGCGAAGACTGGCGCGACGTGCCGCTCGTCACGATCGATCCGCCGGATGCGAAGGATCACGACGACGCGGTGCACGCGCAGCCCGACGACGATCCCAACAACAAAGGCGGCTTCATCGTCAACGTCGCGATCGCCGATGTCAGCTTCTACGTCCGGCCGGGCACCGCGCTCGACCGCGACGCGCTTGATCGCGGCAACTCGGTCTATTTCCCCGACCGCGTCGTGCCGATGCTGCCCGAGCGCATCTCCAACGATCTCTGCTCGCTGGTGCCCGGCGAGCCGCGCGGCGCGCTCGCGGTGCGCATGGTGCTCGGCCCCGACGGCCGCAAGCGCTCGCATAGTTTCCACCGGATCCTGATGCGCTCGGCGGCGAAGCTCAGCTACGCGCAGGCACAGGCCGCGATCGACGGACGGCCGGACGATACCACCGGCCCCCTGCTCGATCCGATCCTGAAACCCCTCTACGCGGCTTACGCCTGCGCCAAGCGCGCGCGCGACGAGCGCGATCCGCTCAATCTCGATCTGCCCGAGCGCAAGATCCTGCTGAAGAGCGACGGCACCGTCGACCGCGTCGTGGTGCCGGAGCGTCTCGACGCGCACAAGCTGATCGAGGAGTTCATGATCCTCGCCAACGTCGCCGCGGCCGAGATGCTGGAGAAGAAATCGCTCCCGCTGATCTACCGCGTGCACGACGAGCCGACCTTGGAGAAGGTCCACGCGCTCGCGGAATTTCTGGCGACGCTCGACGTTCCCTTCGCCAAATCAGGCGCGCTGCGTCCCACCACCTTCAACCGCGTGCTCGCCCAGCTCGAAGGTCACGACTACTATCCGCTGGTCAGCGAAGTCGTGCTGCGCGCCCAGGCGCAGGCCGAATATTCTTCCGAGAATTACGGCCATTTCGGCCTGAACCTGCGCCGCTACGCGCATTTCACCTCGCCGATCCGCCGTTATGCCGACCTTGTCGTGCACCGCGCTCTGGTCCGCGCCCTCGGCCTAGGCGAAGGCGCCCTGCCCGACAGCGAGACGCCGGAAAGCCTTGGCGAAGTCGCCGCCCACATCTCGGTGACCGAGCGGCGCGCGATGAAGGCGGAGCGCGAGACCGTGGACCGCCTGATCGCGCACCACCTCGCCGATCGCATCGGCGCAAGTTTTCAGGGCCGCGTCTCCGGCGTCACCCGCGCCGGACTCTTCGTCAAGCTGGCTGAAACCGGCGCCGACGGATTGATCCCGATCCGATCCCTCGGCACGGAATATTTCAACTATGACGAGGGCCGCCATGCGTTGGTGGGCACGCGCAGCGGCACCATGTATCAGCTGGGTGACATCGTCGATGTCCGCCTGATCGAAGCCGCCCCCATCGCGGGTGCGCTGCGCTTCGAGCTGCTGTCGTCCTCCAGCGAGACGAACCCGCGCGAGCGCAGGCGCCCTGGTCCACAACGCCGCCCCTCGTTCAAGGCCCATCCCGGACGCAGCCCGGATAAAAAACGCAAGCCAGCGAAGCCAAAATCCGGCAAGGGCAACAAGAACAAGGGAAAACCCAAGGGAAAAGCCAAGGGCAAAAAGGGCAAAGCATGGTGACGATGAGCACGGCCCCAAAAATCTGGACGCGCGAGACGGGCCTCGTGGAGAAGCGCGATCTCTGGACGGCGATGAAGCGCGGCTTCCGCGGTCGCTGCCCGCGCTGCGGCGAGGGCAAGCTGTTCCGTGCCTTCCTGAAGACAGCGGACAATTGCTCGAGTTGCGGCCTCGATTTCACGCCGCACCGCGCCGACGACCTGCCCGCCTATCTCGTCATCGTCATCGTCGGCCACATCGTGGTGCCGGCCGTTTTGTGGATCGAGACCAATTACACCACGCCGGTCTGGATCAGCTTCGCGGCCTATCTGCCCTTCACCTTCGTCGCCTCGCTCGCGCTGCTGCAGCCCGTCAAGGGAGCTGTGGTCGGCCTGCAATGGGCTCTGCGCATGCACGGGTTTGACGAGAACCCTCCGGATGGTATTCCGCCTGTGTAAGCAAATGATCAAAATGCGTTCTGGGTGAGGACATGACGGACACGTCGCAGGCGGCCGAAAAGGCAAAAATTCACGAGGGCAAGGAAGCCGACCATCATCCCTATTTCCGCCCGAAGGATGCGGCGACACTGATCCTGGTCGATCGCAGCAGCGCGATCCCGAAGGTCCTGGTCGGCAAGCGCCACGACAAGGTGGTGTTCATGCCCGGCAAGTTCGTCTTCCCCGGCGGCCGTGTCGACAAGGACGATTATCGCGTGCCTGTCGCGGCGCCCGTCACCGCGGAGCTCGAGGCCAATCTCGCCAAGGGCAGCCCGAAGACCCCGGCCTCGCGCGCGAAGTCGCTCGCCATCGCTGCGATCCGCGAAGCCTGTGAGGAGACCGGTCTCTGTCTCGGCCGCAAGGCTGAGATGAAGGCGAAGCTCGAAGGTCCGTGGAAGCCGTTCGCCGATGCGGGCCTCTTGCCCGATCCCTCCAGCCTGTTCCTGATCGCGCGCGCGATCACCCCGCCCGGCCGCGTCAAGCGCTTCGACACCCGCTTCTTCACCGCCGATGCCTCCGCGATCACCCACCGCGTCGACGGCGTCATCCATGCCGATGCGGAGCTGGTCGAGCTGGTCTGGGTCGAGCTCGGCTCGAAGCCGCTGGCCGATCTGCATCCGATGACGCGCAACGTGCTCAACGAGCTCCACACCCGCCTTGCCACCGGCCCGCTCCGCCACGACGCGCCGGTGCCGTTCTTCCATTTCTACGGCGGCAAGATGCAGAAGGATGTTTTAGGCTAGGTATCCCTGTCATTCCGGGGCGCGCCACTTGGCGCGAGCCCGGAATCCATTGGGCGACATGGACCGCTGAGAAATGGATTCCGGGTTCGCGCTACGCGCGCCCCGGAATGACGTGCTGAAAGAGCTTCGAAAAACGAAAAATTCTTCCCGCCTCCCCCAATGGCGGAGCTTCCCAGCGTGCCTATGTCTTCCCGAGCGTCACCAAGAACGGACACCGGGCGATGGCACAACGGCAACTCAAGCTTGGCGCGTTCATGCGCCCGATCAGCATCCACACCGGCGCCTGGCGCTATCCCGGGGCCTGGCCCGACGCCAATTTCAACTTCGCGCACATCAAGCAGCTGATCCGGAAGCTCGAGGCCGGCAAGTTCGACGCCTTCTTCATGGCCGATCATCTCGCCGTGCTGAACATGCCGATCAATGCGCTGAAGCGCAGCCACACCGTGACCTCGTTCGAGCCGTTCACGCTGCTGTCGGCGCTCTCAGCCGTTACCGAGCGGATCGGCCTGATCGCCACAGGCTCGACCACGTTCGACGAGCCCTATCACGTCGCGCGCCGCTTCGCTTCGCTCGACCATCTCAGCGGCGGCCGCGCCGGCTGGAATATCGTCACCACCTCGAACCCGGATGCGGCGCTGAATTTCGGCCTCGACGACCACATGGAGCACGCCGAGCGCTACAAGCGCGCCCGCGAGTTCTACGACGTCGTCACGGGGCTCTGGGATTCCTTCGCCGACGACGCCTTCATACGCGACGTCGAGAGCGGCCTGTTCTTCGATCCCGCGAAGATGCACACGCTCGACCACAACGGCAAATATCTGAAGGTGCGCGGCCCGCTCAACATCGCCCGTCCCGTGCAGGGCTGGCCCGTCATCGTGCAGGCCGGCGCCTCGGAAGACGGCAAGCAACTCGCGGCCGAAACGGCGGAAGCCGTCTTCACCGGCGGCGGCAGCCTCGCCGACGGCCAAAAGCTCTATGCTGACATCAAGGGCCGCATGGAGAAGATCGGCCGCGATCCCGAGCATCTCAAGATCCTCCCCGGTGCCTTCGTCGTGGTCGGCGACAGCGTCGACGAGGCCAAGGAGAAGCGCGCGCTGCTCGACAGCCGCGTGCATTACG
>NZ_JXDL01000001.1:1293571-1343352 GCF_001590795.1 Bradyrhizobium sp. AT1
ACGACAGCGCCATCGCCTCGCTCTCCGTCATCCTCGGCACCGATGCCTCGGGCTTCGATCCGGATGGGCAGCTGCCGGAGATTCCGGAGACCAATGCCAGCAAGAGCGGCCGCCAGCGCATGGTCGACCTCGCCAAGCGCGACAAGCTCACGGTGCGCCAGCTCGCCCAGCGCGTCGGCGGCTATGGCGGCCTCTCGTTTGTCGGCACCGCCAAGACCATCGCCGACCAGATGGAGGAATGGCTGGTCGGGCGCGGCTCCGACGGCTTCAACATCATGTTCCCGTTCCTACCGGCGGGCCTCGACGATTTCGTCGACAAGGTCGTCCCCGAGCTGCAGAAGCGCGGGATCTTCCGCAAGGAGTATGAAGGGCCCACTTTGAGGGAGAATCTCGGACTGCCACGACCGAAAAACCGCTTCTTCGAGGGGTAATTGGGCCGATTTGAGTGGTTTTCGGGACCTAAAACCTTGACATCAGGCCGTTTCTGGCTAGGTTGCCGGCCAACGCGGGCCGTTTGGCCGGCTCCAGATTCCCTTCATTCCTGAGGTTCAGAACATGGCCAAAGCGGTCACCATCAAGGTCAAGCTCGTGTCCTCGGCCGACACCGGCTTCTACTACACCGCCAAGAAGAATTCGCGCACCATGACCGACAAGCTGGTCAAGAAGAAGTACGATCCGGTCGCGCGCAAGCACGTCGAATTCCGCGAAGCCAAGATCAAGTAAGATCGGCGAAGCGTTGAAGAGTTTTGCGGGGCCCTCACGGGCCCCGTTTTCGTTTTAGATAGACCCGCGTGTCCCGGACGCGCTGCAGCGTGCAACGCTGCAGCGCTGCGTCCGGGCACGAGAACGAACAGCGCTCCAATCTCTTTGGGCCACGCAGGCCAAAGATTGGGCAGAGATCATCTCAACCTTTGGTTGCTCACACCGGAATGTATGTTAGCGTGCACTTGCCTGCACGGCATTTCCGTGCCGGATTTGGAAGGACAATGGTCATGAGAATCTCATCAAGCCTTGTCGTGCCTTCTACCATCGCCATCGTGTCGACTGTCCTGCTGTGCGCCCCGGCGTCATCGCAAATCCCGAGCGGATCCGCCGCCACGCTTCCCCCCATCACGGTCGATGCGCCGAAACCGGTGGCAAGACCGCACGTGTCGGACCGGGGTGCAAGCACAACGGCGCCGCGCCGGACTGCGCCAACGCGAACGGCAACCGCGGGCACGCCGTCCTATGCGCCGGGCTCGCCAATGGCGAGGATTGCCAGCCTGGAGAGAGTCGCCAGCAGCTGTAACGGTGGCTGTGCATCGAGCTTCCGACACGGCAACGAGCCGTGGATTGGGTGCAGCGAGTCGGGTGGCGGCCTGAACTATGGACCCTTCTCGCCGACGTGCCGGGACACCATCACTCATGCGTCTTACGACAAATGCGTCGAGACCAAGGTGTTCCTCGGCGATAATCGAAACCGAGCCCACTGGTTCTGCAGCAGCCTGGCCGCCGGCAACAGGTTCAAGGTCGCCGATCTCAAGCGATCGGGACGTGCGCGTTAGTTCTTGCTCTCTTCTGTTGCGTCGAGCTCCGCCCTCTCGCGTTGCGGACGCGGCGCGGCGCCAGGAAGCGCCGCGTCCCGGGCACGGGTATCCCGGCGCTCCCGACAAGCGCGTTGCAACACTCCGCTCGGCGTCATCGCTTGCCATATTCGGTGAAGACGTAGTCCTTCGCCTGCACCACCGTGTGACACGAGAATCCGCATTTCGCGTCATGCGACTGCGGCGGCTTGTCCGCCTCGGTCCCCGGCGCAAACGTGTCGGTCGCAGCGTCATATTTGAACACGGCCCATCCCCATCCGCCGCTGTCCGCGAACCTCTTGCTGTCCTTCACCATGAAGTCCACGTCGTGAAGCGTGCCCGGCACCGTCGTGTCTTTGAAGTGCGGGTTCATCTTCGGCGTCCAATGGATCTTTGCCATCTTGGCCCCGTCCGGAAACGGCTTGCCATTGTCGGGAATGCCAGCCTTGTAGGCTTCGATCATCTCGGGATTGGCGAGGATCACTGCGACGAGCTTCAGCGCCGGGCTCTGGCTGGTGGCAACGACTTGCCAACCTTCGTAACCCCTGAACTCCGAGAATGCGAGCCCGCCAGGCACCTTCAGCGCGTATCTGTCCTGCTGCGCAACGGCCAGACCGCCCAGGACAGTGAGGACGACCACGGCGAAAACAACAGCCATCATCTGGATTTTCTTCATGGATTACCCCTGCGCCATTCGGTGAAAAGTCGCTTGTCGGAGCATGTCGAAAATACGTGAGGCCGCAGCATGCGCGCCTGAGGCACGAATATCGAGTCAATTCACCGCCATCGTGCGCTGCCGCCCTCGGCTCGCCGGCTGGGCCAACGTTTACCAGAAACGTTCTCGACGGTGAGTTGTCCGCGCCGCGCCGGCGGCGCTAACCTTCGCTGGGACCGCCGCATTTCACGTCCGCAAAAGCAAGTGTGACCAACCTCGCAGAGCACCCTGACCGGCTTCTCTATCTCCAGCGGGATCGCTTCATGAACCTGGTCCATTGCCGTGAAGAGCCATTTGCCCCTGCTGGATCCGCTGCGCTTCGGAGCCGCACTCGGAGTTGCCATTTTCCACCAGATGTTCTGGTCCTGGGCCTGGACGTCGATCGGCGTCCCCGGCTTCGAGCGCACCGTCGCCGCCGACGTGATCTACCCCTCCGCCGCGCCCTTCACGTGGTTCGGCTGGGTCGGCGTCGAGATCTTCTTTGTCATCTCCGGTTTCGTCATCGCGAACTCGGCGTGCCAATCTTCGCCGGGCACGTTTCTGCTCGGCCGAGCGCTCCGGCTTTATCCGGCGGTCTGGGTCTGCGCCACCGCGACCTTGCTCGTTCTGCTGCTCTTTGGCAGCGGCCCGGCCTCCGAACTGATCGTGCCCTACGTCCACGCCATGCTGATGGTTCCCAAGGGCGTCACGGGTCAGTGGCTTGACGAGGTCTACTGGACGCTGGCCGCCGAAACGGCGTTCTACGGCCTCGTGTTTTGCGCGATGCTCACGAGGAAGATCACCCTGCGGCATCTCGCCTTCGGCCTCACCATCTACAGCGCCATCTTCAACGCCGTCGCGCTGCTGGTCGCCTCGTGCACCACACCGTCCGACCTGCCTTTTCTCGTCATCCTGATGTTCCGGGTGCCGTGCGCGGCGTTCCTGTTGTCGCATGGCTGCTTCTTTGCGCTTGGCATCTGGCTGTTCATTTCCGCCAACAGAGAATTGACGGCGCTCGAGCAGCTCGCAATTGCCGTCACCTGTCTTTCAGGTGCCGCGGAGATCTACGTCTTCGCCTCCTTCTTCCTGGAGTCCATCTCCGCCATCGCGGATCAATCAGCCCTGGTGCCGATCATGGTCTGGGCAGCTGCGGTGTTGCTCATTGCCCGTGCCGCCAACAGGAGCCGGCGCAGTGCGGCCGTCGCTTCCGCTGAGGCTCCGGCCTATTTGAGGACGCTCGGGCTCATCACCTATCCGCTCTATCTCACCCACAACGTGATCGGTACCGCGATCATTCGTGCCCTGGTCGCGGCCGGCCTGGACGCCACCACGGCCGTGTGGCTCGCGCTGGGCATGCTTGTCCCGGTCTGCTGGTTCATCTGCGCGAAGATCGAGCCGGCCGTCAGGACCGCACTGCTGCAGGCCGTCGCGCATTTCGGCAAGCTGCCGCACAGGCTGCCGGCACCGCGCCGCTCGGTGTTGGCGCGAGGGCTGCGTCTTCCGCTGTCCGTTGCGGTGAAGGTGCACGTCGCGCCGTCCTAGCTCGCAGGAATAGGCATAGGTCAGCACGTCGCCCGGGCGGAGCAGGTCCAGGATCTGCGACATCAGCTCCTTGGATTCGACGCCGCCGAGTAGCGCGAATGAAGCTATTCGCATCATTGTCCTCGTTGTGCTTCAGGCAGGGATTCCATCACTGCGGCACCGGAGCAGGAGCGGGTTTGGGAATCACTACCTGCTGCTTGCGCGCCCAGCGCCCCCAACGGGCAGCGGCCTGCGTATAATATTCCCAATGCAGCGGCCCGCGCCGAAGGCAAGGGTTGCGAGCGACCGGGTCGGCCTTATCAAGGCTGCGAAGGAACGGATCCGCAAGTTCCGCGTCCGAGAACTCCTGCACGCCCGTCAGCACATCGTTGCAAACGTGCGCTCGCAGCTTCTCGCCTTTGACGAGTGTGGCCTTTGCCACATCCCTGACGATGGCCGTACCGTCGCGCGAAGTCGTGACAAGCCTCGCGCCATCGCGACTGAATTGCGCATCCGTCACCCAATCGTGATGACCGCGCAACGCCACGATCTCTTCGCCACTTTCAGTATCCCATAACCGCGCGGTCTCGTCCGCGGACGCCGTGACGATGCGCGTGCCGTCGGGGCTGAAGGCAACGTTCGTGACAAAACCTTCGTAACCCTTGAGAACACTGACGCTGGCGCCTGTCTCCAAATCAAACACGCGCGCCGGCGCCCGGGCATAGCCAGCGAGAATTCGCTGGCCATCGCTGCTGAAAGCCACGGCGACGACGCCGCCGATATCGAACGGTAAAGAGCGGATCATCTTGCCTGTCTGCCCGTCGAACAGGCGGGGACGCGGACTTGCGACGTTGTCGCGAAGAGTTGGCGAATTGACCAATAGAAGAAGCTTGCTGTCGGGGCTGAAAGCGGCATGCGAGAGGCCCACTTGTCCCTCCATGACCGCAATCTGGGTACCAGACTTTGCGTCCCAAAGATAAGCGTTCGGACCCATCCCAGCAGTAACGACGCGCGTGTCGTCCGGACTGAACGCCGCCATGGGGGCATTTGGTGTCGTGTGCTTGCCCTTTTCCGGGCCAGCCAGAACGATACGCTCGCTTCCTGTCACGGCATCCCAGATGCGGCCGGTATTGTCGACGGCCGTGCTAACAATGCTCTTGCCATCGGAACTGAACGCAACGGATTTAATGCCCTCGAAGCTATCGCGGCCATGCCCGGAAAATTTGAGCAACTCCTTGGCAGTCGCCACGTCCCAGACGCGTGCGGTGCCGTCGTCGGAGCCGGTGACGATCCTGCTGCCCTCAGGGTTGAACGCAGCGCTGACGACGCCCTTTTCATGACCAATCAGGATCGCCCTCGTGAAATTCGGCTGCGCAAGCCAAACACGTGCGGTTCCGTCGTCGGATGCGGACAGCACATAATCACCCTCGGGACTGAAGCTCACATCGGTGATCCCACCCGTATGGCTCCTCAGGTCGGCAAGCTCCTCGCCGCGCTCCATGTCCCAAATGCGAACGTCGTCACTACCCGGTGGCAAGGGGATGAATGAGAAGGACATCACCATCGCAGCCGACCTATTGCCGTCCGACGCCGATCCCGAGGCGAGCAGCCTTCCGTCGCCGCTGAACGCCAGTGCGCTGACGGCGCCCGCATGACCTTTGAGCTCGAGCTTCATCTGTCCACTGTCGGCATCCCAGAGACGCACGCTTTTCCCGACGCAGCCGGCAATCGTCTTGCCGTCGGGACTGAAGGCAGCGCACCGAAGGTCAGAGGAGCCATCGAGCTTCAGCTTTTCAGTTCCAGTCTCTACGTCCCAGAGCGCTGCATTGTCGGCTGGCGTTCCGAGGGCAGCGTAGCCGACGAGCACCTTCGCGCTGTCAGGGCTGAAGCCGGCGTAGTGCACGACAGAGCCGTCGCTGAAGCGAACGGGGTCAGAATCGCTTGCCATGTTCCAAACGCGCGCGCCGTCTCCCCACGTCGAGACGACATGTTTCCCGTCGGCGCTGAACGCGGCAGTGCCGAGACTGGAAAAACCATCCGGAGCCTTTTGGACTGCGAGCTCCTTTGCCGTTGCAGCATCCCAAATGCGGACGGTCCCGTCGCCCGACGCGGTGACGACGCGCGTCCCATCCGGGTTGAACCGAGCACTATGAACGCCTCGGTTGGTCCCCGAGAGCACCCCGATCTGATTCCCGGTAGCAGCATCCCAAAGTCGGGCTGTCTTGTCGGCAGAGGCCGTCACAATCCGCCTGCCGTTGGAGCTGAACTCCGCGCTAACCACCCGCTCTGTATGTCCCCTCAGCACTACAGCTTGCGAACCTGTCCCGACGTTCCAGATCCGCGCTTCGCCGTCATCCGATGCCGTGACGAATTGTTTGCCATCCGGGCTGAACTTTGCCGTGCGAACAGGTCCTGCATGTCCAACTGTTGCGAAGCTCAATTGATTGGCTAGGGCCGCGCCGGCGAGCTTGCCTTCAATGGCTGTAGATATCGGTATCCAGGGCATCGCACCTTCAGCCGGAAATGTCTGGAGCGCATAGCGCATGGCGCGGTCATAGCGTTGCTCGCGCACAGCAGTATCGACCGGATTGACGAACACTGTCTGCTCCCGCCGCGTCGTCTCGATGTCCTGCCAGATCACACCGGCGAGGCCCGCCAGCAACAGCACGCCCACGCCCGCCAGAGCCCGGCCAAACCACCTCTGGAACCATGCTGTCCGGTCGAGTTGTTGGCGAGTGCGTTGCGCCTGCGCCTGCTCGGCGCGACGGCTTTCCTGGATGAAGGCGCGCTGATCCGCCGTCACCTCGGGCGTTTCCGGCGAGAGCGACGGCTGCGAGGAAATCCACAGTTCGGCGTCGTCGATGTCCTTCCCGCGAAGCAGCGCGTGCTCGTCCTTGTTGCGCGCATTGGCCCAATGAAACGCCAATTCGCCGATGCGCGTGTGCTCGCGTATCCAGGCGATGTCGCGCATGAGCGCGCTCGCGAGCGTGTTCAGCCCGGGCTCAAGCACCTCGCCCGCGTCCATGAAAATCCAGTTGAGGCGAGAAAGGCGTGAGGGAGCGTTTTCGGTCCGCCGCATCACCACCGGCAACAGGCGCTTGCCCATGCGCTCGGTTTCGTTGAGCTCCCAATCGCACACGGAGGTGGGCAGAACTGAATCCGGGGAGATCAGAAAGACGACGGCGTCCGCGCGTGCGATGAGCGCCGTCAACCGCTCGCGCCAGAGCTCGCCGGGCAGGATGTCCTTCTTGTCAAGGTAGGCTTCGAATCCGAGTGCGACGAGGGACGTAACCAGCGTTTCGGCGAACGTTAAGTCCTTGCGCGAATAGGAGATGAAAACACGGGTCTGGCGGCAAGCATCGTTCTCGCTCGCAGCCCGGTGCTCCGGCTTGCCTGGCGTTCTCTCCGCCATGCCGTTCCCCATACTGGTCCGATCGCAATGATACGTTGCCTGACGTATCGGGGGCTTGCAAGAACGTTAGTTGATCGCCGATGACCGCAAGGGATCACTAGCTCTCGATCACAACGAGGCAGTGGCTCGTCTGCCAGTCGGCCCCCAAGCGAACGCTCATGAGCCCCTTCCCGTCTACGCCGCCCGCAGCACCGGCGTCGGCGGCTGTGACGGCCTTACAAGCGCGAAGGCCACCTGCACGATGCCGCCCGCCAAGCCCAGCGCCACGCCGATGCGCCAGGCCATGGTGTAGGAGCCGAGCGCGTCGTAGAGCACCCCGCCTCCGTAGGCACCGAGGAAGCTGCCGATCTGGTGGCTCATGAAGGCGAGGCCCTGGATCATCGCCTGCCAGCGCAGGCCGAACATCTCGACGACGGCGCCTGCGACCAGCGGGCCGACGCCCATCCAGAGGAAGCCCATGATGGCGCCGAACAGCAGCGTCGAGAACGGCGTCGCCGGCAGCATGAAGTACCAGGCGAGCGCGAGCGAACGCAGGATGTAGATGCTGCCCAGCAGCGCCAGCTTGTTCCAGCGCTGGCCGGCCCAGCCGAAGAACAGTGAGCCCAGCACGTTGAAGCCGCCGATCATGCCGAGCGTCTGCGCGCTGAGCATCGGGTCGAGGCCGCAGATCGCGAGGTACGATGGCAGATGCGTGGTGAGGAACACCAGCTGCATGCCGCAGACCAGATAGGCGCAGGTCATCACGACAAAGGACGCATTGCCGAACGCGGTCTTCGCCGCGGTCGCAGCGGTGGCATCGCCGATGTCGTCGGTAGACGGCTTCGGCAGCGGGACCTGGTCGACGCGTCCCGCGTACCACGCGGCCGGAATCATCAGCACCGACATGACGACGAAGCCATCGAGTCCGACGCGCCAGCCAAAACCCTCATTGAGCATCTGTCCGATCGGCGCCGACAGCAGCGCGCCCAGCGAGCCCGCGCCGGAGACGATGCCGAGCACGGTGGAACGCACCGTTGCCGGCACCGCGCGCGCCGCAACCGACATGGCGATCGCAGCCGCAGTGCAAGCCATCGACGTCCCGATTAGCACGCCGGCGCCGATCATGATGGCGACGAGTCCGTTCGCGGTCGCCATCAGCGCGAGCCCCGCGATGTACATCAGCGAGCCCACGATCATGATCGGGCGGAAGCCGTAGCGCACCGTCATCGCGCCGGCGAGCGGCTGCAGAAAGCCCCAGGCGAGGTTCTGCACCGCCAGCGCCAGCGTGAAGTCCGAGATCGAGATGTGAATGTCATGCGTCAGCGGCTGCACGAAGATGCCGAGCGACTGCCGCAGCCCCATGCTCAGCGTCAGCATGATCGAGGCGCCGATCAGGATGGGCAATGTCGGACGCAGGACCTGCAGCAGGGGCATTTTTCTTCTCCCTTTTGGGCACGGCGCAATTGCCGTCGTCCGCTTTTGCCGTTGATTTTGGTTACACAGACCTGTGTACTTAGGCTATGTTGGACGCCTGCTGTCAAGCGAACAGGACCTTTTCTGCTGCATGGCTCCCCCGCCCGCCCCACAGACGATGAAAGAGCGGATCCTTCAGACCGCCGACAAGCTGTTCTATCTGCAGGGCATTCGCGCGATCGGCGTCGACACCATCGCGGCGGAGATCGGCATCTCCAAGCGCACGCTCTACAACCACTTCCCCTCCAAGGACGCGCTGATCGCGGCCTATCTGGAACGACGCTTCGTGCACGCGTCCCCTTCCGACAAGCCGCCGGCCGAGCAGATCCTCGCCACCTTCGATTCGCTGGAGCGACGCTTTGCGGCGAAAGACTTTCGCGGCTGCCCGTTCGTGAACGCGGTCGCCGAGCTCGGGCCTGCCGACCGCGCCGTGAAGAAGATCGCAATCGCCTTCAAGGAAAGCCGCCGCCTCTGGTTTCGCGACCGCCTGAACGAACTCGGCGTCGCCGATGCCGAGGCGCTCGCGACGCAGCTGGTGCTGCTAGTCGACGGCTCGATCGCGCAGGACCTCGTGCGCGACGATCCGGCGATGGCAAGAGCAGCGAAGGACGCGGCGAAAGTGCTGTTGCGGAATGCGGGGGTGGATGTGGGGGATGAAGCAGCGAAGCCGGTGAAGAGCAAGCGCCCGCCCCAGTGATTGCTGTCACCGCAATTTCGGTGTCATGCCCCGCGGAGGCGGGGCATCCAGTATTCCAAAGACAGTGAGGTTCTAGCCGAGAAGCCGCGGCGTACTGGATTCCCCGCCTTCGCGGGGAATGACAGCGGAGCTTAGAGGACCGCGGCGATCCGACCAACATGCCCCTGTTTTGCCCGACAGGTCCAACGACGCGACCGCCAGCAAAACGCCTTTTTGCACCCGCCTAACCCATTGATCCGGCTCACGCCGGCTACTGTGCATGGGGTTGTTTTCGCAAAATTTGTGCGGGCAGCCGTCACGCCGCCTGCGACACCACGCGATTGCGCCCGTCGTGCTTGGCGCGGTACAGCGCGGTGTCGGCGCGCTTGAGGACGTCGGCGACCGCCTCGCCCTTCTGCTCCAGCGTGGTCAAGCCGATCGAGATCGTGACCTCGATGCGCTTGGCGCCCTTGTGGATCGCGAACGGCTCGCCCGCGATCGAGCGGCGCAGGCGCTCGGCGACCATGCCGGCGACGTGGAGATCGGTCTCCGGCATCACGATGACGAATTCCTCGCCGCCGTAGCGGCAGGCGAGATCGATGCCGCGGATCGACTTGCGCACCCGCACCGCGAATTCGCGCAAGACGTCGTCGCCGGCGTCGTGGCCGTAATTGTCATTGATGGACTTGAAGAAGTCGATGTCCAGGATCATCAGCGCCAAGGGCTTGCCGCGGGTCGCGGCCTGCTCGGCGAGCGTTGCCAGATGGCTCTCCATGTAGCGGCGATTGTGCAGGCCGGTGAGCGCGTCGGTGATCGCCATTTCGATCGAGTTCTGCACGTTGTCGCGCAGATGATCGGTGTAGCGGCGGCGGCGAATCTGGGTGCGGGCGCGCGCCAGCAGTTCGATCTTGTCGATGGGGCGCAGCAAATAGTCGTTGACGCCGATCTCGAGGCCGCGGAGCAGCCGCGTCGAGTTCTCGGGGTCGGCGATCGCCAGGATCGGCACATGGCGCGTGCGCTCCAGCGAACGCGCCTGGCTGCACAGCCTGAGGCCGTCGAAATTGTTGAGGTCGAGCGAGACGATGAGCAGGTCGTAATTGCCCTCGGCGGCGTGGAACAGCGCCTCCGTCGGGTTCGGCTCGACGTCGACGGTGTGCTCGGCGGCGAGGATCGTCGCCAGCCGCTCGTAGGAGGACTCGCGGTCGTCGACCAGCAGGACGCGGCCGCCCTTGCCGGTGTCGGAAACGGCGCTGCGCTCGGGCGCCTGCATGCCGATCTCGAGCGAGGTGATGGCGCGCATGCGCAGCTCGTCCGTCATCATCTTCAGCCGCGTCAGCGAGCGGACGCGCGCGATCAGCACGACGTCGGAGACGGGCTTGGTCAGGAAGTCGTCGGCGCCTGCCTCGAGGCCGCGGTTGCGGTCGGAGGGGCTGTCGAGCGCGGTGACCATGACGACAGGGATGTGGTGCGTGGCCGGATCGGTCTTGAGGCGGCGGCAGACTTCGAAGCCGTCCATGTCGGGCATCATGACGTCGAGCAGGATGATGTCGCATTCGGCGCGGGCGCAGATCGCCAGCGCCTCGGTGCCGTTCGAGGCGGTCATCACGTCGAAATATTCGGCGGACAGGCGGGCTTCGAGGAGTTTGACGTTGGCAGGAACGTCATCGACAACCAGGATACGCGCGGACACTGTGAACTCACTTCCTATCCGATAAAACGCCGGACCGTCTCAATGAATTTGCCGACCGAGATCGGCTTGGACAAATAGGCCTCGCAGCCGCCCTCGCGGATGCGCTCTTCGTCGCCCTTCATCGCGAACGCGGTGACCGCGACGACGGGAATGGAACGCAGCTCCGGATCGTCCTTGATCCAGCGCGTCACCTCCAGGCCCGAGACCTGCGGCAATTGGATGTCCATCAGCACCAGGTCCGGCCGCATCTTGCGCACCAGATCGAGCGCTTCGTAGCCGTTGCTGGTGCCGGAGGTCTGATAGCCGTGCGCCTCCAACAGGTCGCGGAAGAGCTTCATGTTGAGCTCGTTGTCTTCCACGATCAGGACGGTCTTAGCCATCCCGCCCTCCTGATGGGTCCGACGGACCGGTACATGTGACGCCTCAGACGCCGCTTTCCGGCGTTTCGAAAACTGGATTCAAACTAGCCTCAGATTCGCTTGAGTTTCGTTAAACCCGAGGGTCGACTTTCTGCGATGTGGTTTCCAGTTGCTTGCCCCGGGATCGCAAGACTCACGGCGGAGACTCGGGCATGATGCAAAGTAGACACCGAAAGTTAACGGAAAGGCAAACCGCCCCCTTGAAAAAGCCTGTTCACAACCCCCGCGAAGTCGCTGAAATCGTTGCGATTCAGGCGCTGTCCTTCGTCGCGAGCGAGCCCGAGCGGCTGGGCCTGTTCCTGGCCGAGACAGGGGTGGGTCCGGAGACCCTGCGCAATGCCGCCGCGGACCCCAATTTCCTGCTCAGCGTGCTCGATTTCGTGCTGCGCGATGACGCCACTGTGAACGCCTTTGCCGGCTCCGCGGAATTGCACCCGACCAACGTCGCCGCAGCGCGGCAGGTCCTGGGCGATGCGCTCGGCGACCCCTCCTGGGAGCGCGACGTGCCGTGACCAGTCCCGACCCGGCCGGGCCCCGCTGCTTCTGCCGGGATTGTTCGGCCGATCTTGACATGGGAGCGCGGCGCTGTTCGGCCTGCGGTTCCCCTCGCCTCGTCCGCCACCGGGCGCTCGCGAGCCTGACCATCGCTCATATCGACTGCGACGCCTTCTATGCGACGGTCGAGAAGCGCGACAACCCTGACATCGCCGACAAGCCCGTCATCATCGGCGGCGGCAAGCGCGGCGTGGTGTCGGCCGCCTGCTACATCGCCCGCACCTACGGCGTGCGCTCGGCGATGCCGATGTTCAAGGCGCTGGACGCCTGCCCGCATGCGATCGTGATCCCGCCCGACATGGCGAAATATGTTCGCGTCGGCCGCGAGGTGCGCCAGGCCATGCAGGCCCTGACGCCGCTGGTCGAGCCGCTCTCGATCGACGAGGCCTTCCTCGACCTCTCCGGCACCGAGCGCGTGCACGGCATGATCCCCGCAAAAGTGCTGGCGCGCTTTGCCCGCGATGTCGAGCGCGATATCGGCATCTCCGTCTCGGTCGGCCTGTCCCGCAACAAGTTTCTGGCCAAGATCGCCTCCGACCTCGACAAGCCGCGCGGCTTTGCCACGCTCGATCAGGAGGAAGCGCGGGTGATGCTGGCGGACAAGCCGGTCGGCTTCATCTTCGGTGTCGGCCCCGCCACGCAGGAGCGTCTCGTGCAGCGCGGCTTCCGCGTCATCGCCGACCTGCAGAAGGCCGATGAGATCGAGATGATGCGGCAGTTTCCGAGCGACGGCCGCAGGCTGTGGCGGCTCGCGCGCGGCATCGACGACCGCCGTGTCGAGCCTGACCGGGGCGCCAAGACGATTTCCAGCGAAACCACCTTCGAGACCGACATCCGCGATTTCGCGACGCTGGAGAAGATTTTGTGGCGGCTGTGCGAGAAGACCTCGTCGCGGCTCAAGAGCAGCGAGCTCGCTGGCTCGACCGTGACGCTGAAGCTGAAGACCGCCGATTTCCGCCAACGCACGCGCTCGCAGTCGATCGCCGCGCCGACCCAGCTCGCCGCGAAGATCTTTGCGATTTGCCGCGAGATGTTGGCGAAAGAGATCGACGGCACCGCGTTCCGCCTGATGGGCGCCGGCGTCAGCGCGCTACGCGACGGTTCGGTCTCCGACGACACCGACATGCTCGACCGCCGCGCCGCCCATGCCGAGCGCGCGGTGGACATCCTGCGCAAGAAGTTCGGCAGCGCCGCGGTGATCCGCGGGATCGCCTATGAGGGCCCGGAGAAGGCGCAGGAGTGAGCGGCCTCAATCCGCGACCGCGATCGCCTCGATCTCGATCAGCCATTCCGGCGCGGCGAGCGCGGTGACGCCCAGGAGCGTGGACGCCGGCGGCTCCATGCCCTCGAAGAAGGCCGAGCGGGCCTTGCCGATGATCGGGCGCAGCTCCGGCTTGTAGTTCACGACGAAGGTCGTGATCTTGACGATGTTGGAATAGCTCGCCCCCGCCGCTTTCAACGCGTGGCCGAGATTCTGCATCACCTGCGTGGTCTGCGCGGCGATATCGCCCTCGCCGACGATCCGCCCCTCCTCGTCCACCGACACTTGGCCGGAGATGTAGATGGTGCGCGCGCCGGTCGCCGTGACGACGTGGGAATAAGCGGGATTGTGATGCAGGCCGCTGGGGCGGAGATGATCGAGCTTGGGCATGGGTGCTTGCCTCCCTAGGGTTTTTGTTGGGAGAGCGTAGCTGGGGAGTGTGACGAGAGCTAGTCCCGTCAGTGCGAGGAGCTCAGCGACAAAATTGCGTAGCAATTTTGCGCAGATGCGACGAAGCAATCCAGAATCTTTCCGCGGAGAGATTCCGGATCGCTTCGCTACGCCCGCAATGACGGAGGAGAGACCCTAGCCCCTCAATTACAGGGCTTGCTGTCCTTGACGTCGAACTTGCCCATTGCGCCGGAAATGACGAAGTCGTTGTAATCCAGCACGAGCTGGCGCGAGACGCCGTTCTCGTAGAGCTCGAACGCCATCGCATAGACCGGCGTCTGCTCGCCTTCCTTCTGCTGAGCCTCGCGGTCGAAATAGCTGACGGTGACCGGCCAGCGCTTCAGCGACTTCATGTGTTCGTCCGCGGTTGACGGATCCGGCGAGGCGGCGCGGTCGGCGGGGATCGGCTGGCCGATCACGGTCAGCGTGTTGTAGACCTTCTGGCCGTCGTCGGAGCCGTCATAGACGGAGAGCTCGAGCAGCGATTTGCCGTCCTTGGCGGCGGCGATGATGCGCTGGATCTGCTCGGTCGGGAACACGATCTTGCCGTCGAGGGTAAAGCTCTTCGGCGCCGGCAGCTTCAGCTTGACGTTGATGTGGTCGCCGTCGCGCTCGGCCGAGCCGTCGACCCGGCCGGCGTCCGCCTCGTTCATCCGCGTCTCGATCTTGAAGCGATAGCTCTTGCCTGTGGCGTCCTCCCAGGAATTGGAACGGAGGTCGCTCAGCGTGACCTTGCCCTCGCCGCTGTCGAGCTCGGAGACCTGGCGGAATTCGGAGGTGTAGCCCTCGCAGGAGCTTCCGGTGAAATTGTAGAGGATGCGGCCGCGTGCGCTGTTGACCGAATTGGAGCGCGATTTCACCAGGCTGAGGTCATAGAGGGCCTGATGCGCCAGGAACGGACCGTTGGCGGCCTGCGCGCGGTCGCCAAGGCCGAAACTGGCCGCCGCGAGCGCCATCACACCGAGCGAAGTCCGGAAAAGGTGCACCATGTCTAGTCCTTGGGGACGCGTCCTTGGGAAGCGCAGATTCGACATTTTAATGACCGTTCCATTGCGTCGCAACTGAGGCCGTTTCACGTAAAGTTGCGGCCCTGCCGTTGAACCTGCCGCCTCGCCGCGGGCCAAAGCATCTTCTTGCGGGTTGCTTGCATGTGGCGGCCCGATGGGCGAAACAGGGCGCGCCCGGCCGCCTTGCGGACGCGCCGGGGCGAATGATTTTGGACAACGAGGTCGGACATGGCGGGCACGGTCGAGCAGAAGCTGGCGGAACAGGGCATCAAGCTGCACGAGGCGCCCACCCCGGTCGCCAATTACGTCCCGTTCGTGCGCACCGGCAATCTGCTGTTCGTCTCCGGCCAGGTCTGTTTCGATCCCGCCGGCAAGCTGATCGCCAAGGGCAAGCTGGGTGCCGGCGTCTCGATCGAGGACGGCGCGGCGGCGGCGCGCGGCTGCGCGGTGAACCTGCTGGCCCAGGTCAAGGCGGCGCTCGGCGATCTCGACAAGGTAGTACGCGTGGTGCGCCTCGGCGGCTTCATCAATTCGGCGCCGGACTTCCTGGACGGGCCGAAGGTGCTCAACGGCGCCTCCGACCTGATGGTCGCGGCTTTCGGTGACAAGGGCCGCCATGCCCGCACCACCGTCGGCGTCGCCTCGCTGCCCGCCGATGCGGCGGTCGAGGTCGATGGCGTGTTCGAGGTCGCCTGACGGAAAATGCGCGCTCCTGATTGGCTGACGGCCCGGCCGGTCGCCCATCGCGGCCTGCACGACATCTCCCGCGGCATCGTCGAGAATATGCCGGGCGCGGTGCAAGCTGCGATCGCGGGCAATTTCTCGATCGAGGTCGATATCCAGCTCTCCGCCGACGGCGAGGCCATGGTGCATCACGACCATGCGCTCGGCCGCCTCACCGAGGCCACCGGCGAGGTCGTGTCGAAGACCGCCGCGGAGCTGAAGGCCGTCAAGTTCAGGGATACGGACGAGCGCATGATGTCGCTGTCCGACCTCTGCGCCCTTGTCGCCGGCCGCGTGCCGCTGGTGATCGAGGTGAAGAGCCATTTTGGCGGCGACCGCAAGCTGGTGAAGCGGATGGCCGAGGTGCTGGCGTCCTATCAGGGACGGGCCGTCGGCATGTCCTTCGATCCCGACCAGGTGCTGGCGCTGCGTGAGCTATTGCCGGGCCGCCCGCGCGGCATCGTTGCCCAGCGGACCTATGAGGACGATTACTGGGCCAAGCTCACGCCGCCGCAGCGCGACAGCATGCTGTACCTGCGCCACGGCTTTCAGACCCAACCCCATTTCGTCGCCTTTCGGGTCGACGACCTCCCGGCCCCCGCCCCCTGGATCGCCCGCAACGTCTTTGGATGCGCCCTGCTCGGCTGGACCGTGCGGACGGCGGGGCAGCGGACCCGGGTCGGGCAATATGCGGATCAGATGATTTTTGAGGGGTTTGTGCCGTAGGCCTCGCTCGTGCCCCGGACAAGCGGCAACGCGTCAGCGTTGCAGCGCAGAGCCGGGACCCAGGGCGGTGCTCGCGCGGAGAGTTGGGCCCCGGCTCAGCAGCGCACCACTGCGTGCTGCGCTGCATCCGGGGCAAGGGAGCGTCTCTTCCCACCCCCTTGAAGTCGCTGCTGCAATGCACGATCTTGGGGGTCGATGGCATCATCCGACATCACCCTCGAGGCCGTACCTTCGATCGACAACGTGTCACCGGAGGATTGGGACGCCTGCGCCAATCCCGCCGGGCGGTGCCATGGGGCTGGCAACGGAACCTCATCCGTCCTTCCAGGCGATTCCCCTAGCCTCTCAAAGCCTGCCTATAACCCTTTCGTCTCGCACGCGTTTCTGTCTGCGGCGGAGAAATCGGGTTCGGCGACGATCCGCACCGGCTGGGGCCCGCGGCATCTCGTGGCCAAAATCGATGGCCGCGTCGTCGGAATTGTGCCCTGCTATCTGAAATCGCATTCCCAAGGCGAGTACGTCTTCGACCGCGGCTGGGCCGACGCCTATGAACGCGCCGGCGGACGCTATTATCCGAAGCTCCAGGTCTCGGTTCCCTTCACCCCGGCGACCGGACCGCGGCTCTTGGTCCGCGACAGCGTCGACCGCGAGCGCATCATGGACGCTCTGGCGAGTGGCCTCATCGCGCTATGCGGCGTCAGCAAGGCCTCCTCCGTCCACGTCACCTTCGCGCGCGAGACCGAGTGGAAGCTGCTCGCCGAGCACGGCTTCCTGCAGCGCACCGACCAGCAGTTCCACTGGCACAATGAGGGCTTTGCTGGTTTCGACGACTTCCTGTCGACGCTGAACTCGCGCCACCGCAAATCGATCAAGCGCGAGCGTCGCGATGCGCTCTCCGCCGGAATCTCCATCCACTGGCTCACCGGCAAGGACATCACCGAGGACGCCTGGGATGCATTCTTCATGTTCTACATGGAGACCGGCTCGCGCAAATGGGGCCGGCCTTATCTGACGCGGGAATTCTTCTCGTTGATCGGCGAGACCATGGCAGAGGACGTGCTGCTGGTGATGGCCCGCCGCAACGACCGTTGGATCGCAGGCGCGATCAACTTCATCGGCTCGGACACGCTGTTCGGCCGCAACTGGGGCGCGGTCGAGCATCATCCGTTCCTGCATTTCGAGGTCTGCTATTATCAGGCGATCGATTTCGCGATCAAACGCGGCCTCACGCATGTCGAGGCCGGCGCGCAGGGCGAGCACAAGATCGCGCGCGGTTACCTGCCGCGCACCACCCATTCCGCCCACTTCATCGCCGATCCCGGCCTGCGCCGCGCCATCGACGATTATCTCAAGCGCGAGCGCGCCTATGTCGCCGAGGCTGGGCGGGAGCTCGCCGAGCTCGGCCCGTTCCGCAAAGGCATCGACGAGGCGCCTTGACGCCTTGCCGTGGCTGGTGACAGTAAGCGCAAAATTCTGAGCGCAAAATTTTTGGGGAGCCGTCATGATCGCCTACGACACCAACAACATCTTCGCAAAGATCCTGCGCGGTGAGCTGCCCTGCTCCAAGGTCTACGAGGACGAGCACGTCTTCGCGTTCCTCGACATCATGCCGCGCGTCCCCGGTCACACGCTGGTGATCCCGAAGGCTCCTGCCCGCAACATCCTCGACATCAAGCCCGACGACTACGCCCATGTCGCCCGCGGCGCGCACAAGATCGCCGCCGCCGCCATGAAGGCGTTCAAGGCCGATGGCATCACCGTGCAGCAATTCAACGAGCCCGCCGGCGGACAGGTGGTGTTTCACCTCCACATGCACGTCATGCCGCGCCACGACGGCGTCGCCATGCTGCCGCCGGCGAGCCGCAAGGAAGACGCCAAGGTGCTGGAAGAGCACGCGGCGAAGCTGATCGCGGCGTTGAAGGCGGGGTAGCCCCGTAGCCCGGATGGAGCGCAGCGCAATCCGGGGGACTGTTCCCGCATTCCGCTTCGCTCCATGCAGGCTACGATCTCTCCTCGTCATTGCGAGCGAAGCGAAGCAATCCAGACCGTCGCCGCGGAGACAGTCTGGATTGCTTCGTCGCAAAAGCTCCTCGCAATGACCGGGTGAGAGCGCTGCGCCCTCACTCCGTCTCGAAATCACCCTTCTGCGGCGCCGCCAGCGGCGTGAATTCGCAGCGATCCGGCTTGAGGTCGATCAGCGGCGTGTTGTCGATGCAGTCGAGACCGCGCACCAGGATCGTGTTGCCCTCGATGCCGACCAGCTTCACGATCGACGTGCCGATCGGATTGGGCCGCACCGGCGAGCGCAACGAAAAGGTGCCGCGGGTCTTCTCGTTGTTCTTCGGGCTCTGCAGGATGATGTCGCGGCGCGACTGGTCGAGCCAGTACAGCACTTCGAGATTGCTGTAGAAATCGACGCCCTTGATCGCCGGTACGAACGGCTCGAAGATCTCGAGCCGGCAGATCGGGCCGTCCTGGCGCCCCTGTCGCGGCGTCTCCAGCCGCGACGTCCAGGGCGTGCGGATACGGCCGATGAAGACGAGACCGGCATCTTGCGTCGATGGCAGCTCGATGGCGACCTCGCCCTCGCGGAGCTCCTGTTCGCGAACCATATTTCCTGTTCCCCGGCTGTTCGCCGGCGGTTTTAACCCAACCACCACTTCCCGGCCAGCATGAAGACTTCGCCGGTCACGACGCCTGCGAAGATCGAGCGGCGGGTCAACAGGAACACGACGAGGCCGGCGGCCACCGCGCCGTAGCGCAGGCCATCGGGCACGCTGGCGAGCGCGCCCGGCGGCTGGACCACGATCTGGGCGATCACACCGGCGAGGATCGCGGTGGCAACCGCCCGCACCCAGACCAGCAATTCGGAGCCCTCGTCGATGCCGCCGCCGAACCACAGGCCCAGCATGCGCCAGATCTGATTGGGAACGACGCCGGCGACGAACAGCACGACGAGCGCCTGCCAGTCGCCGATAAGCTGCGCGTAGCTCATGCGCGCACCTCCCGCCACCAATGCACGCCATAGGCAATCGTGCCGGCTATGAGCCCGCTGACGAGGATGTCGAGGCCGGAGTTCATCTTCGCGGCCAACGGATAGAGCAGGACGCCGAGCGCCAGCGCGACGACGTCGGCGACCTCGCGGCTGTTGCGCGCGGTCGAGAACAGGAACGACAGCGGCGTCAGCATCAGGATCGCGGCACCGAGCGTCTGCGTCAAATTGGCGGCGAGGAAATAGCCCACCGTGTTGGCGGTGAGACACACCGAGACCAAGCCGAAGCCAAGCCCGTTGACGAAGGCGATGCGCCGCTCGCGCGGCACCAGCGGCAGGAAGCGATGGCATTCGACCCAAAGCGTCACGGCCGTGAGATGCGCCGCGAAGAACAGCTCACGTCGCTTGGTGGTCGGCGTGCGCATCAAGGGCAGCACCGAGACCACCATCGGAAACAGCCGGATGGCGCTCACGGTGACCGCGATCGCCGACTGAATGATGGTGGCGCCCGAGCCGAGCGTGGTGATCAGGATGATCTGCGCTGGACCTGCCCAGACGAACAGCGTCGAGCAGAGCGCCCACAGCAGGCTGAAATGGGTGTCGTGGGCGAGCGCGCCGATACCGAGATAGGTCGCGAACAGGACGAGCGTGAGGATCGTCTGCGTGATCGAGCGCAGCCCCCAGCCGAAGGCAAGCCAGGGACTATTCCATTGCGGTGAGTCGAGCGGAGGAAGCGCCACGGGTGCTTTGGCTGGTGAGGAATCGTGCGCGCATAACGGGCGATGCAGCGGCTCGCGTCAAGGAAGCCGGCGTCGGGGCTGGCATGCATGACACACCCACCGCCGTCAGCCTACCCCGCGACACCCTTGTTCTTCAGCACGAAACACGCTCCGCCCGCCTTGCGGATGCGGTTGCACAGATCATCCGCCTCGCTGCGCGTATCCGCGCCGATCCGCACCTGGTAGAACGCGCGCGTGCCGCGGCTGCGCATTACCGACGACAGCAGGCTCGGATCGCGCTCGCCGATCACCGTGCTGAGCCGCGTGACGGCGCGGGAGTACATCGCCAGCGCCCGGTTGCGATCGAAGCCGGCGGCGAGCTGGACGCCCCAGGCCTTTGCGGCCGCCAGCTCCACATGCTGCTCGAGCTCGGCGACGAAGGCATTCGGCGCACGCTTGAGGAGCGCCATCAGATCCCGGCAACTGGTCGGCGGCGAGCTCGGCGGGCCCTTGCCTGTCGCTCCCGCCTTGGCCCAGGCATCGACGCTGGTGCCGGTGATGGCGTACACATAGTTGCGGGTCTGCTCGGGCATCGCGCCGGTACCGGCGAGCCATTCCTGCACGCGCCGCGGACCGGCATTGTAGGCGGCCGCGGCAAGACCGAGATTGCCGAACTGGCTGCGCAGCTCGCTCAAGAACTCGGCCGACTTCGGCAGCGCCTGCACCGGATTGAACGGATTGAGCAGCCCGCGCTCGCTTGCCGTGCCCGGCATGAACTGTGCAATGCCCTGCGCGTGCTCGCCGCTGCGCGTCGTGGGCCCGACCGCGTCGGCCTGGAAGCGGCTCTCCTGCCAGATCACCCGGGCGAAGAATTCCAGCGGCAGGTTGGCATCGCGCGCCGCCGCCTCCACGATCAGGCAGATCGACTCCCGCGTGTCGCTCTCGCGCGCGTCAGCCGGCTTCTCTGCCGGCTTCGCGGGCTCCTCGACGCCGGGACCGGCTTCCTCGGTCTTCGCGGGCGGGCTCTCCAAAGCCGCGGCCTGTGACGCCGCGACGAGCAGCAGAGTGAGCATGCTAGACGCAATCTGCATCCATTGCGGGCAGGCATGACGATGGCGTCCGCCGGCGCGGCGTGCAACAAGATGATCTGCCATGCTGTGGCATCGTGCCATGGTTCGACGAGTTGCCAATTGATGCTGCCTGACCTGCCTCTCCCAATGCGTTACCCCGCCAAACGGATCCGCTCCATTGTCGCCCTTGCCGTCTGGATCGCGATCGTTCTCAGCGTCGCACCTGTCGTCGCGCAAGAGACCTCCAAAGGCACCTGGCAAATGACCACGGAATACCCTGAGAATAACATCTCCGGGATCGGGCTCACCAGTTTTGCCAGCCGCGTAGCGGAACGCACCCACGGCTTCGTGACCGTGGCCAACGCCTTCGACAACAAGCTCAAGATCAATTCGGGCGAGATGCCGCGCGCTGCGCTCGATGGCCGGATCGCCGGGGGCGATGCATTCGCAGGCGCGCTCTCCGGCATCGACCCGGTGCTCGGATTGTCCACCCTGCCCTTCCTGGTGCAGTCGGTCGAGCTCGCCCGCGCCACCAATCTGCGGGCGCGCCCGCTCTACGAGAAGGCGCTGGCGGCACGCGGCCTTAAGCTGCTGTATGTGACGATCTGGCCTGCCACGGGGCTGTGGTCGGAGCGTGCGCTCCAGGGAGCCGACGACCTGCCGACGCTGAATTTACGAGCCTATGACGCCAATTCCAGCGAGGTCATGCGGGCGGCCGGCGCCAATGCGCAGTTCCTGCCGATGGACGCGGCGCTCGCCGGGTTGAAGGAGCATCGTCTGAATGCGTTCCTCACCTCCGGTGACGGCGGCGCGGGACGCAAGCTCTGGGACTTCCTGCCGCACTTCACCGCCATCAACTACGCGATGCCGGTCTCCATCGCGTTCGTCCGCAGCGAGACCTTTGCGGCGCTGCCCGAGCCGATGCAGCGCGAGGTGATGGCGGCAGCCGCCGAGACCGAGCAAAGCCAGTTCGCGCTTCTGGCCCATCGCACCTCCGAGAACTATGCGCGCATGCGCGACAACGGCGTCACCATCGCCGAGCCGGCGCCGCAATCCCTCCTCGAAGCGCTCCGGAAGGCCGCAACGGCCACGGTCAGCTCTTGGGAGGCGCAGGCCGGTGCGGACGCCGCCGCGATCGCCGAATGGGCCCGCCAGCAATGATGCGAGCACGCCCGCCGTTGGCATGCTCCCGGCTCACTGCGTTGAAACGACAGCCGGTCTCGCCTTTCGTTGTTAATTCTTGACCGGAACCAGGCTTTCGCCGCTGATGGCGCGGTCAAGGGCGTCAATCAGCGCCTGAAATTCGACGAACTTGTTGCGCGCCCGCTCGGCCGTGTCGCGCTCGAAAGGCGCCGCCAGCACTTTCGCGTGCGCGTCCCTGTCCTCGATCATGCGATCACGGGCCTTCTTCAGTGTCTCAAGTCGCTCGCTCATGGAGCCTCCTCTGCGCAGATCTGTTCGATCCCGACCAAGTTCTCAGCCCACCATCAGCGCCGCATCGCATCCAAGAGCGCCGCAATTTTGATCGTCGCGAAACTGGAGAATGTGTCGGACACGGCATATGGCAGGATGATCTGGTCGTTGTGCCTCATCCCACCGCAGGTGTAGACGACGTTGGGGACATACCCTTCGCGCTCGGACGGCTCGGGCCGCAATAGCGGCTCGCTCGAACGCGCCAGCACCTTCGATGGGTCACGTTTGTCGAGCAGCGCCGCTCCGATCGAGTATTTGCGGATCGGGCCGACGCCGTGGGTCAGCAGCAGCCAGCCCTCGTCGAGTTCGATCGGCGACCCACAATTGCCGATCTGGACGAACTCCCATGGAAATTGCGGTTTCAGAAGGAGCTGGCCGCTCTCCCAGGTGTAGAGGTCATCCGAATAGATCAGATACAGGTTCTCATTGTCTTGTCGCGCGATCATCGCATAGTTGCCGCCAATCTTGCGGGGGAACAACGCCATTCCCTTGTTGTGTGCCGCAGCCCCCCGCAAAGGCGTCAGTCGAAACGACATGAAATCACTGGTCTCGATCAACTCGGACCGGATCGCCCGTCCGCTATAAGCCGTATAGGTCGCATAGTAGGTCTCTCGACCGCCGTCGTTGAATTTGACAAACCGCGCATCCTCGATGCCGTTCGATTGGGATTCGGTCACGGGAAAGATGACGCGCTCGCTGAGGTCTTGCTCGGGCCTGAACGTCAATTCCACGGAGTCTCCGTCCGGGCCGGATATGCGACGGTTGATCCGGGGAACCGAGGCAAGGCGCACCGTCGGATCGACGGCCAGGCTTCCGTCAACCGCAATCGTTCCGGTTCGAAACGTCAGCGACGAAACGTGGCCTTCGCCGATGGCACGGAGACTCATGATGAAGCGCGAGGCCCCGTGCGGTGTCTCCGTTTGGTCGGGGTGTGGCACGATGCTGGGGTTGAACAAGGCAGACGCCTCGAACGAATACTCGCTGAGAAAATAGGCGCCGACCAGCTGGCGCTGGGTCTTTGAGAATGCGCCATGCTTCGTGAAAGCATCTTCCATCTCGTCGGCGCGGGCCTCGAAGCTCTCCAGGAGGTTACGATGCCGCCCCTGGAAATTGTCCAGGACGTCCGCCAGCTGCGCGGCGACGGCTTCCGAACTAAGCGCCAGAACCCGGTCGACGATATGGTTTGCGCGCATCTTGTCGGTCGGATTCAAATCGCGGGGTTCGGTTGCCGGCTTGAACGGTCGCACGATGACTCGCGCTGGATCGGGCCGCAGGTGGAGCGCCTGCCGGTTTAGGAAAGAAGCGTGTGGCACGGGTGTCCTCGGCTAGCTGAATGGGAGGGGGAAATTCAGGCGCCCACGGCACGCAAGGGTGCGGGTTTTGTCATCAGGCTGTGGGCACGCGCGAGCTGACGCATCTCGGCAAGGCCGAGGAGATAGCAAACGACCGACTCGCCGCCGCGATTTTCGTTTGCCCGATCGGGGTGCAATCCATCGCGGCAACTGCCGGTGATCGGATCAACCAGCGCCACCGAGAGGTCGTTCCTGCCAAGAAACCAGGCGAAGGCCCGCATGGCCATGGCTTTCCATTCGGCATCGCCGTCGCCACGCCACGCGGCCAGACATGCGGCAATCGTCGCCGTTGCCTCCACCGGCTGCTGATCGAAGGCACGGGGGGGCTGTCGCTGCTCTCCGAAGCCAGCGGTACCGACCGGCCGGAAATAGCCCGCCGCGGACGTCTGCTGCGTCATGAGCCAGCGCAAAGACCTCAATCCGGCATCGAGATATCGAGGCATCTGTGTCGCCATACCCGTGAGGATGAGGGCCTGCGGCAATCGCGCGTTCTCGTAGGCCAGCCCTTCCTCGAACCATATCCAATCCGGCGTCTCGACCGACGCCAGGCAGGATATCAACCTGTCGGCCAGGGAATGCCGGACTTCCCTGGCGTGAACATCGTCCGGCGCTACGGCGCAATAAGCGTCCAGACCCAGCAGCATGAACGCCCACGCACGGGGCGAGCGGAAGCTCTCCGCGATCGACAATGCCTGGGCGAACAAGGCAGCAGCCCACAGGCGCCGGGCCGGGCTCGCGTCTCTGCGCGCGGCCTCACCCAACGCCCATAGCGTCCGTCCGTGACTGTCTTCGGAGCCCCTGTCCTCGAGCCAGGTTCGATCGAAGCCCATGAAGTTGCGAAACTGCCTGGTGTCGGGATTCCAGGCATGCTGCACGAAGGCTGCAAATCGGGTCGTCAGGACATCCGGCAGCGGCCGTTCGCCCGGACCATTGAGAGCGCAGGCCAGAAGCAACGCTCGCGCGTTGTCATCGACGCAATAGCCGTGCGCGCGATCGGGCACCGAATGCACCGCATGTTGGAACAGGCCGACATCGTCGCACATCGATAGAAAGTAGCCGATCTGCATATCGGGCGGCGCGGGACTACGTGGTTCCTGCGCGCCCACGTCGGAGCGCACGAAGACCTTCAACCTGTGTCCCTGCCGTGCATTCTCGAAGACCGCCGCGTAGCGCTCAGCGACCCGCTCCCATGTCATCGTCCGGCTCGCCGCATAGGCACGCCGAGACATCGCCTGCCGGCGGGCGGCGTCGGTCAGCAGGTTGGCGATCTCGCTGCCGATCGCTGCAGCGTCGCCGAACGGCACCAGAACTCCGCACTCGTCAGCAAGCAGCTCGCGTGCGTGCCAATATGGCGTCGAGACAACCGGCTTCCCCATTCCAAAACTGTAGGCCAGGGTGCCCGACGTCATCTGAGCCTCGTTGAGATAAGGCGTGACATAGACGTCGCACATCGAGATGAACTCGAGCAGCGTCGCCAAATCGGCGAACCGGTCGAGGAACACGACGTGATCGTCTATTCCGAGTTCACGGACCCGCGCCATCAGGCCTTCGCGATAGGCTTCGCCCTCGTTCCGAACCAGGTTGGGGTGCGTCGCGCCGAGCACGACGTACACGGCGTTCTCGCAGCGCCTCAGAATCGAAGGCATCGCATCGATCATCACGTCGATGCCTTTGTTGGGCGACAGCAGGCCGAACGTCAGGATCACTGATTTTTGCTCAAATCCGAGCCTGGCCTTCGCAGCATCGGGCTCGACAAAGGCGACATCGGGAATGCCGTGGGGGATGACCTCGATCTTGTCGTCGGGCACCAGATAGACGTCGTGCAGCAACTCGCGGCCCTTGTGGGCCATCACCACGACCTTCGACGACGCATCGACGATGCGCTCCATGACCGTCCGTTGCGCGGGTGACGGTTTGGCCAGCACCGTATGGAACGTCGTCACCACCGGCATGGCAAGGCGAGACAGCAGCACCAGGATGTGGGCCCCGGCTTCACCGCCGAAAATGCCAAACTCGTGCTGCAGGCACACGGTGTCGAACTGACCCGCATTGAGGAAATCCGCGGCACGCATGTAGTCTTCGATATTGTTATCCCCGATCTGGAAAGCGACCGCCGGAGGATAATCATAGGTCTGGCCGCGATCGGTCATCGCCACGATGCAAGCCTCCAGGTCCGGGCGCGCAATCGATATCGCGTTCTTCAGGTCGGTCGTATAGGTCGCAATTCCGCACCGGCGAGGCAACGAGTTGCCGATGACGGCGATACGGCGGAGCGGCGTCATGTCAGCACCTCGATGATTTCACTGCCGGAGAGAGCGTCGGTGGGTTTCGTCATGCGTTCGCTGCAATCTTGCAACAAGGATGCAATTGGATCCGGTCCCGGATAGGCGATCAGGATGCTCATCCCGCTCGAGCCAACGTCGATGCCGGCGCTATCGGATTCAATGAAGATTGCGTCCCCGACTGTTGCATTTGCCCGTCCGATGCGTCCCTCCCCCTCGATCACGAAAATCCAGGCTTCCCGATCAGTCTGGAGTCCCCAAAGCGAATTCGCCTGAAGGTCGATCCGCTCGAACACGAAATGCGAACTCGCGACCAAAACCAGTCGCGCATCGGTGAGGCGTCGCGGAGGCGGTTGTGTCGGAGGTGGCCCGGCTTCGGAGGCGGCCACGACGCTGTCCCCGTGCAATTCGCGATGCCGGCCAAAATCGAACAGGCGAAACGTCGTGTCGCTCCGCTGCTGGATTTCGGCGAGCACGATATCGGCGCCGATGGCGTGGATCGTACCGCCGGGAACGAAGATGACGTCGCCTTGCGCCACTGGACGCCATTGTACGAGGTCCGCAATCGAGCCGTCCCCGATCGCTTCGCGCAGCGCCTGCGGCGTGAGATGCCGATTCAATCCCAACGCAATCCGCGCGCCCGGCAGCGCCGAAAGGATGTACCACGCTTCAGTTTTCCCGTTCGGCAAGCCGATGGAGCGCGCGAATGCATCATTTGGATGAACCTGGATCGACAAGGGCTGGCTGGTGAACAGCAGCTTGAGCAAGAGTGCCGGGTTGGGCGCGCTCTTGTCCGTCCGCTCGAGCCACAACTCTCCGACCGGATCAGTCGACGCGTCGATGCTGCTCCAGGGTCGCAAATCGAGCCGGCCCCAGGGTTTGCGAGCGATCTCTACCGAGGCATGCTCGATGGTCATCTGTTGTCCGACTCGGGCATGGGAGATCCTCCTGTTCACGGCGCCTGTTCGCGCCATCGGCCGTCTGCCAAGACCGCGCTGCTTGGTTAATAGACGTCAACAACCGCGGCAGATGTTCTTCAGCTTCGCCGCGGTTCGAGCCTCTTCTGCAACGAACGGGTCCTTGTAAGGCGGCCGGAATGCGTCGTTCTCCACGGCACTGGGCTTCTTCAATATCGGAGGAAACGCGGCGTCGTAACAGGCGAGCCGTCCGCTCGAGCTTTCGATTGCGCGACAATCGGATTCAGCGGCGAGCGCGCCTTGTGCGAACGTACCTTGCGCGAACGTGCCGAACGCCAATGCGACCAGGAGGGTTCTCATGTCTCGAACCCATCGAACTCGTCAGAGAGCAGCAGCCGGCCTTGTGGTGTGCATATCCGCACATCGAGATAGCCTTCCTGCAAAAGTTCCCGCGCCTTCTTCAGGGCAGCACTGGTTGTGTCACGGCTCAAGCTGACATAGCCGCTTTGATCGCGACCGCTAACCAGATATTGCAGTTGTGGCGGCCTATCCATGCAGGAGAGCCGCCGCCGCTATCAGGAGCACGAGAAACAGCGGCACCATCACCGGCGGCACGATCCAATCGGCCAGGCGAAATCGAGGCATGCACCCTCCTCCTCAGTCGGCGGGAGCGCTCGTGACCCTCAGTCACCGATGGAAGCCGTGGGAAGGGCGGTGATGCAGTTACCCTACGCTTTGGTTCTGCGAATAGCGAGCTTTTAAAGTGCCGTACGACGTCAGCGAGCCCCCGACGTCGGCGTAAAGGGCCACTGGAGGTCCAGAGTTGCGCCGCTTGCCCGCCTCGGTTACGTCATGCCACCTTTCGTCGCTCTGGGCGGCACTTCTTCAGACTTGTCGCGATGTTCAAACACGTGGCAGGAACTCGGAGCCGCCAATTCGCACATATGCGTCACGCCCGCGCAACGGGGCGGCGCTCTCAACCTGGGCCTACCCTGATGGTTACAATCTTCTTTGATCTCGACGGCACGCTGACCAACCCGAAGCCGGGGATCACGCGCTCGATCCAATACGCGCTGGCGCGGCTGGACGTCGCGGTGCCGAGCGAGGACGAGCTGACCTGGTGCATCGGGCCGCCGCTGCATGCGAGCCTGAAGAAGCTCACCGGAACCGACGAACTCGCCGACCGCGCGCTGCTGCTCTATCGCGAACGCTTCAGCGATATCGGCCTGTTCGAGAACGAAGCCTATGCCGGCATCGTGGATACGCTGACGACGATCGCCGCGACCAACCAGCGCATGTTCGTCGCCACCAGCAAACCCGTGGTCTACGCCACCCGGATCGTCGATCATTTTGGCCTGAAGCCGTATTTCGAGCGCGTGTTCGGCTCCGAGCTCGACGGCACGCGCGTCGACAAGCGCGACCTGCTGCGCTACGCGCTGGACGAGACCAAGATCGATGCCCGCAGCTCGATCATGATCGGCGACCGCAGCCACGACGTCATTGGCGCCCGCACCAACGGCATGACCGCGATCGGCGTGCTCTATGGTTATGGCAGCGAGGCCGAGCTCAGGGACGCCGGCGCGCATCACATCTGCGCCGCACATTCCGAATTGCTCGGCCATTGCGTGGGCTAGCGTCGAGAGAGGTTTCTTAGCCGCACCATCATGCTCCAGCCGCGGCAGGCACGTGATGGTGAAGCCGCCTGCCCTCTCGCTTCAAGGCACCAGCGCGTCGCTGGGAGAGGTCACGCGCGCCTTCATCGCTTTGCTCATGGGAAGCTCGAGGTTCTGTCCTCTCGGGGGAATCGGCGATTCGAACCACTTGACGTAGAGGCGGTCGAATTCGCCGGAGGCCATCTTCTCCTTGATCGCGGCGTCCACGAGCATCTTGAACTCGGGATCCTCGCTGCGGGTCATCAGCCCGTAATAGGACGGCGCATAGGTCGTCGCCAGCATCCGGAACGACTTGGGATCGGGTGCGTTTGCGACGAGCCCGGCGACCAAAATGTCGTCCTCGAACCACGCCGCGGCCCGGCCTGTGCCAAGCATGAGAAGCGACTCGGCATGATCCTTGGCCTGAACTATCGTCACGTTCAGTCTCTGGTCGTCGAGAAATTTCCTGACGACACCAAAGTTCAGCGAGCCCTGCGTGATGACGACCGTCTGTCCGTCAAGTTCTTTCGGCTCCGTCAGACGAGACGAGGCAAGCACCAGCCAGCGCGGCGACGCCACATAGGTCGCGATGGAGAAGGAGACCTGCTTCTGCCGTTCGGCGGTGTTGGTCGTGCTGCCGCATTCGACGTCGATGGTACCGTTCTGAAGCAGCGGAATACGATTGGACGCATTCACCGGCACATAGTCAATTTGCAGCGCGGACCTGTTCAACACGGCCTTGATCTTGTCGGCCACTGCGGAGCAGAGATCAAGCGAGAGCCCGGCCGGCTTCTGATCGGCCCCTAGATAGGCAAACGGGATCGAGGCCTCACGATAGCCGAACGTGACCTTTCCGACCTCCTTGATTTTCTCGAGAGTCTGGCTAGCCGCTTGCGCTACCGGAATATCCAATAGCGCAAGCGAGAGAGCGGCAATGGCGAGCGTGGGCGCGTGTTTGCAGATCATGTCAGCCTCCGGGCTGTTACTTAGGCAGCGGGATTTTGCGCAAGCTCGTCGAGGCTTTCCCTCAAGGAACGGTCCAGGATGTCGACAGCACGGTCGATCTCGTCGGTCGAGACGGTCAGGGGCGGTGCGATGCGCCAGACCGATCCGCGCTCGGGGCGGCGGCGGATGTTCATGCTGAGCCCATACTCGAAGCACTTCTTCGTTGTCAGCGCACCAAGCTGATGGGCCGCGCGCCGGCTGTTGCGGTCGACGACCAGCTCGACGCCGAGCAGAAGTCCCATCCCCCTGATGTCGCCAATCTGCTCGTATTTCTGCTGAAGGCCCTCGAACCGGCCGCGCAGATAGGCGCCCATGACATTGGCGCGTTCGACGAGCTTCTCCGCGGTGATCACGCGCAGCACCGCGAGCCCGACCTCCGCCAGGAGAGGATCGGAGACGTGGCTGGTGTAGTAGGTGAAATGATCCGCATAGAGCTTGCTCTCGATCGGCTCCGTGGTCGACACTGCCGCAAGCGGAAGCCCTCCGCCGAGCGTCTTCGACATGGTCATGATGTCGGGCACGACGCCGAAATATTCGGCCCCGGTCTTCTTCCCGATGCGCCCAAACGCGGTCTGGGCCTCGTCGAAGATCAGCAGCATGCCGCGCTCATCGGCGGCCTTGCGCAACGCTTCCATGAAGGCTTTCGGCGGCACCAGCACGCCGCCGGCACTGATCACGGGCTCGGCGATGATCGCCGCCCCTCGCCCGCTTGACTGCATGTCGAACATTTTCAACGCCAACTCGAGGTTGGCGAGGGCGGAAGCCTCCTCGCTTCCCTTGTCGATATAGGGCCGGTAAGCGTTGGGCTCCGGGATCACGAATACGCCGGGAGGCGGCACTCCGTAGCCCTTGCGGTCGCTCGCCATGGAGACCGAGGCGGCACCGCCGGTGATGCCGTGCCAGGAGCCGCCGAGGACAAGCACCTCGTAGCCGCCGGTGTACATCTTGGCCATTCGGAGCGCGACTTCTGTCGCCTCCGAGCCGGTGTTGATGAAGATCGAGCGCTTGAGATCGCCGGGCAACCAGTCCTTGGCGAGCACCTGAGCAAGCTCGGCCACGACTTCGGGGATCATTCCGCTGAAGAGGTGGAACGCCTTCTTGCCGGCCTGCTCCACAGCCGCGACAATGGCGGGATGGTTGTGGCCGATCGTGGCACACATCTGGCCGGAGGTGAAATCGAGATAGTCGCGCCCGTCGCTGTCAGTAACGATCGTCCCCTTCGCCGAAGTGAAGAGGTTCGGGAACACGTCTCCGCCGTACCGGACCATGAATTCGTCGGCGGCCTGTTTCAGCGATGAAGTCATTTGGTCTCCTCGGGGCGAGCGACGTCGGCCGCACGGCTGGGCGGCGCCGCGACGCGGATTGCGCTCGCCGGTCTCTGGGCGGTTTTGGGGTAGGAAGCTGTTGCATCAGGAGGTTTGCGGTACGAAAATTGCCTGAGCAACACGGCAATTGGTAACGGGCAGGCATAATGGGCGCCAGTTCAAAAAACTCAGCAGCCGATGAGCTGGAGTCAACGGAGCGGCCGAGAATGCCGCCGCTCAAGGCGCTATCGGCGTTCGAAGCGGCCGCGCGCCACGGCAGCTTCAGCCGCGCCGCCGACGAGCTGAGCGTAACGCCATCGGCGATCAGCCATCACATCCAGAACCTCGAGGATTTCCTCGGCGTGCGCGTGTTTTCCCGGCACGCCGGTCGCGCGGTGCTCACCAATGCCGGCCGCCTCTATGCCAGCGAGATCGAGCGCGCGTTCGGAACGATCATCGGCGCGACACGGCTGGTGGCGCCGCAATCGCAGCGCGATCATCTCTTCATCGCGAGTGGCCCGAGCTTCGCCGCCAAATGGCTTCAGCCACGGATCGGAGATTTCATCGGTCTGCATCGGGAGATCGGCATCAGGCTGTCGACCATCTCGGACTTGCGCGATCTCGAGACCATTCGCTTCGATCTTGCCATTGCCTATGGTCGCCCTCCCACTCTCGACGGCAGGCAGGTCGAGCCGCTGTTGGCCGAACGTCTGCGTCCGCTGTGCAGCCCGCAACTAATCGAGCAACTCGGGCTTCGCGAGCCTGCTGATCTCGCCCGCGCAACCCTGATCCACTCCTCGAACGCGTTGACCTGGACCGACTACCTGCGCAAGGTCACCGGATCGACCATCAAGGCACGCCACGAATTGTGGTTTGACCGGTCCACCATGGCGATCGATGCAGCCGCCGAAGGTCTCGGCGTCGTTCTCGAAAGCGAGATCCTTGCCGCCGAGGAGCTCGCGAATGGCACATTGATTGCGCCGTTCCGCCAGTCCAAGTTCGAAGTCGAGACGGTGTCCTATTATCTGGTGAGGTCTGTCGAAACCAAAGGCCGCAGCCATGTCGGCGCGTTCGAGACCTGGCTGCGCGCAAAGATTACGGCTGCGAATCTGCAGGCGACACTGATGTAACGAGCGCGCACCTCGCAAAGCAGAGCCGCCATGTGCGCGGGCGATGGTACGACGATCATGCTTGCGCTAACTTCGCCGCTAAAACCGCAACGAACAATCAGCACTCAGCCGAGGAGCATATCGATGGAACACCGACGCTTGGGCCGATCAGGCCTCATGGTGCCCGCCTTGAGTCTTGGCACCGGCACGTTCGGCGGCGTCGGCCGTCTCGCGGCGTGGGGAACGACAGATGCGACCGAGGCGAGACGTTTGCTGGACATCTGCCTCGAGGCTGGCGTGTCGATGTTCGATACCGCTGACGTCTATTCGCTCGGCGAGTCCGAGCGCGTGCTCGGCGAAGCCATCAAGGGCCGTCGCGACAAGGTTCTGGTCTCGACCAAGGCCACCTTCCGCTTCGGCGACGGCCCCAACGACATCGGCTCGTCGCGGCAGCATCTGCTCGCCGCCGTCGACGCTTCGCTCGGTCGGCTCGGCACCGACTACATCGACCTGTTCCAGCTTCACGGCTTCGACGCCTTCACCCCGCCCGAAGAGGTGCTCTCGACGCTCGATGTGCTCGTGCGCGCCGGCAAGATCCGCTACGTCGGCGTTTCGAATTTCTCGGGCTGGCACCTGATGAAATCGCTCTCCGTTGCCGACAAGCACGGCTTCCCGCGCTACGTCGCCAACCAGACCTATTATTCGCTGATCGGACGCGACTACGAATGGGAGCTGATGCCGCTCGGCCTCGACCAGGGGCTGGGCGCCGTGGTCTGGTCGCCGCTCGGCTGGGGGCGCCTCACCGGCAAGATCCGGCGCGGCCAGCCGAAGCCCGAGGTCAGCCGCCTGCCGAAGACCGCCGACTTCGGCCCACCGGTGCCGGACGAGCACGTCTATCGCGTCGTCGACGCCATCGACGAGGTCGCGAAGGAAACGGGCAAGAGCGTGTCGCAGATCGCGCTGAACTGGCTGCTGCAGCGCCCCACGGTCGCGACGCTGATCATCGGCGCGCGCAACGAGGCGCAGCTGCGCGAGAATCTTGGCGCTGTCGGCTGGTCGCTCACCAAGGACCAGGTCACAAAGCTCGACGCAGCGAGCAAGGTGACGCTGCCCTATCCCTACTGGCACCAGCGCACGACCTTCACCGACCGCAATCCGCCGGCGGTTTAGGACGCTTGAGCTGCATCAAGCCCGCTCGCGTCGGCTGTGACATTCTGCGGCCGTCGCGAGGCCCCCGATGCGCCGATTTGCCATGAAGGCCCTGTTCATGGTGCTCAATTTCAACCGCGCCGAGCGGCAGCGGATCGACTGGGATCGCGCCGTCCTCATCTCCTCGACGGCCGTGACGTTCGGCCTCATCGCACTTTACGTCTTCGGAAAGTCGACAGCGCGCTGGTAGGGCTGGGGACGCCGTCCCGATCCATGTTCGCGCGCCCGCTACGGGAACTGCCGGTATCCTGACGGGTTGCCGTCGATCCGGCAATTCCCTATTCGGAGATGAATCACGGCTCGAATCAAGCTCGCCAACATGTCGTCCGCCCCCATCGAGCATGCCGACGGCCTGCCGCAGCCGCAGCGCAACCAGGCGGTGCTGACGATTGCGCTCGGCATCATCATGGCGGTCGTCGACAGCGCCATCGCCAATGTCGCGCTGCCGACGATCGCGGCCGACCTCGACGCCAGTCCGGCCTTCTCGATCTGGATCGTCAACGGCTACCAGCTCGCGATCACGATCTCGCTGCTGCCGCTGGCCTCGCTCGGCGAGATCGTCGGCTATCGCCGCGTCTATCTGGTCGGGCTCGTTCTGTTCACGCTGGCCTCAGCCTTCTGCGCGCTGGCGCATACGCTGCCGCTGCTGACGATCGCGCGCATCCTCCAGGGCTTTGGTGCGGCCGGCATCATGAGCGTCAACGCGGCGCTGGTGCGCTTCACCTATCCGCGCAGCCAGCTCGGCCGCGGCATCGGGCTCAATGCGCTCGTCGTCGCTTTCTCCGCGGCGGTCGGCCCGACGCTCGCCGCTGGCATCCTCGCGGTCGGAAGTTGGCCCTGGCTGTTCGCCATCAACGTGCCGCTCGGCGCGGTGACCTTGCTGATCGGCTTACGCAGCCTGCCGCACACCAAGCCCGCCAGCCGTTCGTTCGACTGGCAGAGCGCGGGGCTGTCCGCGATCACGTTCGGTGTCGGCATCGCCGCGGTCGACAGCGTCGGCCATGGCGAGGCCGCCATCACGTGCCTCGTGCAGTTCGCCGTCGCCCTCGTCGCCGGTGCGCTGCTGATCTGGCGCGAAACCCACATGACCTCGCCGCTGCTGCCGGTCGACCTGTTGCGCATTCCCGTCTTCGCGCTGTCGATCGCGACCTCGATCGCCTCGTTCTGCGGGCAGATGCTCGCCTTCGTCGCGATCCCGTTCTACCTCCAGAGCCGCTTCGGCTATTCGGCGGTGCATATGGGCCTCCTGATCACGCCGTGGCCGATCGCCGTGGCGTTCGCGGCGCCGCTCGCCGGCCGCCTGGTCGAGCGGTATCCGGCCGGCCTGCTCGGCGGCATCGGACTCACGCTGTTCGCCTGCGGCCTGGCGGCGCTCGCCTTCCTGCCTGCGAACCCGACGCCGTTCGACGTGATCTGGCGCATGGCGCTGGCGGGCGCCGGCTTCGGCCTGTTCCAGACCCCCAACAACCGCACCATGATCGCAGCCGCCCCGCGCGAGCGCGCCGGCGGCGCCAGCGGCATGCTGGGCACGGCGCGCCTGCTCGGCCAGACCACCGGCGCCGCACTGGTGGCGTTGCTGCTCGGACGGTATCCGGTTGAGGGCACCCGGCTGGCGCTGCTTGCCGGCGTCGGCTTTGCACTCTGCGGCGCCGTTCTGAGCATGCTGCGGCTGTCGCCGGCCGGCGCGCGCGGCGCCGAGCACGTCCGCGTCCAGGACGATCAGCGCCTGCGCGGCGAGTAGCAAGGGCCCACGTCCGGGTACCCGCTGTTTTCGTGCACAACCCCTGCGTGGCTTAACTATTCGGACCAATGACCCCTTGCCCTCGCGCTCCGGTTGCGCTTCATTGTCGCGGGGAATTAGGGGCATTTCATGCGTTTAGTGGGAATAATGGCGCTCAGCGTCATGCTGGGCGGCTGCGCGTCCGTCACGCGCGGCACGACCGAGAATATCAGCATCTCATCGTCACCTTCCGGTGTGGAGGCCGTGGTCACGGGGCTTGAGGTGCCGACAACCTGCACAACACCTTGCGCCATCGTCGCCAAGCGTAGCGCCGACATCACGATCACCTTCGAAAAGGAAGGTTATCAATCCCAGACGGTGCAACTCACCAAAGAAGTGTCGGGCACGGGCGCCGCCGGCTTCGCCGGCAACCTCCTCGCCGGCGGTGTCATCGGCATGGGTGTCGATGCCGCGACCGGGGCAGCCACCGATCACAAGCCCAATCCGGTCATCGTGACGATGCAGCCGTCGGCCCCTCCGCGTAGCGCGCGACCAGCCGCGCCGAAGAAGCCGCGTCCCCCGGCGGCCGCGCCAGAGGCCGGGACCTAGGGCCGCTCCGCGCACCCAAATTCAGGTGGGCGAGGCAGCCAAGGCACGCGCCGGAAGCTTTGGCTACCCTTCACTCGCGGCAATCAGAAACCGCTCGTCGAACTCCCGATGGGGAAATCGCTCACGAATTTCGCGATCAAAGAAGGGCGTCTTTGAGACCGAGGCCTTGAGCGCCTCGACGAGCTCGGCAGGAACGTTGTCGTACACGTATCGTCGCCCCGAGGAAAACGTGATCAACAGCTCGCGGCGAATACTTTCGTACGCGACTTCCTTGATCAACGTCGTCTGCCCTTCAAACCGAACAGTCGTCACCTCCTGGGTTTCGGGTGCGACGACGGCAACGATGGCGTCCGCCGCATCGTCGAGAAAGTCCTGATCTTTCTTCAGGTCTTCCAAGCTCCTCGCCGCAGGGATGGCGTCGCCGTCCGCTTCCATGAGCCGAAGGTGTCCCGCCAGCGCCTCGGAGGCGTTCCTGAGCGCATCACTGAACGAGTCCCCTGCCGAGATGCACCCCGGAACATCGGGAAAACTGACGCCATAGCTCGTATTGTCGTCCTTGTGGACGAGGGCAATATAGCCTGCGCTCGTACTCACCTTGGCTCCTTCATTCCTGCCTGCTTATAGATCGAGCGAACAGTCTTTGGATGCAAGTCCCGCTTGGGATGCGGTACCGTCACCTTACCCGGTCTGACCGGATGCTTAAAGTGATGGTGACTTCCCGTCGCTCCGACATATCGCCAGCCGGCAGCTTCCAATTCCTTGATGAGATCGCGGGAATCCTTGGGCATTGCTACCTAAGGCTACTATTTGCGTCAGCCTCGCCACAAGGTCGCTGTTTCCCGCCACAAACAAAAAGGCCGGCTTCGCAGCCGGCCTTTTCGATTTCATCACTCGCCGTCAAGCCTTGACCAGCGGCCCCTTGGAGGTCGGCCCCTTCGAGCCGCCGGGACCGCCCGGCTTGGACTTGCCTGGCGGCCGCTTGCGGGCGCCGGGCAGCTTTTCCTGCTTCGGCGTGACCGGCCCCTCGACGAACTCGAAGCCGATCTTCTCCTTGGTCTCGTCCGTCTCGTCCTTGACGAGAACGACGCGAACATGGCCGCCGCCCTTCAGCTTGCCGAACAGCACCTCGTCGGCCAGCGGCTTCTTGATGTGCTCCTGGATCACGCGGGCCATGGGACGCGCGCCCATCTGCTCGTCGTAACCGTGCTGGACCAGCCAGGCCTTGGCGGGCTCGGACAGCTCGATGGTGACGTCGCGGTCGCCGAGTTGGGCTTCGAGCTGCAGCACGAACTTCTCCACGACCGTGCCGATCACCTCGACGCTGAGATGGCCGAACGAGACGATGGCATCGAGGCGGTTGCGGAACTCCGGCGCGAACTGCCGGTTGATCGCCTCGTGGTCGTCGCCTTCCCGCTTGGAGCGCGTGAAGCCGAACGCCTGCTTGGCGAGATCGGAAGCACCCGCGTTCGTGGTCATGATCAGGATCACATTGCGAAAATTGACCTGCTTGCCGTTGTGGTCGGTGAGCCGGCCGTGATCCATGATCTGCAGCAGCACGTTGTAGAGATCAGGATGCGCCTTCTCGATTTCGTCGAGCAGCACCACGCAATGCGGATGCTGGTCGACGCCGTCCGTCAAAAGGCCGCCCTGGTCGAAGCCGACATAGCCGGGAGGCGCGCCGATCAGGCGCGACACGGTGTGCCGCTCCATGTATTCGGACATGTCGAAGCGCAGCAGCTCGACGCCGAGGCTTGCCGCGAGCTGCTTGGCGACCTCGGTCTTGCCGACGCCGGTGGGCCCTGAGAACAAATAGCAGCCGATCGGCTTCTCCGGCTCACGCAGGCCGGCGCGCGCCAGCTTGATCGAAGCGGCGAGCGACTCGATCGCCTTGTCCTGACCGAACACGGTGCGCTTCAGGGTCGTCTCGAGATGCTTGAGCACCTCGGCATCGTCCTTCGACACGCTCTTCGGCGGGATCCGCGCCATCGAGGCGATCGTGGTCTCGATCTCCTTGATGCCGATGGTCTTCTTGCGCTTGTTCTCGGCCAACAGCATTTGCGCCGCGCCGGATTCGTCGATCACGTCGATCGCCTTGTCCGGCAGCTTGCGGTCGTGGATGTAGCGCGAGGAGAGCTGCACCGCGGCCTCGATCGCCTCATTGGTGTACTTCAGCCGGTGGTAGTCCTCGAAATACGGCTTGAGGCCCTTGAGGATCGCGATAGCGTCCTCGACCGTGGGCTCGTTGATGTCGATCTTCTGGAAGCGCCGCACCAGCGCGCGATCCTTCTCGAAGTGCTGACGGTATTCCTTGTAGGTGGTCGAGCCCATGCAGCGGATCGTGCCCGAGGCCAGCGCGGGCTTGAGCAGGTTCGAGGCATCCATCGCCCCGCCCGACGTCGCGCCCGCACCGATCACGGTGTGGATCTCGTCGATGAACAGGATGGCGTTGGGATGTGCTTCGAGCTCCTTCAGCACCTGCTTCAGGCGTTCTTCGAAGTCGCCGCGATAGCGCGTGCCCGCGAGCAACGTGCCCATGTCGAGCGAGAACACGGTGGCGGCCGCCAGAACTTCCGGCACTTCGCTGTCGACGATACGCTTGGCGAGGCCCTCCGCGATCGCGGTCTTGCCGACGCCGGCTTCGCCGACGAACAACGGGTTGTTCTTCTGGCGGCGGCACAGCACCTGGATCGCGCGGTTGATTTCGGAATTACGTCCGATCACCGGATCGATCTTGCCGTCGCGCGCCTTCTTGTTGAGATTGACGCAATAGGTCTCGAGCGCCTCGCCCTTCTTCTTGGCGTCCTCGTTGCCCTTGGCCTCGGTCTCCTCGTCGACACCGCGAACGGGGCGCGCTTCGGACACGCCCGGCCGCTTGGCGATGCCGTGGCTGATGTAGTTGACCGCGTCGTAGCGCGTCATGTCCTGCTCCTGCAGGAAATACGCGGCGTGGCTCTCGCGCTCGGCGAAGATCGCGATCAGCACGTTGGCGCCGGTCACCTCTTCACGACCGGAGGACTGTACGTGGATCACCGCCCGCTGGATCACGCGCTGGAAGCCGGCGGTCGGCTTGGCGTCGTCGGCGCCATCGGTCACCAGATTCTCGAATTCGGTTTCAAGATAATTGACAAGGCTCGTGCGGAGCTTGTCGAGATCGACGCTACAGGCGCGCATGACGGCGGCTGCATCGGAATCGTCGATCAAGGAGAGCAACAGATGCTCGAGCGTCGCGTATTGGTGATGACGCTCGTTTGCGATCGCCAGTGCACGATGCAGGGATTGTTCAAGGCTTTGGGAAAAAGTCGGCATTCGCGTCCTCTATGGCCCCCACCATCATGATCGCCATCGCCCGGTCAGGCAACAACAACCTTTGTCACATATAGTTATACAAGACCGCGGCGAAAGACCGGTTCCGCGACTCAGGCAGCGACACGCCCGCGGTATTTTCGATGCAAGACCCGTTCCGGTTTGGGCAGAACTACCCATTTGGGCAGGCTTGACTGGGCGGGCTTGGCGCTGGCGCCGATGATCTTGGGATCACGCAACTAGACGTGCTGCCATCACACAGCGCACGAACAGAACCACTCTAAACAGCCCCCAGAGAACGCGACCGGCGACTACTTCTTTTCCATCACGCATTGCAGAGGATGCTGGTGCTTGCGCGCGAAATCCATCACCTGCGTCACCTTGGTCTCGGCGATCTCGTAGGTGAACACGCCACACTCCCCGATGCCATGATGGTGGACATGCAGCATGATCTTGGTCGCGGCCTCGATGTCCTTGTTGAAGAACTTCTCCAGCACGTGGACCACGAACTCCATCGGCGTGTAGTCGTCGTTCAGGATCAGCACGCGGTAGAGGTTCGGCCGCTTGGTCTTGGGCTTGACCTTGGTGATGACCGACGTGTTCGGACCCGAGGGGGTACCCGAACGGTTCTCGTCATTGCTCATGCGAGGAGCGTAGGCAGCGGCTGGCGCGGACAGTTCGAGTCTGGAAGTCAATTGCGGCATGGCTCAGGCGTTCAAATTCCCCACGGAAGCGAATGGCGGTTACCGCGCGACCCCGCCCTTCGGAGCCTGGCGCAGGCGCGCCGCCTTGTTGGATCGCCGCTCCCGACAAATCCGGTCCAAACCGGATCGTTCGCCAGCAATATGGGCCTGCCCCAGGCTCGCCGCAAGCGCACAGAAGTCCGGCGGATGCGGCCACGGCAGTCCTGATTCCCGGTCCGGGCGATCTGCCCAAGGTTAATCAACCCGGACCGATTTGACAAAAATTTCCGCGGCGCCGGTAAGACCATATTGACCAGGAACCCGGCCATTTTACGCGATTGCGACCTTTCGCTCGGGATACCCCGGACTTCTACGGTGCAATTTACCAAGCATTCAAACGCGTGGCGCGAAATCGGGCAGACAACCGGATTTCGGGGACCGCCATGTTTCGCTCGCCGCTTTTCAGACAGATCGGCCGACGGCTCGCCCGCTTCGCAGCGGCCGAGCAAGGCAATATCGCCGTGATCTTCGCGATCGCGCTGGTCCCGGTTCTGAGCATGGTCGGTGCCGCGGTGGATTACAGCCGCGCCGTCCAGGCCCGCACGTCGATGCAGGCGGCCCTCGACTCCGCCGCCCTCATGCTCTCCAAGGATCTATCGTCCGGCACCATCACCACGTCGCAGATCGGCACGAAAGCGCAGGCCTATTTCAACGCGCTGCATACCGGCACCACCCTGCCCTCGGTCAGCGTCGCCGCCACCTATACGGCGAGCACCAGCATGGGCTCCACGATCCAGCTCACCGGAACTGGCACCTACACGACCAGCTTCATGAAGATCGCCGGCTTTCCGACGCTCGACATCGGCACCACGTCCACCAGCGCCTGGGGCAACGTGCGCATGCGCGTGGCCCTGGTCCTCGACAACACCGGCTCCATGGCGCAGGACGGCAAGATGCCGGCGATGCAGACGGCCGCGAAGAACCTGGTCGATCAGCTCAGCACGCTCGCGAAGGCGGCCGGCGACGTCTACATCTCGATCGTTCCGTTCGCCAAGGACGTCAATGTCGGCGCCAGCAACTACAACAAGGACTGGATCGATTTCAGCGATTGGGATTCCGTCAACGGCAACTGGACCTGCGCCGCGGGCAACGACTGGAACTGCAGCAAGTGGAAATGGGTGCCGGCCAACCACAACGGCTGGACCGGCTGCGTGGTCGATCGCGACCAGGACTACGACACCAAGAACACCACGCCGACGAGCGGCAATGTAGGGACCCTCTTCCCGGCCGAGCAGTATTCCTACTGCAACCCCGGCAGCTCGTCCTATCTGCAGCCGATCATGCCGCTGAGCTATTATTGGAGCTCACTCAAGGGCCGCATCGACGCCATGAAGCCGACCGGAAACACCAACCAGGGCATTGGCCTCGCCTGGGGTTGGATGACGTTGTCGACCGGCAATCCCATGAACGCGCCGGCCAAGGATCCGAACTACACCTACAAGGACGCGATCGTTCTGCTCTCCGACGGTCTGAACACGCAGAACCGCTGGTACAGCAATGCTTCGCAGATCGACGCGCGACAGAAGAAGCTGTGCGACAACGCCAAGGCCGAGAACATCACGATCTACACGGTGCAGGTGAACACCGGCAGCGATCCGACCTCGAGCGTGCTGCAATATTGCGCCAGCAGCACCGACAAATTCTATCTGGTCACGTCGGCGAGCCAGACCGTCTCCGTGTTCAAGGACATCGGCACCTCGCTGTCGAGGCTGCGCGTCGCGCGCTGAGGGAACGACCGCACGCAAACAAACCGCACGCAAACAAAAAGCCCGGCTGGTTCAGCCGGGCTTTTCGATTCCAGGAAGTCCTGAATGGATTACTGGGCGGCCGGGGTGAACTTCGACACGATGGTCTCGACCGGCTTGAACGCCTGCTTGGCGAGGTCGCTGTAGAGGCCGGCGATCTTCTGCGATTCCGCAACGAAGGTCTCGTAGGCGGAACGGGCGAAGTCGGTCTGCGCTTCCATAGCCTTGTCCAGCGACTTCACGCCGGAAAGCTTCTCGACGAAGGACTTGGTGTCTTCGAACGACTTCTTCGTATAGTCGCCATAGGCGCTGGCGATCGCCTGGATGCCGTGCTGCACCGAGGTCGCGGAGGCGACGTACTGCTCGAAGTGCTCTTTCCCGTAGTTCTGAAAGTCTTCAACCTTGAACATTTCGGAATCCTTTTCCCTGGCTCTCGTCGGGAAGCCCCGGCTCCCTGACTCTGCCCACAATTAGTGCAACGCACAAAAAAGTCAAGAATCTTTGTGCGACGCACAAAAATAGACTGAATTCGTGGAGATTCCCGGGGTTTCCCGCAATAGTTCCTTAAGCTTTTGGAAACCCCGGCCCCCTACCCTGATTCCCTGGACGTGTTCAGCTTTCGCAAGCGGTCAAAAGCCGTTTGAGAACATCACCTTAGCCAGAATAGCGGCTTAGGCCAAACGTCCCCCGCGGCGAACACCAGCGGAGGGACAGCCTGAGCAGGTAATGATCCCGGTCCATTGGGCACAATTTCGCCTCACGAGCCGGTGATCAGTTGAGAAACGGGGACGGGGTTCCATGCTTCGTAAAAACTTGTCTTCCTCGCGCTTGGCGCGGGTTGGCGTTTTCGGGCTTCTGACGGTCACCACCGCAGTCATCTTCACCACCGATGCCGCCGAGGCCCGGCGCCATCGGCGCCACTACGCGCACCACCGGGTGCAGCGCGATGTGTCCGAGAGCTCCAGCCCGAAATTCGCGTCGATCATTGTCGACGGCAATTCGGGCGCCGTGCTGCAGGCAACGAGCCCCGACGGGATCCGCCATCCCGCCTCGCTGACCAAGATCATGACGCTCTATCTGCTGTTCGAGCGTCTCGAGTCCGGCAAGATGAAGCTCGACACCGAGATGCCGGTGTCCCAGCACGCTGCCGACCAGGACCCCACCAAGCTGAACCTGCGTGCCGGCCAGACCATCCGTGTCGAGGATGCGATCAAGGGTCTCGTCACCCGCTCCGCCAACGACGCCGCCGTGGTGATCGCGGAAGCAATCGCCGGCGACGAGGACGACTTCGCGCAGATGATGACGCGCAAGGCCCGCGCGCTCGGCATGTCCAAGACCGTCTACCGCAACGCCAACGGCCTTCCCAACGACGAGCAGGTCACGACCGCGCGCGACCAGGCCACGCTCGGCCGCGCCATCCAGGAGCGCTTCCCGCGCTACTATCGCTATTTCGCGACCTCCACGTTCAACTGGCGCGGACAGTCGATCCGCAATCACAATCACCTGCTCGGCAGCGTCGAGGGCGTGGACGGCATCAAGACCGGCTACACCCGCGCCTCCGGCTTCAACCTCGTCACCTCGATGCGCCGCGGCAACCGCCATTTGATCGGCGTCGTGCTCGGCGGCCGCAGCGGCGGCTCGCGCGATGCCATCATGCGCAACCTGCTCGCCGAGAATCTCGAGAAGGGCTCGACCGCCCACACCGTCGTCGCGGTCACCGAGCGTAACGGCGCTGACGCCAATATCGAGGTCGCCGACGCATCGGATGCTCCGGTCCGGCCCGCTGCGCCGGTTCAGGCCGCTGCCCCCGCCCCCGAACCCGCCCAATCACGTCTCGCTGCGCGCCTGTCGACGCTGGCAGCTGCGACGGCGGCGGTGCCGCCGGCCCCGCCCAAACCCGAGGTTCGGGCGACGGAATCCAAGATCGAGCCGGCGCCGCTCACCAACGGCGTGATCTCGAGCCAGCCGCTCTCCATCATCCCCGGCTCGTCCGAGCCGATGAAGCCGGTTCGGGTCAAGACGGTTCAGGTCAAGGCCGGTGCCGTGAAGGTCGCCTCCGCCTCCCCCACCCAGGTCGCCCCGCCGGTCACCAATGCGATTGCGTCCCGATCCGACGTCGCGGAAACCTCCGGCGCCGTCGTCGCCCGCGCCGATCTCATCAACAAGCCCGAAATCGTCAGCCAGCCGGAAACGCCGAAGGCCGAGATGGCCCGCGCCGAGATGCCGCGGCAGCCGGCGGGCTTCGGCACCGGGAACGGGATCCTCGGGGTGCTGCCGGCCGCAACGGCCGCCGCGCCCGCTCCGGCCGCTCCGAAGCTTGCCTCCGCCGATCCGACGCCGATCCAGATGAGCGCCACCACCAAGCCGGTCGTCACCCACAGCGGCTGGATCGTCCAGGTTGGCGCGCTCGAGAGCGAGAACGAAGCCCAGCAGCGTATCGACGCCGCGCGCAGCTCGGCCCGCGGCCTGCTCAGCAAGGCTGATCCGTTCACCGAAGTCGTCGCCAAGGACAATCGCAAGCTCTACCGCGCCCGCTTCGCCGGCCTCGAGCGCGACCAGGCGGAAGCTGTCTGCCGCACCCTGAAGCGCGCCGAGATCTCCTGCATCACCGTCCGCAACTGATCTCCCACACCGTTCCAGACCAAATGCCCGCGCCCTGCGCGGGCATTTTCGTTTTGGGGATGTATTGATGCGAGCACAGTCTCGACAAGGCTGTTCCGCGACAACCTCTCGTCAAGAATTTACGGTTAAAACTTTGCCCAAGGGATCGACCACGCCGACAATGGCGGGCATCGGGGCGACGGCAAACGGAGCAAGCGGAGCTCACACGGTACGGGCGTTTGTGGCGTGGTGCCGGAGTTAGCCGTTATGCGTACGAAGCAGAGTATCCTTGGCCTCGTTTACACGGGCAGCGAGGTAGTTCGAGCCCCCCTGGTCGGGATGGAGTTTCTTCATCAGGGATTTGTGCGCCCGGCTGATGTCGTCACGCCCCGCCCCCGGCTGCAGGCCAAGGATCTGATAGGCCTCCTCCGCCGTCATTTTGCCGCTCGCCGCCGGGCGGCGCTGCCCCCCTGCCGCATCGCCCTGCGCGTTCTGACGCCAAGCGGGAAACCGGCGGTCCAAATAGCTTTCAAGTAAGGCGACGCTCTCGGCATCGAAGGTCGGGACCATCGCCAGCAGGCTCGGAAGGTCGAACTCGCCGAGATCGCGCCCGGCGTGCGGCCCGGCGACGATCTGTCCGCCGAGTTGGCCGGTGTCGTGATCGAGCCGCATATCCAGAAATTGCGAGCGCACGCGCGAGGTCTGTCCCGACGCCGGCGCGGCACCGCCGCCGAACAGGCCGCCGAGATTACCGAATCCGGCGTTGGCCAGCGGCGTCCAGCCCAGCAGCCCGGCGCCGAAAAACCCGAGCGGGATCGCCACCACCAGCTCGCCCCGCAGTCCCGTGAATGCCGCGACCGCCAGCGCCAGCACGCCGCCACCAAATCTGATGGCGCGTGCCAGCGCCGCCGGGTTGGCGGCGCGGAACATCTGGAGCAGCAGGTAAAGCGTGATAACAGCGACGGCGCCGGCGATCAGGGTCATATCGGGAATATAGTCGCCATCGCGGCAAAATGCATGGCATACGCCGTCACGCGCCAGAACGGCCTGAGCGCTACTTCATCTGGCCGATCAGCTTGGCCGCCCCGCTCGCAGTCTTCGCCAGTTTCAACAAGGCCTCGCGACCGCCGGCGGCATAGGCGGCTGCTGCCCGCAGCAACTCGCGCAACTGCGCCGCCGCGCCCGGATCGAACCGGCACCAGGCACCGCCGGTCAGGCGCGCGATCTCGCGAAAGGCCTGTTCGGCGACGGCGTCATGACCTTCCTGAAACACGAACACGGGGACCTTGAGCATGCCGAGCTCGCCGGCCTTGACGCAGAGCTCGTCGACCTTCTCCTCCATGGCATCGCCGACGAAGACGACGGCGCGCACGCCCGACGCGACCGCTTCGCGCCGCGCCTCGCTCAGCACCTTGCCGATCTGGGTGTCCCCGCCCCGGCAATCGATCCTGCTCATCAACGCCGCCAGCCTGGTGCTGTCGGAGATCCACCCGGTGGCGCGGCACTCGTTCAGGCCGCGATAATAGACCAGCCGGATATCGAGACTGCCGAGGGCCGCGGTCTCGCGAAACATGTCGGCCTGAAGCGCGCAGGCCATGTCCCAGGTGGGCTGCCGGCTCATCGTGGCGTCCAATGCGAAGATCAGCCGCCCCTTCGCGCCCGGCGCATGGGGTGACAGCGCCCGCGCCTTGGCGACGAAAGCGGCAATGTCCTCCGCGGTCGACGTTCCCGTCTGCGGGACCGCGCCGCCTGCTTGCGCCGAGACGGCATCGCCGCCGCGCGGCTTGATGGGTTGGCCCGACATCCCTTGACCCTGCGTAAGCAGCTAATGTGGTCAGCGCGGACAGCCCGGTCAATGTGCAAAGCCTCCGCGGGCGGAGGCCGGCGGAGGCTTTGGAAATCAGTCCAATCGGTGAGCGCGTCGGCTCTCGATGTCGGCTCTTGGTGTCAGCTCTTGGCAGGCGACATCAGCGCGACCGGGCCGGGTTCGAGGATGTTGGGCGGCGACGATTGCGTGTCGACCGGCGCGATCTCGCTGTCAGTCGCGCTCAGGAATTTATCCAGCATGCTCTGGATCGAGCTCTTGGCGACATCCGGACCGGTGTCACGCATGTCGTTGTGCTGAAATTCGGTCTTCACGACCTGGATGCCCGCCTTCTCGCATTCCTCGTCGGTCGGGATTACGCCTGAATCAGGCTTGAACTGCGGATCCTGCGAGCGGAACGACAGGATCTTGAACTTGCCGGCGGTGACGAAGGGCACGCGCAGATTGTCGAGCGTGACGACCTTCTTGACCTCATCCGGATATTGCTTGGCGAAATACATCGTGATGTCGCCGCCCATGGAGTGGCCGACCATCGTCACCTTGGCGTAGTCGGCGTTGGGCTGAACCTTCTTCATCTCCTGCATGGCGAGATGGATGTTGGCAACGCCGCGCAGGATCTGCGGCAGCCGGCCGACATAGAGCTCGCCGGGCTTGGTGACCATCGGAGGATCGGTCGGCAGATCGTGCTGCGGGCTCACGACCATGTAGCCGCGCGCAGCGAAGATGTTGGCGAGGAAACCGTACTCGGTGTTCTTGACGGTGTTGCCGTGATTGATCACTGCGACCGGCAGCGTGATCATCCCGGCATTGGCCTGCATTTCCTTGTCACGGCGCACCGCGATCTGGACGGGGACCGGACGGTTGTCGCGCGAGGCATCGTAGAATGTGATGGTCTCGTGCTTGATCGCCCACTTGCTCGCCGTGAAATAGGCGATGCCGCAGAGGGCACTGACCGAAACCAGAACGGCAATTCCACGCTTCATTTTCGTCCTCAGCCTCAGGCTCTTGCGGCCTGAATCCCTGTTGAAAATCGTGTTCTTCCGAGGCTCTTCGTCCCCTGGTCGCCTATTCGCTAATATATGTCACAGGCGCGTGACAGGAAGGCCAAATATTGTGAACCGGCAGCCCTTTCATTGTGCGCCGCACACGTTTTCTGTGCATCCTCTTCTTCCACGGCTACGCCAGGATGCAGCTCACCATCGGACGCAACCGGTCTCGATCGGGTTCAATTTCGCGGTAAACGCAAGGTGAAAACGGCCGAACGCGGCCGGGGTTCCCGCAGGAACCGGCAGGCGGATCGATCGAAAGTAGCTTTGTACCGCCTCAGGCGCCCAAGATGTCGTGGACTTCGAGCGGCTTGTCGATCTGGTTGAACCACTCGGCCCGGTTGGCGGCGCGGCGGCGCCCGCGTTCGTCGAGCGGCAGCTTGAGCTGGCGAAGCAGGCTCGTCACCTCTTCCCGTGCGGTGAGATGGCCGAGATTGGGCCGCATGCCGAGGGTAGCCTCGTCGATCTCGTCCAGCGCGGTCAGGCCGCGCGGGAAAAATTCGCGATAGACGACGCGTTCGGCGAAGCCGTCGACGTAGCGGAAGCCGAGCCGCAGCGACAGATCCTTCAGCCCCTCGGCGACCAGCTGCTTGTTGCGGGAGCCGAGCATCGACAGGCGGTTGCGCACCACGATCCAGTCGGTGGTCGAACCGTCGAGCTGGCGGCGCTTGCGGCGAACGTCGCGCACCATCTCGGCATAGTGGCTCTCGCCGGTCACCGCGTAGCTCGCGGGATCGACGGTGCCGAGGACGTCGAAATCGAGGAAGCTGTCGTTGATCGGCGTCACCAGCGTGTCGGCCATCGAGTGCGCGAGGCGCATCAGGTAGCTGTCGGTGCCCGGCGTATCGATCACGATGAAGTCGAAGCTGCTCTCGACGGCCGAGACCGCCTCCATGAATTGCTGGAACTCGGAATTCTCGTTCTCGGCGATCTGCATGGTCTCGCCGAGCTTGATGCAGCGATGCACCGGCAGTTCGAGGTCGAGCTTGGTGCGGCGCGCCCAGGCGGAACGATTGCTGATGTAGTGGGTGAAGCTCTGCTGGCGGCAGTCGAGATCGATGGTGGCGACGCGCTGGCCGGCCTTCAGGAGCGCAACCGCGATGTGCAGGGCCGTGGTCGATTTACCGGAGCCGCCCTTCTCGTTGCCGAGCACGACCACATGCGCCGAGCCGGATTGGCCTTGGCTAGCCTGCACAAGCATGGCGATCCTCAACACCCCTGATGAATATCTTCGAGTTGGCCGCGTCTGCGGTCAAGTGAAATGCGTGACAGGTCATACAAATCGTACTGCGCCATTCTTCATCATGAATGGCAGTGCCAATCTTCGTCTGTGATCCAGCCCACAATGTCGCGATGTCGTGTGCGGTCTTGCGCGAGATGCTGTGCCGCATCCGGGTGCATGGCGTCCACGATCGCTGCTTGTTAAGGTTAGCCGCCCCGGGCGCCGGATCACGCCGCGCCGATTCCAACAACCTGTCGAGTCCTGATGTCATCAAGCCCCTTGATCGCCCGCACGGTCCCGGCCTTGCGCCGCGCCGCCGACAATCTTCGCAAGCGAAAGGCCACGATCGCGCTGGTCCCGACCATGGGGGCCCTCCATGACGGGCATGTGTCCCTCGTCCGCCTTGCCAAGCGGCGCGCCAGCCGCGTCGTGGTCTCGATCTTCGTCAACCCGACACAGTTCGCCCCGACCGAGGATTTCGGCGCCTATCCGCGCACCTGGAAGGCCGACATTGCCAAGCTCGCGGCCGAGGACGTCGACATCGTCTGGCATCCGGACGTCAAGGCCATGTATCCGGACGGCTTTGCCACCCGGATCGTGCCGGAGGGGCCGGCGCTCGCCGGCCTCGAGGACCGCTTCCGCCCGCATTTCTTCGGCGGCGTCGCCACCGTCGTCGGCAAGCTGTTCACGCAAGTCCGGCCGGATTTCGCGATCTTCGGCGAAAAGGACTTTCAGCAATTGCGGGTGGTGACGCAGATGGCGCGCGACCTCGACCTCGGCGTCAGGGTGATCGGCTCGCGCACCGTGCGCGAGCGCGACGGGCTCGCGATGTCCTCGCGCAACGTCTACCTCTCGCCCGAGGAGCGTCAGACCGCCACCGTGCTCTACCGCGCGATGAAGGACAGCGCCGGACGGATCAAGGCGGGCGAAGCCGTCGCGCCGGCGATGACGCGCGGCGCGGAGACGATCAAGGCAGCCGGCTTTGCGCTCGACTATTTCGAGGTCCGCAATGCCGAGACGCTGGCGCCAGCCACTTCGCGCAAGGACGGCCCATTGCGGATCCTGGTCGCAGCCAAGATCGGCAACACCCGGCTGATCGACAATATCGGGGTTTAGAGCAGCCCGAGATCGCGCAATTCGCGCCGCATCGGCTCCGGCATTGCCGCGATCGAGCCGGCGGCGGACTTGCCGAGATCGGGCGGCACGGAATCGTCGGTCAGGTAGCGCCAGCCCTGGAACGGGCGCATCGGCCGCGGCGACACCGAGATCACCTTCGGCTGCATCACGATCCGGCAGCGCCCGATGCCGTCCTTGTCGCGGAACGGCTCGATGCCGATGATCTTTTCCCGCGCGGCGATCTCGCCCTTGATCACCCAATAGAGCGACCCGCCCGCGAGGATCTCGGCGTCGCGCTTGGGCACCATGCGGGTGATGTGGATGTGATGTTGCGGCAGACCCTTCTTCTTCGCGGTCTGCATCCGCTCGGCCACCCACCCCTTCAATTCCTTGACGGAGTCGCAGCCGACGGCGAGCTTGATCAGATGTAGCGGCATGCCCAAGCATTAGCCGGGCAGCACCGCATTTGGAATGCCGATCTACTCGTTATCCGCAGCCGCGGGAGCCGCCGTCGTTGCCGGCGGCGGCGCGAGCGGAACCGGTGCTGCGGGAGCGCGCGCAGCCTTCGGTGCCGGCGGTTTCTTCGCGGCCACAGGCGCCGCGGCCTGTGCGGAAGCGG
>NZ_JXDL01000001.1:1343563-1346635 GCF_001590795.1 Bradyrhizobium sp. AT1
TCACCGGCGGCGTCGACGATGCGCTCGGGAACTCTGCGCTGGTCGGCTTGCCCGTCGGCATCGACGGCGGCAACCCGGCGAGCGCCGCGGTCGCTGGCAGCCCCGCCGGCGCCGCCGCCATCGCCGTTGCAGGCGCGTTCCAGGTCGGCGCATGGCGCGCGACCAGCTGATCATAGAGATGGGAATCCATGTTGGCGGCGACCTGCTGCTGGTCGGTCAGCGCGCGGAACGCGGCGCAGTCGAACTGCGTGCAGCCGTCGCGCGCGACCAGCACCTGCGCCACGAGGCCGTAGCGATCGTGCTCCAGCGACTTGCGCAGCGCCTTCATGTCGGCCGTCAGGCTCTTCTCGGCGGTCGCGGCATCACCGAGCGCCGTCAGGCGGTCGATCCGCGCCGCGGTGGTGGACACGGCCGCAGCCGCAGCATCCGGCGAGCCGAACAGCGCCTTCTCGCAACCGATGGCGACCGCATCGCCGGCGAGATCGTCCAGGCACGACAACGCCGGCAGGCTGGCGATGACGGAGCCTTGCGCGCGCGCCTCGGTCGGTGCCTCCTGCCCCGCCGGTCCGTAGACACGCACGGTGGCAGCACCGGCGATCGCGATGGAGAGCAGCGTAATCACCGTCAGCGCGCCGTTGGCGACCGACCTGTCAGCGCGCAGCAGCGTGATCAGCAGGATCAATCCGAAGAATCCGGCCGCGGCCAGCGTCATCCACATCGGAAAGGCCGGCGAGCGCCAGATTTGGTCGAGCGAAGTGGCCCATGCCCAGTTCATGCGCGACGTCCCCTCACGCGAGCAGAGAGCGAATGGTCAAGCGAGCACCGCTAATCGGCAACTGCCCCTGTGCACCTTGTGAAGGTGAAGCGGGCCTTTTGACGGCAGCAGGTTGCGATTCCCTGATGGCACCAATGCGCGGGGTGCGTCAGCCTTCAGGAGCGCGAGCGGCTTCAGGAGAGCGCGAGCTGGCTCTCCTTGGCGACGCGTTCGAAGGCTTCGGTCGAGCTCTTGATCCGGTACTGGCAGTCGTCGCCGTCGGTCGGCAGCAGACGGATGACCTCATACGAGCCGCTGGCGGCCGGGCGCGCGACGTTGCTGGCCGTGAACAATACGCGCGTTCCAATCGGGAATTTGTGCTTCAACACCCTCTCCATCACTCAAACAACGCCTGCCTCGCCCATGGTCCCACTGCGACGGCCGGCCAGAAACCCAGGCGCTGTATAGCACGCAGAAGGTGGTTTTGGCCAGCGCGATGCCCGCATGGCAAACACGCATATTTTACAGTCTTTTCAGAGTGATAGGGCTGGAACCAGCGGGCCGATGATACCGTCCGGACCGCTCGGTCAGGGCGGCGAGTCGCAGGCCGGTCGCAGCCGGGGTGATCCGCCACCTGCGGCCAATTTCCGCCCCATGAGCGCCGCCGGCCGCCGCGCGGCCAGCAGCCTCGGGCACCCGGGCGATCAGGCGTCCTCGAACTTGGCGATAACGAGCGTTTCGGCGAGCCCGTCGCGGGTCCATTCCTGGAACGCCGGCAGCGCCATCATCGTCTCCATATAGGCCTTGGTGTCCGGCGCGACGTCGATCGCGTAGGTACGCAAGCGATGCACGACCGGCGCGTACATCGCGTCCGCCGCGCCGAAGCGGCCGAACAGGAACGGCCCTTTTGCGCCGTAGCGCGTGCGGCACTCGCGCCAGATTTCCTCGATGCGCGCAACATTGGCCTTGGCGTCCGCCGACAGCGCGATTGCGCGCACGGGCCGATGCAGGTTCATGCCGCATTCGCTGCGCAGCGCCACGAAGCCGGAATGCATCTCGGCGCACACCGAGCGGGCATGCGCGCGCGCGGCGACATCATCCGGCCACAGCTTCACTTCCGGATAGCGCTCGGCGACGTATTCGATGATGGCGAGCGAATCCCACACCGTGACGTCGCCGTCGACCAGCACCGGCACCTTGCCGGCGCGGCTGAAGGACAGGATCTGCTCCTTGTCGGCGGGATTGTCGGTGTAGAGCGGGATCAGCGTCTCCACGAACGGGATGTCGTTGGCGCGAAGCGCGAGCCAGGGCCGCATCGACCATGACGAGTAGTTCTTGTTGCCGATCGCGAGTTTCAGCGCAGCCATGTCATCAGTCCTTCCCGAAACGCTTTGAAACGAGCCGCTTTTAACGCCATCGCCTGCCGCCAATCAATCGTTGCCGCATGCTGCCATGCGTGGCAATCGTGGCGGCTTCCGAGGAGATACAGATGAGCAGGCATTGGGTCGACATCACAGCCGTCGGCTTCTTCATCGTCGAATGGCTGGTCTATGCGCTGACGCTGGAGCATTCGGCCTACGGCCGCGACAGCCTGTCGGCGCGCATGAACCGCTATCGCGAGGTCTGGGTGCGCCGGCTGCTCGATCGCGACGCACGCATGGTCGACATGCAGATCATGGCCTCGCTGCAGAACGGCACCGCCTTCTTCGCCTCCACCAGCCTGATCGCGCTCGGCGGCGCGCTGGCGCTGCTGCACGCCACCAACGACGCGATCACGATCCTGAGCAAGCTGCCCGTCGACCTCAGCACCTCGCCGGCGATGTGGGAGCTGAAATGCGTCGGCCTCGTGCTGATCTGCGTCTACGCCTTCTTCAAGTTCGCCTGGTCCTATCGGCTGTTCAACTACGTCGCGATCCTGTTCGGCGGCATGCCGCCGGCTGGCCAACGAGGCACGCCGGAAGCGGAAGCCCATGTCATCCGCACCACGCGCCTGTTCGAATCCGCCGGCCGCCATTTCAACCGCGGCCAGCGCGCCTTCTTCTTCGCGCTCGGCTATCTCGGCTGGTTCGTCAGCCCCTGGGTGCTGTTCGTGACCACGGCGGCCGTCGTGATCGTGACCTGGCGGCGGCAGTTCGCATCGAGCGCCTGGGCGGCAATGGCGCCGGAGGTGGTGGATGGCGAGAATGGGATCAGGCGCGGTCATTGAGGCGCGTGTCCCGGACGCGCCGCAACGCGCCAGCGTTGCTGCGCAGAGCCGGACCCAGGGCCACACGGGAGGTCGCCGGCGAGATGGGCCCCGGCTCTGCAGCGCACCGCAA
>NZ_JXDL01000001.1:1346920-1358894 GCF_001590795.1 Bradyrhizobium sp. AT1
TCGTGCCGACGCTGCCGCGTCCACCGCAAGCCCGGCTCGCGATCAAGACGACGACGAGATCGCCCCTCTTGGTGAGCCGGGATGAACGACACATACGCCAAAACCGAATTTCGGTAAAGTGGAATATTTTTGGCGAGATGGATTGACAGAGGGCGACACAGGCACGGTCTCGTAGCCCGGATGGAGCGCAGCGCAATCCGGGACGGCCCGAGATGCCGAGCGAGCGGCCCCGGATTACGTTTGCGCTCCATCCGGGCTACGCGAGAGCTAGCCGCCTAAATCCCGCGGGCTGAACGGCAGGTCCAGCACCTTCCATTCCTCGTAGAGATTGGACGGCAGCATCTTGTAGGGCTGGCAGTTTTGCAGCGCGCTCATTGCGGACTTCACGAGGGCCACTCCTTTGGTCGACGGCGGGGCTTCGAGCAGGATCGGCTCGCGGGCCAGCGTGCCGTCGGTGGCGAATACCGTGCGCAGCTTGATGTTAACGTTGTCGGTCGGGCTAAGGCCGGCAGGCAATTTCGCACAGCTCCGCAAATGGCTGCGCAGCGCGGCGATGATCTCGGCCGGCAGCTTGGCTGCAATCGAATCCTTGGCGTCGCCGCCATCGTCCTTGGGGGTGTCTTTCGGCAGCGACACCGGCAATTCGGGCGGCAGACCCAGCATGACGCCGTACTTGACGGTGACGTCGGGCTGCGGCGCCTGATAGGCCGGGGCCGGCGCGGCCTGGGGCTGCGGCTCCGCTTGTGGGGGCGGCGGCTGCATCGGCTGCGGCATCGCCTGAGGTGGCGGCTGGGATTGCGGCTGCTGCTGCGGCGGCTGAGGTTGCTGCTGAGGTTGCAAATTGGCCTCGCGCTGCTTCGGCGCCTCCGGGGGTTGCGGCTGTTTCTGCGCCGGCTCGGGCGAGGCCCGCGGTGTTGGCGACGGTGCGGCCGCCTGCTGCTTGGCCGCGGGCTTCTGCGCCGTGTCCGGCTTGTCCTTGTCGGTGAAATCCAGCTTCGGCAGTTTCAGATCTGGCTTCGGCTCCGGCGGCTTCTCCTTCGCCTCCTCCTGAGCTTTCTCCTCTGCCTTGGCCTCCTCCTGCTTCACCTGCTCAGGCGTGACGATGTCCACCGTCACAGTCTCGGGCGCCGCGGCGTGGAAGGGATGGACTTCGCTGATCAGGATGATCAGACCCACCAGCGTCAGATGCGCGATCGCCGACGCTGCAATGTCCGTCCGTATGATTGTCCGCAGTTCCATTGCCCGATCTTGGATTGCCGCTCTGCTGTTAGCATACCGCGATCCCCTCTCAATCCCATTTCGGAGCGAAGCCGAAATCGGTCAAGCGGCCCTTGGGATTGGCCAGCGCGGCGATCTGGCTCATCTCGTCCTCCGACAGCTCGAAATCGAAGATCTCGATGTTTTCGGACAGGCGCTCGATGCGCGAGGTGCGCGGGATCGCAGCGACATTCTGCTGCACCAGCCAGCGCAGGCAGACCTGCGCCGGCGACTTGTGGTGCGTGCGTCCAATCTCGGCCAGCGTCTGATCGGACTTGATGCGCCCCCTGGCGATCGGGCTGTAGGCGACGAGGGCAAGGCCATGCTGGTCGCAGGCCGCCCTCACCTTCGACTGGTCCAGATAAGGGTGGTACTCGACCTGGTTGCAGACCAGCGGCTCCGGCGATAGCGCCACCGCCTGCTCGATCAGCGCCACCGTGAAATTGGAGACGCCGATGTGGCGGGTCAGGCCCATGGTCTTGGCATGCGACAGCGCGCCGAGCGTCTCCGCCAGCGGTACGTGCGAATTGGGCCAGTGCAGCAGCAACAGATCGACGGCGGGAAGCCGCAAGCGGGCCAGGCTTTCCTTGACCGAACGCTCGAGATCGTGCGGCGCGAAATGGTTGGTCCAGACCTTGGTGGTGAGGAAGACATCGTCGCGGCGCACGCCCGAGGCGCGCAAGCCGTCGCCGACCTCGCGTTCATTGTCGTAGGCCTGCGCGGTGTCGATGTGGCGATAGCCGAGCCGCAGCGCCTGCTCGACCACGCGCGCGGCGGGCCGGCCGCTCAGCTCCCAGGTCCCGAGCCCGATCGCCGGGATCCTTGCGCCATTGGCCTCGACGAACAGCATGAGGTGTCCTCTTCCGTTGCGGCGGCCCCAGACGTCACCAGACCGCATTATGGACCCGGCCCATGACGCTGCCAACGGACGCCATGGCAGTCCGGCGGGATATTTGGCGCAATGCTAACGGGAGGTTCGCGTTGAGAGGTTCGAGCTAAGGCCTAGACCTTGGCGTCAGGTCTTGGCGTCAGACTTTGGCGTCAGGCTTTGGCGAGCGCCTGGAACACGGTATCCGGGGCGTGCGCGATCACGGCGAGCAGCGCGCGGGCCGGTCCCCGCGGCGCACGCTTGCCCTGCTCCCAGTTGCGGATGGTCTCGACGGGGACGCCGAGCTTGGCGGCGAACTCCATCTGGGTCAGGCAGGCGCGGCGGCGCAAATCGCGCACCGCGACCGAGGAGGTGTCGGCCGGCGGGTTTGCGATCGCGGGCTGCTCCGGTGACGGTTGGACCGGAAACTCCTGCCCGTCCCGCACCTCGACGATCCGTCCGTCTGCCTTCAATCGCACTCGCATGCCCATTCCCCCAAGCGCGGGCGATGATGCGGCAGGTCGCTTAAGGTGGGATTAAAGATGGTCTCGTGCCCCGGACGCTGCGCAGCACGAAGTGATGCGCTGCAGAGCCGGGGCCCATCTCGCCGCGGAGTACGCCGCGTTCTGGGTCCCGGTTCTGCGCAGCAGCGCTCCGCGCCGCAGCGCGCCCGGGACACGCCCTACCTCAACCCGAACCAGAGCGTCGCGATGCCGAGGAAGGAGAAGAAGCCGACGACGTCGGTGACGGTGGTGACGAACGTTCCCGACGACACCGCCGGGTCGACCCTGACGCGCTCCAGCGCCATCGGGATCAGGATGCCGCCGAGCGCGCCGGCGATGAGATTGCAGATCATCGCGAGCCCGATGACGATACCGAGGCCCGGAATCTTGAACCAGGCGACCGCCGCGATGCCGGTGATCACCGCGAAGGCGAGACCGTTGATCAGGCCGACCAGGCCCTCGCGCATCACCACGCGCCAGGCGTTGGAGGCGCCGAGCTCGCGCGTCGCCAGCGCCCGCACCGCCACCGTCATGGTCTGGGTCGCGGCGTTGCCGCCCTGGCTCGCCACGATCGGCGCCAGCACGGCGAGCGCGACCATCTTTTCGAGCTGGCCCTCGAACAGGCCGAGCACGGAGGACGCCAGGAAGGCGGTGGCGAGATTGACCAGCAGCCAGTTGAAGCGGCCGCGCGCAATGGTGAGGAACGTGTCCGACAGCTCTTCGTCGCTGGTGACGCCGCCGAGCGCCTTGAGGTCCTCGTCCGCCTCCTCCTCGATGACGTCGACGACGTCGTCGACGGTGATGACACCGACCAGGCGATCCTGGGTGTCGAGCACGGGGGCGGCGACGAGATTGTACTTGCCGAACATGCGCGCCACCTCTTCCTGGTCCTCCAGGACGGAGACACGGCGGCGGTCCTCGTCGGTCAATTCGGTCAGCGCGATGGGCCGGCGCGCGCGCAGCAGCACGTCGAGGGGGACTGCGCCCTGCCAGTGCTGGTCCTTGTCGACGACGTAGATCTCGTAGAAGCGGTCGGGCAGATCCGGCGTCTCGCGCATGTAGTCGATCGCCTGGCCCACGGTGAAATCCTGGGGCACCGCGATGAACTCGGTCTGCATCCGGCGGCCGGCGGAATTCTCGGGGTACAGCAGGCTGCGCTCGAGCGCGACGCGTTCCTTCAGCGGCAGCTTCTCGAGGATCTCCTCCTGTTCCTCGGCGTCCAGGGCCTCCAGCAGCTCGACCGCGTCGTCGGATTCGAGCTCGCGGACGCCCTCGGCGACCGTCTCCGGCGGCAGTTCGTCCAGGATCTCCTCGCGAACGGCCTCGTCGACCTCGTTCAGCGCGGAGAAGTCGAAATCGGCCCCGGTGAGCTCGACCAGGCGAACGCGGTCGTCGGGCTCCAGAGCGCCGATGAGATCGCCGAGATCGGCCTCGTGCAGCTCGGCGACGCAGGCGCGCAGCGAGGCGCTGTCGCCGGCCTCGATCGCACGCGCGATCTCCTCGACGAATTCGTGCCTGATCTCGCCGTCTTCATTGCGCATCGGCACGTGGTCGAGTACCGAATCCGCGGCGGCTGCGGCAACGTCCATATGTTCATCCATGGCGCGCCTCGCCGTTTGACAGGTTGGATCAGGTGGTCTGAGCTGACGGTCAGGCAATACCCACAAGGCTATCGCGAGCGCAATGACAAAGATGCTTCGACTGAGGTGGACCTCGATGTCGGTGGCTGCGGCCATCGGCGCCCTCGCCGGCATCGCCGCGGCGGATGCCGCGGAGTGCCCGCGCAAGGACGCGCTCGGCACCTCGCGCGTGCTGAGCGTCGATGCCAAGACATATCCGCGCGTGGGCCTGAAGAGCTTTCCGCAGACGCTGCCGCTCGCCGATCACGAGGTCGTGCTGACCTTCGACGACGGACCGAACCCGCCGACCACGTCGAAGGTGCTGGCGGCGCTGGCGCAGGAATGCGTGCGCGCGACCTTCTTCCTGATCGGCCTGCACGCCTCGCAGCATCCCGACATGGTCAAGCGCATCGCCCGCGAAGGCCACACCATCGGCCATCACACCTTCTCGCACCCGTTCATGGCGCGGATCCCGTTCGACAAGGCGAAGGGCGAAATCGACCGCGGCATCGCGGCCGTCGAGACGGCGCTGCACGGCACCTCGACGACGACGCCCACGACGCCGTTCTTCCGCTTCCCCTATTTCGAGGCCACGCCGGCCGAGCTCGACCTGCTGGCCTCGCGCGGCATCGTGGTGTTCGGGGCCGACCTGTGGGCCAGCGACTGGAACGAGATGACGCCGGAGCAGGAGCTGAAACTGGTCACCGAGCGCCTCGCAGCGGCCGGCAAGGGCATCGTGCTCTTCCACGACCCCAAGGCCCGCACGGCCGCGATCATGCCGGCGTTCCTGCGGTATCTGCGCGAGAACGGCTACCGGATCGTCCACATCGTACCGCCCGGCACGTCACAGAAGAACGCCGACGCGCGCTGATGCCGGAATGTCACGCCTGACCAAAATGGGGTGATTTGCGCCCTATTAACACTCTGTTCATGCTACCCCCTGCAAATGGATGGGGACGACGCGGCGGGAAAGGCGGCTTGTGCCTGAACCGTTTCCTGATGTCTCCGACCTACTATGGCGGCAATCGCATATGAGGGCAGACCGGGTTCATGATCGGAAGTAGCGTTGTATTGCGGACGCGATCGTGGATCGTCCTTTGCCTCAGCGGATTCCTTGGCTGTTCGACCCTGGGATCGCCAGCGGCGCTTGCGGCCGACTGCCCGGGCCGTCCCGATGCGCTCGGGACCTCCCGCACCCTCGTGGTCGATCCGCATGAGCATCCGCGGATCGGCACTATGCAGTACCGCGAGACGCTGCCTCTGAAGGACCATGAAGTCGTCCTGACCTTCGACGACGGCCCGCTGCCGAAATATTCCAACCAGGTCCTCAAGATCCTCGACGACGAGTGCATCAAGGCGACCTTCTTCATCATCGGCAGCCAGGCCAAGGCAAATCCGGAAGGCGTGCGCAAGCTGGTGGCGGCGGGACACACCGTCGGCACCCACAGCATGAACCATCCGCTGACCTTCGACCGCATGCCGGTCGAGAAGTTCGAGCCCGAGATCAACGGCGGCATCGAGTGGACCTCGGCCGCGATGACCGATCCGTCCAAGCTGGCGCCGTTCTTCCGCATTCCCGGCCTGATGCGCGCCGAAGGCGTCGAGAACTATCTGATCTCGCGCGGCATCCAGGTCTGGAGCGCCGACTTCCCCGCCGACGATTGGCGTCACGTGTCGTCCGACCGCGTCTATCAGCTCGCGATCCAGCGGCTGGAGGCCAAGGGCAAGGGCATCCTGCTGCTGCACGACATCCAGGCGCGCACGGTGGCGGCTTTGCCGAAGATCATCCGCGACCTCAAGGCGCGCGGCTATCGCATCGTGCATGTGGTGCCGGCGACCGCCGAACGGCCGGCGACGCCGACCACACCGGTGGAATGGCTGCTGCATCCGCCGACCGAGACCGTGCCGATCGCGCGCTGGCCGGCTGTTCCGCGCTTCGCGTTCACGCAGACCACGATGCTTCCGGCGCCCTCGCTCGCCGACCTCAATGCGGAAACCGCGCATCAATCGCTGCTGCCGCGCCGGACCAAGGGGCAGATGGATATCGCATCCACCCTGCCCGTGCCCGGCCGCGCTCTCTTTGCGATCCCGGAAGGCTCGATCGAGGTGCTGCTGTCGACGACCTTGTCGCGCCGTGCCGCGACGCGGCTGGCGATGGCGGCGGAGACGGCGCATGCGGCCAGAGGCAAGGTCGCAAAGGGCAAGGCGGCCAGGCCGCAGGCCCGGCACACCGCGCATGCAGCACCCGCCGCAGCGAAGCATGCCGCGCAGGCCAAGAGCGGTACGCCGCGCCCGACCCGTGTCGCCAGTCTGAAGAAGCGCGCTTAAGTTCTTACTGCCGCATGATGGCGGCGACGCAGAGGAGCACGATCAGCGCCAGGAAGAACAGGTCCATATAGGATTTGAGCTCGCCGTCGCGCCGCAGCCGCGCGACGTCGGCGACGACCTGCTTGCGCGCGTTCGTTCCCCCGGAGCCGTCGTTGATCGGGCCCTGAAGGCGGCGCGTCTCGGCCTCCAGCTTCTCGATCTTCTGGTAGAAGTAGAACGCGCGCAGCGTCGAGGCCGCGCGCATGGCCGCATAGACCAGCACCAGGATCGCCAGGATTGCCCGGTTCGGATATTTCTCCATGAAGTTCAGGCTGAAATAGACCATCGCCATGAAGGCGAAATTGGTGAGGAAGCGGTAGACGAAGCTGAGAAAAACCATGCTGGCTCAAGCCTTGAAGGAGGCAACCGGGATCGTGCTGCCCAATGCGGGATCAAGGGCCCAGACCGGAACTGCCAGCCGGATCCCTGCGGACGCCCGTCTACGCCAACATTGTTTCAACAAAGATACCAAGGCCCCGCAACTTGCCGCCTTTTAGCCACGCGCCGCCATAATGCAAGGGAGCGCCCTCCCGCAACCGCTCAATGGCGATTTGGCGGAAGTCGCGATAGACTATCCCCCTGCCGTCACATCTGGGGTCCGCCGATGCCGAAGAAGGGAATCACCGGCCACGACGACTGGGTTCTGACCGAGGCGCTCGCGACCGCCCTGGTCGCGCTGGAGCAGCTCGAACCGAAGCACCAGCCGAACGCGCATATGGACGACATCCGCAAGATGCTGGCGAACGGCAAGGAGCCGGCGGCGGTCAGCCTGCACCTCGCCCAGGCCAAATGCCGCCTGTTTCCGGACCTCGACCCGCTGGAGATCTACCGGGAGTACGGCATCGGCGAGGAATATGGCTGAAGCGGCGCTCTAAGGGCCGCCGGCCATCGATCCCGCAACTGCCATGGCCAGCGCGCCGAGGTCGATCCTGCCATTGACGGTCAGCTCGTCGGAGCCTTTCGCATCCTTGGCGCCCTCGACCTTGAGCGCTTGCGGCTGGCTGGCGGCCTGTCGCTGCAGCTCGCCGATGATGGCGTCCTTCAGTTTCTCTTCCAGCATGCGCTTCGTCCTCGTTCCCTTCACTCAAGGCGAAGCCGCGCGCTTCGTTCCCCCGTCAAGCCAGATGCCGCGGCAGGCTGTGGTGGATGTTGCAGGCGGCGATTGCGGCGTGGCCGAACGCGACGGAGATCTGGTGCAGATCGGTGACGACGTCGCCGATGCCGTAGAGTCCGCGGACCGAGGTGCGCTGATGCGCGTCGACCTTGAGATAGCCCTCCCCAACATGCTCGGCGCCCAGCGAGACCGCGAGCTGCGATCGCACTTCGGCCCCCATCGCCGGATAGATCGTGTCGAATGGCAGCGTGCGGCCATCGGCGAAGACGGCTTCGATGCCCCCGCCCCTCCGCCGCAGATGCAGGTCGGGCGCGAACACGATTTCGACGCCGGCCTCGCTCAGCTCCGATGCTGCGCATCGTTCGTCATCCCGCCCGGTTGCGAGCAGCGTCACGTCGCGCGAGTAGCCGCGCAGGAACAGTGCCTTGGGGGCGGCACGGGGAAGCGGTCCGACGACGCCGATGCGTTGGCCCCTCGCCTCGAAGGCGTCGCAGACGGGACAATAGCGCAACAGCCCGTCCGCGACGGCCGCGCGCCACTCCCGGAACGGCGGATGGGTGTCGACGATGCCGCTGGCCAGAATGACGGTGGCGGCTGCATGCGCCTCGCCGTTCCAGCTCGCCTCAAAACCAGCATCGTGCCGCCGCAACGCGGTGACCTCGGCCTCGACGCGCGCGACGGCGAGCTCGTCCAGCTGCGCCGACATGCGGGCAATCAGATCGGCGCCTGACAGCCCGTGGACGAAGCCGGGAACGTTGTGGCTGCGCGGGATCAGCGCGGCGCGGCTCGCGCCGGCGTCCACGACGCAGACGCTGCGGCGAAAGCGCGCCAGATAGATCGCGGCCATCAGCCCGGCGGGGCCGCCGCCGACGACCAGGCAATCAAAGGGCGCACCGGTCATTTCGGGTTCGGGTCCTGGAGACCGGCGCCGGGCTCCTCCAGGCGCCCGCTCCGTGCCAGATGGACGGCGTTGCCCAGCGCGCGCGCCGCGTTCTGCACCTCCTGCTGGAATTCGCCGTCTTCATCGAGCGCGTGATGCGAGGTGGCGTAAGGCTCCATGTAGCCGACATAGCCGTCGAGCTCGGCGAAGCGGCCCGCCGAGATCAGCTGCATGTCGGTCAGCCAATCCGACAGGGCGCGGCGCACGCCCTCGGCACCGACGGCATCGCCGTGCACGACGACACTGAAATGACGGCCGGCGAGATGGCGCGGATAGGGCCAGCTCTTCAGCTCCAGCGCCTTGGCTTCATCGGCCTTCTTGCCGTGCGTCGAGGTCGGATCGGGATTGCCGCCATCGGCGCAGACCATGCGGTCGATCATCGCCTTGAGGCCCGAGGGCACGTGATACCAGTTCACCGGCGTCACGATCAGGATGCCGTGGGCGGCAACCCACAGCGGATAGATCTCGTTCATCCAGTCGTCGGTCTGCCCCAGCGAATAATTCGGATAGCAGCTGCACGGCCAATGGCAGAGCGGCATGGCGGTCGAGACGCAGGATTTGCAGGGATGGATCGTCTTGCCGAATTCCGAAGCCAGCCGAGAGAGGTCGAGGATGTCCACGGCAAATCCCATCTCGACCAAAACCGGTTCGGCCAGCTTGACCAAGCGCCAGGTCTTGGACATCTCGCCGGGACAGGTGTGCTCGCTGCGGGTCGAGCCGTTGATGAGAAGGATGCGCGGCGTCTCCTCGGCATCGTCATGCCGTCGCTGCGCTTCCAGGATCTTTGCGCGCGCATCGAGCCAGTCGACGGCGATGTCGTAGTCGGGATCGGAAAAGCCGGCGCCCGCCTTCCGCGTCAGCGGCGCTTTGCGCGAATGGCTGTAGGCATCCCAGGCGGCGCCGACGATGGCATCGAGCTCACGCTGCAGCGGCGCAAAGGCGGCATCGACGAATCGGCTCTTGTAACGCCGTTCGAACTCACCGCGTGATAGCTTGACGGGCGGCATCCCCTTGCGAATTTCGGCGTCCGTCATGCTGGCTCCCGGTGAAGTCGGTATCCGACCAACCCGGGCTGGTGCGCGCGGTTCCTCAGCCTTACTGGCGCACGATGTCCTGGGGTGCATCGAACTTCGCGATGCGCCGGTCCAGTCGCCACAGCTCGATGCGATGGGCGAGGACCAGCCCGGCGGCTTCGCGCTTGGCCTGCTCGTCGTCGTCGCAGACGAGGTTGATGCATCCGAACACGTGTCCATCCGGATCTATCTGGAATGCGCGGTAATGCTTGAAGCTAGGCATGGTCATTTCCTCGCCTGGGAGAGACGGGGGCGCTCAGCCAGTCCGTGAGGTTCGAGGTCATCTCGTTCTGCTTGGCGCGCTGCAGCAGCAGCTCGCGCTCCTTGCCCGGCGGCAAGGCAAGTGCGCGCTCGCGGGCGCTTTCGGCGAAGGCGGCCAACCGCTCCTGGAGCGATTGGGTCTGTTTCCTGCGGTTGCGTTTGGCGGTCATGGGACTTTCACGGCGGGTTTCGGATGGAAAGAACTCACAGCTTCCGCCCCAATTTGCGGTTCCGGCATTTCCATAAGTTAACGCGGTGTGATTTTGCGCAAGTCACCGGCGCGCGACTACGGCGGAACCGAAATGCTGATTCGTATGTTCAAGAACGACCTTAAAGGAGGATCATCATGGCGAAAGCAGCATGGAAGCGGCCGGGCTCACCGATCGGCCGCAAGGGACCGCGCAAGGCAAACCCGGCTTACAAGCGTCGCGCGCGGCAGCCCTGGACGCCGGCGGACGTGAGCAAGCTGAAGCAGCTCGCGAAAGGTAACACGCCGACTGGCGTGATGAGCATCAAGCTGCAGCGTCCGGTCGCGGCCATCCGCAGCAAGGCGCAGCGCGAGGGAATTTCGCTGCGGCCTGTCAACCGATCGCCTTACAACCGTCGAACCAAAGCGGCTAAGCGGCGTTGACGAGGTGCACCGCCGGGTGACAACCGGACACAACGGGGACGTTGGACGTGGCGCTCATTTTTCCGGTTTCTGCCCACGACATCAGCGCATTGGTACGCGCCGACATCTAACCCGTTCCCGGCGCGTGCACCCTTCAGTCAAGCGAGCCGAATGCGTGGAGCTTCAGGCGACCGCGCGCCCGAACGGGCCGAAAAACCCTGAGCCCTACGGACTTCGGCGCACGGTTCCCGTGGTCGCGGGTCAGCTGCGCCGATAGAGCTGCAGATAGCTCGGCGCAAACAGCGCCGCGCCCTTGAGCGCGTCGAGGTCGTTGATGGTCAGCGTCCGATCGCGCAGCACGATCAGGCCAGACGCGCGCAGCTCCTGGACGGTCCGGTTGAGATGAACCACCGACAGCCCCGTTGCATCGGCGAGATCCGTTTGCGTCGCCGGCATGACGCAGGAATAGCCCTCGACCATGCCGACGGGACGAAGCCGCTCGAATATCTCACAGAACAGATGGGCCACGCGCTCTACCGCCACGCGCCTTCCGAGATTGACGGCCCATTCGCGCTGGATCGCGGTGTTGACCAGCGTCTCGCACCAGAACGCTTCGGCAAGCGAGCGGTCGGCGGCCACCAGGCTCTCGAAACGAGCGCGCTTGATCTCGGCATAGACCGCCGGCGTCAGCGTCGCAATGGAATGGTCCATCACCGGCAGCAGGAACGCATGGGCGTCGCAGGTCTCGCCCGGAAAAATGAAATTGACGATCTGGCGACGGCCGTCCTCGAGCGTCTTGTAGCGGCAGAGCCAGCCCGACAGCACGATACGGACGCTGTCGACGGGATCCCCCTCCGAGAGGAGATCCTCGCTGGCGCCGGCGCGCTGCAGCCCTTCGAGCATCGCATATTCGAGTGAAGCACGGGCCTCCGCCGACAATGGCCTCAACGTGCTCAGCCGGCGAATGGCCGGCTCCATCAAGCTGTGATCGGACGTCGACAACGGCATCAGCCAACCACCACCGGTGTATGGAACGTACGACTGTTGAGAGGGATCGCGATGGAGCATTCAAACCCCGCGGGGTTGAATGCCAACGCGGTGTGTCCCTTCAGCTCGAAAGCCACCGTGCGCTCCAGAAGCTCGGTCCCAAACCCCTTTCGCGGCGGCGGCTCGACCTGCGGCCCGCCGCCTTCGCGCCATTCGAACAGGAGCGCGGCGGGGTCCCTGCCCTCGTCGAGGCGCCAGGTAATTTCGATACGTCCGCCCGGTCGGCTCAGCGCGCCGTATTTCAGTGCGTTGGTCGCAAGCTCGTGGATCGCGAGCGCAAACGTCTCCGCGGCCTTGGGATGGAAGCGCACCTTG
>NZ_JXDL01000001.1:1359716-1375130 GCF_001590795.1 Bradyrhizobium sp. AT1
TGCTCGCCCTCGCGGGCATTGTAGGCCAGAAGCTCCTCGACCACGAGATATTCGAGGTCGATGCCGCCCTCGGGATCCCGGGTCACCATCGCCTGGGTGCGGGCGAATGCATTGAGCCGCCCGTCGTGATGCGAGGCGTAATCCTCCACCGTCGAGCTCGTCTCCGCCGAGCGGCGGGCGATCGAGCGCACGACGCCGAGCGTGTTGCGGACACGATGCTGCAGCTCGGCCTGCAGCAGGCGCTGGCGCGCCTCGGCGCGGGTGATCGCGGTGACGTCGACGAAGGTGATCACGACCCCGGCGATGACATCGTCGATGTTGCGATAAGGTAGAATGCGCACGATGTAGCGCGTGCCGCTGTCCGGCGCGCTCAGCTCGCGCTCCACGCTGGCGAGCGTGCGCAACACGCGGCGGATGTCGTCATAGAGCTCCTCGATGGGGATACGGGCCTTGATGTGGGCGATCGGCCGCCCCGTATCGGTCTCGACCAGATGCAGGATCTGCGTGATCGCCGGCGTGAAGTTCATCACGCACAGATCGGTGTCGAGAAACAGGGTGGCGATCTGCGTGCTCTCGAGGAGATTCTTGATGTCGCTGCTGGCGCGCGTCAATTGCTGAACGCGGCGCGCGAGCTCACCGCTGACGCTCGTCAATTCCTCGTTGACCGACTGCAACTCCGCGCGCGAGGTCGCGAGCTGCTCGTTGACCGACCGAAGCTCATTGTTGAGCGACTGATATCTCTCGTTGGAGGATTTCTCCTCCAGCCGCCGTAGGTGACGGGCATAGACCTGGATGTACGCGGGGATCTCCTCCGGCGGCAGCACGTAGTCGGCGACGGAAGCTGGCGTGTTGCCGCCAGCCAGATGCGCGGCTTGCTCCGGGCTCGCGATCCTTTCGGCAATGGCGAGCCCGCCGTGCTCCTTCAGCGTCGCAGTGCCGAGCATGCCGTCATCGCCGGTACCGGCAAGGAGGACGCCAATCGAATGCTCGGCGCTTTCCTCCGCAAGCGACACCAGGAAGCCGTCGATGGTGGCGCGCTCGTCCGGCGCCTGCCCGGCCTTCCGCACCACGAACCGACCGTCCCGGATCGTAGTGATCATCGCCGGCGGGCACAGATAGATCGTGCCGCCCTCGACCGCATGGCCATCGGCGATCCCGACGACTTTACCATTGGAATTTCGCACGGCCTCGCGCAGCCGCGGCCCGTCGAAGGCCTGGTGATGCTGAAGCGCCAGCACGATGGCCTGATCGGCGCCGACGGTCAGCCTGGCGAAAAGGCGCGCGATGCTGTCCAGCGATCCCGGCGATGCGCCCACGCCGATGATCAGCGCGGCTCTTGTCTGACGCTCTCCACCGACCGGCTGGTCGCCGACTTCATTCATGGCCTTGGCAGCTTTCATTCACAGACCGGGGCGAACGAGCGCCCGGCGTTTGGAAATCGCGAAAACCGACATTATCCCAACAGATCAAAGAGCAAAACGTCCCGAACCTGTTTCGCGCTTTGGCTGGGCGGCGCCGGCCGCCCCCGATGACGATGATATCGTGGTGGCTCATGGAACCCGCCTTCGGTCGCATCGTTGTACTGCGGCGCTCTCCGGCTTTGTGTTCCCAGCGGTGACTGATGGTAACGAGGGAGCGCTGGAGGGACCATGTCGATATCGCCCACGCCGTCCCGTCAACAAGCGCCGTTGACGGGGCGCCGCATCCTCGTGGTCGAGGACGAATATTTTCTCGCCGATGACATCGGCAACGCGCTGCGCACGCTCGGCGCGGAGATCGCCGGTCCCGTCGGCCACATCGAGGATGCGGTTGAGATGCTGCAGGATGGCGGCGTCCTCGATGCCGCGGTGCTCGACGTGAACATCCGCGCCGAGCCGATCTTTCCGATCGCTCGCGAGCTCAGGGCGCGCCACGTGCCGTTCGTGTTCACCACGGGTTACGACAGGATCAGCATCGGGACGGAATTCCAGGACGTGCCGCTCTGGGAGAAGCCGATCGACATCGTGGCCATGGCGCAAAACCTCGCGAGCCTGGTCGGCGGCCGACCGCACGATTCCGCGCAGGCTCTTCCTCAATCAGAAGAGATGCGCGAATGCGAGCCAGGCGGTGACGGCCAGGCACAGGACAACCGCGGCGTAAGGTAGCGCGACGCGCAAGCGACCAAGCCTCCGCGCGTCAGCTCATCATCATCCAGGCAAATGCCAGCATCATCACGAGAAACCCCGTGATGGCGGTCACGACAAAGGCTTGCTCGATGCGGTCCATCGCCATCGCAGCCCCCTTTCCAGCCCGCAAATGTGACCGTTTCGGAACCGGCCCGCATTAGTCTATGTGAATCCGCCTCCTCCTTTGCCGGATGTCGAAATTGCTCTTCGCAGATTGCGGCGACGTCAGCTCACGACTTCGCAGTGCCCGGTTCAGCCATCTTGCGATGCTGCCTGGCCAGCATCTCGTTCGGCGTGACATTGGCAACCGTGGTCTGGATCTTGTTCTTCAGCCCGGTGACGATATCGGCCTCCCCGCGCAGCATGGCGTCGAAACCGGCCTTGGCGACGTCGTAAGCGCCGTCCTTCTTCTCGGTGCCGACCTTGGTGTCCATCATGCCGGCGCGGCGGAAGAACTCGGTGTCGGTGGCGCCCGGCATCAGGCAGGTCACGGTGACCTCGCTGTCGCGCAGCTCCTCGCGCAGCGCGAACGAGAACGAGTCCAGGAACGCCTTGCTGGCATTGTAGGCCGCCTGGAAGCTGCCAGGCGTAAAGCCGGCGATCGAGCCGGTGATCAGGATACGGCCGGCATTGCACCGAAGCATTTCGTTGCCGACGCGGTGGATCAGATGAAGCGTTCCCGTGATGTTGGTGTCGATCAAATGTCTAACCTTGGCGAAATCCTGATCGAGGAAAGCTTTGCCAAGGCCAACACCGGCATTGGCGAGCAGCGCGTCGATCGGCCGGTCGCCGACTGCGGCGCAGAGCTTGTCGACGCCCTCGGTGGTGGACAGGTCGGCCTGGACCGGCTCCACGCTGCCGCCGAGCCGGCGCAGATCGACCGCAACCCGCTCGATCTGGGGTTCATCGGCGGCGATAACGAGGTTGAAACCGTCCTGGGCACAGCACCTGGCGAGCTCGAGGCCGATGCCGGTGGAGGCGCCGGTGACGACGGCAAGTTGATTGGCGGGCATGGCACATATCCTTGCGATGAGATGATGACGCCCAATCACTCCGCCGCCATCTCGTTCCTATCAGGTGCGCTGCGAAGAAATGCACGCCGCTTAGCAACCATCGTTCATTTCTGGACTTAAGTGCCAACTGGTTTCAGCCGAGAGGACGACAGATGAAGGCGCTGGTTTGGCACGGCAAGGAGGACATTCGCTGCGACACCGTCACCGACCCTGAGATCCAGGACCCGCGCGATGCCATCATCAAGGTCACGAGCTGCGCCATCTGCGGCTCCGACCTGCACCTGTTCCACAATTTCATTCCCGGCATGCTGCCCGGCGACATCATGGGCCACGAGACCATGGGCGAAGTGGTTGAGGTCGGCTCCGGCGTCGACGGCAAGCTGAAGAAGGGCGACCGCATCGTCGTGCCCTTCACCATCATCTGCGGCGAATGCGAGCAGTGCAAGCGCGGCAATTTCTCGGTGTGCGAAACCACCAACCGCAAGCGCCATCTCGCCGACAAGGTGTTCGGGCATGCCACTGCCGGCCTGTTCGGCTACACGCATTTGACCGGCGGCTATCCCGGCGGCCAGGCGGAATATCTGCGCGTGCCCTATGCCGACGCCACCCACATCAAGGTGCCCGCGGGGATCCCCGACGAGCAATTGCTGTTCCTCAGCGATATCTTCCCGACCGGCTGGCAGGCCGCCGCGCAATGCGACATCGAGCCGACCGATACGGTCGCGATCTGGGGCTGCGGTCCCGTGGGCCAGATGGCGATCCGCAGCGCCATCCTGCTCGGCGCCAACCAGGTGATCGCGATCGACTGCCTTCCCGAACGCCTCAGCATGGCCGAAGCCGGCGGCGCCACCACGATCAATTTCGAGACCGAGAGCGTGCTGGAGCGGCTGCAGGAGCTGACCGACGGCAAGGGTCCGGAGAAGTGCATCGATTGCGTCGGCATGGAATCGCATGTCATGGCCTCGCTGCCCGATACCCTGCTCGACCGCGCCAAGCAGATGGTGATGGCGGAGAGCGACCGGCCCCATGTGCTGCGCGAGATGATTTATGTCTGCCGCCCCGGCGGCATCATCTCGGTGCCGGGCGTCTACAGCGGCTTGTCCGACATGCTGCCGATGGGCGCCTTCATGAACAAGGGCCTGACGATGCGGACCGGCCAGACCCACGTCAACCGCTGGACCGACGATCTGCTCCGCCGCATCGAGGACGGCGAGATCGATCCATCCTTCGTCATCACCCACACTGTCCCCCTCGAACAAGGACCGGAGATGTACCAGGTGTTTCGCGACAAGCGGGATTCCTGCGTCAAGGTCGTGCTGAAGCCCTGAGGAGCAAGCCCATGTTTCATTTCTCCAACATCGTGCGCACCAAGGGTGATCCCAAGATCGTGGAAGGCGGCCCGAGCCTCAAGCAACCGGTGGATCAGCTGGCGCGTGCGCTCGGCTGGTTCAGCATCGGCCTCGGGGTCGTCGAATTGTTCGCGCCGCGGCGCGTCACGGAAACTTTGGGCATGGAAGGCCATGAGACGCTGGTGCGGTCCTTCGGCATCCGCGAGATCATGGCCGGAATCATGACGCTCTCGGTCGAGAAGAACGCCGGCCTGTGGGCCCGCGTCGGCGGCGACGGCCTCGATGCCGCCGCGCTGCTGTCCGGGCTGACGGCCGACAATCCCAAGAAGGGCAACATCGCACTGGCGCTGCTGATGGTCGGGGGCATCGCCATGCTCGACTACCGTGCCGCGCAGGACACCAAGCCGCGCCGGCCGCCGCGTGATGCACGGCGCAAGCTCTATCCGAACCGCAGCGGTTTCCCCAAGGGCATCGAGAGCGTCCGGTCTGCGGCTAGGCAGATCGCGCACGCCGGACATAACGAGGTCAAGCAAGGTGATGCGCGTCGAGTCCCGTAACGAAGGCGGCGGCGATCTGCGCCTGCGCATCATGGCGCATGCCATTCGCCACGAGCAGCAGGGCGAGATCGCGCTGATGCGCGGCCTGGACGGCACTGCGGCCGTCGCTACCGCCTTCCGCAACATGTTCGGCGACAACGTCAATTGAGCCGATGACCCCTACTCCCGCCAGAATTCGCTCAGCTCCTCTGCGGTGACCAGATCGACCTGGCCGTGAAAGCGGGTTCGGTACATCGTCATGAGCGCGTCATGCCCGACGTCGGACGATGAGCATAGTGCGTCCTCGACGATAACGACCCGGAAGCCGAGATCGACGGCACTCAGGACCGTCGACAATACGCAGACGTCGGTCTCCGCGCCTGATATCACGACCGTCCCGACATGCTTCTCGACCAGCAGGCTCGCCAGGGCGGGATTGCTGAACGCGGAATAGGCCGGCTTGTCGATGATGGCAGCCGGCGGAACGAACTTGTTCAGCGTCGGCACAAGTTCGAGGGCAGCCGGTGGGAGGTTCTTGCGGGTGGCCTGATGCCAGCGGCGAAAATAATTCTGCCACTGGCCGCCACGATCTTCCGGATCCTGCGGCGTGATGAAGCGCGTGAAGATCGTTCTGGCCTGGTGGTGCGAAACGATCGAGACGATCGTCGGCAGGACGCGATCCATCCACGGCGTCGCCCACAGACCACCGGGCGCGAAGATGTTCTGCATGTCGACGCAGAGGTGAACGGCGTCCGTGATGTCGGCAACGTCCGACGCGCTGTTTCTCATTGTCCTCCACCGGCGAACGCATGCCGCGACACATCCGCGGCGGCTTACCTGCAAATGCGATCCCGACGGCCATCGTTCCGCATTCATGCAGCCGGTGATCGAGCAGACCGAGCCCGGATATGCCACGGCCCCGCCGAATCGAGGCCGGCATGAGCTGACGTCGGGGATGGGCGGCCGACGAAAGCAGCGCGGCACGAGGTCGTGCCGTGCCCGGTGGGCCTTTGAAAAAGCTTAGCTATTTCAGTGACAAACGAGGATTTGGTGCGCTCGGAGGGACTCGAACCCCCACGATTTTACTCACTGCCACCTCAAGGCAGCGCGTCTACCAGTTCCGCCACGAGCGCTTTGGGGATGCCGGCTTGAGGCTTGAAGGCCAGCCGGATCAACGGCGCCGATCTAACAAATCCATCAAAGGGGTACAAGCCTGCAAAGGCCCTGAATTCCACAAGCTGTGCAGGAAAATTCGGGCGCCCCGCCCCGAATCGGCATTGAGCCGGACGCCCAGGCCTCTACCGCGTGCCCGGTGAGCGCGGTAGCATCTGCTTGACCTCGACCGCGATCCGGTTGCGATCGACCAGTACGACGCCGGAGGCGACCGGTAGATTGTTGGCCAAAACCTTGACCTCGTCGGCCTCGGTTGCGTCCAGCTCGATGATGGCGCCGCGGGAAAGACGTAATACTTGATGGATCGGCATGGTGGTCGTCCCGAGGACGACCATGAGATCCACGGTGACTTTATCGAGGGTGGGCACTGTCAGGACCGCCGCAACTGAGGACTGGCATTTGCTCCCGAGATGATCACCACGTTATGGTTAGCCAATGGTTAATTCGCCTCAAAACCCCCGCCAGCAACTCGATTTGACGCCGTTTTCAGCCGGCGGCGCGCCCGTCGAGTGGCGAATCTCGGATACGCTGGTGCCCTATCCGGAGGCGGTCGCTGCCATGGAAGCCCGGGTCGCCGCGATCGCCGCGGGCGAGGCCCCCGAGCTGGTCTGGCTGCTCGAACACCCCCCGCTCTACACCTCCGGCACCTCGGGCAAGGAAACCGACCTGCGCGATCCCCGATTCCCGATCTTTGCCACCGGGCGGGGCGGCCAGCTCACCTATCACGGCCCCGGCCAGCGCGTGGCCTACATCATGCTCGACCTCAAGCGCCGCCGGCCGGACGTGCGGGCCTATGTCGCGAGCCTCGAGGAGCTGATCCTGCGCACGCTTGCCGCCTTCAACATCCGCGGCGAACGGCGCGAGGACCGGGTCGGCGTCTGGGTCAGCCGGCCCGACAAGGGGCCCGAGCACGAGGACAAGATCGCGGCGATCGGCGTGCGGCTGAAGCGCTGGGTCTCGTTCCACGGCATCGCGATCAATGTCGAGCCGGAGCTGTCGCATTTCGGCGGCATCGTGCCCTGCGGCGTCGTCGATCCCCGCTACGGCGTCACCTCGCTGGTCGATCTCGGCCAGCTTGTGACCCTGGCCGATGTCGACATCGCGCTTCGGGAGGCGTTCGAGGAGCTGTTCGGTCCGACGCGCGCACTGCTGCCGGAAGCGACCGCCTGACACTTCCGCATTCTTCACGGAATCGGCTATCCTCGATTCCGGCGCCGCCCACGCCTCCCCCCTCCGCCGGGAAAGCAGACCTCATGCAGGGCGATGAGATCATCGGACCGACTGTTCGAGCGCTGGGCATAAGGAGGGATTGCGTTTCAGCTCGCAATGGGAGGTTTTGACGATGAGACTCTCTGCGCCGATCTATCATCTGAAGCGACGCGCGAAGCGCCTGTCCCGTGACCAAGGCATTCCGCTGCACGATGCGCTCGATCGCATCGCCACGACGGAAGGGTTTTCCGCCTGGAGCATGCTCGCCGCGAAAGCCGCCGCGCTGACGCCCGCAAGCAGGCTGTTTCCGCAATTTCAACCCGGCGACCTCGTGCTGGTCGGCGCGAGGCCCGGTCAGGGCAAGACGCTGATGAGCCTCGAGCTTGCGGTGGAAGCCATGAGATCGGGCCGTCGTGCCGCGTTCTTCTCGCTCGAATATACCCAGAAAGACGTTCTGGATCGCCTGCGCGCCATCGGCGTGGAGCCGGCGCAATTCGACGACCTGTTCGAGGTCGATTGCTCCGACGCCATCAGCGCCGACTATGTCGTCAAGCAGATGGCCACAGCGCCCCGCGGCACGTTCGTCGTGATCGACTATCTGCAGCTGCTCGACCAACGCCGGGAAAACCCTGACGTCTCCGTCCAGGTTCGCGCGCTGAAATCGTTCGCGCGCGATCAGGGGCTGATCGTCGTCTTCATCTCGCAGATCGATCGATCCTACGACGCTGCGGTGAAGCCCTGCCCCGACCTCGGCGATGTCCGCTTGCCGAACCCGCTGGACCTGACGCTGTTCGACAAGCTGTGCTTCCTGAACAATTCCGAAGTTCAGTTCCGCGCCGCGAGCTGACGATAAGGCCGCGGGTGAGATGCCTCGCCCGCGGCCTCAAGCCTCACGCCGCCTTCAGCGCGACCTCGAGCTTGCCGGCGATATAGCGGCGCTCCTGGGTCAGGCCGCCAAAGCCGTAGGCATCGCCCTTGACCTCGTCGACATGCAGATAGGTCTCGGGGTGCAGCGGGCCGAGAATTTCGGCCATGCGCTTGAACATCGCGGCGAGATAGGCCGCCTTCTCGTCCTTGGTGTTGGTGCCTTCGCTGACATGGATGTCGATCCAGTAGCTGGCAAGTTGCTGCTCGGCCAGCGACTTGCCGCCGGCGAACCAGTCATCCGCATCCACCGACTTGACGATGATGGCGGTCACCTTGGGATCCTTGTGCAGGATTTTTGCGGTGAGCTCGGACACGGCGTTCGCGATGTCGGCCTTCAGCGAGGCCGACTGGCGGGAGGTGGTGTAGGACACGGTGATCAGGGGCATAGTGGTTCTCCTCAAGATGCGGCGCCGGTCAGCGCGGCGTTGGTGAGAAACTAGACCCACAACCGTCATTTTGGTATCTTATCTCAGTTGATACCAGTGATAACCAGTTATTATGACAGCAACCCTCGACATCGCGACCGTCCAGGCCTTTCTTCTGGTCGCCGACCTCCAGAGCTTTACCCGTGCCGCCGAAGCGCTGGGCACGACGCAGGCGGCGGTTAGTCTCAAGCTGCAACGACTCGAAACCCTACTCGGAAAGCGTCTCGTCGAACGCTCGCCCCGCGCGGTCCGGCTCACCGCCGACGGCGCCAGCTTTCTCGATCGCGCCCGCGCGCTGATGCAAGCGCATGACCGTGCATTGTCGACCGATGCGTCGGCTGCGCAGTCGCTCTCGCTCGGCATCTCCGATCACGCGGCGGGCCCCGAATTGGTGCCGCTGCTCGAACGGCTGCACGCGATGTCCGCGAACCTCACGCTCGCCGTCACCATCGGCTTCTCGCGCGAGATGCAGGATGCTTACGACGCCGGCGAGCTGGATGCGGTGATCGTCCGCCAGGAAGGCAGCCGCCGCGGCGGCGAGACGCTGACCGAGGATGAATTCGGCTGGTTCGCGGCGCGACGCTTGTCCTGGCCGAAGGGCGAAGCGCTGCCGCTCGCGACTCTCGCCCCGCCCTGCGGCGTCCGCGCCATCGCCGTGCGCGCACTCGACAAGGCCGGCCTCGCCTGGCGCGAGCGCTTCGTCGGTGGTGGCGTCACGGCGGTGGTCGCCGCTGCGCTCGCGGGACTCGCGATCGCTCCGCTGGCGCGACGGATCGCGCCGCCCGGGCTGGTCGACATCGGGCCTGCACACAAGCTGCCGAAGCTCGGCAGCTCCAAGGTGATGCTGCATTCGAAAGTCAGTGACCCAGCGAAGCTGGCGGCGCTGCGCGCGGTGGCGGCAACGTTTCGAAGCGCTGCCACCTGACGTCTCACAAAATCGCCTCGAATGCGCTGCGCAGCGTCTCGTGCCGAAACACAAAGCCGCGGCTCAGCGCCTTGTTCGGCAGCACGCGCTGGCCGCCGAGCAGGAGCTCGTCGGCAAAACCGCCGCCGATCCGGCGCAAAAGGCCGCCGGGAATACGGAACAGCGCGGGCCGGTGCAGGCGGCGGCCGAGCTCTTCCGTGAACTTGGCGTTGGTGACGGGGATCGGTGCGGTGGCGTTGACGGGGCCGGCGAGATCGGGCGTCGCCATCACATAGGCGATCAGCCGGATGAGATCGTCGCGCTCGATCCAGGACATCCACTGCCGGCCGGTGCCGAGCGGGCCGCCGAGGCCGAATTCGAACGGCGTCAGCATCCGCGTGATGAAGCCGCCTTCGGTGCCGAGCACGAGGCCAATGCGCAAACAGACCACGCGCACGCCGAGCTCCTCCGCCGGCCGCGCCGCCTGCTCCCAGGCCGCGCACAATTCATGGCTGAAGCAGGCGTGCGATTTCGCCGATTCCGTCAGCACCTGATCCGCCCACAATCCATACCAGCCGATCGCGGAGCCGCTGACGAGCACCTCGGGCTTGCGGTCGAGCCGAGCGATCAGCTTGCGCACCTCGCCCGTCATGTCGACGCGCGAGCTGATGATCTTGGCGCGCTTCGCCTCGGTCCAAAGACCGTTGCCGATCGGCTCGCCCGCGAAATTGACGATGGCATCGATCTCAGTGTCCGCACCGAGCTGATCGAGGCTGGTGATCAACGTGACCGGCGGCGGCAGCATCTCGGCCTTGGCGGGATTGCGGATCAACGCGATGACATCGTGCCCTGCTCCGCTCAGGCTCGCCGCGAGCCGGCTGCCGATGAAGCCGGTGGCGCCTGTGATCAGCACGGTCTTGCGGCCCGGCAGCTTCTCGACCAGTCCGGCAGCGGGCACGCTGCGCATGCGGCCGAGCCGGCGCATCGCCGCGAAATCCCTGATGCCGCACAGTGCCGCGCCAGCCGCGCAAGCGGTTGCGGCGATGCTGAGCAGGCCCTGATAGACCACCATCACACCGAACGGCTGCATCGTCCAGTCGATCAGCACCGGCAGCAGCAGCACCAGGATGGCGCCGTAGTTGATCGCCAGCAGTGTGTGATTGATGCGCTCGCTCGGCGGCAGTTTCCGGCTCAGATCCTCCTCGACGAAATCCATCAGCGTGATGACGATCTCGGCGACCAGCACGGCGACGACCAGCAGCGCCAGCACGCCGTAGACCTCGAGCCAGCCGAGCAGCAGGAACAGCAGCGCATAGAGCATGTTGCGGATGCCGTGCAGCTTCAGCTCGAAGCGCTGTGACACCCGCCAGGCCAGGCGCTCGGTGAATTCGTGGTGGTAGAAAGTGTCGAACACGCCCATCACGATCTGAATGGCGATGAGCGTCCATAGCAGCTGTGTCATGACACGGCCTCCCTGAAGGTGGCGGACTGGTGGATCAGCGCGCCGTAGCGCGGATGAATGACGTCGAGGGTGAAGCGGAACGCGCCCTCGCCGAGGTCGCGGTGCGTCACCGTGAGATCGCCCGGCGTGAGCCAGTGCGGCAACGGGATCCACAGCCGTCCGAGCTGCAGGCCATAGCCCGCGCTGCGAAAGGTCAGCGCCTGGTCCTCGACCGCGATCCGGAGCGCCATGGAGACGCCGAAGCCGACATATTCTTCGAGCCCGGTCGGACCGGCGAAACGCTTGGCGGAATGGATCACTTGCGGAAAGCCGCGCTTTCGCGCGCAGATGCGCGTCCAGGTCTGGCCGCCGGTCGCGTCATCCTCGGTGACGGTCACGATGATCGGCACGCCGGTGTCACGGCCGGTCGGCAGCGGCCCGCCGATCACCCGTGCCGCCTGAGCGAACCACCAGCCGATATCGCTGAAAGAGATCTCGTCGACGACGCCGACATAGACGACGCTGTCGCCGTCGGCGACGCGTTTGGAAAAGCGCCGCCAGGTCGCGAGCGGCAGACGGCCCCAATCCTCGTCCGACAGCAGCGCGCGGAAGCGGCGGTCGTCGAGCAGCCTGGTATGAGTGGAGGGAGATGCGTTGCAGCCTGATAATCGTGCCGACGTCATCGTACCCTCCTCGATACTATTTGGCTTTGCCCAGCGGCAGCAGGCTCACGATCTTCTCGCCAAGCCGCATCAAGGCGACCAGCCGCGGCCGCGGTACCTTCAGCATCTGCATGAACCAGTGGTCGGCGAGCTCGGTGAAGGCGAGCATCTCCTTCAGCCGCTTGCTCGCGACCGGATTGATGGTGGGATCACCGGCGGCGTCGGACACGCAGGCCCTCAGCGCCGCGATCGCCGGATCGAGCTCCCGCTCCTTGCGCCGCGCCGCTATTCTGGCCGCGACCTCCCAGATGTCGGTCTCGGCCTCGTAATGGTCGCGGCGGTCGCCCAGGATCGGCACGCGCCGGATCAGGTTCCAGGCGAGCAGCTCCTTGAGCGAGTTGGAGACGTTGGAGCGCGCCATGCCGAGCGTGTCGGCGATGTCCTCGGCCGTCATCGGCGCTTCGGCGAGGTAGAGCAGCCCGTGGATCTGGCTGACGGAGCGATTGACGCCCCACTCGTCCCCCATGTCGCCCCAATGCAGGATGAAGCGCTCGACGGCGGCGGGGAGTTTCTTCTTTCCCGTTATTTCTGTCATGACAGAAATATCTGACAATACCGCTTCGCTGTCAAGCGGGGCGCATCCGCATACGAGGCGGCAGATCTGCCTAAAAATGTCCCAAGTTCAGGGAACCATCCGCCGTTTGCGGCGTTTGTTCCGGTCGAGGTGGGGTTCGGGAATGGTCGAAAAGTTCAGTCAACAGAGAGACTTGTTCGAGAGCGAACGCAGTTTCCGGCTGTTGGTTGAGGGGGTTGCGGACTACGCGCTCTACATGCTCGATCCCGGCGGGGTCATCACCAGCTGGAACATCGGCGGCGAGCGCATCAAGGGTTATGCGCCCCAGGAAATCCTCGGACAGCATTTCTCCCGCTTCTACACCGAGGCCGACCGCGCCAACGGCAAGCCGGCCCGTGCGCTCGGCATCGCCCGGGACAAGGGCCGCTACGAGGAAGAAGGCTGGCGCGTTCGCAAGGACGGCACCTTCTTCTGGGCCAGCGTCGTGATCGATCCGATCTACGAGGACGGCAAACTGGTCGGATTCGCCAAGATCACGCGCGACATCACTGAACGCCGCAATACCCAGATCAAGCTCGAGGCGATGCAGAAGCAGCTCGCCGAGTCCCAGAAGTTCGACGCGCTCGGGCAACTCACCGGCGGGGTCGCCCACGATTTCAACAATCTGCTGATGATCATCAGCGGCAGCCTCCACATGATGAAACGTGGAGCCGACGACCCGGCCAAGCTGCAGCGCGCGATCTCCGCCATCGAGACCGCGACCAAGCGCGGCGCAGCGCTGACCAACCAGCTCCTCACCTTCGCGCGGCGGCAGAGCGTCAATCCGCAGGCGATCGATTTCGCCGAACGCATCACGGCGATCCGCGAGGTGCTGGATGCCGGCGTCGGCAGCTCCGTGCGCCTGGCTTTCGACATCGACCGCGACGTCTGGCCGATCAAGGCCGACGTCTCCGAACTCGAGACCGCGCTGCTCAACCTCGTCATCAATGCCCGCGACGCGATGCCCGACGGCGGCACGGTGACGATCGGCGCGCGCAATGTCGTGACGGACGAGACGTCCCTCGCCGGCGATTTCGTCGCGATCGACGTCACCGATACCGGCCTCGGCATTCCCTCCGACGTTCTCGACAAGATCTTCGAGCCGTTCTTCACGACCAAGCCGATCGGAAAGGGCACAGGCCTCGGCCTGTCTCAGGTGCACGGCTTCGCGCACCAGGCCGGCGGCACCGTGAAGGTCGCAAGCGAGCTCGGCAAGGGCACGACGTTCACCATCCTCCTGCCGCGCGGAGAAGACGCGCCATCGTCCGACACGACGGGAGAGCCGGCGTTCCAGGGCAGCGGCACGGTGTTGCTGGTGGAGGACAATCCGGACGTCGCCATCGTCAGCATCGGCCTTTTGGAGCAGCTCGGCTACCATGTGCGGCGGGTCGCCGATGCAGAAGCTGCCCTGCGCGAGATCGAGAACAACGGCGTCGACTTCGTGTTCTCCGACATCGTCATGCCCGGCAAGATGGACGGCCTCACCCTCGCCCATCATCTCCGCCAGATCCGCCCCGGCCTGCCGATCCTGCTCGCCACCGGCTACAGCGAGGTCGCCGCCGGCGTGCGCGGCGATTTCCCGATCCTGCGCAAGCCGTACGAAATCCACGAGCTCAGCGAGGCGATCGCCAAGCTGCCAAGGTGAGCTACACCGTCGGCAGCACCGAAAACGCTTCCCCTGCCCTGCGCAGGTCTAGTTCATCCGCACCGGCCGTCTCACTCGTCACGCTGTCGACGCGTGAAGATGGCGGGCCGTGACGGCAGAGCGCGACCATGTCGGCGACGTGCTTCGGCGCGCCCGCGAACAGCGCTTCGACGCCGCCGTCGCGGCGGTTGCGGACCCAGCCTTCGAGGCCGCTCGCCGTCGCCTGATGCTCGACCCAGGCCCGATAGCCGACGCCCTGCACGCGCCCGCGGATCATGACCTGGAGAATTGCCCGGCTCATTTTTTTCAATCCGAGGACGTCGGCGCTGCGCGCCCTGACATCGGCCTCGCGCGTGACTCGGACCGTCAGCTCCGAGGATGCGAGCCCCTTGAGGCTTTTCGGCGGCGCGCCTTCGCGCAGCGCTTTCAGCGTCTCGTAGACGGCCTGCGTCGCGGCTGCGATCGGCGCGTGGCCCTGCAGCGCGATCCGGACGCGCTGACCGGCGAGATAATCGAGCGCGTTCAAGTCTTCCGGCGCCCCGCCGAGCACGATCGGCAGGCGCGTCGCAGCGCTCACCGCCTCGAGCTCGGCCCGCGACTTGATGCCGGTGAAGAACAGCGCATCGACACCGGCCTCTTCATAAGCCTTGGCGCGGCGGATCGCGTCCTCGATCGAGGTGATCGAGGCGGCTCCCGTTCGCCCCATGATCACCAGCGAAGCATCGCTGCGGCCATCGAGCGCCGCCTTCATCTTGCCGACGCCCTCCTCCAGCGAGATCAGCTGCGTCTTCGCCTCGCCGAACGCCGCCGGCAGTAGCGTGTCCTCGATGGTGAGGCCGGCAGCGCCGGCCGCCTCCAGCTCCTGCACGGTGCGGCGAACATTGAGCGCATTGCCATAGCCGTGATCGGCATCGACCAGCACGGGCAGCGCCGAGGCGCGCGACATCCGCCGCATCTGCTCGCAAAGCTCGGTGAGGGTGATCAGCGCGATATCGGGATCGCCGAGCACCGCGAGCGAGGCGACCGAACCGCCGAACATGCCGATGGGAAAGCCGAGATCCTCGGCGATGCGGATCGAGATGGCGTCGTAGACCGAGCCGGGATGGACGCAGGCCGCGCCCGACAGGACGGAGCGCAGTTTCTCGCGGCGGGAACGAAAGGCCATGATGCCCTCTCAAATGTTGCGACGCTGCCGCAACATACTCCGTCATTGGTGGGACCGACGAGAGCCCACGCGCAGGTTTGTCTTACGCAAACTCCAAAATCAGCGCGTCCACCGCGAGCGTCGCACCGGCGCTGGCGTGGACTTTCTTCACGGTGCCGTCCTGCTCGGCGCGCAGCACGTTCTGCAT
>NZ_JXDL01000001.1:1375872-1380113 GCF_001590795.1 Bradyrhizobium sp. AT1
ACCATTGGGAATCGGCCGCGCCTGCACCGCGACCAAGTGGCCGTCGATAGTGCCCTGCCAGACCGGATCGCCCGGCTTCCACGGCGACTGCAACAGATGCGCATTGCCGGGCTTGCCGGCGGCATCGACGAAACGCACCGCGATCGCATCGCCCTCGCGAGCGACCTCTAGCTGGATCTCCTGGCGATCGAGCCAGACCGCGCGGCGGCGCTCGCGCTGCACGACACGGCCGCCCATCTGGCCGGAGATCTGCCGCTTGCGCTCGCCCAGCACGTGATCGATGGCGGCGCCAACCGCGGCGATGCGCCGCGCGACCTCGCCTTCGGGCACGCGCACCGCAAAGCCCTTGGGGAATTCCTCGGCGATGAAGCCGGTCGAGAGCCGGCCCTCGCGCCAGCGCGGATGATGCATCAGCGCCGAGAGGAACGGGATGTTGTGGCGGATGCCGTCGACATAGAACGAATCCAGCGCGGTCGCCTGCGCCTCGATCGCCGCGGCGCGCGAAGGCGCATGCGTCACGAGTTTTGCGATCATCGGATCGTAGTGGATCGAGATCTCGCCGCCCTCCTGCACGCCGGTGTCGTTGCGCACGGTGATGCCGTCGTGGCTGGCTTCGGCCGGCGGGCGATACTTCACCAGGCGCCCGATCGAGGGCAGGAAGTTGCGGAACGGGTCTTCGGCATAGAGACGCGACTCCACCGCCCAGCCGGTCAACGTGACGTCCTTCTGCGTCAGCGCGAGCTTCTCGCCGCTCGCGACGCGGATCATCTGCTCGACGAGGTCGACACCGGTCACGAGCTCGGTGACGGGATGCTCAACCTGGAGACGCGTGTTCATCTCCAGGAAGTAGAAGCTCTTGTCTTGCCCTGCGACGAACTCGACGGTGCCGGCGGAATCGTAGTTCACGGCCTTGGCCAGCGCGACCGCCTGCTCGCCCATCTTGCGGCGGGTGGCTTCGTCGAGCAGCGGCGACGGCGCCTCCTCGATGACCTTCTGGTTGCGGCGCTGGATCGAGCATTCGCGCTCGCCGAGATAGATGACGTTGCCGTGCTTGTCGCCTAGCACCTGGATCTCGATGTGGCGGGGATCGACGATGAACTTCTCGACGAAGACGCGGTCGTCGCCGAACGAGGCCTTGGCCTCCGCCTTGGCGAGATTGAAGCCCTCGGCAACCTCGGCCGTCGAATGCGCGATGCGCATGCCCTTGCCGCCACCTCCGGCGGAGGCCTTGATCATGACGGGATAGCCGATCTCGTCGGCGATCTTCACCGCGTGCCTGTCATCCTCGATCACGCCGAGATAGCCGGGCACGGTCGAGACCTTGGCCTTGGCCGCCGCCTTCTTCGACTCGATCTTGTCGCCCATCGCGGCGATGGCGCCGGGGTTCGGGCCGATGAACACGATGCCGGCCGCCTCCAGCGCGCGCGGAAACGCCTCGCGCTCGGACAGGAAGCCGTAGCCGGGATGCACGGCCTCGGCGCCGGTCTTGCGGCAGGCCTCGACGATCTTCTCGATCACCAGATAGCTCTCGGCTGCGGCCGGCGGGCCGATCAGCACCGCCTCGTCGGCCATCTCGACATGGAGGGCGTCGCGGTCGGCTTCGGAATAGACCGCAACCGTCTCAATTCCCATCTTGCGAGCGGTCTTGATGACCCGGCAGGCGATTTCGCCGCGATTGGCGATCAGAATGCGTTTGAACATGCTTTTCTTGAGTCTCGACCCTGGGCGGGACCCTTCCCTGGCCGTTGGGGCCTATGGGGGACGGGCCGTGTGGCTTCCGTGGTACATCAAAATGGGCCGGAGGCAACGGTCTAAATCCGGCCCGTTCTGGCGTACCAGCGCAAGACCGAAACCGGCTCGGCAAGCCCTAGGAACGTCCCCCGGCGCAATCGGCCTTTCTGGCCTTGGCCTCGTCCCGGACCAGGCTGTGAATGAAGCCGAGCTTGCCCACCACCGCGGGCGACAGGATGAAGGGATAGAGGTCGCGCAGGCCCATGGCGCGGTTGACGCTGTTCATGGCGAAGGTGAAGGGCAGCCATGCGCCAACCATCGCCTCGATATCCCGTGCCTCGTAGGGGTTGAAACGGATCCGCGCCGTCAACTCCCCGTCGCGGTCGACCTTGGGGCGCACCTCCATGCCGAACTCGCCGGCCATCTCCAGCGCGTCTACGATGTGGAGATAGTGCGCCCAGGTCTCGGCGAAGTCTTCCCAGGGATGGGTCGTGGCATAGGCCGAAACGTAGCTCTGCTGCCAGTCGGGTGGCGGTCCTTCCGCGTAATGGCGCTGCAAGGCCTGGCCGTAATCGGCGGAATCGTCACCGAAGACCGCGCGGCATTCCTCGAGCTTGCCGCCGTCGCGCACCAGCACGTCCCAGAAATAATGCCCGACCTCGTGGCGGAAATGCCCCAGCAGGGTACGGTACAGCTCGCCCATTTCGAGCCGGCGCCGCTCACGCTCGATGGTATTGGCCTCAGTGAGCGCAATCGTAATCAGGCCGTTGTCGTGGCCTGTCAGGATCTTCTCGCCACTGTTCGGATTGTCGGCAAGGAAATTGAAGATCAGACCATGCTCGGGGTCGTCCTGACGCGTCCGAAGCGGCAGCTTCCAGCGGATCAGGGTATAGAACAGACGGTGTTTCGCCACCTCCAGCTCGCGCCAGCCGGCAAGCTGGGCAGGGTCGGACAGGTCCGGGACGATGCCGTTATGGCGGCAGGCGCGGCAATAGCCGGTGGTGTCGCCCGCATCCGTCAGCCAGTTGCAGGCATCGTACTCGGCATTACGGCACAGCATCCGGCTTTCGCCCGTGCCGGCCAGGATCTTCCAGGCCTCTCCGTCGGGTTCGATCGCCGACATCGTCTCCTGCTCGGGCAGGAAGGCGACCTGATGACCGCAGCGTTCGCAGGCGCGGTTCTCGAAATAGAGGACGTTGCCGCAGGCCTGGCAGACAAAGAGCTTCAAGATTTAGCCTCTTCGGAAAGGGAGCTTTATGAACGATGCGTCCAGTGCCTCGCGAAGACGCCGGCGGCGGCCCATCGTTCCAATGTCAGGAACAAATTCGCCAGTCCTGACGTTTCCTTTACACCCGTCACGCCCCCCTGTGGCGTCTTTCCCAGCATACACCCCTCTCGGCGATGGCCATCACGCTCCGTCTGTGTGAATATCTGTCCGGCACGTGCGCTCCCGCATGACAACGGCCGACGCCTTGAACGATCCCTTGCCCGAGACCATCGCCGCCGAAAGGCTGCGCCAGCACCTCGAAGAAATCGCGCGCGAGCGCGATAACGCCTATCGCGCGCTTCAGGAACGCGAGGCCGAGCTGGCGCGCATCCAGCGCATCGCCAAGGTCGGCGGGGTCGAGGTCGATTTCCGTGAAGGCTTCAAGAACCGCCGCTCGCCGGAATATCTGATGATCCACGGCCTCCCTCCCGAGGCCACCGACGAATCGCACGAAGACTGGGTCAACCGCATCCACCCCGACGACCGCGATGCCACGGTCAGGCACTTCTTCGACGCCCTGGCCGGGACCAGCGAGGACTACACTGCCGAATACCGCATCATTCGCCCCAGCGACGGCGAGACCCGCTGGATCCGCGTCGTCGCCAAGATCGAGCGCGACAAGGATGGCCGCGCCATCCGCCTCGTCGGCGCCCATATCGACATCACCGACCAGATGCTCGCGCGCGAGACCCTGCGCGAGAGCGAGGAGCGCTTTCGCCTGATCGCCGACAGCGCGCCGGTCCCGATCTGGGTCACCAAGCTCGACCGCAAGCGGTCCTTCGCCAACCAGGCCTATGTCGACTTCGTCGGCCTGCCCTACGACCAGGCCATCGACTTCGACTGGCGCAAGGTGCTGCATCCGGACGACCTGCCGCACGTGCTGCAGCAATCCGTCCAGGGCGAAGCCTCGCTGAAGCCGTTCGTGCTGGAAGCGCGCTACAAGGACGCCAGCGGCGAATGGCGCTGGTTGCGCTCGGAATCGCAGCCGCGCTGGGACCCGACCGGCAAGCATATCGGCTTCATCGGCGTCGCCCACGACATCACCGTCGCCAAGCAGGCCGAGATCGAGCTCAGGCGACTCAACGAGACGCTCGAAGAACGCATCGCCGAACGCACCGCCGAACTCGAATCCAACGAGGCCCGGCTGCGGGCGATCCTGGAGACCAGCAACCAATATCAGGGCCTGGTCAATCTGAGGGGCGAGCTGCTTTACGCCAACAACACGACGCTCGAGGGCATCAAG
>NZ_JXDL01000001.1:1380872-1394217 GCF_001590795.1 Bradyrhizobium sp. AT1
CATCGGCGAGCGCGATTTCGATTTCGGCATGCGCCCCGTGCTCGACCGCCACGGCAACATCACCGGCGCAGTTCCCGAAGCCGTCGACATCACCGAGCGCCGGCGCGGCGAGGAAGCGTTGCGGCAGTCGCAGAAGATGGAGGCGATCGGCCAGCTCACCGGCGGTGTCGCGCACGATTTCAACAATCTCCTCACCATCATCCGCTCGGCCACCGACTTCCTGCGCCGGCGCGAGCTGCCGGAGGATCGCCGCCGCCGCTATGTCGACGCCATCTCCGACACGGTCGAGCGGGCCTCCAAGCTGACCGCGCAGCTCCTGGCGTTCGCGCGCCGCCAGCCGCTGAAGCCGCAGATCTTCAACGTCGGCAGCCAGGTCGAGGGCGTCGCCCAACTGGTCCGGCCCCTGGTCGGCGGCCGCATCGAGATCGTCGTCGAGGTCGACGATGCCGACTGCTTCACCGTGGCCGACATCGCCCAGTTCGAGACCGCGCTGATCAACCTCGCCATCAACGCCCGCGATGCCATGGACGGCGAAGGCCGCCTCACCATCGCCGTGCGCAAGGTTCAGGGCATTCCGAGCCTGCGCGCACAATCGGCGCGCGGCGGCGACTACGTCGCAATCTCCGTCACGGATACCGGAAGCGGCATCGCGCCGGACCATCTCGACTCGATCTTCGAGCCGTTCTTCACCACCAAGGAGGTCGGCAAGGGCACCGGCCTCGGCCTCAGCCAGGCCTTCGGCTTCGCAAAGCAGTCCGAGGGCGACATCGCGGTGACGAGCACGCAGGGCAAAGGCGCGACCTTCACCATCTATCTGCCGCAGGCGCAGAGCCCCGCCGCCGAGAAGGAAGCCGCGGCGCTGACCCACGAGGCCGCGACCACCGGGCGCGGCTACCGCGTGCTCGTGGTCGAGGACAATGACGATGTCGGCCAGTTCTCGACCGAGCTTCTGGAAGATCTCGGCTATGTCGTCCGCCGCGTCGCCAACGCCAATGCGGCCCTCGCCATCCTCGGCGAGAACGAATTCGCTGTCGACCTCGTGTTCTCCGACGTCATCATGCCCGGGATGAACGGCGTCGAGCTCGCCGGCACCATCCGCGAGCGCTATCCGGGCCTGCCCGTGGTGCTCACCTCCGGCTACAGCAACGTGCTCGCCGAAAACGCCCATCGCGGGTTCGAATTGATTCAGAAGCCGTATTCGGTGGAGTCGCTCTCACGGATTCTGCGCAAGGCGATCACGGAGAAATTATCGGTGGCGCGGCCATGAGCGGCCGATCTTCGGTCTCGCGCGTTCCTTAGCGCATGCGCTCGCTCCGCTCCCGACTGCTCGCCCTGTGGATCATGCTGGTGGTGTCCGGCATCGCCACCGGTTACCTCTTATTCGAATCCTTTCAGCAGACCGCGAACGCGCGGCTGGCGCGCTCGGAGGAACTGGCCGCGCGCGCTTGCCGCGACCTTGCCGATCGCTACCAGTTCTTCGTCACCGGCTGGAGCGGCGGCGAGATCGACGATCGGCTGAAGCAAGAGCTCGCAACGGTCGTCCAGACCGCGCTGTCCGGCGCTGTCGGCGTCGAAGGCGGCATCTGGCAAGCCGATGCAGGCTCGCTCGCCTACGCCTTCCCGACCTATGAAGGCACCGGACCGAAAACCGATCTGCCCGCGGCCGAGCTAAACACCATCCGTGACGTCAACGCCGAAGCGTTGCGCTCCGGCCGGCCGTCCTCGATCCGGCAGAGCGGCCGGTCACAAGTGCTGATCGTTCATGCCTGTCCGCTGCGAGGCCCGTTGAACGGCGCGACGGGATGGACCATGACGCGGGCGTTCACGTCGGAAGGCCCCGCTTACAATCAGCTGCTGGCCGGACTCTTGCTGCTTGCGCTGACGATCTTCGGCTCCGCCGCGTGGCTTGCGCGCGTGCTCTATGTCTGGTCACGCAAGATCAATCAGATCGAGGCCGCTCTGGGCGACCCGCAGGCCGGCACGATCGATCTGCCGACATTGTCCCGAACCGGGGCCCCCGAGCTCGACCGCCTGGTCGATGCGCTCAACGGCGCGGGCGAACGCCTGTCGGTCGAGCGCCGCCGCGCCGCCGCGGCCGAGCGTCTGGCCGCTCTCGGCCGGATGTCGGCGGGGCTTGCGCACGAAATCCGCAATCCCATCGCCGCGATGCGGCTGAAAGCGGAGAATGCGCTGGCCGTCGCCGACGGCTCGCGCAGTGCAGCGGCTCTCACGTCGATCCTCGAACAGGTCGACCGGCTCGATGTCCTCCTGCGCGATCTCCTGGAGATGACGCAGGCGCGCGAACCCCGGCTCGCGGAGGTCGATCTGGAGACCTTCCTGGCGCGCACGGTCGAGACTCACCGCGATCTTGCCACGACGCGAGAGATCGTGTTGACGGCGGGAACCGGGCCGGCGTCCTCACCGTTGCCGAAATTCGATCCGTCCCAGATGCAGCGGGCCCTCGACAATTTGATCATCAATGCCATTCAGAACTCGCCCGCGGGCGGCAAGATCGTCGTGGACGCGCGCCGGAGAGGCGACATGCTGCTGCTTCAGGTATCTGATACCGGTCCCGGAATTCCCGACGAGCTGCGCGAGCGCCTGTTTGAGCCATTCGTCACCGGCCGCACAGATGGCACCGGTCTGGGCCTCGCCATCGTCCGCGAAATCGCGCGCAATCATCGTGGCCATGTCCGCCTGATCCGGTCCGTCGGCGGCGCCGAATTCGAGATCGAGGTGCCATGGCAACCGTCCTGATCATTGACGACGACCGCGCCCTGCGCGAGGGCCTCGCCGAGGCGCTCGCCGATCTCGGCCATGAACCCCGCCTCGCCGCGTCCGGCCGCGAAGGTCTGGCGGCGCTGAGCGACGACGTCGATGCGGTGTTGCTCGATCTGCGCATGCCGGGCGGCATGGACGGGATCGAGGTTCTGCGCCGTATCCGCGCCAAGACCGGCGGCCCGCACGTCGTCGTGCTGACCGCCTTCGCCAGCGCTGCCAACACGATCGAGGCCATGCGCCTAGGCGCTTTCGATCACCTCAGCAAGCCGGTCGGACGCGCGGAGCTGAAGGCTTTGCTGGATCGCCTGCCGCCGCGCGCGCCGGCTCTCGCCGCGCCGGCGGACGATGCCGAAGACGGCTTGATCGGGTCGAGCGAACCCATGCGCGTCGTGCAGAAGGCAATCGGTCTTGCGGCCGACAGCGACGCCAGCGTGCTGATCCGCGGCGAGACCGGCACCGGCAAGGAGCTGGTGGCGCGCGCGCTGCACATTCATGGCAAGCGCAAGGACGGTCCCTTCGTCGCGGTCAATTGTGCGGCGATCCCCGAAGACCTCCTGGAAAGCGAGTTGTTCGGCCACATCAAGGGATCCTTCACGGGCGCGACGGCCGATCGCTCCGGCGCCTTCCGCGACGCCGCGGGCGGCACGCTGTTTCTCGACGAGATCGGCGACATGCCGCTGCCGATGCAGGCGAAGATCCTCCGCGCCTTGCAGGAGCAGGTGATCACGCCGGTCGGAGGCCGGCCCGTGCGCACCAATGCACGCATCATCGCTGCGACCCACCGGGATCTCGCCAGGCTCGCGGCGACCGGCGACTTCCGCGAGGATCTTTATTACCGGCTCGACGTGGTTCAGATCGCATTGCCTCCGCTGCGCGATCGCGTGGCGGATATCGTGCCGCTCGCCAGGCACTTTCTTGCACGCGCGGGAGCAAGCAGCGGCCGGCAGAAACAGCTCAGCGAGGCCGCAATCGACAAATTGCAGCGCTATCCCTGGCCCGGCAACGTCCGCGAACTGCGCAACGCGATCGAACGCGCCTGCATCATGACACGCGGCGATGTGATCGGAGCTGACGACATCGACACCAGTGCATCCCCGGCGGCAGCGATCCCGGCGCCGGATGATGCGGACCTGCCGGCGGCGGTCGCTCAGCTCGAGAAGCAGATGATCGAGCGCGCGCTGGCGGCCTGCGCCGGCAATCGCACCGAAGCGGCCCGCCGGCTCAACATCAACCGCCAGCTGCTCTACACCAAGATGCAGCGCTATGGGCTTGCCGAGGTGTCAGAAAAGCTGACGGACCGCGTCGGGAAAGACGACGGCTGACACCGCCGGCGCGAGCAAAACTCCTTTCAAATCAAGCGCTTTGCGACTGGCACATCGCTTGCTCAAGCCTGTGCAAGCGATCAGGTCGCGATACCGAGAGGAGTTATTCCATGAAGACGACACCCATCCGTGCGCTGTTCTGGGTGCTGCTCGCCACCACGGCGATCGGCAGCGGGGCAGCCGCCTATTCGCAAGCTCGGGATCCCATGTGGGATTCCTCGCAGCTTCCGGAATCCCGCGGGACCGTCAAGCAATACACCTTGACGCCCCGCGGCGACGTCGACGGAATCATCCTCACCGACGGCACCGAAGTGAAGCTGCCGCCGCATCTCAGCGCCCAGACGGTGTTTGCGATCCGCCCGGGTGACCAGGTCTCGGTGCGCGGCTTGCGCGCCCGCGCAATTCCGCTGGTCGACGCTGCGTCGATCACCAATGTCACAACCGGCAAGAGCGTCGTCGACAACGGTCCGCCGGACCGGCTCGGTGCAAATAACGACCAGACCATCAGCGGCCGCATCGCCCTGCAATTGCACGGCAAGCGCGGCGAGGTGAACGGCGTCGTGCTCGACGACGGCACCACATTGCGCCTGCCGCCCCCGGAGGCCGAACGCGTTCAGGACCAGCTCATCCAGGGACGAAGCATCTCTGTGCGTGGCAACGTCCTCGATACCGCCCTCGGCAAGGTCGTCGACGTGCGCGCGATCGGCGCCTCGCCGGAGCAGATGACCGAGGTGCGCGGCCCTCGCCCGCCCGGACCGGCTGACGGCCCGGATCGTCGTGGACCCCCGCCACCGCCTCCGCCGCCGCGCGGCTGATCCACGCTTCACATCAACAGGAAGAGCTAAATCATGCATTGGATCGACCCTGACAGCCTGCCGGAGACCGCAGGCACCTTTGAGCGCTTCGTGCTCAATCCTCACGGTGAAGTCGACGGCTTCGTTTTGAGAGACAGGAAAACGGTCGTCCTCGTTCATACGCCGCCGCATATGGACAAGGAGATCACCCGTCATCTCAGGCAAGGTGAGATGGTTCGCGTCCGCGGTGTGCGACCGCGCGGCGCGAACCTGCTGGCTGCGGTCGCGGTCACTACCGCGGCCGGTCGCGAGATCGTGGACAATGGCCCGGACCACGATCGCGAGCATCCGAAGGTGAAGCACGCCCCGACGGCGGCCGAAGGCAAGGTCGAGCTGTCGCTGTTCGGGCCCAAGGGCGAGTTGCGCGGCGCGCTCCTGGCCGACGGCACCGTCCTGCGGGTCGGGCCGAAGGAAGCCGAGCATGTCGCAGCGCTGCTTGCCCCCGGTGCGATGGTCGCAGCGCGCGGCGACGGGCTTCAGACCAGGCACGGCCGCGTGATCCATGTCGACGAGATCGGCCCCGACGAGGATCAGCTGAAGCCGATCAAGAAGAAGGACAAGAAGCCGAAGCACGGCCATCCGCACGCCCACGCGGCCTGACGATACGCTTCACAGGACGCTTGGCGAGGAAGAGGACAATCATGTCAGACACGCATGACAAGGCGCGGGCCGGCCGCGCACTGGATGCCGCCAACTTCTTCCTCGCCGACGTCCGTGACGGTCTCGGCCCCTACCTCGCCGTCTATCTGCTCACCGAGCAGCACTGGGACGAGGCGCGCATCGGCCTCGTGATGTCGGTCGCGACCATCGCCGGCATCCTCGCCCAGACGCCGGCCGGCGCGCTGGTGGATGCGACCCGCGCGAAGCGGACAGTGATGGCGGTGGCAGCGATCCTGGTGACGCTCGCATCATTGTCGCTGCCGCTGTTCCCGAGCTTCCTGCCCGTGGCGATCTCGCAAGGGATCGCACAGGCTGCCGGCGTCATCTTTCCGCCGGCGATCGCCGCCGTGTCGCTTGGCATCTTCGGTCATCGCGCCTTCACCAAGCGGATCGGCCGCAACGAGACGTTCAACCATGCCGGCAACGCCGTCGCCGCGGGCCTCGCGGGGCTGTCGGCCTATTGGTTTGGACCGACGGTCGTGTTCTATCTGCTCGGCGGCATGGCCATCGCAAGTCTCGTCAGCATCCTCGCCATTCCCGAACGGGCGATCGATCACGATCTCGCGCGCGGGCTGGACGGGACGAACGATGCCGAGCACCACGAGCAGCCATCGGGGCTGAAGGTGCTGCTGACCTGCCGCCCGCTGCTCGTCTTCGCAATCTGCGCGCTGCTGTTCCATCTCTCCAATGCGGCGATGCTGCCGCTGGTCGGGCAGAAGCTGGCATTGCAAGACAAGAACATGGGCACCAGCCTGATGTCCGCCTGCATCGTCGCGGCGCAATTGGTGATGGTGCCGTTCGCCATGCTGGTCGGCGCCAGGGCCGACCGCTGGGGCCACAAGCGCTTCTTCCTCGCTGCGCTGTTGATCCTGCCAATCCGCGGCGCGCTCTACACGCTCTCCGACAATCCGTTCTGGCTGGTCGGGGTGCAGCTGCTCGATGGTGTCGGCGCCGGCATTTTTGGTGTGATCTTTCCCGTCATCGTCGCCGACCTGATGCGCAACACCGGCCGCTTCAACGTCGCGCAAGGCGCCGTCATCACCGCCCAGAGCATCGGCGCGGCGCTGTCGACGACGCTGGCCGGATTCGTCGTGGTCGGCGCGGGCTACAGCGCGGCGTTCATCAGCCTCGGCATCGTCGCCGCGATCGGCGCCGTCATCTGTGTTGTTGCCCTGCCCGAAACGCGGCATGGCGCACAGGGGGAGACAGCGGCGCCGTCATCCGCTATCGCTGCCGAATGAACTCATCTCACGTCAAGGACTGAACGTGCCGTCTGACGCCATCTGGGCCTGGAGCATCATCGTCGTCGCGACCGCTTGCGTCATCATCCGGCCGTTTCGCCTCCCGGAGGCGATCTGGGCCGTGATCGGCGCTGGCGCCCTGGTGCTGTCGGGCTTGCTGCCGTGGCGGGACGCGCTCACCGGCATCGAAAAAGGCGTCGACGTTTACCTCTTTCTGATCGGGATGATGCTGATCGCCGAGCTGGCGCGGCTCGAGGGCCTGTTCGACTATCTCGCCGCGCTCGCGGTGGAATACGCGGCGGGCTCACCGCAGCGGCTGTTCCTGCTGATCTATCTGGTCGGCACGCTCGTCACCGTGCTGCTCTCCAACGATGCCACCGCGATCGTGCTGACGCCAGCCGTCTATGCCGCGACGCGCGCGGCCGGCGCAAAGCCGCTGCCCTATCTGTTCATCTGCGCCTTCATCGCCAATGCCGCGAGCTTCGTGCTGCCGATCTCCAACCCCGCCAATCTCGTCGTTTTCGGCGCGCGGATGCCCGAGCTCAGCGAATGGCTGCGCCTGTTCGCCCTGCCCTCGGCGGCCTCGATCCTGCTGACCTACATCGTACTGCGGCTGACTCAGCACCGCGCGCTCAAGGAGGAGACGATCGCGCGCAGCGTGCCGCATCCCAAGCTCGGCCGCGGCGGCAAGCTGACGGCCATCGGCATCGTCGCCATCGGAATCGTGCTGGTCACGGCGTCGGCGCTGGACAAGCCGCTCGGCCTGCCGACCTTCATCTGCGGCGGCGTGACGGCCGCGATCGTGCTGCTGATCAGCCGGCAATCGCCCCTGCCGGTGCTGCGCGGCGTGTCCTGGAGCGTGCTGCCGCTGGTCGGCGGGCTCTTTATCATGGTAGAAGCACTGATCAGGACCGGCGTGATCGCGCAGCTCAGCGCGCTGCTGCACCAGGCGGTGGCCCAATCGGTGCCGCAGGCGGCCTGGAGCGTCGGCATCGCCACCGCCATCGCCACGAATATCGCCAACAACCTGCCGGTTGGCCTCGTCGCCGGCTCGGTCGCCGCCAGCGATCATCTGCCCGCCCCGGTCGTCAGCGCCATCCTGATCGGCGTCGACCTCGGCCCCAATCTGTCGGTGACCGGATCGCTCGCCACCATCCTCTGGCTGGTCGCGCTCCGGCGGGAGAAGATCGAGGTCGGCGCCTGGCCGTTCCTCAAGCTCGGCCTGCTGGTGACCCCGCCGGCCCTGATCGCGGCGCTGGCGGCGGCGATCCGATAAACGCACGCTCTTTGCGGCGTATCAATGTGGCCCGTAAGGCCGGAGCTACACTTCAACTTGTCGCGCGGCCTCATCGGGCGCGGCAAGGAGATCCATCATGCAGATCCAGTCAAAGGCATTGCCGCAGAGCTTTTCCCTGCGCCGTTCGTTTCAGGGCTTCATCGCGCCGAGCCAGGGCGGGGCTGAAACGTCCCACCCATTGCTCCTCGTCACGGCCGTGGCGCTGCTGACCCTGTTCGCGATCGTGGAGATCGACCTGCACAGCGCTCAGCTCCAGGCGATCGGCCTGCTCAGCCATGGCACCGGGATTGATCCAGTCTTCCTGAGCCCGTAGCCCTATCGGGCTCCCGATCGCGGCGATGACGCCGCGACCGGGCTCGCGCGTCGTCAGTCGTTCTCGTAGCCGTAGACTTCCGGCAGGATGAAGATTGCGGCGAGCAATCCGATCAGCGGGAAGATCGCGACCATCAGCGTGGCATTGGCCTGCCCGATCGCGGCGAACACCGTCGGGAACAGGAAGATCGCCAGGAACGACGGCAGCTTGACGAACATGTAGGCGAAGCCGCTGGCGGTACCGCGATATTTCGGCTTGGCGACCATGGTCGGGATCGTCATGCAGTTCGACGCATCCCAATAATGGCCCCACAGCATCGCGGCGGCCGCGAACGGCAGCAGGATCTTGTTGTCGGTGTAGAGCGCGAAGGCTGCGACCAGCAGCGCGGCCAGCACGATCGAGAAGCCCGCGATCGAGATGCCGCGGTGGCCGATCTTCGGCGTCAGCAGCGGACCGACCCAGCCCGACAGGGCGGCGAAGGAGAACAGCGCCATCGTCACCAAATTGATGCCGAGCACGCTGGACACGCCGACCATCACGAACAGCACCGGCAGATAGAACGCGAAGGTCGAGAATTCGCTGGCCTGCGCGAAGCAGGCAATCCAGCCGTAGAGCGTGGCGCGCCAGCGAATCGGATCCTTCTTGAGGTCGGCGAGGAAGGCGCGGGTCGAGACCTTCGGCACCTCGACGTCGTGGTCCGGCAGCATGTCGAGGTTGTCGTTGAACATCTCGCGCGCGACCTGCTTGGCCTCGCGGTAGCGTCCCTTCTGCACCAGCCAGACGGCGGTCTCGGGCACGTCGTGCCGCATGACCAGAATGATCAGCGCCGGCAGCGCGCCGAGACCGAGCGTCACGCGCCACAGCATCTCGTGCTGCATGTCGATCAACAGGAAGATCACGATGACGCCGATGGTGAGGACTTCGCCGACGGCGAACATGAACTGCCAGCGGTTGCCCATGACCTCGCGCTCACCCTTGGCCATGGATTCCATGATGTAGGTGTAGCCGGTCGAGATGTCCGAGCCGAGCGGGATGCCGAGCAGGAAGCGGATCACGATCAGCCAGGTGACATTGGGCACGAAGGCCTGCGCCAGCGCCAGCACGATGAACATCACCATCGTCACCAGGAACATGACGCGGCGACCGATCTTGTCGGACAGCCAGCCGCCCAGCAACGCGCCGATCATCGCGCCGCCTTGCGTGCCGGCCGCGGCAAGGCCGAGCATCAGCGGATCGGGATTGTACTGCTCCTTGATGAAGATCAGCACGAAGGCGATCGAATAGAGATCCCAGGCCTCGACCAGGATCGAGGCCATCATCAGCCAGCCGACCTTGTTGCCCTTGGGACTGTAGTTGGTGATGAGATAGCGGACCGCAGCTTCGCTCGCGGTTGGTTGTGGCATTGCCATCGTTGACATTTCTTGGTCCTCTCTTCGAAACTCTCTACTTGCCGAGCAGCGGCTCGATGCTGCAATCGAGCAGGCGCGGGTCGATCCCCGCTTCCATGCCGGTGAATATCTCGCCCATGTAGTCGATCAGCCCATCGCTCGCCTTCACCGCGTCCTCGCCGCGCCGGGAGGCCACCGCGGCGAGAATGGCGAGATGACGATCGATCGTGCCCGACAGGTCGGCCTGTCCCGGCATGAAGCGGTGGTGGATGTAGCCGATGCGCCGGTACAGCGTGTGCAGCGGCCGCAGCGTATGCACCAGGAACGGCTCGCCGGCCGCTTCCAGCACCAGCGCGTCGATGCGGCGGTCGATGTGGTTGAATTCGTCGAGGGTGAGGCTGGCACGGCGCTCGCGCAGGAGACGCTCGATATGCAGCGCCTGATTGCGATGCGAGAGGCTGGCACGATCGGCCGCAAGGCGGATCACGAAACGCTCCATGTCGCGGCGCAAGGCCAGCAGCATGCGCTCCCGCGCGAGATCGATCGGCGCGATGTGCAGGCCGTGACGCGGACGGATGATGATGAGCGTGTCGGCGGACAGACGATTGACGGCGTGATGCACCGGCGTACGGCCGAAACCGGTGATCTGCTGCAACTCCAGCATCGTCATGAACTGTCCGGGCTTGAGCTCGCAATGAACGAGTAGCTCTTCGATCTTCTGATAAGCCAGCTCGAAGAAATTGAGCCGGTTGCGCCGCGAGGGCTTGCCCTCGCCGTCGTCGTCGTTCCTCACCAACTCGAGCGCGCGCTTGCGCTTTGCCATCTCGTTCTCTCCCGTCAGGTCCGCGCTCGTTGCTCGTTGGCGCCCTATTTGTGGCAGCCTTAAAACATGTTGTGATATATTACAAGCAGCGGTAAGACATCCGCGAAAACTGCAGCATGTTGCAGTGCAAAATGAGACGTCAGGCGCGAGGCGCCCGTGATGGGAGGAGAGTTGCCGTGAAGATCACGTCGATCGAGACGCTGCGCACCGAGGAATTCTCCAACGTCATCTGGGTCCGCGTTCATACCGACACCGGCATGATCGGTCTCGGCGAAACCTTCTACGGCGCCGGCGCTGTCGAGGCGCAGATCCACGACACCTTTGCCGGCCGCCTGCTCGGCCGCAATCCCCTGCACATCGAAGCCATCCATCGCGACATGCTGAACCTGCCGATGGCGCAGTCCTCCACCGGCGTCGAATATCGCGCGGCCTCCGCGATCGACATCGCGCTATGGGACCTGTTCGGCAAGGTCTGCAATCAGCCGGTTCACCAGATGCTCGGCGGCCTCTGCCGCGACAAGCAGCGCATCTACAACACCTGCGCCGGCACGCAATATGTGCGCTCGACCAATATCAGCCCGGTCGCGAACTGGAATCTGGGTGCCAACAAGGGGCCCTATGAGGATCTCGACGGCTTCATGAACCGCGCCGATGCGCTCGCCGAAAGCCTGCTGGAAAGCGGCATCTCCGCGATGAAGATCTGGCCGTTCGACCCGGCGGCCCAGGAGAACAAGGGACTCTACATCACCGCCGCGCAGATGAAGCAGGCGATCGAGCCGTTCGAGAAGATCCGCAAGGCCGTCGGCGACAAGATGGAGATCATGGTCGAGCTGCATTCGCTGTGGAATCTGCCAACCGCCAAGCAGATTGCGCGCGCGCTCGAGCCTTACAAGCCGACCTGGTACGAGGACCCGATCCGGATGAACTCGCCGCAGGCGCTGGCCGAATACGCCCGCTCGACCGACGTCTGGGTCTGCGCTTCCGAGACGCTGGGCTCGCGCTTCCCCTACAAAGACATGCTCGACCGCGACGCCATGCACGTGGTGATGGCGGATCTGTGCTGGACCGGCGGACTCACCGAGGGCCGCAAGATCGCGGCGATGGCCGAGACCTATCACCGGCCCTTTGCGCCTCATGACTGCATCGGCCCGATCGGCTTCATCGCGGCCATCCACATGTCGTTCAGTCAGCCCAACACCCTGATCCAGGAATCGGTGCGTGCGTTCTACAAGGGCTGGTACAATGAGCTCGTGACCACGATGCCGACGATCAAGGATGGCTACGTCTTCCCGATGGATGGCCCCGGCCTCGGCGTCGACCTGCTGCCCGCCGTCTTCGAGCGCACCGATCTCATCGTGCGCCGCTCCAACGTCTGAGGATTTTTTGAGATGAGCACCGCCCTGTTCGACCTCTCCGGCCGTACCGCACTCGTGACCGGCTCCTCCCGCGGGCTCGGCCGCGCTATCGCCGAGGGCATGGCGAAGGCCGGCGCGAAGATCATCATCAACGGCGTCGACCCCAAGCGCGTCGAGCAGGCTGTCGCCGAGTTTCGTGCCGCCGGGCATCAGGCCGAAGGCGCCGCGTTCAACGTCACCGACGAGCCCGCGATCGTCGCCGCCTTCGACGACTTCGACAAGAAGGGCATCGCCATCGATATCCTCGTCAACAATGCCGGCATCCAGCACCGCAAGCCGCTGGTCGAGTTCACCACCGACGAATGGCGCAAGGTGATCGAGACCGACCTCACCAGCGCCTTCGTGATCGGCCGCGAGGCCGGCAAGCGCATGATCCCACGCAAGCACGGCAAGATCATCAATATCGGCTCGCTCGGCAGCGAGCTCGCGCGGCCAACGATTGCGCCCTACACGGCGGCCAAGGGCGGCATCAAGAACCTCACCCGCTCGATGGCGGTGGAATGGGCCCAGCACGGCATCCAGGCCAACGCGATCGGCCCAGGCTACATGCTGACAGACATGAACGAGGCGCTGGTCAACAACACCGATTTCAACAATTGGCTGATGGGCCGCATCCCCTCCAAGCGCTGGGGCAAGCCGGACGAGCTGGTCGGCGCCGCGATCTTCCTGGCCTCGGACGCCTCCACCTACGTCAACGGCCAGATCATCTATGTCGATGGCGGCATGATCGCTGCGATGTAAATCTGCGAACAGGAAACAAGACCATGCGCGCCGTCGTCATTCACGCCCCGAAGGATCTGCGGATCGACCTCTACCCCGACCCAGCGCCCGGCCCGGGCGAGGTTCGCGTCAAGATCGCCAATGGCGGCATCTGCGGCTCCGACCTGCACTATTACCATCACGGCGGCTTCGGCGTCGTGCGCATCCAGCAGCCGATGGCGCTGGGGCATGAGATCGCAGGCGTGGTCGCCGCCGTCGGTGACGGCGTCACCAATGTGAAAGCCGGCACGCGCGTCGCGGTCAATCCGAGCAAGCCGTGCGGCCAGTGCCTGCATTGCCAGGAAGGCATGCGCAACCAGTGCCTCGACATGCGCTTCCTCGGCAGCGCGATGCGCTTTCCGCATGTGCAAGGCGGCTTCCGCGAGTTCGTCACCGTCGACGCCACGCAGTCGGTGCCGATCGCCGACAGACTGTCGCTGGCGGAAGCCGCGGTCGCCGAACCGCTCGCGGTGTGCCTGCATGCCGGCAAGC
>NZ_JXDL01000001.1:1394306-1396039 GCF_001590795.1 Bradyrhizobium sp. AT1
GTCGCGCTTCGGCGGCGCGGCCGAGATCGTGGTGACTGACGTCGCCGACGCGCCGCTGGCCGTTGCCAAGAAGCTCGGCGCGACGCATGCCATCAACGTCGCGGCCGATGCCGCAGCGCTCGATCCATGGCGCGCCGGCAAGGGCGTGTTCGACACGCTGTTCGAGGCCTCGGGCAATCAGGCTGCGCTGCGCGCCGCGCTCGACGTGCTCAGGCCCGGCGCGACGCTGGTGCAGCTCGGCCTCGGTGGCGAGATGACGCTGCCGATCAACTCCATCGTCGCCAAGGAATTGCAGCTGCGCGGCACCTTCCGCTTCGATCCCGAGTTCGAGCTCGCGGTGCGGCTGATGGGTGAAGGCCTGATCGACGTCAAGCCGCTGATCACGGCGACCATGCCGTTCGAGAACGCGATCGCCGCCTTCGAGCTCGCCAGCGACCGTTCGCAGTCGATGAAGGTGCAGCTTACTTTTTAGCAGCGTCCGCGGCCTGCTGGCTTTCGATCAGCCGGTCGCTGACCAGTCGAACCGCGCCGCGCTTCCAGGAATAGTCCGCGCCCAGGCGCAGGCCGCTGTCGCCGCGCGCCAGCACTGCGCCGGTGTTGGCGTCGCGCAGCTGGAAGCCGAGCGTGTATTCGGTGCGGCTGACCCGCCGCACCACGCCGATCAGCGATTGTTCCGCGCCGAGCTTCTGCGCCAGCGCCGACTCGCACCCGCCGCAGTCGCGCAAAGCGCCCGCCTTCGCCACCTCGCCTCGCGCGCTGCCGACATCGACGATGCGGTAGCGGCCGGATTGGCCGAGCACCTCACGCACCCCGCCGGTGACCTCGGCCAGGTACGCTGCGTCCGACGTGGCCACGGTGCCTCCAGAGGCGGCCGTCATATCCTCGAGCTCGAAATCGAACACGGCCAGCGCGACCGGCGCCGGCTGCGCCAGCGCGGCGATGACCTCGCGGGCGAGGAACGCCTCGGCGCGGTCCCAGGCTTCGTCATTGTCGCCGCGGAACGTGTAGAGCTTCTCGAACAGGACCTTTTTGGCGCCGGTATCGATCACGGCGACCCGCGCCCATTGCACCAGCGTGCTGGTCTTCTGGACTCCGCCGACGACCTTGAATTTCGCATTGGCTTGTCCGGCGGGCGTGAGCTGATAGCGCTTGTCCGCCCCGACATCCCGCCGCAGCGCGACCATGAACGCAGCCAGCCGCTTCTCGTGGAGGGCGGTCTGGTCGACCGGCTCGCCGGACGTATCCAGATACTGGAAATCCTCGATCGAGACGCCGGCCGGCGCGGCCGCCTCCGTGCCCGCGCCGGCAGGGCCGACATTTACGAGGATCGCGAACAGCAAAGTAGGAAGGATGAACCGGGAGAGGTGCATGAGCAGGCCTCGCAGCAGGACGCGGTTCGCCAATCTCGGCGGCCGGCCCGAGCCCTTGCAACGGCGACCGTCCCGGCCAGCGCCGGGAAAATTTCACGTCGCTGCACTGCGGGAGAGCGTAGCGCTTTCCGCCGCTGGCGTTCTGCCGTTTAATGCGCGGGCGACAAATCCGTTCGCGCCAGGTGCTGCTCGATGTGGAACCGCCCGAGATTCGATCTCAAGGTCCGTCTGACGTTGCGCGTGGCGGCCATCACGGCCGCCTGTTTCGCCGCGATCTCCGCCTATTTCCTGATCGCGGCCGACCGCGCGGTGCACACGCGCATCGACGGCATCGCCGCGATCGTGGCAAAATCGCTGGAGCTG
>NZ_JXDL01000001.1:1396727-1424507 GCF_001590795.1 Bradyrhizobium sp. AT1
TCGATCCCGTCGCGGCCTATGTGATGACGCCGGGCCTGTGTCTGGCCTTCCGCGGCGCGAGCGGCGAGATGCTGCAGCGGTTCTGCAGCGGCGCGCCGGCCCCGGCGAGCCCGCCGCCGCAGGCCTTCGCCGCCTTCTATCGCAGCCTGTTCGACCCCGGCCGCGAGGCGGCGCGGCCCGTGATCGTGCGCGGCGCCAAGCTCGGCGAGACCGTAGTGTCGGTCGATCCCGCCGTGCAGACCGCGGAGGCGTGGCACGAGGCCGGCCGCCTGATGATCGCGCTCGCGATCGCGCTGCCGCTGCTGTGCCTGCTGGTCTATGCTGCGCTGGCGCGCGCGCTGCGCCCGACCCGTCTGATCTGCACGGGCCTCGAGCGGATCGCGGCCAACGACCTCACGGCGCGGCTGCCGCCGTTCGATCTCGCCGAGCTCTCCGCGATCCGCGACGGCTTCAACCATCTCGCCGAAAGCCTCGACAATGCGCTGGCCGAACGCAGCGAGCTGACGCGGAAGCTGATCGCACTGCAGGACGACGAGCGCCGCCATCTCGCCCGCGAGCTGCATGACGAGTTCGGCCAGTCGCTGGCCGCGATCCGCGCGCTGGCCTCCTCCGCCCGCCAGACCGCCGCGCAGGACTGCCCCGCTTTGCTGTCCGAGTGCGACGGGATCGCGCGGACAGCGACCGGCATGATGGAGACGCTGCGCGGCGCGCTGTTCCGGCTGCGCCCGCCCGACGTCGAGGAGCTCGGGCTCGTTGCAAGCCTGGAAGGCCTCGTCGCAGGCTGGAATGGACGCAGCCGCGGCGAGACGCGCTTCACGATCCATTTCGACGGCGCATTCGAGACCCTGCCCGCTGCGGTCAGCGCCAACCTCTACCGCATCGTGCAGGAGGCGCTCACCAATGCGGCCAAGCATGCCGGCGCCACCAAGGTCGGCCTGCATTTGACGATGGCGGCAGACGAGATCGCACTTGCCATCGACGACGACGGCCGGCCCGGCGACGCCTCGGGCAAATCCGGCATGGGCCTGCTCGGCATGCGCGAGCGCGTTGCGGCCCTGCGCGGCCGGATGAGCTTTGAAGTCGGCGCCAACGGCGGCTCGGCGCTGCGCGTCGTCATTCCGCTCGCCGCCTCCGACCGGCAGGCGCTGGAGCATGCGGCATGAGCGCGGCCGATGCGTCCATCCTGCTGGTCGACGACCATTCCGTCGTCCGCGAGGGCTATCGCTCCGTGCTCCAGAAGCAGCCGGGCCTGCGCGTCATCGCCGAAGCGTCCGACGGCGCGGAAGCCTACAAGCTGTACAAATCCGAGGCGCCCGACCTCGTCATCATGGATCTCAGCATGCCGGGCATCGGCGGCATCGAGGCCGTCAGGCGGATCAGGCAATGGGACAAGGGCGCCAGGATCCTGATCTTCACCATGCACCAGAATGCGGGCTTCGCCGTGCAGGCGATCCGCGCCGGCGCCAGGGGTTACGTCACCAAGACCAGCCCGCCGGAGACGCTGGTGCGCGCCGTGATGGACGTGCTCGCCGGCAAGATCGCCATCAGCCCCGACATCGACCACGAGCTGGCGCTGAGCCGGCTTGGCGGCGAAAGCTCGGCCGCCGACGTCCTCACCGCGCGCGAGTTCGAGGTGCTGCGGCTGCTGCTCGCGGAGAAGACGACCGACGAGATCGCCGAGACGCTGCATGTCAGCCCGAAGACCGTGGCGAACCTGCATTCCCTGATCAAGGACAAGCTCGGCGTCGGCTCCGACATCGAGCTGGTCCGCCTCGCGCTGCGCCAGGGACTGTTGACGCAGCTCGATCTCGGTGAGGCCTGATCGCCACCTGACGCTATGGCGCAAGCCTCGTTCCCTCCGGCGCAAACGCCTCGACCGTCTCGCCGATCACAAACGACATCATGTCGCGGCCGACGAGCAGAGGCCCCTTGTAGCTCGTGCGCGTGCGCAGGATCAGCGGCTCCTCGGGAATGTCTGGCGTAGGCTTCACCGCTCCGAACACGATGTGGGAATAAACGGCGAGTTTTGGTCTGGCCGATGCAAAGATCCGGCCGGCCTCCTCAGGCGACGTGTGGTGCGCCTGGATGTCCTTATAGACTGGACTCTTGACCAACAGTTCCGGTTCGATCACCGCAACCTCGTGGATCAGCAGATCGGCGCCCTCGGCGGCCTTAGCGATCCGTTCGTCGTACTTGGTGTCGCCGGACAGGACGACCTTGTGCCCACTATATTCGACGACGTAACCGAACGACGGCTTGATCTTCTCGCCGTGGTTGACCTCGATCGCGGCGACCTTGACGCCGTTGCTCTCATAGACGAGGCCCGGCGCGATCTCGGTCGCAGCAAAGGCGATCGCTGCGGGATCGAGATGCTCGTCATCGATACGAATGCGGATGTCGTCGGCGAAAGCCTTTGTCAGGTTCTCGGTCATCGCTACCGTGCCCTTTGGACCGTAGAGCTTCATTGGCCCCTTGCGCGAGGCCCAGGGTGTGGCGAGCCAGCCGGTCAGCCACATGTCGGGAAGGCCGACGAGATGGTCGGAGTGCAGATGCGTGATGAAGTTCGCGGTGATCGCGCCGAGCGGGATTTTCAGCTTGTAGAGCTGCATGGTCGATCCACGGCCGAGATCGAACAGCAGCTTCTCGCTCCCAGCCTCGACCAGAGTCGAGGCACTGAAGCTCGTCGGCCGCGGCGTCGGTACGCCGGTGCCGAGCAGCGTCACCTTGATCGGGTCGGCAGAGGCGACCGTCGAGAGCGCGAGCAGCACGAGGCCTGCCCTCACGAAAAGCTTGAGCATATTTTCTTTCCTTGGGTGTTAGATCATTGCCGCGTGGCTGCGGATCATTCGCGCGCGACCACCTGATCCAGCCACGCGCAGTTCAGCGGCGGCACGCTGGGATCGGCGACGCGGACGCCACGGGCCGCCGCATCCAGCCGCATGTCGCGCAGGCGCTTGCGCTGTTCTTCCGGCATGTGCAGCCGCTCGTGACCCCACAGCGACGGGCCGTCGAAGGTCTCGTGCGGCTGCCAGGTCTCGGGATCGATGACGCGCGCGCCCCAGCCATATTCGATGAAGAAGCCGGACGGCGTGTTCACATAGAATGAGGTCATGTGGTCGTTGGTGTGCCGTCCCAGCGTGTAGGCGACGCGCCCCTCGTCGAGCTGTGCCAGGTCGTAGCCTTGCCCGACATCATCGAGGCTGCCGAGCTCGACCATGAAGTGATGTAATGCCTTCCGACCGGAGCCGACCATCGCAAAGCTGTGGTGGCGGCCGTTGACGTGGAAGAAGTACAGTCCATAGGGTTTCAGCCCGAAATCCGAGACGTGGAAGCCGAGCACGTCACGATAGAACGGCAACAGCAGTTCGACATTCTCCACGTTGAGCACGACGTGCCCCATGCCGAGTGCGCCGGTGCGGAAGCCAGAGATCGGCCGGCCCGGCTTGAAAGGCTCGCTCGCAAGCTCCGGCTTGCAGAAGGCCTCGAGCCGGTTGCCCGCGGGGTCAGCGAACCAGATCAGCTCGGCGACATGCCGCTCGTCGGCGAGCGCGCGCGCGCCGCGCGTCACCTCGATGCCGTGGCTTTCGAGCCGTCCCGCCAATTGATCCAGCTCCGCCGTGGACGGAACTTCCCACCCCATCACCGCAAGGCCGGCATCGCCGCCGCCGTCGACGATCAGCCGCTGCTTGCGATCGTCCATGCGGAAGGCGCGCATCTTGCCCCCGCGATCGACCTGCTGCATGCCGAGCAGCCCCGTCGCCATCCGCCCCCACTCGTCGAGCTGCGATGAGTTGATCCCGATATAACCGAGCGCGGTGATTTCCATCGCAATCCTCCCGAAGGCATCGCGTGCGCCGCAATGCGGCGAACTTGATACCGGCCGCGCGCGATCCTAACGTGGCGTTCCGCAATCGCTTCGCGTTCGCAACGATAGTCGCGGGACCGTGCACCACAAGGGAGGAAATGCGAAGTGTCCAAGGAGCGGACGGGGCCGGGTGCGCCGCGGCAGTCGGAAGGCGTCCGCGCCTTCAAGCGCGGGCTTGACGTCCTGCGCGAGGTCAACCGTTCCGGCGGCATCCGCGCAGGCGACGTCGCCCGTGCGCTCGACCTGCCCCGTCCCACCGTCTACCGCCTGCTCGAGACATTGGAGGAACTGGGATATATCGCGCGCAGCGCCAGCGATGACCGCTTTCGGGTGACCCGGCGAGCCCTGAGCCTCGGCGACGGCTACGATCCCGGCGTGGTGATCTGCCAGGCGGCGGCGCCCTACCTCGCCGAGCTCAGCAAGACCCTGGTCTGGCCGGTCGATCTCTCGACCTACGAGAACGCGGCGATGGTCGTGCAGGAGACCACGCATTCGCGCAGCCCGCTCTCGATCGACCGCGGCATGATCGGCAAGCGCCTGCCGATGCTGCGGACGTCGGCGGGCCGCGCCTATCTCGCCGCCTGCCCCGCCCATGAGCGCGAGCTGATCCTCAATCATTTGCGCCGCATCGACGAGGCCGACGACCGCCCCTTTCTCGACGAAGCCCGCCTCGACCGCATGATCGTCGAGACGCAGGCGCGCGGCTACGCGATCCGAAGCGAGGGCGAGTTCAATCCTAAGACGGCGTCGATCGCCGTGCCGATCGTGCGGGATGGAACCGTCTTCGGCTGCATCTCGATCATCTGGATTCGCTCGGCGCTGCGGATCGACGAGGCAATTGCGCAATTTGCAGCGCCGCTTCAGGAGACCGCTGCGGCCATTCCGGTCGATGTCTAGGCCGATCCGTCCGCTGGGCGGACACTTCGGCCGGCGGCGTTGATGCTGCGACGCGGCTTGGGGGAGAGATGGCCCCATGCAAAATAAATCCGCCCACGAAGAGTTCGATGTCGTGATCGTCGGCCGAGGCCCGGTCGGCGCCACCCTCGCCAACCTGCTGGGCCTGTGCGGCATCCGGACCTTGGTGCTGGAGCGCGAGGGGCAGACCTATCATTTGCCGCGCGCGGTGCATTTCGACGACGAATGCATGCGCGTGTTCCAGACCATCGGTCTCGCCGAGGCGATCCTGCCGCAGACGATCCTCAGCCCCGGGATGCTGTTTCTGGATGCCGACGGCAAGATGCTGCTGGACTGGTCGCGGCCGCAGACCCCGACGCCGATGGGCTGGAATCTCAGCTACCGCTTTCACCAGCCCGATCTGGAGGACGTGCTGATCGGCGGCCTCTCCCGCTTTGCCCACGTCACCTTGCGGAGCCGCTGCGACGTGTTCGCGCTCGACCAGGACGAGCACGGCGTGCGCGTCCGCTACGAGGATCTGTCCAACGGCAAGCTCTGCGAGGTTCGCGCCGGCTTTGTCGTCGGCTGCGACGGCGCGCGGTCGCTGGTCCGCCGCTTCATCGGTTCGGGGATGGACGATCTCGGCTTCCACGAGCGCTGGCTGGTGATCGACGTGCTGCTCAAGCGCCCGCGCGGGGACCTCGGCGACTACAGCATCCAGCATTGCAACCCCGCCCGGCCCGCGACTTACGTGCGCGGCACTGGAACGCGGCGGCGCTGGGAGATCACGGTTCTCCAGGACGAGGATTCTCACGAGATCGCGCAGCCCGCAAAGGTCTGGGAATTGTTGTCGCGCTGGGTCACGCCTGACGATGCCGAGATCGAGCGCGCCGCGGTCTACACCTTTCATTCCGTGATCGCACAGCAATGGCGGAATGGACGATTGCTGCTCGCGGGCGATTCCGCGCACCAAACGCCGCCCTTCCTCGGCCAGGGCATGTGCGCGGGCATCCGCGATGCCGCCAACCTCGCCTGGAAGCTCGACGCCGTCATCCGGGGCGACGCCACGGCCGAACTGCTCGACACCTACCAGAGCGAGCGCCTTCCGCATGCGCGCGAGTTCATCGAACTCGCCATCCGTCTCGGCGGCGTGATCAACACCAAGGCGATCGAAGCGGGGCTCGCTGCCGGCGAGGCTCGCGAGAACGCGCCGGTGAAGCTCGAGGTGAAGAAGCCCCTGCTCGGACCTGGACTGGCGTCCCGCGGCGTGTCTCTCGCGGGAGATCTGGCCCCGCAATTCGAGCTTCGGAACGGCAGCCGCAGCGACGATTGGGTGGGCTACGGCCATGCGCTGCTCGTCGCAGACGCGTCTGCGCTTTCCTCGCGGCCCGCGCTTGCACAGGCCGGACTCAAGATCCTGACCTGCGACGATGCCGAAGGCATTGGCGACTGGCTGCGTCGGCACGGCATCATCGCCGCGCTGGTTCGTCCCGACCGCTATGTGCGCGGCGCCGCACACAACGAAGCCGAACTCGACCAGCTCATCGGCGCCATCACGCCTCTCACCCACGTGCCGTCCGCGGCCTGACCGAACATTTCTCAAGGGATATCTCATGAAGCTCCTTTCCTTCACCGCCAACGGCCGCGCCTCGTTTGGCGCCGTCAAGGACAATGGAATCGTCGATCTCGGCGCGCGCATGGCGCCCTGCTCCACGCTGCGGCAGTTGCTTGAATCCGGCCGCCTGCCTGAGGCGACAAAGCTCATCGCCTCGACGGCACCCGATCATCCGCTCGACAAAGTCAGTTTCGCTCCCGTGATCCCCGATCCCGACAAGATCATCTGTGTCGGCCTGAACTACCGCGACCACGTCGCGGAAACAGGACGCACCGTGACCGAGAAGCCCGCGTTGTTCGTGCGCTTCCCCTGCAGCCAGGTCGGCCATCTCCAGCCGATCGTGAAGCCGAGGGTGAGCGACGATTTCGACTATGAAGGCGAGCTCGCATTGGTCATCGGCAAGCAAGGCCGGCACATCCCGGCGAGCCGCGCGCTCGATCATATCGCCGGCTATTCCTGCTACAACGAAGGCAGCGTCCGCGACTGGCAGCGTCACACCAGCCAGTTCCTCTCCGGCAAGACCTTTGCCGAGAGCGGCAGCTTCGGCCCGTGGCTGGTGACGGCGGATGAAATCCCGGATCCATCCAGGCTCAGCTTGCAGACGCGGCTCAACGGCACCGTGGTGCAGAACACCACCACCGATCTCCTGATCACCGCCATCCCCGACTTGATCGCCTACATCTCCACGATCTGCCCGCTCGTCCCCGGCGACGTCATCGTGACGGGCACGCCGGGCGGCGTGGGCGCCAAGCGCACGCCGCCTTTGTGGATGCGCGCCGGCGACACCATCGAGGTCGAGATCTCCGGCATCGGCACCTTGCGCAACACGGTGATTGCCGAACCGGCCTGAGCTTCGCGACCGATCAACCAACGATAAAATCAGGAAACGCCATGACCTCTTCTCGCTCGCTGTCTACCGCCATCATGCTGACGATGCTGGCGCTCGCATGCCCCGCCGCGCGCGCCGAGATCAAGGGCGAGACGATCCGCATCGGCGTGCTCACCGACATGAATGGCGTGTTCGCCACCGCGATGGGCCCGGGCTCGGTCGAGGCGGCGCGGATGGCAGCGGAGGAGTTCGGCGGCAAGATCAACGGCAAGCCGATCGAGATCCTGCAGGCGGATCACCAGAACAAGCCGGATCTTGCGGCCTCGCTCGCCCGCAAATGGTTCAGCGACGGCGTCCAGGCGATCGCTGACGGCGGCAGCTCCGGCGCCGCCCTCGCCGTGCAGGAGCTGGTCCGTGGCAACGGCAAGATCTTCCTCGTCTCCGGCGCCGGCGCCAACCAGCTCACCGATGAAGCCTGTGCACCGACCAGCGTGCAATGGACCCAGGACGCCTATTCCACGGCGACCGCCGTGGTCTCAGGCATCATGCAGACCAGCAAGGAGCCGTGGTTCTTCATCACCGGCGACTACGCCTTCGGCCATTCGATAGAGGCGACGGCACGAGCCCGCATCGGCGAGCTCGGCGGCAAGGTCGCCGGCGGCGTCAAGGCGCAGCTCGGCACGCCCGATTTCAGCTCGTTCCTGCTGCAGGCCCAGTCCTCGGGCGCGAAGATCCTCGCCATCAACGTGGCCGGAGATAATGCCACCGCGATCAAGCAGGCCGAGGAATTCGGCCTCGCCGATCAGGGCATCAAGATCGTGCCGATGTCGTTCCAGAACGTCGACATCGAGGCGGTCGGGTTGAAGGCAACCCGTGGCGACCTCATCGTCACCTCGTTCTTCGAGGACGTCTCGCCCGCTGCCCGGAAATTCTCCGATGCGTTCTTTGCGCGCCGAAAGGCAATGCCGTCGCAGATCCAGGCCGGCGTCTATTCCGCCGTGCGCCATTATCTGCAGGCGATCAAGGACACAGATTCCGACGACAGCGCAACCGTGATGGCCAGGATGAAGGCGACCCCGGTGTCGGACGCCTACACGCCCAACGGCCGCATCCGCGAGGATCAGCGCATGGTGCACGATCTCTATCTGGTCCAGGTCAAGACGCCGCAGGAGTCCAAAGGCCCCTGGGACTTCGTCAAGCTGGTCGCGACCATCCCGCCCGACCAGGCCTTCCGCCCGCTCGACCGCAGCAAGTGCAGTCTGGTCGGCAAGTAGTCGCTTACGCCAGATAACGTACCAGCTGGCCTTCCATCGCGTAGAGCGCGCACAGCGCCAGGCTCGACCACACCGCGGCGCTGAAATACAGGAACATCCAGGTCAGTTCCCCCTTCCAATGCGCGATGTCGTGGGTCACCACCCAGCGCGTCGAGACATCATGCAGGCCTTCGAGAAAGCCCAGGAGCCTGTTGCCCTCGGCGTGCCCGGCCCGCCAGCGGCTGAGATACATGGGAACGTCGACGGTGACGAGGAAGGCGAGGAAGCAGGCGATGCCGACGATGCCCGACATCAGCGCCCAGCGCACCACGCCCTGGAATTCCGGCATCAGGCGGCACAGCGCGATGCCGGCGAGGAAGAAGGTCACCGCCCACAGCGAGTTCTCGATCGCGTTGTAGAGGAAGTTCGTCGTCACCACCGCGTACCAGGAGAAGCACTCCGCGATGATGATGATCGGCACGATCACGAGCGCGATGTTCACCGCGGTCTCGGCGCCCGTCATCTTGCCGAGCTGATGCAGGATGATGGCCCATTGCGCGACGAAGCAGAGCTCGGCCACGGTCGCAACGGTTCGGCCGACCACGACGCTCGACAGCCAGGTGTCGAACAGGCAGATGCGCTGCACGTCGGCGCGCGGCAGCACCGAGCGGAACGCGCAGCCGAACACATAGCCGGCGCACAACAGGAACATCAGCCCGATGTCCGAGCCGCCACCGAAGCTGCTGGAGGGCGTCGGGTAGAACTCGCGATACAGCATGAACCAGACCAGGATGTTGGCGCTGCTCACGAGCGTGAGCGACCCCCACCACCACGCGAGGGGATTTGACCGCGCCTGCCACTGCAACATGAACCGCTCCAAGAATTATCGATCTGACATGCCGACGTAATAATCCTGTCACAGGACGGCATGCAATCACGACAAAAATCCGTGTGGTCGGCCGGTCCGGCGCGTTCCTCAGCGCAAACTTCGAGGCAAACGCCCTGTCCACATACCGGACAATTTATAGAGGTTTGACGAATCTATTGGACAGCGACGCGAGCCCCGTCTGATATTCGGGAATGGCCCGGACAGACTCATCCAAGCCGCGACATCCGCCCTCCTCCGCCGCTGCCGTGCTGGCGGAAAGTGTCGATGACGCCGCCTTCGCCACGACGCTGGCGAAGGGACTCGTCGTGCTCGAAGCGTTCAAGGCCGGCAGCACGCTGCTCGGCAACATGGAGCTGTCGACGCTGACGGGCATCCCGCGCCCGACGGTGGCGCGGCTGACCCACACGCTGGCCGAGCTCGGCTACCTCCGCTACGACGCCGAGCGGGCCAAGTACCGCGTTGCTGCGCGGGCGCTGCGGATCGCCCATCCCCTGCTTGCCGGGATGCAATTCCGCCAGGTTGCGCGGCCGATGATGCAGGAGCTGGCGCTCAGCGTCCGCGGCACGGTCTCGATCGGCCTGCTCGACGCCACCTCAATGATCTATGTCGAGACCGCGCGCTCCGGCGATGTCGGGCCGCACGCGCCCGACATCGGCATGCCGATCCCCGTGGTGATGACCGCCATGGGACGCGCCGCGGCCGCGACCTTGCCGCCATCAGATGCAGAGCGGCTCGAACGGAACATCGCCGCCGAAGACGCTGAGTTATGGTCGGCCTTCCGTGACAAATACCGCGCCGGAATCACGCAATGCAAAAGCCGCGGCTTCTGCACCTGCTGGGGCGAGTACATGGCTTCGATCCATGCTGTCGCCGCGCCGCTGTTCCACGTCAGCGAATCCAGGCAGTCGTTCTCGATCAATTGCGGCATCCCCGCGTTCCGCCTCCAGCCGGGCCAGCTGGAGAGCGAGATCGGCCCGCGCATCGCGGCGCTCGCCGACAGCATCCGCGCCATCGTCGGGCAGGCAGAGCTCACGCCGCCGCGCAAAACCAAGAAAATCACAAGCGCCGGGACATGACATGGCTGGACCACTCGAGGGATTGAAGGTTCTCGACATCGCGACGATCATCGCCGCACCGTTCGCCGCGACGCTGCTGGCCGACTACGGCGCGGACGTGCTCAAGATCGAGATGCCCGGGCACGGCGACGGCGTGCGGGCGTTTCCGCCGTTCAAGGACGGCAAGCCGCTATGGTGGAAGGCGGCCAATCGCAACAAGAAGTTCGCCACGCTCGATCTGCGCACACCGGACGGGCTTGCACTGTTCAAGCAGCTGCTGCCGCGCTTCGACGTGCTGATCGAGAATTTTCGTCCGGGAACGCTCGACCGCTGGGGCCTACCTAAGGAGGTGCTGTGGTCGATCCAACCGCGCCTCGTGATTCTGCGCGCGACCGCTTTCGGGCAGGATGGCCCCTATCGCGAGCGGCCCGGCTTCGCCCGCATCTTCGAAGCCATGGGCGGGCTCACCTACATCACTGGCGAGAGCGACGGCGAGCCGACCCATCCCGGCTACCCCATCGGGGATTCGATCGGCGGCTTGTTCGGCGCCGTCGGCGCGCTCGCGGCGCTGTGGAAACGCGCGCGCGATCCCGATGCGCCCGGCGAGGAGATCGATCTTTCGCTGACGGAAGCCACCTTCCGCCTGCTCGACGTCCTCGCCATCGAGCACGACCAGCTCGGCGCCGTCCGCAGCCGGATCGGCAACGCCAACGGCTATTCGGCGCCGGCCGCCGTGTTCCGCACCAGCGACGATCGCTGGGTGACGCTCGCGGGTTCGACCAACGCGCTGTTTGCGGCGAACTGCCGGGCGATCGAGCGGCCCGACCTGATCGACGACCCGCGCTTCGCCACCAACGACCGGCGCGTCAAGCACGCTGCCGAGCTCAACGACATCTTCGCCGGCTGGTGCGCCGCCCATCCCCTCGACGACGTCCTCGCGAGATTCAATGCCGCCCAAGGCACGCTCGCCCCGATCTATTCGATCGACCAGATCGCCGACGACCCGCAAATGCGGGCGCGCGACGTCATCACCCGCGTGCCCGACAAGGATTTCGGCACGGTTGCCATGACCAACGTCGTTCCGCGCTTCACGGTCGATCCCACGCGCATGCGTCACGCCGCAGGCGACGTCGGCCAGGACAACGACGAGGTCTTTCGGAATTGGCTCGGCCTGACGGAGCAGGAGATCGAACGGCTCACCGAGCAAAAGGTGATCTGAAACTAACAAGAAGACGGAAAACAAAAGGGAGGAAGAAGATCGTGGCATCATTTGAGGTCACACGACGAACCCTGCTGGGCACCATCGCAGGCGGCCTCGTCGCCAGCTCGAGCCCGACGGCCCGGGCCGAAGACGCATGGCCTTCGCGCATGGTGCGGCTGATTTCGCCCTACGGGCCCGGCGGCTCCAACGACATCTCGCTGCGCCTGCTGGCCGAGGAATTCGGCCGCAGCCTGCATCAGCAGTTCATCGTCGAGAACAAGCCGGGCGCCGGCACCCGCATCGCCAACGACATGGTCGCCCATGCGCCGGGTGACGGCTACACCCTGCTCTACGTCGCGGCGCCCTACGCCACCGCCGAGGCGCTGTTCGGCAAGCTGACCTATGACCGCAAGGACCTGCAGCCGGTCGCGATGGTCGTGGTCGCGCCGCTGTTTCTCATCATCAGCGCCGATGCGCCGTTCAAGACGCTCCCCGAGCTGATCGCCTACGGCAAGTCGAAACCGGACGGGCTGACCTTCGCCTCTCCCGGTGCCGGCTCGCAGCCGCATCTTGCGGGCGAGCTGCTGTTCCGCGATGCCGGCGTGAAAGGTCTCAACATCCCGTTCCGGGGCGATGCCGCTTCTTACACCGAGCTGCTCGCCGGCCGCGTCGATGCCACCTTGACGGCGCTGCCGACCGCACTGCCCTACATCCAGAGCGGCAAATTCACGGTGCTCGGTGTCGCCTCGCCCGAGCGCAGCGCGCTCTACCCGCAGGCGCCGACCTTGCGCGAGCAGGGCTTTCCCAACGTCGCCGCCGCCGGCTGGTACGGCTTCATGGCGCCCGCCACGACCCCGCGCGCGATCGTCGACAAGTTTCAGGCCGAGATCCTGCGCGCGCTCGCCGAACCTGCCATCAAGGACAAGCTGACCGCTCAAGGCCTCGAAGTGCGCGCCGGCAACGCGGCCGAATTCGGCCAGTTCATCGACGCCGAGACGCAGAAATGGACCAAGCTGATCCGCGACGCCGGTCTCAAGGGCGAATGACCCAAAGCGAACAGGGAATGAACATGAAGAACCGTCTTCTCGATCGCGTCGCGGTCACCGTGCTTGCCGTGCTGATGTCGATCGCACCAGCACATGCGCAGAAGAAATACGATGCCGGCGCCTCCGACACCGCGATCAAGGTCGGCCAGACCGTGCCGCTCAGCGGCCCGGCGTCGGCCTACGCCGTGATCGGCAAGACCCAGGCCGCCTATATGAAGATGATCAACGACCAGGGCGGCGTGAACGGCCGCAAGGTCGAGCTGATCCAGTATGACGATGCCTATTCGCCGCCGAAAACCGTGGAGCAGACCCGCAGGCTGGTCGAAAGCGACGAGGTGCTGCTGACGTTCCAGATCATCGGCACCGCGCCCAACGTCGCCGTGCAGAAATACCTCAACGCCAAGAAAATCCCGCAGCTGTTTGCCGCGACCGGCGCGGCGCGCTTCACCGATCCCAAGAACTTTCCCTGGACCATGGGCTTCAACCCCTCTTACCTCGTCGAGGGCCGGATCTACGCGCAATACCTCCTGAAGAACCACCCGAATGCGAAGATCGGCGTGCTCTACCAGAACGACGACCTCGGCAAGGATTATCTCGCCGGCCTCAAGGCCGGTCTCGGCGGCAAGGCCAACATGATCGTGGCCGAAACGTCCTACGAGATCACCGAGCCGACGATCGACTCGCAGATCCTGCGGCTGAAGGATGCCGGAGCCGACGTGCTGTTCAGCGCGACGACGCCGAAACAGGCGGCGCAGGCGATCAAGAAGGTCTCGGAGATCGGCTGGAAGCCGCTGCACATCATCGACATCAACGCCTCCTCGGTCAGCGCCGTGCTGAAACCGGCGGGCCTCGAGAATTCCAAGGGCGTCGTCAGCGTCGGCTATGTCAAGGATGCCGCCGATCCCGAATGGAAGGACGATGCCGGCATGAAGCGCTACCTCGCCTTCATGGCGAAGTACTATCCCGACGGCGACAAGGATTCGAACCTGAACGTCTACGGCTACATCACAGCCCAGCTGCTGGTGCAGGTGCTGCAGCAATGCGGCGACGATCTGACGCGCGAGAACGTGATGCGGCAGGCGGCGAACCTGAAGAACGTCGTGCTCGACCTGACGCTGCCCGGCATCTCGGTCACGACGTCGCCGACCGACTATCGCGTCAACAAGCAGTTCCAGATGGTGCAGTTCGACGGCCAGCGCTGGCAGAAGCTCGGTGACATCGTGACGGACGAGGCGAAGGAGTGAGTGGTGGGATTGGGCGCCGTACCCCCACTCCTCTCGTCATGGCCGGGGCCTGCCCGGACATGACGAGGAGGACTGCGGCCTACGCCTTCATCCCCGACACATAGGCCGCGAGCTTGTCGAGCGTCTGATAGCCGTATTCGACGGCGCCGAAGCCGATCATGCCGTCGCGCTGCGCGGTGCTCGAGGCCAGCTGGCGCATCATCAGCACGGTCTTGCCGTTGCTCTGCTCGGCGAAGGTGACGGTGAAGCGGAACATGCCGGGATCCTCGTCCTGGTCGACGCCGTGATCCATCTCCATCAGCGACGGCCGTTCGATGCGGCGGAAGCGCATCCGGTTCGGATAGACCGTGCCGTCGAGGCCGATCATGTTGAAGCGCCAGACGCCGCCGACCCGGACGTCGATCTCGAAAGTCTCGATCTTGAACCCTTTCGGCCCGAACCATTGCGGCAGATGCTTGGGATCGGACCACGCCTCGAACACCAGATCGCGCGGCGCGTCGATCACGCGCGACATCACGATCTCGCGGTCGAGCGACCATTGCGACAGAGCGGGGTTGGCAGAATTCGTCATCGTCAAGAACCTTTCTTCTTGGTTGTGCGGGACGGTCGTTTGGCGGCCGCCTGCTCCTTCTCTTTCTTGAGCTTCATCACATAGGCTTCGAACCGGTCGAGCCGCGCCTCCCAGATCGCGCGCTGCTGCTGGAACCAGTCTTCCGCGCCCAGCAGCGCATCCGGGCTGAGCCGGCAGGTTCGCACGCGGCCGGATTTCTCCGACTGCACGAGCCCGCTCGTCTCCAGCACGTGGATGTGCTTCATGAAGCTCGGCAGCGCCATGTCGAAGGGATCGGCGAGCTCGCCGACGGAAGCCTCGCCGGCACACAGCCGCATCACGATTGCCCGTCGCGTCGGATCGGCAAGCGCTGCGAAAACCTGGTCGAGTGGAGATAATTGGTTAGCCATACAGCTAACTATACACGCCTGGAAGCTGGCGTCAACAATTGTTAGCCAATCGGCTAAGTTAAATCAGGAAGTGCCGTAGCCCGGATGGAGCGCAGCGCAATCCGGGGTCCTTCGCCCCGAAAACGACCGCCCCGGATTGCGCTGCGCTCCATCCGGGCTACCGTGCGGCGAGCTTCGCGATACGGAACCCACAACGCGCAATCGTGAATTGGGACCTCGCGCCCTCCCCGCTAAACACTATCCGGGGGCGCACCATGATTGTTCATCAGAGCCCGTGCCACCTGTTCTCACCTCGTCTCCGATCACCCGGCGAAGCTTCGCCCGGGCCGTTCTCGTTCCGCTTGCGATCGCGCTTCGGCCGCGCCGTGCATCCGCGGATTCCGACATGATCGCGCAGATGCGCGACATCGTCGCGAGCGAGCTGGCGCCGACCGCGACGCCGGATCATGCGGGCGGTCTCGCCGCCGCGCTCTATGCCGGCCGCCATGTCGAGTTCTTCACCTACGGCCATGCCGATGCAACGACCGGGCGGAAGGTGACGCCCGACACGCTCTTCAATCTCGCCTCGTTGAGAAAACCGTTCGAGGCCACGCTTGTGGCGCTCGGCGTGCAGCGCGGCGAGCTGCGGCTCGACGACCGTCTGCCGAAATACCTGCCCGAGCTGGACGGCCCCTATATCCGCAACGTCACCGTCGGCCAGCTTGTCACGCATACTTCGGGGCTGTTGCTGCCGACCGACCATCCGCCCTGGCCGGACGAGCAGTACACGCGCGAGCAGTTCGTCGCCATGCTGAACGCCTTCGCGCCGGCGCCCGGCATCGCGCCCGGCCGGCAGCGCGTCTACACCCATGCCGGCTATGTGGTGCTGCAGCTCGCGCTCGAGCGCAGCACCGGCAAGCCGATCCGTACGCTGATCCAGAACCGCATTCTCCGCCCCCTCGCCATGGACGCCACCTTCATCCCCGAGCGCGGTGCGGACAATCGCGCCGTCATGGACGAGGCCTGGATGCAGCGCGTCGCCCAGGGCTATTCCGACCAGGGCATGGCGATCGGCCCCATCGGCAGCCAGCAGAGCTATTTCAACTTTCCCGGCACCGGCCAGATGTTCGCCTCCGCCCGGGATCTCGCGACGTTTGTCGCGGCCTGCGTCGACGGCCGCTCGATCGATCCGCATCTGCGCGAGGCGCTACGGATGACGCAGCACGAGACCTTTCGCGTCGACGAGAAATTCGGACAGGCCATGGCCTGGGAGAGCGTGCATCTCCCCGACGCCACCGTCGTCGACAAGCCGGGCGGCCTCAACAACGCCTCGGGCTATATGGGCCTCGTGCCGGCGCGGCGGATCGCCATCGTCCTGCTCGCCAATCGCGGCGAGTATCCGCACGAGATCGCCCGCTACAAGATATTGCCGGCCCTGGCGCGGCTGCTGGCATCGCATGCAAGCTGAGATTCAAAACAGAAAGCCCCGGCCGAGCCGGGGCTTCCACGCCAGGATGGGACCGGGACAGATCAATACCTGGCGACGACGGGTCCGCCGAACTTGTAGTTCACGCCGACGCGCACGATGTTCGACTTGAGATCGACCGAATGCGTGAAGGTCTGGGCCGGCAACGCCACACCGATATTGAAATTGTTGCTGGTCACGCTGCTGCGACCAAGATCGACATAGAGATATTCGGCCTTCAACGACCAGCCATTGCCCACGGCATACTCGCCGCCGACGCCCGCGGTCCAGCCGACGCGGGTGTCGCGGATCGCCCCGGACTCGGTCGCGCCTGCGAAGGTGTCGGTGAAGCTGAAATTGCCCCTGACCTCGGCGATGGCGGCACCGCCGGTGGCGTAGATCAGCCAGCTCGGCGTGGCGAGGAAGCCGATGCGGCCGCGAATGGTGGCGAGCCAATCGGCCGAGACCGACGAATTGACGGTGAAGGTGCTCGGCGCGCAGCAGGGATACACCGCCGTACTGGTCGCGCTGCCCTTGAAGCCGAAATAATTGATGTCGCCCTCGAGGCCGAGCACGGCGTTGTTGACCTGCCAGTTGTAGCCGGCGGTCAAGCCGCCGGTCACGCCGGAGCTGTTGATGTGTTGGGCGCCCACCGCGCCGATGGCAGTCACGCTCGAATCCGCGAAATAGGCGGCCACCGGAAACAGCGTGGTGGTGGCCGGGTTCGCGCTGCCCCATTGCCCGCCGACATTGCCGCCGACGTAGAAGCCGGTCCAGTTATAGACCGGCGCCATCACCGGCGCCTTGGTGTAATGCGCCGCGAGGTCGGCCGCCTGAACGGATGCGGTCCCCAAGACAACCGAAGCGATCGCCAGCAAAAACTTGTTCATTCCAGTCTCCTTGCCCACGCGATGAACTCGCGTTTCATTGTGCGACGGCGTCCGGCGCAGATCGGGCATAGGACGTGCGCCGCTCATCGTCTTGGGCTGCGGCGAAGTTCATCGGGACTGTGACGTAGTGTGCATCGCAGATCGTACGAACGAATGATGAGTGTGACTGGAGGGCCACAGATCACCCTTCATCAACGGCGTGCAGCGCACGCCGCTGTCGCGTGACGACAAGGCCGCGAGGACGCGATTCGACTCGGCGTGCCTCAGACCGAACGCGTCAGTCCGCCGTCGACGCGGATGTTCTGACCGGTGATGTAGGCCGCGCCGTCGGAGGCCAGGAACGCGATCGTCGCCGCGATCTCCTCGACCTTGCCGTAGCGCTTCATCGGCACGCTGTCGCGGCGCGCATCCTGCTGCGGCAGGCTGTCGATCCATCCCGGCAGCACGTTGTTCATGCGGATGTTGTCGGCGGCATGGGCGTCGGTGAAGATCTTTGTGAAGGCGGCGAGCCCGGCACGGAACACCGCCGAGGTCGGGAACATCGCGCTCGGCTCGAATGCCCAGGCCGTCGAGATGTTGATGATGGTCCCGCCCTTCTGCGCCTGCATGATCGGCGTCACCAGCCGCGTCGGGCGGATCACGTTCAACAGATAAGTGTCGAGGCCGGCGTGCCACTGCTCGTCGGTGATCTCGGTGATCGGCGCGCGCGGCCCGTGGCCGGCGCTGTTGACGAGCACGTCGATCCGTCCCCACTTTGCCATGGCGCCGTCGACCAGACGCTTCAGATCGTCGTTCTCCTTGTTCGAGCCGGTGACGCCGAGCCCGCCGAGTTCGGAGGCCAGCGCCTCGCCCTTGCCGGAGGACGACAGGATCGCGACGCGAAACCCGTCCGCCGCCAGCCGCCGCGCAGCTCCCGCCCCCATGCCGCTGCCGCCGGCGGTAACCAGCGCAACCTTCTCTGCCGCCATGACCGATCATCCCTTCAGTTGAGGCGAGCCACCGGCTCAGCCTATCATGAGGCCTTCTACAGCCGGAGCTGCCGGCTGGTCCACCGCCGGAGGCATCCATCATGAGCGAATTGCACATCCGCAATTTGCGCCCCGAGGAGATCTCCCTCGCCATCGACTGGGCCGCGGCCGAGGGCTGGAATCCGGGCCTCTGCGACGCCGCCTGCTTCGCGGTGCCCGACGCGCAAGGCTTCTTCGTCGGCGAGATCGACGGCGAGCCGGTCGCGACAGTCTCCTGCGTCAATTACGACGACCGCTTCGCCTTCCTCGGATTCTACATCGTGCGCGCAGAATTGCGCGGCTCCGGCCACGGCCTGCGCATCTGGAACGCGGCGATCGCGCATGCGGGCAAGCGCGTGATCGGGCTCGACGGCGTGGTCGCGCAGCAGGACAATTACAAAAAATCCGGCTTCCAGCTCGCTTACGCCAACATCCGCTATGGCGGCATCGTCACCGCGCCCGTGAAGCCACCTGCCGATGTCGTCGCGCTCGACAAAATCCCGTTTGCAAATGTGGAAGCCGACGACGCCACCGTCTTCCCGGCAAAGCGCAACGCCTTCCTGCGCGCCTGGATCAGCACGTCAGGCCACGTCGGCCGCGCGCTTTTGCGCGACGGCAAGCTCGCCGCGTGGGGCGTGATCCGGCCGTGCCGGACCGGGCACAAGATCGGCCCGCTCGTCGCGGACGACCGCGCGGCGGCGGAGGCGATCGTCCAGGCCCTGCTCGCGAGCGCCGATATCGGCGAAGTCTTCCTCGACGTCCCCGCCGTCAATGGCGAGGCGATCGCGCTCGCCGAAGCGCTCGGCCTCAAGCCGGTGTTCGAGACCGCGCGGATGTACACGGGGCCGATCGCGCCGCTGCGTATCGACCGCGTCTTCGGCGTGACCAGCTTCGAGCTGGGATAGGACCTAGTAGCAGCGCATGATGTTGACGGTGTGCTCGCTGCCGCCGCGGCCGGGCACCGTCACCTGCTCCGTCGGGCAGCTCGGCACATAGGGCCGGTCGGACGGCACGACGTTCGGCGGGAAGCGATGCGTCCAGTCCCAGGGAACGTCATAGGTGTAGGTGTAGCGCACGTCGGTGGACACCGGCTGGGCGGCATCGGCGAAGGGCTGGCTGTAGCCGGCGCCGTCGTAGAAAAAAACCGCCGCCGCCCGGCCAGTAGACCCAGGGATTATTCCGCCGATGGAAGCGCGCTCCCGGCCCGATCGGCGCACGCGCCATTGCGCCGGACGGCGCAGCCGTCACGCCGTGCTGGACGCCGGCTCTGGCAAAACTGTCACTGGCGGGAAGGAGCAGCGCGGCAGCGCTGAGCGAGGCGAACAGCGCCCCATATGATCTGGACATCATGATACGCACCAACTCGTTTGGCTTCGGCGGCTCCCCGCAGCTACGCTAGGCCGGGCCGTCGCCCGCCCGCAAACCTATAATTAATTGTTGGTTAAGGCACGGGATTAACCGCGGAACCGCTGCGGCAAGACGCCCGCCTTGCCGCCTCTCCTGCTTCGTTCCGGGACACACCCTTCATAACCAGTTGATCGGAGTTGATCGCTGCCGCCGAGCCGGTTCCGGAACGCTCCCGCACTGCAACCGTTGGCTCCCGACACAAGCAAGGAGCATCTCCAATGCAGAACAAGTCGAAACTCCTCTGCCTTATCACGGCATCACTCGTCGCCGGCACGGCAGCCGCCTCGGCACAGGGCTACGGCTGGAACGGCCCGCGCGTGGGCTGGGATCGCACCGCGCCCGCTTACGAGCCGGTTCAGCCGCGCGCCTACTATCCCGATGTCGCGGGGCGCTATGGCGCGATCAACGGCAGCAACCATCCGACCCCGAGTTCGACACAGGGCGACGTCGGCCCCGAGGGCAACAACAACGGCACGCTGACCGGCGGCTATCGCTGGTAGTGATCGCGCGACACGAGGCCCACCGTCCGAAACCGGGCGGTGGGCCTTCCTGCGTCAACGACCCTGCTGCTTGCGCAGCCAGTCGAGCATGTCCTGCATGTTTCCTGGGGCTTGCCCGGTGCTTTGCGACACGATCGCCGTGTTGCCGCCGCTGCGACGATAGACCGTCGTACGCCCGGGCTCCTTCTCGATCTTGACTTCGGCCTGCGCCGGATCGCCGCTCTGGGTGATCACCGACGTGCCGTTCTCGTCCTGGACCACCGTGGTGTGACCGTCGGCAGCGCCAGCCGGCGCGGCTGCGATCACGCTCATGAGTCCTATTCCGGATGCGAGCAGCAGCAATCTCATGTCACGCCTCCATCATCTGCCGAACTGAAAGATCGCCAGCCAGTTGAAACGCCCGAACTGCCTCACGGCTCCCGTGTTCATGTCTCCGATCTGGAGCAGCAGCGCGTTGGTTGAATTGCCGACCTGGGTGATGTCGGCGGTGTTGCTCACACCGGATTGACCGACGATCGCGTTGGTGGTGCCGCCCACCTGGATCACATTGGCATAGTTGCGCGTGCCGTTCTGGATGATGGTCGCATCCACCGTCCCGGTGCCGCCGATCTGGATCACCCGCGCGATGTTGATGCGGCTGTTCTCCTCGATCGTGACGGGCTGGACGTCGTTGCCGAACTGCACGATCGTTTCGATGGTCACGTTCCGGTTCGTCACGCTGCGCTGGACCGACCCGGCGCTCGCCTGCGTCGCCGACGCGGCGGCCGCAAGCAACGCCAGCACGGCCAAAGCGTGCCTCAAAACCTGTCTGCCGCATCGCATCGCGTTTCCCCGCTGCTTGCCGACGCCGATCAGTTGACACGCGATTTACGGACCGGTCTGCAGAACCGTGGAATGGTTGACCGTGCCGAATTGCGCCACCGTGCCCGCGTTCATCGTGCCGAGCTGCGATATCAGGCTGCTCGCCGACTGGCCGGTCTGACCGACAAAGGCGAGATTGTTCGCTCCGGTCTGCCCGATCGCTGCGGAATTCGTCCCGCCGAACTGCAGAACGCCGGTGGCATTGTTGACGCCGTTCTGCGTCACGGTCGCACTGGTGCTGCCGCCGATCATGAACACGCCCGCCATGTTGAGCTGACTGTTCTGGTTCAGCACGACCGGCGGCCCGCCGACCGAGACGATGGTCTTGATGTCCGCGGTCTGGGCGCGGGCTGGCCCGGCGCCGACCGGGCACAGAGCGAGCATGACGGCGCCCGCGCATCCCAAATGATGTTTCATGACATGCCTCGCCACTTCGGATCGGCTCACGGAGCCTGTTGGATGATCGTGGAACCGTTCAGGATTCCGAGCTGTCCGACGCCGGCCATGTTGTTGGCGCCGATCTGGCCGATCAGGCTCGAATTGGAGCCGCCGACCTGGCCGGCCAGCGCGGTGTTCGACGCCGTGGCGGTCGTGCCGCCCTGCCCGATCACCGAAGTGTTGACGGTGAGGAGCGAGCCGGTCTGCAACGTCGTCGCAGTGTTGGTCGCGCCGAACTGCAGCGTCGTGGCATTGTTGCTGGTACCGCCGCTCTGCGAAATGAACGAAGTGTTGGTGTTTCCGAATTGCAGCACGCTGGCCGAGTTACCCGCCTGTGCATCGGCGGCCGTCAACGCAGCGAGCGCTGCGACCGTTGCAATGAAATAGGTGATCCGCATGTCATTTCCTCCGCGAGAATAGGCGGGCCGTCGCAATTGATCGGCCGGCCGGTTGCGGTGCATTCGAGAATGGTCCGGACGCACCGCAACTGGATGCGTCCGGCCAAACGGTTGCGTGGTTCAGTGCGCCGTCTGCGAGACGGTGCTGCCGTTGACGCCGAACACGCTGAGCTGGCCGACGGCGGCGGCGTTGTTCTGCAGCGCGGGCGGCCCGAACGAGTTCTGGGTGATCGCGCTGCCGTTGTTGCCGAACGCCACCTGGCCGGTGGTCGCCGAGTTCTGCACGCCGATCTGGTTCACCGTGCTGGCGTTGTTGAGCGAGGCCGAACCGGTGCCCTGCATCGTGCTCGCGGTATTCACGAGGCCGAGCTGGCTGGTCGACGAGCTGTCGTTGGTGAGGCCGTTCTGCGTGACGGACGAGCCGTTCACGACGCCGACCTGCACCGTGGTCGAGGTGTTGGCGGCCTGCGCGGCGGAGGACAGGGCGAACAATGCAACGGAAGCAAAAAACAATTTGCGCATGGAGTATCCCTTTCTGGCCAAGTTGTCTGATTGACTGAGTACGGATGCCGTCTTGGAAGAGGCCGACATCGTAGGGATACTGTGAACCGATCGTGGCCTGCGCGACAGACTGCAGTTCATGCTAATCGGTACGGACTAGACGCCTGCGCGAAATCTCGGCGCGCGAAGGCCCGGCAGCGGCGCTATCCCGCGCCTGCGCGCGGCGTCTGCGCTTCGCGCCCCATGCTGTCGATCAGGCGCACCACCTCGATCGGCGTGCGCAGCTCCAGCTTTCGCATCATCCTGGCGCGATGGACCTTCGCCGTCACTTCGCTCACGCCAAGCCGCGCCGCGATCTGCTTGGCGACGAGCCCTTCGGCCATCAGCAGCATGATCTCACGCTCACGCGCCGTCAGCGTGTCGACACGCTGGCGCGCTTCGCGCACGCTGTCTTCGCGTTCCAGCCGCCTGCGATCGCGTTCGATGCCGTGCCTGATCGCGTCGAGGATCTCCTGCTCGCGAAACGGCTTCGGCAGAAACTCCACCGCGCCGCGCTTCATGGCTTCGACCGAGACGCGGACGTCGGAATGGCCGCTGATGAAGACGATCGGGATCGGCACGCCCGTCTCGGCGAGCCGGCGCTGAAGCTCGAGGCCGGTCGGTGACGTCCCGGGAAAGCGAACATCGAGCACGAGGCACGAAGGCCCGGGCGAGATATCCTCCGCGAGGAATTCTTCCGTCGAGGCGAACAGCTTCACCTGGTGTCCGGTCTCCTCGCAGAGACTTCCGATCGCGGTTCGAATCTGAATCTCGTCGTCAACGACATAAACTATGGCTTGACCTGAACTCATGGCAACGGACTCCCCGGCTTGGGGCTCGATGAGCAAGCAACGAGCCATCCATTCTTCTTGCAAGCGGAAACAATGTGCTTGGATGAATATGCGGGGACCTCGTGAATCGCATCGGTCCGCCGGTTCGACGTCTTAGGGCCAACACCCGTTCGTGACGAGTGAAGGCGTTCACATATCGGGCTTCGTGATTGGAATGAATCGAGCGCGCCGCCGTCCGCCGCCAGGCAGCGCACGATCGCGAGAATGTGGCAATCCGGTGTCGTGCAGTCCGGTGTCGAGATCGCGGTGTCGCCAGCTGCGTCATGCATCGCCACTCATGTGCCGATCTGAACGCCGGGCACCGTCCGCTTCGCCGGAGCAGACGGGACGGCCAGTCAGCTTGTCGAGTTCGATACCGCGCGCGTCATATCGATACGCTTCGTATGCATCCGCAGCAAATCACGAAAAGTCGCAGCCCACGATTTTACTTCTGGATCATCAGGCGCACCCGACCGTCGCCCCCGGCTGCGGCGACATACTCACGATCGATATTGCTCTGGGGGATTTACAACCATAGCGCGATCTCAGTCCGTGCCGCCAGCGAAGCCATTTCAAAGAGGCGGGTTTTTGATATGCGATTTGTACCAGTCATTGCCTTGCTCGGAACTGCATGCAGCCTCGCCGCGATCACCATTGCGGGGCCCGATACCATCGCCGGCGCGGCCGGTCGCGCTGCGGACCGGGCCTCGCACGCCCTGGACTCGACCAAGCGCCTGCTCGTGCCGGCCGGCCGAGACGTGCCGACCTTCGGGTCGGATGCGCCCTTGTTCCGCTATGCCGCGATCCAGCGCGGCAGCATCGAGCAGACCGTCACCGTCACGGGTGCCCTGCAGCCGGTCAAGACGATCGAGGTCGGTTCCCAATTGTCCGGACAGCTCGCCCGGGTCTATGTCGATTTCAACGACACAGTCGCCAAGGATCAGCCGCTCGCCTTGATCGATCCGCGCAGCTTCGCGGCCAAGGTCGACGAAGCCAAGGCTTCGCTGGCGGTCGCCAATTCCCTGGTCGACATCGCCAGGGCCAAGCTCGATCGCGCCCGGATCGACCTGCAAAACGCGCGCGGCAGCCGGGATGTGCTCGCCGCCAAGCTCGAAAGCGCCCAGGCGGTCAAGACCTCGGCGCAGAAGACCCTGCAGCGCAAGCTGGCGCTGCAATCGCAGAACGTGGTGGCGACGACGACGGTCGACGACGCGCAGACCGAGTTCACCGCGCGCCTCGCCCAGGAGCGCGAGGCTGAGGTCCTGATGTCCCTCAACTCCTATTCGGTGGAAGGCGCGCAGGCCGATGTCCGCCGGATCGAGGCGGAATTGCAGCAGGCCCGCATGGCCGTGCCGGAGAAGGCGGCCGTTCTCGCCGCGGCCCAGGCCGATCTCGACCGCACCGTGATCCGCTCGCCGATCGACGGCGTTGTCGTCGGCAGGTTCGTCAACGAGGGCCAGACGCTCGCGGTCGGATTGGAATCGCGCACCACCTTCGTGGTGGCCCATCGCCTGGAGGACATGGAGATCCATGCCCAGGTCGACGAAGCCGATATCGGGCGCATCGCCCCTGGCCAGCGCGCCCATTTCACCGTGGACGCCTACCCGGACCGCCGCTTCGAGGCGGTGGTGCGGCAGGTGCGCAAGGCACCGCAGACCCAGCAGCACGTCGTCACCTACACCGTGGTCCTGGCGACCTCCAATCTGGACGGCGCGCTGCTCCCCGGGATGACCGCCCTGGTCAAGATCGTGATCGAGCATCAGGACGACGTTCTGAAGGTGCCGCTCGCCGCACTGCGCTTCCAGCCCTCCGGCACGCGACCGGACCCCGCGGCCACTAATAGCGGGGTGTGGGTCCGCACCGCGAGCGGCGCGCTGCAGCGCATCGCGGTGACGGTGGGCGCGGCCGGCGTCGAACAAGTCGCACTCAAGAGCGGCGATCTCGACGAGGGCAGCCAGGTTGCCGTCGGCCAGGCGATCCGTCCGGCGGGCTTCGAATTTCTCGGCATCAGGTTCGGATCATGACCGCCGCCTCCCCGCCCCTCATCAGCCTCCAATCGGTCAGCAGGACCTATCGCACCGACGGGGTCGCGGTGACCGCGGTGCGCAACGTCAGTTTCGAGATCGCGCAAGGCGAGATCGTCGCCGTGATGGGACCGTCCGGCTCCGGCAAATCGACCTTGATGAACATGATCGGGCTGCTCGACCTGCCGAACGAGGGCGCGGTCTATCTCCAGGGCGCCGACGTCGCCGGCCTGTCGGAAGATCGCCGGTCGTCCTTGCGTGCCCGCAGCATCGGCTTCGTGTTTCAGTCCTACAACCTGCTGGCCCGCCACAATGCGATCGAGAATGTCGCGCTGCCGCTGGTCTATTGCGGCATCGCTCGCAAGGAACGTCTGGCCCGCGCGGAAGCGAGCCTTCAAGCCGTCGGCATGCTGCACCGGGCTCACCACTTCCCGCGGCAGCTCTCCGGCGGCGAGCAGCAGCGCGTGGCGATTGCGCGCGCGTTGATCGCCTCGCCGCTGATCGTGCTGGCCGACGAGCCGACCGGCGCGCTCGACAGCCGCACCGGCGCCGAGATCCTGGCGCTGTTCGCCGCGCTCAACCGGACCGGCCAGACCATCGTGATGATCACGCATGATCCCGGCATCGCGACGCAGTGCCGCCGCACCATCCGCCTGCATGACGGCGAGCTCGTCGCCGATGAGACCCAGGCCATGATCCCGCCGAAACGGAACGCCGTGTCATGACGATGCTCCAGGGCTTCCAGATCGCATTGCACGCCTTGCGCCTCAATCCGCTGCGCAGCTTCCTCACCATGCTCGGCATCGTGATCGGCGTCGCCTCCATCGTGACCGTGTTCGCGATCGGAGCCGGCGCCCAGCTTCGCCTGCAGGAGCAGATCCGCTCGATCGGCGCCAACGTGCTGATGATCACCCCCGGCGCGGTCTATCAGGGTGGCGTGCGTCTCAAGGACGGCAGCAAGCTGACCATGACCGAAGGCGACGTGCAGGCGATCCTCGAGCAGATCCCGGAGATCCAGGCCGCGGCCGGCTCGCTCGCCGGAACGGCGCAGGTCATCCACGAGGGCAAGAACTGGAATACGACGATCAACGGCACGACGACGGGGCATTTCATGGTGCGCGACTGGCAGCTGGCGAGCGGCCGCTATTTTTCCGGCGCGGAAGAATCCGGTGCGGGCAAGGTCGTGATCCTCGGCAGCACGGTCGCACGCGAGCTGTTCGCGGACGGCGACGATCCGATCGGTGCGCAGATCCGGATCATGAAGGTGCCGCTCGAGGTGGTCGGCGTGCTCGACCGCAAGGGCCCCGCGCAGGACGACGTCGCCTTCGTGCCGCTCGCCACCGCCAAGCTGCGTTTCCTCGGCAGCGCCAGCAACATCAACCGGGATTCGGTTGCCTACATCATCGCCAAGGTGGCGGGCGACGGACAGATGGCGGGAGCGCGATCGGAGATCGAGAATTTGCTGCGGCAGCGCCACCGTGTCCCCGCCGGCCAGGAGGACGATTTCAAGGTCCAGGATCCGGCCGCCGCGATGGAAGCGCAGCAGGGTGCGATCCGCACCGTCGCGCTGCTGCTCGTCGCCATCGCCTCGGTCTCGCTCCTGGTCGGCGGCATCAGCATCATGAATGTCATGATCGTCTCGGTCACCGAGCGCACGCGGGAGATCGGAATCCGCCGCGCGCTCGGCGGACGGATGCGGGACATCCGTCTGCAATTTCTCTGCGAAGCGCTGGTGCTCTGCCTGCTCGGCGGCGCCATCGGCGTCCTCGGCGGCGTCACGCTCTCGATGACGGTCGCCCGGATGGCGGGATGGGTCACCTCGATCGACGGTCAGGCAATCGGCCTTGCCCTCGCCTTCTCGATCGCCACCGGCCTCATCTTCGGTTTCTATCCCGCTCACAAGGCATCCAAGCTCAGCCCGATCGAAGCGCTCAAAACGGAGTGAGACGATGCCGAAAGCAGCCAAGTCAGCCCGACGACCAGGGAGGAGCCCATGAGCCCGGATCCGAAGGATTCGATTACGCCGACACCGCGCGAGCGAGAGCTGATGCTGCTGATCGCACGAGGGCTGCAGAACAAGAACATCGCCTTCGAGCTGAAGATCTCGGAGAACACGGTCCGGGCGCATATCGGCAACATCATGCGCAAATACCGGCTTTCGAACCGGACGCAGATCGCGATCGCCTTTGCCCTGCACACCGCGCCATTGTCGCTCCGCCGCGATCTTGCCAGGGCTGACCGCGCCAGGTCTGACCCAGCCAGGTCTGACCACTCCAGGTCTGACCGCCATCCGTCGGCGCCAAAGCCCGCGCAGGCGCCGGCTCAAACGCCACCGGTGCAAACCGCGCCGGATTGACCGCCGGCCACAATCCCTTGTGTTGCCCGGCGGGCAAAACACGCGACGGGTAGGTCAACGCGCACGGGCGAAAATATTCCGCTTTGCCGAAATTCGGAAAGCGCGTATGTGTCATGGCAACCCGGCCCAAGGACAAGGGGCGTATCGCGATCGTCACGAACGCGGGCCGGGCGGCGGTGGACGCAGATCGCATCGGCGCGAAGGGTTTTGCAGGGCGGGCAACCGTGAGCGAGG
>NZ_JXDL01000001.1:1425649-1432129 GCF_001590795.1 Bradyrhizobium sp. AT1
GTTCAATCGAGGGCAAGGCAACGAAGCAAAGCTCGGGCGAGATGAGCCGCGAGGATGCGAAGCCGTGTCTGCGGGCGCCATGCGAGTATCGAATGTTGCCGCATTGCATCGTCTCAGACCGTCACCCTGGGGCGGCCGCTTCTTCAGCGGCCCTCGAAGGGCGACAGCCCGGCTGCACCAGCCCGGCCGTTCATCCTTCGAGGCTCCGCATGCGATGCATTCGCATCGCACGCCTCGCACCTCAGGATGACGGGACGGATAGTGTCGGTGCGGAACGATTGTGGATTGCTTTCGCCTTCGCCAAGAGGCTTCGGCGGACAAGTCGCTGCGCTCGCAATGACGGTGTTGAGACGGTGCGTGTTCAAACGATGGTCTCGTGCCCCGGACGCAGCGCAGCGCCCTCTTCGGCGGTGCGCTGCAGAGCCGGGGCCCATGTTGCAGCAAACGCTAGGCGTCTTGGGTCCCGGCTCTGCGCAGCAGCGCAAGAACGTTGCAGCGCGTCCGGGACACGAGACCGAGCCCCCTCCCCAGCCCTCTTGCAGATGTTACAGGCCTTGTAACAAAACGGTCACGCAGCGAAACTAAACGAACCGGGGACCGCGGGTTGCGGCCCCGGGGGCCGCGGCTTTGCGGCCATGCCGCCTCGCAGGGAGATTTCGATGCGCCGTTCACTGGTGTTGCTGTCCGCCGGACTGACAGTGCTATCCACCGGATTTGCCTCCGCTGAGAATAACACGCCGCGCAACCTGATCCTGTTCATTCCGGACGGCCTGCGCGCGCTGAAGGTCAATCCCGACACGGCCCCCGCCATGGCCGAGATCCGCGACAAGGGCGTCAACTTCAAGAACTCGCACTCGCTGTTCCCGACCTTCACCATGGCCAACGGCTCGGCGATGTCGACCGGCCATTATCTCGGCGACACCGGCGTGTTCTCCAACACGATCTGGACCAACTACACCTCCGCCCCCGCCGGCGACACCGTGGTCCCCTTCATCGAGAACGACGCCGTGCTCGGCGACATCGACGAGCATTTCAAGGGCGACTATCTCAACGAGGAGACCATTCTGAAGATGGCCCGCGACAAGGGCCTCAGCACCGCGGCGATCGGCAAGGTCGGCCCGACCTACCAGTTCGACCACACCGACAAGCCCGAAAAGGCCGGCCTGCATTCGGTCGTGTTCGACGATTCCACGGGCGGCAAGAACGGCGTGGGGCTGTCGGACGAGGTGAAGGACGCGCTGACCAAGGCCGGCCTGCCCACCGCCACGCCGCCGCGCGGTGACAATTCCAAGGCGGGCGATGCCAAGACGCCCGGGACCACGGTCGCCAACATCGCCCAGCAGGCCTATTTCGCCGACGTCGCCACCAAGGTGGTGCTGCCGATGTTCAAGGCGCGCAACAAGCCGTTCGTGCTGGTGTTCTGGTCGCGCGACCCCGACGGCAGCCAGCACAACACCGGCGACAGCCTCAACCAGATCAAGCCCGGCATCAACGGCCCGACCTCGATGGCCGGCATCAAGAACGCCGACACCAACCTCGCCCAGCTCCGCAAGGCGCTCGACGAGCTCGGGCTCGCCGCATCGACCAACATCATCGTCTCCGCCGACCATGGCTTCTCCACCATCTCCAAGGAGAGCAAGACCAGCCCCTCGGCCAAGGTCAGCTACGACGACACGCCGAAGGACTTTTTGCCAATGGGCTTCCTGGCGCTCGACCTCGCCAAGGCGCTCGACCTGCCGCTGTTCGACCCCAACGACAAGAACGCGAAGGTCGAAGGCAACAAGCATCCCAAGGCCGGCAACGGCGTGCTCGGCAAGGATCCCACCAAGCCCGATCTCGTCGTCGCCACCAATGGCGGCTCCGACCTGATCTATCTGCCGAACAAGGACAAGAAGCTGGCGGCGAAAACCATCAAGGCGCTGCTCGAGCAGGACTACGTCTCCGGCCTGTTCGTCGAGGACTCGCTCGGCCGCTTCCCCGGCACCTTGCCGCTGTCGGCCATCAACCTGCGCGGCAACTCCGCGACGCCGACGCCGTCGATCGTCGTCAACTTCCGCTCCTATGCCAGCGATTGCGGCGAGGCCCCGACCAACTGCTCGGTGCAGGTCGCCGACACCGTGCTGCGCCAGGGCCAGGGCATGCATGGCAGTTTCAGCCGCGGCGACACCATGAACTTCATGGCCGCGATCGGTCCGGATTTCAAAGCCGGCTTCGTCGACGAGCTGCCGGTCAGCAATGCGGATGTCGGCATGACGGCCGCCCGGCTGATGGGCCTGCGCGCGACGCAGAAGGGAGAGTTGGTCGGCCGCGTGATGTCGGAAGCCATGCCCAACGGCCCCGTGCCGAAGGCCTATGCCGGCACGATGAAATCCAAGCCGGCCGAAGGCGGCCTGACCACCGTCCTGAACTTCCAGCGCGTCGGCAGCCAGCGCTATTTCGACGCCGCCGGCTTCCCCGGCCGCACGCTGGGGCTCGAGGTGGATCATCTCGGGATGGAGACCGGCAAACAAAAAACGGCGGGGAAATAACCCCGCCGCTCGGATGCTCCTCGTGAGAGGCGCGCGATGTTACATCCCGATGTCGAACACGTTCGGCAATTGGCCGGCCAGAGGCAGCGCGGTGGCGCCGAGGAACGTCGCCACCATCGCCATCAGGCGGCGGTTGTTGTGGCGCTTGCCGCGCATCTGGCCGGCGATCCACTCCAGCATCTCGCTGTTGACCTTGGAGGCATAGGACGGCGCCCAGCTCTCGATGTCGGTGTCGGCCGACAGCGCGACGCTGCGCGGCGGCACCTTCAGGCCCGAGGCGCTCGCGGCGTAATGGGCAACGGCCTTGGCGAGCAAATCGTCGAAACGGCCGCCATCGGTACGCTCGGTCGCGGCCTCGTTGATCTCGAACAGCACTTCAGCCTCAGTGCGGCTGACCGGCTGCTCGTTGACGGCCGTCGCGGTCAGGATGCGCGTGCACCAAGCAGTGTCGTCGGCATCCAGCGAACGGGAGAAATGGACCCGGCCCTTGGTGGTCGGGCCTTCGCCCGTGATCACGCCATCGCGCACGATGCTCAGCGCATGGGCCGCGGTATCGCGGCAGGACGGTTCCAGGGACGGCGATTCGACAGATTTGGGCGCAGCGGCAGACATAGTTCACTTCCAGACTTCTTCTGATCGGCCAGCATTTTCATGCCGGCGTAAAGGGGTGGTTAACGATTCGATACGGCGATCGCGACTTTTCGAGATGGTTGCCAATTGGTCGCTATCAGGACCGCTTTGGTTCTGGGCCCGCCGGGTGAGCGTGATGAAAGTCATAAAAGGCGTAATCGGGGCGAGCGAGACCGTGTGACCCCGGATGGAGATGTTTCGCCGCAGCTGCGGCCGTAACAATAAGTTGCTAGGAAATCGGCCCTTCGGGGGAGGAATTCACATTTTACTTGAGCCAGTTCAGTTGGCGTTCACTTGGCCTCTCAAGCCCTCTATATTGCAGCTGACGGCAAGAGACGAATTTCCTATTAGATTCAATGCGATGAGGTAAAATCATGACACTTCCGATCGGCGCCACTGCACCCGACTTCGAAGCCGAGACCACCGAAGGGAAGATCAAGTTCCACGACTGGATCGGCAACAGCTGGGCGCTGCTGTTCTCGCATCCGAAGGACTTCACGCCGGTTTGCACCACCGAGCTCGGCGCGCTCGCCAAGCTGAAGCCGGAATTCGACAAGCGCGGCGTCAAGCTGATGGGGCTTTCGGTCGATCCGGTCGACAACCATGCCCGATGGTCGGAAGACATCAAGGAGACGCAGGGCGCAGCGCCCAATTACCCGATGATCGGCGACACCGATTACAACGTCTCGAAGCTCTACGGCATGCTGCCGGCCGCCATCTCGGGCGATCCCGCCACCCGCACCGCCGCCGACAACCAGACCGTCCGCAACGTCTTCGTCATCGGGCCGGACAAGAAGATCAAGCTGGTGCTGGTCTATCCGATGACCACGGGCCGGAACTTCCAGGAGATCCTGCGCGTCATCGACTCGCTGCAGCTCACCGCCAAGCATCGCGTCGCGACGCCGGCCGACTGGACGCAAGGGCAAGACGTCATCATCGCGGGCTCGGTCTCCAATGACGAAGCCAAGACGATCTACCCGCAAGGCTGGAAGGAGCCGAAGCCCTACATCCGCATCGTGCCGCAGCCGAAATAGCTGAGGGTCATTCCGGGGGCGGTCCGCAGGACCGAACCCGGAATGACAGCGCGGGATTAGGCCGCCCGCACGCGGTCGAGGAACCTGTCGACCTCAGCCTTCAGCTGCAGGCTCTCGCCCGACAGCGCCTGTGCGGAGACGAACATCCGGCTCGAGGTCTCGCCGGTCTCGCTCGCGCCCTTGGCGGCGTGACGGACGTTGACGGCGACATCCGCCGTGCCCGACACCGCAGCGCGAACGCTGGCCACGATGTTGTGGGTCGCGCTCTTTTGCTGCTCGACCGCTGCCGAGATCGAGCCCGCGATACCGCTGATGCGCTCGATGGTCTGGCTGATCGCCTTGATGGCGGCGACCGATTCCTCGGTCGCGAGCTGCATGCTCTCGATCTGGTTCGAAATCTCGTCGGTCGCTTTCGCAGTCTGGCCGGCCAGCGTCTTGACCTCCTGGGCCACCACCGCGAAGCCGCGGCCGGCATCGCCCGCGCGCGCGGCCTCGATGGTGGCGTTCAGCGCCAGCAGGTTGGTCTGCTCGGCGATCGAGGTGATCAGCTTGACGACGTCGCCGATGCGCGCGCCCGCCTCCGAGAGCTGGGCGATGCGCTGGTCGGTCGCCTCGGCCTGCTGCACCGCCTCGGCGGAAATCGCGTTCGATTCCTGCACGCGCCGCGTGATTTCCGAGATCGATTGCGACAGCTCGTCGGAGGCCGACGCCGCCGAACGGACGTGCTCGGAGGCATTTTCGGAGGCACCGGCGGACTGAGCCGACAGATCGGCGGTGGAGCGTGCGACGTCGGTGAGCTGCCGCGCCGCGCGCTCGAACTCGCCCGACGAGGTCAGCACCTTGTCGAGGACACCGCCGACGCTGCCCCGGAATTCCTCGACGAAGTTGCGCAGGTCGGATTTGCGCTGCTCGGCCGCCGCGGCTGTGGCAGCCGCCTGCTCGCTGCGCATGCGCGCCCGCTCCAGCGAATTGCTCTTGAACACCGCGACCGTGCGGGCGATCTCGCCGATCTCGTCGGCGCGATCCTCGCATTCGATCGCGACGTCGCTCTGGCCGTTGGCGAGCGCGGTGAGCGAGCGCGTGACCGAAGTGAGCGGCCGGGTGACGCGGCGGACGAGCAGCAAGGTCAGAACCAGCACCAGAAGCGCGGCGAGGCCGGCGGCCGCCGCCATGCTCTGGATGGCGTGGGCCAGCATGCTCTCATACTGGGTCATGGGAATGCCGACATAGAGAATGCCGACGACCTTGCCAGCCCCGTCCGCGATCGGGAAATAGGCGGTCATGAACGACTTGCCGAACAGCGTGGCCGGCCCCTTATAGGCCTCACCCCGGCGCAGCGGCGCCTGCCCCGGATGGTCGGCGGCAAGCTGGGTGCCGACGGCGCGGTCGCCATTTTCCTTTTTCACGTTCGTGGAGCGGCGCACGAACTGCCCGCTGGCATCGTCGAACACGAACAGGGTCGCGTTGCCCCCGACATAGGACACGGCACGATCGACGATGGCGTGATCGGCGAAGTCGGGCATCTTGGGGATCTCGGCGCGCGCCACCGCGCCATCCCGCATCGTGACCTTGGCGGCCGGAACGGTCTCGGTGAAAGCTAGCGCCAGGGTGCGCAGATTGACCTCGATGTCGCGCAATGCGCGGTCATTGAAGGCGGACGTCAGCGACCAATAGCCGGCGCCGACCACGAGCGCCGTGTTCACGGCGATCAGCAGCACGGCACACAGGACCGCCTTGGTGCCGAGCTTGAACTGCGGCAGGACCTTCGCCGTTAGAATGTTGGACATGAATGGAATGACCCCCGTAATTCCTGCATAATCGTGCAGTCGGCTTACGGTAAAATTAACGACGGTTCACACCACCGCGACCGCCATGCTTTCCAAATCGTAAACGAGGCCCTCACTGACCCCGCCAAGCGCACCGCCCGTCATCGTCTGGTTCCGCGATGACCTTCGTCTGTCCGACCACCCCGCCCTCCACGCCGCGGCGAAAACCGGTGCACCGGTGCTCTGCCTGTTCGTCCTCGACGACAGCGCCGGGCGGCCACCCGGCGCCGCAACGCGCTGGTGGCTGGCGCAATCGCTGCGCGCGCTCGGTGCCGTGATCGCCGCGCGCGGCGGATCGCTCGTGCTGCGCAAGGGGCCGGCAGCCAAGGCCATCCCCGACTTGGCGCGCGAGAGCGGCGCCCGCGCCGTGTACTGGAACGCGATCGCGCAGGCGCCGCATCGGGCGATTGAGCGACAGCTCGAAGCTGCGCTGGCAAAACACGGCGTGGACTCGCAAAGCTT
>NZ_JXDL01000001.1:1432671-1439990 GCF_001590795.1 Bradyrhizobium sp. AT1
CTGGTCCCGCCCTCGGCCATCCGCAACAAGGAAGGCCGTGGCCTGCGCGTGTTCACGCCGTTCTGGCGGCGCGTGCTGTCGCTCGGCGATCCGCCAAAACCCTTGCCCGCACCGAAGGAGCTGCGGCCGGGTCCGAAGGTCGCCAGCGATCGACTGGAGAGCTGGAAGCTCGAGCCGGCCAAGCCCGACTGGGCGGGTGGCCTGCGCGAGAGCTGGACACCCGGCGAGACCTCGGCCCGCGCGCGCCTGCGCGACTTCCTCAGGCATAGGGCACGCAGCTATGTCGGCGACCGCGACCGCCCGGACTGCGAGGGCACCTCGAGCCTGTCGCCGCATTTGAGGTTCGGCGAACTCAGCCCGCGCCAGGTCTGGCATGCGGCGCGGTTCGCCGCGGAGGAAGATCCGACAGTCGGACCGGGCATCGACAAGTTCCTGAGCGAGCTCGGCTGGCGCGAATTCTGCCGCCACCTGCTCCACGATCATCCCGGCCTCGCCACCGAAAACCTGCAAACGAATTTTGACGGTTTCCCGTGGCAACCGGACAAGACCGCGCTCGCCGCCTGGCAGCGCGGCCGCACCGGCTATCCGATCGTCGATGCGGGCTTGCGCGAGCTCTGGCACACCGGGGTGATGCACAATCGGGTGCGGATGGTGGTGGCATCGTTCCTGGTCAAGCACCTCCTGATCGACTGGCGCGACGGCGAAGCCTGGTTCTGGGACACGCTGGTCGATGCGGATGCCGGCAGCAATCCCGCCAATTGGCAATGGGTCGCCGGCTGCGGCGCCGACGCCGCGCCCTATTTCCGCGTGTTCAACCCGCAGCTCCAGGGCGAGAAGTTCGATCCGGATGGAACCTACGTCCGGCGCTGGGTGCCGGAGTTGAAGGATGTGCCGGCCAAGCTGATCCACCAGCCCTGGCAGGCCACGCCGATCGAGCTTGCGAGCGTCGGCGTCACACTCGGCAAAACCTATCCGCAACCGATCATCGATCACGCGAGGGGACGCGAACGCGCGCTCGCTGCCTACGCGAAAATCCGCAAAGGTTGAGCGTTGCTTTGACACAATTATGAAACGCGCTATCGTCATCGCTCCATACAAACCGTGGGGGACACGATATGGACGACGACAAGCCGATCACCGAACAGGCAATGGAGACGATCACCACCGCTGTCGAAGCGACCAAGGACGCCGCAGTCACCGCCGTCAAAAAGGTGAAGAAGGCGGCCAGGAAGGTCGCGAAGAAAGTAGCGCCGAAGAAGGCTGCGAAGAAGAAAGCCAAGAAAGCCACCAAGAAGGCTTCCAAGAAGACCGCGAAGAAGGCTGCCAAGAAGTCCGCAAAGAAGGCGACCAAGAAGTCTGCGAAGAAGGCCGCCAAGAAAGCCGCCAAGTCGAAGAAGGCCAGGAAGGCCAAGCGCTGATCGCAGCGCTGAAGCAGGTCTCCGGGTGCGGGCGCGCCCGGAGATTGCCCCTAGCCGCCCCGTTTGGCGGCGCGCCGACCCGGATGATGCTCGCCCTTCGGATCGCGGAATTCGCTGCGATGGCCGCGCCGGTCCTCGGCGTTGAAGCGCCGCCGTTTTTCCGGCGAGCCGAACTGCTTGATCACCCGCCGGCCGTTGACCTTCTTGATGACGTAGCCACCCTCGGTCATCGAGAACGGCGCCTTCAGCGAGCCCATATGGTCGAATTTGGTGCCGCGGGGATGGGCGAACGGCTCGAACCAGGACGGATAGACGAAGTTCGACATCGGAAAACCGTCGACGAGAAAAGACTCCTCCTCCACGGCGTCGCAGACCTCGTAGGCATATTGGGTGTGGCGGGTCTGGTCAGCCCACAGATTGGCCATGGGATCGAGCACCATCTCGAACAGCTCGTGCGACGCCGCCACGCTGACGGGTTCCTCACCCAGCGCCTTGACGAAGATCTTCGAGATCGGCTGTCCCCGATGGGTCAATTCGTGCCGTCCGAGGAAGTTCTCGTGGGTGGCATCGTCGAAATAGACAAGCTGCCAATCCGTCGGTTTCGGCTTGCGGGTGACGTCGAGATCGACGGGGTAGCCCCACACGGGCAGGAAGTGCTCATCGTAGCATTTCTGCAGCGCCGCCGTGAGCTTCGCCATCATCCGGTCGCTGATCATCTCCTCCGCGTAGTTGATGCAGGCGATCCGGACCGGCTTCAAGGACCTGCCGAGCAGTGCGCGCCGCGCTTTCTTCATGAAATCACCGTGTCGATGTGAAGCTGAAATACGGTCAGCCTAACACGAACGCGCCGCGCACGTCAGGGATGTATTCGATGACCCTGCCGCCTAGACGCGCCGGTTGACGACGAACACCGCGGCCGCGCACATCCCCATGCCCGCAATCGCCAGCGCATCGAGCTTCTCGCCGAACAGCAGATAGGCCATCAGCGCGGTCACGGCCGGCACCAGATAGAACAGGCTCGCGACCGAGGTCGCCGCGGCGTGGCGGATCAGCCAATAGAGCAGCCCGATCGATCCGATCGAGAGCGCTACGGCAAGCCAGGCGAGCGCCAGCACGAACTCCCGCGTCCAGTGCACCACGCGGTCTTCGAACAGGAAGGCCCCGATCGCGAAGAAGATGGTGACGGCGACATATTGCACGAGGTTGCCGGCGCGCCAATCGATCTGGTTGCAGTAGCGGCGTTGATAGAGCGTGCCGAGCGTGATGCTGATCAGCGACACCACCGAGGCGAGCCAGCCGAGACCAGCCTCGCCGGTCATGGGACGGTTGTGCAGGATCATGACGACGCCGCCGAGACCGAGCACGAGCCCGGCCCATTGCAGCGGCGTCACCCGCTCGCCGAGCCAGCGATTGGCGATGGTCGAGGTCAGGATCGGCTGCAGGCCCGGGATGAGGGCTGAGAGCCCTGCGGGAATCGAATGCGCGATCGCGATCGCGGTGCCGCCGAGATAAAAGCCGTGGACGAGAATGCCGGCGACCGCGCTGTGGGCGATTCCGGTGCGATCAGGCCATTTCGGCCGCGCGACGCCCGCGATGATCGCCATCAGGACGACCACGATCGCCATGCGGATGGCGAGATAGGTCAAGGGATCGGCGTTGTTGACGACGTATTTGGTGCCGATGAATCCGGTGCTCCAGAGCAGCACGAACAGGATCGGCGCGGCGCGGGCGGTCAGGGCTTCTTCATTATGATTCATTACCGCCCTCATTGCCCCAACGGGAGGCAATGCGGCAACGCGAATTTCGCCCGGACGATGCTGCGCTGCGACCGACGGCAGCGGGGCTCAGCCTAGCGGCTCACCACTCTTCCGGACAGGGGTCGATGATCTTCCAGAGCTCGACACCGTTCTTGATTTTCTTCATGTCGGTGGTGAGCCCGCCATTGCGGCGAATCCAGTCCTTCACCGTATCGGGGTAGTAGGACATCAGGTCGGACGTGCCTTCGGAGCTGGTGACCTTGATGCCGAAGGTGAAGGCCTTGTCGTAATAGGCCTGGTGGAAGCCGAGGCTCGCGCGCGGCGTCACGCAGATCTTGTTCATCGGCACGATGCCGAGCACCAGGGTGCAGGCCGAATTGCAGATGCCGTCGATGATGACCCGCTCGCCCTTTTCGCGGACGCGCTTGTACTTGGTCTTGTATTCCTCGACATAGCCGCCGTGGTCGCGGGTGATATGCAGCTCGGCCCGCGCCGGCGTAGCGGCGGCGAGGCAGAGCAACAGCAGGCTCAAAAGCGTGATGCGCATGGCAAGGTGACGGCGAAAGCCTTCAGGAATGCACCGGCCTCGAGGACCCCCCAGAAGGCCGGCAATTGGATTCTTAACCGAATAGTCTTTGGTCATACTTGTGTGGCGAATTCGTTAAGCATCCCGAAAAGGCCAAAAATGGGCAAGGCCCGACGCCGTTTCCGGCAATTCTGTCACACCCACCCGGGAATCTGCGGGACCATCCCGGATTTCCGGGCACCGGACGGGTGCCCCGGAGGCCCGAAATGGCTATAGATGATCGACTTATTCGCGCGGGTTCCGGAGAATCAAGATGAGCAAGTTGAAGCTTGTAGCCGCGGTTGCTGCCCTGTCGGCCGCAATCCTAGCCCCTGCCCTGGCGGAGGCGCGGGGACACCACCGGTACCATCGTTACGTCAACCCGCTGCCCTACCCCATCAGCTACATCCATAATTACGGCCCCGGCATCACCCCCGGCACCTTCGCCTTTTACGACGGCCCGTCGACCAACCATTGCTACCAGAGCGCGGCCGCCTATGTCGGCCAGGACCGCCGCCGGCACCCCTGCTACTGAGGGACGCCGGCGCGGCCTCTGCGGGGCGCCCCTATTTGGCGGCGCCCGACTGCAGCAATTGCTTTTCGATCTCGTAGACGGGCAACTTGACGAGGTCCTTGCCGACCTCGCCCCGAAGCGCCTTGCGCATGACGTCCGAATAATCGGCGCGGATCATGCCGAGCGCGCGTGGTGAGGCCACCATGGTCAGGGCCGTGGTCTCGCCTGCGCTGACGGCGGCATCGAGCCGGCCCGCCAGGCTTCGCAGGAAGGCGCGCTCGGCCTCGTCATGCCAGTCAGTCTGCTCGACCGAGCTGCGCACGCCGCCGGTAGCGGCATGCAGGCGGCCCGGCGCGTCGGTCCCTTGTGCGCTGGTCGAGGGATTGGGCTGCTCGTGCACCTCCCTGGTGTGGAGGTTCGGAAACATCTCGTCGCCGAGGTTTTCCAGAATGAGCGCCTTGCGCCCATCGCACACCACCAGCCAGCCGCCCTTGTCTAATCTCATCTTGTCCATTGCACTCTCCTTGAAACTGGTCGACGCCGCATCCGGCATCAGAGATGTTCTTCGAATTCTTCGAAGGACTTGCCGAATTGCGCCATCGCCTCCTCCAGATAGTCGGCGAGCATTGGCGTGCCGATCAGGTAGGAAGCAGTGCGCTGGTTGTGCGCCTGCGCCGCCTGGGTATGCAGTTCGCGCCAATTGGAGAGATCACCGTCGCCGCGACCAAGCCAGGTCAGCGCCACGAGGTCGACCTGCTCGTCGATATTGAGATCGCGGATAAAGCCCGCGAGCTCCGCACGGTCGGTGGTCCCGCCGCGTCCAGCGCGGCCATAGCTCATGTCGTCGTCGCCGGAGTCCAGGATGACGCCGCCGCCGGCCGCCTCGCTGTCGGACCGGCGCGATTTCGAGATCACGAAGAAGACTTTCTCCGGCGAGATCGACAGATTTGGAATGACTCGCATCCAGTTCACCTTGCCCGGCAGCAAGCACCACGCTGCTGCCACGCCAGCAACACTAGGAGCCGAGGCAGACTTGCGAATTGCGCAGGATCAAGCTCCAGCGACGGCCATGCGGCCCAAGCCGGCGAGCCGAGCGGATTTGCTGAATTCGTTCATCAGCATTACATTTCGGTTCCGCCACAATTTGATCCGAACAAGTTCGATATCCTGGATCCCGTAAGCGGAGGAAAGACATCATGACTCTCAAGATCGGCCTCGTCGCCGCGGCCCTGTTCGGTGCCACGTTAGGTGGTCTGGCGGCATTGCCGGCGGCGTCCGCCATGCCCATCGCGCCCGCACCTGCGACACCGCAGGTCTCCGGCGTCGAGCAGGTTCGCATGGTCTGCGACGCCTGGGGACGCTGCTGGTGGCGTCCGAATTATTATGGATATTACGCTCCGCGGCCGTATTACGGCCCGCGGTATTATGGGCCGCGCTATTACGGTCCACGCTATTATGGCTACGGCCCACGCTATCGCCGCTGGTGACCATCTGAAGGGGCCTCAGGGCCCCTTCGCTTTTGCGAGATCATTTCTTGCGCGGCAGACGCCGCCCGAAAGAGATTCCAGGACTGATCCAGATCAAGGATGAAGTCGGCCGACACCGTCATTCTGCGGTAATGGCCGCGTCGATCGTCGTCCGAGCCCTCGGACGGGCATGGACGCGCAGACGCAGCTTGTGGAAGCAGCTGAGACAGGCGCGGAGAGGCTTTGCGTCCCCGGCCTTCCCAGCGGCCGGCGCGGCCGCGGTTCATCGACGTTGCCTCCGGCCAAGCGAGGAACGTTGATGGTGACACTGATCTGACGGGCGGCATGGCATGATGTCCGCAATACTACGGCCTGAAATTCGGTTTACTGAAGCGCGATGTTTAGCCATTGATGGCGATGTATCGACGTTCATTTGATTGTCACATTTCAGCTGCCGGCCAGACCCATGGTGTTCGACGCCCTCGCTCCATCCTCCGCGCTCCAACTGATCGGCTTTGCCGACGTCGATGCGTTTCGCCCGATTGAATCGATGGAGGATGCGAGAAGCATTCCGCTCGACATCCCGAACTTTGCCGCGGCCCGCGCCGTCGTCTCCATGCCGGCGTGCCGCATCATCATGATGAGATCGTTCGCGCGCATCCTCGACACCGCCTATCGGATGCCGGGCGGGATGGTGATCCTGTCCATGACCGACGACCTCCAGGTCAACCTCAAGGGCCTGGACCTCGACGCGCGTTTCTTCGTTGCGCTCCGCGGCAACGACGAATGCCATTTCGTCGAGCCTCAGACCAATCATCATGCCATGATCATCTTCTCCCCCGAGCTGAGAGACCGGGGCTGGTTCGATCGCGCCGACGACTTGCGGGCCCGCGTCGCAAACCGGCCCGCCCTGCTCCACGCGCGGCAGCTCCTGCTCGACATCCTGCGAACCGCGTCCGTGCAGCCCTCCCTGTTCGAAACCACGGAGGTGGCCGCCCATCTCCAGGAAGGTCTGCTGCTCGCGCTCGACGATTTGTTTCGGATCGATTCGCTGTCGGGTCTGAGCGCCTCTGTCCAGGGCGAGCGCGCAATCAAGCTGGTGCAGCGGATCGACGACTACGTCGCGGCCCGCCCGACCGCGCCGATCTACACCGCCGATCTCGCCGCAGAGTTCGGCGTCTCGATCCGGACGCTCGGCGGCGCGGTGAGCAAGGTACGCGGCATGAGCCTGCATCAGTACATCCGCCTCAAGAGGCTGTGGGCGACCCGCGGTCGCCTCCTCAGGGGCGGTGGCGCCACCGTCGCGACGTGCGCGCGTGCCCAGGGTTTCCATCATCTCGGCGAGTTCGCCGCAGCCTACCGCGCGACGTTCCACGAGGCGCCCTCGGACACGCTGGCCCGTGGCCGGCAGGTGTCCCGTCGGACTGACTGACGCAGCCCCCCTCGCAGCGGTGATCCGTCGTCGTTTCAGAGCAGATCTGGAACGTCAGGAGACTGGCCATCACCTCCATCTCCGATGAGCGTGATCGCTATTGCTCGTCATTGCCATCAATCGGAGACCGTTCCATCGCGGATCAATTGGGCTCCTGCCAGGATTCC
>NZ_JXDL01000001.1:1440760-1452555 GCF_001590795.1 Bradyrhizobium sp. AT1
GAAGTGCGCGCGCGGCTGGCGACAGGTCACGACCGATGCGCCGGATCAAATAAAGCTCGCGTTCGATCACGGGCTCGACCAGCTTCCGATACGTCAGCACCGCATGGCTCGCCTCCGGCCAGGCGAGACTTGGCAGGGGCGCGACGCCGACGCCGGCCTCAACCAGCGCCAGCAGCGTCGCCGGATGCTCCGCCTCATGGATCGGCGTACCTTGGCCGAGATCGGTGACGCCGCGCTCGATCTCGAGCCGGATGCCGGTGCCTGATGCCATCACCACGAGGCCTGCTTTCGACGCCTCCGTCCAGCTCACCGCGTCGCGTGCGCTGAGCGGATGATCGCGCCGCATGACCAACGCGAAATTGTCAACGAGCAGGCGCGTGGCGTCGAGCTCCGGATCGTCGCCGGGTACGTTGGCAATGCCGAGATCGACATCGCCGCCGCGCAACGCCGCAAAAATCTGATGCCGTGAAATTTCCTTCAGGGTCACAGCCACCATCGGGTATTCGTGCTGGAATACCGCGAGCACGCGCGGCATCAGCCGCAGCGCCACCGATGGCACGCAGGCCACCGTGACATGACCGCGACGGTGTTCGCGCAACTCGCGCAGGTCCTGGAGCTGGCGATCGAGATCGGCGAGCAGGCGCTGGATGCCCGGCATGAAATCCGCGCCGACCTTGCTGAGCTGAAGTTTTCGTGTGGTGCGATCGAGCAATCGTACCCGCAATCCGTCCTCGAGCTGGCGCACCGCCTGACTGACGGCGGATTGCGACATGCCGAGCGAGCGCGCCGCGGCGCTGAAGCTGCCCGTCTCGACAACCCGGACGAAAGCGCGGAGCTGCTTGAGGTCGACCTTATCTATTAGCATCACTTATAAATATATCTATCTATTCCTAATTGCTAATAAAAACGAGCGATGCAAGGATTTTGGGCGAAGACCGGGAATGACCATCAATTAGGCAGACGGCGGACTAACCCGCTGTTCTGTCAAGTTAAAGGACAGGGACGTGATCAATAGACGCGACCTCATGAAGTATTCGCTGCTCGGAGCGGCAACGGCTCCGCTGGCTGGCCTCACCACTCCCGCTCTCGCCGGCGGCACCAAGGTAGCGATTGCCGAGGCGCTTCGGCTCGGCATGTACAACTCGCTTTATGTAGCCGCGGACAAGGGGCTGTTCGCCAAGCACGGCTTGGATGCCGACCTCTCCACTGCGGGCGGCATCGCGCTTCCGGTCCCGATCCTGCTTTCGGGGCGCGGCCAGATCGGCGTCACCAGCCCCGGCATGTCCGTCAATGCAGTCCGCGAGGGCGGGAAGATCAAGAACATCGCCAAGATCGTTGGCGGCGTGTCGATGTGGGGCATCGCCAGGCCCGACAGCAGGATCAAGACGATCGACGATCTGCGCGGCAAGACCATCGCCACCCTGAAATTCCCGTCCTCGACGATCCAGGTGCCGACATACGCGATCAAGACCGTCGGCAAGTTTGATCCAAAGGAGGCCGGCGTCACCTTCCTCGAACTGCCGCCGGGCGCACAGGCCGCCGCGGTGAAGGATGGCCGCGCCGACATCGCCACCGCCTTCGAATGGGACGTCAGTATCGCCGCCGAACAGTTCGGCCTCGTGCCGGTGTTGTCCTTCGCCGACGCGCTCGGCTCGCTGTGCTTCACCACCGCGATGGCGACGGAAGAGACGATCGCGAGCAATCCGGCGGCGGTGCAGGGCTTTTGCAACGCGATCGCCGAAGCGCAGAAGCTGATGCACGAGAACAACGCCGTCTTCACCGAGGTCGCGGAGAAATATTTCCCGAAGGTCTCACCCTCCGTCGTTGCCAGCGCCACGAAAAACTTCTTCGGCTCCAGGACCGCGATCCCGCGCAACCCCACCATCTCGGCAGATGAATGGGATCGCGCGATGCAGCTCGAACAGGGCGGCGGTGCGGTGCAGACCGTCCTGCCCTATGCCCAGATGGTCGACAACAGTTTCGCCGGGCAGGCGACCAAGCAGTTCGGTCTGGTGTGATGACGGTGAATACCTCTCCCGCGGGCGAGCCGCGCTACGTCACTCTGCCGGCGCGGCCCGAGCCGCTGCGGCTCGCGGTCGACGAGACAGCCGTGGTCGTCGTCGACATGCAGAATGCCTATGCGTCACCGAACGGCTATCTCGATCTTGCCGGCTTCGACATCTCCGGCGCCAAGGCCGCCATCAGTGCGATCCAGGACGTGCTGGGTGTCGCGCGTGGCGCGGGCGTCCCGGTGATCTTCTTCCAGAATGGCTGGGACGCTGACTATGTCGAAGCCGGTGGAGCGGGCTCGCCGAATTGGCACAAGTCGAATGCGCTGAAGACGATGCGCAAGCGGCCTGAGCTGCAAGGCAAGCTGCTCGCCAAGGGCGGCTGGGACTATGCGCTGGTCGACGAATTGATGCCGAAGCCCGGCGATATCGTGGTGCCGAAGACACGCTACAGCGGCTTCTTCAACAGCCAGTTCGACAGCATTTTGCGCGCGCGCGGCATCCGAAACCTCGTGTTCTGCGGCATCGCCACGAATGTCTGCGTGGAGTCGACGCTGCGTGACGGCTTCCACCTCGAATATTTCGGCGTGATGCTGGAGGACGCGACGCATCAGGCCGGCCCCGACTATCTGCAAAAGGCCTCCGTCTTCAACATCGAGACTTTCTTCGGCTGGGTCTCGTCCACGAGCGACTTCCGCCGCGCCTTTGCCCAGACCGAAGCCGTTCCAGCAAAAGAGGATACGCTATGACCGACCGCGCCATCATTCCATCAGGCACTCACGCGCCGATCGCCCCGTTCTCGCCGGGCATGATGGCCGACAACGTGATCTACGTGTCGGGCACGCTGGCTTTCGATGCCAAGAACGACGTCGTTCATGAGGGCGACGCCGCCGGGCAGACGCGACACATCCTCGAAACTATCAAGCGCGTGCTGGAGACGGCAGGCTCGAGCCTTGCCGACGTCACTTTCAACTCGATCTTCATCACCGACTGGGCGAACTACGCCGCGGTCAACAAAGTCTATGCCGAGTATTTTCCCGGCGAGAAGCCGGCGCGCTTTTGCATCCAGTGCGGGCTGGTGAAGCCGGCCTGCCTCGTCGAGATCGCCTCGATCGCACACAAGAGGACGTGAGGTGGCCGTGCTCGACGCCGGCCAGGCCGCGGTGACGGGCGCGCGCTTCAAGCTGCCGTCCGCGCTTCGCATCGCCCTGCTCCAGATCGCGCTGCTTGGCGTCCTGCTTGCCGGCTGGGAGCTCGCGATCCGCTTCGGCCTGATCGCGGTCTATCTCTATGGCCAGCCGAGCGGCATCATCGCCAAGGCAACCAAGCTGATCGGCAGCGGCGAACTGTTCCGCGATGCGGCGCTGACGGCGTGGGAAGCTATCGCAGGCTTTTTGATTGGAACGGTGCTCGGCAGTGCGGCGGGGCTGTTGCTGTGGCTTGTCCCGACCGGCGCGGCGGTACTCCGCCCGTATCTGATCGCACTCAACGGCCTGCCGAAGATCGCGCTGGCGCCGCTGATCATCGTCTGGTTCGGCATCGGCCTCTCCTCGAAGATCGCCATCGCGGCGATCATCACCTTCATTGTCGCGGTCATCACCGCGCTCCAGGGCGCCAAGGAGGTCGATGCGGATCTGATCAAGCTGCTGCGCTCGCTCGGCGCCAGCCGGCTGAAGACCTGGCGCACCGTCATCGTGCCCGGCGCGATGCCGTGGATCATCGCGGCCTTCCGTCTCAATGTCGGCTTCGCCCTGATCGGCGCGGTCGTCGGCGAGTACATCGCCTCCAAGGAGGGCCTCGGCTACATGATCTACTACGCCGGTGTGCTCTACGACCTCAACGCGGTCTGGGTCGGCATCGCGACGTTGATGGTGGTGGCGCTACTGATGTACGGCGCAATCGACCTGATCGAGCGACGCCTGCTCTCCCGACCGTGAACGACATCAATTCAACAACTGGGACGTCATGACTTTCGCACGCGGCGAGGATGCCGACATCTACTATGAAGTTCACGGACGCGGTACGCCGGTCGTTCTGTCGGCGGGCATGGGTGGCAGCGGCTCGTTCTGGGCACCGCAGCTCGACGCGCTCGCGAGCCGCCACCAGGTCGTTCTCTATGACCACGTCGGCACCGGCCGCAGCGCAGCGGGCCAGCGCAGCATCGCCGGCATGGCCGACGATATCGCCAGCGTGCTGGACCATGCCGGCGTCGATGCGGCGCATGTCGTGGGCCACGCCATCGGCGGCATCGTCGGCATCGAGCTTGCGCTGCGCCATCCCAAGCGCCTGCGCAGTCTTGCCGTCGTCAACGGCTGGGGACGCGCCGATCCGTTCCTGCGGCGCTGCTTCGAGATCCGTAAAGCGCTCCTCAACCGGTTGGGACCGCAGGCCTATGTGCGAGCCCAGCCGCTGTTCCTTTATCCGCCGCAATGGATCTCGGAGAACATCGCCCATCTCGATGCCGAGGAAGAGCGCATCTTGAAGCACTTCCCCTCCGTCGGCACGATGAACGAGCGCATCGACATGTTTTTGGCGTTCGAAGGTGGCAGGCGCCTCGCGGCCATCAACGTGCCAACGTTGTTGTCCTCTGCCAAGGATGACGCGCTGGTGCCCGCCTATCTTACCCGCGAGCTGGCCGCCGCCATTCCGGATGCGCGCGTGCGCGAGGTCGATTGGGGCGCGCACGCCTTCAGCGTGGTCACGCCAAAGATCTTCAACGACATGCTACTCGACTTCTGCAAGGAGGTGGACCGATGAATGCGCCCGCGCAAAATCTTGCGGGTTCAGAGCCGATCGTGCTGCGCGCCGAGAATGTCGGCGTCACCTTCGACGGCGCCGGCCACCCCGTCGAGGCGATCCGGAAAGTGGATTTCGAGCTGCGCCGCGGCGAGACACTGGCGATCGTCGGCCCCTCCGGCTGCGGCAAGTCCACGCTGTTCAACGCCATCGCCGGCCTGCTGCGACCGACGCGCGGCCATGTCGAGGTCGGCGGCCGCCGCGTCGACGATGCCGCCGGTCATGTCGGTTACATGCTGCAAAAGGATCTGCTGCTGCCCTGGCGCAGCGTGCTCGACAACGTCATGCTCGGCCTGGAGATCCGCAAAACGCCGACGCCGCGTGCGCGCGAGATCGCGCTGGAGCTGATCAAGGCCTATGGCCTCGCCGGCTTCGAGCATGCCAAGCCCGCGGCGCTGTCCGGCGGCATGCGCCAGCGCGTCGCAATCATGCGCACGCTCGCCTTCGATCCCGAGGTGATCCTGCTCGACGAACCGTTCTCGGCGCTGGATTTCCAGACCCGTCTGCTGATGCAAGCCGACGTCTCCCGCATCATCGCCGAGCGCGGCAAGAGCGCGATCCTCGTCACTCACGACATCGGCGAGGCCATCGCAATGGCTGATCGCGTGTTGGTGCTGAGCGCGCGCCCGGCGACGGTCCGCGCGCTCCACGTGATCGAGCTGCCGCGCGCCGGGCGCGATCCGGCCGGCTTGCGGACAGACCCACAATTCCAGGATTATTTCGCGAAGATCTGGGCCGATCTGGAGAAGCCGCCGGCTGGCGTAGCGTGAGGCGAGCTTCTCCCTAGCGTTGGTGCCGGGCGCTCGGGCCTCAACCGCTATGATCCTTCAGCTGGGAGGAGGCACTCCGCGAGGGATTGTTCGTTGTCTTGTAACGAATGCCGAAATTTGGCGCGCTCGGAGAGATTCGAACTCCCGACCCTCGGAATCGAAATCCGATGCTCTATCCAGCTGAGCTACGAGCGCCCTGGCCCGGGGCTACCGGGCCGCAAACCGAAACGGGCCGGACCGGCTGCTGGCGAGCCAGCACACCGGGCGGCGTTCGGGTGGGTTCGAATTAGCAGAGAGGCTGACCAATAAAAAGCCCCCTCGCCTCTATCGGGCCGGATCCGGATGGAGGGTGCTCTCACCAGGTCGTGTTGAACAGGCCGAAATGCGGCTGCTGGGCAACCAGCATCATCGGCCGGCCCTGCGGCGGCGCCGAATGTGCCCTGGCGACCTTGCGCTTGGGCTGAGACTGGACTGGCGCAGCCTGGGCCTGAGAGACCTGAGCCGGAGAAGATTGCGGCCTGGCCTCAGGCTTGGCTTCAGCCTTCCTGGCCGCGGCTGTACCGGCCTTCGGCGGCGTGAACTGGGCGAACGTCTCGCGCACGCGCGCCTTGGCCGACAGCTCAGCCAAGGCCGGCGACACGCCCTCCTGAGCCGGCGGCTGGGGAGGCACGACTGCGGCGGTCTTCACTGCGGGCGCGACGATCGTGGGCTGGGTCGTATCGAGCACGACACGCTCCGGCAGATGGCGGTCGGAGCGGATGCGGATCAGCGGTTGATCATTGCCTGCGGCGGCGACAGTCTGCGCAACGGGTTGCGATGGCAGAACGTAGTTCGCTGCAAACAGCAGGACGAGCAAGGCTCCACCGACAAAGACGAAATACCGAAAGATGGGCATTGGCCGCGCTCCGCCCCCCGCATCCCCGCGTGGGCTCTTCGCCTTCAACAGGCGATCATCTAATTGGTTCCTGGCCCAGCCCTTCGGTTCAAATGGCGATGCGAGGTTTTTTCGCCAAGGGCCGCAAAGGGTAACTTTTCCGCTACCGAAACATGGCCGGCTTCAGGCGCGGCGTGCTGCAACCAGCGAGCATTTTGCCTGATCGGCATTCACATTGACGAAGCCGACGGAGACCCGCGCGAAGGTCTTGCGGCTCTTCATGCTGACCGGATCTGCCAACACGCGGCTGCGATCGGTGAGATGACTTCCGTCGCGCCGTGCAAAGGCGCAGACGATCTCGACATCCTTTACGGCATAGTCATTGTCGTTTCGCAGCGTGAACGTCACCAGGGCTTTCGAGCCAAGCCCGCCGCGGCGCCAGGTCTGCGATGAAATCCTGAGACGACCGAGGTCCGCCATGGCCGGCACCTGGGCGTCCGAAGCCGGCGAGGTCGATGCTGCGGGATCGCCCGCAGGAGCCGGCTCGACGGCCGCCAGCTCCGACTTCGGCTGCTCGGCGCTGTTGCCTTTGGAGAGAGGCAGCAGCATCCAGACGCCACAGCCGACGATGATGGCGGCCAGCAGCCACAGCAGGCTCCGGCCAAAGGAGACGCTCGCCATCGTCACGGCTCGCGCCACGCGCTCGCCGGTCCCGGCGAAGCGCCCTAATCCGATCCGGTCGAGCCTGGCGTTCATGGTTGCATCACCGATGGCGGCTGAGCACGTTCGACGATGGACTCGCGACACGGACTAGGCCGCAGCTTACGTCAATCCGGAAGACGAACTAAGGTTCCCTGCGAATCGGCAAGGACGGTGGCGATCACCGGCCGGGGCCGTTAACATGCGCGGCAAATCGAACGATCGCGTTGGGAGAATTGGAATGCCAGTCGTCGTCACTTGGGATCACGTCCATCTGCGCAGCCCCGATCCGGAAGCCACGGCGGCCTGGCTGCGGGACATCCTCGGCGGCGAGATCGTGCACGCGCCGGGACGAATCGACGTGAACCTTGGCGGCGCCAGGGTCTTCATTGCGCCGCTCGAGGGCGATAGCGCCGTCAACCCGCCGCCTCCGCACCCGCATCAGGGCCTCGACCATATCGGGTTGACGGTGAAGGACATCGATGCCGTCGCGGCTGAGATCAAGGCCAAGGGCGTCACCTTTACGCGCGAGCCGACCACGATCCGGCCCGGCGTGCGGATCTGCTTCATCCGCGGCCCCGAAGGCATTTCCATCGAGCTCCTGGAGCGCGACAAGAAATACACCTGACGCGGCGCGAGCCTTGGCGGACGAACTGGCGGACGACTTGAGCGGACGACTCGAGCGGACGACTTGCCGACCGGCGCGGCTAAGTCATGCTGCCGGGCATGAAGCAACGGATGGTGACGCCCATGTAGCCGTAGATCGGCCACACCATGGTGCGTCCCACCCGGTTCGGCTCGGAGATCACGGCCTCCTCGGGGACCTCGACCCAGACCAGCTCCTGCGGCTGCCCTTCGAGCCCGGAAGCATAGCGCGGGAGGCGGACACGATAGTGCCCGTCCTTGCTGTCCCAATCGGTATCCGAGAGCGCCGAGCCGTCGGCATCGGAGCAGCATGGCCCCTTGCCGCTGCGCAGGCCGTCGAACCAGGCCTTCAAATCCGCATTGGTGTTGGCGAACTGGCCGCGGTCACGCGCATGCCCGAAGGGGGCTACGAGGGCCATCAGCGCCAAAACGCAAGCCAGCCTGGCTGTCGCGCTTCGCCAGCGTGTTGCGCTGCCGGAGCGCCATCGTTCGTTTTTGCAATTGGTGGGACGCGCACTGTACAGACGCGGCTCATCGCCGCCGGAATCGATCCAGTTGCTCATCGTCTTGCTCCAGCACCCCGCGGCCAGTGCAGCAATTGTTATGCATTTCGCGGGCCAACCCCGATTCGTGGCGATCGGCCTCGCTCCATCATCAGACCGTCATGAGGGCGTCACGCACAAGCCGGGACAACTACGGCTCGAGGCCGCACCTGCTGCGGCCGGCCGGCAAACTGCCGCGTTGCGCGAGCGCATGCGCTTTGGCATAAAAGCAGAACCGGTTACGCCATTGGGCGATGGCGGCCGGCCTGCGGGACGTTATGAAGAACGGCCTCTATTCGATTCATGTGACCCTGCTCGATGGTCGAACCGGCAAGGGCAGCGGCGTCATTCTGTTTCGCGACGGCAAGATTCTTGGCGGCGATGCCTACCTCTATTACACCGGCAGCTACGTGGTGAAGGACAACAACACCTTCAAAGGCGAAGTGCTGGTACAACGGCACACCTCGCCTCGCGGCGACGACAATCCGCTGTTCGGCGGCCCTGCCCCGGTCGGTATCGGCGTCAGCGGCACGTTCACGGAGACGCGCGGCGAGATGACGGGCACGGCGCTGGTCGGCAAGGCCAGCCAGATCTTCGGCGCGACCCTGCACAAGCTCGCTGACGCCGACTAGCTATTCCGCGGCCTGCTCGAGCGGCGCTGTGCGCGGCAGGATGATCTGGATGCGCGTGCCGCTGCCCGGCTCGGAATCGAGATCGAGCCTTCCGCCGAGCCGGTTGGTGACGATGCTGTAGACGATGTGCAGGCCGAGGCCGGTGCCGCCCTGGTCACGTCTTGTGGTGAAGAATGGATCGAAGGCGCGGCGGCGGACGTCGAGCGACATGCCGCAGCCATTGTCGGAGAAGATGATCTCGACATTGTCCTTGCCGGACTCCCGCACCTGGATGTCGATGGTCCCGGGCCGTCCATCCGGGAAGGCATGCGCCACCGAATTGAGAAACAGATTGGTCAGCACCTGGCCGTACGGGCCCGGATAGCTGTTCATGGTCAGATCGGGCTGGCACTCGACATTGAGCGTCAAATTGTGCTTCCGGAGGCCCGGACGCAGGCTCATCACCACCTGCTCGGTGAGATCGCCGAGATCGAAGTTGCGCTGGTCCGAATAGTTGCGGTCGGCGGCGACCTGCTTGAACGACTGGATCAGCTCGGCGGCGCGGTTGAGATTGGAGACGAGCTGCGAGGATGCGTCGCGGTTGGTGCTGAGGAAGTCGTTGAGCGTGGAGCGACGCAGCTCGCCGCGCTCGACCTCAGCCGTGAAAATCGCGGTCTTGCGCTCCAGCGCGGAAGCGACCGTGAGACTGATGCCGACGGGATTGTTGACCTCGTGCGCGACACCCGCAACGAGGCGTCCGAGCGCCGCGAGCTTCTCGGCCTCGATCAGCGAGGCCTGGGTCTCGCGCAGATTGCGCAGCGCAGTCTCGGCCGCCTCCTTGGCCTTGCGCATCTCCTGCTCGCCGCGCTTGCGCTCGCCGATGTCGAGCGCGACGGTGACGATCCGCTCGATCTCGCCCTCGGCATCGAGCAGCGGCAGCTTGTTGACCAGCCATTGCCGCATGTTGCCGGAGGCGTCCTTGTACTCCTCCTCGTAGAAGCCGAGACCCTTGCGCAGGCTGAGCACGCGCTTGTCGTTCTCGTCGGTCTTGGCCGCGCCATAGCGCGACATCAGATCGGCCGTGGTGCGGCCGAGCGCGTCGTCGGGCTCGATGCCGAAAATGCCGGCCATGTAGCGGTTCATCAGCACATAGCGCAGGTCGCGGTCCTTGACGTTGATGACCGCGGGCACGGTGTCGATGACCTGCTGGAGCAGGCGCCGGCCTTCGGCGATGGCGTCTTCCGCCCGCTTCTGGTCGGTGATGTCGCGCAGCGTGCCTTCGTAGCGGACGATGTTGCCCGCTTCGTCGCGCACGCCGGTGGCGCTGTCGGAGAGCCACAGGATGTCGCCGCTGCGCTGGCGCACCTGATACTCGAACTCGCGCACCATGCCGTCGCGCGCCATCAGCCGCTGATATTCGACGCGCGCCTCAGGGTGGACGTAGATCGTGTGGGCGATGTCGTTGATGCTGGCGATCAGCTGCTGCGGGCTGTCATAGCCCATCATCCGCGCCAGCGCCGGATTGGCGTTGAGGAGGTCGCCGGCCGGCGTCGTCACATAGATGCCGTCGACCGAACCCTCGAACAGTTTTCGGTAGCTCTCTTCAGCGAGGCGCTGCTCGGTGAGCGCGCGCACCGCCGCCTCGCGCGCCGTGTCGGCCTCCTCCAGCGCGCGACGGAACACTTCGGCCGCACGCGCGATATCGCCGATCTCGTTGTCGAGATCGGCGGACGGGATGGAGGTGTCTTTCCGACCCGCCGCAAGGGCGCGAATCGAGCGTGCGATCTGGGCAAGCGGGCGGACCGTCCTGCGCACCACGAAGCCGGCTGCGAGAATGCCGATCAGAACGCCGATGGTGCCGAGCACAATGCTCTGCCATCGCGCCTCCGTCAGGGTCCGGGCAAAGTCGCGCGACAGCACGTGGCCGCGCCGGTCGCTGACCTCGCGCAGCAATTCGGTGACGCGGCCGATCAGCCGACCCTCAGTCCCCAGCACCTCCCGGTCGATATCAGCGATCTGCCGCTCCCGGACGGCGACAGCCATGATGGCCTCGGCATAATCGTTCACGGCCGATCTCAGCCTGGCATCGCCGATGTTCAGTGCCCGCATGTTTTGGGCGGCCTGTTCCGCCGCGGACGGGTTGCGTGCGAGCAGCCCGAGCGCGATCCGGCTCTGGGCCTCCGACAGGCGTGAGGCCAGCTCGCGGTCGGCGGTGCCGGAGACGGCCGCATCGAACTGGTCGCGCAGCGGCGGCAGGCCGGCGAGCAGCTGGGCGCGGCGATCGATCAGGGTCGAGATCCGCTCCAGGCCGCTGCGATAGGTCGCAAGCCGCTCGGTGACCCCGTCGATCATGTCCTGCTGCTCGGGCGCAAGCTCGATGCGGGTCTTCTTCAGGATGTCGCTCAGCGTCGAGGCCGCCTCGCCCACCTGCTTGAACTGGATGCCGGCGCCGGGATCGGTGACGAAGTCGCGCGCGGCGAGGCGCAATTCGTTCATGCGGCGGTCGATGTCCTCGGCGAGGTCGCCGACGCTCTGCAGCCGCTGCAGCTCGGCGAAGGTCGTGTCGATGTGCCGGATCGCGATCACGCTCGCGGTCGAGGTGACAATGATCACCGCCAGCACCAACAGGAAGCTGCCGAAAGTGAGCTGGCCGATGGAGAGCGAGAATGTTCGCTTTTTCTCAGGGGTCGGCGTCAATTCGGCGGACATTGGGCTTCGAGGACCGGGATACTGGAGACCCAATATACGACGTATTGCGGTCCCGGGGAAACATGCCTCGGGCCGCCGATTATCCTTAATATTGTGGGCTTCGGAGAGCCCCCTCCCCCTTTATGACGGTTTGACGCTTG
>NZ_JXDL01000001.1:1453293-1468146 GCF_001590795.1 Bradyrhizobium sp. AT1
AGCGCGAGCAGCGCCAGCACCGAGCTTTGCGAGGGCGCCAACGTCCAGGGCTGCTCGACCACGAGCGAGGCCGGGATCAGCACCGCCGCCCCGGCCAGCAGCGAGCCGGCGGCCGGCGCCATGGGGTCGAGGCCTTTGAAGCTGCGGCCGAAGATCGCGGCGCAAGCATAGCAGATGGTGGCGGCGACGATCGCCGCCTCCGCGAGGAGGCCGCTGCCGATGTCATGGAAGGCGTCGACGCCGACGATCAGCAGGATGCCGGCCATTCCTGCCACGACGCCGAGCAGCTTTCGCGGGGTCGTTGCCTCGTGGCGGGTCACGACTGCCGTCAGCAGGAAGGTGAAGATCGGTGCGGCGGAGTTGAGGATGGTGGCGAGCGCGGCATCGACATGGCGCTCGCCCCAGGCGATCAGCGTCCAGGGGATGACGCTGTTGAGCACGGCCTGGAACGCGAAGCGCCGCCAGATCGCGGCATCTCTGGGCATGCTGATGCCGCGCGCCCACATGACGGCCAGCAGCAACAGGCCCGCGATCGTGGTGCGCGCCGCGATCAGCGTGATCGGCGGGATGGTGGCAACGCCCAGCTTGATGAAGGTGTAGGAGCCGCCCCAGAGCGCAGCGAGCACGACCAGGAGCGCCAGTTCGCCGGCGATGTTGGTGTCCTGCCGGTTGTTCATTGTGCGTCCCGTCCATTCCAATATGGACGGAACCTAGCGCATCCGCAGGCGGAAATACTTCGTTGCGCGTCTAAGTGTATTAGCCGACCGCCCCGACCTCGAACACCTCGCCGTCATAGCCGGCTTCGCGGGGGATGCGGAGCTGGCGCCCGGTTTCGGTCTTGGTCATGACCGGCATCACCGTCACGATCGACATGCCGCGGGCGTGCTCCATCGCGGCGTTCACGCTGCCCTGCTTGGCGAGCCGGATCAGATTGCGCGTGGTCGGGAACGGCAGCTTGAAGCGCCCGCTCTCACCGCCCTCCACCGCCTCGCGCGGCGAGACCCAGATCGAGTCGGTGGATTCACGACCGTCATGGGCGCCGAGCTGGTCGGGCGGTGCGGCAGCGAGGAAAAACCAAGTGTCGAAGCGCTTGGGCATACCCTCCGGCGTGATCCAGTGCGCGTAAGGCACCAGCGTGTCGAGGGCGAGCTGCAGGCCGTTGTCGGCGAGAATGTTCAGGAAGCTGATCTTGTGCTCGTTGAGCGCGACGCGATGCGCGTCTGCGATCTCGCCGGCGCGTCTGGCATCGACCGGGGCGCCCGTCGCCTTCGACCGCGCCAGCAGGATGCCGCTTTCCTCAAACGTCTCGCGGATCGCGGCGATGCGAAAGCCGCGGTCGGATTCGCTGAGGCCGTCGCCACCCAAGTAGAGGTCGGAGCGCGCGACGATCTCGTTGTCGCCGGCATCGACGCTGCCGCCGGGAAACACCAGCGCGCCCGAGTTGAACTCGATCTGATGATGGCGGACCATCATGAAGACTTCGATTTCGGCCTGCGCGCCGTCGCGAAGCAGGAGAATCGTCGAGGCCGGGCGTGATGCTGATGTCTCGGCCATGCGACTAACCCGCGGCGCTGGATTGCGGGCCGAGATTGGCGCGCTTGTCCACCCGGGCAACACGCGACAGCAGATACTCGACCTCCGCCTTCGCCGTCGCCGTGATGGTCGCGCCGGGCTTGCGCTGCGCGCTGGAGGCGATGATGCCGCGCTTCTGCAGCACGTATTTGCGGATGGTCAGGCCGACGCCGGGCTGCTGCTCGTAGCGGATCAGCGGCAGATGCGCGTCGAACAGATCATGCGCGGCATCGCGCTTGCCGGCCTTGGAAAGGTTGACGACATCGATCAGAAGCTCCGGGAAAGCGTAGCCGGTCATGGCGCCGTCGGCGCCGCGCTCCATCTCGAAATCGAGGAACGTGCCGCCATTGCCGCAGAGGATCGAGAGCGGACGGAGCGAGCCGTCCTTCTGGAAGCCGCGCAGGATCGTGATCTTCTCCAGGCCCGGCCAGTCCTCGTGCTTGAGCATCACGCAATTTGGATTGTCCATGACGATCTTGCGGATCACGGACGGCGTGAACACCACCGAGAGCGTCAACGGATAGTCCTGCAGAACCCAGGGCACGTCTGGCCCGATGGCTTCCGCCGCCTGCTTGAAATAGGTGACGATCTGGTCGTCGGTGCGCAAGGACGGTGGCGGCGCGATCATCACGCCGGCCGCGCCCGCATCCATCGAGGCCTTGGCCAGCGAGCGCATGGTGGCAAAGCCCGGCGCGGAGACGCCGACGATCACCTGCATCTTCTTGGCGCGCTTGATGAAGCGCACCGCGACCTGCTCCGCCTCTGCGGCGTCGAGCTTGGGCGCCTCGCCGAGAATGCCCAGCACCGTGACCCCGTCGCAGCCGACCTCCTCGTAGAAATCGGTCAGGCGATCAATCGAGCGCTCGTCGATCCGGCCGTCGTCGTGGAACGGCGTCGGCGCGATTGCGAAGGTGCCCTTGGCGTCGGCGGTGAGTTTCATCGTCTTCCTTGTTCTCTCTATCGTGTGGCTAAAACCTCCGCGCGCCCATCTTGATCTGCTCCTCGGAGAAGAAAATCTCCTTGGCATGATCGGCGATGTCCCGGGCGTTCCAGCCCGTGTGCGGCGGTTTCCAGCCTTCCATTTCCATCATCCGCATCTCGCGCACGCCGCGGGGCCCGGACACGCCCAACACCTTGCCGGTCTGGTCGCCCGACAAGTCGCTGACCATGTATAGCACGGCCGGCGCGATGCCGTCCGGCCCCAGCGCCGCGCCGGGGTTCTCTTTGTAGCGGGGCAGGTCTGCGGTCATGCGGGTCAGAGCGCCCGGGGCCAGCGTCCAGATCCGGATGTTGTACTTGCGGCCTTCGATCGCGAGCACGTTGGACAGGCCCCAGATGCCGCCCTTGGCAGCTCCATAGTTGGTCTGGCCGAAATTGCCGATCAGGCCTGATGTCGAAGAGGTGTTGACGATGACGCCGCCGCCGTTTTCCCGCATCCAGCGAAACACCGGCAGGGTGCAACAAAAGGTACCCTTGAGATGCACCTTGATGACCTTGTCCCAGTCGGATTCGGAGGCCTTGTGAAAGGTCTGGTCGCGGAGGATGCCGGCATTGTTGACCAGGATGTCGGCGCGGCCGAAGTGCCTGATCGCGTCGTCGAACACCGACTGGCCGCCCTCCATGGTGGAGATGTCGGCGCCGTTGGCGACCGCCTTGCCGCCCTCAGCCTTGATCGCGTCGACCACGAGCTGCGCCATCGATTTGTCGGCGCCGGAGCCGTCGCGGGGCCCGCCGAGGTCGTTGACCACGACGGAAGCCCCTTCCCGCGCGAACAGCTTCGCGTAGGCCTCACCGAGCCCCCCGCCCGCGCCGGTGATCAGCGCAACCTTGCCGTCGAGCAATCCCATGGTGGCGTCTCCCTGTTTGTTTTTCTTGTGTCCTGGACGCGATGCAGCGTGCAACGCTGCGTCGCAGAGCCGGGACCCAGTTCTGTGTTCGCCTGGGCTTTCCGGGCCCCGGCTCTGCAGCGCATCACTTCGTGCTGCGTAGCGTCCGGGGCACGAGACCGATTTAACCCAGCACCGTCCTGCCGTTCTTGATCACCGTAACACCCCTCGCCTTCACCTTGGCTTCGAATGAGATCGTGTTGCCGTCCTTCCAGAGGTCCATGGTCACGGTCTCGCCGGGATAGACCGGAGACGAGAACCGCGCGACGTGCTGGCGGAAGGCGCTGGCGTCGTAGTCGGCATAGGTCTGCAGCACGCCGCGGCAGGTGATGCCGTAGGTGCACATGCCGTGCAGGATCGGACGCGGGAAGCCGGCCTTCTTGGCGAACTCGGGATCGCTGTGCAGCGGGTTGCGGTCGCCGCAGAGCCGATAGACCAGCGCCTGGTCGGGGCGCGTCGTGATGTCGATGGTCTTGTCCGGCGCGCGCGATGGGATCTTGTGCGGATCGGGCTGGGTCAGGTTCGGTCCGCCGAAGCCGCCGTCGCCGCGCGCGAAACGGGAGGCGACCAGCGTTGCCAGCTTCTCACCCTTCTCGTTCTTCAGCACGGTCTGGTGGACAATGACGACGCCCTTGTCCTTGCCCTTGTCGTAGACCTCGAGCACCGAGGAATCGGCGGTGATGTTGGCGGCGACCGGTAGCGGTTGATGGAAGGTGATGTCGCGCTCGCCGTCCACGACCATCACGCGGTTGAGGTTCATCTCGCCGGGCCCTGAGCCCCACGCCGCGACGGAGGCAAAAGTCGGCACCACCTTCAGCGGCCGCGGCGTGTACGTGCCCTCGTTGACGAAGGCGAGCTCGTTCTCGTCCATGGGATCGGCGCCGAGCCCGATGCCGTAGGCGTAGAGCATCACCTCGCGATCGCCGTAGGCATATTTCTGGCCGAGGTTCTTGAGGGCTTTTAGCTCTTCGTATCTGGCGGACATTTTTCTGGTTTCCTCCCGGTTCTTTCCGCGGGCGGCGGCGCCTGTTGATGCGCCCTCTCCCCTTGTGGGAGAGGGCTACGCGGTGCCGGCCACATACTCGTTTGGGTGAGGGGTTGGCTCCGCAGAGAAAGTCTTTCCGCTGAGCGATACCCCTCATCCGGCGCTTCGCGCCGCCTTCCCCCACAAGGGGGGAAGAAAGCCGTCAGGCCACCGTGAAGAACGGCAGCGGGGCGCCGTCGGTCGGCTTGAACACCACCTTCACCTTCTGGCCGATCTTCAATGTCGTGAGGTCGCAGTCGACGAAATTGGTCTGCACCGACGGCCCCTCCTTCAGCGTGACGTAACCGATGGCGTAGGGACCGGTCGGCGACTTCCGCATCAGGCTGTAGGTATAGATCGTGCCCTCGCCCGACGCCTCTTCCCACACCGTCTTATCGGAGTAGCAGAACGGACAGATCGAGCGCGGGAAGTAATGCGCCTCGCCGCAGGCGGTGCAGCGCTTGATCATGAACTTGCCCTCTTTCGCCGCGTCCCAGAACGCAGCGGTCTCGGGGTTGGTCACCGGGGCCGGATATTTCTTCGTCTCGCTCATCACACGCGCTCCAGAATGGCCGTCGAGGCGGCGTGGCGAACGCCCAAGAGACCGCCGGTGCCGTGGGCGATGGCGAGATCGCAATTTTTGACCTGCACCTTCGGATGCGCCTCACCACGCAGCTGCCTGACAGCCTCGAGGATCTTGGTCATGCCGCCGCGGTTGACGGGATGGTTGCTGCAGAGGCCGCCGCCGTCGGTGTTGAAGGGCAGCTTGCCGACGCCCGAGATCAAATTGCCGTCGGCGACGAACTTTCCGCCCTCGCCCTTCTTGCAGAAGCCGAGGTCCTCGAGCTGCATCAGCACCGTGATGGTGAAGCTGTCATAGATCGAAGCGTATTTGATGTCCTTCGGCGTGATGCCGGCTTCCTCGAACGCGCGCGGGCCGGACCAGATTCCGGCGGAGTAAGTCAGATCGAGATCCTTGCCGCCGCGCGGGCCCTTCATGGCTTCGCCATGGCCGATCAGGCGCACGAGCGGCTTCTTCAGGCTCTTGGCAATTTCCGGCGTGGTCACGATCAGCGCGCCGCCGCCGTCGGAGACGACGCAGCAATCCATGCGATGCAAGGGATCGGAGATCATCGGCGAGTTGAGGACGTCCTCGACAGTGACGACGTCCTTGAGCATCGCATGCGGATTGTACTGCGCGTGATGGGAGGCCGCGACCTTGATCCAGGCGAGCTGCTCGCTGGTGGTGCCGTAGTCGTGCATATGGCGCATGGCACACATGCCATAGGCATTGTGCGTGGTCGCGCCGTAAGCGGATTCGAAATCGACCTCGGCACCGGCGGCGCGCGGCGGCATCGCGCCGGTGCGCGGCTTGCCGGCCAGCGTGATCAGCGCGATCGAGCACTTGCCGGCCGCGATGGCTTCAGCGGCATGACCGAGATGGATGATGTAGGAACAGCCGCCGGTCTCGGTGGAATCGACGTGGCGGAGCTTCTTAGTGTTGAGGCCGAGATAATCGACCATCGGCCAGGCGCCGCCGGGCGCGTCGCCCGCACAGAAATAGCCGTCGACGTCGTCCTTGCTGATCCCGGCATCCTCGATCGCGCCCTTGGCGACCTCGGCATGGAGCTGGGCGGTGGATTTGTCCGGCGCGTGCCGGGTCGGGTGTTCGTAAATCCCGGCAATGTAGGCCTTGCCCTTGATGGTCAAAACAGAGGTCTCCGCTCGCGTTTCTTATTGCTCCGTTTTTCTGAACCGCGGTGGGCGGATTGGCAAGCGCGGAAATATTCCGCCCTGCGAGAGGGCAGCGGGTTGGCGCAAGTGGGACGAACGGGACCGAGCTCACAGCGGCTGCGGCTTTCCCATTTTTTGAAAAACAACCCCATGCACAGTAGAATGGGGATTGATTTCACTTGAGAATTCTTTGGTCGGAAAACGAGTCTGCTAGCTCATTATGGCGACGCAGCTCGTAGGGCGGATTAGCCGAAGGCGTAATCCGCCACGTCGATCGTTGCGCAGGGTGGCGGATTACGCTTCGCTAATCCGCCCTACGACCGCTCATTCGGCCGCGATCTGCCTTGGTGCGGGCGGCGGATTGGCGAGGTCAGCGGCGAGTTGCGCGTAACGCACCTTCGCATCAGCCACTGCCTTCTCCTTGACCGGGCCGTAGCCGCGGATGCGGTCGGGCAGCGACAACAGCTCGACGGCGGTGTCGATCGTGACCGGCGACAGCAGGCCGAGCACGGTGGCGACGTCCTTCTCGTAGCCGGCGATCAGATCGCGCTCGAGCTTGCGGTCGGCGCTGCGGCCGAAGATGTCGAGCGCCGTGCCGCGCAGGAACTTGAACTTCGCGAGCACGCGGAAGACGTTCAGCATCCACGGGCCGAAGGCGCGCTTCTTGGGGCGGCCGAGTGCATCGAGGCCACCGCCGAGGATGGGCGGGGCAAGATTGAAGTTGAACTTGAAGTCGCCTTCGAACTGGTCGCGCAGTTGCTGCTCGAAGGCGCCATCGGAGAACAGGCGCGCGACTTCATACTCGTCCTTGTAGGCGAGCAGCTTGGCATAATTCACGGCGACCGCGCGCGTCAGCGCATCGCCATAGCCGCCCTTAACAGCGGCGTCGCGGACCTGATCGACCAGCTTGCGGTAGCGTTTCGCCAAGCGGCCATTCTGATAAGCGGTCAGGTGCTTGGCGCGATGCTCGATAACCTCGTCCAGCGTCATCGCATCCAACGTCTTGGGCGCAACGACGTCGTCCGTTCCCTTCAGCATGTCGGCAAGCCGCTTGGGATCCGCCACCGCGAGACGGCCGAGGCGGAAGGCTTCCTTGTTCATCTTGATCGAGACGCCGTTGACCTCGATCGCCTGCTCGATCGCTTCCGCCGACAGCGGGAACAGGCCCTTCTGATAGGCATAGCCCATCATCATCATGTTGGTGGCGATCGCATCGCCGAGCAACTGCTCGGCGGGCTTGGTGAAATCGAAGAAGACGGAGTCCTTGTGCAGCGCCGTCTCCAGCAATCCATTCAGCTTGCGGGTCTGGAAGTTGAAGTCGCGGTTGAGGACGAAATCGGCGGTGGGAATGACGTGGCTGTTGATGATACCGCGGGTGCGGCTGGAGTCGCACAGCGAGATCGTGTCCTTGGCGACGGCGACCACCTCATCGGCCGCGAGCACCAGATCGGCCGTGCCGGTGACGATGCGCGAGCAAGTCACTTCGGCCGGATGATCCGACAGGCGGACGTGGCTGAGCACCGCGCCGCCCTTTTGCGCCAGGCCCGACATGTCCAGGATCATCGAGGCCTTGCCCTCGATATGGGCGGCCATGCCGAGCAGCGCGCCGATGGTGAGCACGCCGGTGCCGCCGACACCGCCGACCGCGATGTTATAGGGCTTGTCGAGCGTCGGGCGCGAGGCCGGCTCCGGCAGTGCGCCGATGTCGCTGAGCTCGGCCGGCGCGCGGTGACGCGGCTTGCCGCCGTCGACAGTGACGAAGGACGGACAAAAACCCTTCACGCAGGAATAGTCCTTGTTGCAGGACGACTGGTTGATGGCGCGCTTGCGGCCGAACTCGGTCTCCAGCGGTTCGACCGAGATGCAATTCGACTGCACCGAGCAGTCGCCGCAACCTTCGCAGACGGCCGGGTTGATCATGACGCGGCGCGCCGGATCCTCCATCAGGCCGCGCTTGCGGCGGCGGCGCTTCTCGGCCGCGCAGGTCTGCACGAACACGATGGCCGATGTGCCCTTGAACTCGCGGCACATCTTCATGACGTTCTGCAGCTCGTCGCGATGATACAGCTTCACGCCTGGCGCGATGGTGTCCGCCGGATAGGCGTCGGGCGCCTCCGAGACCAGATAGATTTCGCGAATGCCTTCGGCATGGAGCTGGAAGGTGATCTGCTGCGGCGAGAGATCGCCGTCATGACGCTGGCCGCCGGTCATGGCCACCGCGTCGTTGTAGAGGATCTTGTAGGTGATGTTGGTCTTGGAGGCGACGGCCTGCCGGATCGCCAGCAGCCCGGAATGGAAATAGGTGCCGTCGCCGAGGTTCGCAAAAATGTGGTTCTCGTTGGTGAACGGCGCGATGCCGACCCACGGCACGCCCTCGCCGCCCATATGGGTGAAAGTCTCGGTCGAGCGGTCCATCCACAGCGCCATGAAGTGGCAGCCGATGCCGGCGAGCGCGCGGCTGCCTTCGGGGACTTTTGTAGATGTGTTGTGGGGGCAGCCGGAGCAGAAATACGGGGTGCGGGAGACAGGGGCGACGGCCTGCATCTGCGAGGCCTGACGGCCGTTGAACCAGTCGGCCTTGGCGCGAAGCATCTCGGCGATCTCGGGATTGAGATCGAGCTTGAGAAGTCGCTCGGTAAGCGAGGTCGCGAGCGAGGCGACACTGAGCTCGGCAGCGAACGTCAGGAAGCGCCTGTCGTGCTCGTCCATCTTGCCGACGATGCGCGGCCGCACGTCGTCGCGCCAGTTGAACAGCACCTGCTTGACCTGGTTCTCGACGATCTCGCGGCGCTCCTCGACGATGAATATCTCCTCCAGGCCGACCGCGAATTCATGCACGCCTTCCGGCTCCAGCGGCCAGGGCATGCCGATCTTGTAGAGGCGAAGGCCGATTCTAGCGGCGACCTGCTCGGTGATCCCGAGCTCGCGCAGCGCCTGCCGGACGTCCTCATAGCTCTTGCCCGAGGCCATGATGCCGAAGCGCGCGTTCGGCGAATCCATGGTGACGCGGTTGACCTTGTTGGCGCGGGCAAAGGCGATGGCGGCAAAGCCCTTATAGTCCTGCAGGCGGCGGTCCTGCTCGAAGCGGTCGTCGGGCCAGCGCAGATTGAGCCCGCCTTGCGGCATCTCGAAATCGGCAGGGATGATGAAGGGCTTCATCTCGTCTGTGAGGTCGATCTCGGCGGTGGTCTCCACCGTCTCCGTGATCACCTTCATGCCGACCCAGCAGCCCGAATAGCGCGACATCGCGATGCCGAGCAGGCCCATCTCGATCATCTCGTGGATGCTCGAGGGGTAGAGATACGGCATCAGCGCGGACATGAAGGCGTGGTCGGACTGATGCGGGACGGTCGAGGATTTTGCGCCGTGATCGTCACCGGCAAGGCACAGCACGCCGCCATTCTTGGCCGAGCCTGCCGCATTGCCGTGGCGGAACACGTCGCCGCAGCGGTCGACGCCCGGGCCCTTGCCGTACCAGATGCCGACCACGCCGTCATACTTGGCGCCGGGCGAGAGGTTGAGCTGCTGCGAGCCCCAGACGGCTGTCGCCGCCAGATCCTCGTTCACGCCGGGCTGGAACTTGATGTTGTACTGCTCGAGATGTTTTCGCGCGGCGAACAGCTGCTGGTCGTAGCCGCCGAGCGGCGAGCCGCGATAGCCGGAGATGAAGCCTGCGGTGTTCAGCCCCGCGGCCCGGTCGCGCCGGATCTGAGCCATGGGCAGGCGGACCAGGGCCTGGATGCCCGTGGTAAAGACGTGCCCGGTTTCCTGGGTGTATTTTTGATCGAGACTGATCGGACCCTGGTTGATGCCCATGCTGTCCTCTTTCCACGCCCTGCTCAGGTCTTGCCGACTTAAGCCGTTGCCTTCCCGTTATTTTTAGCTAGGGCGCGCCGACCAATTCCGCCACTCTATGTCGGATATTTCACGATCCGCACCACAAATCTGGACCAAAGGGAGGCCTGGGTAAAAATCGCAATTTCGTGGCCTGAAACACGCGTGGGATTTTCAGTTTGTGTCACCATACCCCCGCCATCGCGAAATGAATTGATGGCGCCCTTTGCGTCGGTGAGGTCGATTGGTCGCAGGAGAGGCTTGGGATGCGGACGATTCTGACTGGCTTGGCTCTTGCGGGCTTGGCGTTGTGCAGTGCGGTTGCCAGCCGCGCCGCCGAACCGTCGCCGGAGCTGATCGCCTACGGCAAGACGCTGGTCGACGCCGGCGACTGCGCGGGCTGCCACACGGCCGATCCTGCAAGACCGTTCGCGGGCGGCAAACGCATCGACACGCCCTTCGGTGCGATCTACGCACCGAACCTGACCCCGGACCGCGACACCGGGATCGGCGCCTGGACAGACGCCGACTTCGTGCGCGCAGTGCGCACCGGCATCGCGCCTGACGGCTCGAACTACTATCCGGCCTTCCCCTATCCCTACTTCACGAAGATGACCAAGGACGACACGCTGGCGATCCGCGCCTATCTCGGCACGCTCGCGCCGGTCGTCAGCCGCAACAAGCCGCCGGAGCTGCACTGGCCGTTCGGCTATCGCGGCCTGATGCGGATCTGGAACGCGATGTATTTCAAGCCCGGCCTGTTCGAGCCGGACCAGAGCAAGAGCGCGGCCTGGAACAGGGGCGGCTATCTCGTCACCGGGCTCGGCCATTGCGGCGCCTGCCACACGCCGAAGAATTATTTTGGCGCCGACCGGGACGCGCAGGCACTCTCCGGCAATGAGATCGGCGGCTGGTTTGCCCCGCGGCTCGATGGCGCCGCGCGCGCCGGGCTGAAATCGTGGAGCACTGAGGACATCGCCGAATATCTGCAGAGCGGACGCAACGCCAGGAGCCATGCCGGCGGGCCGATGGCGGAAGTCGTCGTCAGCTCGACCTCGAAGATGAGCGAGGCCGACGTGCGCGCGATCGCGGTCTACTTGAAGAGCCTGTCGCCGGCGCGGCGCGAGACCATCGTGGCGCCGCCTGACGATGCCGAGATGAAGGCCGGGCAAGCGGTCTACGCAAAGCTATGCATCGCCTGCCATGAAGCCGACGGCTCGGGCGCGCCGCGGATCTATCCGCCGCTGCCGGGCAACGCGCTGCTGCAATCGATCAATCCGTCCTCGACCTTGCGCATCATTCTCGACGGCGCCCACACCGTCACCACGCCGCGCGCGCCCAACACCGGCGAGATGCCGGGCTATGCCAAGCAATTCTCCAATGAGGAGATCGCGGCGGTGACGAACTACATCCGCAATTCCTGGGGCAATGCCGGCCCGCTGGTGACGCCGGCGCAGGTGGCGAAGGCTCGGAAACAAGAGTAATTCCATCCCCCTCATCGCGAGGGCGGGGCAAAATCACCGCTACCTCTCCCCCTCCCCCGTGAACACGAACTTCGGCATCTCCCATTTGTAGCGCACCGCCAGCAGGCGGAGGCTGATGCCGAGGGCGAAGGTCAGGAGGGTCCAGAGCTCGGCATTGAGATTGAGGCCGAAGGCGGTGGCATAGAACAGGCCCGTCACCACAGACACGCTGGCGTAGAGCTCGGAGCGAAACAGCAACGGCACGTCGTTGCAGAGCACGTCGCGGAGCACGCCGCCGGCGCAGCCCGTCACCATGCCGGAGACGATCACGATCGACAGCGAGGCATCCATCTGCCAGGCAATATCGCAGCCGGTCATGGTGAAGACGACGAGTCCGATGGCGTCGAGCACGATGAAGGCGACCTTGAGCCGGTGCACCAGACGCGCGAACAGGATGGTGAGGAAAGCGGCGCCGCCGGCCAGCGCGAGATAGGTCGGGTTTTGCACCCAGGCCAGCGGATAATGTCCGAGGAAGAGATCGCGCAACGTGCCGCCGCCGAGCGCGGTGATGCAGCCGAGGAAGCACACTCCTAACCAGTCCATGCTGCGGCGCCCGGCGGCGAGCGCGGCCGTCATGCCCTGCGCGGCAATCGCGACCAGGGATAGGAAATGCAGCACGCTATCGGTTGGCGGCAGGCTCCACATTGCTCATTCCCTTGGGCTTGGTCCTGGCTTGTTCCTCATCGCAGCCATGGAACTCGCGCGGGGTTCCCGGGAATCAACAGGTTCCCGATTCCCGCCATGAGAGCAACATGCGACGAAAGGATAGGAAGCGCGGAACAGAATCTCGCACCTGAGGGTTGTCCCGGCGTCTTAACCGAGGAGACCTAATCGATGGCTGACGACCGTTTTCCCAACGATCCGTATCGCCCGAACCTCGCCGACGATGAGTATCTTCGCACGGCGCGCCGGGATGCCGACCTTCAGGCCGATCCCGAGCTTGGTGAAGGCCCCGCCTCCAGCGGCAAGGTTGCGTTGTTCGCCGTTGCGATCGCACTGGTGCTGGGTGCCGTGTTCTACGGCCTGAACAATACCAGCACGACCAACCAGGCCAGCAATCCGCCGGCAACGCAAACCGCCCAGCAGGCGCCGGCGACCAATCCCGCGGCACCTCCCGGCATGCGCGACGTGACGCCGCGCAACAACACCGAGCCCGGCGTGACCACGGGTGCTGCGCCGAGCAAGCCGGCCGCCCCGGCTCCGGATACGCCTGCCGCAAAGCCGGCGCCGGATACGCAGACGCCGTCTGACGGCACGAAGTAAGAATTCGCAATGAGACATGAGAGCGGCGGGACAATGTCTCGCCGCTCTTCGTTTGCTAGCTGAACATCTTGTTGAGCTCACCGCCGGGATAGCCGCCGCCGAGCTCGGTGAATGTACCCTTCTCCGCCATCTCTTTTGCCGCGCGCATGAAGCCGCCCCAGGCAGCGCGGGCGAGCGAGCCGCCGACGCTGATCCGGCGGACGCCGAGATCTTCGGCCTCTTTCAGCGACAGTCCGGACGCGCCGATCAGCAGGTTGAACGGCTTTGGTGCGACCGCCTTCACGACAGCAGCGATGTCCTCGCGGGTCTTCAGGCCCGGCGCATAAAGGCAATCCGCCCCGGCGTCCGCATAGGCAGTGAGCCGATCGATGACGAGCTTGAGATCGCTCACGCCCCATAGATAGGCTTCACAGCGGCCGACCAGCAGCGTGCCGCTGTCGCCGATCGCCTTGCGCGAGGCCTTGATGCGCTCGACCGCGAGCGTGCGCTCGTAGATCGGCTTGTCCTTGTCGCCGGTGGAATCCTCGATCGACAGGCCGGCCACGCCGGTGCGCACGCAGCGCTCGACATTGTCGGCGACCCTGTCCGGCTCGACCGCAAAGCCGCCCTCGAAATCGGCATTGACGGGAATGTCGACGGCCGAGCTCAATGCTGCCAGATGCTGACAGACGTCCTCGACGGTGACGTGATTGTCGGCCTTGCCGATGGTCCAGGCAAAGCCCGCGCTCGACGAGGCGAGCGCCTTGAAACCGAGATGCTGCAACGCCTTGGCGCTGCCGACGTCGACCGGATTGGGCAGGATGAAGCACCCGCTCTCGTGCATCTTCTTGAACGCAGCGCGCTTGTCAGCAGTTGTCACGTGCATGTTTCTCTCCCTTGATGGCCGCGCAGAGATAGGCGCGCCTATGTGCGATCGCTAGTGCGCATCGTGCACCGCGCGGCTGTCCTTCGGCGCCTGTTCGCGATCTTTCATGCCGTAGTCCCGGACCACGCTGGCGATGCGCAGATGATAGTCGGCGAAGATCTGTCCGCGGCCCTTGGCCTGGGTGCGGCGGTGCTCCATCGTGTTGCGCCAGGCAGCAACCGCCGCCTCGTCCCGCCAGAACGACAGCGACAGGATCTTGCCCTTCTCGGTCAGACTCTCGAAACGCTCCACCGAGATGAAGCCGTCGATGGTTTGCAGCATCGGCTTCAGATCGGCGGCGAGGTCGAAATAAGCCTGGCGGTGTTCGGTCTTGGGCCAGACCTCGAAGATCACGGCGATCATGGGCATCTCCTCTTCAGTGGTGAGCTATCTTACCACCTACAGGACCACTTGGCGCAGGAACGTGCGCTCTTCCGCTAGGATGAATTTCTCCGCCTCGGCAATGTTGAAGTTTGCCACGCCGTCGAAATCCGCGCGCAACGTCTTGCGATATGATTCATAGTCCGCGAGACTTTCGAAGGAGATCAGGCCGAAGGCGATGTTGTTGGTGCCCTCATGCGGCATGAAATAGCCGATCAACCGGCCACCGCAGCGCGGAATGATTGTGAGCCAGCGCTTGGCGTATTCCTCGAACTGCGCGCGCTTGAAGGGATCGAGCTGGTATCGGATGAAGACGGTGACGGACATGACGGCTCCTGCTGCGCGCCTCACGAGGACGACGTGTCGAAGGAATAGCGGCTTGCCCTGCGATAATGCTTCGGCTACCATCGAAGCATGAAATCCGGACCCGACATCGCCCTGGTCGCCTCGCTGGTCGGCGACCCCGCCCGCGCCAACATGCTCACCGCGCTGATGAACGGACGCGCGCTGACGGCGAGCGAGCTGGCGCAGGAGGCCGGCATCACGCCGCAGACCGCGAGCTCGCATCTGGCCAAGCTCGAGGCCGGCGGGCTGGTCGAGCCGGAGAAGCAGGGCCGCCACCGCTACTATCGCCTCACCGACGACGACGTCGCCGGCGTGCTCGAGGGACTTGCGGGCCTTGCCGCGCGGACCGGCCACATGCGGGTGCGCACCGGGCCGAAGGATCCGGCG
>NZ_JXDL01000001.1:1469067-1473016 GCF_001590795.1 Bradyrhizobium sp. AT1
CGCGCGCGGATCTGCTACGACCATCTCGCCGGCGATCTCGGCGTGCAGATGCTCGATTCCCTGCGCGAGCGGAATCTGATCCGGCAGAAGAAGCAGGACATCGAGCTGACCGCCGAGGGCGAGCGCTTTCTCGCCAGGCACCTGCAGATCTCGCCCGACATGCTGACCCACCCGCGCCGGCCGGTGTGCAAGGCCTGCCTCGACTGGAGCGGGCGGCGGCATCACCTCGCCGGCACGCTGGGGGCCGCCATGATGCAGCGCTTCGCCGAGCTGAAATGGGCGGCGCGCGACGCAACCCCAGGCAGCCGCGTCGTGAACTTCACCCGCACCGGCGAAAAGCAGTTTGCCGCGCTGTTCGGCAACGGCAAGGACTGACCGCGCCTCGACCGCTCGCGGACGCCGGTCATGTCGGCTTCCTGAAGCGCGGGAAGCTAGTGCCGCCTTTTCCGTCCGCCCGCGCCGGCTTCTGTCGCCCCAGGCCGTATGCGGCGAACGTTCATGCCGCATTCAGGTCATGATTGGCAGGTTTGGATCGCGCCGGCTCGATGTGTTGCAAGATTTGACATGTCGAATCGTATCTTTTGATTCATTGTGCGCCGCAGGCACCACTCCCAGAGACTTGCTCCCCAGGACGAGAAGGAAGATCAAATGAAATACCTGTTCGCTGCCGCCATGCTCGCCAGCGCTGTCGTCGGTTTCACCGAAGCGGCCAGCGCCGCTGACGGCTGCGGCCGCGGGTTCTATCGCGGTCCCTATGGGCATTGCCGTCCGATGGGCGGCGCGGTCGTGGTGCGCCCGGCTCCTGTGTATGTAGCCCCGCCGGTCGTCGTCGTGCCCCGCGCGCGCGTCTGCCCCTATGGCTTCCGCTGGTACGCCGGCCGCTGCCGTCCGTTCTGATCTCTCCTGATGGCAAAATGGCCGCGCGGCGAAAGCCTGCGCGGCCATTTTCGTTTCAGGGCCGCCGACGCTTCGGCTGCGCAATTGAAGCAGCTTCCGAATCGAAACGGGGACCGCTGGCTGCGATCCCCGTCGAGTTCACGCGCTGTGGCGGACTCACCAGTGATGGCGGCGGTGCCAGCGACGGTGATGCCGGCGCCAATGACGGCGATGCCAGCCCCAGTGGCGGTGGTGGCCATGCCAGTGCACCTGCTCGGGCGTCAGCTGCGCGGCTTCCTCGCTGGTGGTGACGGCCGGATGAGCGTCGGGATTGCCTTGCGGCATGCGGGCGGGATCGCCGACCGGCTGCGGTGACAGCGGCGCGGCCTGCGCGGTCGCGGCGAAGGCGGCGGCGCCCGCCGTCACCCCCAATGCGAGTTTCAAAAAGTTCCGACGCTCCATGGCTTCTTCCTCTTGGATCTCTCAGCAAGTGATGCAGAGGAAGTGTCGCGGTCATGACATGAACCGAAGCTGAATCGTATGTTCAGATTCGTGCGAAGCGGACATTCGCTGCGCCCTACTTCGCAAACTCCTGCGCCAGCACCAGCGTCTCGCGCGAGCGCTTCACGTCGGGCCAGTCGCGCTCGAAATCGGCGACGAGCTTCTGCAGCGCATCCCCCTTCAGCATCGCCGCGAGCTTGGCCTCGTCGTCGAACTGATACATCGCCTGGTGCAGCGAGGGATCATCGAGGCTCCAGAACCGCCACGCCTTGCTGACGCCGAACGCCTTCACCGCGTCGGGCACATGTTCCGTCTCGTACCATCTGTCGAAGGCAGCGCGCTTTCCGGCGTCGGGGACAATGGCGCGGACGACGAAGAAGGCTGCTGGCATCTTGTTTCCTCCCAGTGTTTGGCGTGAGCCTAACCGGTTCAGCCGCCGGCGACAAAAAAATGCCGGCGCGGTGTCGGAACGCGCCGCCTCCGCGCGTCCTCTATTCAAACCAGGACACGGAGACAGCAAATGGCCGACCTCACCCTGACCACCTTCAATTGGGTTCCCGAAGCGCCGCGAGGCTTCGTGCGCGACCTCCGCGTGCGCTGGGCACTGGAAGAAGCCGCACTGCCCTATCGCGTCGCCAGCGCGCCGTTCGACGATCGCGGCCCTGCGCATCTCGCGCACCAGCCGTTCGGCCAGGTGCCGTGGCTGACCGACGGCGAGCTCTCGATCTTCGAGACCGGCGCGATCCTGCTGCATCTCGGCGAACGCAGCCCCAAGCTGATGCCCACCGACCCGCGCGGACGCACTGAAGCGACGCAATGGGTGTTCGCCGCGCTCAATTCGGTGGAGATGGCCAGCCTGCCCTGGGGAATGTCGAAGTTCATGGGACACCCGACCGACACGGCGGCCTGGAAATTCGTCGACGACTTCCTCAAGCTGCGGCTGAAGCATCTCGAGCCGGTGCTCGCCCGCCGCGAGTGGCTGGCGGGGTCCTTCTCCGTCGCCGACATCCTGATGTCGGACGTGCTGCGCGTCATCGATGGCTTCGACGCCCTGGCGGACAGTCCCGCCTGCCGCGCCTACGTCGCGCGCGCCACCGGCCGCCCGGCGTTCGCCAAGGCCCACGCGGACCAGATGGCGCATTTCGCCGCGGCGGATAAAGCCCGTGGAACGTGATGCACCTCACATAATCAATTCCACGCCCGGCCTACAGTCGCCAGCACCGGACGGAAGCAATCGAAAGGTGACCCATGGTCCGCATCGAATATCTCAAGCGACAGATCGCCCGCGCCGAGCGGCTGGCCAAAGCCATCCTCGACCGCCAGACCGCCGATAGGCTGCAAGCCTTCGCCGCCGAATGCCGCACGGAATTGTCGGAGCTGACGCTCGAGCGCGCCGCGTGAGACGTGGTGCGGATGCATCGGATAAGTAGGGCGGATTAGCGCCAGCGTAATCCGCCACGTCTTCATCCGCTGACGCATCCCCTGGCGGATTACGCTATCGCTAATCCGCCCTAAACCTCACACCAATTTCAGCGGCGCGTCCGCGACGACGCGCAGGTCGATTGATCCAATCAACGCCGCACGCCGCGCCTCCGCAGCGCTGATGGCCTCGTCGGTCTGCCGCAGCGTCGAGACATTCGAGCCGAGCGAGACGATCCCGCCCAGCACCAGCGCGATCGATCCGAGGGCGGCGGTCTGGCCGAAGCCAAACACACCCAAGATCGTCACCAGCAGCAGCGCCGCCCCGCCTCCGATCGCGATCTTGGAAGCCAGGATGTATTTGCGGCAGCGCTCGGCGACCTCGGCCAGCCGCTCGATGCGATCTTCGATATCGGAGATTTCGTCGGTCGGGTCGTCTTCGGTCATGCGAATACAGAAGAAACTGTAGCCCGCATGAGCGAAGCGACATGCGGGACCAAGGCAAAGACCCGGATGCCGCTGCGCTCACCCGGGCTACAAGTCCTCACAACGGCAAATTGTCGTGCTTCTTCGCCGGCGTTTCCACCTTCTTGTCCTTCAGCATCGCCAGCGCCCGCGCGATCCGCTTCCTCGTCGAGTGCGGCATGATGACGTCGTCGATGTAGCCGCGCTCGGCGGCGATGAAGGGGGACAGGAAGCGGTCTTCGTATTCCTTGGTGCGCGCCGCGATCTTGTCGGGGTCGCCGATGTCGCTGCGGAAGATGATCTCGACCGCGCCCTTGGCACCCATCACCGCGATCTGGGCGGTCGGCCAGGCGTAGTTCATGTCGGCGCCGATCTCCTTGGAGGCCATGACGTCGAAGGCGCCGCCATAGGCCTTGCGGGTGATGATGGTGACCAGCGGCACAGTGCACTGCGAATAGGCGAACAGCAGCTTGGCACCGTGCTTGATCAGGCCGCCATATTCCTGCGCGGTGCCGGGCAGGAAGCCCGGCACGTCGACGAAGGTGACGATCGGGATGTTGAAGGCGTCGCAAAAACGGACGAAGCGCGCGGCCTTGCGTGAGGCGTCGCTGTCGAGCACGCCGGCCAGCACCATCGGCTGGTTGGCGACGAAGCCGACGGTGCGGCCCGCGATGCGGCCAAAGCCCGT
>NZ_JXDL01000001.1:1473478-1479620 GCF_001590795.1 Bradyrhizobium sp. AT1
GCCGAGCTCTTCGGCCGTGACGACCTCGTTGGTCACGGTCTTCACGACGTCGGGGCCGGTGACGAACATGTAGCTGGTGTTCTTCACCATGAAGATGAAGTCAGTCATCGCCGGCGAATAGACGTCGCCGCCGGCGCAGGGGCCCATGATGACGGAGATCTGCGGGATCACGCCGGAGGCGAGCACGTTGCGGCGGAACACGTAGGAATAACCGGCGAGCGCGGCGACACCTTCCTGGATGCGCGCGCCGCCCGCGTCATAGAGGCCGATGATGGGCGCCCGCGCCTTCATCGCCATGTCCTGAAGTTTTGTAATTTTCAGCGCGTGCGTTTCCGAGAGCGAGCCGCCGAACACCGTGAAGTCTTTCGCGAACACAAAGGTCTTGCGGCCATTCACGGTACCCCAGCCGGTGACGACGCCGTCGCCCGGCACCTTGTTCTTCTCCATGCCGAACTCGGTGGAGCGGTGCTCGACGAACATGTCGAATTCCTCGAACGATCCCTTGTCGAGCAGGAGCTCGATGCGCTCGCGCGCGGTCAGCTTGCCGCGGGCGTGCTGCGCCTCGATGCGCTTCTCCCCGCCGCCAAGCTTTGCGCCGGCACGACGATCTTCAAGGGCGTCCAGGATGTGTTTCATTTGCTCCCGCCAGTATTTAACTAAGCCACGCTTGCCGGGGGTTCTAACACGGCATTTTGCGGACCGGGAAGCGCCTTTCGGCGTCGCAGGGCTGCCCTGTCCGGGCTAAAAGCGCGAGAGATTTCAGAGTTTTGCCCGGGAGGTGCGCATGGACGAAGGAACGACCGAGACAGGTGCTGCGACGGGCGGCGTCAACATCCTGCTGCGGCTGGAGGGCCTCACCCTGTTTATCGGGATGGTGATGCTTTACTGGTCCTGGGACGGCTCTTGGCTGGTCTTTGCCCTTCTCTTTTTCGTCCCCGATCTGAGCTTCCTGGCATACCTGTCCGACGCCAAATTCGGCGCGCTGGTCTACAACGCCGCCCACAGCTACATGGCGCCGGTGTCGCTGCTGACTCTCGGCTTTGGCCTCGGCTCGCCGCTCACCCTGTCCATCGCCTTGATCTGGCTCGCCCATATCGGCATCGATCGGGCACTCGGCTATGGCCTGAAATATTCCGCCGGCTTCGGCTTCACGCATCTGGGCCGGATCGGGCGGCAGAAGGACGCCTGAACCGGGCGCCGGCCAGTTGACCGGGCCTGCCGATTCAGGCTTGCTTCGCACTCGCGATCAGGCGCCGAATGTTGCGTGAGCCCAGTCGGTACGGCGGCGGTCATCTTGCCCTGGCTTTGGCATCACACATGTCCGCGACGGTCGTTCCCCTGCCGCCGAACTCATCGTCCGAAACCGTCGACTTCCTGCGGCGCATGGCCAGCATGGTGTCGGGGCGGAACGGCGAAATGCTGCTGCGTGCCGCGAGCCTGATCGAGCAGCTCGGCCAGCGGGCCATGTCGGCCGAGCGTCTCTTTCACGAGCAGCAGGCCGAGAGCACGCGCAACGCCGAGCTGCGCGAGGCCGCCGAGCTCGCCTCCGATGCCATGGTCAGCCAGATCGAGGTGCTGCGGGCGCAGCTTGCGGAGGTCACTGCGGCAGCCGCGGCCGAGCGCGCCGCCTTCGATGCCGAGCGCGGCAAGCTGATCGGCCTGATGCAGAATGCCGAGAGCCATATCGGCAAGCTGACAACGGAGCTCGACAGCTTGCGGGCCTCCGTCGACAACTTCAACCAGACCGCGGTCTCCGTGCCGATCGAGGTGCTGCGGCTGGCGCGGACGCAGTTCGATTTCCTCTCCGCCGGCTTTGCCCGCAAGGGCGACGTGATCTCGCAGGCGATGAGCGAGATCGGCGGCTTTGCGATCGACCAGGCGCTGACGGCGAAGAAGGCCGACAAGGGCTGAGGTCACCCTGCGACAAAATTGACAGCGCGCAGGCTGGTTGGTCTACTTCCGCAAAATCACAAGGGAGGATCCGATGCCGACGGCATTCCGCGTCGTTGCAACGCTCATTGCGCTCTGCGCTTCCGCCGGGCTCGCTTACGCGCAATCCCTGCCCAAGGAAGTCGCCGTCAGGGCCGAGATCTACCCAATCCCCTCCCTCACCCTCTCCGACCAGCAATTCCTCAGCGGCGATGCCGCCGCCGGCAAGCCGGTGACGGTCGCCGGCGAATTCCGCTTCGCGCAAGGGACCGGTAAGCTCCCCGTCGTGGTGCTGATGCACGGCTCGAGCGGCGTCGGCGCCACCACGGAAGCCTGGGTGCACGCCTTCAACGCCATGGGCATCTCGACCTTCGTGATCGACGGCTTCACCGGCCGCGGGCTGACGGTGGTCGGGCCGAACCAGGCGCTGCTCGGCCGGCTCAATCTGATCATCGACATCCACCGTTCGCTGGAGATCCTGGCGAAGCACCCGCGCGTCGATCCTGATCGCATCGTGCTGATGGGCTTTTCCCGCGGCGGACAGGCGACGCTCTATGCAAGCCTCGAGCGCTTCCACAAGCTCTGGAACAAGTCGGGCATCCAGTTCGCGGCGTACGTCCCGTTCTATCCGGACTGCTCGACGACGTACGTCGGCGATAGCGAGGTCGCCGCGCGCCCGATCCGCATCTTCCACGGCACGCCCGACGACTACAATCCCGTCAAGAGCTGCAAGGCGTTCGTCGAACGGCTCAAGGCCGCGGGCCGCGACGTGGTGCTGACCGAATACCCTGACAGTGCGCACGGATTCGACAGCGGCCTGCTCGGCGTCAGCACCGTTGCGGTGTCGGCCAATGCGCAGACCGTGCGTAATTGCCGTATCAAAGAGGGCGACGGCGGCGTGCTGATGAATGGGGAGACCAATGCGCCCTTCACCTACAAGGATTCCTGCGTCGAGCTGAACCCGCATGTCGGCGGCAATCCGAAGACGGCCGCGGAGGCGCGCAAGGCGGTGGAGGAGTTCTTGCAGGCGTTATTCAAGCTGGGTTAGGGCATGAGAGCAGCGTCCTCGCCGCCCCGTCATTGCGAGCGCAGCGAAGCACTCCAGACTGCCTCAACGGAAAGACTCTGGATTGCTTCGGCGCATCAGCGCAAAATTGCTTCGCAGTTTTGTCGCGAGCTTCTCGCAATGACGTTGAGAGAGACGCAGGCGCGCTCGCTAGATCGCGCCGATCTCGGTAAGGCAGGCCTGCGTCAACGGCATGCGCTCGCCGATGAGGCGCGGCTCCTTGCAATCCATGTTGAGCGCGAACACCGTGTGCGCCTCGCCCTTCTCGGCCCAGCCGACCATCCAGCCGAGCGAAGGCTCGCCGCGCTCCGCACCGAGCAGGCCCGACTTGGCGCGAATGACGGTCTCGCCCACCTTGGTCACCGGCAGAATGTCAGCGACCAGATCCTGGCTGCGCTTGCTGACCGGCAGCGCGCGGCGGCGCAGCCGATCGACGAAATCGATCTGCTCGACCGGATCGATGCGCAAATTCCCGGTGAGCCAGAACTGGTCGATGCCACCGCCGATATCGCGATTGCCGTAGTCGAACTCGTCGACATATTTCTGCATGCGCTCTTGCCCGATGCGCCGCGCGATCTCCTGATAGACCGGCACCGCGCTGACAGCGATCGCGCTGCGCAGCGTGTGATCCTTGTTCCAGGCCTCGATCGGACGCTTCACGCCGTCCCAGGCGAACACGTCCTTGTCGGGATCGCCGACCACTCCGGTCTCGAGCGCGATCAGCGAATTCGCGATCTTGAAGGTCGAGGCCGGGAGCTTGCCCTCGCCCGAGCGCTCCTTGTCGCTGGCGACGATCAGATAATCCTCGACCTTGTAGCCGACGAAGGTGCCTGATGTGCCGAGGTCGGTGAAGCGCTTTGCGAGACTGTCGCGGATCTCGTTGCGCGGCGGTGCGACGTGGGCGAGCGCGCGCTGCGGCAGGATGGCAGATGCGGCAAGAAGGCCGAGAGTGGAGCGGCGGGTGAGCAAGAGCGATGTCCATTGACTGATGAAAGCGGCCGCGACCATGCAGACGCTCCATGGTGAAACGATGACAGGTAGGACCTACCGCCCCCGGCCCGACAGCCGCAGCACGAACACCAGGACCTCGGCGACGGCCTTGTAGAGGTCCGGCGGGATCTCCTCGCCGAGCTCGACCTTGGACAGCGCGCCGGCCAAGACCTCGTTTTCCTCGATCGGGATGTCGTGGGCCTTGGCGATCTCGACGATCTTTTCGCCGATCGTGCCCTTGCCCTTGGCGACGACGACAGGCGCGCCAGACCCCTTCTCGTAGTGCAGGGCGATCGCGAGCTTGGATGGATCGCTCATGTGGCGCGATCCAGGAAGTGGCCGGCGCGGGCCGGTGCCGGTTGCGGCGGCGTGCCGTCGCGAACCAGGATGTCGCCGGGCGTGAGCTCGGCCCTCACCAGGGCCTGGTTGAGCTCACCGATACCGGCGCGGAGCTGCTGCGCGGTCGCCGGCCGCTCCGCCCACATCCGCACGAACGTCTTGTCGCCGTTCAGCGTGATCAACGCATGCACCGGGCCGGCCGGCTCGACATTGAGCGTGAAGCGCGCGCGCCAAGCTTGCTTGGCGGGATCGGCGGATTCATTGCCGCCGTCGCGCGAGATCTCGAACTGCGCCATCGCGGTGCCTTGCGGCGTCGCGAATGGAATCTCGAAATTCCACTGCGGCACCGTGGGATCGACGCGGTGGCCGCTGGCATCGGTGCGATCGGGAAGCGAAGCAACCTGGAGCAGGGTCTGCCGCGCGATCGCGGCATCGGTGTCGTCGAGCAGGCGATGCACCGTTGCGGAGAGCGGCGTGTCCGGCGCGAGCGATGGCGAGGCAATGGATTGCGGCGCCGGCAGCGCGCCGCGAAACGGCGGTGGCGTCGCGCGCGCGGCGGCCTCGACGATATGGCCGTCGGGCACCGCCTTGTTGGAACCCGGGACGTTGCCGGTCAGGCGCGGCAGGTTCTGCGTAACCTCCTGCAGCAAGCTCGCGGCAAGGCCCGCGGACATGCGCGGCATCGCGGCCTGCGGAGCGCTGCCGGCGACGTCGGCCAGCACGGCCGCGGCGAAATTGGCGTTGCGCGGCTGCAATTGTTGAGCGCTTTCGGGAGCGGTCGACGGCGATGCCGTTTGCGCGGCCTCACCTGCAAGCTGAGCCGGCGCGGCGGCGGCTTGCGGTGTCGCCGCGGACGCAGTTGGAATCGCAGTGCCTTGCGGTGCGGCGGTCTCGAGCGTTGCCAGCGTCTGGCGCAGCACCAGCAGCGCGGCCTTCAGATCCGGCGTCGCGCCTGCGGATGGCCTCGTGCCCGCCGCGAGCGAGGCTTCGAGGAACAGGCCGGATTTCTGGAATGCGGATTCGATATCACCACCCTCGAGGCCGGTGTCGAGCGGCGTCTGTTGCGCCAGCACGTCGAGCACCGCCTGCTTCAGCCCCGCCGGCAGATTGCTGCCGGTGACGACGGAGGCCAGATTGGCGAAGAGCGGCGCCTGGCTGCCCTGCTTCGTCACCGCCTCGGCCGAGGCCGTGGTGACGGCGGCCTGCTCCAACGGCGTCAGCGTATTGCGCGTCGCGCCCGCAAACGTCGCCAGCGGCGGGCCGTCCACCAGCGAAGCCGCACGCGGCGTCAGCGTGATCTGATCGGTAGCCGCCTCGCCTGCTCCGCCCAATATTGCGAGGCGGATGGTGCCGTCGTTCTGCGATACCGCGAGCTGGAGATTCTGCCCCGGCGTCAGCGAGACCTCCGACATCACGTCCATCGAGAGGTTGGCGATCGCGATCCGCACCAGATTGTCGGCCATCACGCTGACGACCCTGGCATCGACGACGCTGCCGGCCTGAAGCACGAGGTCGGGCGTCGTCGCACCAGCCGCGGGGCTGGGGGCGCTGACGGGAAGGATGGACGTGACCGGCGTCGGCATCTTATGGGGGCCCAACGAAGCACGGGAGGGGGAGTACGCCCCCCACCGTAACGCCGGCGTCGTAAACCTCTCGTTAAGGACCTTTGGCCGCGGGCTCGTTCACAGCCGTCAAGACCGCCACGGCGGCGTCGAAATCCCGTGCCCGCGTGGCCCGGCGGCGAGCTGCCTCCTCGTCCACGCCCCAATGCTCGATGTTCCAGTCCTCGTCGACATGGGCGGCGGCCCAGATTTGGCC
>NZ_JXDL01000001.1:1480392-1565449 GCF_001590795.1 Bradyrhizobium sp. AT1
CCATGGGCCAATGCCAAGGCCAGCAGCGCCGAGCCGGTCAGGGTCGTCACCACGTGGAGCGCGGCGACCGACCAGGCATCGGCGGGCAGCGCGGCGCGCGCGGCCTGAAGCGCCTCATCCGGCTGCTTCACATGCATGACGCCCTCGGACAGGATGAAATGCGCTCCAAGCGCCTCCGCGGCCCAGAACACCACGGGATCCCAATGCGCGGCCTCGCGGGCGACAAGCCCTTCCGGATGGCCGGCGCGATAGAACACCAAATCGGACTCGAGATATTTTGCGAGGTCCTCGGCGACGAGCTCGACGCGATCGACGACGCCCTCCACGACGCTGTTGGCGATCCGCGTCAGCGGCATGCTCACGGGATCGATGCTCTCGCCCTGAGCCGCCCATTCCGCAGCCACGGCATCAGCCAGTGCGCGTGAGGGCATCACCACCTGACGGCCGGAGGGCGTGCGGATCGGCTTGCCGTCGAGGGTGATGGCGAAGCCGCCCTCGGCCTCAGTGACACCGGCCTCCTTGTAAAAGCGCTTGCGCTGCGGCGGGCGCGCGGCCCGCCGGATCGCGCCTTGCGGATCGGATGGGGTCTGTCCCGCTTCTTCGAACAGTTCACGCATTTCGTTTCGGCCCCGGTCGCTGGATGCTAGGCTTTTAAGATAAGATCCGTGGCCGATAAAGCGAGCAGCGGCATGAGGGAACTTGCGGGCATTGCGGCCCTGTTCGCCGGGCTTTGGCTGGCCGCGGCGGAGGCCGGCTTTCGCACCCCGGAATCATTGGTCCGCAACGTCTACGCCCATTACGGCGACGGCGCGCCGGCGCTGTCCAAAGGACTGCCGCGGGATACGGCGACCGCCCGGCAATTCTTCGATCCGGCCCTGCGCAAGGCCTGGTCCGCGCCGCGGGCCGAGCCCTACGACTTCCTGGTGCAAAGCCAGAGCTGGAAGCTCGGCCCGATCGCCATCGCTGTCGTTCGCAGGCAATACGACAAGACCTACGTCGCGGCGAATTTCGACAATCGCGGCAAGCCCGTGACGCTGAACTTCATCGTCGTCAACGGACCGGAGGGTTGGTTGATCACGGATGTCGAGAGCCCGCATGACAGTCTGCGGATGTTTCTGGAGCAGTTTCGGAATTAGTGACCGCTGTCATGCCCCGGCTTGACCGGGGCATCCAGTACGCCGCGGCGGACATCGTGAGAGCGGGCCCTCAAACGTTGGCCTCTTGAATACTGGATCGCCCGCCCCAGTGCGCAACTGCGCACAAGGCGGGCGATGACACCGAGTGTTTGGCGCACCAGCCCCTACTCCTCCGGCGCGTTCTCGATCGGGTCGAACCGGCTGGCATCGAGCCCGAGCAGATTCCACGACTGCTGCATGTGCGGCGGCAGCGGCGCGGTGGCGTCGATCACGCCGCCGCGCGGGTGCGGGATGACGATGCGTCGCGCGAGCAGATGCAGCCGGTTCTGCAGGCCGCCCGGCAGCTGCCAGTTCTCGATGTTGAAATATTTGGGATCGCCGACGATGGGATGCCCGATATGGGCCATGTGAGCGCGGAGCTGATGCGTGCGGCCCGTCACCGGCTTGAGCGACACCCAGGTCAGCTTGTTGCCGGCGGTTTCTACCACCGCGTAATACGTCACCGCATGGCTGGCGCCCTCGTCGCCGTGCTCGGCGATGCGCATGATGGTGTCGTCCTCGGTCTCCTCCTTGGCAAGGAAAGTCGAGATGCGGCCCTGTTTCGGCTTCGGCAGGCCCGGCACCAGCGCCCAATAGGTCTTTCGCGCCGACCGCGAGCGGAAGGCGCCGGTCAGATGCGAGGCGGCAAAGCGCGTCTTGGCGATCAGCAGACAGCCCGACGTCTCGCGGTCGATGCGGTGCACGAGGCGCGGCTTCTGGCCCTTGGAATCGCGCATCACCTCAAGCATCTGGTCGATGTGACGCGTCATGCCCGAGCCGCCCTGCACCGCAAGGCCGGCGGGCTTGTTCAGAACGAGAACGTCGTCGTCCTCGTAGATCGTCATCTCCTTCAGCGCCTTGAGCGTCTTCTGCGCGGCTTCCGAGAGCTCGCCGACGACCTTCGGCGCGTCCAGCTTCAGCGGCGGAATGCGGACGCTCTGCCCCTCCTCCAGACGATCCTTGCTGTCGACGCGTTTGCCGTCGACGCGCAGCTCGCCTTTTCGGACGACACGCTGGATGTGGGAGAACGACAGGCCGGGAAAACGCGCTTCGAGGAAGCGGTCGACGCGCATGTTGTTCTCGTCGGCGCTCACCTTGACGGTCTGCACCTTGGTCGGCAGCAGCGGCTCAACGGATTTTTCGGGCGCAGTCCTTTCGAATTCAGCCTTCTCCAGCCTGGCTTTGGGCGGACGCCGCTCGGCACGCTCGCCCGCAAAGCGCGGCGGCTTGCTGCTGGGCTTACCACTGGGTTTGCCGCCCGGGCGCGGCCCGGCCTTCTTCGCGCTCCCTGCCTTGAACGGGCGCGCCTCCTTGCGCTCGTCGCGATCGCGAGGCTTGGGATTCATTCTCTTGATGCGGCGGCTCATGCGGTCTTTCCAAGCTTGCGTGTCGACTGCGCGCTGGCGCGGCGGGGCAGCGACGCAACCTGCGCGCCGACCTCCTTCTCCGCCAGCCGCAGCTCATATTGCTGTTGCAGGTTCATCCAGAATTGCGGGCTGGTGCCAAACCAATGACCAAGGCGCAGCGCGGTGTCGGCGGTGATACCGCGCTGGCCGTTGATGATGCCGGTGATGCGATTGACCGGCACGTCGATCTGACGCGACAGCTCCGCGGCCGTGATGCCGAGTTCGCGCAGTTCTTCGGCGAGCTGTTCGCCGGGATGAATGGGCGTGCGGGGCATGAGCTTCCTTCAGTGATAGTCGACGATCTCTACATCGGTTGGACCTGGCGATCCCTCTGACCAAACGAAGCAGATCCGCCATTGATCGTTGATTCGGATCGAGAATTGTCCTACACGATCGCCCTTCAAGGTCTCCAGCCGATTACCGGGCAATGCCGCCAAGTCGGCTAAGCTCGTTGCCGCGTCCAATCGATCGAGGCGAGTCTCTGCCTGGCGGGCAAATCCCGAGAATTCCTTGACGTGCTGGCCAGCTGCAAATCGCTCCGTACGCTTGTCGCGGTAGCTGACGATCATGTGCATCCGTTAGCAGGATTTACGAGTTACGTAAATAGTAAATTCGCCAGGAATGCCTACTTCCCGCCCCGCTCCTTGCGCAGCTTGGCCCAGTAATCCAGCCGCTTGCGGATCTCGCGCTCGAAGCCGCGTTCGGGCGGGTCGTAGAAGGTCTGGCGGCCGAGGGCTTCCGGGAAGTAGTCCTGGCCGGAGAAGGCGTCTGGGGCGTCGTGGTCGTATTCGTAGGCCGCGCCGTAGCCTTCCGACTTCATCAGCTTGGTCGGCGAATTCAGGATGTGCTTTGGCGGCAGCAGCGAGCCGCCGTGCTTTGCGGTCTGCATCGCAGCCTTGAAGGCGGTGTAGACCGCGTTCGATTTCGGCGCGGTGGCGAGATAGACCACGGCCTGGGCGATCGCGAGTTCGCCTTCGGGATGGCCGAGGAAATCGAAGGCGTCCTTCGCTGCGTTGGCGATGACGAGCGCCTGCGGATCGGCAAGCCCGATGTCCTCCACCGCCATGCGCACGACGCGGCGGGCCAGGAACAGCGGATCCTCGCCAGCATCGAACATGCGGCAGAGATAGTAGAGCGCGGCATCGGGATCGGAGCCGCGCACCGATTTATGCAGCGCCGAGATCAAATTGTAATGGCCGTCGGCCGACTTGTCGTAGATCGGCGCGCGGCGCTGCAGGATGTCCTGCAATTGCGCAGCGTTGAAAATCTCGTCCGCCCGCGCCGAGCGCCAGACCTCTTCGGCGAGCGTCAGCGACGCGCGGCCATCGCCGTCGGCCATGCGCACCAGCACCGCGCGCGCCTCGTCATCGAGCGGCAGCTTGCGGCCCTCGACCTCCTCGGCATGCGTGAACAGCTTTTCGATCGCGGCGGCATCGAGCGAGCGGAACACCAGCACGCGCGCGCGAGAGAGCAACGCCGCATTGAGCTCAAAGGACGGGTTCTCGGTGGTAGCGCCGACCATCACCACCGTGCCGTCTTCCATCACCGGCAGAAACGAATCCTGCTGGGCGCGATTGAACCTGTGCACCTCGTCGACGAACAGCAGCGTGCCCTTGCCCATCTCGCGGCGTGCGCGGGCGGCATCGAAGGCCTTCTTCAGATCGGCAACGCCGGAGAACACCGCGGAGATCTGCTCGAAATGCAGGTCGGTCGCATCCGCCAGCAGCCGCGCCACCGTGGTCTTGCCGGTGCCGGGCGGTCCCCAGAACACCAGGGATCCCAGCGTGCGCGTCTCCAGCATGCGCGTCAGCGCGCCATCGGGGCCGAGGATGTGGTCCTGGCCGACGACTTCCGACAGCGTGCGCGGGCGCAGCCGGTCCGGCAGCGGATGCGGAGCCTCGTGGTCGAGCCCCGCCGCGGCAAAGAGAGTTGGCGTTTGTGGCCGCTTCGGACTCATCCGCCTAGCGTGACGTTGATCTGCTGACCGCCGCGCACCAGCGTGATGCGCCAGATTCGCGGGCGCTCACCGGCCGCCTTTTCGAGGTCGCCAGTCTTGCTGATCTTCACGTTGTTGACCGCGAGGATGATATCGCCCTTCTGGAAGCCGACATTCGCGGCTGCGCTGTCGCCGCCGAGATCGGTGATCACGACGCCTTCGGTGTCGGCATCAAGATGCAGCTCGTCGGCGACCGCAGGCGTGATGGTCGAGACTTTCGCGCCCTGGAACGGCGATCGCGCGGTGACGACCAGCTCGTTGCGGCCCGTATCGGGCGCCGTCTCCAGCGCGATCGTCAGCTTGAGCGGTTTGCCGCCGCGCTGCACGTCGATCTGCGCGGTGCCGCCGAGCGGACGGGTGGCGAAGCGATAGTCGAACGCGTTGGGATCATCCACGGTCTGGCCATCGATCCCAGTGATGAGATCGGAGGATTTCAAGCCGGCCTTCGCCGCGGGGCCGTTCGACACCACGCTCGCGACCAGCGCGCCGGTTGGCGAGCGCAGACCGAGACTCTCGGCGATCTCGGGCGTCACCGCCTGCAATTTTGCCCCGAGCCAGGGACGCTTCACCGCCTTGCCGCCGCTCTTGGCAGAGGCGACGACGACGCGAACCATGTTGGAGGGAATTGCAAAGCCGATGCCTTGCGAGCCGCCGGAGCGCGAATAGATCGCGGTGTTGATCCCGGCGAGCTTGCCGCTCATGTCGACCAGCGCACCGCCGGAATTGCCGGGATTGATCGCCGCGTCGGTCTGGATGAAGAACTGGTAGTCGGTGATGCCGACCTGCGTGCGCGCGAGCGCCGAGATGATGCCGTGGGTCACGGTCTGGCCGACGCCGAAGGGATTGCCGATCGCGAGCACGACGTCGCCGACCAGCAGCTCGTCGGAATTGGTGAAGTCCAGCGTCGGGAATTTCTCCTTGGTGTCCTTCAGACGGAGGACGGCGAGATCGGTGCGGGAATCCTTCAGCAGGATCTCGGCCTCGAACTCGCGCTTGTCCGACAGCGACACCTTCACTTGGTCCGCGCCCTCGATGACGTGCACGTTGGTGACGACGAGGCCGGAGGCATCGACGATGACGCCGGAACCGAGCGAGCGCTGCATCTGCTCGGGCTGCTGGCCCGGCACACCGAAGAAGCGGCGGAAGATCGGATCATCGAGCAGCGGGTTGCGGTTCTGCACCACCTTGGCGGCATAGACGTTGACCACGGCCGGCTGCACCCGCTGCACGATCGGCGCGTAGGACAGCCGCAGCTCGGCCGGCGAGGACGGCACCCGGCGGTCCTGCGCCGCGGCCGGATTGAAGTTGGACGAAAGCGCTATGCACACCGCCGTGACGACGGCGGTCCAGGTCGATCGAAACATTCATACCTCTCGGAAAAGACGATGGAATATAGGCGTTTTCGGCAGCCAATAGAAGGGCGCCGGGCGGCAATTCGGCCGCCTTGCCGGTGTGCCCGGAATGCAAGCTCGGCGTGCGAATCGGCAATTCGCTGGAAGGCTCGATTGGCATCAAATGCATCATCCCGCATTGTGGAGCCGAGTGGATTCGGTTGCGACGAATTTGCATCATCGGGAACCCGGTCAACGGGACGCAGCGTCGCGGGGCAGTCATCGATCATACCTAGGCTCTCCCGCGTTCGACTTGGGGAAGTTTCGTCAAACGATGGAGGTGTGAACGTGAGCAGGACATTGATCGCGGCCACGGCGATGGGCCTCGCCGGCGTGCTGGCGGCCTCGCAGGCCCGGGCTCAATCGGCAAACAGCAGCGAGCAGGAGATCGCGCTGCTCAAGCAGCAGCTGAAGATGCTGGAGCAGAAGCTCGACAAACTCCAGAGCCAGACCGCGGCGAACACGGCCGCGACGGCGAAGGCCAAGGCCGAGGCAAAGGCGGAGGCGAAGGCGAAGGCTGAGGCGCGCTCGGAGGAGAAGGCGGTGGTGGCCAACGCAAACGCGGCGATCCCGGTCAAGGGCCCGGCACCGGCGTCCGGCGTGGTCGTGACCATGCCGAACAACCGGCCCACCATCTGCACCGCCGACCAGGCCAATTGCGTCGCCATCACCAGCCGCGTGCACTACGATGTCGGCGGCTACGACTATCGTCCCAACACAGCCGCCACCGTGCCGCAGAAGCTCGACAGTGGCCAGAACGTGCGCCGCGCCCGCATCGGCGTCACCGGCAAGTTTCTCAACGACTGGAACTTCGCGCTCATCTACGATTTCGGCGGCTCGTCCGACGGCTTTGGCGGCGCGGCGCCAGGCTCACTGCCGGGCGGCGGCGTCTCCGGCGTCGAAAACGCCTATCTCAGCTATACCGGCTTGAAGCCGTTCGGCGGCAAGATGGCGGTCGAAGCCGGCATCATGGACCTGCCCTACACGCTCGACGAGGCCACCAGCTCCAACGACATCATGTTCATGGAGCGCGCCTCGGCCGGTATCATCGCCACCAATATCGCCGCCGGCGATTTCCGCTCCGCGGCCGGTACGCGCTGGTACAACGACCAGCTCTGGATCGGCGGCTATGTCACGGGGCCGTCGACCGGGGCGATCCACTCGGCTTCGAGCGCGGCGCCGGCGGGCACCAGCGAGCAATATGGCGCCGTCGCGCGCGTTGCCGGCAACCCCATCAGCGGCAAGGACTATTCGGTGCATATCGGCGCCGACGCCCAGTGGCTGATCCAGCCGCCGCGCAACCTCATCGCCAACACGCAAACCGTCACGCTCAGCGATCGCCCGGAACTGCGTCTCGATCCGACCACGCTGATCTCGACCGGCGCGATCGCCAATGCCTCGGGCGCGCAGGTCTACAGCGTCGAAGCGGCGGCGACCTATGGTCCGTTCATCGTTCAGGGCGAGTACTTCTGGTACAATATCGACCGAACCGCCAACACCGGCGTCCCGCTGGTCGGCGCACCCAGCCTGAAATTCCAGGGCGGCTATGCGCAGGCCGGCTACGTGCTGACAGGCGAAGGCCGCAGCTACAACGCCGCGAACGCGGCCTATGGCGGCGTCAAGCCGGCGCACCCGTTTTCGCTCGAAGGCGGCGGCTGGGGCGCGTGGGAAATCGCGGGACGGTTCTCGACGGTCGACCTCAACAATCAGCTGGGCACAGCGACCGGGATCGCCGGCGGGCGGCAGACCGTCTACACCGCAGCGCTCAACTGGTACGTCAACGGCAACGTCCGCTTCATGCTCGACTATCTGCATGGCACGGTGTCGCGGCAGGCTTCACCGGTCTCGACCGCCAATGTCGGCTCGAAGTTCGACGCGGTCGCGATGCGGACGCAGTTCGCGTTCTAACATCTCCCGTCATCCCCGGGCGCGCGCAAGCGCGAGCCCGGGACCAATGCTGGAATTACGCCGCGCGCTTCGGCTTCCTCACCACCACCGGCGGCGGCGCGCAGGACAGCCGCTGCTGGTGACTCTCGCCCCAGGCCTTCAGGATGTCGATCACCGGCTTGAGGCTCTCGCCGAGCTCGGAGAGACAATACTCCACCCGCGGTGGCACCTCGGCATAGACCTTGCGGATGACGAGCTTATCCTCCTCCAGCGCACGAAGCTGTTTTGTCAGCATGCGTTGGGTGATGCCGGGCATCCGGCGGCGCAGCTCGCCGAAGCGCTGGGTGCCGCTCTGCAGGTGATAGAGGATCACGCCCTTCCACTTGCCGTCGATCAGGTCCAGCGTCGCCTCGACCGAGCAGCCCGGGCGCCGGGCAAAATCGCGCCGTTTCATGCGTGTTTTCCCAATAGTATACAAACAGGGACTATATCCCCGAATTTACAGTACTTGCCAAATCGGAGCTAGCGGGACAGTTAGCAGGTCAGGCGCCCATGCCAAAGCCTTGCGCCATCTGATGGAGACAAGCCATGAAGGCCGTCGGCTACAAGAAATCGCTTCCGATCGAGGACGCGGATTCGCTGATCGATTTCGAGACCGCAAAACCCGAGCCCAAGGGACGCGACATCCGCGTCGCCGTGAAGGCGATCTCGGCCAATCCGGTCGACTACAAGGTGCGCAAGCGCGCTGCTCCGCCAGAGGGCGAGACCAAGATCCTGGGCTACGACGCGGCCGGCGTGGTCGATGCGGTCGGGCCCGAGGTCACGCTGTTCAAGCCGGGCGACGAGGTGTTTTATGCCGGCTCGATCCTGCGCCAGGGCACCAACGCCGAATTCCATCTGGTCGACGAGCGCATCACAGGCCTCAAGCCGAAGAGCCTGTCCTTCGCGCAGGCCGCCGCGCTTCCCCTCACCTCCATCACCGCATGGGAGCTGCTGTTCGACCGGCTCGGCGCGGTACCCGGCAAGAGCGTCGACCCACGCACGCTGCTGATCACGGGCGGCGCCGGCGGCGTCGGCTCGATCCTGATCCAGCTTGCCCGCCGCCTCACTGGTCTCACGGTGGTTGCGACCGCGACGCGGCCGGACTCGCAGAAATGGTGTCTCGATCTCGGCGCGCATGCGGTGATCGACCACGGCAAGCCGATGAAGGAGCAGATCGAGAAGCTGAAGCTTCCTCCGGTCGCGCTGGTGGCGAGCCTCACCTTCACCGATCAGCACTACAAGGCGATCGCCGACTTCATGGCGCCGCAGGGCAAGTTCGGCCTGATCGACGATCCCCCGGAGTTCACCATGAGCACCTTCAAGGGCAAGGCGATCTCGGTCCACTGGGAATCGATGTTCACGCGGTCCTCGTTCCAGACGGCGGACATGATCGCGCAGCATCATCTGTTGAACGACGTCGCCGACCTCATCGACAAGGGCGTATTGCGCACCACGCTCGACCAGACCTTCGGCACGATCAACGCCGCCAACCTCAAGCGCGCGCACGCGCTGCTCGAGAGCGGCAAGTCGCGCGGCAAGATCGTGCTGGAGGGGTGGTAGGCTTTAGCGCGAAGCGTGCGGCGCCTTCGCTTCAGGCGGACGCGCCGTCCGCTCGACAAAGCCCTTTGCCAGTGCGTGATAGATGCCTTCCTCGCAGATCATCCGCGAGGTCACGTGCGCAATCAGCGCGGCCGCCATCAACGGCACGACCATGCCGTGATTGTCCGTCATCTCGGTCACGATCACGAACGCCGTGATCGGCGCCTGCACCACGCCGGCAAAGTACGAGACCATGCCGAGCAGCATGATCGCGCCGAGCGGCGCGTCGTGGAAGAGCGAGGCGATGTTGCTGCCGATACCGGCACCGACGGCCAGCGACGGCGAGAAAATGCCGCCCGGTATGCCGCTGATCGCGGCAAAGGTCGTCGCGAGGAGCTTGAGCACGCCGAAATCCTGCGGCAATGACGAGCCATGCTCCAGCGCCGTCTTCACCTGCTCATAGCCGGTGCCGTAGATCGTGTCGCCGGACACCAGGCCGCAGATCGCGACAGCGATGCCGCACGCGAATGCGAACCAGAGCGGATGCCCTTTGATCGCGCGTCCGAGCGGATTCTTGAACCCGCGCGCCATCGCGATGACGATGCGGCTGAAGATGCCGCCCGCGAGGCCGCCGACCACGCCACAGAGCGGAACGGCCAGCCAGTCCGTGCCAGGCGCCAGCGACATCGTGCTGCTGCCGAAATACGCGTAATTGCCCGCCAGAGCCAGCGAGGTCAGACCAGCCGCGATCACGGCCGCAATGATCAGGCTGGAGGTGCGGGTCTCAAACGCGCGGCTCATCTCTTCAATGCCGAAAACGATGCCGGCCAGCGGCGTGTTGAACGCTGCGGCGACGCCTGCTGCGGCGCCGGCCAGGATCAAGCCCGGCTGGCGGCGCGGCGAGACGCGGCCGAGCGCGAACATGATGGACGCACCGACCTGAACCGTGGGCCCTTCCCGGCCGACGGAGGCGCCACACAGCAGACCGAACAGAGTGAGGATCACTTTTCCGACCGCAATCCGAATCGAGACCAGACTCTCGCGTGCCCTCTGATCGGTCAGATGGCGTGCGGCGATCGCCTGTGGAATGCCGCTGCCCTGCGCGTTGGGAAACAGCCGGATGGTCAGATAGGCCGACAGCATGAAGCCGAGCGGGGTCACCGCCAGCACGGCGTAGCGCGACTTCGCCAGCAGCAGCACGAAAGCTTGCTGAGCTAGATCGGCAAGCTGCGCCAGCCCCACCGCCGCTGCGCCAACCCCGATGCCACCGAGCAGGAAGATCGCCTGCCGCTGCCATCGCGCGGAAGTCAGCCTGAACAGACGTTTGTGGCGCGTAGACAGGGACCAGAGCATAAACGCCGTTTAAGCGCCTTGTGCTCCGAAATGAAGCGACAAGTGGGCAGATCAGCTAGGCTGGAACCACACCCTCCACGAACATGAGTCGCCGCTCCAATGCGGTCTCCCGCAGCTTGAGCGCTTCGGCATACTCGGGCGAAGCGTACCATTCCCGCGCGCGAGCCATCGAGGGAAACTCCACCATGATGATGGTTTTCGCCGGCGGGCCGCCCTCCACCAATTCGGTGGCGCCACCGCGCGCGAGATAGCGGCCGCCATATTGAGCGATGGTCTGCGCCGCGAGCGCGCGATAGGCCTCCATTGCGGCCTGATCCCGCATCTCGACCTCGGAAATCACGTAGGCAGCCATGAGCGACCTCAGGCGATCGTATTGACGATGCCGCCTTCCGCCCGCAACGCCGCGCCGTTGGTGGCGGAGGCTTCCTTCGAGGCGACATAGACCACCATGTTGGCGATCTCGTCGACGCTGGCAAAACGCTGGATCAGGGAGCTCGGGCGATGCTGCTTGACGAAATTGGCGGCGGCCTCGTCCACGGACTGGCCGTTCTGTTTCGCGAGATCCTTCACGAAGGTCTCGACGCCTTCCGACATGGTCGGGCCCGGCAGCACGGAATTGACGGTGACGCCGGTGCCGCGGGTGAGCTGCGCGAGACCCCGCGCCACCGAGAGCTGGGCCGTCTTGCTCATGCCGTAGTGGATCATCTCGACGGGAATGTTGAGCCCGGACTCCGATGAGATGAAGACGATGCGGCCCCAATTGCGCTCGATCATGCCCTTCATGTAGGCCCGCGACAGCCTCACGCCGCTCATCACGTTGACCTCGAAGAAGCGGCTCCAGTCCTCGTCCGGAATCTCGAAGAAGTCCTTGGGCTCGAAGATGCCGGCATTGTTGATGAGGATGTCGACGCTTGGCAGCGCCGCGACCAGCGCCTTGCAGCCCGCGGCGGTCGAGACGTCGGCGGCGACGCCGCGGACCTTGCCACCCGTCCCTGCCAGCTTGCGCACGGCCGCATCGACCTTGTCCTGACCGCGGCCGTTGATCACGACGCTGGCGCCGGACGCCGCCAGGCCTTTGGCGATGGCATGGCCGATGCCGGCAGTCGAGCCGGTAACGAGAGCGGTTTTTCCGGAAAGGTCGATCTTCATGAATCATCTCCATTGACGCTGACGGAGATATCGTGCGCTGCATAAGCAGCTTCAATCGTCCCTCACCGACGCGTGAGGAGTTAACTCCGCGGCGGCAGTGTTCTGAGAAAGGCGACGATGGAATCGAGATCCTGCGCCGTCATGCCGGCATAGGCAGCATAGGCCATCGGCGGCTTGAGCTTGTGTCCGTCGCGCGCGATGCCTTGCGTAATCGCACGTTTGATTTCCTCGTCGCTCCACCGGCCAAGGCCGGCGGCGGGATCGGAGGTGATGTTGGCGGAGACGGACTCGCCCCACGGTCCTTTGAAGGTGCGGCCGCCCTTACCGCTCGCGCCGGCGAAATCGTGCACGGCGGACGGTCCCTCCGGCGTGTGGCACTCCAGGCAATGGGCAATGGTCAGCAGGTATCGGCCGCGCGCCAGCGGGTCGCCCAGTTCGGCCTCGCTCGCCTGCTTGCCGGCATAGGTCGGTGTCTCCGGCTTCGACGCCATCCTGTATTCCGGCGCCGGCACCTCGTGGCGCACCGCCGGCACCGAGCGCAGATACGCCGTGAGCGCGTCGAGATCGCGCGCCGTCAGCACGTCGTAGAACGCCGTCGGCATGATCGGCGCCACCCTGGTGCCATCGGGCCGCTTGCCGCTGACCAGAAACCGCTTCAGCTCGGCATCGCTCCAGCCGCCGATCCCGGTGTCCTTGTCCGGCGTGATGTTGGAGCCGGAGACCTTGAACCGAGGCTCGTCGAAGACCTGGCTGCCGCCCGAGAGCGCACGCGAGAGATCGGGGCCCTGCGGCCCGCGCGGCGTGTGGCAGTTATGGCAGACCATCACACTGCCGACGAGATAGGCGCCGCGCTCGACCAGCGTCTCGCTGGAGGCCGGCGCCATCGCGAGCGCCAGCACGATCCCCAACACCATCCTCATCGAAAGCCCCCGACCGGCATCGCGTTCATCAGACGATGCGCAGCTTGAGAAATGGCCGCGCCATACAAAAAAGCGGCGCCCAGGGGCGCCGCTTTCGAAAACCTCAAAGCCGGTCGGCTTACGCCGCCTCGGCTTCCTTTTCCTGCACCGGACCGGAATCCTGGCCCTTGGCATCGACGTCGCGATCGACGAACTCGATCACGGCCATCGCGGCGTTGTCGCCGTAGCGGAAGCCGGCCTTGATGATGCGGGTATAGCCGCCCTGGCGGTCCTTGTAGCGGGGCGCCAGGACGTCGAACAGCTTCTTGACCTGATCCTTGTCGCGCATTTCGGAGATCGCCTGGCGGCGCATCGAGAGGCCGCCCTTCTTGCCGAGGGTGACGAGCTTCTCGACGATCGGACGAAGCTCCTTGGCCTTGGGCAGCGTGGTGACGATCTGCTCGTGCTTGATCAGCGCGGCGCACATGTTGGCGAACATCGCGCGGCGATGCTCGGCAGTGCGGTTGAGCTTCCGATGAACCTTGCCGTGACGCATGTGACTATTCCTTCGTTCGATACTGCCGCGACGGTTCGTCGGACATGTTGCTCAGGTGGGCTGCCTGCGTTCGCCCATAAAAATCGCGGCCGGAGATATCCGGCCGCGACGGTGAATTCAGATCAGTAGTGATCCTCGAAGCGCTTGGCGAGCTCGTCGATGTTCTCCGGCGGCCAACCCGGCACTTCCATGCCGAGATGCAGACCCATCTGGGCCAGCACTTCCTTGATCTCGTTCAGCGACTTGCGGCCGAAGTTCGGGGTGCGGAGCATTTCCGCTTCGCTCTTCTGCACGAGGTCGCCGATGTAGACGATGTTGTCGTTCTTCAAGCAGTTGGCCGAACGCACCGACAGCTCGAGTTCGTCCACCTTCTTGAGGAAGGCCGGGTTGAAGGCGAGGTCCGGGATGATCTCCTGGGCGACTTCCTTGCGCGGCTCTTCGAAGTTGACGAACACGTTGAGCTGATCCTGCAGGATGCGGGCGGCGTAAGCCACCGAATCATCCGGCGAGATCGCGCCGTTGGTCTCGATCGTCATGGTCAGCTTGTCGTAGTCGAGGATCTGGCCCTCGCGGGTGTTCTCGACCTTGTAGGAGACCTTGCGGACCGGCGAGTACAGGCTGTCGACCGGGATCAGGCCGATCGGCGCATCCTCGGGACGGTTGCGCTCGGCGGGCACGTACCCCTTGCCGGTGGCGACGGTGAACTCCATGCGGATCTCGGCGCCCTCGTCGAGGGTGCAGATCTGCAGGTCCGGATTGAGCACCACGACGTCCCCGACGGTCTGGATGTCGCCGGCGGTGACGACGCCCGGGCCGGACTTCTTCACGACCATGCGCTTGGGGCCTTCGCCCTGCATCTTGATCGAGATGTCCTTGATGTTGAGCACGATGTCGGTGACGTCCTCACGGACGCCCGCGATCGAGGAGAACTCGTGCAGCACGCCGTCGATGTGCACCGACTGCACTGCCGCGCCCTGGAGCGAGGAGAGCAGGATGCGGCGCAGCGCGTTGCCGAGGGTCTGGCCGAAGCCGCGCTCGAGCGGCTCGGCGACGATGGTTGCGAAACGGTTCGAATCGCTGCCGGGCGTGACCTGGAGCTTGTTCGGTCGAATCAGTTCTTGCCAATTTTTCTGGATCGTCACTGTTTCACCCATACAGGCCAGTCCATTTGAAAGTTCAAATACTGGCGTTGGAGAAAGGCCGCAGATCATTCCCGCGGCTTCTTAGAAAAGTCATTGCGGGCGCCAATGCGCCCGCAACCGGTCGAAATCAAACGCGACGACGCTTGCGCGGACGGCAACCGTTGTGCGGGATCGTGGTCACGTCGCGGATCGAGGTGACGGTGAAGCCTGCGGCCTGAAGCGCGCGGAGCGCCGATTCGCGGCCCGAACCGGGACCGGCAACTTCGACTTCCAGCGTGCGCATGCCGTGCTCTTGCGCCTTCTTGGACACGTCCTCGGCGGCAACCTGCGCGGCGTACGGGGTCGACTTGCGCGAGCCCTTGAAGCCCATCGTGCCGGCCGAGGACCAGGCAATCGTGTTGCCCTGCGCGTCGGTGATGGTGATGGTCGTATTGTTGAACGACGAGTTCACATGCGCGACGCCGGAGGCGATGTTCTTGCGCTCACGACGACGAACGCGGGTGGCTTCCTTGCCCATAGAGTACCTTTCCTGAAGATCTCAAACGCCGCCGTAATGCCAGCGGCTACACCTGTGGAACGAAAAGCGCGCAGCGAACGGGTCATCCCCTGTTCGCCGCACGCCGTGGTTAGATTCGAAAACTTACTTCTTCTTGCCAGCGATGGCCTTCGCCGGACCCTTGCGCGTGCGCGCATTGGTGTGGGTGCGCTGGCCGCGCACCGGCAGACCGCGACGATGACGCAGGCCGCGATAGCAGCCGAGGTCCATCAGACGCTTGATGTTGATGCCGACTTCGCGGCGCAGGTCGCCCTCGACGAGATAGTCGCGGTCGATCACTTCGCGGATCTGGAGCACTTCAGCGTCGCTGAGCTGATTGACGCGACGATCCACGGGGATCTTCACTTTCTCCAGGATCTCACCGGCGATCTTCTGACCGATGCCATGGATGTACTGGAGCGCGATCAGCACGCGCTTGTTGGTGGGAATGTTCACGCCGGCAATACGGGCCACGGCCTTCTCTCCTGTCGCCGATCCTCGTCAGGACCGGGCTTAAGTGCTTATGTTTCTCGGGCAGGTGTTCACAAACGCGAACACGACGCCCACCCCCGGTCTTCCTGGGGCCCGGCATCGTCTGAAACTATCCGACTTGGATGCGGGGCTTATTAGGGGATTCCGGGGGCTTTCGTCAACCGCTGCTAGCGTTTGGCTCGCTTTTTCGTGACCTTTTTTGCAGCCTTCCTGGCACCCTTTTTGACCGCCTTCCTGGCGGTCTTTTTGGTGGCCTTTTTCGCTGCTTTCTTACCGGCTTTCTTACCGGCTTTCTTGCCGGCCTTCTTGACAGTCTTCTTGGCTGCCTTCGGGCCCTTCACCGCCTTGGCGGCCTTTTTCGTCGATTTGGCGGGCTTTTTGGCCGTTTTCGCCGGCTTTTTGGCGGCCTTTGGGGTCGCTGCCTTGGCCGCCCTCGCCTTTTTGGCCGGCGCCGCCTTGGCTACGCTCTTGGCGCGGGTAGCGGGCTCGACCGCCCCCAGCGCCAGGAGCTGGCGATGGATGGCGCGGGTGACCTCGTCGATGGCCATCATACCGTCGATGGTCGAGAGCTTCCGCCGCTCGGAATAGTAGTGAATCAGCGGTTCCGTCTGGTTGCGGTAGTTGGCCAACCGCTTGGTCAGGACCTCCGGGGTGTCGTCGAGTCGGACCTCCTCCCCTCGCTCACGCATCTGGGCGACGCGGGTCTCGACACGGTGCAGCAGCGCGCTCTCGTTGACGCGGAGCTCGATCACGGCATCGAGCTTGAGGTGCTTCTGCTTGAGCAGATCGTCCAGCGCCTCGGCTTGCGGCACGGTGCGTGGGAAACCATCGAGGATGAAGCCGTTGCGGGCGTCCGGCTGGTCGATCCGGTCGGAGATGATTCCGACCACGACCTCGTCGGGCACGAGAGCACCGCTGGCCATGATCTCCTTGGCCTTCAGCCCGACCGGCGTTCCCGCCGCAACCGCCGCACGCAGCATCTCCCCGGTCGAGAGCTGGACGATGCCATAGCGCTGCACCAAGAGCTGCGCCTGGGTCCCCTTGCCCGACCCCGGCGGTCCCAGAAGTATAATTCTCATCGGCGTACGCCCCCCGGATTGGTGAGCGATACGTCGCGCACCTGTGTTTTGATATCAAGAGCAGTGCAAACCACTACCACCGCCGCACCACCATTGACGACCATACTATAAGGCAGTCCGATCCCGTAAAGCTCGAACACCTCCGGAATCAACTGCAACGCAGTCAGGTAGACGGCTCCGACGACCGTCGTCAATGACACGACGCGATCGAGATGGGCAGCGGTCGCCTCGCCGGGCGCGACCCCGGGAATGATACCGTCACGCTGCGCCAGGGATTTCGCCGTGTACTCGGGATCGACGACATAGGCCGTGTAGATGAAGGCGAGCGCGAACACGGCGATCGACACCAGGATCATGTGCAGCGGCTGGCCCAGCTGAAGATGCTGATAGGCCGCCGCGACCAGCGGATGATCGCTGCCCAGGACGAAGCCGGCAAAGGCAAGCGGCAGAAAGAAAATCCAGGGCGCCACGGTGGCCGGAAGCAAAAACCCGGCGTTGTTGAGCTTGATCGACAGCGTCGCGTCCCGTGCCGGCAGTTGCCGCGAGCCGACGTTGCGTGCGGCAAACCGGACCTGGATATTTCGCCGCGCACCTTCGACGAGCACGATCACGACAACGGCCACGACCCAGAACACGGCATGGCCGAGGACGAGGTTACCCGAGATCATGCCTTGCCGGAAAGCATCCATGATGCCGGCGATGTTTTGCGGAATCGCGACCAGAAAACCGGCGCTCAGGATCAGCGCCAGGCCGTTCCCGATGCCGTGGCGTGTGATCTGCTCGCTCAGCCAGACCAGCATGAAGACGCCGCCGACCAATGAGGCCGAGGCCGTCATCACGAACCAGCCGTCGGGATTCCTGACGAGGCCCGGGATCGACGTCAGCGCCGAGGCGAAGCCGTAGGCTTGAAAGGCCGTAAGTCCGAGCGTCAGGCCAAGCGTGGCACGCGCAATCTTGCGCCGTCCGCGCTCGCCTGACCGCTCGAGGGAATTCAGGCGACGCCACACCACAGACAGCAGCCGGATCAGGATTGCTGCCGTCAGATAAGGAATGAGGCCCAGCGCAAAGATCGAGAGCCGGGAGACGAGATCCAGCGTCGGCGAGACGTCGAAGACATCAACCCCGGGAATCGGGATCTGCGTGCCCAGCCTGAAAACGAGAAGCGCGCCGATCGTGATGGCGATGCGGCGCGCGAGCTCGATGGTCATTTGCGGGCGGGCTTACCTGCGGCGGCCGCGCAGCTTCGACTTGCGGATCAGGCCTTCATACTGGTGCGCCAGCAGATAGCCCTGCACCTGTGCCACCGTATCCATGGTGACGCTGACGACGATCAGCAGCGAGGTGCCGCCGAAGTAGAACGGCACCGAGGCGTAGGAGATCAGGATCTCCGGGATCAAGCAGACGATCGCGAGATAAATCGCGCCCAGCACGGTGATGCGCGAGAGCACGTAGTCGATATATTCCGCGGTGCGCTCGCCGGGACGAATGCCCGGAATGAAGCCACCGTGCTTCTTCAGATTGTCCGCGGTCTCGGTCGGGTTGAACACGATCGCGGTGTAGAAGAAGGCGAAGAACACGATCAGCGCCAGATACATGATCAGGAACAGCGGACGGCCGTGGCCGAGCTGGGTGGTGATCCACTGGAACCATTCCGGCCCACTGCCCGCGTTGAAGTTCGCGACCGTGGTCGGCAGCAGCAGCAGCGAGGACGCGAAGATCGGCGGGATCACGCCTGACGTGTTCAGCTTGAGCGGCAGATGCGAGGACTGGCCCTCGAACATCTTGTTGCCGACCTGGCGCTTCGGATACTGGATCAGGAGGCGGCGCTGCGCGCGCTCCATGAACACGATGAAGGCGATCACGGCGACGGCCATGATGATGACGACCAGGATGAGGCCGGTCGACATCGCGCCCTGACGGCCGAGCTCGAGCATGTTGGCGAGCGCAGCGGGCAGCTCGGCGACGATGCCGGCGAGAATGATCAGCGAGATGCCGTTGCCGATGCCGCGCGAGGTGATCTGCTCACCCAGCCACATCAGGAACATGGTGCCGCCGGTCAGCGTGATCGCGGTGGACAGGCGGAAGAACATGCCGGGGTCGCTGACGACGTTGCCGGCGCCCTCGAGGCCCACGGCGATGCCGTAGGACTGGAACGCGGCCAGGATCACCGTGAGATAGCGGGTGTACTGGTTCAGCAGCTTGCGGCCGGACTCGCCTTCCTTCTTCAGCGCCTCGAGTTGCGGCGAGACGGTGGTGAGGAGCTGGATGATGATCGAGGCCGAGATATACGGCATGATGTTCAGCGCGAAGATCGCCATGCGGTGGATGCCGCCGCCGGCGAACATGTTGAACATGCCGAGGATGCCCCCCGCCTGGGAGCGGAACACCTGCTCCCAGATATTGGGATCGATGCCGGGGAGCGGGATGTAGGTCCCGAGCCGATAAACGAGCAGCGCACCCAGGGTGAACCAGATGCGCTTCTTCAGTTCGTCAGCCTTGGCAAACGCACCGAAATTGAGATTGGCTGCCAGTTGTTCCGCTGCAGAGGCCATCTTGGACTTTCTCCCGCCGCCTATTGCGCCGTCATGCCCGCGGCCGGGCTACTAAAGCGCGAACATATCGCGCTTCAGGCTATCGTTTGAACATGATCTTTCCGGAAAACCGCGTCGCACTTTGCGCTAGCGCGGCCCTTCGGGTCCGGATCATGCTCTAGCGGACGCCGGACATTATCTGGGGCTCGGCTTCGATAAGTCCACGTCCCTCATGCGTAAAGGCCCGCGAGCCGCGGGCCAATGACGCAGTTGTTACGCCGCCTCGCCTTCTTCCTTGGCAGGGGCGAGGATCTTCACCGAACCGCCGGCCTTCTCGACCGCGGCGATCGCGGTCTTGGAGGCGCCGTGCACTTCGATGTTGAGCTTCGACTTGAGCTCGCCGCGGCCGAGCAGCCGCAAGCCGCCCTTGGCGCGACGCAGCACGCCGCCCTTCACCAGGGCCTCGACGTTCACGACGCTGCCGGCGTCGATCTTCTTGGCATCGACCGCTTCCTGGAGCCGGTCGAGATTGATCTCGGCGAGCTCGACGCGGAAGATGTTGTTGAAGCCGCGCTTGGGCAGACGGCGATGCATCGGCATCTGGCCGCCTTCGAAACCCTTGATGCGCACGCCCGAACGCGCGGTCTGGCCCTTGCCACCGCGGCCGGACTGCTTGCCCTTGCCCGAACCGATGCCGCGGCCGACGCGCATACGCTTCTTGCGCGAGCCGGCGTTGTCGGCGATATCGCTGAGCTTCATCGCCCTTCTCCTTGTGTCTTGCGCACGATCTTCACCGAGAACGGGTAGCCCGCTTCTCGGGATCGCACGCCGCTTCTTACTTCTCGTCGACGATGCGGACGAGATGGTGAACCTTCTCGATCATGCCGCGGACTGCCGGGGTATCCTGCAGTTCGCTGGTGCGACCGATCTTGTTGAGCTTGAGCCCGATCAGCGTCGAGCGCTGCGAGTGATGGCGGCGGATCGCGCTGCCGATCTGCTCGAGCTTGATCGTCTTGCTGGACTTAGCGGCGTCCTTGGCCATGGGAGTCTACTCCAGCTTCCGTTAGTCGGCAGCCGCCTCGGCATCGCCACCGATACGGCGCGACTGCAGAGTGGACACCTTGATGTTGCGGCGGGCTGCGACCGAACGCGGCGAATCCTGATGCTTCAGCGCGTCGAAGGTTGCGCGAACCATGTTGTAGGGATTCGACGAGCCGATCGACTTGGCGACCACGTCCTGGACGCCGAGCGTCTCGAACACGGCGCGCATCGGACCGCCCGCGATGATGCCGGTACCGGCCGGAGCTGCACGCAGGTAGACACGGCCCGCGCCATGACGGCCGGCGATGTCGTGATGGAGGGTGCGGCCCTCGCGCAGCGACACGCGGGTCAGGTTGCGCTTGGCGGACTCGGTGGCCTTGCGGATCGCCTCGGGCACTTCGCGCGCCTTGCCGTGACCGAAGCCGGCGCGGCCCTTCTGGTCGCCGATCACGACCAGCGCTGCGAAACCGAAGCGCTTGCCGCCCTTGACGACCTTGGCCACGCGGTTGATGTGGACGAGCTTGTCGACGAACTCGCTGTCGCGCTCCTCGCGCTCCCTGCGTTCACGTCCGCCGCCGCGTTGATCGCGTCCACCACGCTGTTCGCGTTCTGCCATTTTTCCAATCCTTCAGAGGCTTGCGCCTCAATCCTCAAATTGCGTTAGAAGCTCAGCCCACTCTCACGCGCCGCGTCGGCAAGAGCCTTGACGCGCCCGTGATAGAGATAGCTGCCGCGATCGAACACGACTTCCTTGACACCCTTCTCGGCGGCGCGCTCGGCCAGCAGCTTGCCGACCGCCTTCGCCGCATCGATGTCGGCGCCGGTCTTGCCGCCGTCGCGCATCGACTTCTCGAGCGATGAGGCAGAGGCCAGCGTCTCGCCCTTCAGGTCGTCGATGACCTGGGCGTAGATGTGCTTGGACGAGCGGAACACCGACAGACGCGGACGGCCACCACCGGAGCGGCGCAGCTTCAGCCGCACACTCCGCTTGCGCCGGGCATTCGTAACCTTGGCTTTGGACATGACCGGCTCCGTTACTTCTTCTTGCCTTCCTTGCGGAAGATGAATTCGCCAACATACTTCACGCCCTTGCCCTTGTAGGGCTCCGGCGGGCGATAGCTGCGGATCTCGGCCGCGACCTGGCCGACACGCTGGATGTCGCTGCCCGAGACCGTGATTTCGGTCGGCTTCGGCACGGCGATCGTGATCCCCTCGGGGATCGTGTAGATCACGTCGTGGCTATAGCCGAGCGCGAGCTGCAGGTTCTTGCCCTGCATCGCGGCGCGGTAACCGACGCCGGTGATCTCGAGCTTCTTCTCGAAGCCCTTGGTGACGCCTTCGACCAGATTCGCGACCTGGGCGCGAGCGGTACCGTAGAGCGCGCGCGCGCGATTGGTCTCGAGCCGCGGCTTGACCTTGATCTGGCCGCTCTCGAGCTTCACCTCGACGTCGTCGTGGACGACGAACTGAAGCTGACCCTTCGGCCCCTTCATCTTGACGGTCTGCCCATCGACGGTCGCGGTAACACCCGACGGCACCGCCACAGGCCTTTTGCCAACACGTGACATGGATGAAAAATCCTTCTCAGAACACCGTGAAGAGGACTTCACCGCCCACATTCGCGTCGCGCGCGCTGTGGTCGGCCATGATCCCCTTCGGCGTCGACAACACCGAAATGCCGAGCCCGTTGTTGACCCGCGGCAGGTTCTTCACCGAGGCGTAGACGCGACGCCCGGGCTTGGAAACACGTTCGATCTCGCGGATGACGGGCTCGCCGTCGAAATACTTCAGCTCGATCTCGATCTCGCTGCGGCCCGAGGAGTGCTCGAGCGTGGCGTAACCGCGGATGTAGCCCTCGGACTTGAGGACCTCGAGCACGTTCTCGCGCATCTTCGAACCAGGCGTGGAAACCTTGGTCTTGGAGCGCATCTGCGCGTTGCGGATACGGGTGATCAGATCGCTGATTGGATCGTGCGTAGACATCTAAACGACCCTCCTTACCAGCTGGACTTCACGAGGCCCGGGACCATGCCCTTGGAGCCAAGTTCGCGCAGCGCGATACGGGACAGCTTGTTCTTGCGGTAGTTCGAGCGCGGGCGACCCGACAGCTCGCAACGCAGGCGGATGCGGGTTGCCGACGAATTGCGCGGCATTTCCGCGAGCTTCAGGGTGGCGGCGAACCGCTCCTCCATCGGCAGCTTCTTGTCGGCGATGATCGCCTTCAACCGCTCGCGCTTGGCGGCGGCGTTCTTCACCATCCGCTTGCGCCGGTTGTTCTTCTCGACTGAACTCTTCTTTGCCATGCTTGGCTCCTGGGTATCCGCGTTTGAGAGGCTTTAGGTCAGCGTCTCACTGCCGGAACGGGAAATTGAAAGCGGTCAACAAGGCCCTCGCCTCTTCGTCGGTCTTGGCCGTGGTGCAGACGGTGATGTCCATGCCGCGGGCTTCCGTGACCTTGTCGAAGTCGATCTCGGGGAAAATGATGTGCTCCTTGATGCCGAGCGAGTAGTTGCCGCGGCCGTCGAAGCTCTTCGGGTTCAGGCCGCGGAAGTCGCGGACGCGCGGCAGCGCGACCGTCACCAGGCGATCGATGAACTCGTACATGTGGGCCTTGCGCAGCGTGACCTTGCAGCCGATCGGCTGGTTCTCGCGCAGCTTGAAGGTCGCAATCGCGATACGCGAATAGGTCACGATCGCCTTCTGGCCGGCGATCTGGGTCAGCTCGGCAGCGGCGGTCTCGGCCTTCTTGCGGTCGTTGACGGAATCGCCAACGCCCATGTTCAGCACGACCTTGTCCAGGCGCGGAACCTGCATAACGTTCTCATAACCGAACTTCTCGGTCATGGCCGTGCGGATCTTCGCATCGTATTCCGCGCGCAGGCGCGGGGTGTAAGCGGCCTCAGCCATCGATCTCAGCTCCCGAGCTCTTGGCGATGCGGACCTTCTTGCCGTCCGCCAGAATCTTGAATCCGACGCGGGTCGGCTTTCCGTCCTTGCCGACATACGCGATGTTGGACAGTTGGATCGGCGACTCCTTCGAGATGATGCCGCCCTCCTGGGCCTGCGTCTGCTTCTGGTGACGCTTGACCATGTTGATGCCGCGCACCAGCGCCGTGCCGGCGTCGGGGCGCACTTCGAACACTTCGCCGGTGCGGCCCTTGTCGCGACCGGTCAGCACGACGACCTTGTCGCCCTTGCGGATCTTCGCAGCCATCACAGCACCTCCGGCGCGAGCGAGATGATCTTCATGTGGTTCTTGGCGCGCAGCTCGCGCGGCACGGGCCCGAAGATACGGGTGCCGACCGGCTCGGACTGATTGTTGATCAGAACGGCGGCGTTGCGGTCGAAGCGGATGACCGAACCGTCGGCGCGGCGGATGTCCTTGCGGACGCGCACCACGACGGCCTTCATCACGTCGCCCTTCTTCACCTTGCCACGCGGAATTGCTTCCTTGATCGAAACGACGATGATGTCGCCGATCGTGGCGTAGCGGCGCTTGGAGCCCCCGAGCACCTTGATACACATGACACGGCGTGCGCCAGAATTGTCGGCCACGTCGAGGTTGGTCTGCATCTGAATCATTGATGCACCTCGTCCTCTTCTCTCTTGCGCCAGCCCAGCCGGCGCTCAACATTTCCCTGAAGTCAGTCGGCTAAAGCCAACAGATCAGGCGCTTTTCTTGTGTTCGCCCCGGATCACGACCCAGCGCTTCAACTTCGAAATCGGCTTCGATTCCTCGATCCACACCATGTCGCCCGGCTTGAACTCGTTGCTCTCGTCGTGCGCGTGGTAGTTCTTCGAACGGCGGATCGTCTTCTTGTAGATCGGGTGGGTGAAGCGGCGATCGACGCGCACCACGATGGTCTTGGCTTGCTTGTCGCTGACGACCACGCCCTGCAAAGTACGTTTCGGCATCTTCGTAAGCCTCTTACTTCTTCTTCGCGCGCGTCTGCGCGGCGACGGTCTTGATCCGGGCGATGTCACGGCGGGCCTCGCGCAGGCGCGAGGTGTTCTCGAGCTGCCCGGTGGCACGCTGGAAGCGCAGGTTGAAGCGCTCCTTCTTGAGGTTCAGGACGGCGTCGTCCTGCTGGTCGGGGCTCATCGCGCGGATGTCTTCGATCTTCATCTGGGCCATGGCCATTACTCCGCAATGCGCTCGACGAAGCGCGTCTTGATCGGCAGCTTGGCGGCCGCCAGGGTCAGCGCTTCACGCGCCGTCTGGGTGTTGACGCCGTCGATCTCGAACAGAACCCGGCCCGGCTTGACGCGCGCGACCCACAATTCCGGCGAACCCTTGCCGGAGCCCATGCGGACTTCGGCCGGCTTCTTCGACACCGGAACGTCGGGGAATACGCGGATCCAGACGCGGCCGGCGCGCTTCATGTGACGGGTCAGCGCGCGGCGGGCGGCTTCGATCTGGCGCGCGGTAACGCGCTCAGGCTCAGTCGCCTTCAGGCCGAACTGGCCGAACGCCAACGTCGCGCCCGAAGACGCAACGCCGTGGATGCGGCCCTTATGCGCCTTCCGGAACTTCGTTTTCTTAGGTTGCATCATGGCTTTGAGCCCTCAAATTCCTGTGCGGCTTTAGGCTGCAGCCGTATCGCGGCGCTGACGGCCACCACGATCACCACTGCCACCCGTCTCGCCTTCGGCCATTCTCTTGTCCTGGGCCATCGGATCGTGCTCGAGGATCTCGCCCTTGAAGATCCAGACCTTGACGCCGCAGGTGCCGAAGGTCGTGAACGCGGTCGCAACGCCGTAGTCGATGTCGGCGCGCAGCGTGTGCAGCGGCACGCGACCTTCGCGGTACCACTCCATGCGCGCGATTTCCGCACCGCCCAGACGACCCGAGCAGTTGATGCGGATGCCTTCCGCGCCGAGACGCATCGCCGACTGCACGGCGCGCTTCATGGCGCGGCGGAACGCCACGCGGCGCTCCAGCTGCTGAGCGATCGACTCGGCCACCAGCGTCGCATCGAGCTCCGGCTTGCGGATTTCGACGATGTTGATGACGACGTCGGACGAGGTGATGTCCGCGACCTTCTTGCGAAGCTTGTCGATGTCAGCGCCCTTCTTGCCGATCACCACGCCCGGACGGGCCGAGTGGATGGTGACGCGGCACTTCTTGTGCGGACGCTCGATCACGATGCGGGCGACGGCTGCCTGCTTAAGTTCCTTGTGCAGGATCTCACGGATCTTGACGTCCTCGTGCAGCAGCTTGCCGTATTCCTGCTTGCCGGCAAACCAGCGGGAATCCCAGGTACGGTTGATGCCGAGGCGCAGACCGATCGGATTGATCTTTTGACCCATCGTGTTCTCCTGCGCCCTTAAGCGGCGGCTTCAGCTTCGACCTGACGAACAATGATCGTCAGCTGCGAAAATGGTTTGTAGACACGGCCCGAGCGACCACGGCCGCGAGCGGCGAAGCGCTTCATCACGAGGCCGTTGCCGACGAAGGCCTGCGCCACGACGAGATCGTCGACGTCGAGGTCGTGGTTGTTCTCGGCGTTGGCGATAGCCGATTCCAGGCACTTCTTCACGTCGACCGCGATCCGCTTGCGCGAAAACTGCAGGTCGGCGAGCGCAGCAGCCGCCTTCCGGCCGCGAATGAGCTGGGCGACCAGGTTGAGCTTCTGCGGGCTCACCCGCAGCATGCGGGCGACCGCCTTGGCCTCGTTCTCGGCGAGGCTCCGTTCGCGCTTGGGTTTGCTCATCGTTTAATCCTCAAGCCTTCTTGGCTTTCTTGTCGCCGGAGTGGCCATGGAAGGTCCGGGTCGGCGAGAACTCGCCGAACTTGTGCCCCACCATTTCCTCGTTGACGGCGACCGGTACGTGCTTCTGACCGTTGTAGACGCCGAAGGTCAGGCCGACGAACTGCGGCAGGATCGTCGAGCGACGGCTCCAGATCTTGATGACGTCGTGACGGCCGGACGCGCGGGCGGCATCTGCCTTCTTGAGCAGAGAACCCTCGACGAACGGGCCTTTCCAGACTGAACGAACCATGTCCGGCGTTCCTTACTTCTTCCGCTTGTGGCGGCTTAGGAGAATGAATTTGTTGGTCGACTTGTTGGTCCGGGTCTTCTTGCCCTTGGTCGGCTTGCCCCACGGGGTGACCGGGTGGCGGCCGCCCGAGGTACGACCTTCACCACCGCCGTGCGGATGGTCGATCGGGTTCATCGAAACACCGCGGTTATGCGGCTTGCGGCCCAGCCAACGGTTGCGGCCGGCCTTGCCGATCGAGGTGTTCATGTGATCCGGGTTCGACACCGCGCCGATCGTGCCGCGGCAACGGCCGTGCACCAGGCGCTGCTCGCCCGAATTCAGGCGGATGATCACGTAATCCTGGTCGCGGCCGACGAGCTGGGCATAGGTACCCGCGGAACGGGCGAGCTGGCCGCCCTTCCCGATCTTGAGCTCGATGTTGTGGATGATCGTGCCGACCGGCATGTTGCCGAGCGGCATGACGTTGCCCGGCTTCACGTCGACATAGTTGCCGGCGACGATGGTGTCACCCACGGCCAGGCGCTGCGGCGCCAGGATGTAGGCCTGCTCGCCGTCCTGATACTTGATCAGCGCGATGAAGCCGCTGCGGTTCGGATCGTATTCCAGCCGCTCGACGGTCGCGGGAACGTCGACCTTCTCACGCTTGAAATCGACGGTGCGCAGCGTCCGCTTGTGACCACCGCCGCGGAAACGCACAGTGATGCGACCCGTGCTGTTGCGGCCGCCCGAGGAGTGCTTGCCTTCGGTGAGCGCCTTGACCGGCTTGCCCTTGTAGAGGGCCGAACGATCGACCATGACCAGCTGGCGCTGGCCCGGCGTCGTGGGATTGAATGTCTTCAGTGCCATCGTCGTGCGACCTTACAGACCGGTGGTCACGTCGATCCGGTGACCCTCTTCGAGAGTCACGATCGCGCGCTTGGAGTTCGACTGCGAACCGAGATTGCCGCGGAAGATCTTGGTCTTGCCCTTGCGGACCAGCGTGTTGACGCTCTTGACCTTGACGTCGAACAGCTTCTCGATCGCTTCCTTGATCTGCGGCTTGGTCGCCTTGGCGGCGACCTTGAACAGCACCTTGTTGTGCTCCGAAGCGATCGTCGCCTTTTCGGTCACGACCGGCGACAGGATCACGTCGTAGTGGCGAGCCTCGATGTTCTTCGTCATTTGAAGCGCGCCTCCAGCGCATCGATGGCGGCCTTGGTCAGAACGAGCTTCTGACGGCGCAGGATGTCGTAGACGTTGATGCCCTGGATCGGCAGCACGTCCATGTTCGGGATGTTGCGAGCCGCAGCGGCGAAGCCGTTGTTGAGCTCGGCGCCGTCGATGATCAGCGCGTTGGTCAGACCCAGACCCGAGAAGTGACCGAGCAGCGCCTTGGTCTTGGCGGCTTCCAGCGCGGCCTTCTCGATCACGACGAGATCGCCGTCCTTGGCCTTGGCCGAGAGCGCATGCTTCAGTGCCAGCGCGCGGACCTTCTTCGGCAGGTCGGTGGCGTGCGAACGCACCACCGGACCGAAGGCACGGCCGCCGCCACGGAACTGCGGCACGCGGGCCGAGCCGTGACGAGCACCGCCGGTGCCCTTCTGCTTGTACATCTTCTTGCCGGTGCGCCAGATCTCGGCGCGCCCCTTGGCTTTGTGGGTACCGGCCTGGCGCTTGTTGAGCTGCCACTGCACGCAACGTGCAATGATATCCTGGCGCGGCTCGAGACCGAAAATGGTGTCGGACAGCTGGACGGAGCCGGCTTCCTTACCTTCGAGGGTGGTGACCTTCAATTCCATCTCACGCACCCTCCTGCTGGGCCGCAGCCTCGGCTTCGCCACCCGCAACCTTGAACTTGCCGGGCTTCGGAGCTTCCTTCGGCAGCGGCTTCTTGACGGCGTCGCGCACGCGAATCCAGCCGCCCTTGGAGCCGGGAACGGCACCCTCGACGAGGATCAGGCCGCGCTCGACATCGAGCTGAACGACGCGAAGGTTGAGCGTGGTGATGCGGTCGACACCCATGTGGCCGGGCATCTTCTTGTTCTTCCAGGTCTTGCCGGGGTCCTGACGGCCACCGGTCGAACCGATCGAGCGGTGCGAGACTGAGACGCCGTGGGTGGCGCGCAGACCGCCGAAGTTCCAGCGCTTCATGCCGCCGGCGAAGCCCTTACCGACCGAGGTGCCGGTGACGTCGACGAACTGGCCGACGACGAAGTGGTCGGCAAGGATCTCGGCGCCGACCGGGATCATGGCATCCGCGGTGACGCGGAATTCCTCGACCCGGCGCTTCGGCTCGACCTTGGCGACCGCGAACTGGCCGCGCTCAGCCTTGGGCATGTAAACGGTCTTGCGGGCGCCAGAACCAAGCTGGAGCGCGACGTAACCGTTCTTCTCTTCGGTGCGGTGGCCTACGACCTGGCAATTGCCGAGCTTCAGCACGGTCACGGGGATATGTTCGCCGGCCTCAGTAAAGACCCGCGTCATCCCGACCTTTTGTGCGATCACTCCGGAGCGCATCGGCTTGCTTCCTGTTCTTTCTGTCCGCTTGCGCGAACGGGATCCAAAAAATCTTAGAGCTTGATCTCGACGTCGACACCGGCGGCCAGGTCGAGCTTCATCAAAGCATCGACGGTCTGCGGGGTCGGATCGACGATGTCGAGCAGACGCTTGTGAGTGCGCATCTCGAACTGCTCGCGGCTCTTCTTGTCGACGTGGGGCGAACGGTTGACGGTGAACTTCTCGATGCGGGTGGGCAGCGGAATGGGTCCGCGGACCTGCGCGCCGGTGCGCTTCGCCGTGTTCACGATCTCGCGGGTCGACGTATCGAGGATACGATGGTCGAACGCCTTGAGACGGATACGAATATTTTGGCCGTTCATTGCCGTGCTTTCTCTAGTGAGTGGCGAGTAGCGAGTAGCGAATAGAACTCCCTATTCGCCACTCACCATTCCCTATTCGCTTGTTACTCGATGATCGAGGCGACGACGCCGGCGCCGACGGTGCGGCCGCCTTCGCGGATCGCGAAGCGGAGCTTCTCTTCCATCGCGATCGGCACGATCAGGTGCACTTCCATCGCGATGTTGTCGCCCGGCATCACCATCTCGGTACCTTCCGGCAGATGCACGACACCGGTCACGTCGGTGGTGCGGAAGTAGAACTGCGGACGGTAGTTGGTGAAGAACGGGGTGTGGCGACCGCCCTCTTCCTTGGTGAGGATGTAAGCCTCGGCCTTGAACTTGGTGTGCGGCTTGACCGAACCCGGCTTGCACAGCACCTGGCCGCGCTCGACGTCTTCACGCTTGGTGCCGCGGAGCAGCGCACCGATGTTGTCGCCGGCCTGGCCCTGGTCGAGCAGCTTGCGGAACATTTCGACGCCGGTGACCGTGGTCTTCTGCGTGGCGCGCAGACCGACGATCTCGATTTCCTCGCCGACCTTGACGATGCCGCGCTCGACACGGCCGGTGACGACGGTGCCGCGGCCCGAGATCGAGAACACGTCTTCGACCGGCATCAGGAACGGCTGGTCGATCGGACGCTCCGGCTGCGGGATGTACTCGTCGACGTTCTTCATCAGCTCGAGGATGGCGTCGTGGCCGAGCTTCTTGTCGGAGTCTTCGAGAGCGGCGAGCGCCGAACCCTTGATGATCGGGATCTTGTCGCCCGGGAAGTCGTACTTCGAGAGCAGCTCGCGAACTTCGAGCTCGACGAGCTCGAGCAGTTCCGGATCGTCGACCATGTCGCACTTGTTCAGGAACACGACCAGCGCGGGCACGCCGACCTGGCGGGCGAGCAGGATGTGCTCGCGGGTCTGCGGCATCGGGCCGTCAGCAGCCGACACGACCAGGATCGCACCGTCCATCTGGGCGGCGCCGGTGATCATGTTCTTCACGTAGTCGGCGTGGCCGGGGCAATCGACGTGCGCGTAGTGGCGGTTCGGCGTCTCGTACTCGACGTGCGCGGTCGAGATGGTGATGCCGCGCGCCTTCTCTTCCGGCGCCTTGTCGATCTGGTCGTACGCGGTGAACGTCGCACCGCCCGCTTCGGCGAGAACCTTGGTGATCGCCGCGGTCAGCGACGTCTTGCCATGGTCGACGTGACCGATGGTGCCGATGTTGCAGTGCGGCTTGTTACGTTCAAACTTTGCTTTGGCCATTTGACTCTCCGTTCAATCGTCAGTTCGTGACCGACGACAATCAGGCAAACTTCTTCTGGACTTCTGCCGACACGTTGGCCGGCGCTTCTGCGTAGTGGTCGAACTGCATGGTGAAGGTTGCGCGACCCTGGCTCATCGAGCGCAGGTTATTCACGTAACCGAACATGTTCATGAGCGGCACCATCGCATTGATGACGTTGGCGTTGCCGCGCATGTCCTGACCCTGGATCTGACCGCGCCGCGAATTCAGGTCGCCGATGACCGAGCCGGTGTAGTCTTCCGGAGTCACCACTTCGACCTTCATGATCGGCTCGAGCAGGACGGACTTGCCCTTCTGCAGCGCTTCGCGGAAAGCCGCGCGCGATGCGATTTCGAAGGCGAGCGCCGACGAGTCGACGTCGTGATACTTGCCGTCGACGAGCTGAACCTTGACGTCGACCACGGGGAAGCCCGCGACCACGCCAGAGCTCATCACGCTGTTGAGGCCCTTTTCAACGCCGGGGATGTATTCCTTCGGAACCGCACCACCGACGATCTTGGACTCGAACTCGTAGCCCTTGCCGGGCTCGTTCGGCTCGACCACGATCGACACTTCCGCGAACTGACCGGTACCGCCGGTCTGCTTCTTGTGGGTGTACTTGACCTCGGCCTTCTTGGTGACGCGCTCACGGAACGCAACCTGCGGCGCGCCGATATTGGCGTCGACCTTGTAGGTGCGCTTGAGGATGTCGACCTTGATGTCGAGATGGAGTTCGCCCATGCCCTTGAGGATGGTCTGGCCGGACTCCTGGTCGGTCGACACGCGGAAGGACGGATCCTCCGCGGCGAGCTTGGCCAGCGCCACGCCCAGCTTTTCCTGGTCGGCCTTGGACTTCGGCTCGATCGCGATCTCGATGACCGGCTCGGGGAATTCCATCTTCTCCAGGATCACCTGCTTGTCGGGATCGCACAGCGTGTCACCGGTGCGCGCTTCCTTCAGGCCGGCCAGCGCGACGATGTCGCCGGCATAGGCTTCCTTGATGTCTTCGCGGTTGTTCGCATGCATCAGGAGCATGCGCCCAATGCGCTCCTTCTTCTCGCGGGTCGAGTTCACGACGCCGGTGCCGCTCTGCAGAACGCCGGAGTAGATGCGGCAGAAGGTGATGGTGCCGACGAACGGGTCGTCCATGATCTTGAACGCGAGCAGCGCGAGCGGCTCCTTGTCGTCCGCCTTGCGCACGACCTCGTTGCCGCGGTCGTCGGTGCCCTTGATCGCGGGCACGTCGATCGGCGACGGCAGATAGTCGACGACGGCGTCGAGCAGCGGCTGAACGCCCTTGTTCTTGAAGGCCGAGCCGCACAGCACGGGATAGAACGCGCCGGTCAGAACCGCCTTGCGGATCAGCCGCTTCAGCGTCTCTTCGTCCGGCTCCTTGCCGTCGAGATAGGCGGCCATGGCGTCGTCGTCGAGCTCGACGGCGGCTTCCACCATCTTCTCGCGGTATTCCTTGGCCTGCTCGACGAGATCTTCCGGAATGTCGACGTAATCGAACTTCGCGCCGAGCGATTCATCATTCCAGATGATGCCCTGCATCTTCACGAGGTCGACGAGACCCTTGAAGTTGTTCTCGGCACCGATCGGAAGCTGGATCGCGATCGGCTTGGCGCCGAGGCGCTCGACGATGTCGGCCAGGCACTTGAAGAAGTCGGCACCGGTCTTGTCCATCTTGTTGGCGAAGACGATGCGCGGAACCTTGTACTTGTCGCCCTGGCGCCAGACGGTCTCGGTCTGGGGCTCGACGCCCTGGTTGGAGTCGAGCACGCAGACGGCGCCGTCGAGCACGCGCAGCGAACGCTCGACTTCGATGGTGAAGTCGACGTGGCCGGGGGTGTCGATGATGTTCAGACGCTTGCCGGCCCAGAACGCAGTGGTCGCAGCCGAGGTGATCGTGATGCCACGCTCCTGCTCCTGCTCCATCCAGTCCATCGTCGCGGCACCTTCGTGCACTTCGCCGATCTTGTGGCTCTTGCCGGTGTAATAGAGGATGCGCTCGGTGGTCGTGGTCTTGCCGGCATCGATATGCGCCATGATACCGAAGTTGCGGTAATTCTCTATGGCATGAACGCGGGGCATGGGGTGTTCCTTAGATTCCGTGTGTCGCCGTTACCAGCGATAGTGCGAGAAGGCGCGGTTGGCTTCCGCCATCCGGTGCACGTCTTCGCGCTTCTTGACGGCGTTTCCGCGATTGTTCGACGCGTCCAGAAGCTCGGCCGAGAGGCGTTCGGTCATGGTCTTCTCGTTGCGCTCGCGCGCGGCGGAGATCAGCCAGCGGATGCCCAGCGCCTGACGGCGGGTCGAACGAACTTCGACCGGAACCTGGTAGGTCGCGCCGCCGACGCGGCGGGAGCGCACTTCGATCGTCGGCATGACGTTCTCGAGGGCCTGCTCGAACACGCCGAGCGGGTTCTGCTTGGTCTTGGATTCGATGATGCCGAACGCACCGTAGACGATGCCTTCCGCGACCGACTTCTTGCCGGCGTACATCACCGAGTTCATGAACTTCGTGACGATGATGTTCCCGAACTTCGGATCGGGAAGGACTTCGCGCTTTTCCGCTGAGTGGCGACGAGACATGGAGCTGGTTCCCGCTTACTTCGGACGCTTCGCGCCGTACTTCGAACGACGCTGCTTACGGTTCTTGACGCCCTGGGTATCCAGCACGCCGCGGAGGATGTGGTAACGCACGCCGGGCAAGTCCTTGACACGACCGCCGCGGATCATGACGACCGAGTGCTCCTGGAGGTTATGGCCCTCACCGGGGATGTAGCCGATCACCTCGAAGCCGTTGGTCAGGCGCACCTTGGCGACCTTACGAAGCGCCGAGTTCGGCTTCTTCGGGGTCGTGGTGTAGACGCGGGTGCAAACACCACGCTTCTGCGGCGACTGCTGCAGCGCCGGCACCTTCTTGCGCGACTTCTGCACTTCACGCGGTTGAGCGATCAGCTGGTTGATCGTCGGCATCCTGGCCTTACCCTTTGTTCTGTCGCGAACCCTCTTCGGATTCACTGTCTTGCCGCAGCCCGTTGCCGGGACTGCAAATTCTTTCGAGCTACCCGCCCGACGAGGTCGCTTGGCACGGAACAATCCGCACAAAGCGAAATCGCGCCAACCGCCCCATCAACGGGCGGAAAGCGCTTCGACGCCACAGAGGACCGCAGTATTGAGGCCGTTCAGCATAAAGCCGCGGCCCGCGCACTGAGGTCATGCATCCGAATTCGATCTCAAGAGAACGAGCTCAAGAGAACTAGAATCGCACTGGCATTGCCTAGCTATGATCGACAGCGTTTGAGCGGCATTCGTCGAGGTTGGTGCCCGTCCTGAGCGATCCCTTACGGCTTTGGTCCTGGGGGATCTAACGGGTGGCCCGTTCCGACGCTGGCGATGCTCACCGCCTGTCGTTAAGTGAGGCGCTTTCTATGCGTGAGAATCGATCAAGTCAAGGCGAAACGACAGTCACAAAGCGCTCTGGAGCCTGTCAAAATCGCTATTTGCCGCCCTCACCGCCTGCCCCTGATATAGGAGCGCAGCACCCTGTTCGCCAGCCTGCCGAACATTTAAATCCGGGCGAAATATAATTTTATAACGATCCTCAAGGCCTTTTTGGGCTCTTGAAGCGTTAATGCGCGTTAAACTCTTCGCTTCGACAGCCAATCGGCAGCCGGGACGTTACCATGCTGGGCGAAAGGTCGCCCGCGCGATCAACGTCCGGGACATCCGATCCCAATCGATTCACATGAGAGCTATCCGGCCGAGCTTTCGAATCGAGGAATTCATCGGTACGATTCCGCGACCGCCGAAGACCAGAATCACAGAATCGGCGCGGCCCGGTCACTCCTCGTCGTCCTCGTCCTCATCATCCTCGAGGTCGTCTTCGTCGTCCCCGCCGTCGTCGGCGAGAGCCGCCGCGCCGTGCGGCTGGTGGATCTGGTCGTTCCACAGCTTGCGATAGGTGCCGTTCTTGGCGAGCAGCTGGGCATGCGAGCCGCGTTCGATCGCCCTGCCCCCTGAAATCACAATGATCTCGTCCATCTCGACCACCGAGGTCAGGCGATGCGTCGACCAGATCATGGTGCGGCCCTTGGCGACCTTGAGCAGCGTCCGGTTGATCGCAGCTTCCGTGGTCTGGTCCAGCGCCGAGGTGGCTTCGTCCAGCAGCAGCACCGAAGGGTTGCGAATGATCGCGCGCGCGATCGCGATGCGTTGGCGCTGGCCGCCCGACAGGGTATCGCCCCGCTCGCCGACCGGCGTGTCGTAGCGCTGCGGCAGGCTCATGATGTAGCGGTGGATCTCGGCCTTCTTGGCGGCCTCCTCCACCTCTTCGTCGCTCGCGCCCTCCTTGCCGAGCCGGATGTTCTCGCGGATCGACATGTTGAACAGCATGTTCTCCTGGAACACCACCGCCATGCTCCGGCGCAGCGAATCCAGCGTCACCTTGCGGACATCGACTCCGTCGATGGTGACGCGCCCTTCATCGGGCACGTAGAGCCGCAGGATCAGGTTGAGCAACGTGCTCTTGCCGGAGCCGCTCGGACCGACGATCGCGATGCGCTTGCCCGCATTGAGCTTGAGACTGAGATTGTCCAGCACCGGCGTCTGACTGCCCTCGTACTGGAAAGTGACGTGGTCGAAGGTGATGTCGTTGGTGATGCGCGGCAGGTCGGGCGCGCCAGGGCGATCGGCGGCGCGGGTCGGCTGGTCCAGCAGCTCCTGGATGTGGCGGATCGCGGCGGCCGAGGAGATCGACACCGGGATGAAATGCATCACATGGGCGATGTTGTAGGAGACCTCCCAGAACGCGCTCTCGAAGGTCACGAAGGTGCCGATGGTGATCTGGCCCTTGGTCGCCAGATACGCGCCGATCGCGAGCACCACGAGATGCAGCAACAGCACCGAGATGGTCACGGTGCGCTCCACCATGGTCGAGAGGAACGCGGCCGAGGCGATCTTGTTGCGCGTCTCGTCGTTACGGAAGGTGAAGAATCCGAACATCTTGCGCTGCAGGCTGAAGGCCTTGATCACGGCCTGCGCCGCCACGTTCTCCTGCACCATGCCGAGCAGCGCGCTCTCGTTGAGCTTCTGCTCGTAATTGGCCTGCACCGCCTTGGGCGTCAGGATCCGCGGGCCGATCAGCGTGATCGGAAACACGAGCAGCGCAACCGCCGCGAGCTGCCAGTTCAAGAACACCATCAGGACGATGCCGGCGATCAATTCCAGAAACGGCAGCGCGGCGCTGTTGGCGAAGGTCTTCACCGAGCCTTCGAAGGCCGAGAGGTCGACCGAGAAGCGCGACAGGATCTCGCCGCGCTTGGTGCGGCCGAAATAGGCCGTCGGCAGGTCCTGGACGTGCTCGAACAGGCGCCTGCGGACATCCGAGATGATGCAGGCCGCCAGCCGCGCATCCCAGCGCTCGTACCAGACGGCGACGATCGAGGTGAAGATGCCGGCGACGGCGAGCACGCCGAGGATCTTGTAGAGCGCCTGGAAGTCCTCCTCGCCGAGCGCGTCGTCGATCAGGAACTTGAGGCTGAGCGGCATGATGACGTTGAACAGCGTCTCGACGAAGACGCCAAACGCCACGAAGGACAGCATCCGCTTGTAGTTGGTCAGATGGGGCTTGACGAACCCGACGATGGTCGCGAGCGCGCCGGCGGCCTCGCGCGCGGTAAAGACGACGAGGTCCTCGTCCTCATCGTCGTCATCGAGCTCCAGCTCGTCATCACCCTCGTCTTCGTCGTCCTCGTCGTCTTCGAGGCCCGACTTGGCAGACGCGGCGAGCTTGTCGTCGAGCTCGGCCGCCTCTTCCGCGGCGAGCTTCTGTTTGTCGGGCGGGAGGGGCTTGGACGCCATGAAACCAACCGATGCTGACGGCCGGCATGACCGCAGAGAAAGCAGGAAATAGCGGTAACCGCTATTGCACCGATTCTATGCGATCAAGATGAATTCGGCAAAACAATTGGCGAAGGCTTTCGCTCCAAGCGGCTAATCGTCATCCTCGTCCTCGACCTTGTCGAAGAAGGAATAGCGCAGGCTGTCGGCGTCGGCGTACCACTGCCCCGGCCCCTTGTTGGCAGCGAGCGTCGCCTCCCAGAGCGCGTCGGTGCAATCCTTGCGGTGCATCGAGAGGTCGAACCCGTTGCCGAAGAACAGCTCGGACCATTCCCACCAGGTGCCGAGCTTCTTGACCCCGCGCAAGAGATCGTAGCGATCGATCAGAGCCGGCGCCATGTCCGAGGTGATCGAGCCGAACACGAGGCCGGTCTTGACCACGCGGTTCAGTTCCTTGATCGCGCGGACCACCTGCTTCGGGGAAACATGGCAGAGGCTGGTCTCGAACACGAAATCGAACGCGCCGTCCTTGAACGGCATGTCGGTGATCGAGCCGAGCTTGTTGTACTTCTTCAGCGCCTTCGGCGTCCGGGCGTGGACGGCACGGTTGTTCTCGATGCCAAAGGCATCGATGCCGCGCTCGCGCAGCGCGCCGACCAGCTCACCGCTGGCCGAGCCCGCGACGAGCAGCTTGGCGCCCTTGGTCTTGCCCCAGACGATTCCGAGCAGCTTGGTGAGATAGTCGGGGTCGGTGAAGTGGCGCCATGCCTCGTGATAGGGACCAAGGCCGCGATAGTTCTCGAAATAGTCGCGGTCGATCTTGTCGGAGACCGGCTTGCCATCCTGCGCGCGCTGGCGGCGCAGGCGCATCATCTCGGTCAGGATGATGTCGGTCGCCGCGTCCGAGGAGTCGAGCAAGCCGTTCAGCGTCGAGTCGAACAGATAGTCGCCGACCACCACGATGCCGGGATGCTCCTTCGGCTCCGGCCGGTGGTTGGTCATGACGTCGCGCACGGGCAGACCACCCGGGATCGCGTTCACCGACGACAGCCAGCGGTGGATCTTGCCTTCCATGAAATGCGAACGCGCATCGCCGAGCGAGGCCGGCAGCGACTTCAGCGCGGCGTCGATCAGCTCCTGGTCCGACAGATTGGCGAAGGCCAGCGCGTCGGAGCCGGGAATCAGCCAGTTCAGCACGCCGTGCTTGCCGACGTCGTGGCGCGCGCCCTCGTTGTAGACGCAGCAGCCGCCGAAAGCCTCCGACATGAACCAGGCGCCGGGGATCTTCTCGCCCCAGAACGGGGTGTCGAACAGGATCGAGACGCGCAGGTAATGCGCGGGCCGGTCGAAATAGGAGACGTGCTTGACCATCGACTTGCGCAGCTGCTCGCCTTCCCACCCCAAGGTGGCGAGCCAGGAATGCGGCAGGCAGACCAGCACGAGATCGAAGTCGCGCGTCTCCGGTCCCTTGCCGTTCATCATCTTGAGCTGGTAGCGGCCGGTCGGCGCCTTGCCGACGGCGAGCACGCGGTGATTGAGCTGGATGTCGGCGTTGACCTCCGACTGGAGGCACTCGATCAGCTGCTCATTGCCGTTCTGGATGGAATAGAGGCCGATATAGCCGTCGACATCCATCAGATAGTTCTTGAGCGCGTTGAGGCCGTTGGTGTTGTGGCTCTCGGTCGCGATGTCGGAGCGCGCCATCACCTTGAAGAAGCGCTTTGCGGTCTCGTCCTCGACCTCCTCGTCGAGCACCTGCTCGGCGGTCTTGTAGGCCCAGGGGTTGTCGTTGTCGTGCGCGCCGACGCCCTCGTAATATTCGATCGGCGACATCACCTCGGTACAACGTTTGCGGAACGCCTCGATCGCGGCCGCGGTCTTGGCGCCGTATTTGCGGCGCATGCCGGGCACATCGTTCAGCAGCTCGCCGCCGAACTGCACCTGCTCGGCATCCATCGGAATGGTCTGCAGCCCGAAATGCTGAATCAGCTCGCGCAGCGGATCCGGCCCGGTCATCGAGTAGTCGTAGATCTCGGCAACGCCGGCCTCGTATATCGCAGGCGCCGAATCGAACTTGCGCGTGACGATCTTGCCGCCGAGCCGGTCGGAGGCCTCGTAAATGGTGACGCGACAGAGATCGCCGAGCTTGCGCTTCAGGTACCAGGCGCTCATCAGCCCACCGGGGCCGCCGCCGACGATTGCGAGATCAAGCATGTGAGTTCCGTGGTCTCCGGCCCTGTCCCCGTCACGGGATCCACCGGTCTAAACTCCCCTAGCAGAAGCGCTTTTGCGCCTGAAGGAAAGATGAACAAAGGTTGATCCCGCATCGCAACAGGCAATGAAAGCAGCAAAAAGGCCGGCTTGCGCCGGCCTTTTCATTGTCCTCGGTATTCCTACGGATGAACCATCATTCCGCCGGCGGCAGCGCAGGAAGCTCCGTTTCCGGCGCGGGGGACACCACGGCCGCCTGCTTCTCGCGCTCGTCCAGGATCAGCTTGTCGCGCTTCATGGCGACTTCGCGGATCTTGGCCATGGAGGCGCCGGTGCCCGCCGGGATCAGACGGCCGACGATGACGTTCTCCTTGAGGCCTTCGAGCGGATCGACCTTGCCGTTGACCGCCGCTTCCGTGAGGACGCGGGTGGTCTCCTGGAACGAGGCCGCCGAGAAGAACGAACGGGTCTGGAGGCTCGCCTTGGTGATGCCGAGCAGAACCGGCGTACCCGTGGCGATCTTCTTGCCCTCTTCCTTGGCCTTCTCGTTCAGCGCGTCGAACTCGATCTTGTCGACCTGCTCGCCGGAGATCATGTCCGTGTCGCCCTGGTCGGTGACTTCCACCTTCTGGAGCATCTGACGGACAATCACCTCGATGTGCTTGTCGTTGATGAGCACGCCCTGGAGCCGGTAGACCTCCTGGATCTCGTTGACCAGGTAAGCCGCGAGCTCCTCGATGCCCTTGACCGCGAGGATGTCGTGCGGCGCCGGGTTGCCTTCGACGATGAAGTCGCCCTTTTCGACGACGTCGCCGTCCTGAAGGTGGATGTGCTTGCCCTTCGGGATCAGGTACTCGCGCGCCTCGTCGGTCTTGTCCATCGGCTCGATCGAGATGCGACGCTTGTTCTTGTAGTCGCGTCCGAACCGGATGGTGCCCGAGATTTCGGCGATGATCGCCGCATCCTTCGGACGCCGTGCCTCGAACAGTTCCGCCACCCGCGGCAGACCGCCGGTGATGTCACGCGTCTTGGCGCTTTCGGTCGAGACACGGGCGAGGATGTCGCCGGCCTGGACCTTGGCTCCGATGTCGACGGACAGAATGCCGTCGACCGACAGCATGTAGCGGGCATCGCCGCCACGGGCGAGCTTGAGCACCTTGCCGTCCTTGCCCTTGACCACGATGGCAGGACGCAGGTCCCCGCCGCCGCGCGTCGAACGCCAGTCGATGACCACGCGCTTGGCGATGCCGGTGGCTTCGTCGAGCGTTTCCGAGATCGACAGACCTTCGATCAGGTCCTCGAAGCCGATGGTGCCCTCCACTTCAGTGAGAAGCGGACGGGTGTACGGATCCCACTCGACGATGCGCTGGCCGCGCTTGACGGTGTCGCCCTCGTCGACGTGCAGGCGCGAGCCGTACTGGACGCGGTGCGTCGCACGCTCGGTGCCGTCGGCATCGACGATCGCCACCACCATGTTGCGCACCATCGCGACCAGGTGACCTTCGCTGTTTCGGGCGATGGCCTTGTTCCGGATCACGATCTTGCCGTCGAAATTGGCTTCGACGAACGACTGCTCGTTGAGCTGCGCCGCACCGCCGATGTGGAAGGTGCGCATGGTGAGCTGGGTGCCCGGCTCGCCGATCGACTGCGCCGCGATGACGCCGACCGCTTCACCGTGGTTGACCGGCGTGCCGCGGGCGAGGTCGCGGCCGTAGCACATGCCGCAGATGCCGTTGACGAGTTCGCAGGTCAGCGCCGAGCGGATCTTCACCTCCTGCACGCCACCCTGCTGGATGGCGTCCAGATGGCTTTCTTCCATCAGCGTATCGCGCTTGATGATCACCTTGCCCGAGCTGTCACGGATGTCTTCGCAGGCCGTGCGTCCGAGGATGCGCGAGCCGAGCGAAGCCACCACCGTGCCGGCATCGACGATGGCGCGCATCTTGATGCCGAGCTTGGTGCCGCAGTCGCTCTGCGTGATGATGCAGTCCTGCGCGACGTCGACCAGACGACGGGTCAGGTAGCCCGAGTTCGCCGTCTTCAACGCGGTGTCCGCGAGACCCTTGCGGGCGCCGTGGGTCGAGTTGAAGTACTCGAGAACCGAGAGGCCTTCCTTGAAGTTCGAGATGATCGGCGTCTCGATGATCTCACCCGACGGCTTGGCCATCAGGCCGCGCATGCCGGCGAGCTGGCGCATCTGGGCCGGCGAACCGCGGGCACCGGAGTGGGCCATCATGTAGATCGAGTTGATGTCGGCATCCGCTCCACTCGCCGTCTTCTTGGTGGAGGAGATCTCCTTCATCATCGCCTTGGCGATTTCTTCCGTGGCCTTCGACCAGGCGTCGACGACCTTGTTGTACTTCTCGCCATGGGTGATCAGACCGTCGTTGTACTGCTGCTCGAAATCCTTCGCCAGCGTACGGGTGGTGTCGACGATCTTCCACTTGGAGTGCGGCACGACCATGTCGTCCTTGCCGAACGAGATGCCGGCCTTGAACGCGTTGTAGAAGCCGAGCGCCATGATGCGGTCGCAGAAGATCACCGTCTCCTTCTGGCCGCAGTGACGGTAGACCTGGTCGATGACGCCCGAGATCTCGCGCTTGGTCATCAGCTTGTTGATGATCTCGTACGTGATCCGCGGGTTCTTCGGCAGCAGATTGCCGAGCATGACGCGGCCGGCGGTAGTCTCGATCCAGCGCGTCGAGACCTTGCCGGTCTCGTCCATGCCCTGCCACCGGTACTTGATCTTGGTGTGCAGGTGGATGACCTTCGCGTGCAGGGCGTGCTCGAGCTCGGCCATGTCGCCGAAGATCTTGCCCTCGCCGGGCAGGCCTTCGCGCATGATCGAGACGTAGTAGAGACCGAGCACGATGTCCTGCGACGGCACGATGATCGGCTGTCCGTTCGCCGGATGCAGGATGTTGTTGGTCGACATCATCAGGACGCGCGCTTCCAGCTGCGCTTCGAGCGACAGCGGGACGTGCACGGCCATCTGATCGCCGTCGAAATCGGCGTTGAACGCCGAGCAGACCAGCGGGTGAAGCTGGATCGCCTTGCCTTCGATCAGCACGGGCTCGAACGCCTGGATGCCGAGGCGATGCAGCGTCGGCGCGCGGTTCAGCAGCACCGGATGCTCGCGGATCACCTCGTCCAGGATGTCCCAGACCTCGGGCCGCTCCTTCTCGACGAGCTTCTTGGCCTGCTTGACGGTGGTGGACAGGCCCTTGGCGTCAAGCCGCGAATAGATGAACGGCTTGAACAGCTCGAGCGCCATCTTCTTCGGCAGGCCGCACTGATGCAGGCGCAGCTCGGGACCGACCACGATCACCGAACGGCCCGAATAGTCAACGCGCTTGCCGAGCAGGTTCTGACGGAAGCGGCCCTGCTTGCCCTTGAGCATGTCGGCGAGCGACTTCAGCGGGCGCTTGTTGGCGCCCGTGATGACGCGGCCGCGGCGGCCGTTGTCGAACAGCGCATCGACCGCTTCCTGAAGCATGCGCTTCTCGTTGCGGATGATGATGTCCGGCGCGCGCAGCTCCATCAGCCGCTTCAAGCGGTTGTTGCGGTTGATGACGCGGCGGTAGAGGTCGTTGAGGTCAGAGGTCGCGAAACGGCCGCCGTCGAGCGGCACGAGCGGACGCAGGTCCGGCGGAATCACCGGGACCACGGTCATGATCATCCATTCCGGCTTGTTGCCGGAGTGGCGGAACGCTTCCACGATCTTCAGGCGCTTGGCGAGCTTCTTGTGCTTGATGTCGGAGTCGGTCTCCTGCATCTCGACGCGCAAGCTCGCCTCGAGCTTCTCGAGGTCCATGCCCTTGAGCAGCTCGCGGATCGCCTCGGCGCCGATCATGGCGGTGAAGCTGTCCTGGCCGTACTCGTCCTGCGCCTTCAGATACTCGTCTTCAGACAGCAGCTGACGGTCCTTGAGCGCGGTGAGGCCCGGCTCCAGCACGACGTAGTATTCGAAATAGAGGATCCGCTCGAGATCCTTCAGCGTCATGTCCAGCAGCAGGCCGATGCGCGAGGGCAGCGACTTCAGGAACCAGATGTGGGCGACGGGGGCCGCGAGCTCGATATGGCCCATACGCTCACGCCGGACGCGCGACAGCGTGACCTCGACCGAGCACTTCTCGCAGATGATGCCCTTGTACTTCATGCGCTTGTACTTGCCGCACAAGCACTCGTAGTCCTTGATGGGCCCGAAGATGCGGGCGCAGAACAGGCCGTCGCGCTCGGGCTTGAAGGTACGGTAGTTGATGGTCTCCGGCTTCTTGATCTCGCCGTAGGACCAGGACAGAATCTTCTCTGGAGACGCGATCGAGATCCGGATCTGGTCGAAGACCTGAGCCGGCGTCGTCGGGTTGAAGAGATTCATAATTTCTTGGTTCATCGTCTTCTCCTCGCGTGCCGGTCGCCTCCGGCCGCAAATTCGAAAATCACTCAAGCAGGGCGCCCTGCCCTCAAGGCATCGGGAGGGGCGCCGATGCCCGGCCGTGAAGGCCGGGCATGAAAGGTCGCGTTACTCGGCCGCTTCCGACGTCGGCGCCGGTCCAACCTTGGAGTTGTGCAGGTCGACGTTGAGGCCGAGCGAGCGCATTTCCTTGACCAGCACGTTGAACGATTCCGGAATACCGGCCTCGAACGTGTCGTCGCCGCGCACGATCGCCTCGTACACCTTGGTGCGGCCGGCGACGTCGTCCGACTTCACCGTCAGCATTTCCTGGAGCGTGTACGCCGCGCCGTAAGCCTCGAGCGCCCACACCTCCATTTCGCCGAAGCGCTGGCCGCCGAACTGCGCCTTGCCACCCAGCGGCTGCTGGGTCACGAGCGAGTACGGACCGATCGAACGCGCATGGATCTTGTCGTCGACGAGATGGTGCAGCTTGAGCATGTAGATGTAGCCCACCGTCACCTTGCGATCGAACGCGTCGCCGGTACGGCCGTCATAGACGGTCGACTGGCCCGAAGCGTCGAGACCCGCAAGCTTCAGCATCTCCTCGATGTCGGCTTCCTTGGCGCCGTCGAACACGGGCGTTGCGATCGGCACGCCGCGGCTGAGGTTATGGCCGAGCTCGATCAGCTCGTTGTCGTTGAGCGACTTGATCGTCTCGTCTTCGCCGTAGACCTTCTTCAAGGTTTCCTTCAGCGGCTTGATGTCCTGCTTCGACAGATACGCATCGACCGTCTGGCCGATACGCTTGCCGAGGCCGGCGCAGGCCCAGCCGAGATGGGTCTCGAGGATCTGTCCGACGTTCATGCGCGAGGGCACGCCGAGCGGATTGAGCACGATGTCGGCATGCGTACCGTCTTCGAGGAACGGCATGTCCTCGATCGGCACGATCTTCGACACCACGCCCTTGTTGCCGTGGCGGCCGGCCATCTTGTCGCCGGGCTGGATCTTGCGCTTCACCGCGACGAAGACCTTGACCATCTTCATCACGCCGGGCGGCAATTCGTCACCGCGCTGAAGCTTCTCGACCTTGTCGAGGAAGCGCTGCTCGAGGCCCTTCTTCGACTCGTCGTACTGCTTCCGCATGGCCTCGATCTCGGCCATCAGCTTGTCGTTCGGCGAGGCGAACAGCCACCACTGCGACTTCGGGTACTCCTCGAGCACCGCACGGGTGATCTTGGTGTCCTTCTTGAAGCCCTTGGGACCGGCAATGCCCTGCCGCCCTTCGAGCAGCTCGGCAAGACGGTTGTAGACGTTGCGGTCCAGGATCGCCTGCTCGTCGTCGCGGTCCTTGGCCAGACGTTCGATCTCTTCCCGCTCGATCGCCAGCGCACGCTCGTCCTTGTCGACGCCGTGACGGTTGAACACGCGGACTTCCACGATCGTGCCCTGCACGCCCGGGGGAACGCGCAGCGAGGTGTCGCGAACGTCGGAAGCCTTCTCGCCGAAGATGGCGCGCAGGAGCTTTTCTTCCGGCGTCATCGGGCTCTCGCCCTTCGGCGTGATCTTGCCGACCAGGATGTCGCCGGCGCGCACTTCCGCACCGATGTAGACGATACCGGCTTCGTCGAGGTTCTTCAGCGCTTCTTCCGAGACGTTCGGAATGTCGCGGGTGATTTCCTCAGGGCCGAGCTTGGTGTCGCGGGCCATCACCTCGAACTCCTCGATGTGGATCGAGGTGAAGACGTCTTCCTTCACGATCCGCTCGGAGAGCAGGATCGAGTCTTCGAAGTTGTAACCGTTCCACGGCATGAACGCGACGAGCACGTTCCGGCCGAGCGCGAGCTCGCCGAGATCGGTCGACGGACCGTCGGCGATGATGTCGCCCTTCTTGACGATGTCGCCAACCTTCACCAGCGGACGCTGGTTGATGCAGGTCGACTGGTTGGAGCGCTGGTACTTCATCAGACGGTAGATATCGACGCCCGACTTGGTCGGATCGAGATCTTCCGTGGCGCGGATGACGACGCGGGTCGCGTCGATCTGATCGATCACGCCCGAACGGCGCGCCGCGATCGCGGCACCCGAGTCACGCGCGACCACGCCTTCCATGCCGGTACCGACGAACGGCGCCTCGGCGCGAACCAGCGGCACCGCCTGGCGCTGCATGTTCGAGCCCATCAGCGCGCGGTTGGCGTCGTCGTTCTCGAGGAACGGGATCAGCGCCGCGGCGACCGAAACGAGCTGCTTCGGCGACACGTCCATGTAGTCGACCTTGTCCGGCGTCACCGGCAAGACTTCGCCGGCGTGACGGCAGACCACGAGGTCTTCGGTGAAGCGGCCCTTCGGGTCGAGCGGCACGTTGGCCTGCGCGACCGTGTAGCGGCCCTCTTCCATCGCCGAGAGGTACACGACCTCGTCGGTGACGCGGCCGTCCTTGACCTTGCGGTACGGCGTCTCGACGAAGCCGTACTTGTTCACGCGCGCGAACGTCGCGAGCGAGTTGATCAGGCCGATATTCGGACCTTCCGGCGTCTCGATCGGGCAGATGCGGCCGTAATGGGTCGGATGCACGTCGCGGACTTCGAAGCCGGCGCGCTCGCGGGTCAGACCGCCCGGTCCAAGCGCCGAGAGACGGCGCTTATGGGTGATCTCCGAGAGCGGGTTGGTCTGGTCCATGAACTGCGAGAGCTGCGAGGAGCCGAAGAACTCGCGCACGGCGGCAGCCGCCGGCTTCGCGTTGATCAGGTCCTGCGGCATGACCGTGTCGATGTCGACCGAGGACATGCGCTCCTTGATCGCGCGCTCCATGCGCAGCAGGCCGATGCGGTACTGGTTCTCCATGAGCTCGCCGACCGAACGCACACGGCGGTTGCCGAGATGGTCGATGTCGTCGATCTCGCCCTTGCCGTCGCGCAAATCCACCAGCGTCTTGATGACGGAGAGGATGTCTTCCTTGCGCAGCGTGCGCTGGGTGTCGGGCGCATCGAGGTCGAGGCGCATGTTCATCTTGACGCGGCCGACCGCGGAAAGGTCGTAGCGTTCGGCGTCGAAGAACAGCGACTGGAACATGGCCTGCGCCGAATCCAGCGTCGGCGGCTCGCCCGGACGCATCACGCGGTAGATGTCGAACAGCGCGTCTTCACGCGTCATGTTCTTGTCGGCCGAGAGCGTGTTGCGGATGTAGGGACCGACATTGACGTGGTCGATGTCGAGCAGCGGCAGTTCCTTGTAGCCGTGCTCGTTGAGCACCTTCATCGACTTGTCGGTGATTTCCTCACCGGCTTCGGCGTGGATCTCGCCCGTCTTCGGGTTGACGAGGTCCTCGGCGATGTAGTTGCCGACCAGTTCCTCGTCGGCCAGGCGCAGCGCCTTCAGCCCCTTCTCCTGGAGCTGGCGGGCGGCGCGGACGGTGAGCTTCTTGCCGGCCTCGAGCACGACCTTGCCGGTGTCGGCATCGATCAGATCGTTGACGGTCGAGTAGCCGCGGAAACGATTGGCGTCGAACGGAACGCGCCAGCCTTCCTTGGTCCGCTTGTAGAGAATCTTCTTGTAGAACGTGGACAGGATCGCCTCGCCGTCGAGGCCGAGGGCGAACATCAGCGACGTCACCGGAATCTTGCGGCGACGGTCGATACGCGCATAGACGATGTCCTTGGCGTCGAACTCGATGTCGAGCCAGGAGCCGCGATACGGGATCACGCGGGCGGCGAACAGCAGCTTGCCCGAGGAATGGGTCTTGCCCTTGTCATGGTCGAAGAACACGCCGGGCGAGCGGTGCATCTGCGAGACGATGACGCGCTCGGTGCCGTTGACGATGAAGGTGCCATTCATCGTCATGAGCGGGATGTCGCCCATGTAGACGTCCTGCTCCTTGATGTCCTTGACCGACTTCGCGCCGGTTTCCTCGTCGATATCGAACACGATGAGGCGCAGCGTCACCTTGAGGGGAGCCGCGAAGGTCATGCCGCGCTGGCGGCACTCGTCGACGTCGTATTTCGGCTGCTCGAACTCGTAGCGGACGAATTCCAGCATCGAGGTGCCCGAGAAGTCGGAGATCGGAAACACCGAGCGGAACACCGCCTGCAGACCCTCGTCGAGACGGCCACCCTGGGGTTCATCGACCATCAGGAACTGGTCGTAGGACGCCTTCTGAACCTCGATGAGGTTCGGCATCTCCGCCACTTCCTTGATGTGTCCGAAGAACTTGCGAACGCGTTTGCGACCGGTGAATGTCTGCTGCGCCATCGTGGCCTCTCATTTTCGTCGCCCGCTCCGGGCGAACCGTCCGGGACGCAGCTGCCGCCGCTCCCCGGGTTGAATTTTTCGAACCCGCTTTGGGGGCCGGAGACTCAGTTTCAGGTGGGAATGTCCTGAATCTGTTCTTCAGACCTTCAAAACGCAAAACGACGCGCGGGGCGCATAGGCACGCCCGCCCGTCACAACGATCGTTTTCACGGACTGCAAAAGCCCGAAATAGCTTGCTCTCCCAACGGCTTACAGGGAAATCCGGCATCCCTGCCCACCGCGCTTTCGTGCTGCCGACCCGATATGGGGCGACAATAGTGCAGATTCGAGGGGTAAACCCTCCAATCCCCACACTTTTTCGTGTTCGACCTGCGCCGGGACGTTCCGTCGCACGCCTTTTGCATCCGGTCCACCCTTCGAGGTATGGACCAAGATCCCGGGCTTCGCTCGATGCGCGCCCGGGATCTCGTCAATAAGCGATGCTTACTTGAGCTCGACCTTGGCGCCAGCCTTCTCGAGCTGGACCTTGATCTTCTCGGCTTCGTCCTTGTTCACGCCTTCCTTGACAGGCTTCGGCGCGCCCTCGACGAGGTCCTTTGCTTCCTTCAGGCCCAGGCCGGTGATGGCGCGGACTTCCTTGATGACCTCGATCTTCTTGTCGCCAGCCGAGGCCAGGACAACCGTGAACTCGGTCTTCTCTTCAGCCGGAGCGGCGGCAGCGCCACCACCAGCCGGACCGGCCACGGCGACGGCCGCGGCAGCCGAAACGCCCCACTTCTCTTCGAGGAGCTTCGCGAGTTCAGCAGCTTCGAGCACGGTGAGGCTCGAGAGGTCGTCAACGATCTTCTGCAAGTCAGCCATTGTTCAGTTTCCTTAGATGTAAGTCTGGTTCGGGTTTGAGTTTTGCGAAGGGCGTCAGGCCGCTTCGCCCTTTGAGGCATGAGCCTGGATGACGCGCGCGAGCTTGCCCGCGGGCGCATTGGCGAGCTGAGCGAGCTTGGTCGCCGGGGCCACAAGCAGGCCGACGATCTTGCCGCGCAGTTCATCAAGCGACGGCAGTGAGGCAAGGGCCTTCACGCTGTCGACATTCAGGACGGTCTTTCCCATCGAGCCGCCAATGATGACGAACTTTTCGTTCGCCTTGGCGAATTCGACGGCGACCTTTGGCGCCGCTACCGGATCGTTCGAAGTGGCGATCACGGTCGGTCCCTTCAGCATGGGACCGATGGCAACGACGTCAGTGCCTTCAAGAGCAATTTTGGCGAGACGGTTCTTCGAGACCTTTACCGAGGCGCCAGCCTGCTTCATCTGCATCCGCAGCTTCTGCATCTGGGCAACGGTCAGGCCGGAATATTGGGCAACGATCGCGACGCTCGTGGTCTTGAAGACCCCATTGAGCTGTTCGACCGCGTCCTTTTTTGCCGCTCGTTCCACAGCAAGCTCTTTCCGGTTGGCGGTCAACGCGAAAGCGGGACCGCCGGGTTGCACCCATCGTCCCACCCAAACCTGAACCTCGGGGCAATAGCCTGAGGACACGCCGGGCAAAACGACGATTCAAAGCCTGCCCTCCGGGAGCCCTAGGGCCCACGGCGTGTCGAGGTCCGAACCAGACCCGTTTCGCGAAGCCAGCCGTTAAAGCTGGATGCGAAGTGAAATCCGGTCTTCACCCGTCTATGCAGGCCATGCGATTAAGCCGTTGAGAAATCGAAATTCCCCGCGGGCGCCTGCAGTCTTGGACAGGACGAGGTCAGCCGGCGAACCGCCCGACCCCTGCCCACATTCCGCCAACCGACGGGTTTTCCTTCCTTTTCGGGCAAATCCTCACGGACGTCCTGAAAAGGAATGATCTCCTGTCGTGTCGGGTTTTGGAATGCGTGCACGAACGCGCCAGCCGAGGCCGGCACGTCCGGATGCGGTTCTTTAACCGCTCCGGCCCTGCTTGCCAAGAGCAAAATTCACACCAGTTCCAATCCCTTGCCGGCCGGGCTTGAGCCGGGCCGACAAGGACTGATTCAGGCCAATTTGACTTCATGAGGCAGCGGCTTGCCCGCGAAGAACGCCGTCAGGTTCGCCAGCACGCAAGCCTGCATGGCGACGTGCGATTCGAGGGTGTGACCGCCGATATGCGGGGCGAACACCACGTTCGGCAGCGCCGTCAGCGCGTCGGGAGCGTGCGGTTCCTTCTCGAATACGTCGAGGCCAGCGCCGGCGATGGTCTTGTCGGAGAGGGCCGCTACGAGAGCCTTCTCATCAATCACCGAGCCCCGCGAAATGTTGACGACATAGCCGTCGACGCCGAGACGCCTCAGGATGTCGGCATTGACGGCATGCTGGGTCTCGGCCCCTGCCCGCACCGCAATCATCAGCACGCTGCACCAATCGGCCAGCGCCTCCAGGGTCGGGAAATATTGATAGGGCAGATCGTATTTGCTGCGGCTGAAATAGCCGATTTCGCTCTCGAAGGCGGCGCAGCGCGCTGCGATCTTGCGGCCGATCTCGCCCATGCCGTAGACGCCGATGCGGCGGCCGGGCATGCCGGCCTGGGGTCGCATCATCGGCGATTGCTTCGAGGCGGCCCAATCGCCGCTGCGGACATATTGATCGGCCGCCAGGATCCGCCGTGTCGTCGCCAGCATCAGGGTCATCGCGATGTCGGCGACCGACGCCGCATTGGCGCCCGGACTGTGGCCGACCGCGATGTTGCGCGCTGCCGCAGCCTTCAGATCGACGCCGTCATAGCCGGTGCCGTAGCAGACGATGGCGCCGAGTTTTGGAAAAAGGTCCATCGCCTCCGCGCCGAGCGGCGAACCGCCGGCGGTCAGCAGCGCGCGGATGCCGGCGAGTTCTTCGGCCGGAAAAACCTCCCCCGCGGGCTTGCCGCCGGTGTCGAGCAATTCGAACCGCTCGGCGAAACGCGCCATCATCGTCTTGGGAAAGCGCGAATAGATCAGGACCTTGTCAGCCATTGTTCTTGTTTCCGGTGAATGCCTTCACAAACGACGAGGGGCGGAATCGGTCACCCGATTCCGCCCCTCGCCTCATGCAATTTCGAGACCTTAGCCGAGGATGGTGCCCGGCTCGACCTTTACGCCCGGGCCCATCGTCGAGGACACCGCAACGCGCTGGATGTAGGTGCCCTTGGAACCGGCCGGCTTCGCCTTCGAGACGGCATCGGCCAGAGCCTTGATGTTCTCGACCAGCTTCTCCTCGGAGAACGAGGCCTTGCCGACGCCGGCCTGCAGGATGCCGGCCTTCTCGACGCGGAACTCGACCGAGCCGCCCTTGGCACCCTTCACCGCACCGGTGACGTCCATGGTCACGGTGCCGATCTTCGGGTTCGGCATCAGGCCGCGCGGGCCGAGCACCTTACCGAGACGACCGACCAGCGGCATCATGTCGGGGGTGGCGATGCAGCGGTCGAAATCGATCGAGCCGTTCTGGACCTTCTCGACCAGGTCTTCGGCGCCGACGACGTCGGCACCCGCAGCCTTGGCTTCATCGGCCTTGGCGCCGCGGGCGAACACGCCGACGCGGAGCGTACGACCGGTGCCGTTCGGCAGGGTCACGACACCACGGACCATCTGGTCGGCGTGACGCGGATCGACGCCGAGATTGATGGCGACCTCGATGGTCTCGTCGAACTTCGCTTTCGCGCGTTCCTTGACCATCTTGATGGCGTCCGCGAGCGGATAAAGCTTCTCGCGGTCAACACCTTCGCGGGCTTTGTTCAAACGCTTTCCGATTGCCATAGCCGCTTACCCCGCCACTTCCAGACCCATCGAACGGGCAGAGCCCTCGACCATCTTCATGGCCGATTCGATCGAGTCGCAATTGAGATCCTTCATCTTCTTCTCGGCGATCTCGCGCACCTGCGCCTTGGTCACCTTGCCGGCCTTGTCACGGCCCGGCGCCTTCGAGCCGGACTGGATCTTGGCAGCCTGCTTGAGGAAGAACGACATCGGGGGGGTCTTCATCTCGAACGTGAACGAACGATCGGCGTAGATCGTGATCACGACGGGAATCGGGGTGTTCTTCTCTTCCTTCTGGGTCTGCGCGTTGAACGCCTTGCAGAATTCCATGATGTTGAGACCGCGCTGACCGAGCGCGGGACCGATCGGGGGCGAAGGATTCGCCGCACCGGCCGGGACCTGAAGCTTCAGGTATCCGGTCACTTTCTTTGCCATGTATCACTCCTGTTGTGCCGGCAGCGCCGGCGGTTTCAGGTTCGTGGTCTGGGTCGGATGCGGCTGGCAACCGCCCTCTCCCTCCCACGGCCTCTTCAGAGACGTCGCCGCCTCCACTCTCGTCATGCCCGGACTTGACCCGGGCATCCATCCCGCTTCGTAAAGTGCTTTGTTACGAAGCAGATGGATTGCCGGGTCAAGCCCGGCAATGACAGCATCGGATCAGACCTTCTCGACCTGACCGAATTCCAGTTCGACCGGCGTGGCGCGGCCGAAGATCGACACCGCGACCTTCACGCGCGAGCGCGCCTCGTCGATTTCCTCGACCACACCCGAGAACGAGGCGAACGGGCCGTCGGCCACGCGCACGTTCTCGCCAATCTCGAACGACACCGACGCCTTCGGCCGTTCCACGCCCTCCTGCACCTGGTGCAGGATCCGCATCGCCTCGGCTTCCGAAATCGGCATCGGCTTGTTTTCGGCACCGAGGAAGCCCGTGACCTTCGGCGTGTTCTTGATCAGATGAAACGCCTCGTCGGTCAGCTTCATCTTCACCAGCACGTAGCCCGGGAAGAACTTGCGTTCGGCGTCGATCTTGCGGCCGCGGCGCACTTCCGTGACCTTCTCGGTCGGAACCAGCACCAGCTCGAACAGCTCCTCGAGCCCGCGCTGCTTGGCTTGCTCGCGGATCGATTCGGCGACCTTCTTCTCGAAGTTCGAATAGGCGTGGACGATGTACCAGCGCTTGTCAGACAGTTGAGCGGTTGCTGTTGCCATCAGTGAATGCCCAGAAGGAAGGTGATGAGGACGCGGATGATCTGGTCGGCGGCGAAGAAGAAGATCGAGGCCACGGCGACCATGACGAACACCATGATGGTGGTGATCGTGGTCTCACGGCGGGTCGGCCAGGTGACCTTGGCGGTCTCCGAACGCACTTCCTGCAAGAACTTGAACGGGCTGACTGCCATCGTTTTGATGTCCAACGTCCGTCGACAGACGCGAATGAATTTCAGGGATCCGAACAGCCGCCGTTGGCCCAGCCCTCTGTCGCGAAGGATGAGCCGGAAACCGGGCTCGATTGTTCGGGGATTTCAAAGCCGCGCCGGAGATCCGCGTCTAACGGGCCGGCTGCGAGTGCGGGGTATCTACTGCGGATGAGAGCAAAGGTCAAGGTAGCGGTGGGCCCGCCAGGCTCCCCGGATCCGCCCCAGGCTCCGGCAGATTCCAAGCGAATCAAGGCTTTACCGGCCCTGATGATCCACCGGTGCAGGGGGCGGCCTGGTGCCGCGTCCCCTTCCCGCCTCGACGGCCGTCAGTCCGCCCGGTCGACGATCGAAATGCCCGGCAGCGGCACCACGAACTTTCCGCCTTCGGCGAAATAGCGGGCGTGCTTGGCCCGGATCGGGTCGACATAGCGCCAGGCGAACACGACCACGAAGGCCGGCTTGCGCTCGTAAAGGGCGGCGGGCGGCAGGATCGGGATGTCGTAACCCGGGCCGGCCATCACGTTCGCCTTCTTGGGGTCGTCGTCCACCAGGAAGTCGATTTTGCTCTCCAGGCCGAACTGCGGCAGCAGCGTCGTGGTGCCGACCGAGACACCGTAGCCGGCAACGAGCTGCCCGCGCGCATGAGCGGCATCGGCCATCGCAACCAGCTCGTCGCGGATCGCGGCGATCCGCTTCACGTAAGGCGCGTAATAGGCCGGCTGATCGACGCCGAGGCGTTCTTCCTCGGCGACGAAGCGCGCGACCTCGGCAGACGGCTTCTTGGCGCCACCGGCCCGCTGCACGGTCACGCGGATCGAGCCACCCTTGGTCCAGATGTGCTGGACGTCGATCAGTTCCATGCCGAGCCGGGCAAAGAAACGGATCAGCGGCTTGATGTTAAAATACGACAGATGCTCGTGATAGACGGTATCGAGCAGGTTCTTCTCGGTGACGTCGACGCCGTATTGTGTTTCGAACACGAACAACCCGTCGGGCGCGAGCACGTCGCGAACCCCGATCACCAGCGGATCGAGATTATCGACATTGGCGATCATGTTGTTGGCGATCACGACGCTCGCCGGGCCGTGGCTCTTGAGGATGCGGTGACCGATCGCATCGGTGAAGAAATCGCCGATGGTCTCGATCCCCGCCTCGGTCGCGCGCTTGGCGATATCGACCGCGGGATCGACACCCAGGACCCGCATGCCGCGCTCCTTGAAGTAGCCGAGCAGCGATCCGTCGTTGCTGCCGAGTTCGACGACCAGCGAGCCCGGCGCGATGCCGAAACGGCTGACGACGTCGTTGGCATAGCCGGCGAAGTGCTCGCGCAGGCCGAGCGAGAGCGAGGTTGTGTAGACGTAGTTGCGGTACTGAATCTCGGGATTACCGACATGGAGAATCTGGAGATGACCGCAATCCCGGCACAGATGCAGCGCCATCGGCACCGCGGCCCGGAACACCGGATCGTCGACGCTGGCGTCGGGGACCTGGAAGTTAGGTGTTCCGATGGGCATGCCTGCCATCGGAACGACCAGCTCTTGCTGGTCCGAATGACAGAGGCGGCAGGTATGGCGGACGTAGAACAGGTTTTTCATCGTGGAACCGAAAAATGAGATGCGCAGGCGGGTGAGGCAATCTCACCCCGTGAAGACAAGAACCGCAGCAATGGATTGAAGCGGGTACTGAAGCGGGTCATGGGTGGCTCGAGACTTCCTTGCCCAGCCCGTCGTAGCTGGGCGCTTCCTCCGCCGCCTTGGCGGCCTTGTCCGCGGAATACGAGCCACGCTCCGGACTTGCCAGCCAGATCCCGCCGCCGACGAGCCCTATGATCACGCTGATGGCGCCCAGCAGCAGCGAAACCGACAGCGCTTCCTCGGAGGGCACGCCCGCCAGACCGAGGCAGGCGACCATCGCCCCCTCGCGAACGCCCCAGCCGCTGATCGAGATCGGGACGGCCGTCAACAGCACCACCGGCGGAATCAGGACGACGGCGTCCAGCACCGAGAGCTGCGCTCCGACACCACGCGCCAAGGCGTAGCAGGCCGCCGCGGTCACGAGATGGATCAGGAGCGCCGATCCGAACAACAAGGCGCGGCGCTCGGACTGCAGCAGCAGAAACCTGACCAGCGTTCCGAACCGGACGAAGCTTGCGATCGCCGGATGCACGATGAGGCGCTTCGGCAAACGATCGAGCGTCAGCAGCACCACGGTGCCGGCGACGCCTGCCAGCGTCAGCCCGCCGATGGCCAGGATCGCCGCCTGGTTGGACACGCGTGACAGCAGCAACGGCAATCCGGCCACCATCAGCACGATCAACCCGATCAACGCCGTAAAACGGTCGGCCGCAACGCCCTTGACCGCCTCCGGCCATTGCACGCCCCGCTGGCGCAGCAGCCACATCCGCACCGCGTCCCCGCCGACCGACGACGGCAACACCTGATTGAACCAGAGGCTGATCATGAGGATGCGCCAGCCCGCGAGCCAATCCAGCGACACGCCGAGCGCGCGCATGATCAGCTCCCACCGACCGTTGAGTACGAAGGTCTGGAAGAAGATCAGCGCCAGCGCGAGGACGAACAGGAAAGGATCGACCGAGACGAGATGATTGCGCAATTGCTGCAGGTCGAGACCGCGCGCGATGTAGACCAGCACCGCGATCGACAGCAGCAGCTTTACCGAAAACAGGGCCGCCTGTTTGAACCGCGACTGCATCGGATGCCCTGCCTCAAGATGCCGGATATTCCGCGCGACCGATGACGAGGTCGATCGCGGCCATCATCCAGAACTGGTGCGTGGTCTCGACGATGTTGTAGCTGCGGCTGTCGACGAAGAAATTGACGTCGCCGAGATTGCGCAACGGATTGTCCGCATTCATCCCCGACAGCGTGATCACGTCGAGCTTCATCGACCGCGCCTGCGCGACCGCGTTGAGGATGTTCTTCGAGCGTCCCGACGAGCTGATCGCGACGAGGCAGTCGCCGGCACGGGCGTTGAGCCGCACGGCATGCGCGATCCAATCCTCGAACCCGTAGTCGTTGGCGAGGCACGACATCATGCTCGCGTCGCTGAAGCAGAGCGCAGGCACCGATGCGTTCTTCGAAAGATCGATCGCCAGATGCGAGGCGATGCCGGCGGAGCCGCCGTTGCCGATGAAGATGACGCGGCCGCCCTGCTCGCGCACGCGCAGCCAGATGGCGCGGGTGCCGGAGATGGAGGCGAAAACGCGCTCGTCGACCGCCGTCGCGCGATGGAGGCGCCCCACGTAATCGTCGAGGAAAGCCTTGTGATCGGGATCGACGGACACGGCGGGCATGGGCTGGCGGCTCGATTGCAACATGTCCGGGTGATACCGGCTATTACCAAGGATTGCAAAGGTATAATACTTGCAAAGTCGGCGAGCGGCTGATAGTCGGCTTTCGGGTTTCACTTAACATTGGCGGGCCTGTTTCGCTGGGCATTCGCGTCACGGATGTTCCCCATGAAATGCATTGTTACTGGTGGCGCAGGATTCATCGGAAGCCACCTCGTCGATCGGCTCCTAGACGATGGCCACGAAGTCGTCGCGCTCGATAATTTTGTGATCGGCCGCCCCGAAAATCTCGCCTCGCGCGCCAGTTCGAGCCAGCTGAAAGTCGCCCGGGCTGACGTCACCGACCTCGAATCGATCAAACCGTATTTCCACGGTATCGACTGGGTCTTCCACCTCGCGGCGCTCGCCGACATCGTTCCCTCGATCGAGTCGCCGATCCCGTATCATCGCGCCAATGTCGACGGCACGGTCAACGTGCTCGAGGCGGCACGGCACGCGGGCGCCAAGCGCTTCGTCTACGCCGCATCGTCGTCCTGCTACGGCATTCCCGACGTCTACCCGACACCGGAGAGCGCCGAGATCCGGCCGATGTATCCCTACGCGCTTACCAAAAATCTCGGCGAGCAGTGCGTCATGCACTGGTGCCAGGTCTACAAGCTGCCCGCGGTCGCGCTGCGCCTGTTCAACGTCTACGGGCCGCGCCATCGCACCACCGGCACCTACGGTGCCGTGTTCGGCGTGTTCATGGCGCAGAAGCTCGCCGGCAAGCCGTTCACTGTGGTCGGCGACGGCGAACAGACACGCGACTTCACTTTCGTCAGCGACGTCGCGGACGCCTTCGTGACCGCCGCGCGCTCCGACGTCTCGCACCGGGTACTCAACGTCGGCTCGGACAACACCTACAGCGTCAACCGGCTGGTCGAGCTTCTCGGCGGCGAAAAGGTCCACATTCCCAAACGTCCGGGCGAGCCCGACTGCACCTACGCCGACATCACTGAGATCAAGCGGGTCCTGAACTGGACGCCGAAGGTGAAATTCGAGGACGGCGTTGCGACGATGCTGAAATCGATGGATCAGTACAAGGACGCGCCGCTGTGGACGGTCGACAAGATCGCCGACGCCACCAAGGACTGGTTCAAATATCTCGGTGACGACAAGGGCGCGCCGAAGGCAAGCTCTTGAACAGGTTCGCGGGATATCGTTGCCGCGATTCGATCATTTCCGGGCGGCCATTTGAGACCTACCGGCGCTTTGGGTAATTCACATGGGTAATGCTCCGACAGACAAGCCGGCCGTCCATCCGGCACCGCACGACAAGATCAAGACGATCGAACAGCTCGGCGAGGTTGCGCGCGCCGCGCAGGCGAAGGGCCTGACCGTCGCGCTCTGCCACGGCGTGTTCGATCTGGTGCATCTGGGCCACGTCCGGCACATCCTGGCGGCGCGCAACGAGGCCGACGTGGTCATCGTGACCATCACCGCCGACCGTTTCGTCAACAAGGGCCCGGGTCGGCCGATCTTCCCGGAGAACATGCGCGCCGAGATGCTGGCTGCGCTCGGCACGGTCGATTGGGTCGGCATCAACCAGACCTCCAGCGCCGAGCCGGTCCTCGATACCGTGCGGCCCGACATCTACGTCAAGGGCTCGGACTACGAAAACCCCGAGGACGACGTCACCGGCAAGATCGCCGTCGAGCGCGACGCCGTCGAACGTCACGGCGGACGAGTCGTCTTCACGCGCGACGTGACGTTCTCTTCGTCCTCGCTGCTGAACCGCTACTTCGACATCTACGATCCGCCCCTGCGCGACTACCTGCAGAAGGTGCGCGAAGGCGGCGGCGCCGAACGCCTGCTGAAGCTGATCGACAAGATCCAGGACATGCACGTCGTCCTGGTCGGCGATACCATCATCGACGAATACCAATACGTCACCGCGCTCGGGAAGGCTTCCAAGGAGAACATCGTCGCCACGCTGTTCAAGAACGGCGAGCAATTTGCCGGCGGCGTCATTGCCGCGGCCAATCACGTGGCGAGCTTCTGCAAGTCGGTCGAGATCGTCACGACGCTGGGCGGCAACGACTACCCCGAAGAGTTCATTCGCGCGCACGTCCGTCCGAACGTCAAGCTCACGCCGATCCGCATTCAGGGCCGGCCGACGACGCGCAAATTGCGCTACGTCGAGATGGGCTATCTGCACAAGCTGTTCGAAGTCTACACGATGGACGACACGCCGCTGGACGAGACCGCGCGCAAGGAGATCGACAAGGTCACCGCGGAACGCGTGCGCAGCGCGGACGTCGTCATCGTCACCGATTTCGGTCACGGCATGATCGCATCCAGCACGATCGACACGTTGATCGAGAACTCCAAGTTCCTGGCCGTCAACGCCCAGAGCAACAGCGGCAACCACGGCTACAATCTGATCACGAAGTATCCGAAGGCCGACTACGTCTGCATCGACGCGCCGGAAGCGCGCCTGGCTGCGACGGACAAGTTCAACGACATCGCGTCGGTGATCGAGGACGGCCTGCACCGCAAGATCGATTGCGACAACATGATCATCACGCACGGCTCGTTCGGCTGCTACCCCTTCTCGTCGAAGACCGGCGTCGCGCGCGTGCCCGCTTTCACCAAGACCGTGGTCGACACGGTCGGCGCCGGCGATGCCTTCCTGACGATTACGGCACCGCTGGTCGCAGCCGGCGGCAATATCGAAGACGTCGCCTTCATCGGCAACGCGGCGGGCGCGATCAAGGTCGGCATCGTCGGTCACCGCAGCTCGGTCGAGAAGGCGCCGCTGGTCAAGTTTGTCACCGCGTTGTTGAAGTAGCGCGATCGAAAAATCTGGAGAACGACAGTGATTGATCAGAAATGGAACGTGATGGTCACCGGTGGCGCCGGCTATGTCGGCAGCGTGCTGGTTCCCCAGTTGCTGGCGGCGGGCCACAAGGTCACCGTGCTCGACCTCTTCATGTACGGCGAGGACGTCTTCAACGCGGTTCGCGACAATCCGAACCTGCGCCTGATCAAGGGCGACATCCGCGATGAGGCCGCGATCAACGAGGCCCTGCGCGGCAACAACGCGGTGATCCACCTCGCCTGCATCTCCAACGACCCCTCGTTCGAGCTGGATCCGGGGCTCGGCAAGTCCATCAACTACGACTGCTTCCGTCCGATGGTGCGCGCCGCCAAGAAAGCCGGCATCAAGCGCTTCATCTATGCCTCCTCCTCCAGCGTCTACGGCATCAAGGACGAGGCCGAGGTGACGGAGGAGCTGTCCTGCGAGCCGCTCACGGACTACTCCAAGTTCAAGGCGATGTGCGAGACCGACCTCGCTGAAGAAGCCGCGTCCGGCTTCGTCACCTGCACGGTTCGTCCCGCCACCGTCTGCGGCTACGCTCCCCGGCAGCGGCTCGACGTCGTCGTCAACATCCTGACCAACCTTGCGGTCAACACCGGCCGCATCCGCGTGTTCGGCGGGACGCAGAAGCGGCCCAATCTGCACATCCAGGACATGTCGGCGGCCTATCTGTTCCTGCTGCAGCAGGACGACGCCAAGATCGACGGCAAGACCTACAATATCGGCTACGAGAACCACTCGCTGATGAAGATCGCCGACATCGTCAAGTCGGTGGTCGGAAACAACGTCGAGGTGGCCGTCGAGCCGACCGATGATCTGCGCTCCTACCACGTCTCCTCGGAGAAGATCCGCCGCGAGCTCGGGTTTGCGCCGACCCACACCATCGAGCAGGCCGTGTCCGGACTCGTCGACGCCTTCAGGGGCGGCCGCCTGCCGAACTCGCTGAACGATCCCCGGTACTTCAACATCAAGATGATGCAGAACATCAGCCTGAAGTGAGCGGCGTGCGGATCGGCATCGATTTCGACAACACGATCATCTGCTACGACAAGGTCTTTGCCGCCGCCGCGCGCCAGCGTGGCCTGGTGCCCGAGGGCTGGACGGGGCTGAAGACCGAGGTGCGGGATTTCTTGCGATCCCGCGCCGGCGGCGAGCTGGCCTGGCAAGGGTTGCAAGGCTACGTCTACGGCAAGGGCATCGGCGGCGCCGAGATCTATCCCGGCGTCCGCGAGTTTCTCGCAAGCTGCCGCAAAGCCGGCGCGAGCGTCTTCATCGTCAGCCACAAGACCCGGTTCGGCCACCAGGATCCTGATCGCGTCGACTTGCGCGAGGCCGCGCGCGGCTGGCTCAAGGACGAAGGGCTGATCGACGCAGCCGACGCGGCGCTGGCGGCGGACAACGTCTATTTCGAGGACACGCTGGCGGCCAAGGTCGAGCGGCTCGCGAGCCTCGAGCTCGATATCTTCATTGACGATCTCGTCGACGTCTTCGAGCAGCCGCATTTTCCGAAGGCAACGCGATCGATCCTGTTCACGCAGTCGCGGCCGCCTCATCCCGCGCATTGCGAACCGATCGCGACCTGGGCGGATATAAGCCGCGGAGTGTTCGCGCCATGAGCGAGCCGGACCTGAGCGCGCAGGAAGCGGTCTCGATCGGCAGCCGCCTCGCCGGGGCACGGGTCGCGGCCGCTCACCCGGCGCGGTCCGGTGGCAACAACAGGGTGTTCCGGCTGGAGATGGCGCAGGGTCCGCCCCTCGCCCTCAAGCAATATCCGTCCGACGGGCGCGATCGCCTGGGACAGGAGTATGACGCGCTGTCGTTTCTGTCGCGCCACGGCATCATGTTGACGCCGCGCCCGGTCGCAAAGGACGCGGACTCGTTCTGCGCGCTGTATCAATGGTTCGACGGTGAAGCGGCGGTGCTGCGTCCCCAGCAGGACGATGCCGAGCAGCTCGCCGATTTCCTGATCGAATTGCAGAAGCTGCGCGACGCGGAAGGTGCGCGGGGTCTGCGGAACGCCTCTGCCAGCATCTTTTCGCCCGAAGAAGCCGTGGCCCAATACCAGCAGCGCCTCGACGGACTGCGGCAGGCCTCGTCCGATCATCCGGAGCTGCGTGCGTTCATCGACAACAGCCTGGTTCCGAGCACCGCCACCGCCATCCGGCGGCTCCGCCAGCGCTATGCGGAACTGGGCCGGGACCCCGGCGCGGACCTTTTGCCCGCGCATCGCGCATTGAGCCCGTCGGATTTCGGATTGCACAACGCGTTGCGCGCCGAAGACGGCCGGCTGCGCTTCATCGACTTCGAATATTTCGGCTGGGACGATCCGGTCAAGCTGGTGTCCGACACCGCGATTCACCCGGGCAGCGATCTGCCCGAGGCCAGCGCGAACCGGTTGATCGAACGGCTCTCGCGCGCCTTCGAGGCTGGGGATGACGCGTTTGCGATCCGCCGTGACGTACTGTATCCTGTGTTCGGGGCGATTTGGTGCCTGATTGTCCTGAATGCTTATTTGCCGGAAAGCCGCTCCCGGCGCGCCCTGGCTGCGCAAGGAGGCGATCTGACGGTCCGCCTTGCCGGCCAGCTCGACAAAGCCCGCCGGCTCCATCAAACGATTTGCCAACGTGATCCAGATCTCACCCCACGCTGAAGCCGCCCTCACCTGCACGCTGGACGAGCGCAGTCTCTATTTGCGCCGCCTGGTCCTCGGTTCTGTCCGTTCGGCCGGACGCGGCCATGTCGGTCCAGCCTTGTCGCTGATCGAGATGGTCCGCGTGCTCTACGACGACGTGCTGCGGATCGATCCGAAAAATCCGCGCGATCCGAATCGCGACCGCGCCATTCTCAGCAAGGGACACGGCTGTCTGGCGCTCTATGCGCTGCTGGCCGACCGCGGCTTCTTCCCGCTCTCGGAGCTGGACGGCTTCTGCGGCTCCGACAGTATTTTGGGCGGACATCCCGAATACGGCATGGTGCCGGGGGTCGAGGCCTCGACCGGCGCGCTCGGACACGGCCTGTCGATCGGCGTCGGCCTCGCGCTGGCCGCCCGCATGCACGAGCGCAGCTACCGCACCTTCGTCCTGCTCGGCGACGGCGAGATCAACGAGGGATCGGTGTGGGAAGCTGCGATGGGCGCGGCCAAGCACGGCCTCGATAATCTGGTCGCCATGATCGACTACAACAAGCTGCAGAGCTACGGGCCCACCGACTACGTGCTGCCGCTGGAGCCGCTCGCGGACAAGTGGCGCAGCTTCGGCTTCGCCGTGCAGGAGGTCAACGGCCACGACGTCGGCGCGCTGCGCACCGTCCTGAAGCAGGTCCCGGCCGTTGCCGGCAAACCGACTGCCATCATCTGCCATACCGTCAAGGGCAAGGGTCTGCCGCCCGCAGAATCCAACGCCGACTGGCATCACAAGAACAAGCTGTCCGACAGCGAGCTCGACGCCATCCGCGTCGCCGTCGGCGATTTTTGATCGGCTCCCCATGCGCAACACCGCCATGAACATGGTCCACAAGCTCGCCGCGCGCGACGAGCGTGTGCTTTACATCGGCTCCGATCCCGGCGCCGGCACGCTGCGTGCGATGAGCAAGGAGTTTCCGAAGCGCCATCTGATCGAGGGCATTTCGGAAGCCCACATCATCGGCATGTCGGCCGGCCTCGCGATGGAGGGTTTTGTTCCTTACGTGAACACCATCGCGACCTTCCTCACCCGCCGCTGCTACGAGCAGGTGGCGGTCGATCTCTGTCTGCACAATCTGCCGGTGCGGCTGATCGCCAATGGCGGCGGGCTGGTCTACGCGCCGCTCGGCCCGACCCACCAGGCGATCGAGGACATCGCCATCATGCGGGCGCTGCCGAACATGACGGTGATCTGCCCGTGCGATGCCGACGAGGCCGCACGCATGATGGAAAAGACGCTCGACTGGACCGGACCGATCTACATCCGGCTCGGCAAGGGCGGTGACGCCGTCGTCTCCAAGGCCGAGCACGGCTTCGAGATCGGCAAGGCCATCCTGATGCGGCCGCCCGGCGACGTCCTCATGGTGACCACCGGCATCATGCTTCAGCGCGCGCTGGCCGCAGCCGACCTGCTCGCTGCGCAAGGCATCCGCGCCGGCATCCTGCACATGCATACGGTGAAGCCGCTCGACACCGAAGCGCTGCTGCAGGCCATCCGCGGCGTCAAGTTGCTGGCAACGCTGGAGGAGCACGTGCCCTCCGGCGGCCTCGGCAGCGCGGTCGCCGAGACGCTGATCGACAAGCTCGGCTCCGGCCTGCCGCCGATGCTGCGGCTGTCGCTGCCGGACCGCTTCATGCACAATTACGGCTCGCAGGATTCGCTGCTGAAGAAGCACGGGCTTTCCGCAGCCGCGATCGCAACCTCGATCGAGCGCGCGCATGCCGCCTCGCACACCCCCTCTCCTCAACTCCATTCCACCTGACGGGTCAAATGTACGACGTTCGATATTCCTATCTGCTCGAGCAATTCTCCGATCCCGCACCGATCCTCGCCGAGATCGGCCGACTGGTCGCGACCGGAGACTTCACCCTTGGCAAGCCGGTTGCCGAATTCGAGAAGCGTTTCGCCGAACTGATCGGCGTGCGTCACGCGATCGGCGTCGGATCCGGCACCGATGCGCTCAAGCTGCCGCTCAAGGCGCTCGGCATCGGCCATGGCGACGAGGTCATCACCGCCGCCAACACCTTCATCGCCACCGTCGGCGCGATCGCCGAGACCGGCGCGACGCCGGTGCTGGTCGATTGCGACGATTCCTTCTGCATGAATGTCGACCAGGTCGAGGCCGCGATCACCAAGAAGACCAAGGCGATCATGCCGGTACAACTGACCGGCGAGGTCACCGACATGGGCAAGCTGATGCCGATCGCGCAGCGCCACAACCTTCCCGTCGTCGAGGACGCCTGCCAGGGCATCCTGTCGGAGTTCGCCGGCAAGCGCTCCGGCACTCACGGCATCGCCGCCGGCTTCTCGCTACATCCGCTCAAGAACCTCAACGTCTGGGGCGATGCCGGCGTCGTCGTCACCAATGACGACGGCATGAACGAGAAGCTCCGCCTGATCCGCAATCACGGCATGAAGAACCGCGACGAGATCTCGATCCTCGGCTGCAATTCGCGCCTCGACTCTCTCCAGGCGGTCGTCGGCAACTGGCTGATCGGCCAGACCGGCGAGATCACGCGGCGCCGGATCGAGAACGCGGCCTATTACGACAAGGGCCTTGCCGGCCTGCCCGGCCTGCGCGTGCCCGCGCGCCGGCCCAACGTGAAGCACGTCTACCATCTCTACATGGTGTTCGCCGAGCGCCGCGACGAACTCTACCAATACTGCCTGGACAACGGCATCGAGGCCAAGATCCACTATCCGATCCCGCTGTATCAGCAGGAAGGCCTGAAGCATCTCGGCTACGCGCCCGGCACCTTCCCGGTCACCGATCGCCACGCCAAGGAAGTCATCAGCTTCCCCGTCGACCAGCATCTGACGCGCGCGCAGCAGGACCGCGTCATCGAGACCGTCAGGAAGTTCTGCCATGGACGCTGACACCGGCCGCCGGCGCATCGGTTACGTCAATCTTCCCGCGCAATTCGAGGAAGAGCGCGCCGAGATCATGCAGGCGGTGGAAGGTGTCTTCCAGCGCGGCGATTTCATCGGCGGCGCGGCGGTCGGAAAGCTCGAGGAGGAGCTGTCGGCCTATCTCGGATCGCCGCATGTCGTGACGCTGAATTCCGGCACCGACGCGCTGATCCTCGCCTTGCGGGCGCTCGACATTGGCCCCGGCGACGAGGTGATCACTCCGCCGAACTCGTTCGTGGCATCGACCGCTGCGATCGTCGCGGTCGGCGCCACGCCGGTGTTCGCGGACGTGCTGCCGGACCAGAACATCGACCCCGCCGCAGTCGAAGCCGCGGTCACGCCGCGCACCAAGGCGATCATGCCCGTGCACCTGACCGGGCGCATGGCCGACATGACCCCGCTGATGGCGATCGCGGACAAGCACGCGCTCGCCGTGATCGAGGACAGCGCGCAGGCCATCGGCTCGACCTATGACGGCCGCATGAGCGGCACCATCGGCACGTTCGGCTGCTTCTCGGCCCACCCCTTGAAGAATCTCAACGCCGCCGGCGATGCCGGCTTCCTCGTCACTGGAGATGCCGAGATGGCCGCGCGCATCCGCCGGCTGCGCAATCACGGCCTGATCAATCGCAGCGACGTCCAGGAATGGGGCATCGTGTCGCGGCTCGACACGCTGCAGGCCGAGGTGCTGCGCATTCGCCTGCGCAACCTGCCCTCGGTGATCGAACGCCGCCGGCGCAACGCCGCGCAGTACCGCGCCGAGCTCGAAGGGCTGCCTCTGTTCATTCCGCCCTGCCGCAACATCGAGTTCAACACCTTCCACACCTTCGTGGTGCAGACCGACCGCCGCAACGACTTCCAGAAATATCTGGCCGACAAGGGCATCGAGACCGCCATCCATTATCCGGTGCCGATCCACCTCCAGCCGGCGGCCGCGCATCTGGGCCAAGGCCGCGGCGCGTTTCCCGTGACCGAGCGCCAGGCGGACCAGATCCTCACGCTTCCCATCAACCAGTTCCTCTCGGCCGCCGATATCAGCTACATCTGCGCGACCGCCCGGGAGTATTTTGCATGACGGATACCGACTTCCTTCAGGCCGACGAGCAGGCGCTGGCGCAGCGTTTCATCGACAACGGCTTCGTCACCACGCCGGCCGACGACCGCGCCGGGCTCGACCGCATCCAGCGGCGCGCCGCCGAGCTCGCGGCGGACTATCTGAAGCTGCCGCACAGCAACGATCCCTATGCGATGCTCGACAGCATCCACACGCGGGTGAGCGTCGACGATCTCAACGGCCTGCGGCTGCACGTCTTCAACGGCCTCAACGCGGAAGCCTGGTTCCGGCCGACCTATTTCCGCCTGGCACGCTCGACGATCGAAACCATCGTCGGCAACGAGCTGTGCATGCAGCGCCGCGTCAATCTCAGCATCCAGATGCCCGGCGACGATTCCTCGCTGCTCGCCACCCATTCCGACGTCTGGTCGGGCGACTCGCCGTTCGAGGTCGTGGTATGGGTGCCGCTGGTGGACGTCCACCACACCAAGGCGATGTATCTGCTGCCGCCGTCGCTGAACGGCGAGATGCAGGACAAGATGGCCGACTTGCGCAGCGCCGAGGAGCTGTACAAAACGATCAAGCCGCACGCGACCTTCATCGAGATCCCCTACGGTCACGTGATGCTGTTCAACCAGACCCTGATGCACGGCAATCGCGTCAACGAGGAGCCCGGCACGCGCTGGAGCATGAACTGCCGGTTCAAGAGCATCATGTCGCCTTACGCCGACAAGCGCTTCGGCGAGTTCTTCGAGCCGATCCTGCTGCGCCCGGCGACCCGGGTCGGCATGCAATACAAGCTGCCGGGAGGCTTCCATGGCTGAGCGAGCCGGCCATCGCGGCTATATCGGTGCGCGTCCGCTGAACGGCAGCCGCACCCCGCAGCACGTCCAGAACATCGTGATCCGCGACTACGCGCGGCGCAAGAACCTGCAATTCCTGCTCAGCGCCGTCGAGCACATCATGCCCGGCAGCTATATGGTGCTCGAGGACATCCTGGACGAGTTGCCGCGCCTGAATGGCGTGATCCTTTACAGCATCTTCATGCTGCCGCCCGACGAGGCGCGGCGACGGGAGATCTACGACCGCGTGCTGCGCGAGGGCTGCGACCTGCATGCAGCCGTCGAGGAAATCACGCTGTCGTCGCCGAAGGACATCCAGGCCGTCGAGGACATCCTGCTGGTCAATCAATACGCGACCATCCTGTGACGATGCCGCGGACCGGTTGACGATCATGGCCGAGGTCAACCTGCTCCAGCCGATGCACGCCTCGACCCAGCGGAACTACGTTCAGCGCGTGGTCGAGCACGACAAGGCGGACTCGGCCACCGTCGCGCGTCAGTGGGGCCGCGACTATTGGGACGGCGACCGGCGCTATGGTTATGGCGGCTATCGCTACGACGGACGCTGGCGCCCGCTCGCCCGGACCCTGATCGATCGCTACGGCATCAAGCCAGGCATGAGCGTGCTCGATGTCGGCTGCGGCAAGGGCTATTTGCTCTACGAGTTCACCCAGCTCGTCCCCGACCTCACCATCGCCGGCATCGACATCTCCGACTATGGCATCGCCAACGCCAAGGAGGAGGTGCGGCCGCAGCTGAAGGTCGGCAGCGCCGTTGAGCTCCCCTACCCCGATCATAGCTTCGATCTCGTGGTGTCGCTTGGCGTGCTGCACAACCTGCCGCTCGAGGACGTCTTCCGCGCGGTGCCCGAGATCGAACGCGTCGGACGCGGCACCTCGAAATATCTGATGGTGGAATCCTTCCGCAACGAGCGCGAGAAAGCCAATCTGCTCTACTGGCAGCTCACCTGCCTGAGCTTCCACGGCCCGGAAACCTGGGCGTGGATCTATGACAAATGCGGGTATCGGGGCGACCATGGGTTCATATTCTTCGAATGAGGCAACGAGCCGGCGCCGGCCGACCTCGCTGCGCGCGCAAAATCCCGAGGTCTATTATTCGGACGACGCCATCGTCACGGCCGACGACGCCACGATCGCGGAGCTGAAACGCACCGCCGCCGGCAACCCGCGCCTGCGCAGCCGGCTGTGCACGCATCCCGATCCTTCGTCCGGCCTCCACGAGATGTTGATCGTGCATCATCGCGAGGCCTATGTGCGGCCCCACAAGCATCTCGGCAAGCCTGAATCGTTCCACGTGATCGAAGGCACCGCGCAGGTCCTGATCTTCGAGGAGGACGGCCGCATTCGCGACGTGCTCGAGATGGCGCCCTATGGCCAGGGCAAGCGCTGCTACTACCGCATGCCGGAAAAGGTCTTCCATTCGATCCTGATCACCTCGGAATGGCTGGTGTTTCACGAAACCACCGCCGGCCCGTTCGACCCCTCGCGCACCGAATTTCCCGACTGGGCCCCCGATGGCGGCGACGCGGCCGAGGTCCAGGACTACGTCACGAGGATTGCTGCGCTCGCCACGGAGCAGCTGGCGAGACAATAGACCCCAACCGCTCACGCTGCCCGACGATCCCGCCGTGAATTGATCGAGGACGACACCAGCCGATGAAGCCGCCTGCAAAAGCCCTGGTTACTCTGGCCAAGTTCGCCGTCTCGATCGGCATCCTGGTCCTGTTGTTGCGGGCGCAGGATTTGTCGTCGCTGCAAGCCGATCTTCTCGCTGTCAGACTGGACATGCTGGCGCTTGCGGTGCTGCTGCTGTTCGCCCAGACCTTCGTTCTGTGCCATCGCTGGATCCTGATCCTGCGCGCCATGAAAGTGCCCCTGGACTGGCTGCCCGGCTGGCGCATTCTCATGGTCAGCACCTTCTTCAATCAAGTGCTGCCGGCAGGCGGCGACGCGGTCCGGATCTGGATGCTGCGGCGGCATGGCGTGCAATGGTCGCCGACCATCAGCAGCATCGTGGCCGATCGCTTTCTCGGACTGTTGGCGCTCGCTCTCGTCATACTGATCGGAGTGCCGTTCCTGCTTTCGCGAACCAGCGAGAATTTGCTTTTGTTCGCCGTTCTCGGCTTTGTGTGGACCACTTGCTTCTGTGCAATCGCCCTTCTCACACTGGATTGGTGGCCCTCGCGCATGACCGCCGCCGTTCCAGCCAAACTCGTACAATGCGCGATGCTCGTCAGGAATCCGCTTCTGGCGCCCCAAGGGCGCGCAACGTTGATCGGATCCGCCACATTGATTCCTCTGATCAATGTTGCGGCCTGCTATACCCTCGCCAACGGACTGGATGCGCAATTGTCCGCGCTAGACGCATTTGTTTTCATTCCGCTTGTTACTCTCTTGTCCGCGGCCCCGATATCTATCGGAGGTTGGGGCCTGCGGGAAGGTGCGATGGTTGCTGCTCTCGGCTTGGCAGGAGTCGCTCCCGACAAAGCCCTAGCCATATCGGTTCTCCTCGGGTTGTGCGGCCTGATCGTCGGGCTCGGCGGCGGTTTGATGTGGTTGGTCGCGCCCGAACGGGCCGACTTCACCAATCGGGTCTGGTCCCGCGCCGAACAGACCGACGCTGCACCGGTTTAGTCGTCGCGCAAACGAGCCACTTTCGCGCGAGTCGGGTGCGATGCCGCCCTGCGACTCCCGTTCGGCAACGCTCTTCATACCGATCGTTCTCGCAACGGCGGCTCGCGAGCGTTTGGCATGCCTCCCCGGTTGCCACTATTGGACTGAGCAACGCTTCCGCTCCAGCCTAACAATGCGGATCGTTGACTGCGATTGCTCAGCCAGATTGGCAGTGACCTGCCGTAGTTGTGGGAACACGAACTGCAGCCTCAACGTCAGCCGGTGGGATTGCCCGGCTAAGCCTGTGATGGTAAACGCGGTGTTGTTGCCTTGGGGGCAATCGGGGGGCAGGCGTGTTTTCAAGTGAGATAGGGATTTCTGATCTGGTCGCCGTCTTCGGACCAGCATCCATTGACGCCTGGATCTCCGCGACCGGATCGCTCTAGTGCAGTACACCAGGGAATATTCGATCGCGGCAAGAGCCGTCGTAGCCGCTCTCCTGGGATGCGCCGCAGCCTACGTGGCGATGTTGCTGTTGAAAGACCATCTTCCGACGTTTCAATGGAACTTCGACGACGCCTTTGATCTGTCAGCGGCTCAGAAGAACTGTGACGTATGCAAGAAGGCTTTCTACGGATCGTTCTTCCTGTGCGCGCCGATCGCAGCTGCGGCTGCGTTGTATACGTCGCATCGATCGTCGGGTTCGATCGCGCTGAGCACGATCACGGCCGGACTGGTCTACCTTGCGCTCCACGTGGCGAACGATCGTAGCCGCTTCGTGGTCGCGCTGATCATTCTCGCGATCGCGGCCGTCACGGTCCGAATGAATCGAAGCGCCGATACTTACTTCGCGGCCGTAAAGTCTTCTGACGCTCCATTCACTGTGGCGCTGATCGATCTGCTTCCAGTCGCGTTCCTTGCTCTGCTCCTGCTACCGTCCGACCTGGAACGCGTGACCTCGGTCGTGCGGGAGGAGTCGCACAAGGTCAGTTACTTCGTCGGGCCGGCGCTCTACGGTTATGCACCGGGCCTCATCCCCGGACTGGACTACCATTCGCATTATGGCCCGGCGCTTGGCTGGTTCTTCCATCTGATCATGGGAGAAGGCTGGAAATCTGCGGCCATGCGGGCGGTCGGATTGAACATTACGATCACGCTTGCGGTCTATATTCAGGCTTACTTTCTCCTGTCGTACTTGGTCAGATCGAGACTTGCCGCGATCAGCATCGTTACGGCCCTCGCCGTGCTGGCATTCTCCACCACCAATCACTTTTACTCGCCGTCGGCCTATCCCACGCGGTTTCCGCTGCTGATCGTTTTCGTGCTCGCAGTCGGCTTGCACTGCGCCGATCCCAGGCGTTCGGGCTGGCTGATTGTATCGGCCATCCTGTGCGCGCTTTCGCTGCTCTGGCAAACTGAGATAGGACTGTTCTTCCTTGTGACGGGCACGTTCGCTGCGGCCATCGCTGGAGGTTTTCCAAGTTACCGCAATGCACTTATTTTCGTCGTCACATCGATCGCGGCAGCAATGTTCCTGTGCCTGCTGCTGTTTGGACCTCGAACCCTCTCTCTGACCTTCCTGATCGAATGCTTCCGTCCGCTCGTTCTGTACGGCACGGGTTGGGGAAGTGCCCCCATCAAATGGACCCTGAGCTGGAGCGTGATCTACGATCTTCCGCTCCAGATTATCGGGTGTATCACCGTCGGCTGGGCATCCATCCGGTTGTCACGGTCATCTGACTCTCCGCGGGATCAGTTCGTGGCGGGAGTGCTCCTAGCGCTGTCGATGATCGGCATCGCGCTGATGATCAAGTGGGTCAACCGAACGTACGACGCTGTCTGGCATCAGAATGCATTGCCTCTTGTGATTGTCTCGGCGTGGTGGGGCCGTCAATTTGCCGCGACCTGGCAGCCCTCGGTCAAGAGGGCCGCGGGAGCCGCTATGGCTGTTGCAACCGTTGCCGCGCTGCTGTTCGTGCAGGACCGAATCAATCCGCACCCCTACGGTCTGAGATCCTACGTGTACTACCCCAGCCTTCTGATGCGGCCGTTCGTGACGCCCTCCGTCGAAACGTGGCAGGAGGACTTCAGCCGGGTCACAGACACCGAGACGAAGTTCATCCAAGACCACTCGAAGCCCGACGAGCGGGTCCTGGTCGTCGCCATGATGGACTGGGCTTATCTTGCTCAGGCCCATCGTGCTCCACAGGCCTATTTCATGCCGCTCATGGTCGCGTTTGATGAGCATTACGTTGATCGTTCGTTCAACGGTGCAAACCAGCTCTTTTACGACGGAATCGTAGAGACCCGGGCCGCGCTACCACGCGTGCGCGAGACCCTGGACCGCATCAAGCGAGATTTTGTCGCCGTAGAGACCCGGGGCAATTTGACTCGCTACGAGAAGCGGCACTGACTGCTATGACCTCCCTGGCCACGTGAACCGCATATGGCCGGCCCGCGGATACCGCCCCGGGGCGGACTTGTCTTGCAAGACCTCCCGCCGGCTGGTACCTGCTCGGCAAAGCAGACACCGGCCGGGGTTCCTCCAACCGGGGATTGGATGTATCCGGCGCTGAACGAGCCATTGCCGGGGACATCGGTTTCATCGAAGATCGCTTCGTCAGATCCGTCTACACGCGAGAAATGCCGTGACCGACCATTGCCGCCTTTGCCATTCGACCAACCTGCGTCCGGTGATCGACCTCGGACTGATGCCGATTGCGCATCGGCTTCGGCACAGCCGAAACGAGCAGGAGGAACGGTATCCGTTCGAGGTGCTGGCCTGCGGCGATTGCGGCCTGCCTCAGATCGTCAAGCCGATCGACCCCGATATTCTGTATCGTCAGTTCAACTACAATTTCAGCAGCTGGAAGCCGGAGCCGCACCAGGTCGACGAGCTCGACACCATCGCGAAATTCTCGAAGCACGAGTCGGTGTTCGAGATCGGATGCAATGACGGCCTGTTCATGGACAGGCTCCGCGAGCGCGGCACCAAGGTCATGGTCGGCGTCGAGCCCAATCCGGTGTCGGGCAAGATCGCCCGCGAACGCGGCATCAAGGTCTATGCCGACATGCTCAGCCCGGAGATGGCTCACGACGCAGTCGCAGAGGCCGGCAAGTTCGACCTCGTCATCTCGCGCCAGGTGCTCGAGCACATCGTCGATTTCGAGAACTTCTTCGCCTGCGTGAAGATCGCGCTGAAGGAGGACGGGCTGCTGTTCATCGACGTGCCCGACTTTGCTCCCGGCTCGGCCGTCGGAGATCTCTCCGTGCTCTGGGAAGAGCATGTCAGCTACTTCACCGAGCCGACTCTGGTCGCGCTGCTTGCGCGCCACGGCTTCGAGGCCGTGTCCGTGAAGAAATACAATTTTAGCGGTGGCAGTCTCGCGATCGCCGCTCGCCGTGCCGCGGGCACGGTGACGGTGCCGCCCGCGCCATCCGGCGTCGGCGAGAAATTCGGGCAGCTCGCGAGAGAGTATGGCGCACGTCTCCGCCCGATTCTCGCAAAAGCCCGCGCCAGCGGCGCCGAGATCGCCATCTACGGTGCCGGCTGCCGCGCCTGCACTTTCACCAACGCCCACGAGCTGGCGGAGCTCGTCGACCTCTCGGTCGACGACCAGAAGGAGCGTCAGGGATTGTTCCTGCCGGGCACCGGCATTCCGATTCGCTCGCCCGAGGATCTCGCCGGCAAGTCGGGCCCGCTCATCTGTCTTCTTGCTGTCAACGAGGAAAACGAGGCCAAGGTCAGCAGCCGACTGCGCGAGGCCGTGAAGCGTCCGCTGCAGATCGTTTCGATCTTCGCGCCCTCCGACATCTGGAGCGAGCTCGATCGCCTTGAGGCGGCGCTAAGGTCGTAGCATGGCTGAGGACAAGCTCTTCAACTATTACGAACGTCAGGACGTCTTGCCGACGTTCGGGAATTTCAAGTCGTCCAGCGAGCTCGACGCCTACGCCAGCCTGCGGCGCGAGCTGTTTTCGGACAAGCTGGTGCTGCCGCCGCGGCTGTTCCGCGACGCCGAGGTGCTCGAATTCGGCCCCGATTCCGGCGAGAACGCACTGGTCTTTGCCGGCTGGGGCGCGAACATGACGCTCGCCGAGCCGAACCGGCTCGCGCACCCGAAGATCGAAGCCTACTTCGCGCATTTCAGCCTGACCCAACGCCTCCGCGAGCTCGCGCTGGCCGACGTCGAGGGCTTCCGCAGCGAACGTCGTTTCGACATCATCGACGCAGAGGGCTTCATCTACACGGTGCAGCCGAGCGACAAATGGCTCGGCATCTTCCACCGCCTGCTCAATCCGGACGGCTACGCGGTCGTCTCCTATTACGAGCGCTACGGCGGCTTCTTCGAGCTCGCGCTCAAGGCGATTCATGCGGCGGGCAAGGCGTTGACCGGTCGCGCTGCGCTCGATACGGCGAAGATGCTGTTCGTGGCGAAGTGGAACAGCATTCCCCACACCCGCAGCTTCGAATCCTGGCTGATGGACGTGCTGGAAAATCCGTTCGTCCGGTATCGCTACTTCCTCGACGCGACCGCATTGTGCACGGCGGCGCACGGTCAGGGATTCGACATTCATTCGGCATGGCCCGCCTACCGCGACAGCCTGGACATCTACTGGCACAAGAAGGTGCTGTCCGGTGACGACAAGCTGCATCGCGCGACGCGCCATCTCGACCGCAGCCGCCTGAGCTTCCTCGGCGGGCGAAAGCTCTATCTGGTCGGCAAGGCCGATGCCGTGCAGGCAATCTCGGCATCGATCGAGGCGCTGGTTCGCGACGTCGATGCGATGATCGACGATCCTTTCGGCGCGAGCCTGCCGCGCGTCGTCGCCGGCCTCGCGGCTCTGCGCGAGACGGTCCGGACGAGCGACATTCTCGCCGACGATGCCGCCGATATCGAAGCGATGATCGCGACGCTCGACAGTTTCCATCGCATCTTCGACGCGATCGGGCGACGGGACGCGTCTGCGGTCGCCGCCCTCACTCAGTCGGATCCGGCCTTCATCGACACCTGGGGACAGCCGGCGCATTTCCTCGCGATTCGGAAGCGCTGAGGGATCATCGCCAATGAGGCCCGGCATCGGCATCATTGGAACGGGCATGGTCGGCCAGATGTGCCACCTCGCCAATTTCGCAGCCAATCCCGCCTGCCGCGTCGTCGCGATCGCAGATCTCCGGCCGGACCTCGCCGCCGCCGCGGCGCAGAAATTCGGCATTCCCCGGGTCTACGGCACGCACCGCGAGCTGCTCGCGGACAGCGCGGTGTCCGGCGTCGTGGTCGTGACCAAGCGTCGTGCCACCGGCCCGATCGTGATGGACGCGCTGAACAGCGGCCGGCACGTGCTCTCGGAAAAGCCGATGGCCTACACGACGGCTCAGGCCAATTCGCTGGTCGAGGCCGCACGGCAGCAAGACCTCGTCTACAGCATCGGCTACATGAAGCGTCACGATGCCGGCGTGGCGCGGGCGCTCGATGTGCTGGCACGCTTGCGCAACGACGGCTCGCTCGGACGCATCGTCCGGGCAAGGGGCTGGTGCTTCGGGGGCGACACCGGCCGGTCGCAGGACAATTTCGTGATGACCGGCGAAGCCCGACCGGACGGGCTCGCGCTCTGGCAGGATGGTCCCGACTGGATGCCGCGCGAGATGCGGCCCGGTTACGACAATTTTCTGAACGTCTTCAGCCATATCATCAATCTGGCGCGCTACCTGCTCGGCGCATCGCCGACAGTCGCGGAAAGCGCGATCGAGGCCTCGGGTGCCGGGCGCATCACGCTCGATTTCGACGGCGTCGCCTGCACGCTGGATCTCGTGAACGGGTCGGAGGGTGCCTGGCGCGAGGGACTGACGATCGACTTCGAGCGCGGCGCGGTGACCCTGGAATTGCCCCCACCCTTTGCCGAACGAGAGGCGTCGGTCATCGTCGATCACGATGGTCAGCGCACGCACCTGGCGGGCGCAACGAGCTGGGCATTTCGGCGCCAGGCCGACGCCTTCGTTTCCGATATCGCCGCGGGAGGCATACCCCTGGCCTCCGGCGCGGATTCGGTCACCGACATCGCGCTCGCGGAGACCGTCTGGAAACAGCGGGCTAGCGGCTAGGCGCGGCGTCCGTCTCGACCGGCAGGATGCCCGCGATGGGCCCGGGCTTGATCGTGACCTGCGCAAGCTGCGCCAGGAACTCCGCAACGTCGCACCGCGCCAGCAGCCGGCACATATAGTATTTCCGCACCAGGATATGGTTCGGTGCGGCTCCCGAACCCGGCTGGAACGAGATCGTAGCCTGCGGCCCCGTCGGATCGAAATGGTGAAACGCGCTTCCCGGAGCCTTCCTCGCCTCGTCCATCCCCCGCAGGATGTCAGGCCGCTCCGCGCGCAGCGCGAATCCGAAGAAGGGCTGATTGCCCCAGGCAAGGCGGAGCATGCCGGTGACCTCGGCAAGGCCGAACGGCACATGGCGTGACGGGTAATCGACAAAGCCGTCGTCGAGCGCATAGACCGTCGCCGCTGGCTGGATCCGGCCGGCAAGGTCGCGCGCCAGGGCCTCCTGCTTCAGCGTTCTCGCCTGCATGAAGACGTAGTCGCTCCACAGCATGCCGATCGAAATGATCAAGGCCGGTCCGAACATGACCGCAAAGGCGGCGCCGGGGCTGATCCAGCGTTCGGCCTGTCGCTTGAATGCAAGCAGCGTCAGCGCCGACGGCAGGCCGAACATCAGCAGATGACGGCTTTCGTAGAAATGTATCGAGGACGGCCGCAGGCCGGCGATCAGATAGGGCGACGACAGCGCCAGGAACAAGACCATTGCGAGCACCAGTGGCAAGACGATCGCGAGTCTGGACGTGGCCGCCTTCCTGGCGGGACGCAGCATCAGCAACACGATACCGACGAGCACCGTCGCCAAAATGAAAATTGTCGGGACGGTGACCGCGGCGCGCGCCGCATGGGCCAGGAGGTCGCGGTAGGCCGTGACGAGGAATGCCGACCATCCCCCGGCCAGTTCCCGCAAGGTCGGGAAATGCGCATCGTAGTGCTGCGCATACACGCCGATCCGCTTGAACCAGATGTTGAGCGAGCCCCAGTAGATCAGAGGCAGCAGCACCAATTCCGGATAGCCGAGGGCACAGCGCCAGGATGCGAACCATGTGCGGCGAACGAAGCCGTCCGCCGCGTTCCCGCCCCGCCATATCGCGACGAACAGGCCGAGCACCACGAAGGCATAGAGCACGATGGTCGAGTTGAGCGCGAAGCCCAGCAGGAACACGAGCGCACAGGCCACGCGAAGCAGCAGACGCCGCAGGCCGCGTGCGCCGAAGGCCAGCGTCAACAGCCAGGCGCCGATGAACAACAGCCCGAAGCTGAAGACGTAGACCGCGTTCGCCTTGCCCGCCCAAAGTTGATAGCCGGGATAGGTCCAGACGATCAGTGCAAAGCCGACCGCTTCGGCGCGGTCGAGCAGGCGAAGACGCGTTGCGGTCAGCACCAGCGAGATTGCGCCGAAGACAATTCCAGCGATCGCCAGCGAGACCATCACGACGACCGGGACGCCGGTCCAGTTCGCGAACGTGTCGTAGCTGTAGAAAATCGGATGACCGGCGCCGTTCAGCAGGAAATCGATGTCGATGAAATAGTCCGGACGCGGCTTGAGCACGAGCCAGTCGTCCATGAAGAGACCGTCATTCAGGAGCATCGGCGCATGCGCAGCCAGCAGGACGACGAGGAGGACGGCTATCGCACGCAGCAATGGAGACATCTCGAACGGAGGAACGGCATCTCGGCTAGGATTCGCACGCCCAGGTGGGCTCCGCAAGAGCGGCCATGACGGGCTCCCTTGACCCGAAAAATGCGACCTCCTATAGACGTTTGCTCTGGCTGGGCCTGAGAGGCGTCCGGGACGATTTTCCGCAATGAACCTGCTACCGGGCCCGGCGCAAGCCGCTGCGATTGGTCTCAGCGTCGCGCTGCCGCTGCTGTTGCTGTGCTACGCGCGCATTGCCGCAACCGGCGGATCCGGCCGCCGCTTCCGGCTCGGCTGCGCCAGCGTCATCGTCCTCTACGCGATCGCCTGTATCGCGCTTCCCGGTCAACGCCAGTTCGACGACGTGCTTGCCGGGCTGTTCCTGTTGGCGACGGCGATGATGTTTTTCTACATCCTGTTCAGCCTGCTGGCCTGGGGCTTCACGCTGACGCTGCTCACGGCACTCGTGAAAGCCGGGCATCCCCTCACCCTGGAGCAATGGGCGGTCGCCTATATGCAGGGCGGCGATCTCGGCACCTTCACGCACAACCGCCTGAAGCTTCTCGTCGGCGCGGGCATGGTGATTACCGCAGAGGGCAAGCTGGCCCCGACGGCCAAGGGCGTGGCGGTCGCGCGTCTCGTCAAGCTCGTCCGCCTGTCGACCGGACTTGGGTGAGTGGCCGCGATGTCCTTCGTTGTCGGTTTCCTCGCCGCCGTCGCTTTCGCCCTGCTCGCGCCTGCCTTGCAGCTGATGGCTCGCGCGCGCGGATGGACGTTTGGACCGGTGATGCTGCTCGCGATCGCCGCGGTCCTCACCCATGGGCTCGGCGTGATGTTCGGAACTCTCGTCGTCCCGCAATTTCAATATTGGAACGCCGCGTCGATTTTCGGATTTTTCGTCATGGGCTACGTCTTCGCTTTTGGCGCAGTGTACAAATCGGTGTCCCTGGACATTCTGCTCGGCCTGCTCGACCGGCCCGAGCGGAAGGCGCCGCTTTCGGACATCGCCGAACGGCAAGTTCCAGCTCTGTTCCAAGGACGAATTGGGAACCTGGTCGAGGGCGGGCTGGTCGAACCGGTCGATTCCCGCTTCGCGGCGACCGCGGCGGGCCGGACCATGGCAGACCGCGTCGGTCAGCTGCGCCGCGCCTTCGGCATCGGCGATACCAGTCTCTATGATTTTTCGGATTAGTTGCCGGGAACACACACCTCCCCGACTTCATGACAGTTCTGCGGGGCATATCTGCCGGGCCCTTATTGTTCGCCCGGCTCGGATGACCTAGAGTTGCGCCAGGGGCTCACCAGTAAAAGAGTGGCCGGCAACGGGCGGCATGAGATGACACCTTCCAGGGCGGCAAAACGGCTTACGATCGTCATTCCTGCGCTGAACGAGCAGGACAAGATCGCCGACACGATCGACGGCGTGCTGCCGCTCGCCCGCGAGCTGCTCGACGATTTCGAGATTTTCCTGATCGACGACGGCAGCACCGACGGCACCGGCGCGATCATGGACGACTTTGCAGCCGGCGAGCCCCGCATCATCGTGCAACATAATCCCGAGCGGCGCGGTGTCGGTGCCGGCTTCGAATACGCCCTGTCGCGCGCGAAATTCGACGCGATCACCCTCATTCCCGGTGACCATGCCTTTCAGAATGAAGGCATTGCCCGGATGTTCAAGGCCGCCGGCGCCGCCGATCTCGTCATCACCTATCGCGACAACCAGTCGGACCGCTCGGTCAACCGCTCGTTGCAGTCGCATTCGCTGCGGTTCATTCTGAACTGCCTGTTCGGCTTCTGGCTGTCCGACTACCACAGCATGATCGTCTACCCCGTGAAATGGCTGCGCCAGATCGCGGTCAAGGCCGACGGCTACGGCTATCAGATCTGCGCGTTGATTTCGCTGCTCCAGCTCGGCCTCACCTACGTTCAGGTGCCCGTGAGCCTGAATGCGGAGCTGAAGGGCTCGTCCCGTGCGCTGCGGCTGCGCACTTATTTCGAGCTCGGCGGTACGATCTTCTCGCTGCTGCGCCGCGTCCCCATCCGGGACGTCGATCGCAGCCAGGTTCCGACCGACGCGGAACGGGCCCCGGCGCGCTAAGCGACGCCTCAGCAGGGCTGGGCCCCTCGAAATCAGGGCTCCGGGCCGTCTCGCGGCGATTCGTCCACCGGACGTCCTCGTCCCTGTCCCGCCAGCATCTAGCTTAAGTGATTGATTTGACTGGCAGGAGTGGCAGGGCTCGAACCTGCGACCCCCGGTTTTGGAGACCGGTGCTCTACCAATTGAGCTACACTCCTACGGACCCCGCGTCGCCTTGGGATCAGGGCCGCTTTCAAGCACAGAGGGCGGCCGGATTGCAAGGGTGAACCACGCCGGCCTCGCTTGTTTGTACCGGGGTTTCTGGGCCACAGTCCTCGTCCGATAATGAAAAACAATTGGGAGCGCCCATGACCGCCACAGCGACCGCTACCGCCCCGCAGGCCCCGATCGCAGCCTACACCCCGCCTTTGCCTGAAGCCCGCCCGGAGACGCTTGGCCTGTCGCGGCCGCGCCTGCAGGCCATGTCGGACGCGTTTAAGCGCGAGATCGACAAGGGAACCGTTCCCGGGGTCACCGTGCTGGTCGCGCGACGCGGCCAGGTCGGCTGGTTCGAGGCACTGGGCCGGCAGAGCCCGGCGGCCGCAGCGCCGATGGCGCGGGATTCGATCTTCCGGATCTTCTCGATGACCAAGCCGATCGTCTCGGTCGCCATCATGGCGCTGGTCGAGGACGGCTACCTCCTGCTCAGCGACGCCGTCGCGAAATTCATCCCGGAATTCGCCAGCCAGCAGGTCGGCATCGTCAGAGACGGCAAGCTGGAGCTGGTGCCGCCGGTGCGGCCGATGACGGTGCAGGACCTGCTCCGCCACACCTCGGGCCTCACCTACGAGCACCAGGGCGACGGCCCCGTGCACAAGCTCTACCAGGAGTCCCGCGTCCGCAGCCGCAAGATCAGCAATGCCGAGCACGCCGCACTGGTGGCGAGCTTCCCGCTGGTCTGCCAGCCCGGCGCCGAGTTCAATTACAGCCGCTCCACCGACATCCTCGGCCGCATCATCGAGGTGGTCAGCGGCAAGTCGCTCGGCACGTTCCTCACCGAGCGCGTGCTCGCGCCGCTGCAGATGGCCGAGACCGCCTTCTCGACCCCCGAGGCCAATGCGGGCCGGCTCGCCGAGCCGTTCGCGGCCGATCCCTGGACCGGCGACAAGGTCGCGCTGTTCAACATGCACGAAGCACCGGTGATGGAATCCGGCGGCGGCGGGCTGGTCTCGACCACGATGGACTATGCCCGCTTCTGCCTGATGCTGCGCAATGGCGGCACGCTCGACGGCGCCAGGATCATCGGCCGCAAGACGCTGGAGCTGATGGCGTCCGATCATCTCGGGCCGCACGTTCAGATCAACGGCACCTTGCTCGCGCCCGGCCACGGTTTTGGTCTCGGTTTCGCCGTGCGCCGCGAGGCCGGCATCGCGCCCTTCCCCGGCAGCGTCGGCCAGTATTTCTGGAGCGGCATCGCCGGCACGTTCTTCTGGATCGATCCGAAGGAGGACCTGTTCGTGGTGTTCATGAGCCAGGGCCCGGGGCAGCGCGACTACACGCGCACGCTGGTGCGGGATCTGGTTTACGCGGCGGTGGAGTAGCGCGCGTTCAGGCGCTGGCCAGTCGAGCGGACGACGTTGGCGAGATAATCCGATCGTCACCCTGCGCCATCGAGACGATGATCTGCGTCGCTTCGCGCAACGAGGTGGCGAACAGATCTGCCTTCGCGGCCTCGCGCAACTCGTCGATGTTGGTGGCCCCTTCGGCCCAATATCCGATCATGACGGCGGCGCCGGGCAGCTTGCGCCGGAGCCGCCGCACCGCATAGCGCAGATGCGCGGGGCTGGTAATGCCGATATAGCTCAGGCACACCAGCGCCACGCCTGACGTCTCCAGGCGAAAGATGTTTGCCGTCGACAGCGCTTCGGGACCTTCGACGCGGCTGCCCAGGCCGTGCGCACCACAGAGCTGCGCAAGCATGATGGCGCCAGCCTCATCGAGCATGGTCCGGCCGCCGATGCAAAGCACGGCATGTTCGCCGCGATATCGCTCCGCGACCGCCTCCGGATCGAGCACGGGGATGTCCGGCTGATCGCTGGAAGGCGCGACCGCCTCGATCGCATCGACCACCTCGGCATCAGCGACCTGCCCGTTGCCGACACGGTGGCCGTCATCCTGGTCCGAGAGGTCGTCGACGAATTCGATCACGGTGTCGCGGATGCGGGCGAGCCGCGTCTGGTCCAGCGCGGCGCGGTCGAGGTCCGATTGGGCGAGGTGCATGCCCTTGATCGCCACCTCGTCGTAATAGGCCGAAAGCGACCGCTCCTTCAGAAACAGTTCGGCCTTCTCGGCGGCTTCGGTCGGATCGCCCGCCAGCATGCGTTGATAGAAGATCTCGGCGGGCGCGAGCGCGGGACGATCGCCGAACATGACGTCGAGGAAGGAGAGCCGCTCGACGTGACGGCCCAGCACGACGAGACAGACCGTGAGAGGCGTCGCGAGCACCAGCCCGATCGGCCCCCACAACGCGGTCCAGAACGTCGCGGAGACGACCACGGCCACCGGCGACAGGCCGGTGGTGCGGCCATACAGCAGCGGTTCGACCACCTGGCCGACCAAGGGCTCGATGACGAAAAACAGCGCCGCGGTCCAGGCCAGCATCCACCAGCCCGGATCGACCGCTACGGCGAGTGCGAGCGGGAACGCGGCCGCGATGATCGAGCCGATATAGGGCACGAAGCGCAGCACGGCGGCGAGAATGCCCCACAGCGCCGCGCTGGGAATGCCGATAAGCCACAGGCCGCTGCCGATCAAAACGCCGAACCCGGTGTTGAGCATGAGCTGGTTGAGGAACAACCGGCTCAACCGCGCCGCTGCATCGTCGAGCGCCGCGGTGGTGCGCTGCAGGTCGTGAGACCCGGCCAGCCTGATCAGGCGATTACGCAGATCCTCGCGCTGGATCAAAATGAAGATCACGAAGATGACGATGATCCCCGTCGTGGCCAGCGGCGAGACCAATGGCGCGATCAGCGAGCGCAGACTTTCGAGCGCGCCGGGATCGGGCTGGAGCACCTCGACTGGCACCGGCTTGACGCCGGTCTTGGCAGCGGGACCTGCGGTCAGCGGATTGGCCGGCGCCACGGATTTGGGCTTGTCGAGCTCCTTGCCGAGGTCGTGCAGCATTTCTGCTGCGCGCTCCAGCGTGGAACTGCCGCCGGCGACGCCGCGCACCGACTGGATCTTGGAAAGGATGGTTGTCTGGTACTTCGGGAGATCGGCCGCCAGCCCGTTGAGCTGCGTTGCGATGACGCTGCCGAGCCCAAAGATCACCGCGAAGGCGAACAACACGACGCCGACCACAGCGGCTGCGCGCGGCACATGAAGGCGCTGGACCAGCCGTACGGGGGCCGCCAGGACGAAGCTCAGCAGGATCGCGAGCGCGACCGGGACGAAGATCTCCCGTCCCAGATAGAGCGCGGCGATGATGATGATGCTCAAGATCGCCACGCCGACCGTGACGATGATCGCCGAGACATCGTCGGTCGATTGCGGCTTGATCGCCGTGGGGATCATCGGTCTCGCTTCTGGCCAAGCCCTGGCGTTGCGCTGCAGGACTGCGCGGGCTAACGGCCCGGCATGGGGTTGGTTCCTTTCCCATGCCGCTGCAGCGTTGCGGCCGTTCTTCAGCTGATCGTCGCGCCGCCGTCGATCACCATGGTCTGGCCGGTCATGAAGTCGCCGGCCTTCGATCCCAGGAACACGGCCGCGCCCGCGATCTCGTCGGGGATGCCGATGCGCAAGAGCGGCGAGCGCGCGGTCGAGGCTTTCAAATTCTCCGGATTGTCCCACAGCGCCTTGGCAAAGTCGGTCTTGATCAGGCCGGGCGCGATGCAGTTCACGCGGATGTTGTGCTTGCCGTATTCGCAAGCCAGGTTGCGCGCGAGCTGCATGTCGGCAGCCTTTGAGATCGCGTAGGCGCCGAGGATGGTCGAGCCTTTCAAGCCGCCGATCGAGGACACGATGATGACCGAGCCGTCCTTGCGCTCGATCATCTGCGGCACCACCATCGAGATCAGCCAGTTGTTGGCGACGATGTTGTTGTCGAGAATCTTCCTGAACTGATCGTCGGAGATGCCGGCGAGCGGACCGTAATACGGGTTCGAGGCGGCGTTGCAGACCAGCACGTCGATCTTGCCGAAGGCGCGATTGCTCTCGTCGACGAGATTCTGCAGGTTCTCTTTCGACGAGATGTTGGCAGCGACCGCGACGGCGGTGCCCTTGCCGAACTTGTCGTTGATGCCCTTGGCGACCTGCTCGCAGACGTCGGCTTTGCGCGAGGAGATCACGACCTTGGCGCCGTGCTCGGCCATGCGCTCTGCGATCGCAAGCCCGATACCGCGCGTCGATCCCGTGATGACGGCGACTTTCCCCTTCATGTCGAACAAGGTCATGTATTCCTCCCAGTGTACGATTTGATTGGCTAAAGCGCGACGCGATTAAGCCATCGCGCTTTAGGTTGTTGTTTGAGCATGATCTTTTCGGAAAACCGCTGCGCACTTTTCCGGATCATGCTTTAGGCTTACGCCAGCTTCTTGACTTCCGGTCCCGCCAGTTGATGCATCGCTGCGTGCGCATCGTCCGCAATCCAGGGCTGCTGGTTCACCATCGGCAACCGCCAGACGCTGCGCTCGGGGCTTGCGAAATAATCCAGCCGCGTGATCGAGCAATTGTCGATGTCGAACGACAATGCGCGCTCGACCTGGCCGTCCAGCGCGAGGCCGATCGCCGCCTTGATGGTCCCGCCATGCGCGACCGCGATGATGTCCTGCCCGCCGGCCTCGCCGTTGATCCGCTCGATGGTGCGGCGGGTTCGGTTGTAGAGATCCATGAAGCTTTCGCCGCCGGGCGCGGGCTCGTTGATGTCGGCGAACCAGCTCGAACCCACGGGACGACTCGCGATGAACTGCGCGCGGTTCATGCCCTGCCAGCGGCCGAGATTCTGTTCGGCGAGGTCCGCCTCCCATTTCATCGCCGCAGGCCGCGGGAATCCCGCCTCCCAGATCGCCTCGGCCGTTTGATGCGTGCGCTTCAGATTGCTCGAATACCAGACTGCCGTGCGTGGCAGCACCTTGGCAACAGCGTTGAACACATAGGTGTCGCTGGTATCACAGGCGATGTCGGACTGGCCGTAGATGTTGCCGCCGTCGTTGCGCACCGGCGCGTGACGGACCCACCACCAGCGTGTCGTGACCACATTGGGCTTGTCTGCGCCTGCCATCGAAACCCTTCCATCCCGTTTGATGTCGCTGTACGTCAGGTATGAACGTGTCTCAAGACACTTTACCGTTTGAAATCTTGTTTGAAATTCCGTCGCGCGGCAAGCGCCGCGTGACTACCACAAGGGAGAAGCGCATGGGCCGCCTGCAAGGCAAATCCGTCATCATCACCGGCGCCGGCAGCGGCATCGGTCGCGCCGCCGCACTGCTGTTCACGCGCGAAGGCGCCAAGCTGATCGCGGTCGATCGCACCGAGGCGGTGAAGGACACCGTCGACGAGGTGAAGAAAGCCGGCGGTGTCGCGGAGGCCATGATCGCCGACGCGGGGTCCGAAACCGACGTCATGGCCGTGATCGACAGGGCAGTGAAGACGCATGGCCGGCTCGATGTCATCTGGGCGAATGCCGGCATCAGCGGCGGGCTGGTTCCGCTCGGCGAGCAGACCGTGGAGCATTGGCAGGAGGTGTTGCGCGTCAACCTGATCGGGCCGTTCCTAGCGGTGAAGCATGCGATGCCGCACATGGTGAAGCAGAAGTCCGGCGCGATCGTGCTGACCGCGTCCGTCGCGGGCCTCAAGGCCGGCGCCAGCGGACACCCCTATGCGGCGAGCAAGGCCGGCGTGATCAGCCTGGTGCAGACCACGGCGTATTCGCTCACCGGCACCGGCGTGCGCATCAACGCGGTGTGCCCGGGCCTGATCGAGACCGGCATGACCAAGCCGATCTTCGACCGCGCCAAGGAGCGCGGCACGCAGGGCAAGATCGGCCAGCTCAACCCGCTCCAGCGCCCCGGCCAACCGCACGAGCTCGCGGCGATGGGATTGTTTCTGGCGAGCGATGAAGCGTCGTATGTCAACGGCCAGGCATTCCCGGTGGATGGCGGGCTGACGGCGTCGATGCCGTATACGGGCAAACCGGTTTAGCACAGGTCTCGTGTCCCGGACGCGCTGCAACGCTCTTCGCGTTGCTGCGCAGAGCCGGGACCCAGGAGGCTGCGCGTTCCATTGCCGGCATGGGCCCCGGCTCTGCAGCGCATCGTCGAAGGGACGCTGCGCTGCAGAGCCGGGGCACGAGAGTGGAGTTTGACGCGATACTGCATCCACATCGTTGCGAGCGCAGCGACGTGTCCGCGAAGCCTCTTGGCGAAGGCGGAAGCAATCCACAATCGTTCCGCACCGGCACTATCCGTCCCGTCATCCTGAGGTGCGAGGCGTGCGATGCGAATGCATCGCATGCGGAGCCTAGAAGGATGCGCGGCCGGGCTGGTGCAGCCGGGCTGTCGCCCTTCGAGGGCCGCTGAAGAAGCGGCCGCCTCAGGGTGACGGTCTGAGACGATGCAATGCGGCAACATTCGATATTCGCATGGCGCACGCAGACACGGCTTCGCATTCTCGCGGCTCATCTCGCCCGAGCTTTGCTTCGTTGCCTTGCCCTCGATTGAAT
>NZ_JXDL01000001.1:1566003-1598463 GCF_001590795.1 Bradyrhizobium sp. AT1
TCGGGAGCGTTGCACTATTGCCCCGTCGCCTTGCGGATAATTGATGTGTGGCCCGGTCGGGCCGCACATCGCCACAAGACTTGACGCCAGACTGCGGGCGCCAGGACCACACGATTTTGCCGTACGCCGATCACACCGGTCGTGCGCGCGAGGCGCTCTGCTCACGGTTGCCCGCCCTGCAAAACCCTTCGCGCCGATGCGATCTGAGTCCACCGCCACTCGGCCCGCGTTCGTGACGATCGCGATACGCCCCTTGTCCTTGGGCCGGGTTGCCACGACACATACGCGCTTTCCGAATTTCGGTAAAGTGGAATCTTTTTGCCGGCGCGGATTGACCGACGGCTTGGGTGTTTTGCCCGACGGGCAACGCAAGGGATTGTGGCCCGAGATCTTGAAGCCCGGATGGAGCCAACGGGTCGGCGCGAAGCGCCGCCCGATGACAGGCTCCGCGTAATCCGGGATTCCATCCACGCGAAACGACGGTCCCGGATTGCGCTTCGCTCCATCCGGGCTACCAGCGGTGTGTTGATTTGCCCGACCGGGCCTCACGTTGGTATGGTTCCTGCAGGCACTTCGCTTCCCTACCCCCTGACAAGACTGTGACAATGCCAAGCTCAAGACCCGACCGTATTCGCAAACTCCTCGCCGACCTCGTCGGCTTCGACACCGTCAGTGACCGCACCAATTTGCCGCTGATCGCCCATATCGAGAACTATCTTGCCGCCTTCGGCATCAAGGGCGAGCGCGTCGTCGATGCGACCGGGCAAAAGGCCTCGCTGTGGGTCACGATCGGCCCCGAGGACCGCCCGGGCTTCGTGCTGTCGGGCCACACCGACGTCGTGCCCGTGGTCGGCCAGGACTGGAGCCACGATCCGTTCAAGCTGATCGAGCGCGACGGCAAGCTCTATGGCCGCGGCACCACCGACATGAAGGGCTTTGTCGCAGTGTGCCTCGCCATGGTGCCGGAGATGGTGGACGCGAAGCTCACGACGCCGATTCACCTCGCGATCTCCTATGACGAGGAGATCGGCTGCGTCGGCGTGCGGCCGATGCTGCGCGAGGTCGCGAAGAAGAAGATCAAACCGCTCGGCGCCTTCATCGGCGAGCCGACCGAGATGAAGGTGATCATCGGCCACAAGGGCAAGCACGGCGTGCGCGCGACCTTTCGCGGGCTCGCCCGCCATTCCTCGATCGCGCCCGATGGGGTCAATGCGATCGAATATGCGGCCGAGCTGATCGTCGAGATCCGCCGCCGGGCCGAGCAGCTCGCGGCCGCGCGCGAGCCGGGCAGCCTCTACGACGTTCCGCACTCGACGCTGCTCACCAGCATCGTGCATGGCGGGGCGGCGCTGAATATCGTGCCCGACACCTGCACGGTTGATTTCGAATGCCGCGGCATCGGCATCACCGAGTCGCGCGAGGTCACGGATGCGATCGTCGCCTGGGCCAAGGCCGAGCTCGACCCCGCAATGAAAGCCCGGCATCCCGATTGCGGCATCGATTTCGAGGAGATCCTCGACTACCCCGCGCTCGACACCGCTGCCGACGCGGCCATCGTCACGCTCGCCAAGAGCCTTGCCGGGCGCAACGACCACGCCAAGGTCGCGTTCGGCACGGAGGCGAGCCTGTTCGCCGACATAGCGGATGTGCCGTCAGTGGTGATCGGCCCCGGCGCGATCGCGCAGGCGCATACGCCGGATGAGTTCGTGGAAATGGCGGAGCTGGAGAAATGCGCGGGGTTTGTCGAGCGGCTGATCGCGCATTGCGTGAAGGGGTAGATGGAGTTCGCAATTGCTGGGTCCCGGCTCTGCGCAGCAGCGTTGCACGCTGCAGCGCGTCCGGGACACGAGAGAGCATCGCGAAAATCCAGTCTCGTGTCCCGGACGCGGTGCGGCACGAAGTGACGCTCCGCAGAGCCGGGACCCAGACCGCTTGGCGACGGCATCGAAACATGCAACTTTAGAGGGCGCTATCGTCAACGTTGGTTGCACGGTCATGCCCTATTTCGTGTACATCCTCGCGAGCAAACGAAACGGCACCCTGTACATCGGAGTGACTAACGACCTCGCTCGTCGAATAAGCGAGCACAAGGCCAAGCTGATCCCCGGATTTACACGGCAGTACGACGTCACCCTGCTCGTCTATTTTGAAGCCTTCGAGTCCGTGCTTGAAGCGCGGGCGCGCGAGCACACGCTGAAGCGTTGGCGGCGCGCTTGGAAGCTCAAGCTGATCGAAGATCTCAATCCGAATTGGCGCGATCTTAGCGACGAGCTGAACACCTTGGCGACGTAGATGGGTCCCGGCTCTGCGGAGCAGCACTTCGTGCTGCACCGCGTCCGGGACACGAGAGCTACGAATGCCGCCTGTGTCCCGGACGCAGTGCGGTGCGCAGTACCGCACTGCAGAGCCGGGACCCAAAACCACCAGCCGGGGTCGCCTTGTTGCTACACCGCGCCCGCCTTTTGCGCGTATTCCCATGACGCCTTCGACAGCGGCACGGTGCGCTTGGCGGATTCCAGGGCCTTGGCGTTGGCGGCGGTGCCGTCGCGGACGCGACCGGCGATGCCTTGGGTGATGCCGGCGAGGCGGAACAGATTGTAGGCGAAATACCAGTTGAGATCAGGCACCGTCATGTTGGTGACGTTGCAATAGATCTGCGCAGCCTCTTCCACGCTCGGGATGTTGAGCGCCTTGAGATCGGCGCCCTCGAGGCCCGGCATGATCCACTGCATCAAGAGATAGGTGAAGTCGGCCATGGGATCGCCGAGCGTCGACAGCTCCCAGTCCAGCACGGCCTGCACGCGCGGTTCCGTCGCGTGGAAAATCATGTTGTCGAGGCGATAATCGCCGTGGACGATCGAGACGCGCGCCTGCTCCGGCACGGTCTTGGGCAGCCATTCGGCGACCTTCTCGAACTCGGGAATGTGCTGCGTTTCCGACGCGCGATATTGTTTGGTCCAGCGGTCGATCTGCCGCGCGAAATAGTTTCCGGGCTTGCCGAATTCGCCAAGCCCGATCGCGACGGGATCGAACATGTGAAGCTTGGCCAGCGTCTCGATCTTGCTGGTGAAGATCTTGCGGCGATCGTCCGGCGTCTGGCTCGGCAGCGTCGGATCCCAGAACACCCGGCCCTCCTCCATCGACATGATGTAGAAGGCGGCGCCGATGACGCTATCGTCCTGGCACAGCGCATAAGCGCGCGCGACCGGAAATCCCTGTTTTCCAAGGGCGGCAATGACGCGATATTCGCGATCGACGGCGTGCGCCGACGGCAGCAATTTGCCGAACGGCTTGCGTCGCATCACGTAGGAACGGTTGGGCGTGTTCAGCCGATAGGTCGGATTGGACTGGCCGCCCTTGAACTGGAGCACGACCAGCGGTCCCTCGAAGCCTTCGACGTGCTCGCGCATCCACGCTTCGAGGCGCAGCTCGTCGAAACGATGCCGCTCCTCGACCGGCTTGGTGCCCGAAAACTCTTCGTCTTTCCTGACGCCGTCGGCCATGACGCTCCCTCTTCAGTCCTGACCCTTTTTTAAGGTCGAGCATGATCCTAATCGGTAACCGCTGGCGCACTTGCGTCAAGCGGTCATTGCGAATGGGACCATGCCCTGTCGTTTCTTCAAGTCGGGAGCGCCGCCTGGCTCTCCCTCTCAATCAATGACTGGGAGAGTTGGCATACTTCCGAACCTCAAGCCTGGCAATGGCGCGATTGTGCACCTCGTCCGGACCGTCGGCGAGACGGAGCGTGCGGATGTGGGCGTAGTCCTTGGCAAGACCCGCCTCGTCCGACACACCGGCGCCGCCGAAGGCCTGGATCGCCTCGTCGATGATCTTCAGCGCCATGTTGGGCGCTGCGACCTTGATCATGGCGATCTCGGCCTGCGCGGTCTTGTTGCCCACCTTGTCCATCATGTCGGCGGCCTTGAGACACAGAAGCCGCGTCATCTCGATGTTGGTGCGGGCCTCGCCGATGCGCTGTTCCCACACGGAGTGCTCGACGATCTTCTTGCCGAAGGCGCTGCGCGAGGACAGACGCTTCACCATCTTCTCCAGCGCCTCCTCGGCCTTGCCGATGGTGCGCATGCAGTGATGGATGCGGCCCGGCCCAAGACGGCCTTGCGCGATCTCGAAGCCGCGGCCTTCGCCGAGCAGGATGTTCTCCTTCGGCACCCGCACATTGTCGAGCAGCACCTGGGCGTGGCCGTGCGGCGCGTCGTCGAAGCCGAACACCGGCAGCATCTTCTCGACCTTGATGCCGGGGGTGTCGAGCGGAACCAGGATCTGAGACTGCTGCTGATGCTTGGCCGCCTTGAAATCGGTCTTGCCCATCAGGATCGCGATCTTGCAACGGGGATCGCCGACGCCCGACGACCACCATTTGCGGCCGTTGATGACGTAGTGGTCGCCGTCCTTCTCGATGCGGGTCTCGATGTTGGTGGCATCGGACGAGGCCACCGCCGGTTCCGTCATCAGGAAGGCCGAGCGGATCTCGCCGTCCATCAGCGGACGCAGCCATTTGCGCTTCTGCTCCTTGGAGCCGTAGCGGATGAACACCTCCATGTTGCCGGTGTCGGGCGCGGAACAGTTGAACACTTCCGAGGCCCAGGTGATGCGGCCCATCTCTTCCGACAGCAACGCGTATTCGAGATTGGTCAGTCCCGCGCCGCGGAATTCGTCGTCCTCATGCTCGCTCGGCGGCATGAACATGTTCCAGAGGCCTTCGGCCTTCGCCTTCTTCTTGAGGTCCTCCAGGATCGGGATCACCTTCCAGCGCTCGCCGGCGTGATCCTGCTGGTCGTAGATCGGCACCGCCGGGCGCACGTGCTTGGCCATGAAGGACCGCACGCGGTCGAGCCATTCCTTCTGCTTGGGGGACAGATCGAAATCCATGGGACGCTCCTCGTCTCTCTTTTGCGAACTCGTTTTACGCCGGACTGTCTTCCCCTTGCGCACGGCCCGCAAGTGCGGGGCTCGCGGGCGTTTCGGAACCAGCGTTGCGAGTTGCGAACGAGTCCCGATTGCGGATTGACATCTCCGGCCTTCAAACGATAGTTTCATACAACTGTTTGAATTGCAACTCCCTCCACGAGGGTACCCATGGCCAGCGATCACACCCGGTCTGCCATTCTGACCGCCGCCGAACGGCTCTATGCCGATCGCGGCTTCAGCGACGTGACGCTGCGCGACATCGTCGCGGAGGCCGGCGTCAACCTCGCCGCGGTGAACTATCATTTCGGTTCGAAGGACGAGCTGATCGCGGAATTATTTGTCACGCGCTCGATCGCCACCAACCGCGAGCGCCTGCGCGAATTGAAGGCGGCTGAAGAGCAAGGCGGCGGCCGCGCGCCGATCGAGGTGATCCTGCATGCGCTGGTCGGGCCGACCTTGCGCGGCTGCCTTGGCCCTGAGAACCAGCGCTCGACCGCGGCGCGCTTCATGATCCGCGCCTCGATCGAATCCGTGCCGCCGATCCGCCGCATCAAGAATCGCGAGATCGACCATTTGCGGAAATTCGCCGGCGCGATGCGCCGCGCCCTGCCCGAGCGCAGCGACGTCGACATCTACTGGGGCCTGAATTTCGCGCTGGCGATGGCGCACCACACCATCCGCGAGAGCGAGCGGCTGACAAAACTGTCGGAAGGCAAATGCGACCTCGACGACGTCGAGGACGTGATATCGCGGGTGGTCAGCGTGGCGACGATGGCGCTGACGGCGGGCAAGGCCGAGGCGAAGGCGGCGCGGGTGGCGGCGCGCTGACGCGCAGCAAGCGCAACGCGAAAACCCAGCCCCAGGCCGGGTCTCGCGCATCACAACGGGCTCGCGGGATCAGTTCACGCGGCCAGCGCCGCCGAACTTGTAGCTGAATCCGATCCGGCCGATGTCGTAGCGCTGGTTGCGCGACCACGAGGCACCACAGGGCCCTCCGCTGGAGCAATTCACCAGAGCGAGATCGAGCTTGTCGGACACCGATCCGACATCGACGTGCAGATATTCGGACCGCACGATCAGGTTCGGAGACAGCATCACCTCCGCTCCGACACCTGCGACCCACCCGGTGCTCATGCTCGAGAAATTCTGCGCGCCCAGATTCTTGCTCCCGTCATGTCCGCATCCGTTGACCCGGCAATCGACCGTGATGGTACTGCGAAGGTCGGCCAAGGCGAGACCGCCGGTGCCGTAGAGCAGGACACGGTCGAACGCGTAACCCAGCCGTCCCCGCAACGTGCCGAGTCCCCGGGTTTCGCTCTGGATCGTGACGAAACCGAAGCCGTTGTCGCGGCAGGGAACACCGAAGGTATCGGTCTCGCGGCAGAACGAGTAGCTGGACTTGGTCCATTGCCAGTCGCCTTCGACGCCGAAGACCAGCCGCGAGACCTGCCAATTATAGCCGAAGTGAACGCCACCAATGGCGGATGAGGACGACGGCGCCTGCGATTGGGCCGTGGGACTGTCCGGCTCGTTCTCGAAGAATTCCGAACGGCTTGACGACGTTGTCTGGCGGGCGCCGCCGACATCCGCGCCAAGATAGAATCCCGACCAGTCCCAGGCCGCGCCCGTCGCTGCCGCCTTCGGAAGGCGCGGCACGACATCCGAAGCATTCGCGCCAGCGAGCCCGACGCAGAGGAGGCCTGCTGCCGCCATTGCCGCGGCAAGCCATCCCTTCGAAAAAATCCAATCAGACATTTTGTCCCTTCCATCGACCCGCGCTGCTTCGCGAGTCGCGCCATTCCTGGAAGAGAGGCTTAAAGAGAGCTCACCCCGCGCGCGTCATTCGCTCGGATGACGCCCGGTGTCTTGCTGCGCCGTGTTGCCGATCTGCAATAGCTTCGGCTTTACGCCATCGCGATGCAGTCGATCTCGACGTCGAAGGGGCCGAACCATTCCAGCGTGCAGACGAAGATGCGCGCCGGGGGATCGATTGGGAAGTAGCGGGCATAGACTGCGTTGAACGCGGCGAAGTGCCGGGTCGAGGTGCAGTAGACGTTGCACTTCATGACGTTGTCGAGCGAGGCGCCGGCCGTCTGAAGGCACAGCTTCATCTGCTCCATGATGATCTCGCTCTGCCGCGCGATGGCCATCCCGCCGATCTCGCCGGTCTCAGGATCGAACGGCGGCAAGCCCGCGACGAAGATCATGTTGCCGGCGCGCGTCACCGGCGATGTCGGCGCCTTCACACGGTCGAGGAACGTCGAGATCGGTTCGACTCGGAGCGCTTCGCGTTTCATGCGGCCACCTTCGGTTCGAGCGAGAGTGGCGCCTTGCTACATCATCTTGCAGCCGGCATGCTTCGCTTCTGATCGAAGTGTGGTGGAAGCGGGACGCTTACGCCCGCTGCGGCATCTCCTCGGCCTCCTTGGCGAGCAGCAGCAGCATCTCGATGCCCATCTCGCCTTCCTGCGGGGAGCGGATGAACTTTATTTCGTCGGCGCTTTGCCGCAGCGCAGCGACGATGGCCACGGCCTGGTTTGCGGTGGCCGCCTCGGTCGCCAGAACCGATTTCTGGTTCTTGGCCTGAAACCCGATGGTGTAGGACATTCACTTCCCTCCCCGAACTCAAGTGGAGAGATCGAATCAGAGTCGCGCGCAAAGCGGAAGCCTGTGCGACTACGGACCGGACTTATCTGGGGATGGCCCGCAAGCCTCAGGCAAGGCCGAGCATCGCGCGGGCCTCCTCCGCGCTCGCGACGCTTGCGCCGAGGCTCTTCAGGATGCCGGCGGCATGCGCGACAAGCTCGGCATTGGTCTTCGCCAGCACGCCCTTGGACATGTAGAGATTGTCCTCCATGCCGACGCGGACGTGGCCGCCGAGCAGATAGGCTTGCGCCACCATCGGGAATTCGGCGCGGCCGATGCCGAAGCCGGACCAGATCGCGCCAGATGGCAGCAGGCTGCGGGCATAGAACATCGTCTCCGGCGTCGCGGAGAAGCCGTATTTCACGCCGAGCACGAGCGAGAACAGGCCCGGCCCCCTCAAGGTGCCGTCGGCGAACAGGTCGCGGGCCAGATGGCAATCGCCGCTGTCGAACAGCTCGATCTCCGGCAGCACGCCGGCCGCCTTCATCCGTTCCGCCATGATGCGGACATTGCGCGGCGTGTTGATGACGACCTCGCCGCCGGAGTTCATGGTGTTGAGATCGAGCGTGCAGATGTCGGGCTTGAGCAGCTCGATATGCTCGACGCGCTTCTCGGGCTGGAGCAGCGTGGTGCCGGGGCCGGCAACGCGGGGGTCTTCGATCGATGGCACGAAGCGCCCGCCGGGACCGGTGGTGAGGTTGATGACGAGCGAGGCGTTGCGGGCGCGGATGCGCGCCACCACGTCGCGGTAGAGATCGATCTCCATCGAGGGGCGCCCCGTCGCGGGATCGCGCACATGGATGTGCGCGATGGCGGCGCCGGCTTCGGCCGCTTCCAGCGCGGAGGTTGCGATCTGCTCGGGCGTGATCGGCAGATACGGCGACTGCTCGGGTTTCGTCAGATTGCCGGTGATGGCGCAGGTGATGATGGTTTTGGTCATCGCGTCAGATGATCCCCTGCTTCTTCAACTCCTCGATCTTGCCGGCATCATAGCCGAGCTTGCCGCCGAGCACCTCGCTGGTGTGCTCGCCGAGCAGCGGCGGGGCGCGGTATTCGGTGATGGGGGTGCCCGAAAGGGTCAGCGCGTTGCGGATCAGCGACAGCTCCGGCTCGAACTTGTGCTGCGTCTTCACCCGCATGCCGCGCGACTGGACGTGCGGATCGGAGAACACCTGCTCGAAATTGTTGATCGGGCCCGAGGGCACGCCGGCCTCTTCCAGCTTCTCCAGCCAATAGGCCACGGGCTGCTTCAGGAACAGGCCGGCGAAGATCGCCATGATCTCCTTGCCGTGCACGACGCGGTCGTTGTTCTTGACGAAGCGCGGGTCGTTCGCGAGCTCGGGCTCGCCGAGCACGGCGCAGGTCTTTCGAAACTGGCCGTCATTGCCGACCACCAGCATCAATTCGCCGTCGGTGCAGCGGAACACGCCGGCGGGCATGCCGCCATTGCCCCAGGTGCCGCGCCGCGGCGGCGTCTTGCCGTTGACGAGATAGATCTGCAGCCAGTGCGACAGCGATGCGATCACGGTGTCAAACAGGCACACGTCGATGTGCTGTCCCTGCCCTTCATTGGCGTCGCGATGGTAGAGCGCGGAGAGGATGCCGATCGAGGTGTTCATGCCGGTCATGTAGTCGACGATCGACGGACCGACCTTCATCGGGCCTTCGCCCGGCTCGCCGTCCATGTGGCCGGTGACGCTCATCAGGCCGCCCATCGCCTGCAGGATGGCGTCATAGCCGGCGCGCGGCGCATAGGGTCCGGTCTGGCCGAAGCCGGTCACCGAGCAATAGATGATGCCGGGGTTGATCGCCTTGATGGTCTCGTAGTCGAGGCCGTAGCGCTTGAGGTCGCCGACCTTGTAGTTCTCCATGAAGACGTCAACGTCCTTGGCGAGCTCGCGGATGATCGCCTGGCCCTCGGGCTTGGCGATGTTGACCGTGACCGACTTCTTGTTGCGGTTGGCGCAGAGGTAGAAGGAGTTGTTGTTGTTGGCCTTGCCTTCGGGGTCGGTCAGGTAAGGCGGGCCGAAAGCGCGCGCGTCGTCGCCGGTGCCCGGCCGCTCGATCTTGATCACCTCCGCGCCCAAATCACCCAGCATCTGGGCCGACAAGGGCCCGGCGAGCACGCGCGTAAGATCAAGGATCTTGATGCCTGAAAGCGGCAGGGCCGACATGTAAGCTTCCTCCGGGAACTGGATATTGGCGCGGCGGCGAGATCGCGGGCCGCGCTCCCTGCGGATACACCATTTTGGCGCGCTGAGCACTGCACTGGCGGCATACGGCTATCTCCTGCCGGGCGCCGGCCGCAACTTTCCGCGCCGCGAATATTGCCTGGGGGGCTCAGGTCGCGGCCGCCGCCACCTGCGGCCGCCTCCGGCCAAGCAGGACCAGGATCAGCACCGTCGCGCAGGAGCAGACGAAGGTGAGACCGAGCGCGCCGCGGCTACCGAACTGGGTGAGCAGGCCGACAAGGAGCGGCGGCGAGAGCGCCGACGCCAGATTGAGCGGCAGTGCGATCATCGACATCGCCTTGGCGAACTCGGCCTGGTCATAGAACACGAGCGGGATGGTGGCCCGCGCCACGGCCATCGCGCCGCTGCCGGCACCATAGAGCAGGATGAAAACCGCGACCGCCCAGGTCGCGCCCTCGCTCATCATCATCAGCAGCATGGCCACGGGCAGCGCCGTGCCGGCGACGAGCCCGGTCGTGATGCCGTCCCAGCGCCCGCCGCCGAGGAGATCGAGCCCGCGGGCACTGACCTGGATCACGCCCAGCATCGAGCCGAAGAAAAGCGCCTGCGCCGGCGCCAGCCCCTCCGCCCGCAACAGCTCGATCATGATGGCGCTGATGCCGAAATTGACGAAGGCGTTGAGCGTGATCGCGGCGACGACGAGGCCGAAGGTGCTCCTTGGAATTGCGGGCGCCGGCTGTGACTTGGCCGGCTCGCCACCATCATCCCCGGCGATTTTCCGGCGCGGTGCGAACGCATAAAGCGGTAGGCTGACGAGGATCATCATCGCGGCATAGACGAGGCACGTCCCGCGCCAGCCGAGGTGACCGCTCAGGAATGAGGTCGTCGGCCAGAAGATGCTGCTGGACAGGCCCGTCACCAGCATCAAGGCCCCGATCGCGTGCTTGGCCTGCCGCCCGGCGATCTCGTTCAGCATGATATAGGCGCCGGTCGACAGCGTGGCGCTGCCGGCGATGCCGAGCACGATCCAGGCGGCGAAATACAGCATCGGCTCGTGCGCGAGCGACAGCAGCACGAAGCCCGGCGCGGTGACGACCGTGCCTGACATCATGACCGTCCGCGCGCCATGCCGCGCAAACGATTTGGCGAGCCACGGGGCGCACAGGCCCATCGAGACATAGAGAACGGAGGTCCCGGCGAACACCGCCGGCAGGCTCATGCCGAGATCGGCGGCGAGATCGCGCCCGACGATGGCGGGAAGCCCGATCGTGCCCCATCCGACCAGCTGCGTGATGGCGAGCACCAGCAGGACGCCGATCAGCCTGCTGTCAGATGTCAAGAACCGCATTCCAAACGTTCGCCTGCCCGGCCGGCGCAGATCGCGACGGCGCGATCAGTCTTAGCCGGAGACGGAGGCCGCGGACATGCCGGTTCCGAATGGCATGGCAGCGCTGGCCGCAGGGCAAGGCCGCATTACGCGGTGTGACCGGGATCGACGTGCTTCGGCGTCTTCTTCTCCCGCTGCGGCGTCATCTTCGCTGGATCAGGCGCACCGGGCACGCCGCGAGGACCCAGTTGCTCGCGCTGGATGTCGTCCTCGGAGCGGGACGGCTCGACGCCGTTGGGCTCACGGGTCTTCGTCATCGCGGTCTCCTTCTCAAGCGTTGTCCTGAACGCCGAGCGCATTGCCTCCAGCCTCGCGGCCGGGCACGCTGACCTGGACTTCATGTCCTTCACGTAGCGCCAGGGATGCGGCCGCGACCGCCGACTCGAACGCAGCTTCCTTGGTGGCGTAGGTGTTCTTGACGTCACCGTCGTGCAGCACGCCCCATTCGTCCCGCACCGGCACGATGGCATATTGAGCAAGGCCCATTGTCGACTCCTGAGTTTCAGAAAGCGCCTGCCGATAACGCGCCCGCGCGCCTAACGTTGCGTCAGCTGCGGATGCGCGGCGGTGACGCGCCACACCGTGTTGCCACTGTCGTCCGCGATCAGCAGCGCGCCTGATTTGTCGATGGCGACGCCGACGGGCCGGCCGCGCGCTTTGTTCTCGCTGTTCAGGAAGCCCGTCACGACGTCCTGCGCCGGCCCGCTCGGCTTGCCTTCATTGAACGGCACGAACACCACCTTGTAGCCGTTGAGCACCTGCCTGTTCCAACTGCCATGCTCGCCGACGAAGGCGCCGCCGCGATAGGCGGCCGGCAGGCCGGAGCCGGTGTTGAACACCATCCCGAGCGGCGCGACATGCGAGCTCAGGGCATAGTCCGGCGCGATCGCCTTGGCGACGAGATCCGGCCGCTGCGGCTTGACGCGGGGATCGACGTGCTGGCCGTAATAGCTGTAGGGCCAGCCGTAGAAACCGCCGTCCTTCACCGAGGTCATGTAATCAGGGACGAGATCGGGTCCGAGCTCGTCGCGCTCGTTCACCACCGTCCACAGCGCGCCGGTCTGCGGCTCGAAGCTCAGCCCGTTCGGATTGCGCAGGCCGCTTGCAAACACGCGCCAGCGGCCGCTGGCGCGGTCGACCTCGAGGATGGCGGCGCGGTTGTGCTCGGCCTCCATACCGTTCTCGGTGATGTTGCTGTTGGAGCCGACGCCGGCATAGAGCTTCGAGCCGTCGGGGCTGGCGACGAGGCTCTTGGTCCAGTGATGGTTGATCGGCCCGCCCGGCAGCGGCGTCAGGACCGTGCCCGGCGCGGTGATCCTGGTATCGCCTTCGGTGTAGGGATATCTGACGATCGCATCGGCATTGGCGACGTAGAGATCGTTGCCGACCAACGCGATGCCGAACGGCGAGTTGAGCTGGTCGAGGAAGACGCTTTGCGTATCCGGCACGCCGTCGCCATCGCTGTCGCGCAGCAGCGTGATGCGGTTGCCCGGCCCGGTGTCGTTGCCGCCCGAGGTCGCCCAGGATTCGATATATCCCATGACGATCTCCTTGGGCCGCTTGATCCCCGCCCCCTTCGGCGCCTTGGATTCCGCCACCAGCACGTCGCCATTGGGCAGCACGTAGATGAAACGCGGATGCTGCAGGCCGGTCGTGAAGGCCTTGATTTGCAGGCCGTCGGCCACAGCCGGCGTCTCGCCCTTCTTCCAGCCGACGATGCGCGCGATGTGCATGGGAGGCAGCAAGTATTGCTGGATATCGGGAAGTTTTGGGTTGGCACCGATTTGCGCCTTGGGATCGCCGCTGCCGTCATCGCAACCAGCCAGGAGCAGCAGCGAGGAGCACAACAGCGCGCGGGCAAGCTTCGATCTCATCGCGCAACTCCCACGCCGTGGCGGTAGACCATGGCCCAGCCGAGCCAGCCGGTGACGGGCAGGATCAGCACTGTGATCACGGACAGGACGAGCCCCATCGGCCACACCGAGGTCCAGGCATCGCGGGTATGGATCAGCGCGTTGATAGTCGCGAGGATCAGCACTACGGCATTGCCGATCAGGTGCGGCCAGGCCGGCGTTTGCGCCCGCACCAGCCGGTTGCCGAGAAAGTCGATCAGGCCGGCGATCGCCGCGAGCCCGCCGAAGATGACGCCGACAAGCAGCAGCCAGGCGGAAAAATCCGCCCACATGATCTCGGCGCTCGCGACATAGGCGATGTCGGTGAACAACGCGCCGATGAAGCACGCGATCGGGATCGGCACCAGCATCGGATGGATCGGATGCCCCGCGATCTGCGCGGTGGTGCGCACGCGCACGTCTTGCTGCACGGTCGGCCTCGTGTGACTTTCGCCCTGCCCGACCGGCCAACTCGTGCGCCGTGTGATGGTTCCTAGCGTCGCGGCAGACCCAGCCTTTGGCGGACCTCGTCGTCCTCGATCGCCTGACCCTGGCGCGCGTCCTTGCCGCTTTCCTTGCCGGCTTCGAAGTCTTCCGCGATCGCCTCCAGCGTTCGAAACGCCTCCCCGGCGCTCGGCGCCGCCTGGATGTGAGCGATCGACTGGCCGTTGACCGTGAGATCGGCCTCGCCCCAGGGCGCGGTGTCGATCTCCAGGCGGTCGCCGCCGGCATTTGCGGTGAAGTGCTGCACGGTGGATTTCGAGGTCGGCCAGGAAAGGTCCGGCGTCCAATCGATCGGCTTGTTGGTCATCTCAATGTGTCCCGAAGTTGCGACCAACGGATAGACCATCGGGCGCGCGGGACATTGACCTGGATCAGGCTTGCTGGGGTTGATGATTGGAGCGGGTGAAGGGACTACGACCACACAATGGCGCTCTGGAATCTCAGCCGAAAAGTGCTATATTGTTGATGTGGATAAGGTAGCCGCCCCGTCGACCGCAGAGCACATCCGGACACTTGCCCGGACCTTCCGCATATCCTATTCCGAGGGCCCGAACGACCGCTTGGCTCATCATATCTCGCGTCTGGCCGGGGATCCGGTCGAACTGGACGAGATCGAGCAGTTGCTCATTGGCTTGGTGCGAGCGAAACGAATTACACGCCCGGAAATGATCCAGCTTCAGGCGGCCTATCTGCGTGAAGTCAGGCCGTGACCTTCGATCCGTTTGGCGATTTCGAAGCGCGCGGATATCTACGCAACCTTGCTCAAGAGAAAGATCCAGCGATCGTAAGGAGGCTCGAACATGCCTCCTTCACAACCGGTATCGACGATGCATTCGCGGCGCTTCAGGAAGAGAAGGCCCTGACATACGCGGACGTGCTCAACACCCACAAAACCCTCTTCGAGGCCATGTACCCGTGGGCGGGTCAGGACCGCGCCACGACGGCGCCTGATATCGCCGTGAGCCGGGACGGCGTTTTGTTCGCCCATCCGAAGTCTATTCAGAATGCAATCGACCACGCGCTGAAGCTGGGCAACGATCCCAAAACCATGCGCGAGAAGCCGGGTGAAGTCATGGGCTATTTGGCCCACGGCCATCCGTTCCTCGACGGCAATGGTCGCACGATTATGGTCGTCCACTCCATACTGGCGCAACGCGCCGGCATCAGCATCGACTGGGCCGCGACCGATAAGACCGAATACCTGCTAGCGCTCACCAAGGAACTCGACGATCCCGGCAAAGGCATCCTCGACACATATCTCGAGCCTTACATCCGCCCAGCAGTTAGCGATCTCAAAGAGCACATCAACGCTGCCAAGGGGCTCGATGGCGGCAGGGGCCAGATCGACACCGTACGCGGGAGCAATGACGATCCGACTGTCCAGGCAGCATATGAGCAGCAACGGCTCAAGCGCGATGAGCAAAGCAAAGGCGCTTGATTATTGGATCCTGAAGCCAACGAAGGATACTTCGCAAGGCTCAACCAGACGCCCACCACCACCCGTTCTCTTAGGGAACGGCTGGAGCGGGTGAAGGGAATCGAACCCTCGTATTCAGCTTGGAAGGCTTTCCCGCCCACATAATCGGGCATCACTGAGCATCACCCGAAAACACTCCAAACATCTTGTTTTATAGGGTTTCTGAGCGTTTTCGAAAAATATCGTTACCCTTCAAACCCTTGGTCACTCCGACCCTTTTACACCCAAAAACAACAGATCACGGGATTTGTTGCTGTACAATTTGGTCGTGGCTGCGCAACGGGTGCGGCACTAACGAAAGGATTGTATGAATGACTTTTTTGAGTTCTTGGCTTGTTTTTTTGCCTTGGTCGCGTTCATGGTCGCACTGATAGTTGGCGGCATCTACTGGTCGAACAGTTCAGGCTGCGCTAACGTTCATCGCCTCACAGGGCTGGATACCGACATGACACTTAGCCTCGGGTGCATGGTACAGTACCAAGGGCGATGGGTCGATGCGTCAGTGGTAACAGCGAATAAGCAAGAGGTCACAGTGCGCGCCGACAAATAATCGGTCCACACAGCCGCCTGACAAGCGGCTTTATTTTTTCTGTAACGCCTGGTACGCGACTGGCTCAATTTTCGGAATGATCGCGTCAAGGAACGCGAACAGGGTTTCCTTTGCTGGGAAGGTCTTCACACCAGTCACGCGGTACTCAAGTTCCTTCGCCTGGTAGTAGTGGCTCAGCAGGTCGATGGCAGCCAAGTATTCTTGGACAATCGGCGACACGGAATTTGACTTGGCTGCGATTACACGGCGCGCCGCCTTACCTAGATTGTGGCCCAGCTTCTTCTTTAGCGTTCCTTGGCTGGTCCCGTTCGCCAACAGAAACGACTTCAGCGCCACTTCTATCGAGTGGCCCAGCAGGTAGTAAGTCGGACGCTGAACTTTCCAAACATCCGAATCATGCAGCTGCTTTGCAGCCGCAAGCATCTCTTTGGCGTCAGTGAGCAGGCCCATCGCTGACGTTCGATCTGCGTCGGATATTTCATTCATAAATGACACTCTAGGTGGAATAGTTACACCCACAGTTACACCCGAACAAAGTTTGAATGTAGCTAAGTGTCTGTAGTTGTTGGAGCGGGTGAAGGGAATCGAACCCTCGTATTCAGCTTGGAAGGCTGCTGCTCTACCATTGAGCTACACCCGCATCAGGGGCTCCCTAACACGGCCGGGCGGCGGTCTCAACTGCTTCGGGAGGCCGCTTTGCGACCTCTTCCCGGCCTTGCTGGCCGCGGCGGTTCCTGCGGGTCCGCCGCCCCCTTAACAGCGGCGGCAACGCCGCCTATATTGAAATCTTCCGCAACCAACGAAAGGAGGTGATCCAGTGTCTTTTACCAAGCGCTGTCACCTCGCTGGGATCGCCCGCTAAGCTCTGAATAAGGGCCTGGCATCGGGGCGCTCTCAGCCCTGGACCAGCGAGCAAGAAATCGGGCGCGACGGGGCTTCCCCGCCGCGCCTTTTTCGTGGGTCGCTTTCTTTCTCGGTCGCAGGGCTCAGGCCGGCGGCTCGCCCGCAAGCACCTCGCGAATCTTCTCCGACAGCTCCGACTTCCGGTAGGGCTTGCTGAGCAACGCCACGCCGGGGTCGAGATGCCCTTCGTGAATGATGGCGTTGTCGGTGTAACCGGAGGTGTAGAGCACCTTCACGCCCGGCCGGCGGAGCCGGACGGCGTCGGCCAATTCCCGCCCGTTCATGCCGCCGGGCATGATGATGTCCGTGAACAGGAGATCGAATTTGGCGCCCTGGTCAACCAGCGCCAGCGCCGATGCGCCATCGCCGGCCACGAGCGTGCGGTAGCCGAGGCTGCCGAGCTGGGCGATGACATAGCCCTGCACCAGCGGATCGTCCTCGACCACCAATATCGTTTCGTGCCCGCGTGCCGTGACGAGCGCCTGAACCGGCGTCGCCCTCGCCGGCGCCTCACCCTTCGACCGTGGCAGGAACAACTGCATCACCGTGCCACGCCCCTCCTCGCTCTCGACGGCGACGGTGCCGCCGGTCTGGCGGGCAAAGCCGTAGACCATGCTGAGCCCGAGCCCGGTGCCGCGGCCGACGCCCTTGGTGGTGAAGAACGGCTCGAACACGCGCTCGCGGATGTCGGCGGGAATGCCGTGGCCGGTATCGCTGACGGCGATCATCACGAAGGCGCCGCGCACGCCGTCGTTATCGCCTGCCGTGCCCTCGAGCTCGCGGTTCGCGGTCTCCAGGGTCAGCTTGCCGCCGCCCGGCATCGCGTCGCGCGCGTTGACGGCGAGGTTGACGATCGCGGAGGAGAGCTGCGAGGGATCCGCCATCGCGGACCAGGCATCGTCGGCGAGCCGGATCTCGATCTCGATATGCTCGCCGAGGATCGGCTTGAGCAGCTTCGCGGTCTCGACCACGAGCGCGTTGACGTCGATCTCGCGCGGCTCCAGCGGCTGTCGGCGGGCGAAGGTCAGGAGCTGCGAGGTGATCTCGGCGCCGCGCGCGGCCGCATCGTCGATCAGCTGCGCGATCGCGGAGAGCTCGGGCTTGTCGGCAAGTTCCTCCCGGATGATCTCGATGGTGCCGGTGATGACCGTCAGCACGTTGTTGAAATCGTGCGCGACGCCGCCGGTGAGGTGGCCGATCGCGTCCATCTTCTGGGATTGACGTAAGCGCTCCTCGGTCTCGTGCTGCGCGGTGAGGTCGGTCGCGGAGCCGCGGTAGCCCATGAAGCTGCCGTCGGCGTCGAAGACCGGCTTGCCGTTGACGCTGAAATGATGCATCCGGCCTTTGGTGTCGCGCCCGCGATATTCGAACTTCCGGAACGGTTCGTGACGGTCGAGCATCGCCAGGTGCGCGCGCCATTTCTCGGCCTCGGTCTCGCGGTCGAGTGCGGTATCGATGCGGCGCGTGCCGATCCGCACTTTGGGATCCATGCCGAAGGCGACCACCCGGTCGGAGAGGTAGGTGAACCGGTGGTCCGGCCCGGTCTCCCAGAACCAGTCGGACGCGGTCTCGGCATAGTCGCGGAAACGTTCTTCGCTCGCGCGCGCGTCCGCTTCGGCGCGCCGGCGGATGGTCAGGTCGCGCTCGAGATTGGCATTGGCCTCGCGCAGCTCGCCATAGGCCTGCTGGAGATTCGTGCACATCGCGTTGAAGGCCTCGATCACCTTGTCCAGCTCGTCGGCTTCGTAAGGCGGCCGGCGCTCCAGGCGCAGCGGCGGCGGCGGCCGCGCCAGGCTGTATTTGCTGACGAACTCGGCGATGGCGACCAGATGCCGCGTCACGAGCAGATGGAACATGTAGATGATGAACAGCGAGACGAGGAACGTCTTGGCCGCCTGGCTCGCCAGGATGACCAGGGCGCGGTTCAGCAGATGCTGGTAAACGTCGCTCAGCGTGGCCTCGACATGAAGCACGCCGATCTCGCGCATGTTCCCTTGCACATTGGTCTTCAGGGGATAGTCGCGCGTCACGACCGAGCGGGTGCTCGGCTCGCCGATCGCAAGACGGATCGGATTGGGACGATCGGCAATCTCCCGCACCTCGGCGGCGCGGATGTCGGGCAGCCGCAGGATGCCGTCGAGCTGGAGCTTGAGCTGGGTCTGGTCGAGATTCCACAGGCTCTCGCCGAGACTGCCGGTGGTGCTGCGGCCGATCTCGTCGAGCCGCGTCTCGATCAGCCCGACCTCGCGATCGTAATCGAGATAGAGCTGCAGCGCCGTCAGCGTCAGCGTCACCAGCGACGAGAACAGCAGCACGGCGGCAAGCAGCCGCGGCCCGACACCGCTGCTCCACCATTTGAAGAGCCGCGACAGCAGCGATGCGAACATCGGGGGCGCGAGCGCAGCACCGATGCCGGTCAGACCAGGCTTCGCAGCCGGCGCGATGGCGCGGCTGCGCTTGGGGTCCTCGTCACCTGCGTTGGCCATGCACCACGTCCCCCGGAAATGGCGGCTCCTGCTCCGGTCCTCCGGCCGCAGTCTCGAGCAATCCAACTGTTGAGACGCCTGCCTCGTCACCCGATGCGCGATCGCCCTGCCGGCCCGTGGGCGCCTTGAGGTCGGCGGGTCATGTCTCGCGCCCAGCAGCAGGATTGCCGGGCAAACTACCACTGCGCGTGATAGAATGACATCGGTGAGAGTCCGGAGGCGCTCGCATGGCGGGCGAGCGGTATTCGTTGCGGACCGCGCAGGCGCCACTCCCGGTAGATCGCGCGGGTGTCCGAATCCAGTGGTAGCAACGCACGGCCGAAGGAGACGCCGATGTGGCGGCTAGTCGTCGCCTGCCTGTCGCTGCTCGCAGCCGGTCCCGCGCAGGCGCAGGACCTGATCCGGCTGGCGCGCATCGCAGACATCCCCGATCAATATGTCGGCGGCGAGATGCTGCGGGCCGTCTATGCCAAGCTGAACATCAGGCTGGAGTTCGAGGACGTCCCCGGCAAGCGCGCGCTCGCGCTGTCGAGCGCCGGCGAGGTTGACGGCGAGATCCAGCGGATCGGAACACTCTCACGCGACTACCCGACGCTGATCCAGGTCACGCCGGCGATCAACTACATCGAACCCGCGGTGTTCGCGACCAAGCTCCGGTTCGATGTCGCCGGCTGGGATTCGATCAGGGATTACAGCATCGGCATCGTCCGTGGTGTCGGCTCCTCGGAAGCGGGCACGCGCGGCATGGCCCGCGTCACCGCGACAACTGGCCTCGACAACATGGTCAGGATGCTCGACGCCGACCGTTTCGACGTGATGGTCACCGACCTCTTCAGCGGCCTTGCCGCGGTGAGGAAACTCAATCTGCAGGCCAGGATCTACCCGCTCTCGCCGCCGCTCGAGCGCATCCACATCTACCACTATTTGCACGAACGCCATCGCGACCTGGTGCCGAAAGTGGGCAAGGTGATCGCCGAGATGGAGGCGAGCGGCGAGCTGGCCGCGCTGCGCGAGGCCCTGGTCAAGCAGGTCCTGGGCGGGCCGTGACGGCCGCTTGAGTCAGCCCGCGCGAAGCCGCTCGCGCAGCGCCACGGCTGCGATCAGCATGCCGACGCACCAGGCCACCACCGCGCGGTGAGGCTCCGCGCCAAGCAGCACCGTGACGATGCTCGTCAGCAGGCACGGCACGATGGCCTTCCCCATGCGGCTCGTCAGGGCGAGCAGGAACGGTATCGCCCCGATCGATATTTGCAGGACGTCCATATTGGGAACGGTCTCGCCAGGCATCAAAAGCCGCAGATGCCGAACACGCGCGGGCGCTTGCCGCGCCGGCTTTCCACGATGCGCTCGCCGCCGTTTTCGGCCGAGCTGCCGTAGTAACGGTGATGGCCGCTCTGGTCGTGCAGATCGGCCGTCTCCAATGGTCCGGCCCGACGCGCGTCGCAGATGATCTTGATGTTGTGACCCGACATTGCCGCCTCCAGCGAAAATGTTGTTGTTGTGGTCATCAGTCGCGACCGGTTCCGGCGGCGTTCACATGGCACGGGCGCAATCGGGTTTCAGGATGGTTTCGTCGCTTGCGGTCCACGCAATATTTTGCTTCGGGGATGTCGGCGCCGCCCGCGGTGCGACGTCCTTGGGATCTGTGCAGAAACACAACGAGGTGACGATGCTTTACGCCATCCTGGCCTACCATGTGGAAGACGAGCTCTTGTCCTGGACCCCCGAGCAGGACGCCGCCGTGGTGGCCAAAGTCATCGAGGTTCAGGCCCCCTTGCGGGCCAGCGGGCAGTTCGGGCCCGCCGCCCGCCTGGATGAGACCCGAAAGGCCCGCACCTTGCGGGGTCCCGGCGCGGGCGTGGTGCTGGACGGCCCGTTTGCCGAGACCAAGGAGCAGTTGCTGGGCTTCCACCTGATCCAATGCGCGACCGAGGAGGAGGCGATCGAAGCGGCGCGGAAGCTGCGTGCGGTCAACCCGACTGCGGTCTACGAAATCCGCCCGGTCAAGCTTTACGTGCCGGCCGACGGGTTCGGCGCGACGTCCGGGTGAGGCCTCGCCTCACCCCTCGTTCCGCGCGCCCATGAAGCGCTGGATCACGAGGCCGCCGAAAGCGATGAACCAGACGAAGGGCGCGATATGCGGCGCGAAGGCCGCCACGATCGTGCCGGGGATGAACACCAGAAGCGGAAACAGCGAGGCCATCATCTCCTGGCGCCAGCCGCCGACGATCGTCCACCACAGCCAGGCATTGAGGCCGGCGATCGCGGTGAGGTGCAGGCCGTAGAGCACGGCGACCACGCTGCTCATGCCGTAATTGGTGTAGAGGCCATTGGTGATGGGCAGCAGCACGATCGAAAGCAGGAAGAACAGGTTGAGGATCACCGCCCCGCGGCTGCCGACCGGCTGGCGCGCCAGCCGCCGGTGATGGCTGATCCAGAACACGCCGGCGATGATGAAGCTGAGCGCGAAGCCGGCGAGCTTGCCGGAATAGACATGGGCGAGGTCGCTCCAGCCGGGCGCGTTGGTGAACACCGCGGCCTTCGGCAGGTCGTAGGCCAGAAGCGTCATGGCGACACCGAAAATGGTGTTGCTGAGCGATTCCAGCCGCCGCATCTCGAACTGGTCGGGCTTGAGCTCGGTCATGCCGGATGCACTTTCGAAACTGGAACCTCGGGCCGTCTTTCCCCCTAAATCCTAAAGCCGGTTTCGTCCAGCCGCATTGCGATTCGCGGTGGGATCGCCGACTCTCGCCCTTTCACCGGGGCGATTCGTGGCAACATATCTGGACACGCTCAATGCGGAGCAGCGCCGCGCCGTCGAGCATGGCGTGGCCGATGGCGCGACCGTGGGCGCTCCCCTGCTCGTCATTGCCGGCGCCGGTTCCGGCAAGACCAACACGCTCGCCCACCGCGTCGCGCATCTGATCGTCGCGGGTGCCGACCCGCGCCGCATCCTGTTGATGACGTTCTCCCGCCGCGCGGCGGCCGAGATGGCCGGCCGGGTCGAGCGCATCGCCCGCAAGGTGCTGGGCGAGAACAACGCAGCGATCATGCGCGATGCCCTCACCTGGGCCGGCACCTTCCACGGCATCGGCGCGCGGCTCTTGCGCGAATATGCCGAGCGGATCGGCGTCGATCCCGCCTTCACCATCCACGACCGCGAGGATTCCGCCGACCTGATGAACCTGGTCCGGCACGAGCGCGGGCTGTCGAAGACCGAGAGCCGCTTTCCCGCCAAGGGCACCTGCCTGTCGATCTACTCGCGCTGCGTCAACGCCGAGATGGAGATCGAGAAGGTGCTGGGGCAGCACTATCCCTGGTGTGCGGGGTGGGCGGCCGAACTGAAAGGCCTGTTCGCGGCTTACGTCGAGGCCAAGCAGGCCCAGCATGTGCTCGATTACGACGATCTGCTGCTGTACTGGTCGCAGATGATGAGCGATGCGCTGATCGCCGACGAAATCGGCGGACGCTTCGACCACGTGCTGGTCGACGAATATCAGGACACCAACCGCCTGCAATCCTCGATCCTCTTGGCGCTGAAGCCGGACGGGCGCGGGCTCACCGTGGTCGGCGACGACGCCCAATCGATCTATTCGTTCCGCGCCGCGACCGTGCGCAACATCCTGGACTTCCCGCAAAGCTTCTCGCCGCGTGCGGAGATGATCACGCTCGATCGCAATTACCGCTCGACGCAGGCGGTGCTGGCGGCGGCGAACGGTGTCATCGGCCTCGCGCGCGAGCGCTTCACGAAGAACCTCTGGACCGACCGCACCGCCTCGCACAAGCCGCAGCTCGTCACCGTGCACGACGAGGCCGACCAGGCCCGCTACATCGTCGAGGAGGTGCTGGCGAACCGCGAGCAAGGCGCGCTGCTGAAGCACCAGGCGGTGCTGTTCCGGACCTCCTCGCATTCCGGCCCGCTCGAGATCGAGCTGACCCGCCGCAACATTCCCTTCGTGAAATTCGGCGGGTTGAAGTTCCTCGATGCCGCGCACGTCAAGGACGTGCTGGCCTTGCTGCGGTTTGCCGAGAACCCGCGCGACCGCGTCGCCGGTTTCCGCATCCTGCATCTGTTGCCGGGCGTGGGCCCTGCGACCGCGCAGCGCGTGCTCGATCAGATGGCGGAAAGCATGGACCCGCTGCACGCGCTGGCACACCTTCCGGTGCCGGCACGCACCGGCGACGACTGGACCGCCTTCGTCCGCACGGTCGAGAATTTGCGTTACTCGGAATGGCCCGTCGATCTCGAACGTGTGCGGCTGTGGTACGAACCACATCTCGATCGCATCCACGAGGATTCCGAGACGCGCCGTGCCGATCTGATGCAGCTCGAGCAGATCGCGAGCGGCTATCCGTCGCGCGAGAAATTCCTGACCGAGCTCACGCTCGATCCGCCGGACGCGACCAGCGACAAATCCGGGCCCCCCTTGCGCGATGAGGATTATCTGATCCTCTCCACCATCCATTCGGCCAAAGGCCAGGAGTGGAAGTCGGTGTTCGTGCTCAACGTCGTCGATGGCTGCATGCCGTCCGATCTCGGCGCCGGCACCTCTGCCGAGATCGAGGAGGAGCGCCGCCTGCTCTACGTCGCGATGACCCGCGCCAAGGACGACCTGCACCTCGTCGTTCCCCAGCGCTTCTTCGTCCACGGCCAGGCCGCCAAGGGCGACCGCCACGTTTACGCCTCGCGCACCCGCTTCATCCCGGAGCAGTTGGTCTATCTGTTCGAGCGCACTGCCTGGCCGAAGGCAGCAAGCGGCGCAGCCCGCACCGCGGCGCAGGGGCCCAAGATCGACATCGGGGCGCGGATGCGGGGGATGTGGCGGTAGACGCAAGTGGCCAGCGTCGGGACGTGTCAGGATAACTGGAACAACAGAGGTCCGACATGAAAGCCGTCGTCGTCGAGCAATACGCATCCATCGATCAGATCAAGCTGAAGGATATCCCGCCCCCGTCGATGGAGCCGGGGCAATTGCGCGTCCGTGTGGAAGCCGCCGGGATCGGCTTTGTCGACGGCCTGAAGATCGAGGGACGCTATCAGACCAAGGATCCCCTGCCCTTCATTCCCGGGACGGAGTTCGCCGGCGTGGTGACGGAGGCGCCCGGCGCACCCGGCGGCTATCGACCCGGCATGCGCGTCATGGGCATGACGCGGTCGGGTGCGCTCGCCGAAGAGATCGTCGTCAAGCCCGAAGCGCTCCATCCTCTGCCCGACGGTGTCGCGGCTGAGGTCGCCGCCTCGTTTCGTGCGAATTATCTGACCGCGCTCTATGCGCTGAGCGCCCGCGCCACGATCGCCCCTGGCGAGCAATTGCTGGTGCTGGGCGCGGCCGGTGGCACCGGAATCGCGGCCGTGCAGATCGGCAAGCTGCTCGGCGCCCGCGTGATCGCGGCGGCCTCGACGGCGGAAAAGCGCGAATTCGCCCAAGCGCACGGCGCCGATGCCGCGATCGATTATATGCAGGCCGGCTGGCGCGACACGTTCAAGGAGCTGACGGGCGGACATGGCGCCGACGTGATCTTCGATCCGGTTGGCGGGGAGATTTCAGTGCAGGCGTTTCGCTCGATCGCCTGGCGCGGGCGCCATCTCGTGGTCGGCTTTGCCGCCGGCGCGATTCCCGCGCTGCCGTTCAACCTGCCGCTGCTGAAAGGCGGCGCGCTGCTCGGTGTCGACCTCGCGCAGATTCCCCTGCGCGAGCCCGATTTGCAGAAGCGCCTGATGTCGCAGCTGACGGGCTGGCTCGCAGACGGCCAGCTGAAGCCCGTGGTTGGCCGCGTCTTCGCGCTGGAGGAATTCCGCGAGGCATTCAAGACCATGCAGACGCGCGGGGCGCTGGGCAAGATGGTGGTGCGGATCTCGAAATAGAACGCACAAACGGAAACCGAGCATTTCCGAAAGCCGACTTGTGGCACCGCGACCATTCATTAGGTGTTGTTGATCCTCCCCGCAGAGACCTGATCAATGACCGCACCGCTTCAATTCGGACTGGATACCTTTGGCGACGTCACCAGGGACGCTTCAGGCGCGATGCTCCCGCATGCGCAGGTGATCCGCAACGTCGTCGACGAAGCCGTGCTGGCCGACGAGCTCGGCCTCGACTTCATCGGCCTTGGCGAGCATCACCGATCTGATTTCGCGATCTCCTCGCCCGAGACCGTGCTCGCCGCGGTCGCCTCGCGCACCAAGCGCATCCATCTCGGCTCGGCCGTGACGGTGCTGTCCTCGGACGATCCGATCCGCGTGTTCCAGCGCTTTGCGACGCTCGACGCGCTGTCGAACGGACGCGCCGAGGTGATCCTCGGCCGCGGCTCGTTCACCGAATCCTTTCCGCTGTTCGGCTTCGACCTGCGCGAATACGAAGAGCTGTTCGAGGAGAAGCTCGACTTGTTCGCGGCGCTGCTGTCGCAGAAGCCTGTGACCTGGGAAGGCAAGCTGCGGCCGCCGCTGCGGGATCAGCTGGTCTATCCCCCGGTCGAGAACGGCACACTGAAAACGTGGATCGGTGTCGGCGGCAGTCCGCAATCGGTGGTGCGCGCCGCGCATTACGATCTGCCCCTGATGCTCGCGATCATCGGCGGCGATCCCGCGCGCTTTGCGCCCTTCGTCGATCTCCATCACCGCGCCGCCAAGGAGTTCGGCCGCACCGCGCAGCCGATCGGCGTGCATTCGCCCGGCTATGTCGCGGAGACGGACGAGCAGGCGCGCGAGGAGTTATGGCCCGACTACAAGGCCATGCGCGACCGCATCGGCAAGGAGCGCGGCTGGCCGCCGATGGGCCGCGACGAGTTCGTGAGCGAAGCCGAGCACGGCTCGCTCTATGTGGGTTCGCCCGAGACGGTGGCGCGCAAGATCGCCAAGACCGCAAAGACGCTCGGTGTTTCGCGGTTTCAGCTGAAGTATTCGGCAGGGCCGCTGCCGCACGAGAAGCTGATGAAGAGCATCGAGCTCTATGGGCGGAAGGTGGCGCCGATGGTGCGGGAGATGATGGGGTGAGCCCACGTAAAAGCCAGTCCGCCTACGCCCTGCGGGCTACGGCGCGACAGCCTTCGTTCACTTCGCGTCATCTGCACTGGTGCTGGCTTGCCTAGCCGTAGCTCGCGAAGCGAGCGAAGGCTGGTGGGGGAGGCAGGACTCGAACCTGCGAAGCCATGAGGCGGCTGATTTACAGTCAGCTCCCTTTGCCACTCGGGACACTCCCCCGCTCGACGGCAGCACAATCGGGCCGGACCTTGCCGGCGGACCGAAGACGGCCATGGAACGTGAGGCCGCGACAGCCCGGATGGGGGCGCGACCGGGCGCGGTTATGGGCGAAGCGGTGGGGTAAAGTCAACCGAGGCGTTCGGGGAAAATGGGCCATAATGGCCTCAGGAGATGGCCAAATTGCCATATTCCGGAACCCGTGACACAAGCGCAGCCATGAACGATCGAAAATTCGCACCCAAGGGCCGTCGCCGGGACGGTAAGCCCTTCAAGAAGGCCGAGAAATCGGCCGGCCGCCCGGCCCGGCGCGACCGCGATTCGGCAACCGACGGGCCGGTCATCCTCTATGGCTGGCACTCCGTTTCCATGGCGCTGGCCAACCCCCAGCGGCGGATCCGCAAGCTGACGTTGACCGAGAACGCGGCCAAGCGATTGGCGGACGAAAACATCGCAACCCGCGTCACGCCCGAGATCGTCCGGCCTCAGGAGATCGACCGGCAGCTCGCACCCGATGCCGTGCACCAAGGCCTGCTTGCCGAAGCCGATCCCCTGCCCTCGCCCGATATCGAGACTTTGACGCAGGAAGGCATGGTGCTGGTGCTCGACCAGATCACCGACCCCCACAATGTCGGCGCCATCCTGCGCTCGGCCGCGGCGTTCGCGGTCAAGGCGATCGTCACCACCGCGCGCCACAGTCCGGAAGCGACCGGCGTGCTGGCGAAGGCCGCATCCGGCGCGCTCGAGCTGGTGCCGATCATCACCGTGCAGAACCTCGCTCGCGCGCTCACCGCGCTGAACGAACGCGGCTTCCAGACCGTCGGGCTCGACAGCGAAGGCAGCGAGGACCTCTCGGACGTCGCGCTGCGCGAGCCGCTCGCGCTCGTGCTCGGCGCTGAAGGAAAGGGTCTGCGGCAATTGACGCGCGAGACCTGCAGCGTCGTGGCGCGGCTCGACATGCCCGGCGAGATCAAGAGTCTCAACGTGTCGAATGCCGCCGTGCTTTCGCTCTATGTCGGCGCAAGCCGGCTGGGGCTGATGAAACGGTAGAAAAGCAAAACGCCCGTCCGCATCGCGCGAACGGGCGTCCCGTCATTCGACCGATCAGAGATCAGTAATAGCGGCGCAGCACGCGGTGGCCGCCGTAATACGGCATCGGCGCGTGGCGGTGGGCGTAGCCGTAGCGGGGACCGTGGCCATAGTGCACGCGCGGCAGATAGCCGACGCGCGGGCCGTAGCCGTAGCGATACGGACGGTAGTAGGGGCGGTGATAGGGAGCGACAGCGGCGCGATAGCCATAACCGTAATTGGCGGGCGCGACGACCGCGTCTTCACGATAGGTCGGATACGGCGCGAAGGCGCCCGGGCCGGTGTAGGTCGGGCCCTGGTTGACGTAGTAATACTGCGTGGTCGGCTCGGCGAGACGCTCATAGGCGCCATAGCCGTAGCCATAACCGCCGCAACCGGTGTTGCAGCCGGAATAGACCGGCGCAACCGGCTGGCACGGGTTGAAGCCGCAGGCCGCGGCTGGCGCGGTGGCGGCGAACATCACGGCAGCCGCCGCAACCAGTCCCGAAATCATCTGACGCATTACTCTCTCCTGTTGATTTTCGTTTGTTGGATTTGGACGTTTCTTAACCCGGCGGCCTGCCGGGGACTTGGACATGCGGCCGCGGTCGCGGCGGCCGCGGACGATCGTTGATCTCGGGCGCGTAGATCACCGGCGGTGCATCGACGGGCGGATCCATCTGCGCCGGCAGCGGCGCCGATTGCGCGCCCCAGCTCTGGTGATAGCTCTCGGCGGGCTTGGGCAATTTGCGGTTCGCGGGCGGCTCGACCTCGAGCCGGCCGTAGCCGGGGCGCAGGCCGAGCGTCGGATAATAATGGCCGACGTCGGTAGGTTGCCGCTCGGCGACATAGCGCCCGCCATAGATCGTGGGCTGCACCTGCTGGTTCTTGCCAAGGCCCCAGACGCCCTCGACCACGGCATAGGACGCGTCGATGTTGTTGATGATGATCGGCACCCCAGGGCGGCCGGGAACGACGACATCGAAGCCGCCGGCGAATGCCGTCGCAGGCAATCCGATCAGAAAGGCGGCGAGCGCCACAGCACGCATGAGGAGACCCCGGTTATCCGGCGGCAACCTATCCGATCGCGACACAGAGAGGGTTAAGGCCCGCTCGCCAACTTCCGGTAAGCCTAATGCGTAAGGATCCTGCGCCGCTCAAATGCAGCAAAGCGAGCTAGCGAAGCGTTAACGGCGCGCGGCTCCACTGCAGGGAACCGCGCCGTGCGCTCACATCCGTTTGACCTTTCCCTTGCGAAAATCCACCGGTTTCTTCGGAACGTCCGGCGCCGCAAGCGTTTAGCTCTCGTCAACAAAATGGGAGCCAACAACCATGACTATCAGACTTCTTGGAGCGACGGCGATTGCGGCGACCATGCTGGCAGGCTCTGCCATGGCGCAGGCCGTCGTCAACGAACCCGGCCGCTGCGCGGCGCAATTCCCGAACGCCAATTGCCAGAACCTCGGGCCCGGCAACCCCTACACGGATCGCGGATCCCGCCATCACCGCATGTCCTCCCGTCAAACCAATACCTATCGTCAGGCCAATGGCGATTGGAATAACGACTGGAACAGGAGCCGCACCGGCTTCTGGCCGACTGACGTCGCGGCCGGCGTAGCCGGCGCGGCGATCGGCACCGCGGGCGCGATCGCCTCGGCGCCGTTCCGCGCCTGGGACAATTCCTATGCTTACGACAATTCGTGGGACAACCGCGGTTGGGACAATCGCGGCTGGGATACCCGCACCTACGCCCAGCGTAACGGCTTCGTCTGTACGCCCGGCACCTGGTTCAAGGGCGAAGACGGCCGCCGGCACATCTGCCAGTAAGGCGCTTCAGCTCTAGCGCGAAAATCAGGCGGCCTTCAGGGCCGCCTGATTCATGTCGCCAGGACGCGCCTTCGGGTTCTGGCACTTTCCGATCAAGTCTGGTATTGCGGCGCGCACGGGCAGACAGCCCCGGCTCAGCCGGCCCTGCCCGCGTCTTTCAGGCGTCGCCGGCTTAGCTCAGCGGTAGAGCAGCGGTTTTGTAAACCGAAGGTCGGGGGTTCAATCCCCTCAGCCGGCACCAGCTTCTGACAGCTCAGCTTGAAATCTGCTTCGCCACGCTGCCTTGCTGGAAATGCTCGGCGCCTGGGATCTCCACCCAGCCATGTTTCGACTGCTCGAACACTGATCTGATCGGCGGTGGAAATTCCGGATCCGCGATGGCACCAACGGCAACGCCGATCATGGCTGGCAGATTGTCCGCCTTCCAATAGATCGTCGAGCCGCAGTCAGGACAAAAATGGTTGCGGATCTTGCCGCCGCTCGTGGCCGTCCGAACGTATTCTTTTGACGATCCGGAGATTGTAACCGCGTCCGCCGGGTAGAACGCGCCGATACCGAACGGCGCACCGGTTCGGCGCTGACAGTCGAGGCAATGACAGGCGACGACGAGCCGCGACGGTCCGGGAAGCGACAGCGAAAGCGCGCCGCAGCTGCATCTGGCTTCGATCATTGGTTTGCTCTCCCCGCGTTTGTCGAATGCCGATTGAAAGAGTCGCGCTGCCGCTCACCCTCCGTCATCGCGAGCGCAGCAAAGCAATCCAGACTGCCTCCGCGGAAAGATTCTGGATTGCTTCGCTGCGCTCGCAATGACGCGGAGACAGCGGGGCCCTGTCTGCAAAAGCGTTCAGCGCCTCCGGGACGCGGCGGCGACATTCACTCCGTGCCCACCTCGAACGCCAGCAGCACGTTGCCGGCGACACCGCTCCATTGGCCGTAGCCGGAATTGGTGTAGAGCATGCCGCCGGCGATGACCGGTCCGGGGCCGTCGATCGCGCCGCCATGGGCGGGGACACCGTTCACGGCCTTGAAATCCCTGGCGGTGTCGAACTCCCACAGCAGCTTGCCGTCAGTGGCGTAGGCGCGCAGGACACCGCTGACGCCGCCGGAGAACACCACGCCCGGGATCAGGCTCACTGCCGCCGAGAGCGCGGGGCTGCATTGCGGACGATCGCCGCAGGCGACCGGCGGCACTTCCATCGCAATCTTCCCGGTTGCGAGATCGAGGCCGAACAGGCCGCCGCCTTGGGTGGAATCGAGCTGCCGCGTGCCGTCGCGCTTGAAGCGCACGTCGGAGTTGGCGACATAGATGCGCTCGCCGTCCGCGGCCGAGCCCCATTCGCTGCCGCCGAGCGAACCGCCCTTCCCGATCCGCGTCTGCCACAGGATCTTGCCGCCGTCGTCGGGATCGAGCGCGTGCACGACGCCGGATTTCTGCGCGATGGCGAGCACGCGCTTGCCGTCGCGCAAGGTCACGAGGATCGGCGACTGGCCGAAATCATGATCGGGCCCGGGGTCTTCAGGGCAATTGGTCTTGTCGGCACTGAAGCAGGCAACGACAAAAGCATCCTTGGGTGTCGCCTGCTGCTTCCAGAGCAGCTTCCCGGTCGCAAGCTCGAACGCCAGGATCGCATCGGCGGTCGCGGCCGGCGGGTTCGAGTAGGAATTGCTGGTCGCGACATAGACGGCATTGCGCTTCGCATCGATCGTCGGCGCCGACCAGATCGCAGCACCTGACGGGCCGAACAGCTGCGTGCCCCTGGCGTTCTTGCCGGTCGGATGCGGGACTTCCGGAATCGTGTAGGCCTGCCAGATCGTCTTGCCGGTGGCGGCATCCAGCGCCACCACGCTGCCGCGGAAGGTACAGCATTCGTAAGTGGCTTGCGATCCGGCGGCTTCCTCGATCGAAGACACCGGCACGTAGAGCACGCCGTCATGCAGCGTCGGAGCGCCGGTGATGCGCGCGGCCGCGTGCTCCTCCACCTTCGTTTTCCAGATCAGTGCGCCGGTCGCCGCGTTCACCGCATAGGCGTTGGCGCGCAGATCCCCGAAGAAGATCGCATACTGATCAGAGCCCGGCAGCTGCGCAAAGCTGATCGCGGCACGCACCGCCGCATCGATCGCCAACGTCCACAGCGCGCAGCCGCTTCGCGCGTCCAGCGCGTGCACCTTGCGGTCGGTGCCGCCGATGAACAGCATCCCGCCGACGATGGTCGGCGGCGCAAACGACACCGATGCGCCGGGGAACGCATAAGCCCATTTCAGCCGCAGGCGCGGCATCTGGTCCGCGGTCAGCCCCGCCATGTCGGCCGGCTGAAAGCGGCTGTTGTTGGTGTCGACGCCCCATCCGTTCCAGCGCGGACCGTCGAGGGTTTGCGGAAAATTGTTCGCCTGCTGCGCGCAGCGGCCTTCGGCGTCCGCGGGGGTGCTGCCCATCGCGATCTTGCCGGTGACGAAGGATGCGATCGCCCGGCGTTCGGCGTCGCTGCGATCCTTCGCCATTGCCGCCATACTGCCCGAGGTCAGCGCCCCCAGCACATGCTCGAACGACATCGCCTGCAGGGCGCTGCGGGCCGGCACGCGGCTCTGCGCGTCGCCATCGTGGCACTGGGCGCAATGCGCGGTGTAGAGCGCGGCCCCTTCCTGCTGCGCCCACGCTGGCGCGCTGCAGGCGATCAACACCGCGACGAAGACGGCACGTGCTCTCATGGCAGGCTCCGGCAGGTCATCGCGATACGAGATCGCGACACAACCCAAAGTCTATCGCTGGGGCAATCAGGTGCGCAATGGATGTTGCGCCCGCAGCCGTCACACGTCAGCGGCCATGCGGGCGGAATCCGGCAGCTCGTCCAGCCGCCACAGCCCGAGGCTCTTGTCGCGCCAGCCGCCACCGCCTTCCTCGCAGCGTTCGTCGATCAAGGCGCGCGGCGCGGGCCAATTGAACGGCGCCTTGGTCATGTCGAGCGCGCGCCAGTCGCCATCTTCGCAATCGCGGTTGTCCTGCCATTCCGGAAACGTCGTGACCAGCAGATATTGCGCGCCGCTGTCGCGAAAGCGCGCGACGGCGCGGACGATGTTCTGAAAACTCAGATGCACCAGACAGTCCCGGCACAGGATCAGATCGGCACGCGGCAGCGCATCGCGCGTGATATCGGCCACCACGAATCGGCCGGCCAGTTCGCCGTCGGCCACACGGCGGTTGTTGGCGGCGACCAGCGAGGGCACGATATCGACGCCGGTGTAGTCGCAATCGAGCTCGAGGCGTCCGATCCAGCCCGCATCACCGCAGGGCGCATCGAGCAGCGAGCGCGCGCCGAGCCGTTGCAGCAGCGGCGGCAGCGCATCCCGGATCGCAGCGGTCGCAGGGTCCTCGGAGCCAAGGCCCGACACGGAAGTCGCGGCCC
>NZ_JXDL01000001.1:1599232-1638801 GCF_001590795.1 Bradyrhizobium sp. AT1
GCTCGATCCGCTCGAACCTTGCGGCGAGGTCCAGCCCTGCGAAATTATCGCGGTCGGCGACGAAGCGTTCGTGGGCGAGCACGGGAGGACGGTTGGCGATCATCGGATGGTACGCGGGTCGAAATTTCGGCGCGGGCGCACTATACAGGCAAAGCGCTGCACCGAAAGCCGCGCGGGCAAGCCTGCCCGCGTCATCCGTCTGATCGAGGTCCCATGCGCCCCACGACTTCGAAAGAGAAGGCCAGGATCGTCGCAAGTGCGGCAACGGCCGTTATCATGACGGTCGTCCTGCTCGTCATGGCGCTTGCATTTCTCCTGCCTCAGTAAGCGCTGCGGGGGTGCGCTTACGCCGTGCGCACCGTCCGCAGGAATTTTCCGACCTCGTCCTTCAGCCGGTCGCTGTCGGTCGCCAACTGAAGCGCGATGGCGATTCATCCCCATCGCATCGCGCTTGGGCGCTCACCTCGGCGAGGCCGGCGTACCCTCCTCGGGCCGGCCGTGGGCACGGGCCAATTCCTCAGCGAACGCGATCACCTCCGCCCGCCTGTCGGGCGGCAGCGACAGGAACGCGCGGATGAGCCTCAGGCCTTCCACCTCGTCCGGCTGGTCTTTTGCGGAATCCATCTGCTCAATGTCGGACGACCGGGAAAAATATGCAATCCCTTGCGAACGACCTTGATTCGGCGCAGCCGCTTTGCTGGAATGGGGCACGGCTGAGGTGGACCATGAAGTGGATCAGGGAGCGCGACGCACTGATCGCGCAGACAATGGCCTTCGTCCAATCGGTGACCGGCAGGAAGGATGACGTCCTTCGGCCGGAAGCGCCGACGGACCGTGCCGCGGCGACTATCGAGGTGGTCGCGGTCGAGGCCGTCAAGGTCGAGATCGCGCCGCTCCAGCCCCCTCCGCAGCCTCAACCCATCCAGCTTTCGCCGCCGCGGGCGAGCGGTGATTTCCGCACCGAGATGCAGGCCCGCATCGCCAATTTCCGCAAGCATCAGGAGCGGTTCGAGCGCGAGCGCGAGGAATATTGCGCCGAAACCCTGACCAAATTGCGCGCCGCCATCCGCGACGCCTCCGGTCCACTGGGCAAAAAGTAGGGCCGGCCCCCCGACAGAGGGGCCGACAGCCAGGACCTATAACCAGGACCACACCAGCCAAAGATTGGCCGCACAGGCGCCGAATAGCGCCAGCGTCAGCGGCAGGAGCATGTGCCCGCAGGAGGTCTTCAGGTCGCTCGTCATGGCGGAAAACATCCGCTGATTCCGCCAAACGAGTCCCAAGGATTCTTTTTTTCGCGATTCAGGACTCGTTAAGGACTCAGGACCCTTCAGCCCAGATCACGGTCCCGTGATCGTCCGCGGCCTGGAACCCGCCGGTGGATGAGGTCGTTAACGGGCTTTCCGGGAGCGGGACATGCCCTACGCCTTGTTTTGCAACGACGCCCAGATCAGCAAGGCCTATCCGAGTGAATCCGACGTCTGGAAGCTCGCGCACCGCAGCGGCCTGGTCGTCGATGTCAGCGTCGACGAAGACCGCCCCGGGCCGCGCCGGGTGCTCGACAACGAGTACGAGATCAAGCCCTGCCGGGTCGCCCAGGGCGAGGACCCCGCCGCGAACAAGGCCGAGGCCGAACGCCAGTCCAAGATGGAGCTCGAGCTGAATTCGTGAGGTTCGGCTGGCCGAAGCCGCGACTTGATCAGGGCGTCGCGGCTGCCAGCGAAGCCTGCTCGCCAGCCAGCGCCACGCAGGCCTTGCGGCGATGCAGCCCGCGGATGGCACCGGTGACCTTCAGCACCTTGCCCGACGGGCAGGATGCATCCTTGACGAAAGCCACCTCGTAAGGTGCCAACATCAGAGGCTCGGATTTGAGGATTGTCTGTGCAGAGCACGGCAGGCTGACAAAGCCCGAAAGCACCACCGCCGACACCAAGATACGCATGTCCGTCGTCCCACCAGCCCGGTAATTCTCATATAACGCTATCCGGAGCGCGAGTTCCGTAAGCGGCAAAAATTATTTTTGCTTTACCCAGATCCCATGACGCGCGTGAGAACGCGCCCCGCCGGAATGTTTGCCTGCAAATGACGCGCCAGATGGTTCACGCATTGCAAATACAGGGGATCTACGAGGGCCACAAACGAAAGGCCGGCGGAGAGCCGGCCTTTCTCAGAAAGCGTGGTCGCGGGCAACAGGCGTCAGTAGCGCGAGGCTGCCGGCCCGCCCCAGCCGAAGCGGTAGTTCACACCGACCTTGACGGTATGCTCGTCCTCCCGGCCACGAACGCCGACGATGTCGGCCGGACCTGAGGTGAAGGTGGTGCTGCCGAAATTGTAGTACTGGTACTCGGCCTTGGCCGACCAGTTCGGCGCAAACATGTATTCGAGGCCGGCGCCGACGGTGTAGCCGTCCTTGTTGTTGCCGGTGGCGGTGAAGGTCTGCGGCACCCCGGCGACGTTGACGCCCAGGCCGCCGTTGCGCCAAGCATAACCGCCCTTGGCGTAGAGCAGTGTTGGTCCCCAGGTGTAGCCGATGCGGCCGGTCACCGACCCGAGCTGGTCGGTGTTGGAGGTCACCTGCGTGCCCAGCGGGAACGTGGCACCGTTGTTGTTGGTCGGCAGCCAGGAATACTGGGCCTCGATACCCACCACCCAATTGGGCGCGAACTGGTAGTCGAAGCCGCCCTGCACGCCGCCCAGGAAGCGGGCGTCGCTGGACTGGAAGCTGCTGTCGCCGGCGAACGCGCCGCCGACATGGCCGCCGATGTAGAAGCCGGTCCAGTTATAGATCACCTGCGGCGGCGTATAGGCCGGCGCCTTGGTGTATGGGCGCGCCTGCATGTCGGCTGCTGCGGCCGATCCGGCCAGCGCGAGCAGCGCGACTGCGCCCAACAAAATCGATTTCATGATCATCCCCGTTCTTTCATTTACGACACTCAGGAAACAACGTGGCGTGAATTGGGTTGCTTCGCGGCGATGCCGGAACGTTGATCGTTCGTTACTGTGACGGGGTGGCAACAGCGCGATTTTGTTCCGTCACATCGATCTGCGCGGACGGTTTTTTCCGCCTGCGCAAGAGCTTCCGTAACGATTTGTCGCAAGCCGAAATCACCCCGTTCAAAGCTCGCCGAAATGTGATCCAGCGGCTCCGGCCATCGTCGTTCTAGCACCGGCCAATGAAGGCGGGCTTTGCGCTACCGCGTCATCTTTTCGAGTTCCGGAAAGGGTACGTAAACCGCGCCGGCGCAGAGCTCGCTGGTGCGGTCGACGACGCGGTCCGGCCGCCCGTTGACGAAGATCACCGCGCGCTCCCGCATGGCTTTGTAGCTGCCGTCGGTCTCGCGCGGGGTGAAGTGCAGACAGCTCACATAGAATTGCCGGCCGCCGACCTCGCGTTGGACCGGCTCGGCCATGCTGGCCTCGCGCACGCCGACCGGGTTGTTCAGATAGGTGCGCATCAGCGCCAGCGTATCGCTGCGGAAATTGTCGGGAAACGGCTGCGGCCCGCCGGCCTGGCTCCCGCCCATGAAGGTCGGACGGTCACTGTCGCTGCCGAAACAAGCCGCAAGCGCCAGCGGCAAGGCCAGAACTATCGCCAGGCGCACGCTGGTTTTCGCCAATCGCCCCACAGGTCACGCTCTCCGCTCGATCAGACTCGGAGACGTTCTAACCGCTGGGTTACGCAAAGGGAATTGGCGTTCGCGGCGCGCTGCGACCAACGCACCGTCCCGCCGCCGGCACCTTGCGCTTTCGCGCGAGGCGCCGAGACGGCGGGCCGGGCCTGACGCCCTGACGCGGCGGCGGGGCAATGCTTGGAAGCCGCCGCGCAGGATCAGTCGTTAGCTGCGCTTCTCGGTGGTCGCCGGCTTGGTCAGATCCGGCTGCGCCTTCTGCGACTTCTTGGCCGACAGATGCTTGTGGTGATGGCGATGCGTGCGCACCGTCTTGTGCTCGTCGGTCGTGACCGCCGCGTTGGCGTTCATCGCCTTCGACTTGGTATCCACCTTGGCGTCGCCGGTCTTGGTGTCGGCCTTGAGGCCGGCCTCGGGTTTCGCGGCGGTGGTCGAGGCCTTGGTCTGGCTCTGGTCCGCCTTGATCACCGGGGCCGTCGTGGTGGTCTTGCCGGTCTCGGCGGCGAAGGCCGGGGCTGCGATCACGGAAGCTGCGAGCAAGGCTGCGGAAATCGTCTTCAGCATGGTGGTCTCCTCTTGGAAGGATCTCCAGGCGGCGCCCTCTCGCCTACCCTTGGATCGTAGGACGGAGCCTAGCGGCGAGGCGCTGAACCCGATCTGAAGCCGATTGCAGGCTTCCGTTCATCTCGATGACAAGTTTGTCATCTGCACCGGGCTGAATGGATCGTGCGATGCGGGAATGTTTTTGCCGGACGGGTGTTCCGGTCTTTGGGCAATCGTGTAGGATCGCCACGTTCCATACGGGAGAATTTAGATGCGCAAACTCTCAATGCTTGTCGTGCCGGGACTGGTCGCCATGTCGCTGGCGGTCGCACCGGTGCTGTCCAGCGCCTATGCCGCCGGCAGTGACGAGCCCTCCTCGCCGCCGAAGTCGGACTCGTCGTCCAAGAAGGGCAAGAAGAAGAGCTCTTCCGTCAGCGATCCCAAATTCCTCTCCGCCTATCGCACCGCCTACACCGCGATCTACGACAACCACGACTACTCCGGCGCGATCGGCCAGTTGAAGTCGCTGAAACGCGACGACGTCGCCGACGTCGCCAATCTGATCGGCTACTCCTATCGCAAGCTCGGCGACTATCAATCGTCGAAGGTCTATTACGAGCTGGCGCTGAAGGACGATCCGAACCACGTCCGCACCTGGCAGTATTACGGCCTCTGGCAGCTCGAGCAGGGTAACCGCGAACAGGCGCAGTACCATCTGAACAAGATCGCCTCGCTCGCCGGCACCGACAGCTCCGAATATCGCTCGCTTGCGGCAGCCCTCGACAAGCCGACCGGCGCAACGCTGGTCTACTGACCACAACGCATCTGCGAACCAAGCGAACGGGCACAACCTGGTTGTGCCCGTTCTGCGTTCTCGGCTAGCCTTGGCGCGAGAATCCTCCCCGCAATTGGTGCGCAATGGACCCGTGGCTGCGATCCGCGATCGACTACATTAGCTCCTGGATCGAATTCCAGCTGACCACGATCCAACAGCCAGGCGTCATCGTCGCCTTCGCCCATCGCGGCGAAATCGTCGCCGAGCATGCGTTCGGCCTCGCCAATCTCGACACCGGCGAGCGGCTCACCCCACGCCATCGCTGCCGCATTGCCTCGCATTCCAAGAGCTTCACCGCGGCCGGCATCATGAAGCTGCGCGAGCAGCGCAAGCTCAGGCTCGACGACACCGTCGGCGACTATGTCGGCGGCCTGCATCCGCGCGTCGCCGAGACGACGATTGCGCAAGCGCTCTCGCACAGTGCGGGGTTGACGCGCGACGGCGCCGATTCCGGCCAGTTCATCGATCGCCGTCCCTATCTCGACGCGAAGGAGCTGCTCGCAGAATTGAAGCTGCCGGGCGTGATCGAGCCCGGCACGCGCTTCAAATATTCCAATCACGGCTTCGGCCTGCTCGGCCTCGTCATCGAAGCCGTGACGAAGGAGCCCTACTCCGCCTGGATCAAGCGCGAGATCGTCGAGGCCGCGGGCCTGCGCGAGACCGAGCCGGACGCGCCGCTTGCCAAGGGCGCGCCGTTCGCTCGCGGCCACACGCGACGCCTGCCGCTCGGCGAGCGTTGCGTGATACCGGGCAACAATCCGACCCACGCGATGGCCTCCGCGACCGGCTTCGCCGCCACCGCCGCCGACACCGCCCGCTTCTTCGCGCAGCTCGCGCCAAATGCGAAAAAGAGCGTGTTGTCGGCCGCGAGCCGCCGCGAGATGACGCGGCATCATTGGCGCATCCCGCAGAACTTCGAGGCCTATTACGGCTTGGGGATCGGCGCCGGCAAGCTGGACGGCTGGGACTGGTTCGGCCATGGCGGCCACTTCCAGGGCTATATCTCGCGGACCTGCGCGATCCCGGCCTGCGAGCTCACGATCAGCATCCTCAGCAACTCCATCGACGGCGCGGCGCCGTTCTGGATGGACGGCGCGATGCAGATCCTGCGTGTGTTCCAGACCCGCGGCGCGCCCGACCGGCGCCTGCGCGACTGGACCGGCCGCTGGTGGACGATCTGGGGCGCGACCGACCTCGTGCCGCTGGGCAATCGCGTGCTCGTGGCCAATCCGCAATTCAACAATCCGTTCATGGATGCCACCGAGATCGAAGTCACCGGCCGCGATACCGGCAAGATTGCCTGGGGCGCCGGTCACGCCAGCCACGGCGAGCCGGTCCGCCGCATCCGCGACAAGCGCGGCAAGGTCAGCGACGTCTGGATCGCGGGCGCGAACGTGAAGCCGGCAAGCGTCGTGGCACGCGAGATTGCTCGAAGATATAAGCCGCGCAAACGGCGGCCTACTCCCTGATCAATCGCTCGACCTCGCTGCGCAACGCCTGCCGCGAGCCGCCTTGCGAATAGAACATGTGGCCGCCGGGATAGACGGCGAACTTGACGCGCTGCGTGACGAACGCGGGCAGTTGATCGAGCGCGCGCTTCGTTCCGAAATAGGGCGTGGCGAGATCGAACAGGCCGTGCGCGACCAGCACGTTCAGCTTGGCATCGGTGGCGAGGATCTGGCGCAACTCGGACACCGATTGCGGCGGGTTGATGCCGCGGCCGAAATCCCAGTGACCTTCCACAGCGCCGTTCAAAACCTCATAGGAGCCGTCCGGCTTCCAGTTGAGCTTGCGCGAAAGCACGTCGACGGCGGCACTCGTGAGCGGCGCCTGCAGCGTATCGCCCGAGGGGTCGCCGAACCGCGAGCTGCTCGAATCCGGATAGGGATCGTAGCCGCGCACGGAGGCGTCGTAGCGCCCCGTCACCTTGCCGTTCTTTCGGTCGAATTCGCGGCGGAATTCACCGACGTCGAACCGGCCGGCGAGCCTGCGGCTCACCGCCTGGTCGATGCCGGTGAGCTCGGCGACCTTGTCGGCGAGACGATTGGTGGCCTCCTTGTCCGCCTCGCCCTTGACGAGGTCGGCCAGGAATTCGCCGCGCGCGTAGGCCTCGACGTCGGCGAGGTCGGCGCGCTTGACCGGCCCCTTGGCCGCCCGCGCCACCGCTACATAGCTTGGCAAGGTCGCGACGTATTGCAGGAGGCTGGTGCCGGTGAACTCGCGGAAATCGAGCAGCGGCGACACCAGGATCAATCCCTTGACGCCGACGCCGTGCTGGAGCTGCAACTGGCGCACCACCTTCGGCCCGCGAATTCCGCCATAGCTCTCGCCCGCGACGTATTTCGGCGAGGTCAGCCGGTCGTGCTTCTCGAGCCAGCGGCGGATCACCAGCGCGATCGTGTTGACGTCGCCGTCGACGGAATAGAACGATTTGCGCGCGTCCTCAGCGGTCGCGATGAAGCGGCTATAGCCGGTGCTGACGGGATCGATGAAGACGAGATCGGTGAAATCGAGCCAGGTCTCCGCGTTCGGCTTCACCTCGGGCGAGGCCGACGGCGACAGCGCATCGCCATCGAGCGGCAGCCGCCATGGACCGGCCGCGCCGAATTGGAGCCAGGCCGAGGACGCGCCGGGCCCACCATTGAACAGGAACGTCACCGGGCGCGTCGCGCGGTCGGCGCCGTCGAGCTGGTAGGACGTATAGGCGATGTCGGCCAGCGGCTCGCCCTTGCCGTCGAACACGCGGATGGAGCCGGCGGTCGCGGCGAAGCTCAGGGTGCGGCCGGGCAGCTCCAGCGTCTGCTTCGTGGTCGAGTCGGGCGGGAGGCGATGCGGCTCGGCCGCCGCCGGCGCAGCCTGCGCCGCACCTTGCGCATTGCCGGCGCGCCCGCCCTTCTGTCCCGCCGGTGCTGCCGCCTCGGCACGCGGCTGCGGCGCATCATCCGCCCGCGCAAGGCTCGAGAGTGCGACCGCGGACACGGCCAGCGCCAGCCCCGTTCGTCGCAGCGTCGGCAAGATCGTGAGCATGATCGTTCTCCCTGCCCGGCTGTCATAGCCGGTGCGCACCGACGCTAGCGAGGAATTGCGACGGTTTGCGGGATCGCCGGTCCGATGGCGCCTTCCGGGCTGGCTCGATCAACCCGTTTTGTTCTCGGAAAGCGACAATAGCCCGTTCGCCCTGTGCGGCGGTGATCCTCGACAATACAGGCCTACCTCGTATAGACGAGCCCGGCGGAACTTACTCAAGACAGCGGCACCTGCCCGGAAGCTCATGACCAAGCCCAAGCGATACGAGCGCATCGCCTTCGTCGCCAGCCCGAGCAGCGAGGCGCAGGCCGCCATCGGTCAGCTCACCCGGGACTACGGCAATTGCGCCCCGAACGAAGCCGATATCGTGGTCGCGCTCGGCGGCGACGGGCTGATGCTGCAGACGCTGCACCAGAACATGCACACGGGAAAGCCGATCTACGGCATGCACCGCGGCACCGTTGGCTTCCTGATGAATGAATACTCGACGCACGATCTGCGCGCGCGGCTCGAGGCGGCGCATGAATCCGAGATCAACCCCCTCCTGATGCGCGCAACCGACGTCAACGACCGCGTCCACCTGCACCACGCCATCAACGAAGTTGCCCTGTTCCGGCAGACCTACCAGGCCGCGCGCTTGAGGATCATGATCGACGAGCGTGAGCGCATGCCCGAGCTGATCGCCGACGGCATCATGGTGGCAACGCCGGCCGGCTCGACCGCCTACAATCTCTCGGCCCAGGGACCGATCCTGCCGATCAACGCCGCCCTGCTGGCGCTGACCCCGATCAGCGCCTTCCGCCCGCGCCGCTGGCGCGGCGCGCTGTTGCCCAACACGGCTTACGTCGTGATCGAAGTGCTGGAGGGCGACAAGCGCCCCGTGGCGGCGGTCGCCGACCACGACGAGGTGCGCGACGTCCGCCGCGTCGAGGTGCTCTCCGACAAGACCATCTCGATGCGGATGCTGTTCGATCCCGGCCACAGCCTGGAAGAGCGCATCCTGCGCGAGCAGTTCGGCTACTGAGCTTCAGCGCCGATCACTGGCCGCAGGGCTGAACCGAGTCCAGGCCGCCCGCCAGAGCGGGATCACTGAGCATGTCAAAATCGCTGACGACCGGGACGAAGCTCTTCGTCTCCGAGGTCATCAGATAGATCGTGACAGGGAGCGCGGCCTGCGGCGCGGCGTTCGCGCGACAGAACTCCTTGGCCGCCACGCCGAGCCCCATCGACCCGCGCTTGCCTTGCCTGCCCTGCTCGACCATCGCCGCCCGCAGCGCCTCGAAGCGCGCCGCATCGCCCGGCGACAAGCGATAGGCATGGATTGCAGATCCTTCCGGCGGCGCCGGCAGGCCGGCGCGATCTCGCGCCTCGCTCATCTCCATCATGGCAAAGCTGGTCCTGGTCTCGGCCTCGCCCACCACCTTGGTGACAACGTCGAGCTTGACGCCGCCCGAACGCGACCGAAGCACCTCGGGCAGTTGCACGGCGACGCGCAGCATCGACAGATCCGTCGTCTTGGCATCGATGCGGGCAAGCCGCGGGATCGATGTCAGCGGCACCGAGCTGCAACCGGCAAGCGCGAGCGCAGTCGCGCTCGCAAGAACGCGCACGAGGCGGTTCATCGCAGACGTCTCCAGTCTTGAATTGAACGGGCTTGAGGTAAACGGAGCTCGAGTTGGACGAGCCTGGCTAGGCTGACTTGCGACCGGCCGCGCGCGATTCCAGCGCGTCGTCCGTGCTGTCGGGAACGTATTCCAGGATATCGCCGGGCTGGCAGTCGAGCACGGCGCAGATCCGCTCCAGCGTGTCGAAGCGGATGCCTCTCACCTTCCCCGACTTGAGCAATGAGACGTTCGCCTCAGTGAGCTCGATGCGCGCGGCGAGCTCGCGCGAGCGGATCTTGCGCCTGGCGAGCATGACGTCGAGATTGACGATGATCGGCATGGTCAGATGATCTCGCTGTTCTCGTGCCAGACGCGAACGGCATCGGCCATCACGGTCGCGAACGCGAGGAGCGCGAGGCCGCTCAGCACCGACAGCACATGCGACTGCTCGATACCGAACATGACGACGATCTGGCCGGGCTGGTTGGCCCGCGTCAGGTTGATCGTGGTGAGCATCTGCACCAGCGGCGAGATCAATGCGCTCACGATCAGCGCGAGGCCCATGCGGCGGATGCGCCAGGCGTTGCCGGTCACGAAGACCTCGCCGCGTGCGAAGCGCGAGAACAACATCGACAGCTGCAGCAGCGCATAGATGACAGGCGCAAGTCCGAGCAGACTGATCAGCGCGCCGGCTAGACGCGTGTCGAGATTGAGCGTGAACGGCCGCGCGCCCAGCGCGGACTGGGTCGCGATCCAGTGCCGGAGGAGCTCGTCGCTCGACCAGAGCAGCGGCACCGCCAGGACCGCCCCCGCGACACAGACGAGCGCGCCGGCAGCCACGATCCGTCCGATGCGCCGCAGCCGCGGCTCAACCGGTGTGGGGTAAGGAAACGCGATCACGCTCATCGGACTAGCTCCCGTTCATTCGAATATTTTTATTGTATTACGATAAAAAATGGCAGAATTACGATATTAGGAACGCTTGCACTCTGATGCAGCGGCAACCCTTCCTTAACCCCCGCCGCGATATGGTTAACGAAAGTTGACCGCTTAAGCCCGGGCGCCATGTTCCGCATCGACTTCAACAAGCTGCGCTTCCTCGTCTGCGACGACAATCCGCACATGCGCCGCATCCTGCGCACGCTGCTGCACTCCTTCGGCGCGCGCGAAGTCTACGAGGCCGAGGACGGCGCCACCGCGCTCGAGATGTACAGCCATTACGTGCCCGACATCGTCATCACCGATTGGGCGATGCCGATCTTCGACGGGCTCGAGCTTGCGCAGATGATCCGGCAGCCGGAATCCAAGGGCAACCCCTACGCGCCGATCATCATGCTGACCGGTCATTCCGAGAAGCGCCGCGTCACTGTGGCGCGCGATGCCGGCGTCACCGAATTCCTGGCCAAGCCGATCTCGGCCAAGGGGCTCTATCAGCGCATCCTCAACGTGGTTGCCAATCCCCGGCCCTTCATCAAGACCAAGACCTATTTCGGGCCGGACCGGCGCCGCAACACCAATTCCGCTTACATGGGTCCCGAACGCCGCGTCGGCGAAAAGCACGAGGTGCTGCAGCAGCCCTCGCTGCTCGACAAGGCCCGATCCTCCATCTAGCGCAACGTCCCCGACGAGGCAGGCATCATGGCGAAGAACAGCGCAAAGGACATTGAGGTCAAAGCCTTCGCCACGCACCAGATCATCACGCAGCCCAATCCGCTGCGCAAGGTTCTGCGCCGCGTCGAGGAGAAGGACCTGGACGATCCGGTCGGTCGCGCCGAGCAGGCGCTCGCGGGTCTTTCCGGCGAATTCAAGGAGTGGATGACCACCGAGGTCAACCGTCTGTCGGCCGCCTATGTCGCCGTTCGCAATGACGGCTTCACCCGGGAACGCCGCGACGAGCTGTTTCACGCCGCCCACGACATCAAGGGCGACGCCGCGACCTTCGGCTATCCGGCCGCGGCGGGGGTCGCCGAGAGCCTGTGCCGCGTCATCGAGCACGCGCCGGATCTGGAAAAGGTCCCGGCCGAACTGTTCACGCACCACATCAACGCCATCCTCGCCATCGTGCACGAGAACACCAGGCTCGACAGCATCAGCGTCTCCGCCGAGCTCAGCCGCCGCCTGCGCAAGGTCGCCGACGACTATCTCACCCAGGTCAACCGCGACCGGCCCGAGCATCTCGAAGTGATCATGGCGCCGAGCATCGCGCCCGCGGAGTAGTTCGCCGCCCTCTCCTCCTCGTCATTGCGAGAAGCCCTAGCGACGAAGCAATCCAGAGTCTTTCCGCGGAGAGATTCTGGATTGCTTCCGCCTTCGCCAAGGCTTCGGCGGACAAGTCGCTACGCTCGCAATGACGGTGGTTGGTGGGTCACGCCGCGATCAGATCGTCGTAGACGTCCTCGTCCGCGACGAGCTCGTCGCAGAACAGCCTTGCCTCTTCGCGCGCCGATTCGGTGGCGAAGCGGCGCAGCAGGACCATCAGCGGATCGGTGGCGCCGCGGTCGGTCTCGCAATGGGTGGGCACGCGCTCGACCATGCGGCGGCGCAGCCGTGCCGCGCCGTCGTCACTGTCGACGAAGCCTTGCTCGTGGCAGGCATCGAGCGCGACCTGGAACGCCGCGAACGTCGCCTCGGGCAGCCCGGCGCGGCGTAGCAGCGCGTGCAGGCTGTTGCCGCCGCGGTCGTGCAGCAGCGCGGTGACGCGCGCCAGCGGCAGATCGGCAAGCTCAGCCAGCGCCGCGTCGAACAAATCGAGATTGCTGGACAGCAGCGCGCGCAGGATCAGGCCAGCGGTCAGTTGGCCCGTCACGCGCAGATGATGCACCAGGCCCTGCATGTCCTCGCCGCGCGAGCGCGCCGCGATGTTAATGGTGGAGCGGTCGCGCGCCTCGACCGTGATGCGGTCGGCGCGGTCGGCGCTCAGCCAGTTCCGCGCCACGACGAACTGCGCCAGCGTCTCCGAGAGTTTCGCCACCAGCGCCGCGCGCGTTGCGGACGGCAGATCATCCAGCACCAGCATCGCCTCGCGGATGGCGGCGAGATGGCCGTGGCGCTCGACGATGCGATTCCAGGAGAACGGCGCAAGCTCGGCATGGGGATTTTCGATCAGCTCGAGCGCCGCCGCGGCGCAGCCGACTTCGGCGATGGCGGCGCAGACCGAGACCGGCAGCGCGATGCGGCGGGCGACCGCGCATTGCACCTCGTCATTGCCGGTCGCGACGATGTCGACGAGGTCGGCATCGATCAGAAGCGGCGAATGTTCGAGCACCGGCAGCGCGACGGTCGGCTGGTCCGCCGACAGCGCCCGCACGATCGAGGCCGGCGCATCCGTGCTGCGCGCAAACGCCTCGGCCATCGCCTGCCGCACCAGCGGCGAGGGATCGTCGAGCAGCATCAACAGCGCGCCTTCGGCGGCGATGCGGTCGTCGGTCGAAAGGTCCGAGATCAGCCAGGCCCGGGCCAACGCCCGTGTCGCCTCGGCCCGCTCGCCGGCGGGCGCCGTCCTGATCCAATTGATGAACTGCCGAACAATCATGCTGCTTCCGGCTACACAACAAACGAAAATGATGACGGCTCGTCACCTGCAACACAAAATAAACCACGACGCTTAACAAAGCGTTCACCATAACTGACTGGTTTTGTTGAGGATTTGTTAAGGGAACAAAGGCGCCTCGGCTCGCGTGCCCCGGAATCTCTGAGCGAGATGCGCGCGGCCTGGGTCCCGGCTCTGCGGCGCATCGCTCACGCGCTGCGCCTTGTCCGGGACACGGCCCGAGAATTAGCTGCTGAACGTGCCGCTGCGATCGCTGAAGAGATCGAGCGGCTGCGGCGGCCGCACGTCCGGCGCCGCTGACGCGACCGAGGTGAGCGAGGCGTTGTTGCCCCACAATTTCTGCACCGTGGTCGAGACCGGCTGCGTGGTGTCGCCGGGCTGATAGATCGAGCGGAAGGCCGGCGCGACTGGTGCATTGTCCGCGACCGTCGTGGACGAGGTCGCACTGACGGGCGTCACGGCGTTCGTGTTGGGGAAGGTCTGGAGATAGGCGGCGTTGTCGACCATCGGTGCAGTCGGCTGCACGCCATTCGCGCTCGCAACCTGCGTCGTCGACGGCGTGCCGCCATACATCGCCATCGCGCTGCGGGTCACCTTCGAATTGGCCGCGCTGGCATAGCGCGCGTCCAGCACCGAATAGACTTCGGAGACGCTGCGGGCGCGGCCGTCCTTGGCGTAGAAGATCGAACGGTTAGCGGACGCCGCGTTGGGAAACAGCCGCGCACCGACCGCTTGCGGATTGTCCTCGGCATTCGCGATCAGTTTTGCGGCGCCGCCGACTCCCATGAAATGCGCCATGTAGAGCTCGCTGTCGCTCGGCCTGCGCCCGAGCAGGCCGGTGAGCTTGAAGCTGTTCGACTGCGTCAGCGCCGCCGCCATGCTGGAGGCGGCTTCCGGATCGTCACGCAGCTTCATGATCGACCGCTTCATCGCGGGATCATCCACGCTGTAGCCGCCCGACGACGTCCTGGTGATGGCGTCGGAATAGTTGCCGTAGCCGAGCTGGGTGCCGGCCTCCTTCACGGTGCCGAGCCAGGTCTGGTCGATGAACTGGTAGAGCCCATGCGCGGACGAGGTGGTGGCCCCTGCCGTGGGATCGAAATCCGATTCCATCTTGGCGGTGGTCAGCATGTACTGGAAGCTGACGCCGCTGACGTTCGAGGCCTGCTTGATCGCACCGGCGACGCGCGCCCGCGTCGGATCGAGACCGACCGTCTGCGTGGCACTGGAATTGTCGACCGACATGATGAAGTGCCCGCCCCGCGCGGCGTTGAGCGGCGCCGGCAATTCGGACGCCCTGTCGTCTCACCGTGGGACAGGTATGGTTAATGCGGGGTTAATTCCGCCCTCGCCGTCATCCCGGGCTCGCGCTTCGCGTGCCACGGAATGGCAGCGAGCTACTTCTTGTAGACCGCATCCGGATCGAACAGCCGCTCCGCATCTGTGAAGACCAGCTTGGCGCCTCCGCCCTCGCGTTCGACCTTGCGATAGAAGCACGAGCGTCGCCCGGTGTGGCAGGCAGCCCCGATCTGCTCGACACGGATCCAGACCGCGTCCTGGTCGCAATCGGTGCGCATCTCGACCACGCGCTGGGTTTGACCCGAGGTCTCACCTTTTCGCCACAAGGCCTTGCGCGAGCGGCTGAAGTACCAGGCCTCGCCGGTCGCGATCGTCTTGCGCAGCGCCTCGTCGTTCATGTGCGCGACCATCAGGACGTCGCCGGTGGCGACGTCGGTCGCGACGACAGTCACGAGGCCGCTGGCATCGAAGCGCGGCTGGAAGGACAGGCCTTCCTCGATCTCATGAGAGTGAACGGACACGACCTTGCCGATCTGTTCGCGAGGTCAGCGCGTGCCTCGCACCAGGGACAGGAAACGGGCCTGCTCCGCCGGATTGTCGCGGAACATGCCGGTGAAGCGACTGGTGAAGGTGGAGGCGCCATGCTTGGCGACGCCGCGCACCGACATGCAGGTATGCTCGGCCTCGATCAGCACGGCAACGCCGCGAGGCTTCAGCACCTCGTCGATCGCCGCCGCGATCTGCGCCGTCAGGTGCTCCTGGGTCTGGAGCCGGCGGGCGAAGATGTCCGTGAGGCGTGCCAGCTTGGACAGGCCGACGACGCGCTCCACCGGCGTATAGGCGATGTGCGCCTTGCCGTAGAACGGCATCATGTGATGCTCGCATTGCGAGGTGAACTCGATGTCGCGCACCAGCACGAAATCGTCATAGCCGGCGGTCTCGCCGAAGGTGCGGTCGAGCACCTCGGCCGGGCACTGGTGATAGCCCTGATAGAGCTCGTCGAAGGCCTCGACCACGCGGCGCGGCGTGTCGAGCAGGCCCTCGCGCTCGGTGTTCTCGCCGATATAGGCGAGCAGCGTCTTCACCGCCGCTTCCGCCTCGGCACGCGCCGGGCGCGGCTGGTCGGCGCGGACGGCGGCCGCGAGGAATTCAGCGGGGTCGAGCTCGGCAGGTCGGCTCTCGGGCTGCTTGTTGGGGCGGATCGGCTTGATTGTGGCGTCCATATCGACTCCGTTCGACGGCCTTAAAGGCCGGAGTGTCACCGGCAGACGGGGCGACCAAGCCGCCGGACGCCTGAAGAGAACAGTTTTGGCAAAAAGGGTCCCGGGTCCATAACGCCGACAGCGCAGATCTGGATCACCGCTGCTCGCATCGCTGGACTGTTTTTCCACCAGTTCCCACCCTATATAGGACCGTGAACGGCGCCCGCCAAGGCCGATCCGGCCCGGAAGAGGCTCTGGACGTGTTGGACTCCATCACATGCTGAACGACATCTACAACAAGCGGATCATCGAGCTGGCGGGGAATATTCCGCGCCTCGGACGGCTGCCGGCCCCCGATGCCTCCGCCACCGCCCACTCCAAGCTGTGCGGCTCGACCGTGAAGGTCGACCTCAAGATGGAGGGCGACACGGTCACCGACTTCGCCCATGACGTGAAGGCCTGCGCGCTGGGACAGGCCTCTTCATCCATCATGGCAAGTCACGTGGTCGGCTCGTCCGCGAGCGAACTCCGTGAGTTACGCGAAACCGTTCGCAAGATGCTCAAGGAGAATGGCGCCCCTCCTCAAGGCAAATGGGAGGAGATCAAGTTCCTCGAGCCGGTCCGTGAGTACAAGGCGCGCCACGCCTCGACGCTTCTGACCTTCGATGCCGTGGTCGATGCCATCGGCCAGATCGAGGCCAAGGCCAAGCAGCCGGCTGCAGCGCAGGGCTGAGCCTATCGATGTCATTCCGGGGCGCGCGTCAGCGCGAAAGCTGGACTGACGTGTCGGGAATCTTACTTCTGTGCCGCCGCAGCCGGAGCGGCCACACCGCCCGTCGGCACCAGGGCTTCCGCCGTCTTGGTCGACTTGGCAGGCTGCTCCGGTTCCGTGCCGAACCTGGCCTGCGTCTTCGGGGCAAGCTCCGCCATCGCCGGCGCGGAGATGTCCACATGCGGAAGCACGTCGGCCACGAGATCCGTCGTCACGAGATTGGTGAGCTTGAGCTCGCCGGCGTCCAGCTCGTGCAGATCTTCCCAGGGCGGAACGCTGAGCGCGAGCGACAGCAGATCGCCCGCTCCGCCCATGTCAAAGGTGTATTTGGCGAGCCGGCCGATATCGCGCTCCACGATCATCAGATCCTGCGCGCTGTAGCTCGCAGCCTTGGCATCGTCGGCCCGGTCGCCCATCCAGATCTGGTGGACGCGGACATGGGCCGCTTCCGGCACGTAGCGCTTCTTGCCGGCCAGCAGCAGGAACACGCACATGGATTCGCAATAAGCCTCCGGCGCGACCGCCGGACGAACCGACTGTCCACCGCGCAGACTGACGCCGACCGTGGTCAGGAGCCCGAGATTGCGGAAGCGTCGGCCAAGCGTGATCGCGTCATTGACGGAACCGCCGCTGGAATCGAGCACGACGGTGGCACCGCCGAGCTGGCGTCCGCGAGAAAATTCTTCGAAATCCTTCGGCGTATCGGCGGTGATGATGCCCACCGCGCTGACCCAGCCGCGGCAGTTCGGCTCGCAGGCGATCCAGTTGAACTTCATCGGCAGCTTGCGCTCTTCGAGAGCGGCACCGGCGCGGGCCGAAGACCCGAGTGTCGCGACAGCGCCAGCCAGCACGACTCCACAAACGGCGGTTCCCACCAGCAACCAGCCGCGAAGATTGAGCGACGTCAGAACTTTCAAACTGGTCCCTTCCCCCCAAGCCCCAAGCACTAAGCCAAAGCCGATTCAGGCAAGCCCCGTTTTGCGTCCGATGAGTCTACACATGAACGTCACAAAAATGGTATCCGGGGGAATACAGATCGTCCATAGGTACTTGCTGCACTGCTCCCAAAAAGCATGCAAAATATGGCGTGCAAACAACAGCTTACAGTTCCCTGCGCCGGAACTGTGCAATACCTCGCCCAACCTGGCGGCACAGCGCACATGAAGCATCCAGCCTGCGGGCGTTGTTCTGGTTCGGTCGAAGGGGCACTCAGGCTCCCGCGCAGATTTGGCCGCGCGCTGATCTGGCTCTACCGGCATACGCTCTCGCCCCTGGTCGGCTACAATTGCCGGCATCTGCCAACCTGCTCCGTTTACGGCGACGAGGCGATCGAACGGTTCGGGCTCTGGGCCGGCGGCTGGATGACGCTCGCGCGGCTGTTGCGGTGCAATCCCTTCGGCACGTCCGGCATCGACAACGTACCGCTCACCGCGCCGCAAGGCGCGCGCTGGTATCTGCCGTGGCGCTATGCCCGCTGGCGCGGCGTCAATGCATCCTGAGATTGCGGCGATGCCTTGCGGTCGCTAGCCTGAGCGGAACTGTGGACGTCCTTTCCGCGTTGTTTTGATGCTCCCCCGGGAGGAAACAACAATGCGCTGGAAAATCAGCCCTCATTCTCACGTCGGACATCTTCGCGTCCGGCCTGGGCCCAACCCCGGCCCGAGGCGGCATCACGACCCCAGAACCATGGATCTGCTCGCGATCGTCGCCCTGCTGGCGCTCGTGCTCGGCTCCGGCTGGTATCTGGCATCGAGCCTCGCCACGGCGCCGAGCACGACGGCGTTCATCGTGCCGAGCCAGAGCGTGCACTGGTAGGCTGGCTCTAGAGATCCAGCACCAGCCGGTCCGCGTCCGATCCTGCGACGCAGACCATGAGATAACGTTCACGCTCATAAGGCGACAGGATGCGGTCACGATGGATTGGCTTGCCCTCGATCCAACCGACTTTGCAGGCGCCGCAGATGCCGCCGCAGCAGGAGGTCGCGATGTCGACGCCTCCCGCCTGCAAGGCAGCCAGCATGGTCTGCCCGGCACGAACCTGGATGTCGGTACCAGTACGCGCCAGCGACACCGTAAACGGTTTTGCGTCGGGGTCGATGACAGGCGGCGGGGCGACAAAGCGCTCGATATGGACATTGGCCGCCGGCCATGTGGTCGTGACCCGCTCGAAATCATCGATCATGGATTCCGGCCCGCAGCAGGCGACCTTCGTCTCGGATCCGCTCTTCCCGATGAGGGGCGCCAGATCAGGGCGCCCGGACAGGAACGTGCGATGCACGACGACACGCCCCTGTTCGATCAAAGACCCGAGCTCCGCGGCGAGCGGCACCTCCTCGCGGACGATCAGATGCAGCGTGAAGTCCGCCTGCTTCGTTTGTTCGAGGTGCCGCGCCATCGACAAGAACGGTGTCACGCCGATGCCACCGGCCACGAACACGTAGCGTACGATGCCCGGAACGATATCCAGTCCGCCGCGCGGCAGCGAGACGCCGAGGACGTCGCCGATGGCGACCTCGTCGTGCAGCGCGCGTGAACCGCCCCGCCCGCCTGGTTCTCGCTTGACCGCAATGACGTAGCGCTTGTTGTCGGCGGGCTCGTTGCACAGCGAATAAGTACGCACGAGTCCGTTCGGCAGATGCAGGTCGATATGCGCGCCGGGTCTGAAGGGCGGCAATTCCCATTGGTCCGGATCGGCCAGGGAGAACAGCTTGATTCCTGCTCCGGCTTCCTTGACGTCAGTGACGATCGTCTTGACCGTCGTGATAGGACGCGCCTTCATGCGGCGTTCCGGACGGCGTCGCCGACCCTGACGATGCCGCCTTGAAGGATCTTACAGTTGAGACCGGAACGGTTGATCAGGGGATCGAAGATCGCCTTGCCGGTGATCTCCTCGATGTGCCGGCATGGCACCGACAACCGCGTCGCTTCCAGCAGGGCCTCCCCCAGCCAGAAGCGGCGGCCGACGAGGTGGTTCAGCGGCACCCCCTCCACCGTCACGTTGCGCCGGTGCTCTTCCGGGCCAAGCTCGATGCCGGCGTCGCGCTTCAGCGCAACCAGCGTCTCGAGCTCGAACAGGGTGACCTGCCGACCCTCCTCGGGCTTGTGCGAATAAAATCCCTCTTCGTTGCCGATCATGTAGCGATCGCCCTCGATTCCTCGACCGGCGACGAGGGTGATCGTTTCTGCGGCGCGCATCGGCAGGAACGCGCGCGGGGTCAAGTGAAGGAAGCGCACCATCCCGGTCCAGCCGAGTTGCGTTGCGCCCTGCGCCAGGCCGGCGCGGTTGGTGGTATCGAGCATGACAAAATCCTTGTGAGAAGCGATGGCGCGCCGCCAGAGGCGGCGCGCCGGGGATCAGGTCAGTTCCTTGTTCGCCATCTCCGGCGCGAACGTGGTCGCGGTCGCGGTGATGGCGGCGCAAGCAATCAGCAGCAGCGAGACCGGCCAGGTGGCACCGCCGCTCCACGCCATCAGAGACGCCGCGATCAGCGGCGTCAACCCGCCGCTGATCGCTGCACCGACCTGAAAACCGAGCGAGGCACCGCTATAACGCAGCCGCGCGGAAAACAGCTCCGAGTACCAGGGCGCGCCGATACCGAACATCACCATTTGGCCGAAGGTGATCGCAACCACGATGGTGCAAATCACAACGGTGGGATCGCGGGTGTCGAGCAGCCAGAACAGCGGGAACGCAAACAGCGCCGAGAACATGCAGCTCGCATAGAACATGGTCTTGCGGCCAAGCAAGTCGGACAGCCAGCCGAACAGGGGAATGGCGAACAGCGCGACCAACGAGGCCGTGAAGGCGCCGTTCAGCACCACCGTGCGTGACAGGCCGAGATTGGCCGTGGCGTAGGACATCACGAACACCCCACCGATGCTGGCATAGGCGATCTCCGAGATCTTCAGCCCGACCGCCGTGAAGAACGGCCTGCGATGATGCTTGAAGATCTCTATCACCGGCAGTTTTGCAACGTCCTTCTTCGCCTGGACCTGACGGAAGGCCGCAGTCTCCTCCATGTTGAGGCGGATATAGAGGCCAACGCCCACCAGCAGGATCGAGAGCAGGAACGGAATGCGCCAGCCATAGGCCATGAAGTCGCTCTCCGGCAGGCTCGCTACAAGCGCGAACATGCCGATCGCCGCGAGATTGCCGATCGGATTGCCGACCTGCACCATGCTGCCGAGCAAGCCGCGACGATGCGTCGGGCAATTCTCTACCACCATCAGCACCGCCCCGCCCCACTCGCCGCCGAGGCCGATGCCCTGGAGCAAGCGCAAGCCGATAAGGAGCAGCGGTGCGGCGATGCCAATCTGCTGGTAGGTCGGAAGCAGGCCGATCAGGAAAGTGCCGATGCCCATCACCATGATGGTGACCGCGAGCATCGCCTTGCGCCCGACCCGGTCGCCGTAATGGCCGAAGATCGCAGCGCCAAGCGGCCGCGCCAGGAATCCGACGGCATAGGTGCCGAAGGCCGCGATGGTGGCGAGCGTGGGGTTGCCGGCGGCGAAGAACACCTTGTTGAACACCAGCGCGGTCGCCGCGCCGTAAATCAGGAAGTCGTACCACTCGACAGCGGTGCCGATCACACTCGACCACAGGATCCGCCGCAAGCTCGCCGCCTCGTCCGGCGCTACGTTCAGGGTTACGTCGTCTGCTACGGTCATCTATCTCTCCAGAAAGGTACCGGCACCACGGGGAAGCTTTTGGCTCTGTCCGCGGAGCCCATCGGCCCATGCGGACGGTAAAAATCGATCATGTTTACCAACAGAAATCAACGCCGCGGGACGCGGCAAATGCCGACGATCGAGGCACGCAGCTCAAAATGCATTATTTTTTAGCGATTTTTCGCGATATACCAGCAAACATGCTCACATTATCCGCGGCCATGCTCTATATTTCCGCGCATAAGTTTTCCCTTGGAATACGCTTGCGAGCGACCGGATCGCCCGATCCAGGGCGCCGGGCTGGCGGTTCGGCCGCATCTGTTGCAAAAGGAGCCTCAGCGTTCGGGAGACTCATGCGTGCTTGACGTCAGCAAAGCGACGGCAGTCGGGGCCAATATCCGCCAGGCGCGGATCGCCAAGGGCCTGACGCTGGACCAGCTTGCGAAGCAGAGCGATCTCACGCGCGGCTACATTTCGCTGGTCGAGCGCAATCTCAAGGTCCCCTCGCTCGCCGCGCTGCTGCGGATGGCCGCGGCGCTCGAAGTCAATGTCGCGAACTTCTTCGACCCCAACGCCGAGCCCGCACCGCGCTACACGCTGTTCCGCCGCGAAGGCGGCGATGTGCCCCTGTTCCAGGACACCTTTGGCGTGGTCCCGCTGGTCACGGGCCGCACCCGCAAGATGATGGAGCCGTTCCTGCTGAGCCCGCCGCACAAGGCGGCGACGCGGGCCTCGCACGCGGGCGAAGAACTGCTGTTCGTCATCAACGGCAAGATCGCGATCAAGCTCGACGGCGAGGAGCTCACCCTCGGCAAAGGCGACTGCCTGTATTTTTCAGGCGAGACCCCGCACGAGGTCAGGAGCCTCGGCCGGCAGAAGGCGGAGGTGCTGGTCGTCGTGGCCCAGAGCCCGACCTGACGGTCGAGCCTCGGCGCATCCTAACGGAACCAGAAAGACCGTCCGGATGATGGCGGGACGGATTCGGGCGGACGGGGCCGTTTCGGACGCGGCTTCGTCGCCGGCTCGGCGGACGAAACTGTGTCCGGCGCCGGTGCGGTCTCGCTGCCCGGCACCCTCACCGACAGCAGCAAATTGGATTCATGCATCCGCCAGCGGTAGCCGACGCCGAAATCAATCGGCTGGGCTCGCGTGAACAATTCGGCGTAGCGCTCCTGGTAGCGGCCGGGGAATTCGCCGATCGGCCCGAGATAGCGGCCGAACGGGAAGAACCGCCATTGCCTGGCGCTGTAATTCGCAAGTGGAATGCCGGAATCGTCCTGGATGATGGTGGCGCTGTTGGCGAGCAGCCAGTCGCGGACCACCGCGAAGTCGCTCTTGTGCAGCAGATAGGATGCACTCTTGAGCAGGCTGTTGCCGGGCCCCAGCGTCTCGCAGAATTTCAGGAAGCCGGTGTTGCGCGCGCCGGCATTGGAAAGGTCGGTCGAGAAGTAATACAGCGTGCGCGCTTCGCCATCGGGGCCTGCAAAGGTGATGCGGACGCCGCGCGTCGCGTTACGCCCCGGATTGTCGTCGCCGACATGGAGCCCTCCCTTGTCGTCGAGCGCGATCGTTTCGACGTTGCGGATGGTCTTTCCGGAGCGCGCGAGAAAGACATAGAGGATCGGCAAGGTGCCGTTGACCTGGTTGGTGTGCAGGTCGACCTTCATCTGCTTGGTGATGAAGAAAGAGAAGCTCAGGATCGAGCCGAGTGAACGCTCCACATTGTAGAGCGCGGCACCGACCGAGCCACGCGGCAGCCGGGTCAGATCGGGCACGGCGCCGACCGGCTCCAGCGCGCCGAGCACGTAGGTGCTGGCCTTGGAATAGAACGCGTTGGCGTAGAGGAAGTCCGGACCGCTGAACAGGTAGAACATGGTCGGCCGCGGTGCGGCCAGATTGACGTCGGACCAGGTGCGGATCTTCGAGAGCTGGCGCTGCTCGAGCTGGGCGAAGGCGCCGTCGAAGAATTTTGCATGACGCTGCCAGCCCGGCTCCTTCGTCAACGGCGTCAGCGGCGAGTCCGCCGAAGGCTGCATGCCCGCGAGGAAGCGCGCGGTGTCATCGAAGGTGGCGTCGGCGGCGCGCGCGGACGCGACGCCCGCAGCCATCAAGGCGAGGACGACGGCCGCAATTCTCATGGGGCGAAACATGTCTATACGCGATCGTTTGAATTGCCAGCGGCGACCGGCCGCCTGCGGAAAACAGCATAAATCAACAAGCCGAAGAGCATGACGAGCATCCCCGACAACGACTGCACGGGACGCTCGGTCAACAGGTAGTACATCATGAAGGCGGTCACGAGCAGGAAAAGCAGCGGCGTGAACGGGTATCCCCAGGCGCGATAGGGCCTGGGGATGTCAGGATCGGTGATGCGCAGCTTGATGACGCCGGCGACCGTGAAGAACGAACAGAACAGCAGCGCGAACTGGATGAAGTCGAGCACCGCCTCGAAGCTGCGCGTGAACAGCAGCAGATTGGCGACCGCGAGCTGAAACAGGATGGCATAGGCCGGTGCGCCGCTCGTCGATCGCTTCGAGAACACCCGTAGCGCCGGAATGTCCTCCCCCATCGTCATCATCACGCGCGGGCCGATCCACATCATCGCAGAGATCGAGGAGATCAGGCCGACGCAGATCATGGCGCCGACGATGCGGCCGCCGAGACTGCCGAAGATCGCGCTGCCGGCAACGCTGGCAACGTCGAGCTGACCGGCGAGCGCCCCGACCGGCGTCGAATGGAGAAACACCGCATTCAACGCGACATAGAGCACGAGCACGATCAGCGTGCCCGTCAGCAAAGCGCGCGGCAGATTCCTCTGCGGCATGTTCATCTCACCGATGATGTAGGTCGCGGCATTCCACCCGGAGAACGAATACATCACGAAGACCAGCCCGATCGCGAAGGGCGCGCTGACGATGTGGGCGAGATCGCCCGGCTGCGGCGTGAACGCGATCGGCTGCGGGACAGCGATGACGAAGCCGGCGACCAGGAAGGCGACGATCAGCACGACCTTGATGACCGTCGAGATCAGCTGGAAGGTCGAGGAGTGCCGGACCCCGGTCAGTTGGACGAGCGAGACCAGCCACACCACGGCGATGGCGAGCGGAATCGGCGGCAGATCGGGCACGACCGACTTGGCGTATTCACCGAACGCCATCGCGGCGAGCGCGACCGGCGCCGCGAAGCCCACCGTCGCCGACACCCAGCCGGCGAGAAAGCCGAAGGCCGGATGATAGGCACGGCCGAGGAAATTGTACTCGCCGCTCGAGCGCGGAAACATCGCCCCGAGCTCGCTATAGGCGAACACCCCGCAGAGCGCGACGACGCCGCCGACGGTCCACAGCAACAGGATCGAGAAGCCGGACGGGATGTCCTTGACCTGGAAGCCGAGGCTGGTGAAGACGCCGACCCCGATCATGTCGGCCACGACGATGGCGGTTGCGACCAGAACCGAGACCCCGGTCCCGCTGCCTGGCAGTCGGCTCGTCCAGGGCGCCGTTCCCGCATCTGATGCCGTCATCGGGGTCCTTAACCTCAGGCGTCATGCCTTTCGGGCGCATCGTGCAGTTTGGCCCAGTCAATTCAAGCAGGGTTAACAAGGGTTAAATGAGGCGGCGGAAACGGGTATTTGAGCACCGCATATTCCCAACCCCGGCGAAAAAGCTGCGTATGCCCCGGGAAATCCCGTTCCCCGTCCCCACAATCAGGACACGATTGCATGGTCCTTTTGAGCGTTCCGGATGTGGGGAAGTTCTCCGGACGCTTAACGTCGCCTAAACGCCCATCGGCTCAATTGTCTTGAGATTGCCGATGGTTCGTGACTTGAGGTCATGGGTGGATGGTCGGGGCCGTTCCGAAACTGAGAGCTGACAGTCGTGCCGATCGGACGCCGTCCGGTCGGCGCGGTCGTGCGCTCCGGCTTGGCCTCGTCTCAGCCTTGGTGCCGCTGTCGCTGACACTGGTTCAATGCGGCAAGGCGCCGAACCCGGCAGCACTCGCGGCGAACTCGCAGGCCAATGTCCAAGGGGGCAGTCAGGTCGTCGCGAAAACCAACCAGCAAGTGGCAAGCGGCGACACGTTCGAGGATCGCTTTCCCGCTCCGCAATTCAGGGAGCGCTTCCCCTCGGCCAGTGAGAGCTTGCTGCAACGGCAGATGTCGGACTTCTCGCCCAAGCGCGCCGTGCAGCAGCAACCGCCGGAACAGGCTCCCTACAAGGTCGCTTCGCTGGAGCCGCAGCTTCCCTACAAGCGCTCGCCACGCGACGATTTGACAACCCTCGTCAGCATGAAGTCGTCGGCCTTCCCCTATTTCGGCAACAACCCCGCCTCCGACGCGCCCTTCCTCAACATCTCCAAGGGCGACCGCCGCGGTCATCGCAGCTATTCCGGTCGCGTGTTCTGGCAGGACGAGACCTACAACGACAGCCGCGTGCTGATGCACGTGCCCGAGCATTTCGACGTGCGCAAGCCCGGCGTGATCGTGGTGTTCTTCCATGGCAACGGCGCAACGCTCGAGCGCGACGTGCGCGATCGCCAGCTGGTGCCCAAGCAGATCACCGATTCCGGCGCCAACGCCGTGCTGCTTGCCCCGCAGATGGCGGTCGATGCAGCCGATTCCAGCGCCGGCAAATTCTGGCAACCGGGCGGCTTCAAGCGCTTCATGGCGGAATCGGCCGAGCACCTCGCCCGCGCCACCGGCGATCCCAACAGCGCCCGCGCTTTCGCCAGCATGCCGATCGTGATCGTCGGCTATAGCGGCGGCTTCCTGCCGACAGCCTGGAGCCTGGAGGTCGGCGGCATCAGCGACCGCGTTCGCGGCGTCGTGCTGCTCGATGCCGTCTATGGCGAGATGGACAAGTTCGCATCCTGGATCGAGAGCCACCGCTCCGGCTTCTTCGTCAGCGCCTACACCCGCGGCACGGCGCGGCGCGACCGCGAGCTGATGAGCACGCTCCGCCAGAAGGGCATCAGCGTCGCCGAGGACATGGATGGCCCCTTGCGTCCAGGCAGCGTCGTGTTCGTCGAGACCGGCGACGGCATCACCCATCGCGACTACGTCACCCGCGCCTGGACGCGGGATCCGCTCAAGGACGTGCTGGTGAAGATGTCGGCAACGCCGGCGCTGGCCCTGACGCGCGTGGCCGCCACCAGCCCATCAGTATCGAGCCGCTAAGCGTACTCTCGCAATATTGCGCCAGTCGGGATTTGACTGCGCTGCCCGTAATTGCCTCAGGCTTTGATCAAAATGTGATGTTGATGGCTGACATCCCCGGAAGCCGCCGGATTGTTTCCACCGGCAACGGCCATAACTTGCCGGCCACGTCGTGATTTGAATTCTGCGGGGACAGGCAGTGCGTCAGGGATTGTACAAGGTCGACTTCCACACCGTGCACGGAACGGGCTGCGGCGTCGTCTATGTGACGGAGGGCCGGATGCGCGGGGGCAATTCCGCTTTCGCCTTCATCGGCACCTACACGGGCGAAGGCGACAGCATCAAGGTCAAGATCTCGACCCAGCGCTACAACGACGACCCGTCCTTCAAGGCGCTGTTCGGCCTCGACCGGATCACGCTGGCGCTCGCCGGACGGGAGGACGGCGACACCGCGGAATTCGAAGGCAACGCGCTGCAGGCACCGGGCGTCGCCTTCCGGGCCGTGCTCAGCCGGATCAGCGACTGAGCCTCGGCCTGTCCGACGTCATGCAGCCTTAGCTCTTGGGCAGCTTCGGAATGCTCTCGGCAAAGCCGTTGAAGCAGGCCAGCCGCTCGTCCTCTTCCTTGAGGAAGCGGCAGTCGGCGTAGCCCTTGGCCTTGGCCGGCTTCGGCTTCGGCGTCGGCGGGATGATGGCATCGTAGCAGTTGAGCCGGTCCTTGGTGCCATCGTCGAGTTCGAGGCAGGCCTGGAGCCGCACCGCGATCGATTGCGGCTTGCCTTTCGGCGCCGCGGCGGGCTTCGCCGCCGCTTCCTTGGTCCCCGCCTTAGTCCCCTTGGGCTTGACCTGCACCAGCGGCTTGTCCCCGACCATCGGTGGCTTGTCGGCTTGCGCAAACGCGGAGGCTGAATAGAGCACCGCGGCAACCGCCAGAATCATCCTCATCTCAGTCAACTCTCTTTGGTCCCCATGCCTCGCCTTCTAGCGCTCCCGCGCGCGGTTTGCCAAGCACCTTGCGCACACGAAAACTCCGGCGTCAGGCCGCGGCGAGCGCGACCGGCCGGGGCCGGGTCAGGACCAACAGGATCAGCGCCACCGCGACGAAACCGACCGCGACGAAGCCAAGCGTGTGCAGGAGCTCGCGGGCGAACAACAGGCCGCCGATGGCGGAGCCGACCGCCTGACCGATATAGAGGACGGAGGTATTGAGCGCGACGGTCGCCGATGCCAGCGGCGGTGCGGCGGCCACCAGCCGGACCTGCTGCATCGAATTGGTCGAGGCAAAGCCGAGGCCCCACACCGCAACCCCGCACGTCATGAGCGCAAGCGTGCCCGCGCCGATCGCCCAGCCCGTCACCCCCGCAAGCAGCAGGCAGGTGAACAGCAGCGAGGTGCGATAAGGACCCCAGCCATCGACAATGCGGGTGGCGAAGACGACGCCGAGGAAGCCGCAGATGCCGTAGAGCGCGAACACCGTGCCGATCGCATCGGGGCCGGCGCCGGTGAGCTTGCCAAGCAGCGGGCCCATGAAGGTGAACACCACGAACTGCCCCGACATTTGCAGCATGGTGATCGCAAGCAGCAGCAGAATCGTCGTGTTGCCGCCGACCGCGCGCCAGGTCTTCAAGTCCACCGGCGCGCCCTTCAGACCTGCCGGCAGGCGCAGCAGCAACAGCACGAAGCTGATGCAGCCGAGCACACCGATCTCGCCATAGGCCGCGCGCCAGCCATAGCGGCTGGCGATGACGGTGATCAGCGGCAGGCCGACGGCGGCAGCGAGCGACCAGCCGAGAAAGATATACGCGATGGTACTGCCGCGCCGCTCGGCCGGCACGATCAGCGCCGCGGTGCCGGCGGCCTGCGGCGTGTAGAGCGCACCGACCGCGAGCATCACGAGACGGATGACAAGGAGGCTGGTGTAGTCGGGCGCAAAGGCCGAGGCGAGATTGCCCAGCGCCAGCACCGCCAGCGTCGTCGTGAGCAACGTCCGGCGGTCGATGCGACTGGTCAGCCAGGCCGTCAGCGGCGAGCCGATGCACAGCGTCACCGCGCCGAAGGTGATCAGCAGCCCGGCCGCATGGATGCTGACGTCGAGTCCCCTCGCCAGCTCCGGCAGCATGCCCGCCGGGGCCAGCACCGAGCAGCCGGTGACGAGATTGCCAAGCATCAGGGCGGTTGGCGCAAAACGCCGGGCACGTGCATTTTCCATGCAGGTGCATGTAGAGCAACCGACCAGCCTGTTAAAGGGCCCGCGGGAAATAGTTCGTATGCGCGCCGCTTTCTGCGCCGATTTTCTTGGAATTGCCGGATTGCGCAGGCCGAATCGCCTGATATATCGCTCGTTCCCGCTTACCTGCGCTCGTTCGCAGGAGTGAGCCTCAGGAGTAAAGCAATGACCGACCAGCCCAAATCCGAGTCCGGATTCCAGTACAGCCTCTCCAACCTGAAGCCCGTGACCCCCGCAGCCAAAGTCACCCTCACCTTCCCGGACGGCGCCCAGCGCCAATTCGACCACGGCATCACCGGCCTCGACATCGCCAAGGGCATCTCGCCGTCGCTGGCCAAGCGCACGGTTGCGATGGCGCTCGACGGCGCGGTCGCCGATCTCAACGATGCGATCGAGGCCGATGCCAAGATCGAGTTCGTCAATCGCGACGACCCGCGCGCGCTCGAATTGATCCGCCACGACTGCGCGCACGTGCTCGCCGAAGCCGTGCAGACGCTGTGGCCCGGCACGCAGGTCACCATCGGCCCGGTGATCGAGAACGGCTTCTATTACGACTTCTTCCGCAACGAGCCGTTCACGCCGGAAGACTTTGCCGCGATCGAGAAAAAGATGCGCGAGATCATCGCGCGCGACAAGCCTTTCACCAAGGAAGTCTGGGATCGCGAGAAAACCAAGCAGGTATTCCGCGACAAGGGCGAGGCCTTCAAGGTCGAGCTGGTCGATGCCATTCCCGGCACCGAGCCGATCAAGATCTACTATCAGGGCGACTGGTTCGACCTGTGCCGCGGTCCGCACATGACCTCGACCGGCAAGGTCGGCAACGCCTTCAAACTGATGAAGGTGGCCGGCGCCTATTGGCGCGGCGACAGCAACAACCCGATGCTGACGCGCATCTACGGCACCGCCTTCGCCAAGCAGGAAGACCTCGACGCTTATCTCAAGCAGATCGAGGAGGCGGAAAAGCGCGACCATCGCAAGCTCGGCCGTGAGCTCGACCTCTTCCATTTCCAGGAGGAAGGTCCGGGCGTCGTGTTCTGGCACGCCAAGGGCTGGACCATCTTCCAGCAGCTGATCGCCTATATGCGCCGGCGTCTGACCGGCGATTACAGCGAGGTCAACGCGCCGCAGATCCTCGACAAGTCGCTGTGGGAGACCTCGGGCCATTGGGGCTGGTATCGCGAGAACATGTTCGCGGCGCAGTCGGCCGGCGACGAGGCCGAGGACAAGCGCTGGTTTGCGCTGAAGCCGATGAACTGCCCCGGACACGTGCAGATCTTCAAGCACGGCCTGAAGAGCTACCGCGACCTGCCGCTGCGCCTCGCCGAGTTCGGCGTCGTGCATCGCTACGAGCCGTCCGGCGCCATGCACGGGTTGATGCGCGTGCGCGGCTTCACCCAGGACGACGCGCATATCTTCTGCACCGAGGACCAGCTCGCCGAGGAGTGCCTGAAGATCAACGATCTGATCCTGTCGACCTACGCCGATTTCGGCTTCACCGGCGATCTCACCGTGAAGCTGTCGACGCGGCCGGACAAGCGCGTCGGCACGGACGAGATGTGGGATCACGCCGAACGCGTGATGGCCACCGTGCTGCGCGAAATCCAGTCGCAGAGCAACCACATCAAGACCGAGATCAATCCGGGTGAAGGCGCCTTCTACGGGCCGAAGTTCGAATACGTGCTGCGCGACGCCATCGGCCGCGACTGGCAGTGCGGCACCACGCAGGTTGACTTCAACCTGCCGGAGCGGTTCGGCGCGTTCTACATCGACCATGACGGCGGCAAGAAACCGCCCGTCATGGTGCACCGTGCGATCTGCGGCTCGATGGAGCGTTATATCGGCATCCTGATCGAGCACTATGCCGGCAACTTCCCGCTCTGGCTGTCGCCGGTGCAGGCGGTGGTCACCACCATCACCTCGGAAGGCGACGAATACGCCAAGGTGGTGATGGAGCAGGCACGGCGCGCCGGGCTTCGGGTCGAGATCGACCTGCGCAACGAGAAGATCAACTACAAGGTCCGCGAGCACTCGCTGGCCAAGATCCCGGCGCTGCTCGTGGTCGGCAAAAAGGAGGCCGAGACGCATTCGGTCTCGGTCCGCCGGCTCGGCAGCGACGGCCAGAAGGTGATGACGACCGAGGAGGCGATCGCCGCCCTGGTCGACGAGGCGACGCCGCCGGACGTTAAGCGGGCGCGCGGCGTCGTCTGATCCCTGAAATCGACCTAAACTCGCTTCCGGTTGCGGGCGTGCATGCTTATCTCGGCATGGCACGCCCGCAGGCCATTTGAAGAGGATATCGCAGTGCCCGACGCCATCGAACTCCTGAAGACCCGCCGCTCGGTCAAGCCGCGCGAGATGACTGGCCCTGGCCCCTCTCCGGCCGAGCTCGAGACTATCCTCACCATCGGGGCGCGCGTGCCCGATCACGGCAAGCTCGCGCCCTGGCGCTTCATCATTTTCGAGGGTGATGCCCGCCAGCGCGCCGGCGAGGTGATCGCCAAGGTCTTTGCCCGAAAGAATCCCGGCGCGCCCGCGGCCGACGTCGAGATCGAGCGCAAGCGCCTCACCGACGCGCCACTGGTGATCGGCATCGTCAGCTTCACCCGGCCGCATCCGAAGGTGCCGGCGTTCGAGCAGGAACTGTCGGCGGGCGCCAGCGCCATGAACATCGTCACGGCCGCGACCGCGCTCGGCTACGGCGCCTGCTGGCTGACCGGCTGGTTCTCGTTCGATCGCGACGTGCTCGACGGACTCGGCCTCAAGCCGGACGAAAAGCTCGCCGGCTTCGTCCATATCGGCAAGCCGACCAAGCCGAGCGAAGACCGTCCGCGACCGTTCCTTTCGGAAATCGTGACGCGTTTTTAATCGATGTTGTGTTGACGCCTCTCGCGTCTTGCGGCTTTGATCCCGCAATGGGAGGAAGGTCGGATGAAGCGTCGTGATTTTCTGGTCGGTGCCGCGCTGCTTGCCGGCACGATGGCGCGAGGCCGGGCCGCCGACATCCCCGCCCCCTCGCCTGAGGGGCTCGACCGCATCACGGCGTTTTTCAACGACGAGGTCACAAGCGGCCGGCTGCCGGGCGCCGTGATCCTGGTGCAGCAGCACGGCAAGCCGGTCTACCTCAAGACCTTCGGCGTGCGCGACACCAGGACGGGCCTTGCGATGACGCCCGACACGATCTTCGCCATCCACTCCATGACCAAGCCGATCACATGCCTCGGCGCGATGATGCTGATCGACGAGGGCAAGCTCGCGCTCACCGACCCCGTGTCGAAATACGTCCCGCTGTTTGCCGACACCAAGGTCGGCCTCGAGGTGACGCTGCCCGACGGCAAGCTGAAGCTCGACCTCGTGCCGCCGGTCCGTCCCGTCAACATCGAGGATCTGCTGCGGCACACTTCGGGCATCAGCTACGACTATATCGGCGGCAAATGGGTCGAGCAGGCCTACCAGGCCGCCAACATCTTCGAAGGCCACTTCAACAACAGGGAATTCGCCGATCGCATCGCGAAATTGCCGCTGGCGCGCCAGCCGGGAACGCTGTGGCGCTACGGCCATTCCACCGACGTGCTCGGCGCGGTCATCGAGATCATCTCGGGCCAGACGCTGTATCAGTTCCTGAAGCAACGCATCTTCGATCCGCTCGGCATGACCAGCACCAAATTCGCGCTGGCGACCGAGGACGAGCTGGCGCGGATGGCGCGGCCATTGCCGAACGATTTCATCCTGCTCGCCGGCGAGCGCGATCGCCTCGACCATCCCGAATGGCAGTCCGGCGGCGGCGGCCTGCTCTCGACCATCACCGACTATCAGCGCTTCTCGCAGATGCTGCTCAATGGCGGCGAGTTCGAGGGCAAGCGCTATCTCAGCCCCGCCGCGTTCAAGGCGATGACGACCGATCACATCGGACACGGCTCCGGCGTCGGACGCGACTATTTCTACTTTCCAGGTGACGGCTTCGGCTATGGCTACGGCCTTGCGGTGCGGACCGATCCCGGCAACGCCAAACCGCCGCCGCCGGGCTCGCTCGGCGAGTTGAAATGGGACAGTGGCAGCGGCACCTATTTCGGCGTCGATCCCAAGCTCGACATGGTCTACCTCATGATGCAGCAGACCCAGAACGAGCGCAGCCGCATCACGCCCGCCTTCAAGGCGCTGGTCTACGATTGCTACCCCGAAGGGCTACGCCGCCCGTGAGGCACGCTGGCCGAAATCGGCGAGCAGCTTTGCGATCTCGGCCGCGGGCCGCGCCGCGCTGAACAGAAAACCCTGCACCTCGTTGCAGCCTTCGGCACGCAGCCAGTCGAGCTGATCCTCGGTCTCGACGCCTTCGGCGGTCGTGGTGATGTTGAGGCTGCGGCCGAGCCCGGAGATCGCGCGCACGATCGCGCCGCAATCGGGCCGCTCCGCCAGATCCTTCACGAACGAGCGGTCGATCTTGATCTTGTCGAACGGAAAGCTGCGCAAATAGCTGAGGCTGGAATAGCCGGTGCCGAAATCGTCCATGGAAATGCCGACGCCGAGCTCGCGCAACTGATGCAGGATGGCAAGGTTGGCGTCGGTCTCGGCCAGGAAGATCGACTCGGTGATTTCGAGCTCGAGCCGCTTCGGCGACAGGCCGGACTGCGCCAGGGCCGAGATCACGATCTGCACCAGATTGCGGCTGCGGAATTGCGCCGGCGACAAATTGACCGCGACCTTGACGTCGGCAGGCCATTTCACTGCCTCGGCGCAGGCTTCGCGCAGCACCCACTCCCCCAGCTGGGTGATGAGGCCGATGTCCTCGGCGACCGGGATGAACTCCGCCGGCGAGATCATGCCCTTGTCTGGGTGACGCCAGCGCAGCAGCGACTCGAAGCCGGAGATGCGGTCGGACGCGATCGACACCAGCGGCTGGTAGTGCAGTTCGAACTCGCCATTGGCGAACGCACGGCGCAGATCGAGCTCCATATCGCGGCGCTTCTGCGCCTGCAGGTCCATCTCGCGCTCGAAGAAATGATGCACGCCGCCGCCGTCGGACTTCGCCCGGTACAGCGCCATGTCGGCGTTTCGCATCAGCTCTTCCGGCGTCGTGCCGTCACCGGGCGACAGCGCGATGCCGATGCTGGCGCCGATCACCATCTCCTGACCGTCGAGATCGTAGGGCGCCTTCAGCATGTCGATCAACAGGCTCGCACAGGCGCTTGCCTCGTTCGGCGAGACGTCCGCGCTGAGGATCACCGCGAATTCGTCGCCGCCGAGCCGGGCCGCCAGATTGGCGCCGCGGACCGCATTGGTCAGGCGCCCGGCGACGTCCTTGAGCAGGCGGTCCCCCACGGGATGGCCGAAGGAATCGTTGATGTTCTTGAACAGGTCGAGATCGATGTAGAGCACGCCGACGTGCTTGTCCCCGGCCTGGTCCAGCGCCTGCTTCAGGCGCTCCTGGAAATATTCGCGGTTCGGCAGGTCGGTGAGGCCGTCATGGTGCGCCATGTGCGCGATGCGTGCCTCGGCCTTGCGCCGCTCGGTGATGTCGACCACCGCGACCAGATAGCCGTCGCGATCGTCGAAGGCGACGCGGCGGCCGAAGGTGAGCACCTCGATCTCGCTGCCGTCGGCGCGCAAGTGCCGCCAGTTGCGCGAGGAATGATAGGCATCGCCGACACGCTCCAGCGCCTCGGCGTGGCTCTCCCACTCGTCCTCCGGCCAGATCTCGTGCAGCCTCATGCGCAGGAAGGTGGCGCGGCTGTAGCCGTAATGCTGGACCGCGGCGTCGTTGACGCCGAGGAATTGCTTGGTCTGCGCGTCGAACACCCACATCGGCATCGGGTTGTTGTCGAACAGCAGGCGGAACGAGGCGTCGCGCCGCTTCAACGCAGTGACATCGGAAATCGTCAGCGAGACCAAATCGGCGAAGGCGGTGGCGCTGAGGCGAAGATGCCGGCCCTCGCTCTCGATCTCGAGCTGCTCGCCGCGGCCGCCCGCGACGACCTTGAGCAGGAAGTCCATGACCTCGGGCAAGGCCAGCAGCGTGGTCCCCTCGCCGATCCGCCGCCACAACAGGCTTCCGGTCGCAACCTTCAGCAGCGCGCCCGCGCTGTTGTTGTGATGCACGACCTGAAGATCGAACGGCTTTCCGCTGGCATCGCGCAAGGTCGCCAGCGAGACCACCGCGTCGTCGGTCGAGGCGAAGATCGCGTCCAGCAGATTGTACTGCGTGCCGCATTCGTTGATATAGGCGCCGACCAGCGTGGCGCCCCAGCGCGAGGCCGTCGGCAGCGCCAGCAGATCGTAGGTCCGCACCATGCCGTCGCGCACGCAATGCGCGCTGGCGTGGTGCGGTCGTCCGTTGGCAAGCGCGATGGTCGCCGCTTCCGACAGCGCGATGGCGCAATCGGGCGACAATTCGGCGACGGGGATATCCCAGCGCTCCTCGCCGAGCCATTTCTGCACGTAGCGTCCGCTGCGCGACAGTTCGAGCGTGCCGTCGCTCCGCAGCAGCGCGATGTGATCGGCGAGCCGTCCCAGGCTGCCGAGCATCACGTCCTCGTAGCGCGGCAATCGTTCGCCCGGCTTCAACGCGGCACGCCATTTGCGCTGAAGCACCGGGATGTCGTCAAACATTTCGGCGGCCGGTTTTCCCGGCATCTTCTTCGCGGCATTCATGGCAGTCCCCAACGCACTTTCCCGGCGCATCCAATGCAGGTGCGCTTAACGACGTGTAAAAACGCCGCAGGCGCGGGTTCCATTCGGCGATTATGACAGTTTTAAGTCGGGTGTTGGTTAGTGCGAGTTAGAGACTATGACGATCATGCGAAGGCGGCGCGCGTGTCCCGGACGCGCTGATGCATGGGCCCCGGCTCTGCAGCGCGCCGTCGAAGTGACGCTGCGCTGCGTCCGGGGCATGAGAGCTTCGTTCAACGATGGACACGTCTTCGCATCCTCGCGGCGCGTTTCGCCCGAGCTTTGCTTCATCGCTTCGCCCTCCTTGGAAAGAGGGCGCAAGGAAGGCCGGGAGCCAGTTGGCTCCCGTGGACCGCTATGCCAAGGGCAGACTGCGTGTGCTGCGCATAGCGGAGAACAGGGCAACCGGAGACATCCCGGCCTTCCCTGCGCAGTGGTTGGAACGGCTTATGGCGTGCTCTCCTCGGGAGCGTTGCACTATTGCCCCGTCGCCTTGCGGATGACCGACGTGTGGCCCGGTCGGGCCGCACATCACCACGAGACTTGACGCCAGACCTCGGGCGTCAGGACCACACGATTTTGCCGTACGCCGATCACACCGGTCGTGCGCGCGACGGCTCTGCTCACGGTTGCCCGCCCTGCAATAGCCCTTCGCGCCGATGCGATCTGCGCCCACCGCCGCCCGGCCCGCGTTCGTGACGATCGCGATACGCCCCTCTTCGTTGGGCCGGGTTGACGCGACACATACGCCCTTTCCGAAATTCGGTAAAGTGGAATATTTTCACTTGCGCGGATTGACCGGCATCTTGGGTGTTTTGCCCGTCGGGTAACGCAAGGTCTGGTAGCCCGGATGGAGCGCAGCGTAATCCGGGAGTCTCGCTCAGACGCACAAAGGTCCCGGATTGCGCTGCGCTCCATCCGGGCTACGCCCTCACCCGGGCAACGCCCCTCGGTTCTGCCAACCTCTCGATCACGAGATCAAGTAAGGCACGCAGCCGGGCGAGGCGCTTCATATCGCGGTGATAACCGACATAGGTGTCGCGGCCGGGCGGCGTCGTGCCGATGTCGAGCGCGATTAGGCGGCGGTCGCGATCGCCGAGCAGACGCGGCAGCACGGCCAATCCGCCGCCGCTCGCACATAGCTCGGCCTGCGCCTGCCTGTTGTTGCTGCGCGAGGCGACCTCCGCATTCGGCAGCGTGCGCTTCAGCCAGACCGCGTCCGGCATGTCGGCGAACTCGGCATTCATGGTGACGACGCGGACAGCGCTGCCGTCGCCGGCGCGCGGCGGCTTGCTGCCCTTCCTGCCATAGAGCGCGTAGGGAATGTGCAGCAGCTTTCTGGAGATCACCTCGGGCTCGCTGAACGGCTTGATGCGGAAGACCAGATCGGCCTCGCGCCGCGGCAGACTGTACAGCCGCGCATCGGTCAGGAGCTCCACCGTCACCTTGGGGTGGCGCTTGCCGAACGCGGCGATCACCGGCGACAGCATCACCGTCCCGAACCAGTCCGACGACGACAGGCGCAACAGGCCGTCGAGCTGCGTCTCCGCACCCGACACATGTCGCTCCAGCGCGAGCGCCTCGTCCTCGATCCGCTCGGCGTGGCGGAGCACGGCGGTGCCCTCGTCGGTCAGCACGAAGCCATCCGCCGTGCGCTGGAACAATGTCTGTCCGAGCGCTGTCTCGAGCGCGCGAAGCCGCCGGCCCATCGTCGGTTGGGTCTGGCCGATCTTGCGTGCGGCGGCGCCGAGCGTGCCTTCGCGGGCGATCGCCAGGAAGATGCGCAGATCGCTCCAGTCCATCGGAATCCCCATCATACAAAACTGTATGACGACCGTACAACCTTGTTCCTTCCCATGCAAAACTTCATGCGCATATTGGGGGCCGACAACGGAGCAAGATGGTCATGACGACACAATCGACGATGCGCGCTGGCGTCCTGGAGGCTCACAACACCCCCTTACGCCTCGCGACGATTTCAAGACCCGAGATCGGGCCGCGCGAGGTGCTCGTGCGGGTGCGGGCGAGCGGGGTCAATCCGCTCGACACCAAGATCCATGCCGGCGCCGCCGCGCATGCGCGCCACCCGCTGCCGGCGATCCCCGGAATCGATCTTGCCGGGATCGTCGAACGCACGGGGCGCGAGGTAACGCGGTTCAAGGCCGGCGACGAGGTCTACGGCATGACCGGTGGCGTCGGCGGCGTGCCGGGATCGCTGGCCGAATTCGCCGCCGTCGATGCCGATCTCCTGGCATTGAAGCCCGCCAATCTCAGCATGCGGGAGGCTGCCGCCCTGCCCTTGATCGTCATCACGGCCTGGGAAGGTCTGATCGACCGCGCGGCGTTGAAGGCCGGCCAGAAGGTCTTGATCCACGGCGGCGCGGGCGGCGTCGGCCATGTCGCGATCCAGATCGCGCGCGCGTTCGGAGCAGACGTGTTCGCGACCGGCTCGGCGTCGCAGCGCGCTACCATCGAAGGCTTCGGCGCCGTGTTCATTGATCGCGACAGTCCGGTCGAAGCCTACCTTGCGCAGCATACCGGCGGCCGCGGCTTCGACATCGTCTACGACACCGTCGGCGGCAAGGTGCTCGACGCCTCCTTTGAAGCGGTTCGCCGCTTCGGCCATGTGGTGAGTGCACTCGGCTGGGGGACACATGCGCTTGCGCCGCTGTCGTTCCGCGCCGCCACCTATTCCGGCGTCTTCACGCTGCTGCCGCTGCTGTCGGGCGAAGGCCGTGCCCATCACGGGGAGATCATGACGGAGGCCACGCGCCTCGTCGAGGCCGGCAAGCTGGTGCCGCTGCTCGACCCCAGGCGTTTTACGATGGAGAGCGTCGGCGAGGCCTATGCACTGATCCGCGACCACGCCGCCAAGGGCAAGCTGGTCGTCGAGATCTGAAGTGAGCTTGTAGCCCGGATGGAGCTGTGCTCCGCCGCTAGTCCTCGCTGGACGCGGCGGAGCGGTTGCGCAAGTAAGCCTGCGACAACAGGAAGAACAGCGCGCGCTCGCCCTGATATTTGGCGGACGGCCGCGTGCGCTCGAAGCCATCGGCAAAGATCTTGCCGGACTGGTCGCACACCTGCCATCGCCAACCAAACCGCTTGCGCCTGGTGAGGATCACTTCGAACATGCCGACGAGCTTGGTCCCCTGCCCCTTGCCGGTCTCGCAGACGCACAAGCCTGCTCCGGCCTCCCCCGTAAGATGGAGGCCCGACATATAGCGCAGCGGGATAGAAAGAGAATGAAATTGATGATCGGAAATACGCATCTTGCACCGTTGTGATGAACGCGCGACGTCTTCCGGAATAAGCTGGCGTTGCCGGTGTTCTTGCCGGCTCTTCGACGCGAGCTGTTAACGCTGGCAGGTATTCAAATCAGTATGAGGGCGCGAAAGGTCCGGTAAGCAAATGCTCACCGGACTTCCATGGCGGGCGTCAGCGGCCTACGCGTCTGATTGGCTTTTCTTGCGCTGGATGAGAAGCACGGTACGATGTTGCGGAATTCGCTCGCATCGAACGCCGTGCTTTCGGTGATCGCGCCGGTCTCGTGCTGCACCGCGTGCGGGACACGCAATCAGCGCGCGACGACTTCGACCTCGCCGTCGACGCCGTTGACGACGTTGAAGCCGCGCTCGTAGACCTTGCCCTCGTTCTTGGCGATGGCGCGGTATTCGCCTTCGGAGAGCACCACGCGCGGGAAGGCGCCGATCGATTCCTTGATGACGTCGCCGCCCGGGGTCAGCACCGACCAGGCGGTGTTGGCGAGCGCCTCGCCGCCCCTGTCGCTGACCAGCTTGAGCGTGATCACGGCGGCGCGGTGGGTGATGGTGACATCGGTGAGCTTGCCGACCTGGACGCGGATGTCGGAGCGCACCACCGAATTGGCATCGCCATAGTTGGAGATGATGTAGTAGGTGCCCTCCGGCAACAGCACGACGTCGCCGGCGGCGACGTTCGGCACCAGCGAGGCGCGCTCGCCGGATTCGAACTGGCTGCCCTTGTAGATCGCGAACGAGATCTGGTTCTGCGGAATACGGCTGGTGCCGACCCGGCCCTCGATGCGCAGGCCGCCGGCCGGCAGCACGAAGGATTCGCGGTCGGTCTCGGCCTTCAGGCTGACGGTGCGCACCGCGCTGACGAGGCCGAAGGCGACGTGCACGACGTAATTGCCGGGCGGCAGCACGATGTTGGGCGAGGCGTTGCGGTCCTCGCGGATCAGCTTGAAGGTGCCGTTCTCGTCGGGACGGTCGGCAAACACGCGCCAGACTAGGCCGCTGGTGATTGCCGGCGTGTCCTTGCCGTATTTGGCGGTCAGCGACAGCACGCCCTGCCCAGGCACGGCCGCATTGAGCGGCGCGGCCGGCGGCACGGTCGACACCGCGGGCGGCGGCATGCTCGG
>NZ_JXDL01000001.1:1639629-1676100 GCF_001590795.1 Bradyrhizobium sp. AT1
ATGATGCCATCACCCCCGCGTGTCATGCCCCCTGCTTTTCACCGAAAACGCGGCAAATTCAAGCCTCTAAAACCTCAGCAAATACGGGCCGAATACGGGCCTCCATGGATCGATGGAACCCGGTTGACGCCTGCGTGATTAGTCCTCAGGCAACCGCCCCTCGCCATACTCCTGCCCGGTGCCCTCTCCAAAGCGGCATAAACCATGCTTCGCGCCCGGGATGGCGGAGTGCGAGTGCGGTGCCTAGTCTGACGATACGGGCTTCGGCTTGGCCTTGGCTTAGCCTTCCTTGGCCTCGGCGTAGGAGAGTTTCGGTGCTGGATATCTTGAAGGGGCGCGGCGCAAACGGATCGAATGGTGAGAAGATTGGCCTTGGCCCCACCCGCCGTCCGGTCATCGGCCTCGCCCTCGGCGGCGGCGCGGCGCGCGGCTTTGCCCATATCGGAATCCTCAGGACCCTGATCGCCAACGGCATCGTGCCCGACGTCGTGGTCGGCACCTCCATCGGCGCCGTGGTCGGCGGCCTCCACGCGGCCGGCCGGCTCGAGACGTTCGAGGAGTGGGGACGCAGCCTGCAAGGCATGCGCAACATCCTCGGTTATCTCGACATCCGCCTCAACGGCTCAGGCCTGCTCGGCGGCGAGAAGCTGGCAAGCCGCCTCGAGGACGCGGTTGGGCAGACCTTGATCGAGGATTTACCGGTGAAGTTCGCGAGCGTCGCGACCGAAGTCCGCACCGGCCATGAGATCTGGCTGACGCGTGGCCGCCTGGTCGATGCGATGCGCGCGTCCTATGCCCTGCCCGGCATCTTCCAGCCCATGCTGATCGGCGATCGCTGGCTGGTCGACGGCGCGCTGGTGAATCCCGTGCCGGTCTCCGCCGCCCGTGCGCTCGGCGCGGAAATCGTCATCGCCGCAAATCTTTCCAGCGACATCTTCACCCATTCCACGACGATCTATTCGCACGGCGCGATGCCCGCACCTGTGACGCCGGAGGTCGAGGAGACGACGGCCAAGCGGCGCTTTCCGCGGCTGTTCTCGGCCGAGAAAGCCATGAAGCGCGAGTTCTTCGGCAGCGCCGGCCGCCCGGGCATCTCCTCGGTGATGGTCGATGCCTTCAACATCATGCAGGACCGCATCACGCGCGCCCGCCTCGCCGGCGATCCCCCGGATCTGCTGATCTCGCCACGGGTCGGCCAGTTCGGCTGGTTCGACTTCCATCGTTCCGAGGACCTGATCGCCCACGGCGCGCGCGCCGCCGAGCGCGCGCTGGAATCGATCCAGGAGGCGATCGACGTGTTGGCGCCGGCGCCCGCCGGCCACGCGCCGAAAGCCGACGAGCAGGCCTGATCAGGCCGTCTTGATGTAGTCGCGCAGGGCTTCCTGCTCGGACTCGTATTCCTGGACCCGGCGCTTGACGATGTCGCCGATCGAGATCAGGCCGACCACCTTGCCGTTGTCGATCACGGGCAGATGGCGGAACTTGCCCGATGTCATCATCTCCATGAGCTCGGCGACCGTATCCGTCTCCTTGCAGGTCACGACCTTGCGGGTCATGACCTGAGCCACCGGCTCCTCCAGCACGGCGGCGCCGCGCTCGCCGAGCACACGGACGATGTCGCGCTCCGACAGGATGCCTTCGAGCCGGCTCTGGTTCATCACCAGCACCGCCCCGATCTTCTTCTCGGCGAGCAGCTTGACCGCGGCAGCCAGCTTGGCGTCGGGCTCGACGCTCATGATCTGGTGGCCCTTGGTATTGAGAATGGAACGTACCGTCATTGTCGCCTCCCTGAATCCGAGCCGTCCACCTTTTGGCGGTCCGGACCTGTTCTTCGAGTCTTCAACTAACAGTTTTGTTGGGCGCGGGTTTCACGCTCGCCCGTTGCGAGGCGCGGCCTCTATGGGCCCATCGCTTCGAAACATTCTTCACGGGAATGATGGATGAATTCGGGCCGCGCCGCAAGCGCCGCTTCAAATACGGTCTGAAACGTCCCGTGAGGACGCATCCGCAGCATCGCTTCGCACGCGCGGCACGGGGTCGAACAGGGCGAACAGCAACAGGCCGGCAAAGAAGCCGCCGATATGTGCCTGCCAGGCGACGCTCGTGGTTTCTGAATCGACGCCGATCGCACCGACGCCGAAGATGATGTTGACGCCGAACCACACCGCGAGGAAGCCGACCACCCGCCCGTCGCGCAATGCGCGCGACAGCGGCAATGCCGGAACCTTCGCGGCGGTATCGGCATCCGATCGGCTGAACGACAGGAAGCTGCCGCGGACGAAGGCGAAGCGGATTGCGGCTGCCATCGCGCCGGACACCGAGGCCGAGGCACCGATCATCGGCGCCACCGCGTGCTCGTGGGTAACGAGATGGGCGAGCGCGCCGGCCGCTGCCGTCACCGCCAGGAACAGGAAGAACCTGACCGCGCCAAAGCGCCGCGCCAGCGCGCTGCCGAACGGCAGCAGCCACAGCACGTTGAAGCCGAGATGGGTCAGGTTGGCGTGCAGCAGCGAATAGGTGACGAAACTCCAGACCTTGGCCCCAGTGCCGCCGGGGATCTCGAGATTGAGCAGCGAGGAATCGTAGCGCTTGGGGATGAAGCCGAAGACGTCGATGGTCCAGTTCTCGATCTCGGGCGGCAGCAGCACCCGCAGATGGATCACCGCGAGGAGCAGGATATAGGCGGTGAGCGCCGTGGGCAGCGTCAGGACCGGCTCGCGCTGAGCCTCCTCGATGACCAACGGCACCTCCGCTTGAGGATTTTGCCGAGGGTCTTGCGGCGGAGAATCTTGAGGGGAATCCAAGGCAGCTTCGCTTTCAGCGCGACCGGGGCAACACGCTTGCAGATAGTCGCCTTTGCCGCCCCTGCGCAAGTGCACAAACGGAAAAGGCAGGGCCCTGGGAAGCCCTGCCTGTCCGTGTCGGCCTTTCCGTGCCTTGGGAATGAAGGTGTATCCCCACCCCTCCCCGGCCCGTGGCCAAACTGTTTGACGCCCTGTGTACAGGCCCCGCCGAGAACCTGGATGAAAGCGGTGGGGCTTGCGAGACTGCGGCCACCTTAGCAGCGCCGCGCCAAGTGCAAAGCGCATAGTTAACTTAACGTTAACGACGCAAAGGCGGCCTTAAGAGAGGTAAAAACACGCCGGCGGCATGGACGCTGCAAATCCCCTCCTGCACAACAACACAAGGGATCGCGGGTGCACTGAAGCGGGACAGGTTTGTCCCCTGGAGGTTGCGCCCCGGGGTAAGCGTTCAGACATGAAACATCCGTCGAGCCGCGCGTTCTTCGCGTATTGGGACGAAAAGCGTGGCGCTGCACGGGCCCCCGACAGGGCCGACATCGATCCGGCCGCGGTGCGCGGCCTGCTCGGCGACATTTTTGTGCTCTCCTGCGAGCCCAATCTCGGCTTTCCCTTCCGCGTCGCCGGCACGCGCCTCTGCGCCCTCGCCGGCGCGGACCTCAAGGACCAGAGCTTTGCCGCGCTGTTCGACGATGCGAGCCGCAGCGAGATCGAGGAGATCACGACCATCGTCGCCGACGAGACGTTAGGCGCGATCGCCGGCGTCACGGCCGCGCGCGACGACGGCAGCAAGGCGCATCTCGAGCTGCTGCTGCTGCCCTTCAACGCCCGCCCGCACACGCCGGTGAGCGTGACCGGCGTGCTCGCACCGTTCGACGACGAATGCGGCGCGCTGTCGGCCTTCACCCTCACCTCCTGGCGCTATCTGCACCAGCCGGAGAAACTCCTGCCGCGCGCGATCCGCAAATTGCAGATCGCTCGCGGGCTGATGGTGTATGAGGGGCTGCGATAGTCTTTCACCCGCCGCGCGACATCAACGCGCGTGCGGATGGCCGTTTTTGCCGGATCTGCGTCATTCCTGATGTCGTTGCCAGGGGCTAGCTTCCGCCTCGCGTGAAGCAACCAAGATCAGGTGACATCATCATGATATGGCGCATTCTGGCATTGGGCGTCGGCTGCGTGGCATTGCTGGCGGCGATCGGCGGAACCTGGCTGTTCCTGCTGCCGGGTTCGCCGGCGCAGGGAACGGCGCCTGCGATCTCCAAGGACGAGACCGGGGCGAGCCTTGCGGCGTTGAAGCCACCGAAGCGCAAGCGTCCGCTGATCGCCATCGTCGGCATCAATGAGATGAGCGAGACCACTGACTATCTGATGCCCTACGGCATCCTTGCGCGCGCCGATGTCGCCGACGTCCTCGCACTGGCGACGCAGCCTGGACCCGTCACACTTTATCCCGCGCTGAAGGTGCAGCCGCACGCGACCACCGCCGAGTTCGATGCTGCGCATCCCGACGGCGCCGATTACGTCATCGTGCCCGCGATGAGCCGCGAGGACGATACGCTTGCCTTGCAGTGGATCAAAAGCCAGGCCGGCAAGGGCGCAATCGTCATCGGCGTCTGCGTCGGCGCCAAGGTCGTTGCCAACACCGGGCTGCTCGACGGCCGTCAGGCCACCACGCACTGGTATTCGGTGCGCGACCTGCAAAAGCATTCCGCGATCCGCTATGTCGCGGACCGCAGGCTGGTGGTCGACCGGGGCGTTGCGACGACGACCGGCATCACCGCATCCATGCCGATGGCCCTGACCCTGATCGAGGCCATCGCCGGCCGCGCCAAGGCGGAGGCGGTCGCCAGCGAGATCGGTCTTGCAGAGTGGGATGCGCGCCACCGCAGCGCGGCGTTCCAGTTCACACGCCCCTTCGCACTGACCGCGATTGCCAACACGATCGCGTTCTGGAACCGCGAGCAACTCGGAATCGCGCTGACGCCAGGCATCGACGAGGTGTCGCTTGCGCTCGTCGCCGATGCCTGGTCGCGCACCTATCGCTCGCGTGCCCTCACCTTCGCGGTCACGGCCGAAGCACAGACGAGCCGCAGCGGTCTTCGCATCCTGCCGGACGAGGTCGTGGCCGACTGGCCAGCGAAGCAGGTGCCGCCGGCCGCCGCCCACCTGCCGCCGGCACGGGCGCTGGACCAGACCTTGCACGCGATCGATGCGCGCTACGGATCGCGCACCGCCGACTTCGTCGCGATGCAGCTGGAATATCCGAGATAAGAGCACGATTGTGCACCGGCCGTCGCACGCAACAGCCGGCGCACGATATCCGCACCGTTACGGCATCGCCAGATGCCAGGCCCCGTTCAGGAAGCCGTCGCCGGTGATGTCGCCGGGCTTGGTGTCCTTGGCGAAGGTGTAGAGCGGCTTGCCCTTGTAGGCCCACTGCTTGGAGCCGTCGTCGCGGGTGATGATGGTGTAGCCGTCGCCCGCGGCATCGCTCGCCTCGGCTTTCAGCACCGGCCAATTGGTCGCGCACGGACCGTTGCAGGCGGATTTGCCGTCCGAATCCTTGTCGAAGGTGTAGAGTGTCATGCCCTTGGCGTCGGTGAGCACGCTGCCCTTGTCGGTCTTGCCGGTCTTGGTCGGCGGTGCGGCGAAGGCGGCGGGAACGATCGCGAGCGAGAGTGCGAGCGTGAGCGCGAGGCGGATCGAGGACGTCATGAGTTCTCCTGTCATGCAATTGGCTTGCATGGGGTAGGACGCCGCGCGCGGCCTCATATTCCTCCGCCGGCGACCAAGATATTTTTCGCTGCGCGCATCGACGCAGCGGAATAAACTGGACCAACCGAGACCGAACGACGAAGAGACATGAACAAGCCGCATTGGCGTCCCGCGCACGCATCCGACCTGCCGGCGATCAGCGCCATCGCGGCGCGGTTACATCCTGATCTTCCTGAGAGGCCCGAGGTCTTCGCCGAGAAGATGCGGCTCTATCCCGATGGCTGCCGCGTGCTGGTCGCCGACGACGAGATCGCCGGCTACGGACTCTCCCATCCCTGGAAGCAGCAGCGGATTCCGCCGCTCGACAGTTTCCTCGCACGATTGCCTGACGATGCGGATTGTCTCTACGTCCACGACGTCGCCGTGTTGCCGGATTTTCGCGGCGGCGTTCTGCGCGCTTACATCACCGGGATCGAGCAGCTGGCGCGCGCGTCAGGCATCGCAACGCTCGCATTGGTCTCGGTCTATGCGACGCAGCCGCTGTGGCAGCGTCTCGGCTTTCAGCCCGTCAATGCGGAGGCGGAGCTGGGCGCAAAGCTTGCCTCCTACGGCGAAGGCGCGACCTACATGCTGCGCGAGCTCGCTGCGACGTAACGCCCCTCCCCGACCGGCTCACGCGGGCGTGAAGCGGCGCCCTCGAACCGGGTCAGGACAGGCTCCGTCGAAGGTGTGTGCGAGCCGTTCCGGTCTCGCCGAACCGAGGCTGGAGAACATCCATGAAGCTCACATTGTCGAAAGTTGCTTTGCTTGCATGCGTTGCGACGAGCGCGTTCGCAACGACCGGCGCCAACGCGGCGTCACACCGAACCGATGGTTGCCAATTCGGCTTCTTCGAGAGCTGCGGCATCATCGCGGAGTCGTCGACCCCGGGCCGCGCACGCCGCCCCGTCGCTCGTCTCGCCAACGATACCTCGCCGATCTACATGAAGCAGACCGATCCCCGCTACAGCTCGTCCATGCGTGACGCCGGTGGCGGCGGCGGCGGTGGTGGTGGCGGCGGAGGTGGTGGCGGTGGCGGCGGCCGCTGAACTCACGCCTGACCTTTCAGATGATGCCGCCGGTGCAATCCGGCGGCATCATTACCGTCCTGAACGGCGGCGGCTCAGCCGCGATGCTTTTTCTTCTTCGTCTTCTTTCCGGGTGCGCCCTTCACCGGCCACTGCGTGACCGATGGCTCCGCGCGGGCCTGCTTGTCGCGATGCTTCTTTTTCTTTCCAAAGGCAGGAGCCTCGCCAGATCTCGGTCCGCGCTCGCCGGGTGGCTTGCCGCGCGGCTTGAATTCACGCGCCTCGCGCGGACGCTCGTCCCGCCGTTCGCGATGATCGACATCGTCCCTCTCGCGCCGGGGCGCATGGGACCGCTCCTCCGCAGGCGCCTGCTGCTGCGGCGCGCCCGCCATCGGCTCGAGGCGGATATTGTCTTCCTTGTCCGGACGCTTGATCTTGACGGCGAAGGACTCCGCGACCCGCTCGGAAATTTCAAACTCGGTCGTGGTGTCCATGATCTTGATGGCACCGATGTCGCCCTTGTCGATGCCGCCGCGACGGCAGATCATCGGCAGCAGCCAGCGCGCTTCCGCATTCTTGCGTCGTCCGATGTTGGCGCGGAACCAGACGGTGGCCTCTCCCATGCCGTGACGGGCTGAGGATTTGCCTGGTTTCGATCGCGGCCCCGCAGGGCGATCATCGCCACGTGTGGCGCGGCCATCGTCGCGCGGCGTGCGAACATTGTCTCGCCCGCGATCGTCACGCGGCCGGCTGGTTCGCTCGCCGGGATCGAGGATGTCTTCGGGCGACGGCAGCCGCGCGCGGTAAAGCCGCGCCAGTGCCGCGGCGATATCCTCGGCCGACCGCTCGGCCAGCAGCGCCTGGGCCAGCGCCAGATCGTCGGCCGTCGTCTCCTCGGTGAACAACACGTCCTTCATGCGGTCGTGATCGAGCTTGCGGATTTCATCCGCCTGCGGCGCGATTCCCCAGGCTGCGTCGACCCCTGCGAGATTGAGCAGCAGCTCCGCGCGCCGCCGGCGCGCGGGCGGCACCAGCAGGACGCTCGTCCCCTTGCGTCCGGCGCGCCCGGTGCGGCCCGAGCGATGCTGCATCACCTCGGCGTCGTTGGGCAGGTCGGCATGAATGACGAGGTCGAGGCTCGGCAGATCGATGCCGCGGGCGGCGACGTCGGTCGCGACGCAGACGCGCGCGCGGCCGTCGCGCAGCGACTGCAGCGCCAGGGTGCGCTCGTTCTGGGTCAATTCGCCCGAGAGCGCGACGACGGAAAAGCCGCGCTCCAGGAGGGCTGCCTGCAAATGCCTGACGTGATCGCGCGTGCTGCAAAACACCAGCGCGCTCGGCGCCTCGTAGAAGCGCAGCACGTTGACGACGGCATGCTCGGCATCGGCGGGCGCGATGCGGATGGCGCGGTATTCGATATCGGCATGGCCGCCTTCGTCGCCGGCAACCTCGATCCGGAAGGCGTCGCGTTGATATTGCCTGGCGAGCGCGACGATGCCGCGCGGGAACGTCGCCGAGAACATCAGGGTGCGGCGCGTCGCGGGCGTGGTCTCGAGGATGAACTCCATGTCCTCGCGAAAGCCGAGATTGAGCATCTCGTCGGCCTCGTCGAGTACGACCGCGGCGAGCTCGGAGATATCGAGACGGCCGCGGCGCAAATGATCGCAGAGACGGCCGGGCGTGCCGACGACGATATGGGCGCCGGCCGCCAGCTCGCGCTGCTCGCGGCGCGGATCCATGCCGCCGACGCAGGAGACCACGCGGCCGCCGGCTTGGCCGTAGAGCCATGCAAGCTCGCGCTGGACCTGCATCGCGAGCTCACGGGTCGGTGCCACGATCAAAGCGAGCGGCGCACCGGCCGGCCCGAACCGTTCGGCGTCATCGAGGAGATTCTTGGCGATCGCCAGTCCATAGGCGACGGTCTTGCCGGAGCCGGTCTGGGCCGAGACCAGCAGGTCGCGGCTGGTCGCTTCGTGGGCGAGCACGGCGAGCTGGACGGGGGTCAGTGAATCATAGTTCCGCTCGGCCAAAGCTTTGGCGAGCGGCGGGGTCAGGGCCGGAAGAGACACGAGATGGAGAACCTTGGTTAATTCAGGCGCGGCACAGCGAGCCGAGAGGCCTGAGGCTGACGTGCGCGGCAATTGGCCCGGCCGCACGCTGGCGATTTGATCTGGGCGCTCTTTACGCCAACCGCGCGGAAATCACCATGCCTATGTTGCATGGCTTGGCGGGGAGCGCCGCGCCTGAAGGTTGCAGCGGGGCTTTGCGTCGCGTCAGTTAACCCTGCGGCCCAGCCGGACCGGACGCCCCGCTCCCTCCACCGTCATTGCGGGCGCAGCGACTTGTCCGCCGAAGCCTTGGCGAAGGCGGAAGCAAATCCAGGATCCTGCCGCTGTGGCAGCCTGGATTGAGGCGGCTGGTGAACGTCCGATCGGGCGATGCTAGACACGTCTGGTGACCTGATAGGGTAGAGTTCAGGCGACACAGCGTGGGAGCGCAACGATGCGATTGGCAGTCATTTCCGACATCCACGGCAACCTTGCGGCGCTGGAGGCCGTGCTCGCCGACATCAAGACGCGCAGCGTCGATCGCACGGTGAACCTCGGCGATTGCGTCACCAGCCCGTTGTGGCCGAAGGAGACTTTCGAAGCCCTGCAGTCGCTGTCCTTGCCGACCGTGCGCGGAAACCATGACCGCTGGATCGAGGAGTTTCCGGACGACAAGCTCTCGCCGGCCGGCCTGTTCGCGCGCAACGCATTGACCGCGGAGCAGCGTCGCGCGCTCCACAGCCTGCCCTCCCAAATTCGGCTCGACGACGGGATCCTGGCCTGCCATGGCACGCCCGAGAACGACACGACGTGCCTGCTGGAGGAATCGCTCGACGACGGCCGGTTCGTGCCGGCACGGCGCGACGTGCTGGAGGCGCGTCTGGCGAGCGAGCCGGCGGCGCGCGTGGTGTTGTGCGGTCACAGCCACCGTCAGGCGGCCGTTCAGGGTCCCGGCGATCGTCTGGTTCTCAATCCGGGAAGCGTTGGCTGCCCGGTCTTCGCGGACATTCCCTTTGCCGCGAGACTGGAGCACCGCTCGCCTCACGCCCGCTACGCGATACTGACGAAGAAGAAACGGGGCTGGCAGGTCGAACTCCTGGCCCTCGAATATGATTGGGACGCCGCATCGGCGCGTGCACTCGCCAACAACCGCCCGGACTGGGCGCATGCGATGTTGACCGGATACGTCGAATAGCAAGCGACGCGATCCCAAATCGTGCCTTAGGAGACATCAAGGGGAGAAACATGGCCGACAGCATATCGCTCGCCGACAAGCTCGCGACTTTTGAAGATCACTGGTCCCCGCGCACGGTCACGACCTTCAACGATTGCGACGTCATGGTGGTGAAGGTGAAGGGCGAGTTCACCTGGCACAAGCACGACGACACCGACGATTTCTTCCTGGTCCTGAAAGGCCATCTGGACATCGAGTTGCGCGATCGCACCGTGAGGCTCGGCCCGGGCGAACTCTACGTCGTGCCCAAAGGGGGCGAGCATCGCCCGGTGGCGCGCGAGGAAGTTCATCTCATGCTGATCGAACCAACGGGCACGCCGAACACGGGCGACAAGGCAACCGCCGCCGCACGCAAGCTCGCGTAAGCAGGCGGATCGCCGGCTCACAGACCACTAGGACGCGATAAAGCGAAGCGTGCCTGCCTGACGCGTCGGCTTGCCGGTATCATTGGTGTGATTGACGCCGTCCATGACCGGCACCTCGGCGAAGTCGAACGGGCTCACGCCGTCCAGACAGGCGACATTGACGGCATAGAGGGTCTGATCGGATCGGCGCTGGTGGTGGGTGTAAATTCCGCAGCGAGAGCAGAAGAAATGCTGCGCCGATCCGGTGTGAAAGCGGTACGTCGTCAGCGCCTCCTCTCCCCGCAGGAACCTGATCCCGCCCATGGCCGCCATGGCCACGACGGCGCCTCGCATTCGGCAATAAGAGCAGGTGCAGCGGCGGATCGACTTGAAGCCGTCGCTGAGTGTCACCTCGAAGCGCACCGCGCCACAATGGCACTGGCCGGCTCGAACGTTCGCGTCGCTGCTCATGGCCCCTGTGTTCCCTGATCCAGATCATGTCCACGCCCGGTCCCGGGCGCACTGGACTGTCATAGCGGATCGTACGCGATATGAGAAAAGTTTGCGCAGCCGCTCTCTAATCCCGAGAGGTCGCCAACCTGCTGAAGCCGTTGACGAGCCTTGCTCTTGCCCGCGCAGCACTGTCCTTCACCGCGCGGCTCACAGCACGTATGGCGCGCCAGGCTTCAGTTTCCAGTAGCCAGGCCTTCAGCTCGGCAAACCTCCCATACGCCCAGGCGAACGCCGGAATCCGCATCAGCTTTTCGCGCGTCAGGTGAAATAGCCGCTCGACCAGCACGAGCTTGAGCAGCTCGCCGACGATGAAGGTTACGGCACCGCTCACGACTTGACCGGTTGCGGCGAGGTACGCCGCCACGGGCTTGACCGGCTCCAGAATGATCACGGGGACGGAAAACAGCGCGAGCGACGCATAAGGCGGCAGCGATCTGATCCAGGTACGTAGCCGCTCGAATACGAAATGTCGCTCGATCCATCGTGAAATCGGCCGCGCCACGGTCATGAAGACCGCATCGATCAGAAAGTAGATCGCGGCCAGAATATATGTGACGGGTTGCAGGATTCGCTTCACGGCACCTCTCCCGCCAAGTGAAAGCAGGAACTTGGGCCTAAGTTTCATCCCGGCGTGAATAGTTCGGGGAAATCAGGTGGAACTTTTTGGGCGGGGGCCGGTGTGTTCTTCCTTCTCCCCTTGCGGAAAAGGCAATGGCGCAAATGGCTCAACGAAATCAATATTCAATGGCGGGACCGTCCCTTTCTGTCCCACCGCCGAGGCCGCGCTTTGGACTGCTCGATGAGTGCCCCGGAATCCTCCGTAACGGTATCCAGAGCCGCTTGGCGAGATCGCTCAACATCTGTCGGATAGAAAAACGTGTGAAGAAGCGAATGCTCCGGTGGGAACGACCAACGCGCACTGCGGTAGACTGGGCTTCTGATCAGTCGGGGGGCCTGCTCAAGTGATCGAGGTTCTGAACAATCTAGCCGCCGTGCTTGGATACGCCGTGCTCGCACTAACTGCCGTCAGCGGCACCGTTTGGTGGATATTTAAGACCTTCAGCGAGCGCTGGCTAAACGCGAAGTTTGCGGAACGGCTTGAGACCCTCAAACACGAACAACAGAAAGAGCTGGCGGAGCTGAAGTTTGCGATCGATGCCCAAATGGATCGGGCGACCAAACTCCATCAACAGGAGTTTGAAACTCTTCCTAAGGCCTGGCGGCTTTTGGTGAACAGTTTCGGCATTGCGCGCGAAGTGACATCGCGAATGCAATCCACGCCCGATCTCAACTCAATGTCGGATGTTCAACGCGAGGACTTTCTTGTCGAAGGTGTGATCGGCAAAGAACTTGCCGAGTGGCAACGACAAAAGATCAGGGACGCCACCGATAAAACGGCCGAGCTTCGGAATCAGTGGGAGCCATTCAAAATCGCACGAGCAAAAAGAGCCAGTGCTAAGTTCTACAAATACTTTCGAGCGAACGGCATCTTTATCCGGGAGTCACTTAAGACGAAGTTTGACAACCTTGACCAAATGGTGTTGGCGGCCATCTCTGCACACCAGATGAATTTTCAGCACAGGACGCGCGAATTGAAAGCTATCGACAGACTCGCTGATGATGGTGAAGCGATGATAAAGGCTCTCGAAATTGAAGTGCAGAAGCGGCTTTGGGACAGCACCGCCACAGGAACTGAGAGCAACGATAGCGGCGAGAATAGCACTTCACAACGCTAGCCGTTCTTCTTCAGAAAGTGCGGATGATCCTCAAGGAGCTCATCCGGCTTAATCCACACACCACCAAGCTCTGGATTCGCTTCCAACGTGCTGTCGCGTTCGATGGCAAATCCGAGAATGAAGAGACCTTGCCGCAACCGAGCAAAACAACCGAATAGACCTTCCTGCGTATTGCGCGCGAAGCGATATTCGAAGGCCTCTGAAGCGTTCCATCTACCCTGAATTAGAGTGTTATAGCCGTCAAACAAATTCAGCAAGCTCTGTGGTACGCCCTTTATCGAAAAATCTTCTTTCGATTTCCAGATCGCTTGCACGCGACCCGTGTTGCTTAACGGCCTCCGGAAGTGTTCGAAGTAAAGTCCGAGCGCCACCTTGTGCGCAAAGACATTCAAGTGGCGGATTGTAGTTGGTCCCACCGTCGCGAAACGCGCGCCGAACGGAACATTTACGCCGTGATTTTCCAAATGCCTTCGCGCTCTCCGCTGCTGTTCAGGAGAGTCCATGGATAACCACTCGCGAACGACTTCGGGAGCCTGCAGCTTTATTTGAGCTGACAGCTTCGAATGATCGATCTGAGATTGGTTGCTTGCGTACATATCCCAACGGCTGACTAGGGCTGCCACGAGGTCGGCCGTGCTGGTGCCACGATTGCACTCAGCGCAAGCGGGCATAACTAGCCTGTCCGGGCGGAATGAATTGTCGAACAACGATTTGGGAGGCATATGCTCGCGCGTAGTCGTTGCTCTGATGCCGCCACAGAACGCGCAGGCGGGGAATCGTTCGATCAGCTTCGCCGTCGCACTTTGCTTCTGCTTTGCCTCGCCCATAGGATCGGAAAATGCCTGCGCGCTTTACGTCCGGCAAGTATCCTAAGCCGCCTATCAACTGTCCATTTTGGCAATCGGCACTGGTTATCTGGCCCTCTTTGCGATTGGATACCCCTCGCCCGGCTCGCCACTTTGCGGCGAGCCATCCCCTCCCGCAAGGGGCAGGTGAAGCCAGCTCTGCGCGCTCAGATCTCCGCATAGACCTCCAGCAAATTGCCGTCGGGATCGCGGAAGAACAGCGTGCGATGTCCGAACGGCTGATTCGTCGGCGGCGACAGCAGCGCAACGCCGTGCCGAACCAGTTCGTCGGCGCATTGGTCGACCTCGGCGGCCGACACCTTGAACGCCAGTTGCAGCGCGGCGCTGCCCGGCGGCACCGGCGCATCGGCGGCGGTCCGGCTCGGTCGCGCGAGCGCCAGCGTATTGCTGCCGAGGCCGTACTCGATCCAGTTCGGCGACAGCTCGCGCAGCAGCGGAAAAGCGAGGATGTCCTCATAGAAGCGGCGCATCGCCGCCATGTCGCGCACGAAAATGACGGTGTAGTCGATCGCGCGGATGGCGTGGAAGGGCGAGCGGGGGCGTGCCTGTTCGTTTGTCATCGTGTCCTTCATTCCGAACCGGCTTGTCGCCCGCATGAAGCAAAGCGGAAATGCGGGACCTGCGGCCCCCGGATTACGCTTTGCTCCATCCGGGCCACAAGGCTGGGCACTAGCATAGCAGCCCGCCACTATAGCGGAGCTCATAAAGCGGCGTGCCATCCTGCAGCGCAATCGTCTCGACACCCTGAAACCGATCGAGCGCGCCTTCGGCCTGGTTGCGGTAGATCATGCCATCCTGCTCGAACAGAGGCGGTCCGCGGTAGGGCTGCTCGACTTTCACGCCCAGCAGGGCCTGCCGCAGGAATTTGTAGATATCGAGGAAGGTCTCCCGATCCCTGATCTCCACACGGGCGCCGCCGCTGTAGCTCATCGACCAGATCACGCGGCCCTCCCGCGACACGGTCTCCTGCCCGACGAAAAATCCCATCCCGAAATAGATGTCGCGATAGGCGTAAGGCGGCGCGCGATGCTCGAGCTGCTTGGAGCCGGCGAGCAACGGCGTCGCCACGGTCGCGTCGTCATCGAGGCCGGCATAAGTGCGCCGCTTGGCCTCGACCAGGAACGTCGCGAGATCGTGCGGGACCGACGGCATCTTCTATTCCACCAGTTCCGGCCACGGCACGATGGTCGACTTCACCGTCTTCATTGCCATCGCGTCCTTCACCGCCTGCGCGACGCCCTCTTCCGTGAACGGATAGATCGTCTGCATCTTCAGCCAGGGGTACTTGCTGGCCGTGCGGTAGAGCATGTCGACGCCGAGCGGCAGGTCGTTGCCGGTGAAGCCCCGGGAGCCCAGCACGTTGAGGTCCTTGGTGCAGATGCGGTGCCAGGAGGTGTCGATCGAGCCGGCGTCGGTGAACTGGCCCATCTCGACATAGGTGCCGCCGTCGCGCAGCATCTCGATGCCTTCAGGGCCGGCCGTGGGGTGGCCCGAGCAGTCCATCACGAGATCGGCGCCGAAGCCGCCGACGATCTCGCGGACGCGCGCGATGCGCTCCTGCGGCGACTTCAGCTCCTCGATGTTCACGGTCTCCTCCGCGCCGAACTCGCGCGCGAGCTTGAGCCGCGGCTGCTCCGGCGCGCCGACGCAAATGACGCGCCCTGCCCCCATCTCCCTGGCGGCGGCGACCGCCAGAATGCCGATCGGGCCTGAGCCCTGGATCACCACCGTATCGCCCCAAGTGAAGCCGCCGGCGCGGCTGGCACGGTTGAAGGCGCGGATGCAGGAGGTCAGCGGCTCCGACAGCGCGCCGAGGCGCAGCGACATGTCGTCGGGCAGCTTGTAGATCTTGGTGCCCGGCAGCATCTCGAGATCGACATAGACATATTCGGCCCAGCCGCCCCACATGTGCGGCGCCTTGTCGAAGCCGAGATAGCGGCCGTAATAGACCGGCGTCAGGCACTTGTTGGCGGTCTGGGGATAGTGGATGCAGTAATAGCACTGGCCGCAAGGCATCAAGGGCGGGATCATCACCTTCGAGCCGACCTTGAGCGGCTTGCTCATGAAGTCCTCGGTGAACTCCTCGCCGCATTCGACGATGACGCCGCCGATCTCGTGGCCGAGCGTGAACGGCCAAGGCAGCGGCTTCGGCCAGTGGCCTTTGAGGATATGCAGATCGGTGCCGCAGACACCGCAGGCGCCGACCTTGATCAGCGCGGCCTTGCGGCCGACCTTCGGCCACGGCACGGTCTTGATCACGGGTTCGGAACCGGGACCGGAGTGGGTGCAGACGCGGATGGATTCCATGAACGTTTCCTCGTCGCCCGCTTGTTCTGTTTTAATGGTGGGGGCGTCAGGCAAAGCGTATGTGAGATGCGCGGTCGTGCCAAGCCGAAGGTCTCGTAGCCCGCATGGAGCAACGCGGAATGCGGGGCCGGCAGTCCCGGATTACGCTACGCTCCATCCGGGCTACGGTGCGCCACACAACCACTATCGTCATCCCCGCGGCGGAACGTGTGATGGCAGCGCAAGGCTGCATCTCCGCACGCCCAATTGTCTTGAGCCGTCACCAGCGACCGTGTACGGACGGCGACGTCTCACCCAGGTATTCCCTTGAACCCCCTCCCCCAAAATCCTGCCGCCGCGTCCGGCTCGTTCGCGGCGATGAAGTCGGTGCCGTACCGGCTGCAGTTCATGGCCTACGTGCTCGCGATGATGGCCGACAATATCGAGCACGTGATCAGCTATTGGGTGGTGTTCCAGAAATTCCATTCGCCGACGCTGGGGGGATTTGCCGTGCTGTCGCACTGGCTGCCGTTCCTGCTGTTCTCGGTGGCGGTCGGCGGGCTCGCCGACCGGTTCGATCCGCGCCGCATCATCCAGTGCGGCATGCTGCTGTTCATCACGGCCTCCGCCGGATGGGGCTTCTTCTTCCTCACCGACACGATCCAGATGTGGCACGCGATGCTGCTGCTGGTGATCCATGGCTGCGCCGGCGTCTTGTGGCAGACGCCGAACCAGCTCCTGCTCTACGACCTCGTGGGACCCGCGGACCTGCCGAGCGCGGTGCGGCTGAACGCGATGGCGCGCTATCTCGGCATCCTGGTCGGGCCTGCGGTCGGCGGCGTGATCATGCTGACGCTCGGCGCCTCGCACGGCATCATCTTCAACACGCTGTTCTATCTGCCGATGCTGCTCTGGCTGTTCTGGGCACCGGTGCGAGACAGAAGCGTTGCGGTGCGGCGCTTTGCCGTGCGCGGCCTCGCCGACATCGTGCTGACGATGCGCGCCATCGGCACGCAGCCGGTGCTGACGGCGATGACGTGGCTCGCCGGCCTCACCTCCTTCATGATCGGCAATGCCTACCACGCCCAGATGCCGGGCTTTGCCGGCGATCTCGGCCATGGCGATCCCGGTGTCTCCTACAGCGTGCTGCTCGCGGCCGACGCGGCCGGCGCGGTGCTCGCCGCCATCGCGCTGGAATCCTGGGGACGCCTCAAGGGCACGCCGCGCACCGCGATTCTGCTTGCGATGCTCTGGAGCGTGGCGCTGCTCGGCTTCGCCACGATGCGGATCTATCCGGTGGCGATCGTGCTGCTGTTCTGCGCCGGCTTCTTCGAGCTGTCGTTCAACACCATGGCGCAGGCGCTGGTGCAGTTGAATGCGCCGCACGATATCCGCGGCCGTGTCGTCGGCCTTTATAATATGGCGGGGCTCGGGATGCGGGCGTTCAGCGGCATCACGGTCGGGGTAGCAGGCGCGGCGATCGGCATTCACTGGTCGCTGGGGCTGTCGGCCGCAGCGCTGCTGGCGCTGCTGTGCCTGCTTTATGGGCGCGCGGCGAAGCGGGCGTGAAGCGCCTGGTCGTCCGGAGCGCCCCCCGCCGATGTGGCTTTTCTGACGCATTGTGTCAGTCCGTTGCCGCCGCACCCAATCCTAACGCGGCATTAACCCTATGCACCTTAGGGTCGTCCCGGACTCCGCCAGGCGGGGGGTCGGGTTGTGAAAATGGCGTTGGCGAACAAAAAATTTCTTCCGGCCGCCGAGGAGCGTCGGCGTTTCCAGCGGGTGAAAGTGCACCTGCTCGGCCGTTACATGCTGCCCGATCGCCGCGAATTTCCCTGCCAGGTGATCAACATGTCGCCGGGCGGGCTGGCACTGCTGGCCCCCGGCATCGGCAATGTCGGCGACCGCGTGGTCGCCTATCTCGACCATATCGGCCGGGTCGAGGGCAAGATCACCCGCATCATCGACAATGGCTTCGCCATGACGATCGGTGCCACGCCCCGCAAGCGCGACAAGCTCGCGGCCCAGCTGACCTGGCTCGCCAACCGCGACATCCTCAACCTGCCCGAGGATCGCCGCCACGACCGTATCGTGCCGCGCAACCCGATCGCCGTGCTGACCCTCGAGGACGGCACCAAGATGACCTGCCGCATCATCGACCTGTCGCTATCAGGCGCGGCCATTGCCGCGGAGAACCGCCCGCCGCTGAAATCGACGGTTTTGCTCGGCCGGGTCCAGGGCCGCGTGGTCCGAAACCTCGAAGACGGCTTCGCCCTGGAGTTCGTCCACGCGCAGCCGATCGAGACACTCGAAGAGAGCGTTACCGCGCGGTAAAGCGCGACGACGTCAAAACCCCTGTAATTCCAGCTTCGAAGGCGGCCTCCGCAATGCGGACGCCGCCTTTTTCATGCGTCGGGACCCGCCTTGCGCGGGTTAACGAGCGGCGCGTTTGGGCATGGAAACGGCGCCCCGCCAGCGTTTCCGCGTTAATCGATAAAATTTGAATCAATTGCAGTTGATTCAAATTTTATGAGAATTCGATTCAAGTATAGATCGAATTCGCCGCGCCTTTTACTTGTATTCGTCTCGACTTGACTTGGTCGACTTAGCGGCAACTCAAAAGCTCCGTGCGAAATGTGGTCCCAACAAGAAACGGGGGCCGCAATGTTTGATTTCAGGGGACAGGGGAAGAAGCTGGCGCTCGCCGCCATGCTCTTCGGGATCGGCGCGACAGCGCAGGCCGGCGAAAGCCGTCTGCTCTACGCGAGCCTCGGTGACACCACGCGTGCGCCGATCGGCTGGGTCGAGTTCTGTGCGGACAATGCCGCCCAGTGCCAGGGCGCGCCGACGCAGGCACGCGACATCGTGATGTCGCAGGCCGCATGGCGCGACCTCGTCAAGGTCAATCGCTGGGTCAACGAGACCGTCAAGCCTTTGACCGACCAGGAGCACTGGGGCGTGATCGAGAAGTGGTCGCTGCCCTCAGACGGTTACGGCGACTGCGAAGACTACGTGTTGTTGAAGCGCAAGATGCTGATGGATGCCGGATGGCCGCGCGAGGCCCTGCTCATCACCGTCGTGCGCGACAAGAAGGGTGAAGGACACGCGGTGCTGACGGTGAAGACCGACAAGGGCGAATTCGTTCTCGACAATCAGAACGAGAACGTCGTTGCCTGGACGGAGACCGGCTACCGCTTCGTCAAGCGCCAGTCGCAGAGCGATCCCAACGTCTGGGTCTCGCTCGGCGATACCAAGCCGGCGGTCTCCACCGCCAGCGCAAGAGATTAACAGGAACGAGACAACAGGTTACGCGACCCGGTCACATCCCCACCCCTCCCCGTCCCAGACCGGTTCGCGCGCGGCCAGCCATCCCCCAATGGCTGGCCGCAACTTTTTGGGGTGCGCCATCAGTCCTGAGACGCCCACGGCACGCGCGCGCCGGTGAAATCGCGCCAGGTGCCTTGCAGGACGGGCTGCACGCCGACGGATGCGCGCGCCTGCCAGCCGGCGATCGCCGCCGCGGCAATGGCGCTGTCGGGCTCGGCATCGAGCCGCGCGAGCAGCGATGCCGTGACCGCCATGTCGTTGAACGCGCCGAGTTCCTCCTGCAGACCGGCGAGCCGGCGCGAGAAGCGCCGCGTCGACTTGCGGTCCTCATAGAGCGGCAGCAGGAATTCACCGAGATAGCGCAGCCGCTTGGTGGCGAGCCGAACCCTGTGCAATTGCTCGATCGTGAGCGACTTGAAGCGGCGGCCGCGCTTCAGCACCTTCGCGTACTGCTCCGACAAGATGCGCTGCGCGAAGTTGACGGCAGGCTCGGCGAGCTGGCCGAGATCTTCGGCGGCAACGTCGTTGCGCCATCCGCGGGTCTCGATCCAGTGACCGAGGCCGATCAGGAACACGGCGCAGCGGCGATCGTCGAGCGCATGATGCGCCCTGCGATAGGCGTCGGACTGGCTCCTGGCCGCAGCCCGGCCGAGCGCATCGAAGCCTGCGACGGCAGGACAGGCCTTTGCGATCGTCGGCAAGGTCTCGAGCCGGAACACATCCCAGTCGCGCGCAGCGGACAATTCCTGCGCCAGCCATTTGGCTTCCGACCGCAGCGCATCGAGATCCTTGAGCGCGCCGACCGATCGCATCAGATCGAGCGCCGATCTCAGCCGGCGCAGCGAGACGCGCAGCTGATGCACGCCTTCCGGATTGCGGCCGTCCTCGGCCGCCGGCAGCGATTGCAGCAGATGAAGGAAGCAGGAGCGCAGGATGGTCGCGAAGGCTTCGTCGAGCGTCACCGACGGATCGAGGCGAAGCTTTCGCGGTCGCCGCGCCGCCGGCGGCAGGTCGGCGGCAAGATCGAAGCCGCGCGCCGACTTGCTGCGGATCGACGGCTTCACCGCCCCCTGCTCCGCCAGCAGCAAGGCGACCTCGTAGATCGTGCTCGCGCTGCCGCCCTTGAGCTCGAGTTCGATCTCGCTCACCGGCAGCGAGCGGTCGCCGGCCTTCAGCTCGCCCTGGTCGAACGCGACCTCGACCGTGCCGGTCGGCAGGTCGATCATCCGTGCATGGCGATGGACGTCGGCGGTGAAGACGGCTTCGAGCGGATGCGCTTCGAGAGAGCTGCGCAGCTTCTCCGGAATGAACGGCATCGCCAGCGCGAGATCAGGTGCAAGCGACGGCACGCGCGCCTCCCACTCGCCACGGCGCAGCGGATCGTCAGCAATTTCGGTCTTCACGGTCTGCACGAAGCGCGCACCGCTCTGGCGCACGCGCAGGCTGAGGCCATTGCGCCGGAGCGCGCGTTCCGGCGTGTCGTAATAGACCGACTTGAGATGTTTCCGCGCGCCCTTGTTGCGCGCGTGCGCCGCGATGACAGGCGCGGCATTGAAGTGCGCCATGCGGCCGGCATCGACAATGAGCTTGAGCTCGATCTCACCCGCCGTGGACCGAGTTGGCGCGGGGGGCGCATCCTGCGATGGCGTCTGATCAATCACAGCGCCCTCGACTTGCGCGGGTTCCTCGCCCTCCTCAATCTGCCTCAGGAAGCCGGCGGCGACTTGCGTCCTCTTGTTGTCCTTTGCAGCAGGATTCCCATCGGGCGCGCCCGGGGTCTTGCGGGCCGGCGTTGCATCTGACTTCAGCATTTACGATAACATGACAGTTCGATGACAGAACGACAGCATATAGCTGGAGCGGCGTGCAAAGAACAGTCGTTACATCGCATGTGTGGTCGTCCATACGACGCGCACAACACGGCCGAGCCCTGTCACAATCCGGCTCGACCTGAGGAATCAAATTGCAGCCGCCCTGGCAGAGCAATCGAATTGACAGCACATCGCGCAATTGGCGAAACCGATATGAAACGCGCCAGCGAACCTGGCTCAAGCTGGCAGAGAAATTTCTTTCTGGATCTGCAGTGGCTTAACGAGCCGCGCCGATGACAGGACAGAGTTTGTGACAGCCCCGACGGATCAGCACCGCAAGCGCCGGTTCCCAACGATCGAGCGCGGGATCACAGATGCGCATCAGTGCGCGAGCGTGTTCTTGTAAATCCTGCCGTCCTTCATGATCACCACAAAATTCTTCGCGGGATCCTCGACGATGCTGATGTTGTCGAGCGGATTGCCGTCGATCAGCAGGAGATCGGCGAGCGCGCCTTCCTCCACCACGCCGAGCCGGCCCGGATAAGGATTTCGCGGGCCCGAGAGGCGCAGCAGCTCCGCATTGGTCGACGTTGCCATGGTCAGCGCTTCGGCCGGCGTGTACCAGCGCGTCAATGCGGCAAGCATCGCGCCCTGCGTGTCCGCCAGCGCCTTCGAGAACAGAATGTCGGTTCCGAACGCGGTTTTGATGCCGTACTTCTTCGCCAAGCCATAGACGCGGTCGGTGCCGGTAACCACTTGCCGCATCTTGTCCTGCTCGGCGGGGCCGAGCGCCGCCGCAGCTGACAGATCGAGGAACGGCTGCGTGCTGAGCCAGATCCCCTTCTCGGCCATCAGCCGCGCGCTCGCCTCGTCCATGAGATGACCGTGCTCGATGCATCTGACGCCGGCTGCAATCGAGCGCTGGATCGCAACCGGCGTGTAGGCGTGGGTCGCGACATAGGTCCCCCAATTGTCGGCAGCTTCGACGGCGGCGCGCAGCTCGGGCTCGGTGAAGGTGGAGACATCGAGCGGACTGAACGGCGAAGCGACGCCGCCGCCCGCCGTCAGCTTGACCTGCGAAGCGCCCTGCATGAGCTGCTCGCGCGCGCGGACTCGGACCTCGTCGGGGCTGTCGGCCACCATGCTGCCGCCGATCTGCTCCATGCGGCTCAGCATCCCACCGATCGTGCGCGGCAGGTCGGAGAGCTGGCGGAAGTCGCCGTGACCGCTGGTGATGGTGATCATGGCCCCGGAGGGATAGATGCGGGGACCGGCGACGAGATCCTCGTCGATGGCGCGCTTGAGGCCGAAGCTCGGCCCACCCATGTCGCGCACGGTGGTGAAGCCACGCATCAGCGTCGCGGTCGCTTCGCTGGCGGCGAGCAGATTGTTGTAACCGATATCCCCCGCAAGCACGGCCATCGGCGTCGGCCGCACCAGCATCGCATGCCAATGCGCGTCGATCAGGCCCGGCATCAGCACGCGGCCGCCGCCGTCGATGACTTGCGCGGAGGCGGTGACGTCGCCGGTCGAGATCTTCTCGATGATCTTGTTCCGGACCAGGACGCTGGATGGCGCGGAGAGCGAGGCACTCTTGCCATCGAAAATCCGGACATTGCGGAACAGGACGGCGGAATCCTGTTGAGCTGATGCCGGTGACAGCACGCCAAGCACCATTGCACTGCAAGCAAGCGATACAGCGACGGCGAGAACTTTGGCCGACATCCTCAAACCCGACATATCAGCCTCCCCTACAGGTTCAGGCTATGCGAGGGCCGATGGCAGGCACGCAACGTCGGCGCAGTTGACGCCGAAGTGTAGCTCGCGTCAACTTACAACCATCACGGCAATAGGCCGCCCTGCCATCTGAATGGAAGAAGGATCGGCCCGTCCGTCGGCAATTGAATCAAAGCAAGTGAATCAAGGAGCGAGCCCGTGAGGACAGGCCGCAGCCGCTCACACGCCCAGCACATCCGCAAGCCGCAGCTCGTCGGCCACGGGATCTTTCAGGAACAGCTCGGCCTCGATCTCGTCCAGATGCGACAGCATCTGGGCGCGCGCGGCCTCTCTGTCCCGCTTGCGGATCGCGGCGACGATGCCGGCATGGTGATCGGTGCCGCAAGCGGGCGTGTCGTGACGGCGGTAGAGCAGGATGATCAGCGAGGAGCGCGCAATCAGCTCCTTGAGGAAGCCGAGATAGATGCTGTGGCCGCTCATCTCCGCGATGAGCCGGTGGAACTCGCCGGAGAGCCGGACCGAGGTGCGGGCATCGCCGCGCCGCTCGGCTTCGCGTTCCTCGGCAAGATGCTGCTGCAGGCGTTCGAGCCAATCCGGTGATGCCGCTTCACAGGCGTGATCGACGATGGTGGGCTCGATCAAGCGGCGCGCCTCGAACACTTCGCGGGCATCGGCGGGCGTCGGCCGCGCGACGAAGGCGCCGCGGTTCTTCTCGATGTTGACGATGCCCTCATGCGCGAGCTGCTGCAGCGCGGTGCGGACCAGCGTGCGGCTTGCGCCGTAGATCTCGCCGATCTCGTCCTCGCCGAGCTTGGTGCCCGGCAGCAGGCGATGCTCGAGGATTGCCGCGGTCACACCCTCCCGGATGCGGCTGACGCGATCGCTCGCATCTGGCGCGTCGGATTTGGGGCGGGGCTTGGCGGCCATGGGAGTAAGGGCTCATCGGCAACGTTCAAAGAAGATGTTAGTCGACGAGCTGTATCCAATCACAGGCGAAACTTTATACAATCCTAGCCCATTTTGTGTGCATGTAGCTGTACCTGCGGCGGGCAGTCCGGACCGGCCGAATTCGATCTAACGATCTGACTCCGCTGCACAGTTTCCGAGTTTGGCCAGTCGACAGGCGATTGGCACGGACCTTGCGGAGAGGAGCGGCAGCACCGCCCCTCCCTGGACACGCCATGGCCACTCCCGCCGCTCTCGAACTGGTCGCCGTCACCAAGCGCTACGACACGACGCTGGCGGTCGACACCGTCAATTTGAAGATCCCGGCCGGCACCTATTGCTGCCTGCTCGGCCCGTCCGGCTGCGGCAAGACCTCGACGCTGCGGATGATCGCGGGCCACGAAGCGGTCAGCGAGGGCGACATCATCCTGGGCAACCAGAACGTCACCGACCTGCCGCCGGCCGAACGCGGCACGGCGATGATGTTCCAGTCCTACGCGCTGTTTCCGCATCTGAGCGTGATCGACAACGTCGCCTTTGCCCTCAAGATGCGCGGCGTCGACAAGCCGACGCGCCACAAGCGCGCAGGCGAATTGCTGGAGCTGGTGGCGATGACCCAATATGCCGGCCGGCTGCCGGCGCAGCTCTCCGGCGGCCAGCAGCAGCGCGTCGCGCTCGCCCGCGCGCTGATCACCGAGCCGCAGATCCTGCTGCTGGACGAGCCGCTCTCCGCACTCGACCCGTTCCTGCGCGTGAAGATGCGCGGCGAATTGAAGCGGCTGCAGCGCGAGCTCGGCATCAGCTTCATCCAGGTCACCCACGGCCAGGAAGAGGCGATGGCGCTCGCCGACCACATCGTGGTGATGAACCACGGCAAGATCGAGCAGCAGGGCACGGCCCGCGACATCTTTCACCGTCCCCGCACCGAATTCGTGGCGCGCTTCATCGGCGGCCACAACGTGCTCAGCGACGCCGGCAAGCTCATCGCCGTGCGTGCCGATCAGCTCGGCATCGTGCCGTTCACTGACGGCACGATCGGCGCGCCGGCGCTGCTGACCCAGACCGAGTACCAGGGCTCTTACATCGCCGTCTCGCTCACGCTCGACGACGGCACCGCCCTGTTCTCCCACGTTCCCGAAGCCACTTTCGACGTCCACCCGTTCCGTCCGGGCGATCGCGTGCTGGCCACCTGGGACCCCGCCAAGGCGCAACGCCTGCAATAGCGCCGATCGATCACTGGAATGCGCAACAGAGGAGTGACTGACATGAGCAAGACCACTGGGACGAAGGGCGTCAGCCGCCGTACGCTGCTCAAGGGCACCGCTGGTCTCGCCGGCCTTGCCGCCGGCTCCGGCGCCATCACCGGCTTTCCCTATGTGAAGTCGGCCGACGCGAAGGTGCTGCGCTATCTCGGCACCGCCGTGAACGAGGGCGACGACATCTCCAAGCAGTGCCTGAAGGACACCGGCATCAAGATCGAATACATCACCGCAACCACCGACGACGTCACCAAGCGCGTGATGACCCAGCCGAACTCCTTCGACGTGCTGGACACCGAATATTTCTCGCTGAAGAAGATCGTGCCGTCGGGCAACATCCTCGCCCTCGACGCGAAGAAGATCAAACAGTTCGACAACATCACGCCCGTCTTCACCAAGGGCGAGACGCCCGGCGGCAAGAAGATCGGCGGCCAGGGCACCGCGCCCTGGAAGGTGCTCTACCTCGAAGGCAAGGACTCCAAGAAGTTCGCGACGTCGGCGACCGAATTCGTCACGCTGATCCCGACCGTCTACAACGCCGACACGCTCGGCATCCGTCCCGACCTGATCAAGCGGCCGATCAGCTCCTGGTCGGAGCTGCTCAACCCCGAGTTCAAGGGCAAGGCCTCGATCCTCAACATCCCCTCGATCGGCATCATGGATGCCGCGATGGTCGTGGAAGCCACCGGCAAGTACAAATATGCCGACAAGGGCAACATGACCAAGGAAGAGATCGATCTCACCATGAAGGTGATGACCGAGGCCAAGAAGGCCGGCCAGTTCCGCGCGTTCTGGAAAGACTTCAACGAGAGCGTCAACCTGATGGCGTCGGGCGAGACCGTGATCCAGTCGATGTGGTCGCCGGCGGTGACGAAGGTGCGCTCGATGGGCATCCCCTGCACCTTCCAGCCGCTGAAGGAAGGCTATCGCTCCTGGGCCTCCGGCTTCTGCGTCTCCAAGGGTGTGTCGGGTGCGAAGCTCGAATGGGCCTACGAGTTCGTGAACTGGTTCCTGTCCGGCTACGCCGGCGCCTATCTCAACCGCCAGGGCTACTACTCCGCCGTGCTCTCCACCGCGAAGGCGCATATGGAGCCTTACGAGTGGGCCTACTGGATGGAAGGCAAGCCGGCCGAGAAGGACATCAAGGCGCCCGACGGCTCGCTGCTGGAAAAGGCCGGCGCCGTGCGCGACGGCGGCTCTTATGAGGACCGCATGGGCGGCGTTGCCTGCTGGAACGCCGTGATGGACGAGAACGACTACATGGTCCGCAAGTGGAACGAGTTCATCGCGGCGTAACGGACATGTCGGAAGAAGTCCTGCAACAGGCGTCCCCGGGCTTGATCCCGGGGTCAGGCACAGCGCGCGCCGCGAAACCGACGCGGCTGTCGCCGTCCTTCATCTCCTGGCTTCAGGCCGGGCCGATGATGCTGGTGTTTCTCGCCTTCTTCCTCATTCCGCTGGTGTTCGTGGTCATCGTCTCGTTCTGGGACTACAACGAATACCAGCTGCTGCCGGCGTTCTCCGGCCGCGGCTACACCGACACGTTCGAAGGCTGCCTCGCGCAGCTCCCCGATCTCTGCACGATCGGCAAGACCTATCTGAAGACGCTGAAGCTGTGCTTCATGGTCTGGGCGATCACGCTGTTCATCGGGTTCTGGGTCGCTTATTTCCTCGCCTTCCACGTCAAGTCCAAGACCTGGCAGATGGGCTTGTCGCTGCTCTGCACGATCCCGTTCTGGACCTCCAACGTGATCCGCATGATCGCCTGGATTCCGCTGCTCGGGCGCAACGGGCTCGTCAATTCCGGCCTGGTGAAGACGGGTCTGATCAACCATCCGCTGGAATGGCTGCTGTTCTCCGAATTCTCCGTGGTACTGGCGCTGGTCCACCTGTTCACCTTCTTCATGGTGGTGCCGATCTTCAACTCGATGATCCGCATCGACAAGTCGCTGATCGAGGCCGCCTATGACGCCGGCGCCACCGGCTTCCAGACGCTGGTCAACGTCATCATCCCGCTGGCGAAGCCCGGCATCGTGATCGGCTCGATCTTCGTCATCACCATCGTCATGGGTGACTTCATCACCATCGGCGTGATGGGCGGCCAACAGATCGCGGCGGCCGGCAAGATCATCGAGACGCGGGTCAATGCGCTGCAATTCCCGGCCGCGGCGGCCAACGCCGTCATCCTGCTCGTCATCACCTTCCTGATCATCACCATGATGTCGCGCATCGTCGACATCAAGAAGGAGCTCTAGGGCATGAAGGAAGGACGCCCGCGCTCGTTCTACGTGCTCGCGATCTTCTTCGCGGCCTATGTGCTGTTCCTCTACGGTCCCATGATCGCGATCTACGTGCTGTCGTTCCAGGGACCGCAAGGCGGCCTCACCTTCCCGATGAACGGCGTCTCGACGTTCTGGATCGCAAAACTGTTCCAGGGCACCGGCATCGTCGATCTCGGCGCGGCCTTCCGCCGCTCGCTGCTGCTCGGCGTCATCGTGATGATCGTCACCGTCGTCCTGTCGGTCGCCGCCGGCATGGCCTTCCGCAGGAAGTTCAAGGCGCAAAGCATCCTGTTCTACTCGGCGATCGCCAGCCTGATCGTGCCGTCGATCATTACCTCGCTCGGCATCTCCCTCGAGTTCCGCATCATCGACGACCTCATCAAGGCGCATTGGAACGAGAATTTCGAGACCTCGATGGGCCTGCTCACCTCCGGGCTCGGCGCGCATCTGACCTGGACGCTGCCGTTCGGCCTGCTCATCATGTTTGCGATCTTCAATCGGTTCGACCCGCGCCTCGAGGAAGCCGCGCGCGATCTCGGGGCGACGCCGTGGCAGACGTTTCGCCATGTCGTGCTGCCGATCATCCTGCCATCGGTGATCGGCATCGGCCTGTTCGGCTTCACGCTGTCCTGGGACGAGCTCGCGCGTTCCAGCCAGGCAATCGGAGCGGTGAATACGTTGCCGCTCGATCTTCAGGGCCTCACGACGACAGTGACGAATCCTGATATCTACGCGCTCGGCACCGTGATCTCGGCCGTTTCATTCACGGTGATCACGCTTGCGCTCGGCACCATCCACGTGCTCAACAAGCGCCAGGCGGCCAAGGGCTCCGACGCGGGCCAGGGTCTGGTCTAGCAGAGGACTCGTTTGACAAGAGGCTCGTCGGATCTGATGCGGCTGCACGTCGTCAATCCCAACACCACCGCGACGATGACGGCGAAGATCGCCGCTGCGGCGCGCAGCATCGCCCTGCCGGGCACGGTGATCGACGCGCGGCAGCCGACGATGGGTCCGGTCTCGATCGAAGGCTTTTACGACGAAGCCTTCGCCGTGCCCGGCATGCTTGGCTGCATCCGCGAGGCCGATCGCGACGGCGCGGACGCCCACATCATCGCCTGCTTCGACGACACCGGCCTCGATGCCGCGCGCGCAGCCGCGAAGGCGCCTGTGATCGGCATCGGCGAAGCCGGCTTCCACATGGCGAGCCTGATCGCGGCGCGCTTCGCCGTGGTAACGACACTCGGTGTCTCCATCGTCCCGATCGAGCACAATTTGCGGAAATACGGCCTCGCTGAGCGCTGCGCCCGCGTCCGCGCCGCCGAGGTGCCGGTGCTCGCGCTGGAAGAGCGCAACACGGTCGCGCTCGGCAAGATCTCCGCGGAGATCACGGCCGCGATCCGCGACGACCGCGCCGAGGCGATCGTGCTCGGCTGCGCCGGCATGGCCGATCTCGCAGCCGAACTCGCGGCTGTGCACGGCCTGCCCGTGATCGACGGCGTCGCGGCGGCGGTGACGCTGGCGGAGGCGCTGATGCGGCTGGGGTTGAAGACCTCCCGACTCGGGCCCTATGCGACGCCGCGCTCAAAGACCTATTCCGGGCCGTTCTCGCAATTTGAGCCCTAGACTAGGCTCACACGGCCGTCCGCTCCGTGCGAATAATTCGGCGGCCGGCGCCTCTGATGAGGCACGCCGGCCGCCGACGTTCGATCTGCTAGATCAAAGATCCCGCTACTCGGTCTGCTCCACCGCAGCCGGCATCTTCGCCACCGACATCAGAGATCGCGCGACCTGGTTGAGCAACTGATCCGCGTTCTCTTCCTCCGCCAGCGACTTCGACAGCAGCGCGACGATGGCGCTGTGGCGCAGCTGTTGGGCGAGGTTGCGCGCGGTGGTGTAGCCGGCGATCTCGTAATGCTCGACGCGCTGCGCCGCGCCGATCAAGGCGAGGTCAGCGGCCGCGTCCTCCTTCTTTTCGCCTTCGTCGATGATCTCCTGTCCTTCCTCGACCAGGCCCATCATGCCCTTGCAGGGCTTGGCCCGCGCGGTCTTGCCGAGCAGCTCGAAACATTCGTTGATGCGCTCGACTTGCGTCTCGGTTTCGGCGAGATGAACCTCGAACAGCTCGCGCAGCTGATCGAAACGCGCCGCTTCCGCCATCTTCGGCAGCGCCTTCGTCAGTTGCTTCTCCGCGTGAAGGATATCGCGAAGCTCGTCGAGCAGGAGATCGCCAAGCCCGGCTTCGTCGACCGGCGGAGAACTCTCAGTCACGATGCCGTTCGCCGGTCCGGGTTCGCCAGCCTGGATCGCGGGCGAGTCCGTGAAGACCCAGTCGCCGCCCTCATTCCAGGGGCCGCGGGTGTCGATCTCGCCGTGATCGCCGGCTCCCGTCGAATCGTTGAAGAACTGGTTGACCAGGCCCGGCGTCGGCGCGATGCGGCCGATGCTGAAGGCGGGCTTGCCCATGCTTTCGAGCGCCAGCGCAAATGCCTTCATATGGGTGATCTCGCGGGTCATCAGGAATTGCAGGGCGTCCTTGGTGCCGGCATCGTCGCAGAAATTGATCAGCCGCTCGTAGACGATCTTGGCCCGGGCCTCGGCTGCGATGTTGCTGCGCAGATCGACGTCGAGCTCGCCGGTGATCTTCAGATAATCGGCAGTCCAGGCATTGCCTTGCGAATTGAACAGATTGACACCGCCGCCTCCGGCGATCGCGATCAAAGGATCGGCTTCGGCCGCCTGGCGATCGAATTTCGACGGCTTCAGATGCATGCGTGCCAGTGTGCCGACGATCTCCAGATGACTCAGCTCTTCGGTGCCGATGTCCATCAACAGATCCTTACGGTCCGGATCTTCGCAATTGAGGCCTTGAATTGAGTATTGCATGGCGGCGGCCAGCTCGCCGTTGGCGCCGCCGAATTGTTCGAGCAGCATGTTGCCGAAGCGGGGGTCCGGCTCGTCGACGCGAACGGTGAACATCAGTTTCTTGACGTGGTGATACATTGGGGAGAAGCCCTTGGCTTGAAGGAGGATGATTTCCGAACAAGTCCGAGTTGCTCTTGTTCCTATCGCCGCGGAGTTATCTTCGCGCTTTGCCGTGGTGACGACGCTCGGTATGCCCACCGTCCGCGCCCAGATGCGCCCGCAGAGATCTCCGCGGAAATCTCGGCGACGTCACTGCTGGGGTGACGCCGGCGGAATCGCTCGTCAGGCTGGGCCCCGAAGTGCGCGCGCGCCGTAGCCGAAGACCTGTGCTGGATCACGAAGCCGCTTTCAGCCGTGAGCGCTGAACATGCTGGCCCAGCGAGCGGTATCGGAATAGCCAGCACGTCCGCATTTGCGGCGACCGGCTCCACGAGAGTTGCAGCGCATGCTGGGAACTGCGAGCGTTCCGCGTATTGGCGACTGATTCGATACAGTACCGGGGGCTGAGCGTGGCGAAGTACTTGATTGCAGGGCTTGCGGGAGCGCTGGCTTCGGCAGCGTTGGCGGGATCGGCTCTTGCCGCTGACATGCCCGTGAAAGCGCGGCAGGCCGCGCCGTCATGGTCGGGATTTTATGCCGGCGTATCGATTGGCGCCCGCTGGACTGACAACGATTGGCAGAGCAGCGACATCGCACCGAACTTCGGCGCCGGCGCATTCGTCCCAACGGCCGGTACCGGCGGCGCAATGGACGCCGTCGCGGCCAGGTTCGGTGGCTATCTCGGCTACAATGTGCAGGTCTCGACATCGTGGGTTGCCGGCGTCGAGGCCGATTTTGGGTGGGCCAACAACAGCAAGACGACCAATCCCGTCCCCGGGACAGCCGGGCTCTTTTTCGGCGCACCGCTTGTTGGTCTGCCAACTGGCACGGCGAAGGAAACATGGGACGGCAGCATCCGCGGACGTCTCGGCTATCTGGTTGCGCCCACCACCCTGCTCTACGGCACCGGCGGCCTCGCGTGGCAACGCCTTGAGCTGAGTGCCAATTGCACGGTCGTTCCCGGAAATTCGTTCTGCTTCGGCAGTTCTCACAACGAAACCTATGCTGCGACGAGGCTTGGATGGACCATCGGCGCCGGCGTCGAGCACATGATTGGTGGTAACTGGCTGGCTCGCATCGATTATCGCTACGCCGATTTCGGGACTTTGACCCAGACGTTCTTCGCTGCTGGCGGGACCGGCATTGGCTTCGACGACCGTTTCACGGCCCACGTCACGGCCCGCACCCACACCGCTACGGTCGGCCTCGCCTACAAGTTCTGAAGCGGAATCACCGACTCGCGCTCCGTCGAACCAGATCGGCATTGCCTGCCTGGACGGGGCCGGCTGCATGCCGTTGCATCGACAAGCAAGTCGGTATCTCAGAACCTCTTTTTGGCGAATTCTGTTTGGTTTGGACGGGCCAGCCTCTTTTTGGTCCCATTTGTTGCCGAACAGTAACACTTTCGGGACCACCCCGGCCGCCTTGTTCTGCGTTCTCGTGCTGCCGGTCTTCGCCACTCACCAAGTTTCAATTTGGGTTTTGTCAGCGATGATCGATCTCGCCCAGGACACACCGTCCAATCCGCTTCTTCGTCTCGGCGCCCAGCCCATCGCGCTGACCGCCGCAGCGCTCCTGCTTCTGATCGCGGGGGTGACCTCAATCGCGATCTGGCGGGCCTATACTGGCGCAGCCCCCGAGACCGACCGGGTGGTGGCATCGCGGCAGCTCCAGGCGCGGACCGCACAGGCCTCCGAGCAGCTGGTCGAGAAGACCAAGGGGCTGGAGGCGACCCAGCAGGAATCGATCGACCAGCTCCAGGTGGTGCAGGATCAGCTTCTGACCATGAAGCGGCTGATGGCGGCGCAGCAGGCCGACACCAAGCGTCTGTCCGAGCAGGTCGCATCGCTGAACGAGTCCATCGACGGCCTGCGGCAATCCTTCGCCAGCGCGCGATCGACCGAGGTTGAGGCGCCCGCGGTTACCCGCAGGAAACCGGCGCGGCACCGCGTCCAGGCCAGCGCCCGCAAGCGTTCGCGCGGCTGATCGGTCCACGCGGCCGGAGTTTAATTTCGCCACTTGTGAACTGGATCACATTCGCCCGTATGATTCCGCGCGATGCTCGCCCTTACCGGATGGCGTGAGCCGATTTCAATGTCCGGGGCTGGCAAGGTCGTTGACGGTATACTGCGTCAACGGCCTTGTTTTTTGGTCGGTCAGCCTCTCGGCGAGGCGTTATTCGCAGACATCCACGCGGCGGTATCGCCATCCCGCAGGCGTCATGACCCGCTTTCGCACCACGTAGCAGCCGCCGTAGCCATCGTTGTAGGCGGGACCATAGTCGTCGGGAACGGCGTAATAGGGGTAGCCATACCCATAGCCGTAATAGCCGCCGTAGTAGCCCGCGCCGGCGATGCCCGCCCCGATCGCGACGCCCGGCCAGAATCCACCGCCATGCCAATGGCCGCCGTGGCCCCAGCCACCACCATGGTGGCCCCATCCGCCGCCATGACCCCCGCCATGTCCGAAGCCCCCTGCCTGGGCCGCCTGCGGCACCGCCACCCCGATTGCCGCAACGGCCAGCGCCGCCATCATCATCCTGCGCAACATCACTCGATCCTCTGCGTGAACACGCTCCACGCTTCAAAGCAGGACCAAGCTAACGTCACTCGGGCATTCCGGACAGCCACACTGCCTCACTTCCGCGCGAGCAATCAGCAGCCGCGGCAGATGCTCTTGAGCTTCTTGTCGAGCATGCGGTTCTCGGCCGCGACGGCCGCATCCGTCCCACCGCCCGTGGCGGCGCCGCCTCCGGCGCCCGGCCCTGACGACTGCGCCGTGCCGAGACTGTTGGTGCCGGGCGGAGGAGCCGGCGAGTTGGCGACACCTCCGGCCGATCCCGCCGAGCCTCCGGTCGATCCGGCAGAACCGCCGGTCGCCTGCGCGAAGGCGACGGCCGGCACCGCCGCGAGCGCGAAGATCAGGATCATGGTCTTGAGCGAGGCGGTTGCGCGCGATGCGGCCATCGAATTCTCCTTTACCGGTCAACCGCCGCGGCGAAGTCCAGTTCCGGAACAAATGCCGTCGCATCGGCTTGAAAGCCGAGGAGGCAAATCAAGATGACCGATCGCGATCCCTTTGCGGAGGGCGAACGCGCCGCGCGCGACAACATTCCGGCCGAGGCCAATCCTTATCACGACGGCAGCGACGAGCATGCGCTGTGGGCCGCTGGCTACGAGAAGGTCGCAGGCGGAATCGAAGCGGGCGAGTCCGAAGGAAGTTGACGCGTCGCCTTGCGCGGCGTGCCGACGGCTACGCGGCCGCCACCATCTTCTCGGTCCGGTCCTCGACCATGGTCACGAACATGTGGGACTCTTCGTTGGCGCCGCCGATCTGCACCCGGCGGGCCGAGATCACGCGGCGGCCGCGCGCGGGATTGTCGATGGTATCGATGATCGGCTCGAGCTGCTGCTTCTGCGCGAGGAGCTGCTGATCGCGCCGCTCGATCAGTGCGGCCGCCTCTGCGGAGAACAATTCCCGCGCGGTCTTGCCGATGATCTCGCCGCGCGTCATGCCGATCATCTTCTCGGCGGCCTTGTTGACGAAGACGTAGCGCAAATTGCGCGCATCCTTGGCGATGATGCCCTCGGCGACGTTCTCGATGATGGTGGCGAGGAAGCGCTCCATCCGTTCCAGCATGCGCTCGCGCTGACGCTGTTCGGTGACGTCCTCCTGCACCGACACCCAGCCGCCGCCGTCCATCGGACGCTCGTAGATCTTGATGATGCGGCCGTCGTTCAAGGCGATCTCGTAGGCCGCCGGCTCGCGCTTGGCGATGCGGTCGAGAACGGCAGCGACATATTTCGGGACGTCGCCGCTGAACAATCCGCTCTTGACCCGGTGCTGGAGGATCTCCTCGAGCGTCGCCGATCCAGCCTGGATCGTCTCGGGCAGATTGTAGATCTGCCGGTATTTGGAGTTCATCGCAACCACATTGGCCTTGCCGTCGAGCATGACCAGACCTTGCGGCATGCTGTTGATCGCAGCCGAAAGCTGCCACTTCTTGGCCTGGTACTTGTCGTTGAAATTGTCGCGCTCGGTCCTCGCCGCGTCACGCGCCTGCGCGGTACCGAGCTCGAGCTCCTCGAGCTCGAAGATGCGCGCGACGGCGTCGCGGAAATTCTGCACGGCGCGCGCAAGACGTCCGATCTCGTCGTGGCGGCGCAGATGCGGCACCTCGCTCTTGACGTCGCCTTGCGCGATCCGGTCGGTCGCCTGCGTGATATCGGCGAGCGCGCCGACGACGGAGCCGCGCATGACGACGACGTTCAGGCCCGCGAGGACAAGCGCCAGGAGCCCGAGCGCGAACAGATAGGCCGCCGCGTAACGGTTTTCGTTGGCGAGCGCGTCAGCATCACGGGCGCGCTGCTGGTAGATGCGCTCGAGCGCCTCGATATCGCTGGTGAGCTTTCTGCGCACGGTCCGGTTGGCGTCGTTGTCGCCCCATTCGCGCGCCGCGGCCGGGCTGATCTCGACGCCGCGCCGCACCAGCTCCTGGCGGAATTCGATGAACTGCGAGATGCGCTGGCGGAATGCAGCGAACTGCTCGGCATCGTCGTTGCTGACGGTCCGCTCCATGTTCTTCACGGCCTCCGCGAGCTCGCGGTTGCGCCGTATCAGCCCGTCCGCGTAGGGCATCATCACGCGACGATCGGTGGACATGTAGATGCCGCGCGATTCCATCACGATGGAATAGATCAGCGCATTGATGCGCCCGACGCCGATCGCCGCCGCGGCCGAGGATGAATGCATGTGGCGATACGTCGTCTGCAACCGCACCGACTGGACCGACATCACCAAGAGGAAGGTGGTGACGATCGCAAGGAAGGCGGCAATGCTGTAGACCTTCTCCGCAACGGTCAGCGTGTCGGCGCCGCGCGCGAAGCGAACGAATTTCTTCAGTAAATTGGTTCCGGCGGCGAGGCCGGATACCGGTGCCGCAGCGTCCATGGCGCAGCTCCCCCTAGGGTTGAAAACACCCATGGTACCGCTGCGGCGCTAGCGGGGGCTTAAAGTTTCAAGCGGTATTTTTACGGCGTGGAACCGGGCGGCCGGCCGGCCGATACGTCAACCGATCCGCTTCAGGCCCTTCTGGAAGCGCGGACCGTTGGCGACATAGAACTTGGCCGCGCTGCCCATGCGCTGCACCTGCGCATCGTCGAGCGTGCGGATCACGCGCGCCGGCGAGCCGATGATCAGGGAACGTTCGGGAAATTCCTTGCCCTCGGTGATGACGGAACCGGCACCGACGATGCTGTTGCGGCCGATCCTGGCGCCGTTCATCACGATCGAGCCCATGCCGATCAGGGCGCCCTCCTCGACGGTGCAGCCATGCAGGATGACGTTGTGGCCGACCGTGCAGTTCCGGCCGATGTGAAGCGGAAAGCCGAGATCGGTGTGGCAGGTCGAGCCGTCCTGCACATTGGCGCCCTCGCCGATCTCGATCCACTCATTGTCGCCGCGCAGCACGGCGCCGAACCAGACGCTCGCACCCGGCTTCAGGCGCACGCGGCCGATCACGGTGGCGGTCTCGGCGATGAAGTAATTGCCGTCGGCGGGAAGGTCGGGCGCCTGCCCGTCGAGCTCGTAGATCGCCATGGGGGTCTCCTGTCACGTCGACCCCAGCCATAGCGAAACGGCGGCGAAGAGGCAAAGGCCGCTGGACGATCCTGCCCGGCGTCAGCCCAGAACGCCGGCCGCGCGCAGCGTCATCAGGAAGAAGGTGCCGCTCATCATGCTCCAGAAGCCGGCGATGAGGGTCGCCATCATCACGAACTCGGCGCGGCGGCTTTCCACGCGCATGCCGCGCAGCGTGTTGCGCATGATGATGAAGGGCGCGGCGAACACGAGGAACGGCACCGCCGCGAAGGTCTTCGGCGCCACGCCGTCCTGCAACAGGCCGAAGCCGGCGGGCCGCTGCGCCAGCGCCTGGTATCCGTTCACGAGCGCGCCCGCGAGCGCGAAACCAATGCAGATCGAGAACAAGGTATTGAAAGCTTCAGGTGTCATCGGAACGGTCCGCCCTAACGCAACGCCACCGCCTTCCTGTGACAAATCGTGCTGGTTAACGCTACATTATCCTTAAGGGAAGGTTAACACCGCTGTCCCTCCGACGCAGGGGCCGTCCCGTTCCCTGCGGCCGCGAACGCTGCGCGAAATCGCCGCCGCATGGCATATTCGCCGCTGATTCGTCGGCCACCGGCCGACCTCCCGCTCGACTTGCGCTTGGCTCATGACGGTGTTTTCGGCAGCTCCCCTCAGATCCCCCCGCACGCGCGCCCGCGCGCACGTGGTGCCGATCGTGCTCGGCGGCCTTGCTGCGGCCTGCGCCGTGGGGCTCGTCGCCTATCTGTTGTGGCCGACCTGGGGTCCGAGCGGCGCGAACGCCCCGGACAAGCTGCCGGTGAGCGTCGGCGGCACGCTGTTCAACCTGCCGGTGACCGCGATCCGCATGAAGATCCAGCGGCACTCCGGGC
>NZ_JXDL01000001.1:1676902-1852605 GCF_001590795.1 Bradyrhizobium sp. AT1
CACTCCGGGCCGCAGGAGCGCATCGACCTCGACTTCCTCTATCCCTCGCTGGAGCCGCCGGGCGCGCCGAAGCACGTCACCGTCGATACGGTGGAGACGGCGGTGCAATCGATCGACCGCATCTTCCTGTCGATCGCGGCCCATCACGATGCGCTCGCGCCCGAGCAGCGGACCGCCACGATCTATCCGCGCTACCTCGACCAGGCCGCGGCGGTGCCCGTGGACGGGCTGACCATGCGGATGTTCCGCACCGATACGCCCTATGGCAGCGAGGATTTCTATTCCGCCGCAAGCCCCGCGCTGACCGCGCGCTGCACCCGCGATGCGGCGACGCCCGGCATGTGCCTGTCGGAACGCCGCGTCGGCGGCGCCGACCTCACCTTCCGCTTTCCGCGCAGCTGGCTGTCGCAATGGCGTGACGTGGCGGAGGCGATGGAGAAACTGACCGCGCAGCTGCGCGGGCCGAAGGGCTGAACACGGCCGCGCGCCCTGGCTCCGAAAGCTAAAACTGCGAAAACAACCCCATGCACAGTAGCAAGGGCTTGACACTATTCGTATTTTCCGAAGGAAATTTGGAGCGGTTTGGCAATGACGGCGTGGAAAGAGCGCGCCTCAATCTCGGTGCGTGCCCCGGACGCAGCGCAGCGTCTCTTCGACGGTGCGCTGCAGAGCCGGGCCCATGTTGCAGAGGCGCCGTTGAGCTTCTGGGTCCCGGCTCTGCACTGCAACGCTAAAGGCGTTGCAGTGCGTCCGGGGACACGAGAGCCCTCAGAAACTATTCCTGATCGACGAGATCGTCCTCGAGGATCGCCATCTGGAACTGGAACGAGCGATCATCGTCCTCGTCGTCGACGAAGAGCACGCCGATGAACTCCTCGCCGATATAGACTTCGGCGGAATCGTCCTTCTTCGGCCGCGGCACGACGCGGATCTTGGGATTGCCGAATACGCGCTTCAGATATGCGTCGAGCTTTCTGACTTCTTTGACGTCCACGGCAAGTCTCCGATCGAAAATGGTCGGCGGGTTTTAGGACGAGATGCGGCGAACCGCCAGCATGAATTGCCAAAGAATTTGGGAATCGAAAGGGCCGGAAAATCCGGCCCTTGCACGCGAGCTCAGAGCCCCATCGCGTTGATCATCTGGTCCATGGTGCGCGACGGCTCGGCGCAGCCGGCTTCCCCCACGATCTTGGCGGGGACGCCAGCGACCGTGACGTTGTGCGGCACGGGCTTGACCACGACCGAGCCGGCGGCGATGCGCGCGCAATGGCCGATCTCGATATTGCCGAGGATCTTCGCGCCGGCGCCGATCAGCACGCCGTGGCGGATCTTGGGATGACGATCCTCGTTCTCCTTGCCGGTGCCGCCGAGCGTGACGCCGTGCAGGATCGAGACGTCGTCCTCGATGATCGCGGTCTCGCCGCAGACGAAGCCGGTGGCGTGATCGAGGAAGATGCCGCGGCCGATGCGCGCGGCGGGATTGATGTCGGTCTGGAACACCGCGGAGGCGCGGCTCTGCAGATAGTACGAGAAGTCCTGGCGGCCGCGCAGATAAAGCCAATGCGCGAGGCGATGAGTCTGGATCGCGTGAAAGCCCTTGAAGTAGAGCAAGGGATCGATGAAGCGCGAGGTCGCGGGATCGCGGTCGTAGACGGCCACGAGATCGGCGCGGAAGGCGTTGCCGATGTCAGGGTCGTCGCGCAGCGCGTCCATATAGGCCTGGCGCACCAGATCGCCCGACAGCGCGGAATGATCGAGCCGCTCGGCGACGCGATGGATCACCGAATCTTCCAGGCGGCTGTGATGCAGCACCGACGAATAGATGAAGGTCGCAAGCTCGGGCTCGCGACGGACGATGTCCTCCGCTTCGCCCCGGATCCGATCCCAGATCGGATCGAGCGATGCGAGCTTTCCTCCCGGATTGACCTGATGCACTGCCATGGATCTGCTCTTTGGAATTTGCTCTTTCGAATGAGCCCGCGTTACCGGCTCTATAGCATAGTCTAGGCGACAAAGTCCCGATGGGCTTGCCTGAGAGTGAACAGCATCTTGCCCCGCGAAGGCATACCAAGACGTTGAAACACAACGGTTTCTTCTGAGGCCCCCAAGCGGCAGGTCGGCTCAAAGTGGTCAGAGTTTTGCCAAATTCAAGCCGGGCGGCGTCAAACTATTGGTGAATTCTCTGCCGAGCGTTATTGCGGGCATGGTCGACAGGCGAGGACGGGGCCGGATTTGAGCATCACCACTGATCAATTGCGCGCGCGCGCCGCAGGTGGGCTTTGGCTGCGTCTGGCGGCGGTGGCCCTGCCGCTGCTGATGATCGCGCCGGCGTTCTGGAACGGCTATCCGCTGTTGCAATGGGATACCGGCGGCTATCTGGCGCGCTGGTATGAGGGTTATCTCGTCCCCAGCCGCTCCACGGTGTTCGGCCTCTATCTGCATTATGGCGAGAGCTTTGGTTTCTGGATCAACCTCGCGGTGCAGTCGCTGGCGACGCTGTGGCTGTTGCAGCTCACGCTGCGCGTGCTGTCGATGATGCAGACCTTCCGCTTCGTCGCGATCAGCCTGTGCCTGATTTTGTCGACCGCACTGCCCTGGCTCGCCAGCATGCTGCTCACCGACATCTTTGCCGGGCTGTCGATCCTATCGCTGTTCCTGCTGGTCGTCGGCGCAGGCCGCACCTCGGCGCTGGAAAAGATCGCGCTGTTCGTCTTCACCGCCTTTGCCGCGGCGACCCACAGCGCCACGCTCGGCGTGCTGCTCGGGCTTTGCGTCGCGGGCTGGATGGCGCGGCCGTTCCTGAAAGAGCGCCTGCCGCTCGCTGGCCTGACGCAGGCGAGCCTCACTATTGTTGCGGGCGCGGTGATGCTGGTCTCGGCGAATTATGCATTGTCCGGCAAGGTCGCCTGGACGCCCGGCGGCTACGGCGTCGCCTTCGGCCGCATGATGCAGGATGGCATCGTCGCGCGTTACCTGAACGACCACTGCCCGCGCGAGCGCTACAAGCTGTGCCCGTATCGCAACGAGCTGCCGGCGACCGCCGACGAGTTCCTGTGGGGCAACAGCATGTTCAACACGCTCGGCCGCTTCGACGGCATGAACGACGAGATGGGTTACATCGTCGTGCAGTCGCTGAGGGAATATCCGGCCTGGCAGGCCGGCGCGGCGCTCCGCGCGATGGGGCAGCAATTGCTGCATGTCGCGACCGGCGAAGGCACCAATGGCTGGATCCCGCACACCCGCGGCATCATCGAGCGCTATATCCCCGCGCAAGTCCCGCCGATGCGCGCGGCGCGGCAACAGAATTGGCAGCTCGACTTCACCGCGATCAACTGGCTGCACGTGCCGGTGGCGCTGGCCTCGATGCTGGCGCTGCTCGCACTGCTCGGCCATGCGCTCGCGAACCGCCGGCTCGACGACCTGACATTGCTGGCGGCGACCGTGGCGCTGGCCCTGCTCGGCAACGCCTTCATCTGCGCGGTGATCTCCGGCCCGCACGACCGCTACGGCGCACGGATGGTGTGGGTTGCGACGTTTGTGGTGTTGATGGCGGTGGGGCGGAGGTTTGGGGAGGATGGCAAGGCGGGGTGAGATCAGGATCAAGCGTCATCGCGCTTGGATTGGTAAGAGCAGTGATCGCCTTCATCGTAGCTGACCTACACGGCGATGCTCGCTAAGGGCCCTTCTGGCCCATTTGAGACGTCAAGACGACTTGCTTTCCTCAGAAGTTTCGTCAATATCGTCCACATGACTGTCTTCATCATCACTTTTGCGAACTTGTGGTGGCGCTCCACTTAGGAGCGGCACGGCTTTGTCATTACCCAACCGTCGCCGCCGTTCATCGGCTTGCGAGGTTGCTTTCATCAAAAGTCCGATCGAACGGCGGCTCCTAACCTGGAGAACCGCGATGCAAGATTCGTCAGCCACCCTCCCTGTTATCTTGACCGGCGACAGAACAACCGGACCGTTGCACCTAGGGCACTACGTCGGTTCGTTGAAGAACCGCGTTGCGCTACAGACAACCCACCGGCAGTACCTGCTGTTGGCGGATACCCAGGGACTCACCGACAACGCGCACAATCCCGGTCGGGTGCGTGACAACGTCCTTGAGATCGCGACAGACTACCTCGCTGTCGGCATCGACCCGAACCAGAGCACGATTTGTCTCCAATCGCATCTTCCGGCATTGGCCGATTTGACCGTGCTGTACATGAACTTTGTCACGGTGGCGCGGCTTGAGCGCAACCCAACCATCAAGGACGAAATTCAGGCGCGAGATTTCGGCAGAGATATTCCTGCAGGCTTTCTCTGCTATCCCGTCGCGCAGGCCGCAGACATCACCGGTTTCAAAGCGACGGTCGTCCCAGTTGGACAAGATCAAGCTCCATTGATTGAGCAAACCAATGAGGTTGTTCGACGCATCAATCGCCAAGCTGGCGTTGACGTGTTGCCAGAAGCCCACGCGCTTATTCCTCGCGTCGGACGTCTTCCCGGTATCGACGGCAAAGCCAAAATGAGCAAGTCGCAGGGCAATACTATTCAGCTATCTGCAACGGCCGATGAAATACGTGAGGCCGTCCGGAGTATGTTCACTGATCCAAACCATCTAAAGGCGTCCGATCCGGGTTGCGTCGAAGGCAACGTAGTCTTTACGTACTTGGATGCGTTCGACGAAGATGACATCACGGTCGAGGATTTGAAGGCACGCTATATCCATGGCGGTTTGGGCGACAGCATTGTCAAGAAGCGCCTGGAGGACGTGCTGCAGGCGCTTCTCGCGCCAATCCGAGACCGTCGCTGCGCACTGGCTCGTGATCCCGGCTATGTGCTGCAAGTCGTCAAACGCGGAACCGCGCGAGCGCGTGAGATAACAGATGCCACTTTGCGCGATGTTCGCGCTGCGCTTGGTCTATTCACCCTGAGCCCGTAGGATGGGTAGAGCGCCAGCGAAACCCATCAATCCGTTCGCCGCTGACGAAGCATGATGGGTTTCGCAAGGGCTCAACCCATCCTACGCGTGCTCGACTCAATGCGATCACGCCGCCTTGGCGAGCGCGATCAGCCGGAAATCTTCCAGCGCCGCGTGCCGATGCGGGGCGACTTCGCGCTGGTAGGTCTCGGTCTCGACGATCGAGCGGAAGGTGGCGAAATCGCCGTATTCATTGACTGCGGCTTCGTCCCAGCGCTCGCTTGGCGAGCCGACGAGGCTCGCCAGGACCGGGACGGAAAACATCCGCACGAGCGGCTTGCCGGCCGCGAGACGCCGGAATGCCGGCCTGTAGCGTTCATTGAAGGCTTCGCGGCCCGAGCAGGGTGCGGCGTCGAATCCGTCCTCGTAATGCGCCTGCGCGCGGTAGCGCAGCAGATTGAGCATGTAGAACGGCTGGCCGGGTGGAATCGCCCGCTCGGCGGCGTCGAGGGCTTGCAGGGTGATTTCGATGAGGTTCATGGGAGGTCCCGCGTTTCCAGCGCCGCAGAATGCGCGCTGACGCTTCCCATCTAGCCGTCCGGGAATGCCTCTTGTAGTGACTGCACAGCCATGACTATGTGGACTGCATGTCCACAACAACTTTGCCTCCCGATCTCTCGCGTCTCCTCGCCTTCGTCCGCGTCGTCGAGGCGGGCTCCTTCGCCGAAGCTGCGCGGCGAGCGGGGACGACCACCTCTGCAATGTCCAAGGCGGTCGCCCGCTTCGAAAAGGCTCACGGGTTGCGGCTCTTGCATCGCTCGACCCATTCGTTGGCGCTGACCGAAGAGGGCGACCGGCTGATGACGGCGGGGCGCGCGCTGGTCGAAAGCCTCGCCCGTGTCCAATCCGCGCTCGGCGACGTCACGCGCGACGATGGCGGACGGGTGCGCGTGACTGCCCCCGCCTCGTTCGCGCGCGCCTGCATCCTGCCGCGACTGCCTGCGTTCCTGCGGGAACGGCCGGAAATCGAGATCGAGGTCAAATTCCGCAACGAGATTCTCGATCTCGCGGCGGAAGGCGTCGACGTCGCGATCCGCTCGGGGCCGCTCGACCGCGCCCCCGGCCACCAGGCGCGGCGGCTTTGCACGTTCTCCTGGATCGCTTGCGCCTCGCCTGCCTATCTGAAGGCGCGCGGCGCGCCGGCCACGCCCTACGAGCTTTCCGCGCATGACCACGTCGGCTTCCGCAATCCCGCGAGCGGCCAGATCCTGACCTGGCGCTTCGCCGACCCGCGCGGCAAAGCCCCCATTCGCATCACGCCCAAGCCCAAGCACATTTGCGACGACGCGCACGCTTCGCTCGCTTTGGTCGCGAACGGGTTCGGGATCGGCTGGGGGCCGGCGTGGCTCGTTGGCGAAGACCTTCGCGCCGGCCGACTGGTCGAAGTGCTGGCGCCCTGGCGCGCACCTGGGGAACCCCTGTGGATGCTGCGCGCCTCCGGCCGCCGCCCGCCCCTGCGCACACAGCGCGTCATGTCGTTCCTCACCACGCTTCCCGCTGGGTTCAACGACAAGGCGGTGTGACGCATAGGCCGTCACCCGCGGCGTGCGAGGAAGTCGAGCACGCCGGTCTTGTAGACCTTGTCGCCGACCGCGCGCATGTGGTCGCGGTTGGGAATGTCGAGCACTTCCGAACCCGGGATGATGGCGCCGAGCGCGCTGGCACTTCCTGCGACATCGTCGGTCGAGCCGACCGCGATCAGCACGGGCACGTCGATCCGCGCGGCTTCCTCACGGGTCATGAGATCGCGCGTGCCGCGCAGGCACGCGGCGAGCGCACGATGATCGGAGCGGGTCTGGTCGGCGAACGCGCGAAACGTGCGGCCGACTGGATCGCTGACGTCATCCAGCGAGGGCGCCTCCAGCGCCTTGGCGACGTTCTCGCCGGGACCGGTGCCCTCGATCAGGCCGCCGATGCCGATGCCGCCGAGAATCGCCGAGCGCAGGCGCTGCGGCTCGTTGAGCGAGAGCCAGGCCGTCATCCGTCCGCCCATGGAATAGCCCATGATGTCGGCCTGCGGGATGGCGAGATGATCCATCAGCGCCAGCACGTCGCCGGCCATCACGGGAATCGAATATTGCGCGGGCTCGTAGAGTTTTGCGCTTTCGCCGTGGCCGCGATTGTCGAGCGCGATGACGCGGCGGCCGTTCTTGCGCAGCTCCGAGACCCAGGTCGGATAGACCCAGTTGACGTTCTTGCTGGAGGCAAAGCCGTGCACCAGGATGATCGGATCGCCCTCGCCTTCGTCGAGATAGGCAATTTCAACGGCGCCGTTGTGAAAGCTCGGCATCAGCAGTTCCGCAGGTCGTTGTGGGGAGTGATTGGTCTTAGAGCACGATCCGGAAAAGAGTGCAGCGGTTTTCCGGCAACATCATGCTCAAACAATAGCCCGAAGCGCGGCGCGCTTCAGGCCGTGGCGGCCGCGCTGGCCAGAGCGGCCTCGGCCGCGACCTGCGCCCTCTTGCGATCGCACCAGGCCTGGGTCAGGCGCTCGGTGGTCGCCTTGATGGACGACAGCAGGCCGAACAGCGTCAGCATCGCGCCGAACAGCCACATCGCCAGATCGAACGCGCCGCCGATCAGCAGCAGCGCGCCGCGGCCGAGCAGCTTCATGATCGCGCGCGTCTTGCCGCCCTGGGCTTCCGCAAGCCGCGTGGCGCGCGCGACGTCCTTCGGGCCTTCGGCGATGCGCAGCGTGTCCATCGCCCCGCGCGTGCCGGTCTTCTCGGCGACGCGCGTGACGTCCTTGCCGAGCCGGACCAGTGCGCCGGCCTTCTCGGCGCGGAACGCGGCCCTGATCGCGCTGACGGTCTCGCCCGGGCGGAACACGGAGCCCTTGGGCACCGCGTTCTGCAGCATCGGAGTATCGACGACCTCGCGCGCGGAACGTCCGGCCCAGGCCGCAAGGCCCTCACCGAGCCGCCCCACCTTTCGGGCATCCTTGACCAGCGTCAGTCCGGCGCGCACGGGCGCAGCGCCACCGACGGAGACATAGGTGATCGCCGTCACCGCAAGGCCGGCCGTCGCGAGGCCGAGCACCAGGCGATCGGTGTCCTCGCCCATGGCGAGGTGCTTGCCCTCCCGCACGACGTCCCTGATGTCGCCGATCACGAAGAGATCCCCGGCCACCGTCCCGGACAGGCTGGCGACGTCGTCGGCATTGCCGGTGACGAGGCCGGTGGCAAAGCGCTTGGCGAACTGCGTGGTGGAAGTCTCGTCCTTGACCGCGTCGCTGACGCGGCTCAGGAGGTCGTCCGGCAACGCGATGTTCCGGTCGCGCGCGAGCGCCACGAAACTGTCGGCGAGATCGGCATCGCCGGCGGCGAGCGCGGCCTCGATGTTGTCCTGAACCAGGCGATCATTCCGCAGCGCTCGATCGAGCTGCAGTTCGGAGAGCGCGGCCGGATCGTCCTGGGCGGCGAAGATCGCACCGGCTTCCCGGGCGTGCGGCGCGACCTGCGCGAGCAGGAAGCTGCACGCCGCGATACCGGTCAACGCTGTGCTGATTCGCAGCCATTTCATGCGGCAAGCCCGGACGGTCCTGAAATCGTTGACGATTGATTCGTCTTTGGTCGCAATCACGCTCGTCCGAGAGAGATAGTATGCCAAAATTGCGACACAACGTCCCCGACGAAAGAAGGGCTTCTCCAAGGCCCCAAGATTGTGTCGAATTTGCATGAGCAAATGAGCATGGGGCAATTGCGGAGCTTTCGGTTCCGCTGGACTAGCAATCATCTGCACCCGCCAGTATGGTCCGCGGCGCCTTAAAGATGCCGCGTCAGTTCTTGATTGTGTCTGCCGCCATTGCCACTCCAGGATGAGTTACGATGTCCGACCATGTCGTCCCGCACTTCCACAACGATGCCGGTGTCCCCGTCATCGAGATCGGCTCGCAAGAGTTCATGTGCGTGGGCGCCAACCCTCCGTTCGACCATCCGCACGTCTTCCTCGACCTCGGCAACGACAACGAGATCATCTGCCCCTATTGCTCGACGCTGTACCGCTTCGCGGCCGACCTGAAGGCGGGCGAAGCCCGCCCGCCGGAATGCGTCCTGAAGGACAAGGTGGCCTGACCGCGTCCACCGGTCAGCGGTGGCGCTCTCCCGAACGATCGTCATCGCCGGTGCCGGCATCGGTGGACTGACGGCCGCGCTGGCGCTCGCCGCCCGCGGTTTCCGCATCGTCGTGCTGGAAAAGGCCGAGCGCCTCGAGGAAGTCGGCGCCGGCCTGCAGCTCTCCCCCAATGCCAGCCGCGTGCTGGTCGAGCTTGGCCTGACCGAGCGCCTCAAGCTGCGCGCCGTCGTCCCGGAAGCGGTCTCGATCATGAGTGCGCGGGCCGGCGGCGAGCTGCTGCGCATGCCGCTCGGTGAAGCCGCCTCGCTGCGGGCCGGCGCGCCCTATTGGGTCGTGCACCGCGCCGATTTGCAATCGGCGCTATCAGGCGCCGTTGCCGATCATCCCGACATCGACCTGAAGCTGGGCGCGACCTTCGAGGACGTCGCGCCTCATGCCAAGGGACTGACCGTGGTCCATCGCAGCGGCACGATCCGCCGCAGCGATCTCGCCAGCGCGCTGATCGGCGCCGACGGCATCTGGTCGACGGTCCGCCAGCATCTGTTTCCCGAGGTGCAGCCACGCTTCTCCGGGCTGATCGCCTGGCGCGGCACGCTGGACGCCACGCAACTGCCGAAGGACTACACCGCGCGCCGGGTGCAGCTGTGGATGGGGCCGAATGCCCATCTCGTCGCCTATCCGATCGCTGGCGGACGCCAGATCAACGTGGTCGCGGTGCTGCCGGGCACCTGGAACAGGCCGGGCTGGAGCACGGCCGGCGATCCCCTGGAGGTGATGGACGCCTTCGCCGGCCCACGCTGGCCGCCGGCGGCGCGCATGATGCTCGCCACGGTCGACAGCTGGCGGAAATGGGCGCTGTTCGGCGTGCCCGACGGCTGCCCCTGGAGCAAGGGCCCGATCGGCCTGCTCGGCGATTCCGTGCACGCGATGCTGCCGTTCGCGGCGCAAGGCGCCGGCATGGCGATCGAGGACGCCGCCGTGCTCGCGCGGCATCTGAGCCTTGAATCCGCCGAGAGCATCGCGGGCATCACCGCGGCGCTGACGCAATACGGCCGCGCGCGCCAGGCGCGGGTGCGGCGGGTGCAGCGGACCGCGCGGCAGCAGGGCCGCATCTATCACCTGAGTGGGCCGCTTGCGGCCGCACGCGATCTGGCGATCCGCGCGCTCGGCCCCGACCGCATGCTGGCGCGGCAGGACTGGATCTACGGCTGGCGGCCGTGAGGCAAAGCGCAGCCGGCGCGGCGCGTCAGCGGGCCGCTCTACCGGACTTGGATCCGGATTTGGATGCCGGCTTGGCGGCGGCCGCGGGCGAGGACTCAGGCGGTGTCGCTTCGGGCGGCGATTCCCGGCACCTGTTGCGGCGCCAGGCGTCCTCGGCCAATTGGGCCTGCCCGCGCACCGCGACATAATCGTTGCGATAGGCGAGCTCGGACACCACCGCGCCCCCTGCCCCGGTCTCGGCCTTGTCCATCAGCGCTTGCAGATCGGCGGTGCGCTTGGCGAGCGCCTTGCGCTCACCCTCCAGCTGCTTGCAGTCGTACAATTCGTATTTGGCGGGATCGGCAAAGGCCGGTGCGACCGTCTCGCTCATGCTGGCGCAGCCGGACAACGCGGCGCCGCCCAGCAGCAGCGCGAGGAGCGCGCCAAAGCCGCGCGGGGAAGAAGCAAACGAAGCAGCCATGCCGGATCAATAGTCCCGTTGGATTGAGAATGCCTAAAGCAACACCCCGTGTCCGGATTGAGGCTTTGCCTTGTGCGCCCGGCTCGCTTAAGGAAGGACGTCCCCGGCCCACGCAAAGCACCAATTCCAGACGCCCGGGGATGGACTTAAGTGTTTGATCTCGTTGGATCAAGCGGGCATGGCGGAATTGGTAGACGCAAGGGACTTAAAATCCCTCGGTGCGCAAGCGCTGTGCCGGTTCGACCCCGGCTGCCCGCACCACGAGATTTGACGCCCCGCGCGTCCGGCGAGGCGCGATCAATCCGATGGATTGAGGGGCGCGGATTCGAATGCGCGTTGGAGCCCATCGTGTTCCTGCCGGACAGTTTCGATGTGCTGAATGGCATGACGCCGAGCATCGAAAGGAAACCTGCGCCGAGATGGAAGTCGCCGCGATCGAAGGCGAAGGCGAGAGCCGTCAACTTTAGGGCGATCGTGCCCCACATGTTCTTGAGAAATGCGGCGCTCACTGCTAACCCGGGCCAGAACAAAGCGCAGGCTCCATGGCTCAAACCTCCTTTCCCGCCCAGTCCACGACGGAAGGCCTGAAAGTCGGGGCCGATACATATTCGAGCGCGATCGCCGACGCACAGAATTACATGAACTGGGTCGTCGACCAGTTCCGCCCCTATCTGAAGGGCAGGATCGTCGAGGTCGGGTTCGGGCATGGGCTCTACAGCAGAGTGCTCGGAGAGCTCGGCGACTATTGCGGCGTGGATCACGACCGCGACAGCGTCGAGCGGGCCAGCGCTGCGATGCCCGACCGCAAGTTCGCCGTCTGCGACATTCTGGTCCGCGATCAGCTGAGTTCCCTGTTTCCTGATGGTGTCGATGCGGTCTTCACCATCAACGTGCTCGAGCACATCGAGGATGACGCCACGGCGGTTGCCAATCTGGTGCAGGTGCTCAAGCCCGGAGGCCACCTCCTGATCAGCGTTCCCGCCCTGATGCTGCTCTACAACGATCTCGATCGCCTGGCGGGACACTGCCGCCGCTACACCACGACACGCCTCGCCAAGCTGCTCGCCGATCAACCGGTCGAGCTGGTGCGGCTGAACTATTTCAATCCGATCGGCGGGCTTGGGTGGCTCGCCAATCGCCTGAAGCGGCATCAGTCGTTGAACGATGCCGCCGTCAACGGGCAGATCGCCCTGTTCGACAAATATGCCGTGCCGCTGTCGCGAGCGCTCGATCCGCTCTCGCGCAGCTTCTTCGGGCAATCCGTCACCTGCATTGCGCGACGCCTATGATCTCGGTCGTCATTCCGGCGCTCAACGAGCGCAACGGCATCGTCGAAACCATTGACCGGGCCAAGGCGGCTCTCGATGGCGCTCAGCTCACTCCCTATGAGATCGTCATCGTCGACGATGGTTCGGCCGACGGCACCGGCGAGCTCGCCGAACAGGCGGGAGCAAAGGTGCTCCGGCATCCCCACAACATCGGCTATGGCCGCTCGCTGAAGGACGGCATTCGCGCCGCGACCTACGACACGATCGTCATCAGCGATGCCGACGGGTCTTATCCGATGGAGGCGATTCCGACACTGGTCGCCCGCTTCAACCAGGGCTTCGACATGGTCGTCGGCGCCCGGACCGGCCCCAATTATCGCGAGTCGATGCTGAAGTCGCCGCTCCGCGCAATCCTCAAGGCGATCGTCGAATTCACCGCCAACCGCGAGATTCCCGACATCAATTCCGGCCTGCGCGTGTTCGGCAAGCAGGTCGCGATCTCCTACTTCGAGCATGTCAGCGACCTCTTCAGCTTCACGACGTCGCTGACGCTCGCCTATATGATGAACGCGAAGTTCGTCGACTACATCGACATCGACTACAAGGAACGGATCGGCCGCTCCAAGGTGAACCTGTTCCGCGACTCCATCCGGACGCTGCAATACGTCCTCGAGGCCTGCACCTACTACAATCCGCTGAAGATCTTCGTGCTGCTGGCGATGATGTGCATGGCGCTCGCGCTGGTCTCGCTGATCGGCGGCATCATCCTGCAGCTCGTCAGCGCCTTCGTGCTCGGCGTCGGCGCGATCCTGCTCAGCATTCTCGTCGTCGCCATGGGACTGCTCGCGGTGCTGCTGAAGCAGATCATGAACCAGCGACCATGACCTCCCGCGGCAAGGGAACGCGATGTGCGGCATAGCGGGCATCTTTCATCGTGACGGCCGCCCCGCCGAGGCCCGCGCGGTTGCGGCGATGTCGGCGGCGCTGGTCCACCGCGGGCCGGACGGCGAGGGCAGCTGGCTGGACGGCCCGGTCGGCTTCGCCCACCGCCGGCTCGCCATCCGCGATCTCTCCGATGCCGGGCGCCAGCCGATGCTCGATGCGTCGGAGCGCATCGTCGTCACCTACAACGGGGAGATCTACAACGATCGCGAATTGCGCGGCGAGCTCGAACGATCGTTCGGCGTCCGGTTTCGCAGCAGCTGCGACACCGAGATCCTCCCTTATGCCTACCTCGCCTGGGGCGAGGCGATGTTCGAACGCCTGGAGGGCTTCTTCGCGATCGGCCTGTGGGATCGGAAGGAAGGCCGCCTGATCCTGGCGCGCGACGGCATCGGCATCAAGCCGCTGTATTATTCCGAAAGCGGCAGCCGCGTGCTGTTCGCGAGCGAGATCAAGGGACTGACCGCAAGCGGCGAGGTCGCCGCGCGGATCGACCCGGCATCGCTGCACACCTATCTCGCCGCGGGCCATCCGGGAACGCAACGGAGCCTGTACCAGGACATCAAGCAGGTCCCGCCCGGCACGATGATCGCTTTCACGGATCGGGAGCGGACCGAGCGGCGCTTCTGGCGGCCGGTGCGCGCGCCGGAGATCCGCGACCTCGATGACGCCGTCGACCGCCTGCAATCGACGATCGAGACCGTGGTGAAGAGCCAGATGGTGAGCGACGTGCCGCTCGCCGTGCTGCAGAGCGGCGGCATCGACAGTTCGCTGATCAGCCTCACGCTCGGCCGGCTCGGATTGAAACCGCCTTTGTTCACGGCCGGCTTCACCGAGAAGAGCCATGACGAGACCGCGGTGGCGCGCCAGATTGCCACGACCGCGGGCCTGCCGCTTCACGTCATCGACGGAGAAGCTGGCGAAGGCGCCGAGAGCGCGCTGCGCGCCGTGGCCTACCATTTCGACGGGCAATGCGCCGACACCGGCGCGCTCGGCTTCTATCACCTGGCCGGTGCGGTCCGGCGGCACTGCACGGTCGTGCTGTCCGGCGACGGCGGCGACGAATTCTTCGGCGGCTATGAAACTTACGCCGCGACCATGATGGCGGAGCGCGTGCGCCATGTCGTTCCGCGCCCCGTCGCAGGCCTCATCGGCCGTACAGCCTATGCATCCGTGCGCGGCAACGAGAAGCGGCTTCCGGCGGCAGCCCAGCTCGCCCGCTTTGCGCTCGGACTGGGTGAAGCCGGCACCAGCCCTCATTTGCAATGGCGACGCCTCGTTCCGCGCTTTCTGGCTGAAAAGATCTATGACGGCGAGATGACCGATCTGGCATCGGCCGATCCGTTCGCCGAATACGCCGAGTATTACGCCGAGCCGCACGCAAACGTGCTCGACCGCGCCTTGATCGCCGACCAGCGCTTCCATCTGCAAAGCGTCCTTGCGAAGGTCGATGCGATGAGCATGGCGCATTCGCTGGAGGTGCGCGTTCCCATTCTTGACCGGCGGGTGATGGACCTCGCGGGCACCATCGACACCTCGCTGCTCAATCCCTGGCCGAAGGGGGCGCCGAAATACGTGCTGCGCAAGCTCGCCGAGCGCCTGGGCATGCCGCACGAGGCGGCGTGGTCGCGCAAGCGAGGCTTCAACGTCCCCATTGCGCAACTGATGCGGAGCGGGCTGCGGACGATCTGCGAGCGCGTGCTCGACCGGGAGGCCGACGCGTTCGCACCGTTCCTGAAGCCCGATGCGATCCGGCTTCTGTGGAAGGAGCATCTCGACCGCAGAGCCGACAACGCATTCGCGTTGTGGCCGATCCTCACCATGGGAATCTGGCTGCAGGGGCTCGCCTGCCCCGCACCACGCTGAACGGACGAGGCCGGAAACGCGGGCATGCCAGACCTCAAGGAAGATACGATCAAGGATTTCGGCGAGCAATGGAGCGCGTTTCGCGACAACCCCGGCTATTACGGGTCCGCCGTCCTGCTCGCCGACCTGCTAGGCCCCCTCGTTGCGCTCGATGAGCTCAAGGACAAGACGATCGCCGATATCGGCAGCGGCTCGGGGCGCATCGTCAACATGCTGCTCGATGCCGGAGCCGGTCGCGTCGTCGCGGTCGAGCCGTCAGCCGCCATGGACGTGCTGAAGGACAACACGCAAGCGCGCAAGGACCGCATCGACTATCTGCAGATTCCCGGGGACCAATTGCCGCCCGACCTTGGACTGGACTACGTGGTTTCGATGGGCGTGTTGCATCACATCCCGGAGCCGGTCCCGGTGGTGCGCGCGGCGTTCGAGGCCTTGCGTCCCGGCGGGCGATGCATCGTCTGGCTCTACGGTTACGAAGGCAACGAGACCTATCTGTCGCTCGCGCTCCCCCTACGCAGGGTGACGGTGCTGTTGCCGCACCGCCTGCTCGTGGCGCTGTCCCACGTGCTGGAATGGGCGCTGACGACCTATATCGGGCTGTGCCGGATCGCGCCGCTGCCCATGCGTTCCTACATGCGTTCGGTGCTTGCCAAGTTTCCGCGCAGCGTCCGAAGGCTGACCATCTACGACCAGCTCAATCCCGCTTATGCCAAATACTACACCCGTGCAGAGGCGGAGGCGCTGCTCCCGGCCGGCGGATTTACGGATGTGAAGATCTATCATCGTCACGGCTATAGCTGGACGGTGTGCGGCACCCGGCAGGCCTGACGATCCGTTCTCGCGAGGCAAGGGTTCGTTTACCAAGCCGGCCTGCCGCGCGCGGAACCGGCCCCGCGCCATCAGCCTTTACCCCACCTTAGAGCGTATCCCGCTAAAGCGAATGCAGACCCAGGGACATGCAGGGCCTGGAGCGGCTGGCTGCGATGGTGAGAGCTCCGATGGACGCGCGCGAGGATTGGTCCCGATCCGGGATTGGCGATGCACAAGCCGCCTCCGAACGTCACTCGCACGGCGTCGAGGTCTACGTCTTCCTGATCGCCTTCCTCTGCGTGTTCTACCTGTCGAACGGACCGCTTCTGCTCGGCCATTATGATCTGGGCTGGCACCTCGCCGCCGGCGATCTGATCCGGCAGCGCGGCGAAGTCCCCTTCCAGGACCCGTGGGCGTTCACCCTCGGCGACAAGCGATGGTACAATCTGTCCTGGCTCTGGGACGTGATGGCCAGCGCGCTGTATCAGCACGCCGGCTTTGCCGGGATCGTCTTTCTGGTCGTCGCCAGCGGCGCGATCATCGCGGGTTACCTCGCCTTCTGCGGCCTGAGCAGCGGGGCATCGCCCGTGGCGGTCTGCATCGCAGTGTTCGCCGCCTGCCTGCTCTATCCCTGCTACGAAGCCTCGCCGAACATGTACCTGGCGGCATCGCCGAACATCGCGACCATGTTGTTCGCCGTCGTCTTCTACGGTGAATGCCTGCGGCGGCGGCATTGGTTCCTGTTGCCGCTGATGATGGTCGCCTGGGTCAATCTGCATGGCGGCTTCATGCTCGCTTTTCCGATCCTCGGCGTGTTCGGCGGCATCGCCTTGCTGCGGCGGGATTGGGTAAATTTCCGGAACTACTGTTTCGCAGGCGTGGGGTGCTTCATCGCGATCTTCGCCAATCCGCTGGGATGGCATGTCTATGAGGGCGTGAGGGCGACGCTCGGTCATTTCGTCCAGGCCGACATCGGCGAATGGCGGTCCTACTTCTTCAACATGGAGCTGCCGGGAAGCCTTCCCGGCATCATCTATGCGCTGACATTCGTCGTCCTGGAGCTGCGCTACCGAAACTCCACGCGAGTTCCGCTCGAAGCGCGCCTGCTTGCGTGGCTCTTCCTGTTTCTGGGCCTCTATCAGTTCAGATACACCGCGTTCTTCTTCATGTTCTCGAGCGTCCCGATGGCGCTTCACATCGACCACCTGCTGCCGAAACGCATGTCCAGCTTCGAGGTCCGGCGCGCGATGCTGGCGGCAGGAATCGTCGGCATCCTGCTGCTGCCATTCACGTTCATGCAGGTAAGACCGGCTCTCGCATTGCCCGACATGCTCTCGGAGGACGATGCGCGCTATCTCGAGGCGCACGCCTCGCACGCACACCTCTTGAACCACTGGAATGTCGGCGGGCTCCTGATCTTCAGGACGCGGGGATCGGTGCCCGTCTTCGTCGACGGCCGGGCGGCGACCGCCTACCCGGACGAATTGCTGCGCGACTATCTCAGCCTGGTTCGGTGGGACATCGACGCGGCCAGCTGGGACAAGGTGATCGGCAAGTACGGGATCAATGCGGTGCTCTGGGTCAGGGCGCATGACCCGCTGCGGCACTTCCTGGTCAGCGAGAGAGGCTGGAAAGAGGAATACACCGGCACCTATGTCAGCCTCTACACGAGGCAAGAGGCCGCCCCCCGGTGAGATCAGACCTGCTGGGGCCCGCGCCACGATGCCGGGCTGCCCGAAGATCCGCGCGGCAGCAGCAGCCAGAAACAGATCAGCGCGATCGCAAGCTGGCTGAACCCGTCCATGAACACGCCCGAGACCGACGCCAGGGTCGGGATGGCGATCGCGACCGTCAGCACGGCCGCCATCAACGCCGCGGGCAGATCGACGACGAGAATGGCGGCGTACAGCGCCACCTCGAAGAAGGCGTATTCCTTCAATCTGGGCGCGCAGAGATAGAGCGCGTACATCGCGAGCACAGTGATGCGCATCGCGGCGTCGGGATGATCGACCAGCCAGTCGTCGAGCATCTGAAGTAGCGAAGTCTTGCGAGTCGGGCGCGATGCGCCGATCATGCGCCACACCGAGATCGCGAATGGCGCGAGCACGAGTGCGATTGCGATCAGGCCATAGAGGGCGGCCACGACCGGCTTGCTGCCGGCGAGCCCGATACGGTCCGCCAGCGACAGCGCGAGGAAGAGAAGCGAGGGATTGACCTCGTTCCCCGGCGAATGCTGTCCGGGGATCTGGCCGAAGATCGCGCTCAGCCAGCTCTTGAACAGGTCCGGATAGATCAGCAGCGAAGCCAGGATCGGCAGCACGAACATGCCGGCTGCGACGGCGATCAGGACAAGCTTGCGAGCTCTCGGTTGCGGCAGGAAATAGAGCGCGGCAAGAACCGGGAAGAACACCAGCTTGAACGAGGTGACGAGGCCGAGCAAGGCCGCACCGGCGAGCTGCGGTGCGAGGCTGGTGCTGCCGTCGCGCCCGGATTGCACAGGACGTAGCAACAAGGCCAGCGATGCCGCCGTCAACAGGCCGCTCAGGATTGCAAAATTGCCGGTCGCGATGATCCATTCGAAGCCGAGGAAACCACCGAGCGCGAACAGGCTCCGCAGCGCGACCTCCCTCAAACCCGGCCGCGACTTGCCGAGACCGGGTAGCAGCAGCGCCGAGATCAGCGCGAGGACGAGATAGATCGGCTTGTAATGCGCGACGAGAAAGCCGCCGGCGCAAGCCGGCCGGAAGGCATCGAGCGTCACCGGAAGATAGGGATAGGAGAGCTTGGTGTCCTTCAGGTTCTTGACGTAATAGGAATCGAGCCCCTGGACGTGCGCATCGACCGCCGCGCAGTTCACCCGCGCATCCCAGCCGAACGTCTCGTCCATGCCCATATCGATGGCGACGAGCGTTGCGACCAGCACCGCCAGCGCCAGGACAAAGCGGGTCATCCAGTTGCCGCCCCGCGCATCGGCGGCAAGGGCCCCTCGGTCTCCGCCTTCCGCGGACGCGGTGACGTCAGTCATGGCTGTGCGCCCTCCAAGTCGAGCCGTTTCGGCTCCGCGCGAAAATCCTGCAGCAGGATCCAGAAGCACATCAGCGCGGCGATGAGCAGGATGAAAGTCCCCTCGATCGCGGTCCCTGCCAGCGAGATCATCGAGGGAGCAAGCAGGCCCATGGCGAGAAAGGCGGCGAGCGGACGGACCGGCAGGTCGACGACGAGGATCGCGGCATAGAGCGCAAGCTCGAAGAAGCCGTATTCCTTGAGGCGCGGCGAGCAGAGATAGAGTGCAAACATCGCCAGCACCGTGATGCGCGTGGCCGCGCGGGGATGATCCATCAGCCAACGGTCGAGCTGCAGCAGGCGCGAGCCCCCTTCCCGCACGGGCCGGTCCGCAGCCACGCGCAGGACGGACAAGGCGAACGGCACGAGCACGAGGGCGAGTGCCGCGAGCGCATAGGTTGCGAGCACGGCGGGCCTGCCATGGATGCCGGCGTGCTCCATCAGGCTCTGCGCGAGCAGCAGCAGGGACGGATTGACCTCCACGAGATCGACCGAGTGCTGACCGGGAATCTGTCCCGCAATCGCAAGCAGCCAGCTCGCGAACAGATCTGGGTACGACAGCCGCGAGATCAGGATCGGCACGGCGAAGCTGAACGCCGCCACGGCGATCAGCACCAGCTTGCGTCCACGCGGCAGCGGCAGAAAATAGAGCGCAGCCAGCACGGGGAAGAACACCAGCTTGAACGACGTCACAAGGCCAAGCAGCGCAGCGCCGGCGAGGCGCAAGGCAAAGCTTGGGTCCGCCGACGCTCCGTCGGCCGGCGCGCGCAGCAGAAGCATCAACGCGATCGTGGTCAGCACCCCGCTCAGGATCGCGAAGTTTCCGGACACGTGCACCCATTCGAAACCGACGAAAGCGCCGAGCGCGCACAGCACCCTGAGCGCAACGTCGCGCGCACGCGTGCGCGTTCGGCCGAGACCGGGCAAGAGCAGCCCGCAGAGCACCGCGAGCACGAAATAGACGGCCATATAGTGACCGGCGAAAAGACCACCCGTGCAGAACGGGCGGAAGACATCCAGCGTCACCGGCAAATAGGGATAGGAGAGCGTGGTGACCTTCAGGTTCTTGACGAAATAGGGATCGAGCCCCCTGGCATGCGCATCGACCGCCGCGCAATTGACGTGAAGATCCCAGCCATAGTTCAGATCGAGCCGGGCATAATTGGCGATATTGCCGAGCACCAACAGCGCCGTCAGCGCGATCAGGCAGGCCAGCCAGGTCCTTCGCCCCGCAGCCGGGTCGGTCGAGACTCCCAACCATCGTGCTGCATCGGTCACGTCGGACACAAACGGATACCTTTCGGCCTGGTTCGATGGGGCGCCGCATTGGCGCCGGCAATCAGCCGCCACAGTGGACAGGATGCGTTTCCGTTTCATCCCGCGGGATCGAACAGCCTCGTCCGGCGCCGAGCTTTAAGCTGGAATGGTGAATCACCGGTTTCCGGACCATCGCAAGGTTGCGCTTCGGGGCGGCCCGGCGGGTCTGACTCCCCCTCACCAATTCTTGTTCGCCCCTGTTCCGCCTGCCAGCCATCCCGAAACATGGGTTGTGCAATGCAGCATAGGCGATGGATAAAGTCGCTCGATTTCAGAGGTGAACTTCTTGTCCGACGTCAATGCCGATTCATGGGTGTCCTCTGGACACCGCCCCATGGACTTTCCAGAATTTGTCATCGTGATCGCGTCCATCATGGCGCTGAATCCGCTTGCGATGGACATGATGCTGCCGGCTCTGCCCAATATCGGGGCAGCCTTCAAGATTCCCGTCGCCAACCATCTCCAGCTGGTGCTGTCGACCTTCCTGATGGGTTTCGGCGCGGGCCAGTTCATCATGGGACCGCTGTCAGACCGGTTCGGGCGACGCCCGGTGCTGCTCGGCGGAATGACGGTCTATGCCATCGCGAGCGTGCTGGCGATCGCCGCGCCCTCGTTCGAAACATTGTTGCTGGCGCGCGCGCTGCAGGGATTTGGCACCGCGGCGACACGTGTGATCGCGACCTCGATCGTGCGCGATTGCTATGTCGGCCGCAGGATGGCGAGCGTGATGTCGCTTGCGATGATGGTGTTCATCGCGGTGCCCGTGGTTGCGCCGTCGTTCGGACAGGCGGTGCTGCTGGTGTCGCAATGGCGGGGCATCTTCATCGTGCTGGCACTGTATGGCCTGCTCGCCCTCGCCTGGAGCGTGCTGCGTCTGCCGGAGACTTTGCCCGAGTCTGAACGCAGGTCGCTTGCTCCTGCCGATATACTTTCCGCCTTCCGACAGACCCTGACCAATCGGCAGACCATCGGCTACGCGATGGCCGCAGGCAGCGTCATGGGGGCGCTGTTCGCCTATGTGTTCTCGGCGCAGCAGGTCTTCACCGGCATTTACCACCTCGGTCATTATTTCCCTCTCGCCTTCGCCGCAATCGCGACCGGCGTCGCCATTGCCGGTTTCCTCAATGCGCGACTTGTCGGTCGGCTGGGCATGCGCGTGATCTCCCACGGCGCGCTGACGCTTTATGCCGTCGTAGCATCGATCCTCCTCATCACGGAAAGCCTGAACATGCTGCCGCTCGCCCTGTTCATGGCGCTCTCGGCCTTGATGATGTTCTCGTTCGGCATGATGGTCGCGAACTTCACTGCGCTCGCCATGGAGCCGCAGGGCCACATCGCCGGCACCGCCTCCTCGCTCTACGGCTCGATCACGACGCTGATCGGAATTGTGGTCGGCATGGCGATCGGACAAAGCTTCGACGGCACGCTGCTGCCGTTCTCGGTCGGCTTCTTCCTGTCGACGCTTGCCGCACTCGCGATCGTGCTGGTGGTCGAGAAGGGCCGGCTGTTCAAGCCGCATCACCACCCGATCGCTTGAGGAACTTCCCGGCGGCCGCGATGTTGTCCTGCAGCATTTCTGAGAGGCCGCTGCAATGGAACTGGAACACCGCGAAGATCACAGCGACGTAGAGCGGCAGCGGGCGGAACGTTCCGAACCCGGCACTGGGCCGGCTACCTTCACGACGCCTTTTGCCAGCGAGGGGCTCGAGCAGGTCCGCGACAGCCACTGCTGAGCAGGGCCGCTATTCGGTCGCGCGCCGGCTGGCGCTGAAATCGTCGGCGGCGCTGTTCGGGGTCGTGTCCCCAGGGCGCACCATCAACACAACCACCTCGCGCGTCAGACCCGGCCGGCCCCACAACGTGGCCTGCACGGTGAACTCACGCCTGACGACGTTTCCGTTCCGGGAGGACGCCCACTCCATCCATCGGGTGCAAAGCTCCTGGTCGCGAAAACAGAGCGCGGCCCAACCGCGCTCGAGCGGCGCCCTGCGCGGCAAGCCGAGCGTCGGCACGTACTCGAACGGGCCCGCATGAGGCGGATGATCGGCGCCGTAGAACGCGGTGGCGAAGGCCAGCGAACCATCACCGCTCACGGCGCTCAACGGCACGCCGGTCAGCTCCCGCCATGCGCGCGTCGCTTCTCCGGCCGCCGGAGCGTAGAGATTGCGCCCCTCCTCATAACCGCGATCGTTTCGGTAGACGGCATGGATCGGCGCGGCGATCAGGACGGCCGCGAGCCCGACGCCGGCCACGATCACGGTCAGGTTGACCGTGTAGAAGCGCTCGATCGGGTAGCTCGTGCCGCAGACCACGAGAATGGTGAACAGGAACAGGCCCTGCAACGCCCACAGCGACGGCAGATCAGTCCCCATCGCGAGTGAGGTCAGGATCGGCAGCACGATCGTGCCGATAGCGACGTAAAACAGAAGCCGCAGGCCCGGGCTCATCGCCGCGAAGTCGGACGGAAACTGCTTCAAGCGCGTTCCCGCGACGAGCACCCAGAACAGGACCGACATGCTCATCGCCGCCGCCAGCCCCAGCAGAAAGTTTCTCGCCTCGCCGAGCGACGTCGCAACGCTGCCGTTGGCATGCGCCAGCGCGTAGGTGAAAGTCGACGCGCCCGTTGTCCCGAGCCAATAGATGTGGGGTGATAGCGCGGCGAGCCCGACGACGACCGAGATCCAGGGCGAGGCGGAGGTGAAATAGGCGCGTCGCGCCGGGTGTGCCAGCGCGGCAAGCGCGAAGCTCGTGACGAGAAAGATCGAGTAATATTTGCCGACCATGGCCAGCGCGGTCGTGCATCCGACCGCGACAGCCCACAGCGGGGCCCGCGTCTCGAATGCGCGCAGGAAGCACCAGGTCGCCAGCGGCCAGGCCGCGAGCAGCACCGAATTGGCATTGAAGCGCTGGGCGTGGAATTGATAGATCGGCGTCAGCATCAGGAGCAAGAGCACCAGGATGCGCTTGTGCCCGGTCACGAATTGCCGCGCGATTTGATCGACGAAGATCAGCGCAAGCCCGGCATTGGCCATCGCCATCAACTGCAACGACCAGTCGCTGAGCGGGAAGATTGAGGTCCAGCCTGCGGCGATCCAGCCGCTCAGGGGCGGATGCTTGTGATAGCCCCAGGCGAAATGCCGCCCCAATGCCCAGGCCTCGAGGGTATCGGGGTGCAGGCCTCCGCCGGCATAGGCGATCGCCAGATAGAGCGTCCAGATCGCAACGAAGCAGCCGACGAGAAGGGGGACGGCCCAACCCGCCTCGACGCCATCCAGCCAACGCAGGAAAGGAAGCCGCCAACGCGCCGGGGCGCGATCGGACCGTTTGGCCATCGCCTGGAATGCAAAATCGATTGGCACGGGAATCGGACTAAGAAACGATGTGATGCGTAAGGACGACACATCTATTTCAAGATTGAAACAAATAGCAATGGCTGGAAATCAGAAGGGTTAAAAGCTTCCCCGTTCAAAGCTGACGCAGAGCTGACAAAACAGAGCGGCGCCGCTGAAGGCAGCGGCGCCGCTGGTAAAGACACAAAGGCACCCGTCTGCCTCCGCTTACTCGGACTTGTCGATATTCCAGAACACCGGCGTTGCGGGACCGTCGAGCACGCCGGTCAGCGATTTACGCCAGGCAGTCGGCACCTGATACTGGCCGAGCGGCATGTAGAGCACCTGATCGTAAGCCTCCTTCTGGATCTCGGTCGCGATCTTCTTTCGCTCCTCGAGCGAGGCGGCGCGAGCGAAGGCATCCTTGAGCTGCTCGATCTTGGCGTCCTCCGCCCAGCCGAACCAGCCGCCCTTCTTGCCCTGCCCGCCGACGGCGACGTTGGTGATCGGATTGTCCGCGTCGGCGCTGACCCAGTTGGTGATGAACATGTTCCAGCCGCCCTCCTTCGGGGGCTTCTGGCTGGCGCGCCGGCTCACCACGGTCTGCCAGTCGGTCGCCTGCAGGTCGACCTTGAAGCCGGCCTCGCGCAGCTGCTGCGCGACGACGATGGGTTGCGCCTTCAGCGTCAGCACGTCGCCCGGCGCCATCAGCACGACAGGTGTTCCGTCATAGCCGGATTCGGCCAGCGCCTTCCGGGCCGCGGCCATGTCGCCTCCCTTCGCCAGCGTCTCTCCGCCAACCTCCGTCGCGAACGGCGTGTCGCAGATGAAGGCGGCCGCGCAGGTCTTGTAATATTTGGGATCGCCGATCAGGGCATCGAGCACGTCCTTCTGCTTGACCGCCAGAAACGCCGCGCGGCGAACCTTGACGTTGTCGAAGGGCGGATGAAGGAAGTTCATCCGTGCGCCCGTCTGGAATCCGAACTTGTTCAGGATCTCGAGCTTGAGTCCCTTGTCGGCCTCGATGGCGGGCACCATCTCGATGGCGGGATTCTCCATGAAATCGACGTCGCCCGACTGCAGCGCGTTCAACGCGGTCTGCGCGTCCGGCATCGTGATCCATTCGACGCGGTCGACCTTCACCACCTTGCCGCCTGCAGTCCAGCTCGCCGGCTCCTTGCGCGGCACGTAATCGGTGTTCTTGACATAGATCGCCTTCACGCCGGGCTGGAATTCCGACGCCACGAACTTGAAGGGGCCGGAGCCGATCTGCTCGGGAATCTGCTTGTCCACCGGCGTGTCGGCGAGGCGCTTCGGCATCATGAAAGCGACCCGCGAGGACGGCTTGCCGATCGATTCCAGCACCAGCGCGTAAGGCTCCTTCAGCTTCAGCGTGATGGTTTTGGAATCGGTCGCCTCGATGCTCGCGGTGAAGTCCATGAGCTTCTGGCCCATGCCGTCGACGGCCGCCCAGCGCTTCAGCGAAGCCACGCAATCTTCCGCGGTGACGGACGTCCCGTCATGCCACTTCAGCCCGTCGCGCAGCGTGAAGGTGTAGGTCAGCTTGTCGTCGGAGACCGTCCAGTCCGCCATCTGCGGCTGAACCTTGAAATTCGAATCGGTCGCGATGAGCGTGTCGTAGACCATGTAGCCATGGTCACGCGAAATATAGGCGCTGGTGAAGATCGGATCGAGGATCCGCAGATCCGAATGCATCACCGCGGTGATGGTCTTGCCTGCGGCAAAAACTGGCGAGGCCAGTGCCGAGAGTGTCGCGACCGAAAGCGCGAGCTTGGAGGCGAACGACCGACGCCCCCGACGCATGAGTTGGAACATTGACGTTCTCCTGGCGAGCGGCTGGCGCGCGGCGCCGCTGCTGACAGCGGCGCCGCGTAACGTTCGGGGTGAAAGGCGCGCGGTGCGCCTTTCCTCGATAGGACTGTCCCTTACTCGGACTTGTCGATGTTCCAGAACAGCGGTGTTGCCGGGCCGTCGAGCACGCCGGTCAGCGATTTGCGCCAGCCGCTCGGCAGCAGGTACTGCCCGAGCGGGATGTAGATCACCTGCTCATAGGCTTCCTTCTGGATGTCGGCGGCGATCTTCTTCTGCTCGTCGACCGAGGGCGCGCGGACGAAGGCGTCCTTGAGCTGCTCGATCTTGGGGTCTTCCGCCCAGCCGAACCAGCCGCCCTTCTTGCCCTGGCCGCCGATCGAGAGATTGGCGATCGGATTGGAGACGTCGGCCGCGACCCAGTTGGTGAAGAACATGTTCCAGCCGCCCTCCTTCGGGGGCTTCTGGCTGGCTCTGCGACTCACCACCGTCTGCCAATCGGTCGCCTGCAGGTCGACCTTGAAGCCGGCCTCGCGCAACAGCTGAGCCGCCACGATCGGCTGCGCCTTCAGCGTGGTGACGTCGCCGGGCGCCATGATCACGACCGGGGTGCCGTCGTAGCCGGACTCGGCGAGCGCCTTCTTGGCTTCCGCCATGCCGTTGCCCTTGATCAGGGTCTCGGCGCCGACATCGGTCGCGAACGGCGTGTCGCACACGAAGAAAGCACCGCAGATCTTCTGATACTTGGCATTGCCGACCAGGGCGTCGAGCACGTCCTTCTGGTTCATGGCCAGAAGCGCAGCACGCCGCACCTTCACGTTATCGAACGGCGGATAGAGGAAGTTCATCCGGCCGAGGGTCTGGAAGCCGAACTTGTTCGAGACCTCGATCGTGAGCTCCTTGTTCGCCTCCAGCACCGGCAGCATGTCGTAGGGCAGGTTCTCCATGAAGTCGATGTCGCCCGACTGCAACGCGTTCACCGCGGTCTGCGAGTCCGGCATGGTGATCCACTCGACGCGGTCGACCTTCGCCACCTTACCGCCGGAGGTCCAGCTCGCCGGCTCCTTGCGCGGCACGTAGTCGGTGTTCTTGACGTAGACCGCCTTCACGCCGGGCTGGAACTCCGAGGCCACGAACTTGAAGGGGCCGGAGCCGATCTGCTCGGGGATCTGCTTGTCCGCCGGCGTCTCGGCGAGGCGCTTCGGCATCATGAAGGCGACGCGCGAGGACGGCTTGCCGATGGAGTCCAGCACGAGGCCGTAGGGCTCCTTCAGCTTCAGCGTGATGGTCTTGGCGTCGGTCGCCTCGATGCTCGCGGTGAAGTCCATGAGCTTCTGGCCCATGCCGTCGACGGCGGCCCAGCGCTTCAGCGAAGCAACGCAATCTTCCGCCGTCACCGGTGCGCCGTCATGCCATTTCAGGCCGTCGCGCAGGGTGAAGGTGTAGGTCAGCTTGTCGTCGGAGATCTTCCAGTCCGCCATCTGCGGTTGGATCTTGAAGCTCGAATCGGGAGCAACGAGCGTGTCGTAGACCATGTAGCCATGGTCGCGCGTGATGTAGGCCGTGGTGAAGATCGGATCGATGATGCGCAGATCGGAATGCATCACCGCCGTGATAGTCTTGCCTGCTGCGAGCACGGGCGAAGCCAGCGCCGTCGAAAGCGCGACGACCGATAGCGCAAGTTTGGAGGCGAACGCGCGAGGCCCCCGGCGCATGAAGTGCAACATAAAAAGTGTCTCCTGACGTGAAACTGTTCAAAGGCAGGTTATTGATTGAGCATGTGGTTCATTCCCTAGGCGAACTAACCTCATGCAATGCCTTTATCTTTCGAGACTTGCAGACAGTGCCGAGCGCGTCAATCCGGTTTCGCTGCAAGCCCTGGCGGCGCGGGCACGGGCTCCACAACGATCGGTTTGGCTCTACAACACTCTCCACTCGTCCTGCCGCGCAGCAATGCAATGCGCGTTCCACCTTTCAAAGCTTGAGAGACATTGAGATGAATCCAGCCAATCTACCTTTCGATTCCGAGGCAATGCTCGAAGGTCTGCGCGGCTGGGTCGAATGCGAAAGCCCGACCTGGGACGCTGGTGCCGTGAACCGCATGCTCGATATCGCAGCGCGGGATATGGCGATCATGGGTGCGACGATCGAACGCATCGCCGGCCGGAACGGCTTCGGCGGCGTGATCCGCGCGCGCTTTCCACACCCCAAGCAGGGCGAGCCCGGCATCCTGATCGCCGGCCACATGGATACCGTCCACCCGGTCGGCACCATCGAGAAGCTGAAATGGCGGCGCGAGGGCAACAAGTGCTACGGTCCCGGCATCTACGACATGAAGGGCGGCAACTATCTCTCGCTGGAAGCAATCCGCCAGCTGGCGCGCGCATCCTTCACGACGCCGCTGCCGATCACCGTGCTGTTCACGCCGGACGAGGAAGTCGGCACGCCCTCGACGCGCGACATCATCGAAGCCGAGGCCGCGCGCAACAAATATGTGCTGGTGCCCGAGCCCGGCCGCGCCGACAACGGCGTCACCACCGGACGTTATGCGATTGCGCGATTCAATCTCGAAGCGACTGGACGGCCGAGCCACGCCGGCGCGACGCTGTCGGCGGGACGCTCGGCGATCCGCGAGATGGCGCGGCAGATTCTCAACATCGACGCCATGACGAGCGAGGATTGCACCTTCTCGGTCGGCGTCGTGCATGGCGGGCAATGGGTCAATTGCGTTGCCACGACCGCGACCGGCGAAGCGCTCTCCATGGCCAAGCGGCAGGCCGATCTCGACCGCGGCGTCGAGCGGATGCTGGCGCTGTCAGGCACGACCAACGATGTCGCCTTCAAGGTGACGCGCGGGGTGACGCGTCCGGTGTGGGAGCCGGATGCCGGCACGATGGCACTGTACGAAAAGGCGCGCGGCATCGCCAAATCTCTTGGCGCGGAATTACCGCATGCGAGCTCCGGCGGCGGCTCCGACGGCAATTTCACCGGCGCAATGGGCATCCCGACGCTCGACGGCCTCGGCGTGCGCGGCGGTAACGGCCACACGCTGGAGGAGTTCATCGAGGTCGAGAGCCTGGTCGAGCGCGGCCGCTTGATGGCGGGACTGTTGGCGACGCTGGAGTAGTCTAGGCTGTCTCGTAGTCCAGGCTGTCTCATTCCGGGGCGCGCAAGCACGAACCCGGAAATGACGGCCAAATCCAAGGGCGCGGAAATCAGCTGACCGCACTGCAAAAACTGTGGCCCGGATGGCACGGGAATTGCTGAAATGTTAGGCTAGTGGCAGAACAGACCTCGCGGCTGCCGCCGATTTGACTCTAATCTGACGGAATCCAACTTGCTCGGATATCTCCTTCGCCGAACCCTCGCCGCCGTGCCCGTGATGGGCGTCGTCGCGCTGTTTGTCTTCCTCCTGCTCCGCCTCACCCCTGGCGACCCCGCGGCGATCCTCGCCGGCGATAACGCGACGCCCGAACGTCTGGAGCGCATCCGCGCCTCGCTCGGCCTCAACGAGCCGCTGATCGTGCAGTTCATCACCTGGGTGAACAAGCTGCTGCACGGCGACCTCGGCACCTCGCTGATCTCCAACTTGCCCGTCATGAAGATGATCGGCCAGCGCGTCGAGCCGTCGATCTCGATCGCGCTGTGCACCATCATCCTGGCCGTGATCGTGGCGGTGCCGCTGGGCGTGATTGCGGCATGGAAGCACGGCACCTGGATCGACCGTTTCGTGATGGGGCTTTCCGTGCTCGGCTTCTCGGTGCCGGTATTCGTGGTCGGCTATGTCCTGATCGAAGTATTCGCGCTCGAGCTGCGCTGGGTACCGGTGCAGGGCTTCAAGAGCATCAGCGCCGGCTTCGGCGCGTTCTTCGAACGCATGATCCTGCCGACCTGTGCCCTCTCCTTCATCTACATTGCGCTGATCGCGCGCATGACGCGCGCGGCGATGCTCGACGTGCTCGGTGAGGATTACGTCCGCACCGCGCGCGCCAAGGGCATCAACGAGGTCGCCGTGATGATGCGGCACGCGCTGCGCAATGCCGCCGTGCCCGTGATTACCGTGATCGGCACCGGCTTTGCGCTGCTGATCTCCGGCGTCGTCGTCACCGAGAGCGTGTTCAACATCCCCGGCATCGGCCGCCTCACCGTGGATGCGGTGCTGGCGCGCGACTATCCGGTGATCCAGGCAATGATCCTGCTGACCTCGCTCATTTACGTTGTCGTCAATCTTCTGATCGACGTCGCTTACACCCTGCTCGATCCCCGGATCCGGTACTGAGGCAAGGATAAACATGTCGGTCGATACCCTTCCCCAGTCGTCCATTCCGATCACGGCGCCGCTGCGGCCGCGTTTCGGGTTCCTGACCTCGACGCCGATCATCGCGACGGCGACGGTCCTGCTCACGCTGATCGTGCTGATCTCGATCCTGGCGCCGCTGATCGCCCCGCATGATCCGATCCAGCTCGCGCCGTCGCAGCGGCTGAAGCCGTCGTCCGCGCAATTCCTGCTCGGCACCGACGCCTATGGCCGTGACCTGGCCTCGCGCGTCCTTTATGGCGGCCGCATCTCGCTGCTGATCGGCATCGGTTCGGCGATCCTGTCGATCGTGATCGGGCTCGCGATCGGCCTCGTCTCCGGCTTCTTCAAGCTGGTCGATGCCGTCCTGATGCGCGTCATGGACGGCCTGATGGCGATGCCGAGCATCCTGCTCGCGATCGCCGTGGTGTCGCTGTCCGGTGCCAGCCTCTGGACCGTGCTGATCGCGATCACCATTCCGGAGATCCCGCGCGTGGCGCGCCTGGTACGCTCTGTCGTGCTGTCGGCGCGCGAGGAGCCTTATGTCGAGGCCGCCATCTCGGTCGGCTCGTCCTTGCCGAAGATCATGTGGCGGCACCTGATGCCGAACACGATCGCGCCGCTGATCGTCCAGGGCACCTATGTCTGTGCCTCCGCGATCCTGACCGAGGCGATCCTGTCCTTCCTCGGCGCCGGCATCTCGCCGGAGACGCCGACCTGGGGCAACATCATGGCCGAGGGCCGCCAGTACTTCCAGATCAAGCCGTCGCTGATCTTCTGGCCGGGCCTGCTGCTCTCGATCGCCATCCTCAGCATCAATCTGATCGGCGACGCCGCCCGCGACGCACTCGATCCCCGCATGAAGCAGCGGGAGGGGAAGTGAGATCAGCACTGTCATTCCGGGGCGCGCCCCTTGGCGCGAGCCCGGAATCCATTTCACACCTACGATGCAGCCCGATGGATTTCGGGCTCGCGCGACGCGCGCCCCGGAATGACGGCGGAGAGATTTGACGTGACCAACACCATCCTCGACATCAACAACCTCGTCGTCTCCGTCGGCAAGAAGCCGGGCGGGCCCAAGATCATCGACGGCATCTCGATCCAGGTGCATGAGCGCGAGACGCTGTGCCTGGTCGGCGAAAGCGGCTCGGGCAAGTCGGTGACCTCGCTCACCACGATGGGCCTGTTGCCGAAGGGCACGCTGGTGCCGACCGCCGGCAGCGTCAAGCTGGTCGGCGAGGAGATCCTCACCGCGACCGACCGCCGGTTGCGCCAGCTGCGCGCCACGCAGATGGCGATGATCTTCCAGGAGCCGATGACCGCGCTCAATCCGGTCGTGCCGGTCGGCCGCCAGATCGACGAGGTGCTGCGCGCGCACACCAAGCTCGATGCGAGGGCGCGCAGGAAGCGCATTCTCGACATGATGGAGCAGGTCCACCTGCCCCAGGTCGAACGCATCTTCGCTTCCTACCCGCACCGCCTCTCCGGCGGCCAACGCCAGCGCATCATGATCGCGATGGCCCTGGTGCTGGAGCCGAAGCTGCTGATCGCGGACGAGCCGACCACCGCGCTCGACGTCACCACGCAGAAGCAGATCCTGTCCCTGATCCGCGAGCTGCAGCGCGATCACGGCACGGCCGTGCTGTTCATCACCCATGACATGGGCGTGGTCGCCGAGATCGCCGACCGCGTCGCGGTGATGCGGCAGGGCCGCCTGGTCGAGACCGGGCCGCTCGAGACCGTGCTGCGCAATCCGACCATGGAATATACCCGCAACCTGCTCGCGTCGGTGCCGAGCCTGGTGCCGCGGCCGCCGCGCGAGGAGAGCCGCGAGCCCGTGGTGCTCGAGGCGAACGAGCTCAGCAAGGTCTACAAGGAGCGCGCCTTCTTCGGCAAAGGCCGCGAGGTCGTCGCCGCCGACAAGGTGACGCTCACGCTGCGCAAGGGCCGCACGCTCGGCATCGTCGGCGAAAGCGGCTCGGGCAAGTCGACGGTCGCGCGCTGCATCGTGCGCCTGATCGACCCGACCTCCGGCGGCGTTCGTCTTGCCGGCCGCGAGATCGCCGACATCTCGCGCCGCCTGCTGCAGCCGCACCGGCAGAAGATCCAGATCGTGTTCCAGGACCCCTACCGCTCGCTCAACCCGCGCGTCACCGTCGGCGAGAGCATCGCGGAAGGCCCGATCAACTACGGCGTCGCGCATGCCGATGCGATCAAGCGCGCCCGCGAGCTGCTCGAGCTGGTCGGCTTGCCGGCCGACGCCGTGTCACGCTATCCGCACCAGTTCTCCGGCGGCCAGCGCCAGCGCATCGCCATCGCGCGCGCGCTCGCGCTCGATCCGGACGTTCTGGTCGCGGACGAAGCGGTCTCCGCGCTCGACGTCTCCGTGCAGGCGCAGGTGCTGGAACTGCTGGACGAGATCCAGAAGCGGCTCGGCATCGCCATCCTGTTCATCACCCACGATCTGCGCGTCGCAGCGCAGATCTGCGACGAGGTCGTTGTCATGCAGCACGGCCGCGTGGTCGAACAGGGCCCCGCCGGCGAAGTGCTGACGCATCCGAAGCAGGCCTACACCAAGGCACTGCTGGATGCGGCTCCCGGCCGCAATTGGGACTTTGCGAACTTCCGGCCGGTGGCGGAGGCCGTGGCCGCAAGCGCGTAATTCCACTCTCTCGTCGTCATTCCGGGGTATCGCGAAGCGATGGGCCCGGAATCCCTCAGGCCGCAGACTCCGTCGCACGATGGATTCCGGGCTCGCGCCGCGTGGCGCGCCCCGGAATGACGGCGGAGTGTGGGACGCAGCATTCCCAAAACGATCTGACCCCATGCGCGGCGCGATGGCCTCTCGCCTTGCTCTCTGCGCGGAGCCAAGGCTAACGTCGCGCACTCTCCAACGCTGGACTTGAATTGATGACACGTATCGCCGTCGGCGGCTTCCTGCACGAGACCAACACCTTCGCTCCCACCAAGGCGACCTTCGCCGACTTCCAGCATGGCGGCGGCTGGCCGGCGATGACGGAAGGCCAGGACGTGCTGAAGGTGATGCGGCGCATCAATGTCGGCCTGGCCGGTTTCGTCGACAGCGCCGAGGTCAACGGCTGGGAACTCGTTCCGACGATCGCCTGCGGGGCGAGCCCCTCCGCGCACGTCACCAAGGATGCCTTCGAGCGCATCGTCAAGGTGATGGTCGACGGCATCGCAGCCGCCGGACCGCTCGACGCCGTCTATCTCGACCTGCACGGCGCGATGGTGACCGAGCATCTCGACGACGGTGAAGGCGAGATCCTGGCGCGCGTGCGCCGCGTCATCGGCAAGGATGTTCCGCTGGTCGCGAGCCTCGACCTGCACGCCAACGTCACGCCCGAGATGATGGAACATGCGGACGCGCTGATCGCCTACCGCACCTATCCGCATGTCGACATGGCCGACACCGGCCGCGCTGCCGCGAGACACCTCGCTTTGCTGCTGAAGACGAAGCAGCGTTTCGCAAAGGCGTTCCGGCAACTGCCGTTCCTGATCGCGATCAGCTGGCAATGCACCAATGACTTCCCCACCAAGGGCATCTACGAAAAGCTTGCCGCGCTGGAAAGCGATGCGGTTCCGACGCTCTCCTTCGCGCCCGGTTTCCCTGCCGCCGACTTCCGCGATTGCGGGCCGAGCGTGTTCGCCTATGGCAGAACACAGGAAGATGCCGATCGCGCGGCCGATGCGATCGTCAAGCTGATCGAAAGCCACGAGGACGATTTCGACGGCCGGATATGGTCGCCCGACGATGGTGTACGTCACGCCATGGAACTGGCGAAGGGTGCAAGCAAGCCGATCATCATTGCCGACACCCAGGACAATCCCGGCGCAGGCGGCGATTCCGACACCACGGGCATGCTGCGCGCACTGGTGCGCAACAAGGCGAGCGCGGCTACCGGCGCGATCTACGATCCGGTCTCGGCCAAGGCAGCACACGCAGCTGGCGTCGGCGCCACCGTGACGCTGTCGCTCGGCGGCAAGTCCGGCATTCCCGGTGACGAGCCTTACACCGAGACCTTCGTCGTCGAGAAACTCTCCGACGGCCGCTTCATCGCGCCCGGCCCCTATTATGGCGGCCGCGAAATGGAGATGGGCCCCTCCGCGTGCCTTCGCATCGGCGATGTCCGGGTCGTGGTGAGCTCGCACAAGGCGCAGCTCGCCGACCAGGCGATGTACCGCTATGTCGGCATCGAGCCGACGCAGGAGAAGATCCTGGTCAACAAGAGCTCGGTGCATTTCCGCGCCGATTTCGAACCGATCGCTGCGAGCCTGATGATCTGTGCCGCGCCCGGCGCGATGCCGGCCGACACCGCGTCCCTGCCCTGGACGCGCCTGCGCCCGGGCATCCGCATCAAGCCGAACGGCCCCGTTTTCACGCCCTCCTCACGCTAACCGGACAGGACCACATGCCCACACTCGAGCGCATCGACGGCTATGCCGACGAACTCACTGCCATCCGCCGCGACCTCCACGCCCATCCCGAGATCGGCTTCGAGGAAGTGCGCACCTCCGGCATCGTCGCCGACAAGCTGAAGAGCTGGGGCATCGAGGTGCATCGCGGTCTCGGCGGCACCGGCGTGATCGGCGTGATCAAGGGCAAGGGCTCGGGCAGCAAGCGCATCGGCCTGCGCGCCGACATGGACGCGCTGCCGATGGAAGAGAACACCAATCTGAAATGGAGCTCGAAAATCCCCGGCCGCTTCCACGGCTGCGGCCATGACGGCCACACCACCATGCTGCTCGGCACCGCGCGCTACCTCGCCGAGACCCGCAATTTCGACGGCACCGTGCACCTGATCTTCCAGCCGGCCGAGGAAGGCCTCGGCGGCGCCCGCGCCATGATCAAGGACGGCCTGTTCGAGAAGTTTCCCTGCGACGAGCTCTACGGCCTGCACAACGCGCCCGACCTCAACCACGGCGAGATCGCGATCCTGCCGGGCCCGGCGATGGCCAGCGCCGACTTCTTCGACCTGCGCATCACCGGCTATGGCGCGCATGGCGCGATGCCCGAGCGTTCCAAGGACGCGGTGATCATCGCGACCACGCTGGCGCAGGCGATCCAGACCATCGTCAGCCGCAACGTCGAGCCGCTGCAGGCCGCCGTCATCTCGATCACCCAGATCCATGCCGGCTCCGCCTACAACGTCATCCCCGGCGATGCACATCTGTGCGGCACCATCCGCACCTTCTCGAAGGAAGTCCGCACCCTGATCGCCGAACGCATCCGCACGATCTGCGCCGGCATCGCCAGCGCCTATCAATGCGTGATCGACGTCGACATCCGCGATACTTTCGACGTGCTGGTCAACCAGGTCGAGCAGTCCAAGGTGGTCGAGGAGGTCGCGCGCACCATCGTCGACCCCGCCAACGTGATCACCCGCGCCCAGCCCAAGATGGGCAGCGAGGATTTCGCCGACATGCTGCAGACCATTCCCGGCGCCTATTTCTGGGTCGGCCATGACGGCTCGGTGCCGGTGCACAATCCCGGCTTCGTGCTCGATGACAAGATCCTGCCGATCGGCGCCAGCATGTTCGCCCGCATCATCGAGACCCGCATGCCGGTGGGTGGCAATGCCTAAAAAGAACGTCGAAGATGCGGTCACCTCGCTGCACGATCTGTCCGCGGTCGATCTGATCGCGGGCTATCGCGCCAAGCAATTCTCGCCGAGCGAGGTGCTGGACGACGTGCTCGCGCATGTCGCGGCGTGGGAGCCGCATCTGAAGGCGCTTTATGCATTCGACCCCGACGGCGCGCGCGAAGCCGCGAAGGCCTCGACCGCGCGCTGGACCGGCGGCGAGCCGTCCGGTGCGCTCGATGGCGTCCCCGTGACGGTGAAGGACAACATCGCGACCAAGGGCGTGCCGGTGCCGCTGGGCGCAGCCAGCGTCAAGCTCGTCCCGGCCGAGAAGGACGCTCCGCCCGCCGCGCGGCTGCGCGAGGCAGGCAGCATCATCTTCGCCAAGACCACCATGCCCGACTACGGCATGCTGTCCTCCGGGCTTTCCTCTTTCCATGCGCTCGCGCGCAATCCCTGGGATCTCTCCAAGAACCCCGGCGGCTCCAGTGCAGGTGCCGGCGCTGCTGCGGCGGCCGGTTACGGTCCCTTGCATCTCGGCACCGATATCGGCGGATCGGTCCGCCTGCCCGCCGGTTGGTGCGGCCTCGTCGGCCTGAAGCCGAGCTTTGGCCGCGTGCCGATCGATCCCACCTATCTCGGCCGCGTCGCCGGTCCCATGACCCGCACGGTTGATGATTGCGCGTTGATGATGAGCGTGATCGCAAAGCCCGACCGGCGCGATGGCATGAGCCTGCCGGCCGAGCCGCTCAACTGGAAGGGTCTCGAAAAATCTCCGCGCAAACTGCGCATCGGATTGATGCTCGATGCCGGCGTCGGCCTGCCGGCAGAACGAGCGGTCCGCGACGTCGCAGTGAAAGCCGCAAAGGCGTTCGAATCCGCTGGCAGCGTCGTGACCGAGGTCGACGGCATTCTCACCCGCGAGATGCTCGACGGCCTCGACAATTTCTGGCGCGCGCGGATGTGGGACGATCTGTCCAAGCTGACGCCGGCCGAGCAGGCCAAGGTGCTGCCCTACATTTTCAAATGGGGTGCCTCCGGCGCGAAGCTGTCGGGCGTCGACGTCATCCGCGGCTTCAACCAGACCATGGCGATCCGCGCGGCGGCGGCGAAGCTGTTCTGCGAGCTCGATTATGTGATCTCGCCGACCGCACCGAACGTGAACTATCCGGCCGACTGGGCTTCTCCGACCAACGATCCCATGCAGCCGTTCGAGCACATCGCCTATACCGTGCCGTGGAATATGTCGGAGAACCCCGCCGTCTCCATCAACGGCGGATTCGACCCCAAGGGATTTCCCATCGGCGTCCAGATCGTCGGCCGCCGCTTCGACGACATCGGCGTGCTCGGCATGGCCAAGGCCTTTGAAGGCCTGCGCGGCCCGCAGCGGCCCTGGCCCAAGCCGCCTGCGAAATAGTCGCACTGTCGTCATTCCGGGGTGCGCCCTCTTGGCGCAAGCCCGGAATCCATTCATCCGCACAATTGGTGTGGAGACATGGATTCCGGGCTCGCGCTTCGCGCGCCCCGGAATGACGTGCTAGAGAGAACGACAAAGAAACAGGCGGAAGGAAACCACCATGGCGTATGAGACGATCAAATACGAGGTCGCCGAGCAGATCCTCACCATCACGCTGAACCGGCCCGACAAGCTCAACGCCTTCAACGCGCAGATGCAAGCAGAGCTGATCGACGCGTTCGATGCCGCCGACAAGGACGACAACGTCCGCGCCATCATCGTCACCGGCGCAGGGCGCGGCTTTTGCGCGGGTGCTGATCTCTCTTCTGGCGCCGACACGTTCGATCGCGACGCGCGGCGCGGACCGGTGAAGCGCCTTGCCGACGGCAAGGTCGATTACAGCGATCCCCAGGTGCGCGATGGCGGCGGCCAGGTGACCTTGCGCATCTTCAAATGCCTGAAGCCGGTGATCGCCGCGGTGAACGGCCCTGCGGTCGGCATCGGCGTCACCATGCAGCTCGCGATGGACATCCGGATTGCCTCGGATGCCGCGCGGTTCGGCTTCGTGTTCTCCCAGCGCGGCATCGTGCCGGAGGCGGCGTCGAGCTGGTTTTTGCCGCGCATCGTCGGCATCTCGCAGGCGCTGGAATGGTGCTATTCCGGCCGCGTCTTCCCGGCGCAGGAAGCCCTTGCCGGCCGCCTCGTCAGCAAGGTCGTGCCTCCGGATGATCTGCTGCCGACCGCCCGGGCACTCGCCAAGGAATTTGCCGCGAAGACCGCGCCGGTCTCGGTCGCGCTGATCAGGCAGATGATGTGGCGCATGATGGGCGCGGACGATCCCATGGAAGCCCACAAGGTCGACAGCCGCGGCATCTACGCCCGCGGCCGCTCCGACGACGTGAAAGAAGGCGTGGTGTCGTTCCTGGAGAAGCGTCCGGCGCAATTCAAGAACAAGGTGTCCACGGATATGCCGGATTATTTCCCGTGGTGGACGGAACGGGAATACAAATAAGTTCGTAGGGCGGGTTAGCCGAAGGCGTAACCCGCCTCTTCTCTTGAAGCAAAACGGCGGGTTACGCTTCGCTAACCCGCCCTACGTCGTCGGCACCGATCAGTCCATCATCAGCGCCACACGCCCGATCGCCTTGCGGTCGATCAGGAGCCGCATTGCCTTCGCATAGTCCTGCAGCGGCAGGCGGTGCGAGATGTTGGGGCGCAGCTTGCCCTCCTCCGCCCATTGCAGCAGCGCCTTCAGGCGCACCTGCCCGAGCGCAGGGTTCTTTCGTACCGCTTCGCCGGCGCGCACGCCGAGCACGCTGGCGCCCTTGATCAGCAGCAGGTTGGTTTTCGCCGAGCCGATACCCCCGGTGAAGCCGATCACCAAAAGCCGCGCGCCCCAGGCGATGCAGCGCATCGAGTCCTCGAAGACCTGGCCGCCGACGGGGTCGAACACGACGTCCGCGCCGCGGCCATCCGTAATGCGCTTGACGGCATCGCGAAACGGCTCGCGGTCGTAGCGGATGAGATGATCGGCGCCGCGCGACTTGGCGATGGCGAGCTTCTCGTCGCTTGACGCAGTCGCGATCACCGTCGCGCCCAGCATCTTGCCGATCTCGACGGCGGCCAATCCCGTGCCGCCGCCGGCGCCGTGCACCAGCAGCACTTCTCCCGGCTCGACCCGGCCGCGATCGATCAGCGCATGATAGGCCGTGCCATGGCCGGCAAGATAGGTCGCAGCTTCCGCGTAGTCGAACGTCGACGGCTTGGGGGTGAGCTGTGACGGCGTGACCACAACTTCGTCCGTGAAAGCGCCGTGGCGCATCTTGACGATGACCTTGTCGCCGACGGCAACGCCTTTCGCCTCGGCGCCGATCTCGGTGACGTCACCGGCCGCTTCCATTCCGGGCGTGAACGGCAGCTCCGGCTTGAGCTGATATTGTCCGGCGGCCATCAGCACGTCGGGGAAATTCAGTCCGGCGGCACGGATCTTGACCCGCACCTCGCCCGGCTTCAAGTCGCGCGACGGAAACTCCTCCAGCTGCAAGCTCTCGGGTTCGCCGAGCGTGCGGCAGACGATCGCGCGCACCATCAGGCCGCGCTCGCCTTGCTGCGCAACAGCGCCTCGCGGATCAGCGGCAGGCGGTCGTTGCCGAAATACATGTCGGTCTTGTTGACGAAGATCGTCGGCGAACCAAAGCCGCCGCGGGCGACCACCTCTTCCGTATTCGCCTTGAGCTGATCCTTGATGCCTTGCTCCGCAATGCCGGCGAAGAACTTTGCCTCGTCGATGCCGACCTTCCTGCAGATCTCGGCCAGCACCGCGTCCTGCGAAATGTCCTTGTCCTCGCCCCAATAGGCCTCGAATACGGCCGTTGCGAACGGCACCATGTCTTTGCCGAGCCAGATGCAGCCGCGCATCGCCTTGACGCTGTTCACCGGGAACACCGTCGGCGGCATCTTGATCGCAAGGCCGGCCGAGCGCGCCCAGTCCTGAAGATCCTTCTTCATGTAGCGGGCCTTCAGCGGCACCGGCGTCTCGCGCTGCGCATAGACGCTCGGGTTGACCGTATTGAAGATGCCGCCGACCAGGATCGGCCGCCACACGATGTCGGCGCCCAGCTCCCTGGCGAGCGGCTGAATATTGTGGAAGGCGAGATAGGTCCAGGGGCTGGAACAGTCGAAGAAGAACTCGATCATGGCGTTTCCCTTTTTTACGTTTTTCTGCCTTCTCCTCCGTCATTGCGAGCGCAGCGAAGCAATCCAGACTGTCTCCGCGGAAAGATTCTGGATTGCTTCGCTGCGCTCGCAATGACGAGGGGGGCTGGCACGGTCCCCTCTTCGAAACCTCCGTGCCGGCCCTGAGCGTCAACCTTTGCCGATCATGCTCCGGGCCGACTTTTGTTGTTCTGTACCTCGACGTTAGGACATGGCAGGAAGAGGCGCAACACAACCTGCCGGGAGAGCCGCCATGCTGTTTCCAACCACGATCGCCGGCTCCTTGCCGAAGCCGGAATGGCTCGCCGAGCCCAACATGCTCTGGGCCCCCTGGAAGGCGCAAGGCGACGAGCTGCTCCGCGCCAAGCGCGACGCGACCCTGATCTGGCTCAAGATCCAGGAGGACGCCGGCATCGACATCCTCACCGAGGGCGAGCAGGCCCGCCAGCATTTCGTCCACGGTTTCCTGGAGAAGATCGAGGGAATCGACTTCGCCCACAAGGTCGAGATGGGCATCCGCAAGGACCGCTACAAGGCGATGGTGCCGCAAGTGGTCGCGCCTTTGCGGTTGAAGGATCGCGTCCATGCCTTCGAGGCGCGGGTGGCCCGCACGCACACCAAGAAGAAACTGAAGTTCACGCTGCCCGGCCCGATGACCATCATCGACACCATTGCCGATCGCTACTATGGCGATCGCGTCAAGATGGCGTTTGCCTTCGCCGAGCTGCTCAACGAAGAGGCCAAGGCCTTGCAGGCCGACGGCGTCGATCTCGTGCAGTTCGACGAGCCCGCCTTCAACGTCTACATGGACGAGGTCAACGATTGGGGCATCAAGGCGCTGGAGCGCGCCGCGCAGGGCCTGACCTGCGCCACCGCCGTGCACATCTGCTACGGCTACGGCATCAAGGCCAACACCGACTGGAAGGAGACGCTGGGCGGCCAATGGCGGCAGTATGAGCAGATCTTTCCGGCGATCGACGCCAGCCCGATCCAGCAGGTCGCGATCGAGTGCCGCAATTCCAAGGTGCCGCTCGACCTGCTCGCGCTCCTGAAGAACAAGATCGTGCAGGCCGGCGTGATCGACGTCGCCAGCGACACGGTTGAGACCGCCGAGGATGTCGTGAAGGTGATCGACGCGGTGTCGAAATTCGTGCCCAGGAACAACATCATTGCCACCACCAATTGCGGCATGGCGCCGATGCGGCGCGAGATCGCCGAGGCCAAACTGATGGCGCTCGGCGCCGGCGCCGCGCTGGCGCGCGAGAAGCTGGGATAATGGCAGGGGTCCGCAGGCTGCTCTGCTAGTCCAGAGCAGCCGTCGGATGCAGTGCCGGTTGATATCCGGCGCTCAGCGCCCGCAATGTGGACGGAGGCGTGAGCAGCATCGGGCTCTCCAGATCGTTGTCGGCGCGGGCATAGCCGGCTGGCGACCATCGCCACAGCCGTCCCTTCGTCACCAAAAGGCTCTCCTCGCCCTGCTGCACCATCGCGCCGTCGGGCAATTTTGCCATCGGCATCGGCAGCGCGTGCAGGCGCTTGCGGCCATGATCCAGACGCTCCAGGTGGAGCTGGGCGTCAATCGCCTTCGCACTCGCTTTGCTCACGCCATTCCCCGTCTCCCACGCCGCGCGAAAGCGGTTGGCATCCTCGCGCCGGCAGAAGAAGCAGGGACGATGGCCGGCGGCAAAGGCGGTGGCTTCGTCGAGGAAGAACAGCTCGGTCCAGCTCCGCCGCGCCATCACGGGCCGCCGCCAGCCGCGGAATTCACACAGGCATGTAATCCACGCCGGCGACGACCAGCGCTTATTCAGCAGTGTCTTCGTCGCGGGATCATGGATGATGCCGCGATTGCCGGTGAAGAGGCCGCGATGCGGGGTGGCGACGATGTCGCCGGTCGGCGTGACGCGGTTTTGCAGGGGCATGGTGTGCAGCTCTTCTCACTCTCCCCGTTCTTACGGGGAGAGGGTTGGGGTGAGGGGCTGCATCCGCAGATATGATGAGAGACGGACTCGCGGAAGCTCCCCCTCACCCGGATTGCATCTTCGATGCAATCCGACCTCTCCCCGCAAGCGGGGCGAGGTGAAAAAAGATCACGCCGCGCCGTCGCGCAGCGGCGGGTGGTAGGACAGCGCGGTGTCCCAGGGGAAGAAGATCCAGGTGTCCTGCGACACTTCCGTAATGAAGGTGTCGACCAGCGGACGGCCCTTCGGCTTGGCGTAGACGGTGGCGAAATGCGCATCGGGCAGCATCTCGCGCACCAGCCTGCCGGTCTTGCCGGTGTCGACGAGGTCGTCGACGATCAACAGGCCCTTGCCGGTGCCGCCACCAAGCTTCATGGCCTGCTCCGAAATGCCCTTGAGGACCTGGAGCTCGCCCTGCTTGTCGTGATCGTAGCTCGCGATACAGACCGTATCGATCACGCGCACCCCGAGCTCGCGCGCCACGATTGCCGCCGGCACGAGGCCGCCGCGGGTGATCGCGATCACCGCATGAAACGGACCGACCTCGTTGAGCCGCCAGGTCAGCGCCCGGCAATCCCGGTGGAATTGATCCCACGAGACCGGAAAGGCCCTGCCCGCCCGCTCCTGTGCGCTCAGTTCCGGTGCTTCACCCGCCATCGTCGTCTCCTGCTTCGTCTGCCGGCAAAGTCTGTGCTAGCGGGTGATGTTCAATCCCGCCAGCATGTCCTTCACCGCCGCCATCGCCGCTGCAAGCTTGTCCGCATCGCGCGAGCGCACCACGAGGTTGGTGTTGGGCTTCTGCTCCTCGTCCATGAACGGATAGCTGCCGATGATGGTGTCGGGATGGGCGGCGGCGATCGCCCGCAAGGGGCTGCCGATGTCGCCCTCCCGCGCATTGGCGCGAACCGATTCGGACAGCATGCGCACACCCGACTTCAGCTTGGGCGAGACGATGTCCATCATCGCCTGCATGATCGACGGCACGCCCGCCATGACGATGACATTGCCGATCTTGAAGCCGGGCGCGAGGATGGTCGCGCTCTGGATCAGCTCGGCGCCGTCGGGAATGCGGGCCATGCGCAGGCGGGCCTCGTTGAGATCCTGCTCACTCCAGCGCTCGCGGAAACGGGCGACGACCTCCGGATGGTGGTCGATGCCGACGCCGAACGCCTTGGCGACGCTGTCGGCGGTGATGTCGTCATGGGTCGGCCCGATGCCGCCGGTGGTGAAGACGTAGGTGTAGCGATGCCGCAGTGCATCCAAGGCCGCGATGATGTCGGCCTCGTCGTCGGAGACGACCCGGACCTCCTTCAGATCGATGCCGATATTGGTCAGATATTCGGCGATGAAACCGATATTCTTGTCCTTGGTCCGGCCGGACAGGATTTCGTCCCCAATGACCAGAATACCCGCCGTGACGATCTCGCTCATGCCTTAAGTCCCTCACCTGTGGCGCCGACTTTGCCGGGGTAACGCGTTGAAGTCACGCGGTTTTGCTGCCGAAATAAGCAGTCCTCAGCCATTTTTTCAGGCAAGCCGCCGGCCATCCCCGGCAAATGCTGCCAGTCCATGCTTATCGCGCTGGCCCGGCCCTTGCTACCACCTCGAAGTCATGCACTCTTGCCGCATGGCCACGGGACGTTGCGGTCTTCACCAGGACCTCTCCGGCCTGACCATTGGCGCAACGCCTGGGGAAACAAGTCGGGATCTATGGCAGTCGCGTTTGATGAAATGAACATTCCCGGTGGGGATCTTCGCCCCGCCTATCAGGAGCTGGCGCGCTGGCTCAAGGAGACGCCTCCCGAGGCGCTCGAATATCGCCGCCAGGAAGCCGAGCTCCTGTTCCGCCGGATCGGCATCACCTTCGCGGTCTATGGCGAGGCCGAGTCCACCGAGCGCCTGATCCCGTTCGACGTGATCCCGCGGATCATGTCGGGCAAGGAATGGGCGCTGCTGGAGAAGGGCCTGAAGCAGCGCGTGCGCGCGCTCAACATGTTCCTGCGCGACATCTATCACGGCCGCGACATCCTGCGCGCCGAGATCGTACCCGACGATCTGATCTTCCAGAATCCCGTCTTCCGGCCCGAGATGAACGGCCAGCAGGTGCCGCACGACGTCTATGTGCACATCGCCGGCATCGACATCGTCCGGGTCGATGCCAACGACTTCATCGTGCTGGAGGACAATGCGCGGACGCCGTCCGGCGTGTCCTACATGCTGGAAAACCGCGAAATCATGATGCGGCTGTTTCCGGATCTGTTCGCCCGCCACAGGGTGGCGCCGGTCGAACGCTATCCGGACGAGCTGCTTGCCGCGCTCCGCTCGGTCGCGCCGCTCAGCGCCTCCAGCGAGCCGACGGTCGCGCTGCTCACCCCCGGCGTCTACAACTCCGCCTATTACGAGCACTCGTTCCTCGCCGACAAGCTCGGCATCGAGCTGGTCGAGGGCCGCGACCTCATCGTCAAGAACAACGAAGTGTTCATGCGGACGACGGAAGGGCTGAAGCGGGTCGACGTGATCTATCGCCGCGTCGACGACGACTTCCTCGATCCCCTCACCTTCCGCCCCGACTCCGTGCTGGGCGTGCCCGGGCTGATGTCGGCCTATGCGGCCGGCAACATCACGCTCGCCAACGCCGTCGGCACCGGCATCGCCGACGACAAGGCGATCTACTCCTACATGCCCGACATCGTGAAATTCTATCTCGGCGAGGAGCCGATCCTGAAGAACGTGCAGACCTGGCGCTGCCGCGAGCCGAAGGATCTCGCTTACGTGCTGGACAATCTCAGCGAGCTCGTCGTCAAGGAGGTTCACGGCTCCGGCGGCTACGGTATGCTGATCGGCCCCGCCGCGACCAAAGCGACGATCGAGGCGTTTCGCGAGAAGCTCAAGCGCGAGCCGGAGGGTTTCATCGCGCAGCCGACGCTGGCGCTCTCGACCTGCCCGACCTGCACCGCCTCGGGCCTTGCGCCTCGCCACGTCGATTTGCGGCCCTTCGTGCTCACCGGCAGCAAGCGCATCACCATCGTGCCGGGCGGGCTGACACGCGTCGCGCTGAAGGAAGGCTCCCTGGTGGTCAATTCCAGCCAGGGCGGCGGCACCAAAGACACCTGGATCCTGGACGAGTAGTCAGATGCTGTCGCGCACCGCCGAAAACCTCTACTGGCTCGCCCGCTACGTCGAACGGGCCGAGTATCTCGCGCGCACCATCGATGCGACCCTGCGCGTCACCGCGCTTCCCGCCGCCTATATCGGCAAGACCAACGAATGGGACTCGGCGCTGCTGACCGCCGGCGTCGCCGCGAGCTTCTACCAGAAATACGAGGAAGCCAACGAGCACAACGTCGTCGACTATCTCTCCTTCTCGGTCGACAACCCGTCCTCGATCAGGAACTGCATCGAGGCGGCGCGACTGAACTCGCGCTCGGTACGCACCGCGCTGACCAGCGAGATGTGGGACACCATCAACTCGGCCTGGATCGAGCTGCAGGAGGTCTGGAGCAAGGGCACGTCGACGCGCGAGGATCTGGCAAAATTCCTGCGCTTCGTGCAGGAGACCTCGCTCCGCTTCGACGGCTCGGCCTACCGGACCATGTTGCGCAACGACGCCTACTGGTTCTCGCGGCTCGGCCTGCACCTGGAGCGCGCCGACAACACCGCGCGCATCCTCGACGTGAAGTATCACGTGCTGCTGCCCGAGGAAGAGCATGTCGGCGGCCCGCTCGACTTCTATCAATGGAGCTCGATCCTGCGTTCGGTGTCGGCGCTGACGGCCTACCACTGGGTTTATCGCGAGACGCTCAAACCGTGGCTGGTCGCGGACCTGTTGATCCTCAACGGCACGCTGCCGCGCTCGCTTGCGAGCTGCTACGACAATCTCACGCGAAACCTCGACCAGATCGGCGTCGCCTATGGCCGCCAGGGCCCGGCCCAGCGCCACGCCCGCGGCATCCGCAACCGGCTGGAACACAGCAATATGAACGACATTTTCCAGCACGGCGTCCATGAATTCATTCAGGAATTCATTACGGACAATTCCAGGCTGGGCGAAATCATCACGAAGCAGTATTTGATCTGACCCATTGCTGTCGTTCCGGGGGCGGTCCAAAGGACCAGACCCGGAACCTCGAGATTCCGGGTTCGGTCCTGCGGACCGCCCCGGAATGACGGCGCAAGAACAACGGTCCACCATGCGCCTGCGAATCCAGCACACCACGACCTATCGCTACGAGCCGCCGGCCACGAGCGTGATCCAGATCCTGCGCATGACGCCCGGCAGCCATGACGGGCAATATGTGGCGGAGTGGCAGATCGACGTCTCCACGGACACCAAGCTCGACACCCACGAGGACGCGTTCGGCAACGTCACCCATGTGCTGTCCTGCGGACCGGTCGGCGACATCCAGATCACCGCCGAGGGCCTGATCGAGACCCACGACACCGGCGGCGTGCTGCGCGGGACTGACGAGCGCTTTCCGGCCGGCATGTTCCTGCGCTCAACCGATCTCACCTCCGTCAATCCCGCGATGATGGCGGTTGCGCGCCAATTGCGCAGCGAGGCCGAGAGCGACACGCTCGGCTTCCTGCATACGCTGATGGGCCAGATCGCCGATCACATGACGTTCGACGAGGATCCCACCCACAGCGGCACCTCGGCGGCGGAGGCGTTCACGCTCAAGCGCGGGGTCTGCCAGGACTACGCGCACATTTTCATCGCCTGCGCCCGCGCCGGCGGCGTGCCGGCGCGCTTCGTCTCCGGCCACTTCCTGCGCGCGGACGGGCTCTCGCATCAGGACGCCGGGCACGCCTGGGCGGAGGCCTTCGTGCCCGATCTCGGCTGGGTCGGCTTCGATCCCGCCAACAGCATCTGCGCCACCGACGCCCATGTCCGCGTCGCGATCGGGCTCGACTATCTCGGTGCGGCCCCGGTGCGCGGTACCCGCTATGGCGGCGGCGCGGAGACGTTGACGGTTGCGGTCAAGGTCGAGCCGGCCGGCCGCGGCGGGCAATCGCAGTCACAGCGGCAGGGCTAGGCGCAACGGCCCAAATGCAACGCCGTGCTACACTCGCGGGATCAGATTGTCCCCCGCGAGGTACCCATGGCAACCGTCAAGCTGCTTTCGGACAACGAACTCTCCCCTGAAGCGCGCGCCGTCTTCGACGATATTCGCAAGATGCGGAAATCGGACTTCGTCAACAACTTCTGGCGCGCGCTGGCGCATGATCCGAAGACGCTGCGGAGGACGTGGGAGAGCATCAAGGAGGTGATGGCGCCCGGCGCACTCGATCCCAAGGTCAAGGAGATGCTCTATGTCGCGGTGTCGATCGCGCATGGCTGCAGCTATTGCATCCACTCGCACACCGCGGCCGCGCGGGCCAAGGGCATGACCGAGGCCGAATATGCCGAGATGCTCGCCATCGTCGGCATGGCCGCGGAGACCAACCGGCTGGTCACGGCGCTCGGCGTGCCGGTCGACGAGGCGTTTTTGGTCGATGCCGCCGAGTAGGCCGCTGTCTCAGGTTGTCATTCCGGGGCGCGCGCCAGCGCGAACCCGGAATCCATCGGGCCGCAGAGTTTGCGGATGAATGGATTCCGGGCTCGCGACTTCGTCGCGCCCCGGAATGACGGCCGGAATCGGGGGTTGGAGGGACCGGCGAAATTGGCTAGTAATTCCGCGCAAACGCGTTCGGGGACTGGAAATGACCTATTGTTGCGGAATCCTGGTTCGGGACGGTCTGGTGATGATCGCCGATACCCGCACCAATGCTGGCCTCGACAACGTCTCGACCTTCCGCAAGCTGCACATCTTCTCCAAGCCCGGCGAGCGCATCATGGCGATCGCCAGCGCGGGCAACCTCGCCATCAGCCAGTCGGTACTGTCGACGCTGACCGAAGGCCTGGAAGACCCCAACACGGGCGAACTCGAGACGCTGATGAACGCGCCGACCATGTTCCAGGCCGCCCAGCGCATCGGCCGGGCGATCCGGGCGGTGCACGCGACCGAAGGGCCGGCGCTGAGATCCGAGGATGTGTCCTTCGACGTCTCCTTTCTGTTCGGCGGCCAGATCAAGGGCTCCCGGATGCGCCTGTTCATGGTCTACACCGCCGGCAATTTCATCGAGTGCACCACCGACACGCCCTATTTGCAGATCGGCGAGCACAAATACGGCAAGCCGGTGCTCGACCGCGCCATGCATTACGACGTCGAGCTCTACGAGGCGCTGAAGACCGGCCTGATCTCGATGGACTCGACCATGCGCTCCAATCTCGGCGTCGGCTTGCCGATCGACGTGCTGGTGGTGCGCGCCGACGCCTGCGAGGCCGATCTCAACCACCGCATCGAGGCGGGCGAGCCCTATTTCCACGATCTGCGCTCGCGCTGGTCGGCGGCCCTGCGCGCCGCGCATCAGAACATTCCGCGGCCGCCCTACAAGAACGAAAAAGAACCGAAAACCTGACAGCAAGAAAAGGCAGGAAACGATGAGTGAAGCAAAGAAGATCGCAGTGGTGACGGGCGCCGGCACCGGTGTCGGGCGCGCCGCATCACTGGCGCTGATGAACATCGGCTTCACCGTGGTGCTGGTCGGGCGCCGGCTCGACATGCTCGAGGAAACCGCAAAGCTCGGCCCCGCGGGACAAAGCCTCTGCGTCACCGCCGACATGACCAAGCCGGATTCGATCGCCGCGCTGTTCGACAAGGTGAAGGCGACCTATGGCCGGCTGGACGTGCTGTTCAACAATGCTGGCATGGGCGCGCCCGCCGTCAATTTCGAGGATCTCAGCCTCGAGCAGTGGCAGGCGGTGGTGAACACCAACCTCACCGGCCCCTTCCTGTGCACCCAACACGCCTTCCGCATCATGAAGGACCAGAGCCCGCGCGGCGGCCGCATCATCAACAACGGCTCGATCTCGGCGCATGCGCCGCGGCCGTTCTCGGCAGCCTATACCTCGACCAAGCACGCCATCACCGGCCTGACCAAGGCCTCTAACCTCGACGGCCGCATGTATGACATCGCTGTCGGCCAAGTCGACATCGGCAATGCCGCGACACCGATGACCGATCGCATGGTCAACGGCCCCGGCGTGCTGCAGCCTGATGGCACCACCAAGCACGAGCCGCGCATGGACGCGAAAGCGGTCGGCGATGCCGTCGCCTACATGGCCGGCCTGCCGCTCGATGCCAACGTGCTGACGATGACGGTGATGGCAACCAAGATGCCGTTCGTCGGGCGGGGCTAGAACTAAAATTGCGAAAACAACCCCATGCACAGTAGGGATCTCATTGATTTACCTATGCTCTGTCCACGGCCGTGCCCCGGACGCTGCGCGGCATGAAATGACGCGCTGCTGAGCCGGGGCCCATAGCGCCGCGAGTTGTTGCTTGGCCTGCTGGGTCCCGGCTCTGCGCCGCAACGCTGATGCGTTGCGGCTTGTCCGGGACACGAGACTGTCTCCCCTACTCCAAGCTCTCCACCTTGCGCAGGCTTGGAAACAGCTTCATCCAGAGCAGCGCCACCGCGACGGTGGCGACGCCGCCGAGCACGGCGGCGGGCATGGCACCGAGCAGCGCGGCGGCGACCCCGCTTTCGAACTGGCCGAGCTGGTTCGAGGCGTTGATAAAGAGGAAATTGACCGCTCCGACCCGGCCGCGCATCTCGTCGGGCGTTGCGAGCTGCACCAGCGAGAAGCGGATCACGACGCTGATCGTGTCGGCGGCACCAAGGATCGCGAGCGCAAGCACCGACAGCCACATCCAGGACGACAGCGCGAACACGATGGTGGCGAGACCGAACACGATGACGGCCTGGAACATGCGCAGGCCCACATGCCGGGAGATGGCGTGTCGCGCCAACACCATGGTCATCAGCAATGCACCGACCGCGGGCGCAGCGCGCAGCACGCCTAACCCGGTCGGCCCTGTCTGCAGGATATCGCGGGCATAAATCGGCAGCAGCGCCGTGACGCCGCCGAACAGCACCGCGAACAGATCGAGCGAGATGGTGCCGAGGATCGCGGGATTGCTGCGGATGAAGCGAACGCCGGCAAAGATGTTGTCCGAGTTCGCTCCCTCCTTCGCGATGGCCTGCGGGCGCGGCCGGATGAAGCCGGTCAGGATCATCCCCAAGATCCAGAACAGCACCATGATGGCATAGGCGAGATGCGGGGCGATCGCATAGGCGAAGCCGCCGAGCGCCGGGCCAGTGATGGTCGCAACCTGCGCCGCGCCGCTGGAGACGGCGGTGGCGCGCTGCAGCGATCCCTGCGGCGCGATCGCCGGCAGCAGCGCCGCCGTGGTCGGGCTTTCGAACGCGCCGGCAATGCCGAGCACGAAGGTCGCGACGAAGATCTGAACTTCGCCGACGGCGCCGAAATAGGTGATGGTGGCGAGATAGAGCGCGGTTGCCGCTTCCGCGAGCTGGCAGAGCTGGACCACGCGCTTGCGCTCATAGCGGTCGGCGGCGTGGCCGGCGACAAACACCAGGAGCGCAGTCGGCAAAAACTGGACGAGGCCGACCATGCCGAGATCGAAGGCCGAGCCGGTGAGATCGTAGATCTGCCAACCGATCGCGACCGCCGCGATCTGGCTGGAAAAGCGCGACAGGCTGCGCGAGAGCAGGAAGAACAGGAAGGCGCGGTGGGCGAGGAGCGCGCGGGCGCTGACCGGCGGCTGGCCCGATATTGGCTGCTCTGGCATCGCCTCGTGGATCGTCTTTTGGGTCACCCTCGACCGCCCGCCCCCTTTGATATCGACGGCCCCCGCGTGGCTGAGGCGGCCTCGCTTGTCAACAGTGGGAGGTGTCCCCCATCCCCCGGCATTGCCTTTGCAGCGCAGCCGCGGCCATAATCATTGAGGGTTTGGGGACATCATGCTGCGCTTGCAATCGGCACTCGGCATTTTCGCATTGCTGTTGATCGCCTTCGCGCTGGCGGAGAATCGGCGCGCGGTGTCGCTGCGACAGGCGGCGATCGGCCTCGTCGCTACCTTCGTCACCGCCATCGTGCTCTTGAAGCTGCCGGTCGTCGCGCGCGCCTTCGGCGCCATCAACGACGCCGTCGGCGCGATCTCCGCGGCCTCGCGCGCCGGCTCCGCCTTCGTGTTCGGCTATGTCGGCGGCGGCACCCTGCCGTTCGATCTGAAGGTGCCGGGCGCCGATTTCATCCTGGCGTTCCAGGCGCTGCCGATCGTGCTGGTGATGAGCGTGCTGACGACGCTGCTGTTCTATTGGCGCGTGCTGCCGCCTGTTGTCCGCGGCATGGCCTGGCTGCTGGAGCGCACGCTCGGTGTCGGTGGCGCGGTGGGCCTCTCGACCGCCGCCAACATCTTCCTCGGCATGGTCGAGGCGCCGCTGTTCGTGCGGCCTTACCTCGCACAGATGACCCGCAGCGAGTTGTTCCTGGTGATGACCGGCGGCATGGCGGGCATCGCCGGCACGGTGCTGGTGCTCTATGCGACCTTCCTTGCTCCCCTCATCCCGGACGCCGCCGCGCATTTCGTGATCGCCTCCGTGCTGGGCGCACCGGCCGCGATCCTCGTCAGCCTGATCATGGTGCCTGAAACCTCCGACAGGCGCACCGGTGGTGCGCTGGAGGATCCCGAGACGGAGGTGTCCAGCACGATGGATGCGATCGTAAAGGGCACCGGCGCGGGGATCGAGCTGTTGATCAACATCATTGCCATGCTGCTGGTGCTGGTGGCGCTGGTCTATCTCGTCAATGCCGTGCTCGGCCTCTTGCCACATATCGGTGGCGCCGCGATCTCGTTGCAGCGTCTGCTCGGCCTCGTGATGGCGCCGGTGTGCTGGCTGATGGGGTTGCCGTGGGACCAGGCGGTGACGGCCGGCAGCCTGATGGGCACCAAAACGGTGCTCAACGAATTGATCGCCTATGTCGACTTCTCGAAGCTGCCGGAAGGCGCGCTCGATCCGCGCTCGCGCCTGATCATGCTCTATGCGATGTGCGGCTTCGCCAATTTCGCCAGCCTCGGCATCATGATCGGCGGCCTGGGCGTGATGGCGCCGGAGCGGCGCGAGGAGATCAACGCGCTCGGGCTGAAGTCGATCGTGTCGGGGACGCTGACGACGTGTCTGATGGGGGCGGTGGTGGGGGTGCTGAGCTAGGTACGAACTGTCTGAATCTCGTCAGTTCGTCCCAAATGCATCTGCGAATTCCTGGCAAGCGGAAAGCAGATGGCGACGATTCAACCCAATATTCCCCCAGCCAAGCGCTCCGCTGAATTTTACAATGACGCGGTCCGGGCGTTTCGGATTCAGTCTTGCATCTGTCGTCCACGACAAGCGGTCAAGTTTGACCTGGACAATTTCCAATCGTTCACAGGCTGATGCAATAGACGCAAAAAGCGCTTGCGCTTCGTCAAACGAAAGGTCGACCGAAGAAGCTTCTCCCGCAGTGCAAAGGAGTTCAAATGTCGGGTGACGATAATACAGAAAAAGACCGCCCGAGAGTGCAATGTCAACCATGTTCTATTAACGCCCGAAAAGCCATTGCAAACGCGAAAAGCCAGTAGCCGGGATGGAGCGTAGCGTAGTCCGGGAAAGTACGCACCGTCGCGGGCTGCGGCCCCGGATTGCGCTACGCTCCATCCGGGCTACGAAGAAACCCTCCCCCGTCATTGCGAGCGGAGCGAAGCAATCCAGAAATGCATCTGCGGAGATAATCTGGATTGTTTCGCTCCGCTCGCAATGACGAGGAGAGAGTCTACGCCTTCAACTCTGTCGTCCTGAACTCCGCCGGCAGGATCACCTCCAGCAGCTCGACGTCGTCGGAGTAATCCAGGATCATGTGCTTGATCTTCGGCGGCTGGGTCCAGGCGCTGCCTTCCTTCATCAGCGTCTCGCCCTGCCCGTCCATGTAGGTCTTCACCCAGCCCTTGAGCACGTAGACCATCTGGAATTCGACGTCGTGGAAGTGCAGCTTCGAGACCTCGGCCGGATTACAGGGGCCTTGCAGGCGGATCACATGCGCTTGCGCGAGACCATGGGACGCTGCAGCGATGCCGAGGTCGCGATATTTGGCGTAGGCGCGCAGGCCGTCGGCCTTGAAGTCTTCCTCGCGGTGATGGCTGATCGCGATGCGTTGCCGGGGTCGCGCGGGCTTTTTCGGAGCCGCGCTGGGGACTTTCGCTTTCACCGCTTTGCGCGCCGGAGAGCGCGCGGCGACCTTTGCGCCGCTCCGCTTCTTTACCGCGGTCTTCGTTGCCGGTCTTGATGCCTTCTGCTTGGCCATTGTCTGCCTCCCTGATCCGGGCCGCCCCCGCCGGACGGGTACGACCCGAATGCAGACTATCCAGTCTTGGACGCGGCAGCAATTGCAGGCCTCGAGGCTGGCCGGTCGACGACCCATCGTAGCTTGTCCGAGGCTGTCGTGGTGAGCGGCCGTTATCTCGTATTCGTTTCCCCGCTGAATTAATCTCGCCCTGAGATTCTGGGGGACTTGATTCATGGGCAACAGTGTCGGTCAGCGTGCGTTTCAGAATGCCCGGCTTCAGAAGCGGCAGAAAGCCGAAGTGTTGCCGCTGCTCGGCCACGCACTCCAGCTGCACAAGATGGGGCTCTTGCCGGAGGCGCAGGCCGCTTATCGCCAAATCCTGCAGCTCGCGCCCAACCAAATCGTCGCGCTGCACATGCTCGGCATCATGGAATCCGATGCCAAGAACTATCATCAAGCCGAGGTCCTGCTGAGCCGGGCGGTCGCAGCGGATCCGCGATCTGCCGATGCTCATATGAGCCTGGGCATCGCCCTCAACGGCTTACGGCGTCACGAGGAGGCCTGCGCGAGCTACCGAAAGTCCCTCGCCTTGCGGCCCAACCACGCCGTAACCCTCTCCAATCTGGGTAACGCGAGCGTGGCCCTGGAGCGTCACGAGGAGGCGCTGCATAGCTACGACAAGGCGCTCGCACTCGACCCGAACCTTGCCGAAGCCCATAACGGCCGGGGTTGGGCGCTCTGCCGCGAGCGCAGCTATGACGAGGCGGTCGCAAGCTTGAACCGCGCGCTGGCGATCAAGCCGGACTATGCGGCGGCGCTCGCGAACCGCTCCACGGCTTTGCGGGAACTTCAGCGCTTTGACGAAGCCCTGGCGGACGGCAATCGGGCCGTCGCGCTCGCGCCCGACGACGCGAATGGCTGGCTCGCACGGGCCGGCGTGCTGCTCCAGATTCAGCAGATTGCCCAGGCATCGCACGATTGCGAGCAGGCGCTCGCGATCGATCCTCATTCCATTCCGGCCCATTTGGTGCTGGGTCTCTGCCTCGCCGGACTGGGCCGGGTCGAGGAGGCCCTCGCCAGTTTCGACAGGGCCCTCGACATCCAGCCTGACCTGCAGAGCGCGATCTCCAACAAGATCTTCACGCTCGACTTCGCAGGAGACGCCACCGTCGAACGGCATCAGCAGGCGCGCCAGGTGTGGTGGGACCGCGTCGGCGCGAAAATCGCTTCAGAGGCGCCGAAACCGCATGACAACAGCCGCGATCCGGATCGCCGCCTGGTGCTCGGCTATGTCTCTTCGGATTTCAACGCGCATTCGGCCGCGCTGATCTTCATGCCGGTTCTTCAACACCATGACCGGACCCGGTTCGAGATCGTCTGCTACGCCTGCTCGTCGAAGGTGGATGCGACGACCGGCCAGTTCCGGGAGATCGCCGATCGCTGGCGCGACGCTTCGCAATGGAGCGAAGACCGCCTCGCCGCCGAGATCCGCGCCGACGGCATCGACATCCTGATCGATCTGTCCGGCCACACCAGAGGCAACCGCCTCGGCGTGTTTGCGCGCAAGCCGGCGCCGATCCAGGTCCATGGCTGGGGCCACGGCACGGGCACCGGGCTGCCGACGATCGATTATCTGATCTCGGACCCCGTCGCGATTCCTCACGACGTTCGGCATCTGTTTGCGGAAACCGTCGTCGACCTGCCGTGCTTCGTGACACTGACGCCACTGCCCGACGGGATCGCGCGAGCGCCAAGTCCGGCAATCTCGAACGGCTTCGTCACCTTCGGCGTCTTCAACCGCATCAGCAAGATCTCGGACGAGGCCGCGAAAGTCTGGTCCAGGATTCTCGAGCGGGTGCCGGGCTCGCGGCTGCTGATCAAGGATCTTGCGCTGGACGACCAGTTGGTCCGCGAAAATCTGCTGACGCGGTTAGAGGCTTGCGGAGTGCCGGCCGAACGCGTCGAGCTGCTCGGCGCGACCTTGCGAAGCGAACATCTGGCAGCTTTCAATCGCGTCGATATCTGCCTCGATCCGTTCCCGCAGAATGGCGGCGTCAGCACGTGGGAAGCCCTGCAGATGGGTGTGCCGGTGGTCGCGAAACTCGGCAACAGCCTGCCCAGCCGTGCTGCCGGCTCCATCCTCACGGCGCTTGGCCTGCCGGACTGGGTCTCCGATAGCAACGAGGCGTATATCGAGATCGCAACGCGGCGGGCCTCAGAGATTCAAGAGCTCAATACATTGCGCCGCGAATTGCCCGACAAGATCGGGGGCGCAGCTGCCGGCAACCCCGTCGCGTACGGGCGAGCAGTGGACGAGGCCTATCGCACGATGTGGCGGCGCTATTGCAGCAGCGGCGGCTGATTGTTTCTCAAGCGATAGAGCGGACAGCGCGTTCGCTCTGCCGCAGCTCCACCGACGATTTCGTAGCGTCGGCAAGGCGGAGCGTGCCCACCCATCTGTGGCCGATCGGAAAAGATCGGGGGCATGGCGCGAAGCGCGCGCCTTTGCCGACCCTACAAGATCCGAGGCGCTGCTTGCCTCAATGCAGCCGGAACACGCCGTCGATGGCGCGCAGCTCGGCCGGCTTGATCAGCTTGGAATGCGCGACGGTGACTGAATGGAGCGGGCCGTCGAGCTTCTCCTGCCAGAAGGCCAGGAAGTCCTTCAGCGCCGGGAATTTCGGAAACATGTCATAGTTCTGCCAGACGTAGGTCTGCAGCAGCGAGGGATGATCCGGCATCCGATAGAGAATTTGTGCCGTCGTCAGCCCGTAACCCAGCATCTGTTTCCGGAAATCCTCGGAAACGCCCCCACTCCGCACGCCCATGCCAACCTCCTTTGCAGGAGCGCATTCAAGGGGCGGCCTGGTTCGGTGTGCGCCTTACGAGCCACCCGGTACTGATGCGCTCACATGAGAGAAATGTGACGCAAACTGACAACTCATCTCAAGCCCAAAAGTTTAACAAGTTGTTGAAATTCAATGCGTTAGCAGCAGATGCGGCACCGTGCTAATACGGTCCCTAAATCCGGTTAACGATGGTAAAGACATTCTGGCAGACGGCGCTATCGAGTGCTTATTTTTCTGCTAGAAGCCCTTGCTCCCGCAAAAATCCTGTCTTATCTCAGGAGTGCCCGCCTGGCACTCGCCGGCGGCGACTGCTAACAATCTGAAATCATCAACCCGAGCAATTGCTTAGGAGGACTGCATGAACTTCCGTCCGCTTCACGACCGCGTCGTGGTCAAGCGCATCGACGCAGAAGAGAAGACCGCTGGCGGCATCATCATTCCCGACACTGCCAAGGAAAAGCCTTCGCAGGGCGAGGTCGTCGCCGTCGGCCCGGGTGGCCGCGACGAAGCCGGCAAGCTGATCCCGATCGACCTGAAGGTCGGCGACCGCGTGCTGTTCGGCAAGTGGTCCGGTACCGAGGTCAAGATCGACAACGTCGATCTGCTGATCATGAAGGAAAGCGACATCATGGGCGTCATGGACGTCCCCGCTTCCAAGAAGAAGGCGGCCTAAGAGCCCCTCTCTCCCTCCAATCAAATACCTCAAGGAAAAATCCACATGGCAGCCAAAGAAGTCAAATTCTCGGTTGAAGCGCGCGACAAGATGCTGCGCGGCGTCGACATCCTCGCCAACGCGGTGAAGGTCACGCTCGGTCCGAAGGGCCGCAACGTCGTGCTCGACAAGTCGTTCGGCGCTCCCCGCATCACCAAGGACGGCGTCACCGTCGCCAAGGAGATCGAGCTCGAGGACAAGTTCGAGAACATGGGCGCGCAGATGGTGCGCGAAGTCGCCTCCAAGTCCGCTGACGCGGCTGGCGACGGCACCACCACCGCCACTGTGCTGGCCCAGGCGATCGTGCGCGAAGGCGCCAAGTCGGTTGCCGCCGGCATGAACCCGATGGACCTCAAGCGCGGTATCGACCTCGCGGTCGAAGCCGTCGTTGCGGACCTCGTCAAGAACTCCAAGAAGGTCACCTCGAACGACGAGATCGCCCAGGTCGGCACCATCTCGGCGAACGGCGATGCCGAAATCGGCAAGTTCCTCTCCGACGCGATGAAGAAGGTCGGCAACGAGGGTGTCATCACCGTCGAGGAAGCCAAGTCGCTCGAGACCGAGCTCGACGTCGTCGAGGGCATGCAGTTCGACCGCGGCTACATCTCGCCCTACTTCGTCACCAACGCCGACAAGATGCGCGTCGAGATGGACGATGCCTACATCCTCATCAACGAGAAGAAGCTCTCCTCGCTGAACGAGCTGCTGCCGCTGCTCGAGGCCGTGGTGCAGACCGGCAAGCCGCTGGTGATCGTCGCCGAAGACGTCGAAGGTGAAGCGCTTGCGACCCTGGTCGTGAACCGCCTCCGTGGCGGCCTGAAGGTCGCGGCCGTCAAGGCTCCGGGCTTCGGCGATCGCCGCAAGGCCATGCTGCAGGACATCGCGATCCTGACCGGCGGCCAGGCGATCTCGGAAGATCTCGGCATCAAGCTCGAGAACGTCACGCTCAACATGCTCGGTCGCGCCAAGAAGGTGATGATCGACAAGGAGAACACCACGATCGTCAACGGCGCCGGCAAGAAGGCCGACATCGAGGCGCGCGTGGCCCAGATCAAGGCGCAGATCGAGGAGACCACCTCGGACTACGACCGTGAGAAGCTCCAGGAGCGTCTGGCCAAGCTCGCCGGCGGCGTCGCGGTGATCCGCGTCGGCGGCGCGACCGAGGTCGAGGTGAAGGAGCGCAAGGATCGCGTTGATGACGCGATGCATGCGACCCGCGCGGCCGTGGAAGAAGGCATCGTCCCGGGCGGCGGCGTCGCCCTGCTCCGTGCCTCCGAGCAGCTCAAGGGCCTGCGCACCAAGAACGACGACCAGAAGACCGGCGTCGAGATCGTGCGCAAGGCGCTGTCGGCCCCCGCTCGCCAGATCGCGATCAACGCCGGTGAAGACGGCTCGGTGATCGTCGGCAAGGTCCTGGAGAACAAGTCGTACGCTTTCGGCTTCGACTCCCAGACCGGTGAATACGGCGACCTCGTCAAGAAGGGCATCATCGACCCGACCAAGGTGGTCCGCACCGCGATCCAGAACGCAGCCTCGGTTGCCGCGCTCCTGATCACCACGGAAGCCATGGTCGCCGAGCTGCCCAAGAAGGGCGGCGCCGGCCCGGCGATGCCCCCCGGCGGCGGCATGGGCGGCATGGACTTCTAAGTCCAGCGACCTCTCGAGACCTACGAAACCCCGGCAGCGATGCCGGGGTTTTTGTTTTGGGGTACCCTCACGCGGAAACGTGGCCCGTAGCCCGGATGGAGCGAAGCGCAATCCGGGACAGCTCGTGCGACGCAGGCAGTCGTCCCGGATTACGCTTCGCTCCATCCGGGCTACAGACCCCAATTACTCCGAGGCCTCACCTCACCTTCCCCAGCCGCTCCATGTGCGGCTCGCCGTCTTCGTCGAGCGACCAGAAGATCCGTGTCACCTTGCCGATGAGATTGTCCATCGGCACGAAGCCGAAGCTCGACATCATGCGGCTGTCGGTGGAATTGTCGCGGTTGTCACCGAGCACGAAGAAGTGGCCGGGCGGTACCGTGAAGACGTTGGTATTTTCGAGGAAGCCGTTATCGATGCAGTCGTTGGTGATGTAAGAGGCGCCGTTCGGCAGCGTCTCGCGCCAGCGATGGACCTTGACGCCGCCATCCCCGCCGCAGGCATTGTCGGCGAGCCCGTCTTCGAGCCCCGTGCGCGTCACCGGACGGTCGTTGAGGATGAGGCGGCCCTGCCGCATCTGGATGCGGTCGCCGGGCAGCCCGACCACGCGCTTGACGTAGTCGACCGAATTGTCCTTCGCCGTGCGGAATACGACGATGTCGCCGTAGTCCGGATCGGAGGCGAGGACGCGCCCCGAAATCCAGGACGGCGCGAAAGGCAGGGAATAGCGGCCGTAGCCGTAGGCATATTTCGCGGCCAAGACGTAGTCGCCGACCATCAGCGTCGGCGCCATCGAACTGGAGGGAATGCTGAACGGCTGGTACAGGACGAAACGGAACAGGATCAGCGGCGACCACAGCACCGGCACCAGCAGGATCAGGACGAGAATGGCCTTCCATTCCCGCGATTGCGCCTTCGAGGGCTGGATCGATTCCGAAAGAGTGGTCATGCACTTGCCCTGGTCAAGTCTCGCCGCAAGATTACGCAACCTTGGCGCGCGCGCAATCCGGGTTCCGTGATTTTGGTCGCAGATCGCGCAGACTGCGTTCAAGCCGAAGGCCTGGATGCCCCAGCGCTCAGCCGGCCGACAAATCCTTGAAGCAGGCCCTCACCCAGTCGATCGTCAAACGCGTCGCCGCGTCGCGCTTCAGATGGTTCTGCACCAGCAGCCAGACGTCGCGCCGTTTCGACAGCAGCGTGGCGCGCAGGCTGCGGTCGGCGAGCAAGCCTTCGCAGCTGTGCTCAGGCAGCACACCGACGGCCTGATGCGACTGGATCATAGTTCTGATGATACGGACATTGTCGGTGATGCAGCGCACGTTCTTCAGCCGCTTCGCGCGCAGGAACTGCGCTTCGGGAATGGTGTCGAGCTCGTCCGGATAGACGCAGGCGACCGGCTCGCCACTGCTGCGGTCGGCAGGCTCGAAGAAATACAGCCTGACATCGCCGAGCTTGGAGATGGTGAAGTCGCCTTTCTCCGGCTTGCGCAGCCGGATGGCGAGGTCGGCCTGCCACCGCGAGAATTTGACGTTGCCGCTGGAGGTGAGGAATTGCAGGGTCAGGCCGGGATGATCGCGCAGGAAGCTGCTGGCCCGGGGCGCCAGCAGCTCTTCGGCGACCGCGTTGGTCGAGGCGATGCGCAGGCGGCCGACCGGGCCCACCTCGTTCTCCTTGATGCGGTCGATCGCCGCGACATGGGCGGCCATCGCACCGACATGTTCGAGCACCGCCTCGCAATGCCGTGTCGGCCGCCGTAGGCCGTCCACCGCGTCGAACAACGGCACGCCGAGATCGCGCTGGATCCGCGCCAGCCGGCGGCCGACGGTGGTCTCGTCGACACGCAACCGCGCGCTGGCACCGGCATAGGTGCCCTCGTCCCTCACCGCGGCAATGATGCGCAGATCGTCCCAATTCATCCAGGGGAGCTTAGCAGGCGGCACCGCCTCCTGCAAATTTGCAGCCACCTGCTGCAATAGTCCTGCACAATGGCAGGCCGCCGCCGCGCTAATGTCACGCCATCCGACATCCCAGGAAGGCCTGACCAGCATGACCGCTCCCAAGACCCTGCTCGAACTCTCCGGCGCCGATCTCAATCCGCCGAAGCTCAATGAAGCCTGCCTCGTGCTGATCGACATCCAGAACGAATATTGCGCCGGCCCGCTGGCCCTGCCCGATGCGCAGCCCGCGATCGCCGCGGCCGCGCGCCTGCTGGCGCGGGCACGCGAGAGCGGCGCTGCGATCTTTCATGTCGCGCACAAGGGCCGCGCCGGCAGCCTGTTCGACCGCGAGGCTGCGCGCGGCGCGATCGTCGATCGCCTGGCGCCGCTCGCAGGCGAGCCGGTGATCGAGAAGGCGCTGCCGAACTCGTTCGCCGGCACTGATCTGCAAGCCCGGCTTGCGGCTACGGGGCGCAAGAACATCGTGCTGGCCGGCTTCATGACCCATATGTGCGTCTCTTCGACCGCCCGCGCGGCACTCGATCTCGGCCTGCGGACGACGATCGCGGCCGACGCTTGCGCCACCCGCGACCTGCCGGACGGCCGCGGTGGCACGCTGGACGCGCGGACGATTCACGAGGTCGCGCTGGCCGAGCTGTCGGACCGCTTCGCGATCATCGCGCCAAGCGATGCGCTGGTCTGAGGGAGCATGCGATGCTGCAACTCTATTTCTTTCCGATGGCCTGCTCGCTCTCCAGCCACATCGCGCTGATGGAGGCCGGGATCGAGGCGCACTATCACCTCGCCCATATCTGGACCAAGCAGGTCGTGGACGACGGCAGCGATTTTCGCGATGTGTCGCCGAAGGGCGCGGTGCCTGTACTGGTGCTGGAGAACGGCGAACGCCTGACGGAAAGCGCGGCGGTGCTGCAATACATCGCCGATCTGAAGCCGGAGGCAGGCCTTGCACCGGAGTTCGGCAATCCCGATCGCTATCGCCTCCAGGAATGGCTGAGCTTCGTCGGCGCGGAGATCCACAAGGCGTTCCTGTTTCCGACCTTCTGGTACAAGGACGACGGCTCGCTCGCCAAGCCGCGCGCCAGGATCACGCAGACATTGTCGGTGCCGTCAGCGCATCTGGCGGAGCGCGAATTCCTCGTCGGCAATTGCTTCACCGTCGCCGATGCGCACCTCATTTGGGCCTTGCTGCTGCTGCGACCCGCGGGTGTCGACATCGCGCAATGGCCGCCCTTGTCGGCCTATCTCGCGCGCATGCAGACGCGGCCGGCGGTGCAGGACGCGATTGCGACCGAAATGGCCCTGCGCAAGGCGATGGCAGCGTGACGGAACGTCACGGTCGCGAAATCTGAGCGTTTCCCCGGCGGGGGCATTGAAGTCGGCGCCGCATGCGCTAATCTGGAGAGATATTTTCGATATTTCCTCGGAAGGCATTCATGAGTGCTCTTTCCAGATTTTGCTCCACCGGATTTTGTCTGACGTTCTTCGCCTTGCTCTGCATCGGGCCTGCGTCGGCGGAGACGCGGGTGGCATTGGTGATCGGCAACGGCGCTTATGTCTCGACGGCGCAACTTCCCAACCCATCGCACGATGCCGAGGACGTCGCGAGCTCGCTCAAGCGCAGCGGCTTCGAGGTGATCCAGGGCGTCGACCTGCGCCAGGCCGACATGCAGGACCTGACCATCCGCTTCGCGCGCGCCGCGAGCAGGGCTGACGTCGCCGTGTTCTATTACAGCGGCCATGCGATGCAGTACAACGGCGTGAACTATCTGATGCCTGTCGACGCCACGCTGACCGACGAGGCCGACCTCAAGCGTTTCGTGCGGGTCGACGACATCGTGAACGACCTGCAGCAAGCCAAGAACCTGCGCATCCTGGTGCTCGATTCCTGCCGCGACAATCCGCTGGCCGACATGCTGAAGCGCTCTGCGACGCGCGCGGCCTCGGTCGGGCGCGGCCTGTCGAAGGTCGAAGCGCCGCGCGGCACGATCGTCTCGTTCTCGACGCAATCGGGCCAGGTCGCAGCCGACGGCACCGGCCGCAACAGCCCCTACACGACGGCGTTCCTCAAGCACATCGAGGAGCCGCACGAGATCGGCGACATCTTTCGCGACATCAGCAGCGACGTCTATGACGCCAGCGGCAAGACACAGCTCCCGGAGCTGTCGCTGTCGATCATCGGCAAGTTCTACCTGAACGGCCCGGTGTCGGTCACGGTCGCGCCGGCCGCGCCGCAAGCCGCGCCGAAGGTCGATCCTTGCGCATCCGCGGAGGCGCACTGGAAGGCGGCCGACACCATCGGCACCCTCAGCGCCTTCGAGGATCATCTGGCGCGGTTTCCGAGTTGCAGCTTCGCCAGCCTTGCCAAGGCCCGGATCGACGGCCTGAAGCAGAAGGTGGCGCTGGCGCCTGCGACCAACGCCCGGGCCGGCGGCAGCAAGGAATTCGACGGCAACTGGGACGTGACGCTGAACTGCCCGCCATCAGGCAAAGCGCAGGGTTTCACCCGGCCCCTGGCCGGCACCGTGACCAACGGCGTGTTTCACGCCGAGGTCCAGGGCAAGGACGGCGCCAACCGCCTGGAGATCGACGGCCAGATCCCGGCCGACGGCAAGACGACCTTGAGCGCGCGCGGCACGACCGGGGCAAGCGCATACACGCTCAATAACGTTGCGCCCGGCTCGCCCTACGCCTTCACGGTCGATGCGCAGTTCGATCGCACCCGTGGCACCGGCAAACGCAACGAGGCGCGTGCCTGCAACCTGGTCTTCGTCAAGCGCTAGACGCGGCTATACGCCAGTCTGGCTGATGAATTTGGTGTTGAAATAGCCCTCCATGGCCTCGGTGCCCCCTTCCGAGCCGTAGCCGGAATCCTTGATGCCGCCGAACGGCACTTCGGGCAGCGCGAGACCGAAGCTGTTGATCGACATCATGCCGGCCTCCACGGCCGCGCCGACCGCGGCGGCAGTCTTGGCGGAGCCTGTGAAAGCGTAGGACGCCAGGCCGAAGGGCAGCCGGTTCGCCTCCTCGACCGCGTCGTCGAATGACTGGAAGCGCGAGATCAGGGCGAGCGGGCCGAACGGCTCTTCGTTCATGGCGCGCGCATCCTTCGGCACGTCGCTCACGACGGTCGGCTCGAAGAAATGGCCTTTGTTGCCGACGCGCTTGCCGCCGGTCTCGAGCTTCGCACCCCTGCCAACGGCATCCTGCACCATGCCCTCGATGGCGGTGACGCGGCGCGGATTGGCGAGCGAGCCCATTTTCGACTCGGGATCGAGGCCGTTGCCGACCTTGAACGCCTTGGCGCTGTCGACGAACTGGTCGACGAATTGCCGGAACACGTCGTCCTGCACCAGCATGCGCGTCGGCGAGATGCAGACCTGGCCGGCGTTGCGATATTTTGCTGCCGCCAGAATCTTGGCTGCCGACGCGACATCGGCATCCTTGAAGACGATCGCCGGGGCATGGCCGCCGAGCTCCATGGTGGCGCGCTTCATGTGCAGACCCGCAAGCGCATTGAGCTGCTTGCCGACATGCGTCGACCCCGTGAACGAGATCTTCCGGATCACCGGATGCGGGATCAGATATTCGGAGATCTCCGAAGGCACGCCATAGACGAGGTTGATGACCCCCTCCGGAACGCCGGCATCGGCAAAAGCACGGATCAGTTGCGCGGGCGAGGCAGGTGTCTCCTCCGGCGCCTTGACGATGATCGAGCAGCCCGCAGCGAGCGCTGCGGAGAGCTTGCGCACGACCTGATTGATCGGAAAATTCCACGGCGTGAACGCCGCGACCGGGCCGACCGGCTCCTTCATCGCGATCTGGTAAATGCCGGGGCCGCGTGCGGGAATCAGCCTGCCATAGGCGCGCTTGGCTTCCTCGGCGAACCATTCGATCACGTCGGCGGCGGCCATCGCCTCCATCTTCGCTTCACCCAGCGTCTTGCCCTGCTCCATCGTCAGCAGCGGCGCGATCTCGTCGTTACGCTCGCGCATGATGGCGGCGGCCTTGCGCATGATGCGACAGCGCTCGAATGGAGCGATATTGCGCCAGATCTTGAAGCCCGCAGCCGCGGCGGCCAGCGCCTCGTCGAGGTCGGATTGGCCGGCATGCGCGACGGTGCCGATCACCTCCTCGGTCGCGGGATTGCGGACTTCGATGATGTTGCCCGAATGGGCCGGTCGCCAAGTGCCGCCAATGAAAAGCTGGGTATTCGAATAAGCCAACGGAGCCTCCTTTTACGTCGATCGGTGACAGATAGCGTCCGCGGCACGCGTCATCTCCGGTCCGAGATAGGTGCGGAAGCGCGGCTCGGCGGTGAGGCTGCGGAAATCCGCCATCCGCGTCACCCCGCCGCCGGCCACGAACAGGAATTGCCCGGCGATCTCCGCCAGGATGTCGAGGTGCCAGCTCGCCGTCGGGTGCATGCAGAGGATGACCAGCCTGCCCTCGTCTCGCAGCTTGCGGAAGAAATCGAGCATGAAGCCGATATAGCCGTCCTGCAGGTTGAACTGCGGCTCGTCGAACAGATGAACCAGCGGCGTCCGGGTCGGCGACGGCGCCAGCAAGGCGGACGGAACGCGCTTGCGGAAGCGCCTGACCTGATAGGATTGGTGATAATGGATCGCGAGCCGGTCGCGCTCGCGATACTTGACCCCATGGATATCGGTCCCTGCGACCAGCACGCGCCCCGAGGTCGGCGCATTGGAGCCGGTCATCATCTCGAACAGGGTCGTCTTGCCGGCACCGTTCGGCCCGACGACGCCGACGATACCGGGCTCGTCCAGCGACAGGTTTGCCTGAAGCGTGAATGTCGGACGGCGGATGATACGGCCCCTCGTATAGACCTTGCGGATATCATCGAGCACGAGCAGCGGTATCACTCATTGTACTCCCAGCAAGCGTTGCCGAAGCGAACGATCATCGCGCAAGACAGCAGCCTCGCCGGTCCAGACGATCCGGCCGCGGTCGATCACCGCGGCGTGGTCTGCGACCGACAGCGCGATCTCGGCATTCTGCTCCACGACGAGTGAGGCGATGCCCTCACCCTTCATGCGCAAGATCGTGGCGAGCACGTCGCCGACGATTTTTGGCGCCAGGCCCTGGCTCGGCTCGTCGAACAGCACCAGCCCGGGCGAGCCGACCAATGCACGGGCAATGGCGACCATCTGCATCTCGCCGCCCGACAGGTTCTCGCAATCGCGCTCCATGAGATATTCGAGCGGCGAGAAAATCGCTGCGGCTTCCTTGACGCTCCAGTTGCGAAAACGCGTGCGCTTCTGCGCGATCGACAGGTTGCGCGCCACCGACAAGGTCGGGCACAGCCGACGGTCGTCCGGCACCCAGCCGATGCCGGCGCGCGCGATCTCATGGGTCGGATCGTGCGTCACGTCGTGCCCGTCGAAACGGACGGCGCCGCGGCGCGGGCGCGTCAATCCGAGGATAGATCGCAGCATGGTGGTCTTGCCGGCGCCGTTGGGTCCGAGCAGCGCGAACACCTTGGCTTGGGCGATGGCGAGCGAGGCCCCGAACAGCGCCTGGGTCTCCCCGTAGAAGGTATCGACCGCATCGACTTCGAGGATCATGCGAACTTCCCCAGATTGGAGCGGCGCACCCATTCGTTCTGTTGCAATTTGTGCGGCGTGCCGCGCGCCACCACCTGGCCCCAATGGATCACCGAGATGCGGTCGGCGAGCGAGAACAGGAACTCCATGTCATGCTCGATCGCGACGATCGTGAGCTTGCCCTTCAAGCGCGCGACCAGCGTGGCGAGGCGCTGCACGCCGTCGGAGCCGAGGCCAGAGGTCGGCTCGTCCAGGCACAGCACGCGCGGCGCCTGCGCCAGTGCCACGGCGATCTCCAGCGCGCGACGGTCGCCATAGGAGAGGTCCTTGGCACGGATGTCCCCCCTCTCGGCGAGCCCCACCGACGCAAGCACCTCGGACGCCTTGGCCGCAAACCGGCCATCGCCGGCTGCGGCATTGGCGATATCGAAGCCACGGGTGCGAAACTCGGGCAGGCCCATCATGACGTTGTCGCGGGCGGAGAACTCGTCGAACAGCGTCATGATCTGGAACGAGCGGGCGATGCCCTTGGCGGCAATGCGGTGCGGGCTCAATCCCGTGACGTCCTCGCCGCCGAGCAGGACCCTGCCGCGGCTCGGCTTCACCCTGCCCGTGAGGACGTTGAAGAAGGTGGTCTTGCCGGCGCCGTTCGGCCCCATCACGCCATGAAACTCGCCCTCGGCAACCGCGAGATCGACGCTTTCCAGCACGACGCGATCGCCGAAACGGACGTGCACGCCTGCGGCCTCGATCATGCTCATTGCCCGCCTCCGACCAACAGCCGCATCGCTGACGTGCTGCGGCGGCGCAGCGCGTCGAGCGAATGCCGCTGCACGGCGGCCGAGAGCGCGCCGGCGATGCCTTCGGGACGGAACAGCACGATGGCGATGAACAACAGACCGAAATAGAGCATCCAGGCATTGGTCAACGCACCGATCACGTCGCGGGCCGTGAGGAAGAGAAACACGCCAATGACCGGGCCCCAGAAGCTGACGAGCCCGCCGCCGACCAGAGTCATCATCACGACGTAACCGGATTGATGCAGGCTCATCACGTCAGGAAAGGCGGCGAGCTGCGCCATCGCGAACAATCCGCCGGCAAAGCCGGACACGGCAGCCGACAGCGCGAAGACCGATGCCTTGTAGAGCCACACATTGTAACCGAGATGGGCCGCGCGCACCTCGCTCTGCTTGATCGCAGCGACGACGCGGCCATAGGGCGAGTGCACAAGTCGCCACAAGGCGGCTGTCCCGACCGCGAACACGGCGAGCACGAAATAGTAGAATGCGACATTGTCAGCGAGGTCGAACGACACCAGCCCGAAATCGGCCGGCAGCCGCTTGATCTTGAGGAGTCCATCCTCGCCGCCAGTGATCCGGTGCGACTTGATCGCCAGCGTCCAGAAGATCTGGCCAAAGGCGATCGTCATGAACGCATAGTAGATGCCGCGCCGATGCGAGATGAACAGCGCCACCAGCACCCCGGCTAGCCCGGCCACCGCGGCTGCGGCGGCAAGACATATCCAGAGATTGGCGACGATATCGAGCTGGCACAGCCCGAACGCATAGGCCCCGATGCCAAAATAGGCGCCATGCCCGAAAGACGGAAGTCCGGCCGTGCCCAGCACCAGGTTGAACGCCAGCGCATACAGCGACCAGATCAGGATTTCGATTCCCAGATAGGGATAGAGCCCAATCCGCGTGATCCAGAGCGGTACCGTTGCCAGCACCAGCCAGAGCACCAGCATCGTCGGCGTGACGAGGCGCGCGGCGTCGGATGACGATTTTGATCCCACAATCATTCCTCAAGCCTCGAGCACGCTTTTCTTGCCCCACAGGCCGCGCGCACGGAAGGTCACGACGGCAACCAGGAGGATGTACATCGACAACAGCGACCATTCGGACGCGTAGGCGCCGGCAAGACCGACACACAGTCCGACCAGAAGCCCCGCCACGACCGCGCCCCAGAAACTGCCGACGCCGCCAAGCACGATCACGAGGAATGCCGGGATGACGGCATCGACCCCCATATGCGGACGGATGCCCCAGATCGGCGCGACGATGATGCCGGCGATCGCGGCCAGCATGGTGCCGAACACGAACACCAGCAGGCGCAACCGCGACAGGTTGATGCCGAGCGCGCGAACGATCTCGCTGTCATGGGCACCAGCCTTGACGGTCGCGCCGAACGAGGTCTTTTCGATCAGCAGCCAGACCAGGCCGATGATCCCGGCGGCGATGGCCGCGGCGTAGAAGCGATAAGTCGACCAGATCAGATCGCCGAACAGAAAGCCGCCATTGATGGCGGACGGCACCTGCAGCACATAGTCGCGCGTGCCCCAAACCAGGCGGATCAATTCCTCGATCACCATCGCCGCACCGAAGGTCAGGAGCAGCCCGTAAAGCGGATCCTTGCCGTAGGTGCGACGCATGCAGACCTCGATCAGCATACCGACCAGGCTTACGATCACGGGCGCGATGACCAGCGTCGCGGCGTAGCGCCAGCCGAGCGGCAGTGCGAGCCACATCTTGGCAAGATCGGCCGGCAATGGCGGACGCGGACCGGTGAGTTGCATGGCGACATAGGCGCCGAGCGCGAACAGAGATCCGTGCGCAAGGTTGATCTGCTCCATCAGCCCGACGATGAGCATGAATCCGAGCGCGATCAGCGCGAACAACAGGCCGAGCGTCAGGCCATTGAGGAGATGCGGAAGAAGGTCGAACAAGGTTTGGGTCTCGCAACTGACATTTGCTCACACCCGGGACACGGATGGCCGGGGCGCGCGGCGCGCGATTTGCGCGCCGCTCGTTCTGCGATATGACGCACCGTCTCTAGGAATCGACGGTCGGCACTTGCTCGTAGGGCGCGAGCTTGCACTTGCCAGGTGCGGCGTCATCCGCCGCCGCTTTTGGCTCGGTCCAGCTGATGATCTCGAACAGGTCGGTGTTGTCGGCCGGCTTTACGTTGCGCCGCGCCAAATAGATCGTCTGCTGCATCTGATGCGTCATCGGATCCATGTAGGCGTCGAAATGCTGCATGCGGTCGGTCGCCGAGACCTTGAGGTTCTCGAGTTCCTTGATGATCTTGACGTTGTTCGTCGACCCTGCCCGCTCGATCGCGCGGAGCAATTCGCGCGTCGACATGTAGCCGTTGTAAGACACGTTGCCCGGCACCGGGATTGGACCGTCCTTGTTGGCGGCCTGCCATTTCTTGACGAAGTCGGCGACACCCGGCAGCTGCAGCTTGTGATACCAGGTGGTGCCGAACACGCCGAACAGGCTGTCGGGCGCGCCCCAGACGTCGGGCCAGTCCTGCTGGTTGTTGATCCAGGCCGGCTTGCCGTCGAGCTTGAGCTGCGCCACCTGCTCGCGCAATGCCTTGATGTCGTCGCCGCCGATCGCGGTCGCGACGACGTCGGGCTTTGCCTGCTGGATCTTCAGGAGATAAGCGGTGAAGTCGCGCGTGTTCTGCGGCACCAGGAGATTGTCGACGATCTTGCCGCCGGCTGCCTCGACCTGTGCCTTGGTCGCGGCCGACGTGGTGTGGCCCCAGACATAGTCGTTGGTCAGCAGCATCCAGCTCTTGCCGATGGAATCGACCGCGTTCTTGACCGATGCCTTGGAGAAATTGGTGCCGTTGCCGTCCCAGACGAATTTCACGCGCGAGCAGTTCTCCCCGGCCTCGCTCGGCGCCGAGGAGTTGGTATTCATGTAGATCACGCCGTATTTGCTGGCGACCTGCGTGATGGCGTTGGCGACGCCGGAATGCAGCGCGCCGATCAGGATGGTGCAGTCCTCGCGGGTGATGAAGCGCTCGGCGACGCGGCTGCCGGTGGCCGGCGTGGTCTCAGTATCCGCGGTGATGAAGGTGATCTGGCGCCCGAGCACGCCGCCTTTGGCGTTGAACTCGTCGATCGCCATTTTGATGCCGCGGAAATCATCCTGGCCGCTGTTGCCGTATTGGCCGCTGGCATCGCAGGTCAGGCCGAGCTTGATCGGCTTGGCACCTTGCGCCCACGCGTGATTCTCCTTCCACGGCCCAAAGAAGCTGCCGGTGCCGCCGATGACGCTCGCCATCAAGCTGCCCTTCAAAACGCTTCGCCGTGAGATCTGACGCCTCATCGTTTCCTCCCGTTTTCGAAGTCTTTTGCTTTTTTGTGCGATTAGAATATTCATTCCATTTGTTATGTAAAGTGGAATATTTGATCTAAACGACGAAATGCCGTTAAACAGGCGACCGATCCGGGAGACCCGAAACGATGAACAAGGCACAGGGCGCCATGAGTTACGACGAGCTGCGCGGCGCGATTGCGCAGCGGCACCGGGCGCTATCCGGCCGGTTGCAGCAGATCGCGGAATTCGTGCTCGATCACCCGACTGATGTCGCCCTGGGCACGGTCGCGGAGGTGGCGCAACGCTCGGGCGTGCCGCCGTCGGCGATCGTTCGCTTCGCCCATGCGCTCGGCTTCGGCGGCTTCACCGAAATGCAGCAGGTGTTCCGCTCACGCCTCGTTGCCGGCGTTGCGCCGAGCTACAAGGCGCGGCTCGCCCGTATGAAGAGCGAGGAGAAATCGGTGCTCGGCCGCCAGCCGGCCGCGGTGCTGTCGCGCTTCGTCTCGGAAGCGCAATCGTCGCTGGTCACGCTGAGCCAGTCCGTCCATGCGCGCGAGCTCGACGCGGCAACCGCGATCCTTGCGAAGGCGCGTGACATCTATCTGCTCGGCCTCGGCGGCTCGTTTCCGGTGGCAACCCACCTCGCCTACGTGCTGCGCAAGCTCGGAAGGCGCGTCGTCCTGCTCGACGGCACCGGCGGCAGCATCCACGAGCAGTCGCATGCCGCAACCGGGGAGGATGCACTGGTCGCGATCAGCTTCCGGAATTACTACCCGGATACGGCGCGGCTGTTTCCCGAACTGGTCGCGCGCGGCGTCCCCACGATCTCGATCACCGACAGCCTGTTGAGCCCGATCGTCGAGGGAGCACGCGTCGTGTTCGAAATCCAGGACATGCCAGAGCCGGCGCTACGCACGCTGGTCGCGCCGATGTGTCTCGTGCAGGCCATGGCGATCGGCCTCGACCTCGCGGCCGATTAGGATTCAAAACAGGAGAAGATCATGGCAGCACATGACGGGAAGGTATTGGCAGGACAAGTGGCGCTGGTGACCGGCGCCGGGCGCGGGCTCGGCCGCGCCTTCGCGGAGAAGCTCGCCGCCCTCGGCGCCGACGTCGGCATTCACGGCATGCGCGAGAACGGGCCGGCGGAATATGGCGAGGGCACCACGCTGACTGCGGTCGCCGAGGAGATCGGCCGGCAATTCGGCGTCCGCAGCCAGCGCGTGCTCGGCGATCTCACCAAGGGCGAGGACATCGCGCGCGTGATTGCCGAGACGGAAGCCGCGCTGGGCCCGATCGACATCCTCGTGCACAATGCCGGCGGTGACATCGCGGCCGCGGGCGGCAAACCCGATCCGAACGACGCAGTCCACATCAAGGAGGCCGATGTGCGCGCGGTGCTGGAGCGCAATCTGCTCTCGACCATCCTGACTTGCCAGGCGGTCGCCAAGGGCATGATGGAGCGGCGGCGCGGCCGCATCGTCACGCTCGGCTCGGTCGCCGCTTTCAAGGGACGCACCCAGGGCTCGATCTATGCGGTGTCGAAGGCCGGCGTGACGCATTACACGCGATGCCTCGCCGACCAGTTGCGCCCCTACGACATCGCCGTCAACTGCATCGCGCCCGGCGACACCCGCACCGGCCGCTTCCTCGGCACGCGCGCGGTCGATCCCGACAGGATGGTCGAGACTGGCACGCTCGACCGCATCGCCGCCGTCGATGAGGTCGCGCGCGTCGTCGAGTTCTTCGCAGGTCCCATGGGCGCCTTCGTCTCCGGCCAGGTGCTGCGGATCGACGGCGGCGGACAATGCTGGCCGGGCTGACGCACAAGAAGAAAAAGGGCCGCTGCGAGCGGCCCTTTTGCGTCGTCTCGATTGATTGAGCTTACTCGACCCGCGCCAGCACCGCGAGCTTGCGGATGCCCTTGTTGCGGTAGGCGTCGAGGAACGCGTAATAGTCCTTGAACGACACGCAGCCGTTGGAATCGCCGTTCGGTCCGAGCATGAAGGTGTGGGCGAGCAGGCCGTCGCGGCCGTAGATCGCGCTCTCGCCGCCGATCGGGGTCAGACGCAGCGCGGGCACGCCATGGAACAGCGCCTCGCGCGGCTTCAGCGTGTAGATGTGCGGCGGTGTCACGCCGCGCATGCGGGTGCGCTGGGAGCGCGGATCGTCGAGATTGGAGCCGAGGCCGGAATGTGCCTCGAGCTTGGTGCCGTCGGGCAGATAGACCGTCTTGGCGGTGATGTCGTAGACCGCGGTATCGCGCTCATAAGGCGGCGCGCCGCCGAACATCGGATTCTGCTCCTTCGGCGCGATGGAGGCGGTGATGTTGGCATCGGCCGAGGCGTAGGCCAAGAGCCCGCCTGACGGCTCACGCTTGCCCCAAAGCTTCTCCACCATCGACTGGCGCGGCCCGGTGATCGACATCACCGCGGCCTTGGCGCGGTCCGCGAACGACTTCTTGGCTTCGGGGGCCGGCACGATCTGAGCCGGATCGGCCGAGGCGAGCTGGATCTGGGCATCCGGAGCGCGCTTGGCCTTGTCCGCAGCCTTGTCGGTCGGCTTGTCAGAGGACTTGTCAGCAGTCTTGGCCGCCGGCTTCAGCGCTTCCGCGACCTTCGCGATTACGCTCTGCTTCGGCGGGTCTTTAGCTACCGCAACCTGGGTTGCGGGCGCGGCGCTGCCCGCGTTCGAGGCCACGCCCTGGGTCGCAGCCGCGGCAAAGCGTTCGTTGAACATCTCGCGCGAGATCGGCGCGGCCACCTGCAGCCGGTCGGGCAGGAGCGCAAAAGCTTCCTTGATGGCGTCGCCGGCCTCGCGCAGCGCGACCTTGGGCGCACGCTTGATCACCGGCTCGTCGTAGCCGGTGCTGCCGACGCTCGGATAGACGCTGGCGCCGAAGACGTTGCTGTAGATGGTCCAGCCGGCGCCCATCACGACGCAGCCGATCGCCGCGGCGCCAAGCCAATTGGTCGTGGTCATTTTCCGGGAAGGCTTCCGAGGAGAACTCTTGCCAGGATTCTTGGACTTCCGTGCCGCGTTACTATGCGCAGCGATACTCTTACTCATTCGCCTTGCGTCCAGGACGGTGTCACTCAGTCCCCCTTCAAAGTGCCGCTGGTCACGATCCGGGAACAGCATCTCGCAGAGGGTCGGAGCGTCATTAAGGCGACTTTTAGTTAAATGCGGATTAAGTTCGGGCGGATGTAGGGCAGCTCGTTAACGCTGTCTCATTCTGAGAAAAAAGCCCGCAGAACTACGGACTTAGGCGCGTCTGTTAACTATAATTCTCGGCCGGGTCAGTGCCTTCAGAGGACGTCGCCGGCCGCCTTCCTTGGACCCGCCAACCAAGTCCTTTTCGTGGTCTTCAATGCCCGCACGATACCGGGGAAGCATTGTGCGAGGCTGGTGCCCGCCCGCAGCGCGCCACGTCAGCGTGAGCGAAAGTTGATCGCGCCGGACTGGAAGATGCCGCAGAGAGGGAATAGGTGCGGGAGCGGCACTTTTCAGCAGCCTCTGCGTGTGATACGGTACCGTATCAACATCGCCTTGAACTGTGCCGGGCACGCAAACGGAGGCTGGCATGAGAAGGTTCGCGCGCGCTGGATGCTTGGCTCTGGCGTCGTCGTTTCTGTTGATCGGCTGTGCCGTCGCACAGCCTGCCGCCAATGCGGGCTGCACGGCATCGCCAGCCGCGGCAGGAACGCAAATCTGGCGCTGCGACAACGGCATCACCATCGTCGCGGAAAACGGCGCCCGATTTGAACTAAAGGACGCCAACCGCGACGGACATATAGACTCCGTCGAATTGAGCAGCAAAGCGCTGCTGGTCGAGGTGCCCAAAAAGCCGGGCGGCAATCCCTTCAAGGTGTTGACGCCGCAGGCGATCGCCGCGGTGCGCGGCACCAGATGGGCTGTCGATGTCGCCGAGGCCAAGACCTCCGTCTTCGTCGCTGACGGCCGTGTCGGCGTCAGCCGCAGGTCGCGCGGGCGCGGCGTCGTTCTCGGCCCCGGCGAAGGCGTCGACGTGGAAGCGACCGGCCCGTTGACCGTCAAGACATGGGGTCAGCCGCGCGTCGATGCGCTGATGGCAAGGCTCGGTCAATAGGACTTGGTTCAGTAGAACTTGGGTCAATAGAACTTAGAACAAAGAAGATTGCAGCACGTAGTGACGAGACGCGTTCGGATCCTGATAGCCCTCACCCTCACCGCGCTGTGGGGCGCGGGCATCTATGCCGCGCACGCAGGCGGCCATCTGCGCTTTCTCGACCGCCTCGAGGCCACGCTGACCGACTGGCGGACCCAGGTTCGCGGCGTGCAGCGTCCGCCCGATCTCGTCACGATCGTTGCGATCGACGACACCGTGGTCAAGCGCGGCGGCAGCTATCCGCTGCCGCGCGCCGATCTCGCCCGCGTCGTCGACACCATCGTGTCGTTCAAGCCGAAGGTCGTTGCGATCGACCTCCTGCTGGTCGACCGCAGCGCCGCGATCGGCGACGCGACGCTCGCCAACACGCTCGCCACCGGACCGATGGTGCTCGCCGCCGCGGCGATCTTTCCCAGCGCCAGCGAGACCGTCGAGGCCAGCAGCCAAGGCCCCCTCGCGGTGCTGCCGCAGGCCGAACGCTTCCTGCTGCCGCTGCCGGCGTTCGCCGACCACGCCGAGGTCGGCGTCGTCAATGTCGCGACCGGACAGTCGGGCTCGCCGCTCTCGGTGCCGATGCTGTTCCGGACGCACGACAAGGTCGAGCTGTCATTCCCCTTGCGCGTCGCCAGCCGCGCGCTCGACCAGCCGCTGACGATCGCGCCGGATCATCTCATGCTCGGCGATCGCGCGGTGCCGACCGACGCCGATTTCGCGCTGCCGATCACCTATTACGGTCCAAGGCGTACCATCCGCACCGTCAGCGCGCAGAGCATCTTCGACGGCACGCTCAATCGCGCGGCGATCGAGAACCGGATCGTCGTGATCGGCGCCTCGGTCGCCGGCGGCGGCGACTTCTACCCCACACCGTTCGATTCCCTGATGCCCGGCGTCGAGGTGGTCTCGACCGCGATCACACATCTGGTTGCCGGCGACGGCGTCGTGCGCGACCGCAGGGTTCGTATCGCCGACGCGCTTGCTGCGATCCTGCTGCCGATGTTGCTGGTCGGCTTGCTGGCTTGGCGGCGCAGCACACTCGGCATCATGGCGGCGGCCGCAGTGATGATCGCCTGGGCCGGGCTCAATACGTTCGCGTTCACGCAGGGCGTCTGGCTGAATGCGGCAACCACGCTTGTCGCCGCAGTGCCCCCGCTGGCGATCTTCGCCGGTTTCCAATTGTGGGCCGGAGGCCGCCGCACGCAATATCTCGCGGCCAAGAGCCGGTCGCTCGCCCGGTTCCAGGCGCCAGCGGTGCAGGAATGGTTGGCGCGCGATCCGGATTTTCTGTCAAAACCCGTCCGGCAAAACGCGGCCGTCGTCTTCATCGATCTGTCCGGCTTCACGGCCCTCAGCGAACGGACCGATCCGGATGCCATCCAGGAAATCCTGAAGGAATTTCACGCGCTGATCGACAAGACCGCGGTCGATTGCGGTGGCACGATTACCGGCTTTCTCGGCGACGGCGCCATGATCCTGTTCGGACTGCCGCGCGCGATGCCCGATGATGCGGCGCGCGCGGTGAAATGTGCGACCGACCTGCATCGCGGCGTCGAACGCTGGATCGCCTCGTTGCCGCCGGCCATCGGGGACCGGCTCGGATTCAAGATCGGCGCGCATTTCGGCGAGATCGTCGCCTCCCGCCTCGGCGAAACTCACCAGCACATCACGGCGACGGGGGACACGGTCAACGTCGCGAGCCGGCTGATGGAAGTCGCCGTTCAGAACGGCGCCCGGCTCGCGCTGAGCGATACGCTGCTCGATGCGGCCGACTTCCACGGGGCTCCCGACGGCATCCTGTCGGGCCCCCTCCTCGCCCAGGTCCGAGGCCGTTCAGGCGTCGTGACGGTATGGTTCTGGCGGGATCGGGGCGGACCGGACCAGGACGCTGCAAAGGCCGAGATGATCGACTGATCATCGTTGCTAGCGGCCCAACACTCCGCTGTCCGTCCCTGCGAACGCAGGGACCCATACCCCCAGGGAGATTTTTGGCGAGACTCGTCGTGAGCATGCCTTCGCGCGGTACGGACACCGCCGTCCATCAATAGATCACGCGGTATGGGTCCCTGCGTTCGCAGGGACGACAGCAAAGAGAATGAGTTCTACCTCGCCTCCGGCGGCGGCGAACGGTCCAGCACGTCACCCTTGGCGCCTTCGAGCAGATCGATGCCGTAGGTCTCGACCACGAGTGGCCCGCGCTTGCGCTGCAATTGCGCGACCTGCGTGACCTTCGCAAAGAGATCGTTGAGAACTGGATGACCCTCGGGGCGCAGCTCGTCGACAGAGAGCAGCTTGCCCGCCAGCAGCTTTGGATCCGGCTCGCCCATGTTGACCCAGCGGATGCGCTGGTTCTGCTGCACTACGCAGGTGCCGCGCGGCAGGTAGAAGGCGAGCCAGCCCGTGGTCCCGTAGTCCTGCGCGAGCACGCAGGTCGCGCCATGCCGTGCGCGCTCCGCTTCGATGCCCGCGGCAAGCTCGCGCCAGCCGACGCCGACGCTGCGCACGGTGGCATCGCGGCGGTATCCGGAGAGCCAGCCGGTGTTGGCCTGCACGATGAGCGCTGCAAACATCACGATGCCGACAGGGGCGGCCCAGCGCAGACAAAAATCCACCAGACGGCGCTGGCGCGGCTTCCATTGGACGAGATTGGCGGCGGCCGCAGCTGCGACGACGAAGGGCGGATAGACCGGCGCAAACCAGTTGGCCTCGACGCGGGCATGCAGCGAATGCCAGACGAAATAGGCGACGATGGTCCAGAACATCGTCTCGATCAGCACCCGCGAGGCCAGCGCGCCTGCCCTGCGCCAGGTCAGCGCATGCAGGCCCATCGCGCCGAGGATGAACACCAGTGGGGTCGCGAACGCGATCTGGGTCGGGATCAGCTCGGCGATGAAGACGGGGCGGAAGTCCTCGATCTTCGCGCGCCCAAGCTGCTTTGTGAACGAGACCCATTGGTGGTCCGCATTCCAAAGGATCACCGGCGAGAACAGCGAGAGGGCAACGAGACCGCCGAGATAGGGCCAGGGCGACAGAAACCAGCGCCTGAGCTTCGGCACGGCCGCAAGCCAGATCAGGATGCCCGCGCCAAAGAACATGGTCGTGTATTTCGACAACAGCGCCGCGCCGACGGCCGCGCCGACCGCGAGCCACCAGATGCCGCGGCCGGTCTCCAGCACTTTTGCGAGAAAGAACAGCACGAAGCTGGATGCGACCAGGAGCGGTGCGTCCGGCGTCACGATCAGCGTGCCGACGGACGCCATCATGGTGACGTTGAGCAGGATGGCGCTGGTCGCCGCCACGCGCGCGCCGCCGAACAGGATCGCAGCGGAGCGATAGACCGCATAGCTCATCGGCAGCGCCAGCAGGATCGAAACGAGCCGGACGCCGAGCTCGGTATCGCCGGCAATCATGGTGCCGGCGCGGATCACATAGGCGACCATCGGCGGGTGGTCGTAGTAGCCGCCCGCCAGATTCTTCGACCACATCCAGTAATAGGCTTCGTCGAAGGTGATCGGCGTGACCGCGGCCGCAACGAGCCGCATGGCCACCAACGCCAGAATCAGCAGCGCGGTGTTGCGGACGATCCGCGCATCAGCTCCGCCCATCGTGCGGCTATTTCTTGCGCCAGACGAACAGGCCTGACATCGCGTAGTTCCACACCACGCCCATCAGCGCTCCGGCCATGCCGGCCAGCCACCAGATCGGCTCCTGGTCGTACACCGAGAAGGCGACGCCGACATTGGCGAGCAGACCGACGCTGCACACGATGTAGAAGGCGATCAGGCCGCGCAGCAGCGCAAAGCCTTTCAGCCGCTGGTCACGATAGGTGAGGAAGTTGTTGAGGATGAAATTGCTGGTCATGGCGACGATGGCGCCGGCGGCCTGCGCCTCCGCGAACGGTGCCTTGAACAGCTGAAGTCCGATGAACAGCGTGGTGAGGTGCACCACGAGGCCGATGCCGCCGACCATCGCGAACAGGATGAAGCGCAGCGAGACGATGTCGTTGCTCAGCTTGGCGAGGACCAGACCGAGGAAGTCGAGCGCGACCATAGAATCGAGCTTGCTCTCGCCGTGCTGGCGGGCGCCGAAAGTGTAGGGAATCTCGACCGCCCGCAAGGAGCCGTGCGCGGTCGCGACGACGTCGAGCAGGATCTTGAAGCCGTGCACGGAAAGCTTCGGCGCGAGCTGCTCGAAACGATCGCGCCGGATCATGAAGAAACCGCTCATGGGATCGGCGATCTCGACCCGCAGCATCTTCCTGGCGAACTCGGTGGCCAGCGCGCTGGCGCCCGCGCGCTGCTTGTTGAAGCCTTCGCTCTTGTAGCCCTCGATGTAGCGACTGCCGACCACGAGGTCGGCCTGATCGCTCGCGAGCAAGAGCAGCATCTTCGGCAGTTGCGTCTCGTCGTGCTGGAGGTCGGCGTCGATCACCGCCGCATAAGGCGCGCTGGACGCCAGGATGCCCTCGATACACGCGCCCGACAGGCCGCGGCGGCCGATGCGGCGGACACAGCGCACGCGGCTATCCTGCTGCGCGAGTGCGCGCACGACGTCCCAGGTACCGTCCGGCGAATTGTCGTCGACGAACACGACCTCCCAGGCGACGTTGGCGAGGGTCGCCTCCAGCCGCCGGTACAGCACCGTGACATTGTCGCGCTCGTTGAAGGTCGGGACGATAACCGACAGTTCCGGGCCCTCTTGAGCCTGCGGTGGATGGTCGGAGCCCGGTCTGATCGCTTCATTCATGACGGCAGCGTATATCCGCCGCGTCTTACGCTGCCAAGCTTTTGCGCTGCCAAGCTTTTGCGCTGCCAAGCTTTTGCGCTGCCAAGTTCTTGCGCTGCCGGGCCGGAGGATCTGTGGGAAATGCCGCAAAAGGGGCCCTAAAATGCCAACGACCCCGGAACGGCGGGCCGCGCGTACATCCGGCGCGAGCCTTAAGCTATTCCAAGGTCGTCCCAGCGCCGGAGTTTTAGCTCAACGTCGCCGTTAGAGACTAGATAGGAACGATGGGATTGGTTCGCAAGGGGCGAAAACCACGATTTTCTGCCCTATTGGTTGGGCACTTCCCGGATGATCGGGCCGCGCGGCGCCGGCGCGACGGGGGCTGCGGGGGCGGCAGAAGGGGCCGGCTCGACCTTCGCCGGTCTGGGCGGCTTGCCGTACTGACCGATCGGCCCGAACACGACGGCCATCGCAAGCACGATCGCGGCGACGATCGCGCCCAAAATGCCCCCCATCGACTCAGACGACATGAAACCATCCCTTCTCCAGATGCGGCCCGTGATACCACGGATGCGCGCGGAGCCGGAAGGGCCTGGGGTGAGTTGCGAATCGCGAGTGGCGAAAGTCGGCCGCTCCTGCCCACTCGCTATTTCGACGGCGGCCTGTGCTTGACGAAGGCCGTCACGATGTCCTTCTGCGCGGACTCCACTGCCCTGTTCGCAGTCGCGAGATGGGCGCCGGCATCGATCTCAGGGTATTGCGTGGTGAGATAGTCGAGCAGCGCCACCCGGTAATATTGCCGCTCCGACGGACAGGCGCTCGCGACCGAGCGGCCGAAATCCCGTTCCGTCATTCCCTGATTGCTGTCGCGCGAATATTCCCGCGCCAGACAATGCCAGTAATCGTCGCGGCCCTGCTGTGCGAGCTTCTGCGCGCCCTTGGCATCATCGTCATCCGCCATGACTGAGGACATCATGGCAGCAGATGTCATCATGACGAGCGCCGCTCCCAGCATTCGCATCCGCATCTTGTTCTCCCTTGTCGCAGATCGCGGTGCCAAGCTTAGACGGGCGGCGAGAACTGGCCAATCACATCTCGTTTGACTAGGATGACGTCTCCCCTCCCCCGTCGATGTGAGATCCTCCCGTGGCCAAAGCAAAAACCGCGTCCAAAAAATCAGGCAACATCTTCATCGGCATCGGCGGCTGGACCTTCGAGCCCTGGCGCGGCGTGTTCTATCCGGAGAAGCTGACTCAGGCGAAGGAGCTGTCCTACGCAGCCTCGAAGCTGACCTCGATCGAGATCAACGGCACCTATTACGGCTCGCAGAAGCCGGAGAGCTTTCGCAAATGGGCGAGCGAGGTGCCCGACGGCTTTGTGTTCTCGGTGAAAGGACCGCGCTTCGCCACCAACCGCCGCGTGCTCGCCGAGGCCGGCGATTCCATCAAGCGATTCTATGATTCAGGCGTGCTGGAACTCGGCGACCATCTCGGACCGGTACTCTGGCAGTTCGCGCCGACGAAAAAGTTCGACGGCGCCGATTTCGGCAAGTTCCTCGAGCTGCTGCCGCGCAAGCTCGAGGGACGCGCACTCCGCCATGTCGTCGAAGTCCGCCACGACAGCTTCTGCACGCCGGACTTCGTGGCGTTGATCCGCGAATTCGAGACGCCCGTGGTGTTCGCCGAACACGGCAAATATCCGGCCATTGCCGACGTCGCTGGCGATTTCGTCTATGCGCGCTTGCAGAAGGGCAATGACGAGATCAAGACCTGCTACCCGCCGAAGCAGCTCGATGCCTGGGCCGAGCGCTTTCAGGCCTGGGCGTCGGGCGGCGAACCGGACGACCTGCCGAAAGTTGACAAGGCCAAGCCGAAGAAAGAGCCACGCGACGTGTTCGCCTATGTCATCCACGAGGGCAAGGTGCGCGCACCGGCCGGCGCCATGGAACTGATCGCGCGGGTGAGTTGAGGTGATCTATGGCAAAGGCGAAAAAGCTGTTCACCATCGGCTATGAGCAGACGCCGCCCAAGGCGGTGCTCGACGAGCTGGAACAGTCCGGCGTCAAGCTCGTGGTCGACGTGCGCGCGGTGACGTCGTCGCGTCGTCCGGGCTTTTCCAAGAAGCAGTTGTCGGCCGGGCTCGACGAACGCGGCATCGCCTATGTCCACCTCGCCGCCCTCGGCACGCCGAAGGAAGGCCGCCTCGCCGCGCGCAGCGGACAGTACGACGTGCTCGAGAAGATCTTCTCGAAGCACCTGAAGGCGCCCGAGGCCAGGGAAGCGATGGACGAGCTCTCGGCACTGGTGAAGAAGGCCGGACCCGTGTGCCTGCTCTGCTACGAGCGCGACCACACCCATTGCCACCGCCAGATGATCGCAGAGATCATCGAGGAGCGCGATGGGGTGACGGTGAAGAATTTGGCGGGGCGGCAGGTGTAGCCACATTCTCGTCATTCCGGGGCGCGACGAAGTCGCGAGCCCGGAATCCATTGCGCGGCAGAGTTGGTGGATGAATGGATTCCGGGCTTGCGCTACGCGCGCCCCGGAATGACGGCTATCCCTCTCCCCCCAGCCGAAACGTCCCTTCCATCATCTTCACGCAGCTGCCGCCGACATGAGCGGAGACGATCTTGCCGTCCCGCTTGAGGACGCGCGTCAACAGGATGCTCGGCCGGCCCATGTCAAAGCCCTGGCCGACGGTGAGCTTGAGCTCGCCGTCTCGCGTGGGGTCGAGGTCGGCAAACAGCGCAGCGGCGGCCACCGTCGCGCTACCGGTTGCGGGATCTTCGGCAAGGCCGCCGGCGCCGCGCATGAACATTCGCGCCTGGCGTTCGGAAGGCGCCTCCGATACAGCCACGTCGCGCGTATAGAACCACACCGAGCGGGCGTCATCGCGCGGCAAGACCCTGCCGAACGCGGCCGCATCTGGCCTCGCTCGTTTGAGGGCATCGCGCGAATGTACCTCCGCCACCAGGAACGGTGTTCCGACGCCGACGACTTGCGGCGCATGGTGATCAGTCCGGATGTCTTCAGCGCTCAACGAGATGCAGGCTGCAACGTCAGCGGCGGAAACCTCCGCCAGCCGCGACAGCGGCTGCGGGGCAGTGAGCTCGGTGCTGATGACCCTGCCCTGCTCGCGAAAAATCTCGACCGGCACGATGCCCGCTAACTCCTCGAACAGCAGGCGCGGCTTCGGCTCCTTCGCAAGACTCGCCAGCACGAAGGAGGTGCCGATATTGGGATGGCCTGCGAACGGCATCTCCCTCACCGGGGTAAAGATGCGCACCTCTGCATCATTGGCCTTGTCGCGCGGCGGCAGCACGAAGGTGGTCTCGGAATAGTTGAACTCGGTGGCGATCGCCTGCATCTGCGCCGTCGTGAGCCCACCGGCGTCGAGCACCACGGCGAGCTGGTTGCCGCCGAAGGCGCGATCGGTGAACACGTCAACGGTGATGTAGCGGCGCTGCATCGTCACTTCCCCATGCAAAAGGCGGCCGCAACCGGCCGCATCGCCGGCAGTCTACAAGCCGGCGACATCGCGCGTCATGCCCCAAAATTCGGAGCAATCGGAGCAATCGCAATGACGCGTCGGAAGATGACGCTGCAGAGACGCAACGCCGGGCCGGCAAGCTTTCACCGGCCCGGCACTGTGTAATCGTCAGTAGCCATATGATGCGCCCGTGCTCGGCAGACACGGCGGCTGCGTGTAGGGCGCGGAGGCATAGGCACCCTCCGCCGGGGCCCTGACGCAGGAGTCGGTCACCGCCTGAGTGACGGCAGCGCGCGGCGAGGCAGCGTGGCGCAACGATGCGGCCTGAGTCTGGGTGGCAGCTGCGGCGATCATGGCGGCCGCAACAAGGGTCAATCGAGTCATTGGCTTTCTCCGTATTACAAGTGGAAGCCGAGACGTCTCGGCGTCCACAATGCAATACGCAAAAGCTACCCCTGATATTTCATCACGGGCTTTCACCGAAGCGCGATCCGCTTCAACGAAACGCGACTCACGTGTGAAGGCACTAGCCCAGTTGAAACACTGCCACCGGCCGGTCATAACCGCGCACCTCGACCTCGCCGAGCGCGACGGCATCACTGCCATCGTCGCCCAACGCCTCGCGCACCGTCGCGGAGATCAGCAGCTGCGAGCCGAACTCCTTGTTCAGCGCTTCGAGCCGCGAGGCGAAGTTCACAGTGTCGCCGATCACAGTGTATTCCTTGCGCCGGGGCGAGCCGATATTGCCGGCGACGACCTCGCCGAAATGAATGCCGATGCCGATGCGCAGCGGCCAGCTCGTCTGCGCATTGATGCGATCCATCGCATTCAACATCTCCCGGCCTGCGGCGACCGCACGCTGCGCGGCGTCGGAGGCCTCCAGCGGCGCGCCGAACAGGGCGAGGAAACCATCGCCGAGAAACTTGTTGACGATGCCGCCGTGGCGGTCGAGGACGTCGACCAGCACTGCGAAGGCGCCGTCGAGCCGGTCGACCACCTCCTGTGGCGTGCGCGACTGCGCACCGGCGGTGAAGCCTCGGAAATCGACGAACATCACCGCGACGCGGCGGACGTCACCGCCCGCGCTGGTTCCCGCCGCCATCAGCCGCTCCACCACCTGCGGAGAGACGTGCTGGCCGAACAGGTTCGTCACCCGGTCGCGCGCGGTCGCTGCCGCAATGCTCGCAGCGAATTGTCGCCGCAGTTGCGCACCGACGGCGCCTGCCAGCACGCCACAGATCAGGATGACGACGCTGCGCACGGCGTGGAAATAGATCAGGGGATCGCCAGCCTCATCCGCCGAATTGTAGTACAGCGCGACGGACAGAAGCCCGGCTGCAGCCACGAAACCGGTGAATGCGGAGAGCCAGAAATCGAGCCGCAGGGTCGAGAGGATAACGAAGATGAAATACATCAGCGGCACGGCGAAACCGAGCGCCTGGCTTGCGCCCATGGTGCGGGTTTGCAGGATCAGGATCACGGTCGGCAGCGACGTCTCGATCAGCGTGCCGATATAGCGCCGGATCACCGGCACATCGCGATCGAGCCGCAGGTTCTTTCTGATCTGGGTGTGGACCCAGACCTCGAACAGAATGAAGCCGGCGAGCAGAGCATAGACCGCGATGATCCCGTCCGTTCCGCGCCACACCCGGTTCACCACGCCGGGGTCGATCAAATAGATCGAGGTGAGCAACAGCATCATGATGCAGCCCGTCAGGATCAGTGCCCGCACCCGCAACAGCTCGGTGCGCAACACCTCCCGCGTCAGCTCGCGCTCGAAATCCTCCGACAGCACGGCTTGGTGCCGCGTCTTCCTGCTCGCAAACCTGACCATTTGCCCCTCGATTCCGGAAGCATTGTGCCTCAATCCAGCGTGCGGCGGAAGCGCGTTACGGCGATGGTCATGGCGAGCAACATCAGGGCCGCCAGCGCCAGCGTGTCGAAGCGGAGGTTCTGCATGGTCGCGCCCTTGAGCATGATGGCGCGGACGATCCGCAGATAGTGCGTCAGCGGCAGGCATTCACCGACATATTGCGCCCAGGTCGGCATTCCCGCGAACGGGAACATGAAGCCGGACAGCAGGATGCTGGGCAGGAAGAACATCATCGACATCTGCATGGCCTGGAGCTGGTTCTGCACCACGGTCGAGATCGTGTAGCCGATCGATAGATTGGTGGTGATGAACAATGTCGACAGCAGCGCCAGCAGGAACAGATTGCCGAGCACGGGGACGCCGAACAGGCCGACGCCGATGCCGATGATGAGGAAGGCCTGGACGAAGCCGACCAGCACGTAAGGCACGATCTTGCCGAACATCACCTCGACCGGCTTGATCGGCATCGACAACAGGCTCTCCATGGTGCCGCGCTCGACCTCGCGCGTCACCGACAGCGCGGTGAAGATCAGCATGGTCATGGTGAGGATGGTGCCGACGAGACCCGGCACGATGTTGAGGCTGGAGCTAGCTGCCGGATTGTAGCGGGCATGCGCGCGGATCTCGAACGGCATCTCCGGGGGATCGCCGATATAGAGATCGTGCTTGAGCGCGGTCTGCACCACCATGCCGAGGGAGCCGATCGCCGCGCTCGCCGCCACGGGATCGGTGGCGTCGGCCGCCACCAGCAGCGCCGGCCTGTCGCCGCGCCGCACCGCGCGCTCGAATCCGCGCGGGATCTCGACGCCGAACAGCACCTTGCCGGATTTCAGGAGATTGTCGAAATCGTCGACGTCGTGCACTTCATAAAGAAAGCGGAAATAGGCCGTGTTCTCCAGTGCCTTCAAGATCGAGCGGGCGAGATCTGAGTCCTCCTGCAGCAGCACCGCGCTCGGCAGATGGTGAGGCGTGGTGTTGATGGCATAGCCGAACAGCATGAGTTGCATCACCGGCAGCATCACGATCATCGCGAACGACACCCGATCGCGCTTGAGCTGAATGAACTCCTTGATCAGCATCGCATAGGAGCGCCGCAGGAAGCCGAAGCGCTCGCGGGTTTCATGGCGTGGTGCGGGATGATCCACAGCGCTCATTGGAAATTGTCCTTGGAGCGCCCCATCAGCTCGATGAACACATCCTCCAGCGACGGCGACGATTTGTGCCAGTGCAGGTCGCTTCTTTCCCGCCACGGCGCGATGCTGGCTTCCAGTGCCGCAACCTCGCGCCCCGACACGTGCAGCGATGTGCCGAACGGCGCCACCATGTCAATTCCCGGCTTGCCGGTAAGCTCGGCCGCGAGTGCGTTGAGGCCCTCGCCCGTCACCGTGTAGGTCGTCAGCGCCGATTTCGCGATCACCTCCTCCACCGTGCCGTGCGCAAGCAGATGGCCATAGGCGATATAGGCGATCTCATGACAGCGCTCGGCCTCGTCCATGTAATGGGTCGATACCAGCACGGTGAGGCCCTCGGCGGCCAGCGCGTGGATCTCGTTCCAGAAGTCGCGCCGCGCCTTGGGATCGACGCCGGCGGTGGGCTCGTCGAGCAGCAGGAGTTGCGGATTGGGCAGCGTGCAGGCCCCGAGCGCCAGCCGCTGCTTCCAGCCGCCGGACAGCTCACCCGCAAGCTGCTCCTCGCGCCCGGAGAGGCCGATCCGCTTGATCATCTCGCGCGCGGCACCTCGTGCATCGACTAGGCCATAGAGCCGCGCTACGAATTCGAGGTTCTCGCGGACGGACAGATCCTGGTACAGGCTGAAGCGCTGGGTCATGTAGCCGACCTGGCGCTTGATCTTCTCGGCATCGCGCAGAATATCGTAGCCGAGACAGGTGCCCTCGCCGCTGTCGGGCGTGAGCAGTCCGCAGAGGATACGGATGGTCGTGGTCTTGCCGGAGCCGTTGGGCCCGAGGAAGCCGTAGATCGACCCGCGCTTCACCTGCATCGACAAATCGTGCACGACCTCGCGGCCCCCGAACGACTTGGTCAGGCCCTTGACGTCGATCGCGATGCCGTTGCCGCCGTTCATCGCTTGTCAGCCATCGGGGTTTTTGGGTTGAGAAAGACGTCGATGGGCTGTCCGACCCGCAGCGCGTCGGGGCGTGAGGGCCGCGCCTGGATGAGATAGACCAGCTTGTTGCGCTCATCGAGACTGTAGATGACAGGCGGGGTGTATTCGGCCGAGGTCGCGATGAAATAGATCTTCGCGGTGAGGTCGGCCGCGCAATTGTCGCAGAAGATGCGCACCGTATCGCCGATCGCGAGCTTCGGCAGTGCGGTCTCCGGCACGAAGAAGCGCAGCTTCATGTTGCCGGGCGGCATGATCGACAGCACCGGCCGTTGCGCCGCCACCATCTCGCCCTCGCGGAAATAGATCTGCTGAATGGTGCCGGCCACGGGCGCAAAGCCCTTGCGACGCGCCATCCGCGTCTCCGACGTCGCCACCCGCGCCTCCGCGACGCGCAAGGATGACACCGCGGAATCGAGATTGGCCTGTGTGCCTGAGCCTGTCTTGCTCAGCGAAGCCGCCCGATCATAGGTCTGCTGGGCGTTGGCGAGCGTCGCCTTGTTCTGGTTGAGATCGGCAAGCTGGAGATCGTCGTCGACGGAATAGAGGTGATCGCCGACCTTGACCTCGTCGCCTTCGCGGACATTGAGCTTCGTCACCCGTCCGGCTTCGTCCGGGCTGACAAAGATCATGTCGGCCTCGACCCAGCCCTGGAAGCCGGGATCTCGCTTCTCGTTGCAGCCGGCAAGGCCGGTTGCAAGCAGGATCGTCAAGGCAACGCTGAAAATTGCTTGCGACGACCTCATGTCGTCCTCCGTTCACCAAAAATCAAATCGAGATGGACGCGCAGCATCTCCTGCGCGTCGAGCGGCGCATGCCGCGCAAACAGGCTCTGCCAGATCACCGCGATCATCGCGGGCGCGACCAGGATCTGCGGATAGCGCGCGAGGTTCTTCTGTTGGATCTCGCCGCGGGCGATGCCGAGCTCGATCAGGGCGCGCATGGCGGCGATCCCGCGCGAGACGACCTCACGGTAGTAGAAGTCGGCGACGGCCGGAAAGCGCGGCCCCTCCGCCACGATCAGCCGCACCAGGTCGCCGCGTCTGGTGTTGATGACCTCTTTCAGGAAGGTGCCGGCGAACGTCTCGACGAGTTCGCGCACGGTCCCCGTGGGCGGCGGCAGCGCGGTCAGCCGCTCCACCACCGGCACGATCACGATGCGCACCAACTCCTCGAACATCGATTCCTTGTCCTTGAAGTGCAGGTAGATCGTGCCCTTGGCGACACCGGCACGTTTGGCAATGTCGTCGAGGCGCGTTGCGGCGAAACCGCGGGCGATGAACTCCTCCATCGCCGCCTCCACGATCGCCGCCCGCCGCTCCAGAGCGCGCGCAGCGCGGTTCGACACAGGCACCTCGCCAAGGGGCGCAGACGCGTCTCCCCCGCTCTCTGCAGACGGTTTGGCGTGCCTGGTGGACTTCTTTATCATGGGATATTTATGACTGACTAGTCAGTCAGAGTCAAGCTGGACGACACGAGACGAATTAGCGTTGACTAATTCATTAGCGAATGCTAATTCGACGGCATGATCGAAGCCGCACCAAACCCTGTCACCACCGTGATGCGCGCCCTCGCCGACCCAACCCGGCGCGCCGTGTTCGAGCGCGTCTTCGAGAGCAAGGAGATCACCGTCGCCGAGCTGACGCGCGGCAGCGGCGTGACCCAGGGCGCGATCTCGCAGCATTTGAAGTCCCTGAAGCAGGCCGGCCTCGTCGCCGAGCGTGCCGAGGGCCGCAACGTCTACTACCGCGCCGCGCCGCAAGGGCTCGAGCCGCTGGTCACCTGGATGGACCATTACGGCGTGTTCTGGCGCGAGCGCTTCCAGAACCTGCGTGACCTCTTGAAGGAGATCGATCCGTGAGTGCTGTTGCTTCCAAAGTCCAAACTCAAGACATCGTCATCGACGAGATCTTCCCTCACGCCGTCGCAACGATCTGGAAGGCGCTGACGAGCGCCCAGTTGATCGCGCGCTGGCTGATGCCACCTACCGGTTTCGAGGCCGTCGAAGGCAACACCTTCACGTTCAAGACCAATCCGGCCGGCGCGTGGGACGGCACGATCCATTGCCGCGTTCTGGAGGTCGTGCCCAACCAGCGCTTTGCCTATGCCTGGAAGGGCGGCGACGCAGGCAATACCGGCTACGGCTCGGCGCTCGACACCGTCGTCACCTGGTCCCTCACGCCGGTCGAAGCCGGCACGCGCGTGCGCGTGGTGCATTCCGGCTTTGTGACGCCGACGAACGACACGGCTTATCGCAATATGAGCGATGGCTGGGTCAAGGTGCTGCAGCGCCTCGATGCCATCTCCGGCGAAGACAAGTAAGGACACGTCGCGATGGACAAGCCCTATACCGGCGGCTGCGCCTGCGGCGCGATCCGTTATTCGATCGCCGGCGAGCCCCTGTTCAGCAATCATTGCCAGTGCCGGGACTGCCAACGCGAAAGCGGCACCGGCCATGGCTCGTACGCGACGTTTGCGCGGGCCGGTGTCACGGTCACTGGCGAGGCCGGGCGTTGGGACATGGTCGGCGACAGCGGCAATGTGAAGACGCGTGGATTCTGCCCGCTGTGCGGGGTGGCGGTTTACATGACCTTCGCGGCCATGCCCGACATCTTCACCATTCGCGCCGCGAGCCTCGACGAACCGGCGCGCTACCAGCCGCAAGTTGTGACCTATGCAGCACGCGGGCACGACTGGGATCAACTCGATCCCAGCCTCCCGAAGTTCGCTTGCATGCCGCCTGGATGAAGCTCTAGCCGAAATCCAGCACCATGCGGCCGTCGATCTTGCCGGCCTTCATCCGGTCGAAGACCTCGTTGATTTGCGCGAGCGGCACCTTCGTCACTTCGGCCTTCACCTTGCCGTCCGTGGCGAATGCGACGGCTTCGTCGAGGTCGCGCCGCGTGCCGACGATCGAGCCGCGCACCGTGATGCGCTTGAGCACGACGTCGAAGATCGGCGTCGGGAATTCGCCCGGCGGCAGGCCGACGAGGCTGACAGTGCCCTTCCGGCGCACCATCTTCAGCGCCTGGGCGAATGCCGGGGTCGAGACCGCCGTCACCAGCACGCCGTGAGCTCCGCCGCCCGTTGCCGCAAGAACCTTATCGACTGCGCCGGCTTCGAGCGCGTTGACCGCGAGATCAGCGCCGGTCTCACGCGCGAGCGCGAGCTTGTCTTCGGCGATGTCGACCGCGACGACCTTGAGGCCCATCGCCTTGGCATACTGGACCGCGACGTGGCCGAGCCCGCCGACGCCCGAGATCACCACCCACTCGCCGGGCCTGGCCTCGGTCTCCTTCAAGCCCTTGTAGGTGGTGACCCCGGCGCACAGGATCGGCGCAATCGCGGCGAAATCGACCGTCGCCGGCAGCTTTGCGGCAAAGGCCGCCGAAGCGATGACATATTCGGCGAAGCCGCCGTTGACGCTGTAACCGGTATTGTGCTGGTGCTCGCACAGCGTCTCCCAGCCGGTCTCGCAATATTCGCAAGCCATGCAGGCGTCGTGCAGCCAAGCGACGCCGACGGCATCGCCAACTTTCAGATTTTTCACGCCAGTTCCGAGCGCGGCGACGGTGCCGGCGACCTCGTGGCCGGGAATGAAAGGCGGAACCGGCTTCACCGGCCAGTCGCCGGAAGCCGCGTGCAAATCGGTGTGACATACGCCGCAGGCCTTGACCTTGACCAAAACCTCGCCAGGACCCGGCTGCGGCACCGGCACATCCTCGATCACCAATGGCTTGCCGAATTGCTTGACGATCGCGGCTTTCATGGTCGGCATCTGACTGCTCCTCTGCGTGTTGTGAAGCAGAATAGCGACGCCGCCCTGCTGCCCTTTGATAGGGGTCAAACAGCACAAAGTTTGCGCAAAGCCGGCTCCATCGTGACACCACGATGACACCGCGGAATGTCGAATTGTCAGCTATGGAACTTGAGGCCGTCGACAACCTTGTCGATCACCTTGCGCTCGGCGCGCATGGCGATGCCGACGAGATTGAGATCGTTGCGCGCCACGGCCCTCACCGCCTCGCGATTGGCGGCATCGTGCGTGGTGCTGAACATGTCCTCGGTATAGACCGCCGGCTTGACATTGCGCGCGAGCGCACGGTCCAGCGCGCGCGACAACGCCGGACCGTCGGCGCCATAGATCAGGATCGGTTGGCCGATCAACGCATGATATTTGGTGCCCGAGGCGTCCTCATAGGCTTCGCCGATGCATTCGGGGAAGGCTGCGGCGATACCGCTGGTGAGAAAGGACGCGACGTTGAGCTTCTGCCAGGCCTGAAGATCGGTGCGGATCACGACGGCGATCTTGGTGTCGAACTGCATGCAATTCCTCGACTGTCATTCCAAGTGAGATGCTACGCATCGCCGCAGACTGACAGCAAGAAAAATCAGCCTTTCGCGTCACAGGCCCAGGCGCGGATCACGCATTCCTTGCCGCCGTATTTGTAGCATTCACGCGTGGCGGCATTGAGCGAGGCCGAGATCTTCGGCTTGACGGCGTAGCCATAGGCGCCGCAGGGGTTGGTGAGATCGACCGACATCGCGGCGCAGGCGCGCTTCATCGTCACGGTGGTGCAATCGCCCTTGCATTGCTTCTGCGCGGCGGCACGCGCCTCGTGCTCGTGGCCATAATCAAAGGCCTGGCCATAGGCGCCGCACTTGCCGACCGCGATGGCACCCGCGGCGTGGGCTTCGGTGATGTAGCGGGCGCCGGAAACACAAACGGACAGTGCAAAGAAAAACATCGCGCAACGGCGCGCGACGACGTTCGAAACCATGGAAAACCCCTCCCCCCAAGGCAGGTGGAGGAACTCTAAGCGGCGGTCGTTTCCACTTGGTGAACGGGTGATTGAAAAGCGGCGCGGACGAACGAGTCGCGGCACACATCTTTTAGTTGTGTTATTCAATCGCTTCATTTAAAGTAGTTGAGCTGCAAGCCCCCAGCAGAGGGCCGGAGGAAACGACCATGCGTCAAATCAACGGAATGCTCTTGGCAATGATTGCGTCGGCGTCCTTGATCGGACCCTCGCCGGCACGTGCGCAATCGGTGAACTGGACCTGGACCAACCAGTACGGCTCGATCCTCGCCATCACCAACTTCAACCAGAACACGGGCGCGATGACGGGGACCTACACCAACAACGCAGCCAACAGCTGCGATGAGGGCAAACCGCTGCCCGTGACGGGTTGGCTGGCCTATGGCAACACCGGCACTGCGATCAGCTTCTCGGTGAATTTCCTCGGTTGTGGTTCGACCACGGTCTGGACCGGACAGCTCAACGGCGCCACCGGCTTTCAGGGACTGTGGTATCTCTCCCTCGGCGAAGCGGTCGCATGGAACGGCATCAGTGCCGGAGCCGATACATTCACGTTCAGCAGCGGCGACAAGGCGCAGCTGACAAAGCAAGGCGTCGAGCTGAAAGCCGGCGGGACCGAGAAGCTGTCGAACACCAGGAAATAGGCGAGCCACGAACGTGATGCGTGAGGTGGATTACGCCTTCGGCTAATCCACCCTACGCCACCGTCACCCCCGCCGGACCGCTTCCAGCGCCTGCGGCGTGTCGATGTCGAGGAAGGCGCTCTCGCCGTCCACCGGCACGTCGGCAACGGCCTCGGCGTGCTTGGCGATCAGATGCCGCGCGCCGACGTCACCGTCGAGCGTCATCAATTCCTTGAAGAACCGACGCGACCACAGCACGGGATTGCCGCGGCGACCTTCGCTGACGGGAACGACGATGAGATTGCCGCGGTCCGGCGCGAAGCCGTCGATGAGGCGGTCGATCAGGCCGGCATCGATCAGCGGCATGTCGCCAAGACAGACCAGAGCGCCGTCGCAGGCCTCCGGCACGGCGGCGATGCCCGCCTTGACCGAGCTGGCGATGCCGTCGGCAAAATCCGGGTTGCGGACGAACCGCACCTTCAGGCCTTGCAGGGCCTGCTCGACCAGCTCGGCCTGATGGCCGGTGACAACGATCACCTCGGACGCCTTCGAGGCCAGCGCCTGCTCGGCGGCGAGGCGCACCAGCTTCTTGCCGTCGAGCTCGGCGAGCAGCTTGTTCGGCCCGCCCATCCGGGTCGAGCGCCCCGCCGCAAGGACGATGGCGGCGACCCGGCTGTTGCCCTCGGTCTCTGGTTTGGCGCGCGGCTGCGGCCGCGTCACGATCTCCATCAGGAGGCCGCCGACGCCCATGCCCATCAGCTCGGACCGCGTCACCTTGATGCCGGCAAGAAGCCGCATCAGCACCCAGTCAAACCCGTTCTCGACCGGCGAGCGGGCGCAGCCCGGCGCGCCCAGCACCGGCACATTGCCGGCGCGGGCAATCAGCAGCAGATTGCCGGGATCGACCGGCATGCCGAAATGCTCGATCTCGCCGCCAATGCCGGTGACGGCCGCCGGGATCACGTCGCGGCGATCGGCGATCGCGGACGCCCCGAACACGATGACAAGCTCGGCGCCGAGCGCAAGCAATTCCTTGATCGCCGCCGACAGCGCCTGCTCGTCGTGCTGGACCCGACGTTCGGCAACGATGCCGGCACCGGCCGGCGCGAGCCGCTCGGCGGTGACACGGAGGGTCTTGTCGATCACTTTGGAGGACAGGCCCGGCAGCAGCGTCGAAACGACACCGACGCGCTTGATCACGTAAGGCGCAATCTTCAACGCGTCCTTGCCCGCCGCCCTCACCGCGGCGTCGCGCAAATTGCCTTCGACGCCGAACGGGATGATCTTGACGGTGCCGACCATCTCGCCCTCGACCACCGGCTTGTAAGCGGCGAGCGTCGCGAAGGTAATGGCCTCGTCGATGTTGTTGATGCGGTCGACCGCGGCGCGGTCGATCACCAGCACGCCCGCGCGCGCGGCGAACAGATTGGCGCGGCCGGTGAAGGCACGCTCGACATGGATGCCATCGCCGCCGACGGCGAGCGCAATGCTGGCGGCCGCGACGTCCTCGGAGACGTCGCCCGCCTCCATGCGCACCACGACGATGTCCTTGATGCCGGCGCGCTCGAGCTGCTCGACCTCAGTGGGGCCGATCGTCGTTCCTTTCTTCAGCACTAGCGGTCCCTGGCGCAGGGTGTGGACGGTCACCCCGCCGATCGCATCCCTCGGGCTCGCTGGGCCGAATTTCATGCCGCTTCTTCTTTTTGTTTGGGAGGCAAGCGGAGCACCGCCGTAATCTCGGCCATGATCGCGACCGCGATCTCGGACGGCGAGACAGCGCCGATCGCAAGCCCGATCGGCGCGTGAATGCGCGCAATGTCGCTTTCCTTGGCGCCCTGCGCCCGCAACCGGTCGCCGCGCTTGGCATGCGTCTTTCGCGAGCCGAGCGCGCCGATATAGAAGCAGCCACGCTCGAAGGCGTGCAGCAACGCGGGATCGTCGATCTTCGGGTCGTGCGTCACCGCGACGAACGCAGTATAGGCATCGACATTGAGCGGCGGCAGCGCGGTGTCCGGCCATTCGGCCACCAGCGGAATGTCGGGGAACCGCTCGGGGCTCGCAAAAGCCGTGCGCGGATCGACCACCGTGACGTCATAACCGAGCGAGCGCGCCAGCGGCGCCAAGGCCTGGCTGATATGGACCGCGCCGACGATGACGAGCTTTGCGGTCGGCGCGTAGACGTTCAGGAACAGCTTCTTGCCGCCGGCTTCGACACTGGCGCTCTTGCCCATGCGAAGCTGCTTTTCCAGCTCGGCGCGCAGCGGATCCCTGGCGAAATCCGCAGCCTTCACTAGGCGCTGCTCGCCGCTTTCGGTGTCCGTCACCAGGATTGCCGGCCGGCGCGCGGCCCGCTCGGCATTGAGTTCGTGCAGGATTGCGAGCTTCACGGCTAGCCGACCTTCTCGACGAAGACGCGGATGGTGCCGCCACAGGACAGACCGACATTCCAGGCGGTCTCGTCGGCGACGCCGAACTCCAGCATTTTGGGCTTGCCGCTCTCGATCACGTCCATGGCCTCGGTGACCACGGCGCCCTCGACGCAACCGCCGGAGACCGACCCTAGGAACGTACCCTCGTCGTTGATGACGAGGCTCGAGCCCGCCGGGCGCGGGGCCGAGCCCCAGGTCTCCACGACCGTCGCCAGCGCGACGCCGCGGCCGGCCTTCTGCCAGTCCTCTGCCGCCTTCAGAATATCCTCGTCGCGATCGAGCATGGTTGACCTCTCAAGCTGCGGAGCGGATCAGGCTGCGGTGATGCGGCGGCAGCGGCCGGGAGAGCGTGGTGATCAGCTCCTGGATTGAACTCAAATTATGCACCGGGCGGAATTCGTCAACGTGCGGGAGCATCATTTTGATGCCCTGGGCCTTGGCCTCGAAGCCGCCGAACCGGAGCAGCGGGTTCAGCCAGATCAGGCGCCGGCAGGAGCGGTGCAGCCGGTCCATCTCGAAGGCGAGCTTGGAATCGGCCTCGCGCTCCAGCCCGTCCGAGATCAACAGCACGATGGCGCCCTGGCTCAGCGCCCGCCGCGCCCACAATTTGTTGAAGTTGTGCAGCGAGGCCGAGATCCGCGTGCCACCGGCCCAGTCCTCGACCGAGGCCGAGCAGCTCGCCAGCGCCTCGTCGGGGTCGCGCTGGCGCAGCGCACGGGTAACGTTGGTGAGACGCGTACCGAACAGAAACACCGAGACACGCTTGCGCGCATCGCCGATGGCATGGAGGAAATGCAGGAACAGGCGGGTGTATTCGCTCATCGAGCCCGAGATATCGAGCAACGCCACGATCGGCGCCGGCTTCTCGATCCGCCCGAGCCGATGGATGTCGATGATGTCGCCGCCGGTGCGCAAGGAGGCGCGCAGCGTGCGGCGCAGGTCGAGGCGCAAGCCCCGCGGATCAGGCCGATGGCGGCGTGTCAGCAACTCCGCCTGCGGCAGCCGCATCCGCTCGACGGCACGTAGCGCCTCGGTGATTTCGGCCGCGCTCATCTGCGCAAAATCCTTCTTCTGCAGGATCTCCTTGTCGGAGACCGACAGGCGCAGATCCTGCTCCTGATGCTGCGGCGTCTCGGTCATGCGCGGCCGCGACATCGCCTCCTGCACGCGGCGGGAGCCGGCCTGCGGCTTCTTCTTGGCCTCGTCCGGCAGCGGCACCGAATCCAGCATGTGCTTCCACTCTTCCGAGGCGCGGAAGAACAGATTGAAGGCCTGCTTGAAGATCAGCGCGTGCTCGTGGCGCTTGACGAAGATCGCCTCCAGCGTGGTGAAGACGTCGGCGCGGTTGCCGATGTCGATCACCTGCAGCGCGCTCATGGCGTCGATGACCGCGCCCGGCCCAACCGGCATGCCCGCCGAACGCAGCGCGCGAGCGAAGCCGACGATGTTGTCGGCGAACTGCTCGGTTTGCTCGGGGGCAAGGTGGTTGATGGCCATGGGTCAACACTCTCGGTCGTCATTCCGGGGCACGCGAAGCGTGAACCCGGAATCCATTCGTCCACCATCTCTGAAGCCCGATGGATTCCGGGCTCGCGCTTCGCGCGCCCCGGAATGACGAGTTGTTATGACGCACTCGCGTCAATTCTCGCTCGTCGCTTCCTTCAGCACCTTCTGCAGGGTGTCGCCCTGCATCCGGGTGATGTCGTCCTGGTACTTCAGCAGCGCGCCCAGCGTATCGCCGACCACTTGCGGGGTCAGCGAGCGGGCATCGAGCTCGGACAATGCGGTGGCCCAGTCAATGGTCTCGGCGACACCCGGCGATTTGTAGAAGTCCTGGTCGCGCAGCGCCTGCACGAAGCGCACGACCTGCTGCGACAACTTTGCGGAAATGCCGGGCACACGCGACTTGACGATCGCAAGCTCGCGCTCGGCCGCGGGATAGTCGACCCAATGATAGAGGCAGCGCCGTTTCAGCGCGTCGTGGATCTCGCGGGTCCGGTTGGAGGTAATGATGACGATCGGCGGACTCGGCGCCTTCACGGTGCCGAATTCGGGGATCGTCACCTGGAAGTCGCTGAGGATTTCGAGGAGATACGCCTCGAACGCTTCGTCGGCGCGGTCGAGCTCGTCGATCAAGAGGACTGGCGGACCGGCGACGTCGGGCTCGAGCGCCTGGAGCAGCGGCCGCTTGATCATGTAGCGGTCGGCGAAGATGTCCGAAGAGAGCTGGTCGCGATCGGTATCGCCGGCGGCTTCGGCCATGCGGATCGCGATCATCTGCGCGGCGCTATTCCACTCATAGACCGCGGAGGAGACGTCGAGGCCTTCATAGCACTGCAGGCGAATCAGCTTCCGCCCCAGCGCGGCCGACAGCACCTTCGCGATCTCGGTCTTGCCGACGCCGGCCTCGCCTTCCAGAAACAGCGGCCGGCCCATGCGCAGCGACAGGTACGTCACCGTCGCCAAAGATCGCTCGGCGAGATAGCCGCGCGACGTCAGGAGTTCGAGCATCGCATCGACCGATGCCGGCAGGGTCGCTGAAGTCATGAAAAAGCCAGTCTCGCTACGCCCTCACCGGGACAAGTTTGGCCGAGGCGTGAGGTTCACTCACTCCTTGGCATTGGCTGCATCGAGGGCGCGCCGCGTCAGCACACCGATGAGATGCGCGCGGTATTCGGCACTGCCGTGGATGTCGCTGTTGAGCCCCTCGGCCGGCACCTCAATGCCTTCGATCGCTTTCGACGCGAAGCGCTTTTTCAGGGCTTCCTCGAACGCCTCGACGCGGAACACGCCTTCGGAGCCGGCACCAGTGACAGCGACCCGCACATCGGAAGGACGCCGTGCCACGAACACGCCGACCAGCGCATAGCGCGAGGCCTGGTTGCGGAATTTGACGTAGGCCGCCTTTTTCGGCAGCGGGAACATCACCTTGGTGATGATCTCATCGGCTTCCAGCGCGGTCGTGAACAGGCCCTGAAAAAACTCTTCGGCCTTGAGGCGGCGCTTGTTGGTGACGATGGTCGCGCCAAGCGCGAGCACGGCAGCCGAATAGTCCGCGGTCGGATCGTTATTGGCGAGCGAGCCGCCGATCGTGCCCTTGTGGCGCACGGCGGGGTCGCCGATCTGGCTCGCGAGATTCGCCAGCGCCGGGATCGCCTCGCCGACGATCGCGGAGCCAGCGACCTCGGCGTGCTTGGCGGTGGCGCCGATCACCAGCGAGCGGCCCTTCATCTCGATCGTGTTGAGCCCCTCGATATGGGAGAGATCGACCAGATGCGGGGGGCTGGCGAGGCGCTGCTTCATGACGGGAATCAGCGTGTGGCCGCCGGCGATGAGCTTGGCGTCTTCGTTCTTCACCAGGAGGTTGGCGGCCTGGCGCACGGTGCCGGGGCGATGATATCTAAATTCGTACATCTGAATGTCCTGATCGCGGGATGCGCGTTACGCGAGGTCGGATTTCGCCATCGCCTTGGCGCCGGCGGAGATCGAGGCGACGATGTTCTGGTAGCCGGTGCAGCGGCAGAGATTGCCTTCCAGCTCTTCCCGGATCGTATGGTCGTCGATCTCGTGGCCCTTGCGGTGGACGATGTCGATCGCGGTCATGATCATGCCGGGCGTGCAGAAGCCGCATTGCAGGCCATGGTGCTCACGGAAGGCCTCCTGCATCGGATGCAGCGGCGCCCCGTCAGCGGCCAGCCCCTCGATCGTCTTGACCTCGTGGCCATCGGCCATCACCGCGAGCGTGGTGCAGGACTTCACGGCCTTGCCGTCGAGATGCACGACACAGGCGCCGCACTGCGAGGTGTCGCAGCCGACATGGGTGCCGGTCAGGTGCAGATTCTCGCGCAGGAACTGCACCAGCAGGGTGCGCGGATCGACGTTGGCCGTGACAGGATTGCCGTTCACGATGAGGGAGATTTTTGCCATAAGCACTCTCTATCAGCGCCCCGACGGGTCCCGTCGAAGCGGTTCTTATAATTATTCCAACCCATCATATGGGCCATTATGCCTGGGGGCAACATCGCCTCGGACGCAAGGCGCCATGCCGAAAGGCGATAGCCTTCAGCCTTGTACCGCCTTGGCAAAATTCGCGAAAAACTCGTCGGCAAGTTTCTTGGCGGCGCCATTGATGAGGCGCTGGCCGAGCTGCGCCAACTTGCCGCCGATCTGCGCCTCGACGTCGTAGGAGAGCAGCGTGCCGCCGTCCTTCTCCGCCAGCTTGACCACAGCGCCCCCCTTGGCGAAGCCAGCGACCCCGCCCTCGCCCTCACCCGAGATCCTATAGCCGTTCGGCGGGTCGAGATCGGAGAGCGTGACCTTGCCCTTGAAGCGCGCCGAGACCGGGCCGACCTTCATTTTCGCTGTTGCGCGAAAGCCGCCATCCTCGGTCCTCTCGAGCTCCTCGCAACCGGGGATGCAGGCCTTCAGCACCTCGGGATCGTTGAGCTTGGTCCACACAGCCTCGCGCGGCGCCGCAAGCTGGACTTCGCCGGTCATCGTCATGGCCATGAGGTGTCTCCCAAATCGCGCAACTATAGTGCTGATCAAGTAACGCAGGGACGCGGCAAAGGAAAGGGCGGCGCAAGGTCAACTGCAATGCATGTTCGCAACTGCAAAAAGACGTGGGCGGGCGGTTGGGGATTGGCACAGAAGGGCCATGATGATTAGGTCGCGCGCAATATGAGCACATCCCTCTCCCCCCTGCTCGCACCGATGCTGTCGAGCGCCGCCATGCGCGCGGTCTGCGACGATCGGTCGACCCTGCAGAACATGCTAGATTTCGAGGCAGCCCTGGCACGCGCCGAGGCCGCCACGGATGTGATCCCGGCAACCGCCGTGGGTCACATCGAGGCCGCGTGCAACGCCGATTCCATTGACATGGCCGCACTGGCGGAGGCCGCGACACGATCGGGCAATCTCGCGATTCCCCTGGTCAAGACCCTCACGGCCAATGTCGGCAAGGCCGACACGGAGGCCGCGCGCTACGTGCATTGGGGCGCAACCAGCCAGGATGTCATCGACACCGCGACCATGCTGACGCTTCGCGCCGGCATCGACGCGCTGGACGCCGACCTCAGCCGCGCCATCAAGGGCTTTGCCGCGCTGGCGCGCGATCATCGCAACACCGCGATGGTGGCACGGACCTGGCTCCAGCACGCGCTGCCGATGCCGTTTGGCCTGAAGGCCGCCGAGTATGCGTCAAGCCTCGCCCGCGCCCGCTGCCGCCTGCGGCGGCTGCGGCGCGAGGGCCTCGCCCTGCAATTCGGTGGCGCGGCCGGCACGCTCGCCGCCCTCGGCGACAAGGGGCTCGTGGTCGCCGAACGGCTGGCGCAGGAGCTGAACCTGCCGCTGCCGGAAGCGCCCTGGCACACCCATCGCGACCGGATCGCGGAGGCAGCGTCCTGTTTCGCCATTCTGGCTGGAAGCTGCGGCAAGATCGCGCGCGACGTCTCTTTGATGATGCAGACCGACGTCGCCGAAGCGTTCGAACCGGCCGGCGAAGGCCGCGGCGGGTCCTCGACCATGCCGCACAAGCGCAACCCGGTCGCCTCTGCCAGCGCGCTCGGCGCCGCCACCATGGCTCCGCAGCTGGCCGCCACGATCTTTGCGGCTCAAGTGCAGGACCACGAGCGCAGCGCCGGTCCCTGGCACGCGGAGTGGCCGACGCTGCCGCAATTGATGCTGGTCACCTCCGGGGCACTTGCCGCCATCGTCGACATCGCGGAGGGATTGGACGTCGACGCCGCGCGCATGCGCAGCAATCTCGATACGACGCAAGGCTTGATCATGGCGGAAGCGGTCACCTTTGCGCTGGCCGACAAGATCGGCAAGAGCGATGCGCATCATCTCATCGAGGCCGCCAGCAAGCGCGCGGTCGCCGAGAAGAAACATCTGCGCGAGGTGCTGTCGGCCGATTCGCAGGTCACTGCGCACCTGACGCCCGAGAAAATTGCGGCATTGTTCGAGCCGATGGCCTATCAAGGGGCTTCCCAGGCCCTGATCGACCGGTTGCTCGCTTCCCTGGACCTTTCCTGATGTCATTGCCGGGCTTGACCCGGCAATCCATCATCTGGGAAGACTGATTGTTAGATGGATGCGCGCGTCAAGCCCGCGCATGACGAGGAACATGCCATGCCCATGATCGATGCCGACGGATGCCTGCTCAACGTCTCCGTCGAGGGCCGCGACGGTGGGCCGACCTTGATGCTCTCCAATTCGCTCGGCTGCACGCTTCAGATGTGGGAGCCGCAAATGAAGGCGCTGACGCAGGTGTTCCGCGTCATCCGTTACGACCGCCGCGGCCATGGCCGGTCCAACGTTCCGCCCGGCCCCTACACGATGGAGCGCTTCGGCCGCGATGTGCTCGCGATCCTCGACGACCTCAACATCGAGAAGGTGCATTGGTGCGGCCTGTCGATGGGCGGCATGGTCGGGCAATGGCTCGGCGCCAATGCGCCGGAGCGCTTCGGCAAGCTCATCCTCGCCAACACCTCCTGCTACTATGCCGAGCCAACCAAATGGCTGGAGCGTATCGACGCCGTGAAGAAGGGCGGCATCGCCGCGGTCGCCGATGCCGTGATCGCGGGATGGCTGACGCAGGATTTTCGCGAGCGCGAGCCCGACATCACCGCCAGGATGAAGTCGATGCTGCTGGCGTCCCCGGTCGAAGGTTATCTCGCCTGCTGCGAAGCGCTGTCGACGCTGGACCAGCGCGAGCTACTGCCCAAGATCAAGAGTCCGACGTTGGTGATCGCCGGCCGCCACGACATGGCGACGCCGATCTCGGCAGGTGAATTGATCCGCTCGAAGATTCCCGGCGCGAGCATGACCATCATCGACGCCGCACATATTTCCAACATCGAGCAGCCGCACGCGTTCACGGATGCGGTGGTGGGATTCTTGACGCAGCGCTAGCCACCATCTTCGTCATCCCGGAGGACAGAATGGACGACCAGAAGCGCCGCGATGCCGGCATGAACGTTCGCCGCAAGGTGCTGGGCAATGCCTGGGTCGACAAGTCGATCGCGAACCGCAACGCCTTCAACACCGATTTCCAGGACATGATCACGCGCTACGCCTGGGGCGAGATCTGGACGCGGCCGCATTTCGACGAGCGCACGCGGCGGGTGCTGGTGATCGGCACCATGGTCGCACTCGGGCAATGGGACGAATTCCGCCTGCACGTGCGCGCGGCGCTCGCCGAAGGCGGCTTCACGCCCGACGACATCAAGGAAATCCTGCTCCAGCAGGCGATCTATTGCGGCGTGCCGGCGGCAAACCACGCCGTGAAGGAAGCCTCAGCGATTGTGCAGGAGCTCGGCCTGCTCAAGACCTAGCGGAGCTGCGATCTCGACGGTCTCTTGAACCGTCTTGTGGACCGTCGTGTGGACTGTCTTGGGCGCGGTCTCAGGCCGTTCGATCACCACCACGATGGCAGCGCCGAGCAGCAGCAGCAGCTCGGTGGCGTGCAGCCGCAGCGCGGCCATCTCGCCGACCTTCGAAGCCATCACCATGCTGGCAAACGAGATCAGGCTGCCGATCGCAAGGGCAATGCCGAGCGCCTCGTCGCTGCCGCCGTTCCTGCGGATGCGAGGAATGCAGAGCAGCACGAGATAGATCGCAAAGAACGCCACGACCGTCAGCCGGCCCAGCGCAAGCAGCCACGCGGCGCGCACCGTTTCCATGCCAGCCATCTGGAGATGGTCGCTCAGGTACAGCGCGACCGCCACGCTCGGCCGCTCGTAGAGGCCGTGCACAGGTGCAACAATGATATTGAAGGCGACAAGGGCCCAGGCCGGGATGAAATAGGCCGCCAGCAGCGCGCCGTTGACCGAGCCGATCCGCCAATTTGTGAACATGCCGCTTCCCGCTTCGCCTGCCGTTCGACTTCGGTCGAAGGCTTTGCGGGGAGCTAACTCGCATCGGACTGTGGCGGCAATTTAAACCCTTTGTTTACCTTAACTGGCCCGGACGCGATCATTCCCGGGTCGTGCGCCAGCATCAGGCCGAGCCGCCCCGGAATGACTCTTCAACAAGAAAAAGGCCCCGCCTTTCGGCGGGGCCTCCTGCTCCTCGGCTCTCAAACTCACTATTCCTGGCCGCGCTGGCCGCCCTGCTGCTGGCCGGGGCGATCGCCCTGACGCATCGGGTCGTTCTGCTGCTGCTGGCCGGGTTTCTGACCACCGCCCTGCTGCTGGCCCGGCTGCTGACCTGGGCGCTGCTGGCCGGGGTTCTGACTCTGCTGACCCGGGTTCTGGTTCTGCTGCTTCGTCATTCGGGGAACTCCCTTGTTGGACGTCAGAGTCGAGACAACGGACGGCGGCCGTTTTGGTTGCCCTGCGGAACCCGGTTCCTCGCAGTTGCGGACCCCCCAGCTACATCCGTCACGAAATGACCTCTGTACAACCGAGGCTTGCCCAGTTGCAGCCGCCAGTTCCCTCCTGTTACAAATCGGGAAGAATGCTAAGCGGCTGCCGGGGCCCAAGAAAACCACACTCCAACCCACTCTCCTCAGAGCTCACCTTGAGCCCGCGTCAGGTTTGGTACGGCAGCGCATGGATTATTTCACCCAGCAGCTCATCAACGGTCTCGTCCTGGGCTCGATCTACGGCCTGATCGCGATCGGCTACACGATGGTCTACGGCATCGTCGGCATGATCAACTTCGCCCATGGCGATGTCTTCATGATCGGCGGCTTCATTGCCCTGATCACCTTCCTGATCCTGATCTCGCTCGGGCTGACCGCGATCCCCCTGATCCTGCTGGTGGTGCTGCTGGTTTCGATGGCGATCACGGCGCTCTACGGCTGGACCATCGAGCGCATCGCCTACCGGCCGCTGCGCCATTCCTTTCGCCTCGCCCCGATGCTGTCGGCGATCGGCATGTCCTTCGTGCTGACCAACTATTCGCAGGTGGCGCAAGGCGCGCGCGTCAAGCCGATCCCGCCCGTCATCACCGGCGGCTATACGCTGCATGAGAGCGCGGACGGCTTCGTGATCCAACTCTCCAACATCCAGATCATCGTGGTCATCACCACGATCGTGCTGCTGGCGATCTTCACCTGGCTGGTGTCGCGCACCCGGCTCGGACGCGACATGCGCGCCTGCGAGCAGGACCAGACCATGGCGGCGCTGCTCGGCGTCGACGTCGACCGCACCATCTCCATGACCTTCGTGATCGGTGCCGCGCTCGCCGCGGTCGCGGGCCTGATGTACCTGCTCTATTACGGCCTCGTCGATTTCTTCATGGGCTTCGTCGCCGGCATCAAGGCGTTCACCGCTGCCGTGCTCGGCGGCATCGGCTCGCTGCCGGGCGCCATGCTCGGCGGCCTTGCGATCGGCCTGATCGAGACGCTCTGGTCGGCCTATTTCTCGGTCGAATACAAGGACGTCGCGGCGTTCTCGATCCTGATCGTCGTGCTGATCTTCATGCCGACCGGCCTGCTCGGCCGTCCCGAAGTCGAAAAAGTCTGACGGTCGCGCGTGGCAGCTCCCTCACCCATGAAGGCCAAACCGGGCGTCCCTTCCATCCTGAAGACGGCCTTCGTCAACGCGCTGATCGCGCTGGTGCTGTTCTCGTTGATGGTCGGCATCCGCACCGAGGCGGGCGCCTCGGGCCAGCTCACTTATTGGACGCGCTTCGGCGAACTCGCCTCCCTCGTCGCTGCGGTCTTCGGCGGCTCGATCGTGATCGAGCTGCTGCGGCAATGGATCGGCCCGAGCGGCGCCGAGAAACTGGTGCCGCCGGCGGTGAAGAGCGGCATGTCGTTCATCGGCCGCTACGTCGCCCCCGCTCTTCTGATCTTCACGCTGCTGGTGCCGGTGATCTTCTATAACCAGCGCTACATCCTCGACCTGGCGATCCTCGTGCTCACCTATGTCATGCTGGGCTGGGGACTGAACGTCGTGGTCGGGCTCGCCGGCCTGCTCGATCTCGGCTACGTCGCCTTCTATGCGGTCGGCGCTTATTCCTACGCACTGCTTGCAACCAATTTCGGCTGGTCGTTCTGGGTCTGCCTGCCGCTCGCCGGCATCCTCGCAGCGTTCTGGGGCGTCCTGCTCGGCTTTCCCGTTCTCCGCCTGCGCGGCGACTATCTCGCCATCGTGACGCTGGCCTTCGGTGAGATCATCCGCCTCGTCATCATCAACTGGCAGGAGCTCACCGGCGGCCCCAACGGCGTTTCCGGCATTCCCCGCCCCTCCTTCTTCGGCATCCCGCTCGACAACAGCGACGACGGGCTCGCGGCCTGGCTGCACATCGAATATTCGACGACGCATCGCATCGTGTTTCTGTTCTATCTGATCCTGGCCCTGGCGCTGCTCACCAACTGGGCGACGATCCGCCTTCGCCGCCTGCCGATCGGGCGGGCCTGGGAAGCCTTGCGCGAGGACGAGGTCGCCTGCCGCGCGCTCGGCATCAACACGACGACCACCAAGCTCACGGCATTCGCGACAGGAGCGATGTTCGGCGGCTTTGCCGGCGCGTTCTTCGCCACCCGCCAGGGCTTCATCAGCCCGGAATCCTTCACCTTCCAGGAATCGGCGCTGGTGCTCGCCATCGTCGTGCTCGGCGGCATGGGCTCGCAGCTCGGCGTCGCGCTGGCCGCGCTCACCATGATCGGTGGCTTCGAATTGTTCCGGAGCCTCGAGACCTACCGCATGCTGGTGTTCGGCATGGCCATGGTGCTGATCATGATCTGGCGGCCGCGCGGCCTGATCGGCCATCGCGCTCCGACCGTGTATCTGACCAAGGCACAGGCGATCTCCTCGGACCTCGTCAAGGAAGGGCACGGATGAGCGGCGACAAGATTCTCAACGTCGACCGGCTCGCCATGCGCTTCGGGGGCATCGTTGCCGTGCAAGACCTGTCCTTCTCGGCGACACGGAAGCAGATCACCGCGCTGATCGGGCCGAACGGCGCCGGCAAGACCACCGTGTTCAACTGCATCACCGGCTTCTACAAACCGAGCGGCGGAGCCATTCGCCTCACCCATGACGACGGCAGGACGATCGCGCTGGAGCGGCTGAACGATTTCCGCATCGCCAAGCAAGCCAAGGTCGCCCGCACCTTCCAGAACATCCGGCTGTTTCCCGGCATGACCGCGCTGGAAAACCTGATGGTGGCGCAGCACAATGCATTGATGCGCGCCTCAGGCTTCACTTTGCTCGGCCTCGTCGGCGCGCCCGTCTACCGTGAGGCCGAGAAGCGCGCGATCGATCTCGCCACCGACTGGCTCAAGCGGGTCAATTTGCTCGACCGCGCCGACGATGCCGCCGGCAATTTCGCCTATGGCGACCAGCGCCGGCTCGAGATCGCGCGCGCGATGTGCACCGAGCCTGCGCTGTTGTGCCTGGACGAGCCCGCGGCCGGCCTCAATGCGCGCGAAAGCGCGGCCTTGAGCGAGCTCCTGCTCTCGATCCGCGACGAACTCGGCACCTCGATCCTCCTGATCGAGCACGACATGTCGGTGGTGATGGAGATTTCCGACCACATCGTGGTGATGGACCATGGCGTCAAGATCGCCGAGGGCACGCCGCGCGAGGTCCGCGACGATCCCAAGGTGATCGCGGCCTATCTCGGCGCCGACGAGGAAGAGGCGGCAGCTGTGATGGAGGGCGGCTCGTGACGGCGGCGCCCTCTCCTCTGCTCGCCATCCGGGGCTTGCGCGCCGCCTACGGCAAGATCGAGGCGCTGAAGGGCGTCGACGTCGAGATCAACGCCGGCGAGATCGTGGCGCTGATCGGCGCCAACGGCGCCGGCAAGTCGACGCTGATGATGACGATCTTCGGGAAGCCGCGCGCCCGCGCCGGCCAGATCCTGTATGAAGGCCGCGACATCACTGACGTCCCCACCCACGAGATCGCGCATCTGCGCATCGCGCAATCGCCCGAGGGCCGCCGCATCTTCCCGCGCATGAGCGTGGCGGAAAACCTCCAGATGGGGGCGGACGCCACCGAATGCACCGAGGCCGAGCGCGAGGCGACGCTGCAGCGCGTCTTCACGCTGTTTCCGCGGCTGAAGGAACGCTACGCCCAGCGCGGCGGAACCCTGTCCGGCGGCGAGCAGCAGATGCTGGCGATCGGCCGCGCCTTGATGAGCCGTCCCCGCCTGCTGCTGCTCGACGAGCCCTCGCTGGGCCTCGCGCCGCTGATCGCGCGCCAGATCTTCGATGCGATCCGCACCCTGAACCGGCAGGACGGCCTGACCGTGCTGATCGTCGAGCAGAACGCCAACCATGCCCTCAAGCTCGCCCATCGCGGCTATGTCATGGTCAATGGCCTGATCACGCTGGCGGGCACCGGCGCCGAATTGTTGCAGCGCCCCGAGATTCGCGCCGCCTATCTGGAAGGCGGCCGGCACGGCTGACCAAGGCCGACAGCCAACACGAGCGGCCGAATATGGCGAGATATCTGCGCCAATGCCCGTATTTTGCCGGTGACTTCTCCTCGAATTCATTCAAGAATGGCGCCGGTTTGAACCGGGCATGCCCGGCAACGTCCACAGGCGACCACCCGCGAGGTATCTCATGAAATCACTGAAGCTCATCGGTCTGGCATTCGGCGTATCGATCGCGCTGTCGAGCGCGGCATTCGCGCAGGATGTCACCGTCGCAGTCGCAGGTCCGATGACCGGCGGCGAGTCCGCCTTCGGCCGCCAGATGAAGAACGGCGCCGAAATGGCCGTGGCCGATATCAATGCCGCCGGCGGTGTCAACGGCAAGAAGCTCGCACTGTCGGTCGAGGACGACGCGTGCGACCCGAAGCAGGCGCGCTCGATCGCCGAAAAGATCGCCGGCGCCAAGATGCCGTTCGTCGCCGGGCATTACTGCTCCTCGTCGTCGATTCCCGCCTCGGAGGCCTATGCGGACGGCAATGTCCTGCAGATCACCCCCGCCTCGACCAACCCGCTGTTCACCGAGCGCAAGCTGTGGAACGTGGCACGCGTCTGCGGCCGTGACGACCAGCAGGGCCTGATCGCGGCGCAGTACATCGCCAAGAACTACAAGGGCAAGAACATCGCGATCCTCAACGACAAGACCACCTACGGCAAGGGTCTTGCCGACGAGACCAAGAAGGCGCTCAACAAGGCCGGCGTCACCGAGAAGATGTACGAGTCCTACAACAAGGGCGACAAGGACTTCAACGCGATCGTCTCGCGCCTGAAACGCGACAACATCGACCTCGTCTATGTCGGCGGTTACCACCAGGAGAGCGGTCTCATCCTGCGCCAGATGCGCGACCAGGGACTCAAGACCGTGCTGATGGCCGGCGACGCGCTCGCCGACAAGGAGTACGCCTCGATCACCGGCCCTGCCGGCGAAGGCACCCTGTTCACCTTCGGCCCCGATCCGCGCAACAAGCCGACCGCCAAGAAGATCGTCGACGCCTTCAAGGCCAAGAACATCGATCCGGAGGGCTACACCCTCTACACCTATGCGGCGATGCAGGTCTGGTCGCAGGCGGCCAAGAAGGCCGGCACCACCGACGCCAAGAAGGTCATGGAGGCGATGAAGGCCGGCAAGTGGGACACCGTGATCGGCCCGATCGAGTATGACGCCAAGGGCGACATCAAGCAGATCGACTACGTCGTCTACAAATGGGACGCCAAGGGCGGCTACGCCGAGATCAAGGGCAACGGCACCTGAGCACGGCTCCGGGACTCAAATCCCGCCCGCCATGCGATCATCACCACGCCCCGGCTTGCCCCGGGGCGTTTTCTTTGTGGCAGGATCAAACGGCTGCGGGCAGCTCGCCGGCGGCCGCCGCCTGGGCCTTCCGAAGCGCCTGCAAGAGGTCGTTCGGCCGAAACGGCTTCTGCAGGCAGATCACGTTGGCGAGGTGCGGCGACTGCTCCATGAAATCCAGCGCCGTCATTCCGGACACCGCGATGACGGGGAGTGCCGGCGCACGCTCGCGCAGGGACGCAATGACGTCGACACCGCTGATATCGCCAAGGAAGATATCGACGATTGCCGCGTCGAAGGCGCTTTCCGCGAAGGTTTTCAGCCCGGCCGTACCGCTGTCGGCCTCCGCAACCTCGTAATGGTTGACCCGAAGCACGATCGCGATCATTGCGCGCACGTCCTTCTGGTCGTCGATGATGAGAACGCGAGGCATGGGAACAACTCCCGCAGATCGATCAAATGATATGATTCAAACCTGGAACCCGACACCGTGGCAGGGCATTATGACACCACCCAGTAAAGCGCATCTTACCTGATCCCCATTCCGCGTTCCCCCTCAAATTAAGTAAGCTGTAACCTTCGGTTGAGTCGTCGCGGCAACAGTTCACGACACGCGCCCGGAACGGGCTACCGTGGAGGTCGAAAGGTCAGTCTGCCGGATCTTGGAACTGCGGAGATGCTCAAAACGGGTCTGCACGAGATGAACGCGCCTGCGATCGACCGAAGCACATTTCTTTCAACGCTGCCGGCAACATCGGCCGACCGCACTGCGGCCTTGTGGATCATCGGCGTCTCTTCGATCCTGTTCGCCCTGGCCGTTCCGTTCGCAGGTATCCAGCTGCCGCCGGTCCCCGCCTTCGTCGCGAGCTACCAGTCCGCCCTGGCGGTGAGCGATATCATCACGGCAGTGCTGCTGCTGTCGCAGTTTTCGGTGCTGCGGACCCGCGCGCTGCTGTGGCTGTCAGCTGGTTACCTGTTCACCGCCGCGGCTGCGCTCGTCCATGCCCTCACCTTCCCCGGCCTGTTCGCGCCGACCGGGCTGTTAGGCGCCGGCAGCCAGACCACCGTCTGGCTCTACATGATCTGGCACGGCGGTTTCCCGCTGTTCGTGCTGGGCTATGCCTGGCTGAAGGAAAAGGACGGCGGTCCCAGAATCCGGGGCGCCACAAGCGGCCCGATCTACGCCATCGTGCTCGGCGTCGTCGCGACCATGGGTGCCTTCACCTGGATCGTCACCGCCCAGCACGATCTGTTGCCGGTCCTGCTCCGGGACGCCCGTTACACGCCGACCATGATCGGGGTCGTGTCCTTCGTGTGGTCGCTGAGCTTCGCCGCGCTCGTATCGCTGTGGTTCCGCCGCCCGCATTCGGTGATCGACGTCTGGCTCATGGTCGTGATGTGCGCATGGCTGTTCGACATCGCGCTGTCCGCAATCGTCAATGTCGTGCGCTTCGATCTCGGTTTCTACGCCGGCCGCCTCTATGGCCTCGGCGCGTCGAGCTTCGTGCTCGCGGTACTGCTGATCGAGAACGTCCGCCTTCAGGCCCGGACAGTGGGTCTCGTCGGCAGGCTGCGCGAACAATCGGCATCGGATCGCGACTTCTACGGCAAGCGCCTCGCGCTGTACGGCGCCGTCGTCGAATCCTCCAACGACGCTATCATCACCAAGACGCTCGACGGCATTATCACCGGGTGGAACAAGGCGGCAGAGCACTTGTTCGGCTATTCCGCCGCGGAAGCCGTCGGCAGGTCGATCGACATCATCGTACCACCGGACCGCAAGGGCGAAGTCAGGAGCATCCTCAACCAGATCGCCGGCAATGAGTCGATCGCCCAGCACGAGACCGTGCGGATTCGAAAGGATGGCCGCGCGCTCGACGTCGTCCTGAACGTGTCACCCTTGAGATCGGACAACGGAGAGATCATCGGGGCCTCCAAAATCGCCCATGACATCACGGAGGAGAAACAGGCGCGCGAGAAGCTGCGCCGCGAGACCGAGGAGCGCCAGCGCATCTTCGAGACCTCGCAGGACCTGATCCTGGTCACCGATGGTTTCGGCAATTTCATCCAGGTCAGCCCGAGCGTGAAGGACATTCTCGGCTTCAGCCCGGACGACATGATCGGGCACAGCGCGACCGAGTTCATCCACCCCGACGACCTCGAGAAGACGCGGGAGGAGATGCGCGCGGCGCGGCGCGGCGCGGTCAAGCGCAGCTTCGAGGCGCGCTACTATCATTACGACGGTCACGAGGTCACGCTGAACTGGATGGGCACCTGGTCCGAGCCGGTGAAGCGCCATTTCTTCATCGGCCGGGATCTCACGGAGAAGCAGGCCGCCGAAGCCCAGTTCCGGCAGGTCCAGAAGATGGATTCCATCGGCCAGTTGACCGGCGGCGTCGCGCACGACTTCAACAACGTGCTGACCGTCATCACGGGCACGATCGGCATTCTCAGCGATGCCGTCGCCGACCGGCCCGAGCTGGCTGCGATCACCAAGCTGATCGACGACGCCGCCGAGCGCGGCGCGCAGTTGACCAAGCATCTGCTCGCCTTCGCCCGCAAACAGCCGCTTCAGCCGCGCGAGATCGACGTCAACGCGCTGGCGCTCGAAGCCGCCAAGCTGCTGCACCCGACGCTGGGCGAGCAGATCACGATCATGCCGCAGCTCACCGAGGACGCCTGGCCGACGCTGGTCGATCCCGGCCAGCTCTCCACCGCGATCCTCAATCTCGCATTGAACGCGCGCGATGCCATGCCCGACGGCGGCACCTTGGTGCTGGAGACCCGCAACATCTTCCTCGACGACGGCTATGCCAGCATGAACCCCGATGTCGTCGCCGGCAATTACGTGATGATTGCGGTCAGTGACACCGGCAGCGGAATTCCGCCGGACCTGATCGAACGGGTGTTCGACCCGTTCTTCACCACCAAGGAGGTCGGCAAGGGCACAGGCCTCGGCCTCAGCATGGTGTTCGGCTTCGTCAAGCAGTCCGGCGGCCACATCAAGATCTACAGCGAGGTCGGCCACGGCACGAGCGTGAAGATCTACCTGCCGCGCTCGACCGGGGTGCAGGAGACCGAGTTCGAGGTGCAGCAGAACGCGCCCATCACCGGTGGCAACGAGAAGATCCTGATCGTCGAGGACGACGCGCTGGTGCGGCAATATGTTGTGACGCAGGTCAAGAGCCTCGGCTATACCGCGCTCGAGGCGGCCAACGGCGCGGAGGCCCTCACCATCATCGACAGCGACAACGCCATCGACCTGCTGTTCACCGACATCATCATGCCGGGCAACATGAACGGTCGCCAGCTTGCCGACGAAGCGGCGCGCCGCCGCCCTGATCTCAAGACGCTGTTCACCTCAGGCTACACCGAGAATGCCATCGTGCATCATGGCCGGCTCGATTCCGGCGTGTTGCTGCTGGCAAAGCCCTATCGCAAGTCCGAGCTCGCCAAGATGCTCAGAACGGCCCTGGCCAGTTGAGCCCGCGGCCGCTCTGCGCTATCGCAGAGGCGAAATCCCTCGAGCTCGCGAGGCCAGTTTGAACAACCTCCTCACCGATATCGCCGGTGTCCGCGTCGGACATGCCGAGGATGCCAAAGTCGCCTCCGGCACGACCGCGATCGTCTTCGACCAGCCAGCGGTCGCGGCGATCGATGTGCGAGGCGGCGGTCCCGGCACGCGTGAGGTTTCGCTGCTCGACGTCGCCAATACGGTCGAGCGGATCGACGCGATCGCCCTCTCCGGCGGCTCCGCCTTCGGTCTCGATGCCGGTGGCGGCGTACAGGCCTGGCTCGCCGAACAGGGCCGCGGGTTCAGGGTGAGGGAGGCCGTGATCCCCGTCGTCCCCGGCGCGATCGTGTTCGATCTGCTCAATGGCGGCGACAAGGCCTGGGGCCGCTTTTCGCCCTATCGCGACCTCGGCTACGCCGCCGCGGCCTCCGCTGGACCCGACTTCGCGCTCGGCAGCGTCGGCGCGGGCCTCGGTGCCACCACCGCCACCTTCAAGGGCGGCATCGGCTCGGCGTCGGCCGTGACCGCCAACGGCATCAAGGTCGGCGCGATCATGGTGGTGAATGCGGTCGGCAGCGTCACCGTCAGCAACGGCCCCTGGTTCTGGGCCGCGCCATTCGAGCAGAACGGCGAGTTCGGCGGACGCGGCCTGCCGCCCACCTTCACGCCCGACATGCTGGCGATGCGGATCAAGGGCGGCCCGGCCGCGAGTGAGCGCGAGAACACGACGATCGGCCTCGTCCTCACCGACGCGATCCTGAGCAAGGCACAGGCCAAGCGGCTCGCGATGATCGCTCAGACCGGATTTGCCCGCGCGATCTACCCGGTGCACGCGCCGCTCGACGGCGACGTGCTGTTCGCCGCGGCCACCTGCGAGAAGCCGATCGAGCCGCTGGTGGAGCTCACCGAGCTCGGCATGGTCGCCGCCAATGTCGTCGCGCGCGCGATCGCAAGCGGCGTTTACAACGCCACCGCGCTGCCGTTCCCGGGAGCGCTGCCGGCGTGGAAGGACCGGTTCGGTTAGAAACGAAACGGCGGATATGGCGTTATCCTGGCGGGCCAAGGTGCACCGCCATGCCGTCTTCCGTGATCCGGTTCTTTCGCTATGCGCCCGACACACGCGAGCTGAAGGTGACGTTCGTCAGCGGACGCCTCTATGTCTACGAGGACGTTCCGCCCGAGGTCGTCGCCGCGTTCAAGGACGCGCGCTCCAAGGGGACGTTCTTCAACCACGAAATCCGCGACCGGTATGCCTATCGTGACATCACGCACGAATATGCCGGCTGATTTCGGCTTCGCTCAGACGCTCATCGACATGGACGAGCCGGCCGCCGGGGCGCTTTGCCCCTGCCCGCCTTGCCGCTGCATCAACTGCGCGAACAGATCATAAGCCGAATTCCGCGGGCTGGAGGCGCCCGGCACCGTCGTCGACATCTTGAAGCCGTCGGCATAGGTGACGGTGGTGGTGGTCGAGCCATCGGCTGCGGTCGTCGTCGTCGAGGTCGACCCGCCGCCGGACTTCGACGAGGAATCCGCTCCATCGCCCGAGCCGCCAGCACCTTGCGCGTGATGGTGGCCGTGTCCGCTCTTCAGGGCCTTCGACATCTCGTCGAGACTGACATTGCCGTCCGCGTTCGCATCGAGTTTCGAGAACACGTCATCGGCCTTCGCGAGGTTGGTTCCGCCAGCGCCCAGCGCGTCCTCGAACTCGGACTTGGTGATGCTGCCGTCGCCGTCCGCATCGATCTGCGAGAACAGATCCTTGAGCGCAGCATCCCGGCGCGTCGACGTCGAGGAAGTCGAACTCGACGAGGACGAGGTCGAGGTCGTCGCAGTGCTGGCGGCGTCCGACGACTGGCTCTGCGCCGCGAACAGCGCATTCATCGTCTCCGGCGAGATCTGCGGATATTGACCGGCGTTGACCGAAGAGGCCGCGCCGCTGGACTTGCTGCCGCTGTCGATCGAGAACGGATTGCTCGCGCCCTGCGCGGACCCCGTCTTGTGCGTCGAGGAGGACGATTTCGAGTTCGTCAGCGACTGGATCGCGTCGAGTGCGCTCGAGACGGCGCCAAGGGCGAACAACATTGCACAACTCCAACCGATGCGGCATGCCGCGGCCAATGCTCTGCAGGTGATGTCAGCAAGCGTCGTGCCAGCGCAAAAAGCTCAATGAAATCCGCCCTTCGTGCGCCTCGCAGCACCCGGAAACACCGGCAATTCATGCCGGTCGCGGCAGAAATTTCCGCCCACAGGAAGCACGCCGGCCGTGCATTGCCCGCCGTGGAGGCCCATGTTAGGCGAGGCCATCTTTCACGCCCCGCCTCCGGGAAACCGCGCCATGACCCAAGCCTTCGCCCCCCGCCCCCTGGCCATCGCGCCCTCGATCCTGGCTTCGGATTTTTCCAGGCTCGGCGAGGAGGTGCGCAGCGTCGACGCCGCCGGCGCCGACTGGATCCATCTCGACGTGATGGACGGACACTTCGTTCCCAACATCTCGTACGGCCCCGACGTCATCAAGGCGATGCGGCCGCACACCAAGAAGGTGTTCGACGCGCATCTGATGATCTCGCCCTGCGACCCCTATCTCGAGGCCTTCGCGAAAGCCGGCTGCGACCACATCACTGTGCATGCGGAGGCCGGCCCCCATTTGCACCGCTCGCTCCAGGCGATCCGCGCGCTCGGCAAGAAGGCCGGCGTCTCGCTCAACCCAGGCACGCCGATCAGCGCGCTCGAATATGTGCTCGATCTCGTCGACCTCGTGCTGGTGATGTCGGTCAATCCCGGCTTCGGCGGCCAGGCCTTCATCCCCTCCGCGATCGGCAAGATCCGCGACATCCGCGCGATGACCGCGGGACGCCCGATCGACATCGAGGTCGACGGCGGCGTCGGCCCTGACGTTGCGGGCGCGCTTGCCGCAGCCGGTGCCAACGCTTTCGTTGCCGGCACATCCGTGTTCAAGGGCGGCACGCAGGAAGCCTACAAGACCAACATCGCCGCGATCCGCAACGCGGCACTGGGAGCCCGCGGCGAAGCCATCTGAGAACCATTCGCGGGTCCCGAACCGGCGCCACCGCCGCCGCGACCAAAGACAATGAATGGAATTCGCGCCACTCCGTTTTCCGCGGGCTTGCAACGCCTGCGCGCCGAATCCCTGCAGGACGGAGAGCGGGTGATCTGGCAGGGCCAGCCCGACGGCGTCGCCCACATGATGATGTGGCGGCATCTTTGGTGGATCGGATTTCCCTGGCTGTTGCTGGCCGTCATCGCCATCGGCTTCGATTGGATCGGCGGCGCGGCCCAGCCTCTCGCGATGCTCGGCGTTGCGATGGTTGCGACCCCGCTGGTGATGCTGCTGCAGGACCTGCAGACGCTCTATCTCATTACCGATCGCCGCGCGCTCATCTTGCGAACGGCCTGGGGCAGACGGACGGTGAGCCGAACACCATTCCAGGCGATGGACCCCGATTTCGAAATCCTCGACATCGGCCGTGGCGCCGGTCACCTCAATTTCGCGTCGGGAAGATCGACCCGCTCGCCCGATACCGACTACACTGGACGCTACGGATTTCGCTGTCTTCGAGATGCACCGCGCATACGGGAGATCCTCGAACGCGCACGCACGGGCGCGATGCGGCAGCACGGGAAAAACATCGCGGCTTTTACGGGTGTTGCGACGCGCAATGCCTAAAATTGCAACCTTGATCCGTACTCATCCGGACTTCACTGATTCGCGCAAATCACCACAAGTGATTCCTGCCTGCTTTTGACGGGAGGACATCATGACGGCGACTCTGCTCTGGACCGGCGTAGCGTTGTGGTTGGCGTTCAATGCGGCGATTGCGGCACGCAGCCTCTACGTGGCGCGACCGGTGAAGGCCGGGGCTTCTGCCCGCGTCATCCACTTCCATCGTCGCCGGGGCTGAGTGTGATGCAGATCGCCCTCGTGAAGCGTCAGCCGAAACGCAGGTGCCGCATTCCGCGCCGCCCGCATCCGAGCCTCGATTACTTCTTCGGCCGCCTCGATCGCACCGAGGGCACGCTGGACGACGATGCGGGGCTCGACACGACCGACCTCGACCACTCCTTTCCTTCTCAACGCCGACACTAGATTTACCTTCCGGACCGCCCATGAAACCGCACTGCCCGAATTGCCTGAAGGAAATGACCAAGGCATCCGCCTCGCGTAACCTGTTCAATTGCGAACCCTGCCGCGAGATCATCCAGTATTTTGGCGGCAGCGCGGATCACGGCGAGCCCGGCCCGCAATTCTCCTGGCCGATCCGCCGCAAGCGCGTCGCCCACACCGCTCACGCGGCCTGATCAGCCCGAAAAAGCGCAGCCTTATCCGGCTGCCTCGCCGGCCTCAGTCTCACCGATATCCCCCGCCATCCGCGGCGGCCGGACCACGGTGACGGTGCAACTCGCTTCCGAGGCCACCTTGGCCGAGACGCTGCCGAGCAGCGAGCGTCTGAACGAGTTCTGCCGCGCGCCGATGATGACATGGTCGACCTGGTTGACCTCGGCAAACTCCAGGATCGCGGCGGCGGGATCGACCGCCTCCAGCACGTGAGCCGACAGCCGGCTCTCATCCAATTTGAGCGGCGTCGCCCAATGCCTGAGCGCCACCAGACGGTCGATATGCTTGTTGGACCCCTGCTCGTCGAGCGTCCGGTCGATCGCGATCCGGTTCAGCTTGAGCACGTTGACGCAGGCGAGCCGCGCTGACGGCAAGGTGGCGAGGATGCGCTCGGTGGTCACGCGCAGCGCCTCGTTCAGCTCCGGCGCGCCTTCCACGGTGTCGAGCGCGACGGCGAGGATTGGGCTCGACGCGATTTGGGCGGCGACATCCGATTTCGCGCGCGGCGCCATGACGCCCAGATTGAAGCGGCGACGCCAGGCGACGCTGAGCGGGTCGCGCTTGATCCGCTCCGAGCGCGTTGTGAGCTTGACCTGATCGGGATGGGCGAGATCGAAGGCGAGCTGGGACGCCGTCGGATAGCGCCACACCGGCTCGATCTCGAGACACCGCAGCACCACCTCCTGCAGCCAGGGCGGATAGTCGGCGCGCAAGCTCCGCGGCGGATACGGATCCCGCCACAGCCGGCGCCGCATCGCACGCAGCGTCTCGCCCTCGCCGAACGGACGCTCGCCGGTGGTGAAGAAATACAGCAGCACGCCGAGCGAAAACAGGTCGCTGCGCGGATCGTCGCGCACCCCCGACAGCCGTTCGGGCGCCATGTACGGCGCGGTGCCGTAAGGCAGGCGGAATTCCTCCTGCAAAAGGTCCGGCAGGTGGTTGTGATGCGACAGGCCGTAATCGATCAGCACCGCCTCGCCGCTCTCGCGGAACATGATGCTGCTCGGCTTGATGTCGTGATGGATCACGTTCTGCCGGTGCAGATCGGCCAGCGCGGTTGCGATCCTGGCCACGAGCAGCCGCGCTTCGTCATAAGGCAGCGGCAGGTCGGGCAGCCGCTTGTAGAGCGTGGTGCCACCGATTCGCTCGATCACGACATAGGCCTGGTGCGCGAAATCGCCGGTGCCGAAGCAGGTCGGGACGTGCGGACCCGCGAGCCGCGGCAGGATCATCATTTCCATCTCGAAGGAGACGATCGCGGCGGGGTCTTCGCCCTCAGCCACCCGCGGGATCTTCATCAGGAGCGGCACGTCGATGCCGGGATGGGTGACGGTCCAGAGCGTTGCCATACCGCCGGCATGAACGCATTCACCGATGGTGTAGCCATCGATCACCGCGCCGGATTTGACCAGAGGCTTCGGCATTGCCGTCAGCGCCCCTGCGACAGGCGGTCGGCGAGCCAGTGCGGCAGGCCGTTGTCGCGGATCCTGCCCGCCGCGCTCGCGACGTCATAGGGCGCGCGGCAATAGGTGATCTGGCACGATTCGGTGTCGAACAGGACGAAGGCAGCCGACGGATCGCCGTCGCGGGGCTGGCCGACCGAGCCGAGCACGGCGAGCCATTGCCGCCCGCGCAGCAGCTGCACCGGGACGTCAGTCTTCGGTGTGAAGCTCGTCATCTTCGCCGTCACCGACATCGAATAGAGCGCTGGGCGATGGATATGACCGCAGAACGTGACATGGGCGGGCGTCGCAATCAGGCTCTTGGCGGCGTCCACGGTGGAGCGAACATAGTGCCAGCGCTGCGGGTGAGAGGCTTCCGAGTGCACGAAGAGACGATCGCTGTCCTGCACCAGCATCGGCAACTCGGCCAGGAACCGCCGCTGCGCGGCGTCGAGCCGGCCCCGCGTCCATTCGATTGCGACCTGCGCCTCGGCGTTCATCGTCTCCGCCGAGGAATTGACGGCTTGGTCGTGATTGCCGCGCACGGCCAGGGCACCGTTGGCAACCAGCTCCATCGCGGCATCCACCACCCATTCCGGATCGGCGCCATAGCCGACGAAGTCGCCGAGCAGCACGAACTGCTCCGCGCCCTTCGCACGGGCGACCTTCAGGCAGGCCTCGAAGGCTTGCCGGTTGCCGTGGATATCCGAAAAGACAGCGAGAAGCACGCACCCTCCACCCTTCAATTCTTATTGAAGCCCGATACGGCCAAATTGAGGGAGGTCAAGAACATGCGCCAGCGCCGCGCCGATTACCAGCGCCCCGCGGACGATAGCGAAGAGCCTATTGCTCGTCCTTTGGCGGCATCCGGGGCGGTGGGATCGGTGTGAATACGGCGCCTTGCGCGCCGGCTGGCGGGGCCATGAATTCGCCGGTCGAGGAATCGCCGCCGGTGGTCTCCATGATCGTCTTGGGCGTCACATATTCGCGGACCATGTCGAGGAGGCTGCCATCGCCGCCGCCGAAATCCGCGGCGCGACCGCCTTGCGGATGTCCCAGAGCGATCTCGTTTTCCGCGGCATGGGTCTTGTCGGCGAGCCCGTCGTTGTAGGGCACACGGAAGGCGCGCGGGATACCGCTCGGACGATTGTCCTCGTCGAGCTGCTCGACCCAGAGATAGATCGAGCCGGGATCGCCCTGAAGCGAATGCGGCTCGACGATGCGGGACTTCAGGAGCTTGAAGGAGGTCGGCAACCTGTCCGTGCTGGCCCATCCGAGCAGCCCGCGCATCTCGGTGAAGCTGACGACATAGAAGGCGCTGGTCACGACCACCGCGACCGCCTTCAGCGACCAGTGCAGCCGCGCATAGACCAGCACGACCAGCAGCAGCGCACCGATGACGGCATAGGCGACCGATAGCGTGAGGATGACCGTTTGCAGACTAGTCACGGCGTATCCTCTTGGCGTTGCTGCTCACACCCGTCCTCGGGTCGAGATCGGCCCCGTTGCGCCAGCTGCTGCGGAACGTCTCGAGCAGCGATTTCGGCCGCTGATTCACATCGACGACCTTGCCCTCTGTGTCGAGCCGGAATCGCACCGCGGTCTTCTCGTCGCCGGTGTGGTCGAGCGTGAACTTGTTGTCGAACACGACCTGAGCTGTCGGATTGAGTTTCTGCACCTTCACATTCGCCGTCACGGGCTCGCCGGTGGTGGCGACGAAATGCGAGACGTTGACGGTGTATTCGCCGGCGACGATGCCGCGCAGCGTGACGATCTCCTCGCGGATGGGCGAGGCAATCTTCTTGCCGGCGACCATGATGAAGTCGTTGGCCCCGCCGCGGTCGTCGCGGTCGAGCGTAAGGAAACCGGCCTCGCGGTGGCGATACCAGGCGATGTTGCCGGCGGGATCCTGCACGAACAGGTCGAGATCGTCGGGGTGGTTGTCCGGCCAGTCCAGCGTGATGATGAACTCCGCCTTGGAGTCGATCTTGCCGTCCTTGGCGTCCGGAGAGACCGCGAGCAGCGCCAGGAAGAACAGGAACGCGATCACCTGGAGCGCCTTGAACAGCATCACGCCCAGCGGATCGAACGGCTCCTCGCGCGGATAGAGACCGAAATCATCCATCATGACGGGGTTCCGGCGCCTTTGCGCTCCAGCGCCGGCGTCACATAGGTCTCGGTCAGCACAACCGCGTCGGAGAACACCCTCTGGGTCGCGGCATCCAGCATGTAATACTGGATCCGGACGAGGATCGAGCCGACGAGACCGGCAAGCGTCGTGTACATCGCGACCGCCATGCCGTCGCTCATCAGCCCCATCGAGGAGCGCATCGCGACCTTGTCGGCGGCATCCAGCCCCGCGATCGGCGCCAGCATGATGATGAAACCGACGATGGTACCGAGCAGGCCGAGCTTCATCAGCGTGTCGGAAACGAAGGCGCCAAACCCGTTGGAGCCGCGCAGGCGGTCGGCGAGCGTTCGCAGCAGCAGCGTCTGATCCACCGGGCGATAGTCCTGCGCGGCGGCCTTGGTGACGAGGCTTTCGATGTGATCCCGCACGAGCCCGCGCGGCAGCGACGTCGCACGCGCATCGAGCACCTTGCCGCCATCGGGCGCCGCGAGCGCTGCACGGCAGCGCCGCGCCGCCGCGCCCTCCCGCGCGATCGCCCGCGTGCGCAGGAAGCAGTGGCCGCAGGTGAGGATATAGAGCACCGCGATGACGCTCGAAATGTAGGTGCGGTCCGAGGTCAGCATCAGATGGATCAGGCCGAACCGCCACAGCAGCACGACGGCGAAGATCGAGAGCCCGGTGAAGATCATCCAGAACAGGAGCGCACTGCGCTCGGATGGGTCGGTCGTGACAGGCGCGATCGGTCCAATCGTCATCGAACTCATGCTGCACCGCTCCTCGGCCGCAACGATCGGCCCATCAAGATTTCCACCCGATTAGATCAAAGCCGCTGTCCCAGGTCCAAAGACCCATGCCCAATCCGGCTTGGGAAATTTGCCCGAACTGCGATCGTGCAGAACCCTGCGATTGGCAAGGCGCGGCGGTGTTGTTAGGCTGACCTTATCAAACGTTGAGGGTGATCGCATGCGCCTCGTGCTTCAGCTCGTCGCCCGTCTGCTGCTCATCGTGGCGCTTTGCCTCGGAGCCGCGACCGTATGGGCCACGTTCGACGCCTATCGCAGCGTCGACCGGGCAACCGCGGCCTCCGCGCAGCGGGTCGCGCAGGCCCTCCAGGCCTTGTACTGGCATGAGTTCTTGTTGCGCAGCAGCAGAACGCGCGAGCAGCTTCTGCCGGTTCCGGAATGGCGCACACTGGAGACGATGAAGCTGATTTCGCCGGGCGTGTGCGTCGAGTTCCAACCGGCCATCGCATTCGAAAAGCCGCTCTGCGGCCAGAGCGAGGGGCTGGGCAAGACACCGCCGCGCTGGTTCGCATCGATCGTGCCGATCTTCCTCGGCAGCCACGCCGAAGTGGTGCGGCCGGTCAGCCCCCGCGCCGCCTCGGCCGGCACCGTGGTTGCAACGCCGGACGCCGCAGCCGCGATCTCGCTCGCCTGGGAGTACATTCTCAACGTGATCGACGTCGCGTTGTTGATGGCGGCAGCGATCGCGCTGCTGGCATCGCTCGCGATCGCGCATGCGCTGGCCCCAGCGCGCACAATCGTGACCGCGCTGCAGCGCATGGCGCGCGGACAGTATCGCACCAAACTGCCACGCTTCCGTTCGATGGAGCTGGCGATGATCGGCAACGCCGTCGGCGAGCTCGGCACCCGCCTGGAGGAAGCCACCGAGCAGCGCGCCGCCCTGACGCGGCGCCTGATCGAGATCCGCGACGACGAGCGCCGCGCCCTCGCCCGCGAGCTGCATGACGAATTCGGGCAGAATCTCTCCGCCATCCTCGCTTTCGCCAACACGATCGAGACGGCGAGCGCGAAGGGAAATGCCGACAACGGCGCCGCTCAGGATGCGCGCATGATCTCGCAGGCCACCCATCACCTGATGGCCTCGCTGCGTGATGCGCTGAAGCGCCTGCGCAATCCCCTGCCCGAGGAGCTCGGGCTCGAGGCGAGCCTCGTCAATCTCGTCGACAGCTGGCGCTCGCAGAGTGCGGCGCGGCCGACGATCCAGCTCGACCTCAGGGGCGACCTCGCCGACATCAGCGGCCCGGCCGCCACCACCGCCTATCGCGTCGCACAGGAATGCCTGACCAACGCGCTGCGTCACGGCGCGGCGAGCGAGATCACCTTGCGCATCGAGCGGCGCGCGGGTGATGACGACGCGTTGCTGATCCGCGTCGAGGATGATGGCGGCGGCGATGCGGAGCGCGTCGCGCAATCGGCCGGCTTCGGCCTCACCGGCATCCGCGAGCGCGTCAAGGCGGCCGGCGGATCGCTGTCGATCCTGCCTGCCCGTGGCGGCCTCAGCGTCGCCGCCACCATCCCGCTCGCCGCGTGAGGCCGGCATGAGCGAGGTGGCGGCAACAGGCATCTCCGTGCTGCTGGTCGACGACCATCCGATCGTCCGGCAAGGCTACCGCCGCGTGCTGGAGAGCCAGGGCGACCTCCATGTCGTGGCGGAAGCGGACAATGCCGCAGACGCCTACGGCGCCTTCAAGGCGCATGACCCCGATGTCGTCCTGCTCGACATCTCGATGCCGGGCGCGAGCGGGCTGGAGGCGATCCGCAACATCCGCGCGCGCAGCCCGCGGGCGCGGATCCTCGTCTTCACCATGCACAACGAGGCCGTGCTGGTGAAAGCCGCCTTCAGCGCCGGCGCCAGCGGCTTCGTCACCAAGAGCAGCGAGCCGTCCGCCGTGGTCGGCGCCATCCGCGCCGTCGCCCGTGGCGAGCGAGCCATGAGCGACGACATCGCCCACATCCTCGCCGAAGACAGCTTGTCCGCAGGATCAGTGCTGGATCATCTGGGCGAACGCGAGATCGAGATTTTGCGCCAGTTCGCCGGCGGTGCCACCACAGAGCAGATTGCGGCGCACCTCAACCTCAGTGTGAAGACGGTGCAGAACTATCACTACCTGATCAAGACAAAGACCGGCGCTCGCACCGATGCGCAGCTGGTGCGGCTCGCCGCGACGTGCGGGCTGACGAGGATTTAGCAGCAGGACTGCCGCATTGCTTCGAATGGCGTGAAATTTCTCAATCTGCCGGGCTGATTGGAACAGAGCCTATTCCGTTCCGGTTAGCAGCAGAGCGAAGGAGTCAAAGGTCATGAGTAAGGGTCATCACAAGGCAGTCGTCGCTCCCTCGATCATCACCGTAGGCGAGCTCATCGACGAACTCTGCCGCCTGCCGGATACCGCGATCGTCCATTTCCGCTGCTCCATGCTCGATCAGGAGCTGGCATTCGAGCGCCTTCGAAAGCGCTCAAAGGACGACGTCGAGATCGCGATCAATGTCTATCCGGAGGCTCCGCCGGTCGTACCCTCGTCCGACGGCACTTTCCGCACGCGATCGTCGTCGCCGTCGCTTGGCGATGGCGCCCTTCTTCACAAGGGGAGAGGTTGATCGGTCGCGGCGTATTGAACAGCGGCGGCGGCTTAGCAGGCTTTCAAGCCGCGCAGCAGCAGCGCGAGCGTCGCATCGACGCGGGCAGGAAGATCGGCATCCTTCCACTCGTCGGCATGGGCCGGATGGTGGAAGCGGCTGGTCGCATCGTAAATCGCGCGCGCGGTGGCCTTGACGTCGTCAATGGCGAAGACGCCCTGCGCCACACCGTCCGATAAAATAGCCACGACCTGGTCGGTCAGGGTGTCCTTGTGGCATTTGACAGCCGCGCAGGCCTCGCGCGCCAGGGTCAGATAAGTCTCGAACATCTCGGGGTCGTCGAGCACGCGCGACCGCTTGGCAGCGAACAGCGTCCGCAGCCATCGATCGAGCCTGTCCGCCGCCGGGCCCCGCTCCTCGGCGATCTGGCGGAGCGGCGCATCGATGCGGTCCAGCCAGCGTTTGGCAACGGCCTCGCGCAGCGAGGCCTTGCTCGGGAAATGGCGATAGACGCTGCCGTGGCTCACATCGAGTGCACGGGCAACGTCAACCACGGTGGCCTTGGCAAGTCCGAAACGCCTGAGCACATCCTCGGTGACTTCGAGGATCCGCTCCGGCGTCAAGACAACAGCTTCATTCATGCCAGCACCATGTTCCCGTTGAGGGCTCAGTTACTCCGGCAGTAGGGCCGCTTCCGAAGCGCCCTGGCCGGTCGTTTCGGAAAGCCTATGCCTTAATGAGGCAGTTTTGCAGCCTGCGCCGCGATCTGGCGCGCGACCAGCAAATTGAGCCAATGCCCAATCACGCCGGTCAAATTGAGGATTTCGGTCGTCATCGTCTTAAGTCTCCATTCGTCCGCGGGTCCCCGTTCTTCAATCCGCCTTCCGATCCGCTTTCGGATGTCAGGCTTTCCGGGGCTTGTCGCGGGACGCCCAATCGGAGCGTCCGGGAACGGATATACACGTCCCGCTGACAGATTTCAATATCTGTCAGTCAATGATCCGTGATTGACAGTTAATATTAGAGGCCGGCGCCGCCCCTCCCCGGCAACCAGCCCGGTGGATAGCTCGGCGATCCCCCTCTGCTGCGGCCCAGACCGTTTGTTTCGCCCTGCCTGCTCTGTTAAATCACGGCGTAAAAAGCATTTTGGCCGGCGCTTGCCGCTTTGCGGACCCGCCCGCCCACCTTCCTGGAGCCGCCAATGATCCCCCGCTATACCCGCCCGGAAATGGCCTCGATCTGGGAGCCGCAGACCCGGTTCAAGATCTGGTTCGAGATCGAGGCGCATGCGGCGGACGCCCTCGCCGAGCTCGGGACCATCCCCAAGGAGGCCGCCAAGACGGTCTGGGCCAAGGCCAAGAACGCCACTTTCGACGTCGCCCGCATCGACGAGATCGAGCGCGAGACCAAGCACGACGTCATCGCCTTCCTCACCCACCTCGCCGAGATCGTCGGCCCCGAGGCGCGCTTCGTGCACCAGGGCATGACCTCCTCCGACGTGCTCGACACCTGCCTCAACGTCCAGCTCACCCGCGCCGCCGACCTCTTGCTGGCCGACCTCGACAAGGTGCTGGCCGCGCTGAAGAAGCGCGCCTTCGAGCACAAGATGACGCCGACCATCGGCCGCAGCCACGGCATCCACGCCGAGCCGGTGACGTTCGGCCTCAAGCTCGCTTATGCCTATGCCGAATTCTCGCGTGCCAAGGAGCGCCTGATCGCGGCGCGCAAGGAGGTCGCGACCTGCGCCATCTCGGGCGCGGTCGGCACCTTCGCGCAGATCGATCCGCGCGTCGAAGAGCACGTCGCGAAAGCCATGGGCCTCGTCCCCGAACCGATCTCGACCCAGGTGATCCCGCGCGACCGTCACGCGATGTACTTCTCGACCCTCGGCGTGATCGCCTCTTCCGTCGAGCGGATCGCGGTGGAGATCCGCCACATGCAGCGCACCGAGGTGCTGGAGGCCGAAGAATTCTTCTCCGAGGGGCAGAAGGGTTCGTCCGCCATGCCGCACAAGCGCAATCCCGTGCTGTCGGAGAACCTCACCGGCCTCTCCCGCATGGTGCGCGCCTATGTGACGCCGGCGCTGGAGAACGTCGTGCTCTGGCATGAGCGCGACATCTCGCACTCCTCTGCCGAGCGCATGATGGGTCCGGACGCCACCGTCACGCTCGACTTCGCGCTGGTGCGCCTCGCCGGCCTGATCGACAAGCTGCTGGTCTATCCCGCCAACATGCAGAAGAACCTCGACCGTCTCGGCGGCCTCGTGCACTCGCAGCGCGTGCTGCTGGCGCTGACGCAGAAGGGCGCGAGCCGCGAGGATTCCTACAAGCTCGTGCAACGCAATGCGATGCCGGTCTGGCGCGGCGAAGGCGACTTCCTGCAGCTGCTGAAGAAGGACACCGAGGTGAAGAAATATCTCACCGATGCCGAGCTCGAGGAGCTGTTCGACCTCGGTTACCACCTCAAGCACGTCGACACGATCTTCAAGCGCGTGTTCGGCGAGAGCTGAGCACAGGTTCGTAGCCCGGATGGAGCGCAGCGCAATCCGGGATTCCTTCCACGCGGCACGAGCCCCGGATTGCGCTGCGCTCCATCCGGGCTACGCCACCGCCGCGGAACGACGAGCTACAGCCGCTTCTGCAGCCATTTGATGAGGGCCGGGCTGCCGACGGCGGCGGTGCTGAAGCTGCACATGTTGCCATCGACATAGCCGGCGCGGCCGCGCCCCTGCACATAGCGCTTGCTGAAGAAGATCGTGTGCAGCTTGTTGCCGGCCTCATCGAGGAAAACGAGCTGCCAGCGCAAATCGGGCTGATAAGACAACGGTACCGGCGCCAGCGCCTTGACGGCTGCCGCCAGTTCGGTCGCCTCGCCCGCGGTCAGGACCAGCGTCTTGCGTTCACTCGCATAGCTCGCAAAATGCTCCGGCGAGATCGGAATGCCGGCAAGCAGGCGATCGGAGATCTTTAGAAGATCGATCCGCTTGATCTGACCGGCCTGGATCTTCTGACTGACCGATGCGATCGCGACCGCTGCGGAGCTGACACCGCAGGCGACGGCCGGGCTGACCATAATCCAGAGACAGCCCGCCAGCAGGAGAATATCGCGTCCGAACTTCATCGCCTGCCCTCGTCCCCGGCGCATCGCTGCCTCACCTTATAGCCACCGAACGGGGCGACGAAAGCCCGGCGACCATTTGCGGACTGCCAAGCCGCGGAGTACGCTTCCGACCCATCGCCCCTGCGAACACAGAAGAAACGGACCCACCCCATGCCCATCGTCAACCGCGTTGCCGCCCTCTCCGACGAAATGGCCGCCTGGCGCCATGACTTCCATGAGAACCCTGAGTTGCTCTACGAGGTCCACCGCACCGCCGGCATCGTCGCCGATCGCTTGCGCGAGTTCGGCTGCGACGAGGTGGTGACCGGCATCGGCCGCACCGGCGTCGTCGGCGTGATCCGCGGCCGCAAATCGGCTTCCGGCAAGACCATTGGCCTTCGCGCCGACATGGACGCTCTGCCGATCATGGAAACCTCGGGCGTGCCTTATGCCTCGAAGGTCCCCGGCAAGATGCACGCCTGCGGTCATGACGGCCACACCGCGATGCTGCTCGGCGCGGCCAAATATCTCACCGAGACGCGCAATTTCGACGGCACCGCGATCATGATCTTCCAGCCAGCCGAGGAAGGCGGCGGCGGCGGCAAGGCCATGGTCGAGGACGGGCTGATGACGCGCTGGAACATCCAGGAAGTCTACGGCATGCACAACATGCCGGGCCTGCCGGAAGGCCATTTCGCCACCACACCCGGCGCGATGCTCGCCTCCTCCGACAACATCCAGATCACGGTCCACGGCAAGGGCGGTCACGCCGGCGCGGGTCCGCACAAATCCGTCGACAGCGTGCTGATCGGCTCGCAGATCGTCAATGCGCTGCAATCGATCGTCGCGCGCAACGTCGATCCGCTGAAGTCGGCGGTCATCTCGATCACGCAGTTCCACTCCGGCACGGCCTTCAACATTATCCCTGAAATCGCCGAGCTCGGCGGCACCGTTCGCACGCTCGATCCCGAGGTGCGCGATCTCGTCGAGCGCCGCATCGGCGAAGTCGCCGACAGCGTCGCGCGCGCCTATGGCGGCTCGGCCGAGACGAAATACTCGCGGATGTATCCGGTGACCATGAACCATGCGCGCGAGGCCGGCCTTGCCGCAGACGTCGCCCGCGACATCGTCGGCACTGAGCGCGTCAACGACAAGTTCATCCCGATGATGGGCGCCGAGGACTTCTCCTTCATGCTGGAGGCGCGTCCCGGCGCGATGGTGCTGGTCGGCATGGGCGACGGCAACGAATGCCATCACCCGGGCTACGTGTTCAACGACAACATCCTCGGCCACGGCGCGTCATTCTGGGCACGTCTGGTCGAAACGCGGATGCCGGCGGGTTAGGACAGGACGGAGGGTTCGCAGGCGCAATTCGCCACAGTTCGCGCACCGAGGTCAGAGGTAAGCCGCGTCGGCTACTCTACCCGGCGCGTTGCTGCGGACCGACCTTCAGGGGCATATCTCAGACTGCCCCACTCCGCCGGAGCTGAGATGACATCCCTTGCGAACGGGCCGGCACCCGGCTGCTGATGTACACAAGATTTGCCCCGCGGCTTGCGGCTTGGTTGGCGCCGTCTCGGCGCTCTTCCGGCTCTCGTCCGGCGCCTTTGGAACTTGGCGCGCAACCGGCTTCTTGTCTTGGACCTTCTCGCATTCGTTGTCCTCGTTGATACGGTATCCGGCGCGGCACGTGATCTTGACGCAGGCATCTCCATCAGCCCTGAAGCCGCGCTCGCAGACCAGCGGACAAATGCGTCCGGGCTTAGCCTTCAGCGCGTCGAGCACGTCCACATTCGCAAGCTTCGCATCGAATTTGGTACCGGCGTACTTGTTGAACAACGCCAGCGAGCGTTGCGCCGTTTCGCTCCAGTCCCCGTTCGGCTCTGCTTTCATGCAGCCGACGCGGCGCAACTCGAGCTGAACCGATCTCGACACGTCGACCGCCAGCGGGGCGCTCGGCGGCGGCGACAGGCCAGCAACCTTCTTGCTCTCGGCCTCAACGGCCGGCCTGTCCGCCGACTGCTTCGCCGCAGCTTCAGCCGCCCCCTTCTCGATCGCCTGCTTCTCCGCGAGCGCCTTGGCAGCCGCGGCCTCCGCCGCCTTGCGGTCCCGTTCGGCCGCCTCGGCCTTCGCCAGCTCGATCTGCCTTTGCTTGTCCGCAGCGATCCGCGCGTCCTCGGCGGCCTTGGCAGCGGCCGCGGCCTTTTCCAGCTCCACCTTGTGGGCTCGTTCGGCGGCGAGCTTCACCTTCTCCTGCTCGGCCAGCCGGGCCTTTTCGGTTGCCGTCGCGCGCTCCTCCTCAGCCGCAATCTTCTTCAACTGCACGCGGGCGAGGTTGGCGTAGAAACCGTCCGGATAAGTCTGCAGGAAAGCTTCCCATGCCTCGCGCAGGCCGGCCTGAAGCGCAAGCTCATAGTCCCTGCGCACGCTGTCTTGCGGATTGGCCTGCGGCCCCGCGACAGCGGCCGGCTTCGCCGGCACCAGCGGCACGTCGTCGCCGCCGAGCGAGCCGTAGACATAGGGCTCCTGCCTGCCGCCAGTGTTCTTCAGGACGTCGTCCCGCACGAAGCCGAACGCCTTGCGCAGATCAAGCCCCGGCTTCGGCAGGTGCTCGACCAGTGCCATGGCGAACGGGCTGTTCCGGGAATCGCCGTCCGACGCCGTTGATCCCGCCTTGGCCGCGAACGCGATCATCGTGTTCGGACTGGTCGGCTCGACCTTGGCAAGCCCGCGCCCGATCGCGCGCGAGGCCACGGCGCGCCGCATCGTCTTCGCAAACGGATTGTCACGACACGCATCGAGAATGACGAGACGAAGCTGTTTGGCAGGCCCGATGCTCACCAGCACGCGATCGATCGGCAACGCCTCGTCGTAGACGTCGGTGTCGGTCTCGAGCGCGGCATCGGTCGGGATCAGGTAGTTGGTGCCGTCCACCTCCATGCCGTGGCCCGCATAGTAGATCACCGCGACATCGGCATCCCGGGTCCGTCCGCCGAATTCGCGCAGCGCCTTGCGCATCTCAGACGCGTTCAGGTCCTGCCTGATGTCGACCGAATCGAAGCCGGCTTTCCTCAACATGCCGCCGATCAAGCCGGCGTCGCTCGCCGGATTGGCCAGCTTCGGCACGCTCTTGTAGGCGGAATTGCCGAGCACGAGCGCGACGCGCTTGTCGGCGTACGCCGGGACGCAGCCGAACCATATCGCAAAAGCGCAGAAAACAATGAGCCTCAGCACGACACTTTGGTGGTCCCGAACGCCATGATTTGCCATCAATTGCAGACTTCGCCGGGAATTTTAACGCTGGGATTCGAAGGATGGCTAACCGTCCCGAGGCGGCATCCCTTGGCAATCGCCCTGCATCCGGCCGCATTGCAAATCATTTGCCCGCTCGCCTGAGGCGCTGACGGTGCCGCATCGCTCTGTTTGCGATCCTGGTCACGCCGTCTCGAATCCTCGCGCGTCGCGACGGGTTTCTTTTCCTGGATCTTCTCGCATTCATTGTCGTCACCGACGCGAAAGCCCGCACGGCAGGTGATCTTCACGCATTGATCACCATCGGCCTTGAAGCCGAAATTGCACACCAGGGGGCAGACTCGTCCCGGCTTTGCCTTCAGCGCATCGAGCGCGTCCACGCTCGCGAGCTTCACGTCGAGCTGGGTGCCGGCATATTTGTTGAACAGCGTCAGCGAGCGCTGCGCGGCGGCGCTCCAGTCGCCGTCGGCGCCACCGGACAGGCAACCCACGCGGCGCAATTCGGACTGTACGGATTTCGCGAGGTCCACCGCCGACAATGTGGATGTCGGCGCAGGGGAGAGGGCCGCCACTTTCTGGTCTGCTTCCGGCATCTGCCGATCGGCCGCTGGCTTTGCGGCCTGCTCCGCCTTCTCGGCCGCCTGCTTGGCGGCGAGTTCGGTCTTGGCCTTCTCCGCCGCCTGCTTCTCGGCCAGCGCTTTCGCCGCCGCCGCCTCGGCCGCCTTGCGCTGCCGTTCGGCCGCTTCCGCCTTCGCCTGCTCGATCTGCTTCTGCTTGTCGGCGGCGATCCGAGCCTCTTCCGCGGCCTTGGCAGCCGCGGCCGCCTTTTCCTGCTCGGCCTTCTGGGCGCGCTCGGCGATGAGCCTCGTCTTTTCCTGCTCGGCCGCCTTGGCCTTTTGTTCAGCCGAAGCGCGCGTCTCTTCGGCGCCGATCTTGTTCAGCTGGCCCTTGGCGAGGTTGGCGTAGAAACCGTCGGGGTATTGTGCCAGGAATGCTTCCCAGCCATCGCGTGTCGCAAGCTGGAGCGCGAGCTCGTAGTCCCTGCGGATAGCTTCCTGCGGGTTGGCCTGGGGACCGGTTGCCGGCGGCTTCACCACGAGGGGAACGTCGTCGCCGCCGAGCGAGCCGTAGACATAGGGCTCCTGCTTGTAGCCGGTAGCCTTGAGCACGTCGTCGCGCACGAAGCCGAAGGCCTTGCGCAGATCGAGGCCGGGCTTCGGCAGGTGCTCGACCAACGCGGTGGCGAACGGGCTGTTTCTGGAATCGCCATCGGAAGCCGTCGATCCTGCCTTGGCCGCAAAGGCGATCATCGTGTTCGGGCTGGTCGGCTCGACTTTGGCCAATCCCCGACCGATGGCGCGCGAGGCCAGCGTGCGCTTCATCGTCTTGGAGAACGGGTTGTCCCGGCAGGCGTCGAGAATGATCAAGCGCAGCTGCTTGGCCGGCTCGACCGCGAATAGCGCACGTTCGACCGGGATGGTTTCGTCGAGCACGTCGCCATCCGTCTCCAGCGTGGCGTCGGTCGGAATGAGATAGTTGGTTCCGTCGAGCTCGATGCCATGGCCCGCGTAGTAGATCACCGCCATGTCCGCATCACGCGACCTGCCGGCAAACTCGCGCAGCATGCGCCGCATCTCGCTGGCACTGAGGTCCAGCCGGACGTCGACGGAATCAAAGCCCGCCTTCTTGAACATGCCACCGACCAGCGTGGCATCGTTCACGGGATTGCCGAGCTTGGGTGCGCTCTTGTAGGCAGAATTGCCGATAACGAGCGCAACCCGGCGGTCGGCATGCGCCGGTCCGCAGGCCAATCCAATCGCAAATATCAACGCTGCAAATAGCCGAAACGGAATCACTTGCGTCCCCCCGGATGCAATTCCACGAGCCTATTCGCTAGCTTCGCCGAATGCCAATTCTTCCTATGTGATGCTTGTCACACAGGGGCTTTCAGCTGTGCTAAGGATCATGCGGCGAAGCGTCGCCCCGCTAACGGGCCGTGTGGAACACAGCCGGATCCGGTCTGCGGGTTTGCTACATTTGCACCACCTCATGCCGCATCACGAACGGCGCGAGAAGTGTGTGCACCTCGCCCGCAATCACCTCGCGCTGGTCCGGCCGCAGTCCCGTAAGCGTCACGGTGGCGATCGAGCCGTGGCTGCCGTGCGCACCCACCTTGACCTTGCAGTCGATGCCGCGCTCGACCAGCGGCGCCAGCACCTGGGTAAAGACGCGCTGCGCTGCGTCCCAGCGCAGCTGCGGCTTGAACACCTTGCCGACACCTGTCACCGGCATCGGATCGATCGGAATGACCTGCACCGGGACGGCGGCGCGCTCCGGTGTGCGCTCGCGCACCCATGTCTCCAATTCGCCCGGCTCGACCTTGGCGCCCGGTTTCAGTTGCACGTATCCTACCGGCAGCTCACCGGCATAGGCGTCGGGCTGGCCGACCACGGCAGCGAAGCCGACGGCGGGATGGCGGAACATGATCTCCTCGATCGGCGCCGGATCGATGTTGTGGCCGCCGCGGATCACGAGGTCCTTGGCGCGGCCGGTGATCCAAAGATAGCCATCGGCGTCGAGACGGCCGAGATCGCCTGAATTGACCCAGACCTCGTCGACGAAGGCGCCTTTGTTGTGCTCGTCGTTGAGGTAGCCGCCGAACACGCCCGGCCCGGCCATGATGACGACACCGATTTCGTCCGGCTTGCAATCGCGGATCAGCCGGCCGTCGGCGTCGAGCTGCACGATGCGCACGCGCGCATAAGGCATCGGCAAACCGACGGAGCCGAGCCGGATCGGCCGCCCCGGATAGGCAAGCGTGTGCACGCTCGAGGTCTCGGTCATGCCGTAGACCTCGATCACGCGCAGCTTCAGCTTCTCCTGGATTGCCGAGCCCACGGCGACGGGGATCGCCGAGCCGCCGCCAGCGGCATATTTCAGGCTGGAGATGTCGGCATTGCCAGGCGGCACCCCGAGCGTCGCGGCCAGCACCGTCGGCACGCTCGACAGCGCCTCGGGCTTGAAGCGTTCGACCAGTCCCCAGATGTTCTTCACCGCATTCGGATTGCGCCAGCCGCTCGGCGACAGCACGACCAGCGAGCCACCGGCCGACAGCGTCAGCAGCACCTGCGTCAAGGAGCCCCCGACGTGAAACAGCGGCATGCCGAACAGCAGATTGGCGCCGGGCTTCGACTTCAACAGAAGATTGAGCGCCCAGGCCTGATAGACCTGATTGGTGTGAGTGTGCCGCACCAGCTTCGGAGTGCCGGTGGTGCCGCCGGTGTGGAAATAGGCAGCGATGTCGGCACCCGAAATCTTGCGCCCACTGACGAGCCGGTCGGACGGCTGCTGCTTGATCAGGTCGCCGAACGCAAAGATGCCCTTGGCGGGATCGCCGCCGCCGAACACCTGCACGATCGCCTTGAGGTGCTTGAGCTGCGGGCGGATCTGCTCGACCTTCTGCCAGATATCGGTGCCCGGCATCGGCCCGAGCGCCACCAGGATTTTCGTGTTTGCAGCTTCCAGGATTTCCGCGATCTGGTGCGGCTCGAGCAGCGGATTGACGGGATTGGCGATGCCGGCGGCCTCCGCGCCGAACAGCGTCACGAACGCATCGGGCACCAGCGGCAGCATGAAGCTGATGACGTCGCCCTTCTCTGCGCCAAGCGCATGAAACATGTTGGCGGCCTGCGTGACGCGCGCGATGAAATCGCGGTAGGTGACGACCTGCGGCGTGTCGGCGGGATCAGCGTTTTGCAGAAACTGGATCGCCGCCCCGTCGGGATTGCGTGCAGCGCCCAATTTGATGGCGTCATAGGTGCTCTCGGCCGCGATGCGATCGGCGTAAGGGACCTGCTCGAAGGCCCGGACTTCCGCGTCCGTCAACAGTTCCGGATAGTCGTTGCCGATAAGGCGATCGAGCGCGTGGATGCCCGCCATGGAATTCCGTCCTCCCTCAGATGCATGTCCCGGCCGGCTGTCTTTTGACATTCTTCGGCAAGGCCCCGACCAATGGCGTCGGTAGCCGACAGAATGATGGATGATTAGCCGTTCGTCCATGGCCCTGCGGCCAAGTGCGCCTAAAGGCCCCTTTGAACCTCCGTACCGAGTCCCGGGACCAAGAACAGGCATCGGATCCGCCTAGCAGCGTCCTACCGCAAGACACGAGGTGATCAATGACGAGGCATCAGCGAAAACACAATCTTGCGCTGATTGTCACGCTTGCCGTGGCGGCCGTGATCGCCCTACCCCATGCCGCGTTTGCCGACAGCCAGCTCGACAAGATGCGTGCCAAAATCGCTGCTTTCGTCGGCGACAAGATGGAAAAGCTCGGCGGTTCGCGCGTCGTCTACAAGGTCGATGGCGACGGCCTGCGCGAGAGCGTGGTCACGGATCTGCGCGACGACGTTTACAAGACCCTGCGCGAGAGCAAGATCGGCTTCGCCGGACTTGGGATTCGCGATGGCGGCGTCGAACTGAAGATCGCGGACGCCAAGGGCCGCGAGCAGCTCGCGCGCAAGCTTGCCTCAGCCGCGGAAGGATTGCCGTCGCATGCGCTCACCGTGACCGACGGCGGCGATGGAATGATGCGGATCGCACCGACCGAGGCTGCGTCCGCGGCACGGCTGCGCGAACTTGTCGACGATTGCATTGACATGATCGAGCAGCGTCTCAAGGATTCCGGCGTCAAACTCGCCAGCGTCCAGCCCGCCGGCGCCGACCGCCTCCGGATCTTCGTGCCGGGCGAAATGGACCCTGAGCGCGTGACGGCAATCTTTGCCCGAAAGGTCAAGGTCAGCTTCCGCCTCATCGACGTTTCGATGCCGGGCGCTCAGGCACAATCCGGCAACCCGCCCGAAGGCACCGAAGTCCTGCTCGGCTTCAAGGACAACATTCCCTATTTGGTGGCCAAGGATAGCGCACTCGACGGCAGCGACATCAGCTATGCGGGCCCGGGATTCGCGAGCAGCACGAAGGAGCCGATCGCCTCGTTCCGCTTCAACGGCCGCGGCACGCGGCGCTTCGCCCACATCACGGCGGAGAACGTCGGAAGGCCCTTCGCCATCGTGCTCGACGACAAGGTGATCTCGGCCCCGGTGATCCGCGAGCCCATCACCGGCGGCTCCGGCCAGATCTCCGGCAATTTCACCCTGGAGGAAGCGAGCAGCGTCGCCATGATGCTGCGCGCCGGCTCCCTGCCCGGACACCTTGACCTCATCGAGCAGCAGGTCGTGCAAGCCGCCGCCAAGCCATAAGGCGACGATCGTCCGGCGCCCCGCCTGAGGCATGCAGCCCCTCCGCGGCGCCGATCCCGCCCGAATCACGGCCGCGCCGCGCCCAGCTGGACGACCAACGGGCAATTGCCGAAACGCCCGATCGGGCTAAAATTTGCCCTGCGACATGGCGGCCGAAGGCTTCATTTCAGGCGGTCGTCATGCGATTTCGGCTATACGTGCCGAGCACACCGACCAGGACTGAAGGCCTTACGCGGGGTTAGTACCATGCCGTCCGGCAGCGCAGACATTTCCTCGATCCTCGACCGCATTCTCGACGCGGCCACGGACAATCTCAGGATCGCGAAGATCCTGGTGCAAATGGGCCTCGATCCCAACAACGTCACCTATGACGCGATCTTCAACCGGCTGCTGGAGATCTTCGTCCACAACATCACACTGGCCAATCTGTTCGCGACCATCGGCGCCGGCTTCTTCGTCGCCACCCTGCTGATGCGCACGATGGTGCCGCTCCGCGTCGCCAACATGATCGGCTGCGCCTTCTTCGCCATTTTCGGCGCGCTCTCCGCCAACGTCGCGACGTTCCTGCTCTATCTGCTGATGCTTCCGATCAATGCGCTTCGGTTGCGCCAGATGCTCAAGCTGGTCAAGAAGGCGCGTCATGCGGCCGAAGGCGACATGTCGATCGAGTGGCTCAAGCCGTTCATGACCGAGCGCAAATATCGCCGCGGCGATACGCTGTTCAAGCTCGGCGATCCCGCCAAGGAGATGCTGCTCACGGTCACCGGAAAATTCCTGGTCAAGGAGATCAACGTCGAGATCGGGCCCGGTGCGCTGATGGGCGAGCTCGGCTTCCTGACGCCGGACAACCGCCGCACCGGAACGATCGAATGCGTCGAGGACGGCCAGGTGCTGACGATCACCTATGACCGCCTGCTCGAGATCTATTTCCAGGATCCGCAGTTCGGCTATTACTTCCTGGTGCTGACCAGCCAGCGCCTGCTGCAGAACATCGATCGGCTGCAGAAGCAGCTGGCGACGGCGCAGTCGGCCACGACGAACAGGATCGCGTGACCGCAAGCTCAGCTGAGCAGCAGCGCCATGCCCGGATCGCCCTTCTCCATCGCGCGCCGGTAGGCCGGACGGTCACCGATGCGGCCGAGATAGCTGACCACGTTCGGACAGCGCTGGAGATCATAGGGCTGGAAGTAACGCATGGTGGTGAGCGAGAACACCGTCATGATATCGGCGGTGGTGAAGGCTCTGCCCGCCAGATATTCGGCCTCGCCAAGCCTGGCGTCGAGAAGGTCGTAAGCGCGATCGAGGCGCCCCTTCATCGCGCGCAGGATCGGATTGTCGTTGGCGAGATCGAGCCGGCCCAGGATCATCATCCGGCCCATGCCGGGTTGCAGCGTGCCATTGGCAAAATGCAGCCAATACAGAAACTGCGCGAAGGCGGGATCATTGGGGCCGAGCACGAGCCGGCCGTTGCCGTATTTTGCAACGATGTAATCGACGACGGCGCCGGATTCGGCAAGCACGAGATCGCCGTCGGTGATCACCGGCGCTGCCCCGATCGGATGCAGCGCCTTGTACTCAGCCGGTGCCAGCATGGTCGCGGCATCGCGCGTGTAGCGCTTCAGCTCATATGGGATCCCGAGCTCCTCGCACAGCCAGACGATACGCTCGGACTGGGACTTGCCGAGATGATGGACGGTGAGCATGAGGCCTCCTGCGAGCGCGAATTGGGCGAGCGGCAAGCATCTTACCGCGTGGTGGGAAGAAGATGAGCGTCGCACGTCCCCCTTCCCCGGGATTTTGCGGATGTTAGGAGGCGAAACGCCCATTGAGCCGATCCAAGGAAGTTTGAGGGACGGCGCCGCAAAATCGCCCTAAAAACCGAATGGTAACCATGGCGCCCTAAGGTAACGACGTGACCAATTCTCCGACGATCCTGGTGTTCGATTCCGGCCTTGGCGGGCTCACGGTGCTCCGCGAGGTCGTGGCTGCGCGGCCGGATGCGCACTTTGTCTACGTCGCCGACGACGCCTTCTTCCCTTACGGCCACCACGGCGAGGACGAGATCATCGCCCGTGTCGTACCGCTGATGGGGGAACTGATCGGCACGCATGATCCCGACCTCATCGTCATCGCCTGCAACACGGCTTCCACCCTGGTCCTGTCGCACCTGCGCTCCGCTTATTCCGTGCCCTTTGTCGGCACGGTGCCGGCGATCAAGCCGGCCTGCGCGCAATCGAGAACCCGCCGCGTCTCGGTGCTCGGCACCAAGGGCACGGTGAAGCGCGAATATACCAAAGCCTTGATCCGCGATTTCGCGCAAGGCTGCGAGGTGACATTGGTCGGCTCGCCCGAGCTCGCCTCGCTGGCGGAAGCCGAGCTCAGCGGCGCTCCGATCAGCGACGAGGCGATCCTCACCGAACTCACTCCATGCTTCGTCGGCGACGCCGGGAATGTGACATCACGCACCGACACCGTCGTGCTCGCCTGCACGCATTATCCGCTGCTGCTCGACCGGCTGAAGCGGCTGGCGCCCTGGCCGGTCGACTGGATCGATCCGGCGCCGGCGATTGCCCGCCGCGTCTCGGATCTGCTTGGCCCGCGGGTCGGCGGCATCGCGCAGGACAGCGCCGAGATGATCTTCACCTCGAACCGCGTGCATGGCCTTTCGACCATGCTGACGCCATTCTTCGGCGGTCGCGCTTTGGCCTGACTTTGCGCGGCGCCGCGGCGCTGCTAGGTTTTGCCGTCGCCACCTAGCCGCAGGCCTTTTCCATGACGGTCCCGACCACGCCGCTCAACCGTCTCCGCCAGCTTTGGCGCGAAGGCCGTCCCGCCTTCGGCGCCATCGCGACCATCCCGAGCGTGCAGACCGTGCAGATCATGGCCCGCTCGCTCGACTGGATCATCGTCGATCTCGAGCATGGGCCGATCGGGCTCACCGAAGCGCACGCGATGATCGCCGCGACGACGGGCACGCCGTGCACGCCCCTGGTTCGGATCGCGGCGAACGAGCCCTGGCTTGCGAAGGCGCCGATGGACATCGGGGCCTTCGGCATCAACTTTCCAATGATCACGAACCGCGCTGAGGCCGAGAAGGCGGTGCGCAGCGTGCGCTACCCGCCGCGCGGCGACCGCCTCTGGGGACCGTTCCACGCACCGTTCCGCTGGGGCCAGTCGATGCCGGACTACATGGCATCCGCCGATGACGAGATGATCTGCATGATCACCATCGAGCATGTCGACGCCGTCAACCGTATCGACGAGATCATGGCGACGCCGGGCATCGACGTCGCGGTGATCGGGCCCGGCGACCTCGCGACCTCCATCAACAAACGCGGCCAGATGGACGACCCGGAGCTGCTGGAGCTGGTCGCGCGCGCCGAAGCCGGCATCCTCAGAAGCGGCGTTCCGATCGGCGGCGTTGCGCGCACCGCCGACCAGGCCAATGCCCTCGTCGACCGCGGCTACCGCGCGATCGCGCTCGGCTTCGACTGGTCGCTATTCCAGCGCGGCATCATGGCGGCCTTCGAGGGAATCAGGCGCTGAACAGGCCAATTGCCACCTTGCCGGGAACTGACGCGCTGCTAGGGTCGTTCCAGGGAGGAAAAACCATGCTCAAAAAGACTTTGCTCGCTCTCACCTTTGCAGGCCTTGCCTTTGCGGCCTTCGCCCAGCAGCCCGGCATCAAGCGCACCCCGCTTCAGAAAGTCGAATTTCCGGAGGGCTATAATACCATCACCGCCATTGCGGAAGTTCCGGCAGGCGGGGCCGCCGGACGCCATACCCATCCCGGCATCGAGACCGGCTACGTGCTCGAAGGCGAGCTGAACCTCTTCATCGACGGGCAGCCAGAGAAAACCCTGAAAGCCGGCGATTCCTACCAGATTCCGGCCGGCGTCGTGCATGACGCCAAGGCTCACGGCGATAAGGCCATGAAAGTGCTGGGAGTTTACGTCGTCGACAAAACCAAGCCGCTGGCGTCTCCAGCGCCCTGATGCGGCGAACCGACCGGCCCCAAGCGGGTTGGATCATGCTAGAGCGAGCGGGCGAGCCCCGCTCGCTGCACATATTTTAATCTTTGATACGGAACCGAAAGACCAATGCGCGGGACGTCCAAAACCATCTCGCTGCGGCGCCGTTTGATTTGCGACCTCATGCATGCCTCGATGGGCGTGCCATTCGTTTCACTATCCCGCTCGCTCAACATCCGACCCGTGCTGGAAGCCCGCGCGGGCGCCACTGCGCCTGCCGGCTGGGCCGCGATGTTCGTCAAGGCCTTTGCCCTGGTGGCCAGAGACGAGCCGATCCTGCGAACCGTCTACGCCAAATGGCCGTGGCCGATGCTCTATGAGTTGCCCAAGAGTGTGGCGCTGGTGGCGATCGCCCGGGTCGACGACGGCGAGGAATGCGTGATCCCGCAACGAATCGCAGCCCCCGATGCGATGGCTCTAGCGGCCGTCGATGCCGAGATCCGGCGCGCCAAGACGGCGCCGGTCGAGGATGTTCCCATGTTCCGCAAGATCATGCGGGCGACCCGCCTTCCATTTCCGCTGCGCCGCCTGTCCTGGGCGATCGGCCTGAATTTCGGCCGGCAGCGCGGCAATTGGTTCGGCAGCTTCGCGGTGAGCTCGGTGGCGGCCTATGGCGGCGGCGAGCTCCATCCGATTACGCCAGGCCCGTTTATCGTCAGCTATGGGACCGTCGAGGCGGACCAGACCATTCATGTCGTCATCCGCTGGGATCACAGGGTCACCGACGCCGCCCCGATCGCCCGGGTCCTGACCCGGCTGGAACAGGTCCTGAACACTGAAATCGCTGCCGAATTGCGGGCAGCGGGGTCGAAGCCGATTCGGGCGGTGGGGACCTGATCGCCCGGCGGTCATGACGGCTAAAGAATTGACAGCGAACCCCAAACTCCCCTAAAAGCCGCTTGCTCGCGGGCCGATTTCGGCCCGCGAAGCGTTTCGCGACCCGTGGTCCTTTCCCTTTAGCTTTGGGGATCGGACCTGTCAGTGCCGGGCTAGCCCGTCACACAGGAGGGCGCGTTTCCTCAAACCATGCAACCTAAGAGGACGCGATGACTAAGCGCAGTGAGGCGAAGTACAAACTCGATCGCCGTATGGGCCAGAACATCTGGGGCCGCCCGAAGAGCCCCGTCAACCGCAGGGAATACGGCCCCGGCCAGCACGGCCAGCGCCGCAAGGGCAAGCTCTCGGACTTCGGCGTGCAGCTGCGCGCCAAGCAGAAGCTGAAGGGCTACTACGCCAACATCAGCGAGCGCCAGTTCCACGGCATCTATGTCGAGGCGAGCCGCCTCAAGGGTGACACCGGCGAGAACCTGATCGGCCTGCTCGAGCGTCGTCTCGACGCAGTCGTGTACCGCGCCAAGTTCGTCTCGACGATCTTCGCCGCCCGCCAGTTCATCAACCACGGCCACATCAAGGTGAACGGCCGCAAGGTCAACATCTCGAGCTACCAGCTCAAGGTCGGCGACGTGATCGAGGTCAAGGAAGCCTCCAAGCAGCTCGCTCACGTGCTCGAAGCCAGCCAGCTCCCTGAGCGCGACACGCCCGACTATCTCGAAGTCGACCACGGCAAGATGACCGCGAAGTACATCCGTATCCCCGCGCTCTCCGACGTGCCGTTCCCGGTACAGATGGAGCCCCATCTGGTCGTCGAATTCTATTCGCGCTAAGATCTGAATATAGAAAGGCCCCGGTTCGCCGGGGCCTTTTTGCTTAAGAGCCACACTTCAGTGGCCGCAACGCGTTAGGAGCCGTCGCATGCTCTACACCCCTCCCCCCATCGATCCCAAGGCGCCGCCGGTGCGCATCAATCTGCTCTCGGACACGCAGACCAGGCCGACCGCGGGAATGCGCGAGGCAATGGCCCGGGCGGAGGTTGGCGACGAGCAGGTCGGCGATGATCCGACCGTAAACGCGCTCTGCGAGCGCGGGGCGGATCTGCTCGGCAAGGAAGCCGCTGTCTACATGCCCTCGGGCACGATGTGCAACGTCACCGCGACGCTGGTGCATTGCCGTCCCGGCGACGAGATCCTGGCCCACGAGACCGCGCACATCATCGCCCGCGAAGGCGGTGCGCATGCCGCGATCGGCGGTTTTCAGGTGACGCAGCTCAAGGGCCCCGACGGCCAGTTCACGCCGGAGACTTTTCGCAAGGCGCTGCATCCGCGCACGCGCTACCAGCCGCCGCAGACCGTCGTCAGCGTCGAGCAGACCGCCAATATCGGCGGCGGCACGATCTGGAAGAAAGCCGCGCTCGACGAGATCGTCGCGATCGCCAAGCAGCACGGCCTCGTCACCCATATGGACGGGGCGCGCCTGCTCAACGCCACGGTGGCCAGCGGCATCTCCCCGCGCGACATGACCGCGGGCTGGGATTCGGCCTGGATCGACTTCTCAAAGGGCCTGGGCGCGCCGATCGGCGGCGTGCTGGCGGGTTCGCGCGCCTTCATCGACGCGGTGTGGCAATGGAAGCAGCGGCTCGGCGGCTCGATGCGCCAGGCCGGCATCTGCGCCGCCGCCTGCATCTACGCGCTCGACCACCACGTCGACCGCCTCGCCGACGACCACGCCAATGCGCGCGCGCTCGCCCGCGGGCTGTCGCAGATCGCAGGGATCGAGGTGCAGGAGCCCGAGACCAACCTGGTGTTCTTCAAACCCGACGGCGCCGGCATTGCCGGCGACAAGATGGTCGCGGCGCTGCGCCAGCGCGGCGTGACGCTGGCCATGATGGACGGCCGCATCCGCGCCTGCACCCATCTCGACGTCAATGCGGCTCAGGTCGAGGAGACGATCGGATACGTGCGCGAGATCGTGCGCGGAGCGTAACACTCGATCCCGTAGCCCGGATGGAGCGAAGCGTAATCCGGGAATCTATCTATGCGGCAAGAATCCCGGATTTCGCTTCGCTCCATCCGGGCTACGAAGAAATCAACGTCTCACCGCCCCATCGCCCGATAGATCAGCGTCTTCAACGCCAGCTGAATCCGGCCGCGCTGCGAGGGCGTCTGCACCATGAAGATCCCGATCAGATCGTCCTCGGGATCGATGAAGAAGAACGTGCCGCCGACGCCGTCCCAGCGATATTCGCCCAGCGGCCACGACGTTCCCGGCGGCACCGACGTGCGCACGGCGAAGCCGAGGCCGAAGCCGGAGCTGGCGCCGGGATAATAGTTCTGGTCGCGCCCGATCCCGGTTTCAGGGCCGACATGATCCGACGCCATCAGCGCAATGGTCTCGGTCTTGAGATAGCGCCGACCTTCGTAGGTGCCGCCGTTCAGCAGCATCTGGGCGAAACGGGCGTAGTCGCCGATGGTGCCGACCATGCCGGCACCGCCGGATTCCCATGTCATCGGGCGTCTGATATCGCGAACCTCAGTCGTCGGGCTGATGTTGCGGTCCTCCGGCATCGGCTCGGCGATGCGCGGAAACTTGGCGGCTTCGGCGACGTAGAACGCGGTCTCGCTCATGCCGAGCGGATCGAGCAGCCGCTCCTTCTCGAACTGCAGCAGCGTCTTTCCCGAGACGATCTCGACGACGCGACCGAGCACGTCGGTGGCAAAGCCGTAGTCCCACACCGTGCCCGGCTGCTCGGCGAGCGGCAGCGCGGCGAGCTTCGCGACGAAGTCGGCATTGGACAGATCGCTATTGAAGAGGTTGGCCGCAGCATAGAGCTCGCGCACCGCACTGCCGCCCGTGGCGCCGTAGGGCAGGCCCGCGGTATGACGCAGCAGGTCCTTGATCGTGACGGGACGCTGTTGCGGCTCCAGCGTCAGCGCAACCTTGTCCGCCGTGCCCCTCCTCTCGACGCCGACCTTCATGTCGGCAAAGGCCGGAATGTACTTTGCGACGGGATCCTCGAGCGCGAGCCTGCCATCTTCGACCAGCATCATCGCCATGACTGAGGTGATCGGCTTCGACATCGAATAGAGGCGGAAGATCGTATCCGCGCTCATCGGGATCGCGGTAGCGACGTCGCGGACGCCGAAATTCTCGTAATAGACCGGCTTGCCGTGCTGCTGCAGCAGCAGGATGGCGCCGGGAATCTTCCCGGTCGCGACCTCGTTCCTGATGTAGTCCGAGACCTTCGCCAGCCCTTCGGCCGAGAGGGTGCGGGCCGCACGTACTTCGGAGCCGGCTTTCGCTCCGACCACTCCGACCAGAACAACGAGCGCCGCGAGAAACGCGCGGCGCCCGTTCATATCATTTCTCCATGGCTTCATAGACCAACTGCTTCAATGTCCGCTGCACGCGCTGGCGCTCGGTCGGGGTCTGCTCCAGCAGCACGAAGAACATGTCCTGCTTCGGGTCGATCACGAAATAGCAGCCGGAGGCGCCATCCCATTTCAGCTCGCCGAGATCGCCGGGCGGCGGCGGTTTTGCGTTGCCGGGATCAGTGCGGACCGCGAGCCCGAGGCCGAAGCCAAATCCGTCGCCAGGGAAGTAGAAATAATCGCGGTCGACGCCAGAGCCCGGGCCGATCTGATCGGTCGTCATCAGCTTGAACGAGTCGGGCTTGAGGATGATCTTGCCGTCGAGGCTGCCGCCATTGAGCAGCATCTGCGCGAAGCGCTCATAGTCGGCCATGGTTGTCACCATGCCGCCGCTGGCGAACTGGATCTTCTTGACCACAGTCGGATCGTTGATGCGCCCAACCCGGAAATCGGCATCGTTCGGCACCGGCTGCGCCAGCAGCTTCTGTTTTTCCGGGGCGGTGACGAAGAAGCCGGTATCGACCATGCCGAGCGGATCGAGCAGCTTCTCGCGCATGATGTCGATCAGCGGCTTGCCGGCCGCGATCTCCATCACGCGCGCCAGGACGTCGGTGGAATGGCCGTATTGCCAGAGCGCACCCGGCTGGTTGTGCAGCGGCAGTTTCGCGATGCGCTCGGCAAACTCGGCGAGGTCGAAATCGCCAGCATAGATGTTGGCCTCGCGATAGGCTTTGCGCACCAGGCTGTCGCCATAGAAGCCATAGGTGATGCCCGAGGTGTGCGTCATCAGATCGTGCACCGTCATCGGCCGGTTCGGCGGCACCAGTTCGAGCGATTTGGTGCCGTCCTCGGCTTTCTTCTCGACGCCGACCTTTACATTGGCGAACGACGGAATGTATTTCGAGACGGGATCATCCAGTTTGATCTTGCCGTCCTCGATCATCCGCACCGCGACCACCGAGGTGATCGCCTTGCTCATCGAGAACAGGCGGAAGATCGTCTTGTCCGTGATCGGTGCCTTGCTGACGACGTCCTGCACGCCGAAGGCTTCGTGATAGACTGGCTTGCCGTGCTGCTTGATCAGAACGGTCGCACCGGCGATCTTTCCGGTCGCGACCTCGTTCTTGAAGAACTCGCTCACCTTGGCGAGCTTGTCCGGATTGAAATGCGCACCGGCCGGAATCTCGTAGGTGCCTTCGGCACGCGCCAGCGATACTGCGCCGAGTGACACCAGCGCGCCGCAGAGCAGCGCACGCAGTCCAGACTGTAAAATCATATCCCCTCCCCGGAACATGGTCCGGCGGAGTGTACCGACCACATGATCAGGCACAAGGGCCGCTGTGTCGCTCGAGCGCCTCGGCATGCAGCTTCGCGCTGGGTTCGGCGAAGCAGCAGAACACGACCCGGGTCACGGACGGCGCGGCAGGGAGCCCTTCGATCGTCATGCGCACGGCGATGTCGGCGGCCCGGTCGGCGGGAAAGCGAAAAATGCCGGTCGAGATCGCAGGAAACGCCACCGAGGTCAGCCCGTGCTTTCCACACAGCTCCATCGCGCGGCGATAACAAGAGGCGAGCAGATCGTCCTCGCCCAGCGCACCGCCGTTCCAGACCGGCCCGACGGTGTGGATCACATGGCCGGCCTTGAGCCGGTAACCTTTGGTGATCTTGGCATCGCCGGTTTGGCAGCCGTGAAGCATACGACATTCGGCGACCAGATCGGGCCCGGCGGCCCGATGGATCGCACCGTCCACGCCGCCCCCGCCAAGGAGCGACGTGTTGGCCGCGTTGACGATGGCGTCAACGCTCAGAGTGGTGATGTCGGCAACGATGATCTCGAGCTCGACATTGCCGATCCGGCGCGACAGCCGGGTCACGGGTCAAGCGGCGACGACGACGCCCTTCTCGGTGAAGAGCTGCTGCAATTCGCCAGCCTGGAACATCTCGCGGACGATGTCGCAGCCGCCGACGAACTCACCCTTCACGTAGAGCTGCGGGATGGTCGGCCAGTTGGAGAAGGTCTTGATGCCGTTGCGCAGTTCGGCGGATTCCAGGACGTTGAGGCCCTTATAGCCGACGCCGATATGGTCGAGGATCTGGACGACCTGGCCGGAGAAACCGCACTGCGGAAATTGCGGCGTGCCCTTCATGAACAGAACCACGTCGTTCGACTTCACTTCGTTGGCGATGAATTCCTCGATGCTCATATCCATGTCCTTCTGGGGCAGAGCCCTCACCGATCATCTCGGGCCGGCTCAGCCGATCTAACCCGATACCTGCCTATATATGTAGCCCAAACCGTTGTGCATCCAAAGTAAAATGGCGGCGACGGAGCCCCCGGCAGCCGGTTTGATCCCAGCCGGTCCATAGGCTGATGACATCAATATCATCGCCGGAGAGGACTTTCATACCGTAACGGAGCCCCTATCTAGGACGAACCCTGGTTTTGGAACCGGGCAACGCCAACAACGTTCTCTTGTCCTGTCTGGAGAAAAACGTGACGAAACAAGCCTCCGCTACGGCCACCGCCTCGCTTTCGTCACCGTCCGGTCAGGGCGGCCTCGCCCAGAGGCTTCAGGACGCGTTCATCACCGTCCGCAATGAGACCGAGCGCCGGGCCGCGTCGCTCTCGCCCGAAGACCAGCAGATCCAGTCCATGCCCGATGCGAGCCCGACGAAATGGCACCGGGCCCACACCACATGGTTCTGGGAGCAATTTTTGCTCGGCGAGCACGCGGCCGGCTACCAGCTCTTCCACCCCGATTTCGCGTTCCTGTTCAATTCCTATTACGTCAGCGCCGGCCCGCGCCATGCCCGCAACCATCGCGGCGACATCACCCGTCCCAGCGCCGATGAGGTCGGTACCTATCGCAGACACGTCGATGCGGCCGTCGTCAAATTCTTCCGCGAGGCCGATGCGAACAAGCTGCGCGAGATCGCGCCGCTGGTCGAGGTCGGGCTCAACCACGAGCAGCAGCATCAGGAATTGATGTTCACCGACATCCTGCACGCTTTTGCGCAGAACCCGGTCTATCCGGCCTACGACCCGGACTGGTGCTTCCCACCGACAACGCGCGCCGGCGAGGATTGGCTGACGCTTAACGAAGGCATCCACACCGTCGGCCATGTCGAGGACAGCTTCCATTTCGACAACGAGAGGCCGGCGCATCGTGCCCTGGTCGGCCCGGTCAAGGTCGCCCGCAATCTGGTCACCAACGCCGAATGGCTCGCCTTCATGCGCGACGGCGGCTACCGGACCGCGACGCTGTGGCTGATGGACGGCTTTGCCGCCGCCAGCAAGGACGACTGGCAGGCTCCCGGCTATTGGCGCGAGGTCGAGGGCGCCTGGCACGTGATGACGCTGGCCGGCCTCAAGCCGGTCGATCCCGACGCGCCGGTCTGCCATGTCAGCTATTACGAGGCCGACGCCTATGCGCGCTGGGCCGGCAAGCACCTGCCGACCGAAATGGAATGGGAGGTCGCAGCCCGCGCCGGCCAGCTCAACGACGCCTTCGGCATCGTCTGGCAGTGGACCCGCAGCTCCTACTCACCCTATCCCGGCTACCGCGCCGTCGAAGGCGCGCTCGGCGAATACAACGGCAAGTTCATGGTCAACCAATTGGTGCTGCGCGGCTCCTCGCTTGCAACTCCGGAAGGCCACAGCCGTATCACCTATCGGAACTTCTTCTATCCGCACCACCGCTGGCAATTCACGGGGCTGCGGCTCGCCGACTACGAGTAAATTCTTATCCGACGACAGATGCGCGCCGGACAGCGCGTTCAGGAGAGTATCATGAATGTGCACGCCAGCGCTTTGGCCGAAGCCCATCTTCCCGACGAGCAGACCACCGCCTTCGCCCGCGAGGCGATCGAGGACCTCTCGCAGCAGCCGAAAAAGCTGTCGCCGAAATATTTTTACGACGCGACCGGCTCGGAGCTGTTCGAGGCGATCACCAAGCTGCCGGAATATTATCCGACACGCACCGAGCTATCGATCCTGAAGGAGCGCGGCAGCGAGATTGCAAAGATCATCCCCGAGCACGCCGCACTGGTCGAGTTCGGCGCCGGCGCGACCACGAAGGTTCGCCTGCTGCTGAGCCATTGCAAGTTCGCCGCCTATGTCCCCGTCGACATCTCCGGCGATTTCCTGAAAGCGCAGGCGAATGGCCTGAAGCGGGACTTCCCCTCGCTTGGCATCTATCCGGTCGCGGCCGACTTCACCACGCCGTTCGAGCTGCCCAGGCAGGTCGCCTCCATGCCCAAGGTCGGCTTCTTCCCGGGCTCTACCATCGGCAATTTCGAGCCGCATGAAGCCCAGGCCTTCCTGAAGAGTGCGCGCGAGATCCTAGGTCGGGGCGCGCAGATGATCATCGGTGCCGACCTCGAGAAGGACGAGCGCGTGCTCCATGACGCCTACAACGATGCCGCCGGCGTCACCGCGCGCTTCAATCTCAATGTTCTCGTGCGCATCAACCGCGAGCTGGGCGGCAATTTCGACCTATCCGCCTTCACCCATCGCGCGATCTACAACCGCGAGCGGCACCGGATCGAGATGCATCTGTTCAGCAAGAAGAACCAGACAGTGCGCCTCCTGGGTACGACCTTCTCGTTCCGGACCGGCGAGAGCATCCACACCGAGAACAGCTACAAATACAGCATCGAGCGTTTTGCCGCGCTGGCGCAAGGCGCTGGCTGGCGCGTGCGCGAAAGCTGGACGGATGCCGCGAAGATGTTCTCGGTGCACGCGCTGGAGGTCGCGGAGTAGGCGTCCCGCGCCTACTCCTCCGGCGCCGACCCCAGCGACACCGACTCCCACACCGCAACGACGATCATGATCATTGTCGTCGCGACCGACAGCCAGAGTGGCGAGAGATCGGCGGCGAACCACCACAGCACGAGCAGCAGGATGATGCCGATGCCGTGCGAAAGCTGGAGGAAGCCGCGGATCGCGTGCTTGAACAGGATGGTGCCGATCAGGAACACCAAAGGCCCGCCAATCGTGCTCACGATGGTCCTGAAGTCGGAATGGCCGGTCGGATGCTTCAGCACCAGCTCATCCGACACCGCGGTCAGGATGATGCCGGCAATGATCGGCATGTGCAGATAGGTATAGGCGAGCCGCGCCAGCCGGCCGGATTCGGCGGACTTCGAGATCCGCTCGGCGCCAGCCTCGGCTCCCTTGTGGAAATAGATCCACCACATGGCGATGGCGCCAACCAGCGCGGAGACGAAGGCAAGGATGTTGGCCGAGGTCCATTCCAGCTCGGCAAAGGTCGCGCCATTGACGACGACGGCCTCGCCCAGCGCGATGATCACAAAGAGCGAGCAGCGCTCGGCCATGTGGCCGCCTTCGACAGCCCAGGCCTCGACCGAGGAGAAACCGAGCTTCGGGACCCAGAACCGCGCCGCCGGCGAGATGTACTCCCAGGCGACGGCCGCAATCCATAGCCATAGCCGCGTCTCGCCCTCGGACAGGCCGCCTGCGATCCACAACACCGCGGAAATCGCGAGCCAAGTCAGAATGCGGATCGCGTTGTGCCGCACCGCCGTCCGGTGCCGCGGGGTTGCGAACAGCCAGAACGAGGTTCGCCCGAGCTGCATCGCCGCATAGGCGATTGCAAACCACAGGCCCCGGCCTTCGAAGGCGGTCGGGATCGTCGTCGACAGCACGAGGCCGCCCAGCATCATCAGGAAGAGCATGACGCGAACAGGCGTCAGCTCGGGATTGAGCCAGTTGGTGACCCAGGCGGTGTAGACCCACACCCACCACACCGCGAGAAACAGCACCGTGACGTGCACCGCGCCGAGCGCCGTGAAATGGTGCAGCAGCGTGTGCGAGACCTGCGTGACCGCGAAGACGAATACAAGGTCGAAGAACAGCTCGACATTGGTGACGCGGCTGTGCTGGTTCGGCACGATGACACGAAACATCGCGCCGCGAGGATTGTCCGCAGCCATCATCCTTCCCCCGTCACGCGATCAGATCAGGTGGCCGGTCAGATCAAGCGCCCGGTACGCCGGTTTGCAGCGCCAGGGCGTGCAAGACGCCGCCCATCTGGCCGCGCAGGGACTGATAGACGATCTGGTGCTGCTGGACGCGGGACTTGCCGCGGAAGGATTCGGAGATCACGGTCGCGGCATAGTGGTCGCCGTCACCGGCGAGGTCACGGATGGTCACCTCGGCATCGGGGATCGCCGCCTTGATCATCGCCTCGATATCGTGGGCGTCCATGGGCATTCGGGTCTCGCTCCTTCTGGTCTCGAATCGGTGCCGGAGGTCCCCTCGCCGGCAGGCTCAAACTTAGCGTGAACGGCCTTCTGCGTCACGCTTTCCGGCATTATATCCGTGATCCTATCGGGATAAAGGCACGGCAAAGTGCCGCGCATGGCAGATCGATCGAAAAGGCGTGAAATCATGAAGCTTCCAGGGCCCGACCACCCCATCACCATCACCCCAAATCCCCGGCGCGTCCGCGTGACCGCGGGCGACATCGTGATTGCCGAGACCAGCAAGGCGCTGACCCTGAAGGAGGCCAAATACCCGGCGGTGCAATATGTGCCGCGGGAGGACACCAACATGGCCCTGCTGGAGCGCACCGAGCGCACCACCCACTGCCCGTATAAGGGCGACGCCAGCTATTTCAGTGTCAAGGCCGAGGGCAAGACCCTGGACAACGCGATCTGGACCTATGAGACGCCTTTCCCCGCGATGGCCGAGATTTCCGGTCATCTCGCCTTCTACCCGGACAAGGTGAAGATCGAAGAAGTGGGATAGGCTCACCAGCAAATCTGACGCCGCGGCGATCCAGGATCGCCCAATCCAGTCCACAGGCACGAGATGCCGCGCAAGGCCGCAAGACGGATCGGAATCTCGTTGCTGGGATTGGTCGGCGTCCTCGTTGTCGTGGCCGCTGCCGCACTGGGTTTTCGTGCCTATCGCCAGAGCCTTGCTGCCCAAACTCTGGCGATCCGTTCTCCTGCGGGTGTGCAGGAGGGAGAGTTCATCGAGATCGGCGGCATCAAGCAGTGGATTCAGATCCGCGGTGAAGATCGGAATAATCCGGTTCTCCTGTTCGTCCACGGCGGCCCCGGCGGGACGACTTTGCCGATCTCGTCGGGATGGCGCCCCTGGGAAAAGCATTTCGTTGTCGTGCAGTGGGACCAGCGCGGCACCGGCCGCACTTATGGCGCTGCTGGAGACGCACTCGCCCCCACAATGACACTCGCGCGTATGACGCAGGACGGCATCGAGCTGGCCGAGTATCTGCGCACGCATTTGCACAAGAAAAAGATCGTTCTGGTCGGACATTCCTGGGGGTCGTTCCTGGGAATTCACATGGTCAAACAACGTCCAGACCTGTTCTCGGCCTACGTCGGCACTGGCCAGGTGGTCGGCAGGGCGACCTTCGAGAAGGCATTCGCGCTCACGATCGCGCGCCTGCATCGGCTTGCGACATCCGCTGGCAACAACGAGGCATTGGCAGAACTGGAGCCGATGGCTTTGCAGCCGGCCCTTACCCCCGAAAATCGCCTGATTGCGGACAGATGGAGCAAGACGTTGGGTCTGCCGCCCGCCGACGGCTTTCAGCTCGCCGGCCCCATCCAGCCGCTCTTCATGCCGGATGTCTCGCTCCTGGATCTCTACAATTGGCGCAAGGGCGCCGCCTTTTCCGCACAGTATCTGACTGGACGGAACGGGCCGATGTTCCAGAGCGACATGGCCTCAATCGGATTCGAATTTTCCGTCCCGATGTTCTTCATCGAGGGCGATGCGGATGGGGTGACGCCGAGCGAGCCCGCCGCCCAGTACTTCAAAGAGATCACCGCCCCGCACAAGGAATTTGTTCAGGTGCCCGGCGGCGATCATTTTATTCCGTTCGATCGTCCCGATGAGTTCTTGGCGGAGCTGATGGCCCGCGTCATGCCCTTCGCGCGCGATTGATGGCGGCTGGCGCCGAGCGGCCGGCAGGGCCTACGCCTTGAAGATCGTGAGGCCCAATATCAGCAGCACCAGGAAGATCACCACGAACACGTAGAACAGGAAGCGGGCGATATCGGCGGAGGCGGCCGAAATGCCGGTGAAGCCGAGCACGCCGGCCACGATCGAGATCAGCAGGAAAATTAGCGCCCATTTCAAGATCGTCATCGCCAGCTCCGCAACCGTTCGGCTTGCCCACGGCCCTCACACGCCCCTTTTCGCGGATGCTAACTTCGCTCCGTGGAACTGGTTCCTAGTCGTGCTCGGCCGGAAAACCTGCCCAGACGGCGCTTGCTGAATCCCGTTCCCAGCGGCACAGTCCCGGCGGGATAGGAACGCGGGGCGACCATGACCACGATGTCACATTCAGCGACGATGGGCGCGCAGGCGCACGCCGCGCCGAAGAGCAAGGCGCGCAATCTCTCGCTCGATCGTGCCCGTACCTTCCTGACGCTGGTGGTACTGCTGCATCACGCGGTGATCCCCTATACGCATTTCGGTCACACCGATCCGGCCTCCTTTGCCGGCTTCGACATGATCGTGCTCGCCACCGACAGCTTCTTCATGGCGATGTTCTTCTTCCTGTCGGGCCTGTTCACCTGGCCCGGCATCGCGCGCAAGGCGCCACAGGTCTTTGTGCGCGACCGCCTGCTGCGGCTCGGGCTGCCGTTCGCGATCGCGGCCTTCACCGTCATCCCGCTCGCCTACTATGCGATCGCGCTGCGGGCCGAGCCCGAGCTGACCTTCGGCGCGTTCTGGTGGAAGACGGTCACGGCGGGTCCGTGGCCGAGCGGCCCGATCTGGTTCGTCTGGGTGCTGCTCGCCTTCGATCTCACCGCGAGCCTGCTCTACCGGGTCTCGGCGCATCTGGTCGATCCCGGCAACCGCGTCTCGCTGCGCGGCTTCGAGCAGCCGGCCGTGTTCTGGCTGATGCTCGCAGGCATCAGCGTGTTGGTCTACGTGCCCGCGCTGATCTATTTCGGCGCCAACAAATGGTTCGAGTTCGGGCCGTTCTCGGTGCAGGCGAGCCGCATCCTGCTCTACTTCAGCTATTTCTTCATCGGCGCCAGCGTCGGCTCGGCGAACTTCGATCGCGGCATCCTCAGCGCCGACGGCCAGTTACCGAAGCAGCGATGGCTATGGGTGTTCATCACGCTAGTGCCGTACTGCCTGATGTGGGGCATGATCTACATCAAGCGCGAGATCCTCGGGAATCCCGATCCGCTGCCGCACTGGTACCACGTGTTCTACGGCACCTTCCTGGTGCTGTTCTCGGCCTCGATCCTGCTCGCGATCCTCGCCTTCTTCCTGCATTCGAAAGCACCGGGGCCCACCCTGCTCGACCGCATGCAGGCGGACGCCTACGGCATCTTCCTGGTGCACTACCCGATCGCGCTGTGGATCCAGTACGCGCTGTTCGACTACGAGCTGCCCGCGATCGTGAAAGCGGCGGTCGGATTCGTGCTCACGGTGATCCTGAGCTGGGGCCTGACGGCGGCGTTGCGAAAGATCCCGGGGGCGTCGTCGGTGTTGTGAGAGCGCGCGGTCTCTCGGCTCGTCAAGGAGCCCTTGCGACGACGGAATCGTAGCCCGGATGGAGCGCAGCGCAATCCGAGAGTGTTGCCACACGCGATAGCGGTCCCGGATTACGCTTTCGCTCCATCCGGGCTACGGCTCTGAGTTTGTGGAAGCGCCTTACGCCGCCTTGCCGCCCATATAGTCCGGCAGCCAGCGCTCGTGCGAGATCCGCAAGCTGTCGATCGTGACAGGCGCTTCGCCGGCAATCGCAATCGCGTCGCCGCCGGTGGTGCCGATCCGCACGCAGGGCACCTCGCAACCGCGCATCTTGGCGAGCACGCGGCCGGCTTCGGTTTCCGGCACGGTGACGAGATAGCGCGCCTGGTCCTCGCCGAACCAATAGGCCTGCGCAACCAGCGAGGTCGGCGCGGCCAGCAGCTTGGCGCCGATGCCGCCCGCCATGGCCATCTCGGCAAGCGCGATCAAGAGACCGCCGTCGGAGAGGTCGTGCACGGCTGTCGCGGTGCCCGCGTGGATCATGCCGCGCACGCAATCGCCATTGCGCTTCTCAGCAGCGAGATCGACCGGCGGCGGCGCGCCCTCCTCGCGACCGCAGATGTCGCGCAGGTAGACCGACTGGCCGAGCCAGCCATGGGTCTCACCGACCAGGAGGATCGCCTCGCCCTCGGCCTTGAAGGCGAGCGAAGCGGATTTGGTGAAATCGTCGAGCAGGCCGACGCCGCCGATCGAGGGGGTCGGCAGGATCGCCCGGCCATTGGTCTCGTTGTAGAGCGAGACGTTGCCGGAGACGACTGGGAAGTCGAGCGTGCGGCAGGCTTCCGAGATACCCTTCAGGCAGCCGACGAATTGACCCATGATTTCGGGCCGCTCAGGGTTGCCGAAATTGAGATTGTCGGTGATCGCGAGCGGCTTGCCGCCGACCGCGGTGATGTTGCGCCAGGCTTCGGCCACCGCCTGCTTGCCGCCCTCGAACGGATCGGCCTCGCAATAGCGCGGCGTCACGTCGACGGTCAGCGCCAGCCCCTTCGGCCCGTCCTCGACGCGCACGACGGCAGCATCGCCGCCGGGGCGCTGCATGGTGTTGCCGAGAATGACGTGGTCGTACTGCTCCCAGACCCAGCGCTTGCTGCACATGTCGGGCGTGCCGATCAGCTTCTCCAACGCAGCGCCGAGCGCCATCGGAGCCGGCACGTCGCGGGCGTGCACGACTGGCAGTGCCGCGGAGGGCACGTGCGGGCGGTCATAGAGCGGCGCCTCGTCGCCGAGCTCCTTGATCGGCAAGTCGGCCATGACGTCGCCGCCATGCTTGACCACGAAGCGCTTGCTCGGCGTGGTGTAGCCGACCACGGCGAAGTCGAGGCCCCACTTCCCAAAGATCGCCTCGGCTTCCTTTTCCTTCTCGGGCTTGAGCACCATAAGCATGCGCTCCTGGCTCTCCGAGAGCATCATCTCGTAGGCGCTCATGCCGGTCTCGCGCGTCGGCACCGCGTCGAGATCGAGGTCGACGCCGAGATCACCCTTGGCGCCCATCTCCACCGCCGAGCAGGTCAGGCCGGCCGCGCCCATGTCCTGGATCGCGATGACGCAGCCCTTCTCCATGATCTCGAGGCAGGCTTCCAGCAGCAGCTTCTCGGCGAAGGGATCGCCGACCTGCACCGTGGGGCGCTTCTCTTCGGACTTGTCGTCGAACTCGGCCGAGGCCATCGAGGCGCCGTGGATGCCGTCGCGGCCGGTCTTGGAGCCCAAATAGACGATCGGCATGTTCACGCCGGAGGCCGCCGCATAGAAGATCTTGTCGGCATCGGCGAGGCCGACCGCCATCGCGTTGACCAGGATGTTGCCGTCATAGCGGGTGTGGAAGCGCACCTGGCCGCCGACCGTCGGCACGCCGAAGGAATTGCCGTAGCCGCCGACGCCGGCCACGACGCCGGAGACGAGGTGCCGGGTCTTGGCGTGCTCGGGCGCGCCGAAGCTCAGCGCATTGAGACAGGCGATCGGGCGCGCACCCATGGTGAAGACGTCGCGCAAGATGCCGCCGACGCCGGTGGTCGCCCCCTGATACGGCTCGATATAGCTCGGGTGATTGTGGCTCTCCATCTTGAAGACCACGGCCTGGCCGTCGCCGATGTCGATCACACCGGCATTCTCGCCCGGACCCTGGATCACCCAGGGTGCCTTGGTCGGCAGGCCCTTCAGATGGATGCGGGAGGATTTGTACGAGCAGTGCTCGTTCCACATCGCCGAGAAGATGCCGAGCTCGGTGAAGGTCGGCTCCCGCCCGATCAGCTTCAGGATGCGCTCATATTCGTCGGGCTTGAGCCCATGGGCGGCAACCAGTTCGGGGGTGATCTTGGGTTCGTTCTTCATGGCTTCAGGGGCTTTCGGCGGCGGTTTGGCCGTTCTTAGGAACATCCGGGCCTCGCGAAAAGCCCTTTATGGCGCATTTTCCCGCTGTCCCACATTTTGCGGCAGGCCGCCTGCGGGAACAGGAATTGCACGGCGCGGACAGATCGGATTTAAGGTCGGAAGACCCGCAATTGAAGGCCCATCTCCTTGCACGAATTGACCAAAGCGCCCCCGCCCCGCCGTCCCGACCTCCACGTCGCCACGGAAGGCGAATTCGTGGGCTGGCGGACCTGGATTCGCGACAGTTTTGAGGCCCATGTCGGCCCCTTCTGGCACCGGATCGAGCCCGATGGCGGTGTCCGCAGCGCCTTCCGGGTCGAGAAAAAGCACCTCAACGGCTCCGGCAACGTCCATGGCGGCTGCTACATGGCCTTCGCCGACTACTCCCTGTTCGCGATCGCCACCCATGTCCTGGACAGCCGGGCGGTGACGACCAATTTCGCATGCGAATTCCTCGACGCGGCACGGGAAGGCGAGCTGATCGAATGCACCGGCGAGGTGACCCGCGCCGGCGGCTCGCTGATCTTCCTGCGCGGCAAGATGATGTCCGCGGACCGGGTGCTGCTGACCTTTTCCGGCACGATCAAGCGGATGAAGCGGAAGGCGCTCCCTCAGCCAAACGCATAGCTCGGCGCCTTCCCTTTTCGCGCGCCCTCGCCCAGACTTCCCGGCAAGCGCTGTCGCGCCGGGGAGCAGGAACAAGGTGCCGCAGAGCACATCGGAGGCGGGTCGCGCGACGGCGGCGGCCGCATCATCGCCGTTGCCATCCATCGCCACCGGTGCGCGCAACTGGCGCGACTATGCGCTGCTGCTCGCGCTCGCCTGCTGCTGGAGCTCGACCTACCCGCTGGCCAAGCTGGCTCTTCCCACCATCCCGCCGATCACCTTCATCTCGGCGCGCTCGCTGATCGCGGCCGCCTTCCTGTTCGCGATCCTGTGGATGCGCGGCATCAGGGTGCCGACGGACGCAAAGGCCTGGAAGCTGTTCGCGACCCAGCAGCTGATCAACTCGACTTTCCCCTTCCTGATCATCACCTGGTCGCAGCAATATGTGCCGGCGTCGAACACGGTGGTGCTGGCCTCGACCACGCCGATCTTCGCCTTCCTGATCACCTCGCTGATCACGCGTCACGAGCCGGCCACGCTGCTCAAGCTCGCCGGTGCCATTCTCGGCCTTGCGGGCACGGTTCTCATCGTCGGCCTCGATGCGCTGCACGGCTTTGGCAGCGAGATCGTCGCGGAGATCGCGATCCTGCTCGCTACCATCTCCTTTGCCTGCGCGACCATCTTCGGCCTGCGCCTGTCCGAATACGATCCGATGGTGGTGGCGGCCGGCTCGCTGCTGTTCGGCGGCCTCATCCTGCTGCCGCCCTCGCTGATCATCGACCAGCCCTGGACGCTGCAGCCGACATCGACCGCGATCGTCGCCACCATCGTCATGGGCATCGTGTCGAGTGCGCTGGGCCTGATGCTGTTCTACGTCTGCCTCGGCCGGCTCGGCACGCTGACCACGAATGCGCAAGGCTATTTGCGCATCCCGATCGGCGTCGGCCTCTCCGTGCTGCTGCTCGGCGAGAGCGTGCCGTCGAACCTCGCGCTCGGCCTGCTGCTGGTGATGGCGGGTGTTGCGGCGATGACGGTGCCGGCGGAGCGGCTGAAGCTGCGCTAACGAGCGCAGATGCGCTTTAATTGAATCGATGCTGGCCCGGCACTCGAATCACCTCTCCCGCTTGCGGGAGGGGGCCGAATCCCGCTGCCGCCGCTCACGCCGAAATCTGCTTCTCCGCGATCGACAGCCATTCGGCTTGCGCCTTGCGCAGATATTTCGGCGCGCGCCGCATCTGGATCAGGAGCTCGTTGAAGACCATGCGCGCTTCGGCGCTGCGGCCGACCGTTTGCAGCAGCATGCCGTAGCGCACGCGGGCCTCGGCGCCGGGGAAGTAGCTGGCGAGCGCGTGATATTCCTCGAGCGCCTCGTCGAGCCGGCCGACCTCCGTAAGTGCGCGGGCATAGAGCAGATGCGCGTCGGCGGAATCAAAGTCCGGCCATTGTTTCTGGAGATCGTCCAGCGTCGTGAGCGCGTCGGTGGGGCGTTTGGCGGCAAACTCCGCCTGCGCCTTGCGCAGCGCATAGGCGGGATCGTGGCCCATAGGCAGTTTCAGAATGTGATCGTAGTGCGCTTCCGCTTCGCCGAACCGGCCGATATTTGCGCACTCTTCGGCAAGCGCGGCCCGGTTGGCGATGGTATCGGCGCCAGCCAAATGGTCGGACAGCTCACGATAGCGCTTCTCGGGATCGAGCCGGTTGGCGACGCGCTGACGGGCCTGACGCGCGCCGGGACTGGAAAACCATTCCGGCATAAGCTCTACCGCGATATAGGCGAGCGCGCCGATCAGCGGCACCATCAGGATGATGAAGGCCCAGGGCTGCAACCGCCCTGTTCGCGATGCATGATAGATCAGAGTGATATCGAGCAGCAGAACGACCAAAGCAACGGGCATGTGACATCCGGGAGAACAACGACAGCACAGGCTTCCTGATATCGCAACCGAAGCGATGAAACAACTTTGAGTTGCCCGCCTCCGGATGGAATCGGCGACCCGGGACGCTCATCTTTGATGGCGACGAGGATTCAGTCGCTTCAAATTGGATGGAGGTTCATGAAGCCGCAGCCAAATGCTGCGGTTACTTGGCGTCGTCCGCCAGCATCTTCCGGTATTTTTCCACGTCGCGCGTCACGAGCTTTTGCAGCACTTCCGGTGCATGCTCGTCGGCATCGGGCGCGACGGTCGAGAGATCGGCAAAACGCTTCTTCACGGCATCGGTCTCGACCGCCGTGCGCGCCGCGGCGTTGAGCTTGGCGATCACGGCGGGCGGCGTGCCCTTGGGCGCGAACAGGCCGTTCCAGCCCTGTGCCTCGAATTCCGGCAGGCCGGCTTCCGCGGACGTCGGCAGATCGGGCAGCGTGGCGAGGCGCACGGTTGAGCCGACCACGAGTCCCTTCACCAGCTTCTCGTTGATCGACTGCGAGACCGAGGCCGCCGCATCGCAGACGCCGTCGATCTGGCTGCCGACCGCATCGGTCAGCGCAGGCGCAGCACCGCGGTAGCCGACCAGCGTCGCGTCGATGCCGGCAGCGGTGACGAAGCTCTTGCAGATCAGATAGTTCGACGAGCCGACGCCGGCATGGCCGAGATTGATCTTGCCCGGATTGGCCTTGGCGTAGGCGATGAACTCTTTCAGGTCCTTGGCCGGAAAATCCTTGCGCAGCGCGATGATGCCGAACGTCTTCGCCACCATGGCGATCGGCACGAAGGACTCAGGCGTGAACGGCAGTTTCGGATAGATCGTGTAGGTCGCCGCATTGGTGCCGGCATTGCCGATCGCGATGGTGTAGCCGTCGGGCTCGGCACGGGAGGCGCGCGCCAGCGCGGTCGAGCCGCCGGCACCGGCAACGTTCTCGATCACGATGGTCTGGCCGAGCGCGATGCCCATCTGCTCGGCGACCGCACGCGCGATCACGTCCGAGGTGCCGCCGGCCGCGAACGGCACGATCATGGTGATCGGACGCTTGGGATAGTCTTGGCCGAACGCGGCCGTCGCGAAAGCAATTGCGGCGACCGCGATCGACAGCCGCTTCAACACAAACGAAATCACGCGGCTTTTTCCAGATGCTGGACGAGGCCGGCGAACAGGCCGCGGCCGTCGGTGCAGCCCATGATGTCTTCGACGTGGTTTTCCGGATGCGGCATCATGCCGAGCACGTTGCCCTTGTCGTTGACGATGCCGGCGATCGAATGCGCCGCGCCATTGATGTTGTGGGCTTCGTCCACGAGGCCCTCGGCGGAGCAATAGCGATAGAGCACCCGCCCCTCGCCTTCGAGCCGCTTGATGGTCTCTTCATCCGCCTCGTAATTGCCTTCGCCATGGGCGACCGGCACGCGGATCACCTGGCCGGCATTGTAGCCGCGGGTGAACGGGGTGTCGGAACGCTCGACGCGCAGATGCACGTCGTGACAGATGAATTTCAGCCGCGCGTTGCGCATCAAAACGCCCGGCAGCAGGCCGGACTCGCAGAGGATCTGAAACCCGTTGCAGACGCCGAGCACGAAGCCGCCCTTGGCCGCATAGTCGCGCACTGCGTCCATCACCGGCGCACGCGCGGCGATTGCGCCGCAGCGCAGGTAATCGCCGTAGGAGAAGCCGCCGGGCACCACGACGAGGTCGGTGCCCGCGGGCAACGAGGTCTCGGCATGCCAGACCATCGCCGGCTCGCTGCCGGAGATCAGCCTCAAGGCGCGCGCCATGTCGCGCTCACGGTTGATTCCGGGAAAGACGAGGATGGCGGCTTTCATGTCAAGGTTCCGGCGGTGACGGGAATCGGGCTGGCCAGAGAGGCCAATTCGTGAAGAGACATAGCCATTTGACGGGAATTTTACCAGTGCTAGCCTTGCTGGACCGCCTTGTACACAGGCCATAGCCGAGCACTTTTGCCCGGCGATCTAGCCCGGGATTGGAGCCATGAACGTCCCGTCGCTGCCCACCTCCCTTGCCGAGCCGGTATCCGCCGAGGGCGTCGTCGCGGCCGGTGCCTATGTCGACGGCCGGCGTGTTGCCAATATCGCGATCAGCGAGGCCTCGAGCTGGCGGGCCAAGCCCGGCCACGTGGTGTGGATCGGCCTGCACGAGCCCGACATGGCGCTGCTCAGCGCGGTGCAGAAGCAGTTTGACCTGCACGAGCTCGCGATCGAGGACGCCAACCACGCCCACCAGCGGCCCAAGATCGAGCAATATGGTGAGGCCCTGTTCATCGTGGCGCGCACCGCGCAATTGATCGAGGGCCGCATCGCCTTCGGCGAGACCCACATCTTCGTCGGCGAAGGCTATCTGGTCTCGGTGCGCCACGGCGCCTCGACGTCCTACACGCCGGTGCGCGAACGCTGCGAAAGCTGCCCGCGGGCGCTCGCCCGCGGCGAGGATTACATCCTCTATGCGATCCTCGATTTCATCGTCGACAATTACTCGCCCGTGCTCGAGAGCATTCACGACGAGGTCGAGGGCATCGAAGACGACGTGCTGTCCAAGCCGATCAGCAAGACGCAGATCGAGCGGCTCTACATGCTGCGCCGCGACCTGCTCCGGCTGCGCAATGCGATCGGGCCGCTGGTGGAGGTCTGCCGCCGGCTGGAGCACGACGAGCTGGCGATGGTGCGGCAGGCCATGCAGCCGCTGTTCCGCGACGTTACCGACCACGTCCGCAACATCCAGGAGCGGATCGATTCCATGCGCGAGGTGCTGGCCTTCGCCTTCGAGGCGAGCCTGTTGGTCGGCCAGGCGCAGGAGACGGCGGTCTCCAAGAAGCTCGCCTCCTGGCTTGCGATCATCGCCATCCCAACCGCGCTCGCCGGCATCTACGGCATGAACTTCAAGCACATGCCGGAGCTGGAATGGGACTACGGCTATTACATGCTGCTCGGCGTGATGCTGACGGCATGCACCGCGCTGTACTGGCGGTTTCGCCGGGCGGGGTGGTTGTGAGCGAATGCCTCCGGCTTAATAGCCCGGATGGAGCGCAGCGCAATCCGCAGACAAAACCCGGATTTCGCTGCGCTCCATCCGGGCTACAAGGTTGCGCGGACGGGCTGACCTAGCTCAGCAGTTCGACCCGGTAATTCTCGATCACGGTGTTCGCCAGCAGCTTGTCGGCGGCGTCCTTCAACGCCGCCTCCGCCTTGGCCTTGTCGGCGCCGGCGAGCTCGATGTCGAACACCTTGCCCTGGCGGACGCTGGCGACGCCGTCGACGCCGAGCGATTTCAGGGCGCCTTCGATGGCCTTGCCTTGCGGATCGAGGATACCCGTCTTCAAGGTAACGGTGACACGTGCCTTCACGTCAAATCCCCTCAGCTCTTCACCAGCACCGGGCCGGAGCCCTGCGGACGCTCGTTCTCCATGAGGATGCCGAGGCGCTTTGCAACTTCGGTATAGGCCTCGAGCAGGCCGCCGAGGTCCCTGCGGAAACGATCCTTGTCGAGCTTCTCGTTCGACTTGATGTCCCACAGACGGCAAGAGTCCGGCGAAATCTCGTCGGCGACGATGATGCGCATCATCTCGTTCTCGAACAGGCGCCCGCATTCCATCTTGAAGTCGACGAGGCGGATGCCGATGCCCAGGAAGAGGCCGGTGAGGAAGTCGTTGACACGGATGGCGAGCGCCATGATGTCGTCGATCTCCTGCGGCGTCGCCCAGCCGAAGGCCGTGATGTGCTCTTCCGACACCATGGGGTCGTTGAGCTGGTCGTTCTTGTAATAGAACTCGATGATCGAACGGGGCAGCTGGGTGCCCTCCTCGATGCCGAGGCGCTGCGACAGCGAGCCGGCGGCAACGTTCCGCACCACCACTTCCAGCGGCACGATCTCGACCTCGCGAATCAACTGCTCGCGCATGTTGAGGCGGCGAATGAAGTGGGTCGGCACCCCGATGTCGTTGAGGTGCTGAAACAGGTACTCCGAGATCCGGTTGTTGAGGACACCCTTGCCCTCGATCACCTGATGCTTTTTCGCATTGAACGCGGTGGCGTCGTCCTTGAAGTGCTGGATCAGGGTACCGGGCTCCGGGCCTTCATACAGAACCTTTGCCTTGCCTTCATAAATACGACGCCGACGGCTCATGGGGATGTACCGTGTTTTGTTGAAATCCATGTATTTGGTGTGCTCCGATTACTAGGATTTGAGACCCACAGCGGAGCTGCCGTGAACGGCCCGGTACCCGTCTGGAACCCTTGGAAACAGAACAGGAACCAAGCCTTTAGGCAACCTATCCGATTGGCTGTCCGAGCACAATCGATCCGGCCGTCCGGCACCAACTTATACCGTCTCGCCTGCGGCTTAACGGCCCGTTGTTTTGCCGATTCGTGCTATCTATGTAGGCATGCAGCCGGGTCGCCGCAACGGAAGGCTCCCGCTCCATTCAGCAGGGGATTTGGAACAAGGTATGAGCGAGATCAACAAGCGCGAGGAAGGCTTTGAGAAGAAGTTTGCCCTCGACGAGGAGCAGAAATTCAAGGCAGAGGCCCGCCGCAACCGGCTGCTCGGGCTGTGGGCGGCCGAAAAGCTCGGCATATCGGGCGATGCCGCCACCGCCTATGCCAAGGAAGTGGTCGCGGCCGATTTCGAGGAGGCCGGCGATGCCGACGTCGTGCGCAAGCTAACGGCCGATTTCGCCGCCAAGAACGTCGCCGTCACCGAACAGGCGATTCGCGCCAAGATGAGCGAGCTGCTCGCGGTGGCCGCCGCCGAGGTGAAGGCGGGGAAGTGAGACGAAGTATCATTCCGGGGCGATGCGAAGCATCGAACTATGGTGCGCGCTTGCGCACCTGAGAATCTCGAGATTCCGGGTCCGGCTCTGCGAGCCGCACCCGGAACGACGGAGGGGTCGTCACTCCTCCTTGAAACCGTATTCCGGCACGTTGCCGCTGGCGCCGTAATATTTATACGGCAGGAACTTGCCGCTCATGGTGATCTTGACGCGGTCGCCCTTCGGGTTGGGTAGACGCTCCATCACCATATCGAAATCGATCGCGGACATGATGCCGTCGCCGTACTCCTCCTCGATCAAGGCCTTCCAGGCCGGGCCGTTCACCATCACAAGCTCGTAGAAGCGATAGATCAGGGGGTCGGTCGGGGGCATCGGCATGCCGCGCATCGGTGTCTCGTTGAGCATGGCGACTTCCGCCTTCGACAGGCCGAACAGCTCGCCGGCATTGGCGGCCTGCGGCTTCGTCAGCTTCATCTGGCCGAGGATCGCGCCGACGATGAGCACCTCGGAATAGCCGCCGATCTTTTCGCAGATGTGCTTCCAGCTCCATCCCTTCTCGCGCTTGATGTCGAGCAGCTTTTCGGTGAGGTCTTCGCGTTTCATGTCGGGTCTCCTTGGTTAGGCACTCAATCCGGGGTTGGTCTCGGGCATCCACGTTTGCCGTAGCTCGTCGCTGCCCGCCGCGAGCGTCAGTCCCGGCTTGCCGATCTGCACCAGCGGCACGTCGCGCGGGTCATGGTGGGGAGTCTCGGTCGTGAAGGTCTTGCTGCGTGTCACCAGGAAATCGATGATGTGGTTGCGCAGCGCGTAGTAGAGCGGGTGGCGATGCAGATCGATGCGGCCGCGATCCCGCGGCAACGGGTTCTCGACGACCTCCGCCAGTACCGCGCCGGGTCCGTTGGTCATCAGGAAGATCTTGTCGGCAAGGTAGATCGCTTCATCCACGTCGTGCGTGATCATGAACGCGGTCTGCCCGGTCTCCAGGCAGATGCGGCGGACTTCGTCCTGCAGCGTGCCGCGCGTCAATGCATCCAGCGCCGAGAACGGCTCGTCCATCAGCATCATCTTCGGCGTGATCGACAGCGCCCGCGCGATGCCGACACGCTGCTTCATGCCGCCCGACAGTTCCGATGGCCGCTTGTGCTCGGAGCCGGTGAGACCGACGAGATCGATGAAGGTTTGCGCATGCGCCCTCACCTTGGCGCGGTCCCAGCTCCGCCATTTCGAGCTGACGGCATAGCCGACGTTGCCAAGCACGGTGCGCCAGGGCAGCAGCGCATGGCTCTGGAAGATCACCGCGCGGTCGAGGCTGGTGCCGGAGATCGCCTGCCCGTCGACGATGACGGCGCCTTCGCTCGGCGCATCGAGGCCGGCGAGGATGTTGAGCACGGTGGTCTTGCCGCAGCCGGAATGGCCGATCACGCAGGCAAACTCGCCGCGCGCCATCGACAGCCACAAATTCTCGAAGATGGTGGTCGTCGCGCCGCTGGCGCCGGGATAGCGCTTTGCGATGCCCTCGATGGAGATGAACTTGTCGGTCATCGCTCCTACTCCGGAAAGGTGACCATGCGCGTGAAGCGCGCCAGGATCTGGTCGAGCAGCATGCCGACGACCCCGATCAGCAGGATCGCGATGATGACGTTGGTGATCGAGAGGTTATTCCACTCGTTCCAGACGAAATAGCCGATGCCGGTGCCGCCGACGAGCATCTCGGCAGCGACGATGACGAGCCAGGCGATGCCGATGGAAATGCGCATGCCGGTCAGGATCGTCGGTGCTGCCGCGGGAAGGATCACGGTGAAGGCGCGCCTGACGGTGCCGACCTCGAGCGTGCGCGCGACGTTGATCCATTCCTTGCGCACGCTGGCGACGCCGAACACCGTGTTGAGCAGCATCGGCCAGATCGAGCAGATGAAGATGACGAAGATCGCGGAGATCGAGGAATCCTTGATGGTGTAGAGCGCGAGCGGCATCCAGGCCAGCGGCGAGATCGGCTTCAGCACCTGGATGAAGGGATCCAGCGCCTTGCTGAGCAGCGGCGACATGCCGATCAGGAAACCGAGCGGGATCGCGACCAGCACGGCGAGCAGATAGCCGGTGCCGACGCGCGCGATGGAATAGCCGAGCTGGATGCCGAGGCCCTTGTCGTTCGGTCCGTTGTCGTAGAACGGCCGCCGCACATGCTCCCAGAGCTTGGCGCCGACGTCGACCGGGCCCGGCATCGCCGACTTGCCCTGCGTCGCCGTCAGGCCCATCAGCTTGGCGTATTCCGGGCTCATCGTCGTGGTGGCGCCGGTCGAGCGCGTGGCCAGATGCCAGATGCCGAGGAACGCGGCGAGCAGCACGATGGAAACGAGGCCGGCACGGAGGCGGAGGGAAGATGAAGTCATCTCCCTCTCCCCGCTTGCGGGGAGAGGGTTGGGGTGAGGGGGACTCTCCGCAAGAGAGGTGAGAATTGGACTCGCGGAGAGTCCCCCTCACCCGATCGCTTCGCGATCGACCACTCCCCGCAAGCGGGGCGAGGTAAAGAAAGAGCCCACCTCATCACGACGCCTTCTTGATCTTGAAGCTGGCCACATAATCCTCCGGCTTGGCCGGATCGAAAGTCTTGCCCATCACCGCGAACGACTTGTAGGCAGTCGCAGGCGGCGACAGGCCCATCTCCGTCATCAGCTTCTTGGTGTCGGTGGCGAGATAGACTTGCTCGGCGACCGCCTTGTAATCGACGTCGCCCTTGATCTGGCCCCAGCGCTTCATCTGCGTCAGCATCCACACCGCAAAGGACTGCCAGGGGAACGGATCGAAATCGACGCGCTTGGCGTCGGTCTTCACGCCGCCGAGCCCGTCGGCATAGGTGCCGGTCAACACCTGCTCGAGCACCGTGACGGGCGCGTTGATGTAATTGGCGGGCGCAATGGCTTCCGCGATCTGCTTGCGGTTCTCCGCTTTCGAGGCATAGGCGGTGGCATCGACGATGGCCCGCGTCAGCGCCGCAAAACTGTTCGGCGCGGTCGTGATGAACTCGCGGCTGGCGGCGAAGCTGCAGCAGGGATGGCCGTCCCAGATTTCCTTGGACAGGATGTGCATGAAGCCGACCCCATCGTAGATAGCGCGCTGGCAGATGTTGTCGGGCGCGAGGAAGCCGTCGATGTTGTCGGCGCGCAAATTCGCGACCATCTCCGGCGGCGGCACCGAGCGCAGCTGCACGTCGGTGTCGGGGTCGATGCCGTGCTCGGCGAGATAGTATCGCAGCAGGTAATTGTGCATGGAATAGTCGAAGGGAATTGCGAACTTCATTCCCTTCCAATCCTTCGGATCCCGCTTGTCCTTGTGCTTCATCGCAAGCGTGATGCCCTGCCCGTTGATGTTCTCGATCGCGGGAACGGCGAACGGGATGGCGTTGGCACCCAGGCCCAGCGAGATCGCGAGCGGCATCGGCGCCAGCATGTGTGCGGCGTCGTATTCCTTGTTGATGGTCTTGTCGCGGATCACCGCCCAGCCGGCGGTCTTGACCACTTCGACATTGAGGCCGTGCTTGGAATAGAAACCCATCGGCGCCGCCATGATGATCGGCGTCGCGCAAGTGATCGGGATGAACCCGACCTTGAGGTCCTTCTTCTCGGGCGCGCCGGCTTGCGCGAACACTTCCGTCGCGGTCTGGAGCGGGAAAAACTGCGAGAGAGCTGCGAGCGCCGTCGAGGCGCCGACCGATTTCAGGAACGCGCGCCGCGCCACGTCCTGCGGAAACATCGCGCGCATGACGGCCGAGGCGACGACGCCCTCGTAACGCTTCTCCTCGCTCTCGACCGGCTCGCAAGCCAGCGCGGTGGCCCGCTCATGCTCCGCCGCCGATTGGTGCTGGCCGCAAACACAGCGGGCTCGAAGATTGCGATCGGGATCAAACGGATTGTCGAACGTGGACATCGGCCCTCCTGCGTCATTGCAGTGAAGAATTACGCAAGGAGCATGCCACGCCTCTTCAGCTGCCAGTGCCTTGATGACGCAGCACTTTCGCCCCCGCTTGGCCGCTACGAAAACTCGTGATAAACGAGATTTCGTAGCTCAATTACGAGATCTCGCAATGGCAACGACGCCAATGCCCGTCCACGACGATGTGGCTCCCCCCATCGACCCGCGCATCGCCGCCTTCGAATCCTCGGTCGAGGCGACACTGCTGGTCGATCCCTATGGCGATCAGATCGTCGATGCCAATCCTGCCGCCTGCGCCCTGCTCGGCTATGACCGCGCCCTGCTGCGGCAGACCAGGGCCAGCACACTCCACGCCGGCGAGCTTGCCGCCCTCACCGTCTTCACCCAGGCCGTGCTGCACAAGGGCGCCTATTGGACCACGGCACTCAATCCCCGCCACGCCACCGGGCAAGATCTCCAGCTCGAATATGCCGGCTGCCTGCTGCCGCATGACGGCCGCACGCTGCTGCTGCTGACGCTGACCGATCTCGAAGCGCGGCGCAGGCGCAATGTCGACGCCGCCGCCGAAGACCATATGCGCGGCGGCATCTCCACCTGGCAGCGGGTCGAGCGCGTGTTTCAGGACATCGAGCGTGAGAACCAGCTGATCCTGCGCGCCGCCGGCGAAGGCATCTATGGCGTCAATGCCGAGGGCAAGACCACCTTCGTGAACCCGGCGGCCGAGCGCATGCTGGGCTGGACCGCCGAAGAGCTGGTCGGCAAGGAGATCCACCCGATCGTCCACCACACCCATCACGACGGCAGCCACTATCCCGACCACGATTGCCCGATCTACGCGGCGTTCCGCGACGGCGCGGTGCACCAGGTCGATGGCGAGGTGTTCTGGCGCAAGGACGGCTCGCCGGCCTGGGTCGAATACACCTCCACTCCGATCCGCGACCGCGGCGTGGTGGTCGGCGCCGTCGTCGTGTTTCGCGACGTCAGCCAGCGGCGCGATGCCGACGAGAAGCTGCATGCAGCGCTCGCCGAAGTCGACCGCCTGCGCGAGCGGCTGGAGCTCGAAAACGCCTATCTCCAGGAGGAAATCCGCATCGAGACCAATCCGCGCGGCATCATCGGGGGAAGCGAGGCGATCCAGAAGACGCTGCGCCAGGTCAAGCTGGTGGCGCCGACGACGGCGGCAGTCATGATCACCGGCGAGTCCGGCACCGGCAAGGAGCTGATCGCGCGTGCCATCCACGAGGCTTCAAGTCGCAGCGACCGGCCGCTGATCCGCGTCAACTGCGCGGCGATCCCGCGCGAATTGTTCGAAAGCGAGTTCTTCGGCCACGTCCGCGGCGCCTTCACCGGCGCGATGCGCGACCGCATCGGCCGCTTCGAGCTCGCCGACGGCGGTACGCTGTTCCTCGACGAGGTCGGCGAGATCCCGCTCGAGCTCCAGGGCAAGCTGCTGCGCGTGTTGCAGGAAGGCAATTTCGAACGCGTCGGCCAGGAGCGCACGCGCACCGTGGACGTGCGCGTCATCGCCGCGACCAATCGCGATCTCAAGCAGGAGGTGCAGCGCGGCCGTTTTCGCGAGGACCTCTACTTCCGTCTCAACGTGTTTCCGATCGAGACAGTGCCCTTGCGCGAACGCCGCGAGGACATTCCCCTTCTTGCCCAGCATTTTTTGACACGCGAGAGCAAGGCGCTGAAGTCGAATTTGCGCTTGTCGGAAGGCGATGCGCGCCGGCTGACCCGCTATGACTGGCCCGGCAATGTCCGCGAATTGCAGAACGTGATCGAACGCGCCGCGATCCTGTCGCAGAACGGTCGCCTGCGGATCGACCTGCCGGATCCATCAGGCACACAGCCCATAGCTAGCGCCGCGCGCCAGAAGAACGACGCACGCCCAGCGGTCATGACGTCAGCGGAAATGCGCGACCACGAGCGCACCAACATCCTGGCCGCACTCGAGGCCTGCGCCGGAAAAGTGTTCGGCCCCGGCGGCGCGGCCGAGATGCTCGACATCAAGCCGACCACGCTGGCCTCGCGGATCAAGGCGCTGGGAATCGCGCCTCGTCCGCGACTTGGCGTGAACCGTTAGAGCATGGTTGAAGCGGTGCTCGCCGAGGGTCCACCTCTCCCGTAGGAAGAGGTGGACCGAGCTCTGCAGCCACGGCGCGGGCTCACGCCGCCTTGGTCGTCACACCAGATGCCATCGGCAAGCCCTGCTCGATCGGCAGCGATGGGTCGCGCGACCATTCGTTCCAGGAGCCGAAATACATTCGCACGTCCTTCACGCCCGCATTCTTCAGCGCCAGGAAGGTGTTCGAGGCGCGCGCCCCCTTGAAGCAGTAGAGATAGACCGGTGTCGCCGGTGTGATGCCGACGGTGGCGCATTCGGCCAAAATCTCGTCCTTCGACTTGAAGCGCGGACCTTCGGCGGTCGGCTTCATCATGCGGTACCATTCCAGCCAGACCGCGCCGGGAATGCGGCCCTTGCGCGGGCAGAAGTCCTTGCCGTAGGGGGACGAGCTGTCGCCGATCCACTCATCGACGTCGCGCACGTCAAGGATGGCGATGCCGGGCTTGCCGACGGCGGCAAGCATGGTCTTGGCGTCGATCAGGATTTCGCCGGCCTCCGGCACGATCGCGAACGAAGCCTTGGCCGGCGTCGGAACCTCCTTCGTCACCGGCAAGCCCGCGCCGGCCCAGGCATCGAAGCCGCCATGCAGCACCTTCACCTTGGGATAGCCGAGCATGGTGAGCAGATAATAGCCGCGGCAGGATTGGCCGAAGCCGGAATTCATCGACTGCTCGTAGATCACCGCCGTCTCCTTGCCGGAGAGGCCGGCGGCACCGAAGGCATCGGCGAATTTGGTCTTCAGCTCGGTCATGCCCTCCGGCGTCGAGGTCGCGAGGAACGTGAAGATCTCGTGCACGTTCACGGCACCCGGCAGGTGCCCGGCGGCGTAGGCATCGGGGTTGCGGGTGTCGATCACGACACACGGCTCGGTTTTCAAGAGATCGGCAAGTTCGCTGGCAGAGATCAGAACGTCCGTCATTGGCAGCCTCTCCGTTGAGGTTTGGGGGTCTTCTGGGGGTGGACTCGTGAAGCTCAGAAATCAGCGAGCATCTTGCGCAGCTGCTTGGTGGCCGGCGTGACGATCGCGACGAAATAGGCCTCGCGCAGGCGCCGCTGCGCGCGGTGGCTTTTCAGGTAGCCGCGCGCGCCACAATGCAGCATCGCTGCATGCGCCGCCGCGACGCTGGCTTCACCCGCGCGCAGGCGTAGCGCGATCACCTTGCGCCAGTAGGTTTCCTCCTCGTTATAGGGATCGCGCGCCAGCGCCATGGTCTCGGCCTCGAGCTCGGCGGCGAGATCGCCGAAATGCACCGACTGCTGCGGCAGATAGCGGTTGATATGGCCGAGGGGACCATCAACCTCGTCCATGATCTTGATGCAGTCCTTGATCACGCCCAGCGCCATGCCGGCCTGCAGCAGAATGAAGCCGGCGCGGATTTTCTTGACGAAGGGCCCGGCGGGATCGGCCAGGATCAATTCGTCCGGCACGAAGACGTCGCGGAACTGCACGCCATAGGTGCCGGTGCCGTCCATCGCCATGAACGGCTTGCACGGCGTCAGCGTGATGGCGGGATCGGCGCAATCGGCGAGGAACATCACTGTTTCCTCCGTGTCCTCGCGCTCGAAAATCGTGCCGAAGTAATGATCGGGACCGAGGTTGGAGACCCAGGGCAACGCGCCGCGCACGACATAGCCGCCCTCGACCTTGCGTCCCTTCAGCTTCAATTTCTCGATGCCGAAGAAGCTCTTCATCGGGTTGGAGAGCCCGGTGCCGCCGAGCACCCGGCCCGTCGAGAACGCATCGCCGAAGCGCTTTGCGAGCTTTATGTTCGTCGAGTTCGCCGCGTACCAGACCAGCGTGTTCTGGCACCAGGCCATGAAGGCCGTGGCGCCGCAGACTTCCCCGATCGCGGCCATCGCCTGGATGGCGCAGCGCAGATCGGCGGGCCCCTCGTGCGGCACGTGACTGCCCCAGGCGCCGACCTCGCCGAACTTGCGCAGCACGTCGGCCGGATAAACCGAACCGTCGTCGATGCCGGCGGCGAGCGGCGCGAGCTGCTCCCGCGCGATCCGCGCCACCTCGCCTGCAATGGACGGTGCGGGCTGATCCAGAACGTCGACCCGCGATAAAGCCAGTGAATTCATGATCGTCTCCCGCACCTTGTCCTGATTGCTGTCGGTTAGATGCCGACCTCGAGATTGACCGGGCGGGTGAAGGTGTTGGCGACCGGCGACCACTTCTTCACATGCGCGACCAGCGCGTTGATCTCGTCCTGGGCAATGCCCTCGCATTCCATGTCGACCTTGACGCGGACGTCAGTGAAGCCGACCGGCTTGTCCGAGGTGTCGCCGGTGCCCCACACCGCGGTGATATTGAGGTCGCCTTCGAGCTCGAGCTCGAGCTTGTTGACGGTCCAGCCGCGGTGCACGGCGTTGGCGTGCAGGCCGACGGCAAGGCACGAGCCGAGCGCGGCGAGCGAGGCTTCCGACGGATTGGGTGCGGTGTCGTCGCCGAGCAATCCCGGCGGCTCGTCGACGATATAGGGCGGCAGGTTGCGGATGTAGTTAGCGTGGCGGAATTTTCCTTCGGCGACCGTCTTGCATTTCAAGGTCTTGACGACCTTCGGATTGGCCTTGCCGCTCGCAATCAGTTGCTCGAGGCCATTCTTGTCGATGGGCGCAAGGCACCCCGTCAGCACTGTCTTTTGAACGACGGCAGTCATCTTCTTCTCCCTGGCAAGCCGTGGAAAACGGCAGGATACCGAACGGTCTGTTTCCTTGCATAGGGCGTGCCAGAGCCGGCCAAAAACGAAATGCGAGACAATGGAGCCGCTTAAGCGTCGCTGCCTGCGGATTGATCAGCCGCGCTCTGCTCAATGGCGATGCAGATGCGCCTTGCGCTGCGAATCTTTTCGGCGCGGGACAGATGCGGCTTGATGATACCGCGTGGCTGCGATTAAGTTGGCGCGTATGGCAAAGACGTCATCGAAGAAGAATTCCAGTTCGCCGCACGCCGGCACCGGCGACGACGAATCCGCGCGCGGGCGTCTGCTTAGCGCCGCGACCCATCTGTTCTGCAAGAATGGCATCAACGCCACCGGCATCGATGCGATTATCGAGGAAGCCGGCACCGCGAAGACCACGCTTTACAAATTGTTCGGCTCCAAGACCAATCTGGTCAACGCCGTGCTGGAAAGCGAAGGCAAGCAGTGGCGCGAATGGTTCATCGCCGCCATGGAAGACGGCGGCGGCGATGCGCAGGCCAAGCTCACGCGCATCTTCCCGGCGCTGAAGAGCTGGTTTGCCGAAGAGCGCTTCTACGGCTGCCCCTTCATCAACGCGGTCGGCGAGCACGACAAGGACGCCAAGCAGTTCCGCAACATCGCGCTGAAGCACAAGAAGATCGTGCTCGGCCACATCGAGAAGCTCGCCGTCGAGCTGGGCTCGAGCGAGCCTGCCGTGCTCGCGCATCAGCTCGGGTTGTTGATCGACGGCGCCATTGTCGCCGCGATGATCTCGCGCGATCCGTGCGTGGCGGATACGGCAGCGCTCACTGCCGGTCCCCTGCTCGGCCAGGCCAAGGCGAAGAAGAAGCGCGAGCTCGAGGCGGTGTGATCTTCTTCGTAGGGTGGAATAGCGACGCGCAATCCACCACTTTCGTCGCCGCGTGAGAGATGGTGCGTTACGCCTTCGCACCCTACGAAATGCGTTTCACAAACCTCGCGATCGCCTCCAGCACCGGCTGCTGATCCCCCGCAAAGAACCAGTGATCATCGCCGTCGAGTTCGACGAACTCGGCGCCCTTGATCCGGCTCGCGATATCGCGCCCGGCGGCGATCCGCACCGCCTTGTCGTTCGTCCGGTGCAGCACCAATGTCGGCACGGCGATCTCGGGCAGAAGGCGCCGCACGTCGGCGTCGCGAAATGCCTGGAGCACGGCCGAGATGCCGCCGGGACTGGACGCCGCGCGTAACAGCCCCGCCCACCAGGCGCGCGCCTGGGGATCGCCGGCAAGGCTCGGCGCGAAGGTTTCGATCCCGACCGGCCCGCCCCATTGCGCGACCAGATGCTTGCTCCAGGCGTCATACTGGCTGGCGCGCAGCGCGTGCGGATAGTCCTCTGACCAGCAGCCCTTGGCCAGCGCGCCGAACAGGATCAGCCCGGCCACCCGCCTGGGCTCGTCGACTGCGAACTTGACGCAGGCCGGCCCGCATTCGGACGCACCGAACAGCGCGACACGGCGCGAATTCACCGCGCGCAGCACGGTGCCGATATCCTCCGCGGTGACGTCGATCCCGGGCGCCGATCCGACCCGGTCGGACAGTCCGATGCCGCGACGATCGAACACGACGAGGCGCCCGAGCTTCATCAGGGACGACAGAAACGTCCGGCTCGCCGGATGCTCCCAGGCGCGCTCCACATGCGACACGAAGCCGGGCATCACCAGGATATCGAGCGGCCCGCTGCCATAGGTCTGATAGGCCAGATGCACGCCGGCGCCCTTTACGTAGCGCGTCATGGGCACCGCCTGTGGCGCCGCTGCGGGGCTGATCAGCGCCTCGGTCTCGGCTTCCGGCGCGACCCCAAGCTCGTCGCGCAGCCGCTGTGTCAGCGCCGCATGATGACGCTCCGCCGCGCTGCGGTCGCCGGCCAGCAAAAGGCTGCGAATCAGATGCCGGCCATAGACCTCGCTGAGCGGATCGAGCTCGACCAGACGCTGCGCATGGACCGTCGCGGCAAAATGGTCGCCGGCTGCGTTCTTGTCCTGCACGAGGCGTTCGAGCGCATGCACCAGCCGGCCCCGCAGCGCCTCCCGGCGGAAGAACGCCCAGTCATCGAATTCGGGACACTCTTCCGGAGCGAAGCCCGCCAGGAAGTCGCCCCGGTAAATCTGGCAGGCCTGTTCGAACGCCCCGCGATCACAGGCTTGCTCGAACAGATGCGAGTCGAGCTGCACCCCGACGTCGGACGACCATCGCAGACTGGTGCGGTCGGTCTCGAACACCGACTGGCCGAGTGCGAGCTCGACGCGGTGAAGCAGCCGCCGCAACCGCGCAAGGCCCGTCTCCCGTGGCGTCTCCGGCCAGAGCAGCGTCGCCATCGTTTCGCGCGCGACGGCGCCCCTGGCCTCCCCGAGATAGACCAGCAGCGCAAGCCCCTTGCGCAAGGCCAGCTTGATCGGGCGGCCATCGGCGTGAACCTCGGGGAACCCGAACGTTCCTAGCGAGAAAGCCGTCATCGAACCACTCTTCTTGCAGCCGGCGTCCTCCGGGGGACGCGCAGGGGACGGTCCGGTGGGTAAGGTCCAGCTGGATCAAGCCTGCTCGCCAGCGAGCGCACAGGCCCTGCATGCGGCACCGTCGCCATCGGCACAAGAGGAAAAACCATGTTCGCGCGCCTCGCAATCCTGCTCTACGCTCTCGTGAGCTATGCCATCTTCACGGTTTCGTTTCTCTATGCGCTCGGTTTCGTCGGCAATTATGTCGTGCCGAAGTCCATCGACGTCGGGCTCGCTTCGAATGTAGGCGAGGCCATCGTCGTCAACCTGCTGCTGATGAGCCTGTTCGCCATCCAGCACAGCGTGATGGCGCGCCCGGGCTTCAAGCGATGGCTCGCCGAATTCATTCCCGCGGCCTGCGAGCGCAGCACCTATGTGTTGCTCTCCAGCCTGATCCTCCTCCTGCTGTTCTGGCAGTGGCGGCCGATCCCTGCACCGGTTTGGCAGGCCAGCGGAATTGCGGCCTGGGTGCTGACATCCGTGCATTGGCTCGGCTGGCTGATCGCGTTCGCCTCGACCCACATGATCGATCATTTCGATCTGTTCGGCTTGCGCCAGGCTTTTCTCGCGCTGCGCGGGGCCGAGATGCCCGGCCAATCGTTCCGAACCCCGCTGTTCTACAAGATCGTGCGGCATCCGATCATGCTCGGCTTTCTGCTCGCGTTCTGGGCCGCGCCCGTGATGACGGAAGGTCATCTGCTGTTCGCACTCGCCAACACGGTCTACATCCTGGTCGCATTGCAGTTCGAAGAGCGGGACCTGATCGCCGTGTTCGGCGCGACCTATCGGCAGTATCGCCAGCGCGTTCCGATGCTGGTGCCGCGACTGTTCGCACGCCGCCGCAGCGGAGATCGCCGACCTGTCGGAGCCCCGCGATGAACGCAATCTTCCCTCTTCCCGGAACGGCGGTGGATGCGGCCACCCTGGCCGATACGCTCGACGGGCTCGACATCGGCCTTTATCTCGTTGCCGCCGATGCGCGTCTCGTTCACGCCAACACGGCCGGGCGCGCCATTCTCATGGCGCGCGACATCCTGCGTGAGATTCGCGGCCACCTCACGGCCTGCGATGGCGCGGCCAACCAGACCCTGCAACGGCTCTTCGCGGCGCCCCGACCGGCCAGCGAAACGGCGGTGCCGATGATCGGCACCGCCGGGCAGCGCTACGTCGCCCATGCTCTGCCGCTGACATCGGAAACGCGCCCGTTCGCCAACGAGGCTTGCCGCGCCTCGACAGCCTTGTTCGTTCGCAAGGTGACATTGGCCATACCGCCTTGCTCCGACGTGATCGGCCAGGTCTTCCGGCTGACGCCGGCCGAATTGCGCGTCCTCCTGGCGATCGTCGAGCTCGGCAGCGTCCGCGAAGTTGCCGCGGCGTTCGGCGTCGCCGGCTCGACGATCAAGACGCATCTGCGCCGCCTGTTCGAAAAGACCGGCGCCGCGCGACAGGCCGATTTCGTCAAGCTCGTCGCAGGATATGCGACGCCCCTGAGAAACGCCGGAGAACCTCGATGAAAGCCATTCTGTGCCATTCCTTCACCGGCCCCGGCGATTTGCGCCTCGGTGAGATCGACGTACCAAAACCTGCCGCTGACGAGATCCTCATCGAGGTCCACGCGGCGTCCGTGAGCTTCATGGATCAGCTCTTGGTCTCCGGTCTCTATCAGATGCGGCCGAAGACACCCTTCGTGCCCGGCACGGAAGCCTCCGGAACCGTCGTCGCGGTCGGCGACAAGGTGACGAAGTTCGCGCCCGGCGATCGCGTCGCCTGCAGCAGCTGGACCGGCGGCTACGCCGAGCGGATGGTTGCCAAGGAATCGAAGAGCGTCCACCTGCCGGATGGTGTCGCGTTCGAAGCGGCGGCAACGGTGCTGCACAATTACGGCACGGCGTATTACGCGCTGGTCGAGCGGGCACGCGCCGGGCGCGGCGAAACGCTGTTCGTCACCGGCGCCGCCGGCGGGGTTGGGCTTGCCGCGGTCGATCTCGGCCGCCATCTCGGCCTGCGCGTCGTCGCTGGCATCGGCTCCGACGACAAGGCGGCGCTGGTCCGCGACTACGGCGCCGGCGAGGTCATCAATTATCGCAGCGAGGATCTGCGCGACCGGATCAAATCGGTGACCTCGGGAGGAGGCATCGATGTCGGCTTCGACAATGTCGGCGGCGCTATCTTCGAGCAGATGGCCCGCATGATGGCATGGGGCGGACGGCTGATGCCGATCGGCTTCACCGGCGGCGAGATTCCATCGCTCCCGATGAACCTGCCGTTGCTCAAGAACTATTCCATCGTCGGTGTCTTTGCCGGCGCCTGGGCGGAGAAATGCCCGGACGAGGGCGCGCGCATGAACGACACGCTGATGCAATTGCTGGCCGCCGGACAGATCCGTCCGCATATCGACCGTCTCCTCCCTTTGGAGGAGGCCGGCGAGGCCATGCGGGCCGTGGCCAATCGCACGGTTCAGGGACGAATTGTGCTCAAGATCCGCTAGAGTGTGACCGACAGAAACAGGAACACGATCGTTGACAGACATCATCATCGCCAAACGCTTTTGCGGCCCTCCGAACTCCGGCAACGGCGGCTATGTCTGCGGCCGGCTCGCCCGTCACATTTCGGGGCCTGCGGAGGTGACGCTGCGCGCGCCGCCTCCCCTGGACACGCCGCTCACCGCGGCCGCGACCGACGGCGGCGCATGGGAGCTTCGCGACGGCGATAAAGCCATCGCCACCGGCCGCGCCGCGAGCGTCGAGCTCGCGCAAATCGAGACCGCCACCCTGCCGGAAGCGCGCGCGGCCGAACTGCTCGCGCTGTTCGAGCCGCACGAGCATCCGCTGCCGCATTGTTTCGTCTGCGGCCCCGCAAGGACGACAGGCGACGGCTTGCGTATCTTCGCAGGCCCGCTCCGCCGTCAAGCACAGCCGCCCGTTCTCGCCGCGAGCTGGGCCCCCGATCCGACTCTCGTCGCCGAGGATGGCCTCGTCGCGCCCGAATTCCTGTGGTCCGCGCTTGATTGCCCCACCGGCTTTGCCTGTAATTACGACCCGCAGAGCGGCAGCTTCGAGAAGACCCCGCTGCTGCTCGGACGAATGTCAGCCCGCATCGAAGCGCGCCCCCGCCCCGGCGCGCCCTGCATCGTCACGGCCTGGCCCACCGGCCGCGACGGCCGCAAGCGCACGGCCGACGCCGCGCTGCATGACGAAGCCGGGAGATTGCTGGCGGTAGCGAGAACGACATGGATCGCCGTGGAGCGCGACGTGCAGCTCGGGCGCGGGTGACCGTTCATTCAAGAGGGTCGATTGTTGTGCGGCGCAGTCCGCCAAGTCGGCTAGACCAACGTCTTGGAGAACCCCGCCGCCAGATGGTCGATCAGTGCGCGAACCGC
>NZ_JXDL01000001.1:1853160-1861386 GCF_001590795.1 Bradyrhizobium sp. AT1
AAGACGAGATGTACCATGCCGCGGTGACCGCGCCATTCCGAGAGCACATGGACGAGCTTGCCCTGCGCGAGCGCATCGCGACAGAGGTGATCGGGCAACAGCGCAACGCCAAGGCCGGCGACCGCCGCATCGCGCACCGCGCCGAAATCACCGCACCCCATGCGCGGCTCGTGCCTGATTACGCGCGCCTGCCCATCGTCCGTCTCCAGATGCCATTCGACCAGATTGTCCTCGTCTGACGTCGCGAGCGTCGGAAGCGCGGCAAGATCGTCCGGAGTCCGCAGCCGGCTTGCCAGTTGCGGGCTCGCGACGAGGATGCGCGTGGATGTACCCAGCGACCGCATGGTGAGCGCGGCATCACCCACGAGCACAGAGCGAACGCGCAGCGCCACGTCGACCCGCTCTTCGATCAGGTCGACCGGCCGGTCGATGGCGATGAGTTGCAGACGCACTTTGGGATAGCGGATCAGGAAGCTCGACGTGAGCGCGGAGATTTCCGCGACCATGCCCGTCGGGCAGCTGAAGCGAATGCGACCGTGCGGCTCAGCCTGCGCTTGCGTCACGAGCGCTTCGGCCTGCTCGGCTTCAGCCAGAATCGCGCGGCAGCGCTCGTAGAACGCCTGCCCCACCTCGGTGACGCGAAAGCGCCGGCTCGATCGCTCGATCAGGCGCAGGCCAAGGCGCTCCTCGAGGCCGGCAATCCGGCGGCTGAGCTTTGATTTCGGCTCTCGCAACGCCCGTCCCGCGGCGGCGAAGCCCCCGTGGCCGACCACCTCGGCGAAATAGGCAAAGTCGTTCAGATCGGTTTTCATCGTTCCTCTCATGGAACGCTGAGTACCATATTTGCTGACTACTCGCACCATCGTTCCGTAGGCATCTACGAAGGGCAACGGCGCTTCCGCCAGATGCTTCCCAGAGGAGACGGACGATGACGAACAGGTTCAGCAACAAGGTCGTGGTGGTGACAGGCGGCACGAGCGGTATTGGCCTTGCGACCGCCAAGGCATTCGCGGCGGAAGGCGCCTCGGTGTTCATCACCGGCCGCCGCCAGGACGCGCTGGACGCCGCGGTGAAATCGATCGGCGGCCGCGTGACCGGCGTGCGCGGCGACATGGCTGACCTTGTCGACATCGACCGGCTCTACGATGCAGTCCAGCAGAAGCATCAGCAGATCGACGTGATCTTCGCCAATGCCGGCGGCGGCGAGTTCGCACCGCTCGGCGCGATCACCGAGGAGCACTATCAGCGCACCTTCGATACCAACGTGAAGGGCGTCCTCTTCACCGTCCAGAAGGCGCTGCCATTGCTCCGCGACGGCGCATCCATCGTGCTGACCGCCTCGACAACGAGCGTCTCGGGCACGCCGGCCTTCAGCGTCTATTCGGCGACCAAGGCCGCCGTGCGCAATTTCGCGCGCAACTGGATCCTCGATCTCAAGGATCGGCACATCCGCGTCAACGCCATCAGCCCCGGCGTCACCGAGACGCCCGGCCTGAACCATCTGTTCGGCGCCGGTGAGCAGGCGGAAGGCACCAAGACCTATCTCGCCGGCCTCATCCCGTCCGGCCGCGTCGGCCAGCCCGAGGAGATCGCCAAGGCCGTGCTGTTCCTGGCCTCGGACGAGGCGAGCTTCGTCAATGGCGTCGAGCTCTTCGTCGACGGCGGTCAAGCCCAGATCTGAAGCGCGGACCTGCGCCGACCTCAGCCCCACCCTTTCAAATTGGAGACATCCCATGACCCAGACCCATGAATCGACGGATCGAATCCACGAACTGCTTCGTCGCAATCTTCAGGAGGTTTTCGGCGAAGGCGACGCCAAGCGCCGCCGCGCCGTAATCGACGAGCTCTGGACGGAGAACGCTGTCCTCTATGTGCCGCCCGGTGTCGTTGTCGGTCGCGCGGCGATCGACAAGTTCGCAGGCGAGCTCCGTGCCACGCATCCCCACTTCGTCTACACACCGACGAGCGAGCCGCAGGCGCTTCACAACGCCGGACGGCTGGCCTGGGGATCGGGTCTGCGCGGCGAGGCCCCGGACTACACCGGCTGGGACGTGATCATTGTGGAGGACGGCAGGATCGCGGCGCTCTACGTCTTCCTCGACCAGAAGGGAAAGTGAACGCAAATTTCGCAGCAGGTTTGTAGGGCGGATTAGCCGCAGGCGTAATCCGCCGCCTCAGCTTCACCGAGACGAACAGGGGTGGGTTACGCCTTCGGCCAACCCACCCTCCGAGAATGACACAGAGCGCGATCCACTTTGCCCACTATGTGGAGTGCCGCCAGGCATCGCGAGCGTTGAACCCATGTACGATCAAAGATACCCTTGAATATCTTCGTCCGGCAAAAACAAGATCAAGGGGGCGTCATGGTTCGCAAGTTGACGGCATCTGCAATCGTTGCCACGAGCGTGTGGATCGCTGGCATCGCAAATGTCGAGGCGCAGCAACCTGAATTCAGCGTCCCTGACCTGGTCCTCGTCAATGGAAAGATCCTGACGCTGGATGATCGATCGACGGTCACGGAGGCGGTCGCCGTCGCGGATGGCAAGATCCTCGCAACGGGGACCAGTTCTTCGATGAGGGCGCTTGCCGGCGCCCGAACCCGCGTGCTCGATGTCGCCGGCAAGACCGTCATCCCCGGATTGATCGATACACACGCTCACTTCAAGGCCGCCGGTCTCGGCGACTATGTCGTCATCATGGGCCGCGCGAAGACGGTCGCGGAAGCGCTCGATGCCATCAAGGCATTCGCGGCGAAGAAGAAGCCGGGCGAGTGGATTGTCGGCGGCGCGTGGCATCCGCCGTCACAATTGGCCGAGAAGCGTTACCTGACGCGGCAGGAGATCGACAGCGTTGCTCCCAACAATCCGGTCTATCTTCGCACCGTCGGACATTTCTCGATGGCGAACACCATGGCCCTGCAACGGGTCGGGGTCGACAAGACCACCGAGGATCCGAGCGGTGGAAAGTTCGAGCGCGACGCCGCCGGCGAACTGACCGGCGTGCTCGAGGAGACGGCGATCGACCGGGTCGAGAAGGCCGTCCCGCCCTGGACGGAAGACGACGAAATGCGGCAATTCACCATTGCCGAAGGCGTGCTGAACAGCTTCGGCATCACCAGCGCGGTCGAAGGCGCGACGGAGGCACGCGATGTTCGCACGCTGCAGAAGCTCGTCGCGTCCGGCAAGGCTACCTTGCGCACCGGCGTGATGTTTCGACCGGAGCCGCCGGCGGATCTGGCCGCATGGGAAGCGATCATGGCAGGCAATGGGGCCGCCTCCGGCTTTGGCGACGATTGGCTCAAGTTCGCCGGCATCAAGATCTTCTACGACGGCGGCATGACGCTGAAGACGGCGCTGATGCGCGACGTCTATCCCGATTCACATGACAATTATCATGGTGTTGCGCAGCAGACGCCCGAGCGGCTGAAGCAGCTCATCTCCATCTGCAACCGCTATGACTGGCGCGTCGGCGTTCACGTGGTCGGTGACCTCGGTATCGACCAGGTGCTCGATGCCTTCGAGGCCGCCGATCAGGAGAAATCGATCCGCGACCGCCGCTTCGTCCTCATTCACGCCAGCCTGATCCGGCCCGAACAGATGGAGCGAGCGCAAAGGCTGGGAGCCCGTGTCGATTTCCAGAACGCTTTCATGTGGGACAAGGCGGCGACCGTCGAACGATTTCTCGGCAAGGCAACCGCCGACCGCGCCGTGCCGACCAGGACGTTGATCGAGAAGATGGGGCTGAACAGCCTCGGCGCCGGCACGGATTTTCCCGTCAACCCGATCAACCCCTTCCTCAATATGTACGTCATGGTGACGAGGAAGGACCCCAACGGAAATGTCTACGGCGCGGCAGAAGCCATCGCGCGGGAGCAGGCCCTGCGTCTCTACACCAGCGCGGCGTCGCGCTACACGTTCGAAGAGGCGCGCAAAGGCACCATCGAGCCTGGAAAGCTCGCGGACATGGTGGTGCTCTCGGCCGATTACACGGCCGTGCCGGAAGACCAGATCAAGGACATCAAGGCGGAGATGACGCTGGTCGGCGGCAGGGTCGTGTTTCAGCGCTGACCCGGCGCGGGTTGGCCGAAGTTACGCGCCCTGCTCCATCATCCCCGCGAGCCGCACCAGCTCCGCCTCGAGATCGCGCTCCACGTCCGCCGCACGAATGTCCAGCACGCGATAGTCCCGCGCCTCGAGCCAGCTCCGCCTTGCCGCGCGATCGGCCGTGATCGCCTCGCCCTCGCCCGGGTTGACCAGCTCGATCGCAATCCGGTGCGGGAATGAGACGAAGTCCGGGATATGCCGCCCCACCGGGGTCTGGCGCTTGAACTGACCTGCGAAGCGGCGGTCGCGGGTCAGAGCCTGCCAGAGCAGGCGCTCGGCGTCGGTCGGATTGCGGCGAAGCAGGCGGGCAAGGCCACGGACGGTCGAGCCGCTGTCGGGCGTCCCGCTGCCATGCTCGGCCAGCAGTGCGCGCAGGCGGGTCGCCTGCTCGCCGTCGAGCACGCCGCCCTTGGCCGGGCCCTTGCGTCCTTCCGCGATCGCCATAACGACTCCATGGAGGGTGTGCATGTCCTGCTTGGTCGGCTCCATCCGGCTGAAGATGTTGCGCAGGTTCACCAGCATGGTGTCGCGTTTCTCGGCCGGGCGCAGAAACTCGACCTTGTCGAGCTCCCGGATGAGGTTGTCGAAGAAGGCCTGCATCTGGTGCTGCGAGGCGCGCTCGGAGCGCTCCGGCATGGCGTGCGGCAGCTCGCCCGAGGTCGCGCGCTTGAACCATTCATAGCCGACCAGCAGCACGGCCTGGGCGAGGTTGAGCGAGGCGAAGCCCGGATTGACCGGGAAGGTGATGATGCGGTTGGAGAGCCCGACCTCCTCGTTGGTCAGCCCCCAGCGCTCCCGGCCGAACAGGATGCCAGCCTTGCCGCCGGTCGCGACGTGCCCGGCGATCTCGCTCGCCGCGGCCTCCGGCCCGACCACCGGCTTGGCCTGATCGTGGGGGCGCGCGGTGGTGGCGAACAGGAGGTCGAGGTCGGCGACCGCCTCTTCCACCGTGCCAAACAATTCGACCTTTTCCAGAATGTGGTCGGCGCCGGCCGCGGCGCGCTGGGCGGCGATGTTGGGCCAACCGTCCCGGGGGTTGACGATGCGCAGGGCTGAAAGCGCGAAATTGCCCATCGCCCGCGCGGCCATGCCGATGTTTTCCCCGAGCTGCGGCTCGACCAGGATCACGATGGGACCGTCGAGGGAAAGGCTCGGCTTGCTCTTGTCAGTCCCCGACATCTGGCTTCGCTTTCACACTGTCTCTCAAGGCCTTGGCCAGGCCGCCTTAGGAATTGATTCAACATCAGCCGCTGCCGCCCGGCCCTGTCCGCCTGTCGTTTGCCTGTCCTGACGAAATTCTCAAGGGAAATAACGGGGTTAGATTCGGTTTTTGAATCTCACCTGGAACGAGCGCCCGAGGCCCGGCCGAAGGCCGGCTGCCGCCCCCCATCCGGGCAAGCTGGATGAGCTAAAAGTGCATAATCCCTTGGCTTTCGCCCGCCGCGTCCGGGTGCTATGAGGCGGCGGATATTCCCGTGGCGCGCCAAAAGCGCCGTTCCCAAGAGGCTTCCCCGATCATGGCAAAAATCAAGGTATCCAATCCCGTCGTCGAGCTCGATGGCGACGAGATGACCCGGATCATCTGGCAGTACATCAAGGACAAGCTGATCAACCCGTTCCTGGATGTCGAACTGATGTATTTCGACCTGGGCATGGAGTACCGCGACCACACCAACGATCAGGTCACCATCGACGCCGCCGAGGCCATCAAGAAGGTAGGCGTCGGCGTCAAGTGCGCCACCATCACCCCGGACGAAGCCCGGGTGAAGGAGTTCAACCTCAAGCAGATGTGGAAGTCGCCGAACGGCACCATCCGCAACATCCTCGGCGGCGTGATCTTCCGCGAGCCGATCATCTGCAAGAACGTGCCGCGCCTGGTTCCCGGCTGGACCAAGCCGATCATCATCGGCCGCCACGCCTATGGCGACCAGTACCGCGCCACCGACTTCAAGTTCCCGGGCAAGGGCACCCTCACGATGAAGTTCGTCGGCGAGGACGGCACCGTGATCGAGAAGGAAGTGTTCAAGGCTCCGGGCGCCGGCGTCGCCATGGAGATGTACAATCTCGACGACTCCATCATCGACTTCGCCCGCGCCTCGCTGAACTACGGCCTGCTGCGCAACTACCCGGTCTACCTCTCGACCAAGAACACGATCCTCAAGGTCTATGACGGCCGCTTCAAGGACATCTTCCAGGACATCTACGACCGCGAGTTCAAGAAGGAATTCGAGGCCAAGGGCCTGACCTACGAGCACCGCCTGATCGACGATATGGTGGCCTCGGCGCTGAAATGGTCCGGCGGCTACGTCTGGGCCTGTAAGAACTACGACGGCGACGTGCAGTCCGACACGGTCGCGCAGGGCTACGGCTCGCTCGGCCTGATGACCTCGGTCCTGCTCACCCCCGACGGTAAGACCGTGGAAGCGGAAGCTGCCCACGGCACGGTGACCCGCCACTACCGCGAGCACCAGAAGGGCAAGGAGACCTCGACCAACTCGATCGCGTCGATCTTCGCCTGGACGCGCGGCCTCGCCCACCGCGCCAAGCTCGACAACAATGCCGAGCTCGCCAAGTTCGCCAACACGCTGGAGAAGGTCTGCGTCGACACCGTCGAGGCCGGCTACATGACCAAGGACCTTGCGCTGCTGGTCGGCGCCGACCAGCGCTGGCTCTCGACCACCGGATTCCTCGACAAGGTCGCCGAGAACCTGACCAAGGCGATGGCGGCGTAAGCCGACCGCAATTTCGCCCGACTGGGCCAGACATCATCACGGGCCGCGCGACCAGCGCGGCCCGTTTCTTTTCGAGGCCCCCCGCGCGGAGATGCGACCATGTCGATCAAGCTTGCTGTCCCTTGCCTGTTGCTGCTCGCGGGCCCGGCCATGGCCGCCGACCCGCTTCCCGATGCCATCGCCGCGCCGGGCGAGAGCCTCGTGCTCAGCGTCCACGCCGAGGGCGCGCAGGTCTATGAGTGCAAGGCGGGCAGCGACGGCAAGCTCGCCTGGGCCTTCCGCGAGCCGATCGCGACGCTGCTGTCCGAGGGCAAGACGGTCGGACGGCACTTTGCCGGCCCGAACTGGGAGCTCACTGATGGCAGCGCCGTGACCGCCAAGGCCGCCGGCAACGCCCCAGGCGCAACGCCGGCCGATATCCCCTGGCTGAAGCTGGAGGTCACCGCCCGCCGCGGCAGCGGCACGCTCACGCCCGTCACAACCGTCCAGCGGATCGACACCCATGGCGGCAAGCTCGAAGGCGCCTGCGACAAGGCCGGCGAGTTCAAAAGCGCGCCCTATTCGGCCGAGTATGTTTTCCTGAAGAAGGGCTGAGACCGATGCTCTTCATGGTGATCGAACGCTTCAAAGATCGCGATCCCGTTCCGGTCTACCGGAAGGTGCGCGACGAGGGCGTCAAGTTTCCGGACGGCCTCACATATCATGGCAGCTGGATCGAGCCGAATTTCGACCGATGCTTCCAGCTGATGGAATGCGACGACGCCCGCCTGCTGCAGGAATGGGTGCTGAACTGCCAGGGCAATGGCATGACGTTCGAGATCGTGCCGGTCGTGCCTAGCAAGGAAACGCGCGAGGTTGTCGCGCCTTTCCTCGACCGAAGCTAGGTGCTACGCCGACGGGCCTTCTTCCCGCTCCGCCTGCGCCAGCTCCGCCAGCGCAAGGTCGCCGGTGTCGGCGAGCCGTGCCTTGGCGGTGGTGTGGACGTGGTCGGCGAGCGTCGGCATGCGCTCGATCAGGGCATGAAAGTCCTGGGCGTCGAGCACGAGCAGGCGCGTCTTGCGCGTCGCGGTCACCGTGCCACTGCGTTTTGTTTTGTGCAGCAGCGCGATCTCGCCGAAGAAGGTGCCGTCGGCAAGGCGCACATGCTGGCTCGGCAGCGCGATCTCGACTTCGCCGGCGGTGATGAAATACATCGACGAGGCCGCATCACCCCGCCGCACCAGGATCTCGCCCTGCTCGATCGTGCGCGCGCGCAAGAGCCGCATGATGTCGGCGATCTCCGCCGCCGACAGATGCGAGAACAGCGGCACCCGCGCCAGCATGCCCCAGGTGACGACGAAATCGCGCCGCTTCACCTCTTCGGCGAAGGCGGTGGAGATGATCGCGACCGG
>NZ_JXDL01000001.1:1862043-1919905 GCF_001590795.1 Bradyrhizobium sp. AT1
CGAAGGCGGTGGAGATGATCGCGACCGGCAGCGCGATCATGGCAAAACCCGAGATGATGGCGAAGGTGGAGACGAGCTTGCCGAGCGCCGTCACCGGCACGACGTCGCCATAGCCGACGGTGCCGAGCGTCACGATCGCCCACCACATCGCCTGCGGGATGGTGCCGAGCTTGTCCGGCTGCACGTCGCGCTCGATGGCGTAGAGCAGCGAGGCGAAGGTCAGGACCGCGCCGATCAGGATGACGATGCAGCCGATCAGCGCCCGCCGCTCGGCATGCACGGCGGCGAGCAGCGAGCGCATCGCCGGCGAATAGCGGATCAGCTTGAAGAACGGCAGCACGCCGAGCGCCGCCAGCGTCGCGTGCCGGCCGCTCGCGAGCACGATGGCCGCCGGCAGGAACGCCATGAGGTCGATGATGCCGAGCGTCGAGAAGACGTAGCCGAGCCGGTCGGACAGCGCGGACCCCTTGCGCTGGGTGTGGCCGGCCACGGTCCACAGGCGCGCGGCATATTCCGCCGCGAACACCATCACCGACAGCGCGGTGATGGCCGAGAACAGCGCGCCGAACTGCGCGTCCAGCTCCGGCACCGAGGCGAGGATCATCGCGGCCACGTTGAGCACGACGATTCCGATGATGAACTTGATGAAGCGCGACCCCGCCGAATAGGCCAGCGGGTCGTGCTCCAGCAATTCATAGAGGCGATCCCTTAAGTCGGGATCGCGAAGCCCACGCCCTCGCGGACCGGGGCGCATGGCGCTCAAGCGCCCGCGATCGCTTTTTCGATCGCCGCCAGCGCCTCGGTCGCCTTGGCGCCGTCGGGGCCGCCGGCCTGGGCCATGTCGGGCCGGCCGCCGCCGCCCTTGCCGCCGAGCGCCTCGGAGGCGACGCGCACGAGGTTCACGGCGTTGAAGCGCGCGGTGAGATCGGCGGTGACGCCGACCACGATTCCGGCCTTGCCGTCCTCGGTGACGCCGACGATGGCGACGACGCCGGAGCCGATCTGCTTCTTGGCCTCGTCGGCGAGGCTCTTGAGATCCTTCATCTCGATGCCCTCGACCGCGCGCGCCATCAGCTTGACGTCGCCGACCTCGCGCACGCCCGCGGCTGCGCCGCTGCTCGATGATGCGCCGCCGCCCATCGCCAGCTTCTTGCGGGCATCGGAGAGCTCGCGCTCGAGCTTCTTGCGCTCCTCCATCAACGCGGTGATGCGCGCCGGGACGTCGTCGAGCGAGGTGCGCAGCTCGTTCGCCGCGGTCTTCGCCAGCGCCATGGTGTCGTTGGCGTGCCGGCGCGCGTAATTGCCGGTCAGCGCCTCGATGCGGCGCACGCCGGAGGCGACCGCGCTCTCGCCGGTCAGCGTGATCAGGCCGATATCGCCGGTGCGCCTGACATGGGTGCCGCCGCAGAGCTCGACCGACCAGCCGAGCGCATTGGCGCCGCGCTCGCGCGCCGTTCGGCCCATCGAGACGACGCGGACCTCGTCGCCGTATTTCTCGCCGAACAACGCGCGCGCGCCCGCTTCGCGCGCTTCGTCGACGCCCATCACGCGCGTCGTGACCTCGTCGTTCTCCAGCACCACCTCGTTGGCGATGTCCTCGACGCGGGCGAGCTCTTCGGCCGTGATCGGCTTCGGATGTACGAAGTCGAAGCGCAGCCGGTCCGGCGCGACCATCGAGCCGCGCTGGGCGATGTGATCGCCCAGCACCTGGCGCAGCGCCTCGTGGATGAGATGCGTCGCCGAGTGATGCGCGCGGATCGAGGAGCGCCTGGAATGATCCACCTCGAGCTGCAGCGCCGTGCCGAGCTTCACTTCGCCGCTCTCGACGGTGCCGACATGCACGAAGAAATCGCCGAGCTTTTTCTGCGTGTCGGTGACGCGGAATTTGATGCCCCCCTCGCCCGTGAGCACGCCGGTGTCGCCGACCTGGCCGCCTGATTCCGCGTAGAACGGCGTCTGGTTCAGCACGAGCGCGCCGGTCTCGCCAGCCTTGAGGCTCGTGACCTCGGCACCATCCTTCACCAGCGCCGACACCACGCCCTCGGCGCTCTCGGTCTCGTAGCCCAGGAATTCGGTCGCACCCAGCTTCTCGCGCAGCGGAAACCAGATCGCCTCAGACGCGGCCTCGCCCGAGCCCTTCCAGGACTCGCGCGCCTTGGCCTTCTGCCGCTCCATCGCGTCGGTGAACGCGGCCTGGTCGACGCCGATGCCTCGCGACTTCAGCGCGTCCTGCGTCAGGTCCAACGGAAATCCATAGGTGTCGTAGAGCGTGAAGGCGACGTCGCCGTCGAACATGTCGCCTTTCTTCAAGGACGCGCTCTTCTCGTCGAGAATTGACAGGCCGCGGACCAGCGTCTTGCGGAAGCGGGTCTCTTCCAGCCGCAGCGTTTCCTCGATCAGGTTCTCCGCGCGCATCAGGTCGGGATAGGCCTGGCCCATCTCTCGCACCAGCGCCCAGACGAGGCGATGCATCAGCGGCTCCTTGGCGCCCAAAAGCTGCGCATGGCGCATGGCGCGGCGCATGATCCGGCGCAGCACGTAGCCGCGGCCCTCGTTCGAGGGCAGCACGCCGTCCGCGACCAGGAAGGCGGAGGAACGCAGATGGTCGGCGATGACGCGGAACGAGGCGACGTTCTGCTCGTTCGGCCCGCTGCCGAGCGCGGACGAGGTCGCGTCGATCAGATGGCGGAACAGATCGGTCTCGAACACGCTCTCGACGCCCTGCAGAATGCAGGCCATGCGCTCCAGGCCCATGCCGGTGTCGATCGAGGGACGCGGCAGGTCAACGCGCTCCTCCTTCGTCACCTGCTCGTATTGCATGAACACGAGATTCCAGAATTCGAGGAAGCGGTCGCCGTCCTCTTCCGGCGAGCCCGGCGGTCCGCCCCAGATGTGCTCGCCGCGGTCGATGAAGATCTCCGAGCACGGGCCGCACGGGCCGGTGTCGCCCATCGCCCAGAAATTGTCCGAGGTCGGGATGCGGATGATGCGGTCCTCGGAGAACCCCGCGATCTTCTTCCACAGCCCCGCCGCCTCGTCGTCGGTGTGGTAGACGGTAACCAGCAGCTTGTCCTTCTTGAGCCCGAACTCCCTGGTGATCAGCGTCCAGGCGAGCTCGATCGCGCGCTCCTTGAAATAGTCGCCGAACGAGAAGTTGCCGAGCATCTCGAAGAAGGTGAGATGGCGCGCGGTGTAGCCGACATTGTCGAGGTCGTTGTGCTTGCCGCCGGCGCGCACGCATTTCTGCGAGGTGGTGGCGCGCTGATAGGGCCGCTTCTCGACGCCGGTGAAGACGTTCTTGAACTGCACCATGCCGGCATTGGTGAACATCAGGGTCGGGTCGTTGCGCGGCACGAGGGGCGAGGACGACACGATCTCGTGGCCGTTCTCGGCAAAGAAGTTCAGAAAGGTCGACCTGATCTCGTTGACGCCGCTCATGTTCATCCAATCGGGTGTGCTGGAGCATGATCCGGAAAAGTGCGAAGCGGTTTTCCGGAAAGATCATGCTCAAACAAAGAGCTAAAGCGCGATGACTCTCATCGTGCTTTAGGACCCGCTTCTCGCCATCCAAACCGTAACGTTAAGGCTGATATCTGCGGGCCAAAGCGCTTTTAGACAAGGCCAGCTTTCCTGTCCAGAAACTGTGCAGGGAGATCAGAGGGTTGCCGCAGCCGCTCAATCCCGTTGGATAGGACGCGCGGACGCGTTGACAGGCTTGGCCAGCCTGTGGTCTGTACCCATCTGTATCGTACGGCCACGTCGGGAGAGACCGGCTTTAGGCAGCCGGCGCCGAAGGAGCAACCGCCCCGGAAACTCTCAGGCAAAAGGACCGCGTGGCTTTGACAGCATCTGGAAAGAGGCGCCGACGGGCATAAGGCCCGGACAGCGTCCGCCGACGGGATAATACTCTCAGGCACAGCGACAGATGGGGCTTCGACTGGTGTCCTCTGGGGAATCGTCCCCGGGGAACCGCCGAGGGCCCCCAAGATGCTAGCGCACGACCAAGACTCCCTGAAACGAACGCCCCTTTACGACCTTCACGTCTCCCTGGGCGGCAAGATGGTGCCGTTCGCGGGCTATGACATGCCCGTGCAATACCCCGCGGGCGTGCTGAAGGAGCACCTCCATACCCGGGCCTCCGCCGGCCTGTTCGACGTCTCCCATATGGGCCAACTCCGCTTGCTGCCGAAGTCAGGCAAGGTCGAGGACGCCGCCCGCGCGCTGGAACGGCTCGTGCCGCAGGACATCGTGGCGATCGCGCCGGGGCGGCAGCGTTACGCCCAGTTCACCAATGCCGATGGCGGCATTCTCGACGATCTCATGGTGGCCAATTTCGGCGATCACCTGTTCCTGGTCGTCAACGCCGCCTGCAAGGCCGAGGACGAGGCGCATCTGCGCGCGAATCTGTCCGGTGACTGCGTCATCGAGTCCCTCGCAGACCGCGCGCTAATCGCGCTGCAGGGCCCCAAGGCGGAAGCCGCGCTGGCGAAATTATGTGCAGCAGCGCCCGCGATGAAATTCATGGATGCCGGCCCGCAAGAGGTCGCCGGCATCAAGTGCTTCGTCTCGCGCTCCGGTTACACCGGCGAAGACGGTTTTGAGATTTCCGTCCCGGCCGCCGATGCCGAGCGGCTCGCGAAGACGCTGCTCGAAAACCCTGATGTGCTGCCGATCGGGCTTGGCGCCCGCGACAGCCTGCGGCTGGAAGCCGGGCTCTGCCTTTACGGCCACGACATCGACACCGCGACCACGCCGGTCGAGGCCGCGCTGGAATGGTCGGTGCAGAAGAGCCGCCGCAGCGGCGGCGCGCGCGCGGGCGGCTTTCCCGGCGCGGAAAAAATCCTCGCTCATTTCGACAACGGCGCCTCCCGCCGCCGCGTCGGCCTCCGCGCCGAGGGCCGCGCGCCGGTACGCGAAGGCGCGCTGCTGTTCGCGAATGACGCGGGCGGCGAGCCAATCGGACAAGTCACATCGGGCGGCTTCGGCCCGAGCCTGAATGCGCCGGTCGCGATGGGCTACGTGCCCACGAACCTGAGCGCGCTCGGCACCAAACTGTTCGCCGAGGTGCGCGGCCAGCGGCTGCCGCTCACCGTCGCCGCGATGCCCTTCGTGAAAAACACCTACAAACGCTGAGGACGAGACAATGACCACGACGCTGTATACCTCCGACCATGAATGGCTCGCCATCGATGGCGATATCGCGACCGTCGGCATCACCGACTACGCGCAGCAACAGCTCGGCGACGTCGTGTTCGTGGAGTTGCCCAAGGTCGGCCGCACCCTGAAGAAGGCAGAAGCCGCCGCGGTGGTGGAATCGGTCAAGGCCGCCTCCGACGTCTACGCGCCTGTCACCGGCGAAGTGCTCGAAACCAATGCCGAGCTCGTAGCCGAGCCGGCGCTGGTGAACTCTGACGCGCAAGGCAAGGCCTGGTTCTTCAAGATCAAGATCGCCGACAAAAGCGAGCTCGGCGGCCTCATGGATGAAGCCGCCTACAAGGCACATACGGCGTGAGATGAAGCGAACGGCCGCCCCATACTCGGTGTCATCGCCCGCGCAGGCGGGCGATCCAGTACGCCGCGGCCCAACGGCTCGATCACGAACGCCTGCGTTTACCGGGTGCCCCGCCTTCGCGGGGCACGACAAGAACTCCTAGCGAGGACCCATGATGACCGCGCACCGCAAGACCAACGGCGACACCGCCGCCAGTTTCGTTCGCCGCCATATCGGCCCCTCAGTGCGCGATGTCACCGCCATGCTGGAGACCGTCGGCGCCAAAAGCGTCGACGCCCTGATGGCGGAGACGCTGCCGGCCTCGATCCGGCAGGCCGCTCCGCTCGATCTCGGCAAAGCCTTCAGCGAGACCGAGGCGATCGCGCACATGGCCGAGCTGGCCCGGCAGAACCAGGTCTTCACCTCGCTGATCGGCCAAGGCTATTCCGGCACGATCCTGCCCGCGGTGATCCAGCGCAACATCTTGGAGAACCCGGCCTGGTACACGGCCTACACGCCCTATCAGCCCGAGATCAGCCAGGGCCGGCTGGAAGCGCTGCTCAACTTCCAGACCATGATCTGCGACCTCACCGGGCTCGACGTCGCCAACGCCTCGCTGCTCGATGAGGCCACCGCGGCGGCCGAAGCCATGGCGCTGGCGGAGCGGCACTCGCAGGTCAAGGCGCAAGCCTTCTTCGTCGACAAGGACGTGCATCCGCAGACGCTGGCGGTGATGCGCACCCGCGCCGAGCCGCTGGGCTGGACCCTGGTCGTCGGCGATCCCCTCACCGACCTCGACAAATCGGACGTGCTTGGCGCGCTGCTGCAATATCCGGGCTCCTCGGGCGCGTTGCGCGACCTCAGGCCCGCGATTGCCACGCTGAAGGCCAAGGGCGCGCTCGCGATCGTCGCTGCCGATCTGCTGGCGCTCACACTGATCGCCCCCCCGGGCGAGCTGGGTGCCGACATCGCGATCGGCTCTGCCCAGCGTTTTGGCGTGCCGATGGGTTACGGCGGACCGCACGCGGCCTATATGGCGGTGCGCGACGCGCTGAAGCGCTCGCTGCCCGGCCGCATCGTCGGCCTCTCCGTGGATTCGCGCGGCATGCCGGCCTATCGCCTCGCGCTGCAGACCCGCGAGCAGCACATCCGCCGCGAGAAGGCGACCTCCAACATCTGCACCGCGCAGGTTCTGCTCGCCGTGATCGCCTCGATGTACGCGGTCTATCACGGCCCCGAGGGGCTGACGCAGATCGCGCGCAACGTGCATCGCCGCACCGCCGTGCTCGCGGCCGGCCTGCGCAAGCTCGGCTTTGCGCTGCAGTCCGACAGTTTCTTCGACACGCTCAGCGTCGATGCCGGCGCCAAGCGCGCCGAAATCGTCGCGCGCGCCGCGGCCGAGACAATCAATCTCGGCATCGGCGACACCAGCCTGCGCATTGCGCTCGACGAGACCACGACGCCGGCGACGGTCGAAGCGGTGTGGCGCGCGTTCGGCGGCCAACTCGCCTATGCCGAGATCGACGCCGAGACGCGCGAGGCGCTGCCGGACGGTTTGAAGCGCACCACCGCGTTCCTGACGCATCCGGTCTTCCAGGCGCATCGCTCGGAGACCGAGATGTTGCGCTACATGCGCAAACTCTCAGACCGCGACCTCGCGCTCGACCGCGCCATGATCCCGCTGGGCTCATGCACGATGAAGCTGAACGCGACCACCGAGATGATGCCGCTGACCTGGCCGGAGTTCGCGACGCTGCACCCGTTCGTGCCGCGCGAGCAGGCCGCGGGCTACCACGCGCTGTTCGCACGTCTGGAGAAGTGGCTGTGCGACATCACCGGTTATGACGCGATCTCGCTGCAGCCGAATTCCGGCGCGCAAGGCGAATATGCCGGGCTGCTCGCGATCCGCGGCTATCATGCCGCGCGCGGCGAGAGCCACCGCAAGATCTGCCTGATCCCCTCCTCCGCCCACGGTACCAATCCGGCCTCGGCCGCGATGGTCGGCATGGACGTGGTGGTCGTCGCCTGCGAGAAGAACGGCGACGTTGACGTCAATGATCTCCGCGCCAAGGCCGAGAAGCATTCGAACGACCTCGCCGCGGTCATGATCACCTATCCCTCGACCCATGGCGTGTTCGAGGAACACATTCGCGAGATCTGCGACATCGTGCACAGCCACGGCGGCCAGGTGTATCTCGACGGCGCCAACCTCAACGCGCAGGTCGGCCTCTCCAGGCCCGGCGATTACGGCGCCGATGTCAGCCATCTCAACCTGCACAAGACCTTCTGCATCCCGCATGGCGGCGGCGGTCCCGGCATGGGCCCGATCGGCGTCAAGGCGCATTTGGCGCCGTTCCTGCCCGGTCATCCGGCGACCAACGGCGGCGCACCGGTCGGCCCGGTCTCGGCTGCACCGTTCGGCTCGGCCTCGATCCTGACCATCTCCTACATCTACATCCTGATGATGGGTGGCGAAGGATTGAAGCGGGCCACGGAGATCGCGATCCTCAACGCCAATTACATCGCAGCGCGTCTCGATCCGCACTTCCCGGTGCTCTACAAGAACGAAAAGGGCCGCGTCGCCCATGAGTGCATCGTCGATCCCCGGCCGCTGAAGACAACGTCGGGCGTCACCGTGGACGACATCGCAAAGCGCCTGATCGACTACGGCTTCCACGCCCCGACCATGAGCTTCCCGGTGCCGGGTACGCTGATGATCGAGCCGACCGAATCGGAATCCAAGGCGGAGCTGGATCGTTTTTGCGACGCCATGATCGCGATCCGGAAGGAGATCGCCGAGGTCGAGGCCGGCCGCTTCAAGATCGAAGCCTCGCCGCTGCGCCACGCTCCGCACACCGTGCACGACATCGCGGACGATGATTGGACGCGCGCCTACACCCGCGCCGAAGGCTGCTTCCCCGCGGGCAGCTCGCGCACCGACAAGTATTGGAGCCCGGTCGGCCGCGTCGACAACGTCTATGGCGACCGCAACCTGGTGTGCTCCTGCCCGCCGGTGAGCGATTACGCGCAAGCCGCGGAGTGAGACGCGACGGAGGTCTCGTAGGGTGGGCAAAGCACAGCGTGCCCACCTTCCGTCTCAATCAGGAAAAGATCGTGGGCACGGCGCTAGCGCGCTTTTGCCCACCCTACGGCACTTGCCGTCCGCCGGTGAGCGATTACGCGCAAGCTGCGGAGTAGGGTTTTGTAGGGTGGGTTAGCAGGCGGCAGCGCGAAGCGCCGTCGCCTGCGTAACCCACCACTTCTGCTTCGCGGAAACGAACGATGGTGGATTACGCCTGCGGCTAATCCACCCTACGGTTCTTAGAGCGGCTAACGCAATTCTTCAAAGCTATCGTGGTTTGGCCCGCAACCGCCGCCCTCGACTAGCGCGTCAGCGGCAAGCTTATCCAAGATGAAACACCATCGCCTATTTTCTTCTTCGCCACCGTGACGGCAACCGTCACAGGGATGACCGTCATGCCACTCCGCTTCGAGATCGAAGGTTTCTCCGTTGCCTTCCTTTTCAGGATGTAAACGCGCATGGCATTCATCGCACACGGCGACAAGCTCAAACATAAATTCTTCGAAAATGTGCTCGTAGGTTCGATGGTGCACCTGGGTCGCCTTGCGCTCTAGGCACCCTTCACAGAGGCCTTTAGCCCGCTCCATCACCTTGGTTCGTTTGGCTTGCCATTCTGGTGACTTTAGATAGGTGTCGTACTTTCGTCCGAATATCCCTTCGTGCTCTTTTTGTTTGCGAACATGTTTTTGATAGATCGCTTCAAGCGCTGCGTTCCGGCTTGCGATATGATTTTCTTCTTGCCCTTCCGACCAAGCCCCACAATCTCTTAGATCAGCCGTCTGCTTTATCGCTGAACCGACTGATGCTCCGCACGCAATGCACTGTCGTTGGAGGAGAAACGCGCCGCCACGGTTCTTGCGCCGTCGAATCTCTGTTTGAGCGTGATCACAAGCTGTTTGACGGTGCGCTTCAAGCTCTTTGAGCAGTTCGTCCGTATAGTCGAGATAGTATGGCTTGCCAGTATCCTGATCGATGACGCGGCGCATTATCCGCTCCTAATCCACGCTCGGCCGCTACAACATCGGTCGCTGGCCGGTGAAGCCCGCTCGTTCTAGCCATTCACTCGCGGTGCGGCTTGGATCGGGATCAGAAAGTGCATTCGATTCGAATTGGGCGAAGGCAACAGCCTTGTATCGTGCTCGCAGATGTCCAAGTGATCTACCTATCGATAGAGCGGAAGCAAAATAGAGCTTCCAATCTGGCTTGCCTTGATCGTTTGGGCCGATAAGCCAGGACATTTCTGCCACTTTGTCGTCCGCAAGATGAGCAGCGCGATGCATGTGATTTTCAGCCGCTTGGCTAGGCCGCTTCCATTCGTCCAATCGCTTTTTCCGATAGTGACGACTCTCTGGTGTGTAGTACGGCGCAGGCGGTCGGGTCAGGCCTAGCGCACGATGGCTCTCGCGCCAATGTTCGACGCAATGGCAAAGTTGGACAAGTTGCCGAAATGCCGTCCACATCTGATCCGAGACATCGCCCTGATCAAAGCGTGCCCAATCAATGGTCGGATGCCAATAATCCAAAACGTCCATTCACAACTGCTCCATCATGTCCAACGAGCGTGGGGCAGACAAACCGCAGCTTAGCCACAAAACGAAACGGGCGCTGACGACGTCGGCAACTCAACGTCTTCAGCGCCCGCTCCTCGCGAAAAACTTTCGCGTTTAGTCTTATTCCTCCGCCGGCTCCTCGCCGTCGGCGTCACGCTCCGGCGTGCCGGCGAGAATTTGCTCGGCGATCAGGCCGGAGTTCTGGCGGATCGAGGTCTCGATCTTGGCGGTGATGTCAGGGTTGGCCTTCAAGAACGCTTTCGAATTCTCGCGGCCCTGGCCGAGACGCTGGCTGTCATAAGAGAACCAGGCGCCGGATTTCTCGACGATGCCCGCCTTGACGCCGAGATCGAGGATCTCGCCCATCTTGGAGACGCCCTCGCCATACATGATGTCGAACTCGACCTGCTTGAAGGGCGGCGCCAGCTTGTTCTTGACGACCTTGACGCGCGTGGTGTTGCCGACCACCTCGTCGCGCTCCTTGATCGCGCCGATGCGGCGGATGTCGAGGCGGACCGAGGCGTAGAACTTCAGCGCATTGCCGCCGGTGGTGGTCTCGGGCGAGCCGTACATCACACCGATCTTCATGCGGATCTGGTTGATGAAGATCACCATGGTGTTGGACTTGTTGATGGACGCCGTCAGCTTGCGCAGCGCCTGGCTCATCAGACGGGCCTGCAGGCCCGGCAGCGCATCGCCCATCTCGCCCTCGAGCTCGGCCTTCGGCACCAGCGCCGCGACCGAATCCACCACCAGAACGTCCACCGCACCCGAGCGCACCAGCGTGTCGCAGATTTCCAGCGCCTGCTCGCCGGTGTCGGGCTGGGAGATCAGGAGTTCGTCGATGTTGACCCCGAGCTTCCTCGCATAGACCGGATCGAGCGCGTGCTCGGCATCGATGAACGCGCAGATGCCGCCCTTCTTCTGCGCTTCCGCCACCGTGTGCAGCGCCAGCGTGGTCTTGCCCGAGGATTCCGGCCCGTAGATCTCGACGACACGCCCCTTCGGCAGACCGCCGATGCCGAGCGCGATATCGAGCCCGAGGGACCCGGACGAGACCGCCTCGACATCCATCGAGCGGTCGTTCTTGCCGAGCTTCATCACCGAGCCCTTGCCGAACTGGCGCTCGATCTGGGAGAGCGCGGCGGCCAGAGCTTTACTCTTGTCCATGGAAGATCCTTCGACGATACGCAGGGCAGTGGCGGACATTGGGTCGTGCTCCTTATGGCGAGGATTCGGGTGCGGGACAAACGATTGGCGAGGCAGCGCGGCGATAAAACCAATGTACCCCATTTGTTCTAGGTTCGCAATATGTTCTTTTGGGGATTTGGGGGGTTGGCCGTATTTTTGGCGCCCGAACATCAAGAGACCAGCTGCCACGCTTTTCCGGTCACTCACCCGCTGTCCGTGCAACCGGCGGCCCATCGGCAACACATGCCCAGCCAGTTAGTGTTAGGCGCGCAGTACCTGCGAAACAATTTGGCTTCGCAAACAACACGAGAGCCAAACCCACTACCAGGCAAATCAACATGGTCCAGCCAATCCGCATCAAGGGAAGAGTTCTCCGACGGTGCTAATCTTAAGTCTCGGCTGGCTTATTTCGGCCAGCGCCTGGGTTTGGGGTGTTGCCCACCCCCGCCCACCCTATGTGCACAACTGAACAGACACCGTTCCATTTGTGGATCCTAATCCAATCATCACCGCACGGGCCGGGTGCCGCCATCGGTGATGAGAACGCCGATTGCGCTCCCGCTTTGCTCACACGGACACGGGCGTGCCATGTTCAAGCGACGACGTTTCAAGCAACAGCTGACCCTTCAAGACCGGCTTTCCGCATGGGTGAAGCAGGTCAAGGACGACGCCTCCAGGCTTCCCCCTGGTCCCGAGCGCGACGCTCTGCTCAAGAAGGCCCGCCAGGCCGAAATGGCCAATCATCTGCACGACTGGGTCAAATCCCCCGGCCTGCAACCGCCGAAATAGCAGAGCAGCCGCGACGTCGTTGCCCGACCAGAGCTGACTGCCGTCAAAGACGCGGCTGCGGGTCGCCGTCATAATTCCGCAATCGTACGGCACCGAACCTTTTCGCGGTCTGGGGTCTTCTTCAGGATGAGACCGCAACTCTGGGGACTTCAGTCATGACCGAAGACAAGCATCGCGAAACGACCAGGCGCAATCCCATGCTTGAGGCGGCGCATGAGGAGATGGTCAAGTTCGAGCGCAAGGAGAACGAGTTCCGCAAGAAGGATCGCGAAGAGCGCGCCAGCGAGCTCCATCTTCCGCTGAACGATATCAAGATCCACTAAAGCCTCGCCGGAGGCCTGCATCGAGACCGACGACGAGGCGCCGGCGAGACCGCCGACGGCGCCCTCCTCCAGAGCCGTAGCGGTATTAAAACACCTCAAAGTGGATTGAAAGCACAAGCAAATTTTCATACCGCCTACTGTGCATGGGGTTGTTTTGCGGTTTTGAAAGTTGCGGCCTGCCTACAGCAGCGCCAGCAGCACCAAGCCGATCACCAGCACGACGAAGCCAGCCGCTGTCGCGGCGGCGAATGACCGCTCAACGTTATCCATGATGCCACCCCATTGCCGGCGTGCCACGTTTCCCCCATGGCTGCGCCGAACGGGATGAAATCTTGCCGATGGCTGTGTCCGCAGTTGTGCGAACGGATGTCGAAATTGGGACGGGTGCGGGGCCAGTCTGCGGCCCTCGGGAGCGCTCCGGAATTCGGCCGCCTGTCAGGCTGTCGTAAGCGGAGCCGGCTAGGATGAGGCGGCTATGGTGTTGCAGCCCAGCACCTCAGCCTCCAATAACTCTCTGCCCCGCTTGGCTCTCCCCAGGCGGGGCTTTTTCATGCCTGACTGCTGACGCGCGGCTCGCTCTCCTCCTGGGTCAGGCGCAGCGCGAAGGCGCGGATCGTGGGCGCGGCCAACAGCACGATCGGCAGCATCGCGGCCCAGGCGATCAGCCACGACACCATCCAGTGCTCAATGAAGATCATGGCGCTGCCCGCGGGGAAGCTGGCGATCCCCGCCGCGATCAGCGAAGTCAGTCCGGACTGGATGATTCCGAAGACGAAGTGACTGTAGCGGCGGGGAATGCCGAGCATGACGGGCCCATGTTGCTTACCGCCCTCAAGCAAGCAAGCCACGTGCCGCCTCTGCCCGGAGCCGGCCAGGAACTCTGTTCTTGGTCGGAGAACCACGGGGTCAGCCAGATTTTGCTTGTCTGCGGAATATTATGACGAACAACATGTTAGCAATCATGGAAGTGAATCGTGGAGGTCGCCATGAATCACAGGGGCGTCGAGTTCACCGTCGCGAAGACTGCCATCCCCGGCATCTGGCAGTGGCAGTTCCGGATCGGCGACGAGGTCAAGTCCGGCAAGACCGAGACCAGAATCGACCTGCTGGCGATCCGGCGCGTGCAGCTGCGAATCGATCGGGAGCTGAAGCGATCGGCCGGACGAGGGCCTGCGGAGCTCAGCGGGCGGCCTCATCCGTAGCCGCCCGGAATTGATCTGGCGCGGGTTTGGGATTGGACTATCGCGCGCTCATGGCCTTGGGGACGAGGCCTTTACGTGCGCGATTCGGTGCCAGCCATGCCGCTCTATTTCTTTCGCATCCGGAATGGCCGGTACTCCGGCTGCGCCGACCAGGCGACGGAATTCGCCGATCGCGATTCGGCCTGGAAAGAGATGACCAATGTCTGCGCCGACATGACCGCCGGCATTGCCCGCAAGCTCCAGGAAAATTCCGAATGGCACATGGAGCTGCTCGACGAGGCCAAGGAGCCCGTGTTCCGGATCCGCATCGTCGCCGAAACCCTCGACTAGTCTAGCAGGGCCTTCGGGATCAAGCCCGCGTCAGTCCGCGCTCGGCAGCCGCCGCATGGTGAATTCGATGTCGCCGCCGGGCAGCTCGCGCCAAGTCTCGACCGCGCTCATATAGCCGGCCTTGGGGTAGCGGGTGAAGAAGGCCTGCGCCCGCTCCCGCGCCGCCGCACGCGGCAGCGTGAAGGTCTCGCGCAGATAGCCGTCGCCGACCGTTTGGCCGGGCTTGCCGGCCGGCTTGCGCCGGCGCGCCATCCGTTCGGCAAGATCCCGTGGACGATCGGCCATGTCCTCCCTCCTCTACGCGCTACGCTTGGAGCCAATGTAGGGCGTGGGCCGGACGAAGAGGAGTCCTGTCCGAACGGCACATCGCCGCTCGAACCGGGCCGCGTCAGTTGGCGGCCGTGCCGCTCTTGGACTTCTTCGGCGCGCTGGTTGCGGCCGATGCCTTCGGCGCCGGCTGTTTCGGCGGATCGGAGCGCATGCCGCCCCAGGGATCGTTGGACGCCTTGTTGTCCGGAATCTTCTTCAGCGTTTCCTTGTAGGCCTTGTCGCGCTCGGCTTCCGCGGCCTTCTCCTCGGGGGTCTTGCTCGGGGCATCCTGCAGCAAATTGAGCTGAGGCATTTGCGCATAGGCAGGTCCCGCCACCACGGCCAGCACCGCGGCCAAACGGAAAAGCTTCATCGTCCACTCCTTGATCATTCATGAGGCACGGATCGCCCGCGCCTCGTCATCCTTGTCGCCGCCGGGCCGTTGGGCCCGCTAGAGCCGATCCGATCGGCACGATTTGGGCCCGTGCAGCCAATCGTCCCAGATCGGCCCGCATTTGGTGCACCCGCTCAGCGCGAGGCCGAGCGCGACCATACTCAAGACAAGGACACACCGGCGCAGCATCGTCCACCCCTACCCAAGCGAGGCATCATATCGGCCCAAGTCAGGCATTTTCAAGCCGACGGGACCGGCGCGAGAGCGGGTGACTTTGCCGCGCCCATGCGCACACAATGGGGTGAAACAACAGGCAATACGGGAGAGTGCGACAGCAATGCCAACGCAGCCAGACGCCGAATTCGGCCTGACCGACGCCAGACGCATCCTCGGTGAGGTCTTTGCGCCCTGGGTCCAGGATCTCAACCTCGCGGTCGAGCGCATCGAGCACACGCAGCCGGCGGATGCGCCGGACTGGCAGCCGGGCGCGCTCCTGCGCATGCCGTTTTCGGAGCGGCTGTGCCGGAACGGCGGCGTGGTCTGCGGCCAGGCCCTGATGGCGCTCGCCGACACCGCGATGGTGATCGCGATCCTGGCCGCCAATCGCGGCTATCGCCCCATGACCACGGTCGACCAGACCACGCATTTCATGCGCGCGGCCTCCGCGATGGACGTGCTGGCGGACGCGCGCGTGGTGCGGCTCGGACGCACCATGAGCTTTGGCCGCGTCACGCTGCTCTCGGCCGGCGACAACAAGCCGGTGGCGATGGTGTCGAGCGCATTCGCGATGCTTCCGGGCTGAGCATCGGCCCAAAAGAAGAGAGCCGCGTGAGCGCAAAGGCGCACCGCGGCTCTCCATCAGGCTCGTGTCGAGGCAAAGGACCAGGCGCGATTGCGGTCGCGCTTGGACCGCGCGCCCCCAATTACTTGCCGAGCACTTCGTCGGCCGCGGTGACGATGCTGGCGGTCGGATTCTTTCCGCAATAGGCCCCGAACTTCTTGGCGTTCTCGATGAACACGTCGGTGTCGATGATCGCGTTGTCCTCGTCGCCCTTGTACCAGCCGTCCATCCAGGTCAGCACGACCTGGATGTTGTCTTCGCCGCTCTCGAGGAACTGCTTGCAGCTCATGGTCGACAGGTCCCACTTCACGGCGTGAGCGGGCATCGACGACAGCGAGAGCGCTGCGGCGAACAGAAGCGAAAGCGTGGTCTTCATCGGAATCTCCATCGGCGCGAAACGCCATAAAAGAAAGGCTTGTTGGCAAGGTCGGCAGGAAGTGACTGGCCGCTCAAACGTCGTAAACGAAGTCTGAAGCGCAGTGCAAGTAGCGCCAGTATTGAGTTTAGTTCAACGTAATTTCTATGCACTACTTCACAATCATCATGTTGGATCGACGTCGATGATCGAGAAGCGCGCAGCACAGCGGCACCGTGTTTTCAAGGGTGGAACGATCACCTTCGAAAACAGCGGCATCCCTTGCACCGTGCGAAACATGTCGGCGGGCGGCGCGGCGATCGACCTCGACGCTCCCCTTACGTTGCCGCAATCGTTCACGCTCTCGATCGCGTGCGACGATCTCGTGCGGAATTGTCGCACAGTTTGGCGCAGTGACAAGCGCGTCGGCCTCGCCTTCGTGCAATAACTCGCGCGATGTGAACCAACGTTCGCATCGCATCCACAACACGATGATGATTGCGTGATGCGACGGCGGCGACGCCAGCGCAGTCTTGCACGGGCGGCGGTCGCGGGCGCCTCGTCGTCGCCCGCAAGTGACGCGGCCTCAGACTCAACGATCGGCAGGATGCTGAGTGATCGCGCCTCTCGGATCGTAGCGCTGCCTCCGCGCGCCCCTGCCGGGATCGCGCGTCCGCGTTGAAGCACCAGAGCCGGCCTACGCTATTTCGGCTTCTTGGCGGGTTCGCTCGGGCGGGCTCCGCCCCACGGGTCGTACTTGTCCTTGGGTTCGGGAATGCGCTCGAGCGCGGCCTTGTAGGCCTTCTCGTCGACCTGGGGCTTGTTGTCCGCCTTGGCCGGGTCAGGGGGTTGCCGCCGGCTCTGCGCCTGCGCCGAGGCAGCCGTCAGTGCCAGTACAGCGGCCGCTATGACCAAAATCCTCATTGGTGCAATCCCCTTCGTCTGGGATACAAACTAGCCGGCAATCGCGGAATAGCAATGCCGCGGTCCCAAGGCTCAGGTCGAGGCTTCAGCAAAACTTGATCGGCAGGGACTTCGCCGGATCGCATTCGTGTCTATCTGTTGGCCCGCAGGGGACCTTCACGGATGTTGCGGATTATTGCTCATGCGGCGCTGCTCGCCGGCGCGCTCGCGCTCGGTGCCTGCGGCATTGCCGACAGCCGCGCGCCGGTGCCTGAGTTCATGCGCATCAAGGAGGCCGAGCAGCCGCCGCCGGAAGCGCCTCCCGACGTCAAGCGCCTGGTCCGCGAGCAGATCGATGTCGTCTTCCTGACCACCTCCTATCCGCGCGAGGTGCACGTCGCCCCGCCCCACCGTGAGGTGCGCGGCCCGGGCTGGACCTCCTGCGTCCGCGCGCAGCTCACCTCCGCGACCGGCACTTCGCTCGGTGCCCAGACCTACATCGTGACGATATCAGGCGGAAAGGTCGTCGACCGCCGGCGCGCGGAAGCCGACGATATCTGCGGCACCGAGACTTACGAGCCGATTTAGTCGTCTTCGCGAAACGTTGCGTCGGTCGTTTTCAGACTCGGTCATCGAATCGCGCTGGCACCGCGAAATCGCCGCCGCTATAGCCACGCCATGTCCGACTTCGCCGCACGCTACGAAGCCTTCCGCCGCCGCGACGCTGCGATGGATGGCGTCATCTTCGTCGCGGTCAAGACGACGGGGATCTATTGCCGTCCCGTTTGTCCGGCGAAAACGCCGCTCGCGCGCAACGTCAAATTCTATCGCAGCGCAGCCGCGGCCGAGCATGCAGGCTTTCGGCCTTGTCTGCGGTGCCGCCCCGAGACGGCTCCATTCTGTCCGGCCTGGAAAGGCACCCGAACGACCGTCGAACGCGCGCTGTCTCTCATCGAGGACGGCGAGCTCGATCGCGGCGGCGTGGATCGCCTGGCCGCGCGATTGGGCGTCGGAACACGCCATCTGACGCGCCTCTTCGCCCGGCATCTCGAAGCTTCACCGCTGCAAGTGGCGTTGTCGCTGCGCGTGCAGCGCGCCAAGCGCCTGCTGGACTCCACCGGACTTGCGATCGATGCCGTTGCAGAACGCAGCGGCTTTTCAAGCACACGACGCATGAGGACGGCGTTCACACAGCTTTACGGCCGCCCGCCTTCGGCGTTCCGCACGAAGATGACGGCGAAGGTTCGAAACGGTGCGAGCAGGAGGACATCACGATGAACGTCAGGACCTACGGGACAGTCGACGCCGGACGACAACAAGCCATGAGCGGGCTCGAATTCGTCCAGGGCCTGGTCGCCGGGACCCTGCCTCTCAACACGCTCGCGCAGACCCTCGGCTATGATGTCGTGGAGGCGGAGAACGGCCGCGTCGTGGTCGCGCTGGTGCCGACCGGCGTTCATCTCAACCCGGCAGGCACGGTGCATGGCGGCGTCACTGCCACCTTGCTCGACAGCTGCATGGGGCTGGCGGTCCAGTCGACGCTCGACAAGGGGATCGGCCAGACCACGCTCGAGTTCAAGATCTCGCTGCTGCGGCCCATCACGCCGGAGATCGGCCGGATCACGGCCGAAGGCAAGGTCCTGAATTGCGGCCGTCGCATTGGAACGGCCGAGGGACGCGTGACGGATGCGAGCGGCCGATTACTCGCCCATGGCACGACGACGTGCCTCGTCTTTCCGGCATGAAACTGAAGACCAAGCCGCATGAGAAGCGCCGGTTCCGGGAAAATTAAGCAACCGGGCCGGAACGATCACCGCCTCCCCTTCTTGTTACCGCCGAGGGCAGTTTCGGAGGAGGACATGATGATGAAGACGTTTGCAATTGCGCTGCTGGCCGGCGTGGGTGCGTTGGCAGCGGCTTCTGGCGCGAGAGCGTCGGATATCTATACGAGCAGCGAGTACACCAATCCGGATCTGGTTCAGCAGGTGCGCCTGGTCTGCGACGACGCCGGCCGCTGCTATCGTACGCGCGGCGGTGCGCGCGTGATCGTGCGCGATTCCTACAATTACATGCCGCGCGAACGCTATTATGAGCGTCGCACCTATCATCGCGATTGGGATGACGGCCCGCGCGCGGGCGTCGGCATTCGCGCACCGGGCGTCAGCGTCGGTGTGGGCGTCGGCGACCGCTGGTAAGCATCAAGGCTTGAGGATCGGGGCCGGACGAGGCAACTCGCCCGGTCCCGTTCGCATGACCTGTCAAGCGACCATCATTCGGCCGGCGATTGCTGCTGGAACTGCTCGTACGCTGCGATCGCATCGGCCGCGTACATCAGCGAGGGTCCGCCGCCCATGTAGACGGCCATGCCGAGCGTCTCCTCGATCTCTTCGCGGGTCGCACCGAGCTTGACCAGCGCCTCGGCGTGAAAACCGATGCAGCCGTCGCAATGCGCGGCAACGCCGAGCGCCAGCGCCATCAGCTCCTTGGTCTTCTTGTCCAGCGCGCCGTCGCGCGTCGCGGCCTGGGCGAGCGCGGAAAATCCCTTCATGGTATCGGGAATGTCGCTCCGCAGCTTCTTCAGGTTGGCGGAGATGTTCCTGGTGATGTCGACGTAGTTCTTGTCCATGGGATCCTCATGAGGTGGATTTGGCTGAGGCCGAAGCCGCCTCGCGCGGCGCGCGCAAGGCGATGTAGATCGCGGGGATCACCAGCACGGTGAGCAACGTCGAGGAGGCAAGCCCGAACAGGAGCGAGATCGCCAGCCCCTGAAAGATCGGATCGAGCAGGATCGTCGCCGCACCGATCATGGCCGCAAGCGCCGTGAGCAGGATCGGCTTGAAGCGGACTGCGCCAGCCTCCAACACCACCTCGCGCAGCGACTTGCCGTCCCCACCGCTGTGCCGGATGAAATCGACGAGCAGGATCGAGTTGCGCACGATGATGCCGGCCAGCGCGATGAAGCCGATCATCGAGGTGGCGGTGAACGGCGCCCCCAGCAGCCAGTGCCCGATCAGGATGCCGATCAGCGTCAGCGGGATCGGCGTCAGGATGACCAGCGGCAGGCGAAAGCTCCTGAACTGGGCGACGACCAGCACGTAGATGCCGAGGATGGCCGCACCAAAGGCGGCACCCATGTCGCGGAAGGTCACCCAGGTGATCTCCCATTCGCCGTCCCACAGCAGCGTGGGCCGCGACTCGTCCGAGGGCTGGCCGTGCAGGCTGATCGCCGGCTTCGGCAGCTTGCCCCAGTCATGGGCATCCACGCGATCGGCGACCGCGAGCATACCGTAGAGCGGCGCCTCGAAGCGCCCGGCGAGCTCGGCCATCACCATGTCGGCGAAGCGGCCGTCGCGGCGGAAGATCGTCGGCGAGCCCTCCTCCATGGTGGCCTTCACGACCTGACCGAGCTCGACCACGGTCTTGCTGCCGGGCAAAGTGTTGGCCGGCACCGGCGTCGAGGCCAGCGCCTCGTCCCAGACCAGATCGCGCTTGCCAAGACGCACCGCGATCTCGATCGGGCTGCGGTCCTCGCCGCGATGCGAGTAGCCGATCGAGATGCCCCCGAACAACGCCTGGATGGTGTCGTAGACGTCGCGCTGCTCGACGCCGAAGAACTCCAGCCGGTCCTGATCGATCGAGAGCCGCAACCGTGGCCGCTTGGCGCCGATGGAATCGTCGATGTCGACGATGAACGGCACTTCCGCGAAGACCTTCTTGAGCTCGGCGGTGACCGCACGGCGCGTGGCCGCATCGGGACCGTAGACCTCAGCGAGCAGCGTCGAGAGCACCGGCGGCCCGGGCGGCACCTCGACCACCTTGATGCTGGTGCCGGCCGGCGAATCGAGCGCCTTCAGCTTTTCGCGCAGCTCGAGCGCGATCTCGTGGCTCGCGCGCTTGCGCTCGCCGCGCGCGGTCAGGTTCACCTGCACTTCGCCGAGCTCAGGCCTCTCTCGCAGGTAATAGTGCCGCACCAGGCCGTTGAAATTGAAGGGCGCCGGCGTGCCGGCATAGGATTGCAGCGAGGTGACCTCCGGCAATTGCCGCGCGATCTCGGCCGCGCCGAACAGCGTGCGCTCGGTCGCCTCCAGGCTCGCGCCTTCCGGCAGGTCGACGACAACGGCGATCTCGGACTTGTTGTCGAACGGCAGCAGCTTGACGGTCACCGACTTGGTCGCAAACAGCGTCATCGACAGCAGCGTTGCGATGCCGACGCCGAGCAGGAAGATCCAGGCCGAGCGCTTGCTCCGCACGATCGGCGTGGCGAAGCGGCGGTAGAGACGGCCGAGCCTGCCCTCGTCGTGTGCGGCATGCGCGGAGGCAATTTCGCCCTTTGGGGCGAGCTTGAGCATCAGCCAGGGCGCGACCACCATCGCGACGAAGAACGAGAACAGCATGGCCGCCGACGCGTTGGCCGGGATCGGCGCCATATAGGGGCCCATCAGGCCCGACACGAACAGCATCGGCAGCAGCGCGGCGACCACGGTCAGCGTTGCGACGATGGTGGGATTGCCGACCTCCGCCACCGCCTCGATGGTCGCCTGCAGGCGCGGCCGGCCGTCGCGCATGCCCCAGTGCCGCGCAATGTTCTCGACGACGACGATGGCGTCGTCGACGAGAATGCCGATGGAGAAGATCAGCGCGAACAGGCTGACGCGGTTGATGGTGTAGCCCATCAAATTGGCCGCGAACATCGTGAGCAGGATCGTCGTGGGAATCACGACGAAGGTCACCAGCGCTTCGCGCCAGCCGATCGCGATCGCGATCAGGACGACGATCGAGACCGTCGCGAGGCCGAGGTGGAACAGCAGCTCGTTGGCCTTCTCGTTGGCGGTCTCGCCATAGTCGCGCGTCACCGTCACCTGGATATCTTCAGGAATGAGGCGCGACTTCAAGCCGTCGAGGCGCTTGGCGATATTCTCGGACACCACGACCGCGTTGGCGCCGGCGCGCTTGGCGAGCGCCAGGCTCACGGCCGGCGTCCGCGCCCACTGCCCCTCAGGGTTGCGCGAATCCGTCCAGACCCGATGCTCGACGGTGCTCGGACCGATCACGACAGAGGCGACGTCCTTGACGTAGACCGGCCGGCCGTCGCGGCTCGTGATCAGCAACAACCCGATATCGGGAATGCCTGACAGCGTCTGCCCCGCCGCGACGCTCCGAACGATGCCGGCATCGCGGACCTGCCCGGCCAGGAACGAGCGATTGGCATCCTTCACCTTGGCCACGAGCTGCTGCAGCGTGACACCGAACAGCGACAGCTTCTCCGGATCGGGCTCGACCCGGATCTGTTGCGCCGCGCCGCCGGAGATGTAAGTGAGGCCGATATCATCGACCTTCATCAGCTCCGCGCGAACCTTGTCGGCGAGCTCGTAGATGTCCTTGTCGGTCCAGCGGCTGGCGGCCTCAGGCTTCGGCGACAGCGTGAGCACCGTGACCGCGACGTCGTTGATGCCGCGGCCGACGATCAGCGGCTCGGGGATGCCGACGGGAATGCGGTCGAGATTGGCGCGGATCTTCTCGTGCACCCGCAGGATAGCGTCCTCGAACTTGGTGCCGACCAGGAAGCGCGCGGTGACCATCACGCGGTCGTCCTCGGTCTGGCTATAGACGTGCTCGACGCCGTCGATGCCCTTGACGATCGATTCCAGCGGCTTGCTCACCAGCTCCACCGCGTCCGGCGCGCGCAGGCCGTCGGCATTGACCCGGATGTCGACCATGGGAACGCTGATCTGCGGCTCCTCCTCGCGCGGGATCACGACGACCGCGATCAACCCCACGACGAGCGCCCCGATCAGGAACAGCGGCGTCAGCGGCGATGCGATGGTCGAGCGGGTCAGCCGCCCTGACAGACCGAGATTCACGGCTGCACCAATTGGTCACCAGGGCGGATGCCCGACAGGATCTCGAGCCCATCGGGCAGCGAAGGCGTCGGCATGTCGCGGCCGCGCTGCACCGGCACGTCGATCGTCGTGTCTCCTTTCCGGAGCTGGACATAGTCGATGCCGAACCGTGTCGTCACATAGCCGGAGGGAATGACGAAGGCCGGCCGGGTGCCGCCGGCAATCCAGACCCGCAAGCGATCGCCGACGAAATACTCCCCGAGCCCCGCGACAGTCGCGTCCGCGATGACGCGCCCCTCCTCGATCTGGGGATAGACGAGATCGACCACGCCCCATTTCGAGGCCTCGCCTCCCAGCTCCGCGCCGTCGACGCGCACCTTGTCGCCGGCCTTCAGGGAGCGCGCGTGGCGCTCCGGCACGCGCAGCCGCAGCTTGAAATTCTGCTCGGCGACCGTGACGATCGGGTCGCCCGCGAGCACGACGGACCCCACGGTGATGAGCCGCTTCAGCACACGCCCGTCCGCCGGCGCGAGCACCTGGCCCTGGTTGAGCTGCTCGTTGATGACGGCGCGCTCCGCGGTCTTGGCGCGCAAGCCGTTGTCGGCGACATTGAGTGCCGTGCGCTGCTCGTCGAGCTTGATGCGTGGCAGGATGCCGCGCTCGACCAGCCCTTCGGTCCGAGTGAAGTCGAGTTGCGCCTGCTTGGCCTGGGCCTGCAGCGCCTCGATCTGCGCGTCGAGCGATTTCATTTGCAGGACGAGCTTCTCGTCGCCGATCGCCGCGATGACCTGGCCTGCGGTAACGCGATCCCCTTCCCGCACCTTGAGCTGGACGACGGTGCCGCCGATGCGGCTGCGTGCGGGGACCACGCTGATGCTCTCGACGGTGGCGAAGACGGCCTTCTCGTCGCTGACCGTCTGCTGCGCAACGGTCAGGGTTGCCGCGGCGGCAGCGGACCCCGCCGGTACTCCGATCGCCGCCCACGCGGCCACAATCCCCAGGCGCGCCAGATATTGCATGGAACACATCCGTGTCGTCATTGACTTCATCACGCACCACGCACCGCGCCGCGGCGCCCTCTCATTTCATCGGCATCGGGCAAAGGCGTGTTGATCTCGCGCAAAGCGCGCCCGCCCGCCATTGCCTAGGCTTCACTTCGTCCTTGCGGACTTCGGCGCGCAAAACACCTGGTAGAGCGTCTTCAGGATTTCTCGCGCCGGCTCGCTGGCGATCGAATAGAAGATCGTCTGCGCATCGCGCCTGGATGCGACCAGGCCATCCTTGCGAAGGAGCGCAAGATGCTGGGAGACCGTGGAGTCGCGCAGGCTGAGGAACTCGGCCAACTCGCCGACCGACCGCTCGCCGTCGATCAACTGGCAGATGATGAGCAGACGGTGACGGTTCGAGAGCGCCTTCAGCAGCTCACTCGCCTGATCCGCCGCCCGCTCCATGACTTCGCTATCTATTTTCATACTTGCGTATATACGAAATTACGAATATATAGTCAAGCGCTGCACGACAGCCGGAACTGAACCGGCGGGGCGGCCTGGTCCAACGGAGGTACCCATGGCGGAAGTTGTTGTAATCGGAGCCGGTCTGAGCGGAACGCTGATGGCCTATGAATTGCTGCCCCAGTTGCGAAAGGAGGACCGCCTCAGCGTCGTCTCGCAAGGCGCGGTCTATCATTTCGTGCCCTCGAATCCGTGGGTAGCCGTCGGCTGGCGCAAGCGCGAGGAGATCGAGATCGATCTCGCTGATGTCATGAAACGCAAGGGCGTGCGGCTGCTGACGCAGGGGGCAAAGCGCGTCCACCCCGAGGAGAACCGTGTCGAGATCGGCGACGGCACGTCGATCGACTATGATTATCTGGTCGTCGCGACCGGTCCCGAACTTGCTTTCGACGAAATCCCCGGCCTCGGGCCGCAAGGTCATACCCAGTCGATCTGTCACGTCGATCACGCTGCGCATGCCCGTGACGCGTTCGAGAAGCTCGCGGCGAACCCCGGTCCGGTCGTGATCGGCGCCGTTCAGGGCGCCTCCTGCTTCGGGCCGGCCTACGAATTCCTCTTCATCCTGGAAACGGAGCTGCGCCGACGCAAGCTGCGCGACCGGGTGCCGATGACCTTCGTCACCTCGGAGCCCTATATCGGCCATCTCGGTCTCGACGGCGTCGGGGATACCAAGGGCCTCCTCGAAAGCGAGATGCGGGAGAAGCACATCAAATGGATCACCAACGCCCGCGTCGACAAGATCGACCCCGGCTTGATGACGGTCGAGGAGCTTTCCGACAACGGCACGTCCCGCAAGGCGCATGAGCTACCATTCGTCTATTCGATGATGCTGCCCGCCTTTCGCGGCGTCGAGGCGGTGCGCGGCATCGAGAAGCTGACCAACCCGCGCGGCTTCGTCGTCGTCGACAAGCATCAGCAGAACCCTGCCTTCCCCAACGTCTTTGCGGTCGGCGTCTGCGTCGCGATCGCCCCCGTTGGCGCGACACCGGTGCCGGTCGGCGTCCCCAAGACCGGCTTCATGATCGAATCCATGGTGACGGCGACCGCGATGAACATCGGCGCCCTGCTCCGCGGCAAGGCGCCGACGGCGCAGCCGACCTGGAACGCGATCTGCCTCGCCGATTTCGGCGATTCCGGCGTCGCCTTCCTCGCGCAGCCGCAGATTCCGCCGCGCAACGTCAATTGGTCTTCCAAGGGCGAATGGGTGCACCTCGCCAAGGTCGCCTTCGAGAAATACTTCCTGCGCAAGATGCGGCGCGGTGAGAGCGAGCCGTTCTATGAGCGCTTCCTGCTCGACAGGCTGAACATCGCCAAGATCAAGGAGGTCCGAATAGACGCATGAGCACGCCACGCCAGATCGTCTGCGGACATTGCGGGCGCATCAACCGCCTGCCCGCTGAGCGCGCACCGGAAGGTGCGCGCTGCGGCGCCTGTCATCAGCCGATGTTCACCGGCCATCCGATCGAGGTGGACGAGAACGGCTTCGACCGCCATGTCGCCAGCAGCGACATTCCCGTGCTGATCGACGTCTGGGCACCATGGTGCGGACCTTGCCGTGCCATGGCTCCGATGTTCGAGCGGGCGGCACAACAGCTCGAGCCCGGCGTGCGTCTGTTGAAGCTGAATTCGGACAACGCACCCGCCTTGTCGTCGCGACTGAACATCAGCGGCATTCCGACGCTGCTCTTGATGCGCGGCGGCCGCGAGATTGCCCGCCAATCCGGCGCGATGGATGCGCGCAGCATCGTCGCCTGGACCGAAACCAACCTGACCCGTACCTAAGAAGGAGCCTGCCATGAATGTCGATAAAGCCGTCCTCGCCTTTGCGGGGTTCGTCGTCCTGCTCGGTCTCGCACTGGGCACCTATGTCAATGCGTATTGGTACCTGCTGACGGCGTTCGCCGGGCTGAACATGTTGCAGGCCTCGTTCACGGGCTTCTGCCCGGCAGCGATCGTGTTCAGGAAGCTCGGCCTGAGCAGCGGCTGCGCGTTCTCCTGAACGCGCCAATGCAGCCAGTGATGCGGGGGAATTTGCCATGACCGACGACACCTTCATTGAGGGACCGCTCTACGAGAAGCGTAGGAAGGTCTATCCGCAGTCGGTCCACGGGCCGTTCCGCCGCATCAAATGGGCGATCCTCTGCGTCACGCTGGGGGTTTATTATCTCCTGCCGTTCGTGCGCTGGAATCGCGGCCCCGGCCTGCCCGACCAGGCCGTGCTGATCGACCTGCCGCATCGCCGCTTCTATTTCTTCTTCATCGAGCTGTGGCCGCAGGAGGTCTATTATTTCACCGGCCTGCTCATCCTCGCGGCGATGATGCTATTTCTGATGAACGCGGTCGCGGGCCGGCTGTGGTGCGGCTATTTGTGCCCGCAGACGGTGTGGACCGACCTGTTCTACGCCGTCGAGCGTTGGGTCGAGGGCGACCGCCGCGAGCGCATGCAGGGCGACAAGCGCTACTGGACGTTCGGTCACATCCGCAAGGTCGCGCTGAAGCATTTCCTCTGGATCATGATCGCCTGGTGGACCGGTGGCGCGTGGGTGCTGTATTTCGACGACGCGCCGACGCTGGTGAAGGAGCTCGCAACCTTCCAGGCCCCGTTCATCGCCTATCTCTGGATCGGTATCCTGACCGCGACGACCTACGTCTTCGCCGGCCACGCCCGCGAGCAGATGTGCATCTACATGTGCCCGTGGCCGCGCATCCAGGCAGCCCTCACCGACGAATGGGCGCTCAACGTCACCTATCGCCGCGACCGCGGCGAGCCGCGCATGTCGGTGAAAAAGGCGGATGCGGCCCGCGCGCACGGCGACCCCGCCGGCGACTGCGTCGATTGCCATCAGTGCATCAATGTCTGCCCGACGGGCGTCGACATCCGTCACGGCATCCAGCTCGGCTGCATCCAGTGCGGCCTGTGCATCGACGCCTGCGACAACGTCATGCAGGAGATCGGCCGGCCCAAGGGCCTGATCGGCTACGACACCGACATCAACATGCTGCGCCGGCGCGAGGGCAAGCCGCCGATCTACCGCATCGTCCGGCCCCGCACGTTGATCTATGCCGCGGCAATCGCCATCGTCGGCACCATCATGATCTACACGCTCGCTACGCGCGCGACGATGGACGTCAACGTGCTGCACGAGCGCAATCCCCTGTTCGTCCAGCTCTCGGATGGCGGCGTGCGCAACGATTACACCGTGCGCATTCTGAACAAGGGCGCTCAGCGATCGTTTGCGCTCAAGGTGTCAGGCCTGCCGGGCGCCACGGTTCGCGTCGCCGGTGTCGAGCCGGGCCCCGACGGCAACCCGATCGTTCAAGTTGGACAGGATCAGACCCGCGAGGTGCGAATGTCGGTGCAGGTTTCGGCCGACCGCGTGCCTAGGTCCGCGATCGATATCGGAGTTGAGATCACCGATATCGGCAGCGGAGAACGCGCCGATGCGCGCGATCATTTCGTACCGAAGGAGTGAGGCGGATGCTCGGGAACAATCGCCTCACGCCATCGCACGTTGCAGCCTCGACTGCGCGCGCGGGGCCATGACAACATCAGGCGCGAGCTGGACGGAACTGTCGTCGGCGATCTCTTCCGTCACGACGTTGAAGCGAACGAGCTGCGCCTGGCCAAATGCAGTCGAGATCGCGACGTCGGCGGCGTCGCGGCCACGGGCAATGACGATCCGGCCGAGGCGCGGATGGTTGTGGCGCGCGTCGAACGTGTACCAGCGACCACCGATATAGGCCTCGAACCAGGCGCTGAAATCCATCGGCGCCGGATCGGGGGGCACTCCGATATCGCCGAGATACCCGGTGCAATAGCGCGCCGGAATATTCATGCAACGGCACAACGTCACGGCCAAATGGGCGAAGTCCCGGCATACGCCGATGCGCTCGGCATGACCTTCGGACGCCGTGCGGTCACCGCGTGCGAACTGATAGCCGAACTGGATGCGGTCGTGGACATAGTTGCAAATCGCCTGCACGCGCTGTCCGCCGCCTTCTATCGAGCCGAAGGTCGACCAGGCCATATCCGCCAGTTTTTGGGTGTCGCAATAACGGCTGCCGAGCAAGTAAACCAGCGCGTCGTCGGGCAGGTCCTGTAGCTGAACCTGAGCTGCGAACGGTGCCGTCGGCTCGGGAATGCCGGAATCTTCGATCACGAAGTCGTTGCGGATCTCGATCAGGCCGCTTGGGGCGACCAGGCGGGTGCAGACGTTGCCAAAGGCATCGAGATAATCCCTGGTGGCAACATCGGGCGTGGTCCGGATGGCGTGCGGGGACGAGAGATCGCCCTGCCGGGACGGATGCACGCTCAGCATCAGGATCATCGGGACGTCTTGAAGGCAGTTGAAGGCAATGTCGTAGCCGGCGCGAATCTTCAAGATCGTCTCCTCGGAGTCGTCGTTGACCTTGGCAGCAAACACCTGCCCGGGCGCGTTCGTTCCGCGTCTTCGGCTGCAGTGCTGCTGAAATGAAGGGCAATTGCGCCTGTTGTCCCCCTTCCTCTGCCGGCCCCCTCGAATCCCGCTTGGACCGGGGACGAAAGCAGGGTCATATGGCCGCGGGCCAGAAGCGAGCACATGACAACCTACGCCGTCCACCACAGAACGCTCTACCGCTACCGTCAGCCGGTGAAGCTCGGGCAGCACCAGCTGCTGTTTCGGCCGCGCGACAGCTATGACCAGCGCCTGCTGGACTGCCGGCTCGTGATCCGGCCCGCCCCCGCCGAAGTCCGCTGGATTCACGACGTCTCGGGCAATTGCCTCACGCTGGTCGATTTCGACACCGTGAGCGACCAGCTCGAGTTCGACACCACCATCGAGCTCGATCATACGCCGGAGAACACGCCGGACTTCCGCATCGAGGACTATGCCCGCGAGCATCCGTTCGCCTATGCCGACAGCGAGCTGCCGGATCTCGAACCCTATATGCGTCGCCATCATCCCGACGACGGCGAGGTGGAGGAGTGGCTGGCGAAATTCGTGCCTCCGGAGAGCCGGCGGCCCACGGGCCAATTGTTGATGACGCTCAACGAGGCCATTGCCGAGAGCTTCTCCTACCAGCGCCGGACGATGCGGGGAACACAGACGCCTGCTGAGACGCTCGAGCTGCAGCAGGGGACATGCCGCGATTTCGCGCTACTGATGATGGAGGCAGCACGCGCGCTCGGCTTCGCCGCCCGCTTCATCACCGGCTATGTCTACGTTGCCGATCGCGACGGGCCGGTGCGGCTCGGCGGGGGCTCGACCCACGCCTGGTGCTCGATCTACGTGCCCGGCTCGGGCTGGGTGGAGTTCGATCCGACCAACGGCATCGTCGGCAATCGCGACCTGATCCGGGTCGGCGTCGCCCGGACGCCTGAGCAGGCCATTCCGCTCTGCGGTTCCTATTGGGGGGCGCCCGAGGATGATCTCGGCATGGAAGTCTCTGTGAATGTGAAGACGGAACTGGCGGCTCCGGCCGACCGGCCGGCCGCGCAGAATTCGCTATCTTCAACGCAACGTTAACAATTTCACGCAAATTGCCGCGGCGCCCGAACGGCATTTTCCATCCTATGCGCTAGCATGCCCACATAACGCGGGCTCGGCCCGCGTGAACGGGGACGAGGGACGTGGTCGACATCGCGCAGCAGGCAGCGATCCATCCGGCATCGGCGGCGGATGCCACGACGGCGTGCGTGCCGCTCACGGCAGTCGACCCCGGCCAATGGCGCGCACTCGCGCAGCGCGCGGTCGAGCCGAACGGATATTACCTGCCCGCCTGGGAGCTCGCCGTCAGCGCCACCGCGCGCGGCCGCACCAACGCTTCGGCGCTGCCCGCATTCGACGGTTCTTCGACCCGGCTGATCGGGCTGATGCCCGTGATCTCGCTGTGGCATGCCCTCAAGATTCCCCTGCCCGCGCTGGTGAGCGCGCATCCCTACGGCACGCTGTGCAGTCCGCTGCTCGACCGCGACGCCCCGATCGAGGCGGCCGCGTCCCTGTTGCAGCAGGCGCGCGCGGCCGGCGCGCATGCGCTGGTGCTGAATGACATCGCGCTCGACGGTGCCGCGATGAATGCAGTCAGGCAGGTCCTGAGCCGTGACGGCCTGAAGCCGCGCGTGCTGTCCTCCTACATGCGCGCCAGCCTCGATGCCACGCAGGATGCCGAGACACTGCTGCGCGACGCGCTCGGCGCCAAGAAGCTCAAGGAGCTGCGCCGCCTGCGCCATCGCCTCGAAGAGCACGGCCCTGTGACGTTCGATGTCGCACGCCGGCCGGACGAGATCGGGCCCGCGCTCGAAACCTTCCTGCAGCTCGAAGCCAGCGGCTGGAAAGGCAAGCGGGGCACCGCGCTGGTTCAGCATGCGGGCGATGCGGCCTTCATCCGCCGCGCTGTTCCGGCGCTGGCGGAGACCGCGCAATGCGAGATCATCACGCTTTCCGCCGGCACGACGCCGATTGCCGCCGGCATCGTGCTGCGCCACCAGGATCGCGCCTTCTTCTTCAAGCTCGGCATCGACGAGCGCTTTGCAAAATATTCGCCGGGCGTGCAGCTCACGCTCGACCTCACCCGCCATCTCTGCGCCGACCCCGCGATCGCCAGCGCGGATTCCACCGCGGGCGCCGACCACCCTATGATCAACCCGATCTGGCGCGGGCGGTTTGCAATCGGAGACGTGCTGATCCCGCTGCGGCGGCACGATCCGGTCGTGACGCTGATTCACGGCGCGCTCATCGGCCTCAACGCCGCGCACGAGACCGCGCGACGCGTGGTTCGCCGGCTGCGCAAATAAGCGAACTTACTCCGCCGCCTCTGCGTTGATCTCCGCCGAGACCTGGCGGATGGCGCGGGCGAGCAGGTTCGGATCCTGCGCGCCGGAGACGGCGTATTTCTGCGCGAACACGTAGGTCGGCACGCCGGAGATGCCTTTCTCGGCGGCTTCCTGCGCATCCCCTGACACGCGCGCGACGTCCTCGTCGGTGGCGAGGCGCTTGCGGACGTCCTCGGCATCGAGGCCGATCTCGGCGGCCGCCTGCACCAGCACATTCACGTCGGTGAGATCGCCGCCGTCGCGGAAATACAGCTCCATCAGGCGCTGCTTCATCTCGGGCGCCTTGCCGATCGCCTCCGCCCAGAGGATCAGACGATGGCAGTCGGTCGTGTTGGGCTGGCGCGCCACCAACTCGGGCTTGTAGACGAGGCCCTCCTCGCTCGCGGCCGCGACGACGCGTCCAGCAATGCCCTTATAGGCTTCGACCGAGCCGAACTTCTGGGTGAGATAGGCCTCCCGGCTGATGCCCTCGCGCGGCACCCAGGGATTGAGGAAGAAGGGGCGGAAATTGAGCTTGACCGGGACATCCGGCACCAGCGCCAGCGCGCTCTCGATGCGGTGCTTGCCGATATAGCACCACGGGCACACCACGTCGGAGACGACGTCGATCTGGAGCGGTTTCAGCGTGCTCATGTCAGGCGCCTCCTTCGGGCAATACGGGTTCGTCGGAAGATAAGCCGAACCTGCTCCGAGGCAAGAGCGCCAAGGGGGCCGCTAAGTCATGGCTGCTGCCATCTGCCTGAGCCGCTCGGCGGTGCGCTCGTCCGCCGGGAAGAACGTCTCCAGCGCCAGCTCCGACAGGGTGATGTCGACCGGCGTGCCGAACACCATGGTGGTGGAGAAGAAACTAAGTATCTCCCCATCATGGCGCAGTTTGAAGGGAATCGCGACACTGTCGCTCGACAGCGGCGCCGCACGCGCCGGCATGGGGTAGCTCTTCAGATCGTTGTAGAGCTTGATCAGCCCGGGGTCTGCGGTCGCCTCGCACTGCCGGTGCAGGCGTTCCAACAGGTGCCCGCACCATTCGGCGAGATTGACCGTGCGCGGCGCCAGCGCCTCGGGATCGAAGGCGAGCCGCAGCACGTTCAACGGCTGGCCGAGCAGGTGCGCCGGAATGCCCTCAAGCAGCGGCGCCACCATGCGATTGGCGGAGACCAGGTTCCAGTGCCGGTCGACCGCGAGCGCGGGATTGGGCTCATGCGCCTTGAGGACGAGGTCGATCGCCTGGCGGGCTGATTTCAAGGCGGGATCCTCCAGCGGACGCTGCTGGAAGGCCGGCGCGTAGCCGGCAGCAACCAGCAGCACGTTGCGCTCGCGCAAGGGCACGTCGAGACGCTCGGCGAGCCTGAGCACCATGTCGCGCGACGGCGCGGCGCGGCCGGTCTCGACGAAGCTGAGATGCCGCGCCGAAATCTCGGCTTCGCCGGCGAGATCGAGCTGGCTCATGCGGCGGCGCTGCCGCCATTCGCGCAAATGGTCGCCGATATGGACCGGCTGGCTGCGTTCGGACCGTGCCGTGGATGCATGTGCGTTCATGATCGGAAACCTATCACGCAGATTTCGGCCCTTCCATTACCAGGGAGGTAATCGAATTGGCTCTCGGACCAGCGCATCTTCGGTCGCAACAGGAGATGACCATGATCGCGCTGCTGCTGTACCGGACCGTCGCCGACCACGTTCTTCCGTGGGCCATGACGCTCGCCACCCGCCTGCTGGCGCGCAGCCTCAACATGCCCGAGCCGCTGGTGCATTCGACCGGTGACTACGTGGTCGCGCAGGTCATCGCCTTCGAGCATGGCGTCGGCAGGAGCCTCTGCCCGTTCCGCCTCGCCCGCCTGCTCCGCGCCTGGTGGCGCGGACGGCAGTGAATTTCACCCCAGCCCAGCCAAGGAGACTACCGATGATCGACGCATCCACCTTCCTCCGCCGCGCCCTGCTCGCCGACGCAATCTTCAGCGGCGTCGCCGCGCTCGGCTTCACCTTCGGCGCGAGCGCGTTCGCGGCTCTGTTCAATCTGCCGGAAGCATTGCTGCGCGAGACCGGCCTGTTCCTGATCGCCTATGCCGCGCTGGTCGGCTGGCTGGCCTCGCGCGCCTCGGTGGCGAAGCCGCTGGTGCTGCTGGTCGTGGTAGGCAATGCGGCCTGGACGATCGGCAGCATCGCGCTGCTGTTCTCCGGCGCGGTGTCGCCGAATATCGCCGGCGAGCTCATGGTCGTCGCGCAGGCCATCGCCACCGGCGTGTTTGCCGAGCTGCAATATGTGGGGTTGCGGCGTAGCAGCACCGTTGCGGTCGCGTGACCCTCTCGTGTCCCGGACGCGCTGCAGCGCTCTTGCGCTGCTGCGCAGAGCCGGGACCCATGCCACACGGATCGCTCGCGGATACATGGGCCCCGGCTCAGCAGCGCACCGCTGAAGAAGCGCTGCGCTGCGTCCGGGGCACGAGACCGTGTTTTTTGCACACCCGTTTCCACAATTGTCATGACGAGCGGAATATGCGGCACCAAATTGCTCTTTCAACGGGGAGATTCATGGCAGACACGCCTTGGCAATCTCGCGGCAGATTGTGCCCGAGGCTTGCTGTCGTTGGGCGCCCTCTATCTTACCAAAGGGCGCAGGGAAGGCCGGGCGCCGGCGGCACCCGAGTCCGTGTACAAGGAAATGCACACGGGGAGGACTACAGGTGATGCCGGTCGCCCGGCCTTCCCTGCGCGGATGGTTTTAACGGTGTCCTTCGCGCTCTCCTCGGGGAGCGTTGCACTATTGCCCCCGTCACCTCGCCGCTGTTCGATGCGCGTGCCGGTTGGCCGCTGCATCACCGCGAGGCTTGACGCCAGAACCGCGGGCGTCGGGACCACACGACTTCTCCGTCCGCGGACGGCCTGACCTCAGCGCCCGGGGCTTAGTGTGCGCACCCCAGACCATCGACCAAACCGCTGTGACCGCGCCGTGTCGTATGCGCGTTATGCCGGGACTCAGCGGTCGCCCGCCCCTGTCCCCACGCAACCGCGCCGGCGCTACCGCGTCCACCGCACCCCGGCCCGCATTTCGTGACGATCGCGAAGCGCCCCTCTGGCAGGGCCGGGATGGAAAACGTATGCCACAAATCCGAATTTCGGAAAAGCGATATATTTTTGGCGAAAGGGGTTGACGGGTTTTGGGTGTTTTGCCCGACGCCTCTCCTTGAGAAGCATTGCCGCACGCCCCTGGAAGCTATTCGCATCCGCCGTCGTCATGGGCGGCAGCCACATCGCCTTTGAGGGACGTGCCCTACTCCTCTGCCGGATCGTCCATCGCGTCTATTTCCGCCAAGGTAAAGCTATCCGGGTCGCCCTCGCAGAAAATTGGGAAGCAAGGAAACTCGCCGGGAGATCGTCGTTTGATGCGCCTGATTGCGCTGCGTAGAGGCATATAGCCGCGGCCGACCAAGTAGGCATTACAATCTAGGTCCATTTCGAATCGCTCCTTGAGGTTGACAGAGCGATGGTAAGACGGACCAGCCGGAACTGGGCAGGGTTATCCACCGTACCCATTATCTCCTCGATCTGTTGAAGGGAAGCGAACCACTACGCCTGACGGAGCGAGTTGGAGAGTTTGGTCCCGCTCTCACTAGCGAACCTAAGCGAACATTTCGAAGTGGGCCGGTTGTGGCCGGTGATCGAACCTACGCTGCGGAGTCCTGAGGGAAAGTGGCCAACCTGCTCTTGGCAAGGTTTGCGATCGCTCGAAAATTGCGCTTAGCTAAGATTTTCAACCAGAAGGACTTTAGCGGTGAACGCTCTCATTCTCGTTGCTCTAGCGGGTCTGCTTCACCCCTCAGGCAATTTCGTCAGCGAACGCCCCGACGCCTCATTGATTGCTCCGGTTCAATATACTGCCGGGATGGCGCCTTGCTCACGGTACACGCCGCACGGCGCGCCGTGCTTCTGCAACCATGGTGTCTTTCGAGGTTCAGGCGCAGCTGCGCACAACCCTGATTTCTATCTCGACGAGCGAGGACACTCTGTCAGAAAGGGGTTTCATACGACCTATTACAAAGGAACGCACAGCAACTTCTGCACACGAGATTGAGCGCCAACCTGAAGGAAGTGCACTTTCGCGTGAGCCCCCTAATGATCTCTGATTAGGCGCTCGAATCGCCACTGTTCAATCCGGAACCACACTGCTTTGCTGTCTCTGGCAAAACTCAGGAGGCAGCATATGCCAAAGACTTTCGATTTCGATAGCAACGCGAGCGGTGTCGCGGTTCGCGCCGTTCTAACTGCATACGTGACGCCGCGATGCGCCGGCGACGTTGAGATCGACTACCACATCGATCGCCTCAAGAACGAGCTAGAGGCCATGAGACGGCCGCTGAAGGCAAAACTACTGAAGCGCTGCGCTAACCCAGATGAACTGCCGCCACCTTAACAGCAGCCGCCCAGCGCCCCTGAGCGAGCCCGGAGGGTGGAAGGGCGGCACGCGTTACTGCCGATACACTATGCCTTGCCGCGGCCGGCCTTGCCGGCGAAGTGAGTGCCGTTGAGCCTCTTCTTGACGGCCTTGGTCGTCGAACTCTTCGCGCCTGCCTTCTTCGCCTTGCGCGCCTTCACCTTGGCGGCTTCCGCCCGCGCCTCGGCGCGCAGCTTCTTGCGCTTCTTCTCGCAGGACTCGCACTTGCAGCCGATCGGCTTCAGATAGGCTTTGAAATAATCGGTGCCGTAATCGTAGTTGATCTCGTCGCCCGGCTCGATGTTCTTGATCGCCTTGATGAACACCTTGCGCTCGCGCGGGCGAACGTCGGACTCGGCGTTAGGGCGGCAGGAATGGTTGATGTAGCGGGCCAGGTTCTTGCGCACCGAGCCGTCGATGGTCCAGCGGCCGTTGAGCTCGAACAGATATTTGTTCTCGATCTCGTCGTGGGCTGGAATCCGCGAATCCAGGATCGGTCCGAAATAGCGGATGATCCTTGTGCCCTTCTTGATTGGCTTGGTGGCGAAGAGGCCGAGCCCGGTTTTGGAACGGCCGACGCGATAGGATTTGCTGGAAGCGATGGCTGGCATGATCAAGAGAAAAGAGGACGCGAACGAGGCACGATGCCTCAGGCGAAGCCGCTCTTCTAGAACGATTCCGCGCCGCTGTCAGGCCTATCCCACCCCTGTTTGAACCTTGCCCACAATGAAGACGTCTGATGGTACGGAGTTCCCGTACCGTCAAAGCCCTCATGATGAACCTTATCGCCCGCATTGGCCTCGCCGCCTTGATCAGTTGCATCGGCCTGAACGGCGCCGACGCCCAATCCGTGGGCAGCACCTACACCTCGACGGCGCCAAAGAACTGCCGCCCCATCGGCAAGCCCAGCGAGCTCGACGGCAGCACGACGCGCAGCTGTCCGGGCAAGGACGGCCTCTTGGTGCTGATCGCCGAGGACGATCTGCGCGAAACCGTCTCGGTCGGCCGCAATCGCAAGGCTGCCGCCGAAGAACCCGCCGCCAAGGTCTGGTTCGGCCCGTTCAATTCATCGGAGACCACGATCGAGTGGCGCTCCGTGGGCGAAAAGCCATTCGCGATCATCCAGCGCTGGCACATCGCCGACAACGGCGATCCCGACAAGCAGGGGCGGCCGAACACCAAGGCCATGCTGGTCGTGACCCGGCTGCCGCCGGGCCCGGTCTGCCACGTCGCCTATGTCGATGCGATTGCGAACCCGACCGCCAATGAGCTCGCGCGCAAGGCCGCGGACGATTTCGCCCGCAGCTTCGCTTGCGGCAAGGACGAGGTGAAGATCATCGGCACGCGCGGCCGCGCGGTCGAGCTGGCGACGATGCGTTAGCCTCTCGCCTTGGCACGCCGATAGCGCGCCAGCAGCCGCTCGCCCTTCGCCGCAATCCGCCGTGCCGCCGCCGCCGTCCTGGGAACCGGCTCGCCCCAGGCATGGGCCGACAGCGCGTGCCGGGTCGGTTGCCCCTTCGCATCGACCAGCGGCGGCAGTTTCGCGCGGCCATAGAAGCGAACGGCCCAGCTGCCTTTCCGCCGCATCTCCTGCGGCGTCATCTCTGACTCGGGCTTGGTGACGCCGGGCCGCAAATGGGCGCCCTGCTTGCGGGCGAACGCCTTGCGGCCCGCTGCGGTCAGGCCGCCGCGCGGATCCTTTTCGCGCGCGGATACGCGGTGCTTGGGAGACTTGGCCTTCTTCGCGGTGCGCTTGCGGGTCTTCTTCGCTGACGTCCTCGACTTTGCTTTCGAGGATTTCGACTTCGAAGCTTTCTTGGAGATCTTCTTGGTCGTCTTCTTCTTGGAGGACTTCTTCTTCGCTGCCATGCGCATGTTGTCCACGAGGTTGGGATAGCGGCGGCCGGCGCGGCGGGCGCGCGCTTTCGCCGCCGATTTTTGCGCCGGGCTCAGATGCTTGGAGGCCTTGCCGGCCCGCTTGCGGGGATTCGAACGTTTCCAGGGAGCGCGTGCTTTCTTTGCCATGCGGCGTCAACGCCGGATCATGGCAAGAGTTGCGCTCGACTGTTGATCAGACGCCGGACGGCTTTCCCGCGATGGGCGCCGTCAGCATCGCCTCGAGCAGGCGTTCGGCCGTGGTGCCCTCGGGCAAACGGCCCAAAATATCCGCGAGCCGTCCGTCAAGCAGCAGCGTGGTGAAGCCGTGCACCATCGACCAGGCACGCGCGATCGCCGCGCCCTGGTTCAGCGTCAGCGCATCTTCGCTGATCTGCTCCTGCCGCATCGCGCCGATGGCATTCGCAAGTCCGGCGAAAGAAGCCTCGGCCGCTTCGTGCAGCGCGGGCCTGGAATAATCGAGCCGCTCGGTGCGGAACATGATGCCGTACATGCCCGGATGAGCCTGCGCGTAGGCGACATAGGCCTTCGGCCGCGCCAGGGCGCGTTCGAGCGGGGTGCTGGCCGCGTCCGAGGACGAGGCCATCGCGGCGTTGAATTGACGGAAGCCGACGGCCGCAAGCTCGCTGAGGAGCCCGGTGAGATCACCGAAATGATGGGTTGGCGCGGCATGCGAGACGCCCGCCTCGCGCGCCACCGCGCGCAAGGTGAGGCCGGAGAGCCCCTCCCGTTCCAGCACCCGTTCGGCGGCCTGGAGCAGCGCCTCACGCAGCGCACCATGATGATAGGGCGTCTCGGACTTCGCACTCGCTGCGCGGCGCGAGGGACGCGATGCCGCGGTCGATGTCGCTCTTCTGGGGGCACGCGGGCGTCGCGCGGTTTCGCTCTTGGTGTCTGTCTTGGCCATTTGCAAGCTATATGACGCAATATTGACAGTGTAAAGATTTCGCTTGACCGAAACGACAATCGGCGTTATCTGATCTTTACGATGTAAAGATAGGGAGGATATGCCGTGCAGCACGACGCCGTCGCCGAGCGCCGCAACAACATCGCGCCGATCCCGTTCGAAGCGGACGCGCCATTCCTCAAGGTCATCGGCGAGCTGCCGCGCGAGCTGAACGGCGTGCTCTATCGCAACGGCCCCAATCCGCAGTTCGATTCTCCCGGGGCGCATTGGTTCGTCGGCGACGGCATGCTGCATGCGTTCCACCTCGAGAACGGCCGCGCCAGCTATCGCAATCGCTGGGTCCGCACGCCGAAATGGCTGGCCGAGCACGATGCCGGCCGCGCCTTGTTCGGCGGCTTCGGCCGCAAGCTGCCGGATGCCCCGGCTGATCTCACCGACGGCGGCGTCGCCAACACCAACATCATCTTCCACGCCGGCAAGCTGCTGGCGCTCGAAGAAGCGCATCTGCCGACCGAGATCGAGCCGGGCACGCTGGCGACGCGCGGCTATCACAACTATCAGGGCCGCGTTGCCGGCAGCTTCACCGCGCATCCGAAGATCGATCCCGTCACCGGCGAGCTGGTGTTCTTCGGCTACAACGCGGCGGGTCCGCTGACGCCTGCCCTCTCCTACGGCTCGATCGATGCCTCCGGCAAGGCGACGCGCTTCGAACGGTTCGAGGCGCCCTATGCCAGCATGGTGCACGACTTCATCGTCACCGCGAACCATGTGCTGTTTCCGATCCTGCCGATCACCGGCAGCATGGAGCGGGCGATGAGCGGACGGCCGCCCTACGCCTGGGAGCCGGACAAGGGCGCCTATGTCGGGGTGATGAAGCGGAGCGGCACGGCAAAGGACATTGTCTGGTTTCGCGGTGAAGCCTGCTACGTCTTCCACATCATGAATGCGTGGGAGGACGACAACCGCATCGTCGCCGACGTCATGCAGTTCGAGGAAGCGCCGTTGTTTCCGCATCCCGACGGCCGGCCGACCGATCCGGAGAAGTCGCGCGCCCGGCACTGCCGCTGGACCTTCGATCTGTCGGGCAACACCGATCGCTTCCAGCAGACCTACCTCGACGATCTCACCGGCGAATTCCCGCGCATCGACGACCGCCGCGCCGGGCTGAAGAACCGCCACGGCTGGTACGCCTGCGCCAATCCGAAACTGCCGATGTTCGGCGCGCTCTCCGGCGTCGTCCATGTCGATGGCAATGGCAGGCGGCTCGGCCAATATCTGCTCCCCGCCGGCGATACCATCTCAGAACCCGTATTCGTCGAGCGATCGAAGGATGCGACCGAGGGCGACGGCTGGCTGCTCGCGGTGGTCTGGCGGGCGCGCGAGAACCGCAGCGACCTCGCAGTGTTCAACGCCACCGATGTCGAGGCAGGCCCCGTCGCCCTGGTGCAGCTCGGCCATCGCGTGCCCGACGGATTTCACGGCAATTGGGTGAACGCGCAGTAGCGCCCGTCAAACGTCATCAAAGAGGCCTATCAGATGCCCTCGCTCACCGCAGACGTCCTCGCCGTCTTCGCCCTGATCTGTGCAATGGCTGCCGCCCAGATGATACGGCTGCGGCGGAGCGGCCCAGCCCGGAGAGGCCAGGTCATCTTCAACGGCGGCGTCCTGCTCGCCCTCGGCCTCGCGATCGCCTGCGCGCTTCCGATCCTGTCGCACCTGCCCTGGACGGAATTGGCGGAGGAGGCTTCCGAGCAAGCCATTGCGGCCATTCAGCTTCTACACGTCGCCTACGTCATTTTGACACTGTAAAGATTTCGCTTGACCCGGCGCCGCGCTTGAATTATTGATCTTTACATCGTAAAGATTGGCCTGACCGAGGCGGCCCATGACGATTTTCCTGATCCTCGCGCCCTACGGCGCTTACAGCTTCCTGATGCTGGTGACGTCGGCCGGGGTGAGCGTGTTCGCGGCCTCCGCGATCTGCCTCGTCACCGTCGCGATCGACGTGGCTTGCGGTCGCTCGGTGAAGATGCTGGCCGCAGGCTCGGCTGTCGTGTTCGCCGGCATCGGCCTCTATCTCGCGCTACTCGACCCGCAGCTCGGCACGCTCGGTGTCAAGCTGGCAGTCGATCTCGGCGTCTTCATCATCTCGCTCGGCTCGCTCCTGGTCCGCCGTCCCTTCACGCTGCAATATGCGCTTGAATCGGTGCCGGCCGAGACCGCGGCCATGCCCGGCTTTCTCACGGCCAATTACGTCATCACCGGCGCCTGGACCTTGGCCGCGCTGTTGATGGCGGCCGCCAATCTCGTGCTGCTCTATGTTCCCGGCCTGCCGCTCTGGTCGAGCCTTGCGGTCGCCTTTGCCGCGCGCAACAGCGCGATCTATTTCACAAAATGGTATCCCGGGTATCGCCAGATCAAGTACGGTACGCCCGCCCGCGCATTGCCCAACGCCCGCTGAACAGGATCGACGATGAAGGCCGTATTCGCCCGCCTCGCCTCCGACTTCCTCTCCGCCATCGTCTTCCTGGTCATCTACCTCGTCACCGACAACGTCGTCCTGGCAACCTCGGTGGCGGTCGCCGGCGCGGTCGCGCAGGTGGTCTATGCCCGCGTCAAGGGGCACCAGCTCAACTACATGACCTATGCGAGCCTCGCGCTCGTCGTCGTGCTGGGCACCATCACGCTGCTGACCAACGATCCCCGCTTCATGCTGGCAAAGCCTTCGATCGCGCACTTCGCGATCGGCGCGATCATGCTCAAGCGCGGCTGGATGCTGCGCTACATGCCGCCGATCGTCGTCGAGACCGTTCCGGAATATGTGACGGCTGCAGGCTATGCCTGGGCGGGGCTGATGTTCGTGATCGGCATCGGCATGATCGCCGTCGCCTCCACCGGCGATCTGAAGCTGTGGGCGTTCTATCTCACGGTGGTCGCCGGCGGCGCCAAGATCCTCGCCTTCGCCATTCAATACGTTGTGCTCCGGCTCATCGTCACCAGCCGGAAACGCGCCGCGGCCCGCGCTTAAATGTCCGATCGCAGGGGTTAGGCAGGAGCTGCGAGTTGGGATATAGGCTCGCTCAAGGACTGGCCGCGGATGGTCGCGGTCCGCCGGGATTTGTTCGGGAGACGGGAATGGCCGTAGACGGCAACTGGAATCTGACCATGACGACGCCGATGGGCGAGCGCCAGGCGACGCTGAGCCTGAAGGCGGCCGGCAGCACGCTGACGGGCACGCAGGGCGCGGAAGGCAATACCACCGAGATTTTCGACGGCACCGTCTCCGGCGACAACGTCTCCTGGAAGGTCTCGATCGACAAGCCGATGCCGCTCACGCTCGAATTCACCGGCACCGTCTCCGGCGACAGCATCAGCGGCGAGATGGGCATCGGCCCGATGGGCAGCTTCCCCTTCACGGGCGCTCGCGCGTAAGGCCGCGCAGCCGTCATGCGCGTGCTCCGTCTCATCGCGGTGACGATGCTGTGCGTCGCGACCCAAGCGGCGCGCGCGGATGACAGCGAACCGGCGTGGCGCGCAAGCGCGCTCGCCCTGGTGCCGGCGGGCTACGTCGCAGGCCACGCCTATCGTACTGAAGGTGCGACCGGTTACCTCGCCGTCTATCCGGCAACATCAAACGATCCGAAGACACCGGCCAGCGTGTTCGCCGCGCGTCAGGCCCTCGTCGTCACGCTGACGGCGGATGCGACACGCGCAGTGTCAGCCGAGTTGCAGCCGCGCAGCGATCCCGGCAACGACGACACCGATTTCGCAACGTTGCACGCCGATCTCGCCGCAAAGCGCTCAACACTTCCCGAGGGCACCGAGCCCTGCAGTCTCGGCGCATGGTCGGTCGACAAGGATCCGGGCGGCCTCAACGTGCGCCGAGCCGTCGGTGAAAGCGCGCGTGCTCGGCACGCTGCCGCCGCCCTATCGGCTCAAGCTCGGTGGCGCCGAGAACACGCCCGATGGCGGCTGGCTCACCGAATTCCGCATCATCGGCTTCAAGGACGGCTGGTTTCTGATCGAAGGAGCCAAGCCACCGGGCAAGGACTACGAGGACGAGAAGCGATATCCGCGCAACGCGCCAAAGCCCTATGCCGGGCGCGGCTGGGTTGCTTCCAACAAGGTCGGCGCGAACTACGCGAATGGCGGCACGCGCGCCGGCGGCCTGTTTCAGGCGCCCTTCGTCGACGCCAAATGGATGCCGGCGCAGCGCGAGCTCGGCGGCCCGATCGACGGTGACGGCGGACCGAAGCGCATTCTCGCCTGCAGCGGCTATTGGGGCCTGGTCGAGAGCCACGACGGCGTCCGCGGCTGGTGGCGCGCGTTGTGCTCGAACCAGGTCACGACTTGCAGTTAGGGAGATAGAGCGAGCTAACACCACGCTCGTGTCCCGGACGCGGTGCAGCGTGCAACGCTGCTCCGCAGAGCCGGGACCCATGCGCCCGCCTGGACCCCGGATCAGCAGCGCAGCATTTCATGCTGCGCAGCGTCCGGGGAACGCCGACTCAGCCCAGATTCAACTCCTTGAAGAAGTCGTTGCCCTTGTCGTCGATGATGATGAACGCCGGGAAGTCGACGACTTCGATGCGCCAGATCGCTTCCATGCCGAGCTCGGGATATTCGAGCACCTCGACCTTCTTGATGCAGTGCTCGGCAAGGTTCGCCGCCGCGCCGCCGATCGAGCCGAGATAGAAGCCGCCATACTTCTTGCAGGCCTCGCGCACGGCAGGTGCCCGATTGCCCTTGGCCACCATCACCATGGAGCCGCCGGCGGCCTGGAACTGGTCGACGAAGGAATCCATGCGCCCCGCAGTGGTCGGACCGAACGCGCCGGAGGCGTAGCCTTCGGGCGTCTTGGCGGGACCGGCGTAATAGACCGGGTGGTTCTTGAAGTAATCCGGCAGCGGCTCGCCCTTCTCCAGCCGCTCGCGCAGCTTGGCGTGTGCGCTGTCGCGCGCCACGATCATGGTGCCGGTCATCGAGACCCGCGTCTTGATCGGATGCTTGGAGAACGTCGCCAGGATGTCCTTCATGGGCTGATTGAGGTCGATCTTGACGACCTCGCCGCCGAGCGCCTCTTCGACCTCGGGCAGGTACTGCGCCGGATTGTGCTCGAGCTCTTCGAGATAGACGCCGTCCTTGGTGATCTTGCCGAGCACCTGACGGTCGGCCGAACAGGACACGCCAAGCCCGATCGGCAGCGATGCGCCATGACGCGGCATGCGGATCACGCGCACGTCGTGGCAGAAATATTTGCCGCCGAACTGCGCGCCGACTCCCAAGCTTTGCGTCATCCTGTGGATTTCCTTCTCCATCTCGACGTCGCGGAAGGCGTTGCCGTCGGGCGAGCCGTGGGTCGGCAGCGCGTCGAGATAGCGCGCGGAGGCGAGCTTCACCGTCTTCATGCAGAGCTCGGCCGAGGTGCCGCCGATCACGATGGCGAGGTGATAGGGCGGGCACGCCGCGGTGCCGAGGGTGAGGATCTTCTCCTTCAGGAACGCGAGCAGCCGGTCCTTGGTCAGCACCGAGGGCGTCGCCTGGAACAGGAAGCTCTTGTTGGCGGAACCGCCGCCCTTCGCCATGAACATGAACTTGTAGGCGTCATCGCCTTCGGCGTAGATCTCGCACTGCGCCGGCATGTTGTTGGCGGTGTTCTTTTCCTCGTACATCGAAAGCGGCGCGACCTGCGAGTAGCGCAGGTTGCGGCGCAGGTAAGCATCGCGCGCGCCTTCCGACAGCGCCGCCTCGTCGTCGCCGTCGGTGATGACGTTGCAGCCCTTCTTGCCCATGATGATCGCGGTGCCGGTGTCCTGGCACATCGGCAGCACACCGCCGGCCGCGATGTTGGCGTTCTTCAAAAAGTCCAGCGCGACGAACTTGTCGTTGGGGCTCGCCTCGCCGTCCTCCAGGATCGCGCGGAGCTGCTTCAGATGGCCGGGGCGGAGGTAATGGTTGATGTCGCCGAAAGCCGCCTCCGACAACGCCCGCAGCGCCTCGCGCGACACCACCAGCATGTCCTTGCCCAGCACCTTCTCGACCCGGACGCCCTCGGCCGTGATCTTCTTGTAGGGCGTCTCGTCCTTGCCCAGCGGGAACAGCGGGGTGTGCTTGTAGGGCGGAACGGGCTTGGACTGGTCGGGGAAGGCGGTGGGAGCGTTCATGGGCGAATCCAGGGGTTTGGGGCCACGGGCCGGCCCTCGCGTAGAAGCGTTCTAAGCCCATTTTGCACCGAAAAGGAAGGGACCCGACACGCATCAGAGAGGGCGGCCAGGGCTCGGGAAGGCATTGGCGCAGCACGTGGAAAGGCCAGATCCCACCCTTGCACTTCGCGTCCGACGACGCTTGAATGTGCGCCCTAAGGGGCTTTTCATCATGACATTGAACTTGAACGTCCGCGGCGCGATCCTGCTCGCCGCCGCCATCACCGGCCTTGTGACCCTCACCTCGCCCGCGCGCGCCGATCGCTGCGACGACAGCGCCAAGGAGCTGGCGAACCAGGTCGACCGCCTGAAAGTGAATTTCCGGGCCGCCAACGTCGTCTACCTCACGCATCCCGCTGCCAAGGAGCTGTCGGTCGGCTGCCGCGGCGACAAATATTCCATCGAGCTCTATGCCAAGGGCGATCGCAAGCCCACGCCGGAATTCTATGCACTGGTGGGATCGATGGCCGCGATCGTCTTCACCGTCACCAAGGACGATACCACGACGGGCGCGACACGCTGCCTGAAGCGGATGGGCCTGCTCCGCGGCGACAAGATCAGCATGCGCTATCGGCGCCTCAACATGGAATGCACCCGCACCAAGAAGGACGCGTCCATCGCCATCACGCGCGGCAAGGACGAATAGAAGGGGCAAGGCCGCTCGTTCCGCATGCTTGCGGCGCACGCATCGCGACGCCGCTCGCCATACACTCCGTCATTGCGAGCGCAGCCAGATCCCTCGCATTTTAACGATTGGCTTGAAGGAATTTTCGCTCCTCACGGCGCAGACTGAATTGTTTCCATGTGTGAGGATTTGCGGATGAAGGTTTCTACCGTGGCACCGCCGCCGATCGCGATCGTGGTACCGAGCTACGACACGACCAAGCAGCAGGACGACCAGACCAAGACCAAGGACGCCGACCCGACCTACAAGCCGCAGCCGCCCGCGCCGCTGCCGCCGGGCCAGGGCACGCGGATCGATCAGCTCGCCTGATCGCGCCGTGCGACGACGGACCGCCCGATCCTGTCGATCGGGCTTGTCTCGCGTCCGGACGCATCGCGGCCGGTTGCGCGATGATTTCCCTTCGCACAGGGGGGACTAGCGGTCCGCCGCCTCCAGCTCGGAGCGCGGTTTGAAGTGTGATCCGGCTCATCAAATTTCCACATCCGGCGTGTCATCTGTGAGGGCGAACGAGCCCATACATGCGTTTGTGGAACAAGCCGATGGAAATGACCGAACAGCAGCTGTCGCTGGTCGCGGACATCTACGATGCCGCGCTCGACGATTCGCGGTGGCCGGCGACGCTTCGTAGCATCGTCGACATGGCCGGCGGCCAGAGCGGCGGCCTGGTCCGGATCGGAGCCGCCGGCGAGCCCGTGATCGCGCATGCCGTCGGCGTCGACCCCGCCTATATTCAGTCCTACATCGAAACCTACGAGCCGTTCGATCCGTCGCGCGCGGTGCTGCATGCCCCGGTCGGCCAGATCCAGACCATCAGGGACTGGATCGACGCCGACGAATTCCGCACCACCATGTTCTACAACGAATGGACGAAGCCGCAGGGCCTCGAAGACGCCGCCAATATCCTGCTGGACAAATCCGCCGAGGGAATATCCCGCCTCTCGATCATGAGGGCCGGCGGCCCTGTCGACCGCAGGATGTACCAAGTGATCTCCCACTTCGCGCCGCACGTGCAGCGAGCCATGCTGGTCAGACAGAAGCTGCAGCAGCAGGACGCATTCGAGACGAATTCGGTCCGCACGCTCGACGCGCTGCGAACCGCCGTGCTGCTGCTCGATGCCGAGGGTCACATCACGCATTTCAATGCGAGCGCGCGCGAGATCCTGGACGAGGCCGACGTGCTTCGTTCGGTCCGCGGCCGGCTCGTGACGTCCGATCCGAATGCCGATCGTGTGCTACGGCAGGCGCTGGCGGGCACGGTTCTCGGCGACCGGGCGATGACGAGCGCGAGCATCTCGCTGCATCTGGCGGCCCGCGACGGCTCGCATTATGTCGGGCATCTGCTGCCTCTGACCGCCGGGCGCCGGCAGAGATTCGGGGCCAGCTACGACGCCTGCGCCGTGCTGTTCGTCAGCAAGGCCGCCCTGGACACGATCGTCGCGCCCGACCTGATCCGCAAGCTGTTCAAGCTGACGCCGACCGAGCTGCGCGTCTTCCTGTCCATTGTCGAGATCGGCGGGGTTCCTGACGTCGCCAGAAGCATGGGCATCGCCGAAACGACCATCAAGACCCATCTTGCGCGGATCTTCGTCAAGACCGGAACCAAACGGCAGGCGGATCTGGTTCGGCTCATCGCGGCCTTTACGCCGCCGATCAAGGTCTGACCCCCAATCCCTCTCGCGTCGCGGCCGCATGTTTGCCGGAAACAAATGCCATCCATGCGCCAGCGTGCGATGGGACGAGATCGACCATGATCGCCAGACTGCTGCTGCAGAACACCATCACCACCGTCGCGATGGGCGCGCTGCTGTTCGCATCCGCAGGGACCTTGCGCTGGCCATCGGCCTGGGCGTTCCTCGCGACCTGCACCCTGCTCGGCCCGCTCTGCGGCTGGTGGCTCTACCGGATCGATCCGGCGCTGCTCGCCGAGCGTCTGCGGCCGGTCCTGCAAAAGGACCAGCCCGCCGCCGACAAGGTGTTCATGAGCGTCTTCGTGGTTGCGATGTTGGCCTGGCTGGCACTGATCGGCGTCGACAGGCGCATTCAATCGTCCGACATGCCGGTCGCGCTCCAGGCTGTCGGCTTCGCGCTGTTCCTGGCCTCGACATCGTTCACGATGTGGGTCTTCCGCGAGAATTCATTCGCTGCCCCCGTGGTGAAGCTGCAAGCCGAGCGCGCGCAACACGTGATCTCGAGCGGCCCCTACGCCCATGTGCGTCATCCCATGTATAGCGGCATGATCCTGTTCTTCACCGGCGTGCCGTTGCTGCTGGGCTCGTGGTGGGGGCTTGTGATGGTCCCGGTCTTCGCCGCCTTGTTCGCGATCCGCATCGGCATCGAGGAGCGCACCCTGCGCGAGGGTCTGCCGGGCTACGCCGACTACGCATCACGGGTGCGCTATCGCCTGCTGCCGGGCGTCTGGTGAAGGCGCCACCACATCAAAATCTCTTCCGCCTCCTCCGATCGACTGACGTCGCAGCAAGCGAGTCCCGCTAAGGGAACCGCACCTTTGCGACGGGAGACGACGATGTTCTGCAAGCCACCCTGCCCCGACGAGCACGATCTTTCACCCGTCTCCGATGATCCAGACAAGCGGCCTGCGCCGGAGCGTTCACGGATGCTCCCCGGCCACGACGCGTTCGGGCGCTTGATCGCGCCCGAAGCGGCCGGTCCGGAACGGGGGCTGCCGCCAGCCTCCCTCCGGACCGGCTAATTATCGAGCTCCTTGTAGCGGCGGAAGATGCCCTGCTCGTTGAAGGGGATGCGGCGCGGGCTTGCGAGATAGGTCTTGATGTTCGGCCGCTCGGCGACCCGGTCGTGCAGGGCAACGAGGCTAGGGATGTCCGTCTCGAACGCCTTCATGCGCTTGGGAAAGGCATAGCGCAGCCCCGCGACGATCTGGAATAGCGAGAGGTCGACATAGGTCAGCCTGCGGCCGGTGACGTAAGCGCCGCCGTTCTCGTCGAGAAGCTGCTCGAAATAGCCGAGATATTTCGGCACCCGCTCGTCCCAGAAATCGGCCGTGCGCTTCTTCGCGGGCGGCTTCTGGTCCTCGTAATAGAGCGAGGGTCCGAGCGGATGATGGGTGTCGTGGATCTCGACCACGAGGTCGGTGATCGTGAGCTGGAGCTGGTGTACCCAGAGTCTTCCGGCCTCCGTCTTCGGCGCGAGACCGTGCCGGCTGCCGAGATAGAGCAGGATATTGGCGGTCTGGCCGATGACGAGCTTGCCCGCTTTCAGGAACGGCGGCGCAAAGGGTGGCGTGCCCTTCTGCACGTCCATCATCTTCATCATGGCAGCCGTCCCGCGCGAACCGCGCGCGACGTCGACATAGGCCGCGCCAGCCTCCTCCAGCGCCAGCCGCACATATTCGCCGCGGCCCTGGATCTCGGGCCAGTAGTAGAGCTCGTATTTCATGGGAGAGGTCCGTCAGCGTGGGAGCGATCGGACCAATGTAGCATGTGGCCGGAGGTTCCGTGAGAGTGAGACGGAGCGCTCGCGCAGCCCACGCGTCATTGCGAGCGCAGCGCCTTATCCGCCGAAGCCTTGGAAGGCGGAAGCAATCCAGTCCGCCTCTGCGGAAGGATTCTGGATTGCTTGGCTCCGCTCGCAATGACGGAGGAGAGAACTTGGTGCCTCAGTTCAGTTTGCCGCGAAACAATACAGCAGCCCGTCGCCGCCGGTGCTCTTCAGGTCGGCCTGCGAGCAGCCGCCGTCGGGACCGCGCGAGGGGTGCGAGCTGTTCCAGGACTTTGACGGCTCGTCGTCGCGCAGGCCCTGGCGATCGGCGTGGCCGACCATCGCCGCGCCTTGCGTGCTCGATGTCCAGTTCTTGCAGGTCTTGTCGTCACCGGCCGCGAATGCGGTGCCGTCGGGCTGCGTTCCCGTCAGGATGTCGTGCCGGTTCGGCGTATCACCGCGGCCGTTGATGACCTCGCCCTTCTCGCTGAGCGCAGTCTGCTTGGTGAGGTTGTTGGCGGAGCCGTGCAGCTCGGCGACATCCTTGGCGATCACGGCGCCCTTGGCGTTCTGCCACGGTCCCTTGCCGATGCGATCCTTGGCGTTGACGGCCGGCTTGCCGTCGACGGCCTGCGTTGAGAGGTAAGCGCGCCAGGTCTTGCCAGACGGCGCGCCGGCGCCTTGCGCGAGCCGCGCGCAGTGCGCATCGGCTCCCTCGAGGCCGCCGAGATCGGCGCCCTTGCCCGGGCCATTGGAGGTCACGAAGAACGTCATGTCGGCCGACTGCGCTTGCGCCGAGGGCGTCGCCAGCAAGGCCATTACAAATACAGCCTTGGCGAGCGCGAGGCCTGAAATCGTCACGGTTCTTTCAATGCGGATCATCTCGTCCTCCCGTTGCTTGTCGTTGACCGCCTGATTTCAACCCGAGGCGCGCCCGCTTATTCCGAGGCGGCGATGCGAGACGCCGAAAAGAAAAAGGGCGCCGTGCCGGAAGCACGACGCCCTGTCTCGTTCGATCGCTTGCGATCAGTTGGTCTGCTGGATCGCCGACAATTCCCAGCCGCTGCCGGGGCGGCGGGCAAACGTCCAGACCTCGGTGACTTCACCCGGCTGCTCGCTGCCGGCGACGACCGCGCCGCTGTTGCGGTCCAGCGTCTTGTCGGTGAGCGCAAAGCGCAGCGCCACCGTGGCGTAGTCGGTCTCGCCTTCGCGCCAGGCTTCGGCGAGGTCGCCCTGCAGCAGCTTGACGTTGGTCACCTTGTTGACGACGTTGCGTGCGCGGTTCTGGCCGAGGTCCTGCTCGAAATAGGAGACCATTTCCGGCGTCGCGAGCGTGTGCAGCTTGGCCACGTCCTCGTTCGACCAGGCGGTCTGGATCTCACCGAGCAGGCGCTCGAACGATTCGTAATCGTCCGGCTTGATCTCGAGCGGCGCGTTGTTGGCATTGGCACCGAAGCCGAAGCCACCAAGACCGCCACCGAGGCCGCTGCGCTGGTTCGGCTGCGGTCCGGAAGCCGCGCCTGCGTCGGCATTGGCATAAGCCGCCTGCGGCGTGTGACGGCGCTGCCACCAGGACATCGCCAGCCGCACCACCAGCACCACCAGCACGATCTGGATGATCAGGCCGAGGATCGAGGACAGGCCGCCGAGGCCGCCAAACAGGCCGCCGCCGAACAGCATGCCGAGCAGGCCGGCGCCGAGGAAGCCGGCCGCAAGGCCGCCCATGAAGCCGCCGGCACGGCCGCCGAACAGGCCGCCGCGCGCGGGCGCGGTCGCAGCCGAGTTCATGCCTGCACCCGGCTGGGTGTAGGTACGGTTGAACTGCGAGGCCGAGCCCGGCGCCGTGGAGGTCGAGGGGGGCGCCGAAAAGGTGCGCGAGCCGCGTGAGCCCGACGAGCCGCCGCCGCCGACGCGCGCGTCGGCAGACGAAATGACGAGCGCTGTCGGCAGCGCAAGCGCCAGCATGACGGCGAGCGTCTTGAAGAGATTGCGGGAGCGTAGCGAGAAATTCATGTGCGTTTCCCAAATCCCCGGCATGGGGACGTGCCCCTAAGATGGGCAGACTTCCCAAAAAGTGAAGTGTGTTTGGGAACTTGCAGCTGCGGCCCTCAGTCGCGGGGATGTGGCAAAAGCCCATATTTGGCGGGGGCTTGGCCGGGTGGCGGGGGAACCGTGGTCACCGGCTACCGGCGGTTTCGGGGGAGATTTCCGCCCCTCCCCCTCATCGCGAGCTTCTCGCGAAACCTCACCCCTGCTTCGTCATCGTCTCCTTCACCGCCGCCACGAGCTGGCTGAGCGTGAACGGTTTTGGCAGGAAGTCGAACTGCTGGCCCTCGGGCAGGCTCTTCTCGAAGGCGTCCTCGGCATAGCCGGAGACGAAGATGAACTTGATGTCGGGATTCTTCTCGCGCATCGCCTTGAGCAGCGTCGGGCCGTCCATCTCGGGCATCACGACGTCGGAGACGACGAGATCGATGCCACCGCTCTGCTCCTCCAGCACCTCCATGGCCTCGACGCCGTTCTCGGCTTCGACCACGGTATAGCCACGCGAGCGCAGGCCACGTGCGTTCAACGCGCGCAGGCCCTCTTCGTCCTCGACCAGCAGGATGGTGCCCTGCCCGGTGAGATCGGTGCGCGGCTTGGCTTCGACGGGCGCAGCTTCCTTCGCGGCACCGTTGGTCGCGCTGACCGCGGCCGCCGGCTGCTCGACCTGCGCTTCAGGCTCGGCATGATGGCGCGGCAGGAAGATCTGGAACGAGGTGCCCTGGCCCGGCTCGGAATCGACGTAGATGAAACCGCCGGTCTGCTTGACGATGCCGTAGACCGTGGAAAGGCCAAGGCCGGTGCCCTTGCCGACTTCCTTGGTCGAGAAGAACGGCTCGAAAATCTTGTCGCGGATGTCGGCGGGAATGCCGGTGCCGGTGTCGGAGACCTCGATCCGGACATAGTCCGCGGCCGGCATGCCCTTGTAGGCGAGCTTGGCCGCTTCCTCGGCGGTGACGTTGGCGGTGCGGATGATCAGCTTGCCGCCGTCCGGCATGGCGTCGCGGGCATTGACCGCGAGATTGACGATCACCTGCTCGAACTGGGAGACGTCGACCTTGACCGGCCAGAGATCGCGGCCGTGGATGGTCTCGTGCTTGACCTTCTCGCCGATCAGCCGGCGCAGCAGCATCGCAAGATCGCTCAAGGCGTCGCCGAGATCGAGCACCTGCGGCCGCAGCGTCTGCCGCCGCGAGAACGCCAGCAACTGCCGCACCAGCGTCGCGGCGCGCGTCGCGTTCTGCTTGATCTGCATGATGTCCTGGAACGACGGGTCGGTCGGCTTGTGCGCGTTCAGCAGGAAGTCGTTCGCCATCATGATGGCGGAGAGCACGTTGTTGAAGTCGTGGGCGATGCCGCCGGCGAGCTGGCCGACGGTCTCCATCTTCTGTGACTGGTTGATCTGGTTCTCCAGCGCGCGCCGCTCGGTGGTCTCGAGCATGTGCACGATGGCGGCTTCCGCCTCGTTCTCGGCGGCATCGACCGGCGTGACGAAGAACTGGCCCCAGCGTTCCCGAGGTCCCTCCAGCGCCACCTCGACCGGCGCGACGTCGGCCTGGCCATCGGCGGCCTGGTTGATGGCCGCGATCAGGAGGTGCCGGTCGCGCGAATTGACCGCGCGGAAGATCGACTTGGAGGCGCTGTCGAGCCCGAGCGCCTGGCCGAGCTTGGCATAGCGCGCATTGGCGCGCACCACGTTGCCGGCCCGATCGACGGTCGCGATCGCCATCGGCGTGTGGTCGAAGAAGCGCATGAAGCGCACTTCGGCGGCACGATCCGGATCGCTGCGCTCGTCGCGGGCACGGCTTATGACGAGGGTGCGCGAGGGGCCCGGCGCGCCGTCGGCGCCGAAGGCGAGCTTGTGATAGAGCCGCACCGGCATGGTCTTGCCGGTGCGCATGCGCAGGTCGATGTCGAAGACCTCCGTCTTCACTTCGCCCGGCACCGCCACGATCGAGGTCAACAGCGAGGCGCCGTCGCCGGAGACGATGTCGGTCAGCTTCAACCCGCCCGAGCCGATCTCGGCGAGGTCGTAGTCGAGCCAGTTCGCCAGCGTCGCGTTGACGTAAGCGAGCTCGCCGGCCGGATTGACCGAGAAGAAGCCGCAGGGAGCGTGATCGAGATATTCGATGGCGTGCTGGAGCTCCTGGAACACGTCCTCCTGGCGCTCGCGGTCGCGGGTGATGTCGGCGATCGACCACACCGCGTATTTCGCCTCGCGCTTTTCCGTGCCGAGCGGACGCACGCGCATGCGCAGCCAGCGGCCCTGGCTGCCGTCATGGCCGGAGATGCGCACCTCTTCCTGCTGGCGCTTGCCTTCGCGGGCAGCCTTCAGCAGCCGGAACACGGCTTCGGAAACGTCGGGATTGCCGATGAAGACGCGTTCCACCGGGCGCACGTCCTGCGCACCGCTGGCGCCGGTCAGCGTCAGATAGGCGGCATTGGAATAGACCACGTGACCGCGGCTATCAGTGACCGCGAGCCCGTCGAACGCGTGATCGGAAATGCGGCGAATGATGGGATCATCGAGGTTGCGGTCGGCGAAGCGGATGATGCCGGCGGCGAAGGCGAACAGGTTGAACAGGCCGACCATCGCCAGCACGGCGAGGATGCCGAGAATATAGGGCTGCGCCTGCGCGCGCCCGAGCGTCATCAGCCCGACGGCGACGGCGACGAGGCCGGCGGCCACCAGCAGCACCAGCGCAATGCTGCCCGAGCGCGGCGACGGCTCGTGCGCCGCAACGGGCTCGCGTGTGAGGTCGTGGTCGGTCTCAGCAGTCATATCGAGCTGGCGCAGCCTGTTGGCAGAGAATCAACGCGCTGCCGCGCGCACGGGCCATCCCTGCCTCATCAGGACCCCGAGGTGCAAGGGCAGCCATGTTGAAAGGTACGCTGATTCCCAGATTACAGCCATTTCCGGACCTTTTCGGGGGTTTTAGCCGCGTCCGGCGCGGAATCCCTGTTTCAGCCGCATGACGTAGCCGATCACCTCGGCGACCGCATGATAGTGCTCGGCCGGGATTTCCTGATCGATCTCGACGGTGGCGTAGAGCGCGCGGGCCAGCGGCACGTTCTCCACGATCGGGATATCGTGCTCGCGGGCGATCTCCCGGATCTTGAAGGCGAGGTTGTCGACGCCCTTGGCGACGCAGATCGGAGCCGTCATGCCGCGCTCGTAGGACAGCGCCACCGAATAGTGGGTCGGGTTGGTGATGATCACCGAGGCCTTGGGAACCGCCGCCATCATGCGCTTCTTGGAGCGCTGCTGGCGCAACTGCCTGAGCTTGCCCTTGATGTGCGGATCGCCTTCGGACTGCTTGAACTCTTCCTTGATCTCCTGGAGCGACATCTTCTGCCGCTGGAACCAGCTGCGGTACTGGAAGAAGTAATCGGCGATGGCGACGATCGCGAGCGCCGCGACCACCGCGCCGAGCAGGTGAACGGTCATGCTGGTGCTGGCGCCGAGCATGGCGGCCGGATCGAGCCGGACCATCGCCTCCATGCGATGGTGCTCCGGCCACAGGATCATGGTCATGACCACGCCGAGCAGCACCAGCTTGCCGATGCCTTTGAGAAAATTCGCCGCAGCCTGCTTGCCGAAGATGCGCTTGAAGCCGGCGCCGGGCGAGATCTTGCTGAATTTCGGTGTCAGGGATTCGGCCGACCAGACCAGGCGATGCTGGAGCATGTTGCCGGCGATCGCCGCCAGCATCAGCATCAACAGCGGCACGCCGATCGCCGCGAGAATGGCGAATTCGATGTGCTGCATCAGCGCCAGCAGCGCCTTGCCGTCGGTCTTGATCATCCAGGAATTGGCAAGCAGGTTGCGCATCGGCGTCAGGAGGCCGCTGCCCACCGAGCCCGAGAAGGTCGAGACCACGAGCGTGCCGCCCGCCATCATGAACCAGGTGTTGATCTCCTGGCTCTTGGCGACGTCGCCGCGTTCGAGCGCATCGTCCAGACGCTTTTGTGTCGGGTCTTCTGTTTGACTCTCTGGATCGTTGTCTTCCGCCATCGACCCCTCTTATTTCAACGGCATCATCTGGTGCATGACACCGATGAAGTAATCCAGATAGGTGCCCATCATCGCCGTCAGCACCACGGCAAGCACCAGGAAGCCTGCGAAGATCGAGAGCGGCACGCCGACGAAATACACCTGCATCTGCGGCATCAGCCGCGCCAGCACGCCGAGCCCGATGTTGAAGACCAGGCCGAACACCAGGAACGGCCCCGACAGCTGCAGCCCCAAGCGAAACGCGGCGGCAAAGGCGCGCGTTGCGAGCGACGCGACGTCGCCGCTCGACACGGTCTCGCCCGGCGAGAAGATCGTATAGCTGTCGTTCAGCGCCGCGATCACCAGATGATGGCTGTCGGTGGCGAACAGCAGCGTCACGCCCAGCATGGTCAGGAAGTTGCCGACCAGCACGCCCTGCTGCCCCTGCGTCGGATCGACCGAGGTGACGAAGCCGAGCCCCATTTGCTGCGCGATCACCGAGCCCGCGACCTGCAGCGCCGACAGCGTCACGCGCGCGGTCGCGCCCAGCACGATGCCGATCGCGATCTCATGCAGCAAGAGGACCAGCAGCGGCGCCAGCGAGCCCATGTCGACCTGGTAGGCGTTGCGGTGCAGCGGCAGGATGATCAGCGTCAGCAGCAGCGCGATCGACAGCTTGATCCGCGTCGGAATATTGGTTTCGCCGAGACCGGGCAACAGCATTACCATCGCGCCGACCCGGGCGAAGGCGAGCATGAAGGAAGCGGCGAGCGCCGGCAGCAGCGAGACGTCGATGCGCATAATTGCCGCATCTTGCCTCAGCCGCCGATGATTCGCGACGAGATCCGCAGCATGTGGGAATGCAGCGCGTCGGCCATGAACGGCAGCGCCAGCAGCATCGTGGCAAAGATGGCGAGGATCTTCGGCACGTAGATCAGCGTCTGTTCCTGGATCTGCGTCAGCGCCTGGAACAGCGACACGATGACACCGACGACCAGACCCACCACCATCAGGGGCGAGGACACGATCACGATGGTCCAGATCGCATCGCGCGCGACGTCGAGGGTTTCGGGGCCGGTCATGTGCAGAATTCCTTGTTCACTTTCATCCCCAACCAATCTGGCGAGGAACACCCGGCCCCTCCCCGTCTTTGCGAGGAGCCCTTAGCGACGAAGCAATCCAGACTGCCGCTGCAGAAAGACTCTGGATTGCTTCGCTGCGCTCGCAATCACGATCGAGGCGAGCGCCAGTGCCGAAAATCAGATCGGCATCTTCATGATGTCTTCATAGGCCGCGATCACGCGGTCGCGGACCGAGACCAGCGTGGACACCGCGACGTCGGTGTCGGCGACCGCCGTCACCACGTCCATCACGTTGGCCTTGCCGGCGGCCATCGCCACCGTCTGCGCGTCCGACTTGCGGCCGGACTCCATGACGCTGCCGACGGCGTCCTTCAGCATCGAGGCGAAGGATTGCCCGCTGGCCTCGGTGCCTTTGCCGGCACCGGCGCCGGTGTTTTCCAGCACGCGGGCGAGGTTGGCATAGGCGTTGGCGGCGACTGACGGTGATGCCATGGCTCAATTGTCCTGTTCAGCTCTTGAGGATGTCGAGCGTGCGCTGGATCATCCGGCGCGTCGCACTGATGATGTTGAGATTGGCCTCGTAGGACCGCTGCGCGTCGCGCATGTCGGTCATCTCGACCACCGAGTTCACGTTCGGATATTTGACGTTGCCGCTGGCGTCGGCGACCGGATTGTTCGGCTCGTATTTGACGCGGAAGTTGGACTGGTCGGGCTTGATCTTGCCGAGGGTCACGACCTGCGCGTCGAGCGTGCGGTCGAGCGCGGAGGAGAAGGTCGGAACCTTGCGGCGGTAGGGATCGCCGCCCGATGTCTGCGCGGTCGAATCCGCGTTCGCGATGTTTTCCGAGATCACCCGCATGCGGCCGGCTTGCGCCCGCAGACCGGAGGTCGCGATCGCCATCGAGCGGGCGAAGTCGCTGCTGTCATTGGCCATGATGCGCCTCCTCGAGTCGTTCTGTTCCGAAGATCATGCGGCTAGCCCTTGCCGATCGCAGTCTTGAGCAGATGCAGGCTCTTCGAATAGAGCGAGGTCGCCGCCGCGTAGTCCATCTGGTTGCTGGCGGCCTTCATCATCTCCTCTTCGAGATTAACGGCATTGCCCGCGGGGCGGGTCTCGAAACCCGCGTTCCTGTTCTGGTCGAAACCGGAAGCCGCCCCCGAGGGCGTCATGTGCGATCCGCTGGTGCGGGTGAGCGCCAAGGGCCCCATCGAGCCCGTGACCGCCCCGGCCTTGTCGAGTTTCGGCTCGACCAGGTCGCGCGGCCGGAATTTGGGCGTGTCGGAATTGGAGACGTTCTCGGACAGGACGCGTTGGCGTTCCTGATGCCACTGCATCTTGGTGCGAAGCGCCGACAGCACCGGGAGGTCGTTGATGGACATCGTCGCGGCTCCTTCCGCCTCTTGCGGACCTCTGAGGTCCGAAGCTAGGCAGAATTTGCCGCGTGTATGGTTAACAGCTGGTTAAGGACGCTCCCGGCGTCGGTCTCTCCGCGGGACAGGATTTTGCGCCCCGTGATTCTACGTCTCCAAAAGTGGCATTAACCCAACCATTTGGCGGCGCATGCACAGGCCAAGAAGTCGTTTTGGATCGAGCGATTCATAGGTTATTAAGAGTTGGGGACGGCAAAACTTGCCGTGGGACGTTAAGAAATCGCAGTTTGGGGCATCGTTAAGCCGGTGGTTGGCAGATCCGACCATGGGCACGAGAATAGCGCCATTTGTCGGGGACAAGTATGCAAGGCAGCCCTATCACCTTCATCGTCGCGTTCATCGTCGTTCTGGCGTTGATCGGTGTCGCTGCTTGGCTGGTTCGCCGATTCGCCGGCAGCCGGCTCGGTGCCAACACCCAGCGCGGCAGGATGCCCCGGCTCGCCGTGATCGATGCCGCCGCGGTCGACGGAAGGCGTCGCCTGGTGCTGGTCCGGCGCGACAATGTCGAGCACCTGCTGATGATCGGCGGCCCCACCGACATCGTCGTCGAGCCCAACATCGTTCGCGCCGCGCATGGCCGCGACCAGATCCCCCAGCGTCCCAACGCCGCCGAGCCGCCGCGCCTTGCCCCGATGCCCGATGCCGGCGGCTGGGCCGACGAAGCGCCGCGGCCCGAACTGCTGGATCATCCCGAACCGCAAATGCCAGAGCCGCCGCCGCGGCCCGCGCGCCCGTCCTTCGCCGACGAGGTGCGCCGGCCCGCTCCCGCGCTGGCCGAACGTCGCAGCGAACCGCCCATGGGCGGCTTTCC
>NZ_JXDL01000001.1:1919925-1955812 GCF_001590795.1 Bradyrhizobium sp. AT1
GGCGCCGACCAGCCAGTCCGGCCGCACCTTGCGATCGATGCCGATCGCACCGCCCCATGCGGTCGAGGTCGCCCGCAATGTCGACGTGGTCTCGTCCTGGACGCGCTGGCCGCCAAAGCTGTTGGCCCAGACCGTGATCGGCGCGGGATCGGTCCAGAGGCTGTGCGGTGCCTTGGTGAAGGGACCGGCCTGCGCCGTTTCCGCCGCGTAGGCCATCGCCATCATGTTGCTGCCGGCCTGCCCGGCGCCACCGTTCAGGCGACCCTGCACCAGCGAGGAGGCGCCGGCGGTGAAGTCCATCAGGGTGCGGTCGGTCTGCGCCAGCGCGGTCGGATCGAGGGTTGCGACGCTGGAGCCGGAGACGACTAACGGTCCGTTGAAGTTGCCGCCGGATGTGATCGTATTGATCGTGCCGTCGAAATTAACGAAAGTCGGAAGGTCGATGGTCATAAGCGATGATATCCGGCTGCTCGGGGCGAGATTGAGATTGACCACGTCGTTGCCGAAGCCGAAATCGACCGCGCCGTTGATCTTCGAGCCCGGCAGCAGCGTCAGCGTGTCGGCCGCGCTCGACAACTTGATCGCCTTGCCTTCGGTGCCGGTAATCGTGCCGGAGTTGGTGATGGTCGCGGTATCCAGCGCCCGGATGCCGATTGGGCCCACGATTGATCCGGTGTTGACGATCGTTGTCTGGCGACCCTCAATTGCAAAGCCGTTTGCGGCGAAGGACGCGATCTTTCCCTCGTTTGTAACCGTCACGGTCCGGCCCTTGACGCCTCCCAGATCCGCCTGGATCAGTCCGGTATTGTTCAGGTTGACGATGTCGGCATCGATCGCACGGCTGTTGCTGGCAAGTCCGACGATCTGCCCGGCATTCGAACCAGTGAGCGCCCTGACGGATATCACGCTGCCGTTCGGATCAATTTGATTGATCCGCCCCGTTCGGTCGTTCACCAGATTGATTATGTCGGCCGTGATCGCAAAGCGACCACCGGTAATTGTGCCCGTGTTGCTCAGGAGGTTCAGGTTGGTGCGGGCCAAAATCGCCGTTCCGCCTGAAGCGGCTTCTATCCTTCCGGAATTCGTCACAGCGATCGTTCCGACGCTGCTGACGGCAATTGCGGCTCCCTCGATGGCGCCTGAGTTGAAGACCTCGTTCCGCTCAGAGATTCTCGCATCGACCGCAGTTCCATTGATCCCTGATGCCGTAATGGAGCCCTCATTCCGGACATGCAGCTCAGATCCCAAGACGGCACTGGCATTGTCTCTGGTGGCAGAGATGATCGAGGACGTCCCGATGTTGTTGACGATGCCAGTGCGATTCGCCTCGACCCCAAAGTCGCCACCCGTGACGGTGCCGGAATTGTTGACTGTACCGGTGTCGAATACCAGACCGACGTCCGTTCCGGTCAGCGTCGCGCCGGGTCCGACCACGTAGGTGTTGCCGACGTCGACAAGCGTGCCGTAGCCGCTGGTGCCGTTTGAATCCGTCGTCGTCCCTGTGCAGCTCACCGTCGCGTTGTTGACGGGGGAAGCCGGCGAACAAGCGGCTTCCGCCCGCTTGATCACCAACCAGGGCGCCAGCAGCAGCGCGGATGCAGAAATTCGCAAAAGCCGATCATTGACGGTCGTTAGACGCTTACGTTGCATGGCTATTCCCCGGTCGATGCCTTCACCGCCAGGGGCGTGCAGGCGTTCGCCACCGCCCCCCTCCGCTCGGATGAGGCCGGTCGCCGCGAACTGGATTCGCGTATCCCAAGGTAGTAATGTCAGCGAGGTTCGACTTGGACGAATACGACGGAGCTCGGCTCAAAACGAACCGATGCGGTTTGGCCAAGAACTGATGCAGATGTACGACACATCCGAAAGAACTACGCCTGATCCCAGCCGACCTTCTCGGCATTCTCCGACCAGACCGGGGCGCGATAGATCTCGTTTCCGCCGGCGTCCCTGACGCGGATCCAGGCATCGCGATCGCGCAAATCATCGCGCCAGACGAACAGATGCCTCGCCATCTCGTCGGCGACGACGAACGTTGCGTTGGGTTGCTCGAAGATCATGCCGCCCGGATCGATCTTCACGAGATTGCCGACCAACAGGTCGAAGAAAAAGCGACGCATGCAACACTCCAACTGCAGACAGCGCGCGCTCGCGCCGTCCCTTAAATCGACATCTGACTTGAAGGTCAGGCGGACGCGGTCACGCCACCTCGCCGCTCCTGACGTCGCTCGGCGTCGCGTTATAGGTCCGCCGGAAGCAGCGGTTGAAATAAGAGAGATCGCCAAAGCCGACGTCGTAGGCGATCGAGCTCACCGTTCGCTCGGCAAATCCGGGCTCTCGCAGCATGCGATGGGCGCGCTTGACGCGTTGTTCGGTCAAGAAGGAGGAGAAGGTCTTGCCGTCCGCTTCGAACAGGCGCTGGAGATAGCGCGGCGTCACGCCGAGTTCCTGGGCGACCGTCGCCACAGAGAGGTCCTGCCGCCAGCAATTGTTGGCAATGGAGACCTTCGCCTTCTGGAGCCGGGCCGCCTTGACGCCGCGCCGTCCGGCCAGCTCTCGTGTCTCGCCGGTCGCACCGAGGACGAGCGCCAGCAGATCATGCAAATGCCCGACCCCGAGCTGCCGCAGCTCGGGCGTGGCGAATGCCTTCTCCCGCACCAACGTCGCCGCATAGTCGACCAGCAACCTGACTCCGGCGGAACCCTCCGGCATGACGCGCATCACGGCATCGTCGACGTCCACGATCATCGGCGCCAGCACGCGCCTCGGCACACGCAGCGAGAAGCAGCTGCCCAGTGACAACCGCTCGAACGTCGTGACGTCCTCCGCGCTGGTCAGGACCGCCTCTCCTGCGTGGAGCCTCAGATCGTGCCCTCGCTCGGATATCCCTAGAACGCCGGACCGGTTCACGATCAGCGCGAGACTGTCGTCACCGTCGGCAACCAGGTGCTTGGTGCGAATGACCCGAGCTCCGCACAATCCCCCGATCAACAACTGGGCTTCCGGCAGCACGTGGGAGGTGAAGCTCGCCGCGGTCGGCTTTCCTTCCTTCGCCTCGACCTCTGCCTTCAACACCCCGCGACAATAGAAATCGCGAAGCATCGGGATGCGCTCGCCTTCGGGAATGTCGTTCGTTGAAACATTGAGAACGGAAAAATCAACCATGCTGCTCACTGCAATCTCTCCAACCGACGAGCAGGCCGGCCATGCGCTGTCGTTTCCTCATACGCGCGCTCGATGCCGTCACGGCATCTCCGTGCCCGTACGCTGCTCTTCTTTTCAGAAGCGCGATATACGAAAGTCTGAAATGACTCGCGTCCTGCGTTCGGAGGACCCACGAGTCCGGCTCATCACAATGCATTGAGAGCGCGACGCGTAACGTCGATGCAGTTGAAAACGTACTACGTCGCCCGGTCGTCGGCACTCGTTCGCAGAGCGAACGGCACGGCAAAGCCGGCGGCGATCTTCACCAGATCGGCCTGCCTGCCAGCACCCGTTTTCTCGAACAAGCGGCCGAGATGCGTCTTCACCGTCGTCTCGGCAATGCCGAGTTTCGCAGCAATGTCGGGAACGCCGCCGATCTCGATGATGGCCATCAGCACGCGCAATTCGGACGGCGTCAGCCTGAACGCCGCTGCGATCGCATCGGCTGCGAGCAACGGCAGCATGGAGGCTCTTTGGACGAAGAGCATCGTGGCCGCGATGTCCCGCGACGGACTACGATCCCGCTTCAGCGGAAAAGCATGAAGCAGATAATGCTGCCCATCAGCCGACGTCGCAAGCTCGATCCGACGACGAGCGCCTCCTTCTATTTCGCAAAGGCCGCGGAATATCTTGTCGGTCTGGGTGTTTCGGGCGACGATCCGGTCGCCGACCATCGCAAGCAGATTGGCATCGGCGAACAACTGGCGGCAGGCGGCGTTGGCATGGACGACCCGGCCGTCCGCGTCGAGCAGGCAGATCGCCGTGTTCAATCCATCGAGGACGTCGGCCAGGTCGTCCACCGTATGGGAGCGGGCCCTGATCTGGCGGCCCATGATCTGCGACCGCTGGATATGCGGAGCAAGCAGTCGCATGCGCTCCCGCATCGCTTCGTCCACGGTTCCGCGGGAGCGGTGGCGTAACACCTGCAGGATCGTGGTGCGGGCAGCCGTCTTCTCGAGCGCAATCGTCGCAAGGTCTGTCGCCCCTTGCGGTTCCAGCCACTCGCGATAGAAACTCGTCTCCAGAAAATCCGCATGGGGCATGATGTCGGTCACGCCGATCGCCAACTCGGATGCGAGAGTGAGGTGACGATCGAGCAGAGGATCGGCCTCCACGTACCGGTCGCGATAAAGCTGACGGAAGTGAGCGTCGGTTCCAAAATGCTGGTGAATCTCGATCGAAAGCCGCGCTGAATCCCTGGACAGGATCATTGCGGCGGAGCCGCCGACGAAATGCGTGATCTGTTCCAGTGCGGCGCCACGCAGTGCCGGATCGACCGCAGCGTCGTAGATCTCGCCGACGAGAGAGGAGAACCGATTTGCCTGGTGGATCGTCATCGGACGGGCGACGCAATCTGCACGTGGCCCGCGCGCGGCAAAGAATCCGCGATCCGGGAACCGGCGGAGAAGACGGGCCGGTCAATTGCCGCCTTCGACGAGGAAAAAACGTTGCAGCCAGATGCTGGAATATCGAACATCGTCCTTGCGTAACGTCAACCGCAGGGTGCGGCTTGGACGGTTTCGCCAAAGACTAGGATAAATGCGAACAGCGCGCGGACTGTGTGCGATGAGTCACGCGCCTGCTCGTTGCCACCGGCTTCATTGCCGTCAAGCCGCCGGCAGCCGGTGTCGGAAATCTATTTCCGGTTCTCCTCGCAGAACTTCAAAGCCGCCAGCGCTTCGCCGGCACGCGGCATCTGCATCTCGATGCTGTCGTCGTCATCATCCTCGAAATCGAGCGTGAGCCGCTTGGCCTTCGACAGGCGATCCATCATCGACTGATCGTATTCGAAGATGCCGCGCACGGTGGTCTTGTCCATGACCTCCCATTTGGCCTTCTTCATGATGTCCGCATCGTCGGTGCCGACATCGGCCCGAAGGATCTCGCCGACCTTCTCCCATTCCCAGCCATCGTAGATCATCACGATCACGATCGCCTTCTCGGAATAGGTGATCACGATGACGTAGTCGCGGTTCTCGTCATCCTTGTCCTTGTAGCCGCGGCTCGCATTGCAGTGCGTATCCTGCGACCGCTTTTCGATGGTCCAGTCGCCGACCTTGGATTGTTGCGCAAGCGCGGGCCCGGCGACGAGGACACCCGCGGCCAACAAAATGGCGAGAAGAAATGGTCTCATGTCAGCCTCCAGCGCGTTCCCCGCGCTGAGATGACCACCTCTGCGTGAGACCCGCAAGGGGCCGGCCCCGTCTGCCAAACCCGCCAGGTCCGATCCCGCCGCGGCATTTTGGCGGGCCCCGCAGCGCACAAACCGCCCCGGGTTCCCCGCGAAACCGCATTCCCGATGCGACGAAACACGCCTGAAACAGATCCCCGTCTAAGTGGTTGTCAAAACAAATACAGGGACGGCCACCATGCAATTCCTCCTCGAGCTGATTTACGAATATTCCTGCTGCCAGAACCTCGTCGCCCAACCAGCGCAGGAGGATGAGCTATGATCGAGCTGATCTCCGCCCTGCTCGCCCTTTGCAGCGTCGGCGTCTTCGCGGCGCATGCGCTGGATGCCTACCGCACGACGCACTACTGACCGTCGGCCATTTCCGGCGCTAGAACGGCCGTCGGTAAAAGTGCTCGGAATGCGTTGCCGGCGGAAACCGGTTGGCGAGCGCGATCGCGCCCCGCTCGTCCGTCTCGAGCGCGATCTTCTGCGCCAGCATCACGTCGCCCGGCACCAGGAATCCTGACGGGACGAAGCACCACCCCATGATCGCCCGGCCGTCACCGTCGATCTCGTGGACGTTGGCGGCGGTGCCGTAATGAATGCGATAGGTCTTGCCGGTATCGCATCCGACGACGTCGAAATACCGGTGCTCGTCGAATTGCGCGCGCTGTGCGGGCGAGAGCCATTCGGCAAGCAACCGGCGGCCGCGGGCATCCGGCGTATTCTCGCCGAAGAACCGCCGATAAAGTTCGCGCAGCGCATGCAGACGGGCACGCGCCGGCGCGCGGAGCCAAACCGCCGCGAACATGAGCAGCTCAGATCAACCGCCGACCAGGCGGGGATAGAACAGCGTTTCCTGCGCGGTCGGGTCGAACGATCTGATACGAGTGACTTCGCCAGGTCCGTTTCGAAGGGCGGCGGTGAAGCCGGCGCCCGTCAGCTCCCGAAAGCGCCGTTCGGCCCGCGCCAGCGCTTCGGCATTGCCAGGATCAAACTCGTGGCGCGTATCGCCAGTCTGGTCCATCACGATCTGGGTTGCCATGTTGAGGTCTCCTCATGCCCAGCCCTGAATCTGATCAAAGCAAACGTCGTGCCGTCTGTTCCAGTTGGCAACAACTTTCTCGTGCCGGCGCATCACGCCTTGCTGAACTGGGCCTCGCTGAACTGGTCAGCGCGAAGCTGCCGCCCCTCCGCCCTCGTCGATCTGCCGGCCCATCAGCGCGATCGCCTTCTGATAGACTCCTGCGGCATTCCAGGCCTCGATGGCGGCGAAATTCGGCTCGCCCGGCTGGTATCCGGCTCCCGCGCGCCAGCCATGGGCTTTCAGGAAATTGGCCGTCGAGTTCAGCGCATTGGCGGCCACTTCGAGGTTGCCGGTGCCATAGGCCAGGATGTTCTTGGGCATGAACTGGGTCTGGCCGACCTCGCCGTGCATCGAGCCGCGGGTCGATCCCGACAGCGTGCCGCGGTCGATCAGCTTCAGCGCGGCGTAGAGCTGGTCGGTGAAGAATTCGGGCCGGCGGCAGTCATAGGCAAGGGTTGCGATCGACGACAGCATGTTCTGGTTGCCGCGCTGGCTGCCGAAGCCGGTCTCCATGCCCCAGATCGCGATCAGCGGTCCGGGCGGGACGCCATAGCGCTGCTGGATCGAGGCGAACAAGGCGGCCTGCGACTGCTTGAGCTGCCGCCCCTTGGCGACGATGGTGGTGGCGCCGCGCTTGGCGAGGAACTGGTCGAGCGTCAGCTGGAAGCTGCGCTGGCCGCGATCGGCCGCGATGGTGGCGCTGGCATAGTTGGTCTGCATCAAGGCTGAAAGCGCGGTCTGGCCGATGCCCTTGCCTTGGGCCTCCGCGCTGAATTCGCGCTTCCAGGCCTCGAAGCCGCCGGGCCCGTTGCCGCAGGTGGCGGCCTCGGCGGTGGGCACGAGGCAACCGGCCAGCGCCATCGCGCCGACAACCACTCCTGCAACAACCCTGCCCCTGATCATACCCAATCTCCGTCCTGTCTCGATCTGGCGCGATCCTACCCGGGCGGGCGCGCCGACTCCATGGCCTGATCATAGGACAATTCGAGGCCTTCCAGATTGCCTTCCTTGCGCCATTTGTCGAGCAGCCGCAGGAATGCCACCGGCCCGCGCCAATATTGGCTGTTTCTCGCCGCGATCGGATCGAACACGCCTTCGTTGTTGTAGTAGCCGGGCGTGCATTCGGCGAGATAGGTCTGGCGGCCGATCGCGGCCTTGACGACCTCGTCGACCCAGGCGTTCTCGGCGGCAAGCGTCGGCTCCAGCGTTCTAGCGCCGCGCTTGCGCGCCTGGTCGATGACATAGGCGATGTGCTGCGACTGCTCGTCGATGATGTGCGGGAAGTTGGCGCTCTGGCCGGCCTGCACCGTGACGATCAGGAAGCAGTTCGGAAAGCCGCGGCTGTAGAAGCCATGCATGGTCTTGACGCCGCCCTGCCAGCGCTCTGACAGGCTCACGCCGTCGCGGCCATAGACCTCGAAGCCCATGCGGCGCGCATAGTCGGTGCCGACCTCGAAGCCGCTGGCGTAGATCAGACAGTCGAGTTCGTAAGCCTTGCCGCCGGCCACCACGGCGTTCTCAGTGATGCGCTCGACGCCCTGCCCCTGGGTGTCGACGAGATGCACGTTGGGACGGTTGAAAGTGTCGAGATATTCGTCGTGGAAGCACGGCCGCTTGCAGAATGCCTTGTACCAGGGCTTGAGCGCGTCCGCCGTCGCCTTGTCCTTGACGACCGCATCGACGCGGGCGCGGATCTCCTCCATCTTGCGGTAGTCGGCCTGCTCGATGACCTTCAGCGCTTCCGCCATCGAGGTCACCGGTTGTGGCTGGCGGCGCGGGGCCAGCAGGATCTCGCCGAGCAGGCCGGTCCAGCCGTCCTGCACCAGGTCCCGTTCGAACGGCTCGCCCGAGATCACGGCGGTGAAATTGTCCATGCGCTCGCGCTGCCAGCCAGGCTCGAGGCTCTGCGCCCAGCCCTGATCCGTCGGCCGATCGTCGCGCACGCCGATCGCCGATGGTGTGCGCTGGAAGACGTAGAGCTCCTTCGCCGCGCGGCCGAGATGCGGCACGCATTGCACGGCAGTGGCGCCGGTGCCGATGATGCCGACGCGCTTGTCGGCAAGCCCGGTCAGGCCGCCATCGGCGTTGCCGCCGGTGTAGCCGTAGTCCCAACGGCTGGTATGAAAGCTGTGGCCCTTGAAGGTCTCTATGCCGGGGATGCCCGGCAGCTTCGGCCGGCTGAGCGGACCTCCGGCGAGGATGACGAAGCGGGCAAGGATCCGGTCGCCCCGATCGGTCTCGACCAGCCAACGCGCCTCCCGCTCCTGCCACACCATCCGCGAGATGACCGTCTGAAACAGTGCGCGCTCGTAGAGACCGAAATGACGGCCGATGCGGCGGGAGTGCTCGTAGATCTCCGGCGCCCGGGCGTATTTGCGCACCGGCATGTAACCGGTCTCTTCAAGGAGTGGCAGGTAGATGTAGCTCTCGGTATCGCAGGCAGCTCCGGGATAACGATTCCAGTACCAGGTGCCGCCGAAGTCCGCCGCCTTTTCCAGGATGTGGAAATCGTCGATGCCGGCCTCGCGGAGGCGCGCCCCGCAGAGCAGCCCGCCAAAGCCGCCGCCGACGACCAGCACCTCGGTCTCTTCATGGATTGATGCGCGCGCAAATCCGGGGTCGGCCCAGGGGTCGTCGAGGTAGCGGCCGAAATCGCCCGTGACCTCGACATACTGAGCTTTGCCCTCGGCACGCAAACGGCGATCGCGCTCGTCGCGATAGCGCGCACGGAGTGCCGCAACATCGACCGTAGGTTCGCCGGCTGCACCGGTCTTGTGTCTTTCCGCTGACATGCGTTTCCTCCACGCAGAGCGCTGCTTCGCCGGCAGCTCACCGCAAATTAGCCCTGAAAAAGAGGCGCATGCAATCGCGCGCGATTTTTTTTCGCGTGAACGCCGCGCGACCTTCCGCTAACCTCCCGCGCAAATCACAAGCGTACGCTGCGCAACGACGTGGCTCTGGAGGACACCATGCAGGGATTGATGATGGACATGCCGCTCTTGATCAGCGGCTTGATCCAATATGCCGCGGACTATCACGGCGAAGCCGAGATCGTCGCGCGCGAGATCGAGGGCGACATCCATCGCTACACCTATGCGGACGCTCATCCACGCATCAAGCGCATGGCGCTGGCGCTCAAGCGCCTCGGCATGAGGCAAGGCGACCGCGTCGGCACGCTCGCCTGGAATACGCACCGCCATTTCGAGATGTTCTACGCCGCCCCGGGCATGGGCTATGTGCTGCACACGATCAACCCGCGGCTGTTTCCCGAGCAGCTCGTCTACATCATCAACCACGCCGAAGACCGCCTGCTGTTCATCGACCGCGCCACACTGCCGATCGTCGAGGCGATCGCGCCGCAGTTGACGACGATCGAGGCTTTCGTCGTGATGTCCTCGCACGAGCGCATGCCAGAGACCAAGCTCGCCAACGTGCATTGTTATGAGGACCTGCTGGCACGCGAGAACGAAGCCGGCTTCGCCTGGCCGGAGTTCGACGAGAAATCCGCATCCACGATCTGCTACACCTCGGGCACAACAGGCAATCCCAAGGGCGTGATCTATTCGCATCGCGCCGCGATCCTGCAGACCATGACCTGCTGCAATTTCGACTTCCTGCCCGGACACGTCGAAGGCGTCCGCGAGGTGATGATGCCGATGGCGCCGCTGTTTCACGGCAATGGCTGGAACATGCCTTTCACCGCGCCCTATACCGGCTCCAAGCTGGTGCTGCCCGGCCGTAACTACGAACCCGACAAGCTCTATGAATTGCTCGAGGGCGAGAAGGTCACGCTCTCGGCGGGTGTACCGAGCTTCTGGCTGATCCTGCTCGACTGGCTGGGCCGCACCGGCAACAGATTCTCCACGCTGCGCGCGACGCTGTCGTCGGGCTCGGCCCCGCCGCGCGCGATGGTCGAGAAGCTGAAGCGCGAGTATGGCATCGACTACATCCAGGCCTGGGGCATGACCGAGGCCCTGGGCTGCTCGATGCCAGGCCTGCGGCCGGGCTCGGAGCACCTCGGCGAGAAGGAGAAATTCGACCGGCGTCAGGTCTCGGGCCGCGCCTGCTTCGGCACCGCCTTGCGCATCGTCGACGATGCCGGCAACGAGCTGCCCCGCGACGGCAAGACCGTCGGGCATCTGCGCGCCCGCGGCCCCTGGGTCGCCTCCGGCTACATGAAGTTAGAGGAAGGCCTCGATCGCGACGGCTGGCTGATCACCGGCGACATGGCGGTGATCGACAGCCAAGGCCACGTCACGCTGACCGACCGCTCCAAGGACGTGATCAAGTCCGGCGGCGAGTGGATCTCCTCGATCCAGCTCGAGGACGTCGCTCTGTCGCATCCTGACGTGCTGCAGGCTGCCGTGGTCGCGATCAACCACGAGAAATGGCAGGAGCGCCCCCTGCTCCTCGTCGTCCGCAAGAAAGGCGCGACCGTCGACGGCAAGACGCTGCTCGACCACATGCGCCCGAAGATCGCGAGCTGGTGGATGCCCGATGCCGTCGAATTCCTCGACGAATTCCCGATGACCGGCACCGGCAAGGTGCTGAAGTCGGCGCTGCGCGAGAAGTTCAGGGAATATCGCGTGGCGTGAGCCGCGCTCGACCGGACTCGTAGCCCGGATGGAGCGTAGCGTAATCCGGGGCCACATCGCCGACCGCCCGTCTGGGACCGACTCCCGGATTGCGCTTCGCTCCATCCGGGCTACGAAGGTGGAGACAGAGCTTTCTATACGCGATCACCTTCATCTTTTGTTGGATTTGGGAGCGATATATCCCGATATCGCTATCCGCATCGAGGACACCATGGCGTTTTCCGGATTGGGTCTGCATCTCGGCAATCTGTCGCGCTTGTCGAACGCGCAGACGCGCTCGATCAGCCCCGAAAACTTCACCGGCGAGAAGGGCCAAGGCGGCATGTCCGTCGACGGCCCCGCGGCCCGCCAGGCGCGTGATCTCGGCCGGGGCTGGAAAGTCTCTCCTTACGTCGTCATCGAACCGGGCGCGACCTTCACGCTTGCCGACATCGCGGGACAGGGCGCCATCCAGCAGATCTGGATGACCTTGGCGCGCGGGCGGCTGCGTCACTCCATCCTGCGCATTTATTGGGACGACCAGGAACTGCCGAGCGTCGAGTGCCCGGCCGGCGATTTCTTCGCCTGCGGATGGGAAGAGTTCGCGCAGGTGTCCTCGCTCGCCGTTTGCGTCAATCCCGGCCGCGCCTTCAACTGCTATTGGGAAATGCCGTTCCGCAAGCGCGCGCGCTTCACGCTGGAGAACCGCAGCGAGGAGCAGCTCACGGTCTACTATCAGATCAACTATGCGCTCACCGACGTGCCCGAGGATTGCGCCTATTTTCATGCGCAGTTCCGGCGCACCAACCCGCTGCCTTACAAGGAGGTCTACACCATCCTCGACGGTGTCAAGGGCGCCGGCCATTACGTCGGCACCTACATGGCCTGGGGCGTCCACAACAACGGCTGGTGGGGCGAAGGCGAGATCAAGTTCTTCATCGACGGCGACGGCGAATTCCCGACCATCTGCGGCACCGGCACCGAGGACTATTTTTGCGGTGCCTACAATTTCGATCCCCATGTCGCCCATGGCGGTCAGGGACAATCACGCTACCAGGAATTCAGCACGCCCTATTCCGGACTGCCGCAGGTGATCCGACCCGACGGCGTCTACAAATCGCAGCAACGCTTCGGCCTGTATCGCTGGCACATTCCCGATCCCATCCGCTTCCGCAGCGATCTGCGCGTGACGATCCAGGCGCTGGGCTGGATGCCCGGCGCGAAGGACGGCAAATATCTTCCGCTGCAGGACGACATCGCCTCCGTCGCGTTTTGGTACCAGACGCTGCCGACCGCGCCGTTCCCGACGCTGCCTGGACCCGACTATCTCGAAATCGGCTAGAGCATGATCCGGAAAAGTGCGAAGCGGTTTTCCGGAAAGATCATGCGCAAGCTTTAGTCAATCGATCGATCAAGGAGACCCAACATGCTCTATCCGATGTCGCCGAAAGTCGTCGAGCTCAAGCGCAGGCTCGAAAGCTTCATGGACCGGCACATCTATCCGAACGAGGAACGGTTTTATCGGGAGGCGGAGGAGCTCGGACCGTGGAAGGTCTATCCCGTCGTCGAGGAGTTGAAGCCGCTGGCGCGCGCGGAAGGCCTCTGGAATCTGTTCCTGCCGGAATCGAGCCACGGCGCCGGTCTCACCAATCTCGAATATGCCCCGCTCTGCGAGGTGATGGGCCGCTCGCATCTGGCGCCTGAGGTGTTCAACTGCTCGGCGCCCGACACCGGCAACATGGAGGTGCTGGAGCGATACGGCAGCGAGAAAGACAAGGAGCGCTGGCTGAAGCCGCTGCTCGCGGGCGAGATCCGCTCCTGCTTCGCCATGACGGAGCCTGCGGTCGCATCATCCGATGCGACCAACATCGAGAGCTCGATCGTGCGTGACGGCGACCATTACGTCATCAACGGCCGCAAATGGTACACGACCAACGCCACAGACCCGCGCTGCAAGATCTGCATCTTCATGGGCAAGACCGATCCTGACAATCCGGACCGCCACAAGCAGCAATCCATGATCCTGGTGCCGATGGAGACATCGGGCATCGAGGTGAAGCGGCCTCTGCCCGTGTTCGGCTTCTACGGCGTGCCGGACCGGGCCTCCGAGGTCGTCTTCACCAATGTGCGCGTGCCCAAGGAAAACATGCTGCTCGGCGAAGGCCGCGGCTTCGAGATCGCGCAGGGCCGCCTCGGGCCCGGCCGCATCCATCACTGCATGCGGCTGATTGGCCTTGCCGAACGCACGCTGGAGAAGATGTGTCGCCGCGTGCGCAGCCGCGTCGCCTTCGGCAAGCCGGTCTCCGAGCAGACGGTGACGCAGGAGCGCATCGCAGAGGCCCGCATCATGATCGAGCAGGCCCGGCTGCTGACGCTCAACGCCGCCTATGCCATGGACACGGTCGGCAACAAGGTGGCTAGGAGCGAGATCGCGATGATCAAGGTCGCGGTGCCCAACATGGCCTGCCAGATCATCGATTGGGCGATCCAGGCCCATGGCGGCGGCGGCACTTCGAACGATTTCGGCCTGACCCAGGCCTACGCCACCGCGCGCCTGCTGCGGCTCGCCGACGGCCCGGACGAAGTGCACCGCAACCAGATCGCGCGGTTTGAGCTGAAGAAATATTCGAACGCGTGAGGCGACGGTAGCGGCCTTCCCTTCTCCCCTTGTGGGAGAAGGTGGGCGCGAAGCGCCGGATGAGGGGTATCTATCCGCACGGAAAATGCCGAGAGAGACCCCTCACCCGGGCGTCTTTGTATCGACCAGCGGAGATGCCCTCTCCCACAAGGGGAGAGGGCGCAATAATGAGCAGCGCGATACTCTGCCGCCCCCGGCCTCAGTTCACCACATACACGTCCGGATCGGCACTCGAGCTCGGCTTCTTGAAGGCGTTGCGCAAGGCGGGCGACATCGGGACGTTGTAGTTGAGGCCGTTCGGCGGCGTCGGCGACTGCAGCCATTTCTTGTAGAGCACCTCGATCTCAGGGCTGGCGTAGAGCTCCGCCGTGGCACGATCGGCGAGCGCCTTGAAGGGCGCGTCCTCTCGGCGCAGCATGATGCCGTACGGCTCCGGCTTGGAGAACGCCTCCTCGCTGATCATGAAGGCCTGCGGCTCCTTGGAGCGCGCGATCGCGACCGCGAGCTGCACGTCATCGAGTGCGTAGGCCTGGGCGCGGTCGGTTTCAAGCAGCAGGAAGGCCTCGGCCTGGTCCTTCGCCGGCATCACATTGATGCCGAGATTGCGCTCCGTATTGACCTTGGCGAGCTGCGTCAGGTTGACCGAGCCGGCCACGGCCGTGACCGCCTTGCCCTTGAGATCGTCGATGGTGTTGATCTTTGCGGCCTTCTTGGCGGCAAACCGCGTCGCACTGAGGAAATGCGTGTTGGTGAAGGCGACCTGCTTCTGGCGGTCGGCGTTGTTCGTGGTCGCCGAGCAGTGCAGATCGAGCGTGCCATTGACCATCAGCGGGATCCGGTTCGACGAGGTCACGGCGAGCGTGTCGACGGCGATGTCGGGCATGCCCAGCTGCTTCTTCACGGCATCCACGATCTTGAGGCAGATGTCCATGGCGAAGCCGACGGGCTTCTGGTTGCCGTCGAGATAGCTGAACGGCACGGACGCTTCCTGATAGCCGAGCGTGATCTTCTTGGTCTCCTTGATCTTCTGGAGCGTACCCGTGAGATCCTCGGCCGAGGCGGCACTCGCAAGGCATGAGACGGCCAGAAAAATGGTAGGAAGACGCATCGGGGGCTCCTGAAGGGGACTCGCGCCGCCATGCCGGGCGCAAACGCGGAACTTGATAGCGCAGGCGCGCGCCAGCTGCCACACGTGCTTGCGCCTAGCAGCTATCGCAGCTTTCGATACGACGAGACGCGCTTACGCCTCGATGCCGCGCTGGACCAGGATGCGCTCGGCGCTGTCGTTCCAGACATCCATCTTGGTGATCTTGCCATTACGGACCACGAAGCGGTCGACATAACGGTTGCCCTCGAACGGCGTCCCGTCCTTCCACTCGCCGTAGAGCGTGCCGATGCTGTAGACCACGGTCTCGCCGTCGCCGGGGCAGACGTCGAACCGGTCCATCTTCTTCTTGACCCAGCGGTAGCGCTTGGCGTTGAAGGCGGTCGGGCCGCGTGGATGATCGAACGTGTTTCCGCCGGTGAAGGTGATCACCGTGCCCGGTGCCATATAGGCTGCGGCAGCATCGGGATCGGGGATCATCGATGCCGTGAGATAGGCCTCCACGATCGCGGCGTCGGACAAATGAGCAGCTTCGGTTCTGACGGCAACGGACATGGCTGGTTCTCCCGGGATTGATGGAATACTACCGCCACACGCGCGAAATCCATGCATATATTTTGAACATTTGCCTCGCTACACTGCCGACAATCTGGAGCCGCCGATCCCGGTTGATGGCTCTAAAATCCTTCGCAAGAGCCATGACCACCCAGCCCGCCTTCGACCTGGTCTACCGTAACGCGCTGCTGCGCTCATCCGCCGCGCCCGTCGATATCGGCGTGAAAGCCGGCCGGATCGCCGCGATCGCGCCAAAGCTCGCCTGTAAAGCGGTCGAGGTCGATATCGGCGGGTGCCTCGCCCTGCCCGGCTTTGTCGACACCCACATCCATCTCGACAAGGCCTGCCTGCTCGACCGCTGCGGGCACGATCACGGCAGTCTCGGTGACGCCATCCGGGCCGTGTCGGCGATGAAACGCGACTTCACCGTCGAGGACGTCTATGCCCGCGGCGCCAAGGTGCTCGAGCGCGCGATCGTGCACGGCACGACGCGCATGCGCACGCATGTGGAAATCGATCCACGGATCGGCCTGCGCAGCTTCGAGGCGGTGAAGGCCTTGAGGCACGACTACGCCTGGGCGATCGATCTGTCGCTCTGCGTGTTCCCGCAGGAAGGCCTGACCAACGACCCCGGCGCCGAGGACCTGCTGATCCAGGCCTTGCGCGACGGCGGCGAGGTCATCGGCGGCTGTCCTTATACCGACACCGACCCCAATGCCCACCTCGAACGCATCTTCGATCTCGCGCGGGAGTTCGACGTCGACGTCGATCTCCATCTCGACTTCGATCTCGATCCCTCCTGGTGGCATCTCGACGAGGTCTGCCGGCAGACCGAACGGCGCAATTACGGCGGACGCGTCGCGATCGGCCATGCGACGAAACTCTCGGCCCTGCCGCCGGAGCGGATGAAGGCTGCCACCGCGCAACTCGCAAGAGCCGGCATTGCCGTCACCGTGCTGCCCGCGACCGATCTCTATCTGATGGGGCGCGAGGCCACCCACAACGCGCCGCGCGGGCTGACGCTCGCCCACAAGCTCGCGGGCGACGGCGTCGTTTGCTCGGTTGCGACCAACAATGTGCTCAACCCTTTCACGCCGTTCGGCGACGCCTCACTGCTGCGCATGGCGAACTTCTACGCCAACGTCGCGCACGCCTCGGTGAACGATTTCGACACCTGCCTCGATCTCGTGACCGAACTGCCGGCGCGGCTGATGAACCTCGACGATTACGGCTTCAAGGTCGGTAATCCCGCCGATCTCATCGTGCTCGATACGAGGGATAGCCGCTTTGCCGTGGCCGAGCTGCCGGACATCCTGATGGGCTTCAAGAGCGGCCGGCAGACATTTGAGCGGCAGCGGCCTGCTCTGTTCCAGCCAGGGAACTGAGCCTGCTTCCGGTCGAATTTCCAGCGGTAAAATCGTCGGGACCACAGCCGACCCTCGACGATTTCGTGGCAGTTCCAACGCCCATTCCACTCCTCTAATCGAGTCCGGTAGAATCCCGGACCGTAGCCAAGCGCAGTGCACAAGACGCGGACTGGATTGTACTAAGGGGCGCACTGAACCATCTGCGTTCAGTTGGAAAGTACGTCTATGTTCAGCGCATTCAGTAGCATCGATTACCGCTCCATTCGGGCCAACACGCCCGCCGAAACAGCCGTCAAGCGATTGAATGGGATCGGCGAAGTCCTCTCGGACATCGATATCTCGGCCATCCACACGCAAGACGACATGACGCGCGCGCTGTGGACGCTCGATACCGCAGACAAGTGCATCCGCATGATCCTTGCGGAGTTCCGCACCCTGCCCGCCAAGGAGCAGGTCGTCCGCAAGGCGGAGAGCCTGGTCGACTTGATCGAACTCGCCCGCGACGAGATCTCGAATTATCGCGATGACGGCAGGGTCCTGAGCTGAGCCTGCGCGTTCGGCCTCAGCGCTTGATCTTTGCCAGGATCCGGTCTGCCTCGGTACGCCAATCAGCGCTGCGGGCGAACTCCTCGGTGCCCCTGGTGCCGAACAGCCCGTCATCGGCGAGATCGGCGACCCAAGCCTGACGCTCGGCTGTGCCCTGCGCGGACCAGGGTGTCAGCCCTGCTTCGCGCACGGTCTCGGCGACCTCACGCACCTCTTCGGCGCGGCGGCGGCCGTGCTCGATCACGCGCTGAAAGCAATAGGCGCCCTGCTCCTCCCAATCGATGCCGGGGAACGTCTCCGCGAGCGAGGCCAGCACCGCGTCCTCGACGCCATAGGCCCGCGCAGTGGTGAAGCTTTCGATGACCATGGCCTCGAGGCCCTTGATCATGATGCTGCGGCACATCTTCACCGCCGAGGCCACACCTAACTTGTCGCTCGCAACCTTCGCGGCAAAGCCGATCGCGTTCAACAGCGCCTCCAGCTCCCGTGCGCCAGGACCGCCGAGCAACAGCGGCACCTTGATGCGATAAGGCGGCACCGAGGTCATCACCGCGCCCTCGACGTAGCGACCGGCCGCGCCGTCGATCAGCGCAGCCGCGCGCTGCTTGGCGCCGGGCGAAGCCGAGTTGAAATCGAGGAACCAGGTGCCCTGGTTGATCGCGGCGGCACAGGCCCTGGCCACAGGAACAGCCTGACTGGCAGTGACGGCCGAGATGATGAAATCGCATTTCGCAACCAGCTCAGCGTGAGAGGCTGCAAGCGTCACGCCGAATTTCGTCGCATGCGCCTTCAGCGAAGCGCCCTGCTCGCCTCCGAGCTTGATGTCGTAAGCGGCGACCTTGATGTCCTGCTGGCGCAAATCCTCGGCCAGGATGCGGCCGACCTCGCCATACCCGATCAGCCCGATCTGCCAGCGCTTCGGATCCACCATCAATTCAATCCTCGTGTCGTTTCGTCGAACAGCTCCTCGACAGCATAGCGGCGCGGGATCAGCGACTGCTGGAATGCATAGTCGACGATCAGTTCGAGTGGCTTCCTGTTGGCCGCGATCCCGAACGGAAGAAGATCGGGCGATCCCGCAGGCCCCATCTGCTCCTTGTTTCGCTTGAGCAGATCATAGACGCCGGCTACCACGTCGGGGCGCGATCTAGCCAGCTGCTCGGTCACGACGACGAGATGATTGACCGGCATTACGGCGCGCCGGGCGTACCACTTTGCGGCTTCGGCGGCGGGATCGAGAAAGAGCGGCTTCAGGTTCGGATCACTGGAGGTCTCGCCGAGCACGGCGTCGAGCTCGCCGTCGAGCAGCATCTGCAGGATCTTCTTGTCCTTCGGCGCGCGCTCGGTGGTGTCAACATATTCGGCGACGTGCGGATCCTCGAAGGTGACCCAATTGATCCTGTCGAGGTTGACACCGTAGTCGTTGGCGAGGATGCCCCTGATCCAGGCGCCGGTCGTCGTCGTGAAGGACCGAATGCCGACGCGCTTGCCTTCGAGATCGGTGGGGCCGAGCGATCCCCGTGCGGGATCATAGAGCGCATAAGAATGCTGGAAGCGGCCGAGCATGGTCGCCGGCAGCAGCACCAGCGGCTTGCCATGCGCCTTGGCCATCAGATAGGTGACGATCGCCATCTCACAGACGTCGAAGGCCTGTTCGCGCACCATCGGCTTGAACGCGGCGTTGGTCGGCGTGTAGTCGACGAAGTCGAGATCGAAGAGATCGGAGCGGAGCTCACCGCTCTTCACCGCCTTGACATGAGGGTGGCTCCCCAGAACGGCCTTCAGCTTGAGACGATCCATCCGCCCGCTCCTCGTCGCTCTCAGACGTCCTCGGGATTGTCGACATAGACGAGCCCGGCCTTCGCCAGTGCCTCGCGCATGCTGTACATGTCGAGACCGAGCTCGCCGGAGGCGAGACGCTTGCGCTTGCCGCCCTCGTCCGCGTTGCGCTTCTTCGCCTTCTCGGCGACGTCGGCGGCGTAGCGTTTCGGCACCACCACGACACCGTCGTCATCGGCGACGACGATGTCGCCGGGATCGACGTTAACGCCGGCGCAGACCACGGGGATGTTGACCGAGCCGAGCGTCGCCTTGACCGTACCCTTGGCCGAGACCGCGCGCGACCACACCGGAAACCTCATCTCGTGCAACGCTTTGACGTCGCGGCAGCCGGCATCGATGATCAGCCCCCGTACGCCGCGCGCCTGCAGCGAGGTTGCGAGCAGCTCGCCGAACATACCGTCGGTATTGTCGGTGGTGCAGCCGACCACGAGGATGTCGCCCTTCCTGCACTGCTCGACGGCGACATGGATCATCCAATTGTCGCCGGGCTGCGCCAGCACGGTGACGGCAGGGCCTGCAATCGATGCGCCTGCCCAGACCGGGCGCAAGTAGGGCTTCATCAGGCCGAGGCGGCCATAGGCCTCGTGCACGGTCGAGACGCCGCACTCCGCCATCCCGGCGGGATCGGCACGCCCGATGTTGCGAACGACGACCGGCTTCATGCCAATTCCTCCGCGACCGTCGGGAACAGGCGCTGATAGGCCTCGCCATAGGTCATGGGCACGCCGGTGTTGCGGCTGCCCTGGATGCCGCGGTTGAGCGCGACGCGCTCGTAATAGCCCCAGAGATGTTTTTGCGCGGCGAGAATCTGGAACGCCTCGTATTTCTCCTTCCAAACCTCGTCGATCTTGAGGATCGTGTCGGGCTTGTAGTTGCACTGCTCCGGCTGGTGCGGCTCGAACAGGAACACCGGCGGCGCCGAATATTTGTACTGCGCGCCGGGCTTGTGGCCCATGGCCTGCGCCACGACGCGGGTCTCCTGCGCGAAATGCGCCGCGTTCGGATGGTCGAAATTGTAGGGATCTTCCAGTGCATGCGTCAGCACGAAGCTGGGATTGAGCTCGCGGTAGATGTCGACCATACGGTCGAAATGCGCCTCGTTGAGCTTCAGCGGGTAATCGCCGCAGTCGAAGAACTCGATCTCGGCGCCCAATAGCTTCGCCGCCCGCTCCGCCTCGTCCTTGCGCCCGGCCTTGACCGATTCCAGCGTCGCACCCTTCTCCTTCCAGGCGAACTGGCTCTCGCCGCGCTCACCGAAGGACAGGCAGACGATCTTCATGCGATAGCCCTTCTTCGCATGCAGCGCGATGGCGCCGCCGGCGCGCCAGACGAAATCGCCGGGATGAGCGGTGACGACGAGACCTGTCTTCATGGAACACTCCTTTCGTTCGTATGCATCCCGCGCGGCTTGTCGATCGCGAGCGCCGTCATCGGTCGAACTCGAACAGGCGCGCGGGGTTGTCGACCAGGATCTTCTGCTGGAGCTCCGGCTCCGGCGCGAACAGCGGAATGAGATCGACGAGGTCACCGTCGTTCGGCATCACCTTGACATTGGGATGCGGCCAGTCCGTGCCCCAGATGACACGGTCGGACGCGGTCTCCACGATCTTTCGTGCGAACGGCACGGCATCCGTGAAAGGCGGACCGGCCGAGGAGACACGCTCGGAGCCGCAGATCTTGACCCAGCACTTCTCGTCGCGCTGCATCAGCTCGATCAGGATCTTGAACGGCAGCTGGTCGAGCCCTTCTGACGCCTTCACCCGGCCCATATGGTCGATCGTGTAGCTCAGCGGCAGCCTGATCAGCATGTCCGCATAGTCAGGCAGGTCGATCGCATCGAAATGCAGATCGATGTGCCAACCGAGCGGCGTGACCATCGCGACGATGCGGTCGAACACACGCTTGTCGGGCACGCCGCCGAGATGGCGGACAAAATTGAAGCGACAGCCCCGGAAGCCGCCTTCGTGCAATACGCGCAACTCGCGCTCGGTGATGCTGTCGTCGATATTGGCGACCGCGCGGTAGGCGCCATTGCTCTGCGCAATGGCATCGAGCGCGACAGTATTGTCGGTGCCGTGCACGCTGGCATTGACGATGACGGCGCGCTCCACGCCGAGCTTGGCGTGCAGTGCCCTGAAATCCTCGAGCGGCGCGTCGGGCGGCGTATAGGACCGGTCGGGCGCGTAAGGGTATTTCGCGCCCGGCCCGAAGATGTGGCAATGCGCATCGCAGGACAGTTTTGGCAGCTTGAAATTCGGTGTGCGCGTGTTCGGATCGGGCGGCGGAATGGTCGGCGTGTACATGATGGTCACCAGCTGAGCCGCCGAAAGCGATACTTCTTCTTTCAAGTCTTGCTGCTGACGACCGGTCGTCGCCGCGCCGGCTGGTCCAGCGCCGGCGCCTGGAACGAGGCAACCGTCGCCTGCACCAGCTGCTCGATGGCATTGGCGGGATCACTGCCGTCGGCCTCGCCGCGCGACAGGCGCGAGACGCGGTCCGGCGTCACCAGCGAATAATACAGCGCGCCAAGCAGGAAGTGGCTGCGCCAGACGATATCCTTGCGCGGAATATGAGGCAGGCTCTCGTGGATCGCGTCGATGAAGGCGTGGCTGGTGTCGTCAAAGGTCTGCGCGATGATCTTTCGCGCGACCTCGTTGCCTTCGGCCGACATCACGGCGCGCAGCCGCGTGAAGCGCGCTCCGCCGCCGGCGAGATCACTGCCCGAGGTGAAGGCCGGCACCACATAGGCGCGCACGATCGCCTCCAGCCTATCCTGCAGATCGCGCACGCGCTTGGCGGCCGCGAGCAGCTCCGAACGGCGCAGGTTCATCGGGCCGCAATGGCGCCGGTAGATCTCCAGCAGCAGGCCGTCCTTGGTCTTGAAATGATAGGTGACGCTGCCGGGATTGGCCCCGGCAGCCTGTGCGATGTCGCGCACCGAGACGGCATTAAAGCCGTTGGTAGCGAACAGCTCCTCGGCCGCGGCGAGGATCGCCTCGCGCATGTTCGGCTTGCGGGCCGATTCCTTGCTGGTGGGCTTGCGTACCATGTGATTTGTACTATCGTACAAAAGATCAGGTCTCGTCAACAAGAACCATGACGACGTCGGGGACGGCACGGAGACCGCCGCACCGACGCGAACGCCTGCAAGGAGTGCTGGGAAAATGCTGGATTTGAACAAGACGATCGGCGGCTTGATGCTGGGGGCCAGCCTGTTGCTGGCGGGTGTTGCGCAGGCCGCCGACACTTATCCGAGCAAGCCGGTGCACATTTTGGTCCCCTACGCCGCAGGCGGTGCGGTCGATGTGCTCGCACGCACGCTGGCCCAGGCACTGGCAAAGAATTGGGGCCAGCAGCCGGTGGTCGACAATCGTCCCGGCGCCGGCGGCATCGTGGCCTCGCAGGCGCTGACCCAGGCCGCGCCCGATGGCTACACGCTGATCCTGGTCGCCAGCGGTCATCCGCTCAACCAGTTCATCTATCCGAGCGTGCCTTACGACACGTTCAAGGACTTTACGGCGATCACGGAAGTGGCCTCCTCGCCGCTCGCGATCGTCGTGGCGAAGGACAGTCCGTACAAGACGCTCGGCGATCTCCTCACGGCTGCGAAGAAGGAGCCTGACAAGCTCTCCTATGGCATGTCCGGCAATGGCACGTCCGCGCACCTTGCCGGCGAGCTCTTGAAATACATGTCCGGCACCAAGATCGTCTCGATCCCCTACAAGGGCGGCGCGCCGGCGCTGACCGCTGTCATCGCCGGCGAGATCCCGCTCAGCATCAATCCGCTGGCGGAAGCCATCGGCCAGCTCGAAGGCGGGCCGGTGCGTGCGCTCGCGGTCACATCGGCCGAGCGCTCGAAGGCGTTGCCCGACGTTCCGACCGTCGCGGAAGCCGGCGTCCCCGGCTACGACGTCTCGGTCTGGTGGGGCGTCCTCGGCCCGGCCAAGATGCCGCCGGAGATCGTCGCCAAGCTCGAGACCGATCTCAAGGCGGCGTTGCAGGATGCGCAGGTGCTGTCGACGCTCGGCAAGATCGGCGCAACTCCGGTCGGCTCAACGTCCAAGGAGTTCGATGCCTACATGCACGCCGAGGCAACCAAATGGGAGCCGGTGCTGAAGGCTGCCAACATCCGTGCGCAGTGAGGCCGCGCTGCACGAAGAGCCTCAACGCACTTTAATTCCGGTTGCTGCAAATCAACGCAACAATATGGACAAAGCGTCATTTGTGTTTTGCACGGCTCTGCGCGAGCACGGTCTGGAGAACACCGAGGGACGACGAATGAGCAAGCCCGTATTGTTGCGACTCCATCGCTGGATCACTCTGGTCTTTGCCCTTCCCCTGTTCGCGATCATCGCCACCGGCCTCATCCTGTCCATCGAGCCCCTCGTGCAAACGAGTGGCATTGGCGGTCCCGCGATCGACACCGGCCGTGTCGTCGAGCTGGTGAAGCGGTATGACCCCGACGGCAGGGCGCGCGGACTCTCGATCAACGCAGCCGGCCGGCGCATGACCCTGCAGGGCACCAACGTGCCGGCGATCGATCTTGTTACCGGCGAAGCCGTCTCGACCGGCTCAACTCTGTCGAATGTCTTTCTCTGGGCGCGTTTCACGCACGAGCGTCTCATGGGCCAGGCCTGGCTGGTGACGGCATCCACGCTTGCCATGGTGATCGTCCTGCTGCTCGGCATCGTCATGGGATGGCCGCGGCTGCGCAACACGCTCTCGGGATGGCACAAGGGCACCGCCTGGTTCACGCTGCCGCTGATCCTGCTCAGTCCGTTGACCGGCCTATGCATGGCGTTCGGCCTCACCTTTCAAACGGCACCTGCCCCGACCGCGGGTGGTCGCCCCCTCACCCTGCCCGACGCGGTCCGCATGGTCGCAGCCTCGCACGAGCTGTCGCATGTGATCTCGATCGGCACACGCGGCGGCCGCATGATGGCGAGACTCTATGACGGCGGAGAGTTGCGGGCCTATGCCGTCACGTCGTCGGAGCTCACGCCGCTGCCGCGCAACTGGCCGCGCCTGATCCATGAGGGAAACTGGTCGGCCCTGATCGCCTCGCCGCTCAATGTCGTGACGTCGATCGCGCTGCTGACGCTGCTGTCGACCGGCCTGCTGATCTGGGCGCGGCGAACATTGCGCAAGCGGCGGCCGCGCGCTGACGGTCCGGCCGAGGCGGCCGTGGTCGGAGCCGGCTGAGCGAGCGAAGCGTCAATTGCGCGCGCCGGCCCGCACCTTCTCCGCCGGCATGACGCTCCCGAGGACATCGGCATCAGCGTCCGCCGAGGGGATCAGGATCGCGCGGTCGCGCGGCAACGCCTCCGGCATCTCGTCACGAATGAAGGCCACCAGCTTTTCCCTGATCTCGCAGCGCAGATCCCAGGATTGCGGCGCGTTGCGCGCGCTGACCAGCGCGCGAAGCTCGATGGTGCGCGCATCCGCGTCGATCACCTGAAGATTGACCACCGCGCCGTCCCAGAGTTTTGACTCCTTCACCGCTCCTTCCAGCCAGCGCCGGATGCGCGGCACGTCGGCCCGATAATCGACATGAAGCGCGATCACGCCGATCAGGGACGCGGTGTCGCGCGTCCAGTTCTGGAACGGCTTTTCGATGAAATAGGACAGCGGCACCACCATGCGGCGCCAGTCCCACAGCCGGATCACCACATAGGTCGAGGCGATGTCCTCGACCCAGCCCCACTCGTTCTCGATGATCACGGCGTCCTCGATACGGATCGGCTGGGTGATCGCGATCTGCAAGCCGGCGATCAGGTTGCTGAGCAGCGGCCGCGCGGCAAGACCGACGATGATACCGGCAGCACCGGCCGAAGCGAACAGGCTGACGCCGTATTGCCTCACGGAGTCGAACGTCATCAGCGCGGTCGACACCGTGATGACGACGATGATGGTGTCGGTGACGCGCTTGAACACGCGGACCTGGGTGACGTGCTTGCGCGCGACGAAATTCTCGGTGACATCGCGAAAATTCTGCAAGTACCGCGCCGCGCTCATGTCGACGATCCGGATCGAGATCCAGCCGATCAGGGCAATGACGGCCACCACGAACAGGCGCATCAGCGGCATGCGGATCGTGTCGTCGAGTGGTGCGAGCGGCAGGACCAACGCGACGGCGGCCAGGCAAAGAGCCAGCTGAGCAGGACCGGAGGTCCGGTCGATGAACACGCTGAGGAGCGGAAGGCGGGTTCCGAAGGCCCGCGCAAGCAACCATACGGCGACCCGGTAAACCAACAGCGCCAGGAGGATCGCGCCGATCACCAGGCTGAGGCCGACGAACCACGACGGTATCCACCCGAGCATCCCGTCGATGTCGGCCAGGAGGGCCTGCCAATTCATTGCTATCCCCGTCGTTGTATTCGCGTAGCCGGCTCAACGCCTCCCGCCCGGCTTCGCTCCCCCGCTCGGTGCAACGCAGCATTCCGCTGGTGCAACCGTCGCCGAACTGGGCTAGTTTGCGGCACTCATGACTCGACGTAGCGGCAGCGCCGATCTTCCCTTGCACACCGGACGGGTTCCGCCCTGGCTGGCGAGCCGCATGGCCTCGCTCGGGTCGATCCTCACGCAGGCGATCGTGCATCATTACGGCCGCGACGCATTCCTGCAGCGGCTGTCGCATCCCTTCTGGTTCCAGTCGTTCGGCGCCGTGATGGGGATGGACTGGCACTCCTCGGGGATAACCACCTCCGTGATCGGCGCGCTGAAGCGCGGGCTCGGCCCGCTTCAGGACGAGCTCGGAATCTACGTCTGCGGCGGCCGGGGTCAGCACTCGCGCAAGACGCCGGACGAGCTGATGCAGCTCGGCGACCGCGTCGGATTCGACGGCGCCAAGCTGACTCGCGCCAGCCGCCTGGTCGCGAAGGTCGACAGCGCGGCCGTGCAGGACGGCTTCGATCTCTACCTGCACGGCTTCTTCGTCACCGCCGACGGCAAATGGACGGTGGTGCAGCAAGGCATGAACGGCGACAAGCGGCAGGCCCGCCGCTATCACTGGCATTCCGAGGCGCTGAAGAGCTTTGTCGATACGCCGCACAGCGCGATCGACGGCCCGCAGCAAGGCGAGATCGTTAATCTCACCGACCATCGCGCCGAGATCTCGCGCACCGCTCAGCTCGATCTCTTGGGGGAACTCGGCCCCGATCGCATCGTCTGCGAATTCGAACGGCTCATCGGGACCGCGTCCGAGCCCGCACAGGCCATGCTGCCGCATCTGATCATGCCGGCGCATCACGATGTCAGGCCCAAGGACGTGTTCGCGCGCCGACTACACGGCACGCTCGCCGCCGCAGCCGAGCGCGGCCCGGTCGATTTCCCGGAGCTGTTGCTGACGCCCGGCGTCGGCGCGCGCACCGTGCGCTCGCTCGCCATGGTCGCGGAGGTCGTGCACGGCGCGCCCTACCGTTTCAACGACCCCGCGCGTTTCTCGCTCGCCCATGGCGGCAAGGACCGCCATCCCTATCCCGTCCCGATCAAGGTCTATGACGAGACCATCCGCGTGCTGAAGGGCGCGATCCAGAACGCCAAGCTCGGGCGCGAGGAAGAGATGCAGGCGATCAAGCGCCTCGACGACCAGGCGCGGCGGCTGGAACGCACAGCGAGCGGGCCGTCGGTCGGCGACTACATCGCCGGCGAGCGCGCGGCCTCGCCCGATCTCGACGGCCGCTCCGTGTTCGGCTGGGAGCGCGACCTTGTCGCAGCGAAGAAAGCGACGGGCTCCTGAACGCGCCTAATCTTCGACCTCATCGTCGTCCGTCAGTCGGTTGGCTGAATGGTCCTGATATTGCTCGGTCTGGATGAACTTGCTGTCCATGCCGCGAACGTGAGAATGCTGCGCCTTGTCGCGGTTCGACAGGATCATGTTGTCGCCGATCTTGTCCTTGGGAATGTCCGTCAACGCTCCGTTGCCTGCGCCCTTGCCGTGCGCGCCCGAACCGATATGCGTCTTGCCTCCATGGGGCATGGATGTCTCCGTCGCTTGTTGTCCGCACTCGGCCAACGCCTGTCCCGTCGCGTTTGTTTCGCGGTGGCATCAGGGAACGTCGATCTCGGTTCCCGCTAACTTGCGAGCAGCCGCTCGGCATCGCTCTTGGCTGGCGGACACCCCTCGCCTGCGTCGGCAATCACCGGCAATTGCGCGATCATCCGAATTCCCGGCCGCTTGCGCCAGCGGATCTGCGAGGCCTCGACGGCGAGAACGAGTCGTGGCCATCGCGTGAACAGCGCCTCCAGCGCGCAAGCCGCCTCGATGCGCGCGAGCTGGTGACCGAGACAAAAGTGAATTCCCGTTCCGAACGAGAGATGACGGTTCGGCTTGCGCTCGAGATCGAGGCGATCAGGGCGGTCATGCATCGCGGGATCCATGTTCGCGGCGGCGAGCATCACCATGACACGATCACCCTTCTTCAGGCGCACGCCTTCGACGTCGACATCCCGCCGCACATAGCGCGGCTTGGAGAACTGCACGGGCGAGACGAAGCGCAGGAACTCCTCCACCGCGAGCCCAACGCGGCTCCAGTCCTGTTCCAGCCAGTTGCGCAAGTGAGGATGTCTGAGGAGCTCGTAGGCTGAACCGCTGATGAGATGCGTCGTCGTCTCGGAGCCGGCCGCAAGCAGCAGAAACACCATCGAGACCATTTCATCCGGCGTGATCTGGCCGCCCTCGCGCTCGACCTGGATCAAGTCGGCAATCAGGCCGTCGCCGCCCCTTTCGCGCGCGATCTGCAACTGCTGCTCGAGATAGGCGCGCATCTTGCGGAACGCCCACACCAGGCGGAAGAAGCCGACGACATTGGTCAGCGAGGACATCTCGTTGGCCCAGGCGATGAATCTCGGACGATCCGCCGCCGGCAAGCCGAGCAGCTCGGAGATCACCGCGAGCGGCAGGATGCGCGCGTAACGCTGGACCAGATCAGCCGGACTTCCTTTCGCGAATAGATCGTCCGCAAGACCGTCGGCGATGGCGCGGATGCGCGGCTCCATCGCGACGATCGCGCGGCGGCGGAAGGCCTCGTCCACGATGCCGCGCAGCCTGGTATGGTCAGGCTCATCCATCGTCAGCATGTTGTTGGCGATGGTTCTGATATATCTCGGCATCCACCAGCGCAGGCCGGCGACGTCGCCGTCCTCCTTGCGCAGCGTGAAGGTGGCGCCGTCCTTCAAGACCTGCGCAGTGGCGTCATGGGTCGTGGTGACCCAGACGTCGCCGATGAGAGGAAAGCGTGTCGCGACCACGGGGCCGGACATGCGCAAGGTCGCAATGGCCTTGGGCGGATCGCGAAAGAAAGCCTCGCTGGTGACATCGAGGCGCACCGTCATGGGATCACCGGACTGGTTGCTGGCGTGTCACCCAGATGGTGCGCGGCGCCGCCGGTGCAAGGGCTGCGAACGAGATGCGACTATCCGCGCCCCGGCGAGCGCTGGCCGGTCTTGCGCTGCTGCTGGTTGGTATAGGAGTCCCAATGGCTCCAGCTGCCACTGCTGAGGCTCTGCATGTCGGTGCCCAGCGGACGGCGGGTGCGCTTGTCGTGATCGGCGATCACGCGCTCGGACTGCGCGATCTTCCGCTTGAGTTCCGCGATGGTCTTCTGGGTCTGGCCGTTCCGCTTCGACGAGGCGATCTCGCCCATCGTAAAGCGCGCGGTCTCCAGCGCCTTCAACTCGGCGCGATTCTTCTTCAACTGGACCCGGTGCCAGGCGATGTGGCTGTCACTGTCCGCAACCATGTGGGAACTCCGCTGATTCGCTCCCACAGTGTATCAAGCGGCGAATCGGCGCCGCAACGGGCCCCACGCGGCGAAAATACGGTCTTTCTGCGGGCTTACCGCTCGGCGAAGGCCTTTTCGACCACGAATTGGGCGGGCTCGCCGTGATTGCCCTCGACGAAGCCGCGCTCACCCAGGAGCACGCGGGTGTCCGCCACCAGCGCCGGGCTGCCGCAGATCATGACACGGTCGTGGGCAGCTTCCAGCGCGGGCAGGCCGATATCGGCGAACAGCTTGCCTGACGTGATGAGGTCGGTGATGCGGCCACGGTTGCGGAAGGGATCGCGCGTCACGGTCGGGTAGTAGATCAGCTGCTCGCGGATGTACTCGCCGATCAGTTCGTCCTTCGGAAGCGTCTCCGTGATCATCTCGCCATAGGCGAGCTCCTTCACATGTCGGCAGCCGTGCAGCAGCACCACTTTCTCGAACCGCTCATAGGTCTCGGGGTCCTTGATCACGCTCAGGAACGGCGCAAGGCCGGTGCCGGTGCCGATGAGGTAGAGGTTTCGCCCCTCCTCCAGATTGTCGATCACCAGCGTGCCGGTGGCCTTTCGGCTGACGATGATCTCGTCGCCTTCCTTGAGGTGCTGGAGGCGGGAGGTCAGCGGGCCGTCAGGCACCTTGATCGAGAAGAACTCCAGCGTGTCCTCGTAATTGGCGCTGGCGACGCTGTAGGCCCGCAGCAAGGGCTTCTCGCCGACCTTGAGCCCGATCATGGTGAATTCGCCGTTGCGGAAGCGGAAAGTCGGGCTGCGGGTGGTCTTGAAGGAGAACAGCGTGTCGGTCCAATGGTGGACGCTCAAAACGCTTTCCTGATTGAAATTGCTCATCTCACCTATCCGTGTCGCGTCAATGCGGGTCCGAGGCGGGTAGCTATGCGTCGTTTGTACACGATCATTCGTATACTAATGAATAATCCCGCTTGATCCCGCGGTCAAGGCTGCCCAAGATCGGAAGCGTTGCAGTTAGGAATAAGGAGCCCCTTCCATGGCGCATGACGCCCCCCAGGCCACCGGACCTTCGAAGCTCGTGATCCGGAATATCGGCCTGATCCTGTCCGGCGCCCTGGAAAAGCCGATCCTGGACGGCGACACCATCGTCGCCGAGAACGGCAAGATCACCGCGATCGGCCGCTACAAGGACCTCGACACCGAAGGCGCGACCACCGTCGTCGATGCCAACGGCACCACGGTGACCCCGGGCCTGATCGACAGCCATGTCCACCCCGTCGCGGGCGACTGGACGCCACGGCAGAATCAGATCGGCTGGATCGACAGCTCGCTCCATGGCGGCATCACCACCATGATCTCGGCGGGCGAGGTCCACATGCCCGGCCGGCCCCGCGACGTGGTCGGCCTCAAGGCGATGGCGATCTTCGCCCAGCGCGCGTTCTGGACGCTCCGTCCAGGCGGCGTAAAGGTTCACGCCGGCGCGCCGGTGATCGAATGCGAAATGGTCGAGGAAGACTTCAAGGAGATGGCCGCCGCCGGCGTCAAGTTGCTCGGCGAAGTCGGCCTCGGCGGCGTCAAGGACGGCCCGACCGCCCGCAAGATGGTCGGCTGGGCGCGCAAATACGGCATCCAGAGCACGATCCACACCGGCGGCCCCTCGATCCCCGGCTCCGGCCTGATCGACAAGGACGTGGTGCTGGAGGCCGACACCGACGTGGTTGGTCATATCAATGGCGGCCACACTGCCCTGCCCGACGACCAGATCCGCTGTATCTGCGAGGGCTGCAAGCGCGGACTCGAGATCGTCCACAACGGCAACGAGCGGTCGGCGCTCTACACGCTACGCATCGCACGCGAGATGAACGAGCTGCATCGCGTGATCCTCGGCACCGACGGACCGGCCGGCTCCGGCGTGCAGCCGCTCGGCATCCTGCGCATGGTCTCGATGCTGTCCTCGATCGGCGAGCTGCCGGCCGAGATCGCGTTCTGCCTCGCCACCGGCAACACCGCGCGGATGCGGCAGCTCGATTGCGGCCTGATCGAAGTCGGCCGCGCCGCGGATTTCGTCATCATGGACAAGGCCCAGCACTCGCCGGGCAAGAACATCCTGGAGAGCGTGCAGCTCGGCGACCTCCCGGGCATCGGCATGACCATCATCGACGGCATCGTGCGCACCCAGCGCAGCCGCAATACACCGCCGGCCGGCAGGGTGCCGGAGCTGGTGGCGAAGTGACGCAGCCGGGGCGGCGCACTGCTCCGCATCGTCTCTCGGAAGCGTTGAACAAGTCTGCAGCCTACCGCGTCTAACGCAGGCAGCCCTCGGCGGCGGCAGTTCATCGCTGGACCATCGAGGGAGACATGAAGAACTCATCACGCTTAGCTATCGGCGTTGTCGCCGCGGTGGCGGGCTATATCGCGAGCTTCGTGCTGCTCTCCCTGGTCGATTTCGGCAACCGGGCAGACCCGATCACATCGGGCCTGCTGGGACTCTTCGTCTACTCGCCCATGGGCGCGATCGCCGGCGCGGTGCTCGCCAACTGGTTGATAGGGAGTGCGGGTAAGCACACCAGCAATGGCAGCATCGCCAGCAATAGCCTGAAGTCGCTCGGCATCGTCGCCCTGCTCTGCATCACCGGCATCGGCCTCTACATTGCCTATGCGTATGCGACGGCGACGCCCTGGCTCAACCGGAACGGTGCCACCCCCCTCCTCGTGTTCGAAGTCCGTTTCCCTGCAGGGGTCAAGGTCCCGACATCAGCGCAGGGCATCACCATCGAATTGCAGACCGACCTCAACACCATGCCGGGCGAAGTGAACCCGGCCGCGTTCTATCGCGATGGCGACCAGGGTATCATCGCGGGTGAGGTCGAACTGGCGTTTCGCACCTCGCACCGGCAACTCGCGGTCACCATCGAAGGACAGCCGAGCCGAATTTATCCGATCGACTTGTCGGCTCGTGCGCCGCATACGCCGGAGTTCGGAACCTGGCGGCGGCTCGCAGATGGCAGCGAAATCAGGTATCGCGCAAAGTGGCCGGGCAAGACATGAACGTTCAGATCACCGTCGCTACCGCAACTTGTTCAACAGCGCCATTAGCGTGTCGCGCTCTTTGGCGTCCAGCGGCGCCAGCGTTTCGCGGGTGATGGCAAGCGCATTCGGCGCAACCTTCTCCGCAAGCTGCTGACCCGCCCGCGTCAGGCTCACCAGCAGCCGTCGTCCGTCCTCGGGATCCTGGCTCGTCTCGGTAAGGCCGCGTGCCGTCAGGCGGTCGATCACACCCTTGATCGTCGCGACATCCATGGCCGTGAGACGGCCGAGCTGGTTCTGCGAGCACGCACCGGTCTCGGCGAGCTTCGACAGCGCCGCCCATTGCGTCGGGGTCAGATTGGTGCCGATGTCGCGCGAGAAGATCGAGCTGTGGCGCTGCCAGACCTGGCGCAGGATGAAGCCGACCTGCTCGTCGAGCACGTAAGGCGGTTTTGCCGTTTTGATGCTCTTCTTCGCCGAGACGCTTCTCGCCATCCGCTCGCAGCCCTTCCCTTTGCCGTTACAACGACAGATGCGCGTCGCGGATATCCGGACGCGCGTCGAGCTCAGCCATGGTGCCGCCGAAGCAGATGCGGCCGCGCTCGATGATGTAGGCGCGATCGGAGATCAACCGCGCGAAATGCAGATTCTGCTCGGACACCACGATACTGACGCCCTCCTTCTTCATGGTCAGGATGGCATCGACCATCTGCTCCACGATCTTCGGCGACAGGCCTTCCGACGGCTCGTCCAGCAGCACCAGCGACGGATTTCCCATCAGGGTGCGCGCGATGGTGAGCATCTGCTGCTCTCCGCCGCTCATGCGGCCGCCCGGACGGTTCTTCATCTCGCCGAGATTGGGAAACAGCGCGAACAGCTTTTCGCGGGTCCAGTATGGCGCATTCGGACGCTTCGGCTGCTTGCCGACCTCGAGATTTTCCTCCACCGTCAGGTCGGTGAAGATGCGCCGCTCCTCCGGCACATAGCCGAGCCCCTCGCGCACGATCTCATGGGTCGGCTTGGCCGAGACGTCCTTGCCCTCGAACATGATGCGGCCGCTTCGTTGCGCGACGAGGCCGACGATCGAGCGGAACGTGGTCGACTTGCCGGCGCCGTTGCGCCCGAGCAGCGCCACCACCTCGCCCTCGCCAACCTCGAAGCCGATGTCGAAAAGGATATGCGCCGGGCCGTAATGGCTGTTGAGCCCCTCGACAGTCAGCTTCATGTCGGGGCTCCCTCGCGGTGGCGGGCATCGTAGACGAGGCCTTCGCCGAGATACACCGCCTGCACCTGCGGATTGCCGCGCACCTCGGCCGGCGTTCCCTCGGCGATCAGCGTGCCGCGGTTCAGCACGATGATGCGGTCGGCGTGCTCGAACACCACGTCCATGTCGTGCTCGGTAAAGAGCACCCCGATCGACTTCTCGCGCGCGATCTGCGCGGTGAGCCGCATCAGGTCGACGCGCTCGCGCGGCGCCATGCCGGCAGTCGGCTCGTCCATCAGGAGCAGTTTTGGCTGGTTGGCGAGCGCCACTGCAAGCTCGAGCCGCTTGAGGTCGCCATAGGCGAGCTCACCGCAGGGACGATCCGCATAGCCGCCCATGCCGACGAGCTCGAGCAGCCGGCCGGCCTCGCCGCGGTCGAAGTTCGGCGCCGAGCCGAACAGATTGAACAGCTGCTTGCCGTGGGAGATCAGCGCGACCTGCACATTCTCGCGCACGGTCATGGTCGCGAAGGTCGCGGTGATCTGGAAGGTGCGGCCCACGCCCATCCGCCAGATCTCGCGCGGTCTCTTACCGGTGGTCTCCTCACCGAGCAGGCGGACGTGACCGGTATCAGGCTTGTTCTGGCCGTTGAGCATGTCGAAGCAGGTGCTCTTGCCCGCACCGTTCGGCCCGATCAGCGCCAGGATCTCGCCGCCGCGCAGCGAGAACGACACGCCGCGCACGGCGTGGATGCCGCCATAGGATTTGGTCAGGCCTTCGACGGCGAGAAGTGGGGCTGCATCGCTCATTCGGCAGACTCGATCGGCTTGGCAAGCAGGGACGATCCCGGCGGCGAGGACTTTCTGCGCCGCTGCGCCAGCATCTCCAGCATGCCGACGATGCCCTTGGGGAAGACGACGACGATCAGCATGATGAAGCCGCCCAGCACCAGCTTCGACAGATCGGTCTGGCTGACCAGCCAGATATTCAGAGCCTTGTAGACGATGGCGCCGATCACCGCGCCCGACACCGTCTCGACGCCGCCGAGCAGGACCATGACGAGCGCATCGACCGAGAGCGAGATGCCGAGATTGTCGGGGAAGACGCTGCCCTTGAGGTAAGCGAACAGCGCGCCGCCGATGCCGGCGGTGGTGCCTGCGATCACGAAGGCGGTCCACTGGATGCGCTTGGCGTTGATGCCGATCGCTTCGCTGCGCAGCAGCGAGTCGCGCGTGGCACGCAGCGCGTAGCCGAACGGCGAAAACACCATGGCCCGCAGCGCGATGGTCACCAGCGCCGCGACGCCGAGCGCCAGCCAGTAGAAGTTCGACGGGCTCGCCGCCCATTTTTCCGGCCAGACGCCCAATATGCCGTTGTCACCGCCGGTGACGCTCACCCACTGGAACGCGATCGACCAGACGATCTGCGCGAAAGCCAGCGTCAGCATCGCGAAATAGACGCCGGAGAGCTGGACGGCGAAGAAGCCGAACACCGCCGCGCCCATGCAGCCGAGCAGAGGTCCGAGCAAGAGACAGACGATCATCGGCAGCCCCGCCATCTTGGCGAGGAATGCCACGCCATAGGCACCGAGGCCGAAATAGGCGGCATGGCCGAACGATGCGAGCCCGCCGACGGACATCAGGAAGTGCAGGCTGACGGCGAAGATGACGAAGATCGCGATCTCCGAGCCGACCGTGAGCAGATAATTGCCGGCGAACAGCGGCAGCATCGCCGCGATCACGAGCGCCGCAAGCGCCGCAAGCCGCTCATTCGACGTCAACGGCCGCCACGGATTGACGGTGAGACCCGGCGTCTTGCGCGCGGGCGCCTCCGGCTTGCCGAACAGGCCCCAGGGGCGGACGATCAGCACCACCGCCATCACCAGGAAGACCAGGATGATGGAAATCTTCGGGAAGATCAGGATGCCGAAGGCATTGAGCTCGGACACCAGCACCGCCGCGACGAAGGCGCCGACGATGCTGCCGAGGCCGCCGATCACGACCACGACGAAGACCTCGACGATGATTCGCAAATCCATGGCGTGATGCACGGCATCGCGCGGGATCTGGAGCGCGCCGCCGAGCGCAGCCAGGAAGACGCCGACCGCGAACACCGACGTGAACAGCCATTTCTGGTTCACGCCGAGCGCCGCGACCATGTCGCGATCCTGCGTCGCGGCGCGCACCAGTACTCCCCAGCGCGTGCGCTGGAACAACAGCCAGAGGATGCCGAGCACGACCGGCCCGAGCACGATCAGGAACAGGTCGTAGCTTGGGATGTTCTGGCCGAAGAAATCGATCGCGGCCTTGAAGCCCGGCGCGCGGCGACCGACGAGATCGTCAGGTCCCCAGATCAGCACGACGAGGTCCTCGACCATCAGCGTCAGGCCGAAGGTTGCGAGCAGCTGGAACAGCTCGGGCGCATGATAGATGCGCCGGAGCAAGACCATCTCGACCAGCACGCCGATCAGCGCCACGGCCAGCGCCGCGAGCACGATGCTGCCCCAGAAGCCGAACGCGCCGGACAGGCGCTCGGTCAGCGTGAAGGCGATGTAGGCGCCAATCATGTAGAAGGCGCCATGCGCGAAATTCACGATCCGCGTCACGCCGAAGATGATCGACAGACCCGAGGCCACCAGAAACAGCGACGCCGCGCTGGCGAGACCGGTCAGAAACTGTACGACATAAAAGGCCATCGGCGGTCCGGGTTAGTGTTGCATGCCGCGGCATGCGAGGCTTGGTTCACCTCTCCCCGCCTGCGGGGAGAGGTCGAATTGCGAAGCAATTCGGGTGAGGGGGAGTCTCCGCGAGTCCTCTGTCACCTCCCTCGCGGAGA
>NZ_JXDL01000001.1:1956300-1968029 GCF_001590795.1 Bradyrhizobium sp. AT1
TCTCCGCGAGTCCTCTGTCACCTCCCTCGCGGAGACTCCCCCTCACCCCAACCCTCTCCCCGCAAGCGGGGCGAGGGAGAAGGAAAAAATCAATCCTTCGGCCGCAGCTTCTCGACTTCGGCATCGCCAGGCAGATAGTCCGCACCCTTCTTGTAGGATGAGTCCACCATCACGCCCTTGCCGTCCTTCAGCGCGGTCTTGCCGACGTAGGCACCGAGCGTCGACTGGTGATCGATCTTGCGGAAGGTGATCTCGCCGAACGGCGACGGCACCGAGAGGCCTTCCGCCGCGGCGATCAGCTTCTCCGGATCGCTCGAGCCGGCCTTGGCCAGGATCGCAGCCGCCGACTTGATGGTCTGGTAGCCGACGATCGAGCCGAGACGCGGATAGTCGTTGTACTTGGCCTGGTAGGCCTTCAGGAACGCGTCATGCTCGGGCGTCTTGATCGAGTACCAGGGATAGCCGGTGACGATCCAGCCCTCGGGCGTCTCGTCCTTGAGCGGATCGAGATATTCCGGCTCGCCGGTCAGGAACGAGACCACCTCGCGTCCCTTGAACAGGCCGCGGGTGTTGCCTTCGCGCACGAGCTTGACGAGATCAGCACCGAAAGTGACGTTGAGGATCGCTTCGGGGTTGGCTGCGGCTACCGCCTGCACCACGGGACCCGCGTCGATCTTGCCTTGCGGCGGCCACTGCTCGTCGACCCACTGGATGTCAGGACGCTTCTCCGACATCAGCTTCTTGAAGACGGCGACCGCCGACTGGCCGTACTCATAGTTCGGCGCGATCGTCGCCCAGCGTTTTGCCGGCAGCTTCGCGGCAGCCTCCACCAGCATCGCCGCCTGCATGTAGTTGGAGGGGCGCAGGCGGAACGTGTACTTGTTGCCCTTCGACCAGGTGATGGCGTCCGTCAGCGGCTCGGCCGCGAGGAAGAACACTTTCTTCTGGTTGGCGAAGTCGCTGACGGCCAGACCAATGTTCGACAGGAACGTGCCGGCGAGCATCGCCACGCCCTCGCTGGACACCAGCTCGTTCGCCGCAGTCTGCGCGTCCGCCGGCTTGCCGCCGTCGTCCTTGGAGATGACGACGAGCTTCTTGCCGTTGATGCCGCCGGCCGCGTTGATCTCTTCGACCGCGAGCTGCCAGCCCTTGCGATAGGGCTCGGTGAACGCCGGCAGCAGCGAGTAACTGTTGATCTCGCCAATCTTGATGTCCTGCGCCAGGGCCGAATGAGCCATGCCGCCCGCCAGAAGCGCGAAGGCCGCGCCGACGAAGTAATTTCTTGCTCGCATCCCAACCTCCAGTTTTGAACTCTTTACGTCTTCTATCTCAGACCGTCTTCGCCCTTCACTTCCGCAACCGTCAGCCCGCCGACGCGCGGCAAGGGGCGGCCGCTGTCGGTGACGGCGACCGCGACCATGATCTCGTTGGCGCGCGGCGCGTCGTTGATCTGCACCTCCATGCCGTCGAAATGACTGCGCACGAAGGCAGCGTCCTTGTGCCCGAGCGGAATGTCGAGCGTCGTGCCCGGCCCGCTGCGCTTCTTCGACGACGGGATGAGCGCGGCGCCCTTGCCAAGGACTTTACGCACCGGCGCGCCCATCTTGGGGTGAAGGATCGCGGCGGCATGCTCCAATTCACCGTTCTCGCCGACCGCCGCAGCCTTGCCATAGCTCTGCGCCTTGGCACCATCGATGCCGAGCGCAGCCACCGCACGCTTCGACAACAGCTCGCCGAGCTCCTCGCCGATCGCGATCAGCGGCGAGAGGTCTTCGACATATTGTCCGGCGAAGGGATTTTCGATGACGGCGATGGCCGCCGCGCGCCGGGTCGGCGGCGAGACCTGGCGGCCCATCTCCATCTGCGTCTCTTCGACGACGGTGACGATCTTGCGGATGATCGCGCTCATGATTGTATCCCTTGGGCACTTCCCTGCTCAGGCATGAACCGCGTTCTCCAGCTGACGTGGGCGCGCTTCCTGCCGTTCAATATCTTTCGGTCCGATGACAAGCATATCACCACTGAGCTGCAACACTGCACCCTCAATCAAGCCGCGATCGAACAATCGGCGTGCACATTCCGCGCCAGATTCGAGTGCCGCGGCGGTCTCATCGTGCGACAACTCGCCGACATCGCGGGTGACCAGGCGTGCGCCGAGATCACTGTCGGGCTGAAGCTCGCGGGCAGGCTGCCTGACAATGGCGGGATGTCCCGGCAGATCCACGGCATTGGCGATGATGGTCGCCGCCGCATCGGCTCGCGATGCCGTTGCAGCCAGCACCGTCACCGCATCGGCGATGCCGAGCGAAAAACTGCGGCCGTGGCGCCCGCTGGTCGCGACGCCCCGCACCGGCTCATCGGCATCGACCCTCAAAGCCCGCATCACGCCATCACGATCGGGACGATCCACCAGGCCAATCGAAAAATGCTCGCCTTTGCCGAGATGGAGGGCGATGTCGCCCCCATTGTTGACATAGGCCTGATCGAGCCTCGCCGCGCCCAGCATCGCCCCGAGAATCTCCTCCGCCACACTGCCGGCCACAGCGGCCATCGGCGTGATGAAGCCATCAGCGGCAAAGGGCGCGACCGCCGCGTGCATGCGGCGCGCCACCACGCCTTTCAGCGACGTCCGCGCCTCAGCCGCAGCACGCAGCTCCGGCAGCTCCGCGCAGAGCTCGTCGAGCAGCCCCGTGAACCGCCGCGCCGCAGCCTCGTAGGCCGCGCGCACCGCATCCGCACGCCCCCTCGCCTCAATGATCAGATCAATCGGTCCATCCTGCAAATGCAGCCGCCGGCCATCAGACAGCAATGCGATTTGCGGGAGCCGTGTCATGCCCGAGGTCCCGGAATCGGATTCTGCCAGGGCAATTGCCGGACATCATCGCCGTTCTGCACCTCGGACAGCGGTTTCACATAATCCATGTGCCCGCCGAGCGCGGCATAGTCCGACAGTTTCATCGTGAACTCGATCGGCGCGACCAGCGCCGGCGTCGGCACGTAGCCGAATGCCCCGGCTGGCATCTGCGTGACGTCGACCATGTAGGTGATGCCGCCGCCCGGCCAGACATAGACCGGCGCGCCGCCGCTGGTGACGCGCGTCAGCGCGTCCTTCACCGAGCGCGTCAGCCGCACCGGATTGTCGGTGACGCCGGCGCGCAAGGAGCCGCCGGCGCCCGCCATGAACAGCACCGTGCACAGCGCCGGCTCGCAATTCTCCTGGATGCGCTCGACCGAGAATTTCAAGTCGGCGGGCATCTCGGTCTCGACCGGCTTCAAGGCCTCGTCGAGCACGTAGTAGGACGAGTGCTCGCCGGTGGTGGAGACCATCAGCATGGTCAACCCGGCCTTCGCCTCTTTCTTGTCGAAGGGGCCGAGGATCGACAGCGGATCGGAAATATTGGTGCCGCCCCAGCCCGTGCCGGGGTCGGCGACCTGGAAGTAGCGGCCGGGCGTCGAGCGCCGGCCCTTCATCTTGATGCCGGTGTCGGCGATGTCGAGCAGCTTGCCGGCCTGATGCTCACTGAGCACGCCGGTGATGTGGTCGTCGACCACGACCACTTCATCCACCTTGCCGTGCCACTGCTTGGCAAACATGCCGATCGTCGCCGAGCCGCAGCCGACGCGCATGCGCTCTTCTTTCAACCCATTGACGATCGGCGGCTGGCCGGCCTGCACCACCACGCTCGCGCCGCCGTCGATGGTCAGCTCCACCGCCTTGCAATTGGCGAGATCCATCAACGTATCGCAGGTGACGCGGCCCTCTTTCTTGGAGCCACCGGTGAGATGATGCACGCCGCCGAGCGACAGCATCTGCGAGCCGTATTCGCTGGTGGTGACGTGACCGACCGCCTCGCCCTGCGCGCGCACCGTCGCGGTCTCGGGTCCGAGATAGCGGTCGGTGTCGATCTTCACCTTGATGCCGCAATAGGAGAAGATGCCTTCGGTGACCACGGTCACCATGTCGACGCCGTCGACCTCGGCGGAGACGATGAACGGCGCCGGCTTGTAGTCGGGATAGGTGGTGCCCGCGCCGATCGCGGTGACGAAGGTCGAGGGTTCGTGGACGATTTTGCCGTCCCAGTCTTCGGTGCGGCTGAACGGCACCAGCTTGCCGCCGTGAGAGACGGTACGCTCCAGGATCACATGCGGATCGACGCGGACGAGCTTGCCGTCGTGATTGGCATAGCGATCGCAGGCCCCCGCCGCGCCCGGCTTGATGTAGCACATCACCGGACAAGCATCGCAGCGGATCTTGTCGGCAACAACGCTCGTCGTTTCAGTCAGCATGTGCGAGCCAGCGGATCAAGCGGTTATCATTCGTATACGAACAATGTTGCGCGCGGTCCCCCGGACCTGTCAAGCTGCGACGCAGCGCAAAAGATGAGGCTGCCGCATAAAACCTCATTTGCCTATCCGCTCTGTCCACAAAGAAGGCAGTCGCGCTGCAGTGCGGCATGCACGGCTTGCACGTTTGTGTACAAACGGTATCGTCGCGACGTCGAATTTCATGCGGCTTGGGACTTAGGGATGACGCAGACACCGATCCGCCTCACCGTGAACGGCAGGATCCACGAGATCGATGCGGCGCCACAGACGCCGCTGCTTTACGTGCTGCGCAACGATCTCGCGCTCAACGGCCCGAAATACGGATGCGGTCTGGGTGAATGCGGCACCTGTACTGTCCTGATCGACGGGCAAGCCGCGCGCTCCTGCGTGATTCCCGTCAGTGGCTGCGCCGGCCGCGACATCGTGACGCTCGAAGGCCTCGGCACGCGCGACAGACCTGATGTGGTGCAGCAGGCCTTCATCGACGAGCAGGCCGCGCAATGCGGCTACTGTCTCAACGGCATGATCATGACCACCAAGGCGCTGCTCGCGATCAACCCGCGGCCCACCGAGCAGGAGGCGCTCGCCGCGTTGCGCTACAATCTTTGCCGCTGTGGCACCCATGTCGAGATCCTGCGCGCCGTGATGCGCGCATCGGGCCAGCTCACCGAGGCGGCTGATTGATGGCCTCCCCTGTTTCGACCGGAGCTGAGCGGCCATCGGGTTCGCTCGTCGTCGTCCGCAGCGTGGACGAAGTCACATCCGAGACGTTCGTGCGGATCACCGCGGACGGATCGGTCACGGCTTATAACGGCCACGTCGATCTCGGCACCGGCATCCGCACCGCGCTCGGTCAGATCGTCGCCGAGGAGCTCGACGTCTCCTTTGCGCGTGTCGTGATCGTGCTCGGCGACACAGCGGTGGTGCCGAACCAGGGCGCGACCATTGCGAGCGAGACCATCCAGATCACCGCCGTCCCCTTGCGCAAGGCAGCCGCACAAGCGCGTCAGGTCCTGATCGCACGAGCTGCCGAGCGGCTGGAGCTGCCGGCGACCGACCTGCGGATCGAGGATGGCCTCGTGCGCGGGCATGACAACCGCAGCGTCAGCTATGGCGAGCTGATCGGCGGCGAAGACATCCGCCTCGAGCTTGCCGATGATGTCACCGTGAAGGCGGTCGGCGATTACGCCATCGTCGGTCAATCCGTCCCGCGCGTCGATCTGCCGGCCAAGGCCACGGGCGAATTGACCTTCGTCCACGACATCCGTATGCCCGGCATGCTGCACGGCCGCGTGGTGCGTCCGCCCTATGCCGGCGTCGATGCCGGCCCGTTCGTCGGCACCAGCCTGCTCGCGGTCGATGAATCCTCGGTACGCGACATCCCCGGCGTCGTAGCCGTGGTGCGCATCGGTGATTTCGTCGGCGTCGTTGCAGAGCGCGAGGAGAATGCGATCCGCGCGGCGGCGCAGCTTGAGGTGAGCTGGAAGCCGACGCCCACCCTCACCGACCTCGCCAACGTCGAGACCGCGCTGCGCGCCAATCCGTCGACGCCGCGCACGCTGATCGACAAGGGCGACGTCGATGCCGCCATCTCCGGCGCGGCCAAACCGATGCAGCGTACCTACGTCTGGCCGTATCAGATGCACGCCTCGATCGGCCCGTCCTGCGCGGTCGCGGATTTTCAGGACGGCAACATCCGGGTCTGGTCGGGCACGCAGAACCCGCACGTGCTGCGCGGCGACCTCGCGTTGCTGATCGAGCGTCCCGAGAGCGAGATCGACGTCATCCGCCTGGAGGCCGCCGGTTGCTACGGCCGCAACTGCGCCGACGACGTCACGGCCGACGCGCTGCTGCTGTCGCGCGCGGTCGGCCGCCCCGTGCGTGTGCAGCTGACGCGCGAGCAGGAGCATGCCTGGGAGCCCAAAGGCACGGCGCAACTCATCGACGTCAATGGCGGGCTCGACGCCGCCGGCGGCATCGCCGGTTACGATCTCGCCACACGCTATCCCTCGAACGCCGCGCCGACGCTGGCATTGCTGCTGACGGGACGGATATCTCCGGATCCCGCGGTGCTGCAGATGGGCGACCGCACCGCGATCCCGCCTTATGATTACGACCACATGCGCGTGGTCGCCCACGACATGGCGCCGATCGTGCGCGCCTCCTGGTTTCGCGGCGTCTCGGCACTGCCGAACACCTTTGCGCATGAATCCTACATCGACGAGGCGGCCACCGAGGCCGGCGTCGATCCGATCGAATATCGCCTGCGATACCTGAAAGACCAGCGTGCCGTCGATCTCGTCAATGCGGTGGCTGAGCGCGCGGGCTGGACGCCGCGCCCGGTGCGCGAGGACAAGGACGGCGAAATCGTGCATGGGCGCGGCTTTGCCTATGCGCTCTACGTCCACAGCAAGTTTCCCGGCTATGGCGCGGCGTGGTCGGCGTGGGTGACCGACGTCGCCGTGAACAAATCGACCGGCGACGTCAGCGTCACCCGTGTCGTCGCCGGGCAGGATTCCGGCCTGATGATCAATCCGGACGGGGTGCGTCACCAGATCCACGGCAACGTCATCCAGTCCACCAGCCGCGCGCTGATGGAGGAGGTCTCATTCGAGCGCGGCGCGGTCGCCGCGCGGGAATGGGGCGCTTATCCGATCATCCCCTTCCCCGACGTGCCCAAGATCGACGTCTTGATGCTGCCGCGACAGGACCAGCCGCCGCTCGGCGTCGGCGAGTCCGCCTCGGTGCCGAGCGCCGCCGCCATCGCGAACGCGATCTTCGATGCTACCGGCGTGCGTTTTCGCGAGCCGCCGTTCACGCCCGAGCGCATCCTCAAGGGGCTGCACGGCGAGGTGCCGGCGACACCGCAAGCGCTGCCCGCGCCTGCTCCCCCGCAGCCGTCCCGCATCTGGGAGAATCCGTTCGCCAGGCGCGCTGGCATTGTCGCGACGATCGCGGCCGTCTGCACTGCCGCGATCGGCATCGGCGCCGCACTGCTGCCGGGGCGCGTCATTGCGCCGATCGCGCGGCCGGATGCATCGGTCTATTCCGCGGCAACGATTGCGCGCGGCCAGCAGCTCGCGGCACTCGGCAATTGCGCGGAGTGCCACACCACGATCAACGGCGTGCTCAATGCCGGCGGCCGCGCGCTGGAGACGCCGTTCGGCGTCATTTACAGCACCAACATCACGCCCGACGTGGAGACCGGCATCGGCGCCTGGTCCTATCCCGCCTTCGAACGCGCGATGCGCGACGGCTTGCATCGCGACGGACGACAGCTCTATCCCGCCTTTCCCTATACGCATTTCGCCAAGACCAGCGATGCCGACTTGCAAGCGCTCTATGCCTATCTGATGGCGCAGCCTTCCGTGCGCGCGACGGTGCCCGCAAACGCGCTCGCCTTCCCTTACAATCTCCGTCCGTTGCTGGCTGGCTGGAATGCATTGTTCCATCAGACGCGCGAGTTCAAGCCCGACCCTGCGAAGTCGGAAGCCTGGAATCGCGGCGCCTATCTCGTCGAGAGCCTCGGCCATTGCAGCGGTTGCCATTCGCCGCGCAACGCGCTCGGCGCCGAGCAGCGCAACGCCTACCTTGCCGGCGGCTTTGCGGAGGGCTGGGAGGCACCGCCGCTGACATCGCTCTCGCACGCGCCGATCCCGTGGAACGAAGACGAGCTGTTCGCCTATTTGCGCACCGGCCATTCGCGCTATCACGGCGTCGCCGCCGGCCCGATGGCGCCTGTGGTCAGGGACCTCAAGGCCCTGCCGGATCAGGACATCCGTGCGATGGCGGTCTATCTCAATTCCTTTAACGACGTCGCGGCCGATGCGCCTGCTCTTGCAAGGAAGCTCGAGAGCGCGACGCAAGTCACCGTCGCCTCCTCCACCGGCGCACGGCTCTACCAGGGCGCCTGCGCCGTCTGCCACGAGGCCGGCGGCTTGCCGCTGTTCGGCAGCCGCCCCTCGCTCGCACTCAACAGCAACATTCATAGCACGAAGGCTGACAATCTCGTGCAGGTGATCCTGCACGGCATTGCCGTGCCGGTAACTAGCGATCTCGGCTACATGCCGGCGTTCGGGAACAGCATGAGCGACACGCAGATCGAGGAGCTCGCCACCTTCCTGCGTAAGCAGTTTGCGCCAGACAAGCCGGCGTGGACCGGTATCCGCGAAACGATCGCACGGGCGCGATCGTCCGCGCATTAGACAAGCTTGCACTCAGCCGTGCTTCTTCGCCTCCACCGGCGGCGTCCCGTGGGTGTGGAACGACTCGATCGTCTTCAATCCCCACGCCTGCCCCTTCTTGCGCTCCTCTTCCGTCCACACGATCGGCTTCCAGTCCGGCGCGAGGATGAGGCGCGCGCCCGCATTGGCGACTTCGACGCGATTGCCGCCGGGCTCGTAGACGTAAAGGAAGAAGGTCTGCTGGATCGCGTGCTTGTGCGGGCCGGTCTCGATGTGGATGCCATTCTCCAGGAAGATATCCGCGGCGCGGAGAATCTCCTCGCGGCTGTCGAGTGCGTAGGTGACGTGGTGGAAGCGGCCGGGCACGCCGGAATGGTCGAGCGAATAGGCGAAATCGTAGCTCTTGTTCGACATCGTCAGCCACATCGCAGCTTCCCGGCCGTCATTGAGCACGATCTGCTCGGTGAGGCGGCAGCCGAGGTAGGTCTCGAAGAACTCGCGGTTGGCCTTGATGTCGACGGCGAGGCAGTTGAGATGATCGAGGCGGCGGACATTGACGCCGCGCGCGGGAAAACGCTGCGCCTGGTTCTTCAGCGCCGGCTTCAGCTCCGGCGGCGCCTGATACCATTCGGTCTCGTAATAGAGCTCGACGATGTGGCCGTCAGGATCGCGGCAGCGGAAGGTCGGGCCCTGCCCCATGTCGCCGTCGATCCAGCCGATGTCGAAGCCGGAGCCCTTCAGCGCCGCGACGCGCCGTTCCAGCGCCTGCCGGCTGCGCGCGCGTAGCGCCATGTGCTCCATGCCCGAGGTCTTCGACGCCGTCAGCTTGAGCGAATAACGCTCGTAATCGTCCCAACCCCGCAGGTAAACCGACTCGCCCTTCTGGCCGCTGACAGTCATGCCCATGACGTCGACGAAGAATTTCAGGCTCTCGTCGGGCTTGGGCGTCAGCAGCTCCATATGGCCGAGATGAGCGAGATCGAGGATCGGTTCGGGCTGCATGCTTTCCTCCTGGCACAGCGAGCGATCCGTCGGACCGGATCGCGCGATCGGGGCGCAGGGTCACAACGCACCCGCTTTGCCCGAAGGCGGCATCAGGCGCCGGCTCATTTGCACTAATGTACAAATGATTAGGTCTCGTCAACAAATCAAGAACCGCCCGGAATCGGATGACGGTCCCGCCTCGGCGGCCAACGTCCCCCGAACGGCGGACGGACTGGCCGGATGGTAAAATATCGCTTAATGGCTTTTCGCGCCAACGCGGTGAAATTGCAGACTTTTCCCGCCAATTCGGCCCTTGGGGAGGCAGTCGGAACAAACCTCACGGCCGAATTGTCGCGGATTTAACGAAGCGCCCGTGCCTGCCGTTTAACCGTTTGTGCAGCGACGGCCGCGCATAGTCCGGACCAAATCCCTTGCTCTTGCCAGGTTCATTGATCGTGACATCCTTTGGACGCGTGATTTCGGTTCGCGGATCGCTCGCCCGGGTCGGGCTGCTGGCGGAAAGCCAGATGCCGATCTCGGAAGTTCGGGCGACGGTGGGCCGCTTCGTCAGCATTCGCAGCGCCAGCTCGGTCATCGTCGCGATGATCACCGAGGTGTCCTGCGAGAACCTGTCGAGCAGCGACAATTATATCGCGGTCGCCTCGGTCGACCTGCTCGGCGAGATCCTCAACGCCGCCGACAAGCCGAAATTCCAGCGCGGCGTCACCAATTATCCGACCATCGGGGATGCCGTCGATCTCATCACCAGCCAGGAGCTGCGCACGATCTACGCGCCGACCGGCTCGGACCAGATCAATGTCGGTTTCCTGCAACAGGACCGCTCGGTCATCGCCTATGTCGATGTCGAGGAAATGCTGTCCAAGCATTTCGCGGTGCTGGGATCGACCGGCGTCGGCAAATCCACCGGCGTGTCACTGCTGCTCAACGAGATCCTGAAGGCGCGGCCGAACCTGCGCATCTTTCTGCTCGACGTGCACAACGAATATGGCCGCTGCTTCGGCGACCGCGCGCTGGTGCTGAACCCGCGGAACCTGAAGCTGCCGTTCTGGCTGTTCAATTTCGAGGAAATCGTCGACGTGCTGTTCGGCGGCCGCGCCGGCGTGCCCGAGGAGCTCGACATCCTCGCCGAGGTGATCCCGCTCGCCAAGGGCGTCTACACCCAGTATCAGAATGCCGACCGCATCGGCCTGAAGCGCATCGATCCCAAGCAGATCGGCTACACCGTCGACACGCCGGTGCCCTATCGCCTGGTCGATTTGATGTCGCTGATCGACGAGCGCATGGGCAAGCTGGAAAACCGCTCCTCGCGCATCATCTATCACAAGCTGATCTCGCGCATCGAGGCCGTGCGCAACGACCCGCGCTACGCCTTCATGTTCGACAACGCCAATGTCGGCGGCGACACCATGGCCGAGGTCATCAGCCATCTGTTCCGCCTGCCCGCGAACGGCAAGCCGATGACGGTGATGCAGCTCGCCGGCTTCCCGGCCGAGGTCATCGATTCCGTCGTCTCGGTGCTCTGCCGCATGGCCTTCGATTTCGGCCTGTGGAGCGACGGCGTCTCGCCGCTGCTGTTCGTATGCGAGGAAGCGCATCGCTACGCCTCCGCCGACCGCAACATCGGCTTCGGGCCGACCCGCAAGGCCGTATCGCGCATCGCCAAGGAAGGCCGCAAATACGGCGTCTATCTCGGCCTCATCACCCAGCGTCCGGCCGAGCTCGACGCCACCATCATCTCCCAGTGCAACACGCTGTTCACGATGCGTCTTGCCAACGAGCGCGACCAGGCGCTGCTGCGTGCCGCGGTGTCGGACGCCGCCGCGAACCTGCTCTCCTTCGTGCCCTCGCTCGGCACGCGTGAGGTGCTGGCCTTCGGCGAAGGCGTTGCACTACCCACGCGCTTGCGCTTCAAGGAAGTGCCGCCGCATCAATTGCCGCGCGGCGAAGCCACCATTTCGAGCGTCCCGTCCGTCACCTCCGGCCACGACATGCATTTCGTCAGCGCCGTGCTCGAGCGCTGGCGCGGCGCCACCTCGCAGCGTGACGTGCCGAACGACCCGGTGTTTTCGGCCCCGCCTGCCAAGACGCTCTCCAACGTCGAGGCGCCGATGCTGCAGCCCTCGATGGGGCTCGATCCCGACCGCTTCTCGCTCCTGAAGAAGCCGCTGCGGTAAACCGCTCTCACCGCTGAAGAAGCACCGCGCCGCGTCCGGG
>NZ_JXDL01000001.1:1968681-2013752 GCF_001590795.1 Bradyrhizobium sp. AT1
GCGATCTTCCGGCGCCTCTGGAGCGTCTCGCTCGCATAGACTATGCTTTGCCGGCTCGAAGCCGGCTTTCCGACCCTTGACGATCTCATGGGACGCCGGCCGACGAAGTGACGGACACGACATGACCGAACTGGATTGGCCCGAAATTCTGCTGCGCCTTGGAAGCGCGACGCTCGCCGGCAGTGCGATCGGCCTGAACCGCGACCTGCACGGCAAGCCGATCGGGCTGAAGACGCTCGGCATCGTCGGGCTCTCCACCGCAACCGTCGTGCTGCTCGCGGTCGAGTTCGCCGAGCCGGGCAAGCTTACCGATGCGGCCAGCCGCGTGATCCAGGGCATCCTGACTGGCATCGGTTTCCTCGGAGCCGGCGTCATCGTCCACGAGAGCGACCGTCTCCGCGTGCGCGGCCTGACCAGCGCGGCGTGCACCTTTCTCGCCGCCTGCCTCGGCATTGCCTGCGGCGCCGGCCAATGGAAGATCGTGCTGGTCGCACTGGCCTTCACCTTCGTTCTGCTGACGATCGGCCGCCGTCTCGAACGCTGGCTGCATCGGATGCTTGGCGGCAAGGATGAGAAGCATGACGTCGGCCACGACGTCGAAGCGCGCCGTCTGTCGGAGCCGGATCGCCGTCCATAAATCTCAGCGCGGTTGAGCTGCGCGGCGCCAGCAGACGATCCCCAGAACGACCGGCAACGACAAAGCAAGCCACGAAATCGCATCCCAGAGACCGTCTCCAACCAGCGCGACGGCAAGCCCCGCGCCGCAAACAACGCCGACGAGGAGAGGCCAGCGGAAGACATCCCATACGCTTCTGTGAACCTGAGGCCGGTTCCGGACGGGCGTGGCCATGGGCTAGACGCCGACTGCCGCGGTCCGGCCCGCGCCGAGCGGCTTGCCGCGGACCGACGACTTTCGCTTCGCGATCCAGAGATAGATCCCGCTGACGAGGACGATGATCGTGATGATGTCCAGCAGCGCCCAGACGATCTTCAGCGGAAGCCCGCCATAGTCGCCGAAATGCAGCGGGCGCGAGACCTGAAGCGTCTTCAGATACCAGGGCACTTCAGGCGCGACGATCGTCTTGCCGTCGTTGGCGTCGACCAGCATCGGCTGCAACATGCGCGCGGTGAAGGGCGTCGCGCCCCTGGTCCAGACCACGAGGTGCTGCGGGCTGCCGAAGCGCGCCGAGGTCGGCATCGTCACCGAGGTGACCAGACGATCCGGAAATCTCGCGCGGACGAGCTCCACTGCGGCCTGAACCGAAGGAATCGGAGCCACAGGCTTGCCGAGATGAGGCGCCAGCAGGACCGGGATCAGTTGCGCCCGCCACAAATCGAACAGCGGCGTCGCCAGCGTGTTGATCATGCCGGTGAGGCCCACCACCATCGTCCAGGTCACGGTGACGATGCCGAGGAGATTGTGCGTGTCGAGCCATTTGGCGCGGGGCGAGGATCGCCGGCGGATCGTGCCGAAATCGAGCCGCCGCATGAACGGCCAATAGACCACGACACCGGAGATGATCGACACGGCGAACATGAGCCCCATCGCCCCGAGAAACAGCTCGCCTGGCAGGCCCGCAAACATGTCCTTGTGGATCCGCAACACGATGTCCATGACATCCTGATGCGGCGCTTCTTCGCCGAGCACGGCGGCGGTCCGCGCATCGAGTGTCAGGCGATGAAAGTTGCCCGGCGCGGGAACAGCGGTCGGCGAAACCGCGACCGTCACCAGCGGCTCGGTCTGCTTCAGATTGAGCAGCAGGACGTATTGCCCGGGAAAGCGCGCCTGGGCCGCTGCGATCATCCTGTCGAGCGAAAGACGCGGCGTCCCCTCCGGCAGGACAGGAGCTTCGATCTCGTCCTCGAGCAGATCGTCGATCTCGTCGTGAAAGACCAGCGGAAGGCCCGTCACGCACAGCATCAGCAGGAACAGCATGCACACCAGCGAGGTCCAGGTGTGGATGCGGGACCACAGGCGGATCGTGCGCGCGTGAACCATGGCGTCTACCAGCGATAGCTGAGCGTGCCCGTGACGGTGCGCGGGCTGGTGTACTGGCAACCGCCGCCTGTCGTGCACGCGAGCGTGACGCGGTCGGCGATGTTCTTGACGTTCAGTGCGAGGTTCACACCCTTCGGCTGGCGATAATGCAGGCCGGCGTCGAACACGACGTAAGCCTCGTTGACGATGGTGTTGGTGGTGTCGGCGAAGGTCGGCCCGTTATAGCGGACGCCGCCGCCAAGACCCCAGCCGTCCCAGGCGCCGCCTTGGATCGTGTAATCGAGATAGGCCGATGCCATCTGGCGGGCCACGAGCGTCGGCACCTTGCCGAGATCGGCACCGGTGCTCCGCGTCACCTTGACGTCCTGGTTGGTGTAGGTCGCCACGAGATTGAGCCCGGGCACGATCTGCGCCAGCGTCTCGAATTCGATGCCGCGCGAATTCACCTCGCCGAGCTGGACCGAATAGCCGAAATTTACGGGATCGGACGTGAGCGAATTCTGCCGGGTCAGGTCATACAGCGCCAAAGTCATCAACAGCGTCCGCGACGGCTGGTACTTCACGCCGACTTCGTGCTGCTGTGACGTGGTCGGCTTGAACGGTTTCACCGCGACATCCGTGCCCGGGGTCGGCAGGAAGGACTCCGAGTAGCTGTAATAAGGCGCCACACCGGAATCGAACACATAAGAGACCGCCCCCCGCTTGGTGAAGGCCGTGTCCTTGGTGTCGGTGGTCTTGTTGCTCGCCACGGCAGCCAAGGCATAGGTGTTCTGTTCGGAGGCGTCGTAGCGGCCGCCCAGCGTGAAGATCCAGTTCTGGATCTTCATCTGATCCTGCATGTAGACGCCGACCTGGTCGATCGTCTGGTTCGCCGAGGGAGTGACGAGCGCAGTCGGATCCGCGATGGCCTGGTTGTAGACCGGATTGATCCTGCTGAGCGACGGCGCGCTTCCGGCTTGGGTCCGGTCCGTCATGTTGAACGTCAGATAGTCGACGCCGGAGACCACCGTGTGCCGAAGCGGCCCGGTGCTGAACTTGCTGATCAGGTGGTTGTCGGTCGATAGGGTGTCGACCTGCTCCTGGATGCGCATGGCGCGGCGCGGAAACAGCGTGGCCGTATCGAGCGGAGTTCCGATGAAGGTCAGATAGCGATAGTCGAGCTCGGTGTGGCCATAGCGGGCCTTCGATTCGAAGATCAGATTGTTGCTGAAGCGGTGCTCGAGCTGGTAGCCGACACGCTCCTGCTCCTGATCGAACTTGTTGTAGCTGGGATCGCCGAGGAACAGCGGCAGCGCCGTGACGTTGGTGATCTTACCGCCCGCCACATGGAGCATCGACAGCGGAAACGCGTTGCCCGTCACGTCGTGGGTGTAGTCGGCGAGAATAGTCAGCGTCGTATCGTTGGTCGGCTTCCAGGTCACGGCCGGCGCGATATAGGTCCGGTTGTCCTTCACGAAGTTCGAGAAGTTGGCGATCTGCGCGTCGGAATCACGGAACACGCCGGTCAACCGATAGAACAGTGTCCCATCCTTTGCCGCGGGACCTCCGACGTCGAATGCGCCCTGAAACCGGTCGTAATTGCCGAACTGGCCGACGATCTCGCCAAAGGCCTTGTCGGGCGGCCGCTTGCTGATGACGTCGACGAGGCCTCCCGGTGCGCCCTGCCCGTACATGACCGAGCTCGGGCCCTTGATGACGTCGATGCGCTCGAAGCCGTAGGGCTCGTTGCGGAACAGCGACAAGAAGTTGGGATCGCCGACCTCGCGAAGTCCGTCGCGATAGGCGCCGTAGCCATTGTTGTCGAAGCCGCGGATGAAGACGTTGTCGAAGCGCGGGTCCTTGCCGCCCGGCTGGACGGCGAGGCCCGCCACGTACTGCAATCCTTCGACCAGCGTCGTGGCCGAGCGCGCATCGAGCTGGTCGCGGCTGACCACCGAAACGGATTGAGGCGTTTCGAGGATCGGCACGTCGGACTTCATCGCAGCCGAGCTGAGGACGGGCACAAAGCCCCTCACCGGATCCGTGCCGCGTTCCGTTGCAGCGACGGCCGGCTGAGAAGCCGCCTGAGATGTCTGTCCCGAAGCGCGCGATCGTGCTTGCCGGACGCGCGCCGATCGCGGATTGCGCGACGTCGTGACCTGGCGTCTGCTCTCGCGACTTTGCTCGACCACGACGGGGGGAAGATCCGATGCTGTGCTCGCACTCTGGGCTTGGGCGTTGCTGCCGAAGAGGATGGCAGGAGGAAGTGCGAGAAGACCGCACAACACCGACACGCGCCCGCGCTTCATTGCGCGTGCGTCAGACACAAATTCCAGCATTCCCAGTCCCCGAATTTACGGAGACGACCATGCAGAGACTTCGTGCGCACAATCAAAGTCTTTTGGACATTCGTGTCGTAGAATCGATTTAGACTGGATCCGTTCTAATGTGTCGGCTCCGCCGTCCTGCTCGCGTCTTCCGCCGGCTGCACGAATTCCTGGGACTGTCGATCTCTCGCGATCACGAGCACGACCTGCCGCGTCACGATCTAGAATCGCAGCCGCCGCGCCCAGATCGGTTTCAGCAGTTCGAGCGCCGTCAGCAACAGCAATCCCGCCCCGAGCGTGACCATGAGATCGTCGAGGTGCATGGGACCGAACCGAAACAGGCTGGACGCCGGCGGCCAGAACAGAGCCGCTGCCAGAATCGATGCGATCGATACGAAGATCCAGAGCAGCGCCGGGTTCGGACGGAAGAAGGCTGACATGAAGGACGCGCTGAACGACCGGTTGGCCAGCACCAGCGCGACGACGCAGGTGACCAGCACGATGAAGGCGAGCGTGCGCGCCTCGTCGGGCGCAACGCCGGAACGAAGCGCCACGACGAAGATCGCGGCGATCAACGCGAATGCCATGACGCCCTGGAGAACACTCCACCCGACCAGGGCCCACGAGAACAGCTCCGCATCGACGCGCCGCGGTGGGCGCGCCATGACGTCGCGCTCCTCCCGCTCCGCTTCGAACACCAGCGAGCAGACGGGGTCGATGATCAGCTCCAGAAACGCGATGTGAACGGGGCCGAGGACCACGGGCAGCCCGAACACCAGGGGAAGCAGCGCAAGTCCCGCGATCGGAACATGGACGGCGAAGATGAAGGCCATCGCCTTGCGGAGATTGTCGTATATCCGCCGCCCCAACCGGATCGCTGCAACGATGGAGCCGAAATCGTCGTCGAGCAGCACGATGGAGGAAGCCTCGCGGGCGACATCGGTGCCGCGGCCGCCCATCGCGATCCCGATATGGGCAGCCTTCAGGGACGGCGCGTCGTTGACGCCATCACCGGTCATCGCGACGATCTCGCCGTTGCGCTTCATGGCCTGGACGATCCGCAGCTTCTGCTCCGGCAGGACGCGCGCGAAGACGTTCACATTCCTGACGAGGGCCTCGAGCTCGCGCTCATCCGCGAGCTTGATCTGCTCGCCGGTCACGACCTCGTTGACGTCGAGCCCGGCCTGCCCGGCGATCGCCATGGCGGTCGCCGGATAGTCGCCCGTGATCATGACGACGCGGATGCCGGCCGAGCGAGATTCGGCTACCGCTTCGGGGACCTGCGGACGAAGCGGATCGGCCAACCCGACAAGACCGAGGAAGCGAAAGGAGAACCCCTCCTGCGAGGCTGCAAGCGTCTGGCCATCGCAGGTCGCCGCGGCCACCCCCAGCACGCGAAGACCATCCCTCGCCATGGCCGCGACCGCCTCCTGCATCGCCGCCTGCTCCGCACCGTCGAGCTGGCAGAGGCGCGCAATCGCCTCGGGGGCGCCTTTCGCCGCGGCGAAGGCTTCCTGGCGATGCGGCAATTGCCAAACCTGGGTCATCGCCAGCAGCTCGGGCCGCAGGCCGTAGCTGCGTATCAAGGTCCGAGCGCTCCCGGCGTCGTCATCCTCCGGCACACTCGCACGCACGAACGCGTGCAGCGCCTTCTCCATGGGATCGAACGGCTCCGGCGAGCTCGCCAGAACGCTGCACCGTGCCAGATCGAAAAATTCCGCTCCCACGGCAGCCGGCTGCGCCGAGCCAAGGCGCAAGCTCGTTCCGTCTCCCAGCCTCAGCTCGGCAACCGACATCCGGTTCTGCGTCAGCGTGCCGGTCTTGTCGGTGCATAGCACCGTGGCGGAGCCGAGAACTTCGATCGCGGCAGAGCGCCGCGTCAGCACGCGCGCCTTCGAGATGCGCCAGGCGCCCATCGCCATGAACACCGTGAGGACCACGGCAAATTCCTCCGGCAACATCGACATGCCGATCGCAATGCCGCCGAGCAGCGCCTGCAGCCAATCCCCGCGTAACGTTCCGTAAAGCAGGACTGCGGCCAGGCTGATCGCCGCGCCGCCGAGAAAGCAAAGCCGTACCAGCCGTGCCGTCTGCTGCTGCAGCCGCGGCGGCTCTGCCTGCAAGCCATGCAGCGACAGTCCGATCTTGCCGATCTCGCTACGAGGGCCTGTGGCCTCGACCTCGGCCAGACCCTCGCCTCGCACCACCAGCGAGCCGGAATACACGAAGGGCAGATCATCGCCGCCGGGGCGATGCTCGGCCGCGACGGCTTCGGTGGCTGGCGTCTTGGCGGCCTGCTTGCGCACCGGGACGGATTCCCCGGTCAGCAGCGACTCATCCACCTCCAGATCGCGTGCGCTCACGAGCAGCGCATCGGCCGCAATCCGATCGCCTTCGGCCAGGACGAGAAGATCGCCACGAACGACGTCCCGGCCCGCGATCCGCCGCCGCTCCCCGTCCCTGACCACGAGCGCGCGCGGACTGGTCAGGTCTCGCAAGGCTTCCAGCACGCGTTCGGTACGGGTTTCCTGCACGATCGTGATGATGATGGAGATGGCGCCGAATGCCAGCAGCAGCAGGGCTTCGCGGAGGTCGCCGAGCAGGAGGTAGACCAGCCCGCCGCACAGAAGCAGCGCAAGCATCGGTTCGCGCAACACCTCGATGACGATGCGCAGCGCCGTGCGCCGCTCGGGCCGAGGCAGTTCGTTGTAACCGTCCTGTTGCAGCCGCAGCCGAGCCTCGGTTTCGCTCAGCCCGGCCGCGTCGCCGTGTTCTGCCTTGCTCACGTCTTCCGCCGCAGACTCCAGAAACTTCCAACCCCCACGATGGCCGTCACGAGCAGGACGGCGACGAAGGTCTGGATGATGGTGAAGTTCAGGGCATCGCGCGCAACGAACAGCGCAGTGACCGCGCCGGCGATGATAAAGACGATGCGAAAGATGAGGCTCATGGTCATGTCTCCAATCGGCATGACCTGGAGCCCACCTCACTTCGACATCGGGGCGCAACGCTCTTCGGCAATCATGCAAGGCGGACAGTAGCGGCCGGAACCGGCACGCGTTTGCGAAAAGTCAAGCCGTGCCCAGGACGCAATGTCGCTGCCCCCAAGCTTCCCCGCCCCTTGGGTGCTATTGGAGGGCTTCAAGACATCTCCGCGCGCAGCACGGCGGGAGATGCCGGGTGTATGACCTCCATGTGAAAATGACGCCGGCGGAAAAATAGAGTTCCCGCTCGACGGGAACCATGACGATTTCACAATCCCACACGTTTTATTAAGAGTCTCGCCCCCAACTAGCACAAACACTTCGGCACAACCTCCACAGTTTCCCTCACACCATGAGCGGAGACGCGGACGAGTCGTGCCTGCTAAAGGGCGCCATCTCATGAATCTGCGAGCCTCCATCATCGCGACGTGCATCGGCGCAGCATTCTTCGGGATCGGGTACACCTGGAACTATCAGCCCGACATGATCAATCCCGATGAAATATGGAGCATGTTTCAGTCCGAGCACCGCAAGGCCCGAGCGGCAGTCTCTCGCCTGCTCATCGAGCCCGGCTCGGCCCACTTCAGCGGCCTGCGAACGGTCGAGGCGGACGCTGCGAGATATGTATGCGGCGCCGTGAAAGCGAACGACAAGGCCGGCCACGCCATCGATGCCGCGTTCGTCTACACCGTCGCCAGCGACTTCGCCCGGGTCGACGACGGCGGCCGGATTACGTCCCAGCACTCTCCCTACCAATCGTGCCCCAACGCAACCGATGTCAGGACTGCCGAACAACAACTGCCGATCGCACCCGGCACGCTGGCAGTGGCCAAGGCGGTCTCGAAGATGATCCCTCAATCCAGCGGCGGGACGATGGAGCAACAGCTCGGCCAACTCGCCGCGCAGACGACAGCCGTCGCGCCAGGATTGGGCTCCGCGTCGGGTCCGGCCGGGACAGGACAGGCGCCGTCGCCGGCAGGGCGGCCTTCAGGCTCGGAGGTGAAGGCCGCACCAGAGAGCGAACCCATCTGGCAGGCCGAACGGCCGCCGGTCGCATGGCCCGCGCGCGCCTCGGGCCAATGCCCGGCAAAACCGACGCAGGAGCGCACGGCCGCTGAAGCGCTGGCCTTTGCCGGGGAGATCGAGGCCCGCTGGGAGCAGTCGAAAAATTCGCAGGCTTCGGCGAAGCGTTTGTCGCAGGAAGAGATCAAGCAAGCGCGCTGCGCGCTGCTTGCGATCGCTCCCGCCGACAAGGAATATCCGCAAGCCTGGGCAGCCTTCGTGCGGCTGCGGAACATCGATCGCGCCCTGGCCGGTTGAGGTCATAGGCTCGCGCGCAGCGATGTCGCCGCGCCGCGGCGGACGCTCTCATCATCGTCCGCCGGACCGCACCAGCGAGACGCCGCTAACGCTTCGCCATCAACTCGAGCGCCGGAGCAAAGCGCTCCGCGAACGTCAACGACTTGGCGTGGTGAACTGCGGCAAACGATGCCGAGATTCCCGCCGACGCAACCGCGAGCAAGGCAATGACGAAAACCAGACGGCGCATGTTCGCCTCCTGTGTGAGCTCGACTACCCCATAGAGATGGGACGGCTCTGTTTCAGGACGGTTTCGTGGACGCGGAATTTGATTTCACTCAAGCGGCTGTGATGGGATTCGGCTTATCTGGGCACGAGCCGCAACCACTTACTAATGGTCGACGGTTTTGCAGCGGAATGTGAGCGGTGTTGGGAATTCCACACCCCCGGCCACGATCCTCAGCAATGCAGCGACAAGCAGCATCCGCTGGAATGGGGGTTATCGAGGAACTACTCAAATGAAAGTCGTGATCCAGAAACTCAATGGCCTGTGGCACCTCGTCGTCGGGTCGTGCCAGATCCGAACGCCGTTCCTGGACACCCAGGACCGCGCGCTGGTGATCACCTACGCCCGTCGCGCCTACCCCGGTGCCAGGATCTTCCAGCGCGACTGACGCGAGTGGCCGCGCATGATGGTCAGCTCACGAGAGGCACGGGGTGAATCACAACGCCTGATTCCCGATACCTCTAATCCTCGTCCGCCGCACCGCACCAGCCGGGCAGATAGATCGCATCCTTGCTCTTGGCCGCGGCCATCGCCTTCTCGATGGCCTTGTCGAAATCGGCCTCCACCACCTTTCGCGAGACCTTTCGGCGCAGGAAGTCGGCCCACAGAAATTCGGAGAACGGCGTGGTGTCCTTGGCGAAGCCGCCCATGCGGCGCAATTCGCCGGCCAGGCTGCGGAACGGATCGTCCTTGAGATCGGCAATCGATTTGGGCAGGTCCCGGAACCCCCGCCGTTCGCCCTTGGCGTCGTAAGGGTAGACCCAGCGCTTGTTGTCCATCACGCCCCAGAACGCCTCGCGCTCGACCATGCGGAGGTCACCGACGACGGTCACCAGCACCTCCTTGACGCCTTCATCGTGCAGCGCGCGGCCGAGATGGTGATGGTCGATCACGTAGTAGCGCTCGTCCGGACCGTAGACGACGGGAATCATGTGCTTGCCGAGCAGATCGGCCTGCTTCTTCTTGTCGTGGCCGCGCCAGCGCTTGCGCTTCTCCTTGACCTCGCGCATGCCGACCGTCATCTGCGTCGGCCGGAGCGACAGGATCGGGACCGGATGCACTCTCGGCTCACGTGCGTTGGTCGTGGTCATGGTCGAAGGCCCCTCGCGTGGATGCAACTGACGATTCAGGTTCCGTGGACTATGACATGCGCTCTGCGGCGGCAAAACGTGCTCGGAACGGCGTCGAGATCACAAGCTGATGTAGGCACGACCGCAGGCGGCGAATCCCTGGCTGTCGCCCGGCCCCTTGTTGCAACGCAACTCACGCCATCGACTTGACGGGCGGTTCCCCGGTCGCTCCATACCATCCATGTACAAATAGCGCGAGCGCCAGAATGCACGCAGGCATTGCGAAGATTTTCTGCAACGCGTTCGTCACGTGTGCTATCAAAAACCGCTGCTTCGGAGTGATCCCCGCCCCATGAATAGCCAGCGGCCCATAAGCTCTGACGACGAGCACCGGGTGCTCCAGTTCAGGCCGCGCACCTCGCCATCCCCGACGGTCCACCGCGGCAGCGGCACCGTGCAGCCATTGCACGTCGCGCCCGAGCCGCTGGACCTGTCACGCTACGAGCAGCCGCGCGCCGAGCCGGACGATTTCCGCCATCGCATGCTCGCCAACGTCGCGGCGCTGGCCTTCACCATCGCGCTGACCGCGATCGGGATTTGGCTCGCGGTCAACATCGCCGACCTGCGCCGGACCCAGGATTGCGTGCTGATGGGCCGTCGCGACTGCGTCAAGATCACGACGCCGCATATCTAGGCCCGATCCACCGCCGGCCCCCGGCGGGAAGGGCTCCGGCGGGCATCCCCAGCCCCGCCTCCAAGCCTGCCCGGCTCCATTGAACTCAGGGCGGCGCTCCGATATACGGGCTCTCGACCCGGCCAGAGGGGGGTTTTTGGGCGTCATCAGGGGCGCGATGCCCACCCACCGTGCCACTCTGGAAAATCTGACAAATATCCGCAATATATCAAAGGCTTAGTGATGTCTTCCACATTCGATCAGGTCGCCACGATCATCGCTGAAACCTGCGACATCCCGCGCGACACGATCACGCCGGATAGCCATGCCATCGACGATCTCGGCATCGACAGCCTCGATTTCCTGGACATCGCGTTCGCGATCGACAAGCAGTTCGGCATCAAGCTGCCGCTGGAAAAGTGGACCCAGGAGGTCAACGACGGCAAGGCGACCACCGAACAGTATTTCGTGCTGAAAAACCTGTGCGCCCGCATCGACGAACTGGTTGCGGCCAAGGGCGCGAGCGCCTAAGGGCGCGGTCATGCAACTCGAATACTTCCACATGATCGATCGCATCGTCGACCTCAAGGTCGACGAGAAGACGATCGTCGTCGAAGCCCTGGTCCCGAAGGAAAGCACCATCTTCGAGGGCCACTTCCCGGGCTATCCCTTGATGCCTGGCGTGCTCCTGATCGAATCGATGGCGCAGGCCTCGGGCTGGCTTCAGCTCGGCGTGTTCAAGTTCGAGCGCATGCCGATCCTGGCCGCCGTGAAGGAGGCCAAGGTCCGCGGTTCGGTCTATCCCGGCGATCTCATGAGCATCGAGGCGAGCCTCACGCATGAAGGCTCGGGCTACGCCATGACCGAAGCCAAGATCAGGGTCGGCGGCAAGTTGCGCGCCAACTCGGCACTGACCTTCACGCTGATTCCCTTCCCCAATGCGGATATGCGCGGGTACATGGCGAAAGTCGCCGAGCGCGTCGGCTTTCCGCAACAGGCCGTATCGCCATGACTGACACTCCCGCTACGAAGCCAGGCCAGACCGAAGTCTGGATCACCGGCATTGGGCTCGCCACATCGCTCGGCGAGGGCCTGGACGCCAACTGGGCCGCGCTTTCCGAGAAGCGCATCAATGTCGACGAGAAGGGTTTTGCGCCCTACATCGTGCATCCCCTGATGCCGGTCAGCTTCGACGCCCAGATCCCGAAGAAGGGCGACCAGCGCCAGATGGAAGCCTGGCAGCGCATCGGCACCTACGCCGCCGGCCTCGCGCTCGATTCCGCCGGGATCAAGGGCAACAAGGACATCCTGTCGAAGATCGACATGGTGGTGGCCGCAGGCGGCGGCGAGCGCGATCTCAACGTCGACACCGGCGTGCTCACGGCGGAAGCCAAGGGGGCCAACGCGCCCGGCTTCCTCAACGAACGGCTGATGAGCGATTTGCGCCCTACCCTCTTCCTGGCGCAGCTCTCCAACCTGCTCGCCGGCAACATCGCCATCGTGCATGGTCTCGGCGGCACCTCGCGCACCTTCATGGGCGAAGAAGTCGCCGGCGCCGATGCCGCCCGTATCGCGCTGTCGCGCATCGCCTCGGGCGAGAGCGACATCGCGCTGGTCGGCGGCTCGCACAATGGCGAGCGCAAGGACTTGCTCGTCCTCTACGAATTCGGCGATTTCAACCTCAAGGACAAGTTTGCTCCGGTGTGGGCGCGCAAGGACCATCCCGGCTTCGCGCTCGGCTCGGCCGGCGCGTTCCTGGTGCTTGAATCGCGGGCGCATGCGGAAGCACGCGGTGCAAAGCCGTTCGCGAAGCTGTCGAGCGTCGTTGCCGATCTCGCCCGGCGCAAGCAGAGTGGCGACATGACCGCGACGCTGGAGAAGCTTTGGGCCAAGCTGCCGAAGCGCGAAGGTAAGGGCGCGATCATCACGGGGGCAACCGGTGCGGAGCCGGCCACCAGCGAGGAGCGCGGCTTCCTGAAGAGCCATGCGGATCTCCCGGTGCGCTCGACCGGCACGATGTTCGGTCACACCATGGAGACGCAATTCCCGCTCGGCATCGCGCTTGCCGCGCTGTCGATCTCGCGCGGAGCGCTGTTCCCGCCGAACGATTCCACCGGCACCGAGATTGAAATGCAGGGAGCTCCCACCCAGATTGTGGTGGTGGGAGCCGGACACTGGCGCGGCGAAGGCATGGCGCTGGTCGAGGCAGTTGGCTAGCTCACCCGGGGGATCGACATGACTGCACCACGCGACAAACTCGGGCGTCCCGTCGTCGTCGTCACCGGCATGGGCATCATGACCTCGCTCGGCGCCGGCAAGGCCGACAATTGGGCGAAGCTGGTCGCCGGCGAATCCGGCATCCGCACCATCACGCGCTTTCCGGTCGACGGCCTGAAGACCACGATGGCCGGCACCGTCGATTTCGTCAGCGTCGATCCGTTCTCGTCCACCGGCCTGTCAGAACGGATGGCCGAATTGGTGACGCAGGAGGCCCTGGAGCAGGCCGGCATCGGCGCCAAGGCCGATTTTCCGGGACCCCTCTTCCTCGCGGTTGCTCCGGTCGAAGTCGAATGGCCGCAGCGCCGCGAGCTCGGCCGCGCCGTCGGCAAGCCCGACTTCAACTACGACGATCTCTTGCGCATCTCCGGTGGCGGCAAGTACAGCGCCTATCATCACCGCTTCATGTTCGGCTCGGTGGCCGCGCATCTCGCCGAGACCTTCGGCACCAAGGGCTCGCCGATCTCGCTGTCGACGGCGTGCGCGTCCGGAGCGACCTCGATCCAGCTCGGCGTCGAGGCGATCCGCCGCGGCGAGACCGACGCTGCGCTGTGCGTTGCGACCGACGGCACCGTGAATCCGGAAGCGCTGGTGCGCTTCTCGCTGCTCTCGGCGCTGTCGACCCAGAACGATCCGCCGCAAGCAGCCTCCCGCCCCTTCTCCAAGAACCGCGACGGCTTCGTCATGGCCGAAGGCGCCGGCGCCCTCGTGCTGGAGAGCTATGAGGCCGCCACCGCGCGCGGTGCAAAGATCCTCGGCGTGATCGCCGGCTGCGGCGAGCTTACCGATTCCTTCCATCGCACCCGCTCCTCGCCCGACGGCAAACCGATCATCGGCTGCATGAACAAGACGCTCGCCGATGCCGGCATGACGCCGGACCAGATCGACCATATCAACGCGCACGGCACCGCGACGCCCGAGAACGACAAGATGGAGTTCAACACGACATCGGCCGTGTTCGGCGAGCTCGCGCAGAAGATCCCGGTCACCTCCAACAAGTCGATGGTCGGCCACACCATCTCGGCAGCCGGCGCGGTCGAGGCGATCTTCTCGCTGCTCACGCTCGAGCATCAGCGCATCCCGCCGACGATCAATTACGACAATCCGGATCCCACGATCCTGTTCAACGTGGTCGGCAACACCGCACGCGATGCCCGCGTCACCGCCGTCATGTCGAACTCGTTCGGCTTCGGCGGCCAGAACGCCTCGCTGATCCTGACCCGCGAACCGGCCTGACCGGACGCATGGCGCTGATTCCTGTCAGCACGAAGATTCGCGCGCGGAATGCAGTTAAATCGATCGGTGGAAGCCTGATCGGCGCCGCCACCGTCGGCCTGCTCCGGACCACGCGTTATTTCGATCCGGTCAAGACCTCCGACTTTCTCGCGCGCGCCGTGAAGCTGATCGGGCCGCGCCTGCGCGAGCACCGCATCGGGCGTGCCAACCTCATCGCCGCCTTTCCGGAGAAATCACCGGAGGAGATCGACCAGATCCTAATGGGCGTCTGGGACAATCTTGGCCGCGTCGGCGCCGAGTTCGCCCATATGGACAAGGTCTGGGATTACGATCGCGCGCACCCGGAGCGGAGCCGGATCGAGTTGTCGCCGCGCAGTATCGAGCTGTTCGACCGCATCCGCGACGACGGCAAGCCGGCGCTGATTTTCGCAGCCCATCTATCGAATTGGGAGCTTCCGGCGCTCGCCGCCGTCGCGCATGGGCTGGATACCGCGATCCTCTACCGCCGGCCGAACATCGCCTCGGCCGACCGCATCATTCAGGAGATGCGCCAGGTCAACATGGGCACGCTGATCCCGGCGGGACGCGATGCGCCGCTGCGCCTGGCGCAGGCGCTGAAGGACGGCAAGCACGTCGCGATGCTGATCGACCAGTACCTGACCGGCGGCGTCGAGGTCACCTTCTTCGGCCGCAAGACCCGTGCCAACCCGATGCTGGCGCGCCTGCTCCGCCAGGTCGAATGCCCGATCCACGGCGTGCGCATTATCCGCCTGCCCGGCGGCCGCTTTCGCGGCGAGCTCACGGAAGAGATCCCACCGGTGCGCGATGCCGAGGGCAGGATCGACATCCAAGGAACGACGCAGGCGGTTACGAGCGTGGTGGAAGGCTGGGTGCGCGAGTATCCCGAGCAGTGGCTGTGGCTGCATCGCAGGTGGCGTTAGCTGCCGTCACGGCGGGAGCCCGTGGCAGCCTCTACCGCCCCGTCTTCACCCTGGTCCAGAGCCGGTTGATGATCCGCTGGGTCGCCGGCTCGCGCGCTGTGATGACGAAAAGCTTCGCGAGCGTCGCCTCGTCCGGATAGATGTTCTTGTCGTTCAGGATCTTCGGATCGACCAGCTTCTGGCTGGCGAGGTTGCCGCTGGCGTAGGACAGAAAGTCCGAGTTCTTGGCGGCGACGTCCGGGCGGTAGAGATAGTTGATGAGCTCGTAGGCTTCCTTGACATTCTTGGCGTCCGCAGGGATCGCCAGGTTGTCGAAGAACATCTGCGCGCCTTCCTTCGGAATGGCGTAGCCGATCTCGATGCCATTCTTGGCCTCCGCCGCGCGGGCGCGGGCCTGCATGATGTCACCGGACCAGCCGACCACGAAGCAGATCTCGCCGGTGGCGAGCGCGCTCAGGTATTCGGAGGAGTGAAACTTGCGCACCGACGGGCGAACTTTTGCGACGACCTCGGCGGCCTTCTCGAGATCGGCCTGCTTGGTCGAGTTCGGATCGAGCCCGAGCCAGCTCAGCGCCGCCGGGAAGATGTCGTCGGCGGAGTCGAGCATGTGCACGCCGCAATCCTTGAATTTTGCTAGGTTCTCCGGCTTGAAGACGATGTCCCAGCTGTCGATCCTGGCATCGGGCCCGAGGATCTGCTTCATCTTGGCAACGTTGTAGCCGATGCCCGTCGTGCCCCACATGTAGTTGGCGGCATAGACGTTGCCGGGGTCGTAGGTCGCCAGGTTCTTCGTCACCATCGGCCAGGCGTTGACGAGGTTTGGCAGCTTCGCCTTGTCGAGCTTCTGGAAGATGTTGGCCTTGATCTGGCGCTGCAGGAAATAGGCGGTGGGCACCACGACGTCATAGCCGGACTTGCCGGCCATCAGGCGTGTCTCCAGCGTCTCGTTGGCATCGAAGGTGTCGTAGACGACCTTGATGCCGGTCTCCTTGGTGAAGGCCTCGAGGACATCTGGCGCCATGTAGTTGGACCAGTTGTAGAAGTTGACGACGCGCTCCTCGGCCCCTGCGGGCACAGAGAGCAACGTCAGCGCGGCGGCGATCGCAAGCCCAAGGCCCAATCCGGAGCGGCCGACGTTCGTCATCCCTGTCTACCTCTTGCGTCCACGCACCGCGTCCGACAGCCGCTCCAGCGCGGTGTCGAGCGTCTCGTCCTTCTTGGCAAAGCAGAAGCGCACCACTGACGTCACCGGGTCCTGCTCGTAGAACGTCGACACGGGGATCGCCGCCACCTTGTAGTCCTTCACGATCCGCCAGCAGAACTCGGTGTCGCTCTCGTTGAGCCCGAGCGGCGAGAGGTCGACAGTGAGGAAGTAGGTACCCTGCGACTTCAGCACGGGGAAGCCGAGGCTCTCCAACCCCTTGGTCAGGCGGTCCCTGCTCCGCGTCAAATCCTTGCGCATCGACAGGAAATACTCGTCGGGCTTGCCGAGGCCGTAGGCGACCGCGGCCTGCAGGTTCGGCGCGGTGGTGAAGGTCAGGAACTGGTGCACCTTGGCGGCGACGCGCAAGAGCTGTGGCGCCGCGCAGACGAAGCCGATCTTCCAGCCCGTCAGCGAGAAGATCTTGCCGGCCGAGCCGACCTTGATGGTGCGATCGCGCATGCCGGGGATGGTGATCAGCGGGATGTGCTTGTGCTCGTCGAAGGTGACATGCTCCCAGACCTCGTCGCAGATCGCGATGACGTCGAACTCCTGGCAGTAGCGCGCCAAGAGCTCGAGGTCCTCGCGCGGATAGACCACCGCGGACGGATTCAGGGGATTGTTGAAGAGCACCGCCTTGGTCTTTGAATTGAAGACGCTTTTCAGCATGTCCTCATTCAACCGCCAGTGCGGCGGCTCCAGGCGCACCAGGCGCGGAATGCCGCCGGCCTGGCGGATGATCGGCAGGTAGGAATCATAGACCGGCTGGAAGCAGACCACCTCGTCGCCGGGCTGGACCACAGCGAGGATGGCCGAGGTCAGCGCCTCGGTGCCGCCGGAGGTCACCATCACCTCGCTCATCGGATCGAGCTTGAGCCCGTGCCAATGGTCGTAATGGGTGGCGATCGCCTGGCGCAGCTCCGGCAGGCCCATCATCGACGGGTACTGGTTGTAGCCGTTGAGCGAGGCCTCGGCGGCGGCGCGACGGATGTCCTCCGGGCCGGGATCGTCGGGAAAGCCCTGGCCGAGATTGATGGCGGCATTGTCGCGCGCGGCCTGCGACATCGCCTCGAAGATGGTGACGGGAAGATCGGCGAAGATCTTGTTCAGGGAAGAGCTTTTCGACATCGGCCCGATCAGCCACCGACCTTGCTGGGAAGCCCCGCCGCCTTCCACCCCAGCATGCCGCCGGCCAGGTGCTTGTCGTAAGGCAGGCCCGCCGCCTGCGCCGCGAGCGAGGCCGTCACCGAGCGCTTGCCCGAGCGGCAGGCGAACACGACTTCCTTGCCGGCGGGATCGGGGATCGCCTTGGGATCGAAGGTCGAGAGCGGCACGACGACGCCATAGGGATAGGCCTCGGCTTCGACCTCGTTCGGCTCGCGCACGTCAACGAGGAGATAGCGGCCCTCCGCGACACCCTTGGAGACCTCGTCCGGGGTCAGATCCTGCACCTGGTTTGCCACATCATCCTCCAACATCGCGCGTGCCCGCCGGACCTGTCCCGGCCGGCGGCAACCTCGCCTCTCGGCTCACGAAAATCAAGCGCTACAAAGGCTTGAGCTGCCTTGCGCAAGTTAAAGCTAAATCGCAGCGACTTGAAGTGCAGCCTCTTGAAGTGCAGCCTCGGGCACAGCCTAGATCGTCACCTGGGTGCCGACCTCGACCACGCGGCCGCTCGGGATCTGGAAATAGTCGGTGGCGTCGTTGGCGGAGCGGCTGAGCGAGATGAACAGCCGGTCCTGCCAGCGCGGCATGCCGGAATGCACCGCGGGCTTGAGCGCCCTGCGCGACAGGAAGAACGAGGTCGACATGATGTCGAACTGCCAGCCGAGCTTGCGGGCGATGGCCAGCGCCTTCGGCACGTTGGGCGATTCCATGAAGCCGAATTTCAGCGTCACCTTGGAGAAGGTCGGTGAGATCTGCTCCAGCTTCACCCGCTCGGCCGGGTCGATCCGCGGGGTCTGCGCCGTCTCGATGGTGAGAATGACGTTCTTCTCGTGCAGCACTTTGTAGTGCTTCAGACTATGCATCAGCGCCGTCGGGGCACTGAGCGGGTCCGAGGTCAGGAACACGGCGGTGCCGGGCACCCGCTGCGGCGGCCGCTTTTCCAGCATCGCGACGAGATCAGCGAGCGGGAACTCGAGCTTGCGCGATTTCTCGAACAGCAGCCGGCTGCCGCGCCGCCACGTGTACATCAGGATAATCATGAGCGCGCCGAGCGCCAGCGGCACCCAGCCGCCCTCGAACACCTTGAGCAGGTTCGCGGTCAGGAAGGTCAGGTCGAGGAACAGGAAGGGCGCAATCAGCGCGCCGGCCCCAAGAGCCGACCACCGCCAGCCCTTCCAGATCACGACGAAGCCCATCAGCGCCGTGACCACCATGGTCCCGGTGACGGAGATGCCGTAGGCCGAGGCCAGCGCGCTGGAGGAGCGGAACAATAGAACCAGCAGCACCACCGCGACCAGCAGCAGCTGGTTGATGCGCGGGATGAAGATCTGGCCGGAATGGGCTTCCGACGTATGGCGAATTTCGAAGCGCGGCAGCAGGCCGAGCTGGATCGCCTGGCGGGTCAGCGAATAGGCGCCGGTGATCACCGCCTGGCTGGCGATGACGGTTGCCATGGTGGCGAGCACGACCATGCAGCCGCGGACGAAGCCTTGCGGAAAGAGCTGGAAGAAGGGGCTGACGATGGCGCCGGGGTCGCTGAGCACGAGCGCCCCCTGCCCGAGATAGTTCAGCGCCAGCGAGGGCAGCACGATCGACAGCCAGGCAAACTGGATCGGCCGTTTGCCGAAATGCCCGAGATCCGCATAGAGCGCCTCGGCGCCGGTGACCGCCAGGAACACGGCGCCCAGCGTGACGAAACCGATGATGCCGTGGTGGAGCATGAAGGACACGGCGTAGAGTGGGTTCAGGGCGTAGAGGACTTGCGGCTGCTGGATGATCGGATGGATCGCCGCCGCCGCGATGACCGCGAACCAGACGCACATGATCGGCCCGAAGAACGCGGCGACGCGGGCGGTACCGCGCGACTGCACGGCGAACAGGCAGACCAGGATCACGATGGTCAGCGGCACGACATAAGGCTCGAACGTCAGGGTGACGTCCTTCATGCCCTCGATCGCCGACAGCACCGAGAGCGCCGGCGTGATCACGGCATCGCCGTAGAACAGCGCGCCCGAGATGATGCCGAGCAGCACGATGGCCGTCCCGCCGGTGCCGACCGCACGCTGGGCCAGCGCCATCAGCGCCAGCGTGCCGCCCTCGCCATTGTTATCGGCGCGGAGCAGGATCACGACGTATTTGAGCGTCACCACGACGATCAGCGCCCACAGGATCAGGGAGAGCACGCCGAGCACGGCTGCCGGCGTCGGCACTCCCTCCGCACCCGAGGCGGCCATCACGGCCTCGCGGAACGCGTAGAGCGGGCTGGTACCGATGTCGCCATAGACCACCCCGATGCTGCCCAGTGTCAGCGCGCCGAAACGGGCGGTGGTGTGGGCGTCACCATGCCCATTGGCCGCCACCGTTTCCGGGGCGGGAACTGCTACGTCACTTGTCATGGGAGAGCCCGATTGGCCTCTAAAAATGCTTCACTGCACAACGGCGGAAGAGCGCGGGCTTATAGTCCTGCGCTGCCGACATAGCCTAGCCCGATTCTGGGCCCTCGCCATGCAAATTTCGCATGGGTACTGCAGTTGCGTTTTAAATAGTGACCTGGGTTCCGACTTCAACCACGCGCCCGGTGGGAATTTGGAAATAGTCGGTGGCATCGTTGGCGGACCGGCTGAGCGCAATGAACAAATGGTCCTGCCACAACGGCATGCCCGACTGGGCCGACGCCTTCAGCGACCGTCGCGACACGAAGAACGACGTCGACATGATGTCGAACTGCCAGCCCTGCTTGCGCGCGATCGCGAGCGCCTTGGGCACGTTCGGCTGCTCCATGTAGCCGAAACGCAGACGGACCTTGGAGAACTTGTCGCTGACCTTCTCCATGCGGAACCGCTCCGCCAGGTCGACCCGCGGCGTGTGCGCGGTCTCGATGGTCAGGATCACGTTATGCTCGTGCAGCACCTTGTTGTGCTTGAGGTTGTGCAGCAGCGCGGTCGGCACGAACGAGGGATCGCTGGTCAGGAACACCGCGGTGCCCTTGACGATATGCGGCGGCCGCTTCTCGAGGCTCCGGATCAGATCGTCCAGCGGCACCTCGATCCGGCGCGTCTTCTGGATCAGAATCCCGGAGCCCTTCCGCCAGGTCCAGATCGTCCCCGCCATGGCCACGCCGAACAGCAGGGGCACCCAGGCCCCCTCCAGCAGCTTCAGGAGATTGGCGCTGAAGAAGCTGAGATCGACGACGACGAAGGGCACGATCACGGCGGCAGCGGTGGCGGCGCGCCAGTTCCACAATTTCCAGATCACGACGAAGCCCATGATGCCGTCGGCGACCATGGTGGTGGAGACCGCGATGCCGTAGGCCGAGGCCAGATTGCTGGGGGTGTGGAACAGCAGCACCAGCAGCATCACGCCGATCAGCAGCAGCCGGTTCACCCGCGGAAGGTAGATCTGGCCGGCATGGGTCTCAGAGGTATAGCGGACCTCGAAGCGCGGCAAGAGGCCGAGCTGCACCGCCTGATAGACCAGCGAATAAGCACCGGTGATGACCGCCTGGCTCGCGATCACGGTCGCCGCGGTCGCAAGCCCGACCAGCGGCAGCACCAGATGCTCGGGCACCATGCGATAGAAGGAGTGCTCGATCGCGCCGGGGTCGGACAGCACCAGCGCGCCCTGCCCGAAATAGTTGATGAGGAGCGCGGGCAGCACGAAGAAGATCCAGGCCGACTGGATCGGCTTGCGCCCGAAATGGCCGAGATCGGCATAGAGCGCCTCACCTCCGGTGACCGCCAGGAACACGGCACCGAGCGTCACGAGGCCGATCGTGCCGTGCGACAGCACGAACTGCACCGCGTAATAGGGATTGATCGCCGCCAGCACGGAGGGATCATCGACGATGTGGACGGCCCCCATCACAGCGATGACGGTGAACCAAATCACCATCACAGGCCCGAAGGCCGAGGCGACCAGCGCGGTCCCCTTGCTCTGCACCGCGAACAGCAACACCAGGATGAGGACGGTGAGCGGGACGACGTAGTGTTCGAGCGCGGGGGTTGCGAGCTTCAGGCCCTCCACCGCCGATAGCACCGAGATCGCCGGCGTGATCATGGAATCGCCGATGAACATCGAGGCGCCGATCACACCGAGGGCGAGCAGGACCCAGCTTCGCCGCCCCAGCGCGCGCTGGCCCAGCGCCATCAGCGAGAGCGTGCCGCCCTCCCCGTTATTGTCGGCCCGCAGCAGCAGCAGGACGTATTTGGCGGTGACGACGATCAACAGCGCCCACAGGATCAGCGAGAGCACACCGAGCACGATGACGCGCGAGACCGGCTCGCCATGAGCCGCGCCCTTGACCGCCTCGTGGAATGCGTAGAGCGGCGAAGTCCCGATATCGCCGAAGACGACGCCGATGCTCCCGAGCGTAAGGGCCCAAAAACCGGAGGTGACCGGCCCGTCCTGGGTCTCGGCCTGTGTGATGCTCGCCGTCATGAAGGTGGAAAACGCTTCTTCCCTGGAATTGATCCGGCGCCTTTTGACGCTTCCGGTGCACCTGTCAATCGGCGCACCACCATAGCAGGCGCCGAGCCGGATGCTGTGACGCCGCAGCCACGCTCATCGCCGGCGTGACGACATGCCTCAGGTAAGATGGTAGCGCAAGGGGGCCTGTTTCCGCGCATGATTTCGTCGGAAACCCGGCGCTCACCGGGCCCGGATCATGCTCACGGCTTCAGATTCGGCGGCAGCGGCGGATCTTCGCGCATCAGCGTGATGGTCACCCGCCGGTTGGCCGCGAGCGAAGGATCGTCGGGAAACAGCGGCTGGGTGTCCGCCTTGCCGGAGACGGCGAAGATGTGCGACGGCGGCAGGCCTTCGCGTTCGAGGATCTGGCGCACGGCATTGGCGCGATCGGCCGACAGATCGAACGCGCCGTAGTCGCTGCGGTTCGGCACGAAGCCGGCCGCGGTGTGCCCGGCGATGGAGACGCGGAGCGGCGTCGCCTTGAGCGGGATCGCGAGCTTCTCGACCAGGCGGCGGGTGCGGTCATAGGGCACCTTGGAGCCGTCGGCGAACATCGAGCGGCCGTCCTGGTCGACGATCTCGAGGTTGAGCCCCTGCTTGGTCTCCTCGAACATGATGTGCTTGGACATCTCGGTCAGCTCCGGCATGTCCTGCAACGCTTGGCGCAGCGAGGCCGCGGCGAGCGCGAAATTGCGGTCGACCTTGATCTTCGCGCCCGAGGTCTTGTCGCGGTCTTCCTGGTCCGGGGTCGGCGTGTTGGAGGCGTCCTCGGGCTGAATGTGATCGACATTCTTCAGCCGCGGACGTGTCGGCAGACCGTCGGACTCGACGATGCCGGCATAGCGCGCTTCGCTCTGCACGCCGAAGGCATCGCGCATCGAGCCGGCGACGATCTTCAGCTTGTTGGCGTCCTGCGTCGAGAACGCGACGAGCATCACGAAGAAGCTCATCATCAGGCCCATGAGGTCGGCAAAGGTCACGAACCAGCCGTGACCGCCTCCATGCGCATCGCCGCGTTTCTTCTTGGCCATGGCTGAAAATCCCGGCGGGCGGTCTTACGCCGGCACCGGCTCGCCCTCGGCGTGACGATGCTTCTCCGGCAGGTAGGCCAGCAGCATTTCACGCACGAGCGTCGGGCTCTTGGAGTCGCGGATCATCAGGATGCCGTCGATGATCAAGGTGCGATTGGTCTCCTCGTCGAGCAGCTTGCCGTGCAGCTTGTCGGCGATCGGCAGACAGAACAGGTTCGCGACCAGCGCGCCGTAAAGCGTGGCGAGCAGCGCGGTCGCCATGAACGGGCCGAGCTTGGAGGGGTCGGTCATGTTGGCGAACATCTGCACCATGCCGATCAGGGTGCCGATCATGCCGAACGCCGGGGCGCAGTCGCCGATGGCGCGGTAGATCTTGCTGCCCTCGTCGAGATGCATGAGGAAATTGTCGCGGTCGCGCTCGAGATTGTCGCGGATGAAGTCGAGGTCGTAGCCGTCGGCGACGTAGCGAATGCCCTTGGCGAGGAAGGGCTCGTCGGTCTCGACCTTTTCGAGACCCACCGGGCCCTGCTTGCGGGCGATCTCCGCGATGCGGGCGAGCTCGTCGACGAGGTCGTGCGCGGACAGGCGGCTCATGGTGAAGGCGAACTTGGCGCCGAGCGGAAGGCCGTGCAGGAGTGCCGAGAGCGGAAAGCGGATCATGGTGGCGGAGATCGAGCCGCCGAAGATGATGATCATCGCATGTTCGGAGATGAACATGTGCAGGTCGCCGCCCATGAAGATCATCGCGGTGATGACGATGATGCCCGCCGTGAGCCCGACGCTCGTCATGATATCCATGGGATACTCCAACGCGTACGCAACAACGGCCGTCCTAGCCGCTGGCGCGGCCCAACCCCGAACCGCATCGGAAACCCTAGAGCGCCGCCCTTAAAGCCGCGTAAAGGTTAAGTTGCGCCGTCGCGCCAGGCCGACGCAACGCGCCACAATGAAGCCGGCTTTGCCGACTGCCGACAGGAATTTCAACGCTTTGGTAACCATGATTGCGGCGCGACGGCGGAGAAGGCGGCGCGTCTAGTTCAGGCCGACCTTTGGAATGATCGCCTGCTTGAGCGGCTCCATGCGGGGAAGGCTGTAGAGCTGGGAGACGCTCTGCTTGTCCTTCTGGTACAAGACCAGAACCTTGTCGTCAGTGATCTGCTGGACCGAGTAGAGCTGCTCGATACCCTCGATCAGCTTCCTGTAATTGGTCCCGTCGAGGTCACTCGTGGCGACGGACACCGCATCCTTTTCGGTCAAGCGATTGTCGCCGTTTGTATCCTTGTCGACCACCACATAAACTAAGCCCACGACGCTGCGCGAAATGTCGGTGACCTTCGCCTTGTCGAACAGGATCTGGCCTTCGATGAGCAGCTGATTGGCGCGATCGAACAGCCACCTCACCTCGTTATTGGAAGCGTTCATGAAGAGATAGTTGACCGTGTTCTGCTCCGACCGCTTCAAATAGTAGGATCCGGCGGAGGTTTGCCCGCGCACTAGCGCGACGCGAACATAGGGCGTCCCTGTGAGGACATACGGCGTTCCCAGCGAGAATTCCTCCGAGACCTTTTCCTGCTCGCCGACATTGACCACATTAGTCACGCGGCGCGTCCGTGTCGTCTCGCCAAACAGCGACCATGCGAGCGAAGCGGCGAGCAGAACGAAAACGACCAACGCCCCCGCAAGCGCAATTGCGTTGAACCGCCAGAGATTCCTGAAGAAGCGATCTGATTTACGCGTCACGACATTCCATACCGCCGGCTCTCGTGCGCCGGCAACAGTTTGAACGGATTGCGAGCCTAGTGGGTCTTCGCCCAGCGCGCCAGTCGGCGAACGACTGCGGCCCTGCGCCACGGGCGAAACGAATGATGATCTGCTATTCTGCGGCCCTGCGGCATGTTCGATCGCGGGAGCGATTTGCAATGTTGACGCTGTTCAGTGTTCTCACTGTGTTGCCGGCGGTGCTGGCGCTCCACCTGCTCGAGCCGGAGCTCGTCCTGCCGGCGTTCAGCATCCTGCTCTTTGTCGAGGCCGCCTTCGCCGTGATCGCAGCGCGGCTGATTCACAGCCCTGCCAGCGCGGACGACATCACTTTGTGGGACCTCGCCGGCGGCTTCACCTTGATCGGATGCGCCGCCGCGATGTTTGGAGAGCCGGATCAGGCTGCCCTGTTCCTGACCGAACAAGGCAACCCGCGGGCGGTCTCGCCGCCGTAAGCTCAGTGGATCTCCGCCGAGCGCTTCAGCGCGGCCTTCAGCTTCTCCAGCGAGAAGTCGGGGCTGCGGGCGATCTCCAGGATGGGCGTCTCGCGGCGGCCGCAGAGCTCGGCGGCCTCGGGCAGCTTGGCCGCGATGTCGTGCGGAATGACGATGGCGCCGTGCTGGTCGGCATGGATCAGGTCGTCCGACCTCACGGTCATGCCGGCAACGCGCACCTCGCCGCCAAAGCTCTCGGCATGCACCCAGGCATGGGACGGGCCGATCGAGCCGGCCAGCGCCTGGAAGCCGGGCGCCCATTGCGGGATGTCGCGGATCGAACCGTCGGTGATGACGCCGAGGCAGCCGAGCGCCTTGTGCACGTTGCTCTGCACCTCGCCCCAGAACGCACCATAGCCGACATCGGGGCCGTCGATGTCCTGGATCACCGAGATGCGCGGGCCATGGCCGGTGCCGACATATTCGTAATATTCGATGCGGCGCTTGGACTGCTCGTCAGGCGGAAGCGACGACTTCAGCACCGACCGGATCGCGACGGTGCGGGCATAGCCGACGATCGGCGGCAGATCGGGGAACGGGCAGACCAATGGCTTGGTGGTGTAGCCGATCAGCCGGCGCTCGGGCGCCACGATCTCCATGGCATTGCAGATCGTCGGCGTGTCGTAGCGGCCCAGCGCTTCGAGGACGGAAGCGGGCAGCGGCCCGGTCGCTTTGTCGGTCACGGCATTCTCTCCCAGATTGGCGGCTGATTGATGCGATGCCGCCGTCACAGGGCGATATAGCCGAGATCGGGTCTCAACCCAACTCAGCACGCCTTCATGGCAGATATCCCCGAGAACCGCTCAGTGCAGCCGTCCGGGCCGGTCGTCGTCCTCGTGGGGCGGCTCCGGCAAATTCGCCAGCGTCGGCGCCGAAGGCGGTGACGAGACCTCACCGTCCGCCGGCCCAGCCGCGTCCAACGCACGCGCCTGGTCGCGATAGGATTTGTAGCCGAGTGGCAAAGCAAGCAGATACAGCACCGTGCCGATCGACAGCACATGCCAGGGATAGGCGATCAGCAGCGCGATGAAAACGATCACCGCGACGAACGCCGGCAGCACCAACTCGGGCGGCACGCGCATGCGCTTGGTCTTGCCGGAGAACACCGGCAGGCGCGACACCATCAGGAAGGCGATCAGCAGCGTGTAGGCGGCGGTCAACCCGGCCGGCCAGCGGCCGAGATCGAGGAACGCGACATAGATCGGCAGCAGCACGGTGATCGCGCCGGCCGGCGCGGGCACGCCGGTGAAGAAATTGGCGGCGAAAGCCGGCTTGTTCGGGTCGTCCATCGTGGCATTGAAGCGCGCAAGGCGCAGGCCGCCGGAAATCGCGAACACCATGGCGGCGATCCAGCCGGCATTGCCGAGCTCGTGCAGCTGCCAGAAATACAGCATCAGGCCGGGCGCGACGCCGAAATTGACGAAGTCGGCGAGGCTGTCGAGCTCGGCGCCGAACTTGGACTGGCCCTTGATCATGCGCGCGATGCGGCCGTCGATGCCGTCGAGCGCGGCCGCGAACACGATGGCGTAGACGGCAAGCGACATCCGCCCCTCGATCGACAGCCGGATCGAGGTCAGGCCGGCGCAGATCGCCAGCAGCGTGATGACGTTGGGCACCAGCATCCGCACCGGAATCGGGCGGAACCGGCGGCGGCGGACGTCGGGATCTCTCAGATCGTAGGGTGTCATGGCTGTCCTCACCTCGAGGCGAGATATAGCAAGCCGCGCCGCCCTCCGCCATTGCGGCGGAACACCCTCGCAGACCGACTTATTGGTTAATTGGCGCGGAAGGCGCGGCTGGGGTCGTCGCCCGCAAGATCGGCCAGAATCGTCTCGCCGGCGATGGCGGTCTGCCCTTCCGAGACCAGCGCCTTGGTGCCCACAGGCAGATAGACGTCGAGCCGCGAGCCGAAGCGGATCAGGCCGAAGCGCTCGCCGGCGCCGATCGCCTGCCCCTCCCTGACGAAGCAGACGATGCGCTTGGCGACGAGCCCTGCGATCTGGACCACGCCGATCCGCGCATTGGGCGTCGAGATGACCAGCGAATTGCGTTCATTGTCCTCGCTGGCCTTGTCGAGCTCGGCATTGATGAAAAGGCCGGGACGATAGGCGATGCGGTCCACCCTGCCCGCGACGGGCGCGCGGTTCACATGGCAATTGAAGACGCTCATGAACACCGAGATGCGCGGCAACGGCCGGTCGCCGAGCCCGAGCTCGGCCGGCGGCAGCGCCATGGTGATCATCGAGACGCGACCGTCGGCCGGCGACACCACCAGCCCCTCGCGCACCGGCGTCACGCGCACGGGATCGCGGAAGAACAGCGCGCACCACACGGTCAGGATCGTGCCGATCCAGCCCAGAGGAGACCACAGCCAGAACAGGATCAGGCTGGCCAGCGCAAAGCCGCCGATGAAGGGATAGCCCTCCTTGTGGATCGGCGGGATCTGACGCTGGATCGAATCGAGAATGGACATCGCTATCTGCCGGTCGGAGTTGAGGCGCGGGTCGTCGCGCGGGCCTGTTTAGGCCAGAGTTGGGACCTGAGACAAGGTCACTCCGCCGCCGCGGGCGCCGTCAGGGCGTCATTGACGGGTGGCGGCTCCCGGTTGGGGGCCTCGCCGGTGTCGGCCATCTTGGCCAGTTTCTCGCGCGCCGCCTCGGCTTCGCGCTGCCTGTTCCACATGCTGGCATAAAGCCCGCCATGCGCGAGCAGCTTGGCGTGGGTGCCGCGCTCGGCGATACGGCCCTGATCCAGCACGATGATCTCGTCGGCTCCAACGATGGTCGAGAGCCGGTGCGCGATCACCAGCGAGGTGCGGTTCTTCGCCACGCGCTCAAGCGCGCCCTGGATCTCGTGCTCGGTATGGGTGTCGAGCGCCGAAGTCGCCTCGTCCAGCACCAGGATCGGCGGTGCCTTCAAGACGGTGCGCGCGATCGCGACACGCTGCTTCTCGCCGCCGGACAGTTTCAGGCCGCGCTCGCCGACCTGGGTCTCATAGCCTTTGGGCGACATGCGGATGAAGTGGTCGATCTGCGCGAGACTCGCGGCCTCCTCGACTTCGGCATCGCTGGCGTCCCAACGGCCGTAGCGGATGTTGTAGCGGATGGTGTCGTTGAACAGCACGGTGTCCTGCGGCACCATGCCGATCGAGGCGCGCAGCGAATCCTGCGTCACGCTGCGGATGTCCTGCCCGTCGATCAGGATCTTGCCGCCGGACACGTCATAGAGCCGGAACAGCAGGCGCGAGATGGTCGACTTGCCTGCACCCGAAGGGCCGACGATGGCGACCGTCTTGCCGGCCGGCACCTCGAAGCTGAGACCCTTCAGGATCGGACGCGTCGGCTCATAGGCAAAGCGCACGTCCTCGAAGCGCACGGTACCGGCGGAGACGACCAGCGGCTTGGCATCGGGCGCATCCTTGATCTCGGCCTCGCGGCCGAGCACGCCGAACATCTTCTCGATGTCGATGATCGCCTGCTTGATCTCGCGATAGACCATGCCCATGAAGTTCAGCGGCTGGTAGAGCTGGATCATCATGGCGTTGACCAGCACGAAATCGCCGACCGTGTTGGTGCCGTTGCGCACGCCGATCGCGCACATCAGCATGGTCGCGGTCAGGCCGAGCGTAAAGATCACGGCCTGGCCGGTGTTGAGCACCGCGAGCGAGGTGTAGGTCTTGACGCTCGCCTCCTCGTAGCGCGCGACCGATTTGTCGTAGCGCTGGGCCTCGCGCGCCTCGGCGCCGAAATATTTCACCGTTTCGTAGTTGAGCAGCGAGTCGATCGCCTTGGTGTTCGCCTCGGTGTCGGAATCGTTCATCTTGCGACGGATGCCGATCCGCCACTCGGTCGCGATATAGGTGTAGTACATGTAGAGCGCGACCGTGATCAGGGTGGCGACCACGTAGCGCCAGTCGAACTGCCAGAGCAGCACGGCCATCAGCAGCGAGACCTCGACGATGGTCGGGATCAGCTGCAGGATCACCATGCGGACGATGACCTCGATGCCCTCGCGGCCGCGCTCGAGCACGCGCGTCAGGCCGCCGGTCTTGCGTTCCAGGTGGAAGCGCAGCGACAGCTCGTGCATGTGGATGAAGGTGATGGTGGCGAGCTTGCGCACCGCGTGCATGGCGACGCGGGCGAAGATGCCGTCGCGCCACTGCGTCAGCAGCGCCATCAGGACCCGCATCACCCCGTAGCTCACGGTCAGCAGCAACGGCGAGGCCAGCACCCAGAACTGCCAATTGTCAGCCTGCACGGGCGCCGAGTTGGCGCCCGTCAGCGCGTCCGTCGCCCATTTGAAGCTGAACGGCACCGTCAGCGTGATCAGCTTGGCAGCGAGCAGCAGCACCAGCGACCACACCACGCGCATTTTCAGGTCGAAGCGGTCGCCCGGCCAGATAAAGGGCCACAGATGCGCCAGCGTGCCCATCAGCGTAGCCCGCTCCGGCGTCCCGCTAGCAGGATTGGGAACGTCGGCGCCGTCGAACGATTGAGGTTGGTCCATCAAGAAGCCTGAAATCCCGCCGGATGCGGGCGTCACCGCGATTTACGATTTTCGCCTGTCATATAGAGCCTTCCCGATGTCAGCGCACCCCGCCAGATGGCGAATCTTCGATTGTTTGTCGCCATTTACCGGTAGATTTCCGGGAGTATCGAATCACCTTAAGGGCTTGACGCCTCTTCGCTGCAATGCATCATGGCACCAATGAGCACGATCAAAACCGTCTGTGTCTATTGCGGCTCCGGCCCAGGAACCAATCCCAACTTCATCGAAGCGGCGAAGGCGCTCGGCAAATCGCTGGCGGACAACAAGATCCGCCTCGTTTACGGCGGCGGCTCGCTCGGCCTGATGGGGGCGGTCGCAACCTCCGTGCTGGATCACGGCGGCACCGTCACCGGCATCATCCCTGACTTCCTGCGGATGCGCGAGAACGCGCTGACGCGCGTACAGGAGATGGTCGTCACGCCCGACATGCACGAGCGCAAGCGGCTGATGTTCGAGCGCTCCGATGCCTTCGTCGCCTTGCCCGGAGGCCTCGGCACGCTCGAGGAGCTGGTCGAGCAGCTGACCTGGCAGCAGCTCGGCCGTCACGCCAAGCCGGTGCTGCTGGCCAATATCGACAATTTCTGGGAGCCGCTGTTCTCGCTCGTTTCCCACATGCGCCAGACCCAGTTCATCCGCGCCGGTCTTTCCGTCGAAATCCTGAAGGCCGACAAGGTCGAGGAAATCGTCCCTCGGCTGCGCGCCGCGGCTGCGCAGATTCCCGACAGCCAGCGCGATCTCGCGCCGGAAGTGGCACGCAAGCTTTAGAGGGCTGCGCCCTATCGATCCGGACTGGTCTGGACGATGCCCGCGACGTGGCTCACGCCGACGTCGCGGTCCATCACGCGCGGTCCGGGCGTCGGCGTGTCATGCCGCCTTGGCGGCAATACCGGCTTTCGCCTGCTCGACCTGCCGGGCAAGGTCGGCAGGATCGCCCGTCGTGGCCTCGACGCCGATCTGCTGGATCTCGGCGACGCCCAGGAAGCCCAGCACGAACTTCAGATAGTTGAAGCAGAAGTCCGCGCCGCCCAGCGGCCCGCCCGCGAGATAGCCGCCGGCGCCGTAAGCGCTGGCCACGGTCGCGCGTCGCGCGGTCAGCAGTCCCTTGAAGCTCGTGCCGTCATAGGAGAACGTCTGGTTGATGCGGACGATCTGATCGATCCAGGCCTTCAGCGCTGCCGGAATCGTGAAATTATACATCGGCGCAGTGATCAGGATCTCATCGGCCGATTTGAGCTCGGCAATCAGCCTGTCCGATAGCGCCGTCGCGGCGCGCAGCTCGGCGGTCATCTCCTGTGCGGCGGTGTAGAAGCCGGCGATCGTGGTCTGCGTGATCTGCGGGACCGGATCGGCGGCGAGATCGCGCCGCGTCACCCGAAAGTCCGCCCCCCGTGCGCGCCATGCCGCCTCGAATCCGTCGCCGAGGTCGCGGGAAATGGAGCCCTGAAGGCGGGCGCTGGAATCGATACGAAGCAAGACAGGCATTGAGATCTCCGGAATGTCGAATTGACACCCGGACGCTATTCGCGGTGCCGCACGGCAAAAACGGCTGGCGTCGCACCACGCTCATGCTTATTTTGCACGAATGGACATCGATTCAATTCGATTGGTGATCGAGGTCGCTCGCCAGGCGAGCTTTGCCGGCGCCGCGCGGCAACGCGACGTCGACCCCTCCTCGGTCTCACGGATGATCGCCCAGGTCGAAGCGGAGCTTGGCTTTCGCATCTTCCAGCGCACCACACGCAGCATGTCGCTGACGGAGGCTGGCGAACGCTACGTGCGGAGGGCCGAGCTCGTTCTACAGGAGCTCGATGCCGCCGCCGAGGAGGCGACCGCCCTTGGCACCATTCCCCGCGGCCGGCTTCGCGCGACCGCTTCGGTCGCATTCGGCAATCGCTGCCTGGTGCCGCTGCTGCCCGAATTCAGGGCGGAATTTCCCCAGCTCCAGCTCGAACTCATCCTGACGGACAGCAATCTCGATCTGGTCAGCGAGGGAATCGACCTCGCGATCCGTCTCGGTCCCGGATTCAGCGGCGACCTCGTCGGCGCCAAGCTGTTCGATACCCGTTACCGGGTCTGCGCAAGCTCGGCCTTTCTGCGCGGGAAACCCCGGCCAAGACGGCCCGCCGATCTGTCCGCGATGTCCTGCCTTCTGTTCACGTTTCCCGATTTCCGATCCCGCTGGCTGTTCCGCGACCGACGCGGCGAAATCACCGAGGTCGCCGTTCAGGGAGACCTTCTGCTTTCGAACGCGCTCGCACTGCGCGATTGCGCGCGGGCGGGACTAGGTCCGGCGCTCCTGCCGGACTGGCTAATCGACGAGGATCTCGTCGGCAAGCGGCTCGTCGATCTGTTTCCCGATTGGCAGGTGACGGCGACGACGTTCGATACCGCGGCCTACGTGCTCTACCCAAACCGGGCATTCCTGCCCGTCAAGGTGCGTCGAACGATTGATTTCCTGCGCCGGCATTTGGTGAAGCAGGCAAAGCGCGCGCGACGGTGAGCTTCGCTACGCGCTCGGAAACGTCACCGCCTCGATCCGATTGCCGTCGGGATCGGTGACGAAGGCTGCGTAATAGCGCACGCGATCGTGCGGCCGGATGCCGGGCGGGCCGTCGGAGGCCCCGGCGGCCGCAAGAGCTGCGGCATGAAACGCATCGACCTCGTCCGTCGTCTTCGCCCGCAGGCAGATGTGCACGCCGCTTTCCGCCGGTACGCGCGGCATGCTCTCGCGTAAGTTGATCCAGAACTCGGGATAGGCCTTGCCGAAGCCCACCGTCCGCGGCCGCGTGACGAGGCGCGTGAGGCCGAGCGCTGCGAGCGTCGCCTCGTAAAATCTTGCGGCGCGGTCGAGATCGCTGACGCCGACAGAAATGTGGTCGATCATTGGTTACTCCCCTCCGCCGTCATTCCGGGGCGAAGCAAAGTCCTACGCCGGCGCCCCCGACTTCACGAGCTTGTAGATCACCGAATCCATCAGCGCCTGGAACGAGGCATCGATGATGTTCGGGGAGACGCCGACCGTGGTCCAGCTGTCGCCGTTCTCGTCCTCGCTCTCGATCAGGACGCGCGTGACCGCGCCGGTGCCGCCGTTGAGGATACGCACGCGGTAGTCGATCAGCCTCAAGCCCTCGATGTATTTCTGGTACTTGCCGAGGTCCTTGCGCATGGCGACGTCGAGCGCGTTGACGGGGCCGTTGCCTTCGGCCGCCGAGATCAGGTGCTCGCCGGCGACGTCGACCTTCACCACCGCGAGCGCCACGGTGACGCGCTCGCCGAGCGCGTTGTAGCGCTGCTCGACATTGACGTCGAACTGCTCGACCTCGAAATAATGCGGCACCTTGCCGAGCGTGCGGCGCGCCAGCAGCTCGAACGAGGCATTGGCGGACTCATAGGCGTAGCCGGCGGCCTCGCGCTCCTTCAACTCCTCGACGAGGCGCGTCAGCTTCGGATCGCTCTTCTCGTAGGGGATGCCGGCGCGGTCGAGCTCGGCGATGACGTTGGACCGGCCGGCCTGATCGGACACCAGCACCTTGCGGTGATTGCCGACCAGCTCAGGCAGCACATGCTCATAGGTCTGCGGATCCTTGAGCACCGCGGACGCATGGATGCCGGTCTTGGTGACGAAAGCGCTCTCGCCGACATAAGCCGCGTGCCGGTTCGGCACGCGGTTGAGCATGTCGTCGAGCGTGCGCGAGACCTTGACGAGCGTCGAGAGCTTCTCCGTCGTGACGCCGATCTCGAAGACGTCGGCGAAGCCCTGCTTCAACTTCAGCGTCGGGATCAGCGAGCAGAGATTGGCGTTGCCGCAGCGCTCGCCAAGACCGTTCAGCGTACCCTGGATCTGTCGCGCGCCCGCACGCACCGCGGCGAGCGAATTGGCCACCGCCTGCTCGGTGTCGTTATGGGCGTGGATGCCGACGTGATCGCCGGGGATGTGTTTCGTGACTTCCGTGACGATGGCCTCGACCTCATCGGGCATGGTACCGCCATTGGTGTCGCACAGCACCACCCACCGAGCGCCGGCATCATAAGCAGCCTTGGCGCAGGCGAGCGCGAAGCCCGAATCTTCCTTGTAGCCGTCGAAGAAATGCTCGCAGTCGAGCATGACCTCACGGCCGGCGGCCTTCGCCGCCGCGACGCTGTCGCGGATCGAGGCGAGGTTCTCCTCCTTCGTCGTTTCCAGCGCCACACGCACCTGATAGGCCGACGCTTTCGCAACAAAGCAGATCGCATCCGCCTTCGCTTCCAACAGCCCGGCGACACCGGGATCATTGGAGACCGAGCGCCCGGCCCGGCGCGTCATGCCGAAGGCAGTGAAGCGCGCATGCTTGAACTCCGGCTTTGTGCCGAAGAACTCGGTGTCGGTCGGATTGGCGCCGGGATAGCCGCCCTCGACATAGTCGATGCCGAGATCGTCGAGCATCGCGGCGATGATCTGCTTGTCTTGAAGCGTGAAATCGACACCGTTGGTCTGCGCGCCGTCGCGCAGCGTGGTGTCGAACAGATAAAGGCGCTCCTTGCTCATTGCACCGCTCCGAGCGTCTTCTTCATCGTCGTGTTGGCGAGCCACTCGTCGTTGACAGTGACGCTGTTGCGCTGCATGGCGACATAGCCGCGCTTGGCGAAGAAGCCCTGCGCGGTGTCGCTGGCATCGACGGTGAGGCTTTGCGCGCCGCGGCCGCCGGCAAGCTTCTCCAGTGCATCGACCAGCATGGCGGCGATGCCCTGCCCGCTGACGGCCGGATGCACATAGAGCATGCGGATGTGATCGGCACCGCGGAGTGACGCAAAGCCGACCGGCGAGCCCTCCAGCGTCGCGATCAGCGTCAGGTCAGCCGCAAGCCGCTTGCCGAACTCTTCGGTTTCCGCCGCCTCCATCCAGGCCTGCTGCTGCGCCTCGCTGTAGTCGTCGCCGGTCAGCTCTTCGATGCTGGCGGTGAAGATCGCGGCGAGCACGGGCACATCATCCGGCAGGAACGGCCGCAAGCCCGGCTTTGGCAAAGTCTGTCCCATCGTCTTCACCACATCCCATAGAGTTTCAGCACGATCGCGACAGCCCCTACCAGCAGCAGGATCTTCAGCGCGATGTAATAGAGCCAGTGCCGCGGGAACGGCGTGTCGGGCCGCTTCATCGCGCGACCTCCCACGTCGTCATTGGCTTGCCGTCGTCATCCTTACCGTCTTTGAGAACAACTCCCATCGCGGCAAGCTCATCACGAATGCGGTCCGATTCCTTGAAGTTCTTGGCGAGCCGAGCCGACAACCGATCATCAACGAGTTTCTGAATCTTCTTAGAAGCGTCTTCTTCGCTCCCTCGGATTAAAGTCAGATCTCCGCTGTTACCCTCTTGAACGCTCAGACCATCCTTCAAGATGGAAGAGAGGATTTCGTCTCGCGCAGAATCCGGGGCATCGTTTGCAATTGCGGCCCTCAATCGCCGAATGGCCGGTTCGTATTTGCCGATTGCTACGTCGGCAACGTTGAGACCGGAGACACCGAAGCGGAACAGTCCCGGCTTGTCCAGCTTCTTGAAGCCCAGCAACTTTAGGTTTGAAGCAAAGATCAATTTCTCCTTCGTTCCACCCTTTTTCGCCGCGACATGTAGTTCCCGAAGAACTGCAATTGCAGCTGGGGTATTCAGATCATCTGACAATGCATCTGCGACAGCCGTCGGCGGATTGTCGTTCGGAAAGCGGAAGTAGCTGTGAAGACTTTCGGCCCACTCTTCTAACTCCGATGAAGCCAAGTACGTGCTTCGCTCGGTCCAATCGATCGGCTGTCGATAGTGCGTCATCAGCATCTGTAAGCGAATAACGTCGCCGGGAAGCGTATTCAGGAGTTCGCGAATCGTGATGAAGTTGCCGAGACTCTTCGACATCTTCTCGCCTTCAACCTGCAAGAAGCCGTTGTGCATCCAGGTGTTCGCCATGCGCTCGCGGTGAAAGGCGCAGCAGCTCTGCGCGACCTCGTTCTCGTGATGCGGAAACACGAGATCGATGCCGCCGCCGTGGATGTCGAAATGCTCGCCGAGATGCTTCCAGGCCATGGCCGAGCACTCGATGTGCCAGCCCGGCCGCCCCTCGGCCTTGATGCCCGCCGGTGACGGCCATGACGGCTCGCCGGGCTTCGACGGCTTCCACAGCACGAAGTCGGTGTTGCCCTTCTTGTAGGGCGCGACATCGACGCGGGCACCGGCGACCATCTCGTCGAGCGAGCGGTTGGAGAGCGCGCCATAGCGCGGCAGCCCGTCATTGGCGGCATTCATCGCCTGCGGCGAGAACAGCACGTGATCCTCGGCGGCATAGGCAAAGCCGCCCTTGACCAGCCGCTCGATGATCTCGCGCATCTCGCCGATATGGTCGGTCGCGCGCGGCTCGACGCTCGGCCGCAGGGCGCCAAGCGCATCGACATCGGCGTGAAACTGCTTTCCAGTCTGCTCGGTGACCTTGCGGATGGCTTCGTTGAGCGGCAAGCCCGGGAAATCGCGCGCGGCGCGGTCGTTGATCTTGTCGTCGACGTCGGTGATGTTGCGGACATATTTGACATGCGCCTCGCCATAGAGATGGCGCAGCAGCCGAAACAGCACGTCGAACACGATCACCGGACGGGCATTGCCGATGTGGGCGAAGTCATAGACGGTCGGTCCGCAGACATACATGCGGACGTTGTTGGGATCGAGCGGCACGAAGGCGCGCTTTTCCCGGCTCAGCGTATCGTAGAGGCGCAATTCCATGACAAACCCATCCCTTGCGGCCGGGCGTCCGAGGCTCTCAATGTTTGAGAAAAGACGGCTCCAGCCAGCGAATCGCTAGCTCGTAATCTCGCGGCAAATGGCACAAATGGCGAGGAGACCGTTCATGCGGAACATATGGGCTATCAGGCGCCCCGGCGTCAAGAGAGCGGCGAAACGCGGTTTTATCTCCGCAAAGCGCGCTGCCCGCCGCGATGGTTCATGATCCCCTAACCATTTGAGCCCATTTTGGAACCGGCGGTTCCCCTTTTTTGCCACCGGTGCTTTTTCATGCGATTTTTGCCCGCGCTCATTTCCAGCGCCTTCGTCTTTGCGACCTCCAGCGCCCTCGCCGAGAGTCGCGTCTTCATCATCGCCAACCAGGCCAGCGGTTATGACCAGTGCCTGGCCAAGGGCGACAAATGCGGCGCCTCGGCCGCTCGCACCTACTGCCAGTCACGAGATTTTGCCCAGGCTTCGGCCTTTCGGCGGGTCGATCCCGACGAAATTACCGGCTCTGTCCCCAAATCCGGCACAAATTGCTCCCATGGCCATTGCGACGAATATGTCGCAATCACCTGCCAGCGCTGAATTCGCTCGGAGCTGGCGTAGCTTAGGCCCGGTGCTTCGGCCCCGAAACGACGTGACGATGCCGCAGGAAGCGGCTATGGGAGGGCGCGCTTCGGCCCTTCAAAGTCATGCCGGGCCGTGACCTCGCTAGAATGGCGGATATGCCTGAATTTTTGCCCCTGTCCCGTGCCCGCTTCCTCCTTGCCTGCACCGTGCTCTTGAGCACGGCCGTGCTCGCCACCGGCGCTTTCGCTCAAGCCGGTCCGCCCGGCCCGCCGCCTCAGGCGGGGCAAAACGGCCTTGGGCCGAATCCGATGTGTGTGCGGCTGGAGGGCCAGCTCGCGGCACTGGACCGCGGCGGCGGGGGCGACCCCGCGCGTGAGGAGCAGATCCGCCGTTACCAGGATTCCCAGGCCAAGCAGCAGGCCGAGCTCGACCGCGTCACCATGCAGGCCAAGCGCATGGGCTGCGATTCCTCCGGCTTCTTCTCGCTGTTCAACGGCCAGTCGGCGCAATGCGGCCCGGTCAACACCCAGATCCAGCAGATGCGCGCCAATCTGGACCAGATCACCGGCAATCTCGAGCGCCTGCGCGGCGGTGGCGCCGGTGGCTTCAATCCGGAACGCGACAACCAGCGCCGTTCGGTCCTGGCGGCGCTGGCGCAGAACAATTGCGGCCCGCAATACGCGGCTGCGGCGCAGCCGCAAGGCGGCGGCAACTTCCTGAGCAATCTGTTCAACGGCAACAACGCCGGCAATCCGCAAGGCGTGCCGCCCTCCGATCTAGGCCCGCAATCGCAATCCGGGACCTACCGCACCGTGTGCGTGCGCACCTGCGACGGCGCTTATTTCCCCGTCTCGTTTGCGACGGTCCCGGCGCGCTTCCCCGACGACGAGAAGACCTGCAAGGCGCTGTGCCCGGCCGCGGAAGCCGTGCTCTACACCCATCGCAATCCCGGCGAAGACATGAACTCGGCGGTCTCGATCAGCGGCCAGCCCTACACGGCGCTGCCGACCGCGTTCAAATTCCGCAGCGAGTTCAACCCGTCCTGCTCCTGCAAGGCCGCAGGCCAGACCTGGGCGGACGCGCTGAAATCGGCCGACGACAAGGCGAGCGCCGAGCAGCAGGGCGACATCATCGTCACCGAGGAGAGCGCCAAGAAAATGCAGCAGCAGCGGCTGGGCAAGGGCACGCCTGCGAACGCCAAGAAAGGCGCAGCTCCCGCGCCGACGACGGCGACTGCACCGGCCGCAACGCCGCCCGCGGATGCGGGCGGGGCGGCGAGCTCCGAGAACAAGCCGATCCGCTCGGTCGGCCCGACCTTCCTGCCGCAGCAGCAGAAATAGGTGGGCTTTCTTCTCCCCTTGGTGAGAACACGCCATTGAGCGTACCCAGTTGAAATCATTACGAAACTGGGTCGTGGCGGTCGCGCTCAGCGGTGTGTGGCATGCTTTGGCGCAAAGGCATCGCTCCCGCTGCGCGACTGGCCAAGCCCGTGAAGAAGCACGCGCCCAAGCCATCGAAGCCGCTTCCTGTATCGCGTGAAATCACCCGAAACTAAATACCGGGCGTCGCGTGGTGCGATCGTGAAGCGCATCACTGCAGATGGCTGATTGAGAATGGTCGATGGTGCGGTGAAGCCAAGCGCGAGCGCTCGAATTGCTCCCATGATTCCACCTTGGCCTATCGCCCATCGATCCATCGCGTAGCTTGGAGCGGTCCATCAGCGAGCAAAAGCACGTCGAAGAAATGACGTTGCGGAGTGCGGCGACTAGTGCCTAATGCAACCATAAAAGACGGCGAGCGAGCCACAAGATGGCGTTAGCTGAACTCCTAATTCGGTATGGTCGCGCCATAAGCGTCTATTCTAAGGAGAGGCCTAACTTTAAGAAGGGCATTCTATATGCCTTGACGTTGTTTGGCGCGTTAGCGATCGCGGTCTGTTTTTTTGTAAGACTAGTTTTCCCCGTACTACAGCATGAACTGTTTATCCGGTTCGTTCCGATGCTTGTCGTGATTATCGTGATAGCCATTGCTGTGACTTTGAAGGCCGAAATATCTCCCTTGGGATTGGACGTTGGATGTTTCGCAAAACTATTTCTGATCGCGATGTTTCCAATCATCGTACAATTTTACATCTGCCGGTTTCTATGGATTCGCACCAAGTTTCACCTGCTTCCATCTCCCGTTGGTCAAATTGCAAAGAGTGGACAGCCATTTTGTCTATACTTGCGCTCCTTCGTCGATGACGAAAAATCAGCAAAGGAGAGCGTGGATTTTAGTGACGATCCGTTCCGGTTTGCCCGGTACATCGGAAGCCATATCACAGTGCAGGATCGAATTGAGAGCGTGCTTAGCGAACAGCTTGTGCCTCACATTCCAACCCTATGCATTGGAAGACCAAGGGAACGGTATCCCAGCTCCTCGTTCGCTCGTGTATTCGTTGATGATGAACAATGGCAGTATATAGCTCAGGCACTATTGCAGGCGAGCAGAATAGTCATTGCTCGCGTAGGTGAAACTCATGGGTTTCGGTGGGAGCTGACAGCGTTACGAGAGGGAAGGCTACTTAAGAAGACGATTCTGTTTTTTTGCACAGCATACGGTTTGCCATTTACGAGAACTCAGATTCAAGAGGCGATGACTGCTCATGAGCTGGGCATCTTGGATGCTGACGTGCCGTGGGAATCTTACTTTTGCGTGTTTGACGGCAACGATCAGCCGACTTTCTTGCCTGCGGCACTGCCATCAGATGCCAATCCGAACGTTCGGATTCGGGCTAGCACGGTTGCATTGATATTGTATCTGATCGATTTTCGCCCAGATCTACTTGACGGGCCAGAGAAGACAAACCGGGCGTTAGTGCAACGCGCTGTAAGCAAATGGAAGCAATGACCGCAAGGCAGGCACTGCAACCCATGCGATAAAAAATCCGGCCGCCTTATTTAGGCTCGAAGGCGCGGGCCTGCTGCATCAGTCGCCGCGCTCATACCACAATCAAAAAACTCGTGGGCACGCTTCCGCCTTCGCTCTTGCTGACGGCGGACAAGTCGCTTCGTCCACCGCTTGAATTACCCCTCGAACGCGTCGATCGAGGCCTTGCTGCCGCGTGACACCAGCGTCTCGTCGGCCGCCGGCAGCTTCTCGCCCTTGTCGCGAAAGCGGTTGGTGATGGGATAGCGGCGATCGCGGCCGAAATTCCTGGGCGTGACCTTCACGCCGGGTGCGGCCTGGCGGCGCTTGTATTCGGCGACGTTGAGCAGATGGTCGATGCGGGTGACGATCTCGCGATCGAAGCCGGCGGCAATGATCTGATCCAGCGGCTCTTCGCGCTCGACGAGACGCTCTAGGATGGCATCGAGCACCTCGTAAGGCGGCAGAGAATCCTGGTCGGTCTGATTCTCGCGCAGCTCGGCGCTCGGCGGGCGCGTGATGATGTCGGGCGGGATCACCTCGCCTGAAGGCCCGAGCGCGTCGTCTGGCTTCCAGCTATTGCGCAAGCTTGCCAGCCGGAACACCTGCGTCTTGTAGATGTCCTTGATCGGATTGAAGCCGCCGTTCATGTCGCCATAGAGCGTGGCGTAACCGACCGACATCTCCGACTTGTTGCCCGTCGTCACCACCATCAGGCCCGTCTTGTTGGAGATCGCCATCAAGAGCGTACCGCGCGTGCGGGCCTGAAGATTCTCCTCGGTGATATCTGGCGGCAGATTCTTGAACAGGCCCGAGAGGATCGTCTCGAACCCGCTCACGGCCTCCGCGATCGGCAGCACCTCGTAGCGGATGCCGAGATGACCGGCGAGCTCGCCGGCGTCCGCGATCGAGTGTGCCGCCGTGTAGCGATAGGGCAGCATCACGCCGTGCACCTGGTCGGCGCCGAGCGCATCGACCGCGATCGCCGCGCACAGCGCGGAATCGATGCCGCCGGAGATACCGAGCAGCACGCCGGGAAAACCGTTCTTGCCCACATAGTCGCGCAGGCCCAGCACGCAAGCGGCGTAATCAGCCTTGTCGCCCTCGACCTGCTCCGCAATCGGCCCGGTGCAGCGCCAGTCGTCGCCGTTGCGGGTGAAGCGCAGGGTGACGATGCTTTCCTCGAACGCCGGCAATTGCGCCGCGAGCGAGAGATCGCCGTTGAGCGCGAAGGAGGCGCCGTCGAACACCAGCTCGTCCTGGCCGCCGACCTGGTTGAGATAGACCAGCGGCAGCCCGCTCTCGGTGACGCGCGCCACGACGACGGACAGCCGCACGTCGTTCTTGTCGCGGGCGTAAGGCGAGCCGTTCGGCACCAGGATGATCTCGGCGCCGGTCTCGGCCAGCGTCTCGACCACGTTCTCGTAGTCCTCGGACTCCTCCAGCCAGATGTCCTCGCAGATCGGCACGCCGATGCGCACGCCGCGCACGGTGACCGGTCCGGCGGCGGGCCCGCGTGCAAACAGCCGCTTCTCGTCGAACACGCCGTAGTTCGGCAGATTGCATTTGAAGCGCAAGCTCGCGATGCGGCCGCCGTCGAGCAGCGCGCAGGCATTGTAGAGCTTGCCGTCCTCGACCCAGGGCGTGCCGATCAGCATGGCCGGCCCGCCATCGGCGGTCTCGCGCGCCAGCACTTCGATCGCGGCGCGGCACGCGGCCTGGAAAGACGGCTTCTGCACGAGGTCTTCCGGCGGATAGCCGGCGATGAACAATTCCGGAAACAGCACGAGATCGGCGCCGTCGGGGATCGCCCGCGCGCGGGCCGAGCGTGCCTTGGCGGCATTGCCCTCGATGTCGCCCATGACCGGATTGAGCTGGGCGAGCGTGACCGCGAATGCGTCGAGACGTTCAGTCATGGCCGCCGCGCTCCGATCAGATAAATCCCAGCCGCTCGATAATGGCGATGATCCAGAACGCGCCGGCCATCAGCAGCGCCACGCCGACCGCCGCCGAGCCCATGTCCTTGACCCGCCCGATCTGCTTGTCGTGATCCATCGTCAACCGGTCCGCGAGCTTTTCGATCGCAGTATTGAGCAGCTCGACCGTCAGCACGAACGCAACCGAGCAGACCAGCTCGACGGCCCGCATCGCGGTCGCGCCGATCAACCAGGCCAGCGGCACCGCCAGCAGGAGCGCAAAGATCTCCTCGCGAACGGCCTGCTCCGACCGAAACGCAAAGGCCAGACCGTTACGGGAATTGATCGTGGCCTTCCAGATCCGCAGCAAGGTCTTAGAGCCCCGCTGCGACCGGCATCGGCTGGGCCTTGCCGGCGCGTTCCTGCTTGAGCAGCTCGGCGACCAGGAAAGCCATGTCGATGGATTGCTCGGCATTGAGGCGGGGATCGCAGACCGTGTGATAGCGGTCGTTGAGGTGCTCGTCGGTGATCGCGCGGGCGCCGCCGATACATTCGGTGACGTCCTGCCCGGTCATCTCCAGATGCACGCCGCCGGCATGGGTGCCTTCAGCGGCATGGATCGTGAAGAACGACTTCACTTCGGACAGGATGCGGTCGAACGGCCGCGTCTTGTAGCCCGACGTCGAGGTGATGGTGTTGCCGTGCATGGGATCGCAGGACCAGACCACGACCCTGCCCTCGCGCTTCACGGCGCGGATCATGTTCGGCAGATGCTCGGCGATCTTGTCGGAGCCGAAGCGGCCGATCAACGTCAGCCGGCCCGGCTCGTTGTCGGGGTTGAGCACGTCGATCAGCTTCAAGAGCTCGTCAGGCTTGAGCGACGGACCGCACTTCAATCCGATCGGGTTCTTGATGCCGCGGAAATATTCGATATGGCCGTGATCGAGCTGGCGGGTGCGATCGCCGATCCAGATCATGTGGCCCGAGGTCGCGTACCAGTCGCCGGTCGTGGAATCGACGCGGGTCATGGCCTGCTCGTAGCCGAGCAGCAGCGCTTCATGGCTGGTGTAGAAATCGGTGGCGCGCAGCTCCGGATGGCTCTCGAGATCGAGGCCGCAGGCGCGCATGAAGTTGAGCGCATCCGAGATGCGGTCGGCCAATTCCTTGTAGCGGCGCGACTGCGGGGAATCCTTGAGGAAGCCCAGCATCCACTCATGCACGCTGCCGAGATTGGCATAGCCGCCGGTCGCAAACGCGCGCAGCAGGTTCAGCGTCGCGGCCGACTGGCGATAGGCCATCAGCTGGCGCTGCGGATCGGGGATGCGCGCTTCCCTGGTGAAGGCGATGTCGTTGACGATGTCGCCGCGATAGCTCGGCAGCTCGACGCCACCAACCTTCTCGGTCGGCGAGGAGCGCGGCTTGGCGAACTGACCGGCGATGCGGCCGACCTTCACCACCGGCACCGCGCCGGCATAGGTCAGCACCACCGCCATCTGCAGCAGCACGCGGAAGAAATCGCGGATGTTGTTTGCGCCGTGCTCGGCAAAGCTCTCGGCGCAGTCGCCGCCCTGGAGCAGGAAGGCCTCGCCGGCCGACACGCGCGCCAGCGCCTTCTTCAGGTTGCGCGCCTCGCCCGCGAACACCAGCGGCGGAAAGGTCGCAAGCTGCGCCTCGACGTCGGCCAAAGCCTTGGCGTCGGGATAGTCGGGCACCTGTAGCACCGGCTTGCTGCGCCAGGACTCGGGCGTCCACCGCTCGGACATCGCAATCTCTCCGTGAAGCGAAAAGTGCAACCTGATCTGTGGGTTGCGAGGGCCGCCTTATACACAGGCTGGCGCGACGCCGCCAGTTGTAAATCCGTTTCTCTTCGCAAACCCTTGCGGGAAAAGCCAAATTCGCATTTGCTAGGGGTGGCAGAGGAAACTGGCGGCACATCCATCCCCATGGACGCGGCACTGGACGACGTTTTCATCGACGAGATCAGCTTCCCGGCGGCCGACGGCTATGCGCTGGCCGGCACCCTGTTCCTGCCGCGCGGCGCCAAGCGCCATGCCGTGCTGATCAATTCGGCCACCGCCGTCCCGCGCAAAATCTACCGCGGCTTTGCCTCCTATCTCGCCCATCGGGGCTGTGCGGTGCTGACTTATGATTATCGCGGCATCGGCGACAGCAGGCTCCCGGCGATGGTCGGCTACAACCAGCCGAAATCCCTGGTCGGCTTCAAGGCCTCGATGTCGGACTGGGCCGCGCTCGACGTCACCGCCGCGGTGAGCTGGATGCGGGAGCGGTACAATACGCTGCCGCTCGCCTATGTCGGCCATTCCTTCGGCGGCCAGGCGCTGGGGCTGATCGCGAACAACACGGACATCTCGCGCGCCGCGTTCGTGGCCTCGCAGGCCGCGACCTGGCGGCTGATGACATCGCCGGAAAAATACCGCGTCTTCGCTTTCATGAACCTCGTCGGTGTGCCGCTCACCCACGCGCTCGGCTATGCGCCGGGCTGGGCCGGCGTCGGCGAGGATCTGCCCAAGGGCGTATTCCTGCAATGGGCGGAGTGGGTCTCGAGCCCGCGCTATCTCTTCGATTCCAAGCTGCCGGCGCTGGAGAATTTTGCAAACTTCAAGGGCGAGCTGCGGGCTCTGTGCTTTTCCGACGATCCCTGGGCGACGCGGCCGGCGGTCGAGCTGCTCACGAGCGGGTTCACTGCGATCAAGCCGGAGGTGCTGACGGTGAAACCGTCCGAGGTCGGCGCCAAAACGATCGGCCATTTCGGCTTCTTCCGCCCCGACCACCGCGACACGCTGTGGCGCGGGGTAGCGGAGTGGATTCAGGGGGAATGAGGCAAGGCTTCGCATCCTCGCGGCGCATTTCGTCCCGGGCTTGCGGAACGCCTTTGCGGAGACAGTCTGGATTGCTTGCACAAGGTTTTTCGCCATCAGGGGCGTGGCGATCGTGCGTCTCTCTCGTGTCCCGGACGCGCTGCAGCGTCCTTACGCTGCTGCGCAGAGCCGGGACCCAGCAAGCCATGGGTACGTGCCGATGCGTGGGCCCCGGCTCTGCAGCGCACCGCCGAAGGGGCGCTGCGCTGCGTCCGGGGCACGAGAGCGGTGGTGAATGACTGACATGGGCATTACTGACACGGCTTCGCGTCCTCGCGGCTCATCTCGCCCGAGCTTTTGCTTCGTGGCCTTGCCCTCGATTGAAC
>NZ_JXDL01000001.1:2014664-2033708 GCF_001590795.1 Bradyrhizobium sp. AT1
GCTCTGCTCACGGTTGCCCGCCCTGCAAAACCCTTCGCGCCGAGGCGATCTGCGTCCACCGCCGCCCGGTCCGCGTTCGTGACGATCGCGATACGCCCCTTGTCCTTGGGCCGGGTTGCCACGACACATACGCGCTTTCCGAATTTCGGTAAAGCGGAATATTTTCGCCGGTGCGCGTTGACCTACCCGTCGCGTGTTTTGCCCGTCGGGCAACACAAGGCCTGGTACCCCGGACGAGCGCCGGGCGGCCTGAATTAACGGATGATCGTCGCCAGCGACGAGTAACGCCTGTTGGGCCTGGCCTCACCTGCCGAGAACTGCGCGAACGCATCGCTGACGCGTGCGGCCGGCGTGGTCCCGTCTGCGAAGCGGAATTCCTTCGGCCGCGGCGCGTAGAAGCTGGCGCGGTAGTAATTGTCGTCGAAGCGTATCTCGCCGACCCCGAACAACGCGTCGCAGGCGAACAGGAGCGCATAAACTCCCGCCATCGCGGCGACGACCTCCTTGAGAACAGACATTTCGATGCCCCAGCCTTTTGCAGGCAGGATGCACGCCGGTTCCAAAGTCCCGGTTTAACGCCGGGCAGTTCTTGTCCGCAGGGTTTGCCGGACTTGAGCGGATTGCGGACAATTTTATCGATCCCGAAAAAGAGCCCGCCAGACCCGATCAGGCGGGCCCAGGCTTGGCGGCTGTCGGACGGCCAGGTTCATGGTCGCGCGCGGCAATCCCAAGCGCATCGCCTCGCTCGACGACCTCATCAAGCCAAACGTCCTGCTGTTCGACCAGTTGCTCGCCGCGCACGGCATCGACGAGAGCCGGATCAACGGCGCGCAGCAGATCGAGTTCACCCACGCGGCGGTCGCGGCCTATGTCGCGAGCGGCATGGCGGATGCGTGCTTCGGCGTCGAGGCCGCATCCCGGCATTTCGGCCTCGAAGGCGTTTCTGGAGATGCACGCGGTGCGGTGAAGCCGGACGGCGCACTCGCTTGTCCACGGCGGGCAAGTTTGGCAATCTCGGCTGCAATTGGTACAAGAGTGTCCGTCATGTCGCGCGCCAGCGCCAAGCCGCTGCCCCAGCTGAGCCTTCGCATCGACCTCGACGGCGAGGACCGCATCGGCCCCGGCAAGATCGAGTTGCTGGAGCAGATCCGCGAGCAAGGCTCGATCTCGGCAGCCGGCCGCGCGATGGACATGTCCTACAAGCGCGCCTGGGATCTCGTCGACGAGATCAACCGCATCTGCGGACATGCCGTGGTCGAGCCGCAGGCCGGCGGCAAGAACGGCGGCGGCGCGATGCTGACCCCCTTCGGCGAAAAGCTCGTCGCGCGCTACCGCAAGATCGAGCGCGACGCCGCGCGCGCCGTGCACAAGGAGCTCGAAGCGCTCCGGAGCGACATTGCCCGTTCGCGCAAGTCGTGACCTAGTTCGGCCGCACCGTCATCTCCGGCGACATGACCATGAAGTGACGGCCATTTGCCGATCTTCCCGTCGGACGCCTTGACCACAGCGTGCCGGCCGAGCGATCGCGCTCAGCCGTGGTCGACCTCCTTGCGATGGCCGTTCTCGCTGAGGCGGTCGACCCAGGCGATGCCGACCGCCGAGATGATGAAGGTCAGATGGATCAGAACCTGCCACATCACGCCGGTCTCGGTGAAATTGCTGCGCGTGGTGCCGAGATTGCCGGCCTCGATGAAGGTCCTGAGCAGCGAGATCGAGGAGATGCCGATGATCGCCATCGCAAGCTTGATCTTGAGCACGCTGGCGTTGACGTGGCTGAGCCATTCCGGCTCGTCGGGATGGCCGGTCAGGTTCAGCCGGGAGACGAAGGTCTCATAGCCGCCGACGATCACCATGATCAGAAGGTTCGAGATCATGACGACGTCGATCAGCCCGAGCACGACCAGCATGATCTGCTGCTCGCTGGCGTCGAAGGAGTGCACGACCAGATGCCAGAGCTCTTTCAGGAACAAGAGCACATAGACGGCCTGCGCGACGATCAGGCCGATATAGAGCGGAAATTGCAGCCAGCGCGAGCCGAAGATGAGCTGGGCGAACAGGCCGAGGCGCGGCGGCAAGGCCTGCGCCGAAGGTGCTTTGGGGTCGGACGTCATGAATTGCTCCGGATTGCCGAAAATTGTCGCCTCAGAGACTCGCGATGACGGGTGCGAGCTCGAGCGAGCCCCGATAGATCATCTCGAAGGCGACGTAAATGATGATGGCGAGACCGACATAGGCGATCCAGCGCTGCTTCTGGAGCACCCGGCCGAGCAGATCGGCGGCGACGCCCATCATCGCGACCGACAGCAACAGGCCGAAGGCGAGGATGTAGGGGTGCTCGCGCGCGGCGCCCGCGACCGCGAGCACGTTGTCGAGCGACATCGAGACGTCGGCGGCGACGATCTGCACCGCGGCCTGGCCGAAGGTCTTGCGCTGCGCCGGCGCAGCATCCGCGCCGCCGCCATGGCTGAAGGCGAGTTGCCCGGCATGCGCCTGCTCGCGCAGCTCGCGCCACATCTTCCAGCATACCCAGAGCAGCAGCACGCCGCCGGCGAGCAGCAGGCCGATCACCTGCAGCAGCTGGGTCGCGACGCCGGCGAACACGATGCGGAGCGCTGTCGCGGCGGCGATGCCGACGATGATGGCGCGGCGGCGCTGCTCGGCCGGCAATCCCGCCGCGGCAAGGCCGATGACGACGGCGTTGTCGCCGGCGAGCACGAGGTCGATCAGGATGACCTGAAACAGCGCGGTCAGGGCATCGGAGGTGATGAATTCAGTCATGATTGATCATTTTTCGGTGCAGACGGCTCGAGCCAATGCGGCTTCTTCCGCTCGACCCAGTCCAGGACCTTCGATCGCGAGGAGCGCAGCGCCGGCACGTCCTCGGCAAGCAGCGCTAGACCGAGCGGCAGCATCCAGACGCCGAGAATCGGAAGAAAGGAAAGCACGCCGCCGACGATCAGCAGCGTGCCCGAGGGAATTCTGACCCAGCGGTTCGACGGCTTGAGCAGATAGGTGAAGGTATCGCCCATGCGCGGCGGCAGGCGATGGACGAGCTTGTCGAGGCGCGGGTCTCCCCCGGCCATCTGGCCGGTGGTGCCCTCGGTTTTCGTCGTGCGCTCGTCCGAAACTGTGCTCATGCCTACTCCTTCAGGGCGGCCTGCCGTTCGGCGCCCGCCGCGCTCGACACCACGGGCTTCGCGCGCGGCAAGACCAGCGTCAGCAAGCGCAACAATTTGATCGCCTGCACTTCATGGGGGTGGACGTCCTCGTCCGCCGCAGCAACACGCTCCGACAGCTCCATCAGATGGGACGACAGCGGCAGATTCGAAACCGGCCGCAGCGTGTCGATCACGACATTGGCAAAATCCGGCTCCTCGAGCCGTTCGGCGAGTTCATCGAACATCGCATAGAGCCGTGCATCCGGAACGTGCGGCGCCAGCTTGCGATCCCTGATGAAACGGATCACCTCGTCGCGCTCGACCGGCGAAACGCGCCGGTCCGCAACCGCAACCAGCGCTCCCACGATCACCAGCGCCACCGCGGCCTGCTCGTTCAGGCTGGACGGTTCCGTGATCTCGATCTCGCTGGGATTTGAATGCTTGGCGTCAGTCATCATTGCTCCTCGGTTTGCGAAATGACCGCACGGAGCTGCGATGGGGACGAATGGTCGGAGAGAACGAACGAGGCCCGACGATCGGCCGATCCATCGCATTCGCGCGGGACAGGTCATCCGACATCGCGAGGTTTGCCGACGATCGTCGGCGTCCTCGCCAGAGGGGCCCGGATTCTTGTTCGTGCCAGAGATAAAGATGGGCCTGTCGGAATCAAGGCGAGATGACTGCGACCAGCCGCCGCATCGGTTCCACGTTGCCAAGTTTAGTTACGCAATGGTGTGCCAATCCCGCACATCGTCGCGGCGAAGGGCACCGGCCAACCGACCGCCCAACCTACCCCACCCGCTCAACGAGATGCGAACGGGACGGTCCGGGCTCGAAGCGGTCGCCGAAATATTGCGTTTCGTGTGCCACGAGGCCGTCGCGAAATTCCATGATGCTGACGACGTAGGACGGCACCCCGTCATAACTCAGCACGAACTCGCTCACCCAGAGATCACTGCCGCCGATGATCCGCCGAACCGTGAAGCGCTTCTTGTTCGGCTGCACCGTCCGGCTTTCCTGGATGTTGCCGCGGCCGCGGATCCGCTCTCCCGACTGCGGATAGTCGAGCACGGCGTCGTCGCGATAGATCTCGTGCTCGGCTTCGAAATCATTCGCATCCGAGGCGTCCCAATGGCGCCTGAGCGCTGCCAGCGTCGCTTGATCATCCATTGCGCCTCTCCCGTTTCTCGTCTCAGCCCTTCAGATCGGCGCGCGGAGGGCCGCAGACAAGGCACTCTCGCAACGTCTAACAACCCCTAACGGGCCAAAACCACGCTCTGGGGGCAGATTGTGGGGCGTCGCAATCTGGAATTCGCCAAATTGCGCAGGCACGGTGGTTCTGGCCGAGGAAAGTCCATGGCTCGTCTGCTCTCACTCAATGTCGGCCTGCCGCGCGACGTCGCCTGGCAAGGCAGGACTGTCCATACCGGAATCTGGAAGACTCCCGTCACGGGCCCGCGCCGGGTCCGCCGGCTCAACATCGACGGCGACGGCCAGGGCGACACGGCGGGTCACGGCGGCGAGCAGCGCGCCGTCTTCGTCTACCAGGACGAATCCTATCAATACTGGCAGAAACATCTCGGCCGGTCGGACCTCGTTCATGGTCAATTCGGCGAGAACTTCACCGTCGAGGGCCTCGCCGACGCCGAGGTCTGCATCGGTGATCGCTACAGGATCGGCACCGCCCTGTTCGAGGTCACGCAGCCGCGCGTCACCTGCTACCGGCTCGGCATTCGCATGGACGAGCCTGAGATACCCGCGCTGCTCGTCAAACACGGCCGGCCGGGCTTCTACTTCCGTGTCATCGAGGAGGGCGACGTCGAGGCCGGCGACGAGATCGTGCAGGTCGAAAGCGGTCCGGAAGGCATGAGCATCGCCGAGATCGATGCGCTGCTTTACCTGCCCCCGCATCCGCGCGAGCGCCTCGCGCGCGCGCTGAAAATTCCGGCGCTGAGCCGCGGCTGGAATCACTCCTTTGCAGCGCTGCTGGCACAGCAGGACAGCCCCGTCGCGGGAAATGCCGGGCTCGGCCCTACCGCTGGCCCGGCGCCGGCCTGGCGCGGCTTCCGCCCCTTCCGCGTATCGCGGAAGATCGCCGAAAGCGCCAGCGTGACCTCGCTGGTGCTCGAGCCCGCGGACGGACAGCCGCTGGCGACCGCCCTGCCCGGTCAATTCGTCGTCGTGCGGTTGGGACCCTCCGCGATGACGCGCAGCTATTCGCTGTCGAGCCGCGCCGACACGGCATCCTATCGCATCAGCATCAAGCGCGAGGCGCACGGCGCGGCCAGCTTCTATGTCGCCGAGACGATCCAGGCTGGCGATATCGTGCCGGTCGGTGCGCCGCGCGGCAGCTTCACGCTCCGGCACGATGAGCGGCCCGTGGTGCTGTTGAGCGCGGGGATCGGCGTGACACCGGTGCTTGCCATGCTGCACGCTCTCGCCGCGGAAGGCACGACGCGTGACGTCTGGTGGCTGCATGGCACACGCAACGGCCGCGAGCATCCGTTCGCTGCCGAGGCGCGCGGGCTGCTTGCCGGATTGGCCCATCATCACAGCCACGTCTGCTTCAGCGCCCCCGATCCAACCGACCGTCCAGGAGCCGACTTCGACAGCACGGGTCGTCTGGATCGGCAGCGGCTCCAGATGCTGGACGTGCCCCGGGATGGCGATTTCTATCTCTGCGGACCGGCGGCCTTCATGAGCGACATTGCCACCGGCCTCGCCGCGCTGGGTGTCGCGCCCGATCGGATCCACACCGAGCTGTTCGGCAGCAAGCCCTCGCTGACACCGGGCATCGCAGCCGCGCCGAAGACGCCTGTCCACAAGCCGCCGGGAGCACCGGGGCCGGGTCCGATGGTGTCGTTCGCCCGCAGCGGCCTCAACGTGTGCTGGGGCCCCTCTTATGCCAGCCTGCTCGAGCTCGCCGAGGCATGCGACGTCCCGGTGCGCTGGTCGTGCCGCACGGGGGTTTGCCACAACTGCGAGAGTGGGCTCGTGGCCGGAGAGGTCAGCTACGCGCCGGATCCGCTCGACCCGCCAGCGGAGGGAAATCTGCTGATCTGCTGCGCACGACCGCAAGGCGACGTCGTGATCGATCTCTAGAGAGAAATCAGGGGAGGATTCGATGCGAACCGACATCATGCCGGGAGTGACCTTCCCGGATTACGAACTCAGCGATCACACCGCAAAGCACCGCAAGCTGTCCGAGTTGCAGGGGGACGATCCCATGATCGTCGTGCTCGGCCGCGGCGGATTCTGCCCGAAAGATCGTCGCCAGACCGAAGGGCTGGTTCAGCTCCATCGCGAGATGGAGGTCGGCTATTGCCGGCTGGTCACGATCACCACCGACACCATCACCGAGACCAATGAGTATCGCAGCGGCGCCGGCGCGCACTGGCCCTTCCTCTCGGACCCCCGGCGGATCATCCAGAAGGACCTCGACATCGCCGAATACACCGATCCCGTCCACAATCCCATGATCCCGCATGTCGTCGTGCTGGAGCCGCGACTCGTCGTTCACAAGATTTACAACGGCTATTGGTTCTTCGGACGTCCGACGATCGAGGAATTGCGCCAGGACCTCAGGGCCGTCAGCATGAAGTGCCGCCCGGATTGGGACATCGCCGCGCCCGGCTTTAGGGCGTTCTGGGACCAGGGCCGCAAGGAGTATTTTTATCCCTACGGCAAGACCTATCGCGCAACGCTCGGCGGCACGGACTAGCGGCACGCGCGAGCGGATCTCATCGGGAACGCAGCCCCGGCATATTTGTTGACGCTGTCAGGACATATCCCCGACAGGAACCTCATGTGCCGCTGGATCGCATACCGGGGCGAGACCACCTCGTTCGCGCCCTACGTCACCGAGCCCGAGCATTCGCTGGTCGCGCAGAGCATCCGCTCGCTGCAATCGACCGCGGGCTCGAACGGTGACGGCTTTGGCCTCGGCTGGTATGGCGAGCATCCCGAGCCCGGGCTCTATCGCGAGACGCGCCCGGCCTGGTCGGACGAGAACCTGCGCTATCTCTGCCGGCATCTGCGCTCGCATCTGTTCTTCGCCCATGTGCGCGCCGCCACGGGCACGGCGGTGACGCGGCAGAATTGCCATCCCTTTGCCTGCGGCCACTGGATGTTCATGCACAACGGATTCGTCGGCAGCTGGAACCGGCTGCGGCGCAAGGTCGAGGCGCTGATTCCCGATGCCTATTACCCGTCGCGCCTCGGCACGACCGATTCGGAAGCAGTGTTCCTGGCGATGATGGGGGCCGGCCTGGACAGCGACCCGCTGGGCGCGACGCGGCGCGTGCTGCAAGCCCTCGTCGGCCTCGTCAATGAAGGCGCTCTGCGCGAACGGCTGCGCTTCACCAGCGCGATCGCCAACGGCAGGGATCTCTACGCCTTCCGCGTCGCGGTCAACGACGCCGCGAACACACTCTATTTCCGTGAGGACGGCGGCGAGGTCATCGTCGTGTCCGAACCCTTCGACAAGGAATCGGATTGGACCGAAGTGCCGCCAAATCACGCGCTGATCGCGCGCGCATCCGAGAGCGTGAAGATTGTTCCCTTCGACGCGACAATTTGCAGTGGTGCGGAGGCGGAACCCGCCCCTGCCAGAAGGATTATCGCCCGCAGGTAATGCCTTGCCGGGTGGGATATGACATTTGCTTCGGACGTTATGAAATTGCTGCGCCTCGATTCCTCGCACGACAAGCAGCACCTCGTCATTCGCTCCGCTGGCGGCGGCGGCAAGGCGGCTGAATATTCCTTCGGCATCGAGGAGGAATACTTTCTCGCCGATCGCCGGACCTTCGAGGTCGCGATCGAAACGCCCAACGCGCTGTTCGAATCGGCGAACTGGTCGACCGGCGGCCAGGCCATGCGCGAGATGCTGCAATCCCAGCTCGAGGTCGCCACCAACGTTCACGTCGACGTCAACGACGCCCGCGAAGAGCTTCGCTTCCTGCGGCGCGAAGTCGCGAACGTCGCCGCGCAATATGGCTTCGTGATCATGGCCTGCGGCACGCATCCGACCGCGGTCTGGCGCATGTCGCAGCCGAGCCCGAAGCCGCGCTATGAGGAGATGATCGAGGATCTGCGCAGCATCGGCCATCGCAACATGATGTGCGGCATGCACGTACACGTCCAGTTGCCCGATCCGGAGAAGCGCATGGCGGTGATGCGGGCCATGCTGCCGCATCTGCCGCTGTTCATCGCGCTGTCGGCGTCCTCCCCGTTCTGGAATTCGCACAAGACCGGACTGAAGGGCTACCGGCTCGCTGCCTATTCCGAGCTGCCGCGCACCGGCCTGCCCGAATTGTTCGAGAGCCGGCAGGACTACGACGAATATATCGGCGCCTTGCAGCGCTCCGGCGTCATTCCCGACGAGAGCCACATCTGGTGGGCGATGCGTCCTTCGATGCGTCACCCGACCCTCGAGCTTCGTGCGCCCGACACCTGCACCCTGGTCGAGGACGCCGTCGCGATCGCCTCGCTCTATCGCTGCCTGACGCGTCATCTCCATCTGCGGCCGCATGTGTCGAAGGAGGTCACGGTGGTCGAACGCGCCATTGCGGTGGAGAACAAATGGCGCGCCCAGCGCTACGGAACCGATTGCATCTTTGCCTCCAAAGACGGGCCGGTCACGATTTCGGAGATGCTGTCCCGAATCATCGACGACACCGCCGAGGACGCCGACGCCCTGGGCTGCGCCGCCGAGATCGAGCACTGCCGGACCATTGTGGATCGCGGCAGCTCCGCGGAATTCCAGCTTCGCGCCTATCACGAAAACGGCGAGGACATCGCAGCCGTGTCACGATGGATCGCTACATCGACGATATCAGGGACGAGCGCGCCCACCGGGCACAGTGCCCCGGCGCCGTCATAGCGCCCGCGCAAGCTTCGCGAACGACAACGTCATTGCTGAATCTTGCAAGGCTTTGGGGGACCACATGACTGACATCGCCTGGTGCGCCGGTTGCGGCCACAGCCTGGTCCCGATCCTGTCCGAGAACGGCCGCGCGCGACCGAGCTGCTTCTGGTGCGAGGGCGTCGACGCCCAGGCGATGGAGATGGCCAAGTGGGCGGACAGCCCGGCCGGCAAGCCGGATCGGGCCGCGCCCCACACTTTTGACTGAGCAGCCCGCCGCGTCAAACCCGCGCCACCAGGCGCGGACGGAACACGGATTCGGCGGTGGCGAAATGAGCCGCGGCCGGCTTTCGCGTCGGCCGGCGACGCGGGATGAAGAAGCTGTTCACGACGATCGGCTCCTGATCGCCAAGCGCAGTCCGTTCCTTCACCAGCTGGCTCATGACCGAGCGCATCTTGATGACTTCCTGGGCCACGAAGCTGCAATCCTCGTTGCGGTTGACCTGCTCATGCATGATCGCTTCAGCTTCACGCATGCTGACGCGGAGCGCTCTGATCGTTCGGCGGATTTCGTTGATGCGGTTGTCCATGGCTGCCTCCATCTCGGTCGCAGCATAAGAACAAAACATGAACAATCTGTCAATCGCCGCCCGGCCCGTCGCGGCGTCATTGCTCCTCCCAAAGAGGGAGCGCCGATCCGTCGCCAGAGCCGCTGCACGTGCACTGGCGCGGCTTGCCGACAAATTAGCCAAGTGTCGTCGCTGCGGCGGAAGCCTGTGCCCAGGGCACGGGACCTGTCGATCGAACCAGCCGCCGATCTAACCTCCCGTGCGGCCACCGGATTTTTCCCGAACAAGCACGGCGGCAGGCTCGCGTGCGGCGTCGCACACCAACTGGCCCAAAATTCGCAATGACGTTGTCAGCGAAGCAACGGCGCGGAGCGGAGAACGTCATGAACGTGCATGCTGCGGGCGATCTCAAGACGACCGGCCTCACCCACCCGAACGGCGCGCCGCTTCACCTCAACATGCAGGACTTCGTCGCCATCGATCGCGACCGCAATGCGACGTTCGAGGCGACCTATCGCCCGCAGGCGCTCTACAATCGCGCCAACGAAGGCTTTCACGCCAACAACGAAACTTTCCTGCTGCACGAAGTCGCGACCAATTTGCCGATCTACCGTCCCGACACCGGCCCCACCGACTTTCATCTGCATCTTCCACCCGGCGGCTTTCAGCTCGTGCTGGTCACCTCGGGCGCGTTCACGTTCGACTATGACGGGCGCTTCTACAATGTCGGTCCCGGCGCGGTGATGCTGCAAAGCGCGATCGTGCATCGTCAGCTGTTCTACACCTGGTCGGGACTGTCGACCGAGGAGAATCTGAAGACGCCCCAGACGGTGGTGCCGGATCCGATATCGATGGGCTATTCGGGCAAATTCCTCGAAGCCTTCATCACCGATCCCACCACCTTCCCGAACCCGACCATCGTGGGGCCCGATCAGATCGTCGAGGCTGAAACGCCGCGCATGGCCTGGAGCCATCCGCTGCACGATCGCCCCGCCAATGCCGGCTTCTGGCTGCAGGATCCGCTGGCGCTGGACGCTTTGTTCAAGCCGCTTGGCGACGGCGCGATCAAATCGGCGCTGCCGGTTTACGTGCGCGATATCGGCATCGAGATCCCGAGCGGCCAGCTCGTCACCGGCCACATCATCGCAACCGACCCGCGCGGCCAGTCCCTGCTGCCGAAGAGCACGTCGGCATCCGCGGACGCCGCCTCGCTCGCCAAGGGCGAGGTCGTGATCTATCGCGTCATTCGCGGCACGGCGGAATTCAAGAAGAAGTCCGGCGAGACGTTTGAGCTTTCGGCCGGCGACGTGGTGACGGCAGGCAAGGAGTCGATCAGCCTTGTCGGCGTCGGCGAGAACACGCAGGTGCTCCGGCTCGGCCTGCTCAAAGGCATCAACGAACTACGCAGCTGGACGCCGACGCAGCGCGACGAGATCGACGGCCTCGCCGGTCAGATCATCACGCAAAGGGACGTTCGCCCCCTGCGCACCGAAGGCAAGCCGGTCGGATATCTCTACGCCTAGGAGCGCCCTACTCCGCCGCCTGGCGGACGTGGCGCGCGGTCGGCGTGCGCATGGTGACGAGCTCCTCGGCTGCGGTCGGATGCAGCGCAACCGTCGCGTCGAAATCGGCCTTGGTCGCTTTCATCTTCACCGCGATCGCAACGGCCTGCGTGATCTCGGCGGCGGCATCGCCGACGATGTGGCAGCCGAGCACGCGGTCGGTCGCGCCGTCCACGACGAGCTTCATCAGCACGCGGGTGTCGCGCCCCGACATCGTCGCCTTGATCGGGCGGAACGAGGTCTTGTAGATATCGACGTGGCTGAACTGCGCGCGCGCCTCGGTCTCGGTGAGACCAACGGTGCCGACCTCCGGCTGCGAAAACACTGCGGTCGGGATGTTGGCGTGATCGACGATCACCTCGCGCTTGCCGAACACGGTATCGGCGAAGGCATGGCCCTCGCGGATGGCAACCGGCGTCAGGTTGAAGCGATGGGTGACGTCGCCGATCGCATAGATGCTGTCGACCGAGCTCTTCGAGAAATGGTCGACCGCGATGCCGCCATTCGCAGGATTGATGGCGACGCCGGCGTTCTCCAGCCCGAGATTGGCCACCGCCGGATGGCGGCCGATCGCGAACATCACCTGGTCCGAGGCGAGGCTCGATCCGTTCGACAGATGCGTGGTGAATTCATCGCCGTGGCGATCGACCTTGCTCACCGTGCAGCCGGTGAGAATGGTGATGCCCTGCTTCTCCATCTCGGCCCGGACATGGGCGCGCACGTCCTCGTCGAAACCGCGCAGGATGTTGTCGCCGCGATAGATCACCGTGACGTCGGAGCCGAAGCCGGCGAAGATGCCGGCGAATTCCAGCGCAATGTAGCCGCCGCCCTGGATCACGATCCGCTTCGGCAGCTTCTTCAGATGAAACGCCTCGTTGGAGGAGATCACGTGCTCGATGCCGGGAATCGCCGCGCCGTGGTTGGGCGCGCCGCCGGTGGCGATCAGGATGTATCTTGCGGTGATCTTGCGGTCATTCTCGAGCAGGCGGACCGTGTGCTTGTCCTCGATCACGGCGCGGCTCTTGACGATCTGCGCGCCCGACTTCTCGACATTGGCGGTGTAGGCCGCCTCCAGCCGCGCGATCTCCTTGTCCTTGTTGGCGATCAGCGTCGCCCAGTCGAAGCTGGCGGGCGGAACGGTCCAGCCGAAGCCGGCGGCGTCCTCGAGCTCGTGACGAAAATGCGAGCCGATCACGAACAGCTTCTTCGGCACGCAGCCGCGGATCACGCAGGTGCCGCCCATGCGGTACTCTTCCGCGATCATCACACGGGCGCCATATCCGGCCGCGATGCGGGCGGCACGCACGCCGCCCGAGCCGCCACCGATGACGAAGAGGTCGACGTCGAATTCAGCCATTGTCCACTCCGACCTCTACAGCATGGTCCGGAAAAGTGTGCAGCGGTTTTCCGAGAAGACCATGCTCAAATAACAATCTAAAGCGCGATGACGCGCTTTAGATCACCCTTCAGATAGGTGCGCTCAGATCTCCTTGCCACGCTTGCGCATCTCGGCGCGGAAGGCGCCCATCACGGTCTCGGAGAAGTTCTGGGCCCAGGAATTCATGAAGGCCATGCTCAGCCCGATGGCGCGCGGCTCGGCGTCGATCAGCTTTTTGCCCAGCGGCGACTTGTAGAAGACGACGAGATCCTTCAGCTCCTGCTCGGTGAACTCGCTGGCATAGATCTGCGCCATGCCTTCGCCGATCTCGTTCTGGCGGCCCTGGAGCTGTTGCGCCACGATCGGGGCGACCTCGTTGAGGTCCTTCTGATAGTTCAGGTTCTGCTGGGTCAGCGCGATCTTGGTCTTCTCGACGAGGCCGGGCACGGCGCCGGCATACATCGCATTGGCATTCTTGATCTGCAAAATCTCCTTGGCCGCCGCAATCGCCGCGGGCGAGGCCTTCGGCTGGGCAGGTGCGGCAGGAGCCTTCTGGGCCGGCTGCTGCGCCACGGCCGGGGCGGCCGTCAGGGCCAATCCCACGACGAGCGTCGCGGCCGGCAAGAATTTCAACACGATCTTCATTCCTGGTCTCCTTTCGGCTTGCGCCGTTCAATCACGCGAATTCCCTCGCCACCCGCCAGAACGGCAGAGCTGGCCAAGCCGATGAATAAGCCATGCTCGACCACGCCGGGGATCGTGCTCAATGCCTTGGCGAGGCCGGGTGGATCCACAATACGTCCGAGCTGGGCATCGACGATCCAGTGGCCGCCGTCGGTGACGAAAACGTGGCCGTCCTTGCCCTTGCGGACCGCCATTTGCCCGGAAACGCCGCATTCGGCAAATGCCTTCTCGATCGCGCGGCGCGTGGCGCCAAGCCCGAACGGGATGACCTCGACCGGCAGCGGAAACTTGCCGAGCGTCGGCACCCATTTGGTGTCGTCGGCAATCACGATCATGCGATCCGACGCGGCCGCCACGATCTTCTCGCGCAGCAGCGCGCCTCCGCCGCCCTTGATCAGATTGAGCTCGGGATCGATCTCGTCGGCGCCGTCGATCGTGATGTCGAGATGGTCGATCTCATCCAGCGTGGTCAGCGGCACGCCGCAACGCTCCGCATCTGCCCGCGTCGCTTCCGACGTCGGCACGCCGATCACCTTGAGCCCGGCGGCGCAGCGCTCGCCGAGCAGCTCGACGAAATGTTTGGCGGTGGAACCGGTCCCGAGCCCGAGCTGCATGCCGTCCCGCACCTCCTCGAGCGCGCGCGCCGCGGCCTGCCGCTTCAACTGGTCCATGTTCACGTCTGCGCCCGCCCCTGACTATGCGCCGCCCATCGCGGCCGGTTTCGGCGGCCTATGTAGCCTCGTTTTTCCCCGGAGAACAGGGTCTGGGAACACGGCCATAAGGTGATCTTATGGGCCCGCCCCTTGCGTGGACACCATCGGGCCGGTAGCGCTTGGATCATGACCTCCCCTCACACCATCGTCTTCGATCTCGACGGCACGCTTGTGGATACGGCGCCCGACCTGATCACCGCGCTGAACTACGTGCTCGACCGGGAGGGGCTGCCGCCCGTGCCGATGGCCTCGGCCCGCAACATGATCGGGGCTGGCGCCCGCAAGCTGATCGAACGGGGGCTGGAAGCGGAGGGCCGCAGCGTTACACCCGCCGACATGGACCGGATGACGGCGGATTTCATCGCCTATTACGCCGACCATATCGCGGTCGAATCGCGTCCCTTCGAGGGGCTTGAGGCTGCGCTCGACCATTTTGCGGCCCAGGGCCATCGCCTCGCGGTCTGCACCAACAAGCTGGAATGGCTGTCCAAGCGCCTGCTGGACCAGCTCGACCTCAGCCGCCGCTTTGCCGCGATCTGCGGCGCGGACACCTTTGGCGTCCAGAAGCCCGACCCGACCATCTTTCGCGAGACCGTGGCCCGCGCCGGCGGCGCGGTCACGGCCAGCATCATGGTCGGCGATGCCGGAACCGATGTCGGGGTGGCGCGCCGGGCCGGCGTCCCGGTGATCGGGGTCAGCTTCGGCTACACGGACGTCCCGATTGCCGAGCTCAAGCCGGACCGGCTGATCCATCACATGCGCGACCTGCCGGAAGCTGCCAGCAGCCTGATGACCCCGCGCCCATCAAGCCACTGAAACTGCATTATTATTCGGCGAGCCCGCGCATTAACCATTCATTAACTATGCGCGGGGCGCCGGTTGCCTGCCCCAAACGACGCCCCTATGGTCCACGCGGGGTTATGTGGCGGTTCGTCGCAGTTGAAGTGGATGGGTTATGCGTCGTGGCATCGCGGTTGCGTTAGCGGGAGCAGGTCTGTTGGGAGCGGCAAGTCTTGGCGGCTGCTCTTCGATGTCTTGGGACATGTTCAAATCGGCCCCGCCGACCGTCCAGGTCCGACTCGAATCCAATCCTCCGGGTGCCGACGCCACGACCTCGCTCGGTCCGGGCTGCAAGACCCCCTGCTCCGTCTCGATTCCGGCCCCTGACGCGCCCTTCACGGTCGCTTTCGCGCTGCCCAAGTTCCAGCCGGCGAGCGTCCCGGTGAACGTGATCAAAAATCCCGGGGATTTCACCACACCGGCGTCGGTGACCACGGACCCGAATCCGGTGTTTGCGGAACTCCAGCCGGCCACCCCGCCGAAACCGGTTCGCAAGCCGCATCGGCCCAGGAAACCCAAACCGGCTGCCGCCGCCGCGCCTGCCGCGGCGCCGGCTGAAGCCGCCCCTGGCGCGACCTCGCCGTTCCCCGATCCGAACGCCGGCAGGCGCTGAATCTAAGTATACCACCCGATTGTCCTCGTCGCGTCCGATGCTTAGATTGCGTCCCGAGCACCACTGAAGCAAAGGTGCGCCCGTCGCCATAAGTGACAAGGCCTCTTCCATGAACGGATCCGCCGCGCTGTCCACCCCGATGACCGATCCGTTCGGGCGGACCATCAGCTATCTGCGCGTCTCCGTCACCGACCGCTGCGACCTGCGCTGCTTCTACTGCATGTCCGAGGACATGACGTTCCTGCCCAAGGCCAACCTGCTGACGCTGGAGGAACTCGACCGGCTGTGCTCGGCCTTCATCGCCAAGGGCGTCAAGAAGTTGCGGCTCACCGGCGGCGAGCCGCTGGTCCGGCGCAACGTGATGACCCTGGTGCGCTCGCTGTCGCGGCATCTGTCCAGCGGCGCCCTGAACGAGCTGACGCTGACCACCAACGGCACCCAGCTGGCGAAACACGCGAGCGAGCTCGCCGATTGCGGCGTCCGCCGCATCAACGTCTCGCTCGACACGCTCGATCCCCAGAAGTTTCGCGAGATCACCCGCTGGGGCGAGATCGACAAGGTGCTGGAAGGCATCGAGGCCGCGCGCACCGCAGGACTTGCCGTCAAGATCAACGCGGTCGCGCTGAAGAACCTCAATGAGGACGAGCTGCCCGACCTGATGCGCTGGGCCCACGGAAAGGGCATGGGCCTGACGCTGATCGAGGTCATGCCGATGGGCGAGATCGGATCGGGACGGATCGACCAATATCTGCCGCTGTCGCTGGTGCGTGCGCGCCTCGCCCAGCAATTCACGCTGACCGACCTCGCCGAGAGCACCGGAGGTCCGGCCCGCTATGTCAGCGTCGCCGAGACCGGCGGCAAGCTCGGCTTCATCACGCCGATGACCCACAATTTCTGCGAATCCTGCAACCGGGTTCGGATTACCTGCACGGGAACGCTGCACACCTGCCTCGGCCACGAGGACGCCTCCGACTTGCGCGAACCCCTGCGTGCATCCGATGACGACATGCTGCTTGCGGATGCGATCGACCGCGCCATCGGCCTGAAGCCGAAGGGCCATGATTTCATCATCGACCGCCGCCACGACCGTCCGAGCGTGTCCAGGCACATGAGCGTCACCGGCGGCTGAGACCGTCGGACTACGACCTTATTCCCCTTAACTATCAACAAACTTCCGATTGACTGGCGGCACGGCCGCTGGTTTGGTGCGGCTGCCTCATGCCTGCGCGGCGAGACAAGCCACGCGCCCGTTCGGCGCAGTCAAGACGGCCGGGGCACTATCGGGGAGGACCTATCGTTGCAAGCGCTCCTAAAGCTGAGCCAAGGAATTGACGCGTTCACGCGCTGGACGGGCAAACGCCTGGCGTGGCTGATCGTCGCCGCCGTCATCATCTCGGCGGTCAATGCGATTATCCGCAAGACTTTGGACACCTCCTCCAATTCGTGGCTCGAGCTGCAATGGGTGCTGTTCAGCATCGTCTTCCTACTCTGCTCGCCCTGGACGCTGCTCGACAACGAGCACATCCGCATCGACATCGTGAACAACGCGCTTCCGAAGACGGTCCGCAACGTGATCGACGTGATCGGTCACCTGTTCTTCCTGATTCCGCTGTGCATCGTCATGATCATCACCGGCGTGCCGTTCTTCCAGCGCTCGTTTCACATCAACGAGCAGTCCGGCAATGCCGGCGGCCTGCCGCAATGGCCCGCCAAAGCCCTGATCATGATCGGGTTCGCCTTCCTGCTCGTTCAAGGCATCTCAGAACTGATCAAGCGGATTGCGGTCATGCGCGGAATGATACCGGATCCGCATGAATCCCAGGTGTCCGCGCTGGAAGCGGAAGTCGAGCATCTCGTCGAAGCGATCGAGAAGAAATAGCCGTTGGCGACGGTTTAGAGGGAATCATGACCGCTTTCATCATCGCCAATATGGCGCCCATCATGTTCGCGTCGCTGGTCGTCGTGCTGCTGCTCGGCTATCCCGCGGCCTTCTCGCTCGGCGCCGTCGGCCTGTTCTACGCCATCATCGGCGTCGAACTCGGCCAATTCCACCCCGACTTCCTCCAGGCGCTGCCGGAGCGGGTCTACGGCGTGATGAACAACGACACGCTGCTCGCCATTCCCTTCTTCACCTTCATGGGACTGGTGCTGGAGCGGTCGGGCATGGCCGAGGACCTGCTCGACACCATCGGCCAATTGTTCGGCACGATCCGCGGCGGCCTTGCCTATGCCGTGATCTTCGTCGGCGCGCTGCTCGCGGCGACGACGGGCGTGGTCGCGGCATCCGTGATCTCGATGGGCCTGATCTCGCTGCCGATCATGCTGCGCTATGGCTACGACCGCCGCGTGGCCGCCGGCGTCATCGCCGCGTCCGGCACGCTCGCGCAGATCATTCCGCCCTCGCTGGTTCTGATCGTGATGGCCGACCAGCTCGGCAAGTCGGTCGGCGACATGTACGAGGGCGCCTTCATTCCCGGCCTCGTGCTCGCCGGCCTCTACGCCCTCTACGCCTTCCTCGTCAGCATGATCTTCCCGAAAGCCGCACCGGGCCTGCCGAAGGAGGCCATCGGCTTTCGCGAGGACAGCGGCGACCGCGGCCTCCGCTCGCTCGGCGTGCTGTTCTTGGCGAGCTGCGTGTTCGGCTGGTTCATGATGCGCAATTCCGAGACGCACGGCGCCGACTACGTCGTGCTCAGCATGTTCTACGGCATCATCTTCGCCTTCGTCGTCGCGGTGGTGAACTGGATTGTCGACAAGCTGACCGGCTTCCGTTTCCTCTCGAAGATGGCGCAGCAGACCACCTTCGTCATGGTGCCGCCGCTGTTCCTGATCTTCCTGGTGCTCGGCACGATCTTCATCGGCATCGCGACCCCGACCGAAGGCGGCGCGATGGGTGCTGCCGGCGCCCTCATCCTCGGGGCCGCGAAGCGGCGGCTGAGCTGGGACCTGATCCGGCAAGCCACGGAATCGACCGCCAAGCTGTCGGCTTTCGTGGTCTTCATCCTGGTCGGCGCCCGCGTGTTCTCGCTGACCTTCTACGGCGTCAACGGCCACGTCTGGGTCGAGCACCTGCTCACTTCGCTGCCTGGCGGCCAGGTCGGCTTCCTGATCTTCGTCAACGTGTTCGTGTTCGTGCTGGCCTTCTTCCTCGACTTCTTCGAGCTGGCCTTCATCGTGATCCCGCTGCTCGGGCCTGCCGCCGAGCACCTCGGCATCGACCTGATCTGGTTCGGCGTCATCCTCGGCGTCAACATGCAGACCTCGTTCATGCATCCGCCGTTCGGCTTCGCGCTGTTCTATCTTCGCTCGGTCGCGCCGAAGGACCGCTACACCGATCGCCTGACCGGCAAGCGGATGGAGCCCGTCACCACTGGCCAGATCTATTGGGGCGCGGTGCCATTCGTCGTCATCCAGATGATCATGGTCGGATTGGTGATCGCGTTCCCCTCGATGGTGATGCACTACAAGGGCGTGCAGTCGAACATCGATCCCAACACGATCAAGATCGAGGTGCCGCAGATCGACCTGCCGCCGCTGGATCTCGGACCGCCCTCGAAGTAGCGGGACGAGGCTTCCCTTCTCCCTTGTGGGAGAAGGTGGCGCGACGCGCCGGATGAGGGGTTCTCTCCGCGCGCTAAACTGAGAGTGGGACTCGCGGAGACGA
>NZ_JXDL01000001.1:2034420-2173100 GCF_001590795.1 Bradyrhizobium sp. AT1
CTATCGCGGCGAGCCACCCTCTCCCACAAGAGGAGAGGGTAAGGAGATCGTCTTCTCCGCCAGCCTGAACCGCAGCGTAAACTCCGCGCCGCCCCCCGGAAGATTCTCCACCGCGATCGTCGCTGCATGGTCGTCCGCCACCGCGCGCACGATGGAAAGCCCGAGGCCGGCGCCGTCGCTGCGCTGGCGGTCGGCGCGCCAGAAGCGCTGGAAGATCAGTTCGCGCTCGGCCTCCACAATGCCCGGGCCGCAATCCCGCACCCGCACCGAACCGTCTTCGCCGACCTCGATGTCGACGGTGGTGTCCTTCGCCGTGAACTTGATGGCGTTCTCGGCGAGATTGAAGATCGCACGCTGCAGCATCTCCGCATTGCCGTGGATCTCGACCGGCGCGTCGGTGCCCTTCAGCGCGACGTCCTTGTGCTGCGCGATCGCGAACGGCGCGATCGAGGCGACCACATCGGCGCAGACGGCGCGCAAATCCGCGGTCTCGCCGGGGCCGAGCACGAGGGTGTCGAGCTCGGCGATCTCCAGCAGCTGGGCGACGAGCCGGCTCATGGCTTCAATGTCGGCATGCAGCACCTGCCGTGCGGCGCGATCGTCGAGCGTCTCGATCCGCGTGCGCAGGATCGCGAGCGGCGTGCGCAATTGATGCGCGGCATCCGCCGTGAACTGCCGTTGCAGCCGAAAACCGTCTTCGAGGCGGTCGAGCGCCTGGTTGACGGCGGTGACGAGCGGCAAGATCTCGCGCGGGATCTGCTCCGTCGGCAGGCGGATATCGGTGCGGGCCGGACCGATATTGCTGGCCTCCTCGGAGGCCTTCCACAGCGGTGCGATGGCACGGCGAAAGATGATGATGTCGGTGGCGAGCAGGACCAGGAGGATCGGGATGGTGATCCACCCCACCCGCCGGAAGAAATTCGAGACGATGTCGTCGATGATGACGTCGCGGTGCGCGAGGTCCTCGGCGACCTGGATGCGCACCGTCCTGCCGTCGATATCGCGGGTGACCGCGGCGCCGGAAATGCTCTCCGACGCGCGGGGTGCAACGGCGGCGGCGCGCCGGTGCGAGGAGAACAGCAAGCGGCCGTCGGCATCGCGAATGTCGTACTGATAGCGGCCATACGCATCCGAATAGAGGCCTTTGAGGCTTTCGGGCAGATTGAACGTCAATTGTCCGTCCGGCTGCACAACGATGCGCTCCGCCAGCACATCCGCCTGAGCGCGCATGGCATCGCGATGCAGCTGGCCGATCTCGGAATTGAGCAGCCAGAACAACACCAGCGGCAGGAAGATCGCGACCACCGCCACCGCCAGGATGTGCAGGAACACGATGCGCCAGATCAGCGATTTGAACGTCGGCGACCTGCTATAGGACCCGATCGGGGCCACGCTATTTCTCCACGTCCATGAGATAGCCGACGCCGCGGATGGTGTGGATCACGACCTTGGCGCCGTGCTCGGCGAGCTGCTTGCGCAGCCGCGAGACATAGACCTCGACCGCGTTGGAGGCGACCTCGCCGTCCAGCCCGAAGATGTGGTCCTCGACGTTCTTCTTCGGCACCACCCGCCCCTGCCGGCGCAGCAGGATCTCCAGCACCGAGGTCTCGCGCGCGGAGATGATCCGCGGCTGGTCGTCGACGAAGATCTGCCGGCTTTCGGTGTCGTAGACGAGGTTGGCGAGACTGAGCGAGCGGCCGAGCAGCTGGCCGGGCCGGCGCAGGATCGCCTCCAGCCGCGCCACCAGCTCCTCCATCGCGAACGGTTTTGCGAGATAGTCATCGGCGCCGCTGCGCAGGCCGCTGACGCGGTCCTGAAGGCCGCCGCGTGCGGTCAGCACCAGCACGGGCAGCGGCTCCATCTTGAGGCGCAGTTCGCGCAGCACCGACAGGCCGTCGCCGTCGGGCAGTCCGAGGTCGAGGATCATCGCGGCATAGCTGACGCTGCTCACCGCCTCGCGCGCCTCGGCCGCGCTGCCCACGATGTCGCTCTGGTAGCCGGCCGCCGCCAGCCCGCCCGCGACGAGCCGCGACAGCTCGGCATTGTCCTCGACGATCAGAAGGCGCATCGCATATCCGCCGGCTATTCAGGTCGCCGCACAGCTGGCGCGGCATCTTCGCTCTCTTCCATCATTCCAGCCGCCTCGGCCAGCGAAAAGATGCTGCGAAGCCAGGGCGGCTCGTTGTCAGCCCGCTGTAAGCTGGCGGGCGCGGCCCTGCTGGTTGGTTCCGGTTGGAGCCGAGAACTTCTAGCTCCGCCCTTCGAAATAGGTGCACAGCTGGCTCGTCTCCTTCGGGGCAATGGATTTCCGAAACAGCCGGCACTTGAAATGAAGGTCTTTGCCCTCTCCACTCTCGACCAGGAAGACGCATTGACCGCACACGTCGGTGTGATGACGGCGCTCGGCGACATCGAGACCGACGAGCACGTGGCGAAGCGTGTCGCGCAGCCGGGATCGATCGGAGCCCTCGAGTGCTACGATCTGGTCTCGCAGGGCGTTGATCGGATCGCGCTCCAGCAGCTTCTTGCCTTCGCCCGTGACACATAGCGTGATCGAACGCTTGTCCTCCGCCGAAGGTTTGCGGACCACCAATCCCTTGTCCAGGAGCGTAGCGGTAATCTGGGACACGCCGCTGCGGGTCGTCCCCAGAAAGCCCGCGAGTGCCGTCGGGGTCCTCGACAGCCTGTTTGCGAGAGCAAGAAAACGCAGCGCCATCCATTCGCGATCGCTCAGGCCCGAACGGGTGCCTTCAAAGAGCCACGAGCCGGCCGATTGCACGAGGAGTTGGACGATTTCAGTTGCCATGCTCATTGATCAACGCCGACGGGAAAACGGCGGTTCGTCATCTCGATCAGGGATCGAGATGACGCCGCATTCGGTGAAAGCTGAATTTTGGCTCGGGACTGGTTGAGTCCGGTATATCGTACCGTGAAGTCCGGACGGCGCGGAGACACGCCTGCGGCCGCGACTCCAGCCCGATTGAAGGATTGCGGATAGCCCGATCATTCCGCGAGGGGAACACCGCAAGACTACGCACCGCGCTCACGTCAAAGTTACGAGCACCCCATCGCGGCGGCTCTCGGCCGCATGTCTTCATGTCACGCGAACCTGTGCTGCGTGGAGAGCGCACACTCGTTCCATTGACGAAGCTGCGACCAAACGACTAAATTGGCCACGTCGGAAAAGGCAGACTTGGTTTGGTAAGCCCAAGTCCTTTCGGTAACGAAAGCTCTGGTCTTTGGCCTCGTGCCTGAGATCCCCACGACGAACACGCCCGCTGTTCAAGCGGTCAGGCGTTCGTCCGTGAGGTCCTCAGGTCTGGGAAACGCTCCGGTCGAACATCGACAACGGAGCATTTTATGCAGATTCCCGACACTCCCCTCTATGACGTCATCATCGCAGGCGCCGGTCCCGTCGGCCTGTTTCTGGCTTATGAATTGCGGATGGCCGGCTGCTCGGTGCTGGTCCTAGAGAAGGCGAGAGACCCGCACTCGCCGCTCAAGAGCCTGCCTTTCGGGTTGCGTGGTCTTTCGGTGCCGACGATCGAGAGCTTCGACCGTCGTGATTTGCTGGAGGATCTGAAAGCTCGTGCGGCGAGCCGAGACACGCCGGCGCCCTCGCACTGGATGCAGCAGCAGCGTCGCCCTGGCGGTCATTTCGCCGGCATCCAGTTCTTCTACGATCAGATCGACGCAACGCAATGGCCATACCGCCTGCCCGGCCCGGTCGGAAGCATCGCGGCCGACATGGCAGGCATCGAGGCCGTGCTTGCGATCCGCGCCGAGACGCTGGGCGCGGAGATCCGGCGCGGCTGCGGCGTCGAGGCCTTCAGGCAATCCACGGATCGCGTGACTGTCGACACGGCCGGCGAAACCGTCCATGGCCGCTGGCTCGTCGGTTGCGACGGCGGGCGCAGCAGTGTGCGAAAGGCAGCCGGGATCGGCTTCACCGGGACCGATCCGGAATTCACCGGCTATTCCGCGCAGGTCGAACTGGCCGATCCGGCTCTGCTCGCGCCGGGTCGCCATTACACGCCTTCGGGGATGTACACCTATGCAGCGCCGGGGACGATCGCGATGGTCGATTTCGACGGCGGCGCCGCGCACCGCAGCGCGTTGGAGCGCGACCATGTCGAGGCGGTGTTGCGCAGGGTTTCAGGCACCGACGTGACGGTCACTGCCCTGCGGCTCGCCACCACCTGGACCGACCGCGCCTATCAGGCAACGGACTATCGCGCGGGCCGCGTCTTGCTGGCGGGTGACGCCGCGCACATCCATTCGCCGCTGGGGGGCCAAGGCCTGAACCTCGGCCTTGGCGATGCCATGAACCTCGGATGGAAGCTCGCGGCAACCATTCGTGGCGATGCGCCCGCCGGGCTGCTCGATAGCTATTCGACCGAGCGACATCCGGTGGGAGCACAGATCCTCGACTGGTCGCGCGCCCAGGTCGCCCTGATGCGCCCCAGCAGGAGTTCGCGCGCACTCGAAGCCATTATCCGCGATCTCATCAACACGCGCGACGGCGCGACCTACTTCGCCGCGCGCGTCTGGGGCGTGTCCCTCCGCTATGACCTCGGCGGGGGCCATCCGCTGGTGGGGCGAAGTGCGCCCGACTTCGAGCTCGGCGATGGGACAAGAATAAGCGAGCTGCTCAGAACAGGGAAAGGACTGTTGCTGGATTGCGGCGCGCAGCCATCGCTTCAAGCGCTCACGAACCGCTGGCGCGGCCGGATCAACTATGTTGCAAGCGAGGTCAGGGATCGATTGGGCTTGATCGCGTTGCTCGTGCGCCCCGACGGCGTCGTAGCCTGGGCCGGCGAACAGGCTGCCGACGACGTGGACACGTCTCAGGCCGCGGCACGATGGTTCGGTGAGCCCAGCGGCCGCTAAAGCATGATCCGGAAAAATGTGCAGCGGTTTTCCGGAAAGATCATGCTCAAACAACAACCTAAAGCGCGATGGCGATTCATCCCAATCGCATTGCGCTTTAGGCCTGTTCGTCGGGACACCACCGCACGATCAGGAACGAGCTGGCCGCGGCGCTGGCGAGCAGGCACGCCACGACGAGAACGCTGGACAGAAGTGAGATCAGACCGTGCTCGTGAGCGCTGATCGCGGCGGTGCCAAATGTCAGCCAGCACCCGGTCGCGACAAAGCTCGATACGGCCTGCAGAACAGCGCACCGCCTCACCGGCTGATAGTTGAGGAATTTCAGGAGCAACGGCCCGCACGTGACTGCAAGCGCAAAGACCCATCCAAGGATCAGCGTCGGCACGTGAAAGAGATCGGTCAGACTGGGGGACAAGGCGGCACCTGGGGCTTCCGGAGTTTGACGTCCTCGACCGAAGTCCGGTTCAAATAGCTCGCGACGCGACAAAGTCGGCTGCTCACCTTTCCGACCCGGGACTGCGCTTCTCAAATGCCGCTCTGAGTTCGGCCAGCTGGTCGCGTGTTGCGCCTCGCTCCGCGTCGGCGCGACTTGCGGGCAAGTCCATGTAAGCGATCGGCACGTCGAACTGGCTCGCCGTGAAGTCGTACCTCTTGCCATCGATCCGATTGTAGAAATGATCGCCGGCCGGCAACGGCGTCTTCAGCAGCTCGCCGCCGAACAGGTCGTGAATGAGCAGCGAGGTGACGTTGCACTGTCCCGCCGCGGGATTGCTCGCGGTCCATTGGCTCGCCGTCGCAAGCGACCATGCCTTGCGCAACGCTCCTTGAACGCCGTCGAGATCGAAGCTCATCGTCATCTTCAGTCCGGCATCGGCGGACTCAATTTCGGATTATACGATAATCGCCTTCTACGCCTGTTTTGCGCGACACGTCAACCGCGACGCCGGTACCGCCCCGAATGCCGCTTGTGTCGCCAATTTTATTCCCATGACTTATCAAGCTCATAGCTACTGTGCATGGGGTTGTTTTTCGCATTTTGGGGTCCGGGCCCTTCCAGACACGACAGTGCCCCGGAGCTTTCACTCCGGGGCGTGGTCCTGCGAGAGACGGCGTGATCAGCTCTGCGAGCGCCGCGCCATGAAGATGTCGTAGCCTACCTCGGCGACCTGGAACCAGGCGTAGCCGTCGCTGGTGAACTTGGCGAGGGAGTCGTGCACCTTCTTGAAGTTGGGGTTGGTCGCGGCGACCTCGGCGTGCAGCTCCTTGGCGGCCTTGTGGCAGGCATCCATGATCGGCGGCGAGAACGGGTGCAGCTTGGTGCCGCCCGCGAGCAGCTTCTTCAGCGCCAAGGGATTGGCGGTGTCGTAGCGCGCCATCATGTAGTTGTTGGCGTAGTGGCCGGCCTGCTCCAGCACGCTCTGGTAATATTTCGGCAGCGCGTTCCACTTGTCGAGGTTGACGAAGGCCAGCAGCATCGGCCCGCCTTCCCACCAGCCGGGATAGTAATAGTGCGGGGCGATCTTGTAGAAGCCGAGCTTCTCGTCGTCATAGGGGCCGACCCACTCGGCGGCGTCGATGGTGCCCTTCTCCAGCGCCGGATAGATGTCGCCGCCGGCGAGCTGCTGCGGCACCACACCAAGCTTCTGGAGCACGCGGCCGGCGAAACCGCCGATGCGGAATTTCATGCCCTTGAGATCGTCGGGCGTGTTGACCTCTTTCCTGAACCAGCCGCCCATCTGGCAGCCGGTGTTGCCTGCGAGCAGCGAGACGACGTTGTAGCTCTTGTAGAACTCGTTGAGCACCTCGCGCCCGCCGCCCTGCATGTACCAGGCCTGGTTGATGCGCATGTTGGGACCGAACGGTACGGCCGAGCCGAAGGTGAAGGTCGGATCCTTGCCGAAATAATAGTAGGACGCGGTGTGCCCGATTTCGCAGGTGCCGTTCTGCACGGCATCGAGCACCTGAAGACCCGGCACGATCTCGCCGGCCGCGAAGATCTGGATCTGGAATTTGTTGTCGGTCGCCTCGGCGACCATCTTGCACATCATCTCGGCGCCGCCAAACAGCGTGTCGAGCGACTTCGGCCAGCTCGTCGGCATACGCCATTTGATTTCCGGCATCGATTGCGCGATCGCGGGAGCCGCGAGCGTAGCGGCGCCGGCCGCGCCAAGTCCTGTGACCTTGATGAAGTCTCTTCTCTTCATGGTTTCCTGCCCTGATGTTTCAGTGATTGTGAGCCTTCTTTTTCCGAGGCTTGGCACCAGCATGACGCAAGGTGGAACCGAATGCCATCGTCATCGCACTGCGGCAAAAGAAAAAGCCCGGCCTCCACAGGAGGCCGGGCTTTCGCCACTTGCGACTTTAGGCTTACGCGATCAGCCGCGCGTGCGCGAGCGGATCATGAAGCTGTCGTAGGTATATTCGGCGACCTGCCACCACAGATATTCGTCGGAGCGGTAGGCCTGCATGGCGTCGATCGACTTCTTGAAGTCGGCGTTCTTGGCCGAGGTCTCGGCCCAGAGCTCGTTGGTCGCCTTGAGGCAGGCTTCCAGCACCTCGTTGGTGAACGGACGAAGCTGAGTGCCGCCGGCAACCAGACGCTTCAGCGCCGCCGGGTTCTGCATGTCGTAGCGCGCGGCCATCCAGGTGTTGGCGCTGGTCATCGCGTTGCTGAGGATCGCCTGATAGTTCTTCGGCAGCGAATTCCACTTCTCCAAATTGGCGAAGGCGTGGACGGTCGGACCGCCTTCCCAGAAGCCCGGATAATAGTAGTACTTGGCGACCTTGGCGAAGCCGAGCTTCTCGTCATCGTAGGGGCCGACCCACTCGGCGGCGTCGATGGTGCCCTTCTCCAGCGCCGGATAGATGTCGCCGCCGGCGAGCTGCTGCGGCACCACGCCGACCTTCTGAAGCACCTGGCCGGCAATGCCGCCGATGCGCATCTTGAGGCCGGAGAGATCGGCGACGGTCTTGATCTCCTTGCGGAACCAGCCGCCCATCTGGGTGCCGGTGTTGCCGCAGGGGAAGCCGATCACGTTCGACTTCTTGAAGAACTCGTTGCCGAGCTCCATGCCGCCGCCCTGATACCACCAGGAATTCTGCTGGCGCGCGTTGAGGCCGAACGGCACCGAGGCGTAGATCGCGAAGGTCGGATCCTTGCCGACATAGTAATACGAGACGGTGTGGCACATCTCGACGGTGCCGTTGGAGGTCGCATCGAGCGCCTGGAGGGCCGGGACGATCTCGCCGCCGGCGAACACCTGGATCTGGAATTTATTATCGGTCATCTCGGCGACGTATTTCGCCACCTGCTCGGCGCCGCCATAGATGGTATCGAGCGACTTCGGGAAGCTCGAAGTCAGGCGCCACTTCACCTCGGGCGAGGACTGCGCGATCGCCGGCGAGGCCACTGCGGTCGCCGCCGCGCCTGCTGCCGACACTTTCAGAAAATCACGACGCTTCATCTTCAGGTCTCTCCTTGCTGGGGCGTTTCCCCTTGACTTCTCTTCTTGCCGCCGCTCATTCCGGCGACGCGTTTTGGCACGCGTCGAACCGAAGGGGCTTGACTGCCGTGGCCTTTAACACGGAAGCCCCGTTTGCGGAACGCGACAATGGCATGACGGGGCTCTACGAAAGTCGCATGTCCCCCGGGTGAATGAAGGCCCGCGCCGCGGGCGGCCTCATCAGGCCGCCGCGATGACGCCCTTGAGCTGGTCCCGGACCTGCCCTGCAATGGCGCGGTAGATCGCCGCATGGGGACCGTCCGGCTCGCTGTCGACGACGGGATTGCCGGCATCCGAGGTGGCGCGAATCGCCATGTGCAGCGGGATCTCGCCGAGGAAGGGGACCTCGAGCTTCTCGGCCTCGTGCCGGGCCCCGCCATGGCCGAAAATGTCGGACCGCGTGCCGCAATGCGGGCACTGGAAGTAGCTCATGTTCTCGACGATGCCGAGCACGGGCACGTTCACCTTCTTGAACATCGCGAGCCCCCGCCGCGCATCGATCAGGGACAGGTCCTGCGGGGTCGAGACGATCACCGCGCCCTTGAGCGGCACGTTCTGCGCCAGCGTGAGCTGGGCATCGCCGGTGCCCGGCGGCATATCGACGACCAGCACGTCGAGCTTGCCCCATTCGACGTCGCGCAGCATCTGCGTCACCGCCGACATCACCATCGGACCGCGCCAGATCATCGCGGTCTCTTCCTCGACCAGAAAGCCGATCGACATGATGGCAAGGCCGAAGCGCCGGAGCGGAATCATTTTTCGCTCGTCGTTCAGCTCCGGCTTGTCGTGCAGGCCGGTCAGGCGCGGCACCGAGGGGCCGTAGATGTCGGCATCGAGCAGCCCGACCTTGAGACCGAGGTCGCGCAGGCCCAGCGCCAGATTGAGCGCGGTGGTCGACTTACCGACGCCGCCCTTGCCGGAGGCGACCGCGATCACGGCGGCCACGCCGGGGATCTCCGACTGCCGCGCCATGGGCGATTGGGCGCCGCCCTGCGGCGGCGGCTTATGGGCATGCACCGGCTGCACGCCGGGCGCGCCACGGCTCGGCTGCGGAGGTGGCGGCGGCGCTGAACCCGGCTTGCGCTCGGCGGTCAGCGCCACCATGACGGTGGTGACGCCGGGAATGGTGCGCACGGCGGCCTCGGCCTCGGCCCGGATCGATTCCCAGGCCCTGGCCTCGGCGGCATCGACATTGATCGAGAAGAACACCTTGCCGTCGGAGGCGCTGATCGCGCTCAGCACGTTGGCATTGGTGAGCGCGACCCCGCGGGGCGATTTGATCCTGGCGAGGCTGTCGAGAACCTGTTGCTGCGTCACGCTCAAAGCGCATCTCCTGAACGGAGCCTGATCCGGACCCGGAGGGTCGCGCCAGCGCAACGCGCGGAGCGGCCTTCCGGCAAGGTCATGCTCGAGACTTTGGGATGCCCCATTAGAGCGGAAACGTCCAAAAGGCTACTGCCTGCCGATATCGTCAGCCATCTCGGCGGGCGCCGCCCCCTGCTCCCTGGCAGCCTCGTAATTCAGCTCGATCATGACCCCGTTGGGGTCGTTGACGAAGATCTGCCAGAGCTCGCCGCCGGGCACCTGGCGGGAGTCGAATTTCATCCCCTTGGATGCCAGGCGCTGCTTCATGCCGTCGAAGCCGCGGCTGGCGAAGGCGACATGATGGACGACGCCGGAATCCGGCTTTTGCGGCTCAGCCGTCGCCGAGATATCGACGAGGTGCACCACCGGCTTGCCCTCGCTGTACATCCAGGCGCCGGGGAAGGCGAAATTCGGCCGCGGGCCTTTTTCCAGGCCCAGCACGCCCTCGTAGAAACCGACGGTCTCGGCCAGATTCCGGGTCCGGATGTTGAAATGATCGAGGACGCCAACGCTCATACCGCCCAAGCCCAATGCCATGTTTCGCTCCCTTTTTCGAAGTCCTTAGGTCCGGCCATCCTAGCACAGGGGGCCGCCAAACGAAGCCGTTGCCCTCCGCCCTTAACGGTTTATGGTGCGCCTCCGGTCCGCCTTCGCAGCGGAACTTCGAGGATGCCGCCCGGCGCCCTCACCCGGCTACAACCGTAAAAACTCAAAACTACGGACAAGGTACCACACATGGCTAAAGTCGCTTTCCTCGGTCTCGGCGTCATGGGCTTCCCCATGGCCGGACACCTCGTCAAAAAAGGGGGCCATGAGGTCACCGTCTACAACCGCACCGCGGCCAAGGCGAAGGAATGGGCGGACAAGTTCGGCGGCAAGACCGCGGCGACCCCGAAGGCGGCCGTCGAAGGCCAGGATTTCGTGATGTGCTGCGTCGGCAACGACAACGATCTGCGCGCGGTCACGATCGGCGCCGACGGCGCCTTCGCCGGCATGAAGAAGGGTGCGACCTTCGTCGATCACACCACAGCCTCCGCCGAAGTCGCGCGTGAGCTGGACGCAGCCGCCACCAAGGCCGGCTTCAAGTTCGTCGATGCACCGGTCTCCGGCGGCCAGGCCGGCGCCGAGAACGGCGTGCTGACGGTGATGTGCGGCGGCGCGCAGGATGCCTATTCCGGCGCCGAGCCTGTCATCACGGGTGCCTATGCGCGGATGTGCAAGCTGCTCGGGCCGGCCGGAAGCGGCCAGCTGACCAAGATGGTCAACCAGATCTGCATCGCCGGTCTGGTGCAAGGTCTCTCCGAGGGGATCCACTTCGCCAAGAAGAGCGGCCTCGACGTCGCGGCGGTGATCGAGACCATCTCCAAGGGCGCGGCGCAGTCCTGGCAGATGGAAAACCGCTACAAGACCATGAACGACGACAAATACGATTTCGGTTTCGCGGTCGAATGGATGCGCAAGGACCTCTCGATCGCGATCGCCGAGGCCCGCCGCAATGGCGCCAATCTTCCGGTCACCGCGCTGGTCGATCAGTTCTATTCCGAGGTCGAGAAGATGGGCGGCAAGCGCTGGGATACGTCGAGCCTGCTCGCGCGCCTGCAACGCTGAGACGCGCGTGACGGTCGCTGCCGGGCAGCTGCGACCGTCACCGGCCTTGACGTCGCGCGGCGCCGCGTCGAGGCCTGACAAGCGCGATTGAGCCGAACAACGAATTTCCCGGGGGGACCGACTTGCTGAGCGTGATAGCCTCCGTTTTCATCCTTGCGTACGCAGCCATCGCGCTCGAACACCCGCTCGGCGTCAACAAGAGCGCTTCGGCCCTGCTGGGAGCGGGCCTGCTCTGGACCATCTACGCGATGTCCGTTGGCGACGCCTCGCTCGTCAACCACCAGCTCGACGAATCCGTTGCCTCGACCGCGCAGATCGTCTTCTTCCTGATCGGCGCCATGACGATCGTCGAGGTCATCGACGCCCACAACGGCTTCGAAGTCATCACCTCAATCATCCGCACCACGAAGCAGACCACGCTGATGTGGATCATCGGCTTCGTGACGTTCTTCCTGAGCGCGATCCTCGACAATCTGACAACCACCATCGTGATGATCTCGCTGATCCAGAAGCTGATCGGCAACAAGAGCGACCGCCTGCTGTTCGCGTCCATCATCGTCATCGCGGCCAATGCCGGCGGCGCCTGGACCGTGATCGGCGACGTCACGACGACGATGCTCTGGATCGGCGGCCAGATCTCTCCCGTCAACATCATGAAGGCGGTGTTCCTGCCGTCCCTGCTCAACCTGCTGATACCGCTGCTCATCATCGGATATTCGCTGAGGGGCAAGGACATCGCTCCCCCGCTGCAGGGACAGGCGAATGCGCTCAGGGTCGAGGTGTTCGAGCGCAATCTGATGTTCTATCTCGGCCTCGGCACCCTCGTTGCCGTTCCGGTCTTCAAGGCCGTGACGCACCTTGCACCGTTCATGGGCATCCTGTTCGGACTGGGCGTGCTCTGGCTGGTCGGCGAGATCGTTCACCGCCACAAGGACGAGGATGAGCGCCGCCCCCTCACCCTCGTCCATGCGCTGGCGCGTATCGACATGAGCTCGATCGTGTTCTTCGTCGGCATCCTCATGGCGGTCGCGTGCCTGGAGCACGCCCGCGTCCTCGAGCTGCTCGCAAAATGGCTCGACGCCACGGTCGGCCGGCTCGACATCATCGTCATCCTGCTCGGCCTCCTGAGCGCCATCATCGACAACGTGCCGCTCGTTGCGGCGACGATGGGCATGTACAATCTGGTGCAATACCCCCCGGACAGCTTCATCTGGGAGTTCATCGCCTATTGCGCCGGCACCGGCGGCTCGATCCTGATCATCGGCTCCGCCGCGGGCGTTGCCGCCATGGGACTCGAGAAGATCGAGTTCTTCTGGTACGCCCGCCGCATCGCTGGCCCGGCGCTGGTGGGCTATCTGGCGGGGGCGATGGTCTACATCGTCCAGCACGCGCTGCTGCATTGAACGGCGCAGCCGATATTAACGCCGGGTTAACGTAATTCTTTAGCTCCTTAAGTCACCTCTTAAGGATTTGTTGCCAGAGATAGACAATGCAGAAAGCCCGCGTCCGCCGTGGGCAGGAATCGTTGTTGCTTGATGAGTAACCCCGCTGAAAAGCCTGAGGTAGTGCAGCTTCCGGCCGAGCCGGTGAGCGCTCCATCGGCGAGCAGCCGAAGGGCTGCGGCGCAGCGGGTGCGCGAGGCCCGCGACAAGTTAACGTCGACCAGCGGAACCCGGCCGGCCTTCGACGCCGAGATGCTGCGCCAATACGCCCAGACCCGGCTGTCGGCCTCTTATGTCGTGATGCTGCTGGTGGTCGCGACCGGCGTGCTGTTCGGGTTGTGGATGCAGCCGATCCCGGCCGCGGCCTGGACCGCGGGCATGCTCTGCATCCACAGCGCCATGATCCGCAGTTGCCGGCGGTTCCTGACCGAGCCCAGCTCTCCAGCCGCGACGCGGGCATGGCGGACGCGCTTCGTCGTGCTCGACCTGCTCTATGGCCTGTGCTGGATGGCGATCCTGATCCATCCCGTGCTCGACTTGGTCACGGAAACGCTGATGATGTTCCTGATGCTGCTGGTGATCGCAGTATCGAGCATGCTCGCCGCCAATCTGCCGATCGCAGCCCTTGCCGCCACCGCGCCGGTTGCGGTTGCGATGGCGCTGAGTTTTGCGATGACAGGCTCGCTGGACAATTACGTCCTGGCTGCGCTCGCGCTCGCCGCCGAAGGCTATTTCGTGCTGCTGGCGCATCGCCTGCACTCCTCGACGTTCGCCACGCTGGAAGCGCGCGCCGAGAAGGACGCGCTGATCGGCGAGCTCGAACAGGCCAAGGCGATCTCGGACGAAGCGCGCCATCGCGCCGAAGCCGCCAACGTCGCCAAGTCGCGCTTCCTCGCGCAGATGAGCCACGAGCTGCGTACGCCGCTGAATGCCATCCTCGGCTTCTCCGAGGTGATGAAGAGCGAGATTTTTGGCGCGCATGCGGTGCCGGTCTACAAGGAATATTCCGCCGACATCCATAATTCCGGCGTGCATCTGCTCAACCTCATCAACGAGATCCTCGACCTGTCGCGGATCGAGGCCGGCCGTTACGAGCTCAACGAGGAGGCGGTGTCGCTGGTCGGCATCGTCGCCGACTGCCATCATCTGATGAAGCTGCGTGCCTCGAGCCGCGGCATCACCATCCACGAAGTGTTCGAGCAGGCCATGCCGCGGCTGTGGGCCGACGAGCGCGCGATCCGCCAGGTCGTGCTCAACCTGATTTCCAACTCGATCAAGTTCACCCCGCAGGGCGGCGAGATCTGGCTCAAGGCCGGCTGGACCGCTTCGGGCGGACAATATCTGTCGGTGAAGGATACCGGCTCCGGAATCCCCGAGGACGAGATCCCGGTCGTGCTCGCCTCGTTCGGGCAAGGCTCCAACTCGATCAAGTCGGCCGAACAGGGCGCTGGTCTCGGCCTGCCGATCGCCAAGAATCTGATCGACCTGCATGGCGGCACGTTCACGCTGAAATCGAAGCTGCGCATCGGCACCGAGGTGATCGTCACCTTCCCGCCGGAGCGCGTGATGAGCGCGCTCGCGCCGCTGTCGGACGATTCGCCACCGCTCCAGCCGGAGAGTTCCGTGCTGCCCGACGAAAAGCGCCGGCCGCGCCACAAACCGATCATGAGCGCCGGCACGGGCTCCTAAACCAGATGCTTGCAGACATGCCCGACAATCCCCCACTATGTCCGAATGAGCCAAGATACGCCGTGCGTCGCCGTCTGCATGATCGATCCCAAAACCAGGATGTGCTTCGGCTGCGGCCGGACCTTGCCCGAGATCGCGCGCTGGCACGCCATGGACAGCGCGGAACGGCTCGCGGTCATGGCCCTGTTGCCGGCCCGCATGACGGAAGCCGGACTGGCACCGATCGCGGGATCTGCAAAGCGCACCTGAACGGCCCGCGCGCCTGCGGAGGCGCGCGATGATCCGCTTCCTGCTCGTTCTCGTCATGCTCGCCGGCACGGCCGGCGCCGTCGTCGCCTATGGCGATCCCGATCAGATCGCGCGCGCCAGCCAAAAGGTCTCGCACATCTTTCGCGCGCCGACGGTAGCTGCCCCTGCCCCCGCCGTGCAGATCCCACGCGGCCAGGGCGGCGAATTTGCGCTCAAGGCCAAGATCAACGGTGTCGCAGCGCCGATGGTGATCGATACCGGTGCGACCTCGGTGGTGCTGACCTGGGAAACCGCGAAAGCCATCGGACTGCCGCTCGAGATGCTCGAATACGATGTCGATCTCGAGACCGCGGGGGGCCACACCAAGGCGGCCCGCCTCACGCTCGACCGTCTCTCCGTCGGCCATCTCGTCGAAAAATCGGTGCCGGCGCTCGTCGTCCAGCGCGGGCAGATGAAGACCAACCTGCTCGGCATGAGCTTCCTCGACCGTCTGGAGAGCTGGGGCGTCCGCGCCGACAAGCTGATGCTGACCGGCTATCCTGAACTGCAGAGCAGCCACCGCCGCGCCCGCACGGCGATCGACTAGGCGGTTTACGCCGCCTCCTCCGCCGGGGCGCGCACTCCGACACGCGCGATCGCATCGCGCAGCACCTCGGGACCTGCGCCCGGCTTCACGCCCTGCTCGGCGAGATGACGACGGAACGCCCGTGCACCGGGCACCGCGTGGAATGCGCCGACGAAATGCCGCGTGATCGCATGCAGCCGCGTGCCGCGCGCAAGCTGCTGCTCGATATAGGGCATCATGGCTTCGAACGCGTCCTGCATGGTCGCATGCGGCGCCGCCTCTCCGAAGATATCGGGATCGACGGTGAGCAGCCGCCACGGATCCTGATAAGCGGCACGACCGAGCATGACGCCGTCGACGTGGGCAAGATGCGCTTTCGCTTCGTCGATTCCAGGGATGCCACCATTGATGATCACGGGCACGCCGGGCATTGCGCGCTTGAGACGATAGACGCGATCATAGTCGAGCGGCGGGATGTCACGGTTCTCCTTCGGCGACAGACCGTTGAGCCAGGCTTTCCGCGCATGCACGATCAGCGCGTCGCAGCCGGAGGCGACCACGGCGCGCGCGAGCGTATCGAGCGCGACTTCCGGATCCTGATCATCAATGCCGATGCGGCACTTCACCGTGACGGGAACGGCGACAGCACGCTTCATGGCTTCGACGCACCGCGCGACGAGCTCCGGCTCCGCCATGAGGCAGGCGCCGAAGCGGCCGTCCTTCACGCGGTCCGACGGGCAGCCGACATTGAGATTGATCTCGTCATAGCCGAACGCCTCGCCGATCGCCGCCGCCTGCGCGAGCTCGTGCGGATCCGAGCCGCCAAGCTGAAGCGCGACCGGGTGCTCGATTGTGTCGAACCCAAGCAGCCGCTCCCGGTCGCCATGAATGATGGCGCCAGTGGTCAGCATCTCGGTATAAAGCAGCGCCCGCCGCGTCAGATGACGGTGGAACACCCGGCAGTGCCGGTCAGTCCAATCCATCATGGGCGCCACGGAGAAGCGATAGGCTGGCGATTTCAATGATTTACCTTATGTTCTCAATGGGATGAACCCGGAACATGTGCACTCCAAACTAGCCGAATTTGCACACGTTTGTACCTGTTTTGGCCTCTCAGTGCACACGTAGCCCACACGAATTGGGGAGTGCACGCGACCGTGGCCACCTTCATTCAATTGCCTTCCGGGAACTGGCGTGTCCAGGTCCGCCGCAAGAACCGCTACGTGTCAGAGACCTTCCGCCGGCGCAAGGACGGCGAGATGCCGACGCGGTCCGGCTCGGCTTCAGCCGGCGGCCGATGCGCACTGGCCGGCACACCTCACCCGGCGCGCAGGCCGTTCAACAGGGAAGCCATCGAGGGCATCGAAGGCCTGCCGCCTCCGGCGATGACCCTGCAGACATTCAGCGTGAAGCGGCCCAGGAGGGCACCCTGAACCAGGTTCGGAGGATGCAAATCGATAGGATGTCCCGAGACCGCGAGCGATCTCGAACACGCCCATCAGTTCGTGGTGCGTCACCGCGGAGTGAATGCCGAGCAGCGGCAGCAACAGGGCCTGAATGCCGACACTGCTCATGACAGCCTCGCTTCCGGGCGCGGCACCGGCAGGAATTGGGCGAGCTGAGCGCTCCTCCATTGATAGGGCGTATCGCCGGTGAAGCGCTTGAACACCGTCGTGAAGTGCGCCTGGGTCTGGAACCCGACGGTCAAGGCAATGTCGACGAGCGAAGTGTCGGTCCGCCGCAGCAATTCCTGGGCCCGCTCGATCCGTCGCCTTAGCAGATAGTCGTGGGGCCGCATGCCGACGGCCGCCCGGAATTGCGCGGCGAAGTGCATCCGGCTGAGGCCGGCGACGGCGGCCAGCTGCTGCAGCGTGACCTTCGCGTCCAGATTGTCGTCGATGTATTGCATGACGCGCTTGAGACGCCATTTCTGCAACGACCGCACCGTCCGGCAGGCCTGACCTTGGTGATCGTCCCCGGACGGCTGGGACTCGGCCCGTCCGGCCTCCGTCCGCCTGCTCGCCTTGCGGGTCAGCATGGCCAGACGCAGCGCGTCGACAAGGATGGCGCAATGGGGATTGTGCATGGCCTTCGTGGCCGCGAGCGCATCCGAAAGGCGCCGCATCACCGGATCCGTGCTCTCCTCGCCACCCGTCTCACGGTCGGTTTCGACGGACACGGCCGCAAGACGTTTCGCGGACACCTTGAAGCTCGGCTCGCGGCCGACAGATCCCCCCACGTCCGACGCTGGCGGCTCGATGGCCAGGGCGACATCCAGATGCACGAGGGAGAGCGTCATCGGCTCCGCGCCGGATCGCGGCGATCGTCTCGAGAGGCGCAACTGCGAGCCGTCGATCGACGAGATGCCGAGAGCGGCGGCAACACGATCCTTGACATTTTGCGAGTATGACATCTGCAGCGACATCGCCGAATCTCCTTGTCCCAGTTCGCAGCGGCAAGGCCATGCCGGCTTGCCCGAATGCGATGGGACCAGAGTAGTTCGGCGATCCGCACGCTCCATTCTACGCGCGGGTGCATGGATAAGGTCTCGGGTTAGCCGTACCATACGTTGGTATGATCACGGCTCAGGGGAGCTTGACCGGAACCTCATCGTCTGCGTCCGAGCCCGGACCTCCTGGCGGCTCGAGACATCTGCGGTAAGTTGTCACGGCCTCGACCGGCGCGATCACGGAAAGCCTTGTTCTCAAGGCAAATCCGCGCGCCTGCGCCCGCGGGCGGCCTCAAAATTTCAGGAGGTCTTCCAAGAGAGCACGAAAATCACCTGGCCTTATGTTGTGATCGCGATCAAATCGCGGCATCAACGCGCCTGGAATGAGAGCAATCAGCGCCTGCGACGATGACGAACCTTGATCGGCCTACGGGTTCATCCATGAGCCGCGTCGGCTGGCGGTTGTGGTCCGCCGTCCTTGCCTTCGTGGTCTTCATGATTGACGTGCTGACACCGCTCGAAGGCGCGGTCGCAGTTCTCTATGTCGTCGCGATTCTGCTTGCGGCGAGGACGAACCGGCGCAACGACATCATCGTCGCCGCCGGCGGCTGCAGCACGCTGACCATCGTCGCCTTCCTGCTATCGCATGATCTGGAGGCGTTCACCTCGCCTACCCTTCGCGCCCTGATGAGTCTCGCTGCGATCGGGATCACGACCCTTCTGGTGCTGCAAAATCACGCATCGACGACGCGGCTTGCGGCACAGGCGCGCCTGCTCAATCTCTCGCACGACATGATCTTCGTCAGGGATCGCGGCGGCATAATCACGTTCTGGAACAACACCGCGGAACAGACCTATGGTTGGTCGGTGGACGAGGCGCTCGGGCAACTCGCCGACAGGCTGCTGCGGACCAGCTATCCCGACCGGCGGGAGGCCATCGAGGCCAGCCTGCTCGATACCGGGCGATGGGAAGGCAGGGTGCAGCAGCGGACGAAGGCCGGCGCCGTGCTCACCGTCGACGCCAGATGGGCCCTCCAATACGACCATCTCGGCAAACCCGGCGCGGTGCTCGAAACGCATACCGATGTCACCGATCGGGTAGCGGCGCACAACGCGCTGGTGCAGAGCGAGCACCGATACCGTCGGATGTTCGACGCGAGCCGGATCGGCGTGGTCGAGGAGGACTGGAGCGAACTGCGGGCGGCACTTGATTCGCTGCGGATCGAAGGACTGGATTTGCGCGACCATCTGACAAAGAACCCCGATTTCGTCGCTCATGCCCGCCGGCTCGCCAGGATCACGGACGTCAATCCGGCCATGCAGAAGATGGCGGGCGCAAGCGGCTCTGCGGCCTTTATCGAGAACGTGCACAGGCTGCTGGGCGATCATGATCGCAGTTTTGTCGACGCGCTGGTCGCATTCGCGAAAGGGCAGCAGTTCCACGAAGGGGAGACCGAGCTCGTGCGGCTGGACGGGCGCAAGGTGCCCGTGCTGTTCACGATCACCTTTCCGCCCGACCCCGACGGAGACCACAACGTGCTCGTGTTCGTCGTCGACATCACCGAGCGCAGGCACGCGCAGGATGCGCTGCTCGCGGCGCAGGCCGAGCTCGCCCACGCTGCGCGCGTCGCCACCCTCGGCGAGCTCAGCGCCTCCATTGCGCACGAGGTGAATCAGCCGCTGGCGGCGATCGTCACCAGCGGCGAGGCCGGCTTGCGGTGGCTGCGGCGCGACGTCCCCGACCTCAAGGAGGTTGCGACGACCATCGGCCATGTCGTTGCCCAGGGTCGCCGTGCCAGCGAAATCGTGACCCGCATCCGGACCTTCCTGAAGAAGGCTCCGCCTCAGCAGGATATGCTGGAGATCGGCGAAGTGATCGAGGAGGCGACGGCCCTTGTCGCGCGCGAGCTCGCCAAGGACGACGTCGCCCTGACGGTCGAAGCGCAGCAGGGCCTGCCGCCGGTTCGCGGCGACCGGATTCAGCTGCAGCAGGTCCTGGTCAACCTTCTGGTCAATGCCGGCCAAGCCATGTCGGGCCGACCAGGTTCCCGCACCGTCACGCTGCGCGCCGGCATCCTGGACAGCGAAACCCTCGCGATCACGGTGCAGGACAGCGGCCCGGGCATCAACCCGGATGACCTGCCACGCCTGTTCGACCCATTCTTCACGAGGAAGGAGGGCGGAATGGGCATGGGGCTTGCGATCTGCCGAACCACGGTGGAAGCTCACGGCGGCCAATTGTCGGTGACGAGCACCCCGGGCTCGGGAGCGATCTTCCACTTGACACTGCCACACAGCAAACAACACACCTTGCCATGATACGACCAAATCAGGCCCCGCCGCCGGCGCCCCCCTCCAGTGCGACTGTCATCATCGTCGATGACGATACGGGCATCCGCACCTCGCTCGACAGTCTGTTCCGCTCGGTCGGCCTCGAGACGCGCCTGTTCGGCTCGCCGGCGGAGCTCCTTGGGGGCTCGCTGCCCGACGGGCCCGGCTGCATCGTGCTGGACGTCCGCCTGCCAGGCGTGAGCGGGCTCGATCTGCAGAGCCAGCTCGTCCGGCAGGGCATCAGCCACCCGATCATCTTCATGACGGGCCATGGAGACATCCCGATGTCGGTGCGCGCCATGAAAGCCGGCGCCGTCGATTTCCTTTCCAAGCCGTTTCGCGACCAGGATATGCTCGACGCCGTGACGGCCGCGCTCGAGCGCGACGCGCAACATCGCACCGAAGCCGCAGCCAAGGAGGATATCCGCGCCCAGTACGAAACGCTGACCGCGCGCGAACGCGAGGTGATGGGCCATGTCACCGCCGGCCTGATGAACAAGCAGGTCGCCGCCCTGATCGGACTGAGCGAGATCACGGTCAAGATCCACCGCGGGAACGTCATGCGAAAGATGGGGGTCAGGTCGCTGGCCGACCTCGTCCGCAAGGCCGAGGCGCTCGGGACATCCCAAACCCGCAGGACTACGGACCAAACCTGAGTATAGTTTCGGCGGTCCCGCCTCCGAGGCATAAGGCGCCATCGGCCGTGCAAAGGGAGATGCCCTCCTTGCGGAACACCGCGGTCAGGATTGTGTGCCAATGGCCAAGACCCCGGTGATCGCGATCGTAGACGACGACGAAGGCGTTCGCACCTCGCTTGCGAGCCTCGTGCGATCGCTGGGCTACGATGCCCGTGCCTACGAGTCTGGCGTGGATTTCCTGCGAAAGCCGCCTGAAGACGACCCGGCCTGCATGATCGCCGACGTCCAGATGCCCGTCATCACCGGCGACGAACTTCAGGCCCGCTTGATCGCCTCCGGCCGGCGCTTTCCGATCATCTTCATGACGGCATTTCCGAGCGACTCGGTGCGCCAGCGCGTGATGGCGGCGGGCGCGCATTGCTATCTCGGCAAGCCTTCCAGCGGCGACGAGATCATCCGTTGCCTCGAAGAGGCGCTGGCCGGCCAGACGCCGTAGTCCAGCGTCCGTTTCGCGCTACGGCTCAGCGGGCCATCTTGGTTTCCTCGAAATAGCTGTTCGGCGCGGGCGATCCGCCGCGCGCAAACTGCCTGCAGGCCGTGAACCAGCAGCGCCCCGAGACGCAAGCGATTTCCTATTCGCACGAATCCGCAGTTCCCCCGGCACAGACGATCGCGCCGGGCCTCGCCCCCGGCATTGACGCCACGGCGCGCCTGACCTGAATCAGGGCCTGCGCCCGACCGTCTGGGCCGGTAGCACCGACATCGGGTCTCACAGCGCATCCGTATGATTCCGCTCAGCTTAATCAGGCTGTCCGGCGATTGTGGCCCGCTCGCATTTGCAAAATCTAATACCGCTTCAGCATCCTTAACGGGCCCTGCGGTGATATCGCACCTATCGTTCAAGCATCGACCAAACGCCCTCGGCAGCCGTCAAGACGGCACCGGAATTCAAGACAAGGGGACGAACGATGCTCACAGACATGCAAGCGGCCGGCGCCAGGACGACGTATCGACCCACCCGCCGCGAACCCGCCTGGCCGCGCGAGACCCGCGCCTTCCCGCTTGAACGGAGCTGGCGTCAGCTGTCCGAGGCGGCCCGCAGCGCGTCCGACGACATCATGATCTCGCGCTGGACCAGCCCACAAACGGGCATGAGCCACGAAGATGCGACGACACCCGCGGACCAATACTTCTTCGGCATCGCCTTGAAGACGACCCGCGCCAGGCTGACCAGAGGCCGTCGCACCATCTTCGACGGCGTCATGCCGGTTGGCACGCTGTATATCGGCGCGCCGTCGCAGCAGCTCAGTGCGCAATTCAGCACGCCCTGCGATTTCCTCCACTTCCACGTTTCCGCCAGCAACTATTTTCCGCCCCGGCGGCCTGGAGCTGGATATGCCCTTTCCGAAGACCTCAACGACCTCATCCTGCTTCGCGACCCCTTTGCCGAACAGCTCGCAAAAGCGCTGACCGAACGCGGCCACTCGGCCGACCCGGACTTCGCACGGTGTATCGGCCAGACGCTGGCCATGCACCTTGCCCGGCGCGAGCTGCCGCCCGCGCGCGTAAATGCCCTGCCGAAATGGCGGCTGCGGCGCGTCGAGGAATATGTCGGGATGCACTTCGAGCACCATATCAGCCTGTCCGAACTCGCCGAGGTCGCAGGTCTGTCCCGGATGCATTTCGCAGCCCAGTTTCGCGCTGCGACTGGATATCGGCCGCGCGAGTATCTGCTGCATCAGCGCATCGAGCGTGCGAAATCGCTGCTGGCGAATTCAAAGATGCCTCTCGTCGAGGTGGCGCTGACCGTCGGATTCTCCACCCAGGCGCATTTCTCCACCGTCTTCAAGCGGATCACGGATGACACGCCCGCACGCTGGCGCTGCGCCTGCCGGAATGCTTCGGCTTCGCTGAGGCGGCCCGAGCCGGTTTCGACATCCAAGTTCGTGGCTCACGTGATGCCCACTGATTTCCCGTGACGCATGCGAAATGACAAACAGTCGGGGGTTCTTGAAATACTTGTGCGACCGGATCGGCGATGATGTGCGTGCTAGGTGACTGAGCCCCCCCAAGTCACCGCTCGAGCCTTCCTCCTCCCTGGGCTAACGAGCATCTTGGGGCCGTCCTCCCCCAAGGGACGGCCCCTTTTTTTCGAGAAGACGGCTCGAGCCAGGCGTCGAGACTAACAAGGGCGTGGACACCCTTAGGCCCCCTGAAATCATCCAGCGCGCGGGCCGGCTCGCTTCATCGTGGTGACGCTCCAGTTCAGAACAGTGCTGCCCGTCTGGATCGCGCTCATGATTGTCCTCCGGATCGTGCAATCAGGTCGGCGGAAGTGCTGTCGCTTCCGCCGACCTTCGTTTTGCCGATCGTGCGTCAGAACCGGCAAAAGGGTTTCAGCGCGTCGCGGGCTGCTGCTGGATGCTCCGCGCGGCGCGTGCGATGACGGCCGCCACTTCCTTCGGATGGGACTCGTAGACCGAGTGGCTGGCGCCGGGGATCACGGTGGTCTGGCTCTTGGCGCGCTCGTAATACCAGCGCTCGAGATCCGGACTGATGATCTGGTCGCCGCCGGCGACGATTCCCCAGCTCGGCTTAGTCTTCCACGCAGCCGCCGTCAGCGGCGTGCTGAACACCTGCGCCGCGGCAGGAACCTGGGAGCGCGCAACGAACTCGGCGCGCTCGCGCGGCAGATCCGGCGCAAACAGCTTCGGGAATTGCACGGGATCGAGATAGGTGAACTTGTCGGGCGTGATCTTGATGACGCCTTCGGTCTTGCCGAGCACACTCGGCGTCTTCTTGCCCAGAGCGGATTCGTCCTCGCCGACGTCGGGAGCGTGCGCCGCGACGTAGACCAGACCGGCGACGTTCGGATGAACGCCGGCTTCGGTGATGATCGAGCCGCCATAACTGTGGCCGACGAGGAGCGTCGGGCCGTCCTGGAGATCGAGAATCCGCTTTGCCGCCGTGACATCGTCGGCGAACGACGTTTCGGGCTCCTGCACCATCGTGACGCGGAAGCCCTCCTTCGTCAGGATTTCGTAAACCGGCTTCCAGCCGGACGCGTCCACCCAGGCGCCGTGCACGAGGACGATGTTCTTCAGGGGCTCCGCGCGCACCGGGGTGACGGTCGCGAACAGGGAAAGAGCGGCAGCGAAGGCGAGGCCAGCGTTGAGGGTTTTCATGTCGGGATCACTCCGGGTTGGAATGACGCGACACTAGTCGTCGCCGCTCGCCTGGGTATTTCGGCAAATAACTGTCATTGCCACTTCGCACGCCGGTCCATCCTAACCGACGACCACGTCAATGCATGCTGAAATCCCTGACATGATCTCTCGCAAGCGTGAACGGCCGGCGTTCATACGCGAAAGACGTTCGATGCGTGCTCTGTCATTCACGACAACGTTTCCGACGTCAGTCGAAATCTGAGCATAGGATCGAACAATGTCATTCATCGCGAAGTGCCGGATCGCCTGCTTCATGCTCTCGTGCGCAACAGTCCCCGCGCATGCGCGAGCCTGCGCGGACGACATCGCGCAAGCGCAGGCCCAGCTGGATCTTGCCATCGAGAAGGACGCAGGCTCCCATGGCTGGAAGCCGGAGAGTCTCAACGCGCTGCGCAGCCATCAGCCGACGCCCCGCTCGCTCGCGCGAGCCGAGGGCGGCAAGGACACCGGCTTCATAGAGGCGCTCGATTCGCTCGACCGCGCACGAGCGGCCGATCGCAACGGCGACGCCGCCACGTGCAGCCGGGAGATCGCACGCGTGCGGGCTGTCCTGAGATAGCAGGCCGTTTCGGGAGCGACTGGTGACGCGGCAACGTGGTCGTGCCGCCGGAGAGCAAGGCGTGCGTTCTGGAAATACCGGCTCGATCGCAACTTTCTAGCGTCGATGCAAGTCAGATGGAGTATCCTCCATGCGCAAACAGCACTCATCAAGCAAGACCGCCGCACGCAGGTCGCCGCCACGCCGACTATTCCGGACCAATCTGGTGCTTGCGACCGGCATGCTGTGGCTGGTCCCGGGCGCAGCCATCGCTCAGACAACAGTACCGGGACTGCAGCCGCCTGCCGGCATGCTCGCGACGTCGCCGCTCAACCCGCAATCCACGCGGCCCGTGGGGATTCCGCTGGGATCGACCGAGATCGCAACGCCCGGCATCTCTCCGATCAATCCAATGCAGAGCATGATGGGCTGTCCTCCATCGAGCGACAGCGCGTCATCAGGCGCGTTGTTCGACGGCGGCGGGCTCTCCGGCCCCTCATCGACCGATTGCACGGGCAGCAGCATCGCTGCCTCGCCCCTGCCCTCGACCTCGACGGTTGGGCGCGTCGGAATCCCGCTGGGCTCGACCGAGATCGGCAGCGCCGGAATCAGTCCGACCGTGCCGGTACCCGGCCCCACTTCCACAGTCGACATGCCCCCAATCGTCGGCTCCGGCAATCCCTGAGATCAAGAAGGACGATCACACCGTGAAGCGGAACCTCACCATTGCGCTCGTAACGCTCGTCGTGATCCTCGGCGGCGCAGGCTTCTGGTTTCTCGGCATCGACCGGAAGGCGGCCGTGACGGCCACGCCGTTGCCCGCCGCAGTCCCCGTGGTCGCCGCGACCGTCACGGGCAAGGACGTTCCGATCTATCTACGCGGCATCGGCACGGTGATCGCCTACAACACCGACGTGGTGCGAAGCCAGATTCAAGGACAGATCGTCAAGATCGCCTTCACCGAAGGACAGACGGTGAAGGCCGGCGACCTGCTCGCCCAGATCGATCCACGGCCCTACGAAGCACAGATCGAGCAGCTGACCGCCAATCGCGACAGGGACCAGGCGCAGCTCGCCAATGCCGAGGCCAATCTCTCCCGCTACAATCAGCTCGGCGACAAGGGCTATGCGACCCCGCAGCTGATCGAGACGCAGACCGCGCAGGTGGCGCAGCTCAAGGCCGCCGTGAAGGCGGACCAGGCCCAGATCGACGAGGCCAATGTCCAGCTCAGCTACACGCGCCTGACGTCGGCGATTCCCGGCATCACCGGCGTTCGCCAGATCGACGTCGGCAACGTCATTCACCCGACCGATCCCAACGGCCTCGTCGTCGTCACTCAGATCGAGCCGATCTCGCTGCTGTTCACCCTGCCGCAAACGGACCTCCCCGTGATCCAGCAGCACGCCGCAAAGGGCGAGCTGAAGGTCATCGCCTACAGCCAGGACAACAAGATGAAGCTCGGTGAGGGCACGCTGCTGCTGGTCAACAACGAGATCGCAGGGACCACCGGCACCGTCCAGCTCAAGGCGGTGTTTGCGAACCAAGAACATCGGCTCTGGCCGGGCCAGCTGGTGAACGCACGCCTGCTGCTCGAGATTCAGAAGGATGCGCTCACCGTCGCCGGCTCGGCCGTGCAACAAGGCCCGAATGGCAGCTATGTCTATGTCGTCGCCAAGGACCAGACGGTCGCCCTGCGGCCCGTCCACGTCGCGCAGATCAGCGACGGACAGGCCCTGATCGACCAGGGGCTGAAACCGGGCGACGTCGTCGTGGTCGACGGCCAGTATCGCCTGGCGGAAGGCAGCCGCGTTCATGAGCTGCACGGCAAGGCCGCGCGTGAAGCCGACCTGCAGAGCGCCGTGCAGGATGCGATCCCATGAACCTTTCCGCGCCCTTCATCCTGCGGCCGATCGCAACCGCACTGTTGATGGCCGGCGTGCTGCTGTGCGGCCTTGCGGCCTATCCGCTGCTGCCTGTCGGTGCGCTGCCGAACGTCAACTATCCGACCATCCAGATCTCGGCGCAACTGCCCGGCGCCGATCCCGGCACCATCGCCTCCTCGCTCGCCACGCCGCTCGAGCAGCAACTCAGCCAGATCCCCGGCATCACGCAGCTCACCTCGTCAAGTGCGCTCGGCGTGGCACAGCTCACGGTGCAGTTCGAGCTAACGCGCACAGTGGACAGCGCGGCGGTAGACGTGCTCGCCGCGATCAATGCCGCTAGCCCCTTCCTGCCGCCGAACATCCCCTACCCGCCGACGATCAGGAAGGTGAATCCGGCGGAGACGCCGATCATGCTGCTCGCGCTGACGTCGGACTCGCTGCCGCTCACCACGGTCGACGCCTATGCAGAGAATATCCTGCTGCCGAAGATATCGCAGGTTCCCGGCGTCGGTCTCGTCGGCATCGGCGGACAGCAGAAGCCCGCGATCCGCATCCGCGTCAATCCGCAGGCGCTTGCCGCCCGCGGCATCGGCCTCGAAGACGTCCGCAACGTCATCGCTGGCGCCAATGTCGACCTGCCCAAGGGCACGCTGAACAGTCCGCGTGTCACCTACACCCTGAACACCAACGACCAGCTGTTGAAGCCCGCGGCCTATGACGATCTCATCATCGCCTATCGCAACGGCTCGCCGGTGCGGATACGCGACGTCGGGACGGCGATCGAGGCGCCCGAAAACGATCTCCTGGCCGGCTGGTACGGCAAGGAGCGGGCCATCATCCTCGCAGTCCAGCGGGTGCCCGGCGCCAACGTCATCGAGACGGTCGACCGCATCAAGAAATTGCTGCCGCAACTGCAGGCCTCCGTTCCGCCCGCGATCAAGGTGACGGTCGCTGCCGATCGCACCGCCACCATCCGCGCCGCGGTCTCCGACGTCCAGTTCACGCTGCTGCTGACGGTCGCGCTCGTGGTGATGGTCATATTCCTGTTCCTGCGGAATTTCTGGGCTACCCTCATCCCGGCAATCACGGTTCCGCTGGCGCTGATCGGAACGTTCGCGGTCCTCTACGTGCTCGGCTACAGCCTCGACAACCTCTCGCTGATGGCGCTGTCGATCGCCGTCGGCTTCGTGGTCGACGATGCCGTCGTCGTCATCGAGAACATCGTGCGCCACCTCGAGCAGGGCATGACACCGCTGGAGGCCGCGCTCAAAGGCTCCAGTGAGATCGGCTTCACGATCGTCTCGATCACGCTGTCGCTGATCGCGGTGTTCATTCCGCTGTTCCTGATGGGCGGCTATGTCGGCAAGCTGTTCCAGGAATTCGCCGTTACGATCACCGCCTCGCTGCTGCTCTCACTGATCATCTCGCTCACCCTGACGCCGATGATGTGCGCGCGCCTCTTGAAGGACCATTCACGAAGGAAGCACGGCCGGGTCTATCTGCTGTTCGAGCGAGGCTTCGATGCCCTGCTCGCGCTCTACGCGCGGGGCCTTCGCGTCGTGCTTCGCCATCGTTTCGCGACGCTGCTGGTCATGCTCTCGACCATCGCGCTGACGGGCTACCTCTATGTGATCATCCCGAAGGGATTCTTCCCGCAGCAGGACACCGGACAGATCGTCGGCATCACCGAGGCCGCCCAGGACATCTCCTTCCCGGCAATGTCCGAACGCCAGCAGGCGATCGTCGGCATCCTTTCGAAAGACCCCGCGATCCAGTCGGTGGCGAGCTATATCGGTCCGGGCGGACCGACGGCAACGCTCAACCAGGGGCGCATCTTCATCGTCCTGAAGCCCAAGCCGGAGCGCAAGGCCAGCGCCGACCAGATCATCGCGCGGCTGGGGCCAAAGCTGGCCCACATCCAGGGCATCACGCTCTACATGCAGGCGGCACAGGACATCACGATCGGCGCGCGCCTGTCGAAAACGCAATATCAGTACACGTTGACGGACGCCGATTCCAGCGAGCTCACCCATTGGTCGGCGATCTTCCTGGATAAGCTCCGCGCGCTCGACCTCATCACCGACGTCGCAAGCGACCAGGCCAATGCCGGCCCGCGTCTGGAGGTCACCGTCAATCGCGAGGTCGCCTCGAGCTTCGGCATCTTGCCCACCACGATCGACAATGCGCTCGACGATGCCTTCGGCCAGCGCATCGTCTCCACCATGTTCACTTCGCTGAACCAGTACCACGTCGTGATGGAGGTCGATCCGCGCTTTCAGTACGGGCCCGAGGCGCTCAAGGACATCTACCTGAACTCGTCGACCGGCCAGCAGGTCCCGCTGAGCACACTGGTCCACGCCGTCATCAAGCCGGCGCCGATCCTGATCAATCACCAGAGCCTGTTTCCTTCGGTGACGATCTCGTTCAACCTGAAGCCCGGCGTTGCGCTGGGCGATGCCGTGGCGGCGATCCAGAAGATCGAGACGGAAACCAACAAGCCCGCCTCGTTGTCGACCTCGTTCCAGGGCAACGCGCAGGCCTTTCAGTCCTCACTGCGAGGCACACCGCTGCTGATCGGGGCGGCGCTGATCGTGATCTACATCATCCTCGGCGTGCTCTACGAAAGCCTGATCCATCCCATCACGATCCTGTCGACGCTGCCCTCGGCGGGCATCGGCGCCCTGCTGCTGCTGCTGGCCGTCCACACGGATCTCAGCGTCATCGCCATTATCGGCATCATTCTCCTGATCGGCATCGTCAAGAAGAACGGCATCATGCTGGTCGATTTCGCCCTCGAGGTGGAGCGCCAGCAGGGGCTCAGTCCGGAACAGGCGATCTACCAGGCCTGCACATTGCGCTTCCGCCCGATCCTGATGACCACGATGGCGGCGCTGCTGGGCGGTGTGCCGCTGATGATCGGCAGCGGGACCGGCGCGGAGCTGCGCCAGCCGCTCGGCTACACGATCGTCGGCGGCCTGATGCTGTCGCAGGTGCTGACGCTCTACACCACGCCGGTGGTCTATCTCTATCTCGACCGGCTCAGCAACTGGATCACCGGGCGCGCGCCGCACGCAGATGCGCCCTCCAACCCCTCCACGACCGAGGCAGAGACGGGACTGAGCCATGAATCCGCTTGAGAAGGTGACCGCCGGCGCGACGGCGGAGAAGCTGGTGACCGTCACACCCGAGATGACGGTCGGCCATGTGGTCCCGGGAATGCCGGCAGTCTACGGCACGCCGACGATGATCCTGCACATGGAGATGGCCGCCGGATCGGCGGTTGCGCCGCTTCTGCCGGCGGGCCATGTCAGCGTCGGAATGATGGTCAATGTCCGCCACCTGGCGGCGACACCCGTCGGCCGCTCGGTGCGCGCGATCGCCCGCGTCGTCGCGGTCGAAGCCAGGAGCGTCCTGTTCGAGGTCGAGGCCTGGGACGGCGACCGCAAGATCGGCGACGGCACCCATCGGCGCGGTGTTGTCGACGTGGCCGAGTTCGAGCGGCGCTTCGGCGTGACAAGACCAGCCATTGAGATGGCCTAGTCGTCCGATCGGAGTTTCGTGCGTTTTCGGCAAAGGTGCCGCGAAAACGCAAAAGAGGAGCTTCGGCAGATGGGACTTTCCATTTGCCGCTCGATCGTCGAAGCCCATGGAGGCCGGATCGGCGCGGAGCGCAGCGCCGCCCATGGGGGCGCCCGCTTCTGGTTCACCCTGCCGACATCCGTGGCGACGGATTGGCAACAATCCGGTCTTCCGGCGATGCTTCAATTACTCGGTGCCAGCCGAGCGCACCAGGCGGATCGGCACGCCCTTGTATGAGGGCGTGAAGCTGACGGGGTCACGGGCGTACAGCGGCACCAGCGGATTGGTCTCCGGATAGTACGCCGCACAGCAGCCGGCCGGAAAGGAATAGGCCACGACGCGGAAGTTGCGCACGATCCGCTCGGCGCCGTCGGTCGAGGCGGTGATCAGGTCGACGCGATCGCCGTCGGCAAGCCCACGCTTCTTCAACTCGCATTCGTCGAGGAACACCACGTCGCGCTGGCCGAACACGCCGCGATATCGATCGGACATCGAGTAGAGCGTGGTGTTGTACTGGTCATGGCTGCGTATGGTGGTGAGCCACAGGACATCGTCGTCACTCAGCGGCGGATCCTCGCCGCAGCCCGGAAACACCAGGAAATTCGCCCTGCCCGACGGCGTCGCCCAGATGCGTTCGCGCGCCGTCGAAGTGAGATGGAATCCGCCGGGGACGCGGATGCGGGAGTTGTAGCCCTGGAAGATCGGGAACACCGCCTCGATCGCATCGCGGATGCGGTCGTAATCGGCGACGAACGCGTCCCAATCCACCACCGTGCGCCCGCCCAGCGTCGCCTTGGCGACGCCGGCGATGATCGCGATCTCGCTGAGCAGGTGCTCCGACGCCGGCTTGTTGCGTCCGCCGGACGCATGCACCATCGACATCGAATCTTCCACCGTGATCGACTGCGGTCCCGTCTCCTGGACGTCGATCTCGGTGCGGCCGAGACACGGCAGGATCAGGGCGGCGCGGCCGTGGATCAGGTGGCTGCGGTTGAGCTTGGTCGAGACGTGGACGGTGAGATCGAGCTTGCCGAGCGCCGCCCGGGTCGCCTGCCAGTCCGGAATGGCCGCGGCGAAATTGCCGCCCATCGCGAAGAAGGCCTTCACTTCGCCGCGGATCATCGCTTCCAGCGCCGTCACCACGTTATGTCCCGGCGCGGCCGGCGGCTTGAAGCCGAAGCGTTGCTCGAGGCGGTCGAGGAAGTCCGCCTTGGGAACCTCCGTAATACCCACGGTGCGATCGCCCTGCACGTTGGAATGACCGCGAACCGGGCAGACGCCGGCGCCCTTGCGCCCGACATTGCCGCGCAACAGAGCAAGGTTCGCGATCTGCTGGACGTTGCTCGCGCCGCGCCAGTGCTGGGTGACGCCCATGCCGTAGACGAGGATGGCCCGCTCCGCTTTCATATAGGCGCCGGCCGCATATTCCATGTCTTCGCGCGTCAGGCCGGACTGACGTTCGATATCGGGCCATTGCGTGCGCTTAAGGTCGTCGATCAAAGCCTCGACGCCGAGCGTGTGGCCGCGGATGAAATCCCAGTCCAGAATCTCCGGCTGCTCAGCCGCGCGGGCGGACTCGTCCGCCTCGACCAGTATCTTCATGATCCCCTTGAGGACGGCGACGTCGCCACCGACCCGCACCTGGAACAGCTTCGAGCTGATCGTCGTCGACGACAGCGTGATCATCTCGACCGGGCTCTGCGGCGCCTGGAAGCGCTCCAGCGCCCGCTCGCGGAACGGATTGAACGAGATGATGGAGGCGCCGCGGCGCGCCGCATTGCGCAGGCTCGTCATCATCCGCGGGCTGTTGGTGCCCGGATTCTGGCCGAAGATGAAGATGCAATCGGCCTTGTCGAAATCCTCCAGCAGCACGGTGCCCTTGCCGACGCCGAGCGAGTGCGGCAGACCGACGCTGGTCGCCTCGTGGCACATGTTCGAGCAGTCGGGGAAATTGTTGGTGCCGTATTCGCGCACGAACAGCTGATAGAGGAAGGCGGCCTCGTTCGAGGTCCGCCCCGAGGTGTAGAACTCCGCCATGTTCGGATCAGGCAGCGCCTGGAGCTCGCGCCCGATCGTCTCGAACGCATCGCTCCATTGCACCGGGAGATAGCGGTCGGATGCGGCATCGTAGGCCATCGGGTGGGTGAGCCGGCCGACCATTTCGAGCTCGTAGTCGCTCCAGCCCGCAAGCTCGGTGACGGTATGTTCGGCGAAGAATTCCGGCGTGCAGCGCTTCGATGTCGCCTCCCAGGCGACCGCCTTGCCGCCATTCTCGCAGAACTCGAACGACGATGTGTGCTTCGGATCGGGCCAGGCGCAACCCGGACAATCGAAGCCCTCCGGCTGGTTCATCCGGCGCAGGGTCGCCGCGCCCTTCAGCGGCACTCCCTGCAGCAGCAGAGCCTCGCCGAGCGCCTTGAGCGCACCCCAGCCGCCGGCGGGTTCACGATAGGGACGAACCGATTTCGTGGTCATTTCGATGTCTCTCAATATGACAATTCCGGTGAGTTAAGGATCGCGCGGGCATCGCTGTCTTTTCAAAACGAAGGCAATTTTTCCGATTGCGTACGCTGAAACTGGCCGGTCCGTCCCAGTGCATTCCGACAAAAAGAGCGCTGTTCCCGGAAGCTGAACCGGAGACCGGAAACTAGGCTTCGTGGCCGGAGCCCAAGGAAGCGGAGGGCTTTGAACGATTTCAGGAGGAACCAGAGATGTTTTCGAGACGTGATCTACTGGCCGTGTCTGCGGCAGGCGCCGCCATGGTCGGCGCGAGTGCGCAGGCTGCAACCTTCGGCAATCCCGATGAGCCGCCGCAAGGCGCCATCAACGCCAGGAGCCCCGGAAGCCTGACCGATCCCGGTCCGCAGAATCCGGCATTGGCCAAGCAGTTTCCCTCGGTACAAACCCCGCCCGCAACCGACGTCGGCGGCCTGCCGATGGATTGGGCCTCGTTCAACAACGCGCCGAAGCGCATCCAGAATGGCGGCTGGGCTCGTCAAGTCACCGTCGAGGATTTCGCCATCTCCAAGGAGATCTCCGGCGTCAACATGCGCCTGGCCGCCGGCGGCATCCGCGAGCTGCACTGGCATCAGGCCGCCGAGTGGGCGATCATGACTTACGGCTCCTGCCGCATCACGGTGCTCGACACGCAGGGGCGCCCCTATGTCGGCGACCTCAAGGCCGGCGACCTCTGGTATTTTCCGGCGGGGGCGCCGCACTCGCTGCAAGGCCTCGGGCCCGACGGCTGCGAGTTCGTGATCTGCTTCGACGACGGCCACGCCAACGAGTTCAACACGCTGCTGGTGACGGACTGGCTTGCCCACACTCCGCCCGAGGTGCTGGCAAAGAATTTCGGCGTCCCGGCCGACACCTTCTCGAAGATTCCGCTGCACAATCTCTGGATCTTCCAGGGGACGGTGCCCGGCGATCTCGCCGCCGATCGCGCCGCGATCACCAGGAACGCAGAAGCCCCGCCCTATCCCTTCATTTATTCGCTCGGCAGCTCGGCCCCGCTCAAGGAGAGTGCCGCCGGAAGTATCCGCGTCGCCGACAGCAGCAACTTCAAGGTCGCCACCACCATCGCCGCGGCACTGGTGACGATGCCGCCGGGCGCGGTGCGGGAGATGCACTGGCACCCGAATGCCGACGAGTGGCAGTATTACATCAAGGGCAAGGCGCGGATGACCGTGTTCGACACCGGTCCCAACGCGCTGACCACCGATTTCTCGGCCGGCGACATCGGCTATGTCCGACGCAACCTCGGTCACTATGTCGAGAACGTCGGAGATACCGAGCTGCAGTTCATCGGTGTGTTCCGTGCACCCCGCTACGAAGAGGTCTCGCTCTCCAACTGGCTGACGCACACGCCGCCCAAGCTGGTGGCCCAGCATTTCAACATCGACGAGAAGCTGGTCGCGCAATGGCCGGTCAATGGCCCCGGCGTCATGCCCAAGACCTGAACAAGGACGTCAAGTGTCCCGAACGAGAAAGGCGCCGAAGCCGGCGCCTTTCCTTTGCTCCGCTGTTCGCACCTGCAGCCGTCAGTCGTAATCCGCCGCCATGTCCGTCTTGCCGCGAAAGACGCGATAACCCACGGCGACATAAAGCAGCATCAGCGGAAACACGAACAGGCCGGCACCCCAGAACATGAAGGCGAGGCTTGCGCGGGGCGCCGCCGCCTCGTCTATCGTCACGACGAACGGGATCATGTAGGGCCAGAACGACAAGGCAAGCGTGCCGAAGGCCGACGCAAAGATCAGCGCCACCATGTGGAACGGCCAGTAATCGTCCCCGCGCAGGATACTGGTGGCGAGCATTGCGGCGGCGCCGGCGCCGATGAGGGGAAACGCGAACAGATAGGGTCGCTCGGTCCATCGGCGCAGGATTGGCAGATGCTCGACGAGGGCATGCGCGAAGACCACCACAAGGAAAGCCAGCACAGCGACCGCGAGCAACGGGATCTGACGCCGCGTCGCTTCGCGGACCGGGCCCTCGCACTTTCGCACGAGCCAGCATGCACCGAGCAGCGCGTAGCCGAAGCACAGGCCGATCCCGCACAGGACCGAAAAGCCGGTGAGCCAGCCGAATGTTCCGCCGGTATATTCACCGTTGGAGAACTGCAGTCCCTCGACGAGCGCTCCGACCATCGCGCCTTGCATGAAGCTGGCGGCAAATGATCCCATTGTGAAGCTGACGTCCCACACCCGGCGCGAACGCGAGGCCTTGCCGCGAAATTCGAACGCGACACCGCGCAGGATCAATCCCAGCAGCATCACCACGACCGGGATGTAAAGAGCAGGCATCAGCATGGAATAGACCAGGGGGAACGCACCCCACATGATCACGCCGGTGACGACGAGCCAGGTCTCGTTGCCGTCCCAGACCGGAGCGATCGTGCGCAGCATCTCCGCACGCCTCGCCTCGCCGTCAGCGAGGCCGAACAGCATCCCGACGCCGAGATCGAACCCGTCCAGCAGAAGATAGATCAGAATGCTGATGGCCAGCAGCGCAACCCAGAACATCACCATGTCTATTCTCCCGCTTCGAGACTGCCGTGCAAAGCCGGCCCCCCGTCGGCGAGCGACATCGGCCGGTTGGGGACGGGAACGTGCAGGGGCTTGCCGCCGAGCCCGGCCGGCCCGGCGCGCAGCAGCCGGTAGATGTAGTAGGTCCCGAACGAGAAGATGAACGCGTAGACCGCAACGAACAGGATCAGCGAAACCGTCGCTGCCGCCGCCGTCAGGGATGGCGTCACGGCATCGGCGGTTCGCAATACGCCATAGATCGTCCAGGGCTGGCGGCCGACCTCCGCGGTGTACCAGCCGGTCAGGATCGCGATCCATGGCAGCGGGAAGCTGAGGAAGATGCCCCACAGCAGCAACCGGTTCCGATCGAGCCGATGCTTGAGGCCAAGCCAGGTCCCGAGCCAGGCGAGCCCGAGCATCACGAGGCCGCAGCCGACCATGATGCGGAACGCAAAGAACGGGATTACGACCGGCGGCCGGTCCTGCGGCGCGAAGCTGGTCAGCCCGACCTCCTTCGACGTCAGGCTCATGCTGCCGATGACGCTGCCGAGCACCGGAATCGACAGGGCATATCTGTTCGACTCGGTGCTCGGATCGGGGATCGCGATCAGCACCTCCGAGGCCGGCTGCTCGTCGTGCCAGCGCGCCTCGATCGCCGCAAACTTGGCCGGCTGATAATCGTGGACGTAGTCACCGACGAGATGCCCGATCAGGAGCTGGACCGGCAGCAGCACCGCCGCAAGCGCGAGGCCCATCCGCAGCATGACGTGAGCTTCCGCGCGATAGGCCCGCCGCAGCAGATACCACGCGCCGGTTGCGGCCACGCAGAACGCGCCGGTGAGGTAGGACGCCAGCAGCATGTGCGGAAAGCGGACCCAGACCACCCGGTTGAAGATGATCTGGACCCAGTCGCTGGGGACGAACTGGCCGTTTTGCAGGACGTAGCCGGTCGGCACCTGCATCCAGCTGTTGTTGACCATGATCCAGAACGCCGAAAGCGTCGTTCCCAGCGCGACCATCGCGGTCGAGAACAGGTAGAACCACGGCGGCACCCGGGGACGACCGAAGATGAGGATACCGAAAAAGCCCGCCTCCAGCATGAAGGCGGTGAATGTCTCGTAGGAGAGCAGCGGCCCCTGGATCGGGCCCGACATCCGCGACAACACGCTCCAGTTCGTTCCGAACTGAAACGCCATCACCACGCCCGAGACCACGCCCATGCCGAAGGCCACGCCGAAGATCTTCAGCCAGAACTCGAACAGGATGCGGTAGACCGGCTTGCCGGTGTGCTGGTGCATCGCTTCGAGCACCGTGAGCCAGGCGGCCAGCCCGATCGTGAACGCGGGAAAGATGATATGGAACGAGATGGTGAAGGCGAATTGCAGCCGCGACAGGAGGAGAGCCGTCGGATCCATCGGACAAGCTCCCGTTCAGCGGCGTTCTGCCAGCACACGTGCGGCCGGCTGCGGACCGTCGTCGATCTCGGGCACTGCAGCGGTTGCCGCGCCAATGGCCTTCGCATTATCCAGGCTATCGGTCTCGTTGCGGACGTCGTTCATCCCTCGCCCCCCATGGCAGTCGATGCCGGACGCATGTTTGCGGCAATGAACGAAAGTGTACGGACCGCATGGCCCGCACGCTTCCGCGAACGAACGTTCTTTTGCCGAATGGCATGGACGCCTTGGCTTCAGCGCGGATGGCCTGGCCGGCGGCAGAGCCAGAGAACGCACGCAGAGCAGGCAATCGGCAGAGCGAGGCTCCACGTTCCCAGCCACCTCGTCACGCAGCCGCCGAGGGCGGCTCCGAGCAGGAACATCAGGCACAGCACGAGCATCGTTCCGGCGCCGCGCGCCGCATCGCGATCAGAGCCGGCAACGACCTGGTCGATCGCGCGAAGCATGTTTCCGGTGACGGTGACCGAGAGATATTTCCAATGGCCGACCTGCCTGAAGCTCGCCGATTGCAGCGCGACGCCGAACGAGAGGACGAGAATCGTGATCTCGTCGGGAACATGATGAAGCAGCAGCATCGCCGCAGCCAGACACAGGATCTCCCCGACGAGGCAGCCCAGAATCGCCCGGCTGCGAACCGCCACCAGCGAGCCCAGGATGAAGGCTGCAAGCGGAAGCAGATGGTGATGCATGCGCTGCCACTGCCCGGACTGCGCATCGATCCCGAGAAAGACGACGTTGCCGGTCTGCGAGCTCGCGAACACGCCGAGCGAGAGCCACGTATATGCGTCGAGGAAGCCGCCTGACAGGCTCAGCAGGGAAGCAACCAGCAACGATCGTTCCGGAGCCTGGACCTCGATGCGCGCGCCGGCCAATTGATCCGGTGATACGGCTTGCATCGCCATTGTCGCAGCCCCGAGATCAGCAGCCGGCATGCGGCGCGGCCTGTTCGGGCAGCAGCACGCGACGCGGATGCGTGAAGACGCCGTATCCGTCGTCGCGGGCGACGGCGAGCAGCGTGATACCCGCCTCGTTCGCGGTCTGGATGGCGAGCGCGGTCGGCGCGGAAACCGCGACGACGACCGGCGCGCCGATCATGGCTGCCTTCTGCACCATTTCCACCGAAACGCGGCTGGTCAGCAGCACGGCGCCGTCGCGGGCCGAGCTGCCGTCGCGGACGATGGCACCGGCGAGCTTGTCGAGCGCGTTGTGTCGGCCGACGTCCTCCCTGACCAGTGTTATGCCGGTGCGGGGACGCCAGAACGCGGCCGCGTGAACGGACCTCGTCTGCTGGTTCAAGGTCTGAAGCGGAGACAACGCCTGCATGGCGCTCAGCAGGTCCCGCGCATGAAAGGCAACGACGCTCCCCTCGACCCGCGAGGGCGTGCGGCGCGCCTGTTCGAGGCTTTCAATGCCGCACAGCCCGCACCCGACCGGTCCGCGGATCGCGCGGCGCCGCGCGGCGAGTACCGCCGCGCGATCGCCATCGAGCCACATGCGCACCTCCATGCCGAGCTCGTTCGAGATCAGCTCGATGCTCCGGATCTCGCTCGCGCTGCCGATGATGGCCTCGGTGATGCTGAAGCCGACCCCGAAATCCTCGAGATCGGCCGGCGTCCCCATCATCACGGCATGGGTCGAGCCGTTGTAGGTGAGCGCGATGGCGCTTTCCTCGGCGACCAACCGCGAGGTCGATGTCGCCCGGCCGCCTCGCCAGGCGATCTCGCGATGCCGCGTGAATGTAGAGCCCATCATCACGGCTCAGGCCCTCGCCGACCGGGCCGACTGCCGTAAGGCCCGGCGGCGCCTGCCGGCTTCATTGCGCATCCGCTGCCTACGCATTTGGACCGCTCCGCCCGGTCTCGTAGAGGAACCAGATCCGCCGCTCGGTCTCGTCGATCCAGTTTTCCAGCACGCTTGCGGTGGCGACGTCACCATATTCGTCGCAGAGCTCGTGGACGCGGCGCATCTCCCGCGTCAGCTGTTGATTGTCGCTGCGCAGTTCGGCCAGCATGTCCTGCGGATCGACATAGTCCGCGTCGTTGTCGAGAATGCGCTGCTCGCGCGCGATATGCCCGATCGACCGCAACGTCGTTCCCCCGATCTTGCGCGCCCGCTCGGCAATGTCGTCGGTCATGGCGAAGATCTGCTCGGCCTGTTCGTCGAGCAGGAGATGATAATCGCGGAAGTGCCGGCCCGACACGTGCCAATGGAAGTTCTTGGTCTTCAGATAGAGCGCAAACACGTCTGCCAGCAGCGCCCTCAGGGCAGCGGGAATGTCCCGGTTCGCATTGGTCCCGAGATCCGTCGGGGTTTGGATATCTGCCTTGGTCATTGTCGTTATCCTTGCTTGGGGGTTGAAAACTCTAGCCGCGCGTTTCGCCGGCGTGCGAGGCGCTCATTCGGCCGGCGCGGTGGTGTTCCGCAGTGGCAGGGGTGCGATTGATCTGAAAACCCCGTCACGGCGGATCAACGCGTGAAACAGCGCTGCCGCTACGTGCAGCAGCACGAGGGCAAAGAACGTGAAGCCGAGATAGACATGGCTGTTCCACAGCAGCGTGTGCGCGCGGTCGCTCTGCGGCAGCAACGCCGGAATCTGAATCCCGCCAAGCAGGACGACCGGATAGGCCGCGGCCCAGAGCATGCCGAGCCCCAATAGCGGCATGATGATCATGAAGCCATAGAGGGCAAGATGCGACAATCGCGCTGCCAGCCTGATCGCGTGCGGAAGGTCAGCCGGCAATCGCGGCGCGCCGTAGTGCAGCCGCAGCGCCAGCCTGATCGCGACGAGCAGCAGAAGAGTGACGCCGAGCGTCTCGTGGATCAGGATGAGCGACGGATATTCGGGCGTCACGGTCGATACCATGCCGACACCGATGAAGAGCATGGCAATGATGCACGCCGCCATCAGCCAATGCAGAAGCCGCTGGATCGGCGCGAAACGATGGGCCTCGTTGTTCATGGCTTGGCGGTCCCGGTTCTCGGATAGTCACTGGCCTCGGCGGCGCGAAGGTCGTAGGACTTGCGATAGACCGACGAGCGCGCAGCGGGGAACGGATCGTCCGACAGCCGGATCCCACGCGGCAGCACGGTCGGATCGAAATTGATGTCGCGACACGGCCCGTCCCGCTCCTGTTCGATCTGCTGCACGACGAGGGTTCCGACCTGAACTGTGCGGCGGCCCTCCGGCCAGGCCTTGCTCGGATCCGCGGTCGGGTCGCCGGGATCGGCAACCGTCGTGACCATGGTCCAGCGTTGCGGGCCGGATGCGCGTACCCGCTCCACGATCTCCTGCTCGAGAAAATCCGGACCGCGCTTTTCCAGCTCGGTTTGCGATATCGGGACGACAGGCGCCGCCGGCAACAGCGACCATCGCACCGCGTGTTCACCGCCCTCTGCGTCCGTGAAGATGAAGCTGTTGAGCCCGTGGTAAGGCTCCTCTGCGTAGCTCGCGGTCCAGGGCGCCGTCTTGGCCCAGGTCGCGAAGGCGGCGAATTCCGGATTTGCCTGAATGAAAGTCTTCATCGCGTCCGGATCCTTTTTACCGGACGCAATCAGCAGGTCGTGAAACGACTGCGGCGTGGAAACTGCAAAGAACGGCGGGTTGATCATCGCCATCCGCCACTCCTCGCCGCCCGCCGTGATCTGCAAGCCCAAACCGCGGACGCGTACGGTTGCATCGACGGCGTTCGGATCCGCCGTGCCGAGATTGAAGCGGCCCAGCGCAGGATAATTGCCCCGCTCAAACACCTTGGCCCGCGAGAGCGCCCGGCCATTTCCGTTTGCTTCGAAGACCCCGGTGAAGCAGATCCCCTTGGCATGATTGCGCCGATGCCCGAGCGGCGCGCCGCCCGGTGGCGCCAGCGCCGCGATCATCCGCTCCGGCGTCAGGCGACCGGGCGACAGCCAGCCTGCAGTATATGCGAACGCTGCAGCGGCGCCTCCGAGGACGGCCGCAATCACCACCAGCGAGCCGAGTCCCGAACGCGACATGTTGCCCGAGTTGTTCATCTCTTCTCCGTGCAGCACGCGGGCCGCCCTCATCGACCGACCCCACCGCCCATCTCATCAAGCGGCCCGAGATCCTTGTAACCGGCGCGCGCACGCCCGGTCTTCTGAACTCCCCCGTCAATTTCGCGAAAGCACGCTCAAGCCTGTCCGGCCGCAGCGATCCCCGTCGCGTCGATTTTCGGGCTGTCTGGAAATTTTCGTGCGATCTGGAAATCGCTCGCCTGGCCCGAAAGACCCCTCTTGTTCCAAGCCCCTATTTCAGTCGACCGCCGGCCGATGAAGGTGTCGTGGCGGCGCCGGGCGGCCTTGCGGAAGCTGGAATGCGATCGGGAATCGAATGAACAAAGTGATCATCGTCACAGGAGCCGCAAACAGCATCGGGCGCGCCACCTGCAGGAAACTGGCTCAAGCCGGCCACACCGTCTACGTGTCGATGCAAGAGACCGAAGGCCACGACGAATTGGGCGAAGAGGCTGGCGGGCATGACGTGGACGTCAGAACCATCGCGTTCGATATCGCATCCGAAGCCTCCGTGAGCTCGGCGATCGATGCCATCGTCGCGGAGAACAACCGCCTCGACGTCATCGTGCACAATGCCCGGCAAGTGGTCTATGGACCGGCAGAGGCTTTCACCCCGGATCAGCTCGCCGAGCTCTACGACACCAACGTGCTGAGCGCGCAGCGGCTCAACCGGGCCGCATTGCCACAGTTGCGGAAGCAGGGTCAGGGCCTGCTGGTCTGGATCACGTCGAGCAGCGCGCGAGGAGCTTCGCTTCCCTTTCTAGCAGCCTATGCCTCGTCGAAGGCTGCGCTGGATGCGCTGGCACTCGGCTATGCCGGCGAACTCGCACGTTGGGGTGTCGAGACCACCATCGTCGTCCCGAGCGCGCTTGGACCCGGCCATTACATTCGCTCGGGCCGGCCGCGCGACACCGTCAGGGCCGAGGAATACGCAGATGGTCCGACGGCCGACGTGAGTGAGATTGCGCTCTCGGCACTCGCGCAGCTTCCGGCGCAGGATCGGACTGTCCAGAACATCGCAACCGCCATAGCCGGTATCGTCGACATGCCGTTCGGCCAGCGTCCGCTGCGGGTCCATTTTGGTCCGGATGATGACGGGGCCGCAATGGTCAGCGCGGTTGTCGAAAGCGTCCGCGCGGAACTGCTGCGCCGGATCGGGCTGGAAGACATTCTTAGGCCCGCCTTGATCGGATGAGACGCTCTCGCCCAGACGAAAGTGATAGGCCGCGATCCTTTACCCCAAAACGACCGGATGTTAGCTTTCACGGAGCACTACGTTGGCTCGTTTGGTGTGCTTCCAAATCGTAGAACGTCATAAAGCGTGACGAGTCGTGCGCCGGGTTGATATCCCCCAAATGGCCACCCGCTCGCAAAGCAACAACGTGATCATCGCTGCTGGCGGCTCCGCCCGAGACGGAGCCGCCCGTGAGATCTTCGTGTTCGGACCGTTTCGGCTCGATCCCTCGCAGAAGCGGGTCGAGAGAGATGGAGTCACGCTACAAATATCGGCTCCTGCATTCGAGCTCCTGCTCACGCTGGTCCGGCAGGCGGGCAATGTCGTCAGCAAGACGGATTTGATCGCCAAGGCATGGCCGGGCACCGAGGTCGACGAAAACAAGCTGCGTGTCCATATCGCCGCACTCCGCAAGGCACTCGGAGACGGTAACGACGGCGCCCGATATTTGAGCACTGTCTCCGGCCAGGGCTACTGCTTCGTCGCTGCGGTTTTCCGCCCGGATCAAGTGCAAGCAGTATCGGCGGATCCGGCCTACCCTCATAATCTGCCTGCGCATCCCCGGCAGATGGTGGGGCGCGAGCAAGCCATCCAGGGCATCTCGGAACGACTGACAGCCAAACGCTTCGTCACGATCGTCGGCCCGGGCGGCATCGGCAAGACCACGGTTGCGCTTTCCGCAGGCCATGCCCTGTTCGCCGACTTCGCCGGTCATGTCCACTTCGTCGGTCTCGGCGAGTCCGGCGACGCCGCTGCGGTGCCAGCGTTCGTCGCGTCCTCGCTCGGGCTACAGGCGCGATCGAATGATCCGACCGGCAGCCTCGCGACATTCCAGCGCGACAGACGCATGCTGCTCATTCTGGACTGCTGCGAGCCCGTCATCGACGCAGCGGCTGCGCTGGCCGAGCTGCTCTACCAGGCAGCGCCGGAGCTGCACATCCTGGCGACCAGCCGGGAATTGCTGCGTGTCGAAGGCGAGTTCACATACCGTCTCCCGCCGCTGCCCTGCCCGCCGGAGAAGACGGCTCTGACTGCGGCGGACGCCCTCGCCTATCCTGCCGTGCGGCTCTTCGTCGAGCGCGCCACCGCAGGAGGCGGTGCGTTCGCGCTGACGGATGCGAACGCCTCCGATGTCGGCGATCTCTGCCGTCGGCTCGACGGCATTCCGCTGGCCATCGAGCTCACCGCCGGCCATGCCGGCACATATGGCGCACGGGCGATGGTCCGGCTCCTCGACCAGCATCTCAACCTGCTCTGGGAAGGACGACGCACCGCACTGCCCCGACACCGGACGCTGCGCGCAACCATCGAGTGGAGCTACGATCTTCTGTCCGAACCGGAACGCGTGATCCTCGGCCGACTGTCCGTGTTCGTCGGCAGCATGACCCTGGACGCCGCGCGATCGATTGCCGCCGATACGGAGGATGACGACCTGATCCTGGCGATCATCGACAACCTCGTCGCCAAGTCGATGCTTGCCCTGAACACCGGATCGCAACCGCACCGCTATCGCCTTGCCGATTCGACCCGGGCCTATGCGCAGGAGAAGCTCGCGGCCAGCGGCGACGTCGCCGCGATCTCGCGACGTCACGCCCGCTATTTCGTCGGCCTGCTCGAGACGTTCGGCAGCGAAGCGAGACGCCCGGATCTTGGCGCGGTTATCGAGGAATTCGGCAACATCCGCGCCGCACTGATCTGGTGCTTCTCGGATCAGGGAGACCGCGGAACCGGCGTCGCGCTCGTTGCGGCGTCGATACCGCTGTTCTTCAAGCTGTCGCTGCTGGCGGAATGCGAGCTCTGGGTCACCCGCGCCATCGCGGCACTCGGCGACGGCGATGGAAGCGTCCGCCAAAGCCTCGTTCTTCACGCTGCGCTGGGCGCTGCCCGCATGCTCACGGGACAGCTCGATGACGTCGGGGCAAATCACCTGAAACGGGCACTCGAGCTGACAGAGGCGATCGGCGACATCCCCGGCCAGATCCGCCTGATCGACCAGTTGCATCTGCTGCAGATATTCGTCGGCAAGTATGACGAGGCCTTGGACACGGCCAGGCGCGGCGAAGCCATCGCCCTTGCCGGCGGCGATTCCATCGCGGTGGCGCGCATGCGCGTGCTGCTGAGCATCTCCTGCCAATATCTCGGCAAGTTCGCTCGCTCCCGCTCGTATGTGGAGGCGGCATTCCAGCATCCCGGCCTCGATGCAGACGTCTCGAGCGTCCTCACGCTCGAATATCCCAAACGCGCTCAAATCACCCTTGCGCGCGTGCTCTGGCTTCAGGGATATCCCGACCGCGCGGCGCAAATGGTGCGGAGAGCCATTTCGGACGTCATCGCAGCAAACCATCCGGTCATGTTCTGCAGAGCGCTGCCATGGGCATTCGGCGTCTTCTTCTGGAACGGCGACACGGGCGAATGCGAAGAGCATATCGACAGATTCATCGTGGAGGCGCGAAGGCACGACCTCGCCATCCTCCAGATCGTCGGCGAGGCCATGAAGGGGATCACGTTGCTGGCCAGGAACGAGACCGGTGTCGGCCTCGCCACGCTGAGAGGCGCGATCGAGAAGCTGCAGAGCCGGTCTTTCGGTGCCGTCGCCGGGCTTCGCATGGCGCTCGCCGAAGCCCTTGCGGCGGCAGGCCAGGGCGAGGAAGCCCTCGACACCATCGATCAGGCGCTCGCCGAGGCCCGGCACTGCAAATTCATGATGGACATGCCCGACATGTTGCGCGCCAGGGCCGAGGCGCTGATGCGGAAGACCCATCCGGATCTTCCGCAAGCGGAGCTCACCCTCTTGCAGGCACTCGACGTCGCCCGCGATCAGGGGGCGCTCGGCTATGAGCTTCGCGCGGCAATCGCGCTGGCCAGGCTATGGCAACGAGTCGGCCGCAGCCGGGAAGCGCACGATGTGCTTGCTCCCGTCTATCGACAATTTACCGAGGGGTTCCAGACGCGCAGTCTCGCCACGGCACGCAGCCTGCTCGCCGAGCTGAGGCCTCCGTACCCATGCTCCCTTGCGGCCAAGTGACCATTCGGCCGTGCCATCGCGAAAGAGGCGTGCACTCTCGAACGACGCCTGCGGACCGCCGGTGCAAGCTGCGTGCGTGAATTGTGGAACGTTCCAGAGCGCGGGAATGCGGTGCTCACCGAGGCCGCAGCAGCATCCGATCAGTCTGATCGGATGCCGCCCCCGGGGCATCGCTACGGCGTCAGCTTGGCCATCATGGCACGCGCGTTGAGGAAATCCACGGTCTCGAAACCTTCAGTGAACTTGCCGCACGCAGCAGCGAGTACGTTGCGGGCGTCGGCGGGATGCCCCCCATCCTTGCGCAATCGTGCCACACTGATCGCGGTTCGCAGCTCCCAGGACAATGCACCCTGGCTCCGCGCCACCTCGAACGCCCTGTCGAAGGCCTGCGCGGCATCGTGTGGCGAGCGGTGCTCGCCTGGATGCAGCAGCAACTCGCCCCTGATACGCCAGAGCTCGGCGACATACCATCCCTCTTCCCTCGCCTCGCAGCGCGCGAGCGCCTCGTCGGCAACCGCAAGTCCTTGCGACACCTCACCGGCTTCTCCGAGAGATGCGGCGAGTTCGCCAAGGAGCAGCAGAAAGCGAGGCAGGAAGCGGGCCTCGCCCGCAAGTTCAAGCGCCCTGCGTAGCAGCGGCAATCCGGTCGCGAGGTCACCCCGCCGCACAATCAGCAGGCCCCTGAAGGCGCGCGCCCATAGGTTCCACAGGCGGATCGGATGACGCTCGGTGTGTTCGAGCAGCATCGCGCAATAGCGTTCGGCCGCGTCGAGGTCGCCGGCGAGAAAGCTGATCGGGCAGGCACCCTGGCCGAGAACGCTGCAATAGGTGAGTGCGTGGCCGCTGGCGCGGCCCTCCTCGGCGTTTTGGTCGACGACGCTCAAGGCCTGGTCCGCAAGACCAAGCAGCCACAGGATCCGCGCCTGGAAGTAGCGCGCCGAGACCCGCAGGTCGAAGCGGAAACGGATGACCTGCGGCTTTGCCGCAAGGTCCGAAAGGCGCGACAGGGTTCGCTCGATATGATGATATGCCAGCCGCTGTTCGCCGCGATAATGCAGGGTGGTCGCAAGAAGCCGGTCGGCCATCATGCGATCGACGGGACTGCCGGAATCGGCCACGACTTCTGCAAAACGGTTCGCGAATTCGAGCGCCTTGCGGAATTCGCCGTTGTTGAACTGATCGATGCAGAGGCCCCAAAGCGCGCGCAACTGATAGTCCCTGTCGCCGAGCTGCTCGGCAAGCTCGAGCGTTGCTGCCCAGGCAGGACCGGCCTCCCTCGCCCTTCCGACGCCGTACATCAGCGACCAGCCGCGCGCGGCCGACAACTCCATCCGAAGCCGCGACGCATTCGCCGCGGCCTGATCGAGGTGCGCCAACGCAAGCTCGGTCCGCTCGCGGCATTCGGCGAGGAGCGACAATTGCACCCAGAGCGGGACCGCCGCCGCCGTCAACGCCACGCCCACCTGCGAGTCTCCACCGGACGAGATGGCCCAATCGAGGCTGGTCCGCACGTTGTCGATGTGGCGGCCATAGATGGCGAGCCACTCCGCCTGCAGCATCACTTCGCTGTCGGCCTCGGCAGCGGCGAAGAATCCCGAATAGTACTTCGCCTCGCGGCGTGCCGCATCGGCATATTCTCCGCCAGCATGCAACTTCTCCACGGCATAGGCGCGCGTCGTATCGAGCAGGCGGTAGTTGGGCCTATCGTCGCGAATATCCACGACAACCAGCGACTTTGCCACCAGCCTCGCAAGCTGGCTGGTCACGTCGCGGGCGCCGTCGCCGGCAACAGCGATCACAGCATCGAGCTGGAATTCACCGGCGAAGATGCCGAGCTGACGGAGCAGCCACGCCTCGTCCTCCGGCAACAGATCATAGCTCCAGTCGAGCGTTGCACGCAGCGTTTGCTGTCTTGGCAGCGCCGTGCGCCGGCCGGTCGTCAGGAACTTGAACCTGTCATCGAGCAGCGCCGCGATCTTCGGCGGGCTGAGCATGACCGCCCGCGCCGCAGCGAACTCGATCGCAAGCGGAATGCCGTCGAGGCGCCGGCAGATGGCCGCGACGGCACCGATGTTTTCCTCATCGAGCGCAAAGCTCGACCCCAGCGCCTTCGCCCTGCTGGTGAACAGTTCTACCGCGCCGTATGCGGATGCGCCGGCCGCCTCGTGCCCCGTCTCGGGCGGCACCCCCAAAGGAGGCACGCGGTAAACCTGCTCTCCCTCGATGCGCAGCGCCTCCCGGCTCGTCGCAACGATGACCGTGCCTGCGCAGCGGCTGACCAACAGCTCGGCCAGCTGAGCGACGGCGTCGATGACATGCTCGCAATTGTCGAGAATGAGCAGCAAGGATCGAGAGCCGATCGCACGCGCGATGGCTTCAGGCGAAATCTCCTCGCCCTCGAGCTTGGTGCCAAGCACGCTGGCGATGGCCGAGCAGACGAGCCGGGGATCGGACAGTGAGGCCAGTTCGACCAGCAGCCTGTCCGCCGCAAAGCTGGGCGGCGGCGTCCTGGCGGCTTCGAGCGCCAGCGCCGTCTTTCCGATGCCGCCAGGCCCGATCAGGCTCACCACACGATAGGCCGCGAGCAGCCGCCATAATTGGGCGATTGCCGTGCTCCGGCCGATCAGATCGAATGACGCGTTGGGAATGTTGACTGACAGCGGCCATGTGCCTGCGGCTGATTGGAGTGGGAGCTCCGTATTATCGCGAACCCGCCACGCGCCGAGCAGGCGATAGCCGCGGCCAACGGTCGTTGACACCATGTCGCGATCGCCAGCCAGGGCTTTTCGGATCGCGGCGATGTGCACGCGAAGCGCGCTCTCCTCGACGAAGACGTCCCGCCAGACCCGCTCCGTCAGATCGTTCTTGGTGACGAGCTGGCCTTGCGCCTGGGCCAGCTCCGCAAGGATTTCAAAGGCACGCCCTCCCAAGGGGACGAGCTCTCCGCTCAGTCGCAATTCGCGCCTGGCAAGATCGATTTCCCATTCCGCGCAGGTGTAGACGGGACGATTGCCCGGCTCAGCCATCATCGGGACAGCCCCAAGCGGTCTCATCATTTCCTACCCAGCCTACCACCATCCCTATCGAAAGACACAGGTGGCCGAACAGCGCAGCCCCCCGCCCCTGTCTTGAATGCGCGCCTTTCAACAACCGCGGCAGATTGATCCTTCGAGCATCTTCTCGAGCCGTGCATCATCCTTGTCGATGGTCGGGTCCGTACCGAGCGATGGCCCCTTCATCGCGTGACCACCCTCTTCGGATCCCGGCAGCGCCGTGCCCAGTGAGTTCGTTCCGGGCGCGGCAGCGCTGGTACCGAGCGTGCCGCCGCGCTCCATCGACATATGCCCACCCATGCCGCCGCGGGCAGACGCAGCGCCCGAGAGCGCGACACAGGCGACAACGCAAACGACGGAAAACAATCTCATTGCTCACACTCCACATGTTCAAACAACCTGCTCCCCACCAACGGGAGCCGGACGCCGTTTGACCACGCACGATCGCGCGAGATCTCTGACAATACTGACAGATTCTTCCCGCAACAGTGATGCAGATCCGCCGGGATTTTTCGTCGGGCCGACCTACATAGTCTTTATCAAAAACACTTTCCGGAAACGCCACCAGCCGAGCAGCGATCATCGCCGGGCGACTCTCCGCACAGAGCAAGAAATGGAGAATCGTCATGAATACATTCAAGATCCTGATTGCCGCGGCACTAATCTCAACGGCAACGATTTCGTCCGCGTCCGCAGCCTGGTCCTTCGCCGATCAGGAGCCGGCAACCTTCGCATCGATGTATCCTGATCGCGACGTGCTGAACGGCGGCGCGCTGACGCCCGCAGGGCGAATGGGCCTCGAGCGGCCGGGTGGTGCCGCGCCCGTATTCGCCGCTGGCCACCTCGACATCCGTCACGAGCAGCGGTGATGAAAGCCACCTCCGCAATCGGGGAGCTCGCCGCATCATGCGGCGCGCCCCCCGCGGAGCTCTGAAGCAAGGTCAATTACATCGCCCTCAATGTTGCGAGCCGACGCGGCCGCGACGACTTCGTGCAAAGGCGAAAATGTTCGTTCGATAGGCACTGCGGATTCCGCACGCGCATGTGCATCTCTCGCATGGAGGCCGGGACGTTCCCGGCTTCGCTTTCTCAAGGAGATGTTCAATGACGACAGTGAAGCTCTTGTCGGCCGGATTGGTGGTCGCAGCCATGATTGCCTCTCCCGCGATGGCTCGCGAAGGTAGCGCCAAGCGAACCACCGTCGATGCCTACGCGTCGGCCCAGCGCGTTCCAGTCACCTCCAAGCGCGCCTGCGCCCGCGCTCCCGACGTCGGCGCGTATGCAACCGCTCCGTGGCGCCGGCCGCCCTGCGAGCCCGTGTCGGGCTATTGAGCTCGCAAACTGGAGCAGGTCCGGTGCCGACGACGACTGGAAGTTGATCGTATCAACGTTCCGGATTCTCGATCCTCTCGGCGGAACCAAGAACGGCGGCTCACGGTCAAGCCGCCGTTCTTGCGATTGCTGTTCGCCCTTCCGGAGCATTGTGCTCTGGCGCCCCCGGCGTCACGAATTCGTGTATCGAGTACGAGCTGGTCGAATGCCATCATCGACGATGTGTAAAGCGCGGGCGAATGAGCGGACTTTCTTGACTCGCCGACGGCCACCCCCGGTAGGACGCTTCAAGACCATTTGCGCCTTCAAAATTCTTGCCAAGGGTCTGTGATCGCAAGGGCTGGTTGCTGTTTCTCTGGATCGCGGTAGCAGAGTTGAAGCACGGCCCTCAATGTCACCACCGATCGGTCGCATCTTCTCGTTCGAACATTGGCAGATCGATTGCCAACGGAGAGAGCTGAGGTACGATGGCGTGACGGTGCCGATCGGCAGCCGCGCGTTCGAAATTCTCGAGACGCTCGTGGGCTCAGCGGGCCTTCTGGTCACCAAGCACGATTTGATCCGAAGCGTCTGGGCCGGCCTGACCGTCGAAGACAATACGCTGCAGGTTCATATCTCGGCCGTCCGCAAGGCGCTGGGCGAGGATCGGAATCTGCTCAAGACGATCTCGGGCCGCGGATACACGCTCAGCGGAGACTGGCGAAGCGGTCACCTGGATCACCCGGTAGCGGCACCGGTGCCCGTCGATATGCCTTTTTCCAACAACCTGCCGAGCGTCCGCGCCTCTCTCATCGGTCGCGAGGATTGCCTGAGCGAATTGACCGATGTGCTGTCCGCATATCGGGCCACGACGCTCGTCGGCGCCGGCGGCATCGGAAAGACCAAGCTGGCAATCGAGCTGGCACGCCGCGTCGCGTCCTCCTTCAACGATTCCGTGGCCCTGGTCGAGCTCGCGCCCCTGCAGGATGCGGCAGGCGCAGCATCCGCAACCGCCCGCGCGCTCAAGCTCGCCTCGAATGAAAGGCAAGTGACGCCCGCAAGCATTGCACAGGCCATAGGGACGCGCCGCCTGCTTCTTGTTCTGGACAATTGCGAACATGTCATCGAAGCCGCGGCGCAAATCGCCAGTGCCGTGCTGCGCTACTGCCCGAATGCCGCCGTTCTTGCGACCAGCCGCGAAGGTCTGCGCATCGAGGGCGAATACATTGCGGCCATCCCGCCGCTGACGGTTCCGCGTGCGGATGCGCATGACGCGGAGTTGCTGCTGCGGGAAAGCGCGGTGGAGCTATTCGTCGCGCGAACGCGAGCATTGCGCGCGGGCTTCGTTGCGGGCGCCGCCGAGCTTCAGAAGATCGCCGCCATCTGTCGTCGTCTCGACGGAATTCCGCTCGCACTGGAATTCGCCGCGGCCCGGGCCGCCAATCTCGGGGTCGACACCGTGCTGCTCCGCCTGGACAAGCGCTTCGAGCTCCTGAACGGCGGCCGCCGCGATCAGTTGCCGCGACATCAGACACTGCGGGCGACACTGGACTGGAGTTACGATCTCTTGGCGCCGGCAGAGCAGAGCCTGCTTTGCCGGCTCGCGATGTTTCCGGCCGGCTTCACACTCGATGCGGCGATCGCGATGATGGAGGATACCCTGTCTCGCTCGGACGTGATCGAAACCCTGTTCAATCTGGCTGGAAAATCGCTAGTGTCGCTGGACCCCTCTTTCGAGGGACGATGGCGTCTCCTGGAGAGCACCCGCGCGTATGCGCTGGAGAAGCTGGAAAACGCAGGTCTCGTCAATGAGGTCGCCAGGCGGCAGGCCGGTTTTCTCAGGCATGTCATCGCGCCGCTCGGCGACAGCTCTCCTGCCCCCGACGACATCTCCCGGTTCGGGCAGGAGATCGGAAACGTACATGCAGCGCTCGATTGGGCGTTCTCGCCCAATGGCGATACGGCGCTTGGGATCGAGCTGACGGCGGGCTTCGTTCCGGTCTGGATGCAGCTATTGTCCTTCGTGGAATGCTCGACGCGGATCGAGCGTGCGCTTGCACATTTCAGCGCCGAGTTCACCTGCGTTCCAAAGCTCAAGGCACAGCTCTATGTTGCGATGGGATTTGCACTCCTGAACACCACCGGGTCGGCGGACCGCATGAAGGGGGCGCTGAGCATCGGTCTCGCGCTGGCCGAGGAATTGTCCGATCTCGAGCTTCAGCTCAAGGCGATCTGGACGTTGTGGAGCTACAACCTCAATTCGGGCCAGTACGCCGAGGCCAGGGAGGTTGGCGAACGCTACCTCGAAATCGCACTGCGCACCGAAAATCCGGCTAACGAAATCGTCGGCCGTCGCTTGATCGGCGCAGCCACGCATTTCTTCGGCGCGCAGGAGGATGCACGGCGTGATCTGACGCTCTCGCTGGACCATGCGGCTCATGGACTGGACGACGGCGCAAGCCAGATGTGGTTTCTGCTCAACCAGAGCGTCCTCGCCAAGGCGATGCTGGCCCGCGTACTGCTGTTGCAGGGAAAGATCGGCCAGAGCAGGTCTCTCGCCGCCGAGTGTCTGCAGGAGGCCCAGCGCGAGAAGGACAAGCTTGCGGTCGCCTACGCACTTCGGAATGCCGTCTGTCCGATTGCGTTGATGACACGTGATCTCGTCGCCGCCGATCAGGCAATATCCTCGCTTCTCGAGCTCGTCACCCGCGAGGGGATTGCATTTTGGACCAGCTGGACGTCCTGCCTGAAGGGACAATTGCTGATTCAGCAAGGCAAGCATGGCGACGGAATTGCGCTGCTGCGCAGCGGGCTGAAAGCCCGCACCGAGAACGGATGGCTGATGCGTAATCCGGAATTCCTCGGATCGCTCGCCGAAGGCCTGCTCGCAAGCGGCGAGGCCGCGAAGGCCCTGGCCGAGGTGGAGGAGGCCCTGTCGATGGCGCGGCAAGGCTCGCAATTGTGGTGCCTTGCCGATCTGCTGAGGATCAAGGCTGAGATTCTCCTGGCCGATGACCCGTCCGATCTCTCGCGGGCCGAAGTGCTGCTCGCCGAGGGATTATCCGTGGCCCGAGACCAGCAATGCCGCTTCTACGAGCTGAATGTTGCGGCGGCGTGGGCAGCGATCATGGCGAAATCCAACCGCCAGCAGTTGGCACTCGATCTCGTCGGCCCCGTCAGCGCCCTGTTCGACCAGGAGATCGACCTCCCCGCGCTCGCCTTTGCCCGCGCTCTGGCTGAAATGCCGCGCATCTCGTCACACGACGGCGACGGTTCTGCGCCTTGCACCTGCCACTAGGGGGCGATCCGCGACCCATCTCAGCATCCCGGCGGCAGGACCGGCGATACGCCCGGCGTTGGCGCTGCACCCGTCGCGTTCGCCGGCAACACCGTTGCAGGTGACGCCAGATTCATCGAGACCCCCTCCATGCAAGCCGAGCTGTTCGGGCTGGGCACGACGGCGGCATTGGGATCGATACCCGTACCGCCGGCGCCGCTGATGCCGGCCTCGATCGTGCCGGGCGCAGGGCTTGCCGCGACTTGCGGAATTGAAAGCGGCAGGGACGCGGCGCTCGTCACCTGTCCTCCCGGCGTCGAGCTGCACGCCACCGTCGCACCTGTGCCCGCCGGCGCCGCTGCGGCGACCGTTCCGATGCCGCTGCTGTTCTGTCCCATCACCGGCAGCAACGGAGCAGCGATGCCCGGTGGTGCAAAGCCGGTCGACGTTACGCTCGGCGTCGCCGGCACCGGCGTTGGCGATGACGACAGTGGAGCACAGACCACCACCGTCCCCGGCGTCGTCGGATCCGATGCGAGCGGAACGGGTGCCAAGGTCGTATCCGGGGCACCTGACACGGTCGATGCGGAAAACGGCCCGGGGCTGTTGAGCGGCGAGATCACGATCGCGCCCGGGACCGTCGGCAGGCCCATCGCCGTGCTGCCGGTCGCCAGGACCTGCGCTTCGCCCGGAGGACTGCCGAGCAGCAGAGCCAACATCGTCAACAGTGCGATCCGCATCATCTCGGTATTCCTAGCTCGTCTCGGTCTTGCGAACGGTGACCTTGCTGCCCTCTGCCAGGTTGACTGCAGGATTGAGCACGACCTGGTCACCGGGCTGCACGCCCTCGCGCACTTCCACCGTGGTCCCGAAATCCCTGGCGATCGAGACCTGTTGAAAATGAACCGTGCCATTCCGCACGACCACGACATGGAGGCCTTTCTGATCGAACACGAGCGCGTCGGAAGGAACCGTCATCGATGCCGTCTTGCGCGGGATCGATAATTCGACCGTGCAATAGATGCCCGGACTTAGCAGGCCGTCGGGATTGGGCACGTCGATCTCGGTCAGCAGCGTCCGGCTCCCCGGCTGCAGGGCCGACGCGATCCGCGTGACCTTGCCCGCGAAAGTCCGCCCCGGAATCTCCGGGACGCGAATGTCCGCTTCGACGCCCGGGCCGACGCCGAAGGCTTCATCCTGCGGCACGAACACCTGGGTTCGGATCACATCGGAGTGCATCATCGTGAACATGAAGGTCGAGCCGGCCTGCACCAGACTGCCGTTGTCCACGTTACGCTGCGTCACCACGCCGTCGAACGGCGCCACCACACGCTGGTAGGCCTTCTCCTGCTGAAGGACGCGGATCTGTGCTTCCTGCGCAGCTATGTTCGACTGGGCGACACCCACCGCCCCCTGCTGCGCCCGCAGGGTGAGACGATCATTATCGCCCTGTTGCGCCGTCAGCCAGCCCTGCTTGACGAGATTGCTGTCGCGCGAATTGGTGACGTCGGCCAGCTCCCGGCTCGCCTGCGCCTGCTGAAGCGCGGCCTGATCCTGGACGAGCGTCGCCTGCGCCTGCGCGATCTGCTGATCCAGCTCCGGCGCAGTGATTTCCGCGAGGAGATCGCCCTTCTTGACCCGATCGCCGATATCGACGTAGCGCTTCTCGATATAGCCGCTGGTCCGCGCGAAGATGTTGGCGGCCTCGAATGCGGTCGTCGTCGCCGGCAGGCTGACCTTCATGATCTCGCCGCTAGGCTTGACGGTTGCGACGCGAACGTCGGGAATGTTGGTCCGCGCCTGCTCTGCCACCCTCGCAACGTCGCGGGCGGCCTCGTAGTGCCGCCACCCACCAATGCCGAGAGCACCCACGAGCACCACGAGCACGCCTCCTCCGAGCAGCGCACCACCGTAACGGCGTCGGGGTGGTCCACCCCTGCCCGGCAGCTCCACGATCCGGAGGCTCTCCACCCCGGGGCGGTCGCTTGCCTCCTGGTCATCGCTTCTTGCGCGAACATCGCTCATTCCGGTTGCTCCTCGAATACGCCGTGGTGAGGCTTGCCGTCGTTGCCCTTGCGCAGCATGGCGAACAGGTATGGCACGATCAGCAGGGTGGTCGGTGTTGCGAACAGCAGGCCGCCGATGACCGCCCGCGCGAGCGCTGCGTTCTGCTCTTCGCCGGGCCCGCCGATCGCCATCGGGATCATGCCCACGATCATGGCCGCTGCGGTCATCAGCACCGGCCGAATTCTCGTCCGGCCCGCGCTCAGCGCTGCCTGGAACGCAGAATGGCCCCTCAATTGCTCGTCGCGGGCGAAGGTCACGAGCAGGATGGAATTGGCCGAGGCAACGCCGATCGCCATGATCGCCCCCATCAGCGAGGGCACATTCAAAGTCGTGCCGGTGACGAACAGCATCGTCAGGATGCCGCAGAATGTCGCCGGCAGCGCCAGGATGACGACGAAGGGATCGCCGAAGTTCTGGTAGTTCACGACCATCAGCAGGTAGACGAGGATGGCCGCGAACAGAAGGCCGGCTCCGAGATCGCGGAAGGATTGATGCATGCTCTGGATCTGGCCGAGAACCTGAATTGAATTGCCCGGCTGGAGCTGCTTCTGCAGGCTGGACGTCACCTTCTCGATATCGGCCGCAACACTGCCGAGATCGCGGCCCTGCACGCTCGCATAGACGTCGTACACCGGCTGCACATTGGCCTGGTTCGAATTGGTCGGAACGGTGCCCCGCTTGAAGGTCGCGACATTGCTGAGCAGGCCGGGCACCGTCTGGCCGCTCGCGGCGAGCGACGCCGAGACTGGCGTGTTGCCGAGGGCGTTCAGCGAGTTGGCACGATATTCGGGCGTCTGCACCGCCAGGTAATACGGGATACCCGATGCGGGATCCGTCCAGAAATTCGGCGAGACCTGCGCCGACGATGAGAGGCTGACATTGATGTTGGTCGCGACCGTAGAAGCATTGAGACCGAGTTGCGCGGCGCGGGTGCGGTCGATGTCGGCGTAGAATGCAGGAGCATCGACCTCCTGCTGCAGGTGCGCGTCGACGACGCCGGGGATCGCGGCAAGGCTCTTCTGCAGCTGCTTGGCGACGGCCAGATTGTTGTTGCCGTAACCGACCGTGCGCACGTCGATCTGCGCGGGGAGACCGAAGTTCAGGATCTGCGTGACGATATCCGCGGCCTGGAAATAGAAGGTATCTTCCGGGAATGCCGTCGGCAGCACTTGTCGCAGCTTCTTGACGTAGTCCGCAGTCGGTTTATGCCCGTCCTTCAGCGACACCAGGATGACGCCGTCGTTCACACCGATCGTCGAGCCGTCCGTGAATGCGAGATTGTAGGCGCGCGCCGGGAGACCGATATTGTCGACGATCAGCGCCCGGTCGCGCTCCGGGATGACTTCGCGGATCTTGTCCTCGACGGCCTGGAAAATCGCTTCCGTACGCTCGATGCGGGTGCCGGCGGGCGCGCGAACGTGGAGCTGAATCTGGCCTCCGTCGATCAGGGGATAGAAGTCCCGGCCGACATAGACGAACATGGTGGCTCCGAGCATTAGTACCAGCACGGCGACGACCGGGATGATCACCCGATGCCGCAGCAATTTCAGCAGCAGATCGGAATAACCATCGCGCAGGCGCTCGAACCCGCGTTCGAAGGCGGCGGAGACGCGCGCGAAAATGTTCGAGGGGCGCGCCCCTTCACCATGACGCCGCTCGCTCTTCAGCAGCAGACCGATGGTGATCGGCGTCAGCGTCCGCGACAGGCCGTAGGACGCTAGCATCGCAAACACCACGGCAAGGCCAAGCGGCGTGAACAAATATTTGGCCGGGCCCTCCAGAAACACGACCGAGGTGAACACGCAACTGATCGCAAGCGTCGAGACCAGCGTCGGCACCGCGATCTCGGCCGCCCCGTGCAGGGTCGCGTCCGGCAGCGGCATGCCCTCCTCGGTCCAGAGCCGGTGCGTATTCTCGATCGTCACGGTCGAATCGTCGACGAGGATGCCGACCGCAAGAGCCAGGCCGCCGAGCGTCATCGTGTTGAGGGTCTCGCCGAGGAAATACAGGACGATCAGCGAGGACAGCATCGCCAGCGGGATCGAGATCAGGACAACCAGCGTCGATCGCCACGATCCCAGGAACACCAGGATCATGAGTGCCGTCAGGCCGGCCGCGATCGCCCCCTCGCGCAGCACGCCGTCGACCGAATGAGTGACGAAGATCGACTGGTCGAACAGCTCGTTGATCTTCATTCCCGCGGGCGCCGACGCGCGGATCGACTTCAGGGCCGCCTTCACGCCATTAACGACGGCGAGCGTCGAGGCATTGCCGTTCTTGATGACGCTGAGCAGGACGGCGCGATGGCCGTCCTCCCGCACGATGTTTTGCTGGACCTGGGCGCCGTCACGGACCTGGGCGACGTCTTTCAGGAAAATCGTGGCTCCGTTCGCGAACTTCACCGGGATCATGTTGAGATCCTGGATGGTGGCCGGCGTCGCGTTGGTCCGAACGGTGTACTGCGTGTCGCCGATCTTGGTCGTTCCGGTCGGCAGCGTCAGATTCTGGGTGTTCACGGCGTTGACGATGTCGAGCGGCGTCAATCCGCGCGACAGCAGCTTGTTCGGATCGATATCGACCATGATCTGGCGGTACTTGCCGCCGGCAGGCGTGGGCAGGGTCACGCCCGGAACGGGGGCCAGTTGCTGCCGGACCCGGTAGATGCCGAAATCGTAGAGCTGCTGCTCGTTCAGGCTGTTCGACTCGAGGCTGAGCTGGAGCACCGGCACGCTCGAGGCATTGAACTGCACGATGATCGGCGGCTGGATGCCCGGCGGCATCAGCGCGCGGATGGCGTTCGTAGCCGAGACGATCTGCGAGATCGCAAGATCGAGATTGACGTCCGGCTGGAAGTAGATCTTCTGAATCGAGAGGCCGTTGAGGGTTTGAGCCTCGATATTCTTGATGCCGCTGACATTGGCGCTGATCGAGTACTGGCTGTAGGTGCTGACACGCTGCTCCATCTCCGGCGTCGAGAGACCGGTGTAGCTCCAGATGACCGTGACGACCGGGATCTGGATCTCCGGAAAGATGTCCGTCGGCATCGAGCGGATCGCGATGCCGCCGAGGAACAGGATCAGCGCCGCAAGCACATAGAATGTGTGCGGAAGCCGCAGCGCGAATCGAACAATTCCCATGATGGCCTGCCTGGAGCAAATTTATGCGGGATCGTTGGAGAGGTGAGACGGGGCGGAGCTCCGTTCAAATGAAAAGCAATTCAGTCTCCGCCCGCGACGGAGCCCGACACATCCTCTGCGGCGAACATGACGGCCCGCCTGACCCTGGCGAAGGTGCGGATCTCGATCTGGCGAACCCGCTCGCTGGAGATGGACAGCTCCCTGGCGAGCTGATCGAGCGTGACGGGGCATTCCGTCAGCCGCCGCGCTTCGAAGACACGACGGTCCCGCGGCGCCAGCCCATCCAGCGCCGCACGCAAGGCCTTGCTGCGCTGCTCCGTCTGCTCGTGATCGGCCAGCATCGTCTCCGCGTCGACCGCCCCGTCGACCAACAGGGCCTCAAGCTCGGTTCCGCTATCCTCGTCTCCGACGCGTGCGTTCAATGACAGGTCGCCATTGAGCCGCGCGTCCATCTCGATCACCTCGCGCGCTGTCACGTCGAGCTTCCCGGCGATCAATTCGGCGATTTCAGGCGTGAGCCCCGCCATCACGCCGCCGGAGGCTTTTCTGATCTCGCCGCGTAGCTTGAAGAACAGCTTCTTCTGCGCAGCGGTCGTCCCGATCTTGACCAGCGACCAGGACCGCAGGATGTAGTCGTGGATGCTGGCCTTGATCCACCAGATCGCATAGCTGGAGAACCGCGCGCCGCGACCGGGCTCGAAGCGCGACGCTGCGATCACGAGGCCGAGATTTGCTTCCGCGATCAGATCGACCAGCGGCAGGCCATATCCCCGGTAACCTCGCGCCAGCCTCGCGGCGAGGCGAAGATGGCTGGTGACGAGCGCATCCGCAGCGCGCCGGTCCCGCGTTTCCTGCCAGCGGCGCGCCAGTTGCTGCTCCTGCCCCGGCTCGAGCAGATCGAAGCGCCTGATGGTCGCGGAATACGCGGTGAGGAACGGCGTCGACACCGCTGCAACCGGCACGGCAACAGGATCGCGCCTCACGATTTCATGGCTGGTCTGCATGTGTCACTCCATAAGTCCAGAAATCTGGATGATCTCAGCGCGTGTCATGGGCTCATCCCACCCCGCCCGCGTCTGCGTGCAGCAAGGTCCGCGACCGGCGCGTGACGGGCCTGCTCGCACGTCCGATCGAGGCAAGGATCTCGATCCGCCCACCGGGAGCCGGGCCGATGACCAGCCGGAAGCCGTGCAGCTTGACGATGGCGGCGACCAGGCTCAGTCCGAGCCCGACGCCGGGCGTGTTACGCATCTTGTCGGAGCGGTAGAATCGCCGCAGCACCGCCTCGCGCTCCTGCTCGCTGATGCCGGGCCCGGTGTCGCTCACGCGCACCAGCGCAGTGTCGTCCTCGGCGTCGAGGCGAAGTTCCACCCGTCCGCCTGACGGCGTGAACTTGATGGCATTGTCGACGAGATTGGCGACCGCCTCGAACAAGAGGTCCCGGTCGCCCCACACCTGCACGTGACGCTCGGTGACGGCACCGAGCCTGATGCGCTTGTCCTCGGCGATGGGTTCGTAGAGGTCGCAGACCTCGCGCAGGATCTCGTCGAGCGCGACGTCGCCAAAGCCGGCCATGCGCCGGTTGTTCTCGATCTCGGTCAGGCGCAGCAGAGCCGTCACGATCGCGAGCGACTGGTCGATGCCGGCGATGGCCTTGTCCGTGACGTCCTGGAGCTGTTCCAGCGTTGCCGCATGCGTCCGCCCGCGCTCCAGCGCCAGGCGGACCCGGGTCAGCGGAGTCCGGAGATCATGAGCAATGTCGTTTCCGAGGCCGGCGAGCGCATTGATCATCATCTCCATCTCGTCGAGCATGCCGTTGACGATCCTGGCCAACCGCGCGAACGGATCGTCCGCGCCGCTCTCCGGAAGCCGTTCGCGAAGCTCGCCGGCGACGATGCGCTGGACCCGCTGGTTAACCTCCTCCACGCGTCTTTGCGCGCGGAAGCTGAGCCAGGCACCGGCGAGCAGGCAAAGGCTGAAGGCCGGCAGCAGGCCCAGGGCGAGAGCCTCGCCCACCACGCTCGCGATCTCGCGCGTCTCGTCGACGTTCCGTCCCATCACCAGAACATCGCCGCCATCGAGGCGCCTGCCGACGGCCCTGACGACCGGAACGTGGGATGTCGGCTTCTGCAATAGATCCAGTTGCACGCCCTGCACGGCGCCATCGGGTTCGAGCTGGCGCGGCAGATGGTCGATGTTGCCGGCCAGCCTGTTGCCGCCGGCATCGAACAGTCCCGCGTATTGCACACCTCTTGAATCCTGCGCGAGGTGATCCGCGATGGCGTTCAGGCGGCGGGACGGGGGCAAGTCTGCGATAAAGCGGATCTGCGTGGTGATCATGCGATCGGACCGCGCGACCAGATAGGCATCGAGCTTCCAGTAGATGAATGCGAACAGGGCAACCACGAACAGCGCGAAGGCGGCCGCAACGGCGAGGGCCCAGAGGAACGTGCTGGAGCGGATCAACTGGATCTGGTGCATGGCCCGCCCCTACCGCCGCGAGCGCAGAACGAAGCCGGAGCCTCGCACGTTGTGGATCAGCGGCACCTCGCCGGGACCGTCGACCTTGTGGCGAAGCCGGCCCATATGGACGTCGATCAGGTTGGTGGTGGCTGGCACGAATTTGTAGTTCCAGACCTCCTCGAGCAGCATCGCGCGGGTCAGCAGCTGATCGCTCCGGCGCATCATGTATTCGAGCAACCGGAATTCGCGCGGCAGCAGGTCGAGCTCACGTTCGCCGCGCCTCGCGGTCCGCTCGATCAAGTCGAGCTGCAGCGGCCCGACCTGAAGGACCGTTTGGCGGCTGTCGCTCGGCCGACGCAGCAGCGCCTCGATCCGGGCGACGAGCTCGACCAGCGCGAACGGCTTCGTGAGATAATCATCCCCGCCCATGCGCAACCCGCGCACCCGATCGTCGACGGCGCCCAGCGCACTCAACACCAGAACGGGCGTCCTGACCTGATCCTTGCGCAAGGCCTCGATGACGGTCAGCCCGTCCATGCCCGGCAGCATGCGATCGACGATCATGGCATCGTGGCTCGACGTGCGGGCCCGGCCGAGACCGTCTACACCGTCGGCGGTCCACTGCACCTCGAAGCCGCGATCGGCGAGCTCGGCGACGATGACCTCGGCGGTCTCGGTGTCGTCCTCGATCAGGAGAATCCGGTTCATGGCTGCCATCCGGCGTTCCGCAGAGCGCTTTGGCTTGCGGCGCAAATGCTCCTGCTCGGCGGCACGCGGTGTCATGATCGACCCCCGCCCGTTGCCGAGGCGCGGCGCTGATGCCGCTTGATGCCGGCCACCCGCTGCGTGACGAGGTAATGCCGCAACCACCGGGGTGCCATTAAATTCGAGTTCATGATGTCGGCCTCGCTCTCCACGCGCAGCACAACTGCAGAGGCGATCGGTCTCGCCGATGTGGTGATCATCTTCCGGGCTCCATTGCGAGCTGCGCCGGATCGAACATAGGCAGTCAACGCAGGCGCTGTCGTTTCAAGGACCACGGATGTTATGCTTTCGCACGATCGTGGTTGCGAGACAGGATCAGCTCACGGGCGGTTGAACCGCGGTGAGGAAATCGTGCGTTTGAATCGCGTCCGATCGTTCGCACATCGAAGGCGAGCCGGCTCGATCCGGCCCGATGCCGTCAATGGAGAGATCGAATGACCACGTCCAAACTGCTTTCGATGGGATTGATCGCAGCCGCCATGCTGGGCGGCCCCGCCATGGCGCGTGAGCACCATCGCATGGTGCAGCAGCCCATGGTGGAAGCCGACACCGTCGCAACGAACGCACCGTTCTATCAGGGCGAACGCGCCTGCATTCCGGCACCGCGCGTCGGCGCTTTCGCCACCGCGCCGTGGACCGGCAACAACGTGCCCTGCGAACCCGGCACGGGCAGCTACTGATCACGTCGACGCGACCAGCCGGATCACGCGGCGGGACGCAGCACATGGAATGACAAGGGAGCGGGCCGCGCTGGCAGGCCCGCTCCCTCACTTTCGTCGCGGCGATGCGGCGGGATCACCTTGGCGAGCGGCGCAGACGTCTCTGACTGCGAATTCAGTTGGACTGGCGCGCATAGTCCCTACCTCTCCCTGATCACTGGCCTGTTCATCCGCTGCTCGAGGCACAGCATGGCCGAGCAGCGCAACACGAGAGGAGTCATCCATGAAACGGACAATCATGATTCTGGCGACAGCAGCGCTCGCCTCGACACTCGCCATCGGTGCGGCCAACGCGCATGGTGGCGGTGGTCACGGCGGCTTTGGCGGTGGGGGCTTCGGCGGCGGCCATGCGGGCTTCGGCGGCGGCGCGCATTTCGGCGGCATAGGCCACGCGGGAGGTTTTGGCGGCGGAGGCGCCCGGTTCGGCGGCGAGCATCTCGGCTTCGCCGGTCATGGCGGCGACTTTCGCCAGCACGCATTCCACCACTTCGGCCGCATCCGGTCCGGCTATGGATTCTACGGCGCCTATCCGGATTGCTATGACTGGTATGATTTCCATCCTTCCCAACCGCTGCCGCTGAGCTGCAGCTGACCAGCGATCACGCGTCGATCGGTCCGGTCCGATCGAGCGCACGGCGCCTTCGTCTAGGACGGAGACGGTGCAACCACGGGATGCTCTCTCGAGAGCATCTCGAACTCCACGCATGCCCGCAATCGCGAGTATCGTTGTTGCACCACGATGCGCACGACTGCGGACTTTCCAGGAGGCTGCCGCTCGCGTGAACGTCATGGAAATTGTAGGCCCAAGGAGGAGTGCGCCAACGATCTCAAAAATCGAGGGTACGTTTCCGTTGCTGGCGATCTTGGGACCGCGCAGAAGAAAGCCGCGGCCCTGCACATTGAGTTTGCAGCCGAATAGGAGTGAGACCTCTGGCAATCAGCGTGCTGGACGATCGATCTGAAGTTCACTAGTTTGGTATCGTATTTGGATTGTAAGTATCTGCCGGAAGAAGGTTTCGATTGTGAGTGCTATTGCCGTCGGCATTGGCTTCAGACTACCGGGATATATCGTCTCGCCAGACGCAGCGGAGTCCGTCCGGAGCGGCCACGTTGCGGGATTTGGGGGCCGCGGCCGAACCGGCGGACCGCCTTCCCCTGGAGTCCCGACGCACGCCGCCCATCGAGCGGCCCGCGTTGTTGCGGCATATGATCATCGAGGATCTCGGTATCATCTTGCGCCGCAGGGGGAATCCAGGCCGCTCACTTTGCGATTGCGACCTCGACTGACTCGGGACGCTCCAACTGCTGATCACTTGAAGCCGACACCGGCATTCGGCTCCCCGCCGGGGACGCGACGACCGTACGCGCACTGGCCGACAAACCGGGGTGATGCAAGGACTGCATCTAGCCTAAGCGGTTGCCCATGACTGATCTGCGTCCGCTGCACGACTGGTCGGGACCTCCTGCAACGCTGACTCTCTGGCGCCCGTCTGCTGCATCAATGGAAAGTGCGAAGCTCGCACCGGTGTCGCCCGTATTACCCAGTTACGAACAGGAACAGCATCTGCGCGCCTTCCGCGCGTGTGAGCAGCGGCACGAGTCGATGGCGCGGCTGCTTGTCGTTGTGTGGGACGAAGCCGGCCGGTGTGACCTCAGGGCCATGACCCATGTTGTGACTGCACATCTGCGTAGGCACGACACTTATCATAGCTGGTTCGAGGAGCGCGGCGAAGCAATAGTACGACACGTACTGACGGATCCTGCGGCGATCGAGATGGACTGTTCGACGTTGGGTGAGGTCAGCGCGGAGGATTGGCAAGAGCATGTCATTGCGACCCCTGCACCGTTCGCGTGGGATTGCTTTCGCTTCGGCGCTCTCCAGCACACAACCGGGTTCACTTGCTTTGCAAGCATTGACCACTTGCACGCCGATGCGACCGTTGTCGCGTTCCTGATGGCGGAGATCCGCTCAGCGTATCGCGCTGTGCGCGACGGCCAGACGTCGCTTCAATTCGGTCCGCCGGGGAGCTATCTAGCTTACTGCAGCAGTCAGCGCCAGCGCGCAGCCACGACAACGTTGGCGGATCCTGAGGTGAAGGAGTGGATCGCGTTCCTGCATCGCAACGATGGGCGGACGCCGTCTTTCGCGTTGCCGCTCGGGGTGCTGGAGGATCGCTATCAGGCCGAGTATGTACACGTGGATGTCCTAGATGATGCCGTCATGGCCGCGTTCGAGTCCGCATGCCACGCTTCCGGCGCGCGGGTGATCGGAGGCCTGTTGGCCTGCGCGGCCCTGACCGAACGGGAATTGGCTGGGCGCTTGCGCTACAGTATTGTCACTCCCACAACGACGCGAAGATCGGCACCGGGTTTCAGAACGACCGGCTGGTGCGTTGGATTGGTGCCCATCGATTTCGAGGTCCAAGAACGAACGTTTGCGCAACTCGCCTTCACGGCCCAGCGTAACTTTGACGAACGGCGAGGCCTCGCCCACGTGCCGATCGAGCTCGTACTTGAACTCGCCGCCGGGCTGCCGACGATCCGACCCGTCGCCACGGGTGGCGTCATGCTATCCTATATGGACTCGAATTTTCCTCCGCGCAGTGCACACGTTGCGCGGGAATTGCAGCAGGGGAATGGACGAGGCTATATCAACCAAGGCATGGCCGCGCAGGTTGCGCTCTGGTTCTTCCGTACGCATCGTGGGCTCTCGCTGACGGTGGCTTATCCGGCAAACCGGACAGCCCGCGCCTCGATGCACCGGTATGTAAAGACGCTTACGGCCGCATGCCGCCAGGCGGCCGACGCATTGATGCCGACCTACTCCGATGTCGGCGCTTAGCGATGACCTACGCCATGTCTCACCCAGAGAACGTGCCGAGCCTGCCGCCGCGCTTCGTGTCTTTCGCGGACCAGGGCATTTACCTTGCGCATACCTCACTCGGGCAGCATGCGGTCATTCAGGTGCTGTGGCGCTATCTCCGGCCTGTGGACCTGGACGCGCTGAGACAGTTCCGTGACAATCTGGCGCTCGGGCTGCTCGCACGGCTGATCAGGCCGGCGCTGCTTCCGTTCGGGCGGCACCAATGGGTGAGCGCGCCAGCCCCATCCGCTGCTCTCGCTGTTGCCGAGCCGCCGCTTGCCCCGGAGGCGATACAGGCATGGGCCGACGCGCAGGTGGAGCTTCCCTTGGACCCCGCGCGGGGACCAGCATGGACCTTCACGATCCAAACCTTCACCGACGGCTCCACCGTGGCCTCGCTCGTGGTGTCGCACTGCATCGCGGACGGACTGACAGTTCTAACGGCCATCAGCGAAGCCGTGCGAGGCGTGCAACGGCCGCCACTCTCTCCCGCATGGTCAGTCTGGTCGGCGCGCCGCGCCGCGACAATACTGGGTGCCGAACTCCAGCGCATGGTCCGGGACGCGCCGGCGACGCTCCGGGCGCTCGCCCAACTGGCCGGTGCGGCATACAACTCGCGCCCCACATACACCGTGCCCACCGTGGTGCCGGCCGCGACGATCGCCGACACCCGGAGGATCGTATTTCCGTCGGCCTTCATACGCCTGCCCATGTCCCTCTGGGATGCCAGAGCACAGTGCCGCGGTGGGAACCGATCCACGCTCCTGACCGCGGTCACCGCGGCGTTTGCCGAAGCGCTCGGTCGCGTCCGCGATGATAGTGTCACCTTGCTGATTCCCGTGAGTGAACGAGCGGGTCTGCCGCATACCGGCGGGAACGGGGTCGCGCTTGCCACCTTGAAGGTGCGTGTCGGCGAACTGCGAGGGCGCCTGCATACGTTTCAGCGGCGTCTGCGGGCTACGTTGCTGCGGACGAGACGCGAACCCAATCGACTTGCGGCACTGCTGCCCTTGGTGCCCTTTGTGCCCAGACGTGCATTTTCGGCTGCCACCCGTCTGGCGCTTGCCACGCTCGGCGACCTGCCGGTCACCTGTTCGAACTTGGGTCACTGTCCCAAGGACGTGCTCCGGATCGATGGCGGCGCGGCCGATCGTTTCTGCTTTCGCGGCATCGACCATCCGGTCGAGCGGCGCGCGATCGAGGAGCGCCGCGGTGTGGCGACCCTCTTCGCCGGCATCATTCCCGGGTTTATCATCTTGAGCTTCGTTGCCTACCAGCCCGGCGTTGTAACGAGCCCTCAGCATCTTCGTGCTCTCATCGAACGCCTCCTGGCTGACTACGAACTTCATGGCGAGTTTTTCGATGCTTGAGACGAGCGCGCCCGGCGCCCCTGCATACGCGCGGGACCGCCTCGCCTGGGTGGACCAGGTGGCCTACGAATTGTTCAGGGTCACCGGACGAAGGCAATTGATGCAATGCCTCTGGCTCTATGATCGTGACGTGAATCTTGCCCCGCTGGCGCGAACAATTGAGCGGCTCGCCGCACTGTCCTTCAATCGGCTCATTGAGCCGTCACCCTTGCCTTGGGGAAGGCCTCGTTGGGTGAAACCGGCGGAGACGCCCATTCTGCCCGAGCAGAGTTCGGACCTGCTGCCTCGGTCGCGGCTCCTGCAGTGGGCTAATCGGCACGCGCGCGCGCCCATAGACCCGGTCGTCGGTCCGGGGTGGCGAATGGCTATCCAGCCGTTCGACGATGGCAGCACAGCCGTGAGCATCGTCGGATCTCACGTACTCCTCGACGGAATGGGAGCCTTGCGCGCTATCGAGGCTGCTGCAGTGGGCATCGGCGTCCCGAACCGGTATTTGCCCAAAGGCGCGCGTGGGCGGCTGTCCGGGTGGGTGTCGGACGCTTGGCAGATCCTCGCCGACGCTCCGCGCACGATGGCTGCACTCGCTCACAGTGCGCGCGCGTACCGGTACAGGCCCGCCGCCTCTCTACAGAGGCCGGCGGCTACTGTCACCGAACCGCGCCATGACCCATCAACGATCGTCGAGCTTCCGGCTGTCGCGGTGACTGTTGAATCGCGTGCTTGGTTCGCGTGCGAGCAGCGGCTGGGGGGCGGCTTGAATACGCTGCTGCCGGGCTTCGTATCGTCGCTCGCGTCTACTCTCGGCAGGCGCCGTTTCTCGGACGGCGCTATCAGCCTGCTTGTTCCCATCAACCGAAGGCGTGGACTGGAGGACGAACGAGCGCTGGCGATCGAATTCCATATGATGAACATCGCGCCTGCAGGCCTGACCACCGACCTGCGGCCCGTGAATGCGCCGCTCAAGGCCCTTCTTCGTGGTGCGAGGAACAATCCGGCCGCCGCACTGGTTTCGTGCCTGCCGGCGATCGCCTGGATGCCGCGCACGGCCGCGAAGATGCTCGTGAACCGGGTATTCAATTATGGCGATGAGCTGCCAGTAAGCTGTTCCGACCTGGGAATTCTGCCGGACGGGCTTGCGCGCATAGACGGCGCGCCGTGCAGCCATGTGCTGACACGAGCGGTGGATGTCAACGTCACGCGCCAAGACCTGGAGCGCTCGCACGGTCATCTCGTTGTTGTGGCCTCGCGTTTCGAGAACACCATTTCCCTCTGCATCGAGGCCTGCCAGTTGGAACCAACGCCAACCACGACCGATGAACTTCGTCGCGTGACCTCCCTGACACTCGCCGACTTCGGACTCGATGCGATCATTGAGGCCTGACACATTGGGGCGCAGCGTCGTACATCGCCTGGAATTACCGGCCATGATGCGGCAAACTCATAGTGCAGCGATAAGAGACAGGGAGCTCAAGAGGTGACTCCTGCCAACAGGTTGCGCGAACGCCGCGGCGGGGCCAACGACGCCGGCGCAGATGACGTGCTGTGCTATATGGACCACGGCTCATTCGTTGGATTGCGCGCGCTCGGACGCGGGCCAGCGCTGCAGATCACCTGGTTATATCCCCGCCCGATCGATGAAGCCGCCGTGAGACAGTTCAGCGAGCGACTCGCACGAGGGTTTCTGGGACGCCTCCTGCAGCGTTCACCATTGCCATGGGGGCGGCACCGTTGGGTGGCCAACCCTGTGCCGGGCCCGGTGACATGGTTTCGCGACCGGCTCCCCAAGGAGAGGCTGCTTGAGTTGCGCCGGACGCTGCTCGATCTACCTGTCGATCCCGAGCGCGGACCAGGTTGGCGCCTGGCCGTTCAAGCGTTTGAGGACGGTGGCTGCGCGCTGACCATGCTGGTGTCGCACACGATCGCTGACATGCAAGCCACCAATCTGGCCATCGCTGACGCGGTGGCTGGACGACATGTCGACCATGGACTCCCAGCCCCGTCCTGGCGCTGGTCTCCGGTGATGCTGGCGCGCGACGGTGTCGAGAGCTTACGCGCCCTGCCTGGCGTTTGGCGCGCTCTGGTGGCTCTCGTGCGGCGGTCGCGCAATGGGAGCGCGGGCGTGTCGCGTCCGAGCTCCCGCGCTCGAACCGGCCACGACCACTTTGAGCCGGCAGCGGATGTGCCACTTGTCGAGGTGGTCATGGACGCAGCGGCTTGCCAACAGCGCGCGTCGGATCTGGGCGTGGCAAGCAACACGCTGATCGTGGCGGTCGCAGCACGGATCGCTTTCCGGGTGGGCCGCGTGGACGCCTCAGGACAGGCGAAGCTGGTGCTGCCGGTCAGCGACCGCCGTTCAGATGACCGGCGGGGCAACGCGCTGCGGTCGATCACTGTGATGGCGGACCCCGAGGCTTGCCGCAACGATCCGCGCGGCTTACAGCGAGATCTCAGGGCTGCGCTGGCCTCTCTGATCCGGCACGGCGATGATCTGTCGCCGCTGTTTCCGCTGATTCCGTATGTGCCGCTGTGGCTGGTGCGTCGTCTGGAGCGGGAGGCGCTCGGCGCTGGGCTGCCCGTTGGCTGTAGCCTGGTAGGCGAGTTGCCGCTGGACGTGAACCGCCCCTGCGGCGAGGCATCGCTTCTGCAGCTCTCCATTCTGGAGCACTACACGGTCCCGGACCTCCAAAGGCTGGGCGGCGTGCTATTCATCGGCTGCTACCGTCTCGGTGAACGGCTTTGCTTTACCGTTTCCGGCTACGTGCCAGGCCGTGCAACGACACGCGCCGAATTGGCACCATTGGTGCGTGATGCGCTCGCGGACATGGGCCTGTGCGGGACGGTCCGTTGACGACAACGGATAAACAAGGGGGACGTTGCATCCTTGGCCAACACTTGGCGCAACGGAAGGTGAAGCTTGATCGATCAACTCCTGCCGAGCGCCAAGATGCACCGCATGGCGGCCAAAGCGGCTGCAGAACACTCAAGCGACGCGTAGCGCGTCGACAATCTTCATGCGAGCGGCCCGTACAGCCGGCAGGAAGCCGCCGAGAAAGCCCATCACAAGCGCGAAGACGAGCGACTGCAGCACGATCCCGGGCGTCAGGACAAACCGAAATGCGAGCTCGGAGAGCGACGTCCAGTTGAGAGTCGTTATCTTCACCTGCATCATGAGCGATGCGAACGAAAGCCCCACCACCCAGCCGACGAGCGCGAGCAGCAGCGCCTCGACAAGGAAAGCCATGAGGATCCGCGAGCGCCGAAATCCGAGCGCGCGCAGGACCCCGACCTCCACCATGCGGCTGGCGACGGCCGCGTACATCGTTATCGTCGCGCCAATGACCGCGCCCAGCGAGAACATCACTGAGAGCGTGATCCCGAGCAGCCGAATGAACCCGGAGAGCAGGCGCGACTGCTCCTCATAGAAGACGCGCTCGCGCTTGGCTTGGACGGTAAGGCGGGGATCCGATTCGAGGCGCGCCTTGAGCGCATCAAAGCTGGAGCGATCAGCGAGGCGCACTGTGACCGAGGAGAAAAAGTCTCGCCGAAACGACTGCATGAGCTGCTCGTTATCGCACCAGATCTCGGAGTCGAACCCGCTGCCCCCTGCGTCGAACCGGCCTACGATCTTCCAGTTCCGGTGAGCGAACCTGAGGCTTGATCCAACCTCGAGGTCTTCGAAACGCCCCGCGAGCGCTCCGCCCATTACGATCTCGTCCGATCCCGGGCGAAACATGCGTCCCTCGGCGAGCCGCACCTGCGGACGCACTGCCAGAACGGCTGGGCCAACGCCGCGGACCAAAATGTTACTCGCCTGCTTGGTCTTGCTTCTTGGCCGCGCGATCAGCACAGCCACTTCCTTCGATACGAGCGGCACGCCTTCGGCCCCGATGATCACCTCGGGCTGGCTTTCGATGATCCTGGCCTGCAGACGGTCGATCAGGCTCTGGATCTCGACTTCCGCGGAGCGGCGTACGAAGATGACGTTCGTGTCCTCACCGGTGGCGACAAGAGTTCGCTTGAGTCCGGAGTCAAGCATGAGCACGGCAGCGTAGACAAACACCACGAGGGCCATGCCTGTCGCGGTGAGAAAATTGGTGAATTTGCGCACCTGCAGGTTGCGCCAGCTGTAGGCGAGCAGCAACGGCATGTTCAGCCTACCGCCCGAAGACCATTGACGATGCTGACATGTGCTGCCCGGCGCATCGGAAATACCGCGGCGAGGGCCCCGACCACCAAGGCCGAAAGTGCCTGCAACATGACAGTGCTGGCGCTCACGATCAGTGCTGGGAAGAGCGTCGCGGAGAGTACGGCCAGGTGCGCGGCAACCGGGGGCGTGAGCGCTATAGCGATCGCGCCACCGATCGACGCTATCACGACGGATTCGCCAAGGATCAATCGTGCCACGTAGCCAGGGCTGAAGCCAATGGCCTTCAGCGTTGCATACTCGCGGAGTCGCTCGCGCGCCGTCATCGCCATTGTGTTGGCCATAACGGACAAGATTATAAAGATAACCACGAATGAGACGATCCGAATGGAAATGAGCATCGCCTCGGTCTGCTTCACGAAGCCGATCTGGAAAGAGCGCTCAGTCTCGGTGAGCGTCTCGGCAAACGAATTCCGGAACACTGCGTCGATTGCCTGACTGACTTCCGCGACGCGATCAATGCTGACGACGTCCACAACGAAGAAGCCGACCTGGTCAGCCTGTGCCTTGGAACGCACACGGAGTATTTCGTTCAGGTAATCCCAGCGGAAGTAAAGATGCGAGGTGTCGGTTTTAGGGTCTCGGCCGTCAAAGATGCCAGCGATCACGAACTCCCAGTTACCGGGGAAAATCGTCCCGCGTAGCTGAATCACATTGCCCGGCTTGAAGCCGTAGCGGTTGGCGAGTTTGCGTCCTACGATCGCGCCGCGGCGGTCGCGCAGGAAGGATCGCCGTACCTCGTCCGAAACGAGGATCTCGGGGTGCATATCTAGATAGCTCGCGGCATCGATCGCAAACTGCGGGAAGAAATTCTTCGGATCCTTGTAGATGCCGCCGAACCAGTTCATGTAGGTGACGCGTCGCACGCCGTCGACAGCGCTTATGCGCTTCTCATATGCTTGTGGCAGCGGCAGTGCGAAAGACATGGCGTTGCGGGTCAGCAGCCGCGAAGGAATGGCGCCATTGACCCCCGCGTACCACGTGTCGACGACGGTCTGGAGCACACCAAAGGCGAGAATCGCAACAACGAGCCCGAAGAGCGTCAGTGACGTGCGGAGCCGGTGGCGCAAGACGTTGCGCGCCACGAGCTTGAGCCATTGGCTCATCGCTGGCACTCACTCAAGGCGCTGCTCCACCAGGTAGGAAAGCTCGCCCTTCTCCAGATGCATGATGCGCTTCGCATGCGCCGCCGCGCGGCCATCATGGGTCACCATCACGATCGTCTTGCCCATCTCGCGGTTTAACCGCTGCATAATTCCAAGCACCTCCTCCGCAGACTGCCGGTCAAGGTCGCCCGTCGGCTCGTCGGCCACCAGCATCGTCGGGTCGGTGACGATCGCCCGCGCGATCGCCACGCGTTGCTGCTGTCCGCCCGAGAGTTCCGAGGGCAAATGTTTGACGCGATCGCTCAGGCCAACGAGACTGAGCGCGAGTTGCGCGCGGTCTCGGCGTTCGCGCCGCTTTAAGCCGGTGAGCGTGAGAGGCAATTCGACGTTCTCCAGCGCTGTGAGCACAGGCATCAGGTTGTAGAATTGGAATATGAAGCCCACGTTCGCCGCGCGCCAGTCAGCGAGATCGGCTTCCGGGAGGCGCGTGATGTCCTCGCCAGCCACCTTGATCGAGCCGTGATCTGGACTGTCGATGCCGGCGATCAGGTTGAGCAGTGTCGACTTGCCCGACCCGGACGGGCCCATCAAGGCGAGGAACTCCTTACAACGGATGTCGAATGTGAATTTGGACAGGACAGGGACGATCTGCCCACCGCGCCGGTAGCCCTTGCTGACGTCGCGCAGCGCGATGAGCACATCTTCCCCGGTCGGCGCCTCGGAGACGCCAGTTATGCTCACTTCGTGGCCTGCTTGACGGCGCGTCCGTCAACAAGATCCCCCGGCGGTCGGATCACCACTCGTGTGCCGGCCTTGAGGTCACGAACCTCGATCTGGTCGCCCACCTTCATACCGAGATCCACAGGCTGCAGACGGGCTTTGCCATTCTCGACGACGTAGACCTGCTGTCGTCCACCCTCCTCAACGACGGCCGCCATCGGCACTGCAAGAATAGGCTTGCGCTCTGATTCGGCGAGTTCACGATCGAGGAAGGCCACCTTTGCGCTCATTTCCGGAAGCATCCGCGAGTCGCGCTGCGTGAACCGGATCTTCACGAGGGTTGACGCCTTGGCACGATCCACGGTTGGGACCATCCGGCTAACCACGCCCTCGAAGCGCTCGGCGGGGATAGCGTCCAGCTGGATCTCCACCGGTTGCCCCACATGGATGCTCAGATACGACGACTCCGCTACGTCGGCCTCCACTTCAAGCGAGTCCATGTCGGCAATGGTGACGACCGCGCCCTTGGTGTCGACCGCCTGCGAGAACGGCGTGATCGTGTCGCCGACGTTGGCGTGCCGCGTGAGGACAACGCCGTTGAAGGGCGCTCGGATAAGGGTCTGGCCGACGGCAACGTCGGACACGCGGAGATTGGCCTGCGCAGCGGCGATGGCAGCCCCGTACCCGGCAAACGCTGCTCGCGCCTTGGCGAGGCGTGCCTCAGCGGTTTCGCGCGTCGAGTCGCTTATGATGTTCTTCTCGCCGAGGGCCTCGGAGCGCCTGAACGCGATTTCCGCTTGCGTGAGCTCCGCCCGCCCCTGGGCGAGGTTGGCTTCCGCAACCTGCACGTTAGCGGCTGCCTGGTCGCGCATCGCCTGCGTGTCGCTGCTCTCGAGCCGGGCGATCACCTCACCCTCCTGCACCTTGCTGCCTTCGAGTACGCCAAGCCACTCGAGACGGCCTGTCGCCTTCGAGGCGACGGATGCCTTGCGTTGCGCAACGACGTACCCGGTCGCGTTCAACAGCGTCAATGCTTGTGATGGATAGACAGAGTAGATGACCGCCGTCTCGACGACGATCTGCGCATGCCGGCGCCATGCCCACGTTCCGACCCCAATGCCGGCAAGCATGGCGAGGAGAAGTACCCGCACCAGGATGCGGCGCAATCGGCTGTGACGCCGCGAGCCGGCGCCACGGTCGATCGCTAGCGCGGATAGATCGGAGGCGGCGGGTACGCCATCGCTCAGGGTTTGGGGCAGAGACATCATTTTATCATCAATTTCCGAGCAATTCGCGCAGACTCTGAAGAAAATATCTCGTTGAGAAAGCCGTAAGCCATGCGCTGGACGACTGTCAATTAGCATTAAAGGCGGCTCTTGACATCCAACTGTTCTGCTCTTCTCTAAACTCTGAAACAAGCCGACGGCGCCCACACCAAAGCGATTGCTATGACTTGAAACTGCGAAAACCGGAGCGCGATCATTAAGTTCACCGTCGCAGTGCACGGGACACGGGGAGATATCGAACCCGCCGCGGCCGTTGCACGCGAGTTGCAGCGCCGCGGTCATGAGATCAACATGGCCGTGCCTCCCAATCTCGTTGGGTTCGCTGAGTCGGCTGGCTTATCTTCGGTGGATTCTTACGGCCCGGATTCCCAACAGCAACTAGAGGCCGAGATTTTCCACGACTGGTTCAAGTTGCGCAATCCCATCAAGGTCCTGCGGCAGGCTCGAGAGTACCTCACCAACGGCTGGGCCGAAATGAGCGAGACTCTCACCAGGCTGGCAGTCGGCTCTGATTTGATACTCAGCGGAACGACTTATCAAGAGGTCGCCGGCAATGTGGCCGAGGCCCAAGGGGTCCCCCTTGCCGCCCTGCATTACTTCCCCGTCAGGGCGAATAATCACATGCTGCCGGTTCATTTGCCCCCGAGTTTGATCGAGCCCTTGTGGTCAGTCGTCGAGTGGTCGCACTGGCGCCTATTGAAACCGGCCTACGATGAACAGCGCCAGACCTTGGGGCTTCCGGAGTCCAAAATTCGTGCCGTGCGCCGACTCGTCGCTTATGGCGCGCTGGAGATTCAAGCCTACGACAAGGTGTTCTTTCCCGGGCTTGAGGAGCAATGGGGCTGGAAGAGACCTTTGGTTGGCGCGATGACCTTGGAATCCGCCACGCATTCCGACGGGTCCGTGAGGTCCTGGATCGGAGCTGACCGACCGCCAATTTACTTCGGGTTCGGCAGTATGCCGGTCGACAAACCGGCCGAGACCATTGCGCTGATCATAAACACGTGTCGGGAGCTCGGCGAACGCGCGCTGATCTGTTCGGGAGTCTTGCGCGTTGAAGGCAGAGCTCCCACGAAGGATGCCATGATGGTGCCTTCGGTCAACCACGCCGAGTTCTTGCCGCGCTGCCGAGCCATCGTTCACCATGGCGGCGCCGGCACCACTGCCGCCAGCGTGCGATCCGGCGTCCCAACTCTTGTGCTCTGGGTGGGCGCCGACCAGCCGGTGTGGGCTACACAGATCAAACGCCTTGGGATCGGCACCTCGCGTCGTTTGTCCGCAATGACGCGGGAGACCCTTCACGATGACCTGCGGACCGTTCTCGGGTCACGATGCGCCGCTCGGGCGCGCGAGGTGGGCAATCAGATGACACCGCCGAGCCAGAGCCTGACAACTACCGTAGCCCTCCTCGAAGGGCTGGCCGCTAAGCGCGCGTGATGTCTGCCTGTACCTCGCCGAATGAGCAGCAGGCTGGTGGCGACGGCGATGGACTCCTGAATGGGCGTCTGGTGCAACCGCAACAAAAAAGTGGCGTAGACAAGAGAAAGCAACAATGATCCCGCATGGCATAAGCCGAGGCAGCCTTGTCCAATCCTGGCATGGCTGGCCCAACACCTCAATTGTCGGTGAATAGCCGGCCCAAATTGGACAAGGGCGCCATCCGGGCCGCATCGGAGAGATTATGGTTGAGAATGCTCATTCGACAGGTCGGCCGTTCGATCCCCGTTCCGCATGGTCCGGGCTGTCCCAAGCAGAACGCGACGCCGCCTATGACAACAACGCGGCCGTCAAGAACAGCGCGGCCCTGATCGCCGAACGGAACGAGGCCTCCGGCCGGCTGCGGAGCACGCTGAAATCCCACCTCGATCTGCCTTACGGCGAGCGGGCGAACAACAAGATCGATCTCTATCCGGCCGCGAGGCCCGAAGCGCCCTGCCTGGTGTTCCTGCATGGCGGTTATTGGCAGCGAAATTCGCGCGAATTGTTCGCCATGCTGGTCGAGGGCATCGCCGCCCATGGCTGGTCGGTTGCCATTCCCGGCTATTCGCTGGCGCCCGAGGTGTCCCTCACCGACATCGTCGCCGAGGTCCCGCGCGCGCTCGACTGGCTCGCCGCAAATGGCGCGTCCCATGGCGTTGCCGGACCGCTCGTGCTGTCGGGCTGGTCCGCGGGTGCCCATCTCGTCGCGATGGCGCTGGACCATCCGGCCGTCCATGCTGGACTGGCGATCTCGGGCGTCTACGATCTCGCCCCGATCCGCGATACCGGTCTCAACAACGCGTTGAAGTTGACCGATGACGAGATCGCCAAACTCTCGCCGCTTCGCCTGCCCGTGACGCAGAAACGGCTCGACATCGCCTATGGCAGCAACGAGCTGCCGGCGCTCGTCTGCGATTCAATCGCTCTACACGACAAGCGCTCGGCGGCCAAGGCGCCGGGCAAGCTCATCCCGGTCGAAGGCGCCGATCACTTCACCATTCTCGAGGCATTGCGGAGGCCGGGCGGCATCCTGGTGGACGCTGCCCGCGGGCTGCTGGACTAAAACTGCGAAAACAACCCCATGCACAGTACAAATGCCTTTGTTCTCAAAGGCGAATTTCTGGCCGCAGATTGACGTCGTGGACGGCATCGACGCGCCGGGCAAAACAGGGGCATGATGACATCATCGCCCCGACCGCGACTCCTCCGACCCAATCCAGATTTGCCCGCCTGTGATCCGCACCGGATAGAGCCGCAACGGCGGACTGGGCCATCCCGCAGTGATCGCGCCGTCCCGCAAATCGAATGACGCGGCATGGCGCGGGCAGAACAGCCGCCCGGCCGCCACATGCCCAAGTCCGAGATCGGCCTGTTCGTGCGGACAGGCGCGGGCGCAGGCGACGACATCGCCGTCGTTCCAGATCACGAGCAAATCGCGCCCGGCGACGCGAACGATCATCTCTCCCTTCAGCCGGTCGAGATCGCAGATCGGAATCCACCCGGCCTCGTCATCCACCGAGATAGGCTTTGCGCACATGCTCGTTCTCGATCAGCTCGGCGCCGGCGCCGGACAGCACGATCCGGCCATTCTCGAGCAGATAGGCGTGATCGCACATCTCGAGCGCGGCGAAGGCGTTCTGCTCGACCAGCAGCACCGTGGTGCCGGCATCGCGAATGCCGCGGATAATCGCAAAGGTGCGTTCGACGATATTCGGCGCGAGTCCGAGCGAAGGCTCGTCGAACATGACCAACCGCGGCCGCGACATCAGCGCACGCCCGATCGCCAGCATCTGCTGCTCGCCGCCCGACAGCGTGCCCGCGGCCTGCTTGCGTCGCTCGGCGAGCCGGGGAAATTCCGCGTAGATGCGGTCGCGATCGGCCGCGATCTCGCCCGATCCACGACGGAGATAAGCCCCCATGTCGAGATTTTCTTCGACGCTCATGTGCGGAAACACTCGCCGTCCTTCCGGACAATGCGCGATGCCACTGGCCAGTACGCGCGGAGGCCTTGCGCCGGTGATGTCGATGCCCTCGAACCGCATCTGCCCGGAGCGCGGCGGTACGAGACCGGAAATCGCGCGCAGCGTCGTGCTTTTGCCGGCGCCATTGGCGCCGATCAGGGCCACCAGCTGTCCGGCCTTCACGTCGAGCGAAATGCCACGCAGCGCGGTGACGCCGCCATAGCCACACACCATGTCGCGGATCTCAAGCACGCGCCGCTCCATGTCCGAGATAGGCCTCGATCACGGCTGGATCGTTGCGGATCACGTCTGGCGTCCCCTCGGCGATGATGCGGCCGTAATTGAGCACCACGATGCGGTCCGAAACCGTCATCACCATTGGCATATCGTGCTCGACCAGCAGGATGGTGATGCCGCGGTCGCGGATACTGCGGACAAGCTCGACGAACCGGTGGGTCTCCGAGGCATTCATGCCCGAGACGGGCTCGTCGAGCAGCAGCATCGACGGCTCGGCGGCGAGCGCCAGTGCGACACCGACGAGACGCTGCTCGCCGTACGAGAGCGAACCGGCCAGATCGTGCGCACGGCGTTCGAGCCCGACCCATTCGATCAGCTCGCCCGCCTTCTGCCGGAGCTTGCGCTCGGAAGCGCGCGCGCCGGGCAGGCCAAGGATGGCATCGAGCAGCCGCACCCGGCCCTGACGATGCAGGCCGATCAGGAGATTGTGGTAGACGGTGTCGTTGGGGAACACGGAAGTGCGCTGGAACGTGCGGATCAGGCCGAGATCGGCGATCTCGTGCGGCTTCAATCCGGTGAGCGTCGTGCCCTGATAGGTGACCTGGCCCGCGCTCGGCGTCAGGAAGCCGGTCATGACGTTGAAGGCGGTGGTCTTGCCGGCGCCGTTCGGCCCGATCAGGCTGACGATCTCGCCCTCGCCCACCGTAAAGCTCATGTCGGAGATCGCGACCAGCCCGCCGAAGCGGACGGCGACCTGATCGATCGTCATGGCAATATTGCGCGCCGTCATCACGCCGGCTCCTTGGCGCCGGTTTCGGTGAGAGCCACCGGAGCCAGCGCCGGTGCATTGCTCCGCCGCCGCGAGAACCGCTGGGCGAGCGATGGCACGATGCCACGGGGCAAGACGAACAGAATGGCCATCAGCACGCCGCCATAGGCTATCCATTGCGCTTCCGGCGCCATCACCGGCCGCAGCGCCACCGGCAGCAGGCCGAAGATCAGGCCGCCGACGACCGGGCCGGCCAGCGAGCCCTTGCCGCCGCTAATCACCATGATGACCATGGTGACGGTGTTGATGAAGGCGAAGACTTCGGGGTCGATGATCCGGATGTAGTGCGCATAGAGGCTGCCGGCGGCGCCCGCGATCGCGGCCGAGATCACGGCTGCGATCGTGAGCGTCCTGGTGACGTCGATGCCGACAGAGACGGCCAGCGTCTCGTTCTCCATCAGCCCGCGCATGGCGCGGCCGAAATGGGAATGAACGAGGCGCGCGATCAGGAGATAGGCCATCAGCGCCACGACCAGTACGAGATAGTAGTTGTGCATCTTGGTGCGCAGCGTCATCTCGCCGAAGCCAGGCAAAGGCAGCGCGATCGAGGGAATATTGGTCAGCGCCAGCGGCCCCTGTGTCAGCTCGACCCAGTTCAGCGCCACCAGCCGCACGACCTCCGCAAAGGAGATCGTCACGATGACGAAATAGGCGCCGCGGACCCGGAACGAGAGCAGCCCGACGAAATAGCCGCACAATCCGGCGACCAGGATCGCCAGCACGAAGCCCGCGATGGGCGGCCAGGGCGCGTGCACCAGCCGCAAGTCTCCGGGCAGGCCGACATCGAAACCGAGCGACGTCAGCGCGCTGACATAGGCGCCGATGCCGAAAAACGCGATATGGCCGAGGCTGAGCTGGCCGGTAAAGCCGAGCAGCAAATTGAGGCTCATCGCGCCGATGACGAAGATTCCGGTCGTGATCAGCGCGTTGAGAAGATAGGGATCGCGCAGCCAGAGCGGCACCGAGGCCAGGGCCGCGACAAGGAGAATGGTGATGACCGCCCTCATCCGACGCGCTCCGCGCGCGCGAACAGGCCGGTCGGCTTGAAGATGAGGACCGCGATGATGATCAGAAAGCCCATGGCGTCGCGATAGCCCGACGAGACGTAACCGGCGCCGAGCTCCTCGGCGAGCGCCAGAATGAAGCCGCCGATCACAGCGCCGGTGATGTTGCCGAGGCCGCCGAGGATGACAATGGCGAACGCCTTGACGGCGGCGAGGTCACCCATTTGCGGGAAGATGACGTAGACCGGTCCGAGCAGAGCTCCCGCCGCGGCGGCGAGGCTGGAGCCGATCGCGAAAGTCGAGGTGTAGATCATGTCGACATTGACGCCCATCAGCGCGGCCGTGTCGTGGTCCTGGAACGTCGCCCGCATCGCACGTCCCAGGCTGGTCCTGTTGATGAGCAGATATGTCACCAGGATCAGCAGCGCCGCTGCGGCGAGGACGAACAGACGCAGCCAGGAGACCGAGACCGGCCCGAGCACCAGCGGCGCCTCGGGAAACGGCGTGGTGACCGATTTGGCGACGCCGCCCCAGATCCACAGCGCGCCCGACTGCATCGCGATCCAGGCCCCGATCATCACCAGCATCGTGGTGTCGATGTCGGAGCCACGCAAAGGCCGCAGCAATGTCAGCTCGATGGCCGCCCCGAGCAGCCATCCGGCCAGGACGGCGACGGGGAGCGCGAGAAAGAAATTCAGTCCGAGCTGCTGCACCACGATGAACATGATGTAGGCGCCGAACGTATAGAGCACGCCGTGCGTGAAGTTCACGACGTTCATGATGCCGAAAATCAACGTCAACCCGATGCCCAGCAGCGCATAAGTGCCGCCGAGCACGAGCATGTTGACCAGATGCTGGAGAAACTCGCTCAAAACCGTTCCCGAATGACTTGGGCGAGAGCGGCGGTATGCCGTCCTCGCGCTTGACCCGACGCTAGAGCGTCTTCATCCCGACCTTGCCGTCGTTGATCTCGATGAGATAGACGTTCGGTTGGCTCTGACCGCTCTCCTTGCCCTCGGGGCCGGACTTGCGGAACACGATGTCGCCGTTCAGCCCCTTGATGTTGATGTCCCAGAACGCCGCCTTGATCGCCGCCGGCTCGGCCTTGCCGGCCTTCTCGATCGCGGCCGCCACGGTGCGGATGCCGTCATAGCCGCGGAAACTCTCGGTGCAGCCGGCGAACTCGAAACCGCGCTTCTTCCATTCGGTGATGAAATAGTTGGTTGCTTCCGGGTTCGGGGTCTTGTCCGGGAACCACGGCAGGAAGGTGGTCAGATGCATGGTGCCGTTGGCGGCTGCTCCCGCCTGGGCGATGATCTGGTCCGGGTTCTGCGAGCCGCCGGTGGTGATGATGCGCTTCTTCAGGCCCAGCGCAGCCGCCTGCTTGAAGATCAGCGTCAACTGATCGACCGCGGTCGTGACGATGACCGTCTCGGAATCCGAGCTCTTGATCTTGGAGAGCTGCGCGCTCATGTCCTGCGCGCCCTGGTCCATGGTCTCGACCAGGCCGATAGCGATGCCCTTCTCCTTCATCATCTTGCTGAAGTCTTCGGCGGTGCCGCGGCCCCAGTCGTTGTTGATGACGAGGAAGTCGACCTTCTTCAGCGCGAGCTTGTCGACGATGACCTTGAACGCCGCGGCCTCGACTGCCGAGGGCGGCGAGATGCGGAAGATGAAGGGATTGCCCGTCGTCGTAATCTTGCCGGAGGACGAGGTTTCCACCACCATCGGCGTCTCGTATTCCATCAGCTTCGGCATCACCGCGAGCGTCAGGCTCGAGCCCCAGGCGCCCATCAGCACCGGGACCTTGTCGCTGGTGATAAGCTTCTCGGCAACGGCGGCAGCCTCCGTCGGGTTGCTCTTGTTGTCCTCGATGACGAGCTCGATCTTCTTGCCGAGCACGCCACCTTTGGCGTTGATCTCGTCGGCGGCGATCTTCGCGCCGTTGACGACGTAGGTGCCGGACGCCGCAAACGCGCCGGTGAGCGGCTCGTTGACGCCGATCTTGATGGTCTGCGCCCCCGCGGCGCCGCCGACCAAGGCCGTCGTCAGCGCGATTGTCCGAACCAGTCCAAGTGCCCGTGTCATGTTGTCTCTCCAAATCCCACGCTGTTGATGTCTAATGCAGTCCAGGCTTCGTCACTTTTCAATGTGCGAGCACACCGTCACCCCGCTCCGCTCCGGCGGCCAAGGACGCGGGCGATCCGCGCGCGCAGAACGTCCGATACGATCGACCAGACACTGAGCTCCGCCGACGTCTTCGGCCCCGACGGCACACCGGACATGTGGCGATCGAGATTGGCGGCGAAATCCGCGACCAGGCGCCGGGCGAGATCGCGCACAAGACCAGGACGACCGACCTGGGCGAGCGTCCCCGTGAGCGTGTAGCCGATCGACAATTCGACGGCGGTCGCCGCGCCGCCCTCGAGCGGCAGCAGGCAATAACGGATCTCGCCTTGCGTCGCCGAATGGCTGCGCTGGTCGGTGCCGATGCCGACGATGCGCCCCGAGAGCGTCGCGGGATCGCGTTCGACGCGCGCAGCGCCCTCGAAGCTTGCTGCGATCGGGCCGAGCCTGACGCGGATCAAACCCTCCACGCGCTCCGGCCTCGGCGGCGATGTCAGCGATACGCCGGGGAGGCAGGCCGCGATGCCTGCGACATCATCGAACATCGCGAACACTTTTGCCGGCGGGTGCGCCAGCGTGAAACCCTGATCGAGCACGGTCGCCGGGGTAAAGTCGGCGATGCTGCCCGGCGCGATACTCTCCCGTGCCGGAACCGGCGACTGCCGCGCAGGCTGCGGCTCGCTGCGATCGGCTGCGGCACGCCCCGATCCGGCGGGACCGAGACCGGTGCGGCCGCCATTGGTCAGCGGCGCGATGCTGCGCGCGCGCCTCGCCTCGATCACGGACTGAACCGCGCGCACGATTCCGACATAGCCGGTGCAGCGGCAGAGATTGCCGCTGAGGCCAACGCGGATGCGGCGTTCGTCGGCGTCAGGCAGACGCAGGACGAGGTCGCGCGCCGAAACCAGCATGCCGGGGGTGCAATAGCCGCACTGAAGCGCGTGCTCGCGCGTGAAGGCGGCGCGCAGCTCGGTCGTGACCTCGTCCTCGTCGAGACCTTCGATCGTGGTGATATCAGCGCCCTCGCAGGCCACCGCATAGGTGATGCAGGATCGCACCGGCACACCGTCGAGCAGCACGGTGCAGGCGCCGCAGACGCCGTGCTCGCAGCCGAGATGCGTTCCGGTGAGATCGAGCTTGTCGCGGACGAAATCTGCCAGGCAGGTGCGCGGCTCGGCCGATAGCTCCACCGCCTGCTTGTTGACGTTGAGCGCGATCGTGGTCATGCCGCGGCCTCCTGGACCGCGCGCTTCAGCACGCCGACATGGATGTGGCGCTGCACGACGTCGTCGATCCCGGCCTTGGCCAGAACAGCGTCGGCGATTCCTGCGTCGAAACGTTCCTTGTAGTCCGCAGCGATCCGCCCGCCGAACAGCCCGGCCGCGTCGGTAAGGACGATCGGCGCCGTGTCGATCGCCCCGATCACGACCCGGGCGGTGGCGGCAGCCGGATCAATCAGCACCGCGCCGATGGCGTGGGCGAACTCGCCGGTCTTGCGGCAGCTCTTGGCGTAGCCCCAATGCGCCGAAGCCGACCGGGTCGGGACGTGGATCGACTCGACGATCTCCCCTGCCTGAAGCGCCGATTCCAGAGCGCCGACGACAAAGGCTTCGATCGTCATCGTTCGCGCGCCGGCACAACTGCGCAGCGTCATACGCGCGCCCAGCGCGGCCAGCGCCGAAATCCAGTCCGCGGCGGGATCGGCATGGCTGAGCGAGCCGCCGATCGTGCCGCGGTTGCGCACGGCACGATAGGCGATGTTGGCCGCGACGGCGCGCATGGCGCCGCGGGTGACATCCGCCGTGCGACCGTCCTCGATGTCGGCATGGGTGACCAGCGCGCCGAGCACCAGCTCGCCACCGGACACGTCCGCGCGCTTGAGTTCCGTAAGGCCGGAGATATCGATGATCAGCTCCGGCTGCACCAGGCGCAGATTGAGCATCGGCCCGAGCGACTGGCCGCCGGCAATGATCTTGGCCGATCCGTTGCTTGCGGCCAGCATCGACAGCGCGGCATCGAGATCGCGCGGACGTTCGTAAGCAAAGGGCGCCGGTTTCATGCCGCGCTCCTCTCGGTCGCGCGCGCGGCGAGCACCGCTGCGACGACGCGATGCGGCGTGATCGGCGATTGCATCAGCTCGACGCCGAGCGGGCGTAGCGCGTCGTTGACGGCGTTGGCGATCGCAGCGGGGGGCGCGATCGCCCCGCCCTCGCCGATGCCCTTCACGCCGAACTGCGTATAGGGCGACGGCGTTTCCATGTGATCGAGGCGCGCTGCGGGAACTTCGGTCGCGCCGGGAAGCAGATAATCGGCCAGCGTCGTCGCCAGCGGCTGACCGGACGCGTCGAACGGCATCTCCTCATAGAGCGCGGTGCCGATGCCCTGGGCGAGACCGCCGTAGATCTGGCCGTCGACGACGAGCGGATTGACCAGCACGCCGCCGTCCTCGACGATCACATAGTCCAGAATTTCCACCTCGCCGAGATCGGGATCGACAGCGACGACGGCGGCATGCGCGGCATAGCTGAAGGTCCCGCTGTCGCGCACGGGCTTGTAGCCTTGCGTCACCTCCAGTCCGCCGGGATCGACATCGGCCGGCAGATCCTGCGGGCGGCGATACCAGGTGTGGGCGATGGTCTTCAGGCTGACGCTGCCGTTGACGCCGCGTACCTCGCCGTTCTGCAGCACCACCGAGGCCGGATCGTGCTGCAACAGCTTTGCCCCGATGCGCCTGGCGCGTTCGCCGAGCTCGCGGCAGGCTGTCGCCACTGCGCCACCTGCCATCACCATCGAGCGCGAGCCCCAGGTGCCGGTCGAATAGGGCGTCATCGCGGTGTCGCCGAGGATGATGCGAATCTTCGCGACGTCTATTCCCAGCATTTCATGCGCGACCTGGGCGAGCGTCGTCTCCATGCCCTGCCCGTGCGAATGCACGCCGACCCGCAATTCGAGGCCGCCGTCCGGCGTCAGGCGCGCCGATGCCTGCTCGTGGCCCGGGACCATCGGGATACCCCAGCCGGAATAGACCGAGGTGCCGTGCGCTGCCTGCTCGCAATAGATGGAGACGCCGACGCCGATGCGGCGGCCGTCAGCCTCGCCCCGGCCTTGTTTGGCGCGAATGGCATCGATGTCCACCGCGGCGAGCGCGCGGCGCATCGCTTCCGGATAGTCACCGCTGTCGAAATGCTTCTTGGTGATGTTGTCGAACGGCATCTGCTCCGGCAGCACCAGATTGCGCAGCCGCACCTCGCCGGGCTCGAGCCCGGCCTCGGCCGCAACGAGGTCGAGCATCAGCTCCAGCGCAAAGCAGACGCCGGTCCGCGCGACGCCGCGATAGGGCAGGATCGGGCATTTGTTGGTCGCGACCGAGAAGGTCCGGCAGCGATAGGCCGGCATCTTGTAGGGGCCGGGCAAAATGCTCGCGACCTGCGCGGCCTCCAGGCACGCCGAGAACGGATAGGACGAGTAGGCTCCGGAATCCACCGTCGCCTCGCAATCGATGCCGCGTAGCGTGCCGTCGCGGTCGGCATAGAGCGTGATCCTGTAATGATGCTCGCGGCAATTCGAGCTGGCGACGAGGTGCTCGCGTCGGTCTTCGATCCAGCGCACGGGATGGCCGCGCTGCATGGTCAGCCAGGACAGGCAGACTTCTTCCGGCAGGAGAATGCCCTTGTGGCCGAAACCGCCGCCGACATCCGGCGAGATGACCCGGATCTGGCCCTCCTCCATGCCCAGGCATTCGGCAAGGCCGCTGCGTGTGATGTGTGGCATCTGCGCCGCCGAATGCAGCGTGAGCTGATCGAGCCGCCGGTCGAACGTCGCGACCACGCCGCGGCCTTCCAGCGGCGACATGCATTGCCGAGCGGTCGAGATCTCGCGCGTCACCTTGATCGGCGCGTCGAGCGCGGCGGAGATGTCGACCTCGTAATTGGTCTCGAGGAAGACGTTGTCGCCCCAATGCTCGTGCACCAGGGCCGAGGCGGGCTCGCGTGCCTTCAGCATGTCCGTGATGGCGGGCAGCTCCTCCAGGTCGAGCGTCACGGAGGCCGCGATGTCCTCGGCCTCGGCGCGGGTCGGCGCAACGCACATCGCGACGAGTTCACCGACCTGGCGCACCTTTCCGGTGGCGAGCACCGGCTGCTCGGATATCTTGAAGCCCGGAAGTCCCGACACCGCGCGGATCGGCTTGATGCCGACGAGATCGGCCGCCGTGAACACGCTGCCGCGATGACGCTCCGGCACGTGGATGCCGCAGATCCGCGCATGCGCCTGTGGGCTGCGCACGAAGGCGACGTCCTGAAGACCTGCGAGCCTGATGTCGGCGACGTACTGGCCCCGGCCGCGCATCAGGCGGTCGTCCTCCTTCCGTGGCAGTCGTGCGCCCACGCCCTGCCCGGATTGGCCCGAAGGAAACTCTCGCTCGCTCCGCACGTCGGCGCCCTCCTTCACCGCCCGGCCTTATGCCGCGACGGCCTGCGGCAGGATCGGCGCGACCGCGTCGAAGCGCGTGCCGGCGCGCAGGCAGAAGGCCGGCTGCAGCAGACGCTCGGCGATCACCTCGTTGTTCTCGTTGTCCTTCAGGACGAAGCGGCCGTTCTGCTCCGACAGCACGGAGACGTCGGCCGCCATGCCGACCTTGAGCGCGCCGATCTCCTCGCTGCGGCCCAGCATTTTCGCGGGATTCGAGGTGACCATCGGCACCACCTGCTCGAGCGACAGGCCAAGCGCCATCATCGAGCTCATCGCCTGGACCAGGCTGAACTTGGCCTGGCCGGCGAAGGGATGGTTCTCCTCGTCCTCATGCTGGTCGGGCGTTCCGGCCGGCGCGGGCACATGGGTGTTGTAACCGTGGATGTCGGCGCCGAGCGTGCTCGGAATGATGCCGGCGGCGATCGCCTTCTTCGCGAGCCGATACGAGAAGTGGCTGCCGTGACCGACATCGACCTTGAGGCCGCGATCCAGCGCGGCCTGGATCACCGGGTGCACCTCGCCCTCGCGGTTGACGAAGCCGCCTGGATGGCGCGTGAAGGGATGGGCGAGGATGTCGCCCTCGCGCAGCAGTGGGATCACGCGCGTGAGGATGGTGTCGGCATCCTCGCCATTGGCGCCGCTCTCGGGCAGACCCCAGAGCTGGCCGAAATGCACATAGACCGGAAGATCGGCGCGCTTGCCGATTTCCGCCGCCATCTCGATGACGCGGATGCCCCAGCGCGCGAAGCCGCCGATCTCGGCATGGGCCTTGATGCCGCGGACGATGTCGAGATTGGCCGTCGCCGCCTTGACGGTCGCGTCGATATCGACGCCATCCGGGCTGTAGAGCTGCGGATAGAAGTGCCCCTCGAGTCCGCCGACAAGATAGGCCGACAGGAACGCATAGACGCGCGAGGCCGAAGCTTCCGCGATGAAATGGCGAAAACCGGGCAGCGTCATGCAGGACGGACCACCCTGATCGACCAGCGTCGTCACGCCCGACTGCACGCCGACCATGTCGGGGTTCATGCCGAAACGTCCCGAGACATATTGATAGACATGCGCGTGGGTATCGATCAGCCCGGGCAGCACCAGCTTGCCGCCGACATCGACGACCTCCTTCGCGCTGGTCGGCAGAATGTCGGGCGCGAGCGCTGCGATCTTGCCGTTGCGGATCGCGACATCCCGGATGCCGTCCACGCCCGAGGCCGGGCAGATCACGCGACCGCCGCGCAGCAGAAGGTCGAAGCTCGCTGTGACGGAGCTGGCAGTAACAGAGCTGGCAGTAACAGACATGGCGCTCTCCTCGGTCCCGCGCGGGCGGTTGCCTCGCCCGCAAATTACGAAGCATGCTTCGCATTTCGATATACGAAGCATGCTTCGTATTTTGACAAAAGCAAGCATCGTGCCATGATCAAGCGGTGGCGGACGCAGTCGAATCGAGCTAAGCGCGGCAAGGTTTTGGGTTGGGAGAGCGTGCATTGCGGCAAGCACAGAAGCGTCGCGGCGGGACCAGGCACCGGCCATGGCCATTGTCGCAACGCCCCGGCTATCTGATCCGGCGGCTGCATCAGATTCACGTCGCGCTGTTTCAGGACGCCTGTGGCGCGTTCGAGGTCACGCCGCTGCAATACAGCCTGCTCTCCGCGCTGGCGGTGCGCGAAACCGCCGATCAGACCACTTTGGCGGCCGATATCGCCCTCGACCGGACCACGACCACCGGCGCATTGAAGCGCCTGGCGGCGCGAAACCTGGTCGAGCGCGCCGTCAACAAGGACGATCGCCGGGCGCGATCGTGCCGCCTGACACCGGCCGGCGCTGCCCTGCTCGTCAAGATCGAGGGTGCCGCACGACGGGCGCACCGTGCGACGCTCGGTGATCTCAGCGAAAAGGAACAGGCGCTGTTCATTGAAATGATGCAGCGCATCGTGGCCGGCAACCCCAGTCGCGACAGTGCCGCTGCCCTATTCGACTAGGCGCGGCTGCTACGCTTTTGGAGTTGGGCTGCTCAATTTATCATCGTACCGCTGCCCGCCCGGGCAACGCTCCCCTGCTGGCCGGCAATCCGGGCGTGCCGCGGCGACGGCGCTGGAGACATCAAACGGCATTTGAAAACGCAGTCGCAATCCTGCGCGTGCCACGCCGCATCCGCCGACGGCGGCACGCCCCTGCCCGGCCGCGCGACCCATGGCATGATTTATGCTGCGATGATGCGAAGCGTGCTTCGTATTGGGGGATGTCATGACGGATTCCGAACTTCGCGCTGATGGACACAGCATCGAGCCAATTCCCGATGCGGACCGGGACTCCACCGGGCCGCAGCAGATGTGGATCTGGGCCGGCGCCAACATCGCACCGGTCAACTGGGCGCTCGGCGCGCTCGGCATCATCCTCAAGCTCGGCCTGATGGAGACGATCGCGGTGATCGTGCTCGGCAACATCGTGGGCTGCGCGATCTTCGCGACCTTCGCGGTGATGGGACACAAGACCGGCGTCAACCAGATGGTGCTGAGCCGGTCCGCCTTCGGCGTCCGTGGCGCCTATCTGCCGAGCATCCTGATGTTCCTGATGACGTTGGGCTGGATCGGCGTCAACACCTACTTCCCGGTGAAAGTCTCGATGGGCATTCTCGGCCAGTTCGGCGTGCCCGACACCTGGCTGATCGAGATCGTCGTCATCACGCTGGTGATGGCGGTGCAGGTGCTGATCGGAATCTACGGCTTCTATGCGATCCGCACCTTCGAGAAATACACCGTGCCGCCGACCATCGCGATCATGGTGCTGATGAGCGTCCTGGCCTGGACGCGTCCCGGCGTCGTCAACTGGAGCCTGACCACCTCGCTGCCGCCCGGCGCGCATCTCGCAATGCTGACGCTGCTGATGACGGCGATCGGCGTCGGCTGGGGCATCTCCTGGGTGACCTGGGCCTCGGACTATTCGCGCTTCGTGCCGAAAAGCGTGCCGTCGAAATCCGTGTTCTGGTACAGTTATGTCGGCATGTTCGTGCCGACGGTCTGGCTCGGCATCCTGGGTGCCACCATCGCCTCGACGACGCTGGACACCGATCCCGCCAAGATGGTGAGCGCGGTATTCGGCGGCCCGGTCAGCATCCTCGTGCTGCTGATGGTGCTGCACGGCCCGATCGCCACCAACATCCTCAACGTCTATTCGGCAACGCTGGCGGCGCTGAGTGCGGGTCTCAAGTTCTCGCGCTTCTGGCTCACCGTCATCGTCGGCATCGCAGGCTATCTGGTCACCCTCTACTTCATCTTCGCGCCGTCCTTTGCCAAGGCGTTCGACAACTGGATGATCGGCCTGCTGCTGTGGATGAGCCCCTGGGCCGGCGTGGTGCTCGCGGACTTCTTCATCAAGCGCAAGGGCCAGATCGACATTGCCGAGCTCTACCGCTCGCCGGAGACCAGCACCTATGGCGACATCAACTGGGCCGGCATGATCGCCTTCTTCGCCGGCCTCGTTGCGGGCTGGCTGGTGCAGGACGGACTCGTCAGTGCGCTGCAGGGGCCGATCTCGACCAACCTGCTCGGCGGCGCCGATCTGAGCTGGCTGTTTGGAATTGGCGTGGCGGGCCTGACCTATCTTGCGCTGAGCAAGCTTGTCACCTCGCCTTCCTCGATCGTTGCGAGCGGCGCGGGCAGATAGCAGCGAGGGAGACTGGGCGCGAATGCTTGACACGCGCGCCACGGCAGGCGTTCCAAGCTGTGACGCAACTCGGGCGAGCTCGCGACGAGCTCAGCCTGCGCTTGCTTCAATGGTGTGGTAAGCACGGCCGAAATAGATCAGATTGTCCGTGCAGACCGATCTTTGCAAGGCCACGACCCGGCAGAACAGCACGTCATGCGTGCCGACGCTGACGACCTCGGAAATCCGGCAGTCGAAAGCGGGCGCACAGTCGGCCAGGATCGGCGCGCCGGTTGCGAGTGTCGACCACGCGGCGGCGGCAAAGCGTTCCTCGGCCGGCACCTTGCCGCCGAACAGACGAGACAGCGGCGCGTGCCTTGCCGAGAGCACGTTGACGCACACCACCCTGTTACGCGTCACGCTGGCATAGGCCGACGACGCGCGGTTCATGCACACCAGAAGCGTCGGCGGATCGTCGGTGACGCTGCAAATCGCAGATGCGGTAAAACCGGCGCGGCCCGCGCTGCCGTCGGTTGTCACGAGAGTGACGGCCGCACCGAGATAGGCCATGGCGTCGCGGTAATCCTGAGAGGCCACGTTCTGCATCGTCGTCCTCACGTCTCGATGACAGCCGCGACCGAAAATTCGCGCAGCACCTGTGCAAGCACGGACGCGCCGGCGGCGACATGATCAGGCTCGGCCCATTCGTGCTCGACATGGCTTGCGCCGTCACGACACGGAATAAAGATCATCGCGGCCGGACAAATCTTTGCGAGATGACGCGCGTCATGACCGGCGGCCGACAGGATGGCCATCGCAGGATAGCCCTGTTCGCGCGCCGCCGCTGCGATGCTCGCCCGCAGGCGCGGATCGAAGGCGTTCGACGGCGCATCGACGAGCGGCGTCACCGTCACCGTGCACGGTGGGGCGTGCTCGCGGCAAAGAACTGCGATACGCGCACCGGCCGCGTCGAGCACCGCATTGTCGGGATGGCGCAGATCGATGCTGAAGCTGACGCGAGATGGCACGACTGACGGCGCGTTCGGCACGACCGTAGCCCGGCCGATGGTAAACTTGATGTCGGCATCGACGGCGCCGATCTCGGCATGGAGCGCACTCGCCATCCGGGCGAAGGCCGCGAGTGCATCCCGCCTTTCCTGCTGCGGGAGCGTGCCGGCGTGTCCCTCGGCGCCCTCGACCATCACATGAAAGGTCTTCTTGCCCTGGATGCCGGTCACAACGCCGATCGTGCAGGCGGCCGCCTCCAGCCGCGGTCCCTGCTCGATGTGCAGCTCCAGATAGGCCCCGGCCGCGCCGCCGAGCGGCCTGTGCGGCAGATCGGGAAAAGCCCGGTGGAGGCGATCGAGCGCTTCGCCGACGCTGACGCCGTCCGCGTCGCGCGCCGCGCGGATCGCATCGATGTCGCGTTCACCGCTAAACGCCTCCGAACCCATCATGCCCGGCGCGAAGCGCGAGCCTTCCTCGTTCATCCAGGCGACGACGATGACGTCGCGCGCGGCCTTGCCGTCCTGCTCGGCCAGAGAGACGACCGCTTCGAGCGCGGCCATCACTCCGGCCGCACCGTCGAATTTCCCGCCGGTCGGCTGGCTATCGAGATGACTGCCGAGCAGAAGCGGCGGCGTAGCGCGGTCGCGGCCCGCCAGCGTCAGGAACAGGTTTCCCGCGGCATCCGTCGACGGCGTCAAGCCCGCATCGCGCGCCCAGCCGATCACGCGGTGCCAGGCGGCGATCTCTCCGTCGCTTAGCGCCTGGCGATTGACCCCGCCGGCAGGAGTCGCGCCGATCTCGGCAAGCGACATCAAGCGCGTCCAGAGCCGATCCGCGTTGATCAAGGTGCCAGATCCCATCGACCTACTTCGTGCGCATGATCTGGCCCGGCAGCGCGCGCGGATCGCGCGGCAGCCAGCGCCCGGCCTCGACCTGGGCGATGAATTCGGCGAGCAGCGCGTTGAACGCCGCCGGTTCTTCCAGATTAAGCGTGTGGCCGGTCTTGGGAAAGACCGAGAGGCCGCAGGCCGGAATGGTCTTCTTCAGGAAGATGCCGGGCTGGAGACAGTGATCGTCCTCGTCGCCGACGACGACCAGCGTCGGCACCATCATCTTTTTGAGGTCGTCCTCCAGATCGTAGAAGGAGGGGCGACGCGCCTGGACACCGCGCATGGTGTTGGCGGCGCCGCGATCGGAATGGGTGGCGAGGCGATCGGCGAATTCCTGCCAGCCGCGCGGATCCTTGTTCTGGAACTGCACCCGGCTCGCACCAAGTGCATAGATCTTGGAAAACTCCTTGGCGCCCTGCTTCTCGAAATTGTCGGCGACTTCGAGCGAGACGCCGCGGAAATAGTCCTCGAATTCTTTCTCGCAGCCATAGCCGGCGCCGGCCACGGTGAGCGAGAGCGCGCGCTCCGGCGTGCGCAGGCCGAAATGCACCGTGCAGAAGCCGCCCATCGACAGGCCAACGACGTGCGCCTTGTCGATCCCGAGCGCATCGAGCACGGCGACCGCATCGTCCGCCGCAATCGCCTGCGAATAGGCCTCCACACCGTCGGGCACATCCGACGGCGGATAGCCGCGCGCAGCATAGGTGATGCAGCGATGACGCCGGCTGAAATAGCGCAGCTGCGGCTCCCAGCTTGCGTGATTGCCGCCGAACTCGTGGATGAAGAGGATCGGCGTGCCCTCGCCCGCCTCTTCCATGTGGAGCTTCACGCCGTCTTTCGTCGTGATCATCGTCATCGGCATCGTTCCTAGAATTGCGGCGGCAGGTCGTTGAGCGTGCGTGCCTGCGCGACCATCTCCGGCAGCAGCGTGCAGAGCTTTTCGACCCAGGCTTGCGGCACGGAGGTGCTGATCTTCACGAAGCGGTCGCCGAAACGCTGGGTGTGGTAGGTGCCCTGGCGGATCATGATGCCCTGACGGCGATAGCACTCGACCAGCGCCTCCGGGCGAATGCCGGCGGCAATGGTTTCAAGCACCAGGAAGTTGCCGTGCGAGGGCATGATCGGCAGCGCCAGACCCTCAATTCCGGCCGCCGCCTCCTGGATCATCGCCTTGTTGGAGCGGTCCGTGCTGCGGACCTTCTTCATCCATTCGGCTTTGACCGACAATCCCGCCTGCGCCGCGCGCTGGGCGATGACGCTGGCGCCGAGCACGCTGCTGGAGGTCTGCGCCAGTTCCTCGAACAGATCGGGCGCGGCGACGAGCGCACCGATCCGCAAGCCCGCGAGCCCGAGCCATTTCGAAAAACTGGTCGAGACCACCGAGCCTTGCGGGGCGACATGAAGCGCCGGAGTGTGGCCATCGGCAAAATCGCGGTAGGTGCAGTCGTGCACCAGCAATGCGCCGCAATCGCGCGCGATCTCTGCAAAGCTCTCGATCTCCTCGCGCGTGTAACGGATGCCGAGCGGATTGTTGGGATCGACGAGGTAGATGATCGCGGTGCGCTCGTCGACATTCGCCTTCAACGCCTCGGGCGTCAGGCGGTAGTTGCAGGCGGGATCGTAGATCGGAATCTCGATCACCTCGGCGCCCTGCTGGCGCGCGAACAGGCACGGCCATTTCCAGGTCGGATCCGTCGTGACCAGCGTGGTGCCGGGCTTGCAGCGGGAGCGGCAGATCATGGCCAGCGCGTTGACGCCGCCCTCGGTCACCAGCGCTTCTGTGCCGGGCGTGCCGAGATCCGCGACGATCGCCGCGCGCAGCGCCTCGAATCCGAGCGGCGGGGCATAGGCGTTGAACTCGCCCGCCTCGATCGAGCGCAACATCGCCTCGCGCACGGCGGGATGGCTCTCGATATGGTTGGTGTTCTGGCCGAGCCAGTAGAGCCCCGGCGTCGCCGAGAGCTCGTCGAAATAGCGGTTGCGGACCAGTGCCGCGGGTTCAGGCTTCGACATCGACGCCTCAGATCACCGAACCGCGTGCGGCGATGCCGCCGTCGATCGTCACCACGGTGCCGGTGATGTAGCCGGATCGCGGCGAGGACAGGAAGGCGACGAGATCGGCAACTTCCTCCGACGTTGCAGGACGCTTGCCCGGATATTTGTCGAACAGCTCCTCCCAGCGGCCTTCGTCGCCGAGCATGTCGATCGCCTTGCGCTTCATGATCTTGAGCATGCGGTCAGTCGCAACGGGCCCCGGATTAACCGCGACGACGCGCACGCCGTGGTCGAGGCTGCGGCCGCCGAGCGCCTTGGTGAAGGACATCAGCGCCGCATTGCCGGTCGAGCCCGCGATGTAGCTCGCATCCCAGTTCTCACCGGAATTGCCGATGATGTTGATGATGACGCCGTCCTTGCCCTTCATGCGCGGATAATAGAGACGCGACAGCGTGATGTAGCCGAACACCTTGAGATCGAAGCCGCGCCGCCAGGCGGCATCATCGAGGATCTCCAGGGAGCCGGCGGGAATATCGCCAGCATTGTTGACGAGGATGTCGATGTCGCCGACCTCGGCCGCGAGCTTCTCCATCGCAACGGTGCTCGACAGGTCTTGCGCATGGACGGTGATCTTCACCCCAAAGCGCACCTCCAGCTCCCGCTTGGCCTGGAGCATGGCTTCGCCGTTGCGGGCGGCGAGATGCAGGTGACACCCCTCCGCCGCGAAGAGCTCGGCCACCGCAAGTCCAATTCCTTTCGACGCGCCGGTGATCAGGGCGGTCTTGTTCGTCAGCTTCAGGTCCACTCCGGGTCTCCAGGATGCAACATAGATATACAAGTTCTAGCAATTTGCATACCAAGAGGCGGTGCGGATCACTCAAACGCGGCGAGGAAGTCCAAGAGATTGTCGCCGAGCAGGTTGACGTGGTCCCGCATGGCGCTGTGCGCCCGCTCGGGATCATGCGCCAGGATCGCCTGCATGATCGCCTCGTGCTCGCGAATGGTATCGGCGATCCGGTTCGGCATCCGCGTCACCCGCCGGCGATAGGCCGCCACCTGGTTGCGCAGCTTGCGGGTCTGATCGGCCAGGAAGGCGTTGCGCGAAGCTTCATAGATCGCTTCGTGGAATTCCTGGTTGATGTCGTAGAAGACGTCGATGTCGGCGGTTTTGCCGGCCGTCACAAGCCGCTGGTGAATCTCGCCAATTTCAGCTCCCCAAGCCTGGGAGACACGGCGGGCGGCAAGCCGGGCGCAGAGGCCCTCCAGCTCCGCCATGACCTGAAACATCTCGATCAGGGCCTGCGCCTTGATGCTGCGGACCGTCGCACCCTGCCGGCCGCGCAGCTCGACCAAATTATTGGCGGCCATCAGGCGGAACGCCTCCCGCACCGGCGTGCGCGAGACGCCAAAACGCTGCGCGATCTCCTGCTCGTCGAGCCGGCTGCCCGGCTCGAGGTGTCCTGCTGCGATCGCGCCTTCGAGCTTCTGGCGCAGGCACTCCGCGAGCGTCATGCCGGGACTTGGCGCCAGGGAATCCTGCCTGTTTTTCACGCGTGTGCCTCCGACATGTGCACCAATATCCGCCATTATGTTTCTCCAAAGCCAATATAGGTATACATAATGGCGCCCTTATCCCAGCGAAGTGGTCTGTCTCTCCCGGAGAACACAGGTCTCTCCAGTCTTTTCGCCATCGATCTCGCAAGTCTTATGCCTGATTTGTCCAGAAATCGCACTGGCACACGAGTTGCTAAGAGATTTTGACGCGGTCCGCTTTCGTATGCGAATGGCCGCCGCCATTATACAAGGACATCCCGGTGCAGGCTGCCCGCCTCCCTCATCCCGGACCGGCTACTGAGACCCCACCGGCTCAAGCCAAGCCTGAGCCGCTGCTGGAACTGCGCGCGATCGACAAGACCTTCGGCTCCGTCGCGGCGCTCTCGGGACTTCAGGCCAGCGTCGCCCCCGGCGAGTTCGTTACCGTCGTAGGCCCCAGCGGATGCGGCAAGAGCACTCTCTTTAATATAGTCGCGGGCCTCGAAGAGCCCGATGCCGGCGGCATCCTGCGTTTCGAGGGCAACAGCTGCCATGCCGCCGATCTGCTCGGCCGCGTCTCCTTCATGCCGCAGCGCGATTTGCTGTTTCCCTGGCGCAACGTGGTGGACAACGCCATCCTCGCGCTCGAGGTCGAGGGCATGAAGCGCGACCAGGCGCGCGCCAAGGCGCTCAAGATGCTGCCCGAGTTCGGCCTCGCCGGTTTCGAGAAGCAATATCCCAATCAATTGTCCGGCGGCATGCGCCAGCGCGTCGCCTTGATGCGGACCTTCCTGTTCGAGCGCGACCTGATGCTGCTCGACGAGCCGTTCGGTGCGCTCGACGCGCTGACACGGGCGATGATGCAACGTTGGCTGCTCGACGTCTGGCAGAAATACCGCCGCACCATCCTTTTCATCACCCATGACGTCGACGAGGCGATCTTCCTCGGCGACCGCGTGCTCGTCATGACCGCGCGTCCCGGCTCGGTGAAGCTCGAACAAATCGTCGACCTCCCGCGCCCGCGCCGGCCGGAGATCGTCACCTCCCCCGAATTCGTGCGCCTCAAACGCACGCTGCTCGATGCGATCGAGGAGGAAAGCATGAAATCGTTCCAATCCTCCATCGCGCAAGAGAAGACGCCATGAACGCGATGTCGATGAGAGAACCCCGTGCAGCCCCGCAGGGCGTCGATCCGGCCGAGTGGGAGGCCCGGATCAAGCTCGCGGCCTGCTATCGCATGGTCGCCAGACTCGGCATGGACGATTTGATCTACAATCACATCTCCCTACGCGTGCCCGGCCATGAGGATCAGTTCCTCATCAACCCCTATGGGTTGCTGTTCGACGAGATCAGCGCGTCGAGCCTCGTCAAGATCGATACCAAAGGCAACAAGCTCGACGACACGCCGCAGGCCGTCAACGTCGCGGCCTTTGTCATCCATGCCGCGATCCACACCTCGAACCACGACGCAGCCTGCGTGCTGCACACCCACTCCGACGCGAGCGTCGCGGTCTCAGGACAAGAGAAGGGCCTGTTGCCGCTCAGCCAGTTCGCGATGCGCTTCTACGAGCGCCAGGCCTTCCACGACTATGAAGGCGTCGCCATCGACCTCGACGAGCAGGTCCGCCTGGTGCGCGATCTCGGTCCCCACAAGGTCATGCTGATGCGCAACCACGGCATCCTCACCGTGGGCCGGTCGCCGGGCGAGGCCTTCATGCTGCTTTATTACTTTGAGCGCGCCGCGCGGATCCAGCTCCAGATGCAGGCGGCGGCCGCAGCCGGCGCCAAGCTGGTGATGCCGCCGCACGAGGTCTGCGAGAAAGCCGCGCGCCAGTTCTGGGAACTGCAGGGCGACATCCTCGTGCCCGGCGAACGCGAATGGCCGGCGCTGATGCGCCAGCTCGATCGCACCGATCCGTCCTATCGCAATTGATTGTCACCGCCTGGAGTTTGACCATGTTGAGCCGACGCCACGCCCTCTCCGCCCTCTCCGCCATCGCACTGGCGACCGGCTCGCTTGTCACGGCTGCGCCCGCCGCTGAATTGCAGAAGGCGAGCCTGCGCCTGAAATGGCTGCCGCAGGCACAGTTCGCCGGCTTCTACGTCGCGGCAGCCAAGGGCTACTACAAGGCCGAGGGTATCGACCTCACCATCAATCCCGGCGGACCCAATCTGCTCACCGAAAACCTGGTTGCGACCGGCGCCGACACGTTCGGTCTGTCGGGTGGCACCGATAGCGTGTTCGCGGCCCGCGACAAGGGCCTGCCGATCGTCTGCATCGGCGTGTCCCATCAGATCACGCCGTTCATCTTCGTCACCCGCAAGGACGGGCCGGTGAAGACGATCCAGGACTTCAAGGGCAAGACCGTCACCACCTGGTTCACCGGCGCCAATCACGTGCTGAACGGCATGCTGGCCAAGGAAGGCATCAAGCCGGACGAATTGAAGATCCAGCCGCAGCAGGTCTCAGTGACGCCCTTCGTCGACGGCAATGTCGATGTGGTCACGGCGACCTATTACAACGAGTTCTACACCATCCAGTCGCGCATGCCGAAGGACAGCCTGAAGACCTTCGTCGCCGAGGATTACGGCATCACCTTCCCGCGCGACACGCTGATCGTGGCAGAGGCGACCGCCAAGGAGAAGCCCGAGCTCGTCAAGGCATTCCTGCGCGCCTCGCTGAAGGGCTGGAAAGATGCCTTCGCTGACCCCAAGGGCGCCGTCGACACCGTGATGGCCGCGGCCCCGACACTCGACCGCGCGCAGCAGGAGTTCATGCTGACCGAGGTAAAGCGGCTAATGACCGCCGGCGCGGCGGCGAAGAACGGCATGTTCTGGATCGACACCGATGCGGTCAGGACCGCCCACGACTTCTTCCTGAAATATGGTGTGATCTCCAAGCCGGTCGATCTCGCTGCCGCCTATGACGCCAGCTTCATCCAGAGCGTCCCGGCGGCGGACCGGCTGCCGTGAGCAGCCCTGCCGCGACATCGCTCGTTGAAGACCGTACGGCCACGCGGTCGATTCCGGTTCCGCTGCGCAAGCTGGCCCGGCTGCTGCTCGGCCTCGCCGTCGCGGCGGTGATCTGGGAAGGCGCGGTGCTGCTGTTCGCCATCCGGCCCTATTATCTGCCGCGGCTCAGTACGATCCTGATGGCGATGGCGGCGACGCCTCGGGCCTATATCGATGGCTTCCTGCGCACGCTTGCCGAGACGCTGATCGGCTTTGCCGCGGGCGGCGCCTTCGGCGTGCTCATGGGCATCGTGTTCTTCCGCGTCCGGGCGCTGCGCGAGATGATCTTCCCGATCTTTGTGGTGTCGCAGACCATTCCGGTCATCGCCTTCGGCGCGCTGGTCGTGCTGTGGTTCGGCAACACCCTGCTCGCCAAGGCAATCATCGCGTTCTACCTGACCTTCTTTCCGGTGACCGTGAACACGCTGCTGGGACTGGAGACCGTCGATCCCAAGCAGGTCGCCCTGATGCGTAGCTTTGGCGCCTCCAATCGCCAGCTCCTGCTGCGCCTGCAGCTTCCAACGGCGCTGCCGCAGATCTTCGTGGCGTTGCGGCTCGCGGCATCGCTGAGCCTCGTCGGCGCCATTGTCGGCGAATGGTTCGGCGACACCACCGGCCTCGGCGTGCTGCTGCTGCAGGCCATGTTCACCGAGAACGTCGTCGCGATCTGGGGCGCCCTGCTCGCCGCAGCCCTGCTCGGCACCGGCTTCTATGCGGTCGTCGCTGCGGTCGAGCGGCGGCTCGTGTTCTGGAGTGCCGAGCAATGAACCCCGCTGTTGCCGCTCCCTCGCTCGCCGTCCAGCGCGGCATCCTCGGCGCCGTGCTCCTGATCGCCTGCTGGGAGGGTGCCGCACGCGGCCTGCATCTGCCGGCCTATGTGCTCCCAGCCGTCAGCGACATCCTCCTGGGCCTTTGGTCCAAGCGCGCAATCCTCATCGATGCTGCCGGCTACACCCTGCTTGAGGCACTCGCGGGTTATGGTCTTGGCTGTCTGATCGGCATCGGCCTTGCCATCGCTATCGCGCTGGTGCCGGCGTTGCGTAGCGCAATCCTGCCGCTCGCGACCGCGATCAATTCGGTGCCTGTGGTCGGCTATTCGCCGCTGATCCTGCTCTGGTTCGGCATCGGCGTCAGCTCGAAGATCGTGATGGTGGCGATGGCCGTGAGCTTCACCATCCTGCTGTCCATGCTGGCCGGGCTGGACCGCGTCGATCGCCGCGCCGTCGATCTCATGAAGAGTTTTGGCGCCAGCCGTTTTGGCGTGCTGTGGCGCCTGCGGCTGCCGACCGCCCTGCCGCTGCTGCTCTCCGGCATGCGCGTCTCCACGGTGCGCAGCGTGATCGTGGCGATCGTCACAGAAATGCTGGGCGCACAAGGCGGGCTCGGCTGGGTGATCTATCAGGCCGTGCTCCAGATCGACTTCGTCCAGGTCTGGTCGGCCATCTTTGTCGCCTCCGCGGCGAGCCTCGCCTTCTTCGGCCTGATCGGTTTCCTCGAACGAAGAATCCTGTTCTGGACATGACGCCAGGAACCACGCCAGGAACGACACCATGAAACGACAGATGCATCTCGGCCTGTTCATCCTGGGGACCGGCAGCCATGTCGCGGGCTGGCGCTATCCCGGCGCGGTCGACAGCTTTCAGGATTTTGCTGCGATCCAGGCGATTGGCCGCACCGCCGAGCGCGGCAAATTCGACTTGATCTTCATGGGGGACAATCTCTACGCCGATGCCGCCGCTCATCCCTCCTACACGCTGCGGCTGGAGCCGTTGACCATGCTGGCGGCGCTGTCGACCTCGACCAGCCATATCGGCCTCGGCGCCACTGTCTCCACCACCTACAGCGATCCGTTCTCGGTCGCGCGCGTGTTTGCTTCCCTTGATCACATCTCGAGGGGACGTGCTGCGTGGAACGCAGTGACGACGGCCAATCCGGCAACGGCGGCGAATTTCGGCACCACCCATCCCGACCACGCGCGCCGCTACGAAATGGCCGGCGAATTCCTCGACGTCGTCAACGGATTGTGGGACGGCTGGGCGGATGATGCGATCGTCGCCGACCGCACGAGCGGCCTCTATATCGATCCGGCAAAACTGCGCCCGATCGACCATGAAGGCGCGTTCTTCAAGGTCAAGGGCCCGCTCAACATCGGTCGCAGCCCGCAGGGCCGCCCCGTCGTGCTCCAGGCCGGCGGCTCCGAGGCCGGACAAGCGCTGGCTGCGCGTACGGCCGACATCGTGTTCTCGGTGGTGCAGGACATCGAGGAGGCCAAGGCCGGCTACGCGTCACTGAAGACACGCCTGCCCGCGTTCGGCCGCAGGCCCGAGGATGTCACCGTGCTGCCGGGCGTGATGCCCGTTGTCGGTCGCACCGACAAGGACGCGTTCGAGAAACTCAACACGCTGCAGAGTTTCGTCAGTGGCAGCAATGCGCTCGCCATCCTGTCCGACCGCTTCGGGCGCGACATGTCGGCCTATGATCTCGATGGGCCGATTCCTGATATCGCCCCGTCCGACAACTATCACAGCTTTGCCAGCGTCATGCTCGCCAAGGGTCGCCGCGAGAACATGACGCTGCGCGATCTCTACAATCTCACGGCCGCCGCCCGCGGCCATTGGGTGCTGTGCGGCTCCGCCGAGCGCATCGCCGACACGCTCCAGCTCTGGTTCGAGGAGCACGCCGCCGACGGCTTTAACGTCATGCCTCCTTACTTTCACGAAGGGTTTGAGGATTTCGTCGAGCTGGTGGTTCCGATCCTCCAGGAACGTGGTCTCTTCCGCGCTGACTATGGCGGCGTAACCTTGCGCGATCATCTCGGCTTGCTGCGACCGGAGAACGCTCGCTTCTCAAGCTAAGCGCCGTCTTTCGCAGCCATGAGACACCGCCCGCAACTTGTTCGCGGCGTTGTCAGTTGCACACGAAGCATGGTGAAACCGATGCCTCACCCGCAACAACTCAAAACTGAACCCCTCGCGTGAGGGCGCCGTCCACAACGAGGTTGGTTCCCGTGATGAAACTAGCGGCGCGGCTGGCGAGGAAGACCGCTGCGTTGGCCATTTCCTGCGGCGTCCCCATCCGCCCCGTTGGGTTGAGCGCCAGCGCGGTCTTGTAGAGCTCGGGGTTGTTGTCCTTGATCATGTCCCAGACGCCGCCGTCGAAATAGGTGTTGCCTGGCGAGACCGAATTGGCGCGGATGCCCTTTGCGGCGAGCTGATTGGCGAGGCCTTGCGTGTAGTGGATGATCGCCGCCTTGAAGGTGCCGTAGGGACCGGCGGCGAAATCGACCTCGCGCCCCGAGACGCTCGATATGGTCACGATCGCGCCGGCAGCGCTCTTCTCAAGATAAGGCATGGCCGCATTCACCAGCCGGACCGTGCCCATCATGTCGGTCGCGAATTCCTTCTCCCAGCTTTCGTCATCCTGTCCGATCGCAAGCGCGCTAACATTGGCGACGACGACGTCGATGCCGCCGAGCTTTGCCGCCATGTCTTCGACCCAGGCCTTCAATACGGCCGCATTGGCGACGTCGACCGCGCCGCCGAAGGCTCCAACGCCCTTGGCCTTGAGCGCGGCGACCGTGCTCTCGACCTCGGCGAGGTTGCGGGCGCACACACCGACATTGGCGCCTTCGGCGGCAAATGTCTCGGCGATGGCCCGGCCGATTCCCTTGGTGCTGCCGGTAACAAGAACCTTGGCATCCTTGAGTCCCAGATCCATGTTCAGATTCCTTTTTGGTTCAGTAATTGTTCGCGACGGCCTTGACCAATCCGCGATAGCTGTGCGGCATGCGCATCGAGACCAGATCCTTTCGGCGCACGACATTGGTCGGATAGACGCTGTCGAGATTGGTGGTGTCGACCAAAGCGGTTGCAAGGCCCGTGCCGCCGGCCGCAATCGCCTCACGCCGCGGAAACGCGAACGTATCAGGGCCGAACACGCCGCTCAGCCCGGGATAGAAGCGTTCGGGATCGGCGACATTGGCGAAGGCGACAAACAAGTTGTTCTCGCCGGCGCGAACGCGCAGATGATGCCAGTGATGCGGATCCGGCCCTGTGGGAATCGGCTTCGGCTGCTCGACTTCCGTGCCGGCATGCGCCGAGCTGAAGCGGCCCTTGATCGCGGCAGGACAGGCGATGAGATCGCAGCCGCGCAGCGCCAGCACCCGGCCCGCCTCGGGAAACGAGGCATCGTGTCCGATCAACAGCCCGATTCGGCCGATCGGCGTGTCGACGACGGTCCAGCCCTCTCCGGGCGTCGCCCAGCTTCGCTCGCCGGCGGTAAGATGCGTCTTGCGATAGACCGAGATGTCCCCATCCGGAGCAACCAGGCAGGCGCTGTTGTAGAGCGTGCCGCCGGCGCGCTCCGCAAGGCCGCAGACGAGATAGAGACCGAGCTCCGCGGCGAGCTCCTCAAGACGATCGGTCACTGGACCGGGTATCGGCTGCGCCGACGTCGCGGGATCGCCGAGACCGGTGACCGCAAGCTCCGGAAACACGACGAGATCCGCACCCTCCGCGCTGGCCTTACGCGCGAGTGCCGCGATCTCCTCGAAATTCTGGTCGATGTCGTCGCGAGGCGCAAATTGCGCGACGCTGACGCGTGACGTCTTGCCGGGCGGCCACGGCTCATGGCCGTAGAGACCGAAGAAGTCACGCGGATTCCAGCTGAACGTGTCGGTCAGAAGCTCCGGATAGAGCTCCGGCCGGCGCTGCGAGAAAACGGCCTCGCCAAGCACGCGGCGGGCACGCGCGGCGTCGAGGTCGATCTCCGACAGCAGCACGCCGTCGCCCTTGTCGAGCACGGCGATCACCTGCCCGTCCGGCGCGATCACGCAGCTGCCGCCGCTGAACTGCACGGTCCGCTCCAGCCCCCACCGATTGCTCTCGATGACATAACAACCGTTCTCGAACGCGCGGCTGATCCAATAAGGCGCCGGCGTGCGCTCCGCCAGCCAGTTCGAAATGTGGCAAATGACGTCGGCGCCGCCGAGCGCCATCAGCCGCGCGGTCTCCACGAAATGGATGTCCATGCAGATCAGCAGCGCGATCCGCCCGATCGGCGTGTCGAACACCTGATTGTGCAGATCGCCCGCCGCCGCCCATTTCGGCTCGGAGATGTAGGGATGCGTCTTGCGGTGGCGGCCGACGATGCCGTCGGGCCCGATCAAAACGGCCGAATTGAAGTAGATGCCGTCCTGGTCGACCTCAGGCATGCCGACAACGATATAGCAGTCGTGCCTGGCCGCCAGCGCCGCAAAGCGGTCCGTGGTCGGCCCCGGAATCGCCTCGACGAAGGGGGCGACCTCGGCACGGTCGAACCAGCAATAGCCGGTCGTGCCCATCTCCGGCGTGACGATCAGCTTTGCACCGGCCTCCGCCGCCTGCCCGCAAAGCTCAAGCAGGCGCGCGACGTTGCGCTCCTTCTCGAACATGACAGGCTCAAACTGGACGGCGGCGACTTTATGCTTGGTGGACATGATCCGGCCGACCTCAAACGAGATAAGATTTCTTGATCGAGGCGCCGAGCGTATATTTGGGATCGACCATGTTGCCGAGGCGGATGCGGCCGGCCTGGGTCAACAGCATGTAGGCGTCGATCTCGTCAAAGCCGTAGTTGGCCGCCATCCAGCGGCACAGCTCGCGATAGGCAATGCGGGCCGCATCCTCCATCGGCCGCGCCGAGCCGATAGTCATGATGAAATCCCTGGTTTCGAGCCGCGGCCAGGCGATGGTCCAGTTCTTGATGAGGTCGATCTGCACGGTCGTCACGGTCGGATGCTCAATGGCGACGCCGCAGAGCTCGCCGTCGCCTTGCGCGGCGTGGCAATCACCGAGATAGAGCAGCGCGCCCTTGGTGTTGACCGGAAGGTAGATGACGGCCCCGACGCCGACATCCGGCAGGTCCATGTTGCCGCCGTAATAGTCCGGAACCAGCGAGGAAATCGCCTCGATCTCGGGCGACGTGCCGATGGTTCCGATGAAAGGCTCATAGGGCAGCGTGATCTTGTCGTTCCATTTCGTGCCGGTTTTCGCATCGATCTCGAGCTTCTTGACGCGCTCCGGCAGTGCCGGATTGAGCAGCGCCGTATTGCCCGTGCTGACCAAGCCGCCGAAGTCAGGCATGATGACTGTCGTGCCCCGCGGCTGCGGCCCGCGCGGCACGATGCTCTCAATATAGACCGCGAGCGCATCGCCCTTCTCGGCGCCGTTGACATGGATCGGCCCATTCTGCGGGTTGAGGAACGGGAAGTTGAGGATCTTCGACGGGCTGTCCGTTTCCTTCTTGATGGCGCCCTCGAACGCGTCGTGCGTCTCGGCGGCGACGACCGCACCGGGATCGACGGTCAGCACCGGCCCTACATAAGGACCGTAGACGTAGTGGTACTTGCCCTGCTCGGCCTCCGTGATCGTGTATTGCTTGCCACGCTCGCCCTTGGCGACGCCTTTGCGCGCCATGATGGAATCGTTCTGCCAGGCCATTGCTGTTCTCCTTGGTTGGGCGTCTTTTCTTTCAAACTGCCAGATGGCGGCGCATCTCCGCCTCGTCATCGAGGGCGGATCGACCGAGACTTGCAACGATACGACCCTTGTCCATGACATAGCAGCGCTGCGCCATGGCGCGGATCATGTCGAGATTCTGTTCGACCAGGATAATGGTCACGCCGGTCCTGCGGTTGAGCTCGACCATGTTGCGCGCGATGTCTTGGACGATGTTGGGTTGGATGCCCTCCGAGGGCTCGTCGAGCAGAATCAGATTGGGATCGGCAATCAGCACCCGTCCGATCGCGAGCTGCTGCTGCTGGCCGCCGGACATGGTGCCGGCACGCTGGTGCCAGCGCTCTTCGAGGATCGGGAAGGCCTCGACGATCTTGCGCCGCCCCGCCTCGGGAATGCGGCCACCCTTGATCGCGGCGCCGACAGCGACGTTCTCGCCGACGGTGAGGCGCGGAAACACGTCGCGCCCCTGCGGCACATAGCCCATGCCGAGGCGCGCCCGCTTGTGCGCCGGCAGTGTCTCCACCGCCTCGCCGCGATAGACGATCGAGCCGCTCATCGCCGGTACGAGGCCGATCAGGCTCTTCATCAGCGTCGATTTGCCGACGCCGTTGCGTCCGATCACGGCGACGATCTCGCCTTCCCGCACCTCGATCTCGAGGCCTTGCAGCACCGGCTTGCCGCCATAGCCGGCGCGAAGGCCCAGCGTCGAGAGGATCACTTCCTTGCGCGGCATATCAAGCATGGGCCTGCCCCAGATAGATCGCCGCCACGCGCTCATCGGCCACGATCTCGTCGATCGAGCCTTGCGCAAACACCTGACCGAGATGCAGCACCGTGACGCGCTGAGCGACCTGACGCACGAACGCCATGTCGTGCTCGATCGCCAGCACAGTCATGCCGCCGGCATTGAGCCGTTGCACCATCTCGCCGGTCATGTGAGTTTCCTCCGGTGACATGCCGGCAGTCGGCTCGTCCAGCAGCAGGAGGCGCGGCTTCAGGCTGATCGCCATGCCGATCTCCAGCCATTGCTTTTGGCCGTGGCTGAGATTGCCCGCCGTCTGCGCCTGCTCAGCTTCGAGCCCGAGAAAACCGAGCTGCCGGTCGATCTCGGCATCAAGCTCGGCGCCGCGATGCCGGCTCTGCAAGGCGATCTCGAGGTTCTGGCGCACGGACAGGCCCTTGAAGACGCCCGGCACCTGGAACTTGACGGACAGGCCACGATGAATTCGCGCAAAGGATTTCAGCGCCGTGATGTTCTCACCCGCGAAAACGATCTCGCCACTGCCCGGATGATGCTCGCCCAGGATCAGCCGGAACAACGTGCTCTTGCCCGCACCATTCGGACCGATCAGGCAATGGATCTCGCCTGGCTCCAATGTGAGGTTCACGGCGTTGGTGACGTGAAGGCCGCCAAAATGCTTGTTGAGATCGCGCAGCTCCAGCAGTGACATCAGCCGGCCCTCTGCGTGAAGCGGGCCGCCAGGCGACCGATCCAGTTCATCGCCCCGAGCACAAGACCGTTCGGCGCGATCAGGACCGTGAGCACGAGCAGCACGCCCATGAAGACCAGCGCGTACTGGCTGCCGTAGATCGTCAGCGCCTGGAAGGCGGCGAGCACCACCAGCGTGCCGACCACCGTCGAGGTCAGATCGCTGCGGCCGCCAACTGCGACCCAGATGAGCGGCAGCGCCGCCGCCGTCATGCCCATGCTCGATGGCGTGATGTACTGCCCCCACGCGGTGTAGAGCACGCCGGAGAGTCCCGCGAGCGCGGCGCCGACGACGAACGTTATGAGCTGGTATCTGCGGATGTCGTAGCCGAGCATCTCCGCCCTCTCCGGGTTCTCGCGGATCGCAACGATGACGTTGCCGAACGACGAGTTCATCAGGATGCGCAGCGCGAGATAGACGAAGACCAGAAGGCCCAGCACGAAATAGTAGAGCCCGACATCGGCGAACAGCACGATCGGTTCGCCCGGCCAGGGGATAGTGAGCGGCGGCATCGCGCTCATCCCGTTGAAGCCGTTCAGCCGTGCAGTGCCGATGTGCCATTCCGGCCCTGCGGTTTGCGCCATGAAGCGCTCCAGCATCAGGGTCACGGCAAGCGTGACGATGCCGAGGAAGACGCCCGCTATGCGGCCGAAGAACATGAAATAGCCGAGCAACACCGCAAACAACGCGGCGATCGCCACCGCAATCACCAGCGCCAGCAGCGTAAAGCCGTAGCCCGAGCCGAAATTGAGAGTGAGGACGCCGTAGCCGTAGCCGGCGATCCCGAAGAACGCCGTTTGCCCGAAGGAGAGTGAGCCGCCATACCCCCAGATCACGCAAAGACTGAGCGCGATGAAGACCCAGACGAGAAAATACACGGTGTTGCCGACAGTGTAACCGTCGCTGAACAGCGGATAGGCCAACGCGACCGCGAGCACGAACGCAAACAGGCTCCAGAATCCGGGACCGCGACCGACGGTCTGCGGGCCTTCAAGACGGCGAAACAGCGAGAACAATCCAGTCACGACGCCATCACTCCGTCAGGTACGCTCGCGCAGCACGAAACCGGAGATGCCTTTCGGCAGAACCCGGACCACGATGATGACTGCGACCAGCAGGCCGATCTGGCCGAACAATTGCCCCTGCCAGGATGTCATCACGGATTTCACCACGGCAAGCACGCCGCCCGCCGGCGCCGTGCCGAGGAAGACGTCCGCGCCGCCGATCACGACCGTGACGAAAGCCTCCATGATGAAAGTCGCCCCCATGGTCGGCACCAGCGTCATAGTCGGCGCGTAGAGTCCGCCGGCGAGGCCAGCGAGCCCTGCTCCGCAGGCAAAGGTGAGGCTGTAGATCAGGCGCGTGTCGACACCGAGCGCCGCCGCCATGTGCGGCACCTGGATGGTGGCCCGCGCCAGCACGCCGAAGCGCGTCCAGTTAAATAGCGCGTAGAGCGCGGCGAGTACGCCGAGCGCCGCGCAGAACAGCACGAGGCGGTAGATCGAATAGGAGTAGTCGCCAACCTGAAAACTGCCGAACGGGGTGCCGACACCAGCCATGGTCGAGCCGACCATGATCAGCGTGCCCTGCGTCGCGATCAAGCTGAGTCCCCAGGTCGCGACGATCGTGTCAAGCGGACGGTCGTAGAGATGGCGGATCACCGCAAGCTCGACCAGGACCCCGACCAACGCCGATACGACAGTGCCCGCCAGGATACCCAGCGGCAGCGGCAGGCCGGCATGCACGGCCGCCGCGGTAACATAGGCTCCGCACATGATGAACTCACCATGCGCAAGATTGATCACGCCCATCATGCCGAAGATCACTGCGAGCCCGCAGGCCGACAGCACCAGAAACGCAAAGGCGTCGCCGAATTGATAGAGCGCCGAAAAGACGTGGGTCGCGATGTCCATGAACCAACCGATGTGTGGGAAGACGCGGTGAGATATCCGTGATCGTCCCGGCCCGCCGCGAGGGTCGGGACGATCAACCGCCGGTCAGGGTTTCGGCGGCGGATTCGACGGCGTGTACTGCGCCATCGGATCTTTCTTGGTGAGATCGCAGCCGGCTTCCCCCAGCCAGTACGGCTTGATGTCCTCCCAGGTCTTCGGAAAGGAGATCGAATGATCGGCGCCGACCTTGGCGAGATAGATCGTGTGGGACATGTGCTGACTCTTCGGGTCGATGCAGACCTTGCCTTCCGGCGCGTCCATGCAGACGTCGCCCATCGCGATCACCTTCCGAATGTCCTCGCGCTTGGTCGACTTCGCCCGCTCCACCATCTGCTTGTAGAGATAGACAGCCAGATAGGAGTTCTCGGCCTCCTGGTTCACGTAGGGTTCACTCGGGAACTTCGCCTTGAACTTGGCGTAAAACTCCTTGCTCTTCGGCGAGTCGATTTCCTCGATGTAGTTTGTGGTGACGTACATGTCCTTCAGGCTCGGCGGCTTGAAGCGCTTGTGCTCGTAGCCCTGGCCGACGTTGACGGAGGATGCCATCGGCAGGTTGACGTTGGCAGAAGCCGCCTGCTCATAATAGGAGGCCTGCGCTGTGCCGACCAACAGCGTGACTACGAAGTCTGGCTTGGCCTTCTGGATGTTCTGGATGCTCTGCGAGAACTGCGACACGCCGAGCGGGATGAACTCCTCGCCGGCCATCTTGCCGCCGTTCTCCTTGACGATCTTGCGGACCCATTCCGCCGAGATCTGGCCGAAATTGTAGTCGGCGGCGAGCGTGTAGACGTTCTTCCCGTACTTCTCCATCATGTAGGGAATGAGCGTCGAGAACTGTTGCTCCGGTACTGCGCCAGTGACGATCATGTGGCCGTCGCAAACGCCGCCTTCGTACTGGTTGTTGTAGAAGGCAAAGCCGTTGAACTGGTCGACGATCGGCCGATACGCCTCGCGCGAAGCCGAGGAAAATCCCGCGAACACGACATCGACCTTGTCGCGCTGGAGCACGCGGCGCATGAACTCCTGGTAGCGGGTGTTGTCGGACTGGGTGTCGTAAGGGACGAGCTCCAGCGGCCGGCCCATGATGCCGCCCGCCTTGTTGATCTCGTCCGCGGCGAGCTGGATGGCGTGGACCTTGCCGATCGTGGCCGCCGCGAAGTCGCCGGACTGATCCTCCAGCACCCCGAGCTTGATCGGATTCTCCGCTGCGATTGCAAACTGTGATCCGACAGGTGATCCGAGGACAAGCGTCCCCGTGAGGGCTGCGGCACGCAGCCCCCGCAATACAGACTTGCTCATTTTGCTTCTCCTAAATGGCTCGCTTGTTGCCGCCTTGCAGCATGATGCCGGTCGTGCGGCCGGTCGTGTCGGGTGGCTTCACCCGCTTGCTCAGAAACTCTTCGCAGTAGAGTTCCATGTTCTGCCGCGCGCGCATGCTTTCGCGACGGAGCTGGGAATAGGCACTTTCCTCGTCGAGGCCGCCCTGCTGCATCAGCAGGATCACGGCCCGGATCACCGCGCGGCGGCCGCGGCGGCGCTCCTCGAGGTCCTGCAGGCGGTCGCTCATTTCGGCGCGCAGCAGGAACTGGTTGATGCCCATGAACAGAGACGTGTAGACGGCGCCGCCATGCACCGGCTTGCGCAGGAACGAGGTCGCACCGAGATTGACCAGCGCTTTCAGCCGGCTCGGCGCCTCGACGCCGACGAGGCCGATCACCGGCACGGGCGGCAGATGCGAGGTCGGATTGAGCTCGATCACGACAGCGCCCTCGAGATCGCCGTCGACGAAAAGGATATCGCGGTCGGCCTGGAGACTCGCAATGTCGATCTGGGCGCGGCCATCGACGATCTCGGGGTATTCTGTGGAGACGCCGAGCTTGGCCAGTGTCGTTTCGAGCGCGCTCTCCCATCCACCGCGCCGGGTGATGACGATGGCGCGGCCACCCTTGAAGTTCTGAAGCAGTCGAGAGCTCATGATTGCACCACTTTCAAAAGCGGAGAGCGCATTGCGCTGGCAAAGCGCGGCGACGACTGGACGAGATAGGGATCGGGCGCGATCGGCTCACGGGATTCCAGCAGCACTTCGAACTGCCCGTTCGCAGCCGAGCGGCCGATCCGTGGCGTGAGCCAGGCGTGAAAGGTCTGTCGGTCGATACGGACTTCGCCTTGCGGCGCGCGGAGCCGTCGGTCGGCCACGGCAGCGCGCACCTTGCGCGCATCGTCAGTGCCGGCCTGAGACAGCGCGGCTGCGAGCAGCTTGACGGCGATGTAGGAGGACTCCGCATCGGCCGACGAGACCGGCCCGTCCGGGAAGGATTGCGCATAGGCCTCGATGAACGCGGCATTCTCCGGCGAATTCAGCGACGAGAAATAGACGCTTGACGACAGATGCCCGTCGACCGCGTCGAGGCCGATCTCCGGCAATTCCGGTTCTGATAGCGTGCAGCTCGCGACCGGAATTTCCGCAGCCTGATCGATGCCACGCGCTCGGCAGGCGGCGCGGAACGCGCGGAAGAACGCATAGGCGCTGGTGCCGATCAGATTGTTGAAGACGAAGTCCGGGCGCTGGTCGATGATCGCCTCGATGACCTGGTCGACCTCGATGTCGCCTACCGAGAGATAGCGTTCGGCGAGCACCGTGCCTCCGTGCGCAATCAGCGCCTCGCGGAAGATCCGGTTGTTCTCCCAGGCCCAGATATAGTTCGAGCCAACGCAGAAGGCCCGCAAACCGACGCGGGATGCGAGATAGTCGACAAGTGGCAACACGTGCTGGTTTGGCGCCGCACCGGTGTAGATGACGTTGTCGGAACTCTCGAAGCCTTCGTAATGCGAGGGATACCACAACAGCCCGTCGAACTTCTCGAAGCACGGAATCACTTCCTTGCGGCTCGACGAAGTGTAGCAGCCGACCACCTGGCGGATGCCGGAGCCAAGCAGCTCCAGGCTGAGCGAACGGTAGCGCGGCAGCTCGCCGGAGGGATTGACGACGACCGGCTCGAGCTCGACGTCGGAGCTGCAGGCATTGACCTCCTGAAACGCCAACAATGCGCCATTGAGGATCGAACGCGCAACGACGCTATAGGAGCCCGTCGTCGAGAACATCACGCCGATACGATAGTGCTTGCGCGTCATCACTCGATCCAAAAACAAAAAAACGCCCACCGGCTGTCAAGCCGAGGGCGCCCTCGCCGCCAACCAAACACGCGCTTGCGCGTGGCGTTGGAAATGGTTTGAACTTGTCGCGTTGACGGGCTGTCTTGCCCGACGCTTGCCCGTTACGGTCGTTGAGATCGAATGCGATGTCAAGCGCGTTGTTGCAGCGGAGATTGCCACGAATCTTATCGAGGTGCGGCAAAACTGTGCAGAGGAGGCGCGTGCTATGCCGGCCATCGAACAAGCCGGTCGCCCGCCATCGCGATGACGCTCCAGTCATGCAGCATCGGAACCATTTCGGCCGCGGCCCATGCAGCATGCTGATCGACGTATGCGGGCTGGCGGGCGCCTCGATGCGCCGTGAACACGACAAAGGTGCCACTGTCCCAGTTGCCGACATCCAAGATGTAGCGTGCGACCGCGCCATAGGCCGTCGAGCATACGACCATCCGGATCTCCAAGGCCGATATCGCCAACCTCGAGAAATATCATCAGGCGCTGGCGTCAGCAGAACGCGGCGGGCGCTGGCGTGAGGCCGTGGAAGTAAACTGGCAATCCCACCACACGCTCTACCAGGCCGCCGACGCACAGGTTCGACGATGGGCCCTCTTGATGATCTCGACTGCTGCTCGCAGCGATCTGAGGTCCAGCGCCGCGAGCCGCACGCCGAGCCCCGAGGAAGCCGGCATCACGCTTGCAGCGGCATACAGCCCGGATATTTCGTCCAACGCGACCATGAGCGCCGCCTGAGTGGCTACCAGATCGTGCGGCGACGGCCGCACGAGATACGCCGATCCAAAGGCACGGTAACCACGAAATATAGCGTCCTGCGGACGGTACAGACGGGAGCGATCGACCATCAACGGCTCGGGAACCGATCGCCGCAGACGGAACACCGATTCCAGCTCGCGAAAGCCGCGAGCATGACCGCCTGGATCATGCATCGTGAAGGCATCGACGACAAGCGCGCTGGCGTCGTCGGCGCAATCGAGCTCGATGCATTGGCGGAGTGCGGCATCAGGGAACATGATGCGCGGCTCGGGCAGATATTCGAGGCTGCTGCCACTCGAGACGTGCAGCTTCACCGTCTCCGTTGCAAGGACGGCCGGATCCGCGCGGTGCACGGATGTTGCGCCCTGATTGGTCAAGCAGACATCCGTACCGGGATGGAGTACGAAGCGCTGCGTCAGGCAGTCTTCGCCGTGGACTGCGCCGCTTCCGGTCTGCACGATGACGCTCAGGCGACCCGGCCGGTCCGCATCGACATGGAAACTGCGCGTCAGAACGAACGGCCACGCGAACATGCGCCGCTCAATGACCGTCCGACCGGCCCGGCGAACGAAGCTGAGATCGAGCCGCGGCTCGTCCGTTGTCGCGTCGCGCGTCACGTCCGGAACAGCACTTCACGCTCGAGGAGATCGACGATTGCATCGATCCCTTCGCCGCGCCGGCAATTGGTGAGCAGTACCGGTCGTTCGCCACGGACGCCCAGGGCCTCGCGATGCATCCGATCCAGGTCGACACCGACATGCGGCGCCAGATCGATCTTGTTGATGACGAGGAGGTCGGCCCGAATGACGCCGGGACCTCGCTTGCGCGGAATGTCGTCCCCACCGGCAACGTCGATCACGAACATCCAGAAGTCGGTCAGATCCCTTGAGAAGGTCGAAGCGAGATTGTCGCCGCCGCTTTCCAGCAGGATCAATTCGACGCCGGGGAAGCGGCGCTCGAGCTCGTCCGCGGCCTCGATGTTCAGGGTGGGATCCTCGCGAATGACCGTGTGGGGGCAGGCACCCGCCTCGACCGCCGAAACGCGCGCCGGATCGATCAACCCGGAGCGCCTGATCCGCTCGGCGTCCTCGGCCGTGACGAGATCGTTGGTGATGACGGCGATGTCGATCCCGCGCGTCAGAAGCGCCGGGATCAGACGCTCGACCAGCGCCGTCTTGCCAGAGCCGACCGGACCTCCAATCCCGACCCGCGCGGCCGCGATCTGCGGCTCGGCCGTAGCACTCCTCAATGCAATCCGGCTCATCGCAGCATGTACCTCCGCGCGAGCGGCACCCTGGTTGCGGGCGGACACATCAGAAGCTTGCCATCCGCCCGCACTTCGAATGTCTGCGGATCAACCTCCACATGCGGCTTGGCGACGTTGCGGACCATATCGGTCTTGCGCAGCTTCCGGACATTCTTGATCTGAACGAGATCGCGGGTCAGTCCATGCTTGCGCCCGATATCGGCCTCTAGCGCAAGCTTTGACACGAAGTTGACGCCCAGCCGCGCCGGCGCGGCGCCCAGCGCGCCCCACATCCGCTTCTGGATCATCGGTTCCGACAGGCCGAGGCTGCCATTGCCGTCACCCATTGCGGCCCAGACGACGAAGCCGTTCTTGATCACCATGTAGGGCTTGATGCCGAACGAAGCACGCGGCCACAGCACAAGATCGGCCATCTTGCCGACCTCGACCGAGCCGATCTCGTGGTCGATACCGACCGCGATGGCTGGGTTGATGGTGAGTTTTGCAATGTAACGCTTGATGCGCTCATTGTCGGCCCGCGCCGTCGTCTCTTCAGGCAGGCGGCCGATGCGATCCTTCATCACGCTGGCAAGCTGCCAGCATTTGGCGACGTTCTCGGCGAGACGGCCCATGCCCTGGGTGTCCGTGCCGAAGATCGAGATCGCACCCATGTCATGGAGAAAGTCTTCCGCGGCCATGGATTGCGCGCGCACGCGCGCCTCGCCAAACATGACGTCCTCGGGTGCGTTGTAGTTGAGCTGATGACAGATCATCGTCATCGGCACCCCCTCCTCCATGCCGTAGGAAGTATAGGGGTTGGTTGGATTGGTGGAGGACGGGATAACGTTGTCCCACGACACGACCTTGAGCAGGTCCGGCGCGTGACCGCCGCCGGCGCCCTCGACGTGGTACATGTGGATGGTGCGCCCGTCCACCGCAGCCATCGTGTCCTCGCAGAAGCCGTACTCGTTGATGGAGTCAGTATGGAGGTGAACCGCAAAATCGTTGCGGTCGGCCGCGACCAGACTCTTGTCGATCACGTCGGGCGCCGCGCCGAAATCTTCATGGATCTTGACCGACATGCCGCCCGAGGCGACCGCCTCCTCGACCGCTTCGGGATTGGACCCGCCGCGTCCGAACAGCGCGCAATTGAGCGGCGAGAACTCGATTGCCTGAAGGAATCGCCCGAACGTCGCGGCCGCACCCGTCCCGACGTCGAAGACGGGGCCCGACCCGTTGCCGATCATCGTCGTGATGCCGCCGGCCAGGGCGTGATCCGACTGCTCTGGTGAGATCAAATGAGCGTGCGACTCGATCGCGCCGGCCGTGACGATGAAGGGACCGCCGGCGATCGGTGCGGTGCTGTGACCCACGACCATGTCAGGATGCACGTCCGGCATCACGTCGGGATTGCCCGCCTTACCGATTCCGACGATGCGGCCGTCGCGGATGCCGATGTCGGCCTTCACGATGCCGGTAACAGCGTCGACGATGGTCGCGTTCTTGATCACGACGTCGAGGGCCTTGTGCGACGAGGTGCTGTGCGCGTTGACGCCCTCGCCGTCGCGCAGGTTCTTTCCGGCCCCAACCAGCAGCTCGTGTCCGTAGGTCGTGTAGTCGTGCTCGATCTCGGCAAGCAGCTTGGTATCGGCCAGCCGGACCAGATCGCCCCTGGTCGGTCCGTAGAGCTCGCCATAGGCGCGTCGCGTCAGGATTGCCATGATCAAGCCCCCTGATATCCGCGATCGCGGGCGCGCTTGAGCGCGTCGTCGCGCGCGGAGGGCGCATCCAGCGGACCGTTGACGAGCCCTGCCTGCCCGAGCACGATTCGCGCGCCACCGATCGGGACCAGGCGCACGGACTTAACGACGCCCGGTTCGAAGCGCACCCCTGCGCCTGCGGGCCGGTCGACCTTCATGCCCCAGGCCGCCGCACGGTCGAACCGAAGTGCACGATTGACTTCGAAGAAATGGGTGTGGCTGCGGACCTGCACGTCGCGATCACCGGTGTTGACGACGTCGATGGTGATCGCCGGGAGGTCCGCGAAGCTCTCGATATCCGCGCCGTCTGCGATGATCTCGCCGGGCACCAGCTCGTCGGCAACAGCCGTATCGCTCGGCGCGATCGGCTCGAACACCGCCATAACCTTGGTGCCCTCGGCGAACAGGCACTCGATGTAGAGCATTGGAATCATCTGGGCGACCCCCGGCTCGACGTCATCCGTCGTCAACAGCCGGCCGGCCATGTCGCGGATCTCGGCATAGGGCAGATCACGGCGCGCCGCGGTCATGACCTCGTCGGTGATGTAGGCGACCGCTTCGGGATGGCTCAGCCGAATCCCGAGCGACCGGTTGCGGCGCGCCATCTGCGCGGCACTAAAGATCACGAGACGGTCCATCTCGGTGGGCGACAGATTCATCATGGCAAGGTCACCTCCTTCATGTCGTGAACATTCGGACATGCCGGAGCGGTCCGCGCGCGATCGCGATGTCGATGAACGGCGTGAAGCTCGCCGGCTCGGCGTCAGGCGGCGGCGTCTCCGCGAGCAGTTCGGCAAGCAGACCGCGCGCCGCCGACTGGCTCCGCTGGGCTTCGACATGACCGACGATGCCAAGCCTCACGGCGGCGCTGACGAGGCCGGTCACGAGCGTCCAGCCCGACATCAGCTCGGTCGCCTCCAGGGTGAAATCCGCGTCCCGGCTGACCACGGCCTGCGCGACCGGCAAATGACCCAGCCGCGCATCCGACGACACGAGCTGCCGGTAAGCGACCGACAGCGGGCCGTCGAGCTTGACCCAGACCCCGAGCAACGCCCTGCCCGCGCGGCGTGAACCGTCCCGCATCTCCGCCGACGACGTACCGGCCTCGGCGAGGCGGTCGATGGCAGCGATCGCCGCGCTGTCCGTCGCGTAAAAGGCCCGGCGCAGCAGGATGCGATCCATGGTCGCCCAACGCCGCGCCAGCTGGTCGGCAATGATGCGGTCCAATTCGTTGCGATTGGCGAGCATGCCGTCGGCCGCGAGCCCTTCGAGCCCCCAGGAAAAGGCGAAGCCGCCCGCGGGGTAGGCGCTGTCGCCCAGTTGCAGCAGCGCCAGCGCCTGCAATCTATCGAACAGCATCGACCTCTCCCACCTCTCTGGACTCGAGCAGCGGCTTGATGCGCGCGCGATAGGTCTCGAGCGGACCGTCCAGCAGCACGACGAGACAATCGCCGTCGAAACGGACCCGCCAGTGCAGATTGCCGGCATTCCAGCCGAGCTTGAGCGCGGCTGCCTGGTCCGCCGGCCGCAGCCGCCAACTCTCCTGCTCGCCGAAGCGAACGATGATGGCGCGATCGTGCGCGAGGAACAGCAGAGCGCCATCGACCAGCTCCTCGTCGCGATCCAGGCTAACCGCGCAATCGGTGCCGCGGTCGGTGGTCAGACGGAACCGTTTCCGGCCGACATCCGCGGGCGGCACGAACAACAGCTCGATGCCACCGTGATGCTCGACATGGTGGAGACGCCCAGCATAGGCAGCGTCGTCGCTTCGTCCGATGATGCCATGAAGCCGCAGCGCCATGATCCCCTCCAGCAACAATCGTCGGCATTCCTCTAGCGGAGCGTCGCCGACACCTCCCGGGAGGTCACCAGGATGACCTCCCCGTCGAGAATGGGCTTGGCGATGCCGAAGAAGGTTGCGACGACCGCCGAGCCGTTGTGCCGCTCCATCGCCGACTTGTCGGCAAAGCGCTCATAGGTCGTGAAGACGCACGGGTCGTCCTCACTCTGCGAGACGAAGAACCCCATCGTTTCGGGTTCGTTGGCAGCCACGTTGGCAGCAACGGTCAAGAGCGCGTCACGCATCATGGACTCGTGGCCCGCCTTCGCCCTGATAACGGCGGTAATCGTGATCATCAGAACTTCTTCCAGTCGCCGTCGGCTTCGAACGCGCTGGCCGCCTGATAGATGGTCGCCTCGTTGTAGTCTTTGGCGATCAGCATCAAGCCGACCGGTAGGCCGTCCGAGAGGCCGCAAGGGATGCTCATCGCCGGATGGCCCGTGACGTCGAATGGACTCGTGGTGGCCGTCATCTCGAAAGCACGCTGGACGATCTCGGAGAGCGGAGCGTCCTTGGCGGGGATCGGCGTGGCGACGCAGGGCAAAGTCGGCATCAGCAGCAAGTCATAAGAGCCAAACACTGCATCATAGGCGGCCTTGGCAGCGATCGCGATGTTGCGCGATTTGGCATAATAGCGGCCGCGATAGTGGCTGACGCCCCACTGCCCGACCAGCATGGTGAGCTTGAGCGTCTCCGACAAATCGTCGGCGCGGTTGCGCCAGCTGGAATGGGCGTCGAGAAGCCCGACGTCATAGAGCCCCTTCCAGTTGAAGCCCATGCCGTTGCCGATCATCATCTGGACCAGAAAACCTTCCAGCGTGATCGGATTCCAGGCGGCGAGCGCGTGCAGGTGCTCCGGGATCGAGACCTCCGACACACTGGCACCGAGTTTCGCGAAGCGCTCGGCGCCGGCCTTCACTTTGCTGGCCACGCCCTCCTGCATGTTGGCAACGGCAAATCCCTCCTTGAGAATGCCGATTTTCATGCCCTTCACGCCTTTGCGGAGCATTTCCGTGTAGCTCGTGACCTTCGGCGCATATTGGCGCGGATCAAGTCCGTCGGGACCTGCAAGCACCTCCAGCAACAACGCGTTGTCGGCGACGTTGGCCGTCATGGGGCCGGTGTGGTCGATGGTCGACTCGATCGGCATCACGCCCGTATAAGGCACGAGCCCGTGTGTCGCCTTCATGCCGTAGATGCCGCAATAGGACGCCGGAATTCGGATCGAACCGCCCTGGTCGCCGCCGATCGACATGTCGACCTCGCCGGCCGCGACCAGCGCGGCGCTGCCCGACGAGGACCCGCCGGCCGAATACCCCATCTTCAGCGGATTATGGACCGGCGCCGGATGGGAGGTATGGCTGCCGCCCGACAAACAGAAATGCTCGCACACGGCCTTGCCGACGATGGTGCCGCCGGCATCGAGAATGCGGGTTACGATGGTCGCATCTGCCGCGGGAATGAAGCCTTCAAGCGTGGTCGATCCGTTCATCATGGGAACGCCGGCCAGAGCAACGTTATCCTTCAGCACGACCGTGCGGCCAGCGAGCTTTCCGCCCGCTGCACCCTTGACTTCGGTCTTGATCGCCCAGGCGCCGTATTTGTTGTCCTTCGGCATCGGCTTGGAGCCCGGCGTACGCGGGTATTTGACCGGCGGCAGCGGGTTCGGCAGTTCGTCGACGACATCGTAGGCATCGAACATCCCGCCCATCAGCGAGAGATAGCTTCCAGCCTCTTCGACCGTCATGTTCATGTGCAGGCTCGCAGCGAGCTCGGCGACATCCTCGGCGGTCGGGCGCTTGATAGACATGAGTCATCCTTTCTTGTGAAGACAAGCTGGCAGAGAAAACATCGATCGCGTTCGCAATGGCCGGCGCGGAGCGCCGAAACTGACTAGGCTGGATGCATGGTCGCATCCCGCGCCAGAAGGCTTTCACGGTCGAGCTCGCCCGTGATGCGTCCCTTCTGGATATTGAGGATCCGGTCGGAGAGCGAGGTGATGAATTCGAGGTTCTGCTCGACGACGATCAACGACATGCTCCAGCGCTTCTTGAGCGCGAGCAGCGTCTCGATGATCTCCTCGATGATCGACGGCTGGATGCCCTCGGTGGGTTCGTCCAGCAGGATGAGCTTCGGCCTGGTGCAGAGACAGCGGGCCAGCGCGAGCAATTGCTGCTCGCCGCCCGACAGCGCTCCGCCACGCCGGTCGAGCAGGCGCACCAGGCGCGGAAAGTCCTGCAACACGGCATCGATCACGGCGCGATCTTCCTTCGGCGCGGCAGCCAGCCCCATGCGCAAATTCTCGTAGACGCTGAGGTCGGGAAAGATCTCCCTGCCCTGCGGCACGAGCCCAATTCCCAAGCGCGACCGCTCGTGCGGCTTGAGATGGGTGATTGTCCCGCCCGCGAAAGTGACCGCCCCGCCGGTGGTCGGCAGGTGCCCCATCAACGCCCGCAACGTCGTGGTCTTACCCATGCCGTTGTGACCAAGAATGCCGAGATACTCGCCATTCTGAACCTTCATGTCGATACCGAACAGAATCGGAATTCGACCATAGCCGGACCGCAGATCCTTGACCTCGAGGAGCGCACTCATGCCGCTACCTTCTTGCCGAGATAGACATCGCGCACGCGCTGATCGGCCAACACCTTGTCCACGGTATCTTCGACCAGCACGCGCCCCTGGTGGAACACCGTCACCTTCTTGGCGATCTGCTTGATGAATTCCATATCGTGCTCGACGACGATGATCGCCCGGCTCTTGTTGATCTCGCGAATGATCGCGGCCGTGTGCAACGTCTCCTCGTCGGTCATTCCGGCCGCTGGCTCATCGAGCAAGATCAATTCCGGTTCGGCAGCCAATACCATGCCGATTTCCACCCACTGGCGCTGTCCATGCGACAGCGTGGTAACGATGCGGTCGGCATGATCGGTCAACCGTGTCATCTCCAGCACGGCATCGACCGCGGGGCCCTGCGCCCGCGGCGTCGCCTTGCGGCGGACGGCGAGCCAGATGTTCTCGCGCACCGAGAGACCGTTGAAAACATTGGGTACTTGCGTCTTGATCCCGATGCCCATGCGGGCGATCTCGTGCGACAGCTTGCCGGCGATCGGCTGGCCGCGAAATGCGATCGCGCCGGAGGTCGGCACCAATTGTCCGGTCAGCGTCTTGAAGAACGTGCTCTTGCCGGCGCCGTTCGGTCCAATCAAGCAGCGCAGCTCCATCTCCTCCAGGGTGAAGGTGATGTCGTCATTGGCGACCACACCGCCAAACCGCATCGTGAGGTGCTCGGCCTTCAGCAGGGGAACAAGGTCCGCCATGGTCATTCAGCCCCGGCCATGTGGGACGCTGCCGCCGAGGACGGTACCTGCTCGTCAACAAGCTGCTTTTTCGCTTTGGGCGCGTGCACCAGCCGCATCACGAGGTCGCGCGCAGTCGGCACCAACCCCTTCGGCAGCAACAGCACGAACACGATCAGGACTGCTCCGAGAACGAGGTTCGAATTCAAGGCCTGTTGCGAGCCGATATAGGCGACGATATATTCGATCAGGACGCAGCCGACGATTGGTCCGAGCAAGGTGCCGAGACCGCCCACCGTGATCCAGATGATGATCTCGGCCGACAGGGACAGGCTGAAAATGGTCGGGCCGACGAACGCGCCCCAGTTGACATAGAGCGCCCCGGCCAGTCCCGCGATCGCACCGCTCAGAATGAAGGCCAACAGCTTGACCTTACGCGGATCGTAGCCGAGCAGCGAGGCCCGCACCTCGTTCTCGCGGACGGCCACCACGATGCGACCGGCCGGGAGGGACAGCAACAGGCGCAGCAGCAGGAACACTCCCAGCAACACGCCGCCCGTCACCCACCACGATTGTTCCGGCGACAACGCCTGATCCGGATAGAATGGCACGTTGAAGGTCGGCACGGCCGGCATGCCGTTGAAACCGCCGAGCAACGCCTTGCCGATCCTGTATTCGTCCCCCGAGGTCGAGTTCACGCAATTGAACAGGATCAGCGTGACGGTCAGCGTGATCACACCAAGATAGACGTCGGAGATGCGACCAAAGAAGATGAAATAGCCCAGGATCGCGGCGAACAGCGCTGGGATGATGATGGCGAGCAGAATCGACGGCGTCGAATCCTGGAAATTGACCGCTGATATCGCGTAGGCATAGCCGCCCAGGCCAAAGAAAGCCGTCTGGCCGAACGACAAGATGCCGCCAAAGCCCCAGATAAAGGCAAGGCTGAGCGCCAGCACCGCCATCGCCGCGAACAATGTCAGTTGCATCATCGCGAACAGTTCGAGCACGCTGGGAATCACCGCGATCGCAACGATCGCGAGAACGACGACGACCGCCTGGGCCACGAGGCTGAAGCGGACGGCCATTACAAATTCCCCTTGAAGAAGCGTCCGGAGATGCCCTGCGGCAGCAGACGAATCAGCACGATCGCCGTCGTGAACACGAGAACCTCGCCATAGACCGGCGTGGTGAAATAGGCGCCGACCTGATTGACCGCGCCGAACAGGCTCGCTGCCGACATCGTGCCCGACAACATGGCTGCGCCACCGCCGACGACCGTCATGAAGGCCTTGGCGACATAGGCACCGCCCATGCCGGGCGTGATACCCGATACGGGCGCCACCAGGCCGCCGGCCAATCCGGTGACAGCGGCGCCGACCACGAACGTGCTCATGTAGACCCTGGTCGGATTGACACCCAGCGTCGCCGCCATCGCCGGATTTTGCATGGTCGCACGCGCGATCAACCCCAGCCGTGTGTAACGCATGACGCCGTAGACCAGCACCATCATGCCAATCGCCATGCCGGCCAGAAACAGCGTGTAATAGCTGGATTGGTAGGAACCGATGGAGAAGCCGCCGAGCGGCGTCGGCACCCCCTGTTGCGTGTTGCCGTAGATCGTCGTGATGATACCGATGATCAGGAGGCTCAGCCCCCAGGTCGCCAGCATGGAATCGACGAGACGCCCATAAAGAAAGCGAATGAGGCAGCGCTCGATGACGAGACCCACGAGGCCGACGAAAAGAGGCGCGACGATCAGCATCGCGATCCAGATGTTGACGCCGGCATTGGCCGATATGACGGTCGCGTAGGCACCGAGCATGATGAACTCGCCATGGGCGAGGTTGATGATCTTCATCATGCCGAAGATGATCGCCAGTCCGAGGCACAGCAGGAACAACGACGATATTCCGTTCAGGACGTCGAGCGCGACGATGAGGTAGATCGCCATTCTTTTTCTTTCAGGCCCCAATATACCGGGCGCCGCCGATTGAGCGGGGCCCGGCACGCGTCAGAGATTGATGATGTACTGCTTGGTGTCGGTCGGATTCTTGACGAGATCGCACACGCTCGCCGTGTCAGCCGGCTTGACGTCGGAATAGCTCTCCAGCACCGACCATTTGCGATCCTTCACTTCGGCGAGAAACGCGTTGCGGGTGGTGTGATGGGTCGGCTTGTCCAGTGAGACCTTGCCGCTCGGACCGTCGAAGGCGATCCCGCTCTCCAGCGCCTCGATCACCTTCATGCGGTCGATGCTGGCGGCCTTCTTCACGCCTTCCGCCCATAGCATGGCGCCCTCGTAGGTGCAGGCGGCGAGCTCGCTGACATAGGGGGAGTCCGGATGCGCCTTCTTGATCTTTTCGACGAAGCTCTTGGAGGCAGGCGTGGCGAGCTCCTCGAAATAGCCATACGCGCCGAGAATCGAATCGCTCTCCGCAGCATCGAGCGTCGTCGGCTCATTGACGAGACCGAAGGTGGTCGACGCGATCGGAATCTTGCCCTTCATGCCGGCCGAGGTCCATTGCCGGTAGAAGGCGGTGTGGTTGCCGCCGACCAACGCCGACAGGATGAGGTCGGGCTTCGCAGCCTGGATCTTCGAGATGGTCGTGCCGAAATTGGTGACATCGAGCGGGAAGAAGTCGGTCGACAGCACTTCGCCCCCATTGTCCTTGACGTATTTCGTCATCCACTTCGCGGTAATCTGACCGTAATTGTAGTCGGCGGCGATGATATAGGCCTTCTTGCCCGCCTTCTTCATCGCGCTCGGCACCAGCTTCTCGACCGTCTGCGCGGGCGTTGTGCCGGTACAGAAGGTGTTGCGATCGCAGACACCGCCTTCGTAGAGCACGTTGTAAAAGTAGAGAACCTTGAAGCGGTCGAAGGTCGGACGCACCGCCTCGCGCGACGCCGAGGTGATGCCGCCGTGGACCACATCGACCTTATCCTTCACCGCGAGCTGTTGCGCGAATTGCGAATACATCTGGATGTTGGACTGAGTGTCGTAGTGGATGACCTTCAGCGGCCGCCCGAGCAGGCCGCCGCCGGCGTTGATTTCATCCACGGCGAGCTGAAGCGCGTAGACCATGGGGGTCCCCGAGGCCGCGATCGGACCCGACTGGTCGTGCAGACTGCCGACGACGATCGGCTTTTCGGCGCCGAACGCGCCGGAGCGGAAGACCGCGGGCGCGGCAATCAATGTCGTCGTGGCTAAGGCCGAGTGCCGCAAGAAGCGGCGACGGGAGAAAGGCATAGACGTCCCCATACTTTTTGATACGGAAAATATTAAGAATACAATATTTGAAAAAGCAAGTGTTTTATCGACGCGTAATGATCGAGAAGTCGTAGCCGTCGACCCGCGCCAGATAGATGGGGTGCCGACCACCGACGACGGATCGCGCTTGATCGCCCCGGGCCGTGCGCTGCTGGAATGTTCGGCCGTACAGGCGCATCAACTCGCGCGCATCGAGGCTCGCCGCTTCCTCGATCAGGGCTGCGAGCGAGTAGATTCCTTCGTAGCAGGATTGACCAAAGGCATTCACGGGCGGGGGACTATCGCCGAACGCCGTATGATAGCGCTCCAGGAACGCACCATTGTTGCGCGAGCGGATCGACGCATAGTAGCTTGAGGTCGCGTAGAGGTTTTCGGTCGCGTCGACATCGAGGCCATACGCCACGGTCTCGTCGATCGCCGAAGAAAATCGTAGGACGCGCGAGCTCAATCCTGCCGCGTAGAACGCGCGATTGAATGCGATGCAGTCGAGCCCCAGGAAATACGGAAGAACGACGTCCGAGCGCGTGGCTTTGATCCGCTCCACGATCTCATCGAAATCGTGCCGACCAACGGGCAGGTAGTGCTCTCCCGTCACCGTCCCCCCAACGCGGGCGATCAGAGTTCGCGCGATCCGTAGCGACGAGCGCGGCCATACGTAGTCGTTGCCGCAGAGGAAATAACGGCGCGCGTGCTTCGCTTCCGAAAGCCATTGAACCGCGGGCGCAAGAAGCTCGTCGGCTGTCTCGCCGGTCGCCATGACATCCGACGAGGGTGAGTGCCCTTCGAACTGGGGAGTATAGATGAAGGGAACCCGGCCAGCGGCGACGCGCGCAACGAGATCGCGCGCAAAGCTGGGCAACATCCCGACGATGCCGTCGACACCATCGATGTCGATGGCGTCGCGCGCAGCCCGGCCCGCGCTCGCGCCGGTCTCTCCGGCATCCACCACGCGCAGCTCGACCGGACGCCGCAGTATGCCGGACATTTTGTTGATTTCGTCGACAGCCAAGCGGCCGCAGGCCTCCGCCGATGGGGCCCAAAGTCCCGCTGCTCCGCTCTGCGGGATGAGCAGACATATCAAAACGCTGCGCAACGTCGGTGTCTCCGCACTTCCGGAGACTTACGACTCACGAATCGTGCCAACGGCCGACCGGTCTCGGTAACGCCCGTTCTGCCGGGAAAGCACTCAGTCTCGGAGGCGGATTGCCTTTTTTTCGACCGCAGGCGGCAGCATCAGCCCGTCCATTAGGCAATCGGAGCCAAGGCTGCTTTCCACTTGCTCGATTTTGCATTCCAAGGCAAAGGTTGAAATCTCAAGTAATTCGCCGAGGGCTGACAAAGTGGATCTACCTGACCTCATCCGGGGCGTGAATCGCCGGCTCGAACAGGTGTTGGAGGCGGAGCTCAAGCCTAAGGGCGTGTCTCTGCATCAGTACCGTGTGCTCGAGGCGCTGACTGAACGGAATGGGCTGCCGATGGGCGATCTGGCAACACGGCTCTTTGTCGATGGTCCGACGCTCACAAAAATCATCGATAAGATGGTTGAATCGGCCGAGGTCTATCGTGGACCCGACCCACATGACCGGCGCAAGGTTCTGATCTTCCTCTCGCGCAGGGGAGCTGCGCATTTCGAGGACGTTGGCCCGCTGATAACGTCCATTCAGCGAGAGATTTTCGACAGACTTGGCAAATCGGATGCCGCAGCTTTGACTAACCTGCTCTCAGAGCTGCTCTGCGACACTGTTTCCTGGCCCTCACTTACGTCTCACGGGCAGGCCCGTTCGCGCGTTACTCCAGAGCAGTGACCATCCGCCACAACGTCTCGACCAGCACGGCGCAGCCCTTGTCGAGGGCTTCAGGTGCCGTGAATTCGCGCGGATTGTGGCTGAGTCCGCCCTGACTCGGTACGAATATGAGCGAAGCCGGGATGCGTTTCTGGATCGCGAGCACATCATGCCCCGTGACGGTCTTGAGTGTCATGGCTTTGCAGTGGAGATCGCTCGCGACGGCCATGATCAACTCAACGCCGGCCGGATCGCGGAAGGGAGCCGACCGCCTCTCGTCGGCAGCGTCGAAATGCCCGCTCCGATCTCGCCGGCCTCGCGCTCGATGCTGCGGCACCCTATTGAACGACCAAAGGCGACGACAACGAGCTTGGATTTTCTGCCACCAAAGACGGGCGCCTAAGCGATCTACTGTCGGCTCCGCGCGCTCACGTCCCGCTTCAAAAGGCATGCTTACGTTGGCGGACGGAAGAGCTTTCGTAATCTCCCGGTGCTGGCTGCGCTGACCGTGGAATCCGGCATGACCAAGCTGAAGACCACGACGTTCGGCATTCGCGGCGACGGGCCGACAAACTGACCGCTGTCGCGTGGCGAGGTCGCGCACAAGATCAGATCAAGCTCGATTTGCCGCGGCTGAGAACTTCGCCGGCGCCCTTGGTTCCGACGATCCGTCCCTGTTCACACACCACGCGCCCGCGGGCTATGGTCGTCACCGGCCAGCCCGTGATCTCGTATCCCTCCCAGGGCGTGTAGTCCGAGCCGTGATGCAGATCGGCCTGCCGGATCGGCTTCGTCAGCTTCGGGTCCCACAGCGCGATATCGGCATCGAAGCCGACGCCGATCGACCCCTTGCGCGGATAGAGCCCGTAAATCCTCGCGTGATTGGTCGCGGTCAGCTCGACGAATTTCTGGCGGGTGATCCGACCCTTCGAGACGCCTTCGGAGAACAGGATCGGCAGCCGCGTCTCGACCCCGGGAATGCCGTTCGGCACCCAGCGGAACGAGGTGCGCGCGTTCGGTGTCAGTTTGCCCTTGGGGTCGTCGTAGCGGAATGGGCAATGATCGGACGAGAAGGTCTGGAACACGCCTGATGTGATGCCCTCCCAGATCGCCTGCTGGCTCTCGACATCGCGCGGCGGCGGCGAACAGACATATTTCGCGCCCGTGATGTCCATGTTCAGGCCCTTCATGTCGTCCGCCGTCAGCGTGATGTATTGCGGGCAGGTCTCCGCATGCACCGGCAGCCCGCGCTGCTGGGCCCAGCGAACCTGCTCCATTGCCTCGCGCCCCGAGACGTGCACGATCATGATGGGAACGCCGATCACCTCGGCATGGCTGATGGCGCGATGCGTCGCCTCGCGCTCGACTGCCTGCGGCCGCGAGGTGCCATGATAATAAGGCGCGATGTGGCCCTCGCGCTCGAGCTTGCTGGTGAGGAAGCGGATGGCGTCGTAACCCTCGCAATGGACCATCACCAGCGCTTCTTCGCGGCGCGCCACGTCGAACACCTCCAGCAACTGCTTGTCGCTGAGCACGAGGTCGTCATAGGTCATGAACACCTTGAACGAGGTGTAGCCGTCCTTGACGAGGGCCGGCAGCTCCTGCCCGAGCACGACCGCGGTCGGATCGGAGATGATGAGATGGAAGGCGGTATCGATGTAGCACTCGCCTTCGGCGAGCTTGCGGTAGTTCTCGACGCAGGTGCGCAGCGACGTGCCCTTCTCCTGGAGCGCGAAGGGCAGCACCATGGTGTTGCCGCCGGCCGCCGCCGCACGCGTCGCCGAGGCAAAATCATCGGCCATGACCACGTCGGGCCCGGAGGGCTGGGAGATGTGGACATGGCTGTCGATGCCGCCCGGCAGCGCCAGCAGGCCCGTCGCATCGATCTCGCGCGCCGCGCCCTCGATACGGCCGGCGATGCTGACGATGCGGCCGTCGCGGATGCCGATATCGGCGCGGAACTCGTCGCTGGCTGTCACGATGGTGCCGCCGCGAATGGCGAGATCGAGCTGGGTCACAGGCGTCTCCGTCACTTGGTGGCCGCTGATGTGTGGAAGATCCGGCCCCACCGCGCAAGGGCTCCGATGTCGCCGCCGGCAAGGTCGAGCGTCCGCCACAGCGTGACCGCAACGGAGTCGAGGACCGCAATGTCCAATTCCCGCTCGAGCGAAGCGGCAATGGTGGCGCCGTCGAGATTGGTGCAAAGGATGACAACGGCATCGGCGCCTTCGGCTGCGACGGAGCGGATCATGTCCGCGATCGTTGCCGGCGCGACCTCACCGAAAGAGAAATTGTCGCGCAGGCCCAGATGCCGCTCGGCATGCGGAGCGATGCCCTCCTCGGCCCACACGTCGCAGATGCGCCGCTGCACGTCGTCGGTATAGGGCGAGACCAGACCGACGCGCCTGGCGCCGAGCGCGCGGGCGGCATCGATGCAGGCTAGCGTCGAGGTCGTCGCCGGCACGCCTGTGCGAGCCGTGATCGCCTCGCACAGGCTGCGGTCGCGGCCGATGCCGAGCCAGCTCGCCGACGTGCCGTTCCAGGCAATCGCGTCGACCTTGGCATCGGCCAAAAGATCCGCCGCCGGAAGCATGGCGGATGGATCGAACTGGCTCAGCGCGCCTGCGTCGAGCGCGATCTCGGTGACGCGAAAGCGCGAGAAATGCGCGGTGACGCCAGGGGCGCCATGCAGCATGACGCTGGTGACGGGCTCGAGCACCGAGTTGGAGGACGGCGTGATCATGCCGAGACGTTTGCGCATGGCCTTAACCTTACGACGCCCGCGCAAGCCGCGTCGACTCCTCCCGGATCAGGGACAGGATGTGGCGCTTGGCGTCGTTGAATTCGGGGCTGGTGATGTCGCGCGGACGCGGCAGGTCGAAATTGACGGCCTCGCGGATCCGGCCGGGCCGCCTGGTCATCACCACGATCTTGTTGCCGAGCACCAGCGCCTCGTCGACGCTGTGGGTAACGAACACGATGGTGCAGCGGCGCTTCTGCCAGATCGCGACCAGTTCTTCCTGCATTTCGAGCTTGGTCTGGGCGTCCAGCGCCGCGAAGGGTTCGTCCATCAGGATCACGCTCGGATTCATCAGCAGCGCCCTGGCGATGCCGACGCGCTGGTTCATGCCGCCGGACAGTTCGGACGGATGATGGTGCTCGAACCCGCGAAGACCGACGAGATCGATGAACTCCATGGCACGGTCGTATCGCTCGGTCCTGCCGACGCCTCTGAGCTTGAGGTGGAAGGCGACGTTGTCGATCGCGGTCAGCCATGGCATCAGCGTCGGCTGCTGGAACACCACGCCGCGGTCCGAGCCCGGGCTCTCCACCTGCTTGCCGTCGACCAGCGCGCGGCCGGAGGTCGCCTGCTCGAAGCCGGCGATGATGTTCAGGAGTGTCGACTTGCCGCAGCCGGACGGGCCGAGCAGGCAGACGAAATCATTGGCCTCGATGTCGAGATTGATGTTGTCCAGCGTCAAGAGGTCACGACTGCGCCGCTTGTCGGAAAACACCTTTACGATGTTGCGAAGCTCGATTGCCGCCATCAGCCCGCCCTTCCCTGCACGGTGGTGGCCTGCTGCCAGCGCAGCGTACGCGCCATGATCGCCTTGAGGGCGAGATCGGAGAGATAGCCGAGCAGCCCGATCGAGATCATCGCCGCGAGCACGATGTCGTAGCGCAGGAAGTAATAGGAATCCCACAGAACGTAGCCGAGGCCGCTCTTCACCGCGACCATCTCGGCCGTGACCGTCAGCATCCAGGCCGAGCCAACCGCGATGCGCAAGCCCGCGAAGATCGAGGGCAGCGCCGCCGGCAGCACGATGTCGGTAAGTATCTGACGGCCGTTGGCGCCCATCATGGCGCCCGCGCGGACGAGATTGTGGTCCACGGTCTTGACGCCATGGATGCTGTTCATCAGCACGGGGAAGAAGGCGCCGAGGAAGACAAGGAAGATCGCCGGCTTGTCGGCGATGCCGAACCAGATGATCGCGAGCGGAATCCAGGATACCGGCGGGATCGGTCGCAGCATCTGCAGCGTCGGCTCCAGCGTCTTCTCGAACAGGCGCGACCAGCCGATGGCAACACCGGCGAGGATGCCGAGGAGACTAGCAAGCGCAAAACCGCCGAACACGCGAAGCGCGCTGGCGAGCGCATCGCGCAGCCAGTGCCCGGAATAGATCTGAGTGGTCTCGTCGAAACCGAACACCCAGTCGCCGAGCGCATGCAGCACCGCGCTCGGTGCCGGCAGCAGCGCGGGCGGCAACACGCCGCTGCGAGCGAAGGCCTCCCAGCCCGCGATCAGCAGCGCGGGCACGACGAGGCGTTCGAGCCCCCGGAGCGCCCGCGTCAGCCGAAAGGACGGCCTTGCGGGCGAGACGTCAGTAACCGAGGTCATTCCTAGCCTTTCCGGTGGCCTGCTCCAGAAACGAATAGTCCAGGTTCTTCTCCGCCTCGGCGGAGACATCCTTCGAGATGTATTTGAGGTCTCGCATCATCGCGGCGATCGCCAGCGTCTGTGAGCGATGGATCGCGGGATCAGGCGAGGCGTTCTTCAGCGCCTCGGTCGCCACATTCTTATCGAGGCCGGTGAGCTTGTTGATGACCTCGATCCACGGCGCCTTGTCGGCGATCAGCTTGTTGTCGAGCTCGACCACGGCGCTGACGATGCCCTGGAGGCCCGCGCGCTGGCTCGCGATGACGTCGGAGCGCGTCACGATCAAATTGGTCAGATTGCCGGCGGCCTGGTCGTACGGCAGCACGAAATGCTTACCGGCTCCAGCGAGCCGGATCTGCGAGGCGAACGGTTCGACCGAGCAGATCATGTCGACCTCGCCGCGCTGCAAGGCCGCGAGATGGTCGGACGGATTGGGGATGTTGATGAACTGGATGTCCTTGTTGGGATCGACGCCCTGCTTGAGAAACGCGCCGCGCATGTGGATGTCCTGCGCATTGCCGCGGGACGCCGCGACCTTGAGCGGCTGACCGTCGCTCTTCGCCTTCGCAACCGTCGTCTTGAAGGTGGCCCAGTCCTCAGGCGGAAGGTTCAGCTTCGCGGAGGAGAGACATTCCGAGCCACCGTTGATCTGGCCCGAGACGGCGACGACGTCAAAACCTTTGTCGAGCGCTGTGATATAGTGGAGATAGGTGACCTGCGCGGCGTCGATGCTCTTCGACACCAGCGCGGTGAGCACGTCGTTGCCCGAGTTGAAACCGGTCGCCTCGACCTCGACGCCCTTCGCCATCCCCGGGATCAGCGACATCGGCAGGCAATGCGCGCATTTGGCGTAGCCGAGCTTGATCTTCGCTGTCTGCGCTCCGGCCAGGTCGCCTCCGCCGAACATCGCCGCCATCACCACGAGGCCCAGTCGCAAACTCGTCCGCATCGCTTACTCCGTTTCGAAGGCGCGTGATCTCGCGCGTCTTGCGAGATCATCGACCGGGCTTCGCGACAGCGCAATCCGGATTCTGCATGCTGCATACAATTTGCGCGCTATGCCATTGTTTTCAGCTACATGCGTCGGTATTTTGGGCAAGCCAACCCGCCGGAAACGGCTAGGATGAATGGAAGCAACGAGGCACGCGTGCAGCAGAAGTCGGAAACCCCGAAGAGCCGAAAGTCGCCCAAACTCAAGCGGATGGGCCTGCATGAGCGCGCCGCCGCGCGGATGCGGACGATGATCATCCGCGGCGAACTGCCGCCGGGCGCGCAGACCCAGGAGACGAAGCTCTCGAAGGAGCTCGGCGTGTCACGCACCCCCTTGCGCGAGGCGATGAAGGTGCTTGCCGCGGAGGGATTGATCGAGCTTCGCCCCAACCGCAGCCCGCGCATTGCCGATATCGCGGTCGACGGCATCTCGGAATTGTTCGAGGCCCTCGCCGGCATCGAGCGGCTCGCCGCTGAGCTTGCCGCAGAGCGCGCCACCGAGCGCGATCTCGCCCGCCTGCGCACGCTCCAGACCCGGATGGAAGGTCATCATCGTAACGGCAAGCTCGACGACTATTTCGCCATCAACGGCGAGATCCACAACACCATCGTCCGCATGGCCCGCAACACGCCGCTACGCGAGGCGCACGAGACGCTGATCTCCCGGGCCGAACGCGCCCGCTATCTGGCGCTCGGCGCTGACAAGCGCTGGAGCAATTCGGTCAACGAGCATGCCGATATCCTGGCCGCGCTCGAAGCGCGGGACAGCGAGGCCGCGGGACGCCTGCTCGGCGCCCATGTCCGCCAGACCGGCACCGCCCTGCTCGAGACGCTTGCCCCGAAGCCCAAGCTAACGGCGGCCTGACCATGAAGCTGTTGCTGCTCAACCCCAACACCAGCACCGAAGTCACGCAGCTGATGCTGGGTGTCGGGCAGCGCGCGGCCTCACCAGGCACCGAGTTGATCCCCTGCACCGCGACCCGTGGCGTGCCCTATATCGCGACCCGCACTGAGGCGCAGATCGGCGGGGCCATTGCATTGGAGATGCTGGCCGAGCAGCACAAGCAGGTCGACGCCGCGATCATCGCGGCCTTCGGCGATCCCGGCCTGTTCGCCGCGCGCGAGACCTTCGACATTCCCGTGGTCGGCATGGCGGAAGCGGCCATGCTGACCGCCTGCATGGCCGGCCGCCGCTTTGCCATTGTCACCTTCGCCCGGGCGCTGGGGCCCTGGTACGAGGAGTGCGTCCGCGCCCACGGGCTATGGGAACGCTGCGCCGGCATCCGCATGCTCGACACGCCGTTTCAGGCGATTTCGGAGGTCGGCACCGAGAAGGAAGACGTGCTGGTCGAGCTCGCGCAGCGCGCCATCCTCGAAGACGAGGCCGATGTGCTGATCTTTGCGGGCGCCCCGCTCTCGGGCCTCGCCGAGCGCGTCGCCGACCGCATCCCCGTCCCTGTGGTCGATCAGGTCATCGCCTCGGTAAAGCAAGCCGAGGCGCTTCACGCGCTGCGCCTGCGCAAGGCCACGGCGGGCACGTTCCGACGCCCCGCCGCCAAGCCCACCATTGATCTTGCCGACGCGCTTGCCGCCCGGCTCGAACATCGCGACAGCTGATCAGAGAGGCGGCCGGCGATGCGAAAAACCCAGTTCGTTCTCGAGGATACGGCCGAAGGCAAACAAGCGGGCTTCGCATCCCGGCAGCGCGATGACCTGGATGCCAAAGGGCAGCTCATTCACCGCTCGCCGCACCGGTATGGTCAGGACAGGAAACCCGACCAGCGACACGATGAAAGTGACGGCGAGATAGTCGATCGGCGTCTCCATGGCCGCACCGTCGATGGCCGTGACGTCACTGATCTCGTTCGGCCAGGGGAACACCGACGCGGCCGGCGCGATCAGGAAGTCGGCACGGCCGAACAGCGCACGAAAGCTGCGGTAGATCGCGGTGCGGCGCCGTTCGGCGTTCAAGTAGTCCTCCGCAGACAGGTTCGCACCAGCCTCGATATTCCAGATCACCGTCGGCGTGAGCTCGGCACGCCGGGTGCTCAGCAACTCACCATAGCTGTTGGCGATGTGCGCGGCACGCAAGGTGCGGAAGGTTTCGATCGCCCCGCCGCATTCGGGCGAGCCCCCCACCACATCGGCAACACGCGCGAGCGCTTCGCAAGCATCGCCGAAACGCAGGCGAACGTCGCGCGCAACCGGCGCGACACCGAAATCGGGCGTAACGGCGATCCGCGGACGGCCGGCAATGGCTCGATCATCGCTGACGCTGCCGAGCGAGAGCGGATCATTTTCCTCCCCTCCGACGCAGACCGACAGGGCGAGTTCGAGATCCTCGACGCCGCGCGCGAGAAAGCCGTGTGTGGCGAACATGTCCCAGCCGAGCGGCCGGCGCGGCGACGGGATGCGGCCGGGCGTCGGCCGGATCGAGGCGACATCGCAGAAGCTGGCGGGCGTGCGCACCGAGCCGCCGAAATCGGTGCCATGCGCGAGCGGCACCAGGCCGGCCGCGACCGCGACGGCAGAGCCGCCGGAGGATCCGCCGGAGGTCAGCGCAGGATTGAACGGATTGCGGGTCGGCCCGCGCAATCTGTTGGTGCAGACCGCACCGAAGCCGAACTCCGGCGTGTTGGTCTTGCCGACAATGATCGCTCCGGCGCGCCGCAGCCGCGCCACGACGAGGTCATCCTCGACCGGGACGTGGTCGCGGAACAGAACCGAGCCGTAGGTCGTCGCAAGCTCTGCGGTGTCAGTGAGATCCTTGATGCCAATGGGCACGCCATGCAGCGGGCCGATCGGCGCAGAAGCCGCATCGCACATCTGCGCGGCGCGGCGGGCACCTTCCTCATCGACCGTCACGAAGGCAGCCAACCCTGTGTCGAGGCTCGCAATCCGCGCGAGATGCGCTTCGACGGCCTCGCGCGAGGACAGCTCGCCCCGCGCAATGGCGCGTGCAAGCTCCGTGGCAGTGAGGTCGCATATCGATCGATCCGATGTCATCGGACCACCATGCCAAAACGCGCGTCGAAAAGCGACAGGCGCGGGCACGAGACTTGCTTTCTCCTCTGGGGCAACGGGAGCAAACACCATGGCTGATGCACCAGGCGGCCGATCGCTCGTCGTCGACGCGGTCACCCACCGCTACCCGAGCGGGGCGCTCGCGGTCGAGAACATCAATCTCGACATCAAGGGCGGCGAGATCATCGCTCTGCTCGGCCCATCCGGTTGCGGTAAGACGACCCTGTTGCGCATTATCGCCGGCTTCATCGCGCAGACGCAAGGGCGGATCATCATCGGCGACGACATCGTCGACGCGCTGCCGCCGAACCGCCGCGCGGTCGGTATCGTGTTCCAGAACTACGCGCTATTCCCGCATCTCTCCATCAGCGAGAACGTGGCCTACGGGCTCGCTGCCCGCGGCATCGACAAGGCCACGCGCCAGCGCGAGGCACAGCGCCTGCTTGAGCTGGTGCAGCTGCCGACCATGGCCGAGCGGCTGCCACGCCAGCTCTCCGGCGGCCAGCAGCAGCGCGTCGCGCTCGCTCGCGCGCTCGCGATCAAGCCCTCGATCCTGCTGCTCGACGAGCCCTTTGCCGCGCTCGACAAGAATTTGCGGTTGGACATGCAGATTGAAGTCAAGCGGCTGCAACGCGTCTCCGGCATCACCACGCTGATCGTAACGCACGACCAGGAAGAGGCGCTGTCGATGGCAGACCGCGTCGCCGTGCTGAGCCATGGCAAGCTCGAGCAGTTCGGCTCGCCGTCAGACGTTTACGACCGGCCCCAGACGCTGTTCGTCAACACCTTCGTCGGCTCCACCAACCGCATGCCCGGCATCGTGGTCTCGGCGGACCGCACCGCGGCAAAGGTCCGCCTCGATGCCGGCGCGGAGATCATTGCGCGTCCCGCCGCCGGCACCCTCACCGAGGGCGGCCGCGTCACGGTCTGCATCCGCCCCGAGCATCTGCAATTCGTCGGCGACGAGACCGGCTTTGCCGGCGTGGTCGGCATGTCGCTCCCGCTCGGAGCCACCGTCGTGCACGAAGTCACCACCGCCGACGGCTCCGGCGTCAAGGTCTCGCAGGCGCGCATCGGCGAGACTCGCGCGCTGGAGAGCGGCGCCGCCGTGCGCCTCGCACCACTCGCCCCCTCGCTCGCCAACGCATTTCCCGCAACGCTTTAGTTCCTGTCATTGTCCACACGGAGTTCGACATGATCCTCAATCGCCGCAGCCTGATGACGACCGCCCTCACACTCGGGGCCATGAAGGCGTTTCCCGGACTGAGCTTTGCCCAGGCCCGCCCGCTGGTGTTTGCGACCTTCACCGGAAGCTGGGAGGAAGCCCACAAGGCCGTGCTGGTGCCGGCCTTCCGCAAGGCGAATGCGGACGCCGCGATGGTGCTCGACCCCATGCTTTCGGTCGACCAGATTGCGAAGGTCAATGCCGCCAAAGCCAATCCGCCGATCGATGTCATGCTGCACGATCCCGGCCCGGCCCTCGTCGCGATCGGCCAGGACCTGGTCGAGCCCTATCCGGTCGAGAAGAGCGCTTATTACAAGGACCTGATCGCCGAGGCGCAGGAGCCGATGGGCCCTGCCCCGTTCTTCCAGGTCGTCGGCCTCACCTACAACCCGGAAGCCGTCAAGACGCCGCCGACCTCCTGGGCCGATCTCTGGAAACCGGAGTTCAAGGGCCGCGTCGGCATCACCAACCTCAACTCGACGCTCGGCACCGGCTGGCTGGTGGAGATCGCCAAGATGCGCGGCGGCTCGGAAGCCAATGTCGATCCCGCCTTCAAGGCGCTGGAGGAGCTCAAGCCCAATCTCGCGGCCGTTGCCGCCAATCCCGGCGCGCTCGCGACCCTGTTCCAGCAGGGCCAGATCGACATCTCGCCCGGCAATTTCAACGCCATCCAGATCCTCAAGGCCCGCGGCGTGCCGGTCGAGTTCGTCGCGCCGAAGGAAGGCGCCATCGCCTTCAAGACCACGATCCACATCGTCAAGAACTCGCCGAACCGCGAGCTCGCTTTCAAGCTGATCGAGGCGGCGCTGACGCCCGAGGTGCAGACGACCCTGATGAACCCGCCTTATCTGATCGTGCCGACCAATTCCAAGGTGGCGATGGGCGGCGAGATCGCGCGCGTGCTCGCCAAGGACACCGCCGAGCTGAAGAAGAAGTTCGTGTTCCAGGACTGGAAGAAAATCAACGAGCAACGCTCGGCCTGGATTGAACGGTTCAACCGCGAGATCAAGATCTGAGACCTTCAAGGGCCAAATGATGGGCGCAGCACCGGCATCACGGGACGTGACGTCCTACGGAATGGGATTGGCAGCGCCGCTGGCGCTATTCTTCCTGCTGTTCTTCGTCGCGCCGCTGCTGCAATTGCTGTGGCTCTCGCTGCACAACGACACGGCCGGGCTCCATTGGGGGCTCGGCCAGTATCTGCACTTCCTCACCGATCCGTTCAGCCTGAGCGTGCTCGGCTCGACGCTGCTGCTGGGCGCCGAGGTGACGGCCGTCTGCCTCGTGCTCGGCTTTCCCATCGCCTGGCTGTACCAGCGGGTCGGGCCGAAGCTCCAGACCATCATCATCCTGATCGTGCTGCTGCCGCTTCTGACCAGCGTCGTGGTGCGCACCTTCGCCTGGATCGTCATCCTCGGACGCCAAGGCATCATCAACGCCACGCTGCAATCCCTGGGAATCATCGATACGCCGTTAAAGCTGCTCTACACCCAGTTCGGCGTGGTGATCGCGCTGGCGCAGGTGCAGATGCCGCTGATGACCCTGCCGCTGATCACGGCGCTCGGCCGCATCGACCCCAATCTCGACGATGCCTCCTGCTCACTCGGCGCCGGAAGCTGGCGCACCTTCTTCCGAATCGTGCTGCCGCTGTCGCTGCCCGGCGTGATCGCCGGCTGTACGCTGACCTATGCCGCCGCGATCACCGCCTTCATCACCCAGTCGCTGGTCGGCGGCGGACAGATGCTGTTCATGCCGATGTATCTCTACCAGCAGGCCTCGACGCTGCAGAACTGGCCGTTTGCGTCGGCGATCTCGATCATCTTCCTGCTCGCCGTGCTCGCCGTCGTCTCCGTCTTCACCACGCTCGGCCGCATGTCACGCGGCTATGGAGGGGCATGATGAGCGGGCGCAAGCGTACGCTGGAAGCATTCAGCTTCGAGCTCGTCATGACATTGATCGCGATCATCGCGCTGATCCTGATCATCGCGCCCTCGCTTGTGGTCCTGATCGTCTCTTTCACCAGCGGCTTCTCGCTGAAATTCCCGCCGCCCGGCTATTCGCTGCGCTGGTACGCCGAGCTGTGGGACGCCTGGCAACTGCACTTCGCGGCGAAAAACAGCCTGATCGTCGCGCTGTGGGCGACGGGCCTGTCCGTCGTGCTCGGCGTCGCCGCCGCGCTTGCGATCTCGCGGTCGCAGGCGCTGTCGGCGCGACTGCTCGATTCCCTCTTCATGTCGCCGCTGGTGCTGCCGGCGCTGGCCTTTGGCCTTGCTGCGCTGATGCTGTTCTCGCTGGTCGGCCTGCCGGTCTCGCCGCTGACGCTGGTGATCGGCCACACCGTGGTCTGCGTGCCCTATGTCGTGCGCAACACGGTCGCGGCGCTGGCCCAGCTGGAGCCGACCCTGCTCGAAAGCTCCGCGGTGCTCGGCGCGAGCCGCCTCTATACTTTCCGCCGTATCGTGCTACCCCTGATCCGGCCCGGCATCATCGCGGGCGCCTTCATCGCCTTCATGTCGTCGTTCGACAACGTGCCGGTCTCGCTGTTCCTGCGCGATGCCGCGACCGACATGCTGCCGATCCGGATGTGGCAGGATCTCGAAGGCAAGCTCGACGTCACCATCGCCGCGCTGTCGGGCGTCTTGATCATTGCGACCGTGGCGATGGTCGCAGTGATGGAGCGCGTCACCGGCCTGTCACGACGTCTGACGAACTGATCAGGCGCCGCGGAACAGCGAATAGCCCCAGCGCGTGAATTTCAGCGGCAAGTGAAAATGTTCATCGACGTGCTTGATGCGGAAGCGGAACGGCGTCACGGTCAGGAAGCCGTCGCGCTCGCCAAAGAACTCGCCGAGATGAAACAGGACCTCGTACTCGCCCGCTGTCACGCCGGCACCTTGCGCGACCGAATGATCGAGCACCCCGTTGGCACCGAGCCGCCCGTCGGCAACGCGCAACGAGTCCGGATCGATCCGCCAGATCTCGACGCGCAGCCCCTGCGCCGGACGCCCGCTCGCCACGTCGACCGCGTGAATGGAAATGCCGCCTGCCACACTGTTCCTCCCATGATCGTAGCAGCATGGTAGACGGAAACACCGCCATTCGGCCAGCACCGGCGTTGCTGCCTGCCCTCGGGGCAATGACCGGGCTTCAGGCCCTCGTCGCACTCGCCTTGTTCGCGCCCGGCGTGGTCGCGCCGCGCGCCCATATCGAGGTCTGGCAGCTCTCGATGTTCTCCTGCGCGGTGTTTGCGGTCGGCATTCCCGCCTCGTTCTGGGGCGGCGGCTTCATCGCGCGCCTTGGCTCGCTGCGAATCGCGAGCCTGTGCGCGGCGGCCATTGTGGTCGGCATGGCACTGGCTTCGCTCGGATCGAGCGCCGCCCTGCTGGCCGCAGGCCTTTGCCTCGGTCTGGCCATGGGCCCCGAGACGCCGGCAAGCGCGGCACTGCTGGCGCGGCTCGTGACTGCCGAGCGGCGCGCCTTCGTGTTCTCGGTGCGCCAGACCGGCAACCAGATCGGCGCGGTTTGCGGCTCGCTGGCCCTGCCCGCGATCGCCATCGCGTTCGGACCGGCCTGGTGCTACGCGCTGGTGGGCGTCTGCGCGCTGCTCGCGATCCTGCTGTTCGAATGGTTGCGGCCGGCCTATGCCGACAAAATCATCCCGCCGCCAAAGCTCGATCTCCGCGCGCGGTTGGCGCTGGTTGCCGCGGATCGGCAGATCGCGACACTGGCGCTGGCCTCGATGCCGTTCTGCGCGATGCAGGTGTCGCTCAACACGGTCTTCGTCACGCTCGGCACACGCGAGCTCGGCCTCAGCCATATCGAAGCCGGCATGGCGCTGGCCTGCGCGCAAGCCGGCGGCCTCGTCGGCCGGCTCGGCTGGGGCTATGTCGCGATGCGCCTGGACGCCTCGCGCGCCGTGCTCGTCGTCATCGGCCTCGGCATGGCCGTCTGTGCCGCGTTACTCGGCCTTCATGGCGCATCGCTTGGCCGTAGCGGACAATTCGTCGTTGCCGCCCTCTTCGGTCTGACCGCGTCGGGTTGGAATGGCGTCTTCATCGCCGAGATCGCCCGCCTCGCCCCGCAGGACCGGATCGGCGAAACCACCGGCGCGGTGCTGACCGCGTCCTATGCCGGATTGCTGGCGGCGCCGGCGGTGGTCTCGATCCTGGATGGTGTTGCCAGCCTGGGCATGGCCTTCTTCGCCTTGGCGTGCCTGGCGCTTGGCGGCACATTGGCATTGGTGTGGGGAAGCCATGACACAGCGGACAAATAGCGCGCGCGAGATTGCAGCGAACGTCACCGCCGGGCGGACGACCGCTGTCGGGACAGCCAAGGCCGCCCTCGGCCGCATCGAGGCCGCAAAGGCGCTGAACGCCGTCGTCACGGTCGATCCCGAACGCACACTCGCCGACGCGGCAGCGGTCGACGCCCGCCTGCGTGCCGGTGAGAGGATGCCACTCGCCGGCGTTCCCGTCATCGTCAAGGACAACATCTGGGTCGGCGGCTGGCGCGTGACGCAGGGCTCGCGCCTGTTCGCCGATTTCATCGCGCCGCGCGATGCCATCGCGATCGAGCGCCTGCGCAGCGCTGGCGCCGTCGTCGTCGGTATCGGCGCGACGTCCGAATTCGCCAGCAAGGGTGTGACGACCTCACCGCTGTTCGGACCGACGCGCCATCCGCTCGATCCCGC
>NZ_JXDL01000001.1:2173900-2180353 GCF_001590795.1 Bradyrhizobium sp. AT1
AGACCGCCGGCGCATGTCGGCGTCGCCGGCTTCAAGCCGTCCTATGGCGCGATCCCCTATGGACCCGGCTTTGCGGAGCCGTTCTTCGGCCTGTCGGTCATCGCCCCGATTGCCGCAGATATCGCCGATATCGCGCTGGCGTTCGAAGCCATGGCCGGCAGCGATCCGCGCGATCCGGATTCGGCCGTCATCGCGAAAGAGGTCGGAGACGTCGCCGGCCTGCGTATTTCGTTCTCGCCGCGCCTAGGTCTCGATGTCGCGATTGATGACGTGGTCGCAGACGGGCTTGTCTCCGCTGTCGACCGGCTCTGCGCGGCGGGCTTGCGCATCACACAGCGCGATCCGGTCTGGCCGGCAGGCGCCACGGAGGAGGCCATCATGCCGCTTCAGCATGCGGGCCTGGCTGCGCTCTATGGCGATACATTCCGCAAGGATCCCACGATCTTCGATCCCGATATCGCCAAACAAATCGAGCGAGGCCTTTCCTGGTCGGGCGCGGAGGTCGCCGGAGCTCTGGTCGCGAGCGCCGCGGTCGCCAATGCTTTCGCCGCTTTCCTCACCGACGTGGACTTGCTGCTGACCCCAACGGTCCCCTGCGTCGCTTGGCCGCTGACCCAGCTTGGGCCGGACATGATCGGCGGAAAGCCCGCGAGCCCGCGGGGGCATGCGGTGTTTACGCCCTTCGTCAATCATGCCCGCCTGCCCGCGATCTCGATTCCATGCGGAACGGATCCGCGCGGCCTTCCGTTCGGCCTGCAAATCATCGCCCGGCGCGGACAGGACCGCACACTGCTGGACGCCGCCCATCGGATCGAGGCTTTGCTGCGGAGGTAACCTGGCTGGGGGAGATGATCCGACAGGGTGGACGCGCTAGCATGGGTTTTGCATAAATTGCAGGCGATATGGACGCCGCATGAACCTCATCAGTCTCGACATCCGCATGCTCCGGTCACTGATCTCGGTGGTCGAGACCGGCAGCATCACCGAGACCGCCCGACGGCTGGGCCGCACCCAGCCGGCGATCACCCTGCAATTGCAGCGGCTGGAGGAGCTCACCGGCAAGCAGCTGTTCGAGCATGGCGGCCGCAGACTGACGCTGACCGACGACGGCAACACCGTCCTCACCTATGCCAAATCCATCCTGAGGTTGCATGACGAGCTGATTTCGCAGCTTGCGTCACAGGAGATCGAGGGCCAGGTCGTGCTCGGCACGCCCGACCTCTATGCGGCGTTCATGCTGCCCCAGATTCTCAGTGTGTTCCGAAAGTCATTCCCGCGCGTGCAGGTCGAACTCAACTGCGCGCTGTCGACACCGCTGGTCGGGCTCGTCAAGCGCGGTGACGTCGACATCGCGCTCGTCACCCGCATGAACGATTTCACCGGCGGCCAGGTGGTCCGGCGCGAGCAGCTGGTATGGATGACGGGCGAGCAGTCCACGGCGCATCAGGAGCGACCGATCCCGCTCGCGCTGCTGCCGCCGGGCAACATCTATCGCGACTACGCCATCGATACGCTGGAACGCGCAAATCTGCGCTGGCGCGTCGCCTGCGTCAGCGAAAGCGTCGGCGGCCTCCAGGCGGCCGCCTTCGCCGGGATGGCGGTGACCGTGCTCGGCCGTAGCGCACTGGTGCCGACGATGCGTGAGATCGGACCGAACGAGGGCCTGCCGCCGCTGCCGAAGATCGAGCTGCTGCTCTACAAATCCAGCGGCGCCACCTCGAAGGCGGCGACCGCGCTCCACGACTATCTCGCGCATTATCTGCGCCTCGACGAGGAGCTCAGCGGCCGCGGTGCTCCGATCGAGCTGGGCTAGACTCCAAAAGCGCGAAAACAACCCCATGCACAGTAGAACGGCCTTTGTTTGCAAAGGGTTTTTTCGCGCGTGCTCTTGGGGAATACCGAGGCCGACGATGCCGTATGGTGCCTGAGCGATCGACACGTCGGGCAAAACACCTGCACTGTTGCATGATGCCGCTTCACCCCTTCGCGCGCCCTCCACTCCCCTCGCGGAGCGCGAGCTGCGGCCAGAATTTCGCCCAAGGTTGCGCCGCCTCGAACGCCGCAGCGATACGAAAGATCGTGGGCTCATCGAGCCAGGGCGCGACGATCTGCAGGCCGATCGGCATGCCGTCGCGATCGAAGCCGCAGGGCAGCGTCGCCGCCGGAAGGCCGGCAAGATTGATTGGCCAGGTGAACGGCGACCAGCCGAGATGCGGATCGACCTTGCTGCCGTCAATCGTGTCGACGCCGATCCGGCCGGCCTCGAACGCGGTGACCGCAACCGTCGGCGTCACCAGCACATCGACACGTTCAAACAGTTTGACGAAGGCATTCCGCGCCTGGCCGCGGCGGTAACTCGCCTCGATATAGTCCGTGCCGCTGTAGCGGCGGCCGGCACTGACGACATTGCGATAGTCGGCCTCCGAGCTTGCAAGATCGGTTGCGGACTTCCTCGCAACCGCCGCTGCTTGTTCGGTAAAAGCGATCGGCTTCAAGGTGTGCTCCAGAATGCCGGGGTCGAGACCCGGGCCGTCCACGGTGACCTGCGCGCCACAGGAATCGAGAATGGCGAGCGCTTTGCCAAATGCCGCGCACACGTCAGGGCTGACCGCGGCGTAGCCGAGATCGGCGCTGGCACCGATGCGGATGCCATCCAGGCGCCCTGCTTCCGTGTTGAAGCGGCGTGCAGACACCGGAAGGCTTGCGGCATCGCGCAGATCATAACCAGCGATGACCTCGAGCGTCAGCGCGGCGTCTGCGACCGTGCGCGTGATCGGCCCGGTATGGGCGAGCGAGGCCCAGGACGGCGGCGAGAAGCCGGGTGAGCGCGGCACAAGGCCGAAAGTCGGCTTGAGCCCGAACACGCCGCAAAAGGCGGAAGGCACCCGGATCGAGCCGACGCCGTCGGTGCCAATTGCGATCGGACCGCACCCCGCGGCCACGCCCACTGCCGCGCCGCCGCTCGATCCGCCGCTGGTACGGCCGGGATTCCAGGGGTTTCGCGTCGTGCCGGTCACCGGGCTATCAGCCGTCAACTTGTAGCCAGATTCGCAGGTCGTGGTCTTGCAGGTGATGATCGCGCCGGCCGCCCTCAGCGCCGACACCACGGCGGCATCGGCCTCGGGCACAAAGCTCGTGTTCATCGGCGAGCCGGCATAGGCCGGCACGCCCGCGACGAAGACGAGGTCCTTGATCGTGACGGGCACGCCGGCGAGCGCCCCCTTGGCTTCGCCCGCACGCATCTCCCTGGTGAGACGGTCGGCCTCGGCCCTCGCCTGCTCGTACATCGGCGTCACCACCGCGTTGCAGGTCTCGTTCGCCGTCTCCAGCGCGGCGATGGTGTCATCCACGACATCGCGCGGGGTGAACGCCTTGCGCCGGTAGCCGGCCATGATCTCGCTTGCAGAAAGCGCGCCAAGGCCAGTCGGCGCCGGCGGGAAGGCCGTTCGGCCGGAACCATCAGTCATCATCAAACCCAGGTGCTAGCCGAGCGCCGCGTCGACGGCGCGCTTGGCCATCACCGTGACGAGATGCGCCCGGTAATCGGCTTCGGCATGGATATCGGAGGTGAGACCCTCGGCGTCGATCTTGATCGCCGCGATCGCGGACGGATCAAAATTTCCCGACAGCGCCGCCTCCATCGGCGGCACGCGGAACACGCCGGGACCGGCGCCGGTGACGGCGACACGGACCCCATCGGCCAATTTCGCGACGAACACGCCGACCAGCGCATAGCGCGATGCCGGCGCCTTGAATTTTGCGTAACCCGCCTTGAGGGGCACGGGAAAGCGGATCGCGGTGATGATCTCGCCGGATTCAAGTGCGGTCTCGAACAAGCCGAGGAAGAACTTGTCCGCCGCAATCTCGCGTGTGCTGGTGACAATGGTGGCGCCAAGACCGAGCACACCGGCGGGATAATCTGCCGCCGGATCGTTATTGGCGACCGAACCGCCGATGGTGCCGCGGCTGCGCACGGCGGGATCGCCGATCATCGAGGCCAACGCCGCGAGCCCGGGGATTCGTGTCTGTACCACCTTCGAGGCGGCCACCACGGCATGCGGCGTCATGGCGCCGATGGTGATGGTGGCGCCGTCGTCGCCAATGCCCTTGAGGCTCCCGAGCCTGGACAGATCGACCAGCGCAGGCGGATTGGCCAGCCGCTGCTTCAGGGTCGGGATCAGCGTCATGCCGCCGGCAACAAGCTTGCTGTCCTCGATCGAGGTCAGAAGCTTGGCCGCATCCAGAATCCGGGCAGGCTGGTGGTAGGCAAATGGTTTCATTGTCGTCCTCCCTATTCCGCGGCGACCGGCAGCGACGCGTTTTGCAGCAGCCGCCAGATCCGGTTCGGTGTCGCCGGCATGTCGACATGGGTGACGCCGAGATGCGACAGGGCGTCGACCACCGCATTGATCACGGCGGCGGGCGAGCCGATGGTGCCGACCTCGCCGCAGCCCTTCACGCCCATCGGCGTGTGCGTGCATAGCGTGGAATGAGTCTCAACTTTCATCATCGGCAGATGGTCCGCACGCGGCATGCAATAGTCCATCAGCGAGCCCGACAGCAGCTGGCCGGAGCCCTCGTCGTAGACCGCATTCTCGAACAGAGCCTGGCCGACCCCCTGCACGATGCCGCCGTGCAGCTGGCCCTCCACGATCATCGGGTTGATCACCGTGCCGACGTCGTCGACCGCGGTGTAGTTCAGCAAGGTCACCGTTCCGGTCTCGGGGTCGACCTCGACCTCGGCGATGTGACAGCCGCCGGGATAGGTGAAGTTGACGGGATCGTAATAAGCCTGCTCTTCCAGGCCCGGCTCCAGCACTTCGAGCGGATAGTCGTGGGGGACGTAGGCCGCGCCTGCGATCTCTTCGAAGCTCTTGGTGCGGTCCGTGCCAGCAACGGAGAACTTTCCAGCCTCGAACTGGATGTCGACTTCGGCCGCCTCGAGCAGATGGGCCGCGATCTTCTTGCCCTTGGCAATCACCTTGTCGGTGGCCTTCGACAAGGCAGCGCCGCCGACCACGAGGGAGCGCGAGCCATAAGTACCCATGCCGAACTGGACACGGTCGGTATCGCCAAATACGATATCGACGTTCTCGAAGGCAACGCCGAGCTTCTCCGACACGATCTGCGCGAACGTCGTTTCGTGACCTTGACCATGATTGTGGGTGCCGATCATCACCGTCACCTGGCCGGTCGGATGCACGCGCACCGTGGCGCTTTCATAAAGGCCGCCGCGCGCCCCCAATCGTCCGGCGAAGCGCGACGGCGCAAGGCCGCAGGCCTCGACATAGGTGGAATAACCGAGCCCGCGGAATTTGCCCTTGCTGGCAGAGGCCGCCTTGCGGATCCCGAAATTCTTGACGTCGGCCGCAACCAGCGCGCCGTCGAGACAGCCCATGGGATCGCCGGAATCGTACTGGACCAGCACCGGCGTCTGGTACGGATAGGCCTCCTTCGGGATCATGTTGCGGCGGCGGATCTCGACGCGGTCGATGCCCATCTCGCTGGCTGCGACGTCGACCATGCGCTCCAGCACGAAGGTGGCCTCAGGACGGCCGGCGCCGCGATAGGCGTCCACCGGCACGGTGTTGGTGAACACGACCTTCACGTTGCAGTAGATCGCGGGCGTCGTGTAGACGCCGCCAAGCAGCGGCGCATAGAGGTTGGTCGGGATGTTCGGCCCGAAGGTCGAGAGATATCCGCCCATATTGGCCAGCGTGTTGACGCGGAAGGCCAGGAATTTACCGGTCTCGTCGAGCGCCAGCTCGGCCTCGGTGACGTGATCGCGGCCGTGACGATCGGAAACGTAACCTTCCGAGCGGCTCGCGACCCACTTCACAGGCCGCTTCACGCGCTTGGCGGCCCAGGTGATCACGGCCTCCTCGCCGTAGTGGAACTGCTTGACGCCGAAGCCGCCGCCGACGTCGGGGGCGACCACCCGCAGCTTGTGCTGCGGGATGTTCAGCACAAGCGCGCCCATCAGGAAGCGCACGACGTGCGGGAACTGGCTGGTGGTCCACAGCGTGAATCGATCGGTGCCCGGCTCGTATTCCGCGATCGCCGCGCGCGGCTCCATGGGATTGCCGATCAGGCGGTTGTTGACGAGGCTGAGCCTGGCGACATGCGCCGCCTTCTTGAAGGCGGCCTCGACCGCCGCCTTGTCGCCGAGCTCCCAGTCGCAGCAGATGTTGTTCGGGACGTCGTCGAACAATTGCGGCGCGCCCGGCCTGACGGCTTCGAGCACGCCGACGACCGAAGGCAGCACCTCGTAATCGACCACCAGCGCCTCGGCGCCGGCATCGGCCTGCTCCGGCGTCTCGGCGATGACGAAGGCCACCATGTCGCCGACGAAGCGCACCTTGCCTTGCGCCAGCATCGGGAACGGCGGCTCCTTCATCGGAACTCCCTTGGCGTCCGAGATGCCCCAGCCACAGGGCAGCGAGCCGAGGCCGT
>NZ_JXDL01000001.1:2181196-2193354 GCF_001590795.1 Bradyrhizobium sp. AT1
CCGCGCTCTTGTCGATGCCGCGCAGGATCGCATGCCCATGCGGCGAGCGCACGAACACACCCGCCGTCATGCCAGGCCGCTTGATGTCGGAGACGTAGTTGCCGCGGCCGGTGAGGAAGCGCTGATCTTCCTTGCGCTTCGGTGAGGCGCCAATGCCGATCACATTGTTCATGGTCACTCTCCCTTGGCGGCGTTCATGGCGGCGGCGCCGGCCATCACCGAGACGACGATGTTCTGGTAGCCGGTGCAGCGGCAGATGTTGCCTTCGAGACCGTGGCGGACGTCGGCCTCGGTCAGGTCAGGCTTCTCGGTGGCCAACGCCACCGCGGTCATCAGCATGCCCGGCGTGCAGAAGCCGCATTGCAGGCCGTGATGTTCACGAAACGCCTCCTGCATCGGATGCATCCGGTTCGAGCCGGGTGCGCCTTGCAGGCCCTCGATGGTGAGCAGCGTCGCGCCATCGAGCGCCGGCGCCAGCAGCGTGCAGCTCTTCACCGGCAGGCCGTCGAGATGCACCACACAGGCACCGCACTGGCTGGTGTCGCAGCCGATATGGGTGCCAGTGAGATGGAGCTGCTCGCGCAGCAGCTCGGTGACGAGCGTTGCCGGCTCGACATCAACAGTGGTGGGTCGGCCGTTGAGAGTGAAGGATATCTGCACGGTCATACTCCTGTGCGCGACGGGGTCTTCAGGCGAGAGGCAACGCGCTGCCGTTGGCCCATGTGGCCATCACGACATCGCCGACGGTGAAGGGATCTGCGAAGAAGGTCTTTTCCGGCACGTAGGCGACGAACTCGTCATCCGGCACGGTGTCGAGCATGACCTTGACGAAATAACCCTGGTATTCGATCGCGAGCACGCGGCTTGGCAGCGAGGTCGTGCAACCCGGCGGCAGATCCCTGCCCGGCCTGACCAGCGCGACATCGTCGCGGCGCACGGCAATGTCGACCTTATCACCGACACTCACATTCGCGCGCGCCTGAAGCGGCACTTCGATGCCGGAGGGTGCGGCCTGTGCGAGGGTAAAGCTCGCGCCATTGACCTTCTCGACCCGACCGGACAACACGTTCTGCCCGCCCATGAACTCGGCGACGTAGCGATCGTGCGGACGGGCATAGACGTCGCGCGCCGCGCCTGCCTGCTTGATCTTGCCCTGCTCCATCACCACGACGAGGTCCGCCAACGCAATTGCCTCCAGCTGGGTATGGGTGACATGGATGAAGGTAATGCCGAGCTCCTGCTGCATCCGCCTGAGCTCCTGGCGCATCTGCACCCGCAGTTGCTCGTCGAGCGCCGACAGCGGCTCGTCGAGCAACAACACCCTGGGCTCGGTGATCGCGGCGCGCGCCAGCGCCACGCGCTGCTGCTGGCCGCCGGAGAGCTGGGCCGGCAGGCGGTCGGCGAATTGCGACAGCCGCACCTTCTCGATCATGGCGTCCGCCGCGCGCAGACGGTCGGCCTTGGACTGACCTCGCACGCGGAGTGCAAAGGCGATGTTCTCCCGCACCGTCAGATGCGGAAACAGCGCGTAAGACTGGAACATCATCGCGGTGCGGCGCTGCACCGGCGCAAGCCCGACGACGTTCTGGCCGCCGATGACGATCTCGCCGGCGGTCGGGTCCTCGTGGCCGGCAATCATCCGCAAGATCGTGGTCTTGCCGCAGCCGGACGGGCCGATGAAGCAACAATAGGCGCCGTCGGCGATTTTCAGGTTGACACCGTCGACCACATTGGTCGCGCCGTCAAAGCTCTTGCAGACACCCGCCAGTTCGATGTCGCCGCGATCGTTCTTCATGTCCCAGCTCAACCCTTTGCGCTGCTGCCGCGCTTCTTCTGAATCAACACGATGCTGCCGAGGCTCGCGCCGATGACGATGAAGGAGACGATGGTTGTGACCGTGCCGAGGGCGTAGAGCGAGGGCGAGGTCACGTTCAGCGTCATGCTCCAGATTTCGAGCGGCAGCGTGTTCAGCGAACCCGCGGTCTGCAGGCTGCGCGCGAACTCGTCATAGGACAGCGTGAAGCCGAACAGCGCGACCGCGACCAGGCCGGGCGCCAGCACCGGGATCATCACCAGCCGGATCGACTGCCAGCGGCTCGCGCCGAGATCATAGGCCGCCTCCTCCCAGACATGGTTGAAGCGCGACATCACGGCGAACATCACCAGCACGCCGAACGGCAGAGTCCAGGAGAGCTGCGCGCCGAGCGCCGAGCTGTACCAGCTCGCATTCAGCCCGAGCGCCTGGAACAGCAAGCCCGTGCCGAGACCGAGCACCAGGCCGGGCGCCACCAGGCTGCCGATCATCATATAGAAGACGACAGTGTCGCCGCGAAAGCGCTTGCGGAAGCCGAGGCCCGCCAGGAACGACACCACCACGGTGATGACGGTGACGATGACCGCAAGCTTGATCGAGCGGTCGAACGAGCCTTTGACGTCGCCGGTGCGGACTTGCGTAAAGAGATCGACGAACCAGTGCAGCGAATGCCCCTTCATCGGGAAGACGAGCCCGCCGCGGATGTCCTGGAAGGACAGGATATAGATGCAGAACATCGGGCCGTAGAGCGCGATCACGTAGGCGGCGAACAGCGACGCCAGCACGTAGAACGTCCAGGGCCGGCCACCCTTGCTCGGCGCGATCGCCTTGGTGGTTGCCGGCGCGACGGCTTCGGGCATCTCAGCGAGAACCGCGCTCATCGCGTGATCTCCTGCCGGATGTCCACAGTACGCAGGATCAGCGAGACGATCGCGACCAGCACCAGCGTCAGCAGCACGGCACTTGCCGCCGCGGTCGGATATTGCAGCACGCCGACGTCCTCGTAGAAGGCGCTGACCACGGAGGCCGAGCCGCCGCCGGACATCACCTTCACCACGAAGAAATCGCCCATCACGATCGAGACCACGAAGATGGTGCCGAGCGCGATGCCGCTCTTGGACATTGGGACCACGATCAGGCGCATGATGTCGAAACGGCTGGCGCCGGCATCGATTGCAGCCTCGATCAGCTTCTTGTCGATCCGCGCCATGGAGTTGAAGATCGGGACGATCATGAAGATCGTGAGCTGGTGGACATAGGCGATGACCACCGCGAGGTCGGAGAACAGCAGCACTTCCAGCGGCTGGCGGATCACGCCTATCCCCAGCAGCGCCTGGTTGATCAGGCCTTCCTTGCCGAGCAGCGGAATCCAGGAAATCATCCGGATGATGTTCGAGGTCCAGAACGGCACCGTGCACAAGAGGAACAGGCCGATCGCCAGCAGCTGATTGCGAACGTGGAACACCAGAAAGTAGGCAACGAAGAAGCCGATGACGAGCGTGAAGACCCAGGTCAGCACGGTGAACTTGATGGTCGCCAGATACAGTTTCAGCGTCAGCGCCGAATGCAGCACCTCGACGTAGCTGACGAGCGTGAAGCCGGGCGTCAGTCCGCCAAAGCCATCGGTGGCAAAGAAGCTCGCCGCCAGCACGACCAGGATCGGCGCCACGAAGAACGGCACAAGCACCAGGACCAGCGGCGAGACATAGAGCCAGCCGGCGAGATTGGAGCGCGATGGACTTAAATTTTGACTTGGACTGGGCTGCATATCAGCAATGGCCTCGAAGGCGATCTTGTCAGCGCCGGCACGTGACGGCGCCGGTGCTTCGTTAGTTGAGGAAAAGCAGGTTTCACGCCACCTTGAAGTCGTTCCAGCGCTTGTTCATGTAGGCGGCTTCGTCCATCAGCGTGTTCCAGCACGAGATGTTCTTGACGCGGTCGAGGAACGAGCCGCCGTCGCGCTTGGTGCCGGCCTTCTCCATCGGCACGCCGTAGGGATCGTTGATGACCTCCGGTGCCGGCTTGCCGTCGTACCAGAAGTCCCATTCGGCGGCGGTGAGGAATTTCTTGGCAGTCGACGGCACCGGGCTGTAGTAGCCGTAGCGGCCGACGAACCCACCCTGCCAGCCCGAGAGATACCAGTTGAGATATTCGTAGGCAGCGTCGAGCTTCTTGCCTGAGAGATGCTTCATCAGGCCCATGCCGTTGCACCAGCCGCGATAGCCTTCCTTGCCGTTCTTGACGTTGACCGGCGCGTAGACGCAGGGGATTTCCTTGACGCGCACCGCGGCGACCGCCGGCGACCACATCGACTGGATCACCACCTCGCCCGCGGCCATCAGCTGCACCGACTGGTCGAAGGTGGTCCAGGTCGCCCGGAACTGGCCCTGCTTCTTCAGCTCGATCAGCTTGTTGCAGGTGAAGTCGATCTCCTCCTTGGTCATGTTGCCCTTGTTGCCGTACTTGATCAGCCCGGCACTCTCGAAGCAGAGCGCAGCATCCATGATGCCGATCGCGGGCACGTCGAGGATCGCAGCCTTGCCCTTGAACTTGGGATCGATCAGGTCCTTCCACTCGGTCACTTCGTGGCCGACGAGATCGGGGCGATAGCCGATGGAGTCGGCATTGTAGACCTGCGGCAGGAAGGTCGCCCATTCCGTGACGCCGTCATGCAGATCGGTCGAGTCGGGTTTGGAGATGTACATGGCCTCGTAGGGCGAGATGCCCTGGCGCGGGATCTTGTGGCCGTCGATCTCGCCCTTGGTGAAGATCGGCAGGATGTTGTCGAACTCCTTGATCTTCTTGACTTCGATGCCCTGGATGACGCTGCGCTTGGCGGCGAGCTTGGCCTGCCAGCCCTCGAGGTCGGCGATATCGACCGTATTAGGCTGGCTTATAAAGCGGTTGATGGCGGCAGAGGTGTCGAGGTTCTGCATCGTCACCTTGAAGCCGAGATCCTTGGCCGCCTGGTCGCCGATCGCCTTCACCACCGAATAGGACACGCCGACATGGCGCAGCTCGATGTCCTTGATCTCCTGCGCCCAGATGGTCGGAAAGCCGCGGATCGCATCCGAGCCTGCGGCTGCGCCCGCAACGGCGGCAGCCCCCTTTAACAGCGTGCGCCTGCTCAGCTTTTTCGAAGACCTCGCCGCCGTTCCCGCCGGATCGGACGTGACTTTCCCCGTCGTCTCATCAGACATGGCAACCCCCGTTGGTTACGATGAACGCTCGCACCGGTCGCCATTGACCGGCTGCTTAGGTGATCAGTTGCGCGTGAGGCTATGGCTGAGATTCTGCGAAGTAAAATTGGAAGTAAAAATTCGCGATATAAACGAGACTAATGGTCGGCTCGAATGCATCGCGCTTCGGCACGCCGCATAAGACGACAGCAATGCCGTGTGCGGCGACGCCCAATCTTCCGACACAAGACCGCCCTGGGCCGGCGACCAGGCCCAAACGGCTCACCACCTCAGCGGATCGGCCTCGTTCGCCTTGGTGGGATCATTCTTGGTTTCCCGGTGCACATATCGTTTCCCTCACGATCTGAGCGGCGGGGCGGTTCGAGCCTTTGTCAGGCATCTCTCTTTCATCCGCGGCCATCATCCGTACCTGCACGTCCCTCGGCTTGGCCAGATAGGGCGACGACGTGACCAGGACATCGGCGCCGGCTTCCGCATAGGCCACGGCATTCGCGGCGTTGACGCCACCGGCGGCAGCGATGATCGGACGGGCTCGCGTGTAGGCCATGGATGCGATGCGCTTGACCAATGCGGCGATCTCGGCTGGTGAGAACTTCTCGGCCTGAATGACGTCGAAGCCGGCGACCGCCGCGGCAAGCGCGGCATCGGCGGTCTTGACCTCGATCACGAGCTTCTTCTCCGGCGCCGCTTGACGCAGCCGCTCAACCGCCAGAAACAGCGGCCTCTCGCCGAGAAACGCACGGTGCTCCGGAAACACCAACACCGTCTCCGAGAGGCCGAGTCGATGCATCACGGCGCCGCCGGCCTTCACCGCCGCGACCGCAAAGCGCTTGGTGCCCGGCACGTTCTTGCGCGTGCAGGCCACCGGAATTTGCGGGGCCACCGTTCTCGCCGCGTCAACGATGGCGCGGGTCTCGCTGGCGACACCCGACCAGATTTCGATCAGGGTCTGCGCGACCTTCCAGCTCCGGAGCAGACCGGCGGCCGGGCCCCGCGCCCCGAGGATCGGCGCGCCCTGCTCCAGCGCCGCGCCGGATGCGGCGAACAACTCGACCTCGCAGCCGGCGAGCGCGATGATCGCGGCTGCATCCTCGGCGAGCGCCAACACCATCGGCGAGCGCGCGGTAAACTGCATGACGCCGTCGATCGCGCCGATCCCGAGCGCCTCGGTGGTGAGATCGCCATAAGGCACATCGTCCTCCAGCAGACGCTCGAGCTCGGCGCGTGATGCAACGGTGACCATGGCCTGCTCCTTTCACCGGTGTCGGCTTGTCGACGACTTTGTCGCAAACCCGACGCGGATCGTCGGTCTCGCCGCCGCAAGGGGCGGGAACACCCTTCTTTTGCCGCTCATTCTTGCAAGGCGCACACCAGATTTCACCTGCTCCTCCGGCACGCCGATTGCTGAGCCTTCCACGGCCGGCACCTCGCAGCAATCGGGCTCGCGCGGAGGCGGTTACCGTCCGCTGGAGTTCATCATGAAACTGTTTCGTACGATCGCCGTCGCCACAGGGCTGCTGCTCGCATTCGCCGAGGCGCGGGCAGCACAGACCAACGTGGCCGTGGCCGCCAACTTTACCGACGCCGCGAAGGAGATCGCTGCCATCTTCAAGCAGAAGACCGGACATGAGGCGGTGCTGAGCTTCGGCGCGAGCGGACAGTTTTACACCCAGATCACGCAGGGCGCGCCGTTCCAGGTGTTCCTGTCGGCCGACGATTCGCGGCCGAAGAAACTCGTCGAGGATGGACTTGCGACCGCGGACAGCCGCTTCACCTATGCAATCGGCAAGCTCGTGCTGTGGAGCAAGTCGCCGGGGCTTGTGACCGGCGAAGAGACGTTGAAGGCGGCATCGTTCGCAAAACTCTCGATCTGCAATCCGGCCGCCGCGCCTTACGGTCTTGCCGCTGTGGAAACCATGAAATCGCTGAACCTGTATGAGGCCCTGAAACCGAAGCTGGTGGAGGGCGCGACGATCACCCAGGCCTATCAGTTCGTCGAGACCGGCAATGCCGAGATCGGCTTCGTCGCGCTATCGCAATTGACCGGCAGCGAGGCCGGTTCGCGCTGGGTCGTGCCGCAGGCGCTCTATGGTCCGATCCGCCAGGACGCGGTGCTGCTGAAGACGGGTGCCGGAAACCAAGCCGCCAGCGCATTCATCTCATTCCTCAGAGGGCCCGAGGCTCGCGCCATCATCGAGAAATACGGCTACATGCTGGACGGGCAGAGCTGACGCGCATGGAGATCTGGTCGCAGGAGATCCGCCAATCGGTACTGCTGACGATCGAGCTTGCCGCCATCTCGACCGCGATCCTGCTGGTGCTGGCCACGCCGCTCGCCTGGTGGCTGGCGCATGCCAAGGGCTGGTGGACCGAGATCATCGCGAGCGTGATCGCGCTGCCGCTGGTGCTGCCGCCGACCGTGCTCGGCTTCTATCTGCTGGTGCTGCTCGGACCGGACGGGCCGGGTGGATGGATCGCACGTCTGTGGGGCGGACGCACGCTCGCCTTTACCTTCGAAGGCCTTGTCATTGGCTCGGTGGTCTATTCCATGCCCTTCGTGGTGCAGCCGATCCGCAACGCCTTCACCGCGATCGGCGAGCGGCCGCTCGAGGTTGCCGCCACCTTGCGCGCCTCGCCGACGCGCACGTTCTGGACCGTCGCGGTGCCGCTGGCACGACCCGGCTTCCTCACGGGCGCCGTGCTCGGCTTCGCGCACACGGTCGGCGAGTTCGGCCTCGTGCTGATGATCGGCGGCAACATTCCCGGCCGCACCAAGGTGCTGTCGGTCGCGATCTTCGACTATGTCGAGACCTCACGCTGGCGTGAGGCGAGCATGCTCGCAGGCCTCATGGTGGTCTTCGCCTTCGCCGTGATCCTGACCATGACGCTGGTCGACAAGCGCGCTGCGAGGGCTGCGGCATGAGAATGGCCGAACCCGGCCGGATCAACGCGGCCTTCCACGGCAGACTCGGTCATTTCGTGCTCGATGCCGAGCTCAGCCTGCCCGCCACCGGCGTCACCGCGATCTTCGGCGCTTCCGGCTGCGGCAAGACCACAGTCGCGCGCTGCATCGCCGGCCTGGAACATATGACCGACGGTTTCTGCGCGGTCGACGGTGAAGTCTGGCAGGACCATCATTCGTTCCGGCCCGTGCACCGGCGGCCGATCGGCTACGTGTTTCAGGAAGCCAGCCTGTTTCAGCATCTGTCGGTCCGTCGGAATCTGTCGTTCGGTGCGCCGAAGGCCGCCGGCGCGCAGATCGCATTCGACGAGGTCGTGGACCTGCTCGGCCTCGCCGCCCTGCTCGACCGCTCGCCGTACCGCCTCTCCGGCGGCGAGCGGCAGCGCGTTGCGATCGGCCGCGCGCTGCTGTCGCAGCCAAAGCTTCTTCTCATGGACGAGCCGCTCGCCGCGCTTGACCACACCACCAGAAACGAGATCTTGCCGTTCCTCGAGCGGGTGCACGAGCGGCTGTCGCTGCCGGTATTTTATATCAGCCATGACATGAGCGAGATCGAGCGCTTTGCCGATCATCTGGTCCTCATGGAACGGGGCCGTGTCGTCGAAGCCGGACCGCTGCGGAGCCTCGGTTCGGCACTGCGGCCAGCCGCGGATCGTGATCGGCATGGCGATTGCTCGGATCGACGGAACAGCGTAGGAAAACCTTTAAGGATGACTGCCATGCCGATCGACTTCCACGACATCGACCCGAACCGCGTCGCCGCGATCCTCTACCGTCCGCAGGATGACGTCGACGGCCTGCTGGCCGCGTTTGCTCAGGACCTCGCGCGGTCTGGCGAGCGGATCGGCGGGATCGTCCAGCGCAACATCCGGGACGGCAGCGGCTGCCAAATCGGCATGCAGGCCGTCGATCTCATGACCGGCCGCGAGATTTCGATCTGCCAGCCGCTCGGCTCGGGCGCGATGGCCTGCAAGCTCGACGCCGCGGGACTGGCCGAGGCGGCGGTTGCCGTCACCCGCGCGATCACGGCGGATGTCGATCTCGTCGTGATCAACAAGTTCTCCAAGCAGGAGGCGGCTGGCGAGGGCCTGCGCGACGAGCTGGCCGGCGCCATCGCCGCCGGTATCCCCGTGCTCACGGCCGTGCCCGAAAAATGCCTGGACGCATGGAATGATTTTACCGGCGGTATCGGCACCAGCCTGCTCTGCGAACGCGGGGCGATCGACGGCTGGTGGCAGGACCTTTCGTCGCGCATCAAGCGGGCCCGCGCGTCGCGCCTGCCCGCCGATGCGCCTGCGGCGCTACTTGCCGATCATCACGTCGGATGACTTGATCACGGCCGAAACGGCATCGCCCACCTTCAGGGCGAGATCGTCCACCGCTTCGTTGGTGATCGCGGAAAACACGACGAGGCCCGGGGCGAGCTCGATCTTCACATGGGCCGTCGTCGTTCCCTTGGTGACGGCAATGACCCGTCCGGGCAGAATGTTGCGGGCGCTGAGCTTCATGACGGGTCAACCGAACTTGAACAGCACGCCGTAACCACCGCGCGGATAGCTCCACTCGATGTCGCCGCTCTCCTCGCAGATCACGCGGCAGGTCCCGCATTCGATGCAGCCGTCGACGGTGATCTCGACCTGGCCGCTGTCGTTGAGCTCGTAGCAACGCGCCGGACAGGCTTTCAGCATGCTCAGGAGCTCTGGCGAAGGCGTCGTGTGTGGCCGCACCTTGATGTGGGCCCGGCCGGCATCGACCAGATAGCGGTTGTAGAACAGCTTGTCCTCGACACGCACGGATGGCTCGATCGACATGGTTTGGTCTCCGTAGTTGATGTTCTATGTCCTTGCCTCACCGCCAGGCGCGCGCGAGGCGGAAGGCGTCGCCGAACAGCCCACTCCACGACCGGGCCTTGATGAACGATTTGAACGTCGTCTTTTCCTTCTCGACCTTTGGCGTGCCGTCGACGCGCAGGAAGTTCTGCATCGCCTTCGAGACGAGCTCCGGATAGGTCAGGAAGAAGTTCTGCGACTGGGTGTGCATCAGCGCAGGCATGTCCTTGTACTTCTTAAGGTCCTTGATGACGAAGGACTGGTCCAGCATGGTCTTGTAGAGCGACAGATTCTCCGCCGTCATGGGATCCTTGCGCGACTTGACCTGGAAGATCGCCTCGGCCGCGATCCGCCCTGACGTCATCGCAAGGTTCGAGCCCTCGCGGTGGATGGCGTTGTTGAGCTGGGCGGCGTCGCCGACTACGACCCAGCCCTCGCCGTAGAGCTGCGGGATCGCCTTGAAGCCGCCCTCGGGGATGAGGTGGGCGGCATATTCCTTGACCTCGGAGCCCTCGATCAGCGGGGCAACCGAGGGGTGCCGCTTGAAGCGATCGAGCAAGCCGTAGGGCGTCTCGCCGGTGCGCTGGAAATCCGCGACCAGGCAGCCGATGCCGAGCGAGATGCATTCCTTGTTGGCATAGATGAAGCCCATGCCGGTCATGCCGCGGGAGATGGTTCCGGCGGCCTCGATTACCATGCCTTCGTCGCCCCGGAGATTGAAGCGCGCCTCGATGGTTTCGCGCGGCAGGAAATGCATCTCCTTCACGGCGAGCGCGACCTTGTCGGGCGTCGGACGCTTACGCAGGCCGGCTCGCGTGCCGAGCAAGCCGTTGACGCCCTCCGCCAGCACCACGACGTCGGCGTGGATCTCGCCGTCGGCGCGGTCGGTGCGCACGCCGATCACCTTGCCATAAGCATCCTGCGCCAGCTCCGTCACCGTCGTTTCACACAGCACGATGGCGCCGGCCTCGCGGACCTTCTGCGAGAACCATTTGTCGAACTGCGCGCGGATGATGGTGTAGCGGTTCGGCTTCTCCTCGTTGAAATCGTCGGAGCGATAATGCAGGCCGGTGTGCGAGCGGTCGTCCATCATCCAGAAGCGCTGCTCGACCAGATGCCGCTCCAGCGGCGCGTCCTCGCGAAAATCGGGGATCAACTTCTCCAGCATGTCGGCATAGAGGATCGCGCCCTGCACGTTCTTCGAGCCGGAATATTCGCCGCGCTCGAGCTGGAGCACTTTCAGGCCGCGCTGCGCCAACGTGAGCGCCGCGGCGTTGCCGGCCATGCCGGCGCCGACGACGATGGCATCGAACTTCTCCTCGATCATGGCGCTTCTCCTTGTGCTAACTGGCGATCCGGTCGCGCGAATGCGGTGACAGCCGGGCACGGAATGCCGCCGTCAGCGCCGGAAGCAGCCGGATCGCGTCGGCGACGATGCCCATATGTGCAAAATCGAAGATCGGCGCGTTCCGGTCGGTGTTGATGGCGACGATCAGGTCGGCGCCCTCGACGCCGACCCGATGCTGGATCGCGCCGGAGATGCCTGCGGCGATGTAGAGCTTTGGCCGGATGGTCTTGCCGGTCTGGCCGATCTGCCGGTCGGACGTAACCCAGCCTTTCTGCACCAGCGGCCGCGAACAGCCATATTCGGCGCCAAGCACCGTGGCCAGCTGCCGCACCAGCTGAAAATTCTCGGGCGATCCGAGCCCCAGGCCGCCGGCGACGACGACGTCCGCATAAGCAAGATTGGATTTTGCGGAGTCGCGGTCCGGCAGGAATGAGAGCACCTTCGTGACGATGTCGTCCTCGACGAGGCCGAGCGGATGGCTGACGATGCGGCCGACCGGACGCACGACACGCTCCGGCATCGGCATCACGCGCGGTCGCACCGTCGCCATCTGCGGCCGGTAGTTCAACGTGTAGATCGTGCAGAGCAGCGAGCCGCCGAAGGTCGGGCGGGTCGCCGCGAGCGAGCCATCGGCATCGACGTCGAGCTCGGTGCAGTCGGCGGTCAATCCTGTCAGCAGGGTCGTCGCCACCGAGCCTGCGAGGTCGCGGCCGAGTGTGGTGGCGCCGAGCAGCAGGATTTCGGGCTTGTAGGTGTTGACGACGTCGGTCAGCGCCTTGGTATAGGATTCGTTGCGATAGTCGGCGAGCAGGTTGTCGGCCACCATGTAGACGAGGTCGGCGCCGTAGCAGAACGACTCGGCGGCGGCGCTCTGCGTCGCCTCGCCTTCGGGGCCGATCACGATCGCGGCGAGATCCACCTTGAGCTTGTCGGCGAGCTTGCGGCCGGCGCCCATCAGCTCCCAGGACACAGGGTGGACCTGGCCGCGCTCCTGCTCGATGAAGAC
>NZ_JXDL01000001.1:2193946-2250978 GCF_001590795.1 Bradyrhizobium sp. AT1
GTAGGCCTTGAAGTGCTCGGGCAGCTCCTTCTTGGTCGCGGCGCGGCCGGCAGCAGGTGCGGCGGTTTTCGGTGCGGTGCCCATGATGCTTGCTCCGTTCGATTCAATAGCCGCGCGCCAGCGCCGCCAGCTCGGTCTCGAGCGTCGGCTGGCGCTTGAAGATGGCGTCGATCAGCGCCTCCGCCGGCTGCTCACCGGGCTCGATCAATGCCGCCTTCTCGCTGCGGGCTGCGGGTGCGAACACGCGCTTGACGATGGTGGGCGAGCCGCGCAGGCCGCATTTGGAAATATCCTCGACGCCGGCATCCTGCGCGCTCCATTTCACGACCGGCGCACGGGCGGCACGCAGGGCGTCCGCCATGGCGCCGCGGCGGATCTGGTTGGTTGCCTCCAGCATGGTGACCAGGCACGGCAGCCTGGTGCGCAGCAGCTGCACGCCGCCTTCAGAGCGCCGCTCCGCGTCGATGGTGCGGGCCTGCAAGTCGAGCGCGCTGATCTTCGCGACATAGGTGAGCTGGAGCAGGCCGAGCCGCTTGGCGATGCCGGGACCGACCTGCGCGGTATCGCCGTCGATGGTCTGCTTGCCGGTGAAGACGAGATCAGGCGCGCCGAACTCGATCGAAATCTTGCGGATCGCGGTGGCGAGCGCATAGGTCGTGGCGAGCGTATCGGCGCCGGCAAAGAAACGGTCGGTCAGGAGCACGGCGCGGTCGGCGCCGAAGGTCAATGTCTTGCGGAGGCTGTCCTCGGCCGAAGGCGGCCCCATGGTCAGCACCGTAACCTCGCCGCCGAACTGGTCGCGCAGTTCGAGCGCGGCCTCCAGCGCAAAGAGGTCGTAGGGATTGATGATGGTCGGCACCCCCTGGCGCATAATGGTGTTGGTCACGGGATGCACGCGAATCTGCGCGGAGTCGGGGACCTGCTTGATGCAAACGACGATGTGCATGCGCTTCTCCAGGCTCCAGAACTCGGTTCAGATAAAGAACAGCAAGTGTCGTACCAACTGTGCAGAGGATGAAAATCGGATGCCGATACAGCGACTTAGAAGAGTGGCGGTATCGATTGCATCCGCTTTAGGCGGTGGAGCCGACAACGCTGCTGCGACACGCGTCGTAAATCCGACAGAGCCTGTGTTCACTTCAGCGTGCCGATCTGCACCAATGTCGGCGCGGCCTTCGTTTGCGGCGCGACGGCATCTTTCAGGACCTTGAACACGCGCTGGTCGATCGGCGACGACGCGACGAAGTCCGCATAGGCGCGCTCCAGCACGCTCTTGCATCGCTCCGCCACGACCGCGTCCGTCGCGCTGGCAAAATCCTCCCCGGCGAGGTACTGGCCCATGCGCCGCAGGATATGCAGCCGCGCCACGTTGACGACCTTGGGATCGTAATCGACCTCGAGCAGGGTGAAGAACTCTTCGGCCGCCGATGCCTTGTTGAGTTGTGCCAGGATGCCATCAGCCATTGTCGGTCTCCTCCGGATTCTGCGTCGCCGTACCGAGCGTATGTTGCGCTACGGGCGTGCCGGCGTCCCTGACGCGCTTCTGCATATGGGTCAGCCTAGCCTCGAGGAATTCGACGCGATCGAGCAGTACGGCGATGGCGTCTCCGACGGGGTCCGGCATCAGATGATGATCGAGGTCGATCCGGCCGACGACGCGGCGATGGCCGAGCTGCGGGCGCACGACGCGCGCGGGAATGCCGACGACCGTGACGTCGGGCGGGGTGCTGTCGATCACCACCGAATTGGCTCCGACGCGCGAGCCGGCACCGACCGTGATCGGCCCGAGGATCTTGGCGCCCGCACCGACCACGACGCGATCTTCCAGCGTCGGATGGCGCTTGCCGGGGAACCACGAGGTGCCGCCGAGCGTGACGCCGTGATACAGCGTGACGTCGTCGCCGATCTCCGCGGTCTCGCCGATGACGACGCAGGCGCCGTGATCGATGAAAAACCGCCGGCCGATGCGCGCGCCCGGATGGATGTCGACATTGCTCGCAAAGCGGCCGAACCAGGACAGGAGCCGCGCCGGAAAGCGCCAGCCGCCGGTCCACAGCCGGTTGGCGATGCGATACCAGATCACGGCATGGATGCCGGGATAAGTCAGGAGCGTCTCGACCTGGCCGCGCGCTGCGGGGTCGCGCTGGCGCACGCAGCCGATGTCCTCACGGATCAGTTTGAGCAGAGACGGCTTGACCGGTCCGGGAGGGGACGGTTCAGCGAGCGGAATGTCGACGACACAGGCCATAGTACCCTCACGCGCAATCGAGCAGCGAGCGATCGCGCACCTCGCGCCAGATCGCCGTCACCGTCTCGCGCCCGACGGCCCCCTTGTGCTCGACGGCATGCTGGCGGACACGGGCGAGGACGATCTTGGCTTCTTCCGTGTTGACGGCCAGTTGGAGCTCGGCGAGCAGCGCGGTGATCGCGGCGAGCCCCGAATGCTTGCCGATCACGATACGGTTGGAGCGGCCGAGCAGGCGAGGATCCAGCGCCTGATAGGTACGCTGGTCCTTCAATAGGCCGTCGACGTGAATGCCCGACTCGTGGGTGAAGACGTGCTCGCCGACGATCGCCTTGTTGAGCGGAATGGCGCGTGCGGCCGCCGCCGCGACCACGGATGCCACCTTCTCCAGTTCGGACAGCACCACGCCGGTATCGCAGCCGTAGAGCTGCTTGAGCGCGACGGCGACCTCCTCCAGCGGGGCGTTACCGGCCCGCTCGCCGAGGCCGATCACGGTGACGGAAGCGTGGGTCGCGCCAGCCTTGATCGCGGCGAGCGTATTGGCCGTCGCGAGGCCGAGATCGTCATGGCCGTGGAATTCAAGCTCGATGTCGGTGGTGCCCCGAAGGGCTGCGATCAGCGCAAAGGCGGCGTCGGGATCGAGCACGCTCAGCGTGTCGGCGATGCGGAAGCGCCGCGCGCCCGCGAGCTTTGCAGTCGCGATCAGCTCGACCAGGAAACCTATGTCGGCCCGCGAGGAGTCCTCGCCGCCGACCGCGACGTCGAGCCCCCTGTCGTGGGCGTAGCCGACCACCCGCCTCACCTGCTCCAGCGCTGCCAGCCGGCCGCCGCCGAGCTTGGCGGCAATCTGCACGTCGGATGAAGGGATCGACACATTCACCATGGAGACGCCGGCCTCGATGGCCGCATCGACGTCCGCCGTCCGCATCCGGCACCAGCCGATCGCGGTCACCGGCAGGTTGGCTTCGACGATGGCCCGGATCGCACTCACCTCCTCCTGCCCCATGGCGGGCGTGCCGGCTTCGATCTCGGTGACGCCAGCGGCGGCCAATGCCCGCGCGATCGAAACCTTTTCCGCAGTGGTAAAAGCAACGCCGGGCGCCTGCTCGCCATCGCGCAGGGTGGTGTCGTTGAGAATGACGGGTCGGAGCAGAGCCCCGTCGGATCGGGTCGTTGGACCGTAAAGCGCCATCTGCGTACTCCAAATCATTCATTCCAATCAGGAGTTCAGCAACCCCCGTGCCATCGTCAGAATGAACGCCAAGCATCTGAAATTGATGGGCTTATCGACGTCGCCCGCTTTGTCGCAAATACGACAGCGTCAGACAGGCGTGTCAGATGTCGACAGGCTTGCGGCGGATGTGGATGATGATGTCGAGCCGCGAGATCTCGTGGCCGGGCAAGGGATCCGGGACTTGCTCGAGGACGAGCGTCTCCGGCACGTCGATCAAGATATCCTCGCCATCCAGGTAGAAGTGCGGATGGACGGTCGTGTTGGTGTCGAAGAACGAGCGCGAGCCATCCGGACCGATGCGGCGCAGCAGCCCGGCCTGGGTGAACTGGTTCAGCGTGTTGTAGACGGTGGCCAGCGAGAGCTGGATATTGGCTGTGGCCGCCTCGGCAAAGAGCGTCTCGGCCGTGACATGCCGGTCGCCTTGGCCGAACAGCAGCTCCGCCAGCAGCACGCGCTGGCGCGTCGGCCGCAGGCCCACATCGCGCAAGCGGCTGAACGCGGAGAATGGACCGTCCCCGACCTCGCGTTGCGCCGGCGATTCCGAATCCAATGCCTCCGTGAAGGATATCTCCGGATACGCGTCCATGATCACCTCACGCCGTCAGCATGATCGCCGTCGCCGCGCAAAAACTCCCGACGGCGTTCGGCCATACGGGTCTCACCGCTCTCCTCACCGAAGCAGAGGTCGAAATCGTTGCATTGCGTGCAGACCGGCGTCGTGCACATCACGAATCCGTCGTCCTCGCACAGCATGCGATAGAAGAAGCGCTTCCAGCGCATGTTTCTGGTGTTGCGCGCCGCCAAGGGCGCGAAATGACGCATCAGCAGGCGGGACAATTCGGCCCGCTCGCGCAACCCGAGATCCTCCCACAGATGGTTCGGCTCCATCGCGCGGCGTGCGACCATCGCGGCGAGCCAGCGGCCGACCTCACCCTCGGACGACCGCTGAGCGAGCAACAGGTCGCGGACCATCATCGTCTCATCATCGCCCATCGTATCTGACCTGGAAATCCAGGCGACGGCTCGCACCTGCGCCGACGGAAAGCATTCGGCCAGCAGCTCGTTGAGCTCTTGCTCAGCGAGACCCGCGCGCTCGGCGAACGAGCCCCCATCCATGGCGGCCGCTGCCAGGATCGATGCCAGTACGTGGCGATCAAAATCGTCGTTGTCGTCGATATCCGCCTCGGCCGGGTCATGTCCGGTCAACAGGCGGTAGAAGGCCCTTCCGGCATGAGTCTCACCAGAGACCGCCTCTGCAAGGGGGAATGACAGCAGGTCGGTCCGGCTCGCTTGCGCTGCAATCACGGGAGACTCCACCGCTTTCGACGTGAAACCGATGCCGGCCTCCCCGGTCGGGGAGGCCGGCGGAGGATTACGCCGACATGGCGGCGAGTTCTGCGGCGGTCTTGCCGACGACGGATTCGTCGACCGGCTTCATGATGCCGTGCTCCATCAGCATGTCCTCGAGCTCGTCCATCGTGATCGGGGTCGGGATGATGCCCTTGCCGCCGTTGTTGTGGATCTTGTGCGCGAGCTTGCGATAGTGCTCGGCCTGCTGCGACTCCGGCGCGTATTCCAGCACCGTCATGCGGCGCAGCTCCGCGTGCTGCACGATGTTGTCGCGCGGCACGAAATAGATCAGCTGGGTGCCGAGCTTCTTGGCCATGGCTTCCGCAAGTTCCAGCTCCTTGTCGGTCTGCCGCTCGTTGCAGACCAGGCCGCCGAGCCGCACGCCGCCGGAATTGGCGTATTTCAGAATGCCCTTGGAGATGTTGTTGGCGGCATACATCGCCATCATCTCGCCGGACATGACGATGTAGATTTCCTGCGCCTTGTTCTCGCGGATCGGCATCGCGAAGCCGCCGCAGACGACGTCACCGAGCACGTCGTAGGACACGTAATCGATGTCCTCGTAGGCCCCGTTCTCTTCCAGGAAGTTGATCGAGGTGATGACGCCGCGGCCGGCGCAGCCGACGCCGGGCTCCGGACCGCCGGACTCGACGCAGCGGATGTCGCGGTAGCCGACCTTCATGACGTCCTCGAGCTCGAGGTCCTCGACGCTGCCGGCGTTGGCCGCGAGGCTCAAAATCGTGTCCTGCGCCTTGGCGTGCAGGATCAGGCGGGTCGAGTCCGCCTTGGGGTCGCAGCCGACGATCAGGATCTTGTGACCCATCTCGGCAAGCGCCGCGAGCGTGTTCTGCGACGTCGTCGATTTGCCGATACCACCCTTGCCGTAAAACGCGATTTGTCTCAGTGAAGACATGTTGCTCTCCATCAACCGATTGCCAATGACATCGCGCTCGTCGCGCGAGATTGCTTCTCTCTCAGAAGCCTGGGCCCGCGGGGTTCGGGAAGGAGAACATCGCTCGCCAGCAGCGTCGGCGTGTTCTCAGCCCTCACTCGTTGTTGCTGCGTTCAAATAGCAACTGGCGTGCCATTCGCTGCGCGCGCACTAAAACACTGATCGCGCTCGCGAAATATTTCGACGCCAGCGGCCGACAGAAGCTGTGTCGAACCCTACAGTGGTAGGGCCTCTGTCAGAAACCGGACAAGCAGCCCGGCGGCTACGGTGCGAATGCACCGCGATTCCGTCGCGCAAACGCGGAACGAAAATTGCTCATTCTCGATGTGAGGTAGTCAGAGGAGAATGTCAGATGCAGATTGGTGTCGAGACCGCCAAGGCCGTCGACCAACGGCGCGTATTCGTGATCGACGAAGACGAGATCACCCGCGCAGCGCTTCAGTTCATGCTGCATGACGAGATCGAGACGCACGAACTCGCCACGCCGGAAGAGGCCTACGCCAAGGGCGTGGACTGGCTGAAGCCCGACGTGGTGCTGCTCGGCGTCTCCTTTCTGAAGGCCCGCGGCCCTGCGCTGATCGGCGAGCTCGGCGACAGGTTTCCGGGCGTGCGCATTCTCGTCGTCACCGACAAGTCCGACGAGACCACCGCAGTCGACGCCATGAAGGCCGGCGCTCACGGCGCGGTAGTAAAGCCACTGACGCTGGAAGGCGTCCGCAAGAAGGTCGACACGATCCTCGGCCGCGGCGGCGCCGCGCCGCTGGTCCAGCTCAGCATGATGAAATAGGAGCCTCGGGCGTGGCGACAGTGCTGTTCTACCAGAAGCCGGGCTGCGGAACCAACGCCCGGCAGATCCGCGCGCTGGAAGCGGCTGGCCATCAGGTGATCGCGAAGAGCCTGCTGACGGAGCCCTGGACTGCGGAGCGTCTGCTCGCTTTCTTCGGTGCGACACCCGTGACATCCTGGTTCAACCCTGCGGCGCCACGGATCAAGTCCGGCGAGGTGAAGCCGGCAGAGATCGACGCAGCGGGCGCCATCGCATCGATGCTCGACGATCCCTTGCTGATCCGGCGCCCGCTGGTCGAAGCCGACGGCGCAAGATGCGCTGGCTTCGATCGCGAGCCCGTTTCCTCGCTGCTCGGCGGCGAGCGCAGCGACCTCCAGGGCTGCACGCGACCGGAGACGACGCCGCGTTGCGCGGAGCCATGAGGCTCAGCCCCGCGCCAGCACCATCACCAGGCGATCGACGCGCCGGCCTTGCGTCAGATGCTGCTCCACGATCTCGTCGATGTCCTCCGGCGTCGTCGGCCGGTACCAGACGCCATCGGGATAGACCACCATCAGCGGACCGGCACCGCAAAATCCGAGGCAGCCGGATGCTGTGAAACCGACATCGGTGAGTCCTTTGGCCTCGATCGCCTTGCCGAGCCGCTCCCACAATGGCCCGCCGCCGGACGCACCGCAGCTTCCACGCGGATGGCCCGGCGGCCGCTGGGTATGGCAAGCGAACACGTGATGGCGGTAGAGCTGCGGCAACGCGAACTCCTCGGTCAATCCGTCGCTCATGACGCCGCCACCGCAACGCCCTTGTCGCTCAGCACCGCAGCCAGCTCACCCAGCTTGAACATCTCGCGCACGATGTCGCAGCCGCCGAGAAACTCGCCCTTGACGTAGAGTTGGGGAATGGTCGGCCAGTTCGAGAACGATTTGATGCCCTCGCGAATGGCGGGATCAGCGAGCACGTTGATGCCGGTGAAGGGCACGCCAAGGCCGTTCAGGATCTGCACGACGGCGCCGGAGAAACCGCATTGCGGCGCGGCCGGCACACCCTTCATGAATAGCACGACGTCCGTGCCTGTAATGACGTCCTTGATTCGTTGTTCGATCGGCTCGCTCATGCTTTCATCCTTCCATTTTCATTTCGGCACCGCCGTTTCGAGCGCAAGCGCGTGCAGCGCCTCGCCCATTTGCCCCTTCAGGGCGGCATAGACCATCTGATGCTGTTGAATCCGGCTCTTGCCGGCAAACGCCCGCGAGACCACGCGCGCGCCGTAGTGATCGCCGTCGCCGGCGAGGTCGGTCACGATCACATGGGCGTCCGGAAACGCTTCCCTGATCAATTGTTCGATGTCCGGTCCCGCCATCGCCATGTCGCACGCTCCTGCTCTGCGCGAAGCTCCATGCAAGCGTCAAACCAGTTTCGGAACACGCGGGTTCAGAAGGGCTTGCGTGCCCGGCGCCGGGGTGATGTCCGACTTGCGACAACGCCCCATGCGCGCGTGTCGATGACGTGACGAACGCGGACGGCCTCGCTCTGGGCACCGAAATGATGCCTCACATCGGCCCCGAAACGCCGCGCTTTTCGCAGCATTTCAAGTCCGGCCCGGCTTTTGCTTTGCGAGGGTTGAGCCCGTATTCCGATACGCCAGACGAGGAACTCGAATTGTCCGACATAGACTCCAATCGATGCCGAATTCCGGCGAAGGCGAGCCGCGCATGACGGCCGTCCTCGTCGATTCCGACGGCATCAATTTCGGCGAGCTTGCGCCCGAAATCGACTCGCTGCTGCAGCAGGGTGTGGTCAGCTATCGCCGCGACCCGCTCGAGGCCGATCGCATCTTCCGCCAGGCCCTCGATGCCGCGCCGACCGAGCTTGCGGTCTATTTCTGCCTGTACAAGACTCACACCTATCGCGGCCGTCTCGACGAAGCCCTCGACATCGCCGAGCGCGGATTGCGCGAGGCCGCGCACCAGGCCGGCTGGAGCTCCGATTGGCGGCGCTGGCAGCCACAGGCCAGACTGCCCGACGGCGCCGGTCGCTTCGCGCTTTATACGTTGAAGGCGCTCGCCTTCATACACCTGCGCAAGGACGAGCAGAAACAGGCTCGCGAGCTACTCGCCGCGCTGCGCCGGCTCGACCCCACAGGCGCGGTCGGCTGGCCGGTCGTTGCGGCGCTCGCCGAGGGGCTCCAGTGAGGTGACGATGACGACCATAGCGCCTGCCGACAACGAGACGCTGATCGCCGGCATCATCGCCGCGCTGCGGACGGTTCACGATCCCGAAATCCCCGTGAACATCTACGACCTCGGCCTGATCTACCGGATCGAGCCGAAGGACGGCGGCCTGGTCGAGATCGACATGACGTTGACCGCGCCGGGCTGCCCGGTCGCCGGCGAGATGCTGTCGTGGGTGGAGAAGGCGGTGAGCGAGGTCAGCGGTGTCGAAGACGCCGCGGTCCGGCTGGTGTTCGATCCGCCCTGGGACTCATCGCGCATGACCGACGACGTCAAGCTCGAGCTTGGCCTGCTCTAGAGCAACCAGAGGCCCACCGGAGAGGAGATGATGCGATGATCGAACTAACCGCAAGCGACGGGGCAAGTTTCTCCGCCTATCGCGCCGAGCCGGCGGAGACGCCCAAGGGTGCCGTCGTGGTCCTGCAAGATGTTTTCGGCGTCACGCCCGAGATCCGCAAGGTCGCCGACGCCTTTGCGGCCAAGGGCTATGTCGCGATCGCGCCATCCCTGTTCGACCGGGTCAGGCCGGGCGTCATTCTCGGTCACGACGAGGCCGGCAAGGCCGAGGGTGCGGCGATCAGCGCGCAGGTCGGCCAGGAGCAGGCGATCTCGGATATCCAGACGACCGTCGACGCGGTGAAGGATGCCGGCAAAGTCGCGATCGTCGGCTATTGCTGGGGCGGCGACCTCGCCTACACCGCGGCCAACAAGGTCAGCAGCATCGCCTGCGTGATCGGCTATGACGGCCGCGAGACCGTTACCGACTATCGCGAGAAGCGCAAGGTGCCGACACTCCTGCATTTCGGCGACAGCGATCCGGAGCTGCCGCTGGAGGCCATCACGCAATTCCGCGCCTCGCGTCCCGACGTCAGCGCCTTCACCTATCCCGAGGCCGCCCAGGGCTTCGGCTGCGAGGAGCGCGGCAATTTCCGCGCGGATGCGGCAGAGAAGGCGCTCGAGCGGACCCAGTTCTGGATCTCGCAATATGTCGAAGGACAGCAGCCGATTCTGCTGAAGAATGCGGGCGCCTATGCCCAGGCGAAAACCGAGAAGAAGAAAAAGAAAAAGGCCGACGACGATCTCGGGCCGCCGACGGATTGAGGGAGGCCCGCGAGATGCTGCCGACGACCATTCTCATCGACGACGCACCGCGCTGCGTCGTGCGGCCGACCGACACCAGGGATCTCACTCGCTTCATCCGCAATGGCAAGGGCTTTTTGCTGGCCGAGAGGCCCGAGGGCACGATCACACACCGGCCGGCAAGCGACACTGAAATGGGAAAGTGGCAGAGCGGCCTTGCCCTGCACAGGGCGTGGGGCGGCGCGGAAGAAGAATTTTTCGGTCTGCCGCTATCGGATTGATACGGGGTCTCCCTTCAGGCGTGCCCGCCGCGCGCGTCATGCGGATTGCCCGCCTGGTTGCGCATCCAGTCGGCGAGCTTGGTGAGTGCGGCGTCGAGCTCCCCTCGCGCCGCTTCGTCGGCGACGGCCTCCTCCAGTGCGCCGCGCATGCAGAACAGCCACGCATCGCGCTCGGCGCTACCGATCGGAAAACCCATGTGACGCTGACGCAGCCGCGGATGACCTTTCTCCGGCGAATAGAGCTTCGGACCCCCGGTCCATTCGGCGAGGTAACGCTTCAGCACCTGCTTGGTCGATGTGAGGTCATCCGCATGCATGGCGCGAATGCCGGCCGCTTCGGGAAACTCGTCCATCCGGCGATAGAAGCTCTCCACCAGGCGGTCGACGGTTACGGAGCCGCCGATCCGCTCGAACATTGAAACAGTGACCACCGTATCGCTCATGCCAACGTCCTCTGCTGCAGGCGCCTACTCGTCCATGCTGGGCGACAGGATAACTTCGGCCGGCGCGCCCGGACCTTGATCGGCGACAAATTCGAGCGTGGAGACGCGGGACAGCCCGTCCCCGCTGTCCATCAGCACCACGGCGTCCTCCGGCAGCCCCTTCAGCCGATCGAGCAATTGGGCGACGGTCACGGCCAGTTCCTCCGCTAATCCGGATGGATCATGATTTCCATGGTCTCGTCATGATCGTCGAAGGCACCGAACGGGCGGTCGTCCTCGACCAGCCGCTCGCCGCACAGGCAGACTTCGCCATCCACCACTGCCAGCGCGATCGGCTGGAGGCTCTTTCCGTTGCACGGGCCGTCGATGCAGAGCCCGCTGTCGATCTCGAAGATCGCGCCGTGACGACCGCATTTGAGGAATGAGCGGTCCTGCGTGAAGAAATCGCCGCTGCCGATATTGAGCCAGACCCCGTCATGCGGGCAGGCGTTCACGTAGCCGACATAGGCGTTGTCGTGGGTCCGGATCACGACGATCGGAAACGGCCGGCTCTCGCCGGATGCATCGATGCGCGACAGGCTGAAGGCCCCGGCACCGCCGCGCTCGATGTCGTCACTGGCGCAGATGATGAAAACGTCGATTTCTTCCGGGCCCATGAGCGCTTCTCCAGCCGGTCAGGCCGCGGCCGGCGCTGCCGCCTGCTTCAGCGCCGCCAGTTCCTCCCGCGTCAGCCGGAATACGCCGCGACCGCCCGCGAGCGCCTGGTAGACGTCGCCGGCCTTGTCGCTGAGGAAGTCGAACCAGGCCTGTGGCGTGAGACCTTCGGGCCGTTCGCTGATCTCGACCACCGAGCCGTTCGGCGCAAAGCGGGCGTGAAGGATGACGTTCTGCGTTTCCATCGTTGTGCTCCCCGCACTCACAGGCCCGACGAGAAGCCGAGCAACTCGATCTTGACGTCCTCGGTGCCGAGCACGGTGGCCTGGCAGGCGAGGCGCGACTTCGAGCTGACGCCAACGATCGCATCGAGCTTCTCGTTCTCCAGCCGCGCGATCTTCGACAGGCCCTTGCGCCCTTCGTGCACGAAGATATGGCAGGAGCCGCACTTGGCCTGGCCCTCGCATTTGTGCGGGATCGCGATTTCCGCTCCGAGCAGCGCGGCCAGCAGTGTCGTACCTTCGGTCACGTCGATGATCTTGCCCTCGGGCAGGACTGTCAGTGTGGTCATGATCGTCATCCTCTCAAGTTGTACTCATCGTTGGTTCAGTAGATCGCCGCACCCGCCCCCACATTGATCGAGGCGTCCTTCATCGTCTCGACGATGAATTCGATCTGGCCGTCCGTCAGATGGGTGTGGAACGGCAGCGCCACGGCGCGATCGGCGATCTTCTCGGTCACCAGCAGATCGCCGCGGCGATAGCCGAGATCGAAGTAATGACGCTGTAAATGCAGCGGATGGCTGTAGGCCGCGGCTTCGACCTGCTCAACCCGGAGATCCTCGGCGATGGCATCGCGGCTGGAGCGGGTGAAGCGCGTGCCGAGATGCACGAGATAGAGGAACCAGTTCACCTCGGTCACGTCAGGCGCGACATAGGGCGGCTTGATGCCTTCGAAGGACTGCACGTGCGTCGCATAGAGCTGCTCGACCAGCCGGCGACGTTCGATGATCTCGTCGATGCGCCTCAATTGCGCCAGCCCAAGCGCAGCCGCGAGATCGCTGATTCCGGCCTGATGGGATGGGGCCGAGCCGACCACAACCGAGGAGCGCTCGGTGAGCCGGTGCGAACGGTGGCGACGCAGCGTCACCGCAATGTCGATGTCGTCGGTGACGACCATGCCGCCCTCGCCGCAGGTCAGCAGCGAGGGCTGCGCGAAATCGAACACGGCGATGTCGCCGAAGCTTCCGACCAGCCTGTCCTTGTAGCGCGAGCCGATCGCCTCGGTGGAATCCTCAAGCAGGACGAGACCGTGCCGTGCCGCGATGTCGCGCAGCCCCGCCCAGGGTGCCGGGTGACCGTTGGTATTGGCTGCGAGGATGGCCCGCGTCCCGGGCGTGACGCGCTCTTCCACTTTCTGCGGTGCCAGCGTCCCCGACCAATAGTCGATATCGGCGAACACCGGACGCGCACCGGCAAGGCTGATCGCATGCGCGGTCTCGCGGAACGCATAGGACGAGGCGATGACCTCGTCTCCTGCGCCGATACCGTAGGCCTTCAGCGCGAGCATCAAGCCGATCGTGCCGCTGGGCACCGCAATCGCATAGGCCCGGCCGACATAAGCGGCAAATGCCGCTTCGAACTCTTCCGCGAGCGGACCGCTGGAGATCCGCGGCGAGCGCAGGACGGCATCGACTGCCGCAATCTCCGCCAGCGTAACGTCGGGGTCGGAGAGCGGAATGAAGTCGTGGCCGGTCTCGACCGCGAGCTCGCCAGCTTCCGCGACGTCATCATAGGCGAGAGCAGGCTCGGTCATGATGCGGCCGCCCGCCTGGCCAGCACGATACCGGTCGCGCGTGCCGGATCGTCGGTGATCGCGGCGCAATGATCGGCGCTGTCGAGCAGATGCAGGTCGAACACCCCAAAGCTGCGGTAAGGTGTCTCAGTCACGTCGGACGCATCGCAGCGGATCCAAGCGAGATGCGGGAACTTCCGCCGCAGCTCGAGATAGGCCTGGGGCGCCGCGTCCCACGACGTCAGCACCTGCTCGATTTCAACCAGTTCGATTGCCGCCAGGGCCATCCTTCCAACTCCCGCTATTGCCAGAACACACGTTCCGGATCGGCATTCAGGATCTCGGTCACCGACGCCAGCCGTCGGTGCACGCCATGCAGTTCCCACGCGCCGGTCGCGTGATCCTTGCGAAACAGCTTCCAGCTCGCGCTCGCCGCATCGTGATGCAGCAATGCGACGTCAATGACGCCGCCCTCCACGTCGATGTTGCGCGAGCAGCAGGGGCTCTCGACGAGATAGCCGCCGGTTACGCCCTTCACGACCGGCGAGACGTAGCGATAGCGCTTGCGCGATCCGAGTGCGCGCTCGATTCGCCTGCGGTCGAGCTCGTTGGGATGCGCAGGCAAGCGCAGCTCCGGCTGTCTGAGGACCGCGGCGTTCATCGCACCACCCCTATAGCGGACTGATTTCTTCTTCGAGGCATCCGACCACCAGTCGCTCGCCGAACTCGACCAGGTAGATCGGCAGATTGGCGTCGGTATGCCGGCCGACCTGGACAATCTCGCCAGCGTGGCCGACGCCGACGAGCAGACCCTCGGCCGGCGCATCTGGAAACGAGCCATCATTGTGCAGGTCCATCGCGGCTTTCACGCGCTGGCCCCATTGATACTTCGGCAACTTCGGTTCGATCATCATGATGCAGCCTCCGGCAGCGGAATGTCCTCGACCGCATCGCGCGGGGTAACGGGATCGAGTTCCTTGCGCTTCATCCCGACGCGGTTGCCGCTTTCGAGGAATTCGACGCCATAGATGTAGAATTGCTGGAGGAACGTGCCGATCGAGACCACGTAGCCAATCTCGCCCTTCTTGGCGAGGATGTCGCCGATCTCCTTGCCGGCATAGGTTCCGTCGTTGCGGATGGTGCGCTTGGCCCGCACTTTCTCGCCGAAGGTGAAGAACGGCGCGGCCGTCAGCTCGACGATGTCGCTGTCGCGGACGATGTTGCTCATGGCGAGGCTCCCGTTTCTCGTTCCAGCCGCACGGCGACCCGCGACCGGGCGACTTCGCGCACCAGCTCGTCCTGATCCTCGGCTAGGCCGACGAGTTCGCCGACCATCGCGCGGCTTGCGACCTCGTAACGGATGCGCCAGTCCGGATCGTGCCGCATCAACGCGAGACGATCCGGCGACAGCCGCTGCGCGACCTCGAGCCGTACGGCCGCGTCGCGGTCGCTGCTCATGCCGAGCAGCCATTCATCGGGGATGCGCCGGGCCACGACGCGGCGCACTTCCGCCTCCTCGTCATTGATCATCCGGCCGAGCAGCAGCGGCGCGAGCCTGCGCGCGACGACGAGGCGAACGTAATAGTCCTGGTCCGAGGCCATCGGCAGCAGCTCGTCGCCGTCGATCAGGGTGGCAACCCGCATCCTGACCTCGCGATGCGGATCCCCACGCAATCGCAACGCATAGCGCTTGGGCAGGCGGCGGACCGCGTTCCAGCGCACGGTTTCGTCGACGTCGCCGAGCAGCGGGGGGAGCAGGAACAGATTCGCTGACTTTGCGGCGATCGCGCGCACCTCGAAATGCGGATGGCCGAGATAGCCGTCGGCAAGGCCGGGATTCCAGTTGAAGAAGCGGTCGATCCGGCGCGCATAGCGGTCGTTGACGCAGGCATGCCTGATGCGGCAACCGCCGCCGGCGTTCAGCGCCAGGTGCGCGCAGCCGGAGCAATCGACCTGGTCGCCCCGCCAGTCGCGGGCCTCGTCGATGTCGTCAGTCATCGTCCTGCCCCATACGTTCGAGAACGCCGAGCAGCACTTTCGCGCCGATCTTGTCGGAGGGATCGAGCTCCAGCAACTTCAGAACCGCCCGCTGGCCCTCGTCGGTCCGCCCGAGCCGCATCTGGAGGTACGCATAGCCCTTCAGCGAGAACAGGAAGAACCGCGGCAGTACGCTCTCGTAACGGCCAAACGCGGCATCGCCGGCCGAGACGTCCCGCCAATCGGGCGGCAGACCGCTGTCATGCGCCGCCTTGGCGAGGCAGCGGGTCGCGATCTCCAGCGCCTCGGCGAGGCGTCCCTTGTAGAAATAGAAGCGATACAGCCCGATCAGCACCGCCGCATGGCCCGGCGCCAGCGCTTCGGCTTCGCGCAGGTGGCTCTCCGCGATCCCGTCCAGATGATAGGAAAGCCCGGCCTGCCACAGATGATGCTCGGCTTCACCAGGCAATCCGGCGCCAAGCAACGCGCCGGCGACCAGCGCGTCGCTGAACTCGGGTTGCGGATCGAGGCCGGCGTCGTGCAGCATAGGGACCGCCTAGTGATGACCGCAGGAGACCTGCTTCGGATCGTGGAACACCAGCCCGGTCTGGGTCGGCGTATCCGCGAAATCGATAGTGACGCCGTCGAGCAGCAGCCGGCTCTCGGCCGGAAGGAACAGCTTGACGCCCTCCCGCTCGACCACGGCATCTCCTGCCTGCGGCTCCGCCCGAACGCTGATGTCGGCCGCAAGGCCCGAGCAGCCGCCCGGACTGACGGCGAGTCGGAAACCGCTGCCCATGCCGCCGTCGACGCGGAGCATCATGCGCATGAATTTTTGCGCCGCGGGTGTGATCGTGAAATTCATCTCTTTCCTCCCTCAGGCCGGCGCCTGGTAGCGCGGCAGCGACATATCGATGACGCAGGTATTGTCGACCGGGCAGACCGCCACGCATTGCGGTTCGTCGAAATGCCCCAGGCACTCGGTACACTTCTTCGGATCGATCACGAACGTCCCGCCCTTTTCGCGGATCGCGACATTCGGACATTCCGGCTCGCAAGCCGAGCAGCTCGTGCACTGCGAAGCGATGATCTTGAACGGCATCGGGTCCTCCTCAAGCCGCCGAGATCAGCGCGCCCTGGCGGATGGCCGCGTCGCCCCGCTCGACATGCTCGATCTCGCCGCTGTTCACCTTGTCGAGATAGGCCTTGAACCAGGCGATCGCCGACTTCTCGATGAACTCATGGGCGTATTGATCGACCGGCTCGATCCCGGCGTTGATCAGGTCCCCCTTGGGGCAGCCGCCGATCTTGGCCACGAACACTGCATGGCAGTCGTTGATGGCACGGATGATGGTCTGGAGGCTGTCCTCCTCGCCGTAGCCGCCCTGGCAATAGAGGTCGACGCGGCGATGGCCGACGAATTTCGCGCCTGCGGTGGAGAGCTCGTAGACCTGGAACTCCTTGGCATGGCCAAAGTGCTCGTTGATCAGGCCGGAGCCCTTGGTCGCGACCGCGGCCAATACCTTGATGTCGCTGGACGCACCTGCCAGCTCGGCGAGCTCCTCCTGCTTTGCCACGACCTTGGCGACGCGCTCCTCCTCGACCTTCTCCTGGTAGGCCTTGCGGGTCTCGGCGTCGTACTTCACCTCCATCGCCATGATCTTCTCGGTGGTGAACTCGGCGCTGCGGTCTTCGCCAAGCAGGCCGACCGCGTCGGCGCGACACTGGCGGCAGTGCCGCATCATGTTCATCTCGCCTTCGCAGGAATCCTGCAGCGCCTTCAGCTCCTGCGCGCTCGGACCGCGCTGCCCGTTCAGACCGAACACGGTGCCGTGCTCGGGCGCGGAGATCAGCGGCATGATGTTGTGCAGGAAGGCGCCGCGCGATTTCACCGCCTTGTTGACCTCGACCAGGTGCTGGTCGTTGATCCCCGGGATCATCACCGAGTTGACCTTGCAGAGGATGCCGCGCTCGGTGAGCATCTCCAGCCCCTGGAGCTGGCGGTCCGTCAGGATCTTGGCGGCTTCATAGCCGGTGTAGCGCTTGTGCTTGTAGAAGATCCAGGGATAGATCTTCGCGCCGATCTCGGGATCGACCATGTTGATGGTGATGGTGACGTGGTCGACGTTGTACTTCGCGATGGTGTCGACGTGGTCGGGCAGCATGAGGCCGTTGGTCGACAGGCACAGCTTGATGTCGGGCGCCGTGTTGTAGATCAGCTCGAAGGTCTTGAAGGTCTTTTCCGGATTGGCCAGCGGATCGCCGGGACCGGCAATTCCAAGCACCGTCATCTGCGGGATGGTGGAGGCGACCGCGAGCACCTTCTTGGCGGCCTGCTCCGGCGTCAGCTTCTCGCTGACCACGCCGGGGCGCGATTCATTGGCGCAGTCGTATTTGCGATTGCAATAGTTGCACTGGATGTTGCAGGCCGGCGCGACCGCGACGTGCATGCGCGCGTAGTGATGATGCGCCTCTTCGCTGTAGCAGGGATGGTTCTTCACCTTCTCCCAGATCTCGGTCGGCAGATCGCCCTGCCCGGCCTGCGATCCGCAGCTCGCCTTGCCGCTGCCGCCGCTGGTGCCGCAGCCCTTGTGCTCGGCGATGTTCTGCATGATCTCGCCGATCTCGGCCACGTTGCCGCCGTTGCTCACTTCGCTTTGCGCTGAAGCATCCATCGTTCAGTTCTCCTTGCAGGCCGAACAGATCTGGTTTTCGAGAAGCGTCCTAAGAGTCGTTCTAGAAAGGTATTAGCAACCCGCATGCCATCGCTGCGCGGCTCGACTTTCGCGGCCTTCTTCAAGGACTTAGCGCAAACGTCGGAGAATGTCGGATTGCCAACGCGTGTTGGAAAGGTGACAGGCGCGACGTCGTCGACGATGCGCACAAATGCCAAGCTTGATCTCGCCGCGCGACGGTCACGCAGCGAGACCAGGTCGGGCGATGCAATGAAGATCACCCCGCCAGCACGATCTCGATGGCGCGCGGAAGTGGAATGGCGAGCGGGGTCAGGCCCTGGTTCACGAGGAAGCGCAGCTCGTTTTTCGAGAGCGCATCGGGTTCGACCACCGCATAATGACTCTCAGCCGAGCGCTTGGACACCTGCCTTGCATAGGTACGCAGGAGCTGGTCGTTGAAGCGACAGCCGAGGAACAGGAAGCTGCGGCCGGTGCGCCGCGCCTTCACTTCGTCCGGAATCGGCGTCTGAATGTCGATCTCCGTCAGCACTTCGACATAGTCGGCGTCCGAGATCAGGAAGTTCTTCGCCGGCGCGACGCTGCCATGAGGCTTGTAAAGGATCGTGGTCCAGCCCTTGGCCTCCGCGCGATCAACCTCCCGGCCGGCCGCGTCGTAGAAGCGATACCAGCGGTCCTCGCCGATGCCGGCGCGGGTGATGCCCTGGATCTCGCCCCAATCGCGGCGCTCGCCGAAGGCGCTGCGCATCGCGCCGTCATACCAACTATCGACGATAAGCGGCAGCGGCAGCGCGGCGAGATGACGCTGCAGCGCCGTGGGCTCAACGGGTGTTGCGAAGGCTTCCGTCATCAGTGCGGTAACGGTGGCACGATGGCGCGTGCTTTCGATGTGCTGCGCCGCCGCCCAGGCGTTGCCCCTGGCGCGCCGCGGCAGCGCGACCTTGGTGCCGAGGAAGGCCGCCAGCGCCTCTGGATTCATCGGCACCGCCGGCGCCGCCAATTCGGCGACACCGGGCCCGAGATAGGGAATGACGTCGCCGGCGCGCATGCGCGCGACGACGCTGCCGAGGATGGCCTCGGCGTCGGCGGGATTGGCGAAATCGATCTGGGGGACCGGTGCGTTCATCACTCGTCTCCATCTCCGCCGCGCTTCTTCGCATTGATCGTGATCGGTAGCCTGGTATCGTCAGCCATTTGGGGCAAGTCGAGCACCCAGCCATTGGCGATCCTGATCCAGCCGCCCCACAAATTCTCGTGCTCGGATTCGACGATCGGTTCCTCGAGGTCCTTCTTCGGCACGTAGATCGACAGCCCGGTCTCGGGCGAACGGCGAATCATGACTTTCACAGGCTGAGCTCCTCGGTCAGAGAGGTGTCGCTCGCGCGCTCTTGCCAGGACGGAGACAATGCTCTCAGTTTCGATAGGATGTCCGGCAGCACGTGCAGGACGCGGTCGATCTCGTCGGCCGTGGTTTCGCGGGACAGCGAGAAGCGGATCGCGCCGCGCAGCGCCTGCGACGGCACGTTCATTGCACGCAGCACGTGCGAGGGCTCCATCGAGCCGGAAGCGCAGGCCGATCCCAGCGAGGCGGCAATGCCGGCCCGATTCAGATGGTGGATGATCGCCTCGCCCTCGATATGCTCGAAGGCGATGTTCGACGTATTCGGCAGCCGGCTTTTGACGTCGCCGAGCACCATGCAGTGGCCGAATTGCAGGATCCCCTGCTCCACCCGGTCGCGCAGCGCGGCGACCCCGGTCCGCTCCTGCTCCAGCTGCGTTCCGGCGAGCTCGGCCGCCTTGCCCAGGCCGACGATGCCGGGAACGTTTTCGGTGCCGGCACGGCGGCGGCGCTCCTGCGGACCGCCCTGGATCAGCGGCTTGAATTTCGCCCCCTTGCGCACATAAAGCGCGCCGATCCCCTTGGGACCGTGCAGCTTGTGGCCTGACAGCGACAGCATGTCGATCTCGGTAGCCTTCAAATCGATCGGAATCCGTCCGACCGCCTGCACCGCATCGGTGTGAAACAGTGCGCCGGCGGAGCGGGCCATCTTCGCCAGGAACTCGACCGGAAAGATCGTGCCGGTCTCGTTATTGGCCCACATCACGGACGCAACCGCAGTGCGAGGGCCGAGCGCGCGCCTGTAGGCCTCGATGTCGAGCCGGCCGCGTCTGTCCACGGGGACGAGATGGCTCTTGATGCCGCGTCGCGCGAGATCCTCGAGCAGCGACAGCACCGCAGGATGTTCGACGGCCGTGGTAACGATCTCGTCGCGTCCTTCCTGCACGGCGAGCGCCGACAGGATCGCGGCGTTGTCAGATTCGGAACCGCCCGAGGTGAAGACGATCTCGTGATCGAACGCAGCGCCGATCAGACCCTGGACACTGCGCCGCGCCTGCCTCACCGCCTGGGCAACGCCGCTGCCGAAGGTATGCACTGACGACGCATTGCCGAACTGCTCGGAGAAGAACGGCAGCATTGCCGCGACGACGGAAGGGTCCGTGCGGGTCGTCGCGTTGTTGTCGAGGTAGATCGGCCGCACGGAATCCCTCTCTCGGTGTCGGGCCTGCTCAGTGACGAGGCTTGGCCGCTCCGGCAACGGGGATCAGGCGAACGAACTCGCCAAGCCGTTCGATTAGGCGTGCCTGGATGCCCTCCAGCGTCGCGCTGGCGAGCTTGCAGAACACGCAGGCTCCGGTGAGCCTGACCATGATCTTGTTGCCGTCGATCTCGAGCAGCTCGCAATCGCCGCCGTCGCGCTTGAGATTCGGCCGGATCTCGTCGAGCACGGCGCGCACGATCTGCTCGCGGCCCGAAGGTTCGGCGGCCGGCGGCTGTTTCAGGTGTTCGGATTCGACGAGCATTTCACATTCTCTTTGTTGCGGATCTGATCGAAGGAGACGGCTCAGCTGAACGACTTGCCGCAGGAGCAGCTCGACTTCGCGTTGGGATTGTCGAAGGTGAAGCCGGAGCCCTCCAGCGCGACGACGAAGTCGATCGTGGTGCCGTCGAGATGCTCGTGGCTCTGGTTGTCGACGAACACTTTCACGCCGCCGCGCTCGATCACGGTATCGTCGGGCTTGGCCTCCTCGGCGATACCCATCATGTATTTGAAGCCGGCGCAGCCACCGGTTTCGACCATGATGCGCAAGCCGCTAGCCGGCTGCGCCGCCGAGGAGATCGCGGTCTTCACCGCATTTACCGCACTGTCCGTCAGGTTGATCATCTCGCCCTCGCTGTCTGGGTCCCTTGCAACGAAGGATCGCAAGTCCCGTGCCAGAGCGCATGCGTCTGAAACTGCTGCGTTTTCGTCGGTCGCTGGGTTGTTGCCTTTGCGACGCCTGTCGGCTTTGCGACACGCGGCCTTGGCGGTGCCGGGACAAACGGAATTGGCAACGCGATACCGGACGCTCCGCAGCGGCCACGCAAACCGGTACGGATTCACGCCGCATTCGCACTTTCGGCGCTGCGCGCACAGTCGGCAAACTCCTTGCATAAGGGCCATCGAAGCCTTCGCGCAGGCCAACAGCCGCGTGGCAGATGAAACCAGGAGAGATTCATGACGTCGATCGACAACACCGCCCTTGGCCGCCTGGATAAGGAGGGCCGGCTGCTGAACGCGGTGCTGAAGGGCGATACGACCAAGCCGGGGCGCTTCGGCTTTCGCGGCGATATCGCGCTGAAATTCCAGGCCCAGGTCGCCGACGAGAAACGTCCGCCGGATTATTCGATCGAGCAGGTGCTGACCGTGGCGCAGGAAGGAGAACCGACTATACCGGTGCTCGCCGGTTACCTGCACTCCTACGCCTATCTCGCTGACGTCGCGAAAGTATTGGACGGTGCGCTGAGCCCGAAGGGCAGCTATTTCATGTTCTGCAACAACATCGACTTCCTGGCGAAATACCGCACCAGGATCGGCGACATCGAGTTCCAGGTCTTGCCGTGCGACGAATCGACGGTGTGGAAGGAGATGATGGACCTCGCCGGCGTCGACAAGAACGACATCAAGAAGCTCGATACCGCCGGCAAGCTCGACTATCTGCTCGACGCTGCAAAGGATCTCGACGGCTCTTATACCGAGATCTCCTTCGAAGACGGCGTCGCGAAGATGGAGCCGGTGAAAAACCGCAACGAGAACCGCCCGGTCTGACGCATCGGCGTCAGATCTCTTCCCCGCAAGCCGTCTCGTCGTCCTCGACCAGCGTTACGCCGGTGACGCAGACATCGCCGTCGAGCACGGCGAGTGCGATCGGCGTCAGGCTCTCGCCCTTGCACGGCCCATCGACACAACGGCCGGTGCCGAGCTCGAAGGTGGCGCCATGCTTGCCGCACAGCAGCCGGGTGCCGGTGCCGTCCAGGAACTGGTTACGTTCCCAGTCCAGATTCACGCCATTGTGCGGGCAGCGGTTGAGATAGCCGAACACCTGCCTGCCCCAGCGCACGATCACGATCGGCCAGGGCCGCGGTGCTCCGTCCTCGCCGACGATCATGAGATGAAAGCCGATCGCCCGCTGGCTCGGAATGTCGTTGAAGGCGCAGATCGCATAGGCGGTATTCTGGTCCATGCCGTCCTCTCTCGCGGCCGAATGTTTCGAGGGCATTGCAAGAATCGCGCTAGGCGCGGCGGAGTGCGCTCCACTTGTTTTGTACGGAAGTCGACACGTGCGCTCCCCCACTGTCGGGGCAATTCGGCCAGGCTCGGCATAGGGGCGGCGTTGCGAGCCTATTCCGTCGTATTCCGGTGCCGACGCGCCTCCCGAGAGCAGGCATAACGTGGCACGGAAATTGATGTTGATTCTCCAGGCCCGTTGGTATGGAGAATGACATGCACGTCGCGTCCGAATTCGCCGCCTGCTCCGAAGACGAGATCAAGGCGCTGCTCGATGGCGGCACGCTGACCGTCTATTCGGTCGCACGCCCAATCACCGCCGATCGTCCGGTCGATCGCAGCGGCGTGCTCGCCACGTTCAAGTTCGCGAGCCCTGCCTTTGGTGGCGACGCCGGCGGTGTCAATCTCGTTGCCAATCCTGTGCCGGCCAGCAGTGTCGGCACGCCGGGCTTTGCCCGCGCCTGCAACGCGGACGGAAGCGTGGTGGCGGATTTCTCGGCTGGTCCCGGCCCGCGCGAGGTCAAGTTCGCCGAGGTCTCGTGCTCGCAAGGCGCGCCGGTCAAGATCACTGCGTTCAAGCTCATCGCCGAGGGCGGCTGGCCGGAGCGGCCCGATTACTACGACGCTCATCCCCGCCCGGGCTTTGCCATGCCGATGGTGCCGTGATGGCGATCCTGGTCAAGACCACGCAGGACGGCCGCAGGCTCGAGGTCGTCGGGCTCGCGATCACGCTGGGCGGCAAGCTCGAAGCGAACGAGCTGATCGAGGTGAAGGATCATCCCTATCGCCGCGCGATCCACGCTGCCGCACCGGAGGCAACCCACATGGCCGGCCGCGTGCCGCTGACCCAAGAGGAAGCCGAAATCGTCTTCGCCGCGTTCAGGCGGGCGGAAGCCGACATGCTCGCCAATCCCGTGGCGATCCACGAACGCTTCCGCATCGCTGCAATGATGAAGGCGCGTGAGCAGGGGATCGAGTGAGGCGGAGGACGCCGTTCGTCACACGTCAATTGATCAGCTGTCTGCGCCGTCGATAGGCGCCCGCCTCGCCGACCTCGAACATTGCCCCGATTCCGGGATGTCGGACCGGCTCGCCGGAATCGTCGGGCTCGAGGTCACGTTCGGCGATACTTGCCACATAGGGGACCTCGTCGTCCTCGGCAAACAGCCGGTAGATCAGACCGGTTGCCGTCCCGTTGGTCACCGGTTCTCCATCCGTCCCCGCAAATGACGTGTCGACGTCGAAGATGACACCGCGCATCGCATAGAGACGATGCCGGATCACCTGGCCGATATTGTATCTGGCGAACTGTGTCTTGGTCATCGTTCGTCCGGCCCCGCTGCCCTCAGGCCGCCGCAGGGGCATGGGTCTGGCAATTGGTCGGGCAGACCCGGGCACAGGCGCCGCAACCGATGCAGGCGCCGTCGTCATTCATGACCATGACCTTCTTCTCGACCTCGTCGTCGTCGTCATCGAGGTCGATCATCTCGCCGTCCTCGTTGAGGCCTTTCAGCGTCATGACCTCGCGGCCGCAGACCTTGTAGCAGCGGCCGCAGCCGATGCACTTCTTCGGGTCGATCGAGACCAGGTAATCCGGCCTCCAATCGCGGCCGTCGCGGGTTGCATGGGACATGGTCGGGATCCGGTCAGGCCTTTTCCAGCGACTTGAGTTCCTCGCGCTTGCGCTCCAGCTCGGAGAAAGCGTCGTGGGCCTTCTGAGCCACGCCCAGAATGGAGGTCCAGTTGATCGGAAGCTCCTCGGAGAGATCGTGGAGGTCCATCTTGGCCTGCGTGGCCTTGGCCGACAGCTTCTTGATCTCGGCCTTCAAGGTTTCAGGATCGCTCATGCTTAACCTCAATAGTTTGCCACGTCGGGGAATTTTCGGATCATCTCGACGGCGCCGGCGACGTATTTGTCGCCCTCGGCGGCGAGCTTGGCCAAATTGTCGAAGCCGTAGCGATGCACGTCGCGCAGCTGCTTGTTGACGACGATGAGACGACCGCCGATCAGGACCATGCGGCCGAATCCCTCGTGATGCATCTTCAGCATCGGCGAGATCATCACCCCGGTCGCCTTCTCGACCGACAGTGCGACCGCGTTGAAGAACAACTCCATCCGCCAGATCGTGTCCGGATCGGGGTCGCCGACGATCGGCAAGGCGCGCCGCTTCTCCTTGTCGAGAATGTAGGGCTCGAGCAGATCGAGGTCCTTCTTGCCCTCCCAGGCACCGTGGGTGTCCTGGGCCCGCCACACACTGACGAGTTCCTTGATGAACGGCGCATTGGCCGCTGCGTCCGGTTCAACGAGTTCAGCCGCTTCGGTCATGATGTTTCCCCTCAGTCTTCCAAATCAAAGCTGCGTTCCTGATCCTTGGCGAGGACCTTGCGCAGCCAGGGCGGCGGCGTGCCCTTCAGAACGTCCTCGAGCTTGACGCAGAGATCGGCGATCGCTTCGGGCTGCGCCACCTTCATCGGGTGGATGTTGTTGGCGACGACCCGCGCCGCGCCGGAGCCGCCGATCGCCGCGACATAGAGGATCGTGCAATCCTTGATCGCCTCGATCTTCGGCGCCAGCTTGTCCTCGTTGCCGTCCTCCTTGAGGTCGCCGTCGAACTGGATGGCCTCGACGAAGCGGTGCCCTTCGGGGCTGACGTCGTAGATGGCGATGTTCTTGGCCCAGCCGAAATGCGCATCGACGCGCATCAGATCCTGGGTGGCAAAGGCGACTTTCATCGATCTGATCCCTCTTCTTCGCTTAATGCAGTTGAGGCGGGACGACCTGAAGGCCGGCCCCGGTGTTCCGCCAGGTATCAGGCGTCGGCTGATGATTGTTTTCGCGGTCGGCGATGACGAGATTGGCGAGGTCGAACACCAGGTCGCGGGTGCCGCGGTAGCCCACCGACATCAGATGCCCGGCACCGAGGCGGTCGAACATCGGGAAACCCGCACGATAGAACGGGATCTTCAGGCGGGAGGCCGCCTGGCGACCGTGCGAATGGGTGATCAGCAGGTCGCAGTCACGTGCCTTCGCAAGTTCCTCGAGATCCTCGAGATCGCCGATCAGGACCTCATGGGTCTTGACGCGCTCCAGCACGGGCGAGGCCGTGGTGGTCACCGCGGCCGCGACCTCGGCGCCCATCTCGTGCAACATGCTCGACAGGTCGAACAGCAGATCGGGCTCGGCGCCGATCGCGAGCTTGCGGCCGCCGATGTGGAAATGCGCGTCCAGCATCGCGTCCGCAAGCTGGCCGCGCTGACGGCGGTACTTCACAGGCACCGGCCGCCCGCTGATCTCGCTCAGGAACACGATGAACTCGTCATTGGGGATCAGGCCGCAGAGCCGCTCGAACAGCCGGAACGGCACGCCGGTCCGCTCCTGCATGGCCTCCGCCGCGCGCTCCATCTGCGCGCCGATCGCGATCGTCCAGGCCGCCTGTCCCATGGTGGCGATCTCGTCGACGCCGATGCCGCCGATCGTGGTCGGCGTGAACTCGTCAGGGATATGGCCGTCGAGCGAGCCGGCGAGATCCGGCAGGAAGGACGGCTTGAGCCCGAAATCCTCGATGATCGTACGCAGTTCGTCGAGGTCGCCGGGCGTGAGGTGACAGCCCGGTAGCACGTTGACGCGTACGGGATCGCGCACGGTCCCCGCCTCGACCGGATCGACCAGCACCTCGACCATGCGCGCCACGGTCTTCTCCCAGCCGTCCTGGAAGGCGCCCTTGAAGTCGGGCGTGGAGACGTAGACCAGCGGGAACTTTTCCAGCTGCGGATGCTTCTGCCGGATCAGGCGGATGAAGCCCTCGACGTCGTCGCCCTTGGTCTCGGTGACGCCGGTGGAATTGATGCCGATGATCTCGGGCTTGGTGCGGTTGTAGATGTTGAGGATCGCCTGTTCGACGTTCTCGTAGCCGCCGAGCACGGTCGCGACCTCGCTCATCGCGGTGGTCTGCATCGGCACGGCTTCCTTGAAATGCCGCACGAACAGCGTCAGCCCGAACGAGGTGCAGCCCTGCGAGCCATGCAGCAACGGCATCGCGCCGCGCAAGCCCATGAAAGCGAAGGAGCCGCCGATCGGCTGGCTCATCTTGAGCGGATTGACCGAACAGGCCTTTTTGGACGTGGTGACGATCGCCATGACGAGCGCCCTACTCCGCTGCCTGAAGAACCGGAGTCGGCTGCGCGGCCAGAATGTCCTCTATCCGCCCCTTGCAGGCGCCGCAGCCGCCGGAGGCGTTGGTCCGTTCCTTCACTCCGTCGACCGTGGTGAGACCGTGCGCGGCAATGGCATCCTCGATGGCGCCGAGCTCGACGGTCTTGCAGAAACAGATCTTCTTGGCGCGGCGCGTCTCCTCGGCACGGGCCGGATCGGCCGCGATCTCGGCCGCCTGCGCGTCCATCTGCGCCATCGCCTTGGTCTGCCAATTGGCGCCGGCGTCATCCCACGGCGCCGGCCTTCGGAGCTGCGCCCACATCGGATTGTAGAGCGCCTTGTCGATCTCCTCCATCAGCTCGACCATGCCGATGTAGCCCATATAGCCGTGGCTGCGCTCCTGGTTGATGTCGAGCCACGGCATCGCTGCCTTCAGCGCGACGAACTGCGACTTGCCGCCGGACAGCATGATGTCGGCTCGCGCGTCCTTCAGCATCTTGTACATCTCGCGCGGCGTCATGTCCTCGATCATGTGGGCGTCCTGGCCCATCAGCTCCTTGATCCGCTCCTTGTCCTCCTTGGTGGACTTCTTGACGGAGGTGCCGACGATTTCGAGCCCCGCCTCCTGGAGTGCTGCGACCACCGACCAGGATTTGACGCCGCCGGTGATCAGCAGCACTTTCTTGTCCTTGAAGCGCGGCTTGAAGCGTTCGATCGCAGCCCAAGCCTTGGCCTCCTCGCGCGCGATCACCGCCTCGGTGCGCTCCATCAGCTCCGCCGGCGCGCCGCGCTCGATCAGCATCCGCGCGATCTCGCGCAGCGAATCGCTGGAATCCTGGATTCCGTAGAACGAGCCCTCGAAAAACGGAATGCCGTAGCGCTCCTCCATCTTGCGGGCGACGTTGATCATTGCCTTGGAGCACACCATCATCGCGGCCTTGGCGCGGTGCGAATAGGCCAGCTCGCGGTATTTGCCGTCGCCCGAGATACAGGAGAGGATGCGGATGCCGAGCTCGTCGAGCAGCGGCTTGATCTGCCAGAACTCGCCCGAGAGATTGTACTCGCCGATGATATTGATGTCGTAGGGCGTGGTGTAGTCGGGCTCCTCGGTGCCGATCACGTGCTCGAGCAGCGCTTCGCCTGCGAGCTTGTTGCCGAGGTTCTTCGGACCGACGAAGCCTGGTGAATTGACGGGAATGACCGGCTTGCCGAACTTCGTCGCGGCAGCCTTGCAAACGGCATTGATATCGTCGCCGATCATGGCGGGAACGCAGGTCTGGTAGACGAAGATCGCCGGCGGATCGTACTTCTCGATGACCTCCTTGATCGCCTTGTAGAGCCGCTTCTCGCCGCCGAACACGATGTCGGTCTCGTTCATGTCGGTGGTGAAGCTCCTGCGCCAGAGATCGGAGCCGGATGATGCCGAACCGCGGTTGTCCCAGGAATTTCCCTCGCAGGCGATCGGGCCATGGACGAGATGGGCGACGTCGGTGAAGGGTTGGAGCGCGATCTTGGCGCCGTCGAAGGCGCAGCCTCCAGCGGCACCGCCCGGCTGCAGCTGCTTGGTGCAGCCCTTCTTGCGCTCGGCCTCCGTCTTGTTGGCGTTCTTGCCGCAACCCGGCTCGTTGAAGACATCCTGGATGGTGGCCGACAGCGAAGTCATTCGTCTCTCCTATCCACTGACCCGTTGCGCGAGCGCCGTGCCCCGCAATCTCGATCATTTTGGCTAGACTTGCCGCCGCCGCCGATTGCCTCGGGCGGCGGCGGATCGTTCTCGCCGCCTCAGCGGATGATATCGAAGCTGTAATCGGTCTTGGCCGGCACGTTGGTGTTCTTGTCGATCTCGTCGAAGATCTTGTCGAGAATCTTGACCAGAACGTTCATGCCGCCCTGATAGCCCCACACCGGATAGCGGTGGTGGTGATGGCGATCGAACACCGGGAAACCAATGCGGATCAGCGGCGTGCCGGTGTCGCGCTCCAGATACTTGCCGTAAGTGTTGCCGATCAGGAAATCGACCGGCTCGGTGAACAGCAGCGAACGCATGTGCCAGAGATCCTTGCCCGGATACGCATGGCAATTCTTGCCGAACGGCGAGCTGTCGAACAGCGCCTGCATCTTCTCCGCCCAGGCTTTGCTGCCGTTGGTGGAGAGCACGTGCGTCGGCTCGGCGCCGAGCTCAAGCAGGAATGCCGCAAGCCCGTAGCAGAGGTCCGGATCGCCGTAGATCGCGAACTTCTTGCCATGGATATGCGCACTGGAATCGGCCATGGCATCGACCAGGCGGCCGCGCTCCTGCTCCAGAGCCTTCGCAATCGGCTTGCCGGTGATCCGCGACAGCGTCATCAGGAGCTCGTCGGTGGCGCTGACGCCGACCGGGTGGTTGAAAGCCGCAACCTCCTGGCCGTGGTTCGCGATGAAGGGCAACGTCTTCTCCGTGCAATATTGCTGCATGGAAATGGTCGCCTTGGCATGGATCGCGTTCGCGGCGTCTTCCAGCGTGGTGCCGCCGTCATACATGCGGAACTCGCCGTCGGTCGGGGTGTCGAACACGTCGCTGTTGTCCGCCAGGATCGTGTACTCGATCCCCATCAGCTCGAAGATGCGCTTCATCTCGCGGATGTTGCCGACGGTGTAGCCGTCGAAGCCGCCGATGAAATTGATCTTGCCGTTCTCCTTGCGCTCGAGCTTCGGTGCGGTACCGGCCTTGCCATCCCAGAAATGATCCAGAATGCCCTTGAGCGCGTTGTCGTAGCCGGTCACATGGCTGCCGACGAAGGCCGGCGTATGGGCGAAGGGAACGTCGTACTCGGCCGGAACCGAGCCCTTCTCCTTTGCGGTCTTGATGAAGGCGTTGAGATCGTCGCCGATCACCTCGGCCATGCAGGTGGTCGAGACCGCGATCATCTTCGGCTTGTACATATTGTAGGTGTTGGCAAGCCCGTCGATCATGTTGTTCAGGCCGCCGAACACCGCCGCGTCTTCCGTCATCGACGAGGAAACGCAGGAGCTCGGTTCCTTGAAGTGGCGCGAGAGATGGCTGCGGTAATAGGCGACGCAGCCCTGCGAGCCGTGCACGAAGGGCAGCGTGCCCTCGAAGCCGACCGCCACGAACACGGCGCCGAGAGGCTGGCAGGCCTTGGCGGGATTGACGGTCAGGGCCTCGCGAGCAAAGTTCTTCTCGCGATATTCGGGCGTCTTGGCCCATTCGCGGATGCGTTCGACTTCCGCCGGGTCGTGCGGATTCTCGAACAGCGTCTTCTTGTTGGCCAGCATCTGCTGGTATTCGGGACCCCGGAACAGCTCGAAATGATCGAGCACGTGTTCGGCATTCTGTGTCATCTTGGCACCTTCGTTTGGATGTCGTGTTCGATCGCCTGTCGTTCGGCTCTTCCCGTGGTTCGGGAAGAGCCGACGTCGCCTCTGCTATTCAGCCGCCATCAGGCTCGGCCGCGGGGCATCCTTCCAGGGTGCCCTGGTCTTCTTCCAGATCGGGGAATTGATCGCCATGTCCATGTCGCGGGCGAAGATCGCGAACCCGTCATAGCCGTGATAGGGGCCGGAATAGTCCCAGGAGTGCATCTGCCGGAACGGCACGCCCATCTTCTGGAAGACGTACTTTTCCTTGATGCCGGAGCCGACGAGATCGGGCTGGATCTTCTCGACGAAGCGCTCGAACTCATAGCCGGTAACGTCGTCATAGATCAGCGTGCCGTCCTTGACGTAGTGCTGGGCGGTGCGCTGGTAATCGTCGTTGTGGCCGAACTCGTAGCCGGTGCCGACGACTTCCATGCCGAGGTCTTCGTACGCACCGATGACGTGGCGCGGACGCAAGCCCCCGACGAACAGCATCACCGTCTTGCCTTCGAGGCGGGGGCGATACTTGGCGATCACCGCATCCATCAGCGGCTGGTACTTCGCGATGACGCGTTCGGCGCCTTCCTTGATCTTGTCGTCGAAGAAGCTGGCGATCTTGCGCAGAGATTCCGCGATCTTGGAGGGGCCGAAGAAGTTGTACTCGCACCAGGGAATGCCGAACTTCTCTTCCATGTGGCGGGAGATGTAGTTCATCGAGCGGTAGCAGTGCAGGACGTTGAGCTTCGCCTTGGGTGTCGCTTCCAGCTCCGCGAGGCTGCCGTCACCCGACCATTGCGCGATCACGCGCAAGCCCATCTCCTCGAGCAGGATGCGCGAGGACCATGCGTCGCCACCAATGTTGTAGTCGCCGATGATCGCGACGTCATAGGGCGTGGATTCGAACGCCGGCTTGGCCTCCGGATTAACCTTGTCGAAGATCCAGTCACGAACGGCGTCGTTGGCGATGTGGTGACCAAGCGACTGCGAGACGCCGCGGAAGCCTTCGCAGCGGACCGGAACGATGGTCTTGCCGTCATACTCCTTGGACTTCACTTTCGAGACCGCTTCGATATCGTCGCCAATCAGTCCGATCGGGCATTCCGACTGGATGGTGATGCCGTGGTTGAGCGGGAACAACTCCTGGATCTCGTCGATGATCTTGGCGAGCTTCTTGTCGCCGCCGAACACGATGTCCTTCTCCTGGAAGTCGGAGGTGAACTGCATGGTGACGAAGGTATCGATGCCGGTCGTGCCGATGTAGTAGTTGCGCCGGGCGGCCCAGGAATATTGGCCGCAGCCGACCGGGCCGTGGCTGATGTGGATCATGTCCTTGATCGGCCCCCACACGACGCCCTTGGAGCCGGCATAGGCGCAGCCGCGAATGGTCATCACGCCGGGGATGGACTTCAGATTCGACTTGACGCCGCAATCGGACTTGCCGGCCTCGTGCACGTTGAGATGCTTGGCACGGCGCTTGGCGGTCTTCTCCGGATAGACCTTCAAGACCTCGTCGATCAGTTGCTTGTTGCGGGCCTTGATCTCTGCAACGCTCTGGGTGGTTGCTAGGCTCATGCGAATATCCCTCGGTTATCCCTGTGTGAACGATTGGACGCCTCAACCGGCGCGCCGCTCTCGCGATCTCTTTCCGCGAGGTCGCCTTGCACAGGGACTTTTGCAACGAGTGTGCCAGCGTCTTCCGAAGGCAGAAAACGTAGCGATTGAAGAAGGATAGCGTTGACGCTCGCGATTGTTGCAAACCCGACATCGCATCATGCCGACATGCGCTTGAACGGAGGCCTGTTCGAAACGAAACAATGCGCGCTGTCGGCGGCGCCATCGGACTTGGATTTTCTTGCCGAAAGCACCGACCCCGCTGCGGTACGGAGCTTGCTTGATGCGCCTCACCAACCAAACGAGGCGATCATGCCGCTTGAAACCAGATCTCCGCCAACGCCGATCGACGACATCATCGAGAACTTCTCACTGCTCGATGAATGGGACGACCGCTATCGTTACGTCATCGAGCTCGGGCGCAAGCTGGCGCCGTTTCCGGACGACCAGCGCACTGACGCCAACAAGGTGCAGGGCTGCGTCAGCCAGGTCTGGCTGGCGACCACCGTCGGGCACCGGGACGGACGGCCGCTCCTCAGCTTTGCCGGCGACAGCGATGCTCACATCGTCCGCGGCTTGGTCGCGATCCTGATCGCCCTCCTGTCGGGGAGATCCGCGCAGGAGATCGCCGGCGAAGATCCCCTCGCCTTGTTCGAGCGCCTCGGGCTCGGCGAGCACCTGACGCCACAGCGCTCGAACGGCTTCCGGTCGATGGTGTCGCGGATGCGGGCGGACGCGACCGCGGCGCTGGCTGAAGCCGTGTCATGACGGCAGTGCGTCAGGCAGCGTCGAAGGCGGTCCCCATTCGCACCATTTCGTGGCCTCGCATGATGACGAACACCGACCGGGCCACGAACTCGACCGTGTAGTAGATCTCGCCGAGGAAACGCCAGCTCTCGCGGACGACACCGGTATCGCCCGGATGCACCAGCGGCTCGCCGACGTCCTTGTGCGGATACATGCCGTCGTTCCTGATCACGGCGGTAGCGCGGACCGGCTCGCCAGACGCGAACTCCCCGGTGAAGCGCCGCTCCATGTTGCGCACCGTCCGGCGGCGACGGGCGTCGCAGACGATACGAGCCACGGGCCGCTGTCTTGCGGCAATCCGATCGCTCATGAGAACAGCTCCTGGGCCTTGACCAAGGCCTCGGCCAGAGCATCGACTTCCTCCAAGGTGTTGTAGAGCGCGAACGAGGCGCGGCAGGTCGCGGTGACGCCGAAGCGGTCGAGCAGCGGCATCGCGCAATGGGTCCCGGCGCGCACCGCCACGCCGGACCGGTCGATCACGGTTGCGAAGTCGTGGGCGTGCGCGTTCTTCATCTCGAACGACACGAGCGCACCCTTGTCGGCGGCCGTCCCGATGATCCGCAATGAATTGATCCCGCGCAGCCGCTCCTGGGCATAGGTCAGCAGGCTGCGCTCATGTCTGCGGATTCGTTCCTTGCCGATCGACTGGACATAGTCGACCGCGGCGCCGAGGCCGATGGCCTGCACGATCGGCGGGGTTCCCGCCTCGAAACGGTGCGGCGGCTCGCCATAGGTGACAGTCTCGCACGAGACCTCGCGGATCATCTCGCCGCCGCCATTGAACGGGGACATGGTCGCCAGATGCTGGTACTTGCCATAGAGCGCGCCGATGCCGGTCGGTCCGTACAGCTTGTGGCCGGTGATGACGTAGAAGTCGCAGTCGAGATCGCGGACGTCGACGTCCATGTGGACGGCGGCTTGCGAGCCGTCGACCAGGACGGGAATGCCGCGCGCATGAGCCAGGCCAATGACCTCCTTGACCGGAACGACGCTGCCCAGCACGTTCGACATCTGGGTGATCGCGACCAGCCTGGTCCGCGCGTTCAGCAGCTTCGCGAACTCGTCGATCAGGAAATTGCCGTCGTCGTCGACCGGCGCCCATCTGATCACCGCGCCCTGCCGTTCCCGCAGGAAGTGCCAGGGCACGATGTTGGAATGGTGCTCCATGATCGAGAGCACGATCTCGTCGCCCGCGCCGATCCTTTCACGGCCGAACGTCTGGGCCACCAGATTGATCGCCTCGGTGGCGCCGCGGGTGAAGATCACCTCCTCGCGCCGCTCCGCATTGAGGAATCTCGCGACCTTGTCGCGCGCGCCCTCATAGGCCTCCGTTGCGGCATTGGCGAGGTAGTGCAGGCCGCGATGCACATTGGCATATTCGCTGGCATAGGCCTGCGTCAGCCGATCGAGCACAGCGTTCGGCTTCTGCGCCGAGGCCGCGTTGTCGAGATAGACCAGGTTCTTGCCGTGCACCTGCATCGACAGGATCGGGAAATCCTGGCGGACGCGGTTGACGTCATAGCTGCCGTTACTCACCGCCGGATGCATGGGATCATTCCCGTCCCTTGAGCCAGGCGAACATCGCCCGGGACAGCGCCTCGCGCAGATCTTCGCGCACGACCGCGTCGATCACCTCGCCGATGAAAGCCTGGATCAGCAGCGCTTCGGCTTCCCTTTCCGGAATGCCGCGCGCCATCAGATAGAATTTCAACTGGTCGTCCAGCGCGCCGGTGGTGGTGCCGTGGCCGCACTGGACGTCGTCTGCGAATATCTCGAGCTCGGGTTTGCAATTGGCGACAGCCTCGTCCGACAGGAGCAGGGCCCGCGCCATCATCCTGGCATCGGTCTGCTGCGCGCCCGGTCGCACGGTGATCCTGCCCTGGAACACGGCCCGCGCCTCGTCGTCGACCACGGCCTTGAACACTTCGCGGCTCTGCGACCCGGCGGCGACGTGGTCCAGGACGAGCGTGGTATCGGCGTGCTGGCGGCCGGAGAGGAGACTGGCCTGATGCACGCTGGCTGTGGTCCCCTCGCCCGCGACCTTCAGGAAGATCTGGTTGCGCACCACCGCGCCGCCGGCCGCGAAGCCGAATTCGCGGTAGTCCGCGCCGGCTCCAATCGAGGCCTCCAGCGTGGCGATATGCAGCGCCGCCGTACCTTCACCGGTGATCTTGATGTGGTCGAGGCGAGCCTTGTCAGCGATGTTGATTTGCAACGCCGCGTTGACCTGATAGTCGGATTGATCCGGGCCTTCATGCGTCTCGACCAACGTGAGCGCGGCCGCGCTGCCGAGCTCCAGTCGCGATCGAGTGAACATCGCGGCGGGCACGGTGCCGGTCGTCACAAAGACAAGATGGATCGCCCGTTCGACGGCGACATCAGCGGCAACTGTGATCACGACGCCGTCGGCGGCGAGTGCGGTGTTGAGCGCTGCGGCCGGATCGGTCCCGGCCATCTCGAGCGGTAGAACCATCTCGTCCGCGCTCAGCGCCTCGGCGGTCGCGCGAATCCTGACCCCGGATTCGAGACCGGCAAGATCGGAGAGTTCCGGCACGAAGGCGCCGTCGACGATCAGGAGCCGGCGCAAGTCGAGGCCGGCGAAGACCGCGCCGGCGTTGCGGGCAGCGGTCCAAGCGTCCGCGTCGGGGCGCGGCGCCAACGCCTTGGCATCGCGTACCAAACGCCGCAGGTCGGTATACTTCCAGGCCTCGACGCGGGAGTTCGGTAGCCCCTGCGCCACGAAGCGGTCGAAAGCATCGCGCCGGACAGCCTCGATATCTCGGCCACCAGGCAAGCTCTGCCGTACGGCCGCGAACAGATCGGCGAACCCGATCTCGGCGGCGGTCTTCACGGGGCGGATCTCGGCATTCATGGGTCAGGCCGCTTCGTTCTGATATTGCGCGTAGCCGGTCGCTTCCAGTTCGAGCGCAAGCTCCTTGCCCCCGGTCTTCACGATGCGGCCTGCCGACAGCACGTGCACGACATCGGGTACAATGTAGTCGAGCAGTCTCTGGTAGTGCGTGATGACGATCATGCCGCGATCCGAGGCACGCAGGCGATTGACGCCGTCGGCGACGATGCGTAGCGCGTCGATGTCGAGGCCGGAATCGGTCTCGTCCAGCACGCAGAGTTTTGGTTCCAGCAGCGCCATCTGCAGCGTCTCGTTACGCTTCTTCTCGCCGCCGGAGAAGCCGACATTGAGCGGGCGCTTCAACATCTCGGGGTCGATGTTGAGCTGCTTGGCGAGCTCGCGCACCCGCTTCAGCACGTCAGGCGACGACAGCTCTTCCTCGCCACGCTTCCTGCGTTGGGCATTCAGCGCCGTGCGCAGGAATGTCAGCGTGGCGACACCGGGGATTTCGAGCGGATATTGAAAGGCCAGGAACAGCCCCTTGGCGGCGCGCTCGTCGGGATCCATGGCCAGCAGATCCTCACCGTTGAAGAGCACCTCGCCGCCGGTGATCTCGTAGCCCGGCTTGCCGGAGAGGACATAGGACAGCGTCGATTTGCCGGCACCGTTCGGGCCCATGATCGCATGAATCTCGCCCTTGTTTACGGTGAGATCGAGCCCGTTCAAGATCTGGCGACCGTCGATCTCGGCCTTCAGTCCACGAATCTCCAGGAGCGCCGTCATCATACTTCTCCTTGCTTGCTGGGTCCGACGATCATCATCCGACACTTCCTTCAAGCGAGATCGAGATCAGCTTCTGCGCTTCCACCGCGAATTCCATCGGCAGCTGCTGCAGCACGTCCTTGACGAAGCCGTTGACGACGAGGCCGACCGCCTCTTCCTGGGAGAGGCCGCGCTGGATGCAGTAGAACAGCACGTCCTCGGAGATCTTCGAGGTCGTCGCCTCGTGCTCGAACGTCGCCGAGGAGTTCTTGGCCTCGATGTACGGAACGGTGTGCGCGCCGCATTTGTCGCCGATCAGCAGCGAGTCGCAGGCGGTGAAGTTGCGCGCGCCGGTCGCCTTCCGATGCGCGGTGACGAGACCGCGATAGGTGTTCTGCGACTTGCCGGCGGCGATGCCCTTGGAGATGATGCGGCTCGACGTGTTCTTGCCGAGATGGATCATCTTGGTGCCCGAGTCGACCTGCTGGAAGCCGTTCGAGATCGCGATCGAGTAGAACTCGCCACGGGAATTGTCCCCGCGCAGGATGCAGCTCGGATATTTCCAGGTGATCGCCGAACCCGTCTCGACCTGGGTCCAGGAGATCTTGGAATTGTTGCCGCGGCAGTCGCCACGCTTGGTGACGAAATTGTAGATGCCGCCCTTGCCCTCGGAATTGCCCGGGTACCAGTTCTGCACCGTCGAATATTTGATCTCGGCATCGTCATGGGCGACGAGCTCGACCACGGCCGCATGCAGCTGGTTCTCGTCGCGCTGCGGCGCGGTGCAGCCTTCGAGATAGGAGACGTAGGCGCCCTTGTCGGCGATGATCAGCGTGCGCTCGAACTGGCCGGTGTTGCGCTCGTTGATGCGGAAATAGGTCGACAGCTCCATCGGGCAACGCACGCCCGGCGGCACGTAGACGAACGAGCCGTCCGAGAACACCGCCGAGTTCAACGTCGCATAGAAATTGTCGGAGGTCGGAACCACCGATCCCAGATATTTTTGCACCAGCTCGGGATGCTCGCGGATCGCTTCCGAGATCGGCATGAAGATCACGCCTGCCTTCTTCAGCTCCGCCTTGAAGGTGGTCGCAACCGAGACCGAATCGAAGACCGCATCGACCGCGATCTTGCGGCGCGCCGGATCTTCCTCGCCCACCTTGGGCTCGACGCCCTCGAGCATGGCGACTTCCCGCAAGGGGATGCCGAGCTTCTCGTAGGTCTTCAGGATCTCCGGATCGATCTCGTCGAGCGAGGTGACCGTCTTCTTCGGCTTCGGCGCGGCGTAATAATACAGGTCCTGGAAGTCGATCTTGGGATAGTCGACGCGGGCCCAGGTCGGCTCCTGCATGGTCAGCCAGCGCCGATAGGCCTCCAGCCGCCACTGCAGCATCCAGGCGGGCTCGTTCTTCTTCTCGGAGATGAACTTGACGGTCTCTTCCGACAACCCCTTGGGGGCCTTGTCGGACTCGATCAGGGTTTCAAACCCATAACGATACTGGTCGACGTCGATGCCGCGAACCCGCTCGATGGTCTCCTGGACTGCCGCCATCTATCGCCTCGCTTGCACAATTGACCTCGGAGCCTGCTGCATCGGTCCACCCTCACGCCGGGATGCAGGTGTCGGGGACCGGACAGACCACCGCGCATTGCGCCGTGTCGAAATGCCCCTCGCACTCGGTGCACTTCTTCGGATCGATTACGTACATGTCGCGCTTGAGGCTGATCGCGGCGTTCGGGCACTCGAACTCACACGCACCGCAAACCGTACATTGCGAGGCGACGATCTTGTAGGCCATGTTGTTCGACTCCTTGAATGGGCGATGCCGTCGGACATCTCTCTTCAAGCGTCGTGCCAATCGTGAAGCGTTGGAAACTCAACGATAATTTGCCCGGAACCGGTTGTCGTGGCCCCGACAGCATGTCGCATCTGCGACAGTCGCCGTCAGAGCCGCTTGACCTCGATGCCGTGCTTCTTCAGCGCGTAGCCGATCTGGCGCGGCGTCAGACCGAGCAGGCGAGCGGCCTTGGCCTGAACCCAACCCGACCTCTCCATGGCGGCAACGACACTGTCGCGGTCGGTCACATTGCCGACCAACGAGACCGGAGCAACATCGGATCCCGGGGCAGCCGGCTCGACGGACGTCGGAATTTCGCGTGCCCTCTCGCGCTGAGCGGCCGCCGGCAGGACGGAAAGCGGCACAATCGGCAGCGAGCGCTGCTGCGTGCTCTCGGACGTCCCGTTCCATAACATGGCGGACAGGCACTGGCTGTGACAGCAGGCGAAATCGTTCCTGACGATCTCAGGCCCGGGCGCCAGTGTCGCCGTGCGCTGCACGCAATTCTCGAGCTCGCGCACGTTGCCGGGGAAGCCACAACCCATCAGGACCTCGATCGCGTGCCGATCGAAGCTCAGCGCGCGGCCGTTCTCGGTGTTGAAGTTCTTCAGAAACTCGTTGGCCAGCAATGGAATATCACTGCGCCGCTCGCGCAGGGGCGGCAACATCATCGGAACGACGCTGATGCGATAATAGAGATCGGCGCGGAATTCGTTGCGCGTAACCGCCTCCTCCAGGTTGCGGTTGGTCGCGGCGATGACGCGGACATCGACCTTGATGGTCTGGTTGCCGCCGACCCGCTCGAACTCCTGCTCCTGCAGCACCCGAAGGAGCTTGGCCTGGAACGAGCCCGAGATCTCACCGATCTCGTCGAGGAAGAGGGTACCCTTGTCGGCGAGCTCGAACCTGCCCTTGCGGGAATTCAGCGCGCCTGTGAAGGCGCCTTTCTCGTGGCCGAACAGCTCGGATTCCAGCACCGACTCCGGCAGAGCCGCGCAGTTGATCTTGACGAACGGGCGCTTTGCGCGCGGCGACAATTCGTGAATGGCCTTCGCGATCAGCTCCTTGCCGGTGCCGGATTCGCCACGCAGCAAGACGGTCGAGTTCGACTTCGCCACGACGGCGATCTTTTCCAGCAGCCCGCGCAGTGCCGGGCTGTCACCGATGATGCCTTCGACGTGGACCCTGCGGCGATCGCGCGTGGGCTTGAGCTCGGACAGCTCCTTCTGAAGCCGATAGCTCTCATGCATCAGCCGCTCGCGGTCCTGCGCAACCACGCGGTGTAGCTTCACGGTCTGGCCGATCAGATTGGCGACCATGGTCAGCAGGCGGACGTCGGAATCAAGCCGATACATCGACCGCTCGTCCCAAACCCGATCGATCGTCAGGGTACCGACGACCTTGGCATCGATACGGATCGGCACGCCGATGAACGACACTCGCGTCGTCTCCGAGGCGCCGAGGGTCACCGCATCAGCCGGACCGAAGGCGGGATGGGTGACGATGTTTTCCGCGACCAGCGGCATGGCGGTCGCGACGATCTGGTCGACCGCCTTTTGCGGCAACCGCCCCCGGTAGCGCTCGTCGCTGCCTTCACTCCAACCGGCGCCAACCGCAAGATCGGGAATGCCGTCATCGGCGAGCAGTGCAACGACGCCATGGCGCATCTGGAGAAACGATTGCAGGAGGTTTACGACGTTGGCGAGCGTCGTCTCCAGCCGCGTCGGCGCCGTCAATATCTTGGAAATCTCGAAAATGCCGGTCAGCGCGATCTCGTTGAGCGGCACGATCGGCGCGGTCCGATCGGCAGGGGAGCGTTCAACCAAGGGAGCAGCGTGAAGCATGACGGACTCTCCGTTGCCTGTTACATCCTCCCGGCGGCCTTCTTTGGAATTTTTCGTATTCTGATTCATGTCGTGTCGGGAGTCGCGCTCAACTTGTCAGCATCGCTGCAAAAAGATTCCGTCGCACTTGCACGCTTTGTGATCCGTTTCGCGGAATTTGCCGTCCGAATGGGCGTCACGCGCCAAAGTGGGATTACCGCATTGATCCAGCGCAAATCGGCAAAGTTTCTTCTGCGATCGGCGCCTGCCGTTTGATCACACGTGCTGCCCTCCGTTGATCGGTACTTCCGCACCTGTGACGTAGCTGGCTGCATCCGAGCACAGGAAGAAAATCACCTTGGCGACCTCGTCGGGCGTACCGACACGGTGCAGCGGGATGATCGGCGCCAGTTGGGCCTCGGTCTCCGGCGAGAGGATATCGGTCTTGATCTCGCCGGGCGCAATCGCATTGACGCGAATTCCGAACGGCGCGTAATCGTGCGCCATCTCGCGGGTGAGACACGCGAGCGCGGCTTTCGACGTCGCATAGGCGGTGCCGGCAAACGGATGTACCCGCGAACCTACGATCGAGGTGACGTTGACGATCGAACCGGTGGCCCGCTTCAATTCCTCCACCAAACCCTGCGCGAACAGGATCGGCGCGAGCAGATTGACGTGGAAAACGCTCATCCAGGTTTCCACCGGCGTCGTCAGCGAATTCAGCCGCGAGCCGTTGGCGGCCTTGGGCGAAATGCCGGCATTGTTGATCAACGCGTGCAGTGGTCCACCGTCGAGCCGCTCCTTGATCTCGGCGACCGCGCGCGGTAGGGCGCGCTGGTCACTCAATTCGACCTGCACATGATTGTCCGTCCCCGAATCCCACGGACAGCGCTCGCCATCGAAGGCCTGCCGGGAGCAGGTGATGATCCGCCAGCCGGACTCGGAAAACAGTTTTCCCGTCGCATGGCCGATACCGCGCGACGCGCCGGTCAGCACCAGCGTCTTCCGTTCGCCGCCTGGCGCGCGCGCTTTGTCGCCGTGAAACGGGCACAGGGCAACGTCGAGCGCAGACGCACCATCCGGCGCAGCATCGCGATCCAGCAGATCGAGCGTCACGTCAGCTCCTCACTGCGTCCGATCGGACGCCCGACAATTACGACGGGACCAACTTTGCAGGATTTGGGCCACGCACCCAATCGTTGCGCTTTTGCCTGCTTGATGTCGGCTTCTCGACACGATGGAAGGTTTGCAACACGTTCGCGTGCGCTTTCGGACCAGATGGACGCGCGACGGCTTCGTGAATGTTGATCGGCAGTTGAGAGCTCTTTTTCAATCGTTCCAAATGGCCCGGCTCTTGCTCTTCCTGTTCCGGGCCGGCTCGCGCCTTGCTGCACATTTCTCTGCAACCGTGGTTTCAAATGTCTCAGCCGAACGACCAACGACTCTTTGCTGTCATCCTCGGCACCAACGAGATCGCCTCCGCGATCGGAATCCAGCTCGTCCGCGCAGGATATTGTGTGGTGCTGTCGCACGATCCCGATCCACCGGTGATCCGGCGCAAGATGGCCTTTCACGACGCGCTCTACACCGACACCGCCCGGCTCGAGGAGTTCGTGGCGGAACGCGTGGACGATAGCATACAGGTCTATCAGACACTGGGCGGGCCGCCGCGGATCCTGGTAACCTGGCTCGGCCTGCTCGACCTGCTTCCGGTCCGCCACATCGACCTGCTGATCGACGCGCGTCTGCAGAAGCGCCGGATCACGCCTGACCTCAGGCGGCTCGCTCGGCTGACGATCGGGCTCGGCCCCGGCTTCGCCTCAACCTCCAATTGCGACGTTGCGGTGGAGACCCGGCCCGGCAAGATCGGGCCCCTTGCCGACACGCGCTGGACGGACGCGGCCGACGGCGTCGCGAGTTCGCTGGGCGAAGTCGGCGCGGAGCGCTTCGTCTACTCGCAATTTTCGGGACGCTGGCACACGCCGATCGAGATCGGCGCCCGCGTCTACCGGGACCTCGTCCTCGGCCATCTCTCCGGCGTTCCGGTGCTCGCGCCGCGGGACGGTATCCTGCGCGGCATCGTCCGCGACGGCAGCGAAGTTCCGGCCGGCGTCAAGTTACTAGAGATCGACCCGCGCGGCCGCGACGCCCAGTGGACCGGAACGGACAAGCGCGGCCGTGCGATCGCCAACGCCACCATCGCCGCCGTCAGGCTCCATGCCGCGCGACGCACCACGCAGCGGAATCCGGCATGATCGTCTGCTCCTGCAACATCATCAGCGATCACGACATCAGGGGCGCGGTTGTCGCGACGGATGATGCACTGTTTTCGCCTGCCCAGGTCTACGACTGCCTGGGATGCACCGTCAGGTGCGGACGATGCTCGCAATCCGTAAGACGGATCATCGAGGAGTTACCGCCTCGTGGAGGGCGATGCACGAAGCAACCAAACGCAGACACGCTGATATCGAACTCCTCAGTCGTCCTGGCTATGATCGATTCTCGGATGTAGACGGGTCGAGCGAGAGAGAAGCTCGACAGGGAGGCGGTGCGTGGTCCCCTCGCCGCCCTAGGAATGAGCAGGCCCGGACGGCGCCACATCCAAGCGGACCGCGATCCCGTCCAGATCCGGGCTAGGCGCGGGATAAAGTATCATGACGAGCGGATCGTGACCTGGAACGATGTGGTCCGCATTGGGCGCCGCGGCGCGCAGCTTGTCGAACCCCACCAGCATGTCGCCGACATGAAATGCCGTCGTGAACGGACGCTCGCTGGTCATGTTCTCGTAGAAATGACTGACGTCGGAGGCGAGCACGACCGGGCCGCGGCGCGTGCTGACGCGGACAAATTGAAGGCCGGCGGAGTGTCCGCCGGCAGCATGGACCGTCAGCCCGGGCGCAATCTCGGCGTCGCCGTCGTAGAACAGCACGCGGCGCGCGTAGTTCAGCCGCACGATCCCGCAGACGTCCTCGACCTCGAAGGAATGCGACAGCCGCGGATAATGCATATATCGACCGGTGGCATAGGCGAGCTCGCGCTCCTGGAGATGAAAACGCGCGTTGGGAAACCGGTCGAAATTGCCGGCATGGTCGTAGTGCAGATGCGTGAGAATGACGTCCTTGACATCGGCGACGTCGACATCAAACGCAGCAAGCGTCTCCACCGGGCAGCGCAGGAAATTCCGCCTGCGCTGCCTGGCGACTTCCGCGTTGAAACCGGTGTCGATGACGAAGGTGCGCCCGCCTCCCCGCGCCAGCCACATGAAATAGTCCATCGGCATCGGCCCGTCATGCGGGTCGCCGCCGATGAAGTGCTCGCTTCGCTGCGCTTCCCGCGTGGCGTAGCGGATTGCGAAGAGCTCGTATTCCGGGGTGGCCATTGCCTCTTCCAATCCAGCGCGCTCAGGAGCCGGCCGCGTCGACCTCGTTGAATGCCTCGCGCGCGTTGCGGAAGGCGTCGATGCCGGCGGGCACGCCGCAATAGACGGCGACCTGGAGCAGGATCTCCTTGATCTCCTCCTTGGTCAGACCGTTCTTCAAGGCGCCCTTGACGTGCAGCTTCAGCTCGTGCGGCCGGTTCAGCGCGCCGAGCATCGCCAGATTGACGATCGAACGCGTGCGCCGGTCGACGCCGGGCCGCGTCCACAAGGCGCCCCAGCAGAACTCGGTCGACCATTCCGCCATGGTGCGCGTGAAGTCGTCGGCACCGGCGATGGACTTGTTGACGTAATCCTCGCCGAGCACTTCCTTGCGAACCTTGAGGCCCTTGTCGAACAGTTCGGTCTTGCTCATGATCGTCCCTTTCAGGTCTTGAGAGAGTTGAGTTGGAGTTGATTAGCGCGATGGCGGTCGCAGCGATCGCAGGAGAGTGGCGACGTCATCCACCGCATCGAGCCGCCAGACCGCGTCGATGACACGGTCCGCGTCCCAGTCGCTTCGACCCGTCCGCACGCCTTCGCGCAGCTTTTCCTCGATGTCGCGGTTCGACAGCGGCGCAGCCTGGCTGCCGCGTGGCGACGTCACGGTCTCGGTGAACACCTCGCCGGACATCAGGCGCAAAGTGACGCGCGCAGCGCCATCGGGCATTCGCGTATCGAGCTCCGCCCTCACCTTCTGCCGCAGTTGCGCGATATCGGGGCGGACCACGGTTTCATGGGCGAACTCGGCGACGCCGGCCGCGCCGAGCAGCAATCCGCACGCGACGCAATGGTGGATGCTGACGCGCGCATCACGCTCGTTGTTGATCGGGCGATCGCCCCGCGCAAGCAGCAGTGCCGAGCCTTGCACGGTCACCTGCTCGATCTGGTCGATGCGCCCTGCGATCCGCTCGCGCAGCAGCAGGCAGGCGTCGATGACCGCATGGAACACGATACCGGCGGGATAGGGTTTGTAGGTGTTTTTTGCAATCTCCCAGGTCTTACCGAGACCGTCGAGCAGATGTGCGACATCCGGCTCGTCGCCCATGGTGCGGGCCCAGCCGAGCGGACCTTCGATGGCACGAGGCGCGGCTTCATAGCCCTGCTGCGCAAGAAGTGCGGCGAACAGTCCGTTGCGCGCCGAATTGCCGACGCTGACGTTCTTGGCGGCACTCGGCAGGTTCTCGACATTGCCGGCCGACTGGCTCGCAGCCACTCCGATCGCGTTTGCAATGCTTTCCGCCGGAAGGCCGAGCAGCTTCGCGCAGGCCGCGGCCGCACCAAAAATCCCGCAGGTCGAAGTGATGTGCCAGCCGCGCGCATAATGGCGCGGCGAGACTGAATTGCCGATGCGGCATTCCACATCCACGCCGAGAATGAATGCCGTCAGCACCTCGCGCCCCGACAGCTGTCGCGTCTCTGCGAGCGCGAATACGGCCGCTGCGACCGGCGCGGCCGGATGAATGATCGTCTCGAGATGGGTGTCGTCGAAGTCGAGCAGATTCGCCGAGATGGCGTTGAGGAACGACGCGCAGAGCGCATCCATCGGCTCGGAATGACCGATCACCGTCGATGTCGCAGCGCCACTGAACGGCGCCAGCGTGCGCATCGCAGCGGTGACAACGGGATCGCGCGCGGAGCCGAGTGCGGTCGCAAAGAAATTGAGGATCGATCTTCGCGCCTCGAGGCTCTGCGCCTCGACGTCCGTCCATGACGAGGCAGCTACGAAATCAGCGAGCGTCCTGCTCACACTTGGAATGGGGTCTTGCGGCACGCCGGGCGTCTTCCTCGTTTTGTTCGGACCTTATGCCGATCCGCGGCAAACTGTCGACCCCAAATGTTATGCTTGACAGCTTGTCTGACAATCATAACAATCCGGCCCGTTGGCGCGGTTACCCGCTGCCACGACGACGGCGGCCGAGACGGCCGGCCGGCGACAATTATTGGCCAACGAGATCAAGAAGGCGCGCCCGAACGGGACCGCGCGACAGGGAGTGGACGATGGCGGGAGAGACGCTCGGCGTAATCGGCACGGGCCGCATGGGCGGTCCCATGGCGGGACGATTGATGGACGCGGGCTATTCGCTCGTCGTCTACGACACGCAGGTCGAGGCCACCCAGCCGCTGGTCAAGCGCGGCGCGCTCCTCGCCAGTTCTCCGGCCGACGTCGCCTCGCGCGCCGACATCGTGCTTGCGAGCCTGCCGACCCCCGACATCGTCAAGGCCGTTGCGCTCGGCCAGGACGGCATCGGCAGCGGCAGTCGCGCCAAGATCGTCATCGATCTCTCGACCTCGGGTCCCGGCGCTGCGAAGTTCGTCGCCGAGGGCCTGAAGGCCAAGGGGATGACGCTGGTCGATGCGCCCGTGAGCGGCGGCATCAAGGGCGCCGTCAACGGCACGCTGGCGGTGATGGTATCCTGCCCGCAGGCGACCTACGAGACTGTGCAGCCGATCCTGAAGAATTTCGGCAAGCTGTTCTACACCGGCGACAAGCCCGGCGTGGCGCAGACCGCCAAGCTCGCCAACAATCTGATGGCGGCGGCGGCACTGGTCATCACCTCGGAAGCCGTCGCCATGGGCGTCAAGGGCGGGGTCAACGCCAAGGTGCTGATCGACATCATCAACGCCAGCAGCGGCCGCAACAGCGCATCCGAAGACAAATTCCCCCGCGCGGTGCTGCCCGGCACGTTCGATTTCGGCTTCACCACCGGCCTCTCCTACAAGGACGTCCGTCTGTGCGTGGACGAGGCCGAGGCGATGGGCGTGCCGATGGTCTGCGGCGCGGTGGTCCGGCAGATGCTCGCGATCACCAACGCCAAATACGGCGCATCATCCGACTTCACTTCGATCGCCAAGGTGCTCGAAGAGTGGGCCGGCGTCGAGATGCGCGGCTGATCACGCAGGCCAGGGAGAGCACCCCGCAATGACGATCGGCCCGACCGTATCCGGCAAGGTATCGCTGGCGCGCCAGATGGCGCGGAGCGTGCTTGCGCTGGATATAGGCTATTTCGGGCCGGAGGTCATCGCCAAGGCAAAGCTCTGCCTGCTCGACTTCCTGTCCTGCGCGTTCGAGGCGGGCCATCATCCCTGGAGCCGCCAGGCCGTCGCGATCGCGCAAGCCGGCGGCGGTGCAACGATCATCGGGACGTCGCAGCTCTCCTCCCCGGCCGACGCAGCCTTCGCCAATGCCGTGATGGGGCACGGCCTGGTGCGCGAAGACATGCACGCGGCCAGCATCGCGCACCACGGCGTGGTGATCTGGCCGGCCCTGCTCGCACTGTCCGAACAGACGCCGCTGCGCGGCGCCACGCTACTGACGGCAGCCGTCATCGGCTACGAGACCGGCGCGCGGATCGGCCGCGCGCTGCTGACCTCCGACCTCGCGCGCCTCTACCGGCCGACGGGCCTCGTCGCTCCCCTGGGCGCTGCGCTCGCAGGGAGTTTCGCGCTCGACCTCTCCGAGGATGAAGCCACCAGCGCCATCGCGATCGCGGCCAACACTTCCAGCGGGCTCAACGAATGGCCGCATGCCGGCGGCTCCGACATGTATTTCCATCCCGGGTTTGCCGCCGGCAATGCGATCAAGGCCGTCGGCCTTGCCGCGGCCGGCGCCTTCGGCTCGGAAACCATCATCGAAGGCGAAGCCGGCCTGTTCGCCGCCTATCGCCGCCAGGCCGCGCCCGACAGCATCGCGCTCTTCCCCGATGGCGAGTGCGAGATCATGGCCGTCTACAACAAGCCCGTCCCCGCCTGCAATTTCGCGCAGACCGCGGCGCAGGCCGCGCTTCGCGTCTCGCACGAGCTCGCCAATACGGACGAGATCGACCGAATCGTCATTCGCGCGTCGGAGGCCGCCGTGCGCTATCCCGGCTGTGATTCCATGGGGCCCTATCGCAATGCGCTCCAGGCCAAGATGAGCATTCCCTTCAGCGTCGCGGCGACGCTGGCACGGGGCGAGATCGAGGAAGAGAACTATTCCGAGCTCGGCGATACCGACATCGTCCGCCTCGTTGCGGTCACCGAGCTCGAAGCCGGTGCCGGCTTCACCGCCGCCTTCCCCGGCAGGCAGGGCGCGGAGGTGACCGTGCATCTGCGCGGCGGGCGGAGCATCCGGCACGCCTTGCCCGACGTCATCGCGGCAACACCGTCAGATATTCGCGCACGCTTTCGCAGCTCGGCAACCACAGTCCTCGGCGAGGACCGCGCGCACCGGCTCGAAGAACTCATCGACGACTGCGAGCAGCTCGGCAACGCCGGCGACATCGCCGCGCAATGCCGCCTGAACGCACCGGAACGGGCTTTACGATCGGCATCATAAGAAGTGCCGGAGAATGCGGGGAAACATGGTCGATCCAAAGATCAGCCTGAAATCGTCAGCTGCGCGGAGACAAGGCTGATGGAAGGATTCTTTCAAGCGCTCGCCGCGGGCCTGCTGATCGGCGCCGTCTACGGCCTGATGTGCGTCGGGCTCGGCCTGATCTTCGGCGTCATGCGCGTCATCAACTTCGCCCACGGCGATTTCATGATGCTCGGCATGTACACGGCCTTCTATCTGTTCACCGCCGCCGGCGTGCAGACGCTGTTCGGCAACACGGTCGGGCCGTTCGTCGCCATTCTGCTGGCCGGGCCCGTGCTCGCGGTGTTCGGCTATTTCGTGCATCGTACGCTGATCTCGCACGTATCGGGGACGCGCACGGCATCGCTCGAAGGCGAAGGCCATTACGCTCAGCTCATCCTCACGCTCGGCATCGCGCTGATCCTGCAGAATGGCGGCCTGATCGTGTTCGGCTCGGTGCTCGCCTCGATCCGGACGCCGCTGTCGAGTTCGGCCTGGGAGCTCGGGCCCTTCTTCGACATGAGCATCTTCCTGAACAAGGCCCGCAGCATCGACATGATCGTTTCGCTGGCGATCATGACCCTGCTCTCGCTGCTGATCACGCGGACCCGGATCGGCAAGTCGCTCCGCGCCGCCGCGGACAATCCGACCGCCGCGACCTATATGGGCATCGACGTCGACCGCGCGCACCGCACCGCCTTCGCGCTCGGCTGCGGCATCACCGCCATCGCCGGCGGCCTGCTCGCCACCAATTACCCGTTCCACCCCTTTGTCGGTCTCGAGTACGTCATCGTCATGTATGCCGGCGTCGTGCTCGGCGGCATGGGCAGCATCATCGGGGCGTTCTGGGGCGGCATGACGATCGGCCTCGTGCAGCAGATGTCGACGCTGATCCTGCCGACCCAGTTGCAGAACGCCGCGATCTTCGCCGTCTTCCTCCTCATCATCTTCTTCCGTCCGCAAGGCTTCTTCGGGCGCATGGTCGAGAGGACGTGACCATGCTCCGGATGCGCTCCTTTCTGCCTCCCCTGCTCTTCACGCTCGCTTATGCAGTCGTGTCGCTCGGCGTCACCAACTCCTACTATCAGCTGATCCTGACGCTGGTGCCGGTGTGGGCGGTGTTCGGGCTGTCGTGGAATCTGCTCAGCGGCTACACCGGCCTGATCTCGTTCGGCCATGCCGCCTTCTTCGGTATCGGCGCCTATGCGACCGCGCTCGGGCAGATCTATTTCGACATCTCGCCCTGGCTGCTGATCCCCATCGCCGCCGTGCTCGGCGGCATCGCCGGGCTCCTGATCGGCTTTCCGACCTTTCGCCTGCAGGGCCACTACTTCGCGCTGGCGATGCTCGCCTATCCGCTCGCCATTCTCTACGTGTTCGAGTGGCTCGGCTTCCAGGAGGTGACGCTGCCGATCAAGCGCGATGCGCCGATCGCCTACATGCAGTTCGCCGATCCCCATCTCTACACGCTGCTCGGGCTGGCACTCATGCTCTCCACCATCGTGCTGACGCAAATCATCGAGCGATCCCGCTTCGGCATGGCATTGCTCGCGATCAAGCAGAACGAAGCCGCCGCTGAAGCGGCCGGCATCAACACGCTGGCCTGGAAGCTGCGCGCGATCACGCTCAGCGGGGCGATTGCCGCGGCCATCGGCGGATTCTATGCGCAGGTGCTGCTGGTCGTGACGCCGGCATCGGTGTTCGGCATGCTGGTGTCGGCGCAGGCCCTCACGGTCGCGATGTTCGGCGGGGTCGGCACGGTATGGGGTCCGGTGATCGGCTCGGTGATCCTGATCCCGCTCGCCGAGATCCTGCACGCCGAAGCCGGCGCGCGCATCCCCGGCATTCAGGGCGTCATCTTCGGCATCGCCATCGTCTGCGTCATCCTGCTCGCACCGGAAGGCCTGTTCTGGAAGCTGCGCGATCTCCTGCGCAAGCGGAATGCCAAGGCGACGGCGAGCGACACTGTGGCAACGGTCGCCGCCAATGTCACCACGCTGCGGCCGGCTTCGCCGCGGCCCGCGACCGGCGAAGTCGTGCTCGAGGTCCGCAATCTCTCGCGCTCCTTCGGCGGCCTCAAGGCCGTGCAGGATGTCAGCTTCAAGCTGCACAAGAACGAGATCCTCGGCATCATCGGCCCCAACGGCGCCGGCAAGACCACGCTGTTCAATCTGCTCAACGGCTTCCTGAAGCCGAGCCAGGGCGAAGTGCTGATCGGCGGCCGCGACATGTCGGGACAGCGGCCGCACGTGATCTGCGAGGCCGGAATCGGCCGCACCTTCCAGGTGATGCGGCCGTTCCTGCGCATGTCGATCCTCGACAATGTCGTGGTCGGCGCCTATGTGCGCGCCCGCACCGACGACCAGGCGCGCCAGTTCGCGGCCGACGCGGTTGCCCGGGTCGGGCTGTCCGCGGTGGCCAATCGTGTCGCCGGCGAGCTCTCGACCAAGGAGCTGCGGCTGATGGAGCTGGCCCGCGCGATCGCCGGCCAGCCGCGCATCCTGCTGCTCGACGAGACGCTCGCGGGCCTCGGCCACGGCGAGGCCGACGAGGTCGTGGCAGTGATCCAGCAGCTCGCGCGCGACGGCATGACCATCGCCATCATCGAGCACACCATGCAGGCGATGGTGCGCCTCGTCGATCGTTTCCTCGTGCTCGACCACGGCGCCGTCATAACCGAAGGGCTGCCCGAGGTGGTGACGCGCGACAGCCGGGTCGTCGAGGCCTATCTCGGCAAGAAGTGGGCGGGCCATGCTGCGAATTGAAGGATTGAGCGCGGGTTACTCCGCAAAACCCGTCCTGAACGACGTCTCGATCGAAGTCGGCGCCGGCCAGTTCGTTGCGATCGTCGGCCCCAATGGCGCCGGCAAGACCACGCTGTTCAAGACGATCTCCGGCATCGTCAAGCCGAGCGGCGGCGCGATCACGTTCGACGGCGTCGATTTGCTTGCGGTGCCGCCGCCGCAGCGAGCCCATCTCGGCATCGCCCACGTCCCGGAGGGACGCCAGGTCTTCCCGTCACTGACGGTGATGGAAAACCTGGAAATGGGCGCGATGACCGAAAGCGGCCGCCGCGACTGGCAGGCCAATATCGAGCGCATCTTCGAATGGCTGCCGGTGCTCAAGGAGCGTCGCGACCAGTTCGCGGGCACGATGTCCGGCGGACAGCAGCAGATGCTCGCAATCGGCCGCGGCCTCGCCTCCTCGCCGAAGCTGTTGATGCTGGACGAGCCCTCGATGGGACTCGCGCCTTCGACCGCCGACTTCATCTTCGAACGCCTGATCGACATCCGGCGTCAGTCCGGGCTGACCATGCTGCTGGTCGAGCAGCGCGTCGCTGAGGCGCTGGAATCCGCCGACCATGGCTATGTCCTCGAAGCCGGACACGTCGTGCTCCAGGGCAACAACACCACGCTGCGCGCCGACGACCGCGTGCGCAAGGCCTATCTCGGCATGTGACGGACATAAAAACAAAGACCAGGGAGAAACAAAATGAACAAGACTTCGAAAGGCCTGACGCGCCGCACGGTGCTGTCCGGCGCCGCCGCCGTGGGCCTCGCCGGCGTCGCACGGGCGCAGACGCCGGCCGAGATCAAGGTCGGCCTGATCGTGCCGCTGTCGGGCATCTACACCCGCCCCGGCCAGGTGATGAAGATGGGCGCCGAGATGGGCATCGAGCACATCAACGCGCAAGGCGGCATCAAGGCGCTCGGCGGCGCCAAGCTGAAGCTCGTCGTGATCGACTGCGGCGACACCACGGAAAAGGCCAAGAATGCGGCGCAGCGCATGGTGGCGCAAGAGCCCGATCTGGTCGCCGCCACCGGCTCCTATCTCTCGTCCTTCACGCTCGCGGTCACCGAGGTGACCGAGCGCGCCGAGCTGCCGGTGCTCACACTGTCTTATTCGGACCTTTTGACCGACCGCGGCTTCAAATACATCTTCCAGACCGCCGCTACCGCGAGCCGCCAGTCCGAGCTCGGCCTGCCGACGCTGATGAAGCTCGCCGAGAATGCATCGGGCAAGAAGCCGAAGACCGTGGCGATGTTGATGGACAACACCGCGACGTCGGTTGCCACCGCCAAGGCGCTCAAGGAAAAACTGTTCGCGCAGGAAGGCCTTCAGCTCGTCGTCGAGGAAGTCTGGACGCCGCCGCTGTCGGACGCGACGCCGCTGATCCAGAAAGTCCGCTCGGCCAAGCCCGATTTGCTGCTGTTCATGCCGAACGCGGTATCCGACGCCAAGCTCGGTCTGGAGAAGATCAGCGAATTCGGCCTCGGCCAGGGCAAGATCCCGACCGTGTCCTTCAGCATCACCATCGCGGAGCCCGACATGCTGCAGAGCGTGAGCCCGGAGACGGTGCAAGGCATCATGACCATCGTCGCCAATTGGGGCTCGAAGGGCCATGAGGCGCTGATTGCCGAGCTCAAGGCCAAGTACAAGGAGCCTTGGATGACGCAGAACGTCATCTCGACCTATGGCGACATGTGGCTGATGAAGGAAGCGCTGGAGAAGGCCGGCAAGGCAGACCGCAATGCGGTCGCCCAGGCCTTCCGCACCATGGATGCCGGCCCGTCGAAATACTATCCGGGCGGCCAGCTGAAATTCGACGAGAAGGGCCGCCGCGTCGGCGCCGGCGTCGTCATCGTGCAATGGCAATCGGGCGTGCCTGTCACCGTCTATCCGCCCGAACTCGCGCAGGCGCAGCCGTTCTGGCCGAAAAAATCCTAAGCGTCGCGCAATCCTGGGGAGGAGACTGTCATGACTGCCAAGAGCAAGATCACGATATCGCGGCGAACCCTGCTGGCCGGCGCCTCCGGCACGCTGATCGCATCGCGCGCCTGGGCGCAGCAGCCGGCGGAGGTGAAGGTCGGCCTGCTGGTGCCGATCTCCGGGCTCTACGCCCGTCCGGGGACGGTGATGCGCGAAGGCGCCGAGATGGCGATCGACCACATCAACGCGCAAGGCGGCGTCAAGGCCCTCGGCGGCGCCAAGCTGAAGCTCGTCGTGCTCGATTCCGGCGACACCACAGAGAAGGCCAAGAACGCGGCCCAGCGCATGGTGGCGCAGGAGACCGATCTGGTTGCGGCCAGCGGCGCCTACCTGTCCTCGTTCACGCTCGCAGTCACCGAGGTGACCGAGCGCGCCAACCTGCCCATGCTCACCCTCTCCTACTCCGATCTCATCACCGAGCGCGGCTTCAAATACGTATTCCAAACCGCGGCCACCGCAGGATCGCAGGCCAAGCAGGCGTTGCCCCAGCTCATCAAGCTGGCGGAGACGGCCTCCGGCAAGCGCCCGAAGACGGTCGCGATCCTCACCGACAACACGGGCGCCTCGATCGCCTCCGCCAAGGCGATGCGCGAGGGTCTGCTGGCCGAAAACCAGCTGCAGTTGATCGTCGACGAGACCTTCACTCCGCCGCTGGCTGACGCAACCTCGCTGGTGCAGAAGATCCGTTCGGCGAAGCCCGACCTGCTGTTCTTCCTGCCGACGGTGATCTCGGACGCCAAGCTGCTGCTCGAGAAGATGAACGAGTTCGGCCTCGGCCAGGGCAAGGTGCCGACGATCTCGTTCGGCATCGCGATCGCCGAACCTGACATGCTGCAGACCGTCAGCCCCGAGTTGCTGCAGGGCGTGTTGACCTGCGTCGCCAGTTGGGGCGCCAAGGGGCACGAGGCGCTGATCGCCGAGTTGAAGACCCGCTACAAGGAGCCGTGGATGACGCAGAACGCGATCTCAACCTATGGCGACATGTGGGTGATCAAGGACGCGCTGGAGAAGGCCGGCAAGGCCGATCGCGTCGCCGTCGGCGAAGCGCTGCGCACCATGGACGGCGGTCCCTCCAAATATTACCCGCTGGGCGAGATCAAGTTCGACGAGAAAGGCCGCCGCGTCGGAGCCGGCATGACCATCGTGCAGTGGCAGACGGGCGTTCCGGTCACCGTGTTCCCGCCGGAGCTCGCGCTGGCAAAACCGTTCTGGCCAAAGAGCTGAGACCCGACCTGACAAGAAACGGAGACCACAATGGACAAGGCGACCTACGACCGCGGCCTCGAAATCCGCAAGAGCGTGCTCGGCAACGAGTTCGTCGACAGAGCGATCGCATCAGCGGACGAGTTCAACCGCCCGATGCAGGACCTTACCACGGAATATTGCTGGGGTTACGTCTGGGGCCGCGAGGGCCTGACGCGCAAGACTCGCAGCTTCCTCAACCTGGCGATGCTTTGCGCGCTCAACCGGCCGCACGAGCTGAAGACGCATGTCCGCGGCGCGCTCGCCAATGGCGCGACCAAGGAAGAGATCCGCGAGGTCTTCATGCAGGTCGCGATCTATTGCGGCGTGCCGGCCGGCGTCGATGCGTTCCGCAACGCAAAGGAAGTCTTCGCCGAGCTCGACAAGAAGTAGCGGAGCGTGGCTGCGATGAAGGACAAATGGGCACTCGTGACCGGCGCGACGGCGGGCCTCGGCTTCGCCGTCGCGGAAGGCGTTGCCGGAGCGGGCGCCAACGTCGTCCTTCACGATCTCGTCGCGCCGAGGCAGGCCGCGGATGATCTGCGCGCCCGCTTCAGCGTGGAGGTTATCGCGGCCGGTGCCGATCTATCCCAACGCGAGGCAATCGAGGCCATGATGGCCGACCTGCTCGATCGCTGCGGCGCAATCGATATTCTGGTCAACAACGCCGTTGTCAGGCATTTCTCCGCCATCGAGCAGTTTCCGCCCGAGAGGTGGGAGCAAGCGCTGGCCGTCAACCTGTCGGCGCCATTTCACCTGATCCGCCTGGCGCTGCCGGCGATGAAGCAGCGTGGCTTTGGGCGGATCATCAATCTGGGCTCGATCTATTCGAGCCGCGCGGTCGAGGACCGCATCGACTACGTCACCACCAAGACGGCGATCTTGGGCATGACCCGCGCCGTCGCCATCGAGACGGCGCGCAGCGGCGTCACCTGCAACACGCTCTGCCCAGGTACGCTGCCGACCCCTGCGATCCTGAACAAGATCGCCGGCATTGCCGCAAATAACGGCCGTCCGGTCGAGGACGTGACCCGCGACTATCTCGGCGAGCGTCAGCCGACGCAGCGCTTCGTCGAAATGGACGCCGTCGCCGCCATGGTCGTCTTTCTCTGTGGCTCCGCCGCAAACGACATCACCGGCGCCAGCCTGCCGATCGACGGCGGCTGGTCTGTCGCGTGAAACTGGAATGGGAGTGTTGCGATGACTGAACCATCAGGCCAGACCGTCGTGCTGACGGGCGCCGCCGGCGGGATGGGGCGCGCCATCACCAAGGCACTGCTGGACAGCGGCCGCCGCGTGGTGCTGGTCGATCGCGACGCCAAGGCGCTTCAGGAGCTGGCGGCGACGGCGGGCGACAAGGTGTTTCCGATCGAGCTCGACATCAGCGACGCAAAGGCCGTCGATCGCCTGCCCGATGCCGTTCCCAGTCATTTCGGGCCGGTCGACGTCCTCATCAACAATGCCGGCCACGATATCGGCGGCCGGACGCGCTTCGATATCGGCTCGGCGGACGACTGGTCCAACATTATCCAGACCAATCTGATCGGCCTGATGCGCGTCACCCGCGCGATCCTCCCCGGCATGGTCCAGCGTAACGCCGGCCACATCGTCAACATCAGCTCGATCAACGCGGTGCGAATCGTGCCTGACATGGCCGCCTACAGCACCAGCAAGGCGGGCGTGCACATGTTCACCGAGACCCTCCGGGGCGAACTGGCGGAGACCGCCATCCGGGTCACCGAACTGCAGCCCGGCCTGACCCGGACCAACATCATCCTGACCCGCTACCGCGGCGATACGCAGAAGGAAAAGGACTATTTCGACCAGTTCGGGATGGCGCTCGATCCGGCCGATATCGCCCGTTCGATCGTGTTCGCCCTCGACCAGCCTGCCCACGTTCAAATTGCCGAAATGATGATTCTGCCTGTAAACCGGTACTAACTTTTCCCAACCAAGGCCCGGACATGGAAAGACGCCGCGAATTGCAGTCGACGCTCCGTATCGAGGATGTCCCGACCGTCCGGGCGATGGTCGCGCAGAAGCTGCGCGAGGCGATCATGTCGGGCACGCTGAAGCCGGGCCAACGCCTGGTCGAGCGCGAGCTCTGCGAGATGATGGGCGTCAGCCGCCCCTCGATCCGGGAAGCGCTACGTGCGCTCGAGGCCGACGGGCTGGTCAGGATGGTGCCGCACCGCGGCCCCGTGGTGTCCACGATCAGCCTCGAAGAGGCGCGACAGCTCTACGCGGCACGCGCGGTGCTCGAAGGATTCGCCGGCCGCGAATGCGCCAGGCTTCACGACCCCGACGTCGCGCGCCGGATCGGGGACGCCCTGACGCGGCTGAAGGCGGCGGCGGCCAAGCAAGACCTCGTCGGATGCCTCGAAGCCAAGACCGATTTCTACGCGGCGCTGATCGGCGGCTGCCGCAATGCCTTCATCGAGCGCATGCTCAAGCCGCTGCACGATCGCATCCAGTTGCTGCGGATCACGTCGATGTCGCAGCCGAAGCGGATCAACAAGAGCCTGCGCGAGGTCACCGCGATCTGGCGTGCGATCCAGAGCGGCGATGCGGACCTCGCCGAGCGCTGCTGCGTCGACCACATCAATGCGGCCGCCGTGGCCGCGCTCGACATGATCGAAAAATCGTCGGCGGCCAAGGAGGCGGCGCCTTCCGACGACTAGAACAATGCCGCCAGGGAGTGTTCGATGACGTATCTCGTACGATCGCTGATCCTGTTTTTCCTGCTCTACCCCTGTGGCGCCGCGATCGCGGATGACTATCCCAATCGCCCGGTCACGATGATCGTGCCCTTCTCCGCCGGCGGCCCCGGCGACGTCATCGCACGCATCCTCGGCAGCGCCATGAGCGCGACGCTGAAGCAGTCCATCGTCATCGAGAATGTCGTCGGCGCCGGCGGCACCCTCGGCACCAACCGCGTCGCCAAGGCGACCGCGGACGGTTACACGCTGCTGCTGATGCATGTCGGCCAGGCCACCGCCCCTGCCCTCTACGCCAAGCTGCCGTTCGACCCGGTCGGAGACTTCGCCCCGATCGGACTCGTCACCGACGTCCCGATGATCCTGGTGGCGCGGCCGGATTTTCCGGCAAAGGATTTGAGCGAGATGATCGCCCGGATCCGCAGTGACGGTGACAAGATGACTTTCGGGAATGTCGGTCTCGGCTCGGCCTCACAGCTCTGCGGCCTGATGTTCATGAGCGCTACCGACACGAAGCTCTCGCAGATCTATTACAAGGGCGGCGGACCGGCGCTGAACGACGTCATCGCCGGCCATATCGACGTCTATTGCGATCCCGCGACAGGACCGACGCCCTACATCCAGTCGAAGACGATCAAGGGCTACGCGATCACCAGCAAGGCACGTGTCGCAACGCTGCCCGACGTGCCGACCTCGGCGGAGGCCGGCGTTCCCGAGTTCAACGTCACGACCTGGTACGGCCTCTACGCGCCGCGCAGCACGCCCAAGCCCGTGGTCGATCATCTCGTTGGCGCGCTGCAGACAGCACTGAAGGATCCGGCCCTGATCAGCCGCTTTGCCGAGCTCAGCATGGCGCCGGTCGAGCCCGCGCGCGCAACGCCGGATGCGCTCGAAGCTTTCTTGAGGTCGGAGATTGGCAAGTGGGCACGGATCATCAAAGCGGCCGGAATCGAGCCGCAATAGACGCCGCCGTCAGGGACTCAATCATGCCACCGGTCAGCCCTGCTCTCGGCCGCGTCTTGCGG
>NZ_JXDL01000001.1:2250998-2251750 GCF_001590795.1 Bradyrhizobium sp. AT1
GTGTTCGACGAAGCCGATGTCGCGGTTGGAGATCATCGCCTCGACCTCGATGCTGGAACCGCGCGGCACGATCATCATCAGCTGCTGCGCCGGCGAGACCACGCCGCCGACGGTGTGGATCGCGAGCTGCTGCACCGTCCCGTCGATCGGCGCGCGCAGGAGCTGCTCATCGGTCTTCCGCTGGGCCTTGATGGCGTCCTGCCGGAACTCGTCGGCCTTCTTCTGGGCGTCGGAGAGATCGCTTAGGACCTGCCGCTCGAAGCCGGATCTGGTCTGGGCGAACTGCTGCTCCAGCGCACGGCGGGCGGCCTCGATCTCGACCAGCTTGCGCTCCTGCACGATGCGTTCGTTCTGCTGGTCGATCAGGCGGGTCTGGGCGTCGATCCAGGCGATGCGGTTACCATACTGGATGTCCATCGCCTTCTTGCGGATGGTGAGGGTCTCCTCCAGCAGCGGCAACGTTGCGTCGATCTTGGCGATGGCGGCCGTGACCGACTGCGCTTCGGCGCGTTTCTGGTCGATCTGCTGGATCACAGAGGCGAGCTTGGCCTGTTGCTCGGCGGCCTGCGCCTGCATGGCGGAGCGCGTCCGCGCGATCTCGATCTCGGAAGCGCCGGCGGGTTCCTCGATATCGTGGGGGGCGGCGAGATCGGCAAAGCTGCGGCGCAGCGCAGAGAGGCGCGCAACGTCGAGCAGGCTCGCAACGAGATCCTGTCCCACCCGCCTGCGCTCGGCCTGGGTCACGGTGCGAT
>NZ_JXDL01000001.1:2254240-2279841 GCF_001590795.1 Bradyrhizobium sp. AT1
TCACGATCCAGGTCAGGAACGGCGAGTAGTAGAACATCACCGCGAGGAACACGAAGGTGAAACCGAGATCGATCACCAGCGTCAGCGCAGAGCTGGTGAGGAAGTTCCTGATGTTCTCGAGTTCGCGCACCCGCGCAACGGAGTCACCTGCCCGCCGCGCCTCGAAATAGGCAATCGGCAGCGCGATCAAGTGACGGAACAGCCTTGCGCCGAGCTCGACGTCGATCCGGTTGGTGGTGTGGGAGAAGACATAGGTCCGGAGCGCGCCGAGGACGGTCTCGAAGATCGAGACGACGATCAGGCCGAACACCAGCACGTCGAGCGTGGTGTAGCCGCGATGCGCCAGCACCTTGTCGGTCACGACCTGGAAGAACAGCGGCATGACCAATGCAAAAAGTTGCAGGAAAAATGATGCAACCAGCACTTCACCGAGCAGCCGGCGATATTTGTGCATGGCCTGGAGGAACCAGGTGATGTCGAAGCGTCGAGCCAGATCGGACAGTGACGCGCGGCGCGTCATCAGCACGATGCGGCCGGTCCAGCCCTGTTCGAACTCGGCGCGCTTGACCACCTGCGGACGATTGACCACGGGATCGTGAATGAGAACGTCTTCGGCGCCGACCTTGCCCAGGATGGCGAAGCTGCCGTCATGGCGCTCGATGATTGCGGGCAATGAGAGCTTACGAAGGCCCGACCAGCTTTCGCGGATTGCTCGCGCTTTGAGCTTGAGCTGCTTGGCGCAGCGAAGCATTTCCTGAACGCCAACGCTAGAGCCGGCGAACTGATGCGCGATCTGAGCGGGATCGACTGCGATCTGATGAAATCGCAACAGCAGCGCAAGGCACTGCAGCCCCGTATCTTGCCTTATGGCTTCCACACTCACGTCTGCCCCTGCTACTACCTTAGATCGCACGTCCGACCACGACACGTTCTCCCGGACTCGCAAGGTCTGCGACGTACTCTGTCGACATGGAACTTTCGTAAAGTCTTATCGAACCGTCGCCTCACCTTGCGTTATTCTGCCGCCGACATCGTCGCGGATTCCAGCGGATCACGAGCGAGCTCAAGCGCCTGCGCGATCTCTGCGACGACGCTGCCCCAAGCTCCCGGCCGCGACTGGCGGAACTGCCGCAACGTCGGATACCACGGGCAATCATTGCGATCGAGCAGCCAGCGCCAGCAACCATTGAAGCGGTTGAGGAGCCACACGGGACGCCCCAGCGCGCCAGCGACGTGGACTACCGCAGTGTCGACGCTGATCGTCAGGTCAAGATTGGCGATCAAGGCCGCGGTATCGGCAAAATCGTTCAGGTTGTCCGTGAAGTCGTGCAGCATCAAGCCGGACGGCGCGGTGATCGCCTGCCCTGGAGCACTCTTCTGCAAAGAGACGAATGACACGCCTGGTATTCTCGCAAGCTCCGCGAAAAGGTCCGGCGCAATCGACCGGCGGCGATCGTCCGCCATCGTCGGACTACCTGCCCAAGCGAGGCCGACGCGAAAGCCCCCAACGGGACGAAGCCGCTTCTGCCAGATCTCCATCCGCGCGGCATCCGGAACGAGATATGGAACCCGACCAGGCACGTCCGTCAGCGATAGCCCGAGTAAACGCGCAAGACCAAGGAGCGGGCAATGAACGTCGAAATGCGGAAGGGGATCGCCGCGCGGAACGATGATATCGACGCCAGGAAGATCTTTCAGCAAGGGCGCAAGCGCGCGTTGCACCTCGAGGACCACGCGCGCGCCACTCCGCAACAGTGAAACCAGCCGACAGAACTGAATCGTATCGCCAAACCCCTGCTCGGCATGGATCAGAAGCGTCTGGCCGCTAATATCCTCACCGTTCCAGACCGGCTGCGTAAAGTCGTCGAGCCGGCCCGGCCGCTTCTTCAGCTTCCATCGCCACTCGTATTCCCTCCACCCCTCCACATGATCGCCGGTCAGTAAGCGCGCGATCGCACGGTTGCTGTGGGCTTCGGGGTGATCAGGCTGCATGCGCAGGGTCTGGTCGAACAGGGGCCAAGCCTCGTCGAGCCTGCGCAGATCGATAAGCAGCTTGGCGAGATCGTTATACCAGTCTGCGCAACCCGGTTTTAGCGCGATCGCCTTGCGATACTCCCGCTCCGCCTCTTCGTAGCACTCGCGCCCCTCGAGCACCTGAGCGAGAACGAAATGTCCTTCGGCGAGGTTCGCGTCGCGCGCAAGCGCGAGACGACAATGCCGTTCGGCTCCGTCGAGCGCGCCACGGCTGCGCAGAACGCTGCCTAGGTTGGCATGCGCGGGGGCAAAATCGGGATTGATCTGCAAGGCTTCGCGAAACTTCGCCTCGGCGTCCTCGAGCTCGTCCCTGCGACACAGCAGGATGCCGAAATTGTTGCATGTCATCTCAGACGACGGCCTGAGGTGGTAGGCTTGCCGAAGATGCGGCTCCGCGGCATCGAGCCGCCCTGTTTCCAGGAGCAGCATGCCGAGCGCGCCGTGCGCGTCCACATGATTCTCGTCAAGGCCGATCGCAGCGCGATACTGGGCCTCGGCTTCCGCACGCCGCCCCAGAGCACCAAGGGCGTTGGCGAAATTGTGCCGGAAATTGCTGTCCTTTGGCTCCAGTTCGATCGCCCGGCCGATAAGATCGACGGCGCGCGCGGGCTCGCGCCGCTGAAAATGGATGACTCCGAGCAAGTGCAGGCTTCCGGCGTGATCAGGATGCTTGTTCAGCAGGCGCCGATAGATGATCTCGGCGCGCTCGATACGGCCGGCCAAGTGATGTCTCAGCGCCTCATCAAAGGCGCCCGGCGGCGTCGCATCCGCTGCCCGCACCGCAAGTGCCGCCTTGACTTCCCCGACCACGGCGTCCCAGTTACCGGGCGCGGGCTGCTTGAACTGCCGTAGCGTCGCGTACCAGGGACTACGGGTGGGATCGAACAGCCAGCGCCAGCAACTGTTGAACCTGTTGAGCAGCCAGACCGGCCGGCCAAGCGCCCCCGTCAGATGTACGATCGAGGTGTCGACGGTAATCACGAGGTCGAGCGTTGAAATCAACGCTGCAGTGTCGGCGAAATCGGCGAGCTCAGCGGTCCAGTCGTGCACGACGAGGCCGGGCGGCGGCGACGCGGCCTGTCTCGAAGCCTCGCCCTTCTGCAACGACACGAACGAGACACCCGCTATATCCCCGAGCCCAGCGAGCGTTTCAAGCGTAATAGATCGACGCCTGTCGTTCGCCAAGGCCGGGTTTCCCGCCCAGGCAAGGCCCACACGCAGCCCCGGCAAAGCCTCGACACGGCTGCGCCATTTGGCGATGCGACTGCGATCGGCAGCGAGATAAGGTGCTTCACCCCGAATCCGGTCGAAGGTAACGCCGAGCCAGCGCGGCAGACTCATCAGCGCACAGCGGACGTCGTAATGCGGCAGCTTGTCGCCACGCGCGACAATCTGGTCGACGCCGGGCAATTGCGCAAGGAGCCCGAGCAGCGGCCGCGGCACCTCGAAGACGATGCGCCCTCGCCCCGCAGCGAGCGGCACGAACCGGCAGAATTGAAGCACGTCACCGAATCCCTGCTCGGCGTAGACCAGCAGCGTGCGCCCATCGAGATCGTCACCGATCCATGGCGCGCCGGTAAGATCGTCGCGCCGCTCGACCTTGCGGTGGTCATCGTAAGCCGGCCATCCTTCCTCGAATTTTCCGGCGCCGAGCAGCGTCATCCCTAGATTGGACAACGCCTCGGAATAGTTGGGACGCATCTGGATAGCGCGGCGATAGCAGTCCTCGGCTTTGTCGAGTTCGGCAAAGTCGCCGAACAGCGAGCCGAGATTGTTGTAGACTTCGGCATAGTCCGGCTTCAGGCGGATCGCTTCGCGGTAATGGAATTCCGCCGCGTCGTAGATGCCGCGCTCCTTGAGCGCGTTGCCAAGGTTGTTGTGCGCGATCGGATAATCGGGCCGCAGCCGCAGCGCCTCGCGGCAGTAGGTCTCCGCCTCCTCCGGACGACCGAGTTCGCGCAGGAGATTGCCGAGATTGTTGCAGGTCTCCGGAAACTCCGGCCGGCAGGACAACGCCTGCCGAAAATACGTCTCGGCCTCCTCCAGGCGCCCCCGCGCCTGGCAGAGATTGCCGAGATTGTTGAGCACTTCAGGAAACGCCGGCCTGATGCGGCAAGCCTCCTGGTAGTGCAGCTCCGCATCATCGATGCGTCCGAGTTCCTGCAGCAGGTTGGCGTGGATACCGCGCACGTCCGCATCCTCCGGTCGCAGCCGCACCACTTCGGAGAGACAGCTGGAGGCTTCATCGAGCCGCCCTGCGGCCCGCAGCAGATGAGCGAGGCCAAGCCGACCATCGATCTCGTCTGAACCAAGGCGGATAGCGTCGCGAAAGTGCCGCTCCGCCTCGTCCAGCGCACCAAGCGACTGCAGCACCTTCCCGAGGTTCACGCGATAGCTGGCGTTCTCAGGGGCAAGCGCGACGGCTCGTTCGAGACGCTCACGTGCTCGAGCGGCCTGTCCGCGCAACAGCGCGGCGATCCCCAACACATTCATGCAGCCATGATGGCAGGGATCCGCCTGCAGGATCGCGTTGCATGCGGACTCGGCTTCTTCAAGCCGACCCGCACGCAGGGCGTCGACCGCCTCATCGAAGCTTGCAGCGCCCGCGCCAATGTCCTCAGTTAGTGCCATGCCGAAGCAATCGCCGTCTGGAGACTTGGATCGTTCGGCATCTGCGTCGCCGTCGAGGGCGTGAAACCGGGGTTGGCACTCGCGTAGGAAGCCATCGCCTGAACGAGCTGCGAAACCGAGCTGTCGAGATGCAGGCCGTCGCCGGCCGCGATCTCCGCCAGTGCCGAGCTCGGGTTCGCCCCGAACCAGTCACTGATCGTGAACTGATCCTGCGTGCCGAGGATGTCGATGATGAGATCGTCTCCGCTCTGGACGAACCAGAGATCCTGGCTCGCCACGTCGGACGCGAAATCAAGCTCACCTTGTGCAGCAGCTCCCGATGCGGTTGCATTGTCGATGGTCACCTGGCCGGTGCCACGATCGGCAAGATACAGTTCGTTCGTCCCGCTGGCGATGATGGTGCCGTTGATCCCGCCGATCGTGACGGTATCGCCGCTGCCCGTCAGCGTGACGTGATCGCCGGTCCCTGTGATAGCCACGGAATGACCGTCGCCCCCAAGGGTCAACGAACTGCCTGTGCCGGCGAGCGTCACCGCTGCTGCGCTCGTTGCGATCACGGTGTCGTTGCTGCCACTGACGACAAGCGCGTTACCGGCGCCGCTGATATCGATGACCTCGTTATCGCCGGTCACCGTCACCACGTCGCTGGTGCCCGTGATCGCAACGGTGTCGCCATCGCCGCCAATGGTCGCCGAGCTGCCGGTTCCCGTTACGGTCACGGTTGCCGCGCTGGCAGTGGTCACCGACGCATTGCTGCCACTGATGACCAGGGTGTCGCCGACGCCACTGATGCTGACGGCCTCGTTGTTGCCGGTCACCGTGACCAGGTCGCCGTCGCCGGTGATCGCGATGGTGTCGTCGTCGCCACTGATCGCCGCCGAGCTGCCGGCCCCCGTTACCGTCACAGCTGCAGCACTGGTTGTACTCACTGAGGCATTGCTGCCGCTGATCACCAGGATATCGCCGGTGCCGCCGATGTCGACAGTCTCATTGTCACCGCTCACGGTCACCAGATTGCTAGTGCCCGCGATGGCAATGGCATTGCCGTTGCCGTTGACCGTCGCAGAGGTGCCAGTGCCCGCCACGGTCACCGAGGCTGCACTTGCCGTGGTCACTGTCGTGCCGGTACCCGTAACCGTCACGGCATCGCTCGTTCCAGTCAGGGTCACGGCGTCGCTGGTGCCGCTGATGGTCACCACGTGGCCATCCCCGCCGATCGTCGCCGAACTCGCCATCCCCGTGACGGTGACCGTAAGTGCGCCGGTCGCATCGATCACAGCGTCGGTGCCGCTGATGGTCACGTTGCCACCCGAACCGGTCAGTGTCACGCTATCGCCCGCCCCCGTAACGGCAACGACGTTTCCGTCGCCGAGGATCACGGCCGAGCTGCCCGCGCCGGCGACCGTAATCGCCGCGCCGCTGCTCGTCGTGACCGTGTCATTGCTGCCGGCGATCACGAGAGTGTCGTTGCTGCCCGTGACGGTCACGGTCGCGCTGTTGCCGGTCACGGCCACCTGCTCGCTGGCACCCGTGATCGCGACCGCGTTGCCGTCGCCGGTCACCGATGCGGAACTGCCGATCCCTGCAATCGTGATCGACGCCGCGCTGGTCGTGGTCACCGACGCGCTGCCGTTGAGGGCGAGCGTGGCGCTCGCGCCAGTGATGCTGACGCTGTCGCTGGTGCCGGTCAAAGTCACCTGGTCGCCGCTTCCTGTGATCGACACCATGTTTCCGTTGCCGGTTACCGAAGCCGAGCTGCCGGCGCCGGCGACCGTGATCGCCGCCGCATGGGTCGTCGTCACGGACTCGTTGCTCCCGCTGACGGCAAGCGTCGCGCCCGTCCCTGTGACGTTCACCGAGGCGTTGTTGCCGGCAAGCGCTACCTGGTCGTTGGTACCGGCAATCGTCACCGCATGGCCGTCGCCGCCGATGCTGGCTGAGCTTGTGGTCCCGTTCACCGTGATCGTCGCCGCATGGGTCGCGCTCACGGAGGCATTGCTGCCGCTGATCGCGAGGATGTCGCTGGTTCCACTGATCGCCACGGTGACGTTGCTGCCGGTCACAGTCGCCTGGTCGCCGGCTCCGGTGATGGACACCGAATTGCCATTGCCGCTCACGGTTGCCGCACTGCCGGTCCCGTTGACGGTGACCGACGCGGCGCTGGTCGTGGTAACGGAAGCACTACCGCTGATGGCAAGCGAAGCGTTGGCCCCGCTCACCGTCACGCTGTCACCAGTGCCGCTCAGCGTAATCTGGTCGCTGGCTCCCGTAACCGAGACCTTGTTGCCATTGCCGCTGATCGTTGCCGAGCTGCCGGTCCCGTTGACCGTGATCGTCGCCGCGCTGGTGGTCGTGACGGACGCATTGCTCCCGCTGAGCACGAGTGTGTCGCTGACGCCGCCGATGGACACGACTGCATTGTTGCCTGACAGCGTCGCACGTTCGCTGTTGCCGGTGAGCGCAACCGTGTTGCCGCTGCCATTGACCGTTGCCGAGCTGCCGGTGCCCGTCAGAGTCACCGACGTCGCGCTGCTGGTGGTCACGGTTGCGGCCGTGCCGCTGACCACGACGCTATCCGCGGTGCCCGTCAATGTCACGGCATCGCTGCTGCCGGTGATCGCCACGGCATGGCCATTGCCGCCGATCGTCGCCGAACTCCTGAGTCCGGTCATCGTGACGGTCAGTGCGGCGGAGGCGCCGATCGTCGCGGCGCTGCCGCTGATGGTCAGGCTGTCGCCCGTACCGCTCAGCGTCACGACATCGCTGGTGCCCGCGACGGTGACGGCATTGCCGTCTCCCGTGATCGTTGCCGAGCTGGCGGTGCCCGTGATCGTCACCGCCGCGGCGCTGTTGGTCGTGATCGTCTCGCCGGTGCCACTGATGACGAGGCTATTGCCGGCCCCGCCGATGCTGACGGTCTCGCCGTTGCCGGTGACCGTTGCCCGATCGCTGGTGCCCGTGATCGAGATGATGTTTCCGGCGCCGTTGACGGTCGCCGTGCTGCCGATGCCGGTCAGCGTGATGGCAGCCGCGCTCGTCGTCGTGATCGTCTCATTGCTTCCGCTGATCACGAGCGTGTCGCTGACGCCGCTGATCGTGACCGCCGTCCCATTTCCGGTCAGCGTCACCTGGTCGCTGGCGCCCGTGATTGACAAGGCGTTGCCATCGCCGGTCACGGTGGCCGAGCTTGCAGCCCCCGTGATCGTGATCGCGGCCGCACTGGTCGTGGTCACGGAGGCATTGCCGCCGCTGATCGCAAGCGAATCGCCGGTTCCGCTGATCGTCACGACCTCGTTGTTGCCGGCAATCGTGACCTGGTCGCTGGCCCCCGAAATCGAGACCGAGTCGCCGTCGCCGGTGATCGTGGCCGAGCCGGCCGTCCCCGTGACCGTGATCGCCGCCGCACTGGCCGTGCTGATGCTGACATTACTGCCACTAACCGCGAGGACGTCACTGACGCCGCTGACCGTCACACTTGCATTGTTGCCCGACAACGAGACCTGCTCGCTGTTGCCGGAGACCGACACACTATTTCCGGTGCCATTGATGCTGGCCGAACTGCCGCTTGCAGTCACGCCAACCGATGCGCTGGCGGCGTTCAGGGTCACCGCAGCGCCGCTGATAGTGACGCTCGCGCCGGTTCCGGTCAGCGTGACGGCATCGCTCGTCCCCGTGATCGCCAGGATATCACCATTGCCGCCGATCGTGGCCGAGCTTCCCGTCCCGGTCACGGTTGCCGTCACCGCATTGGCTGTATTGATGACAGCATTGCTACCGCTGACCGTGACGATGTCGGACGTCCCGACCAGCGTCGCAGTGTCGTTCGTTCCCGCGACCGAGACGGCGTTGCCATTGCCGCTGATGGTCACCGCGCTGCCGGTGCCTGTGACCGTCACCGCCGTCGCATTGGCGGTCACCGTGTCATTGCTTCCGTTGACGATCACGGTATCGCTTGTGCCTGTCACCGTGATCGGGTCGTTGCTACCGTTGACGGTCACGGTCGCGTTGTTGGCCGGCATCTGGATCAGCACGTTGCTCGCGTTGATCGTGCTGGTGCTGCCATCGACGTTGACGTCGTAGCCAGCATGGGCACCGAGATATGCCATGTTCCAGGCCGTGCCGCTGGCGAACAGCACCTGCCGCAAGCCGTTGGCGCTGTTACCGAAGCCGCCGCTGACCGTGACCTGGTCGCCCGTGGACGGAATCTGGATGATGAGATCACCGAACCCGACGCCGCCGCGCGAGATCAGCACGTCGCTAGTCAGCACGGAGGAGTCAAACGACAGCGTTCCCAGCGAATTGTTATTGCTCGCCGAGTAGTTGTTGATCGTGAGCTGGCCATAGCCCTTGTGGAAGACATAGGCATCATCGCCGCCTGCGCCCACCACGCTGTCGATGCCGCCCTTGGCGTCGAGGATGTCGTTACCCGATGTCCCCGTCATGGTATCATTGCCGGTGGTGCCCGCGAGAGCAGCGGTCACGGAGGCGACGCCGACCAACGTGATCGTTCCCGTCCCGTTGGCGAGGGTCACCGTGTTGGTATTGTTGCCGAAGACAATGGTTTCGATGTCGTTGACGTTGACCGATCCAGTCGTCGCCGAGATCCGCAGCGTCGTCCCCAAGCTCGCCTGGACGATCCCGCTCACGCCCCCGAGGGTGACCCACGACGTCCCCGCTCCGCTGCCGCTGTTAATCGTGATATCGTCATAGGCGCCGGTCGCGGTGACTGTCACGGCCTTGCTGGAAATGATGTTTTCATAGCTACCGGTCAGGGTGACGACGTCATCGTTACCGCTGACGACCACCGTATCGCTATTGCCGGACGAGGTCACAACGTTGTTGCTTCCGCCCAGGGCGACGTATTCATTGCTGCCGTTCAGCGTCACGGTGTCCTGAGTATGGATGACCGACACCGAGTTGCCGTTGCCGTTGACGATCAGGTTGTTGGAGTAGGCGCCGACCGTCACATTACTGCCGCTGGTGTTGAGCGTTTCCCCACTCCAGCCATTGGTGAGCGTGAAGTTTGCAGCGTTGGTCGTCGTGACGGTGGCATACGTTCCGGTCCCGCTCAATGTCACCACGTCGCCGGTCCCGCTCAGCGACACGACCTCGGCCGCGCCGGTGAGCGTCAGCGTCGCATTGTTGCCGTTGACCGTCACGGTGTCGTAACTGTTGTTCACCGTCACCGTGCTGTTGTCGCCGGTGATCGTCACACGGTCGCTTGTCCCGCTGACCGTCACGACGTCGTTGTTGCCCGTCACCGTCACCAAGTTCTGGTTGCCGGCGATCGTTATCGTGTCGCTATTGCCCAGCACCGTCGCCGTGCCGTTGGCGACCATAGAGATCCCGACGGTCGAGCCAGACGCGCTCACCGTGTTCTGATTGCCGTTGACGCTCACGCTGGCGCCGCTGCCCGTCAGTGTTGCACTGTCGCTTGTGCCGGCCAGCGACAAGATCAGGCCGTTGCCGCCGAGCGTCACCGCATCGCCGGTCCCGCTCAGCGTCACGTTGCTGGCAGCCGACGTGTTCACCGTGATGTAGTTGCCGCTCAGCGTCAGTCGATCACCGGTGCCGATCAGCGTCACCGTCTCGCTCGCACCCGCAAGCGTCACGCCATAGCCGTTGCCGATCACTGTCGCCGAGCTACCGGTCCCCGACAGAACGACCGCCGCAGCCAATGCCGAAACAGCCCCGGAGACCGTGCTTCCTGTCCCGTTGAGGTTGATCAGGGCAGAGTACGCACTGGCGCCAAGACTCACGGTCTCGTTGCTGCCGTTCAGCGTCACCGTGTCCAGGGTATTATTGACCGACACCGAGTTGCCGTTGCCGTTGATCGTCAGGGCGTTGGAGTAGGCATTCACCGCCACATTGCTGCCGCTGGTGTTGAGCGTCTCTCCGCTCCAGCCGTTGGTGAGCGTGAAGCTCGCCGCGTTCGTCGTCGTGATCGTGCCCCACGCGCCGGTGCCGCTCACCGTCACCACGTCGCCGGTGCCGCTCAGCGATAGCGTGCCGTTCGTCCCGGTCAGCGCAATCGTCTCGTTGTTGCCGTTCACGATCACGGTGTCAGTGGTGCCGCTCACCGTCACCTGGTGGCCATCGCCGGTTAGCGTCACGCGATCGCCGTTGCCGCTTACCGTCACGACGTCGTTGTTGCCGGTCACCGTCACCGAGTTCTGATTGCCGGAGACCGATATCGTGTCGCTACTACCCAGCACCGTCGCCGTGCCGTTGGCGATCGTGGATATCCCCACGGTCGAGCCAGACGCACTCACCGTGTTCTGATTGCCGTTGACGCCTACGCTGGCGCCGGTCCCCGTCAGCGTCGCGCTATCGCTTGTGCCGGCGAGCGACACGATCAGGCCGTTGCCGCCGAGCGTCACAGTATCGCCGGTTCCGCTCAACGTCACATTGCTGGCGGCCGATGTGCTCAGCGTGATGTAGTTGCCGCTCAATGTCAAAACATCGCCGGTGCCGACCAGAGTCACCGCTTCGCTCGTACCCGCAAGCGTTACGCCATAGCCATTGCCGACGACCGTCGCCGAGTTGCCGGTCCCTGACAGAACGACGACCGCGCCCAACGCCGGCACAGCCCCCGAGACCGTGCTTCCGGTCCCGTTGAGGTTGATCCGGGCGGAGTACGCGCTGGCGCCCAGGCTCACGGTCTCGTTGCTGCCGTTCAGCGTCACCGTGTCCAGGGTATTATTAACCGACACGGAATTGCCGCTACCGTTAATCGTCAACGCATTCGAATAGGCACTAACCGCGACATTGCTGCCACTGGTGTTGAGCGTCTCTCCGCTCCAGCCGTTGGTGAGCGTGAAGCTCGCCGCGTTCGTCGTCGTGATCGTGCCCCACGCGCCGGTGCCACTCACCGTCACCACGTCGCCGGTGCCGCTCAGCGACAGCGTGCCGTTCGTCCCGGTCAGCGAGACCGTCTCGTTGTTGCCGTTCACGATCACGGTGTCAGTGGTGCCGCTCACCGTCACCTGGTGGCCATCGCCGGTCAGCGTCACGCGATCGCCGTTGCCGCTCACCGTCACGACGTCGTTGTTGCCGGTCACCGCCACCGAGTTCTGATTGCCGGCGACCGTTATCGTGTCGCTATTACCCAGCACCGTCGCCGTGCCGTTGGCGATCGTGGATATCCCCACGGTCGAGCCAGACGCACTCACCGTGTTCTGATTGCCGTTGACGCCTACGCTGGCGCCGGTCCCCGTCAGCGTCGCGCTATCGCTTGTGCCGGCGAGCGACACGATCAGGCCGTTGCCGCCGAGCGTCACAGTATCGCCGGTTCCGCTCAACGTCACATTGCTGGCGGCCGATGTGCTCAGCGTGATGTAGTTGCCGCTCAATGTCAAAACATCGCCGGTGCCGATCAGAGTCACCGCTTCGCTCGTACCCGCAAGCGTTACGCCATAGCCGTTGCCAACGACCGTCGCCGAGCTGCCGGTTCCCGACAATACGACCGACGTGACCGATGCCGGTACGCCTCCCGAGACCGTGTTACCCGCCCCGTTGAGGTTGATCAGGGTATAGAACGCGCCGGCGCCAAGGTTCACGGTTTCGTTGCTGCCATTCAGCGTCACCGTGTCGAAGGATTTGGTGACCGATACCGAGTTGCCGCTGCCGTTGACCGTCAACGCGTTGCCGGAGACGCCAACCAGCACATTGCTGCCATTGGTGTTGAGCGTCTCCCCGGCGGAGCCATTGGTGAGCGTGAAGCTCGCTGCGCTTGCTGTCGTGATCGTGCCCCAGGCGCCAGTGCCGCTCACCGTTACCATGTCGCCAGTGCCGTTCAGCGACAGCGTGCCGTTCGTCCCGGTCAGCGTCACCGCTTCATTGTTGCCGTTCACGATCACGGTGTCGGTGGTGCCGCTCACCGTCACCTGGTGGCCGTCACCGGTCAGCGTCACGCGATCGCCGTTGCCGCTCACCGTCACAACATCGTTGCTCCCCGTCACCGTCACCGAATTCTGGTTGCCGGCGACCGTTATCGTGTCGCTACTGCCCAGTACCGTCGCCGTACCGTTGGCGACCATGGAGATCCCGACGCTCGAGCCCGAAGCGCTCACCGTGTTTTGATTGCCATTGATGCCTACGCTGGCGCCAGTCGTCGTCACCGTCGCGCTGTCGCTCGTGCCGGTCAACGACAGCATCACGCCCGACCCGCTCAGCGTCACTGTATCGTTGATGCCAGCCAACGTCACATTGTTTGCGCCCGCCGTATTCACCGTGATGTAGTTGCCGCTCAGCACCAGCTTGTCGCTGGTGCCCAGCAACGCCACCGACTGATAATCACCCGCAAGCTGCACGGCCTCCCAGCTGCCGGACACCGTCGCGGTGGCGCTCGCTCCGAAGATATTGACCGAGGTGCCGTACTGCCCTGATACCGTACTGCCCGTCCCGTTGAGATTCACGACCGCATTGGTCGCGCTGGCGCCAACGGTCACAGTCTCGTTGTTGCCGTTCAGCGTCACCGTGTCCGCGTTGCTGCTGAGCGACACCGAGTTGCCGCTACCGTTCATCACGGCCGAACTGCCCGCGCTCGCAATCGACAGCGTATCGTTCGTCCCGTTGACGGTAATCGTTCCACCGGGAGTATTCAGCTCCACCCATCCGGAATTCACCAGCACCGTATCGTTGGTGCCGGTGACGATCAGGCTGCTGCCGTCTGTGAGCGAAATCGTGGTGTTGCTGACGTTTGTCGTATTGGGCATTCCCGCCTCCCCCCGAACCGGCAGTTGATCTCAGATCACGCTGACGCAACTCAGACCACGTCTGGGGATCTGGCGTTGGCCGGTTTCGTGGATAACGGTCCCTCAATCACACAGCTTGCCGCCGGTGATGCCCGACTGCCATTGCGGACAGCCTCCCAACAGATCTCCGGACGCAGGCAATCGCCGCCGTCGCCTTGGATCGGCCGGCCGGGCTTCCTGCGAAGCGTCTTCTATTGATTGAGTGGAGGTGCCGCGATGCGAACTATGGCGAGTCGTGACTACTCAGCCTGGTTCGTGACGGGCGCGAGACAATAAAGGAGCGTCATTCACATTCGCCAGCCAACATTCCCCTATTCCCCATGCACTACCCGTATGTGCAAAGACAGAATGTCGCAACCGATGGAAAAGAGCAAGACGCGATCGGAAATAATTTGGGGAGACTGAAACTCTCTCGGGATCGGCTGGCGATGGCCACAGCGCCTTAAGAATCGGAGCAAAAGCATAAGGCTTGCCAGCCCGGAATCGGGAATTTCATTCGAGGCTGACATTCCCAACGCAACCAGCAATAAATGCCAAAATTGTATAAGCCATCAGACGCAATCCACATGGAACTATCATGGCATCATATCGAACAGTACATCAGTGCGGTCATCCTGTGATTTGATCTGGTGCGGCCGATGATAACCCGATGACGCGCTGCGTTCGCGCATGAGGGGCATGACGACGCGGATCTGTGGTCTCGCGTTGTGCCGACGTGGCGCGGCCCGCTTTCGCGCGGACGGCCGAGCGACTTCGCAGAAGTCCAGCAACGGCCTTATGTTACAAAGACAATTTCGAGCAGCATCGTCATCGGACCATGCCGCCGCGATACGAGCTATCCAGCCCATCACTTTCGGAAGAACGATCCGACGCTCAGCTTGGCAGCGCCTCGCTCGCCTGGATGATTGCGGTCAGGCGCCTACGTTGCCGGCAGCGCGAAGGAGAACGTCGCGCCCCCGCCCGGCTCGTTGGTGGCACACAGCTCGCCGCCGTGCTCGCGGACGATACCGTAGCTGATCCACAGACCGAGCCCGGTGCCCTCGCCGACGCGCTTTGTGGTGAAGAACGGCTCGAAAATATGACTCAGATGATCCTTGTCGATACCCGGACCGTTATCCGAGATCTTGAACACGATCTCGTTGCCCTCGCGTGCGGCGGAGACGACGAGCCGCGGCAACTCGGTGCCGCGCATCGCATCGACGGCGTTCTCGACGAGATTGACGATCACCTGGTGCAGCTGCCCCTCATTGCCTGAGATCCAGAGCTCCGGCTCGACCTCCATCTGCAAATCGATGCGCACCTGCTTGGTACGCACGGCCCACAGCACCGCGGTGTTGATGAGGCGCTCGATATTGACGCGTTCGACCTCGTCGAGCTTGCTGAAGGACAGCCGGCGCAAATTCTTCACGATCTCGCTGATACGGACCGCGCCTTCCATCGTGCCTTCGATCAGCGGACCGAAGTCCTCGAGGATCTCGTCGATACGCAGGCTCTTCCTTTGCGCCGGGAGATCGCCGGCCTCGCCCTTGCCGTGAACCGCGTCGAGATAGGCGACGATCGCGGTGCGATAGCGCATCAGGGTGTGGATGTTGCCATAGACGAAGCTGATCGGGTTGTTCAGTTCGTGCGCGACGCCGGCGACGAGCCGGCCGAGGCTCGCCATCTTCTCCTGTTCGACCAGCTGCCGCTGCGCGCGCTGTAACTCGTGATGCGCCTTGTGCAGCGCCTCGTAGGCGCGGCGAAGTTCGCCGATCGGACGCCCCGTCAGCACCACGCCGATGAAACGGCCGCGGTGATCATGGCGGGGTGAACTGTTGATGGCGAACAGGTCGGAGCTGCCGCCCTCACTCGAAAATCGCAGCTCGCCATCGACCACGTCGGAGGCGCCGCGCGGCTTCAACAGCGGCACCAGCCTTGCATTGTCGGCGTCGACGATGACATCAGCGATGTTCCTGCCGACGATGTCCGCGACACCACGCCCGAGGGTGTGCTGGAACGCGGAATTGACCTGCTGCATCAGCCCTTTTGCGTCGCAGACGATGAGGATGTCGGAGACGGATTCGATGACGTTGGTGACGAAAGCCTGCGCTTCCTCGAGCTCCGCATTCTTGTGCTCGAGGTCGACCTCGTAGCGCAGGAGGTCGGAATAGACCTCGTCCATCTTGCGGATGACTTCGATCCAGGCGCCCTCGCGCTCGGGATCGAACTCGATCGTCTCGCGATTGGTGATCAGCTTGAGCAGCGATTCGGTCTCGCCGGCTTCAGGGGAATGCGTCGCCTTTGGCATTTTTTCTCAGATCATACCTGGACAGCTTGTTCCTTAGACCGACGCGCGACAACCCGAGCTCGCTCGCGACCCGACTGATATTGCCTTCGTACCGCTCCAGATAGGCGATGATAACCGACTTCTCGAGATCCTCCACCTTGTCCTTGAGGCTCGCCGAGCCGTTCAGCTTGCCATGGACCTGCGCCGCCGGCTGTCTGGCGTTCCGCCGCCCGAGCGGCGGCGGGGCCTGCAATTCGTCGGCATCGGCCAGAACAGCCATGCGCTGGATCTCGTTCTGAAGCTCGCGCACATTGCCCGGCCAATGGTATTTGACGAAGGCGTCGAGGGCGGAAGCTGCAAAGCGCAGGCCAGGCCGATTGAACGAGGCCTTGACGGAGGACAGCACCCCTTCCGCGATCAGGGGAACGTCCATCGGGCGCTCCCGCAGTGCCGGCATGTGGACCGGGAACGCCGCCAGACGATAATAGAGATCGCGCCGGAAGCGGCCCGCCTCGACCTCCGCCTCGAGGTCCCGGTTGGTCGCCGCGACCACGCGGACGTCGACCTTGCGCACCCGCTGCGCGCCGAGCGGGCGGATCTCGCTCTCCTGCAACACCCGCAACAGCTTGACCTGGAACGCCGGCGAGGTCTCGCCGATCTCGTCGAGGAAGATCGTGCCGCCGTCGGCGACCTCGAACAGGCCGATGCGGTCTTGGTAGGCGCCGGTGAAAGCGCCCTTCTTGCAGCCGAACAGCTCGCTTTCGAGCAGCTCGTCCGGCAATGCGCCGCAGTTCTCGACCACGAAGGCCTTGTTGGCGCGCGCCGAGCCGTAGTGAATGGCGCGCGCGAGCAGCTCCTTTCCGGTCCCGGACTCGCCCGTGATGAGCACGGAGATGTCGTAGTCCGCGGCGCGCTTGCCGAGCTCGATCACCCTGTGCATCGGGCTTTCCGGGGAATGCACGATGCGGTCGAAATCGTAGAGCTGCTTGGCAACCCCGCGCTTGACCGAGACGACCTTCTTGATGTGCTCGGGCGTCGCCTTGACGTCGACGCCGGCGGTCTCCGTCTCCTTTTGCAGGCGGTAGAGCTGAACCGCCTCCTTGACGATATCGATGAGCTTGTCCGGCTGCCACGGCTTCGTGATGTACTGATAGATGCCGGCCTCGTTGAGACCGGCGATAATGTCTTCGGAATCGGAATAGCCCGAAATGATCATCCGCACCGGGTCAGGCCAGAGCTCCCGAACCCGCTTGAGGAAGCTGACACCTGATTCATGCGGCATACGCTGGTCGCAGAGGATGGCGTGGACGATCTCGCCTTCCAGCAATTTTTCCGCGTCTGCTGCGCTGCCGGCGCAGAGCACCTCGAAATCCTCGCGGAGCACGCGTCGCAGCGCTTCCTGCGAACGGATTTCGTCGTCGATGACGAGAACGGTTCCCAGCACGCTCATGAGGGCACCACCATGGATCCAGGTCGCTCGGCCGTCCGCCGCGACCGGTGGTTGGCGATGGTCAGCGGCGTACGCGACTTCGGCACCTTGTGGATGAAGTTGTAGCGGGCGACATGGTAGCTCGGATCGAAGCCGTAGAAATTGAGCCTCATCCGCCGCAGCTCCTCGTCGCGATAGGCCTGCAGGGGCTTTTCGGCCTCGTCCGCCGCGCGGCGCCCTTGCTTGTCGGCGAGACGCGCGGCGAAACCTCGATCCGCACCTGCAGCGGCAGCGAGCTTCACGAGACTCTCGCGCGCGAGCTCGTCGCGTGCGAGGACGCGGTCGACGATCCCGAGGCGCTGCGCCTCGGCGACGCCCATCGGCAGCCGGCACTGCGTGATCCTAGTCGCGCTCTCGGCGCCGGCGCGGCGCGGCAACAGGTAGGTCCAATATTCGGAGCCGAACAGATTGCCCATGTCCTTGTAATGCGGATTGAGCACGATCTGGTCGCTGGCCCAGACCTCGTCGGCCGCCAGGCTGAGGAACACGCCGCCGGCTCCTGCATTGCCGCGAATGACTGATATCACCAGGCGGTCGGTGGTCTCAATGATGGCGCGGGCCAGGTCGTCGATGGCGTTGATGTTGCGCCAGGATTCGTCGGCCGCGCTGTCCGCGGCCTCGATTTCGGCCAGGTGAATGCCGTTCGACCAATAGTCGAAACCGCCGGTCAGGAGCAGCACCTTGGTCGGGCGAGCCAGCGCGGCGCGGTAGGCATCGAGCAACGTTTCACAGTCGTCCGTCGCCATCGCGCCGTTGTAGAAGGAGAACTGCAACTCGCCGACCTCACCATGCTCGCGATATTGAGTTGGAGCATAGCCGCAATCCGGGCGCCGCGGCAGGTTCGCCGCTTGCTCGGCGAACACCTTTGCCGCGGATCGCTTCAGGCTCTTCGGCGCAAGCTGCCGCACATGTCCGATCCACACCGCGCCATCGACCGTCGCACGGGCCAGGGCCCCGTCGCACTGCGCCACGACCGTACCGGGCACACCGGAAACATCTCGCGCTTCATGGGCGTCGAACAGCCGGACATCCTGAAAGAACAGGCTGTCGACCAGCCCCGGCATGCCGTCGGCGCTGTTGATCTTGCGCAGAACGGTCTCGGTCGTGTCGTGCTGCCAGTCGATCGCCCGGTCCGCCTGATGGCACGGTCCGCGCACGCGAATGCGGGCGTCGCCCTTGCACATCGGCTGCGGCGTCGGACATCCCGCTTCGATCGCGTCGATGGCTTCCAGCACCGATTCGACCGCGCATGAGGTGACCTCATTGCGGTAAATGCTGGACTTCGGAGCACGCCGCATCGGAAACGTGCGAAAAGCCCAGACCGGACCGGCATCGAACTCGCCATCCGCCTGCAGCACCGTGACGCCCCACTCGGTCGCCCCCTCGAGAATGGCCCAGTCGAGCGCCGCGGGCCCACGGTCGCCGGGCGGGCCGGGATGCACGACCAGGCAGCACACCTTGCGCCAGACGTCGTCGGGGATCGCCCGCTTGAGAAACGGCGCGATCACCAGATCGGGCCGATGCAGCGTCACGCTCTCCCGCGTGACGTCGGCATGGATGTCGAGCTCGACCGAGACCTCGTGGCCCCGCTCGCGCAGTTCGACATGAAGACGCTGTGTCAGGCTGTTGAAAGAATGCGACAGGAGCAGAATGCGCATCGTAGGCCTCAGCAGATCCGGGGTAGTTGCTCGCCCGACAGCCAGTCGACGATTCGTCCGCCGCCAAAACTCGTCGCCATCTGCACGAAATGGTGGTCGTCGGCGACGGCCTCGCCGACATCGGCGGCATCGCGACCGAGCGGATGCGCGCGCATCGCTGCCAGCACCGCTTTCGCCGCCTCCGGCGCGACGATCGCGACCAGCTTACCTTCGTTGGCGACATACAGCGGATCGAGCCCGAGCAGCTCGCACGCCGCAGCAACGCCCGGCTTCACCGGGATCGCTTCCTCCTGGAGATGGAAGCCGAGGTCGGACTGCTGGGCGATCTCGTTCAACGTGGCGGCGAGCCCGCCGCGCGTGGGATCGCGCATCAGGCGGATGCCACGGCCACCGGCGTGCACCATCTGCGCGACGAGATCGTTCAACGACGCCGAATCCGAGACGATCTCGGTCTCGAAAGCGAGGTTCTGCCGCTTGGACATGATGGCGACGCCGTGATCGCCGAGGGTGCCCGAGATCAGCACGCGATCGCCGACGCGCGCGTTCTCGGCCGAAAGATCGAGCCCGTCAGGCACGACACCGACGCCGGCGGTCGAGATGAACAGGCCATCGGCCTTGCCACGCTCGACCACCTTGGTGTCGCCGGTGATGATGTGGACACCGGCCGTGCGCGCGGCTTCCCCCATGGACTCCGCGATCATCTTGAGGTCGGAGAAGCGAAACCCCTCCTCGATGATGAAACTTGCCGAGAGATAGAGCGGCTTGGCGCCGGCCATCGCGATGTCGTTGACAGTGCCATGGACCGCGAGCGAGCCGATATTGCCGCCCGGAAAGAACAGCGGTGAGACCACGTAGCCGTCGGTCGTCATCACCATCCGCCCGGCGCCGACGTCGAAAGCAGATTGATCATTGCCGCGCGCCAGCCACTCATTGCCGAAGGCTTCGTGGAACAGCCCCGAAATCAACTGCGCCATGGCGCGGCCGCCCGAGCCGTGGGACAGGTCGACGCAGCCGTTCTTGATATCGAGCTTGCGCTGATAGGCCTTCATGACGCCCGCCTCTGCTGATGGTCGCGGAAGCGGCCGTAGGTCCAATGCGCGGCGCAAGCGCCTTCCGAGGACACCATGCAGGATCCCATCGCCGTCTCCGGCGTGCAGACGGTGCCGAACAGCTTACAGTCGACCGGCTTCTTCACGCCGCGCAGGATGGCGCCACATTCGCACGCGGGATTGTCGTCGACGCGAAGCTCGTTCATGCCGAAGCGGACCTCGGCATCGTATTTGGCGTAAGCGCGCTTCAGCTTCAGCCCGCTATAGGGAACCTGCCCGAGCCCGCGCCATTCGAACTGGTCTCGCAGCTCGAAGATGTCGGAAACCTCCTCCTTGGCACGCAGATTGCCGTCGCGCGTCACCGCGCGGCTGTACTGGTTCTCGACCTCGTGCCTGTGCTCGTTGACCTGACGCACCAGCATCAGGATCGCCTGCATCATGTCGAGCGGCTCGAAGCCCGAGATCACCACCGGCTTGCCGAACTCTTCGGCGAAGAACTCGTAAGGCGCGGTGCCGATGATGGTCGAGACATGCGCCGGCCCGACGAAGCCGTCGATTTCGACGCGGCCGATGCTGCGGATATCGGGGCTTTCCAGAATGTTCTGCATCGCCGGCGGGGTCAGCACGTGATTGCAGAACACGCTGAAGTTCGAAAGCTGCTTCTTCTCGGCCAGCCGGATCATCACCGCGGTCGGCGGCGTCGTGGTCTCGAAGCCGATGGCGAAGAATACGATCTCGCGCTCCGGGTTCTCTTCCGCGATCCTGATCGCGTCGATGGTGGAATAGACCATGCGGATATCGGCGCCCCGCGCCTTCGCCTTCAGGAGCGACGCTCCTTGCGAGCCCGGAACGCGCATCAGGTCGCCATAGACGCACAGGATGATCTCGCTGCGCTCCGCAAGCCGGATCGCCATGTCGATGCGCCCGGCCGGTAGTACGCAGACCGGGCAGCCGGGACCATGGATCATCCGCACGTTGTTCGGCAGCATGTCTTCCAGGCCGTAGCGCGATATCGCATGGGTGTGGCCGCCGCAGAACTCCATGAAACGATAGGGTCGTTCGGGATGAGCCTCGACGCGTATCGCCTTCGCAAGGCCGAGCGCGATCTCCTTGTCGCGAAACTCGTCGGCATATTTCATGACGCCACTCCCTGTCCCTCGACGCTCAGTTCGCGCAACAATTCGAGCGTCCGCCGCGCCTCTTCCGGATCGATCTTGGTCAGGGCATAGCCGACATGGATGATCACGTAGTCCCCCACTGCGAGATTCTCGATCAAGGCGACCGAGATCTCCTTGCTGACGCCGTCGATCGAGACGATGGCCATCTCGTCGGGCAGGAGTTTCGTGACCTCGGCCGGTATCGCGAGACACATCAGGCGGTTCCTTCCAGATCTTGCTGTTCGAGAAGTGTTAGCGCGGCAATCCAGGCCTGGCCCAGGCTGAGGCCGCCGTCATTGGGCGGCATCTGGCGCGGCAGCAGCGGCGAGAGGCCGGCCGCGATGCAGCCGCGAACGATCTCCTCCGACAGGATCGCATTGAGAAAGCAGCCGCCGCTCAGGGCGACGCTGCTGATGCCGGTCGCGCGCGCCGTCCGGCCGATCCAATCGACGCAGGCCGCGGCCAGCGTGCCGTGGAACAGCTCGGCGCCTTCGACCGGATCGATGCGCGCGGCCAGGCGTTCGAACAATGGAGCCAGCGAGAGAACGCCGCGCTCGATGATCCAGCCGTCTTGCGCGATGTGGGGGCTGCGCACCAGCGCTTCCAGCTTCATTGCGGCTTCGCCCTCGTAGCTCTGCACCGGGCAGAGCCCCAACAGCCCCGCCGCCGCATCGAACAGCCGGCCGGCGCTGGTCGTCGCCGGCACGCCCGGCTGGTCCAGCATGGCGCCAAGGCGCAAGGCCTGCGGTTGCGACTTGAACCGCGTTGCGATGACATCGCCTTGCCCGAGGCCATGCAGCACGCTCGCGCCCATGCGCCAGGGTTCACGCGCGGCGCGATCGCCGCCCGGCATCTTCATCGGCGCCAGATGGCCGAGCCGCCGGAAATGCGCGCCGTCGCAGGCGAGCAGCTCGCCGCCCCAATTGCCGCCGTCGCTGCCGTGGCCGAAACCGTCGAGCACCAGCGCCAGCGCCGGTCCTGCGCTGCCATGTTCCGCCAGCACGGCGGCCGCATGGGCATGATGGTGCTGGACCGCGATCAGCCGGTTGCCGCGGGTCTCGGCAAAGCGCGTCGAGGCCATGTTCGGATGCAGATCATGGGCAACAATCACCGGCTCGACGTCGAGCGTCGACAGCAGGTGCTGCACAGTCTCCTCGAAGAAGCGGACGCCTTCCGCCGTGTCGAGGTCGCCGATGTGCTGGGAGACGAAGGCTTCGTTGCCGCGCGTGACCGTCACGGTCGATTTCAAGGCGCCACCGACTGCGAGGATCGGCGGCACCGACCGCGCCAGGCGGACCGGCTCGGGGACATAGCCGCGGGCGCGGCGGATGAATTGGGTCCGGCCCGAGACGACCGCCGCCACGGAATCATCGGCGCGGGTGACGATGTCGCGGTCATGAGTGACGACGAGGTCGGCAATGCCGGCTAGACGTCGCTCGGCCTCGCGATTGTCGATCAGAAGCGGCTCGCCGCCGGGATTGGCGCTGGTGGCGACGATCGCCCAGCTCTCTCCGGAGCGCGCATGCGCCGTGTTCAGGGCATCGAAGATCAGATGATGCAGCGGGGCGACCGGCAGCATCACGCCGAGACGGGACAGCTCCGGTGCGATGGCCGGTGCCAGCCGTTCGCGCGAGCGCATCAGCACGATCGGCCGCGGCGAGCTCTCGAGCAACGCGAGCTCCGCGCTATCGGCGTCGGCGATATCCGCGACCGCGTCCACCGCTGGCACCATGACGGCAAAAGGCTTCTGGTCGCGCTGCTTGCGCTGCCGCAGCCGGCACACGACCTCATCGTCGCGGGCATCGCAGAGCAGCTGATAGCCGCCGAGCCCCTTGATCGCCACGATCTTGCCAGTGGCAATCGCGGCAGCAATGTCCGCGATTTCATGGCTGAGCTTCGGGCCGCAATCCGGGCAGGCGATCGCCTCGGCATGGAAACGGCGGCTGCCAGGGTTGGCGTAGTCGTCCGCACAGGCTCTACACATCGCAAAGCGCTTCATGGCCGTGGCCGCACGGTCATACGGCAGCCGCTCGGCAATGGTGTAGCGCGGACCGCAATGGGTGCAGTTGATGAAGGGATAGTGATAAAAGCGGCTGTTCGGATCGAACAGCTCGCGCAGGCATTCCTTGCAGGTCGCAGCGTCGGCGACGATGCGTGTCGATACCCTGCCCTGCTCGCTGGCGCGAATGCAGAACTGCTCGCTTGCGATCGCACCGACCGCATGCACCGAGATGTCGTCGAGGCGGGCAAGCGGCGGCTTCTCCAGCGGCAGCGCCGTGACAAAGTCGGCGGCGCGTTCACCCTCGACCTCGATGACGACCCCATGGGGATCGTTGGCGACGAAACCGCCGAGACGATAGCGCGTGGCGAGGCCGTAGACATAGGGGCGGAAGCCGACTCCCTGCACCGCGCCGCGCACGTGCAGACGCAGTCTCCTCACCGCTGCGCTCGTCCCGCGGTCCATCGTCATCCCTGCGCCGCCATCTCGGCCTGCTTGGCCTTGGCCCAGCGCCTGCGGATCCAGGCATAGAGGGCCGGGAATCCCTCGCCCGTGCGCGCCGACACCGTCATGACCTCGATCCCAGGGTTGACTCGCCGCGCATATTCGACGGTCCTGGCGAGATCGAAATCAAGCACCGGCGCAAGATCGATCTTGTTGATCAGCATTAACGACGAGGCCGCGAACATATCGGGATATTTGAGCGGCTTGTCCTCGCCCTCGGTGGTCGAGAACACCACGATCTTGCAGGCTTCGCCGAGATCGAACGCGGCCGGACACACGAGGTTGCCGACGTTCTCGATGAAGAGAAGGCCGCCGTTGAGCCAGGGCAGCCGGTCATAGGCCTGGCCGACCATGGCCGCATCGAGGTGGCAACCCTTGCCGGTGTTGACCTGGATCGCCGCGACGCCGGTGGCGCGGATACGTTCGGCATCGTTGGAGGTTTGCTGATCGCCCTCGATCACGCCGATCGGGAAACTGTCCTTCAGTCCCGAGACTGCGCGAACCAGCAGCGAGGTCTTTCCGGCGCCCGGGCTTGACACCAGGTTGAAGGCGAGCACCTCGTCGGCCTGGAAGCGCGCACGATTGTCGGCGGCGAGGCGGTCGTTCTTGCCGAGAATGTCGCGCTCGACCTGGATGATGCGCTCGCTGCTCATGCCGGCAATCGCTTGACCTGCCGGATTGGCGCCGCAATCGAGCAAGCCCGTCTCACCATCGGCGTGGTCATGGTGGTGACCGTGAACATGGTCGTGGCTGTGCCCGTGACCGTGATGATGATGGTGTCCGCCGTGACCATGATCATGGTGATGATCATGCGCGTGTTCGACAGACGCCTTGCCGTCGCTGCAGCCGCAGACCGTACACATCAATCGACCTCCAGTTCTCTGACGCGCATCTCTTCCCCGCCCGTCACCTGCAATTGATAGCCGCCGCAGGAGGGGCACGGCTCGTAACGCTGCTTGATCTCGACGCTTTTGGAGCAAGCCATGCACCAGGCTGTCCCCGGTGTCGCGATGATCTCGAGCCTTGCGCCTTGCGCGATGGTCCGTGCCGCGACGGCCTCGAAGCAGAATTTCATCGCCTCCGGCGCGACGTGGCTGAGCGCACCGATTTCGAGGCAGACGACGTTGACCTTGGCGAAGGAACGCTTGCGCGCCTCCTCCTCGACGATGCCGATGATGCCTTCGCAGAGCGCCATCTCATGCATGGCCCACCTCGCGGAAATCGAGCTTGAAACCGACGCAGGGATCGAACGCACCGACCAGCGCGCGAACTGCGTCCTGGCCGCGCCGGCCGGCAGTCAGCACCGCGCCCTTCAGGCTGCGGACCAGCGGTCCACGGGCGTGGAAATTCCATTCGGTTGGCGCCAGGAATTCGAACTTGACGATGCGGCTCTCCTCGTCCAGCACCACGGCGTGGTAGAGCCGGCCCCGTGCACATTCGACCGCGGCGGCGCCCTCGCCTGCACCGAGCCGATGGGTCGCGACGGCGCCATCGTCGAGATCTTCGCCGCCGCGATCGAGCCAGGCGCAGAGCCGTGCAATTTCGGCGATGCGCGCTTCGAGTCGCGCGGCCGGCCCAGCCTCCGGCGAGACGGATTCGCGCCGCGCCCATCGCGCCCAGACACCGGTTTCCGGAATCCTGCCGCCGAGCTCCGGCGCGTCGGAATAGGCAGCCCCGCCCGCGAGCAGGCGCGCAATGACGTCGAGATCGTCAGCCGCCGTCAGGAAGGATGGCTCGACTGACGACGGGGACAACCCCTCACCCTCGCAGCGTTCGATATGGACAGCGAGCACACTGCCGGGCACGAGAGCCTGACCTTCGCCTGCAATCCCCAGGCCCGTGAGCGCGGTCTTGATCTGTGCCACGGCCTCGCGCCGCAAGGCTTCCGACACGCCCTCGCTGGCGCCGCCGAGGACGGTGGTCGCCTGCATCATGGCGCGCACGGCGGCAGCGCTCGCGCCGTCGAGCGCGAGCCGACCGACGAACAGGCTGCGCAGCAACTCGGTCAGACGCTCGGCAACGACCGCGGTGAGGCGGCAGCGCGCCGTCGCCGGGGTC
>NZ_JXDL01000001.1:2280560-2407828 GCF_001590795.1 Bradyrhizobium sp. AT1
GGCCACCGAGCAGAGCGAGAACAGCCGTGGCAGCACCGGAAGCAGCGACGCTGCGGGCTTCCCGGCGAACAGCCGCGTCAACGGCGGCCGGCTGCGCGGCTGGATCGCGACGTCGGCGATCACGCCGCCGGCGAGCCAGACCGTAATGTCGATCTCGTTGCGAAAGGCCAGGCTCATTCGCGCCGCTCCGTCAGGGCACCGCGCAGGAAGTTACGCCGATCGATCGGGGTTGTCGCGGGTTCGCGACGGCGAGCCGCCTCCTCGCTGTCCTCGGGCAGCATCAACTCGGCAAGCGCCGCCTCGGCCGTCGCCCGCGCGGCCGCCATGTCGGCAAATTCGAACATGGGCGAGAACAGCGAGCAGCTTGCGATCCGACCCATCTGCCCGATCTCACTGACGCTGAACTCGATGTCGCCCGCGGGAAAGCGGAATCGTAAGCTCGTGCCCGACCTCTCCCGCATAGCGCTCGTCGGCATCACCACGTTCATGAACCACGGCGTGACCATGATGCCGACGAACGAGCCATTGAACCGGCGGAACCCAACCGCCTCGACGCCGAGCGCATCGTTGTAGATCGGCAGATCGCGCATCGCGCGATCGCCGATCTCCCGGTAGCCTTCGGCCAGAAGCTCGCCCCAAGCCACGGCGTCGGCCTCGGGCGCTGGCGCACCACCGGTCATGCTTCGATCGCCATGAATTTGGATTTCGGCGCGTCGCAGTTCGGGCAGTGCCACTCTTCCGGCAACGCCGCGAACGGCGTGCCGGGCGCGATCTGCGCGACGTCGTCGCCGTCGGCGGGATCGTACACCGTCCAACAGATACCGCATTCCAGCCGCGTCGCTTCGGTGACGTCCTGGCGTACGCCAAAATTCTCGAAGGCACTCATTTGAAATAGGCCTCGATGATTTCCTGCAGCCGCTCGGCGGAGTCCTCGAAATCCTCGTCCGCGGCCAGCGCAACGGTCGGCACGCCTCCGACTTCGAGCGTATCGAGGATGATCGTGTCCATGGCGTTGAAGAACTGCACCGACCAGACATTGCGGATACCCGTCGACAGCACGCGACAGGTGCCGTAGCCGCGCGACACCAGCTGGATCGGCCCGTTGCGGATCGTGTCCTGCAGGAAGCTCATGTCCACCGGGCTCATCGGCAGCAGCGTGAAGTTGATGATCTGCGAGCGGAGGCCGGGCCGCCAGGCCAAGGCCCGCTCGCGGATCTCGGCGAGCACGGGCAGCACGTTCATCGCGCCCTCCGGCACCTGCCCGATCTCGAAATCGGCGGCTGTCAGGTCGGCCGCCGCGCGCCTGACGATCTCCGGGACGGAGCCGATCTCGAGATATTCGGAAGCCGCATCAGTCTCGAGCCGCACGCGCCAGATCCCGGCCAGGACCGACTCCTGGATCTGGGCCAGCGATCCGTCGGGCAACGCAACGACGCCGCCGACCTCGCCTTCGCCGAGCACGTCGGCGATGAGCTTACTCTCGAGCTCGTTGAGATTGGCGAGCCGGAACAGCTGCGTCGGCGCATCCGCCTTCTGGCCGGCGATGGCCTCAGCGATCTTCGAGAGCAGCGCGACCGCATTCGGGCAGCTCTTGGCCAATTCGGCGCTGTCCAGCGCTGCAAGCTTTGCCAGCGCGCCGGCCGCCGTCAGACTGCCCTTCGACGCATTGAGACTCTCCTCGCCGATCGGAAACACGCTGACCGGTTGCTCGGCGCCCTCAGGCGCATCCCAGAATCCGACCTTCATAGCTCGACACCTTGCGCGCGATGCTGGGGAACGATGGTGACGGCGACCGCGGCCGTTTGCCCGCGCGGGCGGTCGATCAGGGTTTTGATGCGTTCGATATAGACCGACCAGTCCTGGATCTTGGCGATCAGACCCAGCGTCTCGCCCTTGGCAACGAGGATCAGCGTCGGCTGCACGCGCACGCCAAAGCGCTCGCCGAGCGCGCGCTGGTCGTCGCGGGCGATGATCGCGCCGCGCAGCCGGCCGTTGAACGCGGTGATCAACTCCGGCAGCACCACGGCGACATCGATTGCCTCCGGGAAACGATTGGGATCGCCCGCCGACAGCAGCACCGCAACCGCACCGGCCTCGTCGGCCGCGCCGAGAAAATGATCGACCGTCGTGGCATCGACCTCGGGCAGGCCGTACCGCGTCAAATCCTGCTTCCCCACCTGGAATTCCATCAGACCTCCCCTGACAAGCTTATGATTTTGCTCGGCATAGGGTTAGCAAGGCACATGCCAGGATATTCCAGCAGATTTCTTCAGCTATCTAATTGATCTATATCATTTCTTTTCTGAGACCCGGCGCGTCGCATGCCTCAGTGCCAAGATACTTTCCAGCTTCAATGGAATCTATATTTGCAGATAGAAAGATGGCTTCCAGGCCGCACCCGGCTGCGTGCCGAGGATCCGGCGCCCCGCGGAGATCAAGGCGGCAGGGTGCTCGCTTATTCAGACCGGAGGTGTGGGGGAAGCTGCGGCTCGCGGCCGATCAGATCGGCGAAGAAGCGGTCGCAATCCTCGCCGTCGAGGGCAGCACCGAGCCCGTCGATCGCAGCACCGATCAGGCGCGCCTCGTCCTCGTCCAAAAGCCGGATCGCGGTATCGATATAGACCAGCACATGCGCACCGACCGGCGGGTTGGAGAGCAGCAGCATGGAGACGCGACGCTGCTCGCCGCGAAACTCGCACAGCGCCGATATTCCGTCAGTGTCGACGATCGTCATCGGCAGGCCGAGGCACATCGCATTTGCTCCAAAAGGCCGGCCGCTCAGGCCGGCCGCATCTCGTAATTGGCGTGGTCGATGTCATTGGCGAGCAACCGCTCGGTGCCCGCCAGGGGCACGCTGCGGCGGCTCACCGCGACGCCCCACTCGGCCAAGATCCGGCAGGCGACATCGATCGCGGACGCGATCTGGTCGCGCACCGGCGCCGTCAGCGGCCCGCCCCAGTCTTCGAGATCCAGCGGCTGGCAGCCGATCAGCACCAAATGCTTCGGGCATCTGCCGAGCAAATCGGCCGCGCTGATCACTTCCTGGAAGCCGGTCTGATGCAGGCTCATCTTCTTGGCGCCGGTGAAACGCGGCACCTCGTCGTCGCGCACCAGCTTCAACTCGCCGGGCTCGAGGCCGTAGTCGATGGCGTCGAACACGATCAGGCGGTCGGCTTCTTCCAGATAGTTGACGAGGTAGAGTCCCTGCGTGCCGCCGTCGAGGATGGTGACGTTGTCAGGCACGGCGTAGCGGCGGTGGAACTCTTCCACCACGCGCACGCCGAAGCCTTCGTCAGCCCACAAGATGTTACCGATGCCGAGCACCAGGATGCGGTCTTGCGAAGATGTCGGCATCGGTCACGTTCCCATTTTCAGTCGCGGAATTGCCGCTCGCCGGACACCATCGAGGAGATGATGCTCTGGCGCGACATGATGTCTTCGCGGATCGCCGCGTAGATGTGCACCATCACGAACGTCACCAGCGCCCACATGCCGAGATGATGCCAGGTGTGAACGTCCTGGCTGTTCGGCCAAATCGCAAACACCCAGCCGAACAGCTTGTGCTGCCAGCTGTCGATGCCCTGGCCTTCCGAATAGAGCGCAAAGCCGGTGACGATCATGAAGGCCACGAACAGCGTAAAGCCGGTGAACATCGCGGTCTGCGCCAGCGGATTATGGCCGACATACATCTTCGGCTCGCGCTCCAGGAACGCGTACCAGCGGATCTCGTGCAGCACTTCCTTCCAGAACTGCTTGCGATGCACGGGAATGTAGAAGATCTGCCGGGAGTGGTGGTTGCCGACGAAGGCCCACAGGATCCGCGTGAGGAAAAATACCGCGAGCACCTGCCCCGCCGCGAAATGGGCGAAGCGGATGTAACCCATCACGAAATTATCGGACGCCTCACCCGCGACCGTCGGCAGCGGCGTTCCGATCAGATAGCCCGTCACCATCAGCACGATGATGGAAAACGCGTTCACCCAATGGCAGATCCGCACCGGCGCTTCGTAGACATAGACGGTGGGTCGGCCCACCGCCCGTTCCCCGGACGCGTCGGCTGCGATCGCCGCGAGGTCCGGCCTTGCGTCCGCGCCGGGAGCAACAGCATCCATCATGACCGCCTCCTACCTGACCTTGACCTTGGCGAGCTCCTGGCCGTCCGGGCTCATGACGTGAGTCGAACAGGCCAAGCACGGATCGAAAGAATGGATCGTGCGCAGGATCTCCAGGGGCTGCTCGGGATTGACCATCGGCGTGTTCATCAGCGAGGCCTCGAAGGCGCCGATGTTGCCCTTGGGATCCCTCGGCGAGCCGTTCCAGGTGGTCGGCACCACGCACTGGTAATTGTCGATCTTGGTGTCCTTGATCTTGATCCAGTGGGCCAGCGCGCCACGCGGCGCCTCGGTGAAGCCGACGCCCTTGGCCTCCTTCGGCCAGCTCTCCGGCTTCCACTTGTCGACATTGGCGGTCGAACTGTCGCCAGCCTTGATGTTGGCGATGAGCTTGTCCTGGAAATAGCGCATCTGGCGGCCGGCCCAGACCGACTCGAGCGCGCGCGCCGCGGTGCGGCCGAGAGTCGAGAACAGCGCCGACGTCGGCAGATTCAGATCTTTCAAGAACTTGTCGACGGGATCCTTGAACTCGGCCTTGTTCTGCGCATAGCCGACGACCCAGCGCGCCAGCGGGCCGACCTCCATCGCGTGCCCTTTCCAGCGCGGCGCCTTGATCCACGAATATTTGCCGCCCTCGTCGAGCTCCTCGATCGCAGTCTTGGTGCCCTTCGCCTTGGGGCCCAGCACGTAGTTCGGCTCGGTGATGCCGTCCCAGGGATGCAGGCCCTTGGTCTCATCGGGATATTTGTACCAGGAGTGCACCACGAACTCCTGGATCTCGTCGGGATTGGTGTGATCGACCGGAAACACTTCGGACAGATTGCCGTTGATAATGGCGCCGCGCGGCAGCTTCAGGCTCTTCTCGGAATAGTCGTTGGCATGTTCGGGAACGTCGCCATAGGCAAGCACGCTCTGGCCCGAAAGGCCGCCGCCATAGAGCCAGTCCTTGTAGAACGACCCGATCGCGGCGACGTCGGGCAGGTAGACCTGCTCGTTGAACTGGATCAGCTGATCGATGATCGACGAGATCAGGTTCAACCGCTCCATGTTGATGGCGCCGACGGCGCCGGTGCCGTCGACATTGATCGGACAGGGCACGCCGCCGACCAGCCAGTTCGGATGCGGATTCTTGCCGCCGAAGATGGTGTGGATCTTGACGATCTCCTTCTGGAAATCGAGCGCTTCGAGATAATGCGCCACAGCCATCAGGTTGGCTTCGGGCGGCAGCTTATAGGCCTTGCTGCCCCAATAGCCGTTCTTGAACGGACCCAATTGTCCAGACTCGACGAACTTCTTCAGGCGCGTCTGCAGATCCTTGAAGTAGCCGGGCGAGGACAGTGGCCAGCTCGATATCGACTGCGCCAGCGCCGAGGTTGCGCGGGGATCGGCCGAAAGCGCGGAGACGACATCGACCCAGTCCAGCGCATGGAGATGATAGAAATGGACGACGTGGTCGTGCACCTGCAAGGCCAGCTGCATCAGATTGCGGATCGAGTTGGCATTCTCGGGAATGGTGATGCCGAGCGCATTCTCGACCGCGCGCACCGACGTCAGCGCGTGCGTGCCGGTGCAGACGCCGCAGATCCGCTCGGTGAACGCCCAGGCGTCGCGTGGATCGCGGTTCTTCAAGATCACCTCGATGCCGCGCCACATCGTGCCGGTGGAGACCGCATTGCGGATGACGTTGTCGGCGTCGACATTGACCTCGACCCGCATGTGACCTTCGATACGGGTCACGGGATCGACGACGATGCGTTTGCCGGAATTGTCGAGATTGAAGCCGTTGGGAGTCTGGATGCCCATGGATGCCCTACCCTAATCTGTCGCTTTGATCAGCTGTTGTGGTCGATGTCTTCGCGCTTGGTCGCGAGCCGCTTCACCGCGGTGACGGCCGCATGCGCGGCCACCGCGGCGCCGACGGCGCCGGCGGCCACCATGCCGATCTGATCGGCGTTCTTCTCGATGCCGAACTGCTTGATGTTGGTAAGGCGGTCATAGAACGAGCCCTTGTCCCAGAAGCCGTCTTCCGAGCAGCCGATGCAGCCGTGGCCCGACTGGATCGGGAACGAGACGCCGCCGTTCCATCGCACGGTCGAGCAGGCGTTGTAGGTGGTCGGGCCCTTGCAGCCCATCTTGTAGAGGCAGTAGCCCTTGCGCGCGGCCTCGTCGTCCCACTCCTCGACGAACTGTCCGGCGTCGAAATGCGGGCGCCGGTAGCATTTGTCGTGGATGCGTTGCGAGTAGAACATCTTCGGCCGGCCCTGGCGGTCGAGCTCAGGCAGCTTGCCGAAGGTGGTGATGAAGGTGACGACGCCGGTCATCACCTCGGCGATCGGGGGGCATCCCGGCACCTTGATGATCGGCTTGTTGGTGATCACCTTGTCGATCGGCGTGGCCTGCGTCGGATTGGGCTTTGCAGCCTGCACGCAGCCCCAGGACGCGCAGGCGCCCCAGGCGATGATCGCCATGGCATCCTCGGCCATCATCTTCAGCTTCTCGACGAACGGCTTGCCGCCGTCGATGCAGAACATGCCGCCCTCGTTCAGCGGCGGATTGCCTTCCACCGCGAGGATGTACTGGCCCTTGTGCTTGGCGCGGGTCTCATCGAGGATCGCTTCGGCCTGGTGGCCGGCGGCGGCCATGATGGTGTCGTCATAGTCGAGCGAGATCATCGACAGCACGGCATCCTTCACGAGCGGGTGTGCGGACCGGATGAAGCTCTCCGAGCAACAGGTGCATTCGAGCCCGTGCATCCAGATCACGGGCACGCGCGGCTTGGTCTCCAGCGCATTGGCGATACGGCTTGCCGCCAGCGGACCGAGCCCGAGGCTCGTCGCCGTCAGGCTGCAGAATTTATGAAAGCTCCGACGCGTGATGCCTTGCCGCCTGATCACGCTGTAAAACGTTTCCGTCGCCGCGCCCATGTGTCCTCCGCTATCGGCTTTGACTTTTCGATGACGCCAAAGGCAGCAAGAAGCAGGCCAAAAGCCTGGAGCGATTCAAATGTAGAGAGATTCCAAACCGTTAGGCATTTGAACGGCTCTTATGGAGGGCGGACGAGCACGTCAAAAGACGGGAAGCGGAAACAACTCGATTTGCAGTAGGCAACGAAGTTTCCGCCTTAGTGCGCCGTGCACACCATGCAGGGATCGAAGGACCGCACGATGTGCTGGATCGCAACTGAGCGGGGCCCGGCATCGCCGACATCGGTGCCGACCAGCGCCTGCTCCAGCGGACCGCCGATGTCGAAGGAATCGCGTGGCGAGAAATTCCAGGTGGTGGGCGCGATGATCTGGTAACGTTCGATCCGGCCCGCGCGCACCGCCATCCAGTGCCCGAGACTGCCGCGCGCGGCCTCGACCAGACCGACGCTGGCGCCGTCGGGAATCTCCTGCGAGGGGTGGCAGAAAGGCTCCGAGAGTCTGAGCGCGCGCGTCCATTGCTCCATGGCAAGCGCGATGCGCGCGAGTTCGATCAACCGCGCGATCACGCGATTGCGGACGTTGGTGCCGCCGGCCCTGACGAGATCGTCGACCAAGGGCTGCCCAGCCACCGTCTGGCGCGCGACCGCGCCGACTTCGATCGGCTGGCCGGATAGCCGCGGCGCCTTGCACCAGCTATAGGCGCTCGCCTTATCGGGATCCGGCACGGTGCTGCTGTGCGCCGGATCGGCGGACGTATCTCGCATCCAGGCGTGCGAGACATCCTCGGTAATCTGCGTCAGCGGCAAGGGCTCGATCATGGCCCGTGGCCCGAACAGGCCGCGAGGAAACAGCTCACTGTCGGCACCGTGATAGGCGCCATAACTCATCAGCAATCCCGGTCCCCGGCCGAGCTCGTTCAGGGACAGTGCGTCCGCAAGCCGGAGGAAGTGCGCGAAATCGCCGCCGCGCCCGTCCCGCCAGCGATCGAGCTCACTGGCATTCGGGATCGACAGGACGCTCTCCAGCGTATCCGCGAAGACCACACGTTCCAGGAACGCGCGGAATCCTGCTACGATCGAGAGCAGCCGCACACGCTCGCCGAGATCGATCGCCCGTGTCGTGCCGCCGGGCTGGAACGCCAGGCTGTGCGGCCATTTGCCGGCGATGATGCCCATGGTCTCGAGCAGCCGCGCTCGCGCCGGCAAGGCGTCACGCGCCGCGCTGCCGCGCGTCGCTGCGAAACGTTCGCGCGTCGCCTCGTGCCAGGGATGCGGGGCGTAGGCCTCGCGGGCGAAGTCCGGCATGAAAAAAATGTAAAAGTGCGTGAGATGATCGGCGGCATTTTCGGCAGCGTGCGCGATGTTGGTGGCGAGCAACCCGTTCGGCGCCGCTTCGATTCCCATGGCACGGCGAAGCGCGGCCGCGGCCGCCACCGATTGCGAGACCGAGCAGATGCCACAAATCCTTGGGGCCAGCGCCAGCGCATCGAGCGGGGGACGTCCTTCCAGGATCTGCTCGAAGCCACGATAGAGCGGCGCCGTGACTTCCGCGCGCGCGACGCGGCCGCCCTCGACGTCGAGCCGCACCTCGAGATCGCCCTCGACGCGGTTGAACGGGCCGATCGTGATCCTCGTCATGGGGTTCGCTTGTCCGTGGAACGCCCGGGAGGCACGACGACATGGTCGGAGGTCGCGTTCAGCCGCACACGCCGCGGCGTTGCCGATTTCGACAGCGCCGCCAGCGCGACGAACCAGGCCTTCGGCATGTCTGTCGGCAGGCCGACCGGAATGCCGGCGAGTTTCGCAGTCTCCAGGAAGTTCTGCGCCCCTTCGAAGCCTGGCGAGGTGCAGGCGATGCAGGCATAGCCGCCCTTGGTGCAGGAGCCGCCGCCGTTCCACGAGCGCTGGTTGCAGTCGCCGACCGCTTGCGTCGCCTTGCAGCCGAGATGCTCCATCAGGCAGCCGCGCTCCGACATGGTCTCGGCGCTGGCCTTGAACTCGTAGAATTCGTTTCGCGAGCAGCCGTGATGGGCGAGATGGTTGGCGACGAATTTCGGCCGCCCGTAACCGTCCAGATCGGCCGCTGCAATATCCCTGGTCGTCAATGCCAAGATGGTTTCCATCATCCAGCCCGGGTGCGGCGCGCAGCCGGCAACGTTGATCACGGGCAGACCGCGCCGGGAACGGAAGCCGGCGCCAAGCGCGCCGCCCGATTCCGCGCCCTCATATTGCAGGCCGACCGCGTCGGTCGGGTTGATGCCCGCCGCCGGCACGCCGCCATAGGCTGCGCAGCTTCCGACCGCAACCACATAGTCCGCGCGGGGTGCGAGATCGAGCATCCAGCGATAGACCGAGCGGCCGGTGCCCGCGAGCATGTTGAAGCGGCCGCTGTCGTTAGGACCGCGCGCGACGGAGCCTTCCAGAAGCAGCAAGTCCAGCGGCACCTTGCCATCCAGCACCGATTGCAGCACCTCGACCGCTTCCTCGCCGGTCTCCTCACTGACCGAGGGATGCCACAACAGATTGATGCCGAACTGCCTGAGCTCGTCGAACCAGCCGGAGGCGCCGCTTTCGAGGATCGACATGGTGCAGCCGCCGCAGCTTGCGCCCTGCAGCCAGAGCACATTGGTCGTTCCGTCGGATCGGCTCATGTGACATCTCCCGGTCGCCCCAGCTTCAACTGCCGATTTCCGAAGCGCAAGGGGCTCGTTTGCACGCTCAATCGTGGGAACCCGCCATTTCTTCGTGCTTCAGATGCCGCCTGCGGATATTGCGGGTGATGATCCAGACCAGCCCCACCGCAATCGGCACGAACAATGCGGTCGCAAGCGACGGCTCGACATGCAGGCCGCCGTCATGGGCCCCCTTGGCCAGGTAACCGAACAGGCTGACGACATAATAGCCGATCGCCGCCACTGATAGGCCCTCGACCGTGCTCTGCAGCCGCAATTGCAGCTTGGTCCGCTCGTCCATCGAGCGCAGGAGATCGCGGTTTTGCTCCTCGAGCTCGACGTCGACGCGCGTGCGCAGCAGATCTGCCGCACGGGCGAGCTTGATCGACAGATTGGCCTGCCGGTCTTCCATCGTGGCGCAGGTGCGCATCGCCGGTGCCATGCGCCGGGCGAGGAAGGAGGACCAGGTCGGATAGCCCGCGATCTCGCCGCCCTCGATCACGTTCAGGCGGGACTGCACGATGTCGTAATAGGCACGGCTGGCGCCGAAGCGGAACAGGCTGCCGGCAGCGCCCCTTTCCAAGGACGCGGCCAAGGCGGTCAGCTCCGTCAGCAAATGATTGTTGAGCTTGAGATCCTCGGCCCCCTGCATCTCCTCGAGGACTTCGACGAGCCGACGGCCGATATGATCGACCGAAGGCGCAAGCTCGAGCGCGGCGGGAAGACCGAGCAGCGCCAGCGTGCGATAGGTCTCGATCTCCAGCACCCGCTGCACCAGCGCGCCCAACCGGCCCGGCGACAGGCCGTCATTGCAGACGAGGATCCGAACGAAGCCGTCGCCATCCACGCGAAAGTCCGACGCCACCACCGCAGGTCCGCTGCGGACCGCGGCGACCGCGAGGCTCGCGCGCTCGAAAAGCTGTTGGGCGCGCTCCAGCGCCGCCGAGGTCTGCTCGACCTCGAGCTTGACCGAGACCAGCAATTGGCCGGACTGCGGCAGAGACCGGATCAGTGCGGCGGATTCGCCACCGATCCCGCCGAAAGCCCCGGCCGACCCATCCGTATTGGTGAGGATCCAGGTGAAGGTCGAAAATTCCGAGTGCTGCTCCCAGCGGAGCTGGACCGCGCCGATGGCGACTTGATGATGCTTGGTCCCGTCATCCGGCGGCGCCTGCCCGTGCGATGCACAGAAGGCCACGAACTTCTGCCGATCGGCTGCGGCGACATCGCCCTGGCTGAGAAAGGCAAAGCGCAGCACCGTGAGCGGCGCCGTGAGCCGCGTGAATGGACGCGCGTGCACCTCGCCCAGCACCGCACCACGCTGCGGATGCAGCTCAAAGCCGGCGAGATCGAGGTCACGGTTCATCTGATGTCCTTTGGTAGCGCTTTCAGCCCGCGCGTTGTCCCGCGACTTCCCGTTCACTACCACAACACACCCATGCCGATGCAATCACCCGTTGGCATGACATCTCCACCTTCCCTGCCGCATCGTGCAGAAAGTAACTATCCACTGGGCGGCAACGGGCTGGCGTCACTGGCAGCGGCCCTGCGTGCCCGGAAGCTCGACATACGGAAAGCATGCGCATGTCCGCTGTAGTGAGACCTTTCTTGATCTCACGCGACTCATATCGCCTCTTAATGCGTTGAAAATCTTGCGCTCTCGTTCCAAGCGCGAGTCGGGCATCAGCACAACCGCGGCCTCGACCAACGGCGCGGACGTCACGCGGTGGAGCTCAGGCCAGATGGATGGCCGGCAAAGCCACCTCAAAGGTCGAACCATGGCGACCGGATTCTGCAAGCACCAGACTGCCGTCATACCTTTCGACGATCATGCGGCAGATCGGCAGGCCCAGCCCCATCCCTGCCTGCTTCGTTGTGAAGAACGGCTCAAAAATTCGGCCCTGGTCGCGCGGACACACTCCCGCGCCATTGTCCCGAACGAAGAGGACAACGGCGTCTCGGTCGAGCCGTGTACCAACGAACAATCTGCGCCCGCCGGCCGACGTGGAGTTCATCGCTTCGAGGGCGTTCTTGAGCAGGTTCAAGATCACTTGCTGCAGTTGCACTGGATCCGCACGCACCAAGGCGCCATCGACATGAAACTCGGTCACGACAGAGACTTCGTTCAACTGCAATTCGTGCTGCAGCAGCCGCAATACCTGGCGCGTGACTTCTTCGATGTCTATTGCCGCTGGTTGATCAGCGGCGTCCTTGAAGAGCCCGCGAACGCTCCTGATCGTATCATTCACCCTTAAACTGGCTTCTTCCATATCCCTCAGAATGACGTTCATCTCCTCCAGCCGAGGAGGCTGTGCCTGAAGCATCTGCAGAGCCGTACTCGCATTCAAAGTGATCGAGCCCAGTGGCGACCTGACTTCATGCGCGATCGCCGCGGTGGCGGCGTCAATGCTCACCAGGCGGTTGGCTCGCTCACGCCGCTGCATCGTCAGGGCGCTGGCGAGCCGGGAGTAGAGCACGGTCATTTCGGTCAGCAGGACCGACAGCAGCATGCAACTAGCGACCAGCGCAAAGCCGCGAGCCGCATACCAACCAGCAGAAAAACGAACCGAGCTAGCGACGGCTGCCACGAGGAAGTTGGGCAGCCACGCCAGCAAGGTGACCATCAACCAAAGGTCAAGCACCGTTCGACTGCGTGCAAAGAGCAGCAAAAGCAGGAACGCGCCGAAGACGAACAACGCGATATTGATCTGATTACCGAGCCGCGTTTGCAGCGTGACACTTGCTGTGTAGAAGCTGGGCAGATGCTCAACCCCAACGGTGACAAGCGTCGCCGATAGCGCCACCGCCCCGCACACAAACCCAAGCGTGAGCGCGATGCTGGCAGCGGGCGACCTGGCAATTGGCGCATTGATCTCCTTCAGCGAGGCGTACGACAGGACGCACAAGAAAAACGCTGTGTGCCACAGCACGAAGAACCAGGCCGGCGTGTTGAAGCCGTCACCGATGAGGCCGCCAGGTGCGTAGCCTCCCGGGAAACTCAATGTCTGCAAGAAGGCGAACGAGGCGCTGAAGAGGTATGCGCTGGCGATGGCAAGCAGCGATCGGTGCGGTTGGACCGAATACTGGGCCAGCAATAGAATTGCGGTAAGCAGGTCGGCTGCGCTCAGGACGGTTTGAAGAACGGGAACAAAGCTGTCGATCTTGCCGATCTGGAGATGCGCAAAAGGAGCGACCAGCACGGCAAAGGCGATAATTACGACGGCAATGCCCGCCGCGACTGCTCGCTGCTTCGACGTCGCGGGCATCAATGCGACGACGACGGGAAGATCCCGATCCGATGCGGCGGCGTAACCCTTTGTTTCGACGTTCAGCATGGCGCCCGCCTGCGCTCCGGCGGTTGTTGATACGAAGTGTCAATTGCCTGCACCCTTATTTGGCAAGCGATATCGTGATCCCGCTGAGGTTGGCGGCAAACTCCAGACCGGCCTTCGGCCCTCGCAGGACGATCACGACGCCCTTGTCGTTGCGCAAGTGAACGCCGTTCACTCCTCCGACGAGCGCCGCGCCGCCGCCAACCGAGCTGTAAGACCCCGCAAAGTCGGAGATCTCGCGGATGCCCGACGCCCAGCCATCGAGCCGTCCGATGGTCGCGCCGGCCGTGATACCGAGGCTGATGCCGGATACCTGGAACGGATAGTTATGGCCGCGATAGAGCACCCCGTTGCCCACGCCGGCGCCGACGAGCAGGCCCGCCTTTACGATCTTGACGCGGACATGGCCTGAGGCCTGCGCGAAGGACGGCGTTGCCGGAACGATGCACGCAAGCAGCGCGATCATACCGAGGTAGACGACCGAATTCTTCAGCAAGGCAACGCAGCGCTCAAGGCTTCTCGGCATCGACTTTCTTCCAGGTCTGGTCGGGATCGAACAAGGAGGTCCGTCTCGCGACGAAGTCCGTGCGCTGGCCGAGGTCCTTCTGGTAGACGGTGCCGTTATGATTGACGAGGAAGGTCATCACGCCGGAATTGCCATATTCGGCAGGCCAGGCAATCAACCCGAAGCCGCCAATCATCTTGCCTTTGACGACGTAGTTGAGCGGGCCGCCCGGCGCATCCGGCCCCTGCCCCTTCAAGATCCGAAAGTAGTATCCGTGATATGGGCTCGGCCCTACGCCGGCCGCCTTGTAGCCTTCGGCTGACGCCTCCGCCGCAAGTGGACCGAGCGGGCTCGGGTCGCTGTCGTCGCGCCAGAACAGCCCGTCCTTCTTGCCGGGATTGCTGACGATGCGTTGCGCATAGACGCCCACGCCCTCACCGCGATCCTTGCCGGCATATTCGTTCTGGGCGTCGACATAGGCGAGCGCGGTCTGGATCGCGTCGAGCTCATTTCGGCCGATGCGGCGGCGGAGCACTTCGATCCGCCCCTCGTCGGTGTCGAACTCCCAGCCGGACTTGGTGTTGACCAACGGGATCGGGAACGGAAAATCGTCCGAGCCCAGCATCAGGGTCGCGGTCTTGTTGCCCTCCGCCTTGATGCCGTGCTTGGCGTCATACGTCGACGTGAAGCGCTGGCGTATGTCGTTGTCGGCGACCTCGTCACCGGAGAAGACGATGTCCTGCGCGGCCTTGCCGAGCACTTTCAGGATGTCGCCCGGCCCGCTCTTGACTGCAGCCGCAAGCGCCGCGGCCGCATCTTCCGGCGTCTTGTACGATTGCTGAGCCTGTGACGCAGAACCAAGCAGCGCCAGCGCCATGAGGCCCGGTAGAATCGCGCGACGTAACGATTTCAGACCGGTCATGGCGTCACCTCCGCAGGGATGTTCCCGCCGCTGGCGAGCCAGTCGCGGTAGGTGCGGAATGTCAATCCGAGCTTCTCGTAGTACACGCGCAGATATCCGTCGCTTCCGCGCGTTACGGCGTTCGGCATCACCTGCTCGACCTCCTGCGCCATGACACCCACATAGGCCTTGTCGCTGCCGAGATAGCTGAAGCGGTAATAGCCGAGGCCGTTACCGAGATGACCGAGCAGGACGATGTCGTGCTTCAGTGCGATATCGGAACGCCGGCCACCTCCGCCGCCGCGCCCACCTCCTCCGCCTCCACCACGAAAGCCGCCGCCACCCATCGACATCCCGCCGCCGCCGCCACGACCGGCCATGCTCGGCCCGCCGCCGCCACCGCGCGGCATGCTGGCCATGCTGGAGCGCCCACGTGCGGATGCCGCAGCCGCCGACCGGCCCGAGGAAACGTTCATCGCGCCTCCACGATTGCCGCCCCCGCCGCGGTTGGCCGCAGCGCCACCTGCGCGGTTGGCAGCCTTGGCGCGATCGCCGCCGCCTTTGCTGGCATTCTTGGCGCGGTCACCGCCGCCCTTGGCACGATCTGCAGCACCGGCGCGGTCGCCCGACCGATCGCCACGATTGCCGGCACGGTCACCCGCGCGATCTCCGGCCCGGTCGCCAGCGCGGTCCCCCGCTCCACCGCGATCACCAGCACGGTCGCCCGCGCGATCGCGCGCTCCCTGGTCCGGACGCAGCACCTGGTTGCCGTCACGGCCGCGGAAATCCATCCGGTCGGCAGCGCCGGCCTTCAGATTGTTGTTGCCGAAGCGCTGCTGAACATTGGTGTTGTTGTAACGCACGCCCTGGCGGTGCGCCGCATTGTGCTGCCAGCCGGTGTTGATGTTGGTGTTGCGATGGTTGACGTAGACGTTGCGGTTGCCCCAGTTGCAACCGCCGCCCCAGTAGTTGCCCCAGCGCCCGATGGCCCAGGCGGTACCGAAGGCAAGACCAGCCGCGACAACGCCTGCGCCGATATGGGAGGGATAGCCGAAATAATAGGGCGGGTACGCCGCGTAAGGCCACGCCCCGTAAACGGTGGCCGGCTCGTAATACGGTACGTACATCGTCCCCGGCTCGGCCGGTTCGATGACGACCACCTGCTTGCTTTCCTGCGTCTTGACGCTGACCTTCTGTTGCTTGGTCGTAACGAGCTTCTTGTTGTCATAGGCCTTCGTGCGCAACCGCTGGATCGCATCCATCACATCTGCCTGCTGGGCAAGAAAAGCGTCCCCGAGATTCTTGGTCCAGTCGAGCTTGTCGCTCATCATGGTCAGCACCTCCGCGGTGCTCACCAGCGCCTTGATGCTGTCATCCCATGCTTGCTTCTCGACCTCGACCCTCAGCGCATCGCCCTTCAGCGACTTGCGCTCCTTCAGCCAACGATCGGCCTGCACGACCTCGAGTGGATAGGTCGAGGCGGCCAGGACGTTGGCAAGGAGTTCATCCGGATAGAGCGCAATCGGCGCAACCAGAGCCTCGAGCTGTTCGGGTTTGAGAATCTCGGCCGACGGCGCGGCGGGGCTAGCCGGCTGCGCCTGCGGAGCCGGGGCCGCGGGCGTCGTGGGAGTCTGTGCCGATGCAGCGAACGAGGTCGCCATTGTGAACGCAAGCGCCATCACGATCTTGCCGCAGCGAAACATCACATCCTCCTTCGTACTTCCAACTTGGGAAGATCAAGCCGGATCGGAGGCGTTCGTTGATCGAGATCAAACAAACGAGATCCTCAAGCGTGCTGCGGCGCAAGACAAACTCTCATTCGATCCGTTCGGCGTCCATCAGCAGCCGGCTCGGCACCGTGAGTCCGAGAGCATTGGCCGCCTTCATGTTGATGACGAGCTCGAACCTGGTGGCGAATTGCACCGGCAGGGTGCCGATCTCGGCGCCGCGCAGGAGGCGGCCAACATAGCCGGCCCCGTCCCGAAACTGCTGGGTGAGATCTGCCCCATGGGAGATCGCCTGCCCTCATCTGCGACGGCGGAAGAAAAACGGCTGCGGCGCCCCGGAGGCTTGACCAAGATCGAGGTATCGCCTCCTCAGCCCGCGATCGGAAGCCGCATCGTGAACTGGGCGCCGCCCGCGGCGTGGTTCGCCGCGACAATTTCGCCGTGATGAGCCTCGATGATGGTTTTGACGATCGCCAGTCCCATTCCCATGCCTTGCGGCTTGGTCGTGAAAAACGGGTCGAAAACCTTGGCGAGGTCGGCCGGGGCTATTCCGGGTCCGGTATCGGTGATCCTGACCTCGGCCTGATTGCCGGCCCGGAGGGTCGAGACGCTGATCTCGCGCCTTCCGGCGTCAGCATCCGTCACGGCATCCATCGCGTTGATGATCAGGTTGAGGATGACCTGCTGAAGCTGGACTGGATCTCCCCTGACGTGAAGATCAGTCGTCAGAGGCGTGTAGGTCAAGGCGATGCGGCGTCCGTCGGCGACGGCCTTCGCAAGGCCGAGCGCTTCGCGAACGGTACCGTTGAGCGCGATGTCCCTGATTTCAAACGGCGTCTTTTTCAGGACGGAGCGCAGTCTGCGGATCACCTCGCTGGCCCGTTGGTCATCGCGCCTGATGTCGGCGAGGATCTGACGAACCTCGTTGATGTCGGGCGTGTTGGCGCTCAGCATGAGCTCGGCCGTCTCGGCATTCGTCAGGATGGAGCCGAGCGGCTGGTTCAGTTCGTGGGCGATGGACGTGGTCAACTCGCCGACGGCGGAATAGCGATTGGCGTGAGCGAGTTCGGCGAGACGCTGGCGCGATTCGACCTCGGCAACCATCCGTCGCCGCCGTTCGTGCAGCAGCCCACTGATGAGACCGCCCTGCACGAGGAACGCAGCCGCGACCATCAGCATCTGCCAGCGATAACGCTCCCAGATGTTCGGCTCGCGAAACAGGATCTGACTGTCAGGAGGCAAACGACTCTCGCTGATGCCCCAGCGCCGCAATTCCCGCCAGTCATATCTGGGTGCGGAGAAGCCGATCGTCTCGGAGTTGATGCTCGCGGGCTTCGCGCCGCCGAGGATGCCGATCGCGGCGCGAACAGTCCTTGCACTCGTTTCCGCGATCAAATGCATCGGTCCTCCGACGGGACCGTCACCGAAAAAGGGCTCCTGGTAGGAGAAGATCGGAGCATTTGCGACTGCATGAAGGCTGCGCAGGGCAATGTCGCTCTCGTGGACGACGCCGGCTGCATCGACCGACATCAGCCCCCAGAACAAGGCGGTCCCCGGCGGGAGCTTCGATGCACGCTTCAGGATCTCCTCGAATGACAGATCCGAATACCAGACCAGCTCGACTCGCCCGTCGAGCGGTTTCAGCTCTCGCTTGACCTCCTCGACCCAGAACCTCTCGAGTGGCGAGGCTCCAATTACGACTGCAACGGACTTGGTGTCCGGCAAAACCTGCAGGATGTTCTCGAATGCGGCCATAAAATCGTTGCGAATTGCCACGACCACATCGTTGGAGCCGAGACCTGCGCGATGAATCAGCCGATCCTCGACCGCGGTGAGAATGAGCGGCGTATCCGGGAACAGCTTTGCACGGTATCTCTGCGCAAACCGAGCGGCCGGTGCACCGATGCTCAGCACCACGTCGGGCGTCACGCCCTGGTACAGCGAGTGCAGATATTCGACAAAGGGCGCCTCGGGGCCAGGAATGTTGAAGCGCGCCGTGAGCAGCGCATGCTCCTGGATGTCGAGCGGCCAGCGCGACTGTCGCTCGAGTTCGCTCTTGATATCGCGGGCATATTCGCTCCACGGCCGGAATTCGCGGCCGAAAGAGTGCAACACCAGCACGCGTTTGAGCTCGCCGCGCCGGCTTCGCTCGACGGCTTCGGCGCGCGCGGACGGCAGGCTCGCGGCGACGAACAGGCCGAGGTATAGCAGTGCGGCCGTAGCTGGCCACGGCCTGACCGAAACACCGCTCATACGCCTGCTCAGCTCCATTACCGCCGCTTCCGACGGCTGCTTTCCAGGCAATTCTAGCGAGAATTGCGGCGCGCGGACAGGCACGAAAGTGCGATGCGTCCCGTTCAATGACCGCTCAGCACCAATGTCTGGATCGGCAGCAGCAGCGCCTGGATGCGCAGCAGCAGCGCATGGACGAGGCCGACGCCGTCGACGACGTGCAGCGCAATCTTCCGACTGGTCGACGTGCCCTTGGCGGAGATTTCCTCGTGATTGCTGGTATAGGCATTGACGATGCAGCTCGAGCCCGGTGTGACACCGTCCAGGCCCCCTTTGTAGAGCGGCTCGAGGAACACCAGGATGGTGCCGGGACGAACGGCGTTCTGCGGGTCGATGAGCTGTTCGCCGGATCGAAACTGCCCGGCCGCGATGTAGTCCTGCACCGTCGTGATCACCATAGGAATGATCACCCATGGCTTCGAAATGCAGGTTGCCTCCGCCACCATACCTTCCTTCATCACCTGAGCCTCGATCTGGCCGAAGCCCGCTTGCAGAGACTTCCGGCCGGCGCCTTCCGGAACGAGCACGCCGGCCGGCCGCATCAGCTGGTTGACGACATCGCCCGATCGAACCAGGAACTGCTCGACGCGCCCATCTACGCCAGCGCGGACGAGCGTCTTGTCGAGATCGACCTGAGCCTGGGCCAGTGCAGCCTCCGCACTCGCCTTCTGAGCCGGCAGCAGAATCGAGATCTGCAGCGACGCCGATTGCTTTGCGGCCGTCGCGGCATCGATGCCGGACTGACGCTGGTCGACCAGGACCTGGAGCTTGTCGATGTCGCGCTGCGGAACGATTCCGGGATTGCGGCGCTGGAGCTCGCTCTTGGTCTCCAACTCGTCCTTGGCCTGCTGATAATTGGCTCTCGCCTCCCCGACCTGCGCCTCGGCCTTGGCCACATCGGCTTGCGCCGTCTGCATGGTCGCATCGACCTCCGCAACCTTCCGTTTGGCGGTTTCGAGCGCGGCCTGCTGCTTCGAGCTGTCCAGGGTGAACAGCACGTCCCCCTTCTTGACCGGCGCGCTGAAGCCGACCTTGACCTCGGCCACGCGGCCGGAGCCTTCAGGCAGGATTGGAACCGTGCGGAAATACAACGTCGCCGACGACGTCGCCGGATGGAAATAGAAGATCATGGTGATCAGCGACACCGTCAGCATCAGGCAGCCTGTGATGCCCCAGCGCAGCTCGTACCAGATGGAGAAGAAGGTGATCTCCTTGCCGAAGCGCTTGCCCTGGGCATAGCGGCGGTAGAGGTAGTCCGGCAGGATCGTGACCAGGGAGCAGATCAGGAGCTCAAGCATGGCCGGGCTCCTTCGCCTTGGCCGGTACCGGCTTGTCTGCCGGAGGCGGTGTGGTCACCGCCTCCCTCTCCGGCTCAACGTCCTCACCGGCCGGCGTCGCCTCCGCGATCCTCTCGACAGAGCCGGCAATGCTGCGCAGCGGCGTGCCGAAATCTGGCAGATCGATCATTGCGAGCAGCAGTCCTGCAATCCAGAAGATGTGCATATGCGTGAACAGCGAGATCAGGCCGAGCACCGCGACGAACTCGAATTGCAGCTTTTGCGATTTGTGCGCCATCCGCTCCGGCAGGCTGTGCAGCTTCCAATAGAGCGTACCGACCCAGAGCACGGTACCGAGCAGGAAAACTCCCATGACGACCATGAGCGTGTCGATCCCGCTTCCCGGCGCAAGATAAAACGGCAAATGGTGCGGAGCCATGGGATGAAGCTGGTCGCTCAAAAGTCTCTCCCGGTCAGTGAAGTGCACTTGCGGCACCCTGTTCGGGTAGTCTCGCTGTTTGCTTGATTTGAATCAAGGGAACGCCTTTCGCCCGACCTAGCGTCGTACCGATGCTGATTGGATAATCATCAGGAGCCGCCAGCCATGCCGGATCTCGACGATCTCATCCCTAACGCCGCCCAGATTCGAAAGGAAGCGGCCCTCAAGGAAGCCGAGAAGGCTGAGGAATATGCCCGCCTTGCCGCCGCGGCCGAGGCAGAGAAGCGGGCCCTGATCGAGCGACTGACCAAGCCTTCGGGAAAGACCGAGGAGGAGAAGATCAAGCTCGCTTCGACCATTATCCAGCGTGCGGTGCGGAACGGTTTGACCGAGGTTCAGGTCTATCGTTTCCCCAACACACTGTGCACGGACAAGGGCCGCGCCATCAATCAGCAGGAAAAGGGTTGGGAGAACACCCTGACCGGCATTCCGAAGGAAATTTTCCAGCTCTGGACCGATTATTTGAAGCCCCGCGGCTATCGCATTGCCTATCAGATCATCGACTTCCCGGGCGGCATGCCGGGCGATATCGGCGTGACCATCTCCTGGGGCGATGACTAGCGCGCAAGGCAGCCAAAGGAGCGGACATGGCCAAGGACGGCTCCGCGGAGCGGATGAAGCGCAAGGACTACGAGAAGGAGCTGGAAAAACTCCAGGTCGAGCTGTGTCAGCTCCAGGATTATGTGAGGCAGAACAAGCTCCGTGTCATCGTCCTGTTCGAAGGCCGCGACGCCGCCGGTAAGGGCGGCACGATCAAGGCGATCACCGAGAAGGTCAGTCCGCGCGTGTTTCGCGTCGTGGCATTGCCGGCGCCGTCAGACCGCGAAAAGACGCAGCTGTTCTTCCAACGCTACATGGAGCAGTTTCCCGCCGGCGGCGAGATCGTGATCTTCGACCGAAGCTGGTACAACCGCGCCGGCGTCGAATACGTGATGGGCTTCTGCACGCCTGCCGATCATGATCGTTTCCTGTCGCTGTGTCCGCAGATGGAGAAATACGTCATTGACGGCGGCATCATCCTGATCAAGTTCTGGCTGGAGGTCGGGATGGACGAGCAGGAACGCCGCTTCAAGGCGCGCATCGACGACCCGGTCCGGCAATGGAAGCTGAGCCCGATGGATCTGGAATCCTATCGGCGCTGGTACGATTATTCGCGCGCCCGCGACCTGATGCTCCGGAAGACCAGCACGAAAGCCGCGCCGTGGTACATCATCCGCTCCGACGACAAGCGCCGGGCGCGGCTGAATTGCATTGCGCATCTGCTGAAGTCGATTCCGCACAAGCGCATCAAGAAGGACAGGGTCAGACTGCCGAAGCGATCCGACAAGGGGCGCTACAACGACCAGGTGGGCTTGCGCGGGATGAATTTCGTCGCGGAGCGATATTGACGATCAGGCCGCCCGGTGAAGCGGCCCGATCGCGTGACGCGCTTTGAGCGGTCCGACCGCGCTTCGCGTCTATTTCAAACGGATGGTCACACCACCCACCGCCGCCGACACTTCCGCTCCGACCCTTGGACCGGTGAGCTGGAGGATGACGCCATTGCCGTTCTGAAGCTGAACGGCACCGGCGCCTGCGGCAACCGCACCGCCCGCTCCGCCCACCACATAGGAACCTTCGATCGACGCCGGTCCCCTCAGATTGAGAGCGCGGCCGACGAACTTCGTGGTCGAAGCCCCGATCGTGAAACCGACGCTCATGCCGGAAACAGTGAAGGGATATTTCTTGCCCCTGAGGAGCAGGACGCCCTCACCGCCACCGATGCCGACGATGAAGCCGCCCTTGGTGAAGACGACGGCGACCTCGCCGGTCTCGGCACGCGACGGCGTGCTGAAACCAGCGGTGGCCGCAAGCGACGCAACCAGAACGGCACCGATGGCAGACTTTCTCATGACTGTTTTCCCCTTGTGATCATTGCGCCAGGATCATTGCGAAGTACCCGAAGATGGTGAGCAGGATACCCGAGACGGCGTAGCCGACCGGGAATCCGATCCAGGGCACCGAGCTCTGGATCTCGACCGCGGCCTCGCGGCACGGACCGGAATGCGACCGCGCCCCGGCCACCCCGCCCATCAGCACCGCAGGATTGATCTTGAAGACGTGATAGCCGATCGCCCAGACGATGAAGGGCGGGACGGTGCAGGCGATGAAGCCCGCGATGAAGATCTTCAAGGCCACGGCGCCCGTGAGCTGCGAGAGCAATCCCGCGCCGGCGTTGATGCCGACGATGGCGACGAAGACCACGAGACCGAGGTCCTCCAGCACGTTGCGCGCGGCATTGGGGGTGTTGCCGAAGAAGCGCAGCCGCGACACGGCCGAGGACACGATGACGCCAGATAGGAGCAGGCCGCCGGCATTGCCGAGGCCGATCTTGGCGCCGAAGGCCGGGAATTCGACCATCCCGATCAGGAAGCCGAGGATCATTCCCGTAGCCAGCGTCAGCAGGTCGGTGGAGGTGTTGGTGCGCGCGATGCGGCCCCACATGTCACCGAGCTCGTTGACGGCGGACTTCAGGCCGACCACGGAGACGATGTCCATCCGTTGCAACTCAGTCTTGAGACCGGCGGGAATCTGCACGCCGCCGCGCTCGACCTTGGTGACCTGCAATTGGCCGGCGATTGCCGTTTCGCGGAAGGACTCGAAGGTGCGTCCCACCATTTCCTTGTTGGTGACGAGAATGTCGGCCTGGTCCATGGGAATACCCAGAGTCTTGGCATCCGCGACCTCCGGGCCGATCAATCCCATTTTGTCGGTGAGATGCTCGGTCGAGCCGCCCAGCGCGACAACGTCGCCCTTTTGGAGAACGAGATCGGGATCGGCCCCTTGCGGCTCACCGTTACGTCCCACATTGACGATGCGGTATTCAGGATTCACCGCGCGGAATTTTGCGATGCTCATGCCGACCTGCGCCGGATTCTCCAGCCGGTAGGCACGCAGCCCGAATTGGCGATAGCCGGTCAGACCGCCGCCTTCGAGATCCTTGACGCCGAACTCCGTCTCATATTGCTTCGCGGCGGCTTTCGCGTCGACACCCCACCAGCGCGGCAGATATTTGCAGATCAGGATGATGCCGACGGTGCCCCAGATGTAGGTGATGCCGTAGGACAGCGCGATCATGCCCGACGCGTCCTCCGGCTTCATGCCCTCCGGCAGCCTGACGACGCCGGATGTCACCGCCTGCTCGGCCGAACCGATCGCGGCTGACATGGTCTGCGAGCCCGCCAGCATGCCGCCGGCCGCTCCCGGCGGCAACGCGAAGAGCTTTGCGAAGATAACGACAAGCGCCAGACCAATTACGCTTGATACCGTCGCCAGGACGACAAACTTAAGTCCGTCGCCCCTCAAGCTGTTGATGAAGGACGGGCCGACGCGCAGGCCGACGCCGTACATGAAGAGATAGTAGAACAGGCTCTTCGCGAAATTGTTCAGCTCGAGCTTGACGCCGTAGGTCGAGGCCCAGACCGAGAGCCCCGCGCCCACCACGATGGCGCCGGCGACCATGCCGAGGCCATAACCCTTGATGCTCGCCCGGCCGATCCAGACGGCGAGCCCGACCACGAGGAACAGCAGCAGAAACGGATTGTGCTGCAGAAAAGAGAAGAGACCCTGCATGTTCGTCCCCTTTTTCGACTTATGACGCGGCCTTGAGCTTGGGCTGCGTGCCGGGCTTCGGCTTGCCGAGTTTCGCCAAGGCTTCCGTACGCACGAGCTTCAGGCCTTCGTTGGCGTCGTAGCCATGAATTTCCTTCACATCGAGCTTGCGCATGAAGTCGATGGTCTCCTGGGTGATGACTTGGCCGGGCACCATGATCGGAAAGCCCGGCGGATACGGGATCACGAAATTAGCGGAGACGAGCTCGGGGCCGGCCTTCAGGCGACGATCGATCTCGGGATCGTTGAGGCGGATGTGCTCACAGCCGGCGACGTCATAGGCAGCATAGAAGCCGGTGCGGATATCCCCCTCGTTGGTCTTGGTGCCGGCATCGCCGCGGAAGCTCGGATGGAAATGCGAGAAGTTCGGCAGATCCGGCACATCCTTCATCAGGCTCGTGACCCTGGCCTCGAAGGTCTTCTTGGCATTCGCGCCGCCCTGAGCTAGACCGCGGTCGATCTCGCCCGCGATCTCGGCGAGCACCCGGATGAGATGCGCGACGTCACTGCGGGTGTTGTTGATATTGGACTGGACCAGGACCGAGTTGCGCGAAGTCTTGTTGACTTGGATGTTGTACTCGTTGGCAAGAATGCCCTTGAACTGCGTGCCGTCATAGCCGGCCGTGCCGCACACCAGCGTCATCCGGGTCGGATCGAGGCAGAACTCGTCCTCGTCCAGACTCTTGAGCGTATTCGCCCAGTTGACGCCGGGAGCGAGAAAGTCGGTGAAGCCGCTCTGGCGGTATTGCGCGGGCACCATGGCGTCGGCACCGAGGATGCGGAAATACTTCGAAATCAGCGGGTTGTTATTGACCGCCTGGCGGATCGCGAACGCGATCTCGATCGCATTGGCAACGAGGCCATAGCCTTCCAGCTCCATCTGCCGCCTGGAGATGTCGAGGCTGGCGATAAGCTGCTGGTTCGGGCTGGTCGAGGCGTGGGTGAACACCGCCTCCTTGAACTGCTGCTCGACGGTGTGGAATTCGACGTCCTTGACCGAGAGCATGGAGCCCTGCCGGATCGCCGACATCGATTTGTGCGTCGAGTTGGTCTGATAGACGCGCAAACGGATCTGGCGTGGATCTGGAATCAGCCTGGTCTTGAGCAGCACTTCATCCGACGGACTCTTGCCGAGTTCGGCCTGCTGCTTCTCGAAGGCGGCAACCGACTTCGGATCGCGCATCCAAGCCTCGATCTCGTTGGCCGCCCCCATGGCGGTGCGTCGCCGCAGGAACGGCGAGAAGCGCGCAAAGCCGAACCAGGCCTCGTCCCACAGGAAGATCAGGTCGGGCTTGATGGCGAGGCATTCCTCCATCACCCTGCGTGTGTTGTAGATGTGGCCGTCGAAGGTGCAGTTGGTGAGATCCACCATCTTGACGCGGTCGAGCCGGCCGTCGGCCCTCGCGCCCAGCAAGGCTTGCTTGATCGTCTTCAGAGGCACCGCGCCGTACATCGAATATTCCGTCATCGGGAAGGCTTCGACATAGAGCGGCTGTGCCCCGGCCAGCACCATGCCGTAATGATGCGACTTGTGGCAGTTGCGGTCGACGATCGCTATGTCGCCGGGCGCGAGCAGCGCCTGCACCGCCATCTTGTTGGAGGTAGAGGTCCCGTTGGTGACGAAGAAGACGCGATCCGCGCCGAGCGCCCTCGCCGCTTTCTCCTGCGCCTTCTTGATGTTGCCGGTCGGCTCGAGCATGCTGTCGAGACCGCCCGTGGTCGCGCTGCTCTCGGCCAAAAACAGGTTCGGACCGTAGAACTCGCCCATGTCGCGGATCCAGTCGGACTTGAATATCGACTTGCCGCGCGCGATCGGCAGCGCATGGAACGTGCCGATCGGTCGTTGCGCGTATTTCTTCAGATTGTCGAAGAATGGCGTATCGTAGCGATCCTGAATGCCCTCGAGGATCGACAAGTGTAGCTCCAAGAGCTCTTCCACCGAATAGAAGATGCGGCGAACCACGTCCGCCTCGGGATTGCCTGCCAGTTCCTCGACGTCGCGATTCGAGATCATGTAGAGATCGAGCTCGGGCCTGACGCGCTTGATGATCTGGGCAAGCCGCAGCGCCGATGCATCGGTTTCCTCGTTGAGACCGGCCCCAGCCATGATCGAACGCAGGACTGGCGCATCGTGCCTTGAGCGAAGCCCGAAGCCCTCATTGATGATGACAGCGCCGAGGTCGGGATTGAGCATCGTCGCGCAGAAGGCGTCCTCCAGGTTGCCGACGATGACCGGTTCATAGATGAAGGCATCGACCGGACGCCGCAGCTTGCGCCATTCGACGGCAAGAGCTGGCCATTGGCTCGGCGACACGCCGGTGACGATCAAGGTCTCGAAATACGGCCTGCGCGCCGTATGCGCACCGAAGCTCGGCGGTACCAGCTCGGGCGCTTCGCCGTTGCCGTCATCTTTCGCGCTCCAATCGCCGGCATGCTGGCGGAAGGACCGCGTCGCCAGCGCCTGGGCAATTCTCGTTGCGAGAGCAAACGAGGCCGCGCTGTCGCCGGTGGCCGCGGCTTCCCGCAGCATTGCCATCAATTGCATGCCGGGATAGCCGTGAAACTCTTCGGTGACGGACAAATTGCCAAGCGCCGCGTCGTAAGCCCCGCGATTGCCGGTTCGAACCCAGGCCTTGGCGGCCTCGACCAGATCGCGCCAGTCATCGGCCCGTGCACCGGGACCCGAAAAGAACTGGTCGATGCGCTTTTGCGCGAGTTTGGTGTCCTTGGACATGCGCCTCTCCCGATCCCCTGAAGCAAACCTGATGCGGGATCGTGAGTGCGGTGGCAGTCGCTCCATTGATCCAAGTCAACGGTCGCGCGCATTCTGGTCAGGCCCCCGCACGCCAGCGAGATCGATAGCCAAGGCCCCCTGGCGCGTTCACGACGCCGCCTCGCGCGGCATCGCCTCGCAGCGCAGCAATACCGCGAGCAACGCAACCACGGGAACGCCGAGCGCGAGATTGGGGATGCTCTTGGTGGCCAAGGCGCCGACCGCAGCGCCAAAACCGAACACGGCGCACAAGGCGGCGAAGATGCCCGAGCGGCGCAGTGTCCCGGCCGGCGCATCAGCGGATGTCATTGCGAACATGTGCTCGACCGCCTGGCGCATATTGCCCGTGATCATCACGGTGCTGCAAAGGACGCCTTCGACTTTGGTGAAGATGGCGGCCTGCATCGCGGCGACGAGCGAAATGCCGAGCGTACCCGCAAGATCGGGCATCCGGTTGTGCAGAATTCCGATCGAGATCAACAGCAGGATCTCGATCAAGGTGCTGATCGCACCGGCCCGTTCGCCGGTGGCGCGACGGAGCCACGCCGCGATGACGATGCCCAGCGCGAAGGCGAGGATCGGCGGCACGAAGTGAACCGCCTTCGCCCAATTGCCGGCAGCCGCGTAGCCCCAGAGAAATATCAGATTGGCGGTCTGGGCGTTCGCCAATACGCCGTGGATGATCCAGGTATAGGCGTCGATATAGCCGCCGGCAAAGGCCAGCAGCAGCACCACTTCGACGGTTTCCTCGCGGCGCACCAAACCGGCTGCAACGTCCAGCGTGCTCATGTCGGCAATGACGGCTGTCGCAATGACTGCATGAACCCATAGCGCCGTCCCAACGCCAACAGGGCTTGATCTGGATCAAGCAATCGCGCCGCGCCGCACATCATATCAGCCGAAAACGCCGGGGGATTGCCACATGGATACTGTCAGGTGGATCATCACCGCCGCTCCGGAGATATTCCTGCTGCTGGCGGTCGCCATCGGCACGATCCTCGGCCGCATCAAGGTTCGCGGCTTCTCGATCGGGACCACCGCATGCATCCTGGTCGTCGCGGTGCTGATCGGGCAACTCGGAACGTTCACGTTTCCGTCGCTGTTGCGCATCATCCTGTTCAGCCTGTTCGTGTTCACGATCGGCTACCGGTCGGGACCGGAGTTCTTCGCCTCCTTGAGCGTCCGCACCCTTGCCCAGGTCGCGCTGGCGCTGGTGCTGGGGGGCACGGGCCTTGCGATCGTCTTGCTGTTTGCGCACGGCTTCCAGCTCGATCCCGGCACCGCTTCGGGAATCGCGGCCGGAGCACTGACGCAATCCTCGGTCATCGGTACCGCGTCGGGCGCCCTGGCGCAGCTCGGCCTGCCCAAGGATGTGCTCAGTCAGCAGGAGGCGAACATCGCGGCGGGTTATGCCGTCACCTACGTCCTCGGCTATATCCTGACCCTGCTGTTCGTCCCCTTCGTCGCCCCTAAGCTGATGGGGATCGATCTGAAGGCGGAGGCCAAGAAACTCGAGGCGGAGCTTGCCGGCGGCGATCCGCCCAAAAGCGAAAATCTCTCCTACCGCAAGTTCCAGGCACGCGCCTACCGCGTGACCACAGCCGCCGGCCGCACGGTTCAGTCAATCGAGGAAGAGATCGGAAGCCGCACGGTCGTCGAGCGTATCGTCCGCGGCGGCGCGGACATCAAACCGCATCTCGATACTGTGCTCGAGGCCGGCGACGACATCGTGCTCGCCGGTCGCACGGCCGTCATCGTCGCGGCGAGACCGGTCATCGGCACCGAGATCGACGCCGATGAGATCCTGAAGACGATGCCAGGCAACGTGCTCGAAGTCCTCGTCGACAATCGTCATCTTCACGGTCGCTCCATCCAGGAGGTCGCCTCACGCGTCGGGGCCGACGCCCGGGGTGTTTTTCTGCGTGCTCTCACCCGTATGGGCCGCGAGGTGCCCCTGAGCGCGGACACGCGGATCTATGTCGGCGACGTCATGACCTTGGTCGGCAGCACGCGCAACATCGAACGTGCGGCAACCGCGGTCGGCCAGATCCTGCGTTCCGACGATCGCACCGACATCGCGTTTCTTGCCGCCGGCATCGCGGCCGGCCTGCTTGCCGGGCTCGTCAGCTTCAGGATCGGCGGCGTCGCGCTCACGCTTGGCGGCGGCGGCGGCGCGCTGATCGCCGGCCTTGTCTGCGGCTGGCTGCGGTCGCGCAAGCCGACCTTGGGAGCAATGCCGCAGGCTGCGCAGCAAACCCTGAGCGATCTCGGCCTCGGGGGCTTCATCGCGGCGATCGGGCTAGGCAACGGCGCCGCCGCCTGGGCTGCGATCCAGGCCCACGGATTGCTTCTGGTCGGCACGGGCCTCGTCATCACGATCGTACCGCTGATTGTGGCGACGCTGTTTGCGCACCACGTGCTGCGCATGAACCCCGTCATCATCTGTGGCGCGCTGGCCGGCGCCATGACCGTCGATGCCGCAGTGACCGGGGCCTGCGACGTCGCGGAGAGCCAGACGCCGGTGCTCGGCGTCGCGGTCCCCTACGCGGTCGGAAACGTGGTGCTGACCGTGCTCGGCCCGATCATCGTGGCCGCTACCTACACCGGATGAGGAGACCTGCCATGCGGCAACCGGTCAGCCCGGCGCTGGGGTGGTTCGCGGCCATCTCGCTTGTGCTGGCAGCCTTCGCAACGACCGCACGCGCGGAGGAAGACGTCCGCATCCAGGAAGAGATCTGGGCGCTGCCGCTGCCGCTCCCGATGTTCGCCTATCTGGTACGTCCGGTCGGCGACGGGCCCTTCCCGCTCGTCATTATGAACCACGGGGTCTCACTCAATCCAACCGACCGCAGCTTCTTTCCGCTGGTGGAATTTCGCGATGCCGCGAAATGGTTCGCGAAGCGAGGCCACCTGGTGGTGGCGCCGGTAGGAACGGGGTATGGCGCCTCGGCCATCGACGTCCCCGAGCGCGGCATTTATGGCCCGTTCTTTTCCAAGATCGGCAAGTGCACCAACCCGAATTTCCGCGACGCCGGCCTGGCGGTGGCGCAGGTCGATCTCTGGATTATCGACTATCTGGCTGCCGAGAAGCGCATCGTGCCCAAGGATGTCATTGTCGTCGGGCAATCTGCCGGCGGCTGGGCTTCCATCGCGCTATCCAGCGTCAACCCGCCTCAGGTCAAGGCGATCATCACCTTCGCGGCCGGTCGCGGCGGACGTGTCGGTGGCAAGCCCAACAACAATTGCGCGCCGGACAAGCTGGTCGAGGCGACCGCAAATTTCGGCCGCACTTCTCGCGTGCCGATGCTGTGGATCTATATCGAGAATGACACGTTCTTCGGCCCCGAGCTGTCGAAGCGCATGCACGACGCCTTCACCGCCGCCGGCGGCAAGGCCGAGTACCATCTGGTGCCGCCGTTCGGCAATGAAGGGCATTTCTTCATCGGCTCTCCGGATGCCGTCCCGATCTGGTCGCCGCTGGTGACGAAATTCCTCGACGCGCCGCACTAACCGCAAGGAGTTGCCGCCATGGCCTATGCGCATCTCTGCTTGTCGGGCTTGCTGGTCGTCGTCGCTGCCGGCGTGGCGTCCACAGCGATTGCCGCGACACGGCACAATTCGCAAGCCAGTAAGCCCGCCGAGGTGACGACCCGGGGTCAACGCGAGGCAAAGGACATCACCTATGGGGATTGGCGCAAGCTCTGCTTCAGAGCAGGCGGCGCCAAGCTCTTGTGCCGGACCTCGATCACGGGCACCTTCCCAACCGGTCAAACCGCCGTGCGCGTGGACCTGATCGAGCGCGAAGGCGAGCCCGCTGCCCGACTACAATTGTTTGTCCCTGTCGGCATGTATCTGCAGCACCCCGTCAAGCTGACGGTGGATCAGGGGCGTCCTTACCGCCTGCCCTATAGCTGGTGCGTCACCAATGCCTGCATCGCCGCCGATGTCGCCGATCCCAAAATCGTCAAGGAACTGGAATCGGGAAAGGCTCTGGTTCTGGAAGTCGTCGATTCCAACCTTCTGTCGCTGACGACGTCTCTGCCGCTGGCGCAATTTTCCGTCGTGCACAGGGGCGCACCGACGCAGACATTCGAGCAGTATGTCGATGAATGAGCGTATCGGCCGCGCTAGGCGATCCGGCCGCAGGCCCGTTCAATTGGCGCGATAAGCGCGCGCGCTGCGAAAGGCTTGGTCAGATAGGCAATGCACCCGGAATCGATCGCGGCCGCGCGGTTCGCCGCGCTGTCATTGCCGGTAATGTAAACGACGGGAACCGTCACACCTTCGTTCGCAAGACGCTTGCGCACCGCAATGCCGGATTGATCTTTCAAATTGACGTCGATGATGATGCAGGCGACGTCTTCGAAATCACCGTGGTCGAAGAGTGCCTCCGCCGAGGGGAACAGCAGCGCGCCAAAGCCGTGTTCTCGGAGCAGCCGCTTGATGCTCATGCGCATCGATGAATCGTCATCCAAGACGAAGACGGATTTTCGGCTAGACAACGCAATCGGCCTTTTCAGTACGAAAAATATGCTGGGAGATCGTCAAACCAGCGGCTTATTCGCGAGCCAGGTTCTACTTGGAGAACCGACGTCTGCGCATCATTGCGCGCCTTCAGCGGCGTCCTGTCAACAATCGATGTTATTGTACCAACGTGCAGGTTCAGCCTTCCGAGATCTGACGCGATCTTGCATCCTTGCTATTTGCCCGCAGCGCCGTTCGGATCGAGCATTCCAAGTCGCTCTGCGACCGAAACGAGTTCCGCGAATGAATTCACCTGCATCTTTTCCATCACCTGATGACGGTGAGCCTTCACGGTGCGCTCGGTGGTTCCGAGCTGGTAGGCAATCTGCTTGTTGATCTTGCCACGCACCATGAGGTCGAACACTTGACGCTCTCGCGGCGTCAGCGACGCGACCAGCGCACGAAGCGTAACGAGCTTGCCGTGCTGCGCGCGCCCCGCCTCATGGCGCGACATGGCCCGCTCGACTGCGTTGATCAATTCCTCCGACGACACGGGCTTGGTCAGGAAATCTTCCGCACCGGCCTTGATGGCCCGCACGGTCGTCTGCGTATCGGCGTGCCCGGTGAGGAAGACGATTGGGAGCGCCGAACCGAGTTCGAGCAGGCGCGCTTGCAACTCCGGCCCACTCAGCCCCGGGATCTGCACGTCGAGCAGGAGGCATGCCGACCTCTCCTCGCTCGGCAGGCGATCGAGCAAGTCCTGCGCCGACGCATAGGTGACGACGTCATAACCTGCAAGCTTGAGACGGCGTTCCATCGCCGTTCGGAATGAAACGTCATCATCTACCACGAGAATGAGGCCGGGCAACTTCACCTCTTAGCCGCAATGACCTCCGGCCTGGCTTCGGGGGAGCCCAAGTCGGCGGAAACAGACGTCGATGTAGTGAACGGTTACGAACGATATCAGACATACCGAAACATGTGCGAAATGGGCAAGGGCATTGCTTCGGTGCTCGCGGCTCGAAGGCTATTCTCATCGCGCGCACGCCTTCACCCCTACTGTCCTTTGGTACAATGCCCTTAGAGACAATGGTTGGAAATACCTCCTTCGTCGTAAATCAACTTCGGCGGGAGTGGGACAGCGCGCATTCCTTGCGATGATAATATTCGGTTGAGACCAATTCAGCGTTCAACGTTGAGGAGTTGGCCCATGCTTGTGCGCACAAAGACCGCTCCCCTGCCCCACCCCAATTCGCTCCAAGACTTCGGAATGAGAAGCGATTCAAACCCGATTATCTGTTTAAACGAATTTAGATACAAAAAGGGAATGGAGGTCTACGGGGAAAAGGAGCCTGCCGACTATGTCTATCAGGTCAAATCCGGTGCCGTACGAAGCTACAAGCTGCTGTCAGACGGGCGCCGCCAGATCGGCGCATTCCATCTGGTCGGTGACATTTTCGGTCTGGAGAACGGGAACGAGCATCGGTTTACGGCCGAGGCGATCGTAGACACCACAGTACGGCTCGTCAAACGGCAAAGCCTTGAAATGGTAGCCGAAAGCGACGCCATGGTGGCGCGTAACCTGCTCAGCATGACGACAATCAATCTGCAGCACGCGGAAGACCACATGCTCCTGCTCGGCCGCAAGACGTCGCTGGAGCGGGTGGCCGCCTTCCTGCTCGAAATGGACAAACGGCTGGCCGGATCCGAAGTGATCGCCCTGCCGATGTCCCGGCGCGACATTGCCGATTATCTCGGCCTGACGTTGGAGACCGTCTCGCGTGCGATATCGCACCTGCACGATCTCGGCGTTCTCGGCTTCATCGGCAATACCCAGCGGCAGATCGTGCTGTTGGATCGGCAGGAGCTCGCCAGTTTCGATCTGCAGCAATAAGAGCCGGCGTCTCGTCACCTGCCGGCCGGCAGCTTGGTCACTCCGAGATCGTCGAGAGTCTTCCGCAAAACCTCGAACAGGACGGCGGTCGACCAACCGAACATCAGGATGCCGTTCATCGCGGTCATTGGCCCCATCAATCGCCATTCCTGCACCGGCGTGATATCGCCATAGCCGAGGGTGGTGTAGTTCACGAAGGCGAAATAAAGCAGGTCGCTGCCGACCGGCGCCGCGCCAACCAAGGCATAGGCGAGGACCCAAGCCAGGACTTCGATTGTGTGCGCCACGATCAGCACGGCCGCTGTCGCGACCATCACGGCCATCAACTGCAGCCTCGGTCGCGCTGGATATCGTAACCACGCGGCGCGGGCCATGCCGATGGACCCAACCGTCACCAACGCGTGCGCCATGATGTTGATCGCGGTGACGATCGCACCGACAAGAAATTGGACCGCCATTGTGCTCCCACATCGTGGTTTCGGCTTGGCCTGGACGCGATGCAAGCGCCCTCATGCCGCAAGGCCCCCAAACCAGGCGCCAAAATAGCCGGCGTAAAGCGCCGGCCGCTCGAGGTTCATCGAATGCCCGACGCCGGGTACGATCACGAGCCGGCAGTCCGGCATGGCTTCCGCCATGGCACGAAGATCCGCCGGCAAAATCCAACCGTCCCACTCGCCCCACAGCACGAGGTGCGAATGCCCGATATCGGGCATACGCCGTTCGAGCTCGCGGCTCTCCCTTTCGCGCGTGAGGTTGACCGGCGTTCCGATCCAGATTCCCTCCGAAACGCTGAAGGTCTGTTCGATGATCCGGTCGAACAGAGCCTGGATTTCGCCGAGCCCTTCGCGAAAGCGGGGGATCGCGTTCGGGGTCATGCTATCCGGCACGAACAGCGAGGTCGCGGCGGTTGCCATTACGGTCCTCGTCAGTTCCTTGCTTGCCATCATCGCCCGGAAAAGGCCGATCTGGTCGGCATTGAAGGACATCCCCAGCGGCGTGACCGGATCGAGTGCGAACACGCGACCAAAGCGCCGGGGCTGCATCAGCAGCATGCGGGCTGCGATGATGCCCCCGGTCGAATGGGTGGCGAGGTGGCAGTATCCAACACCGAGCGTATCAAGCGCCGCCAGCATATCCTGCGCATGCTGCTGCATCGAATAATTGGCATAATCCGCAGCGGGCTTTGGCCGGTCGCTTTCGCCGCAGCCGCGCCAGTCGATCCCGACGACGCGCAGACCGCTCGGAAACATCGGCGCGGCAAGCTCGATCCAGTCCTTGCTGGCGAGATTGCCATGGATAAAGACGACGGTGACGTCGCCTCGTCCCCACTCCCGCCAGCCCAACTGGATTTCGCCCGCCTGCACCTTCGGCATGGACCCATCCTATTTGTTGAGGCCAGCCGTCGGCGCCGCACCGGGCGGCGTCGGCGCGACCGGCAGGGCCGAGACCACCGAACCCTTGATCATGCGGTCGGTGCCCAGTGGCGAGGAGGTGTCGACCGTCCCCTTGGTGACGAAATCAACCACGTCGGCGGAGAATTCCACCGGGTTGTCCGTGTGGATGAAGTGACCGGTCTCCGGATAGATCTTGAGTGTCGGCCGGTTACCGGCATTCGTCATCCGCGTCATGAAGGGCGTGATGACGTCGCGACCGAGGTCGGTCAGACCGTTGAAAGCGGGGGTCGGAATGAACGGCTCCTTGTCACCGAACGAGATGAAGATCGGCGCCTTGATCTGAGGCAACCGCTCGTAGAGGTTCTTCGGGTCGTCCTGCTGCAGCTCCGCTCCGATGGTGTAGATGTCGTAGATGAAGACGTTGCACCACTGCTCCATCTCCTTGGGGTTGCCCTTGGTCAGCCCGACGCGCTGCTCGGTGTGCAGGCGGGCATATTCGCTGTCGCTGAAGAAATAACCGCTCTTCGCCGCCGACACTACGCCGGTGTCCGGATCGCGCTTCTTGAAGTAGAAAAAGTCCCGAATGTTCTGCTCATCGCGGGCTTTCTCGGCGGCCAGGATGCCGGTCTGATCCCATGTCTGCCTCCACTTGTCGAAATCATGCCCGAAAGCCTCGTCGAACAGACGCGCCTTCTTGCCCTTGGCAATGGTGATCTCGCGTGGATATTCCTCGAGACCCGACGGCGCTTCGAGCGCAAGGCCTTGCACCGCGTCCGGCCAGGTCAGGGCGTAGCCCATCACGAACTGGCCGCCCAGGGAATGGCCGAGATAGGTTGCCTTCTTGACGCCGAGCTGGTTGACGACGAGGTCATAGATGACCTCGCGCATATCCTGCATGGTGCGGGCCGGGCTCTTGTCGAGATTGCCGGGACCCGACATGCCGTAATGCGGCAGGTCCGGCACGATCACGCGCAGGCCGCTACGCAGCGCGTATTGCATGATGTTGCCGTAGTGCCCGCCGAACGCCCCCTTGCCGTGGATGATGACGAGCACCTTCGGGTCCTTGTCGGTCCCGACATACTCGTCCATATATCCGATTTCCCAGGAATTGCCGCTCTTGTCCTTGGCGTTGACGAATTTGACCGGGTAGGGATAGGTCACATAATCCTTCCAGAACGACTTCTTCGGGTCGATATCATCTGCGACACCAGGCACCCGATAGTTCTTGTCGACGAACTTCTGCGCACGATCGAGGGCCGCCACGTCGTCCATGAAGGCGACGAATTTCGGATCGTTCTTGCGCTGGTTGATGATCGGAAACACGCCGTAATGAGCAACTGGGCTCTCCTGCGCGATCAGATCAGCACCCGGCACGCGATCGACGGCCTGCTGAGCCAGTTTGAAGTTCAGCCACAAATCGTTGGTGATGTGCATCACCAGCGTTCGTGCCTGGATGCGGCCGAGATAGGGATTTATGTTGTGGGTCTCGCCGACCCGGTTGCGCCAGACGAGATCGACAGCGTCATAAAGCTTGGCGCGATTGATGACATTCAGCGCCGCCTTCTCGTTCGGCGGGGTCCAGTAGAAGATTTCAGGCTGGACTGCCGTCCAGTTCTGGGTGGTACGGAAGCCGAAATCATAGCCCGTCATTCCCAGGATCGACCAGCCGAACGCAACGCCCAGCATGGGATGCTTTTCCTTGGGCTGCTTGTAATAGTCGCCCTTGGTGGCCTGCCAGACCGGATCGGACTCGATGGCCGCCGTCATCATCTGGAACGTCCAGTTGCCGACGGGATCTTCGCCGTCGGACTGCGTGGTTCCGCCGATAGGCATGAGCGCGCCGATATATTCCGGATGCATCACGCCCCAGACATAGGTCTGCGTTCCGCCCATGGAGACGCCGGTTACCAGCGCAACGCGGGCAACTTTCAGCTCGTCCCGCAGCAACCGGTAATTGGCCTGCACCATGTCGTAGTAGCTATACTGCGGAAACTTGATGCCGAGGCCATCGGACGGCTTGCTGGCGCCCCATGTTCCGAGCGGGTCGACCATGATGACGTAGTAGCGGTCGGTGTCGATCGGCCGGCCCGGACCGATGATCGGCACGCCGCCGGACAGCGCCGCGCCCTTGACCCACTGTTCGTACATGTCGGTGGAATCGCCGGAATAGTAGGAATTGACGACGATGGCGTTGGTGATCTCGCCGGCGGCATTGCGCCGGGCATTGCCGATCGCGATGTAGGCGGTGCGGAGCTTGCCGCCGCCGAGGGATTCGAGCGTGACGCCGCCCTCGCCTCCATTCTCCCATTTGCCAGGCGTGGATAAATCGTATTTGCCGCCCAAGCGGAAGTTGGCAATCTCGAACGTCTTTTTCAGGCCATCGTGTTGCACCTGCGACGAGCGCCGCGTCAACGGTTGCGCAACTGCGAGCGCCGTACCGATCAACAACACGACCAAACTGACGAAGCAACGCTTCGAGGCGCCTCTCCCGGTCATCATGGCACAATCCTCCTGGCGGTGTTTTTCGAAACGCTAGGCAGCACCGCCTCGGAAGCTTTGATCTAACGCAAGGGAATGGATTAGCTGCCGACCAAGATCGCAGCGTCGAAACAGCCGCCGGTTTCACGCATGCCCCGCCTCGTTCATGGCTCATATCGGATCCGTTATGAACTCGACGGGCCCGCTGACGCGCCGGCCTATGTGCTGGTCAACGGGCTCACGCAATACTCCGAGCTCTGGTCCGCCTATCGCGAGGCGCTGCTCGGGCGGGGCTTCCGCGTCGCGACATTCGATTTGCTTGGCCAGGGCGAGTCGGACAAGCCGGCACTCTTCATCAACCAGGACGACCAGGTGACCGCGCTCCACCTGTTGATCGGCGAACTCGGCGATGGCCCGATATTCCTCAGTGGCATCAGCTTCGGCGGGCTGATCGCGCTGCGCTACGCCATCGAGCACGGCGAGCGCATCTCAGGCCTGGTTCCGATGAGCTGCTTCGCCGAGCTTACGCCGCAGCTCCTTTTGCTCGGCAATGCATTGCGGACCGGCCTGATCCTCGGCGGCACGAGCTATCTCCAGGATCTATTGCTGCCGATGAACCTCTCCGACCAGTGGCTGAAGCCGTTGCTCGACAAGCTCGACAGCGTCAAGCGGCAAGGTTGGCTGGTCAACGACCTCTATGCCCTCCAGAATCTGATGGAATCATTCCTCGATTTTGAGCCATTGACGCCGCGCTTGGCCGCGATCGCCGTTCCGACCATGATCCTGAACGGTGAATTCGACTTCCTGACGCCGCGTGCGCTGCACGAGACCCTGCGCGTCGAGATTGCCGACAGCTCGCTCGTGATCATTCCGAAGGCCTATCACGCCTTCACGCTCGAGAAGAGTGCCCTCACGGCAGACCTCCTGGCCCGCTTTGCCGATGACGTGCTCGCCGGGCGCTGGCAGGGCAACAAGGCCGTCTGGATCGCGCCGGAGGAGCCTGGTGGCGAACTCGCGCCATTTCCCGCCGGCTATGATCATTTGCGTGCCATTCCCATTCGGGCGGCGCCGCCATGAGCCGGTTTCTCGGACCGCTGGATTCGGAAGGCCGCGTACCATCGCACCAGCAGACACGCATCGCCGCGTTCCTGATCTCGGCGCATGGCGCATTGGCACGGCAATACGCAATGTCCCTGCCGATGCGGATCGAGGCCGCATGGCAGACCGAATTGAACGCTCAATTCTATCGGGAGTCCGAGATTATCTCGCTGTTGCAGCGCGCAACCTCCTGGGTGCCCGACATGGCCTTGCCTTACATGGCGGCCTCGTGGGAGACGGCCTGGTTTCCGAAGCCGGTTGAGGGACTGGTTGGTCAGCCGCTCGCGCTTCCGATTGATCTCGCGACACGGGCACATGCCATTCATGCCGGCATCCGGCCCGCGGCTCTGCTACCGGTCGACGCAAATGTCAACGATCCCTTCGTATCGGCCTTGCGCCGCATCGAATTCGAGAGTGGCCGATTGTTGCAGGCACAAATTCTCTTCCTGAAGGGTGACAGTCTCGTGCCGTTTCGAGACGCCGTCAGCACGGAGCTGGAACGGCGCCACGCCGAGATTCGCAAATTGTGGGCAGACACGCTGGAGAGCGTCGGCATCACTGTCCGGCAGGACCGATGAGAACCCTTGACGCAGATCAATGGAGCCGGCCGACCGTCCGCCAACGTCGTCTCTCAGTCGCCTTCCTTTGATCGCCTGCTGACTGGAGTTCCAATCATGAAGGCCGTTTCTGTCGAAGAAGCAGTCGCGATGATCCCGGCCGGCGCGAGCGTGATGGTCGGCGGCTTCATGGGGGTCGGAACACCGGAGCGCCTGCTTGACGAAGTGACGCGGCAGCGCAAATCCGGCCTGTCGTTGATCTGCAACGACGCTGCCACCCCAGGGAAGGGCGTCGGAAAATTGTTCGACGCTGCCCTGGTGGCGCGCCTGACAGCGACGCATATCGGGCTCAATCCGAAAGCGCAGCAGCAGATGCTGGCAAACCAGATCGACGTCGACCTCGTCCCTCAGGGGACTTTCGTCGAGCGGATTCGTGCGGGAGGATGCGGACTGGGCGGCGTTCTCACGCCGACCGGCGTCGGCACGCTGGTCGCTGAAGGCAAGCGCCAGATCGAAGTCGACGGCAGGCCTTTCCTGCTCGAGACGGCATTGCGCGCACAGTTCGCTCTCGTTCACGCCTTCCTCGCCGACTACCTCGGCAATCTCAGCTACGCACTGACCTCCCGCAATTTCAATCCAATCATGGCGATGGCCGCCGATACCGTGATCGTCACGGCGGAGCACATCGTCCCCGTCGGCGTCATCGCGCCCGACCATGTCGTGACGCCGGCGCCACTCGTCGACTACCTCATTACGAACGGGTGAGTCCATGGACGCACAGACCATCATTGCCCGGCGCGTCGCCAAGGAGCTCAGGAGCGGCGACCTCGTCAACCTCGGTATTGGGATTCCCACGCTGGTCGCGAACTACGTTCCTGCCGATCTCAAGGTCTTCTTTCAGTCGGAAAACGGTTTGATCGGTACAGGGCCAATTCCGGAGCAAGGCATGGCTCATCCGACCCTGACGGACGCCGGCGGCCGCCCGATCAGTGCCCTGCCCGGCGCCAGCACTTTCGACAGCGCCATGTCGTTCGGATTGATCCGCGGCGGTCATGTCGATGTGACCGTCCTCGGCGGGCTTCAGGTCGACGCGGAGGGACATCTCGCCAACTGGATGATCCCCGGCAAGATGGTGCCGGGAATGGGCGGCGCAATGGATCTCGTGACCGGGGCCAAGCGGGTGATCGTCGCCATGCAGCATGCGGCGAAGGGGAAGTCGAAGATCGTCCCCAGATGCTCTCTGCCGCTGACGTCTGTGCGGCCGGTGAACCTGGTGGTGACCGACATGGCGGTCATCGGCTTCCCGGACGGCAGGGCCACTCTGCTCGAAACCGCACCCGGCATCGGCATCGGCGAGGTGATGGCGGTGACCGAGGCTGAGCTGGTCGTTCCCGACAACGTTCCCGAAATGAGGATCTGAGCGGGGTCAGCACATGCGCATCTTCAGCGACTTCAATGAGATCAAATCCGCGGTCGGCACCGAGATCGGCGTCAGCGACTGGGTCGAGGTGACGCAGGATCGCATCAACCGGTTTGCGGAAGCGACCTGCGACGAGCAATGGATCCATGTCGACCAGGAGCGCGCGAGGAAAGAGCTTCCGGGCGGAACCACGATCGCTCACGGCCTGCTCTCGCTCGCGCTGGCGCCGATGTTCATCCGGTCCGTCATCGGGCTGAAGGGACTGCGCAACACGCTGAACTACGGCGCAGACCGGATACGTTATCTGGCGCCGGTGCCCGCGGGTTCGAAGCTGCGCGGCCGGATCACGGTTGCCGAGGCGGAGGACGTGCCGCCGGACGGGCTTCGCGTCAACTACCATCTCGTGATCGAGATCGAAGGCGGCAAGAAGCCCGCATGCGTGGCCGAGCTGATCGCCCTGCACTATCGCTGAGCGCGCTCAGTCGATGATGTGATAGCCGCCGTCGATGTAGAGGACGCCTCCTGTGATCAGCTTGGCGCCGTCGAGTGCCAGGAACGCCGTCGCATTGCCGACATCGTCGATGCTGACGAGGCTGCGCGCTGGGGCCTTCGACTGCGCCTTGTCCATGAGTTCGTCGAACTCGGGGATTCCGGACGCTGCGCGCGTCGCCAGAGGTCCGGGCGAGATCGCGTGCACGCGGATTCCTTTCGGCCCCAGCTCGGCCGCGGCATAGCGAACGGCGGCTTCAAGCGCCGCTTTCGCCACGCCCATGATGTTGTAATTCTCCACCACCATCTGACTGCCGTAATAGGTCATCGTGAACAACGTGCCGCCATTCTTCATCAGCGGTTCGGCGAGATGCGCCATCCGCAGGAACGACCAGCAGGAGACATCCATCGTCTTGAGGAAGCCGTCGCGGCCAACGTCCACGACGCGACCGTGCAGCGCCTCTTTCGGCGAGAACGCGATCGAATGCAGCACGAAATCGAGCTGTCCCCATTCATTCGCGATCCGCTCGAACACCTGTTCGATCTGCCCCTCGGCCATCACGTCCAGCGGCATGAAGATCGGCGCCTCCAGCGCCTGGGCCAGCGGCTCGACGTGCTTCTTGGCGCGATCATTGAGATAGGTGACGGCTAGATCGGCGCCAAGCGCGCGAAACGCCTTAGCGCAACCCCAGGCGATGGACTGGTCGTTGGCGATACCCACGACAAGGCCCTTCTTTCCCTTCAAGGCAACCTTGGTATCCGGGAACACGGGAATCATGACACCCTCTCTTGTCTCGGGCTGGTGGACGGCTTGGCCAGCAACAGTGACAGCGTGTGCTTTGCGATCATCAATTCCTCGTCGGTCGGCACGACGTAGACGGGAATGCGGCTGTCGGAGCGTGATATCTGCGTGGAATTTCTGGCGTTCTCAGCCGGATCGAGCGTGACCCCGAGCCATCCGAGCTGCTCCGCCACGCGCGCGCGAATGGTTGCTGAGTTCTCGCCGATGCCGGCCGTGAAGACGAAGGCGTCGAGGCCCTGCAAGGCGGCTGCGAGCATCCCGGCATTGAGACCGATCCGGTAGGCGAAATAATCGATCGCCAACTTCGCATTGGCGTCCGAGCTGGCTTCGAGTTCGCGCATGTCATTGCTGACGCCCGAGAGCCCCTTCAATCCGCAGTCGCGATACAGGAAGTCCTGCACGTTCGAGGCAGACATCCCCTTCTCGGAGATCAGATAGAGCACGACACCGGGGTCGAGCTGACCAGGGCGCGTTCCCATCGGCAAGCCATCAAGCGCGGTAAAGCCCATGGTGCTCTCGACGCTCTGTCCCCGGCTCATCGCACACATCGAGGCGCCGCTGCCGAGATGGGCCACGATCACGCGGCCCTTGGCGATATCCGGCGCGATTTGCGGCAAGGCATTTGCGATATACTCGTAGGACAAGCCGTGGAAACCATAGCGCCGCACGCCTTCCGCATGGAGCCGATGCGGGATTGCGTAATGATCGGCGAGCGGGCCGTGCGTACGATGAAACGCGGTGTCGAAGCAGGCCACCTGCGGAAGCGACGGGAAACCGGCAAGAATGGAGCGGATCGGTGCCAGGTTGTGCGGCTGATGCAGTGGCGCCAGCGTCACGAAGCGCTCGAGGCGGGCGACCACGCCGTAGTCGATCAGCACGGGACGATCATATTCCGGGCCGCCATGCACGACACGATGCCCGACAGCGATCGGATGGATGCGAAGTTCATCCCGCAACCATTCGCCGGCGGTCCCCATGGCCGCAGGAACGTCCGGCACCGCCTCGATCGGATAGGCGCGATCGGCCATCGGATTGCCGTTCGCGCCGCTCGCCCGCAATCGTGGACGACTGCCGATGCCGTCGATCTGGCCCTTGATCTGGCGCCGAAGCGCGCCCTCTCCTTCGACGGAATAGACCTGAAACTTGACGCTGGAAGAGCCCGCATTGACGACGAGGATCGTGTCCATGGCGGTCACGCCGCGACTGTAGGCGAACGTTGGCGCCTGGCGTTGGCATAGAGTGAAGCCACCGCGCATGACGCCATGCGGGCGCGCGGCGAGTCCGCGCGCGAGGTCAGGACGATCGGAACGCGGGCCCCAAGCACGAGACCCGCACCATCCGCCTTGGCGAAATAGGCCAGATTTTTTGCCAGCATGTTACCGGCTTCGAGATCGGGCACGACAAGGATCTGCGCCCGGCCGGCCACTTCCGATTTGATCCCCTTGATGCGTGCGGCCTCGATGTCGATCGCATTGTCGAAGGCCAGCGGTCCGTCGAGCACGCCGCCGGTGATCTGGCCGCGATCTGCCATCTTGCACAGCGCCGCGGCTTCGAGCGTCGACGGTATCTTGGAGGTCACGGTCTCCACCGCCGAGAGGATCGCCACCCGCGGCGATGTGCCGAAGCCGGCCTGAACGTAAAGATCGATCGCGTTCTGGATGATGTCCCGCTTGGCATCGAGATCGGGAAAGATGTTGATGGCCGCATCCGTCACGAACAGGGTTTCGGCATAGGCCGGCACGTCCATCACGAAGACATGGCTGATGCGACGATCGGTGCGCAGGCCGCCCGCTTTCGCGGTCACGGCCCGCATCAGCTCATCGGTATGCAGGCTGCCCTTCATCAGCATTTCACCCTTGGCCGCGTGAATCAGCTCGACGCTTCTGGCGGCCGCTTCGTCGCTGTGCGCGACGTTGACCACCTCGAAGCCTCCGATGTCGAGGCCGTGCTTTCCCGCGATATCCCTGATCCTGCTCTCGGGCCCGACCAGAAGGGGCCGGATGATGCCTGCTTGCGCGCTGTCGACGGCGCCGCGCAGCGAAGTTTCGTCGCAGGGATGCACCACGATTGTCGGGAGCGGCGGAACGGCCTTGGCGGCGACGATCAATCGGTCGTACTTGCTGGGAGACTGAGTTTGCCTTGCCTCGGTTGACATGATCTCGCTCCCGGTCATTCCAGACAGTCTTACGACGCCTTCGCCTTTGGATCGAAAGGGGCAACGTTCGACCCACCCTCCCCGGCATCGACGCCAAACAACGCGGCGACACGCAGCAACCTTCTTTCACGCTCGCCCGTGATGTCGCCGCTGGCAGAGAGCACCTCGCTGATCGCCGCAAAGGCTGCGCGCCGCTGACTCACATCCTCCGGCAACAACGTCCGGATGGCTTCAACGGCGCCTTCCCGATCGATCAGCAACATGAAGAACTGCTCTCGAACCAGCCTCTTGAACTCGGGAAGCGTCATCCGCGGTCCACTGTAGTCCCGGCGGATCTGGCGCAAGGCCTCGATGCTGCGCTCGTCGACCATTCCCCGCGCTGAGCCGATATAGAGGAGACTGCGGATGGCTGCCTCGCGCAAACCTCCCTCGCCGATCCTTGATTTCAGCTCCGCGATCCGCGTCTCCAGCATCGCACGGTGCTCGGACGACATCTCGCGCCGCCGGGATGGTTCGGACTTCGGATCGATTCCGACGGCCGCCTGCAGCGCTGGCGAGCCGTAGACGTTGAGGAATATCGTCTCGCTCAGCGCTTCCTGCGCGTCGCGCCAGCTATCCAGGACATGCACGATCTGCTTGGACATCTGCTCCTGGAACGCGACGAAGGGATTATCCGAGGACGCAGGCTTGCGATTGTCCTCGATCTCCTCGGCGGCCGACTTCACCGCCGTCATCCATGGATTCTTGCTGCTCGCGACCTCATATTGCAGCCGAAGCGGATGCAGATTGCGCATCGTCTCGGCCATCTGCGGCGTCACCATGGTCTTGATCCAGGGCCGCACGAACTTCTGGTAGGCGGCGAGGTTGAGCTCCGAGACGCGCTTGGCGGCGGCGAAGCGCCGCTCGTCCTCGGGGGAGTTGCCGCCCATGGCGCGGATGTTGTCGAGCGTCCGCGCCTCGCAGCGCATGACCCACTGGCCGACGACGAGATCGGAGCTCGTGGTTTCCTCGCCCTTGGCCTCGAACGTCGCTTCGTAGAGTCCCGGCGGCAGCACGTCGATCAGGTCGATATTGCTGGAGAACTCGGCGTGCTCCTTCTTGGCGACGCCGCCGGAGACGAAGATGCCGAGATGGCCGATGCTCTTGTGAACGGTATAGACGATGGTCTGCCCATAAGCCCGGATCTCGTCGACGTCGGCATAGCAATCGAGGATCCAGTCCAGCGCCTGCTGCGGCGGCGTGACATTGTCCCCTTCGGAACAGAATACCAGGATAGGCGATCGGATGTTGCGCAGATCGACCTTCTGACCATCGGACATCTCGATCCTGCCCGCGGCGAGATTGTTGCCGATGAAAAGCTCGTCGACGATGAACTGGATTTCTTCCGCGTTGAGGCTGACGTGCCCGCCCCACCACCGCTCGAATTCCAGATAGCGGTCAGCCTCGGTGTCGACCTTGGAATAGACGTTGTATTGCTTGGTCCAGAGCGTATTGGACGGATTCTGGTTCTCGAAATTCTGCACCAGCCAGGCGCCGTCGAACTTCCCGGCGCCGAGATCGGAAGCCATCGCGGTCAGCCAGCTTCCGCCCAAAAGACCGCCGGAATAGCGCATCGGATATTTGCCGTGCACGCCGGCCCAATAGGCCAGCGGCGCCCCGGCAATGATGAGCGGCCCGAACAATTCGGGCCGCAGCGACGCCAGGATCATGACAGCCCAACCGGCCTGGCAGTTTCCGATCACGCATGGCTTGCCGTCGGCCTCGGGGTGGTGGCTGATGACCTTCTCGATGAACAACGCTTCGGCCCGCGCGATGCGCTCGATGGTTTGTCCGGGCATCGGTTCGGGCAGGAAGCCGACGAAGTAGCAGGGATGCCCGGCTTTCATCGCAACGCCGATCTCGCTGTCGGCCTTGAAGCCGCCGATCCCCGGCCCGTGGCCGGCGCGCGGATCGATGACGACGAACGGCCGCCGCTCCGGATCAATCTCCACGCCTTTTGGCGGAATGATCCGGACCAGCGCGTAGTTGACGGGCTCGTCCAGCTTGCGTCCGTCGATGATCAATTCGGCGGCATATTGCAGGACATGCGGCGCGGTCTGCGCGACATGCTCCCGGTACTGGTCGCCGCGCCGGCGCATGATGTCGAGGAACAGGACGCTCCGCTGACCGGCGTCGACCATGTATTCGACGGCCGAGGCGACAAGCCCGGACAACGGGCCGCCCGGCACTTTCATTGTTTCCATCGACATGTTCCGACCTCATCGTCGCGCGGTCTCATCCAAGGCGCTCAGCGCTGGCCGATGTTGATTTAGGTCAACGGTCGACAACGCTTGCGGCTGCGGAACGCTGCGGTCGGTTCTGATCCAGGCCACCGTGAGCTCCCAAGCCACCGACAGGATGATCGGTCCGATGAAGAGACCGACGATTCCGTGCCCCAGCGTGCCCCCGATCACGCCGATGAGGATGACGAGCGTCGGCGTCGTCAGGCCGCGCCCCATCACGAGCGGCTTCAATATGTTGTCGAGAATGCTGACGATTCCGAGGAAAAGCGTCAGCAGCAGCGCCGTGGTAAGATCCTTGTCGGTCCAGATCCAGATGATCACGGGCAGCATGATGATGGCTGCGCCGATCTGCACGACGGAGAGCAGCAGCACGAGGAAGGCAAGCAGCCCGGCAATCGGAATGCCTGCCAGCTTGAAGCCGATGCCGGCGAGCAGCGCCTGGATGACTGCGATACCGATCACGCCCTGGGATACCGCACGGATGGTCGCACCGGCCAGGTCCAGGAAGTGCTCGCTCTGCTCGGGCACGATCCGCGACAGAACCCCCCTGCCCGCCGTCACGAGCTGCGGCGCATAGGGAAAGAGGACGCCGGCGACCGCGACCGAGAACAGGAACTTGACGGTGCCGACGCCGGCATCGCCCGCGACGCCAAGCAGCGTCCCGGCGAAGGGCTTTAGATACGGCACGATCCGCTGCAGAACCGAACGGAGATTGGTCGAGGCCTGATCCCAGAAATCGTAGAGCTGCGTTCCAATCAGCGGCCAGGTCTTGATCGTCGCGGGCGGCGACGGAATGGCCAGATCGCCCGCCGCCAGCTCGCCGGCAAAATCCCTGATCCCGTCGACCGCACCGATGCCGAGCCAAGCCGCCGGCCCGATGACGATCGCGAGATTGATGACCGTGAGGATGACCGCGGCGAGCTTCGTCCGACCGCCCAGGATTCTTGCGAGCAACACAAAGGCCGGATTGAACGCGACCGCGAGCACGACGGCCCAGACCAGGATCGTGACGAAGGGACGGATCAGGTAGAATGTCCAAGCGATCAGCAGAGCGAGCAATCCGAGCCGGATCACGAGCTGGATCACGTCCTCTCCGGTGAGAAGCTGGCGAAGTGTCTTCAAGGCGGCGCCCAGGACTAGACCAGCGGCAAGCGTAGCTGGCGCCCTGGCGAGGCGATCTTGATCTGGATCAAACAATGCCCAAGACTAAACGCTGCGATAGCACGCGATGCCGGCAATATCGGGCGCGATGCCGAGCCCCGGCTCGTGGTCCAATTCGACAGCGCCATCTCTCACATGGATGATCGGGCCGCAGAGCAGATCGCGCAGCGGGTTGTCGTTGGCATCGACTTCCAGCCAGCCATCGCCGCCGACGCCGGCAAGGAGATGCGCGGACGCGAGCAAGCCAATGCCTCCGCCGAGATAATGCGGGCAGAACGTCTTGCCCGCCTTCAGGATGTCACGAGCCAGCCCCGCACAGAGGCTGAGGCCGCCCCACTTTGCGATATCGGGCTGAACCACGCCGAGCACGTCCTCGGCCAGAACCTCCTTGAAGGCATCGAGGCTCGCAATGTTTTCGCCGGCCGCAATCGGCATCTTCGCTGCGGCACGCAGCCTGCGCCATTCCTCGCGCGGGCGATCGGCGCGGATCGGCTCCTCCAGCCAGCGCAGATCGAATTCGGCAAGCCGCGGCAGCATCTCCATCGCCTGGGCGACCGACCAACCCTGATTGGCATCGCTGGCAAGCATGCCGGCGCCGACGATGCCGCGCAGCGCGGCCAGATTGGCGAGATCGGTCTCGGCGCCAAAGCCGACCTTCAGCTTCAGCGCGCGATGGCCCCGTTCGAGCGCGGCTTCCGCCGTGCGCGCCGCGCTGCCGGGATTGATGCCGCTCGCATAGACCTTGACCTTGTTCGACCGGCCGCCGAGGAGGCGCCACAGCGGCAACCGCTGGCGGCGCGCCGAGAGGTCCCACAGCGCGAGATCGATGCCCGAAATCGCCTGCGCGAACGGACCGGGTTCGCCGCATTGAAGCGCCAGCACCTCGGTGCCCGCCGTCAGCACGTCGAACGCCTGAGCAGGACCGTCGAATTTGCGTCCCACGAGACCGGGTGCCAGCACCTCATTGACGAGCCGGGCGCGATGCTCCGCGCCTGGCGCCGGGAAGTTGGACCAAGCCTCACCCCATCCCTCGACGCCGTCCTCGTCGACCGCGCGAACGATGACGGCGGGACGGTTGAGCATCTTGCCGAACGACGTCACCACCGGCGTCGCCAGCGGATAGCGAAAGCAGAACGCCTCGATCGATCGGATCGTGAGACGGTCAGTCATGTTGAGGATCCTGCGATCGGGATGAAACCACGCGGAAAACCACGATCTCAGTAGGCGCGCGCGAAGTCACCTTCCTGCTTGATATCGGCGAATACCGGAAAGCGCGGCTTCCACCGCGTACCCTTCGCCGTCGTGAGCTTGCCGAGCCGCTGCAGCACGCCGAGGCCGTCCTTGCGCAGGCTCGCCGCCACGGCCGCACGATCCGGGAAATTCTTCAGAACAGCGTCGAGCCAAATGGTGCGGCCGGCGAGGAAGCCGCTTGCACCCGCGGCATAAGAATAGTCGAGAACGAGCTCGAATTTTTCAGGGGCAGCGCCGCCCGACAGCAGCACCCAGGGGATGCTGCGTTCGCGGCAAATGTCGCCGATGGCGTCGAACTCCTTCTGTGCAGCCTTAGCTTCCGCGCTGCCGTCACGGGCCGGCAGGCCGGCCGCCGCAAGCGGACTCTCCAGCTTGAGCAGATCGACGCAGTATTCCGGCTTGGCAAACTCGCGCACGCTGTCGATGACGAGGCCGGGCAGCTTGCCCGGTGATTCCACATAGTCCGCGGTGTGATTGGCACTGCCGAGGAACGGATAGACCAGTAGCTCGAGGACATAAGGAATGTCGTGGCGGGCGCAGTCCTCGCCGATCTCGCGGACGAAACGCTTCTGGTGCTCGTTGACCGCGGCATCGGCATCCGGTCGGTACCAGGCCAGCACCTTGACGGCGTCGCCGCCCATCGCGCGAATCTTTTCCACGCTCCAATTGGTGATCACGCGGGACTTGCGGCCGCCCGAGGTTTCCTCGACGCGGTGCTCTTCCAGAGTCATGATCAAGCCACAGCGCGGCGGCAACAGGTCAATCGCCGCGGGTACGGCGAAATTTGGATCGAACAGCATCGAGCTGCAGTGCGGCGCGAGATTTTCGACCAGGAGACGCTTGGCCGCCGTGACGTCGGAATACTCGACCTGCTCCCGGGCGATGCCCTTTGCTTTCGCGATGGCGTCGAATAGTGGAGGTCGCTGATCCAACGCGACCATGCGAAAGTGGCCCTCCGCGTCAGCAAGCCGTGCCAAGCCGCGGTTCTTTCCAATCGTTCTCATGGCGTCGTCCTTATGAATGCAAGACACTCGTTGATATCGGGGATTCCGTTGCGGCCACCGGGGTGGCGGCATTTCATGGCGGCCGCGGCCGCGGAAAACGTCATGGCGGCGCGCACCTCGAGACCGGCACCGATCGACAGCGCATAGGCGCCATGGAAGACGTCCCCCGCGCCCGTGGTGTCGACGACGTCGACGGCGTAGGCCGACTGACGGTGCATACCGCCGTTCTCATACCAGCTCACGCCGCTCTGACCGCGCGTGACCGCGATGACGCCACAACCGAAGCGCGCGAGCGCCGCGAGAGATCTATCTTCAGCCGATCCGACAAACGCGGTGAGAGCAGGTTCGGAGAAGACCGCATGATCGGTCAAGGGCAGCAACCGCTCGAACACTTCGGCATCAGCCATGTCGCCGTCGAGCACCGTCGGAATGCCGCGCGCTCGCGCTTCGCGGAACAGTGTCGCGGCGCCCTCGACCCAACGCGGATCTGCCAGCACGGATGATGCGCGCGCGATCGCCTCGAGCGGAAGCCAGTCCGCCGCTTCCGGATAATGGCCGCGGAAATTGACGATCTGCCGCTCGCCGGACCTATCGACGATGACGCCGGAGACGGACGAGCGGCCCTCGGGAAACAGCCGGAAGTTCTCGACGTCGACGCCTGCGGCAATGAAGCCCGATTTCATCTCATGGCCCGCAGCGTCATCCCCTGCCCGTCCCCAGAACGACGCGGACGCACCGAGCTTGGCCACCGCGATGCTCGCATTGGCGGCCATGCCGCCGCCGAGCGTGCCGTAGCCTGTCGCCTTGATCTTCTCGCTTCCACCGGAAAATGGGCGATCGACACGCCAGACCTGGTCGAGTGCCGACAGGCCAAGACAGATCACGTGCACGGGCCTTTCCCGCGACGCGACGTCCGCCAGGGCCGACACATCACCGATATTCGTGGACGCGTTCACCGCAAAACCTGCCCGTTGGCGGCATCAAACAAATGCGTCTTGCCCGGCTGCGGCCGCAAGCCGATGCGATCGCCGACCTTCGGCCGCAGCGACGGATCGACCCTTGCGATCGCGGAAACGCCGGCAAGATCGAAATGGATCAGCGTATCCGATCCGAGCGGCTCGACGAGCTTGACGTTGATGGCAACGCTGTCGGCGGCCTCCGTGGTCACCACGAAATGCTCAGGGCGAATTCCGAGCACGGCATTACCCGCCACCCTGAGGCGGCCTGCGCTCTCGCCTTCCAACGGCATCACGATGCCGCCTAGCGAGAGGATCGCCTGTCCCTGCCGCCACTCGACCGGAAAGAAGTTCATGGCGGGCGAGCCGATGAATCCGGCGACGAATTGATTGGCTGGTCGTTCGTAAACGGTTTCGGGCGTGTCGTATTGCTGGATCGTGCCGCTCTGAAGCACCACGATCCGGTCGGCCATGGTCATGGCCTCGATCTGGTCGTGGGTCACGAAAACCATGGTGGTCTTGAGCTCTTGCGACAGCGCCTTGATCTCGGCCCGCACCTGTCCGCGCAGTTTTGCGTCGAGATTGGACAGCGGCTCGTCGAACAGGAATGCCTTGGGATTGCGCACGATGGCGCGACCCATGGCGACGCGCTGGCGCTGGCCTCCGGAGAGCTCCTTCGGCTTGCGGTCGAGATAGGGTTCAATGTGCAAGAGCGCTGCGGCGCGCTTCACACGCGCATCGATCTCGGCCCTCGACACGCCGCGCAGCTCCAAAGCAAAGGACATGTTGTCGTAGACTTTCATGTGCGGATAAAGCGCGTAGTCCTGGAACACCATTGCGATATCGCGATGGGCGGCCTGCACGCCGTTGACGCGCTTGTCGCCGATATAGATCTCTCCGGACGAAATCGGCTCGAGGCCGGCGATGATGCGCAATAAGGTCGACTTGCCGCAGCCGGACGGGCCGACGAACACGACGAACTCATGATCCGCTATCTCCAGATTGAGATCGGGGATCACGGTCAGATTGCCGTAGCGCTTGACGAGGTTGCGGATTGAGATCGAGGCCATGATCGCTCAGTCTAGCGCCAGCACGGGCTTGATGAGCTCGCCCTTGGCGAAGCGAGCGAAATTTTCGGGCAGAGCCGACAGCCCGAACTCGCCGTCGACGAGGACGCGATATTCGTCCCTGTATTTGCGCAGCAGCTCGACATTCGGCTCGAAATCGGAAACCGGAAAATAGAAAGTTCGGATCATGTAGAAATCCTTGCGACGGAACACCTTACCTTCCTCGATGATCCACGGCGCGGCGTTTTCGCCGACCAGCACCAGCGCGCCGCGCGGCAGCACGAGCTCAATGCCGAGGTTGCGCGCCGCATGGGCGCCGGAGCATTCCATGATCAGGGCGAAGCGCTTCGAGGTATCGCCCACCGGATGCGCCTTGGCGCCGAAAGATTGCGCGATCTTGAGCCGCGTCGCGTTGGGGTCGGCGACGTGGACGTCGTCATAGCCGAGCGCGCGGAGCGCCAGCACGACCCCGAGGCCGACAGGCCCCGCCCCCATCACGAGGACCGGTCCGGCCTCGCTTGCTGGCACCACGCGGCTGACGAAGCGCACGGCATGGCCCGAAGTGCCGATAGTGTCGAGCAGCAGCGGCGCGAGACTGTCCTCGATGTCGTCAGGCACCGGCAGCAGGCAATTTTCCGGCACCGGCACATATTCGGCATAGCCGCCTGGCCTGTTCCAGCCGATCAGGCTGGAAACTTCCAGGCACATCTGGGTATCGCCGCGCTTGCAGGCCGCGCAGCGACCGCAGTGCAAGGGGATATAGACAGCGCAGCGGCGGCCATGCAGGCGATGGCCGGGCTGCTCGACCACGCCGAAGATCTCGTGGCCTGCTGTGAACTCGGCGCCCTTGTGCCAGAGCTTGAAGTCCGAGCCGCACAGCGCGGTGCGGGAGACGCGCACCAACACCTCGCCGGCGGCGATTTCGGGCATCGGTACACGCTCGATGGTGATGCGGTCGTTGCCGTGGAAGACCGCCGCCTGCATGATCGAATTCGGTCGGGGGGATACGTTCATCGCATTAGCCTTTCACCGCGCCGAGCGTCAGTCCGGACACAAGCCAGCGCTGAACCAGGGCCGCCAGCACCAGCGGCGGCAATGCGATCAGCGTCGCCGCGGCCATGAGGGCTCCCCATTGCGTCGAGCCTTCGCCAATGAAGTTGAAGGCCGCCGCGATCAGCGTCTTGGTGTCGCCATTGGAGAGCACCAGCGCAAACAGGAAGTAGTTCCACGAGAACACGAAGGCGAGGATCGCCGAGACCGCAATGCCCGATGCCACGAGCGGCATCGCGATGCGCCAAAGGATGCGCGTGACGCTGCATCCATCGACCTGCGCAGCTTCGAAGACGCTGCGCGGAATCGCGTCGAAGGACGGCAGCAGTACCCAGATCACGATCGGCAGTGTGATGACAGCGTGGCTGAGGATCAGTGCAGTGTAGGAGCCGATCATTCCGATCTGCCGGAACATGACGTACCAAGGCAACAGGAACAGGGTTCCGGGCGCCATGCGCGCGGCTAGCGTCAGGATCGCCGGCCACGAAATCCGCGTCCACGAGACGGCGAAGGCGGCGGGGATTCCGAACACCAGCCCGAGCGCAGTCGAGCCGACGGTGACAACAAGGCTGTTGAGCGCGTAACTCAGGAACGGCGTGGTCTTGGTCAGTTCGACGTAGTTCTCCAGGGTCGGCGAGAACATCAAGGTCGGCGGATAGGCGGTGACCTCGAAGGAGGGCTTGAACGAGGAGAGCACCATCCAGACCGTCGGCGCCATGATAAGCGCGCCGGCAATCACAAGCTGCAGCGTGTTGAGCCAGCGGATCCAGCGATCGGTGTTGGCGGCATCGGTCATCCGATCACCACGCTACTGCGCCGCGAAGGCGGTTGAAGGCGAGCACGGCCCCGAACACGATGGCGGTCAGGGTCAGCATCAGGGCGCTGGCATAGCCGATGTTGAAGAATTCGAAGCCGACCCGGAAGCCGTAGATGTTGAGTGTGTTCGACGCGTTGCCCGGGCCGCCCTGTGTCGTGATGTAGATGATGTCGAAGAAGCGCAGCAGATCGACGCTACGCAGGATTGCAGCGGTAACGATGGTCGGCAGCAACAGCGGCAGTGTGATGCGCTGGAAGGTCTTGAACGGGGATGCGCCGTCGATCTGCGCCGCCTCGTAGACGCTCGGCGGCAGCGATTGCAGCCCGCCCAGCACGATCAGGGCGACGTAGGGCGTCCACTGCCAGCTGTCGATCAGCGCCACGGTCGGAATGACCCAGCTCGGCGAAGCCAGCCAATCCGACGGCGGCAGGCCGAACGACTGCAGGATATAGTTGGCGGCGCCAAGCGACGGATCGAGGATAACCAGCCACATCATGCCGGCCACCACAGGCGGCATCATGAAGGGGGAAATGAACAGCGAGCGCACGATCCCCGGCAGCCGCTTCGCATGGAACAGAACCAGCGCCAACCAGACGCCGAAGATGAGCTGCAGCACCAGCGACAGCACGAACAGGGCAATGGTGACCCACAATCCGTGCCAGAACTCATAGTCCGAGATCAGCTTTGAATAATTCGCGAGACCGGCAAAGGACTGCTTGCCGGTCTGGGAAAACGTTTGAAAGCCGAGCCAGATCGTATAGGCGACCGGAAACGCGATCATCGCGACCGTGAAGACCACGGCCGGCGCCGAGAGCGCCGCCATCTCCAGCTTCTGCCGGTCCTGCGTGAGTGGCGCAGCCGTATCAGACATGCGTTCCTGTCCTCGATCAAGTGAGATGCCGGGTGGCGCGAGCCGCCCGGCACCGGGCGCTCAGTTCAGCGCGATCAGCGCATCCAACGCCTTGTCGGCATCCGCGCAGGCTTGGTCGATCGGCTTCTGCTTCAAGATCAGGTCCTGTACGGCCTGGCCGATGAACTCGCGCGACTGCGGATTGGCGACGATGGGATAGCCGACCTCGGAGGAACCCTTGGTGGCGAGCACGTCGAGCGCGGCCTGCCACTCCTTGCGCACCGGCTCCTCATCGATCCACTTGCGATATTCGGGATCGTTCGCGACCGACGGACGCGGCGGAGCAATACCCTGAAGCGCCATCTTCTTCTGCACCTCGGGACTGGTCGCCCACTGTACGAAGTACCAGGCCGCATCCGGCTGCTTGCTGTGAGAGGACACCGCCATGCCCCACCCGATCGTGGTCGGCACCTGGCCGGCCTCGCCTGCCGGGAACGGCAGCAGGCCGGTATCCTTCAGGCGCGCGCCGCCCTCCATCACGGTGCGCAATTCATTCGACGATTCGAACGCCATCGCGGCGCGACCGCCGCGGTATAGCGCGGAAATCTGTTGGAAGCTGTAATTGACGACGCCGGGCGGACCGAAATCGCGCAGCAAACGGCTATAGGTGTCGAGCGCTTCCTTGCCCTTGGCCGAGCAGAGGTTCGACTTGCCATTGGCGATATAGCTGCCGCCGATGTTGTGCAGCATGTTGCTGAAGGTGTAGGCGACCGCGGGCTTTAGGCCGCGCGAGACGAACGGCGTCACGGAACTGTCGCAGGCCTTGATCTTCTCGGCCGCAGCCTCGACGTCCTTGATCGTCTTCGGCGCATCGAGGCCGCACTTCTTGAAGATATCGGTGCGGTAGTAGAAGATCGGACCTTCGAGGTTCATCGGCATGCTGGTCAGCTTGCCGCCGAAAGTCGCCGCCTTCAGTAGCGCCTGGCTCAGGCCGGCCGATTCGTAATCCTTGGCGACGTCGTTCTTGGCCATCGCGGTGAGATCGGCATACCAGCCGGCAGCGGCGAACTGCTCGCCTTCGCGCGACGGCAGCGTCATGTAGACATCGACCTCGTCGCTGTTCGCATTCATGACCGTGACCAGGCGCTGGCGCATCTGCTGCTCCTGATAGCCGTCGACCTTCAGGGTCATGCCGGTCAGCTTCTCAAAGTCCGCCTTGTAGGTCAGCAGCGCCTGCGAGACCGGATTGTTGTTGGCGAGGAAAGTGACGGTCTTTCCCTTGAACTTCATCCAGTCAAAATCGGCCGCACGCGCGTGCGCGCTGGCGGCGACAATCGCGAGAACTGGTAACGCGACATGCGTCGCGAGCATCCTGGCCTTCATCGAACTCTCCTCCCGGCTAGTCGCCTTAAGCTGGCAGACCATTTTTAAGCATCGTCGAGCACATTCTGAAAACGGTTACAAAATAGACCTCCGGGCAGCCGTGTCAAGCGATGGACAGATCACGCATTTTCCTACAAATTAGCGTTTGATCGGCCACCATTCGCGGAACAACCGCGGGATGTAACGTTACATCAATGAGATTGACCAACGCCAAGTCCGTCAAGCAGGGCATCCGCGCCGTCGCGGCTCGCGCTGGTGTTTCAACCGCATCGGTATCGCGCGCCCTCAACAATCCCGATGCGGTAAGCCCGTCCCTGCGTGCGCGGATCGAACAGGCCATTGACGCGCTCGGCTACATCCCGCATGCGCCTGCGCGCATGCTGTCGTCGCGCCGTTCGCGCACCCTCGGCGCGATCGTGCCGACGATCGACAACACGATGTTTGCGCGCGGCATCGCCTCGCTCCAGCAATATCTGTCCTCCGTTGGATACATGCTGTTCCTCACCACGAGCGGATATGATCTCGATGTCGAATTGCAGCAGGCGCGCAATCTGATCAGCCGCGGCGTCGACGGCCTGGTACTGCGCGGCGATTGCCACCACGAGGCCTTGCGCAAGCTTCTCGCCGACAACGCGGTACCCTTCATCAATGTCGGCATCTACCAGCCTGACAGACCCTACCCTTGCGTCGGAACCGACAACGAAGCCGCAGCCCACCGCGCCGCCGCGCACGTCATTGAGCTCGGTCACCGCCGCATCGGCATCGTCTCGGCACTCCAGCGCAACAATGATCGCGCGAGCGCCCGCGTCGCCGGCTTTCGCCGAGCGCTGGCGGAGAACGGCCTTGAGCTGCCGCCGCAATGGCACGTCGAAGTGCCCTATACGCTGGACGATGCGCGCGAGGCGGCACGATATCTCCTCAATCTCAAGGATCGCCCAACGGCCGTGGTGTGCGGCAACGACGTCATCGCCTACGGCGTGCTGCTCGAGGCGGAGCGCGACGGGTTTTCCGTGCCGCGGGACCTGTCGGTGGTCGGCTTCGACGACCTCGACTGGAGCCGCCATTTGCGCCCCAGCCTCACCACCATCCACGTTCCAACCGGTGAGACCTGGCAGCGTGCCGGCGAATATCTGGTGCGCAGTCTTGCCGGCGAACAGACCATCATGCATCGCGAGATCGACTTCTCGCTGGTGGTTCGCGAATCGACGGCACCGCCTCCAAAATCTCTGACGTGAGGTCTTGCGATGAGTTCGAACTTCTCCCTTGCACCAGGCTTTCACGCCGTCGTGATCGGCGGCGCGGGGGACATTGGTGCCGCCATCAGCAATCAGTTTTGCGATCTCGGCGCGACAGTCACCGCAACGGGCGCAAACGAGACGGATCTGGCCCGCACGCTGCTGAAGGCGCGTGCCGGACTGACGCTCGCGACGCTTGATGTCACCGACGACGCGGCCGTCACGGCCTTCGCCCGCCGGCACCAACGCGTCGATGCACTCGTCAATTGCGCTGGGATCCTGGCGCGCGACAAGGAGTTCGAGATCGAGACCTTCATGAAGGTTCTTGACGTCAATCTCACCGGCACGTTCCGTACCTGCATGGCATTCCGCCCCTTGCTAGCCGCAACAGCGGGCTCCGTCGTCAACATTGCCTCCATGAATGCCACGCTGGCGCTCCCGCGAATTCCGGCTTATTGCGCCAGCAAGGGCGGCGTCGTGATGCTGACCAAGGCGCTGGCCCTCGCCTGGGCGGAGGACGACATCCGCGTCAATGCCGTTGCGCCCGGTTACATCGAGACGGCCATCAATGCCGCGGGCCGTGCCGATCGCGCCCACTATCAGCGCATCGCCGACCGCACCGCATTCAAGCGGTGGGGACAGCCTGACGACATCGCCGGCGCGGTCGCCTTCCTTTGCATGCCGGCGTCGCGATACGCGACCGGGACGGTCGTCGCGGTGGACGGAGGATTCCTCGCAGGATGAACCTCGGCTGTGCGCACGACACTGCAGAGCATCTTTGCGTCGTCCCGCCCCCCGAAGCTCGCACCGCGCTCCACACTAAATCAACGGAGGTCCCTGCCGCAGATTCATGTGGCGGTTAACATCCTTGTAAAGCAGATAGCGGAAGCGGCCGGGGCCTCCCGCGTAGCACGCTTGCGGGCAGAAGGCCCGGAGCCACATGTAGTCTCCGGCCTCGACCTCCACCCAGTCCCGATTGAGACGATAAACCGCCTTGCCCTCGAGCACGTACAACCCGTGCTCCATGACATGCGTCTCCGCGAACGGGATCGTGGCGCCCGGCTCGAACGTCACGATGTTCAGGTGCATGTCATGACGCATGTCGGCCGGATCGATGAAGCGTGTAGTTGCCCATTTCCCCTCCGTGCCCGGCATCGCCACGCGGTCGATCGCGTCCTCGTTGGTCGTGAACGCCTCTGGCGCGGCCAACCCGGGCACGCGCTGGTACAGCTTGCGAATCCAGTGAACCTGCGCAGGGCCCTCGCCGCGGTTGCGAATGCGCCAGGCGCAGCCGGGCGGCACATAGGCGAAGCTGCCGGGCCTCAGCTCACTTTCTCGATCTGCCAGATTGAGACTCAGCTTGCCGCCCACGACGAACAGCGCTCCTTCGGCATCGTCGTCCGGCTCCGGCATGTCGCTGCCTCCACCCGGCGCGATCTCCATGAGATAATGGGAGAACGTCTCGGCGAAGCCGGACAGCGGTCGCGCCAACACCCAGACGCGCGTGTCATTCCAATGCGGCAAGTGGCTGACGACGATATCGCGTTGCACGCCGCTGGGGATGACCGCGTATGCGTTCGTGAAGACCGCCCGGCCACTCAGGAGGTCGGTCTGCGGCGGAAGGCCGCCCCGCGGGATGTGATAGGTCTGCGACATCATCAAGCCTCGTGAAAGTTACCGGTGCGATGCGATCGACCCGAGGTCGAGCTGCATCTCCTGGCTCAGCCAATATTCTTCGAGATTATCGCCGTCCCCGCTCCGGTCGACAACGAGGAACGGGCTGGCGTCCTCGCGAACCAGCAGCGGATGGTGCCAGCAGTTCCGGGCATAGTTCACCCCCTGGCGGCCATTTGCCGCGAACGCCCGATAGCTCGTGCGCACCAGCGGGTCGGCGCAAACGACGACCAGCCAGTCCGCTCCGTTCAAGGGCATGAACAGCTGGCTTCCGAGCGGATGGCGCTCCATCAGGCGGATGGCGATCGGCGCCGGCCGCACCGAGGCGACGAACCAGCTGATGTTGACCCGTCCACCTTCCGCGGCGACATCGATCTTGGCGAGCCCATTGTAGCGCTCGGCAAATCCCTGGTTGATCGACAGCGGTGTCATCCCCTCCGTTTCGACCACGTCTCCGAACGGAGCGAATGCCTGCTTCGTCAACGGTTCGATCGAGAGTGTCACCATCGTCAACCTCAAATGCCTCCGCGTTCAAAGGGTCTGCAGACCGGCGACGGGAGCCTCCGCACCGGCTGGATCGGCCCGCAGATTATCGCCTGAGGGATCGATCTCGCCGTTCAGGATACGGTGCGCCTTGGCGTGGTCGAGGTCTCCCTCCCAGGAGGCGACGACCACCGCCGCAACGCAGTTACCCACATAGTTGCCGAGCGCGCGGGCAATGCCGATGAACCAGTCCACCGACAAGATGAGCACCAGTCCGATCGCCGGGATGGCGGGAATGGCGGCCAGGGTCGCAGCAAGGACGACGATGGCCGAGCCCGGAACGCCATGGGCACCTTTGGAGGTCAACAACGCAACGCCGAGGATAGCCAGGAGATCGCCCATGGCAAGCGGCGTGTTCGTCGCCTGTGCAATGAAGACGGCCGCCAGGGTCAGGTAGATCGAGAACGCATCCAGATTGAACGAGTACCCGGTCGGGATCACCAGGCCGACGGTCGATCGCTTGATCCCGAGCAGTTCGAGCTTTCGCATGGTCTGCGGCAGCACGCTGTCGCCGGCGGCCGTCCCGAGCACGATCAACAGCTCTTCGCGCAGATAGGCCAGCAACTTGAACAGGCTGAAGCCGGAGAGTCGCATGATCGCGCCGAGAACGACGACCACGAACAGCACCACCGCCAGATAGAACAGGGCAACGAGGCCGCCAAGCTGCTTGAGCGAACCGATGCCGTATTTCCCCACCGTGAAGGCGATCGCGCCGAACACGCCGATCGGCGCGAGCCGGACGACGAAGTTCATCATTTTGAAGATGATCTCATTCACCCGCTCGACGAAATCGACGACCGGCCTCGCACGCTCGCCGCACAGCGACACGGCACAGCCGAACATGATCGAGACGATCAGGACCTGCAGAACGTCGCCGGAGCTGAAAGCGCCGACGAGCGTAGTCGGAATGAGCTTCATCAGGAATTCGGAGACGCCGCCGCCGGAGACCTGGGCCGCCGTCTGGTTGAACCCGCTGAGGGCCTTGGCGTCCAGCGTGCTGGGGTCGATGTTCATTCCGGCGCCCGGCTGGAAATAGTAGGCGAGCGCGACGCCGAACACCAAGGCGATGGTGGTGACGATCTCGAAATAGAGCAGCGATCGAATGCCGACCCTTCCGACCTTCGTCAGGTCGCCGGCCGCTGCAATCCCGTGCACCACGACGCAGAACACGATCACGGGCACCAGCATCTTGATGAGCTTGATGAAGCCGTCACCCAGCGGCTTCATCTGCAACGCGATGTCCGGATTGGCGACGCCGAGCGCAATGCCGGCGGCGAGTGCGACGACGACCTGGAAGAAAAGTGATTTGAAGATTTTGGGCATGGCTTTCCTCGCTCGCTGGGCTTCCATCTGGCTTGGTCGGCCGGAGCCTTTCGCCATTGTTGTCGTTGGCGGCGAGGTCGCCGCGTACGGAGCCATTGGTCGCGGCGGACGCAGGAAGGCTCCATCGGCCATTCGTTGACCAGGTGCGACATCAAGTCCAATATATAGAGCGACACGATTGATAGGTTTTCGCTATGGATCTCCGCCAGCTCCGGTACTTCATCGCGGTTGCCGAGGAGCGCAGCTTCACGCTCGCCGCCCGGCGGCTGAACCTGTCGCAGCCGCCGCTCAGTCAGCACATCCAGACCCTCGAGGCCGAGCTCGGGACCCAACTGCTCTACCGGACCAGCCGCAGGGTCGAGCTAACCCAGGCCGGCGAAGCCATGCTGGCGCGGGGACGCGCCATCCTGCAACAAGCCAAGGCCGCGGAGGACGAGGTTCGCTCGATCGGCGCCGGCCTGATCGGAACGCTGGATGTCGGGGCGACCGGCTCCATTCTGCGCGGCCGTCTCGCAGAGCTGCTCGCCGCGTACCGGGAGGTCGCTCCTCGGGTCAAGATGACGGTGCATGAGCAGGCGCCCGCGCTGCAGATCGCGGCGCTTCTCGGCCGCACCACCAACATCTGCCTCATTCGCGGCATTCCAGCCGAGCGCGACCTGACCAGCAAGCTCGCATGGCGGGAAGAGGTCGTTCTCGCGATGCCCCGCACGCATCGGCTGGCGCGCCGCAAGCGCATCGCCCTCGGTGACCTGGCATCGGAGGATCACGTCGTCCTCGATCCCAACAGCTCCGACTTCGCGCGGTACGTGCAGACATGCTGCGTCGATGCCGGCTTCCTGCCAAGAGTGTCCCAGCAGGTCGTCGACGCCCAGTCGATCCCGAGCTTGATTGCCGCCGGTTTCGGCGTGGCGCTCGTGCCGCAGGCGATCGCGCGCTTCACGACAGCCGACATCGTCTTCCGCCCGATCAGGCCCTCGCCGCCCACGGCCGACGTGTTCCTGGTGTTCAGAGCGGACGAGACGTCGATGGTGGTGCACAATTTCGTCAAGCTCGCGCTCCGGTATCTGAATCAGCGCAAGGGTGTGGGCTAGGATCGCAACGGCGGAGTATAAATAGGTAGGATGGGTCAAGCGGAGTTCGGCGCACGCTCCCTCCACGTCATTGCGAGGAGCTCAGCGACAAAATTGCGTAGCAATTTTGCGCGGATGCGACGAAGCAATTCAGAATCCCTCCGTGGAGAGATTCTGGATTGCTTCCGCCTTCGCCAAGGCTTCGGCGGACAAGTCGCTGCGCTCGCAATGACGGAGTATGACGTAACGGCATCGCTCTTCCCGCGAGCATCGCGCTTGCAGACGCGCCTTCTCGTTCTCGCGGCGCGTTTCGCCCGAGTTTTGCTTTCATTCCTCGCCCCCAAGGAAAGAGGGCGCAGGGAAGGCCGGGTGCCGACAGGCACCCGCGGTCCGCTGCGCGAAATGCACACGCAGGAAGAACCGCACAGCAGCATACAGGTGGTGCCGATCACTCGGCCTTCCCTGCGCGATGGTCGGACGGCTTATGCCGTGCTCTCCCGGGAGCCGAACTTTCCTTTGGCCTCCCTCGCCGTTCGAATTGGATGATGCCGTCTACCCGGTTGGGCTCGCGCACATCTTCGATCCGGCTTGACCGTAGCAACGACGGCCAGGACCACACGGTTTTGCCGTACGCACGGCCCGCCATTTCACCCGCAGTATTCCCAGCCCCGTCGACAAGGCCGGAAACTTACAGACGAGACGAACCTAGCAGCGCCGTCGTCCGCACGTGGTTTCGGGCTCACAGGGACTACCCGCCCTGCCCGTACCTCTCGTGCCGACGCTGCCGCGTCCACCGCAACCCGGCCCGCGTTTCGAACGACTCGCGAACCGCCCCTCTTCGTCGGGCCGGGCTGTGTCGATCTATGCCGCAATTCCGAATTTCGGTAAAGTGGAATATTTTTGCGTAGAGGGATTGACAGGATGGCGACCACAGCAACCTCAACCCCGCCGCGACGGACGTAGGGGTTACGCCACGCGGCGTCCGGAATGCGGGGGGATTCCGTCGGCCGCCTGCCGCGGCGCGCCGGCGCGATCGACGAGCAGATCCGTGAGCCCCGCCCCCAGCCACATGCCGCCGAGCACGAGCCAGGCGGTGAGCGCGAACACCGAGGCGCCGGTCACGCCGGCGCCGACCGCGCAGCCGCCGGCGAGCATCGCGCCGAAGCCCATCAGCACCGCCCCGAGCAGATAGCGCCGCATGCCGAGCCCGTCCGAGAATCCCTCGAGCTTCAGCTTGTGCGCACGCGCCGCATCAGATCCATCAAGCCAGCTTCTGGATATCTCCGTTCGAACGGCCGTGAGGAAGCTCAGGCGTTTCTCACACAGCGCCCAATCAGGTTCTCTGGCATCGGGCAATCGGTCTGGTCTCCGGCCTCGAACACGATCAGGCTGGGCGCAGGGCCGACCGTCTCAGATCGAACACCGGGAGTGTTTCGCTGCGTGGCAACTCGGTCCCGGAGCGGTTTGACTGCGCTAATGCAGATGCTATTGAAATCACTGTCATGCGCCACTTGAACACGACCGAACTGGAGCGGCAGGCCAAGGAGGTGGCTGCGCTCATGCGCATGTTCGCAAATGAGCACCGCCTGCTCATCCTTTGCAGGCTGGTGGAATATGGCGAGGTTGCCGCCAGTGCTCTGGCCGAAGACGTCGGCCTTTCCGCCTCGGCACTGTCCCAACACCTCGCGAAGCTGAAGGCAGAGGGCGTCGTCGCTGCCCGACGCGACGGGCAAACGATGTGGTATCGCATCGCAGACCGGCGCGTCGAAGAGCTGTTTTCGAGCTTGCACCGGCTCTTCTGTCGTCCCCGCAAACGATGAGCTTGCCTCCCATGCCTCAGGAAACGGGGACCCCCTAGCCCCTCCGCTGCCGGGCTTCAGTGGATTCGACCCACCAGAAGAACAGCCCGGCACCGATTGCCAGTGCGGCGAACCAGGCGACATCGGGAATGTTCGTCACGTCGGGAAGGCGAACCTTGCCTAGTGTCCAGACGTTGAGCACGTGGGTCTTCAGCCAGTCGAAGCTCAGTGCGTAGAGGATGGCGCCGGTCACCATGCCGAGCGCACCGACCAGCGCATGAACGCTGCCGGTGGCGATGGCGCCGAGCGCCGTTCCCGGACAATAGCCGTAGACCACCATGCCGACGCCGAACAATGCGGCGCCGAGCGCGACCGCCAGCATGTTGGCATCCTTCACGTAGTATTTCGTGTTGCCGGTATCGACGAGCAGCAGCACGCCGATGCCGCCGACCACGATTGCCGTGCCCATCACCTTCAGCACGGTGAAGTCGCGCAGGCGGAACTGGTTCTCGATCACGTTGCAGCTGGTCACCTTTCCCCGCTGCAGCAGGAAGCCGAAGGCTGCGCCCATCACGAGCGGACCAAGGATCGTCATCATCGCGGTCATCTCCATCTCCCTTTAGCGCTTGCGGAACATGAGCGCGGAAATGCCGAGCCCGGTGGCGAACATCACCGCGAGGAATAGCCAGCTCGACACCGCGAGCTGCAACCCGCCGGAGATGCCGTGTCCGCTGGTACAGCCGCCGGCAAGCCGGGCGCCGTACATGATCACGGCGCCGCCGAGGAACGCGGCGATGAAACGCTTTGCGATCGACGGGCCGAAGCGCTCCTTCCAAACATCGGGCACGAGTTCGAGCCGCCACGTGCCCGACATCACCGCGGAGATGAACGCGCCTGCGGGAATGCCGACGAGGAACCAGACACCGTAGTCCCACTTCAGCGGCATGCTCTTCCAGTAAGCGTTCTGCGCCACCGCCTCGGGGCCAATGACGGGAACGGCAAACAGGGAGGCGATGCGCGAATAGGCGGTGGTAACGCCGAGCGGATCGCCGAACACCGCAAAGGCGATCCAGCTCAGCAGGCCTATCCCGGCGCCGACGAGATAAGGCGACCAGTCAATCCGCGCCGTGCGCGGCGTTTCGCGAACGTAGCTTTCCGTGATGGTGGTCATGTGCGTTTCCCCTGGGCAGCGGCGCGATCGAGCCGCGTCGGGGAATCATATTCAACAAAATGAATTTAGCAAACTCTAAAATATCAGACGCGCCGCGATCCCACCGCTTGCCGCGGCCGCGGCATGCCGGCGCGGTCGACGAGCAGATCCGTGAGCCCCGCCCCCAGCCACATGCCGCCGAGCACGAGCCAGGCGGTGAGCGCGAACACCGAGGCGCCGGTCACGCCGGCGCCGACCGCGCAGCCGCCGGCGAGCATCGCGCCGAAGCCCATCAGCACCGCCCCGAGCAGATAGCGCCGCATGCCGAGCCCGTCCGAGAATCCCTCGAGCTTCAGCTCATGGCTACGCGCCGCGGCAAGGAACGAGCCGAGGAACACGCCGGGGATGATGCCGAGGTCGAAGCCGAGCCGAGGCTGCGCGCTGTTGAGCACCAGCATCAGCAGCTCGGCCGACGGTCCGCTGAAGGTGAGGCTCTTCAACGTCACCGGCGCGAAAGAGGCCTGCGACAGCTGGTAGGTGAAGAGCCAGCCGGCGACGACGGCCGCCCCCGCTGCAAGCGCGGCCAGGATCAGCCGGCGCGGCAGGTGGCTGCGGAAGGCAAAGGACAGCCCCGCGATCAGCCACACGCTTCCGAAGGCGAGCTTCTCGGGCGTGCCGGCGCCGAACATCGCCATGATGTCGCGCGACGGGCCGCCGTCGACCAGCCACAGATTGGTCACCCATTCGCGGGCGGGCGACAGCAGGCCGCGATAGGAAGCCTGCGCGGTCACAGCGAACACCAGCCCCGACAGCAAGGCCCGGAGATTGCCGTTGGCCGAAAGCACCAGGAGCCGGCTGGCACAGCCCCGCGCCAATATCATGCCGCAGCCGAACATCACGCCACCAAGCAGCGCGCCGGAGATGCTGCCCTGCTGCGCGAGCTGGCGCGCCTCGGATACGTCGAGCCAGCCGAGCGCGACAAAACCCTGGGTTCCCACCAGCGCCGCGGCAAAGGTCAGCAGCCAGACCGCAAGGCGCGGCCCGCCCTCGCCACGGGAGAACTCGACCGCCGCGGCGCGCAGGCAGAAGCGGCTGCGCTGCGCGAAAAACCCGAACAGGCCGCCGACCACGAGGCCGCCGAGCCATGACAGCCGGTCTTCACCCAAGAGATCGATGATCGACGTCAGCACGTCCGCTCCGGCTGTCCCTGCGCGCATGGTAGTCTAGCGACCTCGGCGTCGCATCCCATGAGGCAGATCAAGGCTCCATCGCCGCAAGACGCCGGAACGAATCGTCCTCAGGGCCGCAAATAGGCAAATCCCTGCTGCTGCAGCTCGGCGAGCCGCACCACGCCGCCCTTCTCGGCCACCACGAAGCCGGGCGTGAGGTCGTCGAGCTTGACGCCCTGCGCCTTCATCGTGTTGGCGCAGGCATCGAAGCCGACGCCGGCCTCGACGAGCTTGGTCATCATCGCAATGGTATGGTCCTGGGCCGCGAGCGCGTGGAAAGCCCGCAGCGCCGGTCCGTGCACGACCAGCCTGATGTCGGCCTTCCCGGGTCCGCCGACGCCGTCGATATGGTTCTGGAGGTTGCCGAGAACGAAGACGACGCGATCGGCATCGGCGAGATGATAGACGACGCGCTGCCGCGCCGGCGTTTCCGTCGCCGCGGACGCCTGGCGCACCGTGAAAGCGCCGAATAGCCCGGCAAGGCTCGCGCGTAGCATGGATCGACGCTGCATGGTCCCCCTCCTATCGTGTCTGCTTGATGAACTCGGCGATGCGGTCGGCGACGTCTTCGGCGAACAGGTCGCGGAAGAAATGATCGGCATCCTCGATTGTGTCGAGCTGCACCCTGCCCCCGCTCGAACCGGCCACCGGCGCGAAGGACGCGGCGACATCGGGCACGACACTATCCTTGGTCGCGGCGAGCACCAGCACCGGCGGCTTCATGCGCGCCACGAGCGCGGCGGTATCCTGGCCGGCGTCGGCAGCGTAAAATGACGCAAAGGCCCGTGCCGTCACCACGGCATTGCGACAATAGATGAAGCCGGGCACGTCCATCCACTCCCCGCCACGGCCGGCTGCAACCGCCTTCGTTGCCAGCTCCAGAATCGGCTCGAGCGGCTTGCCATAGGTCTTGGCGTAGGCGGCGCGCAGATCGGCTTCGGCTCTTGCGGTCACCGGCGCCAGCAGCACCGCGCCCGCGACCGGCAGGGTGTCGCTGGCCGCGAGATAGCGTGCAACCTGGTTGCCGCCGCGCGAGTGGCCGAACGCGAAGACGAGCCGGGACACGCCCTTCGCCCGGCCGACCCAGGCGCCGATCTCCGCAATCGCATCCTCGACGACATAGTCATGCCGCACCGCGCAGTCATACATGCCCTTGCGGCGATCGACCCCCAGCGACAGCGTATGCGCGAGCGAGGCGATTCCGCGCTGCTCCAGCGCCTTGGCAACGCCCTGGATGACCTCCATGTCCTTGTGTGCGAGCGTGCCGTGGGTCATCACCACGAGCGGTGTATCCGGCGTCATCGCGGCGGGTGTGCGCAAGGTCGCGAACGTCGTGCGGCCGGCGACCGACAGTTCGAGTTCCTGCTCGGCTGCGCTCACAGGCACCGCGAGCGCGAGCAAGACCGTCAGTCCCACGAACCATCGCATCGGCGGCAATCTCCTTTAGGGCCGGACAATCGTCCAGTTCTTCTCCGCCAAATCCATCAGCGCGGCAACCCCGACCTGCGTGACGCCGACGCCCTCGATCAGCGGCGGCCGTTTGTCTTCTTTCGCCGCCAGGGTCTCAAGCGTGTTGCCGCAGGCGATGAAGCTGACATTTGGCATCGATTTCAGGAAATTGACCAACCGCTCCCTCACCGGCGAGCGGTCGTCGAGCAGCATGTCGAGACCGCCGTTGAACGCGACCACCACGATCTCGACGTCCTCGCCCTGCCCAGAATAATGCCGCGAGACGTTGGCGGCGACATCGAGGACGGCACGCATCTTGACGGGGTCATCGTCGCTGATCTGCAGCGCGAGCCTGTGCGGCTCGGCCGCCTGGGCCGGATGGAACGTCATGAGCAGGCCGGCCGCGAGAGCCGCATGCAGCAGCGCGCGGCGGCTCGCCCGGCCGGATCTCACTCCACGCCCCGCGACTTCTTCTCCTTGCCGTCCTCGGGCGTCACGTCGATGGCGGCCGCGCGCCCGGTGATCTTCACCGGAGCGATGCAATCCTTCATGCAGGGGTCTTTCTGCCAGAACGACTTCTCGCTGGTGGCGCGGTCGTCCATCACAAAACCCTGCTCGTTCGGCATCTTGATCGTGGCGAGGGTCTCCTTGTTCAGCTCGAAATTCTGGTCGGTGACGACGTCGTTGAGATAGAGGACGTAGGCAACCAGCGCGTAATATTCGTCGACCGACAAGGAGCCCGTGTTGCCGTAGGGCATGGCGTGACGCACATAGTCGAACACGGTGGACGCGTAGGGCCAGTACGAGCCCACGGTCTTGACCGGGTTGTCCGATGTCAGCGAGCCTTTGCCGCCGGCCAGAACCGGCCAGCGGCCGTTGCCCTCGCCGAACTCGCCGTGGCAGGTCGCGCAATTGTCCATGAACAGCTTTTCGCCCTGCGCGGCCGTGCCCTTGCCTTCCGGCAGGCCCTGGCCGTCGGGGCGCACGTCGATATCCCAGCCGCGGATCTCCTCCGCCGTCGGCGCACGGCCAATGTGATAGCGCGGGCCGGCCTTGGCGTCCTTCTGCTGCGCAAGCACTGGCGCGCCCAGCGCGCAGGCGAGCAGCGTGGCGACAGCGAACTTAAGCGACTTCGACATTCTCGACCTCACCATTGGCCTGCACATGCCAGGTCTGGATGCCATTGTTGTGATAGATGGAGTTGACGCCGCGGATCTTGCGCAGCTCGGCCTTGCTCGGCTGCACGTATCCGGTCTCGTCCTGCACGCGCGATTGCAGCAGCAGTGGCTCGCCGTTCCAGTCGAACTCGTAGTAGAAGCGCGTCAGCGCCTTGTCGAGAACGGGACCGTCGAGCCGCGCCGGCCACCAATTGCGGCCGCCGTCGAGCGAGACGTCGACGCGCTTGACCTTGCCGTTGCCGCTCCAGGCCAGACCCGAGACGACGGTAAAGCCCTTGCCGTGCCTGATCGGCGCCTGCGGGCTCGGACTCGTGATCACGGACTTGGCGTCCATTGACCAGGTGAAGCGGCGCGCCTTGCCGTTCGGCATGAGGTCCGTGTATTTCGAGGTCTCCTCGCGGGTGTGCCAGGGCTGGTCGCCGACCTTGATGCGGCGCAGCCATTTGACCCAGAGATTGCCCTGCCAGCCCGGCACCACGAGCCGCATCGGATAGCCCTGCTCGGGATAGAGCGCCTCGCCGTTCATCTTGTAGGCGATGATGCAATCGTCGAGCGCCTTCTCGATCGGCAGGCTGCGGTCCATCGCGGCGGCATCGGCGCCCTCGACCAGCAGCCACTTGCCATTGGTCTTGACGCCGGCCTCTTCCAGCAGCGTACGCAGCGAGACGCCGGTATATTGCACGCAGTGGATCATACCGTGGGTAAACTGGCAGCCGTTGAGCTGGGCGCCGCGCCATTCCATGCCCGAATTCGCCGCGCATTCCATGAAGTGGATGCGGTTGACCCGCGGATAGCGCTTCAGCTCCTCCAGCGTCAGGATGAGCGGACGCTCGACCAGGCCATGAATCATCAGGCGGTGATCGGCGGGATCGACCTCGGCGATGCCGCCGTGATGCCGCTCGAAGCAAAGACCGTTCGGGGTGATGATGCCTTCGAGCTCATGCAGCGGCGTGAAGCTCACCGAGGATTCGCGCGAGGCGGTCAGCCATTCGACGTCGCGGCGGATCACGTCCTTCTCGAATTTCGACGGCTTGCCGTAGGGGCGCACGGCAACGCCCTCGCCGAGCGACTTGGTCCATTCCGGCACGTTGGGCGGCTGGTTGGCGGGATTGCCGCCGGCGGCGGCCGCAGCGGGCTTGGCGAGCACGGACGCCGCCACACCGGCACCAGCGGCCAGGAAACTGCGTCGGGATTGCCGGGAACTGTCCATCTTCGACATCGCTTCTTACGCTCCGGTAACTTTGACGGCCCGGTTGGGCTCGAGCCGAACGGTTTTCTGTCGCGTCAGATAATTCGCGACGACGTCCCAGATCGGCGGCCCTTCGGTGCCTTCGTTGACGCTGGCCCAGCCGGCGACCTGATACTCCCTGGCGGGGTCGATCGGCGCGCCGGTCTTAGCCAGCTGCATGTCGGAGATGCGCTGGCCTTGCGGCTTGGCGACGTCGATCGCGTAGGACAGTCCGCCGATCCGGACCATGTCGCCGCCCTGCTGGTAGTAGGGATCGACATTGAACAGGTTGTCGGCGACGTCCTCGATGATCTCCTTCAGCCGCGCGCCGGTCATGCCCATGCGGTAGACCGCGGGATAGGTGATCGCGGTGGCGTTGGTGACGTCCTCGAAGGTGATGTCCTGCCCCGGCAGCACGCTGGTGCCCCAGCGGAAGCCGGGCGACAGCGCGATCTCGGCGTCGCGCTCCTGCATCAATGCCTGGCAGATCAGGTCGTCGAAGGTGCCGTTGAAATTGCCGCGCCGGTACAGCAGCGAGTCAGTCTTGCCGAGCACCTTGGCGAGATCGGATGCGAAGGGTTTTCGGACCTCGGCGATCTTCGCGGCCATCTCGGCGTCCGCTGTGATCACGTCGGAGAATAGCGGGATCAGCTTGTACCTGAAAGCCTTGACCTCACCGTCGCGGACGTCGAGATCGAGCCGCGAGACGAACTTGCCGGAGGAGCCCGACGCGATCAGCAGCGTCTTGCCGACCTTGACGGCTTCAGGCAGTGCGTCATGGGTATGTCCGGTCAGGATGACGTCGAGCCCCCTCACGCGGCCCGCCAGCTTGCGGTCGACGTCGAAGCCGTTGTGCGAGAGCAGCACGACGAGCTGCGCGCCGCCCTTGCGCGCCTTGTCGACCTGCGCCTGCACGTCCTCCTCGCGCACGCCGAACGACCAGTTCGGAATCATCCAGCGCGGATTGGCGACAGGCGTATAGGGGAAGGCCTGGCCCAGCACCGCGATCTTGACGCCGCCGCGCTCGATCATGGTCGAGGCCTCGAACGCCGCCTCGTTCCATTCGGTATCGCGGATGTTGAGGCCGAGGAACGGGAAGCCGAGGCCTTCGATGGCCTGCTTGACCCGATCGGCGCCGTAGGTGAATTCCCAATGTCCGGTCATGGCGTCGGGCTTGAGCAGGGCCATGCAGTCGATCATGTCCTGGCCGCGCGTCTTCAGCGACGTCCACGATCCCTGCCAGGTGTCGCCGCCGTCGAGCAGCGCGACCTTGTCGCCGCGCTCGGCACGGATCGCCTTGATCACGGTCGCGGCGCGGTCGAGGCCGCCGATCCGGCCATAGCTCTTGGCGAGCGCTTCGAAATCCTCCGAGGTCAGCGCATAAGCCGCCGACGAGCCGGGCGCGATGCCGAAGCGGGCGAGGAACTCCTTGCCGGTGACGTGCGGCGGAAGGCCCTTGGCCTCGCCCACCCCGAGATTGGTCGAGGGTTCGCGGAAATACAGCGGCATCAGCTGGCCGTGGATATCGGTCACATGCACCAGCGTGACGTTGCCGAGCGGCTCGAACGCGAGCAGCTCCTTTTCGGTCAGGCGCTGCTGGGCAACCGCCCGGGTCAGGCCGGAGCCGACACCGCTCGACAGCGCCGCCGTTGCCGCGGCAACCTGAATGAACTCGCGGCGAGAGATCATGCGCAAAACTCCTGCAAGCTCATCGTTTCAGTTGCGCACCGACGGCGTCTCGACCGGCAGACCGATGCCGCGCCAGGCGACATAGAGCTCGAGCGCGAGGAATTCGTCCGAGAGCGGCTTGAACGGCTCGGCACGCACGTCGAACATGCAGCCTTCGAAGCGCTCGTGCAGCGGCACCAGGCGCTGGTCGCGCAGCCGATAGGTCGGAAAGCCGTTGGTCTGGCCCTGGCTGAGGAAATCGGCGCGCATGAACTTGCCGTTGTTGCGCTCGTGGCAGGATTCGCAGGCGAGATCGAGCTGGCCGTAGCGGGTGTAGTAGATCTGCTTGCCGCGCTCGAACCAGGACGACATCGGCCCGTCGGTCTTCACCGCCACGGGCATGCCGTGCGACTGGTAGCGCACGAAGGTGGTCATGTCGGTGAGCTCGCGGGACTTGAACTTCCATGGCTCGGCCTTCATCTGCTCGCTGCGGCAGATGTTGATGCGCTGCTCGAGATTGACCGGCCTCTTGAGCTTCTCGTCCCATTTCGGCATGGCGGCGCCGACGCCCTTCATGCTGGTCTCGGCATCGCCGTGGCAGCTCATGCAGGACTTGCCCTCGCTGCCCTCGACCTTCTTCCAGCCATCCGCCGCGCGCTCCACGGCGAGGAAGCCCGGATTCTCGAGGTCGTCGTCCTGCAGCGCACGGGTCTCCTTGCTGCGGAATTCGTAGCCGGAGATGATGGTCTTGAAGACGTGGCCGGGCGGCGCGGCGATGCCCTTGCGCTCGACTTCGTCCGCGACCGCGAGCGTCGCAGCCGACGCGGCGGCCGCGATCACAGCGGCCAACCCCAGATATCGTCGCGCCATCGATGCCTCCCTTAATGCGCGGTGCGCATCATGCCTTGAGCGCAATCTTCTCTTCGGCCGTGATCACGGTGCCGTCGTCGTCGGTCCAGGAGAACTTGAACGTGCCGGCTTCGTCGACCCTGGCGTCGAACTGGACGTAGGGATTGGCCGAGATCGCCGGTTCGAGCGCGCAGGAGAACACCGGCTTGCCGTTGAACTCGCAGGCGAACTTGTTGATGATCTTGCGCGGAATGGTCTTGCCCTGCGCGTCCTTGCGCTGGCCCGATTCCATGACATGCGAGACCAGGGTCTTGATCTGGATCACCTCGCCCTTGGCCGCTTCCTTGGGAAGCTTGATGCGCGGTTTGTCTGCCATCTGTCTTCTCCTTAAGCCCTTAGCCGCCGCAGCCGCCGATGGTGACCTTGACGGTCTTCTGCTCCGTGAACAGCGAGCCGTCGCTCATCTTCGCGACCGCGACCACGTTCTGCGTGGTCGCGAGCCGGATCCGGATCGAGGCTTCCGCCTTGCCCGACAGCGGCGTGAACGACAGCGTCGCCACGCCCGCGTTCGGGTTGCCGTCGGCGATGATCAGGACGTCCGTGACATGGGACTCCGCGGTCATCGGGCTTTCGATGTTGATCGACAGCGGCACCGTGTTGCCGTTCTCCGCGATCTCCGGCAGGTCGAGCGAGATCTTGCCCTTGGCCGGCTGCTTGCCGCCGGTGAACTTCTCGATCCACTTCGCCGCGTCGTTCGTCACTTCGGCATCGGCCGCCATCGGCATCAGCGTCAGCATGACGAAGCCGCCTCCGAGCGCAAATGCCTGCCGTCGATTGATGGCTTTCATTCCTGATCCTCCTCGCCGTCAGTTCAGCGTCTTGAGAAAAGCGATGACGTCCTCGACCTGCGCGGCCGTCAGAATGGATTTGCCGACGAATTCCGGTCGCACCCGGCTGAGGCCCTCGTTCCTGAAGAACGCGGGCATCACCGTGTTGGTGAAGATGCGCTTGGGGTCGGCGACGATGAGGCGCAATTGCGCTTCGCTGTAGCGGCCGGCGACACCGTCGAGCGACGGGCCGAACTCGCCGTGGAATTCCTCGGATTTCAGGCTGGTGACCTGGTGGCAGGCCAGGCAATTGCCGAGCGTGCGCGTCAAGAACACCTTCTTGCCGGCGGCGGCATCGCCGGGCGCGCCGGTCAGGGATTTCGGCAGGGAGTCGTTGACGATGTCGAGCTTGATCGGCTCCTTGACGGACTCTTGGGCGAGAGCGCCGCCGACCGACAGACAAAGTGCAAACGCAGCCGCAAGCGAGCGCCGCATGTTTCCTACCCTTATCGCGGGGTGACGCCCGCTCTTGGTCACGATGGACTCACGATCCATCAAATTCAGTTATTATGATATGTTCATATGATTGGCGGCGTCAAGCGGAATTCGAGCGGCGCCTGCACTCAGCCGTTGGCGGCCAAAAAATCCCGGAACGAGCCGCGCTCATAGGCGCGATCGCGCACGAAGCGAAACATCGCCAGAAAATGCGGCGGCTTGAGATAACCGGGGGCCCGCGCCACCTCGCGCGCCATCGCCTCTTTGGTTTGGAGGCCTTCCGCAGACGGCGGAAAGAACTGAAAGGTCGGCGTGAACCTGATGCCGTATTTGCGAGCGAGGTCCTTCTCCGCCAATTCCTCGCGGTCGAAATCGATCACCTTGCGCGAGCCGACCAGATTGAGCTGCAACACCTCGAAATTGTCGCGGATATAGCTCGCGATGCCGGCTTCGGCGAAGTTCACCAGATGCGTCTCGCGGCAATAGGGACAGCCGCGCAGCTCCCACATGATCGCGAGGCGCTTGCCGCCGGCAGCCGCGCTCTCGAGGTCCTCCCGCAGATCGAGGAAGCTCTGCAGAAACCAGGGCTCGTGATAGAGCCCGTCTTCGCCGACGGCGGGCTCCGCCGCCGCCGCGCCGCGGCCGGCCAAGGCCGCGCCTGCTGCTAGTGCGAGCAGGCCGCGCCGCGTCGGTGCGCGCAGTGACATCGGGGCCTGGTGCGTTGGAAGATCTTGCGCGTTGCTCATTTTTATTATGATATTCGAATACACGAATGTGACAAGGAATTCCGATCTTGCGCTGCACCATCGTGCTGCTGATGTGGCTGGCCTCGAACGCGTTCGCGTTCAGCGCGGAGACGGGCAAACTTGCGGACTTCACGTCGGCGATGGCCCCGATCATGGCCAATCTGCGCACGGCCGCGAGCTATGCCCGCACCGGAAACGTCGCGCTGGCGCAGGTCGAGACCGACGAGGCGGTCGCCCAGTGGAAGCGCCTCGCACAAAACACCGCCCTGCCCGCTGACGCGCCGCCCGAGTTGGCGGGATTTCTCGCGCGAGGTCACGAGCGGCTCGCGATGATCGCGGGTGCGCTCGATCGCGGCGACAATGCCGCCGCCGGCCGCGAGCTGCTGGCGCTTCGGCAAGCGTTTCACGCGCTCCGGCGTCAGGCTAGCCTGTACGATCTCGGCGATTGCATCTTCGAGATCGCGCCCGCCATGGAGAGGTTGCGGGTCGCAGCCGTCAGATTCGGCGAGCAGCCGGCGCCAGCGAACGCCGAGGAGACGGTCGCGGCCGCAAGCGCGTTCCGCGATCGGCTGCAGCGCTGCAACGAACGGGCAAATGGCGAGATCGCCGCTCAGGGCGAATTCCGCCGCCTGATCGATGGCGCCATCGCCAGCAGCGGCGAGATCGCCCAGGCCGCGAAGGCCGGCGACGGCCCCCTCGTGCATCGCTACCTCATCGAGCTGCAGTCCTTCGCCCAGTTGCTCGACTTCCGCTACGGCTAGCCTCAGCCGATGCGGGTCAAAGCAGGGAAATGCTCGAGCAGCCATTCCGAGACCGCAGGCATCAATCCGGTCAGGAACATCAGACCGGTCGCAACCAGGAAGACGCCCATCGTCTTCTCGATCAGGCCGAGATGCCGGCGCATGCGGCCCAGCGCTGTGATGAAGCGGCCGGTGAAGGCCGCTGCGATCAGGAAGGGAATGCCGGTCCCGACCGAATAGGCGAGCAGCAGCAGCGCCCCTCGCCCGGTCGTGTCCTCCGAGCCCGCCATCAAGAGCACGGCGGCGAGGATCGGGCCCGCGCAGGGCGTCCAGCCAAAAGCAAAGGCGAGGCCCATGACGAAGGCCCCCGCCACGCCGGCCGGGCGATTGTCGACCTGCACGGTCGCGCTGCGATAGAGCAGCGGAATCCTGAGCAGCCCGAGAAAATGCAGGCCCATCACGATGATCAGCCCGCCCGCGACGATGCCGAGCGTCGACAGATGCGCGGAGACGAAGCGCCCCGCAATCGAGGCGGTCGAGCCGAGCGCGACGAAGACCAGTGAAAAGCCCGCCACGAAGGCAAGCGCCGAGAGCAGGATGCGCGGTCGCAGATCCGGCCTGTCGCCGGACAGATCCGTGACCGAGACGCCGGCCATGTAGCACAGGAAGGGCGGGACCAGAGGCAGGATGCAGGGCGACAGAAACGACAACAGCCCCGCGACAAAAGCCGCCCCCAGCGTGACGTCCAAGGTCATTTCCGCCCCATCCCTAGCACATATACGAATTTAATGATATAAAGCGCCAAGGACGTTCACAAAGCAAGCCCGCGAGGCAAACCAAAAGGGCCGGTTACGCAGCATGACCAGAATCATCGCTCTGCTCGCCCTCGCGATCTCCCTCGCGCTGCCCGCCTCGGCCTCGCGCGCCGCCGAGCTCGTCATGTTCGAGCGGCCCGGCTGCGCCTGGTGCGCGCGCTTCAACGCCGAGATCGCGCCGCTCTACGACAAGACCGAGGAGAGCCGGGCCGCACCGCTCCGCCGGGTCGACCTGAACGGCCCCCGTCCCGCCGATCTCACCGGAATCGACCCCGGTCCCTTCACGCCGACCTTCGTCGTGGTACAAGAGGGTCGCGAGATCGGGCGCATTCGCGGCTATCCGGGGGATGCCTTCTTCTTTGGCCTCTTGGACCGAATCCTGTCCAAGGCGGGATCGGAACCCGAGAGGTCGTGACTGGTCTTGCGATTTGCTGAGAGGAACTTGACGCGATGCCGTTGCCGAAGCTGAAGGAGATCGAGGGCTCCGCCGAACTCGAGCAGATGATCGAGAAGGCGCGCGAAGCCAGCGACATGCTCAAGGCGCTGTCTCACGAGTCCCGATTGCTGCTGCTTTGCATCCTCGCCGAGGGCGAGAAATCCGTGACCGAGCTCGAGCAGTTCCTGGGCGAACGGCAATCGACCGTCTCGCAGCAGCTGGCGCGGCTCCGGCTCGACCGGCTGGTGACGACCCGCCGCGACGGCAAGACGATCTACTACAGTCTCGCCAGCGAGGACGTCCGCAAGATCCTCACTGCCGTTTACGACGTGTTCTGCGAGCCGGTGCGCCGGCGCCGCCGGTAGTTTCTTCCGCGCTGGCTTTTCGCGCCCTGACGGCGCAGATTACCCGCGGGCCGAACAAGAAAAGAAGCGGGAGGAATGCTGAGCCCTTCGACCATCGCGTTCGCATGCGGGCTCGCCGCCGGAGCCGTGCTTGGGGTTGCCGGCCGCGCGGGGCGTTTCTGCACGCTGGCGATGCTCGAGGACGCATTCTTCGGATCGGATTATCGCCGGCTGAAATCCTTTGCGCTGGCCGCTTCGGTCGCCCTGCTCGCGACCCAGGCCCTCGCGGCGTTCGGCATCGTCGATCTCTCGCGGTCGATCTACCTCACGGCATCGATCGGCCTTGGCGGTGCGATCATCGGCGGGCTGATGTTCGGCGTCGGCATGGCGCTGGTCGGCACGTGCGGCTTCGGCACGCTGGTGCGCGTCGGCGGCGGCGATCTGCGGGCCATCGTGGTCTTCCTCGTGCTCGGCCTGTCGGCGCTCGCGACCATGCGCGGCATCACCGGCATGCTGCGGCTGACGCTGATCGAGCCGTTGTCGGTGCGGCTGCCCGAGGGCAGCACCCAGACCCTGACATCGCTGCTCGGCGCGGGCGGCACGATGCGCGCGATCCTCGTCGTCGCGATTTCCGCCGCGCTCGCGTTCTGGGCCCTCGCGGACGGCAAGCTGATCCGGTCGCCGCGGCTGCTGGCCTCCGGTCTTGCCGTCGGCGCCGCCGTCGCATTCGGCTGGTTTGCGACCGGATGGCTTGCCGACGACGAGTTCGATCCCGTGCGGGTCTCCTCGCTCACCTTTGTGGCGCCACCTGGTGACGCCATTCTCTACATCGCCACCTTCTCCGGAGCGCGACTCAATTTCGGCATCGGCTCGGTCGCCGGCGTCGTCGCAGGCTCGTTTGCCGCCGCGATGCTCGCGCGCGGCTTCCGCTGGGAGGCGTGCGACGACGCGCGCGAGTTGAAACGTCACATGTCCGGCGCACTGCTGATGGGCATCGGCGGCATCATGTCGATGGGCTGCACCATCGGCCAGGGCCTGAGCGCGTTCTCGACGCTGGCGGTTTCTGCACCCATCACGATGGTAGCCATCGCCTGCGGCGCACGCCTCGGGCTCGAGTTCACCATGACCGGCGAGTGGATGCCGGCCGTGCGCAGGCTATTCGGGGCCTCGACCTGACGAAGTCGCTGTCGCCGAGACAAAACCTAGAACGTTCCGGCGACAGTCAGCCGGAACGTCAACGGCTCCACGGGGTGCAGCACGTAGTCCATCACGCCATTCTGACAGACTGAAGCGGGCGCGGTGCCCGATGCGCAGAGGTTGTAGAGCGTGTCGGTCTTGAGCATCGACCCATAGGCATAACTGATCTGGTTCGCTCGCGTGTTGAAGAGGTTCAGCACGTCGAGCTGAAGGCGCCAGCCATTGTCGGTGCGATAGCCGAGGCGGCCGTTGAAGATGCTGGTCGCAGAGGAGCGGAATGCGTTGTCCTCCGTCAACGGGCTCGACGCCAGATAGCGCCAGCGTAACGTTCCGAACCAGCCGGTCTTTTCGCCCAGCGTGATGCCGGCCGACGCCACCATCGCCGGCGCGTTCGGAATGTAATTGCCGGGCGCGTTGCCTATCTGCGCCTCCGGATAGCCGGCGAGCGAGGCGTAGACCTCGGCCTGCTCGCTGTCATAGCCGCGGAAGCGCGCATGGGTCATGGCGAGATCGGCGTCGATGTCGATCCAGGACCTCGGCCGGTAGTGGTTGGTCCACTCAAAACCGTAGCGGCGGCTGGCGCGGGTCGCCGAGGTGTCGCCGGCATCGCCGGAGAACAGGATCTCGGAATCCTGGTCGAGGATGAAAAGGCTGAGCGAGGTGTCGAGGCCGGGAACGATCCTGCTGCGCACACCGACCTCAGCCCCCTTGGTCCGCACCAACAGCGGCGACGGCGTCAGCCTCGTTGCGGGATCGCCGGGGTCCTCCGTCGTGGTCGCGCCACGCGCGTCGTTGGAGTGCATGCCGTAGCCGGCGCCGAGGAAGAACTCGGTCTGATTGAACGGACCGAGCACCATCCTGAATTTCGGGCTGCCGAGCGCGGCGTCCGCGCGGCCGGAATTGTTGGCGTTGAACCGCGACGTCACGTCCGCCGCGTAATAGTCGCCGCGCCACCCCACCGTCGTCCTGAGCCAGTCCGTCCAGCGCACGGTGTTCTCGGCATAGAGGCCGACGCTGCCCTCCCCGACCTTGTCGCTGCGGACGTTGGAGAGGAAGCCGCGTTGGAAGGTGTTGGTCAGCGCGAGATCGATCGCATCATAGCGCGACTGCAGGCCGAAGGTGGTCTGCATCGGCAAGCCCGCCAGCGAGCCGTTCAGCGTGCGCGAGATGTTGGCGCCCGCCATCAATCGGTCGTCGTGCTGGTGGAACTGGTCGCCGAGAACGGGATCGCTGAGGAAATAGGTGAAATTGTTGAAGAGGTCGAGCTGGCTCTTCACGACATAGGCGTTGGCTTTCCACGAGCCGAGTTCGTCGCTCTGCGCGATCCGGCCCGAGAGCGCAAAGCGGTTGGTGTTACCGCCGTCGCTCGGGTCTTCCGAGCCGAAGCGGCTGAGAAAGCCGCCCGTGATCGCGCGCTGCGGCACCTGGTCGGTCGAATTCCATGTGTTGGCATAGGCCATGCCGGTGACGGACACGCCGTCGGTCGCGGTGCCCTGGCTGTAGCGCACGAGGCCGTTGAGCTTGCGCACATTGTCCGGATTGTCCCACGGACCGTTATAGGTGCCGATCTCGCCGGCCACCAGCAGCGCGCCGTCACCGACCTTCGCGGAATCCATGCCGAGCAGGCGGCGGTAGCCGAAGCTGCCTACGCCCACTTGCGCCAGTCCCTTGGTACGGTCGATCAAGCCGACATGAACGCTTCCAACCGAGGCGAAATCGCCTTCGTCGGCGAAGTACGGGCCTTTGCGCACATCCACCGAGGCGATGGTTTCCGGAATCAGCCAGTTGAGATCGGCATAGCCCTGGCCGTGCGCGTGGGTGCGCATGTTGACGGGAACGCCGTCGACAGTGATCGCAAGGTCGGTGCCATGGTCGAGATTGTAGCCGCGCAGGAAATATTGGTTGGCTTTGCCCTCGCCGGAATGCTGCGTCACGATGAGACCGGGCACGGCTTCGAGCGCCTCGCCCGGTCGCGTGAACGGGCGCGCGTTGAGCTCTTCGCCGGCGATGGTGATCTCGCTGGCCATGCCGGGCCGGCTCTTTGCACCGGAGGCAACGCTGCGCCCATCCGAGCCTTGCGTCGCCGCCGGATAGACGAGAAGGCGGCGGCCGGCTGCTTGGGGCTTGCCGGAGCGGCGCGATGCGACCGGCTTCTTGCGTCCCGTTGTCTCGCCGCCACCGACCTGAATCGGCGGCAACTCGCGTGAGGCGTCGCTGCTCTGCGCCAACGCGCGGCCATCATCCCCGAGCAGCACCAGAACCGACAGTGCCGTCAGCGCGCCGCCGCCACGGCAAGGCTCACGCCGCCTCGGTCGCATCGACGCATTCCAGAGCTTTCGACGTAGCCCGCCGCCGATCACCTTGGAACATGCGGCGATAAAGCACGACCGAGGCGAGCCAGGCGATCGCGAACAGCCCGATCACGGCGAACCCGACATTGGCGAGCGACTCGTTGAGACCGTCGACCAGCGTCCACACGCCGCCGGACAGGCCGAGCCGGTCGGCGGCCAAGCCGAGCGCCTCGATGCCGCCGATCAACAACGCGACGGCCACTGAGGCGCCGGTGATCGTGAGGTTGTACCAGAGCTTTCGCAGGGGATCGACGAACGCCCATCGATAGGCGCTCACCATCAGCGCGGAATCGGCGGTGTCGACCAGCGCCATGCCGGCGGCGAACAGCGCTGGGAAAACCAGGATATCGGCCACCGACGCGCCGCGCGCGGCTTCGGTTGCGGAGATGCTGAGCAGGCCGATCTCGGTTGCCGTGTCGAAGCCGAGCCCGAACAGGAAGCCGAGCGGATACATGTGCCAGGGCTTCGTGACCAGACGAAACAGCGGCCCGAGCAGTCGCGCGAGCACGCCGCGATTGGCGAGCAACCTCTCGAGGCCCTCGGCGTCGTGAACGCCCTGCTCCCGGGCGGTACGAAACGTCCGCCACAGGCCGACGAAGATGACGAGGTTGATGGCCGCGATCACCAGCAGGAACAGCGCCGACACCGACGTGCCGATGAGGCCGCCGATCTCCTTGAGCAGGCTGTCACCGCCAAGGCTGACCACGCCGAGCGCGAGCAAGATGGTCGCGACCATGACGACGGTGGAATGGCCGAGCGCAAAATAGAGGCCGACGCTGTGCGGCGCGCCGCCCGTCTGCATCAGCTTGCGCACGACGTTGTCGATGGCGGCGATGTGGTCGGCATCGACGGCGTGGCGCAGGCCGAACACCCACGCCAGCAGCGCGGTCGCCAGCACCGTCGGCCGGTCGCCGAACAGCGCGAAGGCCCAGGTCCATGCGGCGATATTGGCGGCGATGAGCCCCCCGAACAGCATCATCGTTCCGGGCTCGATCGCTCCTAATGTCCGCCTCACCGCCAGCTCCATCACTCAATCCGCAGTATGAGGTTTATCAAGAACCCTCATACTGGCAAGAGCAAGAGCCGCGCCAGTTTCGCCTCAGGGCCGAAAGGCAGCCCGAAACGGAAGCCACCTCATTGATTCAATGGACGATTTTTTGAGGCCCTCGCACGGCGCCGGGGTGGAATGCGCGGCTTCGATTGGCAAGCAACTATCCACTTCGACGACCATTTGACCGGTCCGCGCGGGCCGGTTTTGGACCTGCAGGCCGCAAGGGCCGCGATTACATGTCCACGCTCATCGACAGCAGATAGGTACGTGGCGCTCCCAGGAAGAACGTTCCGAACGAGGCCACGCTGGACCAGTAGCTCTTGCCGGTCACGTTCTGGATGTTCGCGCGGAAAACCGTCTTCCTGCCGTTGATCGCCGTGGTGTAGCGGGCGCCGAGGTCCAGCCGGGTCCACTCCGGAATCGGCTGCTTGTTCGCGGAGTCGACGAACTGCTTTCCGGTGTAGATGACGGCCGCATTCAAGGTGAGATCTCTCATCCACGGCAGATCCCACTCCGCCCCGATATTGGCCTGGATGTTCGGAACGCCGATCGGCGTGTTGCCCACATTGGCCGCGACGGCGGTCTTGGTCAGAGTGCCATCCAGCAGCGAGATGCCTCCGAGGAGACGAACATCCGGCATGAGCTCGCCGTAGACGTTGAACTCGAGCCCGCGGACTCGTTGCTCGGCGGTCGCCGCGAAGCGCCCGACGGACAGCTCGCCGCTCGCCTTCGATATCTCGAAGGCGCTGAAGGTGGTTGCGATCCGACCGAACTCCACCTTGACACCGGCCTCGTACTGTTTCGCAACGTAGGGAGCAAGTATTTCGCCGGGATTGGAAACACCCGGCTGCGTCGGCGCGATATCGCCCTTGCTTAGACCTTCGACATAGTTCGCGTACAGCGAGACATGCTCCAGGGGGCGGACCACGAGGCCGACCACCGGCGTGACGGCGGTCTTGTCATAGGACGTCGTCAGCGTGCCAACATTGGAGGCATAGTTGTTCGCCTCGATGCCCTGGTGCCGGACACCCAGGGTCAGCAGGACCCGCTCGTCGAGCACGGACATGGTGTCGGCAATCGAAAGCCCGGTGAGCTGACTGTCCGAGAGCCGGGGCCGATCGCTGATCTCGTTGGCGAACTGGGTTGGCGCGATGGATGGATTGTAGATGTTCGAGGCGACCGGACTTCCATTGGTGAGCCGCCGGTACAGCGCGTCATGATAGACCGAGGCCTGGAAGGCAAGGGCATGGTGGACGAAGCCGGTATCGAAGCGGGCGCGGAGGCCGCCGTCATATGTGGTTCGGTCAATGGTCAGCCCGAAGAACTGCGGCGTCGAGGTCGTGTCGCCATTCGTGTTGACGATGGTCGGAAGACCGAAGAAGCGCTCGACATTGGTCTTGGAGCCGCCGACGTCCGCGAACAGCGTGACCTGGTCGCTGAGATCGTATTCGGTGCGCAGCAACGCCGATTTGTCGGTGATGTGCGACCATTCCCAGGGCTGGGTCACGTTCAACCGGCCGTCCGGCGCCTTTGGCACCTGCAGGCCGGGAGCCATGAGAAACGGACGCGACGGAGCATCGAACCGATCGGTTTGCGCGATGAGGTAGAGCCAGGACCTGAATCGCTCGCCTTGATAGTCGAGCGCCAGCGATCCGACGCCGGTCGTTTCGGATTGGCGATCGATCGGCGTGTCGCCGTCGCGGAGGCTCCCGCTGGCGCGGACGCCCCACTCCTTGCCGTTGCCGTAACGCCGCGCGACATCCCAGTGACCGCCGAAGCGCGCGGCCGAGCCGTAGCTTGCGGTCAGCCGGGTCAAATCCTCTTCCGCGCGCTTGGGCACGACATTGATGACGCCGCCGACGCCGCCATTGGGCACCATGCCGGAGAGCGCGGCCGAGGGGCCTTTGAGCACTTCGAGGCGCTCGACGTAGTCGGTGAAGATGCGATAGGTCGGCGCGATTCCGTAAAGTCCCTCGAAGGCGAATTCACCGTTGTTGCCTTCGTTGATCGGGAATCCGCGAATGGTGAAGGAATCCACGATACCGCCCGTCGGGTGGGAGCTTCGCACGGACGGATCGAGAATCAGCGCATCCGCACCCGTTGCCGCCTGCCGATCCCGGATGAATTTATCCGTGTAGCTCGTCACGTTGAACGGTGACTTCATCGTGCTGGTATTGCCGAGCAATCCCAGCCGCGCGCCTTGCGCGACCTCGCCGCCTGCAAAGGCGGGAGCCACGCCCGATTGCGCTCGCGCTGCGACGGTTTCGACTTGCGGAGCGCCACGCACGGGCGCGCGCCGCGAACTCGATCGGGCCCGGACATCTTTTCGCTGAGCCGGTGCGCGGCGCGCCGCTTGTTGCGGCGGAGCCTCGACGGTCACGGGGGGAATGGAACTGCTGCCTTGTACCGTTTGCGATCGAGCAGGTGATTCAAACCACGCGAGCAATGCCACTCCGCTCAGCAGCGTCGCGCCAAAGCGCGCCACCGTCTCAACTCCACCCGTACGTCGCATTTCCAGAACGCCCTCATCGATGGCCCTCTCTAGAAAGGCGTCATGATGACGGCAACGAAAATGCGACCGCCGCGGTTTAGAATGTCTCGATCATCGACGCGTGCAGTGGAAGAACATCTGGAACGATTCAAGGCGGCCGTGGGTTCGCTCAGAAATGACGTAACGCGGCTGGATCTGCGACAGCACGTCACTTGCAAAATGCGAAGCGATCGATGTTACGTATCTCTCGTCGCGAGACGAGCGATGTTGAGCTGGTGAATCTGGCTGGTGCCCTCATAGAGGCGGAACAGCCGCACGTCTCTGTACCAACGCTCGATCGAGGAGTGATCGGCGATGTAGCCGGCGCCGCCGAACATCTGCACGCAGCGATCGGCCACGCGGCCGCACATCTCCGTCGCGAAATATTTGCACATCGACGCTTCGAGCGCGATGTCTTCGCCTCGGTCGCGCTTGCGGGCTGTTTCGAGGATCATCGATTGTGCCGCGAAGATCTCCGTGCGGCAGTCGGCGATCATCGCCTGAACCAGCTGGTAGCTCGCAACCGGCTCGCCGAACTGAACGCGGCTCTTGGTGTGGCGGATCGCCATGTCGAGCATCCGCATCGCCGGTCCGGTCGACAGCGCGGCCAGATGAATGCGCTGCTTGTTCAGCACCTTCATGATGGTCTTGAAGCCCGCGCCTTCGCGGCCGCCGATCAGATTGACCGCGGGCACCCGGCACTGGTTGAAATAGACCGCGCTGACGGGCGAGCCCGCCTGTCCCATCTTGCGATACGGCGTGCCGGTCGAGAGGCCGGCGCTGCCGCGCTCGACGATGAAGGCCGAGACGCCCGCCGCGCCCTTCGAATGCGGATCGGTGCGCGCCGTGACGGTGAAGACGTCCGCAAGTGGCGCGTTGGTGATGAAGCACTTCTCGCCGTCGAGAATGTACTGATCGCCGTCGCGGCGGGCGGTGGTCATCACGTTCGAGGCTTCCGAGCCGGCGTCGGGCTCGGTCACGGCGAGGCAGCCGGTCCACTCGCCGCTGGCTAGGCGCGGCAGATAGGCCTGCTTCTGCTGCTCGGTACCGTCGGCGACGATCCCCTCCGAGCCGATGCCGGTGTTGGTGCCGACGCGAGCGCGAAAGGCGACCGAGCATTGCGACAGCTCGAACGCCGCCAGCACGAGCTCCTCCGTGGTGAGGCCGGCGCCGCCATAGGCCTCCGGAATGCTCCAGCCGAAGAAGCCCTCTTCGCGCATGGTGGCGACGATCTCCGCCGGGATCTCGTCGGCCTCCTCGACGCGCGCCTCGGCGGCAATGGCGACGTCGCGGACAAAGCGGCGGACACGGTCGAGCAGCGCTTCGAAAGCAGCGGGGTCGCGGATCATGACATTGGCCTTCCGGTGCGGCTCATTCCTGGAGCGCTTCCTCCCGACGCGCGCGAATCGTCGGCAGCATGATCAGGAGGATCGCGATGGCGGCTGCGGCGAGCAGGCCCGCCGAGAGCGGCGAGGTCAGCAGCACGGTGGCGTCGCCGCGCGACAGCACCATGGCGCGGCGGAAGTTCTCCTCGATGGCCGGGCCTAGAACCAGACCCAGCAACAGCGGCGCCGCCGGCAGTTGCAGCTTGATCAGGACGTAGCCGAACACGCAGAATATTGCGGCCTCGTAGACCTCGAACGTCCCGCTGTTGATGGAGTAGACGCCGATCGAGCAGAACACCATGATCGCCGGGAACAGATAGCGATAGGGAATGGTGAGCAGCTTCACCCACAGCCCGACCAGCGGAAGATTGAGGATCAGCAGCATCAGATTGCCGACCCACATCGAAGCGATCAGGCCCCAGAACAGGGTCGGATTCTTCGTCATCACCTCCGGTCCCGGGTGGATGTTGTGGATGTTCATGGCGCCGACCATCAGCGCCATCACGACGTTGGAGGGAACCCCTAACGTCAGCAACGGGATGAACGAGGTCTGGGCGCCGGCGTTGTTCGCCGATTCCGGACCGGCAACGCCCTCGATGGCGCCCTTGCCGAACTGTTCTGGATGCCGAGACAGCTTCTTCTCCAGCGTATAGGACGCAAAGGACGACAGCACCGCACCACCGCCGGGCAGAACGCCCAGCAGCGTGCCGAGCGCCGTGCCGCGCAGCATCGCCGGCACCATGCGACGGAAGTCGTCGCGGGTCGGAAACAGATTGGTGATCTTCTGCGTGACCAGCGACAGCTTGTCGTCCTGCTCGAGATTCCGAACGATCTCGGCGAAGCCGAAAATACCCATCGCCAGCGGCACGAAATCGAGGCCGTCGAACAGCTGGGGAACGCCGAAGGCAAAACGCTGGCTGCCGCTGTTCAAATCGGTGCCGACGAGGCTCAGGAGCATGCCGAGCACGACCATGCCGATGCCTTCGATGAATGGACCGCTCGACAGCACCGAGGCCAGGATCAGGCCGAGGATCATCAGCGCGAAGAATTCCTTGGGGCCGAACAGCAAGGCCGTCGCCGTCAGCGGGCCGGCAAGGGCGGCCAGCGCCAGCGTCGCCACGCATCCGGCGAAGAACGAGCCGATGGCGGCGGTTGCGAGCGCGACGCCGGCGCGGCCTTGCTTGGCCATCTGGTAGCCGTCGATCGTGGTCACGACGGACGAGGACTCGCCCGGCAGGTTGACGACGATGGCCGTGGTCGAGCCGCCATATTGCGCACCGTAATAGATCCCGGCGAGCATGATCAGCGCAGCATCCGGCGGCAGCGCATAGGTGATCGGCAGCAGCATCGCGATGGTTGCGAGCGGGCCGAGGCCGGGAAGCACACCGATCAGGGTCCCGAGCAGACAACCGAAGAAGGCGTAAAGGAGATTGGCGGGTTGGACTGCGGTGGCAAAGCCAATCGCCAGATTGTGAAAGAGATCCATCGATCGGCCCGTTCAGTTGAGAAGCGACGGCCAGACCGGCAGCTGCAGTCCGAGGCCGTAGACGAAGACGGCGAGGCACAACGCGATGAGCACCGCTGCATTCGCCAGTGCGCCGCTCCAGGTGAACTCGTGGCTGGCCCGGCTCGACACCATGATCAGAACGAACAGCGCGCCGACGAGGCCGAGCGGAAACAGCAAGGCGCCGAACAGGACCACGGATCCGGTGATCCAGGCGAGCCCCTTGAAATCCCATCTTCGCAGCACCTGCCGCTCCGCGGTCGATGTCATGGCACCGAGCGTCACGACGAGACCGATGACGGCGAGCACGATCGCGAGCAGGCGCGGGAAATAGCCCGGTCCCATTCGCGCGGCCGTGCCCGCCGGATAGTTCAGCGCCGTCACGAAGAAGAAGACCGCAAAGGCGAGGAACAGGACGCCCGCGGCGAACGCCCTCTGATTGCGGATCGCCAATCCCTTCATTGCCGTCCTCCCTCGCCGGATCCCATGCTCTCTGCAGCGGCCTTGGCGTTTGCGGCGCGCTCATCGAGCGCCTCCATCAGGACCGGCACGCCGACAGCGCAGGCATGGACGCCGAGATGGGCGGTCATCTGCAGAACCTGAAGGATCTCGCGCTGGTCGATGCCGAGCCGCAGGGCCCGCTTGATGTACATCCGCAGCCCCTGCGGGTTGAGCGCCGTGAAGCAGGCGTTCAGTGCGATCGAGATCAGGCATTGCGAGCGCCCGTCGAGCCCGTCCCCGCCCCGTCCGCCTGCGAGGAGATCCAGCAAGGCTGCGAAATAGCCGGGATCGCGGCGCAGCCACAGCTCGCAGAAGTCGGGCCAATCGGCGAATTGCGCGATGTAGGCATCGCGCAATTTCTGCTGCTCTTTCGTCAATTCGGAATGATCGACCTGAAGGCCAGCCTCTGCCAATTCCTCGGCGAGGATGCCGATGCCGACATGACAGCCCTCCAGCCCCTGCGTCGTCGCGAGACGGAAGACGTCGACGATCTCACGCGCCGTGGCCCCCGCGTCGAGCGCAAGCCGCAGATGCAGGGCGAGGCCGGAGCGGAACAGATGCGTCGCCGAGCCGTCGAGGGCGACGTAGATCAGCTCGCACATCTTGCGAGACAACGGTCCGTTCTCCGCGGCATAGCCCGCATATTTGCCATAGGTCTGGAGAAACCCGGGATCGAGCCGCAGCAGGCCTTCCGTCCAGGGCCGCCAATAGCCGCGCGCCTTGACATAGGCCTCTTTCAGCGTCTGTTGCTCCCGCGTCAGATCGGACATCGCGCGTGCACCTTCACGCAATGTTGGTCAGGGTGATGCCGCCGTCGACGGTGAGCACCTGCGCCGAGATGAAGCCGGCCTCGTCGCCGGCGAGGAAGCAGATCGCCTTGGCGATATCGTCGACGGTGCCGAGACGCCCCAGCGGCGTGCGCGCGATCCGGCGCGCATCGAGCTCGGCGTTGCGGTTGCGCATGGTTCCTTCGGTCGGAATCGCCGAGGGCGCCACCGCGTTGACACGGATGTTGCGCGCGCCGAGCTCTGCCGCGGCCGCGCGTGTGATGCCCATGACGCCGGCCTTGATGCCGCTGTAGACCATGCTGTTCTTGGCCGAAAGCAGCCCGGCCACCGAGGCGACATTGACGATGGCGCCGCCACGCTCTGCATCCATGACCTCCGCGGCGGCCTGGATGCCCCACATCACCGCCTTGAAGCCGATGTTGAGCATGCGCTCGACCGTTTCCGGCGCAATGTCGGCGACCGACTGATAGCGGACCCAGGCCGCGTTGTTGACGAGAATGTCGAAGCGCCCCTGGCGCTCGGCCAATCCAAGCACTGCGTGCCGCATGCCGTCGCGGCTGGACACGTCCTGCGCGACGGCATGCGCCTCGCCGCCCGACGCCTTGATCGCCGCCACCGTGCCGTCGACGAATTCCGGCTTCAGATCATTGACGCCGACAATCGCCCCACGGGCGGCGAGCTTGAGCGCCGTTGCGCGCCCGATGCCGTTCCCGGCGCCGGTGACGAGTGCGACGCGGCCTGCGAGCGTCTGATCCCTGGTCTCGGTCATGGCTATCTCCCTCACGCTCCCGTCTCTGCGAACGGAGCAACTTCCGATACGTAACGGCGGCCGAACGCGCTGATCAGGCCGCTGGCATCACCCTGCGCCTGCAGCGTGCGGATACGACGCAGATGGCGATGTACCGGGACGTCCCAGGTAAAACCCATGCCGCCATGGATCTGCAGCGCTCCTTCACTGATCGAGCTGCCATAGGTCGCGGCGGCCAGGAACGCGGCATCGCGCTGCAGCGGACCGCCATCGCCGGTCAGGCTCCGCGTGATCGCATGGCGAATGCTCTCGAGCCCCAGCTTCTGCCGCGCCAAGGCGTGACGGATGGCCTGGTTGTAGGACAGCGCGTGGCCGAACTGGCGACGTGTCGAGGCGTGCTCCTGCGCCAGCGCCAGGCATGCTTCGGCAGATCCCAGGATCGCGGCGGCGCGAAGCACGTTGGCGTCCGAGCTGAGCATATCCCATGTGCCCGCCGGCAACATCGAGCCGACTGGAATTTCGACCTTCTCCAGTCGCACCACGTGCTCCGGCACCGTCAGGTCGAGCCCTGCAGCTTCCTCCACCACGACGCCTTCGGCATCGGTGGGGATCAATGCCGCCGCACCCGCGTCCATCCGCACCACGACGTAATCGACCTTCGCAGCGCATGGCGCACGCGCCACGGTGCCGCTCAGCACCAGGGCTCCGCCATCCCGCTCGGCGGCCGCTTCGCCCTGCCATGCGATCGTTGCCAGCGTTTCGCCGGAAACGATCGCGCCCGCCAGACGCGTCAGCGAAGCCTGGAGCAGGCGGCCGGCGAGAACGGTCTCCAGCAGCGGAAATCCGAGCAATCCCGCGTGAGCGGCCGCGATCACCGGCACCGCGAAACCCAGCGGCAGGGCAAGTCCCCCAACCTCTTCGTTCGCGATGACGCCGAGCAGACCGTCACCGGCGAGATGTCGCGCCTGTTCGCGCACGTCCAGATCCGCGCATGCCGTCACTGCGCGTGCCGCGGTTGCCGCGAATTCGGCGGGCTGGAGTGCTTCGGCCATGGTCATCACTTGCCTCGCGAGAGCTGGAGGATCCGATCGGCGATGATGCCGAGCTGGATCTCGGTCGTGCCGGCGTAGATCGTCTCGGCGCGCGCCTGCAGATAGATCGCCTCGAAGCGGCGGCGCGCCACCTTGATCGCCGCAAGCTGCGGCAGGGAAGCCTGCTGGAGCAGCTCGAGGGCAAGCGCGGCAAAGCGCTGATGGGACTCGCTCCAATAGAGTTTTGCGAGGCTGCCGCGCGCACCGATCTTGTCGCCATTGACGAGCGCCTCGACGGCCGTCTCGACATGGGCCTTGAGCACCTCGATCTCGACCGCGACCTCGCCGAGCCTGACCGCGTAGTGGCGATCCCCCACCATCTGCGACAGCGCCGGATCGGCCTTGCAGGCCGAGATCAGATGGCGCAGCTCGTTCTCGAACCGCCAGGCGCGGTACATGCGGTTGGTCGCTCGCTCGATCTCCAGCACGCGGATCGCCGCGGCCCAGCCCTCGTCGGGCGCACCGATCGCATCCGCCTGCACGACCTCGACCTCGTCGAAGAACACCTCGCAAAAACTCTCGCGGCCGTCGATCGACTTGATCGTGCGCACGCGCACGCCCTTCGCATCGAGCGGCACCGCGAACATGGCAAGGCCGCGATGGCGGTCCTCCAGCGGTCCGGTACGGGCGAGCACCAGGCAGCGCTGCGAGCGATATGCGCCGCTGGTCCATATCTTCTGGCCGGTGATCCGCCAACCGTCACCGCTGCGCGTCGCGCGCGTGCGGAGACCCGCAAGATCGGAGCCGGCTTCAGGCTCGGAAAATCCCTGGCACCAGATGTTGCGCATCTCGAGGATCGCCGGCAGGAAGCGCCGCTTCTGCTCCTCGGTGCCGACCGCCAGAATGATCGGACCGGCGAGCTCCTTGCCGATCGAGTTGACGCTCTCCGGCATGGCAAGCCGACCGATCTCCTGATTGGCGATGAGATGTTCGCGCAAGGAGCGGCCATGCCCGCCATAGGCCTGCGGCCAGGTGATACCCGTCAGACCGGCGTGGTACATCGCCGCCTCCCAAGCCACGGACTGCTGCAGCGTCGGCGGCGCGAATGCGGCGCTGTCGCTGCGAAAGCCGGCAGGCAGATTGGCATGCAGCCAGCGATGCATCGCATCGCGATAGGCACCGCCCGTCAGGTTCTCACCCGCGAGGGCTTGCGTCGACACAGCTTCAACCACACTCATCGCCCGTTTCCCGTCTTCGCCGTGCGGGCCAGCATGGCTGGCCCGGCTTCCTGTTCCCTACTGCGACTTGAGAAGGTCGCAGGCGCTCTCCGATGCCGGCCGCCACGCATCCTCGGGCGCGATCGTCCCGGTGATGTCGTAATAGTCGTAGGCGTATTTGGATTCCGCCGGCGTCTTGATCCGCGCGACATAGAGCGGCCGCATGACCTGGCCATCGGCCCGGATGCTGACCTTCTTCATCTCGAAATCGTCGATCGGCGTGTTCTTCATTTGCCGCATCACGGCAGCGCCATCGTCGGAGCCGGTGGCGGCAACCGCCTTCAGATAATGCGCGAGGGCACTGTAGGTGGCCGCCTTGCCCTCGTTGAGAAGCTGGCCATTCGTCGCCTCGGCATAGCGTTTGGCGAAGGCCCGGCTCTCCGGCGTCATGTCCCAGTAGAACGGCGTGGTCAAACGCACGTTCTGGAGATCCTTGAGGCCGATGCCATGCGTCTGGCTGATCATGAGGCCGAGCGGGACGAGCAATTGCTTCTTGGTCAGCCCGAACTCCTGCGCCTGTTTGATCGCGTTGGCGAAATCCGCGCCGGAATTGGCGAGCGCAATCGCCTTGGCGCCGCTGGCCTGTGCGGTCAGCAGGAACGAGGAGAGATCCGACGAATTGAGCGGATGCAGCACCGAGCCTACCACTTTGCCGCCGCCCGCCTCGATGAACTTCGTCGCATCCGCCTGCCAGGCCTTGCCGAAGGCGTAGTCGACCGTGAGGAAGAACCAGCTGTCGATGCCCTGGGCGAGCAGCGCCTTCACCGTGGCTTTCGGCTGGGCATAGGTGTCGACCACCCATTGTGTCGTCATCGGCGAGCATTTGTCGTTGGTGAAGAACGAGCCCGCGGTGCCGGCCAGCATGTACGGCTTCTTACGGTTCTTCATGATGTCCTGCACCGCGAGCGCGATCGACGAGGCCGAGCAGCCGACGATGGCGTCGACGCCCTCATTGTCGACCCAGCGGAGTGCGATGGCGACGCCGACATCGGGCTTGTTCTGGTCGTCGGCGATCACAAGCTCGATCTTCTTGCCGGCAACCGTTCCGCCGAGATCGGCGACCGCAAGCTTGGCAGCCGCGACCGAGCCGAGGCCGCAATTGTCGGCATAGGGGCCGTTCTGGTCGTTCATGATGCCGATCCTGACGACGTCGCCGGAGATGCCCTGCGCGGACAGCGGCGCATTCGTCAGCAGCACGGCAATCATGCTGAGCGTAGCAATCGTCGATCTCTTCACCGTTTCCTCCTGCTTTTGCTTTTCGCGTTTCCTCTGGGCCGGCTTTCTGCGGCCTCTTGTGATTTGAATTCAGTGATGCCCCTGGATGGGAGATTTGCCATGCGGGATCAGCAACGCGTCGAGCGCCACGGCGCCCTCCCCCTCCGCACGCAGCAGAAGCGGGTTGACGTCGATCTCCGCGACCGTATCGGCATGCGCGGCGGCAAAGCGCGACAGCGCCGCGACGGCCCGCGCCGCGGCGGCGAGATCGGCCCGCGGCCGGCCGCGCGCACCGTCGAGCACCGCAAACGCCTTGAGCGATTTCAGCATCGCCATGGCTTGCGTCTCGCTGACCGGCGCCATCTGCACGGCGGAGTCCTGGAGGATCTCCGCGAAGATGCCGCCGAGGCCGACCATCACCACCGGTCCGAACACCGGGTCGATGCGGCTGCCGAGGATGAGCTCGGCGACGCCCTTGGCCATCGGAGCCACGATCACGCCGTCGATCGCAGCATTCGGCGCCCTGGTGGCGACGCGATCGCGCATCTGGGCATAGGCGCGCCGAACCTCGGCTTCCGAGCCGACGCCCACGACCACGCCGCCCGCCTCCGTCTTGTGCGGCAGATCGGGCGAGGCGATCTTCAGCACCACGGGAAAGCCGATCTCGGTGGCGGCACGCGCCGCCGCGTCGGCATCCTGCACGAGACGTTCGGCCAGGACCGGAACGCCGGCGTCGGCAAGCGCGCGCTTGGCCCCGAGCTCGTGGCGGAAGGCTTCGGCTGCCGGCGGCTGCGCTCGCTCAACTGTCGCAGGCCTGTCCTGCGGACCCGTCGATGCTGCCCGCAACCGCACCAATGCAGCGATGGTGGCGCAACACCCGTCGAAGCGCTCCACAGTGGGAAAGCCCAGCGCGTGCAGCTCGGCCAGCGCGTCCTCCGGACCGTCGACGCACAGGATGATCGGACGATGGGGGAATTGCGCCCGGATGTTGCGCAGGGTGTCCATGTAGATCGAGCGCAGGCGCGGCAGATGCAATGAGAACGGCAGCGGCAGGATCACCGTATCGGCACGCTCGTCCGCGACGACAGCGGACATGATCTTCGCCAACAAATCGGGGCGACTCGACATCTGCGCCGTCGCGTCGACCGGGTTGCGGGCCGACGCGAAGGGTACCAGATCCAGAATCTGGCGTTGCGTCTCCTGCCCGAGCTCCGGCAGCGTCAATCCGACCGATTGCGCAGCATCCGCAAGCAGCACACCGAAGCCGCCCGACGCAGTCAGGATGGCCACACCTGGTCCCTTCGGCAGCCGGTCCGGCAGCAGGATCGATGCCGCGTGACCGAGATCGATCAGCTCGTCGATGCTGCGCACGCGCACAGCGCCGCAGCGGTCAAACAGCGCGTCGAACACGGCGTCCGATCCCGCCATGGCGCCGGTGTGCGAGGCTGCGGCGGTCTGGCCAGCCGCCGATGTCCCGATCTTCATGGCAATGACGGGCTTGCCGGCATCGCGTGCCTCTTCGAGCGCTGCGATCAAGCGCCCTGCGTCGCGGCAGGCTTCGAGGCAGCACAAGATGACCTTCGTGACGGGATCGCGTGCCATCCAGGCGATCCCGTCGGCGATATCGACGTCGCACTCGTTGCCCGTGGTGATGAAGCGACTGACACCGACGCCGCGCTCGCTGGCGAGGCGCATGGTGTAGCTGCCGAGATTGCCGCTCTGCGACACGATGCCGAGCGAGCCGGCCGCCGGCATGCTGTGCTCGAGCACGATCGAGAACGTCGCGATGCTCTTCTCGGCGATGCTGACGGCGCCGAGGCAGTTCGGCCCGAGCAGGCGCATGCCGCCGTTACGCGCGGCAACGCGCAGCCGTTCCTGCATGGCGCGCCCCTGCTCGCCGAGCTCGGCAAAGCCCGACGAGAACACGACGACGCTGCGGACGCCGCGGGCGGCGCACTGCTCCACCGCCTCCCCCGCACGTTCGGCGTCAACGGCAATGATGGCGAGATCCGGCGCTTCCGGCACGTCGGCGACGGACGCGTAGGCCTGCAGCCCTTGCACCGTCGTCGCCTTCGGGTTGACCGGATAGATGCGGCCCGCATAGCCGTGCCGGCGCAGCAGGTCGACCGGTCGGCCGCCGATCTTGGTCGCCTCCTGCGAAGCGCCGATGATCGCGATCGAGCGCGGCGACATCAGCGCGTCGAGACCTTCTCCCGGCCGCATCTCAGCGCCCCTTGAACACCGGCGCGCGCTTCTCCAGGAACGCCATCCGCGCCTCCTTGGCGTCCTCGGTCTTGGACAGTGCCATGGTGATGTTCTGCTCGAAGCGATAGGCATCGCGTGGCGGCATCAGCTCGACCATGTTCGCCGCGTTCTTGGCGTATTCCATCGCGATCGGGCTCTTCGACGCGATTTCCCTGGCGATCTTCATCGCTTCGGGAATCAGGTTTTCCTTGGTCGTGCAGGCCTCGATGATGCCGAGGCGATAGAGCTCGGCGGCCGGCACGCGATAGCCGGTGAAGAACATGCGGCGCATCAGCGAACGGCCGAACAACGTGTTCAGCATCGCTGCACCACCGGCGAGCCCGACATTGATCTCGGGCATGCCGAACACGGCCTCCTCGCAGGCGTAGAAGATGTCGCAGGACGCCATCAGGCCGACGCCGGCGCCGAGCGCGACGCCGTTGATCGCCGCGATGACCGGTTTCGAACATTCGCGGATGCAATTGCCGGTCTCGCGCGTGATCCGGTTGTGACTGTGGAACGCGCCGATTTTCGCGGGATCCGGACGATCCTTCAGGTCAGCACCGCTGCAGAACACCTTTCCGGCGCCGGTCAGGATCGCGACCCTCACGTCGCTGCGCTCGGAAATCTCGTCGAACACGGCGACGATGCGGTCGCGCATGGCGCGGTCGAGCGCGTTCACGGGAGGACGGTTCAGCGTCACCAGCGCGATGTGATCCGATACTTCGAGGGTGACGATATCTGCGGACATTGGCTTCCTCCTGGACTTCTGTTCGTCTTGCTTGTGTTGGCTTTGCTTGCCCCTGACCGATCGGTCAGCTTTGAGTTCTGATACCACCGAGTTGGATCGCTTGCAATATCCTGCTTATCATCTCTTGACCGACCGATCGGTCAGTCGATAGATTTGTCGCCAATCAAAGAAGCGACCTTGAGGAGGAACTCGCATGCCCAGGATCAGCCGACGCCAAGCGACAAGTCTGATCGCCGGCGCCCTCGCCGCTCCGCTTGGCGCGCCCGCCATCGTGAGCGCACGCTCATCGCAGACCGTCTTCATCATCGTGCCCTATGCGCCGGGCGGCTCGATCGACAGCCTGATGCGCTCGATCGCGAAGGCGATGGCGGAAACCCTCGACCAGCCGGTCCTGGTCGACAACAAGCCCGGCGCCAACGGCATCGTCGGATCTCAGTACGTGGCGCGCGCGCCCAAGGATGGATCGGTCCTGCTCGCCGGCGGCACCGGCCCGATCTCGCTGAACGTCCTGTTGCGCAAGGCCCTGCCTTACAAGCTCGAGGACTTCGCCTCCGTCGCCATGCTCTGCAACGGGCCGCTGTCGCTGACCGTCAACGCGAAGACGCCGGCGGCCGACGTGAAGAGCTTCGTCACCTACGCCAAGGGCCGCGACAAGCCGCTGTTCTACGCCACGCTCGGCCCGGGCAGCGTCACGCATCTGTTCGGCATCATGATGGGCAAGTCGATGGGATTTGCCGTCACCGAGGTCGCCTATCGCAACAATCCGGCCTCGATCATGGAGACGCTGTCGGGCGAATGCGATCTCAACTTCGCAACGCCCGCCGCCGTCATCGAGCACGCGCGCGGCGGCCAGCTTCGCATTCTCGCGGTCTCCTCGGACAAGCGCATGGCGAGCTTCCCCGACATCCCGACGCTGGCCGAATCCGGCTATCCCGAGCTGACAGCTTCGTTCTGGACCGCGCTGCACGCGCCCGCGGGCACGCCACGCGAGGCCATCGCGCGGCTGAATGCGGCGGCCAACGCCGCGATGCAGAAGCCCGAGATCGCCAAGCAACTCGAGATCGACGGCCTGATGGCCGATACCGGCGCGCCGGAGCGGCTCGACGCCCAGCTGACCAAGGACGCCGCGCTCTGGGGACCGGTGATCAAGGCGCAGAACATCGTTCTGGAATGAGCGCGGCTTGCCGTGCGCGGGTCAGCGCGGCTTGCGCCGGCCGGCCTTGGGCGGCTCCGCGCCGGGAAGCTCGACGAGCTCGCCGCTGCGCAGCCCGTTGAAGATCATGTCGAAGAAGATCTCCGCGATCTGCTCGGGCGTTGCGGATTTGTTGGGATTGTACCAGCGATGCATCCAGTTGAGCGAGGACAGGATCAGCCGCCCCGTCATGGGAACGTCGACCTTGCGGATTTCACCGGCATCGATGGCCTCCTGGATCAGGCCCCGCAGAAAATTCTCGAAGCGGTCGCGGCGCGTCAGCCGCTCCTTGTGCCTGCTTCGGTCGGGATCGTTCCAGAACGCAGTGGTCGAGGCGATCCAGGCCCAGCGGTAACGCCGGAAATATTCCGCCGTGGCGACCATGAAGGCGCGGATCTTCTGCGACGGCGGCCCGTCGGGGATGCGGTCTCGGACGAACAGATAGAGCTCGAGCGTCGAGCCGACGGCCACGCGGGCGTAGATCTCGTCCTTGTTGGAGAAATGATGGTAGAGCAGCGATTTGGAGATGCCGCAGGCGAGCGCGATGTCGCGCATCGAGGTGCCCTCGAATCCCTTGCTGGCGAACAGCCGTCCGGCCTCGGCGAGGATCTGAAGCACCCGGTCCGAGGCCTCGGCCTGGTTCGCAACGCCATCCTTCATCGTCGACAATTCAGTCATTAAGTCCGCAATTCCATCCGCCGGTTGAGCACCAACCCCAGGGCCTTTAGAATGAACCTAGATTTTCACCGACCGATCGGTCAAGCCCGGCGATCCCGGCGCGAACAGCCATGAGCGCGGCCCGGATCACGCGCATCGGCGCGACAAAGGACCAGCTCGGCGAGAGTCCGGTGTGGGACGAACGCCGGCAGCGCCTCCATTGGATCGACGCGCTGGCCGGATTGATCCGCACGTTCGATCCCTTCACCGGCACAGTGGAGCAGTTCAGCGTGCCGGCGCCGATCGGCTCGATGGCATTGCAGCACGACAGCGGTGCGGTGCTGGCGCTCCGCCATGAATTTGCGCACTACGATTTTGACAAGCGCCTGCTGACGGCGGGCCCGTCGATAGGGCTCGATCATCCCAGGGTGCGGCTGAACGACGGCAAGGCCGATCCCTACGGGTGCTTCCTGGCAGGCACGATGCATGGCGACCGCGCTCAGGATGAGACGCCGGTCGGCGGTCTCTATCGCCTGGACGCAACAGGCGCGCTGGAGCTGCTCGAGACGGATCTCGCCGTGAGCAACGGACCGTGCTTCAGTCCGGACGGCCGGACGTTCTATCTCGCGGACAGCGCGAGGCGCGTCATCTGGGCCTATGATTACAGGCCGAACGCCCCGCTCGCGAACAAGCGTGTCTTCGTTGGCACGGACGCGCAGGGGTCCGGCTGCGACGGCGCGACCGTCGATTCGGAAGGTTACCTTTGGTCCGTCCTCGTGCGCATCGGCAAGATCGCGCGGTTCGCGCCCGATGGGACGATCGCGGGCATGATCGACATGCCGATCCGTCATCCCACCAGCGTGACATTCGGAGGCTCTGGTCTGGATGTTCTCTTCGTGACATCGATCTCGCGCAGCCATGCTCTCAGGGACGATCATCCCGATGCCGGCGGCCTGTTCGCCGTCGAGGGCCTTGGCGTTCGCGGACTGCCGGCGCACAGGTTTGGCGCGGATTGACCGACCGCCGCGCTATTGCGCCGATCGCTTGATCTGCTTCGGCACGTTCTCCGCCATGTAGTCCAAGAAGACCCTGATCTTCTCCGGCAGATAGCTGCTCTGGAGAAACGCCGCATAGATCCCTTCGTCGAAGCTGGAATTCGTCACCCGGAAGCCCGGCAACAGACGTATCAGGCGTCCGCTCTTCACCTCCTCCGCCACGGTGTAGTCGTCGAGCAGCGCGATGCCGTGCCCGGCGGCGGCGAGATCGCTCAGCACCACGCCGTTGTTGCTGCTGAAGGATGACGGCACGACGATCTCGCGCAGCCTGTTCCTGCGCATGAACTTCCAGACTACGTCGTCGGGCCCCATCCAATAGGTCAGGCAGTTGTGGCGAGTGATGTCCTCGGGCTCGCGCAGTTTCGGCATGCGCCGGACATAGTCCGGTGAGGCCACCAGAATCCGCTCGCTCCGCAGCAGCCTTCGCTGCATCAAGCCGGGATCCTTCGGCGCCTGGATCTGGAAATCGACGTCGAACTCATCCTCCCGAAGCAGGGCGTGCCGCTCGGACAGGCGCAACTCCACCTTGAGCTCCGGATAGAGCTTCTGAAAGCCCGGGATCAGCAGCGAGAGCACCTTGATGCCGAACAGCGTCCGCGAATGCACCCGCAGCGTTCCGCGCGGCGCGGTCTGGAGCGAGAGCGCCGCCGCTTCGGCATCCTCGATGCCGTGCAGCACCTGCTCGGTGCGCTGGAAGAAGATCTTGCCGGCGTCGGTCAATCCGAGATGGCGCGTGCTGCGGTTCAAAAGCTGCACGCCGAGCTGCGCCTCGAGCTCGCCGATATAGCGCGACACCGACGCCGGCGAGAGCCCGACGCGGCGCCCGGCGGCCGAAAAGCTGCCCTCCCGGACCGCGCTGACGAACAATTCCATGGCCTGGAGGCGATTCATCGATCTTTTCAGATTCTGCAAAGGACATGCTCAGATTACGTCAATTGTTCGAAAAAGCTCAAGGCCCTAACTTCATGAGAACGCGTCGCAAGAGCGAGCGATCAAACGGGAAGGAAGCAACCGATGGAGTTCGGCGTATTCATTCTGGCGCAGCAGCGCGGCTATCATCAGAGTTCGCAGCAGGTCATCAACAACGCGGTCGAGCAGACCGTCGCCGCCGAGCAGGCCGGCTTCGATACGGCCTGGTACGCCGAGCACCATTTCAACAATTACAGCCTGTGTCCGTCGCCGCTGATGATGGTCGCCCATTGCGCCGGCCTGACCAGGCGCATCCGGCTCGGCACGGCCGTTTGCGTGCTGCCGCTGTATCATCCGGCGCGCCTGCTCGGCGAGATCGGCTTTGCCGACACGGTCTCGAACGGCCGCCTCGATCTTGGCATCGGCTCGGGATACCAGAAGTTCGAGTTCGACCGCTTTGGCGTCGAGCTCGATCATTCGCATGCGCTGTTCGCCGAATTCTACGACGTGCTCCAGGCCGGCATGCGGGAGCACATCTTCTCCTATTCGGGCGAGCACCTGAAGATGCCGCCGACCGCGATCGCCGTGCGCACGGTGCAGAAGCCGATGCCGCCGATCTGGGTCACCTCAGGCCACGGCGAGACGCTCGGCCGCGCGATCCGCGACAACCACAATCTATTCGTCACCGCGCTGCTGAACGGCCTCGACGCCATCAAGGCGCTGCGCGAACGCCTCGAAGGCATCGCTGCCAAGGAAGGCCGCTCAATCGACGACACACATTTCGGCTTCCTGCGCTGCGCCTATGCCAGCGACAACGACAGCGAGATCACTTCCTACCTCGACAATGCGCGCTTCCAGCGGCGCCTCTCCGAAAGCCTGAAGTTCCGCCGCGCCCAGAGCGATGACGGCTATCTGATCAAGGAAGAAGCCGGGCCGAACGACATGAGCCTGGAGACGATGCGGGCCAACCTGCCGGTCGGCAGCGTCAATCAGGTGATCGACCGCATGCTCGAGGAGATCAGCATCCTCAAACCGACCCACATCGCGCTCCAGACCCAGCTCGGCGATTTCGATCAGCGCACGATGCTGCGCCAGATCGAATTGTGGGGCAGCAGGATCATCCCCGCGATCCGCAAGGAGCTGAAGTCGGGCCATGCCGCGCGCGGCAAGTCGGCGGGCGAGGCGGTCTCCGCATAGCCGTCGCACCAGCGCAAGCCCGGAGGTACGTCATGGGATGTCAAATCGCTCAAATGACCGGTTTCCGCTCTGTCGAAGCCGCCGAATTCCGCCTGGCGATGCGCAATCTCGCGGGCGGCGTCGCGATCGTGGCGACGGGAGCCGGAACTGCGCGGCGTGGATTGACGGTCAGCTCCGTCACCTCGCTGTGCATGGATCCGCCCTGCCTGCTCGTCGGCGTCAACTCGAGCTCCGAAACGCATGCCGCAATTCTCGCCAGCGGCCGTTTCGGAGTGAGCCTGCTCAGCAGAGGTCAGGAAGATCTGGCGCTGCGCTTCGCCGGCGGCGCCAAGGGCATCGACCGCTTCGCAACGGCGCCATGGCAGCAAGGCGTCCTCGACGTGCCGCTGCTCGAGCCGGCGCTCGGCGTATTGGAGTGCGTGCTGCATCATCACCAATTGGTCGGCACGCACGGTCTCTTCATCGGCAGGATCGTGGCGACGCACGGCGGGAATGGCGATCCACTCGTCAATTTCCAGGGCGAGCTGCGCGCCTTGCCGCAGGCGCCGCCGGAATCATCGCCGATAGGCAGGAGCAAACCGTGATCATCGAATGCTTCGACGGCGGCATCGTCCGTCTCACCGAGCCGTTCGAATTCGGCAAATTCAAGCTGTTGCTGCATGCCGATGCCGGAGCTGCAATGCAGGGCTGGAAAGGGATCACGCTTCTCGACGATCGTGATGCGCTCGTCGCCATCGATCTGGTCCCCACCTTGGCCGGCCGCCCGGATGATGCAGGCTGGGATCAGCGCTATGCGGAGATGGTGGCCAAGGCCCGCCAGCATGGCTGGATCGACACCGAGCAACAGGCGATCCGAGCTCATGTCGAGCGAGCGCCCTAGCGCCATCACGATGACGCCGGCAACGTCTCAGTCGCGCTTGAGCCCGATCGACTTGACGATGGGAGCGAGGCGAGCCAGCTCGTCCTCGACCAGACGCTGGAACTTGTCCGGACCTGAATCGACGTCAGGCTCCAGACCTTGCGAACGATAGCTTTCCTGCAACTGCGGATCAGCCATCGCCGTACGGGTCGCGGCGGCGATCCGCTCCACGATCGCATCCGGTGTCGCTCTCGGCGCAAACAAGCCGAACCAGCCGGCATAGCCGAGGCCAGGCATGCCGGATTCGGTGACTGTCGGAATGTCCGGCGCGCCGCTCAACCGCCGATCGCTCGTCACGGCGATCAGCCGCAGCTTGCCCGCATGGTGCAGTTGCAGGATCTGGCTCGAGACCACGGCAATGACCGAGGAGATCTGCCCGCTGACGAGGTCGTTGGTCGCGGGCCCCATGCCGCGATAGGGGACGTGAACAACATCCGCTGCAAGGCCCGATTGCTGTCTGAACATCTCGCCGACGAGATGATTGCCGGTCCCGACGCCCGGAGTGCCGTAGGAAAGCTTGCCCGGATTGGCCCTGGCAAAAGCGATCAGCTCCCGCAGGTCCTTGACCGGCAAGGACGGATGAACCGCGAATGCCAGCGTGCTGGTGATCAGCCGATAGACGGCGCGGAAATCGCGAACCCCGTCATAGGCCGGCTGCGCCGAGGATAGCGGAATCATCACCTGGGTGCTGCCATTGCCGAGCAGAAGCGAATAGCCGTCAGGCGCGCTCTGCGCCACCGCGGCGGAGCCGATCGCACCGCCCGCCCCGCCGATGTTCTCGACATAGATCGGCCCCAGCAGCGAGGCCACCCTGTCGGCCCAGGGACGGCCGATCTGATCGCCAGCGGCACCGGCGGTATAGGGAATGACCAGCCTGATGGGCCGGGCGGGGTAATCGTCAGCGGCCGCGCCGCCGGGCCAGGCAGCCAGCGCCGAGAGTCCCGCCGCCATATCGAGCAGTTTTCGCCGTGAGACGAGAGACATCTTCTGCGCACTCGAGACCATGCTGGCCATGTTACAAGAATGAGGATCTTAAGAGTTTGGTAACGATATGATCGCGGTTGAACACATTAATGCAAATCGCACGCCGCCGGTGTCTAGCCCGTAACGACCCTGCTATAAAGCGCAGCTACGGCTCGATCGATCTTCGCGAATTGTCCGGTTTCTCAGATTGCGCATGAACAAGTCCAGCAACAATTTCGACATCGGCATCGAGCAGTCGTTCGACTTTCTGTCTTCGGAATATGCCGAGTTGTTCGGTCGCTCGGCCGCGACCGCATTCCAGCATCCGATCTGGCTGCACAGCCTCTACACCCGGCTTGCCGCGAATGCCGGTGCAACACCTCTGGTCGTCGTGGTTCGCCACCGCGGGACCGCGGCGCTTGTGATGGTGCTGCCCCTGCTCCGGATCCGGCGCGGCCCGATCCGAACCGTCGAGTTCGCCGATTTGCGCGTCTCCGACTATCTGGCGCCGGTCTGCAGCCCGGAATTGTTTTCGCAACTGCTCGACGACGCCGCGGCCTGCGCGGAGATTCAGCGACTCATCCGTCCTTTCGATCTGTTGCGCATGACCAAGCTGCCCGACGGGCGGCTTCCGGTCGAAAATCTCCTGGCTACGTCCCGACGCGTCTCGATGGACACCAATGCCTATGCCACGGTTCTCGTCGCGCCGTTCGAGCAATGGCGGGCCAGCGCGATCGACCGCTCCTATCAAAAGGAGCTCGCAAAGAAATATCGCCAGCTCCAGAAGAAGGGCGCGCTGAGCTTTTCATGCTGCAGCGACAGCGCCTCCGTGCTCGAAGCGATGGAGGTGATGAAGAAATTTCGCGGTCCGCGCTTCCAGGCACAAGGCGACGGCGACCTGCTCCAGCGCCCCGAATATTTCGGCTTTTATTCCGACGTGGCTCTTCGCGGCCTCGGCAGCTTCGTGCGTCTCTATGCCATGAAGATGGACGGCGAAGTGATCGCCGCCGTGCTCGGGCTGTGCCATCGGGACAGCTTCCTCATCATCATGAGCGCCTTCGACATTGCCGGATACAAGAGCCAGTCTCTGGGCGCGCTGATGTTCGAGCAGGTCGCACGGGACTGTATCGGGCGCGGAGACCAGATGCTCGATTTCACCATTGGTGACGAACCCTACAAGAAACTGTTCGGCGGACAGCCTTCGCCAATGTGGGCAGTCACGAAAGCCGGCAGCACCGCAGGCGCCATCGCCCTGTTCGCGCTGAAGCAGGCGCCCTGGCTCAAGCTGGCGGCCAAGCGGCTCTCGGATCTGCGGCTGCTGCCCGCCCGCACTCCGACGCCGACGCGCTGACGGACGTCAGGCAAGGAGGCACTGGGCTCAGGCGCGCAGCGCGCCGCGAACACGTCCAAGCCAGCCCGGATGCATTTGATCGACCCGGTGTGCCAGGCTGCGCCGCAGGAAGTGCAAGCGGCGCCGGACATCCCAGCCGATATCGTTGCGGGACGTCAGGGCCTGGCGGAAGCGCGCCATCTTCAGGGACTGCTGGTCCGCCGCGATCTTGTCGCGATCGAAATAGAATTGCGCAATCTTCTCCTGGTTCATGCCTGATGTCGTGAGCCATCGCGGCGCATATTCGGTGCAAAGACGATCGACGTCCACCAGCAGGCGCGCAACGCCCGTGCCGGCGGCGGGGCAATTGGTCTGGAACGCATCGCCGATGAGCACGATGCCGGGCTGGAGATGCCCCTCGACGACGGTCAGATCCATCACCCAGTTCTGGACCCGGTCGGTGACGCGGAAATCGCCGAGATAGGGCCGCAGTCCCGGCAGCAGACGCAAGAGTGTCGCTTCCGGTTCGCGGCGCAGCTCGCGCATGATCGGATCGGTCGGGTCGCGGAACATGAAGAGATTGGCCCGCATGCCGGCATGGACGGGGAACAGGCTGAGATAATCGATGCCGTCCGCGGTGCGCTCGCCATAGCAGGTCAGCGCCTCGAAATCGAACGAGCTGCCGTCGTGGCGGGCAATCGTGAAGCCGAATGAGACCGAGTGGCGCTCGGCCAGCACGCGCCGCTTGATGCCAAGCTTGTAAGCAAGAGCTGCCGCCATGCCCGTGGCCAGAACCACGAGGCGCGCACTCACGCGCCGCCCGGAGGCCAATTCGAGATGTTGGATGTCGTCGCTGCAGCTGATCGCAGCGACCTCGTCGACGATCAGGTCGGACGGATCGGGAAGCTGGCTGCGCGCCATCGCGACGAGATCGGCATAAGAAAATCCGTAAGCCTGGCCGACGCTGACATCGACCACCTTGCCCTCCCGGATATTGAGCACCTGATCATATCGACAGGCGATCGTCTCGAGCGCGCTGAGGAAGCCGAGCTTGCGGAGCATCGCCAGCTGATGCCCGCCGATCTTCTCGACCCGGAACTCGTCCGGATGGACCGCCCGCTTGTCGATCAGGGCGATGCGGTGCCCTGCCCGCGCCAGCACGGCCGCCGCAAGCGATCCGGCGAGGCCGCCGCCGACGATCGCGATGTCCACAGCGGTTTCCGAAATACCAGCTGTGGCGATCGGCTCGGTCACAGTTCTATCCGCCGTCATGATCTGGGCTCCCACGGTCAACTAAAGTCGCACGTGCAATTCTCCGGCCTGATGTCGCATCGCCGGATCGAACGCGATCATTTCTCGATATCGAGGTTAACGGGGCGAAGGGCCGGTCGTCATGACGATAGCCGGCACGGCTCTTGCTCTGGATTCACCGCGAAATTCCGATTTTGGGCTGCTCGGCCGGTGATCCGGTGAGCAGACCTGCATTCAAACGGCTGATCTCGCCTGTCGCTGCGGCGCTATGCCTTCATGCGGGCGGAGCCGGGCCTTGCTTGATTTGAGACAATGAGGACGACGATGTTCCACAGTGAAGCAACCGGCATGCGCGCAATGTCGCCGCCGCCGGCAAGTTCCAGCACGGCGCTCATTAACACTCGCGATTTTTCGGCATGCTAGGTTGCCGCGATATCGGAACATGTCTCTTCAGGAGAGAGCAGCTCCCTAAACTTCCATGATCAGATCCATCCTCCAGTTCCTGCGGCGTGACGTCACGCGCGGTGTCGTCGGGACCATCCTGCTCAAGGTTGGTAGCGGCGCGCTTGCGTTCGCGTTGTTCTCGCTGGCGGCGCGAACGATGTCGCCCGATGGCTTCGGCATCTTCGCGACCTGGCTTTCGGTTGCCCAGATCGCCGCCGTCGTGGGGCTGGTCGGCCAGGAATCCCTGCTGGTGCGCTTCCTGAACGAGTACCAGGTCGGCGACAGGCCGGACCTGACCAAGGGTGTCCTGCTGTCGAGCCTGAAGATCGCCTCGATCGCGATGCTGATCGTGATCGCGGGCATCGCCATCGCGGCGAACATGCGCGGCGACTGGTGGCTGCTGATCCTTGCGGTCTCGGCCTATACGGCCGTGAACGCCGGCGTGATGCTCGGCAGCCAGGTGGCACGCTCGCTGGTCAGCATCCTGATGGGCGAAGGAAATCGCGAATTCTTCTGGCGGGTCATCGTCGTTCTGTTCCTGATCGGCATGCTGCTGACCCACCGGCAACTCGATCCCGCCGAATTGTTCGCGGTGATGACCATTGCCATGTCGGTCAGCCTGGCCACGCAGATCATCTCGATCGCGCGCGTGCTGCCGAATCTGCGCGGCACGGCGGCAAGCTCCGAAACATCGCGCTGGCGGTCGAGCGCCCTTCACTTCTGGCTTGCATCCATCCTCGAGGTCGCAAACCAGTATTTCGACGTCATCCTGGTCTACTGGATGCTGGATCCGGTCACGGCCGGCATCTATTTCGCCGCCTCGCGCCTCGCCAACATCTTCGCCATGGTGTCCGCCGCGCTGTACACGTTCGGCGCGCGCAGGCTTCCGTCGCTGTATTTCAGCAAGAACCAACCGGAGTTCGAGCGAACTCTGCGGTTGATGGCGGAAGTGACTGCGCTTTGCGTGGCCGCGGGCCTCGCCACGGTCTGGATCGGGGGGCCCTACCTGCTCAGCCTGTTCGGGCCTCATTTCACTGAGCAGCATTTGGTCCTGATCGTGCTTGCAATCGGAACCGCCATCCAGGCCGCGGGTGGCCCGTCCGCCGCGATCCTCCAATTGACCGGCCATGAGCGGATCTATGTTCCGGTCGTGGCGGCCAACGTCGCGCTGCGTCTGGCGGGATTTCTCATTCTCATCCCCTGGTTCGGCCTGCTGGGCGCGGCGGTCTCGGCCACGGTGTCGCTGGCGCTCGCGACCATTGCCCTGAACGTGCTCTGCCGCCGGCGCACGGGGGTGGATCCTTCAATCCTCGTGCTCTTGCGCTTCAACGCCGTGAAACGCCGCAACTATGCAGTCCGCGGTGCCGAGTCCGGCGACTAGGCATCACGCGTCGGCGCGAGATCGATTGGTTAACGCGCGTTTTGCGTGCCCTATGGGAACCAGCGAAATGATCGCGCGAAGAATGTCGGCAGACGGGCCTCGCATTAACTCCGTTTGTTGCTAGTCGGTGTCCGCGCGATACCCGCATGGTAGGTACGGAGCTAAGAAGGTGAAGATTTCGTTTCTCTAGCGGGTCGGGATCCGTGCTGCACTATCAGCCGAACAAGGAACTGGGCGGGATGACCGCGACGGCACCCGCGCAGCCAGACGGCAGCGGACCGAAGTTGCACGTGCTCCTCGCGCAAACCCAGGCCGAGAACGCCGGTGCACAGGAGATCACCAGGCTACTCGGCGCCGGGCTGACCGCGCGCGGTTACCGCGTCACCAATCTGTTCTTCTTCCGCAAGTCGGAGTCCTTCGACGAGCCGCCCGACACGCTCTACTGCGCGTCGAGCCGGCCGGGCAATCCGGTGGCGCTGCTTCGGATGTTGTGGACGCTCGGCCGTCACATCAGGACGACCAGGCCCGACGCCGTGCTGACGTTCCAGCATTTCGGTAACGTCATCGGCGCCGGCGTGACGCGCCTCGTCAGCCGCGCACCTGTCGTCGCCAACCAGGTTTCGTCGGCGCTGGCGATGAGCCGGCCGGTGCGCACCGCCGACATCGTCATGGGCAGCGTCGGATTCTTCGACCGCATCACGCTCAATTCGAAGGACATGGAACGCGAGTATTCGCGCTACCCTGCGGCTTATCGTTCGCGCATGGTGCATGTGCCGCACGGTTTCGACGACAAGGCGCTCACCCTGTCGAAGGAGGCCGCGCGACAGAAGTTCAGCCTGCCGCCGGATCGTGTCCTGCTCGGCTGCGCGGCAAGGCTGCATCCGCACAAGCGGCTCGACATGGCGATACGTCTGTTGCCGGATCAACCGTCCTGGCACCTCGCGCTCGCCGGCCAGGGCGCCGACGAGGCCCGGCTGCGGCAGTTGGCCAGCGACTTGAAGGTGTCGGACAGGCTGCATTTGCTCGGCGAGATTCCCCCCAGTCGAATGGCGGATTTTCTCGCTTGTCTGGACGTATTTGTATTCCCGACGCAGGCGGAAACCTTCGGTCTTGCTGCGGTCGAAGCTGCCAACGCCGGAGTTCCCTCCGTCGTCACCGATCTTCCCGTCCTGCGCGAAGTGTTGTCGTACGAAGGAAAACCGACCGCACTCTTCGTCGACGCCTCCGATCATATCAAGCTCGCGGCAGCCGTCTCCAGGTTGCTGACGGACCAGCATCTGAGCGATGAACTGCGACAAAATGCCAAAGGCCTGAGGTTGCGCTATTCGGTAGATGCCATGGTGGAGGAATACGTTCGAATTCTCGGCCAGGTCACCTGATCTGATACGTTGGAAGTGATGGGCTCGACATGATCATCGAGTTTCGCTGTGAACGAGAGTACGCGCGGCGCTGGATGAGGCGCGAGACGCTGATGATCGACGGCCGGGATGTTCCGGTTCAAATCGCGTGGGCGATAGCGGCCGAGCCACGGCCTGCAGGTCTCGACGCCCTGTTCGAGCTCGAGCGCATGGTGTTGCACAAGGGCAAGCCCAGCGGCGCCAACAAGCTCAACATTATCCCGGAACAGACGCAGGCTCACGACCAGACGGCCGACGTGATCGTCGACTTCACCGGCGGCGCGCGCGATCCGAACAGCGCCGCATCGCTCTATCTCCGTCCGCTGTTCAACGGCGTTGCCGGCGAAAATGCCGCCCTTGCCGCCATTCTCGCCGGCGACCTGCCGGTGATCGACATCGTCAACGAGGTCGACGGCTCCCTCCTCGATCGCGGCCATCCCTCCGGAGAAATTGCCGCAGGCCTCAGCGGCGCGCTCGAGACCGTCATGGCGCGGACGCTCACGATGGTGGCGGCGATCCTGTCGGGGCGACCGCGAATTCTGCCGCAACTGGCGCGGCCGGCCGGAGATGCCCCGCGCCGTGGCCCCGTCGGCTACGTCACGCGCGGCCTCGCCGTCTCGATCGCCAAGGAGATTTATCGCCTCTGCTGCTACGCTCCGCATTGGCATGTCGGATGGCGCTTCAATGAGGGTGCAGGCGTCTGGCAGACCGGAGATCTGTCCGGACCGGAATGGAACATTCTTGCTGATCCCGGCCATCGCTTTTACGCCGATCCCTTTCCGGTCACATGGCAGGGGCGAACATTCGTCTTCTTCGAGGACCTCGATCACCGCGTCGGCAAAGGCATCATTTCGGCGATCGAGTTCGGCGACAATGGACCGGTCGGCGAAGTCATGCCGGTGCTGGAAGAGCCGTGGCACCTCTCCTATCCGTTTCTGATCGAGGACGGCGACGCGTTGTGGATGATCCCGGAGAGTTCGACCAACGGGGACGTCGCCCTCTACAAATGCGTCCGGTTTCCGGACAGATGGGAGCGACACGCGACGCTGCTGTCAGGCCTCGAGCTCGCCGACGTCACGATCACGCGGCACAACGGCCTGCATTATCTGTTCGGAGCCTGGCGCGACGGAACGGGCGGCTATTCGGATGCGCTGGCGATCTACTACGCCGAGCACTTCCACGGGCCCTGGCTGCCGCACGCCAGCAATCCGGTCCTGATCGACCGCGCCAGCACGCGGCCGGCCGGTAATTTCGTCACGCTCAATGGCAGACTGTGGCGCCCGATTCAGAACTGCACCGACGGATACGGCGCAGGGCTCGCGCTGGCGGAAGTGGTCGAACTGTCGCCGACCGCCTTCAAGCAGGTCGTGCGCCATTCTCTGAAACCCGGACCGCTATGGCCCGGCAGGAAGCTCCACACCTTGAACCGCTGCGGCCGGCTCGAGGTGATCGACGGATCGCGCGTCCAGCCCAAGACCCGCGCCTTCACGAGCCGATTTCCGTCGAGCGCCTTGTCTGCGCGAACGAGTCCGCACACCGCCTGAGCGATAGGCGCTTTGCCTCTGCCGAGATCGTCGCTGCGCCTTGCCAGCACAGCGGCGATGATATCGCGACTATCTCGTGGTCCGGCCTCGAGACGTACGCCCTACTGCGAGCGATCCGAGGTCCAGCCCTTGTACTCGGCGACGTTGTCCCGGGTCACGAGCTTGGACGGCAGCAGCTCGACCGTCGAGGCCGGCTTCTGACCGTTGAGAATGCCGACACCGACCTGCACGGCCCGCCGCGCCATGAAGAACGGGTCTTGCGAGGCCGAGGCCTGGATCTGCGGCGACTGCGGATCCTTCAGCGCGGCCTCGATATCGGGCGCACCGTCGACGGCGGTGATGACGATGCCGGTGCGGTTCTGCTGGCGCGCCGCAAGGTCGGTGCCGATCGCCTGGGGATCGTTGATGGCGAAGATGGCGTCGATCTTGGGAAAGCGGGTCAGATAGCCCTGCGCGACCGTGAGACCGCCTTCGCGCGAGCCCTTGCCATCCTGGTCGTTGGACAACACCTTGATGCCGGGATTCTTCGAGAACACGTTCTTGCAGCCGGCGACGCGGTCGATCACGGCGGAGACTTGCGGCCCGTTCTCGATGATGACCTCGCCCTTGCCGCCCAGCTTGTCGACGATGTACTGGCAGGAGATCTCGCCGGCCTGGATGTTGTTCGTAGTGACGGTGGCGTCGGCGCCTTCGGCCGCGGTATCGACCGCGACGACGACGATGCCCGCGGCTTGCGCCTTCTTGATCGCCGGCCCGATCGCCTTGGGATCGCCGGGGTTGAGCAGGATCAGGTCGACGCCGGCGGCGATGAAATTGTCGATCTGGGTGACCTGCTTGCCGAGATCGTATTCGAAGCCGACCGCCGTGATCTTCACATTGGGATTGGTCTTCTTGGCCTCGAACTCGGCACCCTTCGCCAGCGCGACAAAGAACGGGTTGCCCATCGACCCCAGCGAGACGCCGATCGACTTGAGCTCCTTCGCCGAGGACGGCACGGTGCTAAGAACAAGCGCCGTCGCGGCGCCGGCGAGCATGATCGTCTTCAACATGGACTTCCTCCCTGGTCTGTCTTCGTCCCCGGCGCGGCAGACCAGTTGCCGCAGCGGAAGCTTTCATGTCCTGGCAGACCCCTGCAGCCGGTAGCGATCCAGCGCCACGGCGCCGATGATGACGAGGCCCTTGATCACGTACTGCCAGATGTCGGAGACACCGACGAGAATGAGGCCGTTCGACAGCACGGCGATGATCAGCGCGCCGACCAGCGTGCCCCAGATCGAGCCGATGCCGCCGACGAACGACGTGCCGCCGAGGATCACGGCGGTGATCGCGTCGAGCTCATAGGACTGGCCGAGTTGCAAGCCGTTGGCGGCATAGAGCCGCGCCGCCTGCATGGCGCCGCCGAGCCCGGCGAAAAGCCCTGAGATGCCGTAGACGAAGATCAGCACGGCCCAGACCTTGATGCCCGCAAGCCGCGCCGCGCTCTCATTGCCGCCCACCGCATAGATGTGCACGCCGAGCACGGTCCGGCGCAACACCAGCCACGAGACCAGGATGACGAGCAAGGCAATCACCGACAGCCACGGGATCGATGCGACGCCGGGCACGAGCGTCAGCGAGCCGTTGCCGATGAAGGCGTAGGGAATGGAGGGATTGAACACGGTGGTATCGGCGCCGAGCAGTCGCGCGAGGCCACGCACCGCGGTGAGCGAGCCGAGCGTGACGATGAAGGGCGGCAGGCGCAGCAGCGCGATCAGCGCGCCGTTGACGATGCCGAAGCCAAGGCCCGTGAGAAGCGAGGCCGGCAGCCACAGCATCCCGAGCTCCGGCAGCTTGGAGAGCGTCAGCCCGGCCATCGCGGAGGCCGCCAGGATCGAGCCGACCGAGAGGTCGATGCCGCCGGTGAGGATGACGAACGTCATCCCCGCCGCAAGCACGGTGTTCACCGCGGCCTGTTGCAACACGATTCCGAGATTTTGTCCGGTGAAGAAGCGTCCCTCGGACAGAAAATGAAAGCCGATGCAGAGGATCAGCAGCACCGGCAGCATGCCGAGCGCGCTGATCAGCACCCTCACCCGCTGGCGCCTGGTCTCTGCGGCGGCGCCGTTGGTCGTCGCGGTCGCGGCGGGCTGGGCCTGCGAAGCGCCATTGTCAGGCATCGAGATGCTCCATCCCCGTGGCAAGCGCCATGATGTCTTCCTGTGTCAGCGGCGAATTGGCACCGCGCGTCACCTCGCCGGCAATGCGCCCGGCACGCATGACCACGACGCGGTCGCAGATGCCGATGATTTCAGGCAGATCGGACGAGATGACCAGGATCGCGGTGCCGGCCTTGGCCAGATTGTCGATGATCGAATAGATCTCTGACTTGGCACCGACGTCGACGCCACGCGTCGGCTCGTCGAGGATCAGCACCCTTGGCGCGATCGCCAGAAGCCGCGACAGCAGCAGCTTCTGCTGATTGCCGCCGGACAGGCCGCCCGCGGGGACGCCGACATTGGCGGCGCGGATGCTGAGGCCAGCGAAGGCCCTGTCGGCGCGCTCACGCGCCTTGTCGCGATCCAGGAACCAGCCGAGCTTGGCATCGCGGCCGAGCACCGCGAGGTTGATGTTGTCCAGACACGACATGTCCAGGAACAGGCCGAGCGCCTTGCGGTCTTCGGTCAGATAGGCGATCCCGGCCTCGAGCGCCTCACCAGGGCTGCGGATCTCGACCGGCTGTCCTTCCAGCTCGAGCCGCCCGGAGGTTTTTGGCGCTGCGCCGATGATGAGATGCGCAAGCTCGGTGCGGCCGGCGCCGATCAGGCCGGCAAGCCCGACCACCTCGCTTGCATGCACCGTGAGCGAGCAACCCTTGACGCGGTGGCCGTCGGCCATATCGATCGCCGCGAGCACGGGATGTCCCCGCCCCGCGTCGGGATCGTGGTCCTTCTTGTAGAACGAGGAAACGTCGCGCCCGACCATCAGCCGCACGATGGTGTCGGCGCGGATTTCGGGCTTGTCGAGCGAGCCCACCAGGCGGCCGTCGCGCAGCACGGTCACGCGGTCGCCGAGCGCGTAGACCTCGTCCATGCGATGCGAGATGTAAATGATCGCGAGGCCCTCGGCGCGAAGCTGGCGGATCAGCGCGAACAGGCGCGCGCTCTCGCCCGCCGACAACGCGGTCGTCGGCTCGTCCATGATCAGAATCTTGGATCTCGCATGCAGCGCACGCGCGATCTCGACCAGCTGCCGCTGGCCCATGGATAGATGCGCCACCAGCGTCGATGGCAGGAAGTCCGCGCCCAGCCGCTTCAGAATCGGACCGACGCCGTCGCGCATCTCGCCGCGCGCCAGCATCCCGGAATGCGAGATCTCGCGCCCGAGATAGATATTCTCGGCAACACGGAGATTGGGGGCGAGCGACAGCTCCTGATAGATGATGGAGATGCCCGCGTTGCGGCCGCCGAGCGGACCTTCGATCCGGACCGGGTGTCCTTCGATACGGATCTCTCCGCCGGGATCAGGCCTGTAGGCGCCGGACAGGATCTTCATCAGCGTCGACTTGCCCGCGCCGTTCTCGCCCATCAGGGCGTGGACCTCGCCGGCATAGACGGTGAGATCGACGGCACGCAGCGCCTTGATGCCAAAGAAGGACTTTGAGACCCCACGCATCTCGAGGATCGGATCGTTCATCGTGCCTCCCGGCGCACAATGCGTTTCCCACCCGCGTCTCGATCTTTTTGTCAGCGCGGTTCACGCATTAAACAAAAGGCCGCAGACCAGAGCAATACCGAACACAGGAGAATGCGACGCCGAGGCAATGCTAGTGGCGCGCCCGATACAGTTCGCGCCACGCGGGAAGCCGCTCGGCGTAAGCATCAGTCAGCCCACTGTCAGGTTCGAACGTCTCGACGCGTTGCGGTCGCGTGCACACGGTTGCGATTGCCTCACCGGTGACAGCAAGCCGCCCCAATCTCGCCGCACCGAACGCCGCGCCGGTCTCGCCTCCGGCGAAGCGATGGACTGGAACATTCAGCACGTTGGCCAGCACCGAGAGCCAGAACGACGACCGCGATCCACCGCCGATGACGTCGGCTTCCGCGATCGCGATGCCGGCACCCGCAAGTGCATCGCGGCAATCGGCAAGCGCGAAGGCAACGCCTTCGAGCACCGCCTGCACGATCGTCTCGCGATCGGTGCCATGACTGAGCCCATCCAGCATGCCGCGCACGACGGGATCGTCGTGCGGCGTCCGCTCACCCGCGAGATAAGGCAGAAAGCTCACCGGCGACGGCGCCCGCGGGCGCGACCCCAGCGGCGCCAGCAGCTCGGCCTCGGTGACGCCGAACAGGCGCGCGGCCCAGGCGAGGCAGGAGGCGGCCGACAGGATCGCGCCGGCCTGAATCCACATGCCGGGAATGGCGTGGCAGAAGGTATGCACCGCGCGATCCGGGTTGGCGGCGATGGTGCTGGTCGGCGCCAGCAAGGCCCCCGAAGTTCCCAGCGTCACGAACGCGGTTCCCGGCTGGACCGCACCGATGCCAACCGCGCCTGCCGGATTGTCGCCGGCGCCGCCCGCGATGACCGGCGGCTTGGTCATGCCCCAGCGCCGCGCGAGCTCGCCACGCAATGTCGTTGCGGGCGCGCATCCCTCGACCAGACGCGGCATCTGATCGCGCGACAGGCCGGTTGCGGCCAGCGACGTGTCCGACCAGTCGCGGCGCGCGGCGTCGAGCCACAGCGTTCCCGATGCATCCGAGACGTCCTCGATGGCCTCGCCTGACAGCACCAGGCGCAGGTACGCTTTCGGCAACACAACAAGCTTGGTCGCCGCAAAGATCTCTGGCTCGTGCGCCGCGATCCAGAGCAGCTTCGGCGCGGTAAATCCCGGCATGGCCTTGTTGCCCGTGATCGTCCGCAAGGCAGGCCAACGCTGCTCCAGCACGCGGCACTCCGCGGCCGAGCGCCCGTCGTTCCAGAGGATGCAGGGCCGCAAGGGTCTCGAGCTCGCGTCGAGCAGCGTGGCGCCGTGCATCTGGCCGGACAGTCCAATGCCCTTGACCGCCGCCAGCTCTTTTCCATGTGATGCCTTCAGCGCATCCAGCGTGGCGAAGGTCGCGTCGATCCACTGCACGGGGTCCTGCTCGGAATAGCCGGCTCGCGGCGAGCTGATCGTCAGCGGCCGGCTCTGGCTCGCTATGACGCGCTGGGCATCGTCGACGAGAACGGTCTTGACGGCCGAGGTGCCGAGATCGATGCCGAGATACATGCGTGCTTCCCGCTCATTTCGCCGCGTCGATCCAGATCCCCGGCTGCGAATGCTCGCGAATATAGCTGACCAGGAAGTCGGAAAAGACCCTGATCTTGGCGGGCAGCCTGACGCGGTTTTGATAGGCGATGTTCATGGTGAGCAGCGGCAATTCCCAGCCGGTCAGGACGGGCACCAAGCGGCCGGCCGCGATATCGCCCTGCACGATGTAGAGCGGCTGGATCAGGATGCCGAGCCCTGCACGCGCGGCACCACAGATGATCTGGCCGTCATTGCTGTCGAGCGTCGGCGCGATCCGGATCGTCTGCGTCGTGCTGCCCTGGCTCAACCGCAGCGAATAGGGATCGTTGGCGAGGTTGTAGATCAGCATGTCGTGCCGGGCGAGATCTGTGGGATGCTCCGGCCGGCCGTGCGTCTCCAGATAGGCGGGAGCCGCTGCAAGCACGCGGTGCATCTGGCCGATGCGGCGGACGATGATGTTGGAATCCGGCTCGTGCTCGCGCGTACGGATGGCAACGTCAATGCCGGCTTCGATGAAATCGGGATAGCGGTTTGCGCTGATGATCTGCACGCTGAGATTGGGATAGAGCGCGCGGAAGGCGGGCAGCATCGGCGCGAGGTAGATCATCGCGAAGGACAACGAAGACGTGACTCGCAGCATGCCCTTCGGCGACAGCGCGCGGTCGGAGACGGCGTCCTCGGCTTCGGCGAATTCATTCAAGAGCGTGCTGCAGCGCTGCAGCAGTTCCTGCCCGGCTTCGGTCAACCATTGCCGGCGCGTGTTGCGCTCGATCAGCCGGACCGCAAGCCGCTCCTCCAGCGCACTGAGATGGCGGCTGGCCGCCGCGTTCGACATCCGCAGGATTTCGGCAGCTTTGGAAAGACTGCCGAGCTCGGCGGTTTTGGCGAAGACCTCAAGTTGGAGTAACCGATCCATTTTTGCGAAATCAGGAAAAGAGACTTACAAATTTTGGCCTTTATTTCCGTTTTCTGCAAGGCAAAATGGCGCCAACAAAGCACAATGGCAGGCGAGGAAATAAGGAAATGTCGGGCCCGATCAGGCACATCGTGATGTGGCGGCTGCGCGGGGAGACCCAGGAAGAACGCTCCGCCGCCCGGGTCAAGGTCAAGACCCTGTTCGAGGGCCTCAAGGGCCGGATCGAGGGCCTGACCCATATCGAGGTCGGCATGGACGTCAGTGCGGTCGATTATGCCTGCGACGTGGTGCTGTTCTCCGAATTCACAGACCAGGCAGCCCTCTCGGCCTATGCCAACCACCCCGAACATTTGCGCGTCCGCGAGGCTTTGGGCGACTTGCGGATCGGACGCTTCCAGGTCGATTATCCCATCAAAGAGACCGGCGCATGATCGGTTCGTTCACCTTTGAAAACCTGCCCTGCCGCGTCGTGTTCGGCAGTGGAACCTTGGCGAGCGCCAAGGCCGAGGTCGAGAGGCTCGGCGGCACGCGTGCCCTGGTGCTGACGACGCCGCAGCAGGAGGCGCAGGGCAAGAGCCTCGGCGCGGCGCTCGGCCCGCTCTATGCCGGCATCTTTCCGGGCGCGACCATGCATACGCCGGTCGAGGTCACCGAGCGCGCGCTCACGGCGATGAAGGCGTGCGAAGCCGACTGCGTCGTCTCGCTCGGCGGCGGCTCGACCACCGGTCTCGGTAAGGCGCTGGCCTTGCGCACCGGAATCAACCAGCTCTGCATCCCCACCACCTATGCAGGCTCGGAGATGACGCCGATCGTCGGCCAGACCGAGAACGGTCTGAAGACCACGGTGCGCGACGCGGCGATCCTGCCCGAGACCGTGATCTACGATGTCGATCTCACCCTGACGCTGCCGGCGAGCCTCGCGGCAACATCCGGCATCAACGCGATCGCCCATGCCGTCGAGGCGCTGTATGCGCGCGACACCAACCCGGTGACCTCGCTGATGGCGGAAGAAGGTATTCGCGCCCTGGCGAGGGCCCTGCCCGCCATCGCCGCCAGAAGCGACGACCGCGAGGCGCGCACCGAGGCGCTGTATGGGGCCTGGCTGTGCGGCGTTTGTCTGGGCACCGTCGGCATGGCGCTGCATCACAAGCTCTGCCACACGCTCGGCGGCACGTTCGACCTGCCGCATGCCGAGACCCACACCATCGTGCTGCCGCACGCGCTCGCCTACAACGCGCCGGCGGTCCCCGACGCGATGACACGCATCTCACGCGCGATCGGCGCGGCCGATGCGTCGCAGGGACTTTTCGAGCTTGCAAAACGGCTGGACGCAAAGACCGCGCTGCGCGACATCGGCATGCCCGAGAGCGGCATCGACAGGGCCGCCGATCTCGCGGTGACCAACGCCTACTGGAACCCGCGTCCGCTGGAACGCAATGCCATCCGGGACCTGATCGCGCGCGCCTGGGCCGGCGAGTCGCCCGGCGCCGTCAAAGCGGCGACTTGAAGCGATGCAGCGCACGTTGATCAGATCCGCCACCGTCATCACCATGGATGACGTGATCGGCGACCTCGCCACCGGCGACGTGCTGGTCGAGGGCAGCCGCGTCGTCGACGTGCGGCCATCGATCGAGGTCGCGGCCGACGCGGAAATCGTCGACGGCAAAGGCCGCATCGTCATTCCCGGCCTGATCAACGCGCATATGCACACCTGGCAGACCGGCCTGCGCGGCTTTGCCGCAAACTGGACGCTGCTGGAATATTTCCGCCGCATGCATGCCGGCCTTGCCACCGTGTTCCGGCCCGAGGACATCCATATCGCCACCCTCCTCGGCGCGCTGAACCAGATCAACCACGGCGTCACCACGCTGGTCGACTGGTGCCACAACAATCCGACGCCCGAACACACCGACGCGGCCGTGCGCGGCCTGATCGAGAGCGGCATCCGCGCGGCGTTCCTCCACGGCTCGCCCAAGCCGGAGCCGAAGCCGGGCGAGCCGCATTTCTCGGAAGTGCCGCATCCACGCCGCGAGGTCGAGCGGCTGCTGGCCGGCCCCCTCGCCGATCGCGACGGCCTCGTCACGCTCGGCCTTGCGATCCTCGGCCCGCATTATTCGACGCTCGACGTCGCCATACACGATTTCCGTCTGGCGCGGGAGCTCAAGCTGATCGCGTCGATGCACCAGGGCGGCGGACCGGCCAAGACTCCCGGCGGCTGGGAGAAGCTGATCGAGGCCGGCCTCGTCGACGCGGGCATCAACATCGTCCATGGCAACGATCTGCCGGATGATCTGCTCGACCGTCTCATTGATCTCGGCGTGTCCTTCTCGGTGACGCCGGAGAACGAGATGATCCAGGGCCACGGCTTCCCGATCACTGGACGACTGCTGAAGCGTGGTGTGCGGCCGACCATCGGCATCGACCTCGAATCTGTGCTGGCCGGCGACCTCTTCTCCGTCGCGCGCGTCGCGCTGTCGATGCAGCGGGCGTTGGACAACGCGGAATCGCGCAAGGAGAGCGGCACCATTCCGGCAACGACCACCATTCCCGTGCGCGAGGCGCTGCGCTGGATCACGACGGAAGGCGCCCGCATGCTCGGCCGCCAGCACCAGATCGGATCGCTGACACCGGGCAAGCTTGCCGACCTCGTCATTATCAACGCCTCCGACCTCAATCTCCAGCCGGTGCACGATCCCGTTGCCACCGTGGTGATGCAGACGAGCCTTGCCAATATCGAGGCGGTCATGATCGGCGGCGCCTGGAAGAAGCGGAATGGCAAGCTGCTGGTCGAGGGACTGGAGACGAAGAAGGAGCTGCTGGCGCAATCCGGCCGGCGGCTGGTGCAGGACATCGAACGACAGGGACGCGCGGCCTAGCCGCGCCAACGGATGGCAACAATGACAGACGCGTCGAAGACTATTGCTTTCATCGGGATCGGCAAAATGGGCCTGCCGATGTCGGTGCTCGTCGCCAAGGCCGGTTATGCCGTCACTGCGTTCGACCAAAGCGCGGCGCGGCTCGACGAAGCGCGTGCACAAGGCATTGCGATTGCCGCATCGCCGGCTGCGGCCGTGAGAGGAAAGGCCGCCGTTATCACTTCGTTGCCTGACGACGTGGCGTTGCGCGGCGCCCTGCTCGGTCCCGCCGGCCTCATTGCCGCGATGGGTGCTGGATCTATCTTGATCGAGACCAGCACCGTAAGCGTCGAAGCCTCCGCTGAAATTGCGGCCGCCGCGCAAGCACGCGGTATCGCCTATCTGCGTTCCCCGGTCTCCGGCAATGCCAGCATCGTTCACACCGGCGCACTGACCTGCTTCGTCTCGGGCCCGAAGGACGCCTTCGAAAGCGCAAAGCCGCTGTTCGCCGCCTTCACCCGCGGACAGACCTATCTCGGTCCGGCCGAGGAAGCTCGTTACGCAAAGCTCTCGGTCAATCTGATGATCGCCGTGTCGGCCGCGATGATGGCCGAGAGCCTGGCGCTGGCGCGCAAAGGCGGCATCGCCTGGCAGGATATCTTGAAGGTGCTCGACGACAGCGCCGTGGCATCGCCGATGGTGAAGTACAAGACCGCGCCGCTGCGCACGCGGGATTTCGAGTCGACCTTCTCCTGCAAGCAGATGGCCAAGGATCTCGACCTCATCCTCGGGGCCGGCCACGCCGTCGGCGTGCCGCTTCAGCTCGCCGCGCAAGTGCGCGAGACCTACGGCTCGCTGGTCGCGCAGGGCGACGGCGACACCGACTTCATCGCGACGGTCAAGCATCTCGAGCGGCTGTCCGGCCTCGGCGAACCGAAACTCTGATCGGCGGAAACACCTATGCGAAATTTCAACGAGAATACGATCACCGACGCGGTGCTGGAGCGGATCAAGGATGCAACCGATCCGCGCATCAAGCAAATCAGCGAAGCGCTGGTCCGTCACCTTCATGCCTTCGTTCGCGAGGTGCGGCCGACCCAGAAGGAATGGGAATACGGCATCGACTTCCTGACTCGCACCGGGCACATGTGCGACGACAAGCGCCAGGAATTCATCCTGCTGTCGGATACCCTCGGCGTCTCCATGCTGGTCGATGCCATCAACCACCCGATGCCGGAGGGCGCGACCGAGACCACCGTGCTCGGCCCGTTCTTCGTTCAAGCCGCGCCGGAGAAGGACAACGGCGCCGATATCTCCGGCCCGATGGAAGGCGATCCGATGCTGGTCACCGGCTCGGTCTCGACCGTGGATGGCAAGCCGCTCGCGGGTGCAATCGTCGACGTCTGGCATTCCGACGATGACGGCTATTACGACGTGCAGCAACTCGACGCCATCGGCGATCTCGCGATGCGCGCGCGTTTTCACACCGATGCCAGCGGCCGTTTCCATTTCTGGTCGATCAAGCCCGCCGCCTATCCCGTCCCGCATGACGGCCCGGTCGGCCAGATGCTGGAGGCGCAGGGCCGCCATCCCTGGCGCCCGGCGCACGTGCATTTCATGATCTCGGCGCCCGGCTTCGAGCAATTGGTCACCCACGTGTTCGTTGCAGGAGACCAATATCTCGACTCGGACGTAGTGTTCGGCGTCAAGGACAGCCTGATCCGCGAATTCGCCAGGCATCCGGCCGGCCGTGCGCCGGATGGTCGCATGGTGGAGCGCGAGTATTTTCATCTCAACTATGATTTCGGCCTGAAGCAGGTTGCGAGCAACGCAAGGGCCGCCTAAGCCGGACGACAACGCGGCGGACCGGCAAGAGTCCGCGATCGGGGAGACAGGGAGCTGAGGATGGGACCGCGGGTCAGCACGAGCATTTTGGCCGATCGCCTCACCGGCATGATCGGCCCGCGCGCGAGCGTTGCGCGCGGCGTGCTCGATCAGCATGGGCAGAGCGAATCGCACTACCGCAATCTGCCGCCGGACATCGTTGTCTTCCCTGAAACGACGAAGGAGGTCGCCGAAATCGTCAAGCTGTGCGCGAGCGCAGGCATGCCGATCGTTCCGTTCGGCGCCGGGACTTCGCTCGAAGGCAATGCGGCCGCGGTCGCGGGCGGCGTCTGCTTCGACTTCGCGCGCATGAACAAGGTGCTCAGCGTGCACGACAGCGACATGGACGTCGTGGTGCAGCCCGGCATCACCCGCAAGCAGCTCAATGCGGAACTGCGCAACACCGGCCTGTTCTTCCCGATCGATCCCGGCGCCGACGCCTCGATCGGCGGCATGACCTCGACCCGCGCCTCCGGCACCATGGCCGTGCGCTATGGCACCATGAAGGACAATGTCATGGCACTGGAGGTCGTGCTGGCCGACGGCCGCGTGATCCGGACCGCCAGGCGCGCCCGCAAGTCGGCTGCCGGTTATGACTTGACGCGAATGTTCGTCGGCGCGGAAGGCACGCTCGGCGTCATTACCGAGATCACGCTGAAGGTGCATCCCGTGCCGCAGGCGATCTCGGCCGCGGTGTGCAGCTTCGACACGCTGCATAGCGCCGTCGACACCGCGATCTCCATCATCCAGTCCGCCATTCCCGTAGCCCGAATCGAGCTGCTCGACGACGTCATGATGCGCGGCATCAACGCCTACGCAAAACTCGGCTACCGCGAGGCGCCCACCCTGTTTTTCGAATTCCATGGCTCCGAGACGTCAGTCGCCGAGCAGGCTGAGGCGGCGCAGGCGATCGCCGCCGATCACGGCGGTCATGGCTTTGCCTGGGCCAAGGCAGCGGAGGATCGCAGCCGGCTCTGGCACGCCCGCGACAACACGCTTTATGCGGGTCTGGGCCTGCGCCCCGGCGCACGTGCTGTCATCACCGACGTCTGCGTGCCGATCTCGCGGCTGGCGGAATGCCTGACCGAGACGCGGCGGGACGCGGACAAACACGGCTTTGTCGCGCCCATCGTCGGCCATGTCGGCGATGGCAATTTTCATATGCTGATCCTGATCGACCCGAACAGGCCCGAAGAGACCGAAGGCGCCAAGGCGCTGCAGGCCCGCATGGTCGCCCGCGCCATTGCCATGGACGGCACCTGCACCGGCGAGCACGGCATCGGGCTCGGCAAGATCGACTATCTCACGGACGAACTCGGCGAGGCCGTCGATGTGATGCGATCCATCAAGACGGCGCTCGATCCGAACGGCTTGATGAATCCCGGCAAGATCTTTGCGAGTGGGACAAAAGCATGAGCGACGCGCTCCCGATCGAGGTCACCTCACCCACGCCGCTGCTGGAGCTGCGCGGCATCAGCAAGGAGTTTCCCGGCGTCAAAGCGCTGGATGACGTGTCCTTTGCCGTCTATCCCGGCGAAGTCCACATGCTGCTGGGCGAGAACGGCGCCGGCAAATCGAGCCTGATGAAGGTGCTGTGCGGCGCCTACCGCGCCGATGCCGGTGAGTTCTATTACAGGGGTGAGAAGGTCGCGATCTCCTCCACCGCCGACGCGCAGAAGCTCGGCATTGCCGTGATCTTCCAGGAATTCTCGCTGGTCCCCTATCTCGACATCGCCCAGAACATCTTCCTCGGCCGCGAGCCGAAGGGCCGCATCCCCGGCACCATCGACCGCCGCAGGATCTTGGCCGATGCGAAGCATGTGCTCGGCAAGATCGGCTTCGACATCGATCCATCCACCACCGTCGACAAGCTCGGCGTGGCGCAGCAGCAGATGGTCGAGATCGCGAAGGCGATCAGCCAGAACGCGCGCATCCTCGTCATGGACGAGCCGACCGCCGCGCTGTCCGACCGCGAGACCGAGCTGCTGTTCGAACTGATCGCGCGACTGAAAGCCGATGGCGTGTCGATCGTCTACATCTCGCACCGCATGGCCGAGGTGTTCGCGCTCGGTGATCGCATTACCGTGCTGCGCGACGGCCGCCGCATCGACGGGGTCCGGCCCGGCGACGTGACGCCGGACCAGCTCGTGCGCATGATGGTCGGCCGCAACGTCGACATGACCTATCCCCGCCATTTCGCCGACAAGCCGGGCGAGGTGCTGCTTCAGGTCAAGGGGCTGACCGCTTCGACCGGCATCTCCGACATCAACATCGAGGTGCGCCGGGGCGAGATCGTCGGCCTGTGCGGCCTGGTCGGCTCCGGCCGCAGCGAGGTCGCCCGCGCCATCTTCGGCGCTGATCCCGTCACGTCAGGCGAGATCATCTTCGACGGCAAGACCATCTCCGGCGAGCCTGACCTTGCCGCCCGCCGCGGCATCGCGCTGATCCCGGAAAGCCGCAAGAGCGAGGGCCTCGCGTTGCTGCGCTCGGTCAGCGACAATCTCGTGGTATCGGCGCTGCGAAAGCTATTCCCGAGCGGACTTTTCGATTCTCGAGGCGCGCAACGGACTTCCGACGCCCTGATCCGGCAATTGCGCATTGCAACGCCCAGCGCGCGTCAGACCGTCGGCCTGCTCTCGGGCGGCAACCAGCAGAAGGTCGTCATCGGCAAGTGGCTGGCGGCGGGCTCGAAGCTGTTCATCTTCGACGAGCCGACGCGGGGCATCGACATCGGCGCCAAGTCCGAAATCTTTGCCCTGATCGACCGCCTCGTCGCGGAGGGAGCCGCGGCACTGATGATTTCGTCCGAGCAGATCGAGATCTGCCACGTCTGCGACCGCGCCTATGTGATGCGCGAAGGGCGCATCGCGGGACATCTGACCCGTAGCGAACTGACCGAGGAGAACATCGTGCGACTGGGGATGCATCATGCGTGAAGCCGCGGTCGTCTCTACGCCCAACCCACTGCAACGCATTCCCGGCGTTGCCATCGTGCTGGTGCTGCTGGTCGCGCTGTTCAGTGTGATCGCGCCCGGCTTCCTGTCGGTCGCCAACCTCTCCAACGTGCTGGTGCAGTCGACCATCTTGACCATGCTCGCGCTGCCGATGACGCTGATCATCATGACCGAGGGACTGGACCTGTCGATGGGCGCGGTGCTGACGCTGACCTCGCTCTGCGTCGCCATCGTCTCGCTCGCGACCAAATCGATGCTGCTGGGCCTGGGCGCGGGCCTTCTCGTCGGCGCGGCGTTCGGCGTCGCCAATGGCTGGCTTGTCGCCATCCTGGGCATTCCGCCCTTCGTCGCGACGCTGGGTACGCTCGGCATGGCGCAGGGCCTGTCGCTGATCGTCAGCGACGGCCAGAGCGTGGTCGGCATTCCCCACAGCGTGCGCGACATCTATTCGGCGACGCTGCTCGGCATTCCCGTGCCGATCGTCATGGCGCTGGTGACCTATGCGGCGTTCCACGGCCTGCTCTATCACACCCGCTTCGGCACCTACATTTTCGCGCTCGGCGGCAATCGCGAGGCGCTGCGCTATGCCGGCCTGTCGCCGAACAAGCTGCTGATCGCGGTCTATGCGATCGGCGGCGCCATGGCCGGCATCGCCGGCCTGTTGATGACGGCGCGCATGAATTCCGGCCACCCGACCGCCGGCCTCGGCCTCGAATTCGATGCCATCGCGGCGGTCGCCGTCGGCGGCACCTCCTTCGAGCGCGGCAATGGCTGGCTGCTCGGCACCCTGCTCGGCGTCCTCTCCGTCGGCGTATTGCGCAACGGGCTGAACCTGATCTCGCTGCCGTCCTCGGTGCAGGTCGCCAGCGTCGGCGTGCTCGTCATCGTCGCGCTGTTCCTCGATGGTCTCAGGAGCCGGGCATGACCGACATCACCAAAGAGACGATCATGCCGCCGCGCTCTTTCCTGTCGCAAGACGCGATCCAGGTGTTCTACCGCCTGCTCGCGGCGCTCCTGATCTGCGCGGTGCTCGCCGTGCTCAGCGATTCCTTCCTCAGCCTCGGCAACATCCTCAACGTGCTCCGCCAGGCGAGCCTGACCTTCTTCATCGCCTCAGGCCTGACACTGGTGGTGCTGACCGCCGGCCTCGATCTGTCCGTTGGCGCCAATGTCGCGCTGTCGGCCTGCATCGCCGGCACCGTGATCCACAAGACCGGCTCGCCGGCGCTCGGCATCCTCACCGGGCTTGCCTGCGGTGGCGTCGTCGGCCTCCTCAACGGCGTCATGGTCACCGCGCTGCGCATCCCCTCCTTCATCGCAACTTACGGCATGCTGTGGGTGCTGAACGGCCTGACCTATTGGTACATGGCGGGCGAGACGCTGCACGGCTTTCCGGCCGGCTTCCGCCAGATCGGCAGCGGCTATCTGTTCGGTCTTCCCATACCGGTCTATCTGCTGCTGGTGTTCCTTGGGATCGGAACGTTCTTCGCGCAACGCACGATCTGGGGCCAGGAGATCTATGCGATCGGCGCCAATCCGGTCGCGGCCCGCCTCTCCGGCATTCCGGTCGCGCGGCGCCTGCTGCTGGTCTACACGGTCTCAGGCATCATGGCCGGGCTCGCCTCGATCATCTTCCTGTCGCGGCTCAATTCGGCCGAAGCCGACATCGGCGAAAGCCTGACCCTGCCCGCCATCGCGGCCGTGCTGATCGGCGGTACCTCGCTGTTCGGCGGCGTCGGCACCGTGTTCGGTACCTTCATCGGCGCACTGATCCTGACCTTGGTGCTGAACGGCATGAACCTGCTCTCGGTCAGCGCCAATTGGCAGCCGCTGGTCACCGGCATCATCGTCATTCTCGCAGTCTGGCTCGACATGAAGACGCGCCGCCGCGCGCAATGAGTTCTTAGAGTTCCAACAAGCAAAATGAGGGATGGAGGCAACATGAAACGGACACTGGGCTATCTGACGCTGCCGCTGCTGATGGCGGCGGCATTCACCACGCAAGCGCGGGCCGACGGCGAGACCATCGCCGTCTTCACCAAGAACCAGACCAACCCGTTCTTCCAGACGGTGCGGGTCGGCGCCGACAACATGGCGAAGACGCTGAACGCGAAGACGCTGCAGTACATCCCGACCAAGCCGGACTCGATCCCCGAACAACTGAGCCAGATCGAAGACGTCGTGGTGAAGAAGCCGAGCGCGATCGTGTTCACGCCGGTCGACTACAAGGCCATGGTGCCTGGCGTCGAGAAGATCAACGAGGCGAAGATCCCCGTCGTCAACATCACCGACCGCTCCGCGGGCGGCAAGTTCCTGTCCTTCATCGGCGCCGACGATTACAGCCTGGGCCTCGAGACCGCACGCTTCCTGCTGAAGACACTCGGCGGCAAGGGCAACATCGTCATCATCGAGGGTGTCAAGGGCTCGCTGACCAATGTCGACCGCGTCCGCGGCTTCAACGACGCGCTGAAGGAGAATGCGGGCGCCAAGCTGCTGGCCTCGCAGCCAGGCAACTATCAGCGGCTGCAGGCGCTCCAGGTCATGGAGAACCTGATGCAGTCGAATTCGCAGATCGACGGCGTGCTCGCCGCCAACGACGCCATGGCGGTCGGCGCGATCGAGGCGCTCGACGGCGCCAATCGCAAGGCGCAGGTGATCGGCATCAACGGCACCAAGGAAGCGATCGACGCGATCAAATCAGGCAAGCTGCTCGCCAGCGGCGACTACAACGGCTTTGCGCAAGGCTGCCTCGGCACCATGATGGCGATCCGGTCCTTGCGCAATGAGCCCGTCATCAGCGAGATCGTGCTGAAGCCGACCGTCATCACCAAGGACAATTACCAGCCGTTCGACGTACCGCTGGAGCAGCGCAAATGCCCGACCTTCGAGGAGGCCGGCAAGCTCAGCGCGAAGTAAGCCCACTCATCACGACCGGACGGCCGCCAACGCGGCCGTCCCAACATTGAAGCAAGACACGGAGACACCATGCTGTTCGCCATTCACGCCGTCGACCGCGCCGGCGCGCTGCCGACCCGGCTCGCCAATTACGATACCCACAAGGCGTTCCTCAGCGACACCTCGCGTTTCGGCGTCAAGATCGTGATGTCGGGGCCGCTGGTCTCCGACGACGGCCAGACCATGATCGGCAGCCTGTTCCTGATCGAGGCGCCCGGCCGCGCCGAGGTCGAGGCCTTCAACCGCGCCGACCCCTTTGCCGCGGCGGGCATCTGGGAAAAGGTGACGATCACAGGCTTCCTGCGCCGGCAAGGCTGAGGCGGCCATATCAAAAATGCGAAAACAACCCCATGCACAGTAGAATGGGGTTGTTTTTGCTAGGGAATTTCCGACGCGAATCTCGCCTTTAGCTGCCCGCCGGCGCCTCTTCGAGGTGACAGGCCACCCACTGCTCGGCCCCGGCCGCACGCAGCACCGGCTCCTCGACCCGGCAGCGATCGAACACGAGCGGGCAGCGGGTGTGGAAGCGGCAGCCCTTCGGCGGATTGATCGGGCTCGGCACGTCGCCTTTGAGGATGATGGGATTGCGCTGGGCGCCGGGCTCGGGCAGCGGCACCGCCGAGAGCAGCGCTTTGGTATAGGGGTGTCTCGGCGCGGCAAAAATCTCGCGGCGCGGGGCGACCTCGACGATCTTGCCGAGATACATCACCGCAACGCGGTGCGTCATGTGCTCGACGATCGCGAGGTCGTGGCTGATGAACAGCAGCGCCAGGCCGAACTCGCTCTGCAGATCCTGCAAGAGATTGACGATCTGCGCCTTGACCGAGACATCGAGCGCCGAGACCGCCTCGTCGCACACGATCAGCTCTGGCTCGGCCGCGAGCGCCCGCGCGATGCCGATGCGCTGACGTTGGCCGCCGGAAAATTCGTGCGGCCGCCTGTTCAACGCCTCGCGCGGCAGGCGCACGGTGTCCATCAGCGCGGTGACGCGGACCTCGAGATCCTCCGCGGATTTGGCGAGGCCGAAATTGCGGATCGGCTCGGCCAGGATGTCGCGCACGCGCATGCGCGGATTGAGGCTCGAGAACGGATCCTGGAACACCACCTGCACGCGCCGGCGCATCTGGCGCATCGTGCTCGGCGCGGCGTCGTCGATGCGCTGGCCGTCGAGGATCACTTGGCCCGACGTGATGTCGAACAGCCGCAAGACGGCGCGGCCGACCGTCGACTTGCCGCAGCCGGACTCGCCGACCAGCGACAGCGTCTCACCGCGCGCGATCTCGAACGACACGCCGTCGACCGCGTAGACCCATTCGGACTTGCGCTGGAAAAGGCCCTTCTTGACCGGAAAGTGCTTCTTGAGGTCGTTGACCTGGAGCAGCGGAGGACTCATGCCGCAACGGCTCCCTTGGCCGCATAGTGACAGGCGGCGATGTGGCGAGGTCCCTTCTCCTCCAGCCCCGGCGCATATTGCCGGCACAGATCGGTCGCGAGCGCGCAGCGGCCGGCAAAGACGCAGCCGGTGATGGGCTTGCGAAGATCAGGCACCTGCCCCGGAATCTCGGCCAGCTGCCGTGCCGTGCCTGTCA
>NZ_JXDL01000001.1:2408427-2460177 GCF_001590795.1 Bradyrhizobium sp. AT1
GCCGTGCCGTGCCTGTCAGCGACGAGCCGAGCCGCGGCACCGCACCCAGCAGGCCCTGCGTGTAGGGATGGCGCGGCGAGCGGAACAGCTCCGCCACCGGCGCCTCCTCGACCTTGCGGCCGGCATACATCACCATGACCCGCTCGGCGATCTCGGCGACGACGCCGAGATCGTGGGTGATCAGAATGATGGCCGCGCCGACCCGGCGCTTCAGGTCCAGCATCAGCTTGAGGATCTGCGCCTGGATCGTCACGTCGAGCGCGGTGGTGGGCTCGTCGGCGATCAGAAGTTTTGGATTGCAGGCGAGCGCAATGGCGATCATGACGCGCTGGCGCATGCCGCCGGAGAGCTGATGCGGATATTCGCGCACCCGCCGTTTCGGCTCGGGAATGCCAACCAGCGTCAGCATCTCGACCGCGTGCGCCTCGGCAGCGGCCTTGTCGAGGCCCTGATGGATCATCAGGGTCTCGCGGATCTGGCGGCCGACGGTGAGCACCGGGTTGAGACTCGTCATCGGCTCCTGGAAGATCATCGAGATGTCGTTGCCGCGGATCGCGCGCATCTCGCGATCGGAGAGCTCGAGGAGATCCTTGCCCGCGAAGCGGATGCTGCCTGCAATCCTGCCCGGCGGCTCCGGGATCAGGCGCATCAGCGACATCGAGGTCACCGACTTGCCGCAGCCGGACTCGCCGACGATCGCAAGCGTCTCGCCTTCATTGACGTGGAAAGATACGCCATCCACTGCGCGGTTGATGCCGCCCGGCGTGCGGAAATGGGTCTGGAGGTTCTCGACTTCAAGCAGCGCCATCGCGATCAGCCCTTCACAGGCTCTTGGCCATGCGCGGGTCGAGCGCATCGCGAAGGCCGTCGCCGAGCAGATTCACGGCGAGCACGGTGACGGACAGGAACGCCGCCGGGAAGAACACGATGTAGGGCTTCACCTGCCAGAGCGCGCGGCCCTCGGCCATGATGTTGCCCCAGGACGGAATGGTCGGCGGCGTGCCGGCGCCGATGAAGGACAGGATCGCCTCGGTGATCATGGCGCTGGCGCAGATATAGGTCGCCTGCACCAGCATGGGCGCCACCGTGTTGGGCAGGATGTGGCGCAGGATGATCATCGGCGTGCGGGTGCCGCAGGCCACGGCCGCATCCACATAGGGCTGCTCACGCAGCGACAGCACCACGCTGCGCACGAGGCGCGAGACGCGCGGGATCTCCGCAACGGTGATGGCGAGGATGACATTGCCGACGCTGCCGCGCGTCAGCGCCATCAGCGCGATCGCCAGCAGGATCGGCGGGATCGACATCAGCCCGTCCATGAAACGCATCAAAATGCCGTCGGCCCAGCGGATGAAGCCGGAGACCATACCGATGGCAAGGCCGGCCGCCGAGGCGAAGATCGCAACCGACAGACCGACCGTGAGCGAGACCCGCGCGCCGAACAGCACGCGCGAATAGATGTCGCGGCCGAGCACGTCGGTGCCGAACCAGAAAGCGGCCGACGGCGCGCGGGTGCGTTTTGCCGGTGCAAGCGCGGTCGGATCCACCGTCCAGAGATAGGGCGCGAAGACCGCGATCAGGACCAGCGTGAGCAATAGCGCGCCGCCGATCGCAACGGTGGGATGGCCGCGCAAGAACCCGATGAAGCCGCGCCGGATCGTGACCGGCCGGAGGATCTCCGGCAACTGCGGCGCGAGAACGAGGCCGGCCGGAAGCGATTGCGGATTGACGGTCGTATCGGTCAATAGCGGATCCTCGGGTCAACGAGCGTGTAGATGACGTCGATCATCAGATTGACGAGGACGTAGACGAAGCTGAACAGCAGCACGATACCCTGGATGACGGGATAATCGCGGCGCAGGATCGCATCGATCGTGAGGCGGCCGAGGCCGGGGATCGCGAACACGCTTTCGGTGACGACCGCACCGCCGATCAGGAGCGCAATGCCGATGCCGATCACGGTCACGATCGGCACCGCCGCGTTCTTCAGCGCGTGAATGAACAGGATGCCGCCCTGCCCCAAGCCCTTGGCCTTGGCCGTACGGATATAGTCCTGCTGCAGCACTTCGAGCATGGCCGCGCGGGTGATGCGCGCGACCAGGGCGATATAGACGCAGCCGAGCGCGATCGCGGGCAGGATCAAATTCTCCAGCCACGGCCAGAAGCCGGAGCTGAGCGGCGTATAGCCCTGCACCGGCAGCCATTCCAGCTCGAGGGCGAAGATGTAGGCGAGCATGTAGCCGACCACGAAGACGGGCAGCGAGAAACCGAACACGGCAAAGCCCATGATGACGCGGTCGATCAGGCTGCCGGCCTTCCAAGCCGCCACCACACCGAGCGGCACCGCCACCACGATCGTCAGCAGCAACGTGACGATCATCAGCGACAGGGTCGGTCCAAGGCGCTGGCCGATCATCGCCGAGACCGGCAGATTGGTGAAGATCGAGGTGCCGAGATCGCCGTGCAGGATGCGCCAGACCCAGCTGCCGAACTGCACCAGGAACGGGCGGTCGAGGCCGAGGCTCTGGCGGATGCGCTCCACATCCTCCGGGCTCGCCTGGTCGCCCGCGATCACCACGGCGGGATCACCCGGCGCGATATAGAGCAGGCTGAACACGAACAGCGCGACGATCGCCATGACCGGCAAGGTCGCGACGATGCGACGGAGGATGTAGGAGAGCATCTGGCCTCAGCGCCGCATCATGCCGATTTCGACACGCCCCAGAAGAACGGCAGCGGCCCCTTGGCGATGCCGGAGACGTTCTTGCGCCAGGCCGTGTAGGTCAGGAAGAAGCCGGTCGGCGCGTAGACGACATCCTCGATCGCGGCCTTGTTGACCCGCCCGATCGCCGCCTTCTCTTCATCGACACTCTTGGCCTCGAACCAGCCTGTGATCTCCTTTTCGGTGTTCGGGCTGTTCGGCCAGCCGAACCAGGCCTTGTCGCCGTTGGCCCGGATGGCGGTGTAGGCGGCGGGCGTGATGCAGTCGGCGCCGGCATGCCAGCTGTGGAACATGTTCCAGCCGCCCTGCCCCGGCGGCGTCTTGGCGGCGCGACGGGAGCCGACCGTGCCCCAATCGGTGGCGACGAAATCCACGTTCATGCCGAGCTTCTTCAGGAGGTCCGCGGTGACGTCGCCTTGCGCTTTCGTGATCGGCTGGTCCTGCGCGACCAGGCACGTCACCGGCTGGCCGGAATAGCCGCTCTCGGCCAGCAGCTTCTTGGCAGCGTCGAGATCGCGCTTGCCCTTCAGGATGTCGCCACCCAGCTCGTTGTAGACAGGCGTATCCGGCGTGAAGAAGCCGGGCAGCGGCTTCCACAAGGCGTCGTCGTCGCCGACGATCGCCCGCATGTAATCCTCCTGGCTGAGCGCCATCAGCACCGCGCGTCGCGCCCGCACGTCGTTGAACGGCGCGAACAGATGGTTCATGCGGAACGAGCCGATATTGCCGAGGGGATCGCCGATGTCGACGCTGATGTTCTTGTTCTTCTTCAGCACGGGCACGAGATCGGCGATCGGGTTCTCCCACCAGTCGACCTCACCGTTCTGCAAGGCCGCCGCCGCGGTCGCGGGGTCCGGCATCACGATCCATTCCACGCGGTCGACCATGATCTGCTTGCCGCCGGCGAGCCAGGATGCCTTCTCCTGGCGCGGGACGTAATCCGTGAACTTCTCGAACACGGCCTTGGCGCCGGGGACCCATTCGCCCTTGGCGAACTTCATCGGACCCGAGCCGACATATTCGGTGATCTGCTTGAAGGGATCGGTCTTTGCGATGCGCTCGGGCATGATGAAGGAGCACGGCGCGTTGTTCTTGGCAAGTGCATAGAGCATTTTCGGGAAGGGCTGCTTCAAGACCCATTTGAATGTGCGGTCGTCGACCGCGGTCAGTTCCTGCTGGATCGCGATGATCATCAGCCCCATCGGATCGCGCGCGGCCCAGCGCGACAGGCTCGCCACGACGTCCTTGGCCAGCACCGGCTCGCCGTCGTGGAACTTGAGGCCGGGACGCAGCTTGAACGTCCAGGTTTTGCCGTCGTCGGTGGTCTCCTCGGACTCGACCATCTGGCGCTGCGGCTGCAGCGAGGAATCGATGCCGTAAAGCGTATCCCAGACCAGCGCGGCGGCATTGCGCACGACATATTGCGTGCCCCAGATCGGATCGAAATTGGCGAGATTGGCCTGCGGCACGAAGCGTAAAGTGCGGGCAGATGCCCCCTGCGCAATCGCCGGTGCCGAGAGACCGGTCAATGCCAGACCGCCCGCGCCGGCCAGTCCCTTCAATACGGTCCTGCGATCCATGACGTCCTCCCAGTAATGCCGTGATGCCGGCCATCGTTGGCCAAGAGCAGTGAAACCAGAGCTCATTAGCAAGCAAATGGTATGCCACTAATCACGCCTTCACCAGCAGGATCTCGCTGTCATTTTCGTGAGCCTGATTTCGAGAACCGTCGGCAGCGTCGGTCCGGCGAAACAGCTGTTGCCCTCGACAATTCCAGATGGCAGCATTGTGCGATGCATTATCAGGTTGTCATGTACGAGAGCGGCGAGATCGGATGAAACGGCGCCACTTCATGTCGCTCGTCGGAGGAGCGGCATTGTCACCGCTCGCCGGAATGCCTGTAACCGCAGAGCCAGCCAGTTGCGCTGCACCTGCCCCCGTCGCGTCCAGCATAGAGAGCCTCGTCGATGTCGCGGCACTGTGCAGGATGACCGACCGGCTCGCGGCGTCCGCCAACGTGCACGCCGTGCTGGTCGCGCGCGGCGGCGCACTGGTGTTCGAGCGCTATTTGACCGGCTCCGACGAGATCAACGATCGTCCGATTGCGAACGCCAGTTTCGATGCCGATACGCTGCATGACATGAAATCGGTGGCCAAAAGCGTGGCATCCCTCGCGCTCGGGATCGCGATCGATCGGGGACTGATCGCGGGCGTCGACGAACCGATCTTCAGCTTCTTTCCTGAATTGTCCGACCTGCGCTCCCCCGAGAAGGACCGCATCCTTCTGTCACACGCGCTCACCATGTCGCTAGGCTTGAAATGGGTGGAGGCAACGCCGAGCACCGGCAACTATGACAACGACGAGTCCCGCATGCACATGGCGCGCGATCCCTGTCGCTATGTGCTCGGTCTTCCCATGACGACGCCCGCGGGCCAGGACTTCTTCTACAACACCGGCGCGCTCACGCTGGTCTCGGCCATCGTCCGAAAGGCCGTGGGAAAGCCGCTCGACGAATTCGCACGCGAGGCCTTGTTCGAGCCGCTCGGCATAACCCGCTACGAGTGGACCCGCGTGAAGGGCGATACCAATGCCGGCGGAGGATTGCGCCTGCGTCCACGCGACATGGTCAAGATCGGTCAGCTCGTCCTCGCGGGCGGACGCTGGAACGATCGTCAGATCGTGTCGAAGGCGTGGATCGACGCTTCGACGAGACCGCGGCTGGAGGCCACGGGTCCCTATTTCTACGGTTATCTGTGGTGGCTCGGCCGCTCCCTCCACGGCGGACGCGAGATCCATTGGGACGCCGCGCTCGGCCGCGGCGGTCAGTCCATCCGCATCGTTCCCGAACTCGATCTCGTGGTGGCCGTGACCGCGGGATATTATCAGGACTACAGCCCGCGCGCGTTTCAGCTGCAGTCCGGACTTTTCAAGGACGTGTTGCGGGCGATTCCGGCGGCGGGCTGAACCGGGCGCTCAAAGCGACAGCCGCAGGCGCCGCCAGCCGATCACGACACCGGTCAGGGAGAACGCGAACCCCAGCGCACAGAGCCCGACGATCATCATATCGCGCAAGCGCGGATGCGCCATGAGGACTGGGAAGTCGAACGTATGCAGCGCGCTGTAGAACCAGCAATAGGCACGACGCGAGGCATCCAGCCTTTGCAGCAAATTGCCGTCGGCGCCGTCGATATCGAACCAAATCTCGCCGCAGCGCGCGCGGTAGACCGGCGCACCGGGGATGGCGGATCGTGCGGGATAGTCATCACCGTCGGCAAGCATGGTGGGGACGTCGCAGCCCGTGGCAAGGCGGGCCGTCAATGCCTGAACCTCGCGCGCCCCGAGGAATCCGGTAGGTCCTGCGTCGGACACACCTTCTGTCCTGACCAGCGCCTGCGAATCCAGCGCGAGCCGGTCGCGACGGTAGAGCTTGCCGTCGAAGCCGAACCATTCGATCTCCCGGGCCGACGCCGATACCGGTGGTCGGTCGAGCGACGCGGCAACCGCCCAATCGGGCGCCGCGTACATCACGTCCGCTTCGACGCCCGTCAGCTGTCCGCGCGAGAACAGCCGGCCGTGATCCATGGACAGCCAGCCGCTGAAGATCCAGGTGAGCACGAACACCGACGCCGCAAGGCCAAGGATATGATGCAGGGCGTGCCAACCGCGATAAGGCGTTGCGAGCCGGCCGCCGTTCGTCTTGACCCGCACGATCCCGAGCGCCGCGCCTAGCACGGCTGCGATCAGGGCCAGCAACGATAGCGTCCAGACGACGCCGTCCCACAGCGCCCAATTGCTTCTCAGAACCGTCGGATAGATCCAGTGCAGCACGCTGCCGACGAGATTCCAGCCACGCTCGCGTCGCGTCGTATCCAGCACGACCTCGCCGGTGCGCGAGGAGACATAGACCTCCGTCCCGGCGGGATCGGTGAGCGCGATGCGAAACAGGGGACGATGACGATCGAAACCGTTCGGCACGGTCCATTGGTCGTAGTCCGCCTGCGCGAGGACCGTTGCGCCCGCGGCGTCGAGCCCACGGCCGCGGGCGTGATCCTGCGCTATCGCAAGCGCCACATCGGAGGACACCACCGATGCATCGCTGCCATCGGAGGCGCGCACCGCGCGCAGGCGCGATGGTCCCGTAATGACATAGGCGAGCCCGTCGCTGCGCCGGATCAGCCTGACGCGTGTCGCGTCGGCTAGTCCGCTCGCGGCCACGGCATCGGCAATTGCGATCCGCGGCTCCATGCGATCCAGCGGCGCGAGGCCGGCAAAGCGCTCCGCCTCCGTCAGCGACGGGAACGGAACGAAGTGCATCACGACGCCGGTCGCGAACCACATCGCGAACAGCAGGCAGAACGCGATCCCGAGCCAGCGGTGTAGCAGGACGATCGCGCTCATCATGCGGTCAGCGCCCTACCATTTGAACGCGGCCGAGAGCTCGTAAGTGCGCGGCGCGCCCAGCAGGATCTGGTCGGGATAGAACGGATCGCCCCAGATCGCGTAGCGCTTGTCGGTGATGTTGCGGACGCGGAAGGTCAGGCGGGCCTGGTCGACCGCGCCAAACACCGTCTTGGGAATGTCGACGAAGGCGTAGACATCGGCGGCGGTGTAGGCCTTCATCGTCACCGTGTTGGCGTCGGTGTTGTAGCGGTCGCCGACATGGCGGCCGGTGATGCCGAGCTCGACCGGCCAGGGCGTGAAGAAGCGGTACGAGGCACCGGCATTGGCGACGATGCGCGGCACGTTCGGCGGCGTGTTGCCGGAGAACGAGCCGCCGACGAAATTGTAATCGGTATAGCGCGCGTCGACATAGGCGATGTTGCCCCACAGCCGCAGCGGCTCGATCGGCCGCACCGACGCGGCAAGCTCCACACCCTTGGACTCCTGCCGCCCGGCGATGTTGAGCGCCTGCCCGCCGGCCGCGGCATAGACGTTCTTGCGCAGGATGTCGTAAGCCGAGAACGACCACTCCGCCCTGTTGTCCCAGAACAGATGCTTGACGCCGGTCTCGTAGGTGCGCGCGGTGGTGAGATCCAGCGGCTGGGTCGGCGACAGCAGGAAGATGTTGTTGGCCGAGACGTCCGCGCCAGTGGCGTATTGGCTGAAGAAGGTCAGGCCGGGCACGGCTTCCCAGGTGTAGCCGATGCGCCCCGTCACGGGCGCCCAGTCCTTCGTGTACGGAAAGCCCGCGTTCACGACCCCGGCGGCGTCGGTCGAATTGCGGTCGAGCCCGATATGCTCGACGCGCAGGCCACCGATCAGCGAGAACGTCCGTGTCAGCTTCAGCCTGTCCTCGAACGACAGCGCCTCGTTGTCGATGCGCGCGGTCTGCAGTTTGGTCGTGAGCGTGCCGTAGAAGCCGCGGTTGGGATCGACCAGCGACACGGAGTCGCCGGGGAAGTTCGCAGCACCCGGCCTGACGAAATCGAGATAGCTCGACGACAGCGTCGTAACCAGGCGGTTGTCGAAGCCGGCGATGTTCGCATCCCAAATCAGGTCGGTGATGTTGCCGACCAGCCGCTGGCTGTGCGCAACATAAAAGCGCTCGCGATCCACGAGGTTCGAGGTCGAGTTGAACGCCTCGATCTCATTGTTGAACCAACTGCGCTCGGCACCATAGCCATAGGCCTGGCTCTTCAGGATCAGGTCCGGCGCCAGCTTCAGCTCGAAGCCGCCGCGCAGCCACACTTCCTGCGCCACGTTGCGGTTGTCGAGGACGTTGTAATTGGTGTTGAAGGTGCGGTCGTCGATGGTGACGGCACCGAGATTGGTCTTGTTGTAATTCGAAATGTAATTGCCGGAGACGATCCCGCTCGTCGCATGCGAGCCGCTGAACGCGACCGGCACCAGCGGCGCGCCCCAATAGGCCTTGCCGCGATCCTCGCGATATTCGATCGCGCCCCAGACCTTGAGGCTGTCGGAGACGCGATAGTTGAGCTGACCCGACACATCCAGCATCTTGGTGTTGGTGTCGTCGACAAAGCCGTTGAGCGCGGAACGGCTGATGTCGAAACGATAGTCGAGGCCCTGCACGTTCGTGCTGCCGCCCGAGCCGTAATGCGCGCGAAACGAGTTCAGCGAATCCCAGGAGAAATCGGCCTCGTTCCGGATCGGCCCCGTGTGCGGCTGCTTGGTGACGAAATTGATCGCGCCGCCGGCGGCGCCCTCGCCCGAGATCAGCGAGGCCGGACCTTTCAGGAATTCCACGGCCTCCAGATTGGCCGTGTCCATGATGCGCGACGTCATGTTCTGCGGGCCGATCTTGATGCCGTTATAGAGCGTGTTGATCTGGCTGTTGGTGAAGCCGCGCATCGAGAAGCCCGCCGGCTCTCCGGGGGCGTCGCCGGAGGTGACGCCGACTGCGCCCTGCGCCACTTCGGACACGGTGCGATAGCCCTGCTCGCGCATGGTCTCGGCCGAGATCACTTCGACGGTCGCGGGCATCTCGCGCACCGTCAGACCGAGGCGCGAGGCGCTTTCGGCGACGGCATTGCTGTTGAGCGGTGTCGCCGCCTGCGTCTGTGCGCCAGCGCCCGGCACCGCAGGCTTTGGCGCCGCAGCGACAGCGGATCTGCGCGATGACGCGCGGCGCGTGCTTTGCCCTTCCCTGCCGACTGGCTTCGCCTGCTTGCGGGATTGGGCCGGCGACACCTCGACCGGCGGCAGCGGTTCGCGAGCCTGCTGCGCGAGGGCGGCGGGCATATCCGCTGCGGCAAACGTCAGCGCGACGGAGGCGAGCAGGAATTCTCGCGGTGGTACGATACGGATAGAAGGCACGGCTTTGGACCTCGGTATGACGTCAGTGGCACGTCACAGCGAACGAGGTCTCACCTTTTGGCCGTGCGGCCGTCCGATGAAGCCGAATGTCTGTACTCCCCGACCGACATCTTCGCGTGTGACCACGGCTGACGGCAGGTCTCCTGGCTCGCGGGTCAGTACCTTGCATCGCCTTCCCGGGACCGAGATACCCAGTGGCTCCTGACGCAAGATTCGCCGCTTACAGTTGCGGGGGCAGCCGCGGCATTGGGGACAATGTCCCCGCACCGCATTCCCTTTTCATCCCCTCTCGGGGAAACCGTCGCGAGCATCTAGGATTACCATCAGGACAGAGTCAATGTATCCCGTGCGACGTTATTGCCACAGCAACCAACTTCCTTGGAGATGAGCATGGAAGGCGAGACCTTCCTCTGGCTGATCCGACACGCGCCGGTCGACGGCGTCAAAGGAACGATCCACGCGGCCGACGCGCCGGCCGATCTCGGCGATCGCGCGCAGCTGGAGGCGCTGCGGCAGTATCTGCCGCCGAATGCTGCCAGCTATGCCAGTCCGTCGCGGCGCACGGTCGAGACGGCGCGCGCGCTCGGGCTCGAACCGGAGCTCGTCGGTGAATTCCGCGAGCAGGATTTCGGCGACTGGACCGGCCATCGGCACGACGCGCTTGCCGCCGTCGGCGGCGAGACTTACGCGCAGTTCTGGAGCGATCCGGCCGGCGGACGGCCGCCGGGCGGCGAAAGCTTTGCGGACCAGGTCGCGCGCGTCCGGGTGGGCCTCTCGCGGATCGGAGCTGGACCGGCCACGCTCGTCGTGCATTCCGGCACCATCCGCGCCGCACTCTGCATCGCACTGGATCTCACGCCGCAGGCCGCCTTGCGCTTCGTGATCGATCCGCTGTCGCTGACCCGGATCGATCGTCTCGCGAGCGGCTGGCGCGTCGTGTCGGTCAACCAACGGATCAGCTAGGCCTGTCAGGCACGTTGGCCTGCGCGAAAGTGGCCATGCCGTTGTGAAGGCTGCAGGCGAGCCGAACCAGCGGCAGCGCGATGGCCGCACCAGATCCCTCGCCGAGCCTTAGATCGAGGCTGATCAGCGGCTGCGCGTTCAGCGCGCGCAGCACGAGGCGATGCCCCTGCTCGGCGGATTGGTGCGAGGGCAGCAGGAACGGCTGGCACGACGGGTTGAGCCGCACGGTTGCGAGCCCTGCGACGGACACGATGAAGCCGTCGATCAACACGGGAATACGGCGCTGCGCCGCGGCGATGATCGCGCCCGAGATCGCCGCGATCTCGAGGCCGCCGACGGCGCACAGGATCTTTTCCGGCGAAGCGCCGGCAACGCCATGACGCCCGATCGCCGCATCGATCACATGGGCCTTGCGCGCGCGGCCGGCCGCATCGACGCCGGTGCCGCTGCCCGCGATCTCCCCGGCGCTGATCCCGAGCAGGCTCGCCGCGATCGCCGCCGACGTGGTGGTGTTACCGATGCCCATCTCGCCGAAGATCAAGAGATCAGGCTTGCCCGCCTCTGCACGCGCCACCGCGCGCTGGCCGGCCTCGAAGGCGAACGCCAGCTCCGCAGGTGTGAGCGCGGCCTCCACGCTGAAATCGCGCGTACCATGGCGCGGCTTGTCGGTGACGATGCCGGCCATGGCTTCCTGCGCCAGCGTGCCGGCGTCGACCACTTCCAGGCTCGAGCCCAGCTCGCGCGCCAGCACCGAGATCGCGGCGCCGCCGCCGGCAAAATTCGCCATCATCGCGATGGTCACCTCTTGCGGATAGGCCGAGACGCCCTGCGCGACGATGCCGTGATCGCCGGCGAACACGATGATCGGCACGCGCGCGGCGCGCGGCTGATCGGTCGCCTGCAAGCCCGCGAGCTCGATCGCGAGCTGCTCCAGCCGGCCGAGCGCGCCGGTCGGCTTGGTCAGCTGCGCCTGCCGCGCGATCGCTGCCTCGCGATGGATCGCGGAGATCTCGGGGCACTGTCGATAAATCCATTCGGGGAGCATGCTGGCCTCGCTTAACGCGTGCGCTTGAGAATGTAGCTGTCCATGATCCAGCCGTGCCGCTCGCGCGCCTCCTGGCGCACGGCCACGATGCGCGGGCCGGCCTCGGCGAGCGCGCCGGACATGATGATCTGATCCGGCATGCCGAGATAGGCGCCCCAATAGATATGAAGCCCGGCCGGATCCAGCGACTGGAATGCCGTGTCGCCGTCGAGCATCACCACCAATGTGTCGATCCCCTGCGGCCAGCCGCCTTCGCGCAGGCGCCGCCCCGTCGTGACCAGAAACGGTTCGCCGATGTCGTTCAGCGGCAACGCATGCGCCGCGCACAGCGCCTGGATCGAGGTGATGCCGGGCACCACTTCGATCGTCGGCAAGGGATCGAGCCGCCGCGCAATGCGCAGCGAGGAATCATACAGCGAGGGATCGCCCCAGATCAGCAGCGCAACCTTGCCCTCGCCGTTGAGATGATTTGCGATTGTCTCCGACCAGGTCGCGGCGACCGCGTCGTGCCAATCGTCCACGCCCTTGCGATAGTCCGCTTCACCGGCATCGCGCACCGGAAGATCGAACTCCGCAATGCGCGTCGTTTGATTGGTCAGCACATCTGCGCAGATCGTCCGCCTGAGATCGGCGAGATCGGATTTTGCAGACCCCTTGCGCGGGATCAGGACGAGATCGGCCGCGTTGATCGCATCAACCGCGGCGCGCGTGAGCTGATCGGGATCGCCGCAGCCGATGCCTATCAGGGAGAGCGTGAGCATCGCGAGCGCGAAGGGCGGCGGACCGCCCTTCGCTGATCTCTCAGGCCGCGTTGTGCAGGCGCGGGGTGACGAAGCCGGGCGCGGTGACGCCGCGCAGCGATTTTGCCAGCGCCAGCACGGCAAGATCGGCCAGCGGCTCGATCACGATGACGAGCGCATAAGACGCCGCGAACGTCGCGATGCTCGCGAGGTTGCTCATCGCAAAGCCCGAGCCATAGAGCGCCCAGAACGCCACCCAGCCAATCACGCCGGCCTGATAGGTGGTCGAGAGCGCCAGCGCCTGGCGATACCTGAGATCGACATAGGCGGTGTTGCGCGGGATGATCCGCGAGGCGATCGCCTGGATCGCGAACAGCGGCACCAGCAGCGTCGTGACGTTCATGCCGTATTGCGGGATGTCGGCCGGCTCGAAGAACACGCCCTGAAGCAGCAGGCCGAAGGCGAGACCGAAGGCGGCCGGCGCGGCGCCGAACAGCAGGAACAGGGTCGAGCCGAGGATGAAGTGCACTTCGGAGACGCCGACCGGGAAGTGCGGCAGGATCTCGAAGAAGGTGAAGACGAGGACCGTCGTGGCCAAAGTGCGCGCCGCGAACGAGCCGATGCCCTGCTCGCGCACGGTCTCGGCCGCGAGCTTCAAGGCAACGCCGCCTGCGGCGATGCCGGTTGCGTAACTCAACACGAGCTTGGCGCCCGTCACGACACCGGGTTCGATATGCATGGCTCAATTCCTTCCTGCCGTCACACCCGACGGCCTTGGCCTCAAAACGTGCAGGGCCGGTCTCCTGGCTCGCGGTTCACTGGGTGTCTCCGGCCTTCCCGAGCCTTGCGGCCCAGTGGCTGATCGGAGTCCCTCACCGCTTACAGTCGCGGGGGCGGCTGGGGTTTTGGGCGCCGCAACTGGGTCCGCCCACCCCCATTCCCGATTATGCTCCGGCGCTTTGCGCCGCGTCGAGCACCATGCCTCTCCTGTGTGCTCCTTTCGGCGCGCCGGCGTCAAGGGGCGAAGCGCGGCCGAAGCGATCATGACGGATAATCCCCCGCCAGCGCGCCGAACAGGATGACGGCGGCAGTCGACGGGGCGCCGCCGCGGGCAAGCTGCTCGGCCAGCTCGGCAATGGTGGTGCGGACCAGCCGCTCGTCGGAACGGCCGAGGGATTCGGCGACCAGCGCCGGCGTATCCCCGGCGAGGCCGTGCGCGATCAATTTTGCGGCAAGCGCCGGAAAGGTGCGCCGGCCCATATAGACCACGGTCGTCGCCTCAGGATCGGCCAGCGCCGCCCAGTTCAGGTTCGGTGGCAGCTCGCCTGTGACATCGGCGCCGGTGATGAATTGCACCCGGCGCGCGGTGTGGCGGCGGGTCAGGGGAATGCCGGCTTGCGCGGCGGCTACACAGGCCGAGGTGACGCCGGGAATGATCTCATAGCCGATGCCCGCCTCGCGCAGCGTTTCGATCTCCTCCTCGAGCCGGCCGAAGATGCCGGCGTCGCCCGACTTGAGCCGCACCACGCGCACGCCTGTGGCGGCATAGTCGACCAGGAGACGGTTGACATGGTGCTGCTTGGTCGAGGGGCGCCCGGCCCGTTTTCCCACCGCGACGAGATTGGCCCCGGGCCGGGCGAGATCGAGGATCGCGCCGGAGGCAAGATCGTCATAGAGCACGACGTCGGCCTCGCGCAGCCGCGCGGCCCCCTTGAGCGTGAGCAGTTCAGGATCGCCGGGACCGGCGGAGACGAAGGAGACAAAACCGCTCACCGGTCCTCCGCGATCAGATGGAAGAACGTGCCGCTGACGTGGCCCCGCCGCGAGCCGGTCTCGGCGATGACAGCGCCGGTCGCATCATGCACGACCGCGAGCGGCGTGTCAGGCTGCGCGAGGATGGTCGAATAGTGGAACTCATGGCCGCGCAGACGTGCCCCGGCGCGATGTCCCGGCGTCGGCGCGGCGAGCGTTGCGAGGCGATAGCCCAGATGCATGCGGCGTTTGGCAAAGCTGGTCTCGAGCCCAAGCAAGCCCGTCATCTCATGGCGGACACCGTCCGCGTCGGTCAAGGCGGTTCCCAGCACCATATAGCCCCCGCATTCGCCGTGCACGGAGCGCGTCTCGGCGAAGGCGCGCAGGCCCTCGCGAAAACGCGCATTGGCCGCGATCCTGCCGGCATGAAGCTCGGGATAGCCGCCGGGCAGCCAGCACACATCGGCGTTCGTATCAGGCGCTTCGTCGGCCAGCGGCGAGAATGGCACGATCTCCGCGCCCGCCGCGCGCCAGCCCTCCAGCATGTGCGGATAGACGAAGGAGAACGCGGCATCGCGTGCCAGCGCGATGCGCTGGCCGGGCGGCGTCACGTTCAAGCCATTTGCGGCCGGCTGCGGCGACCATCCGGCTGCAGATCGCAACACCGCATCGAGATCGACATGCTCGGCAACGAAGCGCGCGGCTTCGTCGATCAATTTGCCGATCTCCGCCTGCTCTTCGGCCTGCACCAGACCGAGATGCCGCTTCGGCAGGCTGATCTCGGCATGGCGCGGCAGCGCGCCGAACACGGCGATGCCAGCATCGCCGAGTGCGCGCCGCACGAGATCTTCATGGCGCGGGCTGGCGACGCGGTTGAGCACGACGCCCGCGAGCCTCACGCCGGGGCGATAATCACGCAGGCCTGCGGCGATGGCGGCTGCGGTCTGCGCCTGCCCCGAGGGATCGATCACCAGCAGCACCGGCCAGCCCAGCATCTCCGCGATATCAGCGGTGGCGCCGGTGCCGGAGACCCCGCGCGCGGCGACGCCGTCGAACAGGCCCATCGAGCCCTCGGCAAGCACGACATCGGCATCCGCACCGCGGCTGACGAGATGCGCGATGCTGCCGCCATCCATCGCCCAGCTATCGACGTTGACGGAGGCCCGTCCGGTCGCCGCGGCGTGAAAAGCGGGATCGATATAGTCGGGCCCGCTCTTGAAGCACTGCACGTTCAATCCGCGCTGGCGAAAGGCACGCGCGAGCGCCAGCGTCAGCGTGGTCTTGCCGACGCCGGAGGCCGGTGCGGAGATGACGAGGCTCGCCGCCATCAGCTCGCCTCCGGAAAACGCGGTTCAGTGCCGACGGGCCGATAGCGCCGATCGTAATCGGCCGCATAGAGGCGGCTCTCGTCGAAATCCGCAGCGCCAAGCGTCCTGCCGACCAGGATCAGCGCCGTGCGCTCCATTTCCGTGCCGACGGCGGCATCGAGTGCGCCGAGCGTCGCGCGGACGATGCGCTGGTCCGGCCAGCTGGCGCGCCAGACGATCGCGACCGGGCAATCCGCACCGTAATGCGGCGTGAGCTCGGCGACGACCTGGTCGAGCAGATGAATCGAGAGATGGATCGCGAGCACCGCACCGGTCGCGGCGAAGCTGGCGAGCTTCTCGCCGTCGGGCATCGCGCTGGCGCGGCCCGGCGTGCGCGTCAGCACCACCGTCTGGGCAAGACCGGGCAACGTCAACTCCGCTTCGATCGCAGCCGCGGCGGCGGAGAAAGACGGCACGCCCGGCGTCACCGTAAAGGGAATGCCGAGCGCGCGCAGGCGGCGCAGCTGCTCGCCCATCGCCGACCAGATCGAGAGATCCCCGGAGTGCAGCCGCGCGACATCCTTGCCGTCAGCATGCGCGGCGGCGATCTCCGCGATGATCTCGTCGAGCGACAGCGGCGCGGTGTTGACGATGCGCGCGCCGGATGGGCAATGCGCCAGCACGCCTTCGGGCACCAGCGAGCCGGCATAGAGGCAGACCGGACAGGCCGCGATCAAATCGCGTCCACGCAGCGTCAGCAAATCGGCCGCGCCCGGTCCTGCGCCGATGAAATGCACCGTCATGCGCCGTCTCCTTCGGCGATCGCCGCGGTCGCGGTGCGATCCTGCGAGACCACGCGCGTCGCAATCAGCCGGGCCCGAGGGCCCGCCGCAGCGAGCGCCGCGGCCTCGGCGACCGATCCCGTGCCGAATTTTTCCACGACGCGTTCTGATCGCGTCGGCGTATCGATGCCGGACAACTTGTCGGCGTGAACGGCCTTGATCGGCACATCGCATTCACGCGCGAGTTGCTGCAGCGCCTCCGCGTCGGCTTTGTCGGCGACGGTCGCCAAAGCTGCGAGGCCCTCGGAGCCGCCTGCAGCCAGCAGAGCCTCCCGCAGCGACGCCAGCGTGACATCCCTTCTAAATCCGAGCCCGGCGACCTTCATCGGACTACACTCCACTGCACCACCGGGCGAGACGCATCCCAGGAGCGGTAGCGGCCAAGCGGCGCGGCGTGCGCGATCTCGACCCGCATCAGTTCGCCGCCGTGATGCTGGTGCAGCTGGCCGAGCAGTGCTTCTGTTTCCAGCGTCACCGCATGCGCGACAAGCCGCGTGCCAGGCGCGAGCCGAGACCAGATGGCGTCGAACATTGTATTATCGAGACCGCCGCCGATGAACACGGAATCCGGCACTTTCAGCGCCGCGAGAGCTTCGGGCGCCCTGCCTGTGATGACCGAGATCTTGTGCTCCACCCCAAACGCCTCCGCATTGCTGCGGATGTTCGTTGCACGGTCCTCACACGCCTCGACGGCGATCGCCGTCCCGCCGCACAGCGCCCATTCAACTGAAATCGAGCCCGAGCCGGCGCCGATGTCCCACAACGTGCTGCCCGCAAGCGGCCCGAGCGCGGAGAGCGCCAGGGCGCGCACAGGCCGCTTGGTGATCTGACCATCGTGAGCGAAGAGAGCGTCCGGCAGCCCCGAGCTGCGAGACAAGCCGCTCGCTCCTTTCGCCTCCAGCGCGACAGCAACCAGCTTTCCCATGGCAGCGTCTGCATAGCTCCCAGCGCGATGCTCACGAACGCTTTCATGCGGTCCGCCGAGCGCAGCAAGGGTCCAGAATGCGGAGGCGCCCCATCCGCGCTCCGCCAGCCATCTGGCGAGATCCCCAGCCGCCTTCCCGTCGCGCAAGAGGCAGATGATGCGCGCCCCTCGCGCCAGATGCGGCACGAGACGCTCAAATGGCGCGGCATGGAGGCCGATGCACGTCACCGACTCCAGCCGCCAGCCCAAGCGCGCGGCCGCGAGCGAGAAAGTCGACGGTGCCGGATGCGCCATCCACTCGTCGCTACCGAGCTTCTCGGCGAGAACGGCGCCTGCGCCGTGCCAGAACGGATCGCCGGAGGCCAGCACCACGGTCGGCCGGCCGCGGCAGTTCAGCACGACATCCGCGTCGAACGGCACCGGCCACGGTCGGCTGCGGCCGCCTACGTCCGCCAGCGCAAGATGACGCTCGCCGCCGAACACGGTTTCAGCCCCCGCAAGCGCCTTTCGGCTTGCTTCGGATAGCCCCTCAAGGCCATCTTCGCCGATACCGATGATGGTCAGCCAGGGATCAGACATGATGCGCGCCCTCATACTGGGCGGAACGGCCGATGCGAGCTTGCTCGCCGCGGAGATCGCGCGGGCCGGGCTCGACGCTGTCTATTCCTATGGTGGCCGCACCCGCGCGCCCGCCAACCAGCCGCTGCCGACCCGCATCGGCGGGTTTGGCGGCGTGAGCGGACTTGCCGACTACATTCGCCGCGAAGCCATCACGCATGTGATCGACGCGACGCATCCGTTCGCTGCCGAGATGAGCCGCAACGCGGTCGCGGCGTGCATGGAGACCGATACGCCGCTGATTGCGCTGGAACGAGTACCTTGGACCGGGATGTCCGACGACAACTGGATCGAGGTCGCAGATGTCAACACTGCCGTCGCCGCACTGCCGGAGGCAACCGCAAACGTTTTCCTCGCCATCGGCCGCCAGCACATCGCACCATTCGCGGGCAAGCCGCAGCACGCCTATACGCTGCGCTTCGTCGATCCGCCCGAAACGTCCCTGCCCTTCGCGGCGGACGTGATCGTGTCGCGCGGACCGTTTACGCTTCACAGCGAGCTCGAGATGATGCGCACCCGTGAGATCGCGTGGATCGTCGCCCGCAATTCCGGCGGCGACGGCGCGCGCGCCAAGATCGACGCGGCGCGAATGCTCGGCCTGCCCGTGGTCATGATCTCGCGACCGGAGCTGCCCGGGCGGCCCCGGGTCGAGAGCGTCGCTGAGGTGATGCAGTGGCTCGGTCATTCGGCCCGTCTCGGTGCATAGACCCAGCGGCCGACGCGGCGTGTCTGCGAATTTCCGACGATGACCAGCGTGCGCATGTCAGCCATTTCGGGTGTCGCTTCGTTCAGCGTCAACGTCTCGATCTTCTCATCGGCCGCGCTGATCGCGCGTGCAAAGATCACGAGGCGCTCGCCGCAGCCGATCTCTTTCAGCACCGCAAGCGCGCGGCCAAATCCTGCCGGCCGGCTCGCCGAGCGCGGATTGTACATCGCGATGGAAAAATCGGCCTCCGCGGCGAGCCGCAGCCGCTTCTCGATCACTGGCCAGGGCTTGAGATTGTCGGACAGATTGATCGCGCAGAAATCATGGCCGAGCGGCGCGCCGGCGCGCGCGGCGGCTGCCAGCATGGCGGTGATGCCGGGCAGCACCCGGATCGGCAGCGCCTGATATTGCGGCGCCTGCTCCAGCGCCTCGAACACCGCGGAGGCCATCGCGAACACGCCGGGATCGCCGGAGGACACGATGACCACCTGCCCGCCGTCCGCGGCAAGCCGCAAAGCCTCGCCGGCGCGCTGCAGTTCCTCGCGATTGTCGGAAGGATGCAGGTTAAGTCCAGCACGCGGCGGCACGCGCGCGACATAGGGGGCGTAACCGAGAATGTCAGTCGCTGACGCCAGCGCGGCCGTGACCTCGGGCGTCACCAGCGCGTCGCTGCCCGGCCCGAGGCCCGCGATGGTCAGCGTCCCCGTCATTCGGCGGCGTCCAGGTGGCGGCCCTTGCCGTGAACCAGCACGATCGCGAAATAAGGACAATCGGCGGCGTCGATCTCCGCCAGCCGCGCGACACGCTCGCCCGGCATGGTGCCGCGCTCGACCAGCCAGGCATCGTCCAGCCGGCCGGCAGATGCGAGCGCGCGGCGCACCTTTGCGAGATTGCGGCCGGTCTTCATGACGACGAGCGCGTCGGAATCCCGCATGCGCCGCTCGAGCTCAGCTTCGGGAAGCGTGCCCATCAGCACCGTCGTCACGTCGTCGCCGAGCGCGATCGGCTGGCCCACGCCATTCCAGCAACCGACCATGCCGGGAATGCCGGCGATCACCTCGATCTCGACGCGGCCTTGCAGGCGCGTGTGCAGATGCATGAAGGAGCCGTAGAAATAGGGATCGCCCTCGCAGAGCACGACGACGTCGACTGCGCGCGACAACCGCGCCAGGCGCTCGGCCCATTCGTCATAGAAGCCGGCAAGCAGTTGAACGTATTCCACGCTGTCGAAGGCAATCTCCGTCGTCACAGGATATTCCATGGGGTATTCGGTGACGCCAGTGGGCAGCATACCCTCGACGATGCGCCGCGCCTGACCCGGCCGACCCTTCTTGCGGAAATAGGCGACGTGCTGCGCGGCGCGCACGGTGCGATCGGCGCGCACGCTCATCAAATCGGGATCACCGGGGCCGAGACCGCAGCAGATGATACGTCCCATCGCTATTCGCTCCGGCTCGCCAACGCGTTCACGGCGGCGACCGTGATTGCGGAGCCGCCGAGACGGCCTTCGACCGTCAGCGCCGGCACCGGCGGATCGGCCATCAGCGCCGCCTTGGACTCGGCCGCGCCGACGAAACCGACGGGACAGCCGATGATGGCCGCGGGCCGCGGACAATCGCGATCTTCCAGCATGTTGAGCAGATGAAACAGCGCCGTCGGCGCATTCCCGATCGCGACGATTGCCCCGCCGAGATGCGGCCGCCACAGCTCCAGCGCCGCGGCCGAACGGGTGTTACGCATGGACTGGGCGAGCGCGGGCACTTTCTCGTCGCCGAGCGTGCAGATGACGGCATTGGCCGCGGGAAGCCTTGCGCGCGTAATCCCTTCCGAGACCATGCGCGCGTCGCACAGGATCGGCGCGCCTCTCAGCAAGGCGGCGCGCGCGGCAGCCGCCATGCCTGGCGTGAAGCGGATATGCGCCTCCAGGCCAACCATGCCGGCGGCATGGATCATTCGCACCACGACCGGCTCCTCGTCGGGCGAAAAGCGCGCAAGATCGGCCTCGGCGCGGATCGTCGCGAAGGACTGCCGATAGATCGCCGCGCCATCGGTCTCATAAGTGTGCGGCATCAGTGCCCTCCCACCAGGATGGAGGGATCGCTGACGATGTCGGTGCCGGCCAGGCCACGCAGGGCCGGCTCGTCGCGCGTCGAGCCGTCGCGGACCAGATCGAAGCCGGCGCCTGTCGCAACCAGCGTAACGGCGGCCGAACCGGAATGCGCGCAACCCTTGCCACAGCCGGAAACGTGCAGGCGTGCATCTGGGGCAATGCGCGGCGCGAGCGCCGCGGCCAGCGCGCGCGTATCGGCATGGGCTTCGCGGCAGCGGGGCGCACCACTGCAGGCGATGACGCGCAGCGCGGGATCGAACGGTTCGGTGATGAGGCCCGCCGCGCTCGGCATCTCGCGCTTGCCCTCGCTCAGCACCATCCGCCAAGGCGTCATGCGCAGAGCATGTCCGCAGGCCGCGAACTGATGCAGCGTCGTGTGCAGCAACTGCCCGAACGCGACGCCGACCATTGCGCCTTGCGGATAGTGTCCGGGCCGCGACGCCGCCATGACGGGCGCGGGCTCGGTCTCGCCGCGCAGCGATTGCGGCAGAGCTGCGCCCGAGGCGATGTGGGCCGCCATGCGCCCTCGCCCGTCCCTCGCGCCGCCGGAGACCAGGAACCAGCTTGCGAGCGCGAGCGCGGTTCTGACGGCCTCGCCGCGTGCGACGGAGCGGCCGAGCCTTGCACCATCGGCCCGCACCAGGAGACGGCCCGACCGATCGCGCTCGATACGGATGTCCGCGGAATCGCCGGCGAGCACCCGCGATCGTCCGTCATCGATGGCGAAGCCGAACTTGGTGGGAAGCGCGAGGCCGCTGTCGGCGAGCGCCTCCTCCAGCTCTGCGGCGAGCGACTGTGTCTGGTCGTCGCCGCTCCAGAACGGCATCACCAGGATATTGCGCCGGGCTTCGATCTCGGCGTCGGGATCGAGCAGCGCCAGTTGCGCAAGGCCGTCGAGCAGCGGCCGATGGCTTTGCTCACTGACGCCGCGGATCTGCAGATTGGCGCGGCTCGTCACATCGATCAGGCCATTGCCGTGTTGCCCGGCGAGTTCGGCGAGTCCTGTGATCTGTGGCGCTTCAAGCCGTCCCCCGAACGGCCGCACCCGCACCACAAGCCCATCGCCCGACAACATCGGACGCAGCGCGCCGGGACACCAGCCTTTGACCGCGGCCGTACTCATGAGGCCTCCCGCAGCGCCGCGGCGATCGAGTTGCGGCGCGTCTGCCACAGCGCCGCATCGTGCAGGCGCGCAAAACAGGTTTCCATCGCGGCAAGGGCCGCCGGATTCTCGCGCGCCATGAAGGCGCGGACGTTATCATTGCCGAGGGTCGCATCGTAGTAGAGATCGAACAGATGCGGCGGCACGGCGCCGGCAAGATGCGCGAAAGCGGCCATGTGCTCCAGCGTCGCGGTGATCTCGGCGGCCCCGCGAAAACCGTGACGCATTATGCCCGCGATCCAGGCCGGATTGGCGGCGCGCGCGCGGACCACGCGGGAAATCTCTTCCGTCAGCGTGCGCGCATGCAGCTGCTCAGGGCGCGTCGTGTCGAGATGATAGAGCGATGGTCCTGCCGCGCCGAGATGCGCCGCAGCCGCTGCGACGCCCGCTTCATGCGCGGCGTAATCGGCGGCGAGCAGCAGATCGGTCTCCGGCAAATCCTGGACATGGACAAAGGCATCGGCCGAGGCGAGCCGCGCTTCGATCCCGGCGCGATCCTGCTGCATCTCGCCGTCGGCCGAGAACGCCCAGGACGAGGCCGACAGCCAGGCTTCGCCCGCGGCGTCGCGCGTCTCGGGCGTGAAGGCATCGGGGATCGCGGGGAGGCCGACGCCATATTGCCCGGGCCGCGGCGCGAACACGCGCGAGGTGCGGTGGCGGTATGGATTCTCCTCGCCCTCGTCGTCCCGGCCTGCGAGCGCTTCGGCAGCGGCCTCGAACATTTGCGCAAGGCCTGCGAAGACGTCGCGGAACAGGCCCGAGACGCGCAACGTGACATCGATGCGCGGGCGGCCGAGCTCGGCGGGCGCGATGATGTCGTAACCGGTGACGCGGCCGGAGGCGTGATCCCAGCGCGGCGCGAGCCCGGCCAGATGCAGCGCCATGGCGAACTCCTCGCCGGCGGTGCGCATCGTTGCCGAGCCCCAGAGATCGACGACGAGGCCTTTCGGCCAGTCGCCGTGATCTTGCAAATGACGGCGCAGCAGCTCCTCGGCGAGTTTTATTCCCTGCGCATGCGCCGACGGCGTCGGCACCGCGCGCGGATCGACGGCGAAGAGATTGCGCCCGGTCGGCATCACGTCGTGACGGCCGCGATAGGGCGAGCCCGATGGCCCTGGCGCGACGCGCTGGCCGGCAAGTGCGGCGCGCAGCGCATCGCGCTCGGCGTCACCGCAGACGCCGCGGCCGAACACGTGCAGACCGTCGCCGAACTGGCTTTCCTTGAGATCGCAGACGAAGCGATCGATGCGCGGAATCGCTTCGGCGGGCGCGGCCGAGGCATCGAGACCGAGATCGTCTTCGAGACCCGCCGCCCGCGCCTCGTCGCGGATCGCCGCGATCAGCCGCTGGCGGCGCGCGGGATCGAGACCGTCGGCGGTGGAATATTCGTCGAGCAGACGTTCGAGCCGGCGCAGGCCTTCCGGCACCGCGGAGGCTTCCAGCGGCGGCGGCAGATGACCGATGGTGACGGCGCCGATGCGCCGCTTGGCCTGCGCGGCCTCGCCGGGATCGTTGACGATGAAGGGATAGATGACGGGGAGATCGCCGATCAAGGTTTCCGGCCAACACGCGGATGACAGCGCGACGGATTTCCCGGGCAGCCATTCCAGCGTGCCATGCGCGCCCATATGCACGACGGCGTCGATCCCCTGCTCGCGGAGCCAGAGATAGAACGCGACGTAAGCGTGGCGCGGCGTGCGCGCGAGATCGTGATAGTCGGCATCACGCGTGGCCGCGTCGCCACGCTCGGGCTGCACTGCGATGATCGATTGACCGCACGCGATGGCGGCGAAATGAAAGGCGCCGTCGCGGCAGCTCGGATCAGCCTCCGGCGCGCCCCAGGCTTGCGCGAGATCGTCCTGCAAGGCTTGCGGCAGGCGCGAGAGCGCCGCGCGGTAGTCGGCGACGCTCCAGGTCAAATTTTGCGTCAGCAGCGTCTCACCGAGAGCCTGAACCGGCGCGACATCGAAGCCAGCCTCGGCGAGATCGGACATCAGGGCCTCGGCCGAAGCCAGCGCATCGAGTCCCACCGCATGCGCGATCTGATGCGGCCGCCCCGGATAGTTCGAAAGCACGATCGCCAGCTGCTTCTCGGCGGTTGCCCGCTCCGCGAGGCGCCGCCACGCCGCAACGCGCGCGGCGACGGCTTTCACGCGCTCTTCATCGGGTCTGTGCGCCAGGTGCGAGAACTGCAAATCCGGATCGCGGTCGGCGGCCGATTTGAAGCTCATGACGCCCGCGAACAGCCGGCCATCGACCTCGGGCAGCACCACATGCATCGCGAGATCGCCGGGCGAGAGGCCGCGCAGCGAGGTCGCCCAATCCTCGCGCTGCGCGGTCGAGAGCGCAACCTGGAACACCGGGCACGATGCAGCATCGAACGGCGTCGTGCCGTCGTCGCCGATGGCCGAGAACGCCGTCGCGTTGACGATCGCCGCCGGAGGATTCGTCGCAAGATACGCGCGCAGCCAATCGGCAACGCCCGGGGCCTTCAGCGAGGTCACGAACGCGCCGTAGGCGTCGAATCCCTTATCGCGCAGCGCGGCGATCAGCGCATCGACCGGGCCGGTATCCGCGGCGGTGAGATAGGAGCGATAGAACGTGACGAGCGCGAGCGGCTGCGCGCCACCCGCCGGCGCTGCAATGACACCGCGCGCGGGATCGTAAAATCCCATCTCGGGCACGGTCATCTCGCCGATGACGGGACCGGCATAGAGTCCGGAAGCCAGCGCGAGCTGTGCAATCGCCGCTTGCGCCGCGACAGGTCCGCCGGTGTCGCAGAGCACCTTGAGCCGGCGCAGCGTCGAGACCGGCAGTGTCGAATACGCATCGAGCCTGACGTCATCGCGACCGTCCGCCGGCAGCACCGCAAGGACGATGCCCCGATCCTTTGCGAGCTGCTGAAGAGCCGCGAGGCCATACGCCCAATAGGACTCGCCGCCGATCAGCCGCACCAGGATGCCGCGCGCCTGCGACAGCGTCTTCTCGATATAGGTGTCGACCGAGAGCGGATGGCGCAGCTCCGCGAGATTGGCGAGGCGCAGCGACGGCAGGCTGCTCTGGCCGCGCCGCCAGCCGGCGGCAAACGCGGCGAGATCGGAATCCGAATAGGAGAGCGCCACGAGATCGGCCGGGTCCTGGCCGATGTCCCTTGGCGTCGCGGTCTCCTCCAGACCGCGGCTCTCGCGGAAGACGACGTGCATCAGATGCCAGATCCTGAAAGCCCAAGTCCTGCCTTGATGGCGGCCTCGTCGATATCGCCATGCTCGCCGATCACGACGAGCTTGGACTGCCGGAGACCCGCGCCCCATGGCTTGTCGAATTGGTGGCGCACGCGCTCACCCACCGCCTGCAGCAACAGGCGCATCGGCTTGCCCGCGACCGCGATGTAGCCCTTGGCGCGCAGCACATTCTGCTCGCGCGCCAGACGCTGAACCGATGCGACCAGCGCATCGACGTCGGTCACCTCAGGAAGATCGATCACTACAGAGTTGAAATCATCATGCTCGTGCTCCTCTTCGCCGTCATGGTGCGAGGGGCGCGCGGCGAGATCGTTTTCGGCGGCAGCGCCGAGGCCGAGGATGAGGCGCGCATCGATCGCACCGTCGGTGACGGGCAGCATCGGCACGCGGCGGGGCATCTCGGCGGTGATCACCGCCTTGGCGGCTTCGATCCCTGCGCTGCCGGCAAGATCGGCCTTGGTCAGCAGCACGATGTCGGCGCAGGCGATCTGGTCCTCGAACACTTCCGACAGCGGCGTCTCGTGATCGAGATTTTCGTCCGCCGCACGCTGCGCTTCCACCGCAGCCGGATCCGGCGCAAAGCGGCCGGCCGCGACAGCCTCGGCGTCGGCGAGCGCGATCACGCCATCGACCGTGATGCGCGAGCGGATCTCGGGCCAGTCGAACGCCTTCAAGAGCGGCTTCGGCAGCGCCAGGCCCGAGGTCTCGATCAGGATGTGATCGGGCCGCACCGGGCGCGCCAAAAGCTTCTCCATGGTCGGGATGAAATCGTCGGCGACCGTGCAGCAGATGCAGCCATTGGCGAGCTCGACGATGTTCTCCTCGGGGCAGTTTTCATCGGCGCAGGATTTCAGGATCTCGCCATCGACGCCCTCGCTGCCGAACTCGTTGACGAGCACCGCGAGCTTCATGCCATTGGGATTTGCGAGCAGATGCTGGATCAGCGTGGTCTTGCCGGAACCGAGGAAGCCGGTGACCACCGTAACCGGGACTTTTGCGAGCGAGTTCATTCGGCGGCCTCCGGCAACGCGGCAATAGGGGGAATGCGGGCAAGCGACTGCTTGCGGAATATTTCCGGCCGGCTGCGCCAGGGCACGAGCCCGTCGGGCGCGGCTGCGTAAGCCGCAGCACCTGCGACCACATCCTGGGCGTTCGTCTCGGAGAGGCGGCCATAGACATAGGACCACCGGCCGGGCGCGCTGAGCGCCACCGAGCAGCCCTGGCTGCAGGCCGAGAGGCATTCGACGGGAACCACATTGACGCCTTCGGGCACGCCCGCCTCGAGGATCGCTCCATGCAGGCGCTTGCCGGGCGTCGTCTCGCCCTCGCCGAGCGTCTCGCCGGCACGGCAGGTGATGCAGACGTGAAGTGTGACGGTCATCGCCTCTTCCAGATATCAGCGGGAGGCGATGAGGCACACGGACCATTCTTCAGAAGGCCCGTTTCCCCGTCGCGGAACACCCCGTCCGCCGGTCCAAAACTCGTCGCGCTGGCAGGTCTCCCGGCTTGCGGAGCAGGGTTTTGCCCTTCGATCCCCGCCTTCCCGATCCCCCAGGGAATCAGTGGCTTTGGGCATCTCTCCGGTCACGGTCGCGGGGGCGGCTGCATTTTGGACCCAAATCTTGCCGATTCGGACCCTATCGCATTCCCTCTTCGCCTGTCATAGGACAGGAACCAACGCAGGGTCACCATTTGCCGGTGGCCGCCTCTTGTCAAGCCGAAGGACCGGGACCCATGACGCCTGAACCGGATACCCAAACCACTGAGGATACCGACAGCAGGCACGCCGCGAAAATGGCGAAGAAGAAGGCCGCCCGCGACAAGATCATGGCGACCAAGAGCGGCGAAAAGGGCCTCATCATCGTCCACACCGGCGCCGGCAAGGGCAAGTCCTCCTCGGCCTTCGGCATGATCGTGCGCTGTGTCGCCCATGGCTTCCCCTGCGCCGTCGTGCAGTTCATCAAGGGCGCCTGGGACACCGGCGAGCGGCGCCTGCTCACCGGCCATTTCGGCGATCTCTGCCAGTTCCACGCGATGGGCGAAGGCTTCACCTGGGAGACGCAGGACCGCGCCCGCGACATCGCCGCCGCCCGCGCCGGCTGGGAGAAGGCCAAGGAACTGATATCAGATGAGAGCTTGCGCATGGTCGTGCTCGACGAGATCAACATCGCGCTGCGCTACGACTATCTCGACATCGCCGAGGTGGTGGAGTTCCTGACGACCTCGAAGCCGCCGATGACTCACGTCGTGCTCACCGGGCGCAACGCCAAGGACGAGCTGATCGAGATCGCCGATCTCGTCACCGAGATGACGCTGGTCAAGCACCCCTTCCGCTCCGGCATCAAGGCGCAGGCCGGCGTCGAGTTCTGAACGACGATGGCACGCGCGTTGATGATCCAGGGGGCCGGCTCGGACGTGGGCAAGTCGCTCATCGTCGCCGGCCTTGCGCGCGCCTTCACGCGGCGGGGCTTGCGTGTGCTGCCGTTCAAGCCGCAGAACATGTCGAACAACGCCGCCGTCACCGTCGACGGCGGCGAGATCGGCCGCGCCCAGGCGCTGCAGGCGCTGGCCGCCGGCGTCGAGCCGCACACCGACATGAATCCGGTGCTTCTCAAGCCCGAGACTGACGTCGGCGCGCAGGTCATCGTGCATGGAAAGCGCATCGCGACCGCGCGTGCGCGCGACTACGCGGCGATGAAGCCGTCACTGATGGGCGCGGTGCTGGAGAGTTTCGAGCGCCTCAAGGCACGATCTGATCTGGTGCTGGTCGAAGGCGCAGGCAGCCCGGCCGAGGTGAACTTGCGCAAGTCCGACATCGCCAATATGGGCTTTGCGCGCAAGGCCGATGTTCCGGTCGTGCTGGTCGGCGACATCGACCGCGGCGGCGTCATCGCCCAGCTCGTCGGCATCAAGACCGTGATCGACCCTGACGACGCCGCAATGATCCAGGGTTTCGTCATCAACAAGTTCCGCGGCGATCCCACGCTGTTCGACGACGGCTACAGATTGATCGCGGAGAAGACGGCCTGGCGTGGCTTCGGCGTGCTGCCCTGGTTTGCCCGCGCCGGCGAGTTGCCGGCCGAGGATGCGCTGGGCCTGAGCGATGCGCGCAAGCCCGGCCAATGCAAGATCGCTTGCCTCGCGCTGTCGCGCATCGCCAATTTCGACGATCTCGATCCGCTCAAGCTCGAGCCCGGCGTCGACCTCGTGATGGTGCGCCCGGGCGAGGCAATCCCCGGCGACGTCAGGCTCGTCATCATCCCCGGCTCAAAGTCCACCCGCGGCGATCTCGCCTTTTTACGCGCGCAGGGCTGGGACATCGATCTGCTTGCTCATCACCGTAGGGGCGGCCATGTGCTCGGCCTTTGCGGCGGCTATCAGATGCTCGGACGCAGCGTCGCTGATCCCGAAGGCATCGAAGGCCCTGCGGGAGACACAGCAGGGCTGGGGCTGCTGGATGTCGAGACGGTGATGAGCCCGCACAAGACGTTGACACGCGTCGCGGCTGTGCATGCGGCGACGGATCAGCCGATCGAGGCCTACGAAATTCACATCGGCCGCACCGACGGGCCCGATCGCGCTCGCCCATTCGCGAAGCTGAACGGCGAGCCGGAAGGCGCGGTCTCGCGCGACGGCCGGGTGCAGGGCAGCTATCTGCATGGCCTCTTCACCTCGGATGATTTTCGCAAGGCCTATCTCGCCAAGCTCGACATTCCCGCAGGCAGCGAGCCCTATCACGCCCGGGTCGAGAGCGCGCTCGATGCGTTGGCCGAACACATCGAAAAACATCTCGACGTCGACGGCCTGCTCGCGCTAGCGCGCTAGCGCTTCGGCAAGCCGCGTCCATTCGCTTTCGCTGCCGGGCAGCCCGAGGCGCAGCCACGCCGGATTGTGCGCGAAGGCGCGCGACCAGATCTGGCTGCGTGCGAGCTTCTCCTGCGCAGCAAGAGCGTCCGGCGTCCCGTAAAGTCGAAACAGCGAAGCGCCGCCGACAAGCCGCCAGCCCTGCCCTCGCGCCATTTCGTCGAGGCGAGCACAGTCCCTCGCGAGCCGCTCGGACGTGGCTTCCGACCAGGCACCATCGCGCAAGGCGCGGCAGCCGATCGCGATCGCCGCACCTGAGACGGGCCATGGCCCCGACATCGCGGCAAGCTTGTCGATATCGGCGGCATGACCGATTGCAAATCCCAGCCGCAGTCCCGCAAGGCCGTAAAATTTTCCGAAGGAGCGCAGGACCAACAGTCCAGGCCGATCCGCTTCGGGCGCGAGCGATGTCTGGGGGACGGAGTCGGCAAAGCTTTCGTCGATGACGAGACGGCCGACGCGCGGCAGCAGCGCCAGCAAATCCTTTGGCGCTTGATTCCGGCCATCGGGATTGTTGGGATTGACGACGATGGCGAGGTCTGCGCTTGCCAGCGCGCCGAGCTCGCTGACCTCCTGCACATCCCAGCCCGCGGCCGACAGCACACCGGCATACTCATTATAGGTCGGAGCTAGGATGCGCGCGCGGCCGGGCGGCCCGAGTTGCGGCAGCAATTGGATCGCGGCCTGCGCACCGCCCGTCGCCACGATCGGCGCGCGCGTGCGATAGGCGTGCTGCGCCGCCCGATGCAGCGCCTCGATCTCGGCACGCGACGGCAACGCGGTCCATGCGTGCGCGCTCACCCCGCCCACGGGGTAAGGCACCCGGTTGATTCCGGTCGACAGATCGATCCAGTCATCAGTGCGGCCGCCAAACCGCTGCTGGGCCAGATCGAGATTTCCACCGTGCTCGCGCATGCCTCCTTCTTTCACGCGAAGGCCAGGATCGCAAGCATACCGGCGAGCAGCAGCATGGCGCGGCGATAGACCGTCAGTGCCTCAGCGATGTCGCGGGCGAGCGGATCGCGCGCGCCCTCGTTCAGCCAGGGCTCGTCGGTCGTGCTGCCGTGATAGATCCGGGGGCCGCTGAGCCGCACGCCGAGCGCGCCGGCCATGGCTGCTTCCGGCCAGCCGGCATTGGGCGAGCGGTGACGGCGCGCATCGCGCGTCATGCACGACAGCGCCTCGGATCGTCTTGGTGCCAGCAGCACGAACAGGAATCCGGTCAGGCGCGCCGGAATGAAATTGGCGAGATCGTCGATGCGCGCGGCCGCCCAGCCGAACGCTTCGTGGCGCTCGCTGCGATGGCCGATCATGGAATCCAGCGTGTTGATCGCCTTGTAGCCCAAGATTCCGGGCAGCCCGAACACCGCGCCCCAGAACACCGGTGCGACGATGCCGTCCGAGGCGTTCTCGGCAAGACTCTCGATCGCCGCGCGCGCGATGCCGGCCTCATCCAGCGCTGTGGGATCACGGCCGACGATGCGCGAGACCGCCTCGCGGGCGCCGGCGATATCACCGGCCAGCAACGGCGCCGCCACCGCCGCGACATGATCATGCAGCGAGCGCAATGCGACCAACGGCCAGGAGAGGACACCAACCAGCACGATCTGGAGCCAGCCCGTGGGAAGCAAAACCTGAAGCATCCAGCCGACCGCAACCGAGATCGCGATCACCACGGACGCTCCAGCAACGCCCGCGGCACGGCGGAGTGCCGGTGGATCGGAATCGCGATTCCAACCGGCATCGATGACACCGATCAGCCGCCCCAGCCAGGTCACGGGATGGCCGATGCGCGCGAACAGCCACGACGGCCAGCCCAAGAGGGCATCCACCGCCATCGCCACCACCATCGCGCCCGCAAAGCCCAATCCTACCTCCTGTCACGCCCCTGTTGCGCAAAGCGTGGGCCAAGCGCAAGCCCCCGGCGGCCTGATTTCGGCTTTGTCTTTGACCGCGTTTGGTGATTAGTCAGGCCCTCGAGGAGACTTTCATGGCCGTCATCTTGATCACGGGCGGGGCGCGATCGGGCAAGAGCAAGCGCGCGGAAATGCGTACGCGCGCCTTTCCTGGGCGGCCCGTCTACGTCGCGACGGCCGAAGCGCTCGACAGCGAGATGGAAGCACGTATCGCCAGCCATCGCGCGCGGCGCGGAACCGACTGGATCGAGCGCGAGGTGCCGCTCGATCTCCTGGCCGCGCTGGTCGCGAGCGATGGCGGCGGCGCACGGCTGGTGGATTGCCTGACGCTGTGGCTCTCCAATTTGATGCACGCCGAGCGCAATTGGGAACGAGAGGTGACCGAGCTCGCCGCCGCCCTGCCCCGTCTGAACAGCCCCGTCGTCCTCGTCACCAACGAGGTCGGCCTCGGCATCGTCCCCGACAACGCGCTGGCCCGCAGCTTTCGCGACGCCGCGGGTATCATGAACCAGAACATCGCGGCCGTTGCCGACGAGGTCGAGTTCATCGTCGCCGGCCTTCCCATGAAATTGAAATGATGCCGCGCGCCGAGCTTCTCAAAGACATCGTTGCCGATCTCCGGATGGCGGCGTCGTTCGTGACGATTCTTCCCGTCGCATCGTCGAAGCCCGCAGGCGACGGTGCCGTGGCGCGCGCGACCTGGGCGCTTCCCGTTGCGGGATTGCTGGTCGGCCTTGTCGGCGCGATGGTCTACAAGATCGCCAGCCGGTTCGGACTGACACCGAACCTTGCCGCCCTGCTCGCCTTGACGGCGACCGCTCTCATCACCGGCGCACTGCATGAAGACGGCCTTGCCGACACTGCCGATGGGCTCGGCGGCGGGCGAACGCGCGAGCGCAAGCTCGATATCATGCGCGACAGCCGGATCGGGACCTATGGCGTCTGCGCGCTGATCCTGTCGTTTGGCCTGCGCTGGAGCGCGATCGCCGCGATCGCCAATCCATGGGCCGTCACGCTGGCGCTCTGCGCCGCGCACATTGCGGCCCGCGCGGGTGTGCCCGCCTTCATGTCGCTGGTACCCCCGGCGCGGCCAGACGGCCTCTCGGCGAGTGCGGGAGCGCCGCCCGGCCGCAGCGTCGCCATTGCGTTCGCACTTGGGGCCCTCGCCCTCGCCCTCGCGCTGGGGCCCGGCAAGGCGCTGGTCGGCCTGCTTCTGCTGTCGCTCGCGGGCCTGATGCTGGCGCGGCTCGCCATCCGGCAGATCGGCGGGCAGACCGGCGATATCCTCGGTGCGTTCGAGCAATTGGGCGAGATCCTGATCCTGCTGGTTGCGGCCGCCTTCCAGGTGGGAGGCTAGTTCATGGTCGAGTTCGACGACACTTTCCGCCGGCATTTGCGCGAGCTGTTCGTGTGGCGTCGCGACGTACGCCGGTTTCGCAGCGACCCGCTTCCGGATGGCGCGATCGATCGCCTGATCGAGACCGCATGTCTGTCGCCATCGGTCGGCCTCAGCCAGCCCTGGCGTTTCGTCGTCGTCGACGATGCCGCACGCCGCCGTGCCGTGGCCGACGATTTCAAGGCCTGCAATGCCGACGCTTTGGGTTCTTATGCCGGCGAACGTGCGGCGCGCTATGCCACGCTGAAACTGTCGGGCTTGGAGCAGGCGCCCGGCCATCTCGCCGTGTTCGCCGAAAAGGCCAGCGACATCGGCCACGGCCTCGGCCGCGCTACCATGCCGGAGACCACGGAATATTCCGTGGTCGCCGCCATCACGGCGATGTGGCTCGCCGCGCGCGCCGAGGGCATCGGTCTCGGCTGGGTGTCGATCCTCAATCCGGATCGCATCCACGCCGTTCTCGACGTACCCAATAGCTGGAAGTTCATTGCCTATCTCTGCATCGGCTATCCCGAAGTCGAGTGCGACCAGCCGGAGCTCGAGCAGGCGAGATGGGAGCACCGGCGCGGGGCGGAGGAATTTACGCTGCGGCGTTGATCGAGCGGCGCACAAGCTCGTTCGCCGGACGCAAACTGTTCAAGACTTCCGGTTTCGTGCCCCGGACGCAGCGCAGCGCCTCTTTGGCGGTGCGCTGCAGAGCCGGGGCCCACGCGACAGCCGGCGCTATGGCCTTCTGGGTCCCGGCTCTGCGGCGCGTCACTGCGTGCCGCACCGCGTCCGGAACACGGGAAGCGCCGGTTACGACTTACGTGCCGCAACCGCCGGCGCAGCACTTTCCTGCTTCTGGAACATCAGCAGCGGCCGGAAGATCACGCGGCCATAGGCCTCGTAATGGTTCTGGGTCGAGACCGCCATCTTCAGCGGCGTCGCGTAGTTCGCCTCGAAGGTCATGAATGACGCATAGGTCCAGGAGAAGCCGACGCCGACCGAAGCCATTTCGGTGACGCCGGGGAAGGTCGAATACACCGCTCCGTAATCGGTGAAGATATAGGTGTCGAAGCCCCTCAGCCATTGCGACCAGTTGTAGTGCAGCTCGGCGTTGAAATAATAGCCGCTGTCACCGGATGCCGCGTTGGAGGGATAGCCGCGCACGGTGGTGGGGCCGCCGATCGAGAAGATCTGGTCGCCCGGCAGCAGCTTCTCCTGCGTGTACTGCCAGCTCGCCAGCACATTGGCGCTGAAGTTCGCCGGTCCCGCGGCGCTGGTCGCGATCAGCGAGCCGGTATAGGTGCTGAACGCGCGGTTGTTGCCGAGCACGTAGTCGTGCCACGCTACGTAGTTCACCGCCGGCGACACCGTGATCGAATAGGTGTTGCCCGACTTGGTCACCGAGAGGCCCGCCGTGGATTTGTCGTAGTGGTCGTCGGTCACGGCGACCGTGGCGAAGCGGCTGACCGTCTTGCCCTCGGTCAGGGCTGCGTTGAGCAGCACCAGCCAGTCCTGTGTCACCCAGACCGGCTGGCTGAAATTGACCGCCGCCTGGCTCGACCGACCGGTGACGTCGAGCGCGACGAACGGTCCCTGGACGATCTTGATCTTGCCTTCGGTATAGCTGAGGCCGGCGCGACCGCCCCAGGGATTGACCGGGATGCTGTAGGCGACGTTGCCGTTGAGATTTCCGTCGGATCGGACGCCATAGAAGGTCAGGCGGTCATCGACCCCGAACAGGCCGTGGCGCTTGTAGAAGGCCCCGCCCTCCCAACGCCCGGTGTTCTCGGCGCCCTGGTTGTCGGTGAAGAGCTGCAGGGTGTCGACCGGCGGCTCGATCACCGCGAATTGGAGGTCGGTGAGGCCGAAGCTCGTGCCGGGCTGCAGCAGCGCCTTGATCTGCACGTCGTTGGTCCGGTTGAACCAGATCACGTCGCGGTTGAGCTTGGGAACGTCGAGCACCTCGCCTTCGGGCTCCTTCACGCGCTGAAGGATGTAGTCGGTGCGGGTCTGCTTGTTGCCTTCGACGGTCGTCTTTTGCAGCCGGCCTTCGGTCAGCTTGACGCGGACGATTCCGCCCTTGGCATCCTGCTCGGGCAGCGTCGCGATGCCCGTGACGATGCCGCGCGCGGCATAGACGGCGTTGATGTCGGCGACGAGCTGCAACAGCGCGGCGATATCGACGTCCTTGCCGACATATTTCTTCGCGATTTCATCCAGCTCGGCCGGCGTGATGAACCTGGATTCGTCGAACGTGACCTTGCGCAGGCGGAATTTCGGCCCGCCCGGCCTCAGGAGCTGTGGCTTCTCGCGCTCGCCGCCGATCACAGCCGGCCCCGTGAGCTTCGGCGGTGCGCTCTGCTGTTCGAGCTGGCGGCGCTGCCGGTCGACATCGTTCTGGATCACGCCGGGATTGATCGACTGGGCGCGTGCGGATGCAATGCAGGACCCTGCAAGCCCGATCACCAGAGCTGCCCTCAGAACCCGCATTCTCTACCACGCCTCCGCGAGACGGCTCACGGCCGGCTTCGCCGTCTGCACGCTTGCGTCCTTCCACCCGGCGCGGCCCGCACGCTGCCCCTTCTGGCGCAGCTTGCGCATGTCGCTGAGGCCCTCGATGTTGACGGCGGGACCGGAGCCGACGGCCTCGACCGGCCGCGGCGTCAGCAGCGCGTCGAGACGCGCCTGGCCGGAGAGGCCGAGCAGGTAGAACGTTCCGCCATCCTTCTTTGCGAGCCAGGACTCGATACTCTCCTTGCCCTCGCCGTCGACCGCGATGTTGCGCATCATGCTGGCGCCGGTGAAGGCGTTGCAGCAGATGTGGCTCGGCCCGTAATTGGTGACAGTCGCGGAGATATCGCCGGTGTAGTACACCACATAGGCGTTGCTGACATTGGCGTTGCCGACCTGGCTCATCGTGAACACGCCGCCGGGCTGGTAGAGCTGGAGGCTCGGCCCGTTGGCCGGCGCCAGCGAACGATTGTTGAGCAGGATCTGCTGGGTTGCCGTGGTGAGCAACAATTGACCCGGTACATAGCCGTTCAGGATCGAGACGGCGTGCGCGTCGGTCCAGAAGTTCGCATCCACCACCCTGAACTGGTTGACGATGATGCTGTCGGGATCGATCCAGACGTTGGCATATTTGGCGACGCCGCCGTTATAGCCGGTGATGTTCAGGATCATCGGGATTGCCGGGTTGGACCGGACCTGCTCGCCCCTGACGTTGATCGTATCGGCCGCGAGATCGAGCTCGCTCACGACACTGACCCAGTTGATCGTCAGATCCCCGGACGACGTCATCTTGACGATGTTGCCGCTGATCCGGTCGAACGAGACCGATCCGGCCACCTCGAAACGCGTATCGCCGTTGGCGGAGATCGATCCGCCGCGGAGCGAACCGGTGTCGGATCTGACGATGAGGTCGCCGGCATCGCCCGGGATACCGGTCGTGGTGAGCTGGCTGAAGACGATGTCGTTCACGGCATGCAGGGTCTGCGTGCCGCCGCTGATAGCGGTGCCGAGAGTGATCCCTCCCGTCGTCGCGGTGACGTCGAGCGTGCCGCCAACGTTGAGATTATCCCAACGAACGACCGTGCCGCTCAGGACTGCGTTGCCGGTCGCGGCCGTGAGGTTGTGACCGGTGTTGGTGCCCGCGGCGATCAGGCTCGCCGAGCCATGGGCGGAGACCGAGCCGAGTGTCGGGACGCCGCCCGACATCACCGTCTGCGCCAGGATGAAACCGTTGTCCGCGGTGACGTTGATGCTGCTGGCATCGCCGTTGACGCCCGTCGTGGTCAGCGCATTGAAGGTGAAATTGTCGCGGGCGTGAATGGTCTGCGTGCCGCCGCTCTGGGCGGTCTGCAAATTGATGCTGCCCTGCCCCGCGGTCACGCCCAGCGTCGTCCCGACATTGAGGGCGTTCCAGTTGATCGCGCCGCCGTTGGCCGTCAGCAGCCCGGAGCCTGTCGTCGCCGCGAGCGTATTGCCGGTGATGGTCGTGGCGGCCAGCAGGCTTGCCGAGCCATGGGCCGCGACTGAGCCGAGCGTGGCCACGCCGCCCGACATCACCGTCTGGGCCAGGATGAAGCCGGTGTCCGCGGTGACGTTGATGCTTCCGGCATCGCCGCTGTTGCCGGTGGTCGCCAGCGACTTGAACGTCACATTCTCCGTCGCGTGGATCGTCTGCGAGCCGCTGCTGTCGGCGGTGCCGATCACGATGCTGCCGTTGTTCGCGACGGCGCTGAAGCTGCCGGTCGCGCCGGTCGCGGTGCCCGCCACCACCTGGTCGAGCGTCAGCCCGCCCGTGCCGATGATGTCCACGCTGCCCTTCGCCGCGGACAGCAGGCTCACCTCGGTGTCGGTCAGCGCCTTCAGGTAGATGCTGCCGGCGCTCGCACTGGCCGACAGCCGCGTGGCGTTGGTGGTGAACCGGCTCGTCGCGCCGCCGATGCCGTTCGAAGCGCTCAGCGACACGTCGGCGCCGGCGCCGGACACGAGGAACTTGGTCTGGCCGTCGCCATTGTCGACGATCGCGCCGAGCGAGGCGACGCCGCCGGCGGTGACGATGATCGACGGGCTGTTCAATGCGGCGGCATAGGACTGCGACGAATTCAGCTGGCCGATCGTCGCATCGCCCGTGGTGGTCACCGAGATCAATCCGGCCGCGTTGATGGCCGAATAGGCACCCATCGACAGCGTCGCGGCCACTAGCGTCACGCCGTCCGAGCTGCTGGTCGCGACCACCGGCGCCGTGCTGGTGCCGGCCGCGAAGGTCATGCCGCGATTGGCGAGCAGCTGCATCAGGCCATCGCTGCCGATGCTGGTGTTGATGGCGAGCGCGCCGCGCGCCACGTTCAACGTCAGGGCGCCGCCGGCCGTCAGCGACCCATAGGCGCCGCTCCGGCCGACCGCGAGATCGCCGGTGACGGCGAGGATGCTGAGATCGCCGACCGCCGTGCCGGTCACCGCGCCGGAGATGTTCACCTGCAACGGCTGGAAGGACGAGCCGTTGAAGCCGATATTGCCGCCGGCGCGCAGGTCGAGGTCAGTGCCGAGGATGTGGATCGCGCTGCGGTCGGTGAAATCGGCCTCGGCGTAGATGCTGCCGGCTGCGGCGAGCTGGATCGCGTTGCCGGCGGAGATGTTGCCGAGGATGAGATCGCCGGTGGTCTGCTTCACGTAGATGCCCTGCGCCGACGAGACCTGGTCGAGCTGGTCGTGGCCCGGATCGGCAAAGGCGATCTGAAGCGCGTTGGAATTGTTGGCGGGATTGCCGCCGGCGGCGCCGGGAGCACCGACATTGCCGCGCTCGGCGATCAGCGTCAGGTTGGCGATGTCGCCGGAGATCACCGCCCCGCCCACATTGGCGGAGATGCTGGTGACGGCGTCGAGCTTGACGTCGCCGCGGCCGGTCACCTCGATGCCGTTGGCCTGCGCGGCCGTGATCGGGCCGTAATTCGCGGTGACGCCGCCGAGCGCGAGGCCGTTCTTGCTGCCGAGATAGATATTGGTCAGCGCCTTGGCCGAGATCGCGATCGGGTTGTCGACGACGACGAGATTCTGCTGCGACAGGCTGACCGTATAGGTCGTGACATGGCTGGTCGGATCGGTCACCGCGCCGACGGTGAGCTGGCCGGGGCCGGCCGAGGACAGCAATGCCCTCTGCTCCGTCGTCAGCGACGACGCATCGACGCTGGTGAAGGTGAAGGTCTGGGGCGCGGCCGAATTGCCGACCGAGCCGCGCGGCGCATACAGCATGATCTGGTTGGCGCTGACATTGGCGATGACGTTCTCGTCGATCGGCGGCGGCGCCGCGCCGATCGACGACGACGACACGGTGTAGGCGAGCTGGCTCTGCGTCCACTGCGCGCCCGCTGTGATGATGCCGTAGACCCGCTCGGTCGACGCCAGCGTATAGCTGTAGTTCGCGTTATAGGTGTTCAGCGCCGTTTGCAGCGCCGTGTTGGTCGGCAGGCGCTGATTGGCCGTCGAGACGCCGTCGAACAGCTTGGTGAACAGCGTTGTGGACAGTGAACTGCCGAACACCGTCCCCAGCGGATCCGCAGGCGCGGTGCCGAGCAAACTCGTCAGCGAGGTCTTGAGCTCGTCGGTGCTGATCTTGCCCAGCAGGAACTGGTCCCGCAGGAACCGCGTCGTCGCCTCGGTCTTCATCTGCGTCGTCGTGACGTCGGCGGGATCGATGCCGAGCTTGGCAGCCACTTGCGCCCGCAGCACCGTTTGCCCCACCGAGGTGGGGTTGTAGGTGCTGCCGTTGGGGAAAGCGATGTTCTTGAGCTGGAAATAGTCGTTGTAGGCCGACGTCACCATCGACTGGTAGCTGTTGACGGCGTTGGTCGCGGCGTTGCCGCTGAGCAGATCGAGGCTGGCCCAGACGTCCTGCAGATGCTGGCTCTGCGCCTGGGTGAGACCGACCGCCGCCCGGCCATTGAGGATGCTGGCCTGGTTGCCGTCGGAGCCGGCGGCTTCGAGGAAGACCGGGCCGCCGGTCGACTGGATCGTGCCGAGGCGGAGGTCGCCCTTGGACTGGATGATGTAGGTGCCGGTGGCAGAAGTGCTGTCGAGCACGCCGCCGTCGACGCTGCCGCCCGCCTGGACCGTCCCCGTCGCCTGGATCACCAGCGGATTGATGTTGGTCAGCGTGCTCGCGCCGTTGACGACGGCGCTCGTCGCACCGATCGCACCGGACGTGGAGTTGATCTCGATGTTCTTGCCGATCACGACCGGGTTGGCGGGGTTGTAGGCGGACGCCGAGTTGATGTCGCCGACCGCCGAGAGGAAGACGTTGCCCTGCGGCGTGGCGCCCGCCGAATTCACCTTGACCTGGTTGATCGACAGCGCCCCCACGGCTGCGATCGCGATGTCGCGGTCGATCGAGCTCGCAGTCAGGCTGCCGCCATAGAGCTGCACCTGGACGGGAGCCTTGGTGGCCCCGAGCGTGCCGATGCCGCCGTCACCCCGAAGCGTCACGCTCGTGCCTGATATCACCGGGTTGTTGGCATTGGCGCCGACCGTGATGGACGAGTTCGTGCCGGTGGCGTTGAGCGTCGTCGTGCCCTGAAGGTTGTTGATCGACCCGTTGATGACGATGCCGGAGGTCGAATTGACCAGGACGTCGCTATTGCCGCCGCCGGTGAACTTGATGTTGATCGGGTTCGACGCCTTGACCGTGTTGGTCAGCGTGAGCGTCAGATGATCGTAGATCGCCTGGTACCAATTGAACTGGGCGTCCGCACCGCAGCACTTGTCGGGATGGGTGTTGAGTGGATTGATGTTGCCTTGCGCGTCCACGCCGTCCGCCCAGTGATAGCTGCCGGTGGCGGTGGTGACCTTCTGGTAGTTGGTGCTCTGGACGCCGGAAACCAGGCTGGTCGTGGTGGTCCAGTTCGCCCCCGTGGCCTGATTGGGCGTGAAGTGCCAGCCGTAGTCGAACTGCGTGCTGTTGGTCGGGCGATCCAGCGTTGCGGTGTCGACCCATTGATAGAGCATGTTCGCCTGCGTCGCGTACTGGATGCCGGCAGTACCAGTCCTGGATGTAATCATCGACGGGTCGACCGCGGCCGCAGTGACGCTGTTGGTCTCGTATTTCGTTACCTGCTGGTTGCTCGCCGCCTTGGGATCGTAGACATACCACGTCGTCTTCCCCTGGAGCTGGTCGACGATCTCGACCACGCTTTGCGCGGTGGCGCCGGTATTGATGGTGTTGGTGACGAGTGCAAGTCCGCTGGTGTTGTTGACCGTGATCGTGCCGGCACCGCCCTTGATCTCGATATTGCCCTGGGTCTGGGTATTGTCGGTCGAGGTCGAGATGATCTTGCCGTTCAGATAGACGTAGCCGCCGGCGCCCTGTACCACGCCGTTCAGCATAAACTGGTCGGTGAGAGCGTTGTACCTGACGCCAATCTTGACGTCGCCGGTGCCTGAGGTCGTCAGGTTGGCCCCCGCGATGTCGACATAACTGCCGTTCCGCGCGTTGGCCTGGGCCTGGGCGAAGGCGGCGCTGTTGTTCTTGAGATTCGTGACCTGCTGCGCGGCGTCGGCGCCGATGTTGACCGAGTAATTGCTGCTCGAGCCGGCCTGGATGATGCCGTTGATGTTGATCACCGACGCCGAGATGATCACTGCCTGGGCACTGATGGTCCGGGTGTCCGTCACGGTGGCCGGTGTCTCAGCGGTCTTCGGCGTGATCGCATCCGGTTGGATGTTGATGACCTGGAAGAACGCCGAGCAGCCCGCACAATTGAACGGCGTCTTGTACGGACCGCTATCCGCGTAGACGTTCCGCCCATCATAGGTCGTCTTCTCCCACGGCGCAGTCGAGATGACCTGACTGGTCGGCCCCTCGATCTGCTGCAGCGTGCTGACGCTCGGCACGCTGCCGGCGTTGGGATTGCCGTTGCCGGGTGCGCCCTGGCCCATCGGCAGGAATATCGACGAGTAGAGCGACGTGCCGTCGTAGAACGTCATCAGCATGCGCGCGGTGAAGATCGTGCTGGCGTCGGCGTTGCCGACCGGTGCATAGATGCCGCTACTGCCGCTGGCGCAGCAATAATAGAAATATGGGTGATCGCCTCCCGACCCGATATGCGGAGCGGTATAGTAGTCGCCGTAGGCACCGAGATAGGTCGCCGCCGTCATCACCGCCGTCAGCGCGTCCTCCGGTCTGTTCTCGGTGCTGGCCCATTGCGAGGTGACGGCGCTGCTGCTGTCGTAGAAGCTGCCGATGCCGCCGAGGAAGGTGAACGTGCCCTTGGGCACCACGATCTGGACGGTCGCGGCGCTGAGCGACTGCGATGCGACGACACTGCCGAGATTGTTGACGACCTTGAGCAGGCCGTTCGGATTGTTGACGGCACCGTTGAAATAGATGTCGGGCGTGCGGGTCAGCACGTTGCCGTTCTGGTCGATGCCCTGGCCGCTGTCGGGATCCAGGCGATTGTAGGTGGCCGAGATGTCGATGACCGGCGAAGCGCTCGGCATCGCGGTGAAGGTCACGTTGGAGTGTGAATCCGGGTCGACATGGTCGATCTGGCGGTAGGTGATGTTGCCTCCGCTCACGTCGGTGACCGTGAGGTTGCCGAGGCTCATGAAGTCGAGGCCCTTGTTCTCGATCTTGATCAAGGGCGAGCTGCGCGCGATGACTGCGGGCGCGGCCGGGTTCGTGCCGCTGTTGCCGGTCAGCTTCTGCGCCAGGATGGAGACGTTGCCGGCGGAGACCAGGATGTCGCCGAAAGCGAAGGCGTTGCCGGGCGCGTCGGAGGTGAACGGCGCCTGCTTGATCAGCGTGTCGATCTGGCGCTGGATGTCGCCGGTCGGATCGGTGCCGGAGGGCGACATGGTCGCGGGGTTCGTCGCCGTCGCGGCCGCGAGCTGGGAGCGAACTTGAGTCTCGGTCAGGCCGGTCAGCGTCGCCAGCTGGTTGACCACCAGCTGATAGGGATTGAAGTTGCCGATGGTGGTGTACTGGACCGTCTGGTGGTTCCAGCTCATCACCGGGTTGAAGTGATTGACGTCGGAAACGGATTCGAGCGTCAGCGCGGAGTACGGGCTCGTCGTGCTCAGGGTCGGCGTGCTCGCACCGAGGTTGATCGTGATGCTCAAATCGTTGTTGATGCCCGCGACCACGAGGCCGTTGAGCGCGACGTCGCCGGTGCCGCTGGTGTGGCTGTGGTTGTCGCTGTTCTTGGCGCTGAAGATGTCGAGATACGGATTGTAGTTGCTGCCGTTGCCGGCGGCCGTGACCTGCCCCTGCGTGGCGCCCAGATAGATATTTCGGGCGCCGAGCACGCTCGAGGTCGGAGCGAGGGTCAGGCTGGTGGTGTCGTCCGCATTGGCCGTGCCGCGGTAGAGCGTCGAGATCGGAATGGCCGTGTTGTTGTAGACGACCGTCGTCGCAGTCGCCTGCACGCTGCTGAAGACCGAGCCGTCGCCGGCGAGGCCGGCATACATGGTGATATCGCGCCAGGCCACGATCTTCGTGTTGTCGCCGACATTCACGGACTGGGTGGCATGCACCCAGCTGTTGGTGCTGGCGCCGACGCCCGCGATCGCGCCATAGAGGCTGGCATTGGCGTTGTTGGCCGCCGCCATCTTGGCCGCCGTGCCGACATAGATCTTGCCGGCGCTGAACAGCTGCCGGGCGTTGATGTTCACCGCGAGCGTGGCATTCGCCGTCATGTTGGATTCGGCGCCGCCGCCGGCGAAGAAGCTGGCGGTGGCGAGGCTGGCGGTGTCGTTGGTGTTCAGCGTGTTGTAGGCCTCGATGTTGATCGCCGCGGTCGAGGTCCTGGGATCGTCGTTGAGGCTCAGCACCGTGCCGGCGCCGATATTGGTGGTGACGTTCTGCGTCACGAAGGATTCGCTGAGCGCGGCCGCTCCCGAGAACGAGCCGCCGGAACCCGAACGCGCACCGCCGCCGCCCTGGTTGACGATGTCGTTGGCGATGACGACCATGTCGCCGGCCGCCGAATTGATGATCAGATGCGTGCCGATCTCGGCCGTGGTGGTGGAGTCGACGTCGTTCCGCGCCTTGCCGGCCGACACGCCGGCCGTGGACGCCTGATAGGCGTCGCCGCTCGCCATGTAGTTCGTGGTGTGCTTGGCGTCGATGCGGAAGCCGCCGAAATAGAGCGTGTCGTCCGTCGAACCGCCGTCGAACCGTGCGTTGGTCACCGCGGTCGAGCCGGTGGTGGCGACCGCCGCCACGCCGGCATAGGTGCCGCCCGCGCCGACCGTCGCATTGGAGACGTTGGTGTCGGTGCCGGTGGCCTTGATCCAGAGGACGCCGGTGTAATTGCCGTGGTTCGCGGCATCCATGTCCGCGGGCGCCCCCAGATAGGCATAGGTGTGCGCGCTGGATGACGTCTGCGCGACGGTGGCGCCGAGCGCCAGGAACCCGCTCGAAAGGCCGGTCGCCTCGGCGTATTGGGCGCTGTCGTTTTCGGCCTCGATGGTCACGTTGGCGTTGGGCAGTCTGATCCCCACCCCGCCATAGGCACTCACGGTCGCGTTCTGTGACGCCTGGGCGTAGCTGCCCTGCGCGCCGATCAGCGAGCCGCCGCCGCCGGCAAGCGCCTTCGCCCAGGTCGTCGTGCCGCTGGTCGGAACCAGCGCCTTGGCGCTCACGTCGAGCGCACCGCCCGAGAAGCTGACGGCGTCGCCGACATCGGCCGTCACCGTGGCGCCGACCGTGGACTTCGCGATGGCGACGCCGACGGCTCCGCCGCCGACCGAAACGCCGATCGCTTCGCTCGACAAATTGGGCGCAATCGCCGCCGACACCAGCGTGCCGATCCCGCTCGCGGACGTCGTGATCGAGGCGCCGGCGCCGATCTCCGCCAGCACGCCCGAGTTCTCGGTGGCCTCTGCGTCCGCACCCGAGCCGGCGACGATGCCGCCGCCGAGTGCGGTTGCGGTCGTGCTCAGGGTGCCTGCCCCGCCTGCGCCGATCAACAATTGCGAGGTGCTAATGGTGGCGCCGTTCAAGACTCGCGCTGCGACCGAGCTGTGCCGGCTTGCTGTCGCGACCGAAGCGCCGACGGCCACGGCACCGGCGGAGACGCCGCCCGTGAAGACCACCTGGGTCGTGGAGTCCTGCGCCATGACGGCAGCGCCGGTCCCGCCCGTGCCGCTAATATTGCCGCCGAGCAGCGCCGTCACGGTGTTGGTGACATTGCCGACCGCCACGGCGGCCTGGGCGCCGAAGTAGAGCGCCGCACCGCCGGCGATCGCCTCGGTGTCGATGGTCTTGCCGGCATAAGGGCCGGTGTTGGCGTCCTTGACGACCGCCGCAACGCTGACGGACGGCGCCACGACGGCCAAAGGCGTATCCGCGGCCACCAGCACCCCGGAGCCGTTGCGTCCGTAGTCGCTCAGATTGGCCACCACGGTGCTGTTGACGCTGGTGTAGCCGATGCCCGCACCGATGCCGACGTTCTTTGCAAAGCCCGCACCAAGCAGATACATCTTGGCCGCGTTGGCGCTGGTCGCTCCGACATTGACCTGCGAGCCCCTGACGTTACCGCCCGCGATCTGCGCGACCACGACGTCGCTGCCGCCGCTCAGCACATTGCTGACGTCGTAGGTCGAGTTGACATTGGCGCTGTTCGGATTGCCGGCCGTGCCGCTCGCGACGGCGTCACTGCCGTGCGTGCTGCTGGTGCCGCTGTTGACCGATGCGATGGTGCCGTTGCCGCCCTGATTGAGCTGGCCGGTCTGCTGGCCCTGGGTATCCGCATCGGCCGTGTTGGTGCCGATGATGATGACGCCGACGGTCGCGCCGATGCCAACGCTGCCGCCGATGCCGGCCGTCACCGCGTAGGACAGCACTTCCTTGGTGCTGAGCGCATTGACGTTGATGGCGCCCACCGAGTTCAGATTGCTGTTCCAGCTCTCCGCAACGGTCCGGCTCTTGAACACGATGACGTTGGCCGCAGCACCAACGCCGACCCCTGCCCCGCTGGCGCCCACAGCAAGCGCGCCGGCGATCTCCTTGATCGCGACGTCCTCGGTCGCGTTGATCGTCACCGCGCCTGCCGTACCGCCCGTCACCCCCTGCAGCGTGGTGTCGTAGACACCGGCGATGGTGGTGTTGTTAGCGACCTCGATATTGGCCATGCCGGCGATCGCCGCCGTGCCGGTCGAGAGCGCGCCGCCGATCGCGTAGGCCTCGAAACGGTTCTTGGTCTTGGCTTCGACGTCGAGCGCGCCGCTCAAGTTGAGCGCGGTGGTGTGCGCAGCGCCATTGCCCTGATAGCGGAACTCGTCACCGACATAGGCCAGGGTCCGGTTCGAGGAGACCTGGACCAGGAACGCCGCGCCGATCGCGGCCTGGCTGCCATAGGCGCCGGAGCCGTTCGCGGAGAAGATGCCGGTGTTGTTGTTGGCGTTGACAGTCAACGACGAAGCCGTCACCGCCCCGCCGTCGACATAGGCTTCCGTGGTCGCCTGGAACACGTTCAGCCCGACCGAGCCGGTGTTGAAGCCGATCGCGATCGAGGACGCATCCTGCTCCGCATTGGCCTTCACGGTGACGGCGCCGACCGTCTCGCTCGACGACTGGACGCCGCCAACCGTGGCATTGGTGATATAGGCAAAGGTCTCACGCGACATCGTCGTCGAGATGATGGTCGCGCCACCGCCGCCGCTGCTGCCATAGGCGATACCGGCGCCGAACGCGCCCGAATAGGAGAAGCTCGACGCGGCCACCTCGATCTGCGGCTTGAGCGTCGAGGAGGTCAGGCGCGTGTCGATGGCCGCGCTGTCGATATAGGCCCGCGTCGCCCCGCTCATCACGTTGGTGATCGGGTTGATCATGATCGAGATGCCGCCGCTCGCGGCGACCGAAGCGACGTTGGTCACGACCGCCTGATGCGAGCTTGCGACCACGGCAAGGCCGCGCACGCTGTCCTGGTTCTCGGAGAGATCGGGCGTGGTGTCGGTCGGCGCGTGGGCCGTGCCAAGGTCGAACGCATGGACCAGCGTGCCGTTGTTGACCGACAGCGTATCGGTGGAGCTGGTCCCGAGCGCGTCGACCTTGGTGTTCGCGCCCGTGATATAGGCCGCGGTGGTGCCGGTGATCTGGTTGGTCACCAGCGAGCCCGCGCCGCCGGCCGCGCCCTTGCTGATCGAGAGGGCGCCGGCGAATACGGCCGCCTTGTCGTTGTTGCCCGCGACCACGCCGACATTGTTGGTCGCGGTGACATCGGCGCCGTTGATGCCGTTGGTGCCGGCGGCGGTGATGCCGGCGGTGACGTTGGTCCCCATCAGATTGGTGGCGACCGAACCCGCGAGGCCAACCTGCGAGGACATCGCAATGCCGACCGCGACCGTCGAGATGTTGGCGTTCGAGTTCGCGTTGACCCCGACATTGCCCGAGGCGATCAGCTTTGAGCCGGTGACGCCGGCGCTGACATTGTTGGCGATGCTGCTGTAGACGAGCGCGAGGCCCGCGGCGCTTCCTTGCGTCGAGGCGCCCGCGATCGCGGCGGTCCCGGTGATGCTGGAACTGTCGGTTGCGTTGACGGAGATATTGCGGCCCGTGACGGACGATTGCGACGCGCTCGACAAATTGTTGCCGATCGCGGCCGAAACGGTATTGCTGATCGAGCTGATCGTCGTGCCGCCGACGCCGGCGAACTGTCCGGTCGCGAGACCAAAGCCGATCGTGACCGCCTGGATCTTCGAGGAATCGACCGCGCTGACGCGGACATTGCCCGGGGCCGACATCAGCACGTTGGCGATGTAGGCCGAATGCGTGGTGGCGATGGTGTTGTAGACGATCGAGGCACCGACATTGTTTTTGCCGGCCTGGATCAGACCCGCAACGGAGACGATGCTGGCGCCCGGACCGTTGCCGGTACCGTCGTTGAGCGCGGACGCGCTGAAGTCGATGCAGTTCTGCCCGCCCGTGCCGCCGGCAACCGTGCAGGTGTCCGTGGCGAGATGATTGTTGTTCGACTTCTTGACGAGGTTGCCGAGCGCCGTGTCCAGCGCCGAGACCGCGCCGCTGTCGGCCAGCACCGTCACGCTGCCGACATTGATGTTCACCGTCGAGCCGCTGTTGATGTAAGCCGTCGTGGTGGGCGTGACCTCGCTGACGACGATCGCGCCGGCAAGGCTGTTGGCGCTGGCCCCTCCCCCGCCCGAGGCCGCACCAGCCGCAATCACGCTGGCGCTGTCGGCCATCACCAGCAGGGTGTCGTAGTTCGAGATTCCGGTGCTACGGATATGCGCGTCGGTGGCGTTGCCGCCCGAGGGATCGGCGATCGACGCATAGGTCAGCCCGATGCCGACGCCGACCTGGCCACCCGATAGATAGAGCGAGCCGCCCCCGATCGCAATGTTCGTGGTCTGGTAGGCGTCAACCTCGAGCGCGCGATTGACGCCGGTCGCCTGGCCCGTGATCGTCGAGCTCTCGATATAGGCGTTGGCGCTGTCGGTGATGATGCCGACCGAGGCCGAGAGCGACGCCGAATTGGATCTCGATCCCGCCACGCCGAGAGCGACGACGGTTTCCGAGCCGCCATTGAGCGCTTGCACCGTCACCGAACTCTGGTCGTTCATGGTGGTGCCGTAGATATAGGCGAGCGTCGCATTGTTCGACATCGCCGACGCAATCGCACCGCCGATCGCAGCCCCGGTGGCGGACGCTCCGGCCAGATTGAGCGCCGCGGAGCCGGACCCGTTGTTGAGCATGGTGTCGTTGAGCGCCTGAACGATCGTATTGGTCGTGACAGCGCTGGCCGTGGTGTATTTGTTGACCGTCGTGTTCTTGATATAGGCGCTGGTGCCGAGCGAGACGTCGCTCACCGACGAGCTGCCAGCGAGATCGAGGCTGAAGCCGCTGGTGCTGGATCCCGAAGTCGAGCTGATCTTGCTGGCGGCCGTTGCCACGCCGGCAGCCCCTCCGGTCGCGGCGGCGCCGGCAGCGTCGGCCTTGTCGGAGAAGCTCGACGACGCCGGATCTGAGACCGCTGCCGCGACGGCGGCCGCAGTGATGCGTCCGGAGGTGGTCGCGCTCAGCGTCAGATTGTCGACGTTGACCGATCCGCTTCCGCCGCTGGTGCCGGCGAACGGGTCGTTGGCGCTGAACACGCCGGGCCGGATGTCGGAATGGTTATCGCCGATATAGGCGGAAGTGTCGGTATTCGCGCCGAGATAGGCGACCGACAGGCCGACCGCCGAACCGCCGCTGCCATTGTAGCTCATCGCGCCGGACAGGGTCACGACCGACAGGTCCTGCTGCGCCAGGATGCCGACGGTCGGGGCATAGACGGTGGCCTGGCTCGAGATCGACGCATGGGTCGTGTTGTTCAGGAAACCGAGCGAGGTGATGCCGTTCAACGCCAGCGCTCCGGCGGCCTTGCCGGACGACGGCGCGACGGCGACGAACTGGTCCGAGGTGATCGCGTTGACGGCGATGTCGTCCGCCGCGCGCAGCGTTGCGCGGTCCGAAACGCCGGCGATGGTGTTGGTGTTGAACTGGACGAGATTGAGCGCACCGCCCACGGACGATCCGCCCGAGGTGTTGCCGAACAGGAAGCCGAGCGTGCCGACATTGCCGGCCGCGTCGATCGACGCCATGGTCGTGGTCGCCGCGATCTGGACGCTGGTGTCGTAGGTGTGGACGTCACCGTTGTTGACCGTCGCGGACCAGCTGCTGCCGCAGGCCGCGGTGGTGCAAGTCGCGGTCAGACTGGCGCTGCCGGCCACCCAGGCCGTCGTGTTGTTGTTGACGACGAAATGGTTCATCGAGCCGGCGAGGCCGATCACGTCGCCAGCGTCGGCCGTAGCGTTGGCATAGCTCGTCAGGATATTGCCGCCAACGCCGAGATTGCCGTTGAGATGGCCGAGGACCTCGGTCAGTCCGTCCCACTTCAGCCAGGTATTGGTGATCGGCATCGAGGTGGTGGCGTCAACGGCGATATTGGCCGCGTTGACGGTGGTGCCGCTGCCGATATAGGCGTTGGAATTGTGGTTGAAATTGCCCCAGGCGACCGCCGCGCTGATCGCGACGCCCTCGCCGCTGGTAACGTCCTTGGTGATCGCGGAAGCCGTCGCATTGCTGCGCACGCCCCGATCGATGAGAGTGCTGACGACCGCGACGTTGCCGCTGACATAAAGGCTCGGCGCGCCGCCGCTCGGATTCTGGCCGATCGATGCCGTCGCGTTTTCAGTGCTGTTGGCCAGCGACAGCGCTCCGGCTGCCTTGAAATTGAAGTTCACCGGCATCAGCGAGACCATCTGCTGAGCCATCATCCCCGACAGGCTGGGGCTGGAGACCAGGAACCCCTGGATCGCGCCGACCAGCGCCGGCGTACCGACAATGGTCGACGCCATGGTCGAGTTGCTCGTCGTGTTCGAGGTCGCCTCGACCAGAACGGAGCCGTTCATCCGCGACGACGCGCTGGTGCCCAGCGACGAGCCGAGCTTCGCGGTTGCGGATGTGGTGACGTCGCTGATCGCGAGCGCCCCGCCAACACCACCGCTGGCGGTCGGCGTGCTCAGCGCAACCGACGTGGCGCCGGTCGAGAACGAGTTGTTATTGATCGCTCGCACTGTCAGCGAGTTGCCGGATGCATTCACGGTGCCGACCGAAAGGTTCGCGCCGGTCCCGACATTGGCTGTGGTCGAGACCGAGCCGGTGGAATAGGCCACCGTCTCGACGAATTGCGCGCTGGAGGTCGCTGCGACCGCGGTAACGGCCAACGTTGCATCGTTGATGGCGTGGATGCCGAGGTTGCCGCCTGCGCTGATCGTGGCGCCGGAGGCAACATTGGTGCTGACATTGCCGTCGATCTTGCCGACGACAGCGGCGGCGCCGATCGGCGAGCCGCCGATCAAGGTGCTCGCAATCGCCGGATCCTGCGCCGTCTCCGAACCATGCGAGGCGATGGAGACGTTGCCGGTGCCGTTGATGTTGGCGTTGCCGTTGATATTGACCGTCGCGGTGGCGCTCGCGGCCACGTAGCCGCCGTTGATGCCGAGCATTGAGGCCGCGAGCGTGGTGCCCACCAGCGTAAAGAGGCCAGGGACCGAGCTCGTGAAGCTGGACGACGCCGTCGAGACCGATGCGATCGTGATGTCACCGCCGGTAATCCGGCCGTCGACCGTAATTCCCGACGTCGCAGTGGCTTGGCCCGACAGCTTGCTGTCGCTCGCCGTCGCCGCGAGCGTCACATTGCCGCTGGTGTAATGCGTGCTGGCGGAGTTGACAGCCTGCGCGAGAATTTGCGCGCCGTTCTGGATATCGATTATCCGCGCCTCTATCCGGATGTCGTTGGCATTGCCCGTCGAATAACCATTGGCATCGAGACGACGGGTATCGACCACCGCGTGGGCCGCCAGCGTGACCGAGTTGTCTGCCTGGATGAGGTAGGTGGCACCGGCGCTGAGCCCGTTGATCGCAGCCGCCACAGAGCTGTTCGACAGCGTCACGCCCGTGTCGCCCTGGGCGGCATCACCGACGACAAGGTCGGTCGGGTCGATCAGCAGCGTGCCGGCCTTGCCGTTGTCCGCGCTGAGGTTGACCTTGATACCCTGGCCGATGTCGATGATCCCGTTCGCGCTGAAATCGACCAGACCTGCATTGCCGGTCTTCGCGCTGGCGTCGAACTTGGCCCCGCCCGCGACCGTCAGGTTCTGGGCCGCCTTCAGGCGGATCTCGCCGGCATCGCCGGTCTTGCTGGCAATGTTCAGCCTGGCGTTCTTGCCGACATCGATATTGTTGCCGGCCTCGACCGTGACGTTGCTCGGCGTCGAGGTCTTGCTGCGCGCGGTCAGGCGGCCGTTGACACGCGCGTTGTTGACGGCGCCGATATGGATCGAACCGTTGCTGACGGTGATCGAGCTGGCGCTGCGCAGGCCCTTGGAGTTGACTGAGGCCGCGAACTTGGCCGCATGATCGAGATTGGCGATGTCACGCTGGGTGGCGCCGCCGACGAAGACGTTCTGCCCGGTCAGGCGCACGCCGTCGATCGCATTGACACGGCCGTAGATGCGGATGTTGCCGTCGGGCGAGACCGGGAACGAGCCCGCCATCAGATTGCCGACCGCCGACTGGTTGATCTGCCCGCCCGCGCCGATCAGGCTGTCGGTGAACTCGCGCGTCGGCGTCGAGACGTTGAGGCTGCCGACATTGACCACGCCGCTGCGGCCGACCACGAAGCCCTTGGGATCGGCGAAATAGACGTTACCGCCGATCGCGCCGTTCATGTAGGAGTTCAGCGTGCCGTTGACGTAGACCGGCGCGTCGCGAACGATGTTGACGAGATTTTGCGTGCCGGTCGGCAGCTGCAGGTTGACCGTGTTGCCCTGCCCGACGCTGAACTGCGAAAACGAGTTGAAGGCGTTGGCGCCCGAGACCGTCGACGTCGTGACGTTGGTGACGTTGCCGGAGGTCTGCAAGCTCGTCCCGGTGCGGCCGTCGGGCAGAATGACGTTCGCCGTCTGCGCCTGAACGCGGACGCTGTACACCGGCAGGAAGACCATCTGCATCGCGCAGAGCAGCGACATCGAGCGGAAGCGCGAAAGCTTGCGCAACGTCGTCAGCTCGTCATTGTCTTGCGCCGCAGATGGTCCGCGCATGTCAGATCCTCTTCATCGGCATTGGCGCCGATCCACAACCGGGTGGGAGAATGTCGTGCCGCCGTCCGGCATCAGAACTGGCCGGGCGGCAGCTTGAAGATGTCGGGGCTCTTGGCGTCGGCCACGTAGAACAGCAGCAGGCTGGTCGGCGTCAGCAGACGCTGGTTGTTCTCCTTGTTCTCGAACGTGCCCTGCAGCAGCAGGATCACCGAGCGATCCTTGGCGTCGCTGCCGCGGAACATCACGATGCCGCCGGCGACGGGCATGTTGACCGCGATGGACTCGGGCTTGAAGCCTTCGCCCATGAAGTGGGCGCGCAGGATGTTGGCGTTGGAGAACAGCTTCTCCGGCGTCATCGCCGCGTCGGTCCCCTTCGACCAGACCGCGCCGACCTGGATCAGCGATTTGGACTTGTAGCCGAACACGTAGGAGAGCTCGGCGGTGCCGCCGTTCGGCAGCAACTCCGGAACGGAGAGCAGGATGCTGTGCGTCAGCTCGGCGGCGTTGTCCTGCGCCCTGATGGCATCGGGCTTGGCGTTGAAATCCTTCGTCATCGCCGCGCGCACGTCG
>NZ_JXDL01000001.1:2460833-2514702 GCF_001590795.1 Bradyrhizobium sp. AT1
CCTGGGCCGCGAGCGGCCCGGCGGCAACGGAGGTGAGCAAGGCCGACGACGGCCGGAATGAGATAGATTTTGCGCATCGAAACCTTCGAAACAAACTTGAAAGAACGCTTCAAAAATCGGCAGCTGCGAAATCAGGCTCCCCGGACCGTCGTCGCAACCGAGACGGAAAATGTTGCAACGCGACAAAGCGTTACAAGATGCCACCGAGGAGACAAGGTTCGAAACAGCGACTCTTTGGCAGCGTAGGAATACGGGATCAGGCTGCCAAACGCTGCGAATGAACATTCACAAGTGCTTTTTTTGATCAATTGTGGTCACCGGCCGTTCGCGCTAAGCATCGAACCGGGGCAGGCCATCATGCAAAGAATTCCATGACCGAACGGCGTTCCGCTTTCGCGGTCGATCGCCGCGGCTTCATTGGTCTTGCGGGAGCTACCGCTGCGGGATGGATCGCGCTCGGCGCAACGTCCGATCGCATGCGCATCGTCGCATCCTTGACTGCATTGCCGCTCGACGACGAGCTGACCAGGCGGAGCATGATCGACAGCGCGACCTCCCGCCTTGGCGGTCTCGTCGTCGGCTTGAGACAGCGCGGCTGGGTCGAAGGCGTCAACTTCCGCCTCGAGCTCCGTTCGACCTTCGGCGCACCGGACCGGCTGAAGGCGGCGATTCAGGAACTGCTCGACCTCAAACCGGACGTGATCCTGACCGGCTCGACGGTCGAAACTGCGGCTGTCCTCGCAGCCACCAAGACCGTCCCGATCGTGTTCGCGACCGCCAACGATCCGGTCGGCAACGGCTTCGTCGAAAGCCTTGCGCATCCCGGCGGCAACGTCACCGGCTTCACCAACAGCACCGCCGAGATGGGCGGCAAATGGCTGCAGCTGATCCGCGAGGCCGTGCCCGACATCGTGCGTGTCGGCATCCTGTTCAACCCCGCGACCACGCCGCGCGGCGGACGCTTCTTCCTCGAATCGATCGAGCAGGAAGCCGCTTCATGCGGCGTATCCGTGATCCCCGCCCCGGTCGACGCGCCTGCGGGGATCGACGAGGTCGTCGGGCGCTTTTCCGAGCCGCCCAAGGCGGCGATGGTCGCACTGGTCGACAGCTTCCTCGTGATCAACCGCAAGGCGGTGGTCGCGGCCGCCGACAAATATCGCGTGCCCACGATCTACCCGTTCCATTACTTCATGGATGCGGGCGGGCTGATGAGCTACGGGCCGACGCTGGAGGTGCGTTCGGCCGATTACGTCGATCTCATCCTGCGCGGCACCAAGGCCGGCGATCTTCCGGTGCAATCGCCGCGGAAATACGAGCTGCTGATCAATCGCACTGTGGCCCGCACGCTGGGATTGACGCTGCCTTTCACCCTGCTCGCGCGCGCCGACGAGATCCGCGAGTGAGCGAGACGGCCGACCAGGGACATTTGCGGACGCCTCCCGGCCGGCTGTTCCGCAAATATCTCTACTCGATCGTCGCCCTCGCCTTTGCCGCGCTCGCCATCAACACCGGCTTCGACGTCTGGTTCTCCTATCGCGAGCAGAAGCAGCTTCTGGCGGCAACCCAGCGCGAGCAGGCGGCGTCCGCGGCGATTCAGATCGGCCAGTTCATCAACCAGATCGAAAACCAGATCCGGTGGCTCTCGCGGCTGCCGCCGGAGTTGTCGACCAACGAAGACGAGCGCCTGAACACGATTCGTCTGCTGCGCCTCTCGCCGGCGATCGCGGAAATCGCCGAGCTGGACTCGCGAGGGCTCGAGCAGGTGCGCGTGTCCCGCCGTGTCGCCGACCGGGTCGGCAGCAAGGCCGACCTGTCCGCCTCCCCCGCCTTCCGCGGCGCGAACGAAAGCCGGGCCTATTACGGGCCGGTCTACTTCTTCGGCGACACCGAGCCGTACATGACGCTCGCCACGCGCGGCACCGGCCGCAGTCCGAATGTGATCGTCGCCGAAGTCAACCTGCGCTTCATCTGGGACCTCGTCACCGGGATCAGGGTCGGCAACACCGGCAAGGCCTACGTGGTCGATCGCATGGGGGTCCTGATCGCGCATCCCGATTTGTGGCGGGCCCTGCAGCGCAGCGACCTCTCCGGCCACGCGGACGTCCGCGCCGCGCTCGACGGCGTAGGGCCGGCTTCGGGCGGATTGATCAAGGAGGATCTGACCGGTCAGCGCGTGCTCTCGACCTATGCGACGGTCCCCTCGCTCGGCTGGGTGGTGTTCGTCGAGCTGCCGCTCGCCGAAGCCTATGCGCCGATCTACGCATCGATCGGCCGTTCGACCTTTCTCCTCGTCGTCCTGCTGGCCGGTGCGGTGCTGGTGTCTTTCTTTCTCAGCCGGCGCATGACCGAACCGATCCAGCTCCTGACGCAGGGCGCGCGGCGGATCGGGAGCGGCGATCTCGGCCTGCGGCTCGCGATCAAGTCCGGCGACGAGCTGGAAGCACTCGGCGACCAGTTCAACCGCATGGCCGCGCAGCTGCGCTATTCCTACGCCACGCTCGAGCGCAAGGTGATCGAGCGCACCTCCGAGCTCGAGAAAGCCCGCGATCACGCCCTTGCCGAGCACGATGCCGCCGAGCGCGCGCGCAGCCTCGCGGTGCAGGCCAACGAGACCAAGTCGCGCTTCCTTGCCGTCGTCAGCCACGAGCTGCGCACGCCGCTGAACGGCGTCATGGGCGTGCTGCAATTGCTCGACGACGGCGGCCTCGGCGAAGCGCAGCGGCGCCACCTCGCGACCGCCGCAGCGTCAAGCGAAACGCTGATCGCGCTGGTCGATGCGATTCTGGAATATGCACGCCTGGAGGCCAGCAGCGAGACGCTGGAGACGCGCGACTTTCACCTCGACCAGCTCATCGACGCCGCCGCCGAGCTGATGCGTCCTCAGGCCTTCGGCAAGGGCCTGACGTTCGACCTCGCCTGCGATGCCTCGGTCCATACCTCGGCGCACGGCGATCCTGTCCGGCTCAATCGCATCCTGCTCAATCTGATCGGCAACGCCATCAAGTTCACGCCGTCCGGCGGGATCGCCGTGAACGCGGTCGCCGAGCGGCACGACGATCATATCCTGCTGCGCATCACCGTTCGCGACACCGGCATCGGCATCGCGGCCGACATGCACGAACGGATCTTCGAGGATTTCGTGCAGGCCGACGACAGCATCGCGCGGCGGTTCGGCGGCACGGGCCTTGGCCTTGCGATCGCGCGCCGCCTGGCCCGCCTGATGCGCGGCGAGCTGACGGTTGCGAGCACGCCGGGCGCGGGCAGCACGTTCACGCTTCACGTGCCGCTCGGCATCGCCGCGAGCGGCAACGCGCAAGGCGAGCTTCCGATGCCGTCGCGGCGGCTCCGCGTGCTCCTGGTCGACGACGACCCCGTCAATTGCGAGGTCGGCGAAGCGATCCTGAAGCGGCTCGGCCACCACCCCACCATCGCAAGAGACGGCGCATCGGCCGTCGCGCTTGCCCGCGATCAGGCGTTCGACGTCATCCTGATGGATTTGCACATGCCCGACATGGACGGCGTGGAGGCGGCCTCGCGGATCGGCACGCTCGGCCTGCCGAAGATGCCGCGCATCATCGCCGTGACGGCCGACGTGTCCACTGGCGCCCGCGAGCGGCTCGCAGGCGCCGGCATCGCCAAGGTCGTGAGCAAGCCGATCCTGATCAACGCCCTGCGCGAAGCGATGGAGGACGATCCAGCGCAAGAGCCGAGCGCAATGCGGCTTGCGACCGGCGCCTTGATCGACCGCCACTTTCTCGACGACCAGAGGGAACTGCTGGGCCCGACGCAGATCGCGAAGCTGCATGATCTGCTGCAGAAGACCAGCGACAGACTGATCGCGGACATCGCCAGGGCCGCGGCCACCGGCGATCAGAAGCAGCTCGCGCGCCTCACCCACCAGCTCGGCAGCGCCGCCGGCGCGCTCGGCCTCGTCCGCCTGTTCGAGCGCTGCCGCGAGGTCGAGGACGCCGCGCCCGCGATGTCCGCGCCGGAGTGCGAGCGCGCCGCGCAGGACCTCGCCGCGCTCCAGAAAGCCTCGATGAGTGCGCTGGACGAGTTGCTGCGGCCGGCGGGACAGCGCTCGGCTGATCGCAGGATCTCCGGCTGAGGCCAAAGCGGGAGAACCATCGAAAGTTTCTTTACGGAAATCGTTTGATTGATAGAGTGGCCCTCTTTCAACCTGGGGTTAGTTAGATGAAAAGACTATTTTTCGCATCGGCGTTCGTTCTCGCTGCAACGTCGGCCCAAGCGCAACTCACGTCTGAGCCGGCGCCTGGCACGCTTCCGGCAGGTCAGAGCGTTCTCGTCGACGACGGCACCTGTGGGCCAGGGAAGATCAAAAAAGTCACTGGCGGAAGCGACGTGGATCTCGTTACGGGCAAACCCAGGAAGGGCTCTGCGCGAAAAAGGACGTGTATCAAGAGGCCGTAGCGGACGTCCCCCTTGACGAGGCACAAGCGACGCGCTCAGGCCCAGTCCTCAGCGCGGGCGCGTGCCCACCTCCTCGTCGCGCCCAAACCGCTCGACGAGGAAGTCGATAAACAGCCGCACCTTCACCGACAAATGCCGCGTCGGCGGATAGACCGCATAGAGCGCGAGCGGCGGCGCGGAATAGTCGTTCAGCACGGCGCGCAGCTCGCCCTTCCGCAAAGCATCCGCCGCGATGAACTCCGGCAGCAGCGCCAGTCCCCGGCCCTTGATCGCGACGTCGCGCAGCACCTCGGCGTTGTTGACGCAGAGCGACCATGCCGGCTGGATCCAGTGATCGCCGTCGCTGCCGGTCAGCTTCCATTGATTGCCGGTTAGCAGGAAGCCGTAGGTGAGCGCGACATGCTCGCGCAGGTCCTGCGGATGTCTTGGCGCGCCGTGCCGCGCCAGATAATCCGGCGAGGCGCAGATCATGCGCGCCACCGGCATGATCTTTCGCGCGATCAGGCTGGAGGACTCCAATTCCGCGATCCGCAAGGTCACGTCGAAGCCGTCCTGGACGGGATCGAGCAGGTCGTCGCTGAGCACGATCTGCAGCTGGAGCTCCGCATATCGCGCCATGAAATCGGCGAGCACGGGCCCGAGCCGCATGGTGCCGAACGACATCGGCGCGTTGACGCGCAGCAGCCCCCGCGGCGCCGACTGGGCCTGCGTCACCGCCTGATCAGCCGCCTCGACCTCCGAGAGGATGACGAGCGCGCGCTCGAAATAGCGCTGGCCGTTCTCGGTCGGGCTGGCGTGCCTTGTGGTCCGGTTCAGCAGCTGAACGCCGAGGCTCTCCTCGAGATCGGCGATGTATTTGCTGATCGCCGAGCGCGACAGCCGCAGCTGCCGGCCGGCCTCGGCAAAGCTGCCGCTTTCGACCACCTTCACGAACGCCCGCAGGCTGCCGAGCTTATCCAAGGCCGGCCTCGACCGATTGTTTCCAAATCGTAGACATAGCCGTCATATTTGCATGGATTGTCTCCAATCCAAAGCGGAACAATATTTCCGACCAGAGCACGACGCTCCCCAAGCTTTGGAGGACGACAATGTCTGGACTGCACCATGTCACCGCGATCGCCGGCGACCCCATCCGCAATTTCGGCTTTTACACGCGGGATCTCGGCCTGCGCTTCGTCAAGAAGACGGTCAATTTCGACGATCCCGGCACCTATCACTTCTACTACGGCGACGAGACCGGCCGCCCCGGCACCATCCTCACCTTCTTCCCCTGGGCCGGTGCATCGCCCGGACGCCGCGGCGTCGGCGAGACCCATCAGACCGCTTTCCGAGTGCCGCAGCGCTCGCTCGGCTACTGGACCCAGCGCTTCACCGAGAAGGGCATCGCCTATGAAGCGCTGGAAAAGCGTTTCGGCGAATCCGTGCTGCCCTTCACCGATCCTGACGGCATGGCGCTCGCGCTGGTCGGCGTACCGGGTGCGGAGAACGAGCCCGGCTGGAGCAACGGCGACGTGCCGGCCGAGCACGCCATCCGCGGCTTCCATGGCGTGACCCTGCTGCTCGACAGCGCCGTGAAGACGGCCGCCGTCCTCACCGACGTGTTCGGCTTCAAGGAGACTGGCCGCGAAGGCTCAGTGATCCGCTTCAAGGCCCCTGGCGATGCCGAAGGCAGCGTCGTCGACATCTACGAGGCCAAGGGTTTTCTGCGCGGGCATCAGGGCGGCGGGTCGGTGCATCACATCGCCTTCCGCGCGGTTGACGATGCCGAGCAGGGCAAGATGGCGCAAAAGCTCGTGAGCAATCACGGCCTGCATCCGACCGAGCAGCGCGACCGCAACTACTTCCGCTCGGTCTATTTCCGCGAGCCCGGCGGCGTGCTGTTCGAGATCGCGACCGACATCCCCGGCTTCGCCGTCGACGAGCCCGTCGCGACGCTGGGACGTGACCTCAAGTTGCCCAGCTTCCTCGAGCAGCACCGCAAGCAGATCGAGGGTGTGTTGCCGAATTTGGAAGAGACCGTGTCATGACCGAGACTGCATTCATCCACCGCTTCGAGCCCGCGACCAGCGCGGGCTCCCCGCCGCTCCTGCTGCTGCACGGCACCGGCGGCGACGAGAACGACCTGCTCGGGCTCGGCAAGATGATCTCGCCCGCCTCCGCCCTGCTCTCGCCGCGCGGCCGCGTGCTCGAGCACGGCATGCCGCGCTTCTTCCGCCGGCTCGCCGAAGGCGTGTTCGACGAGGAGGACGTCCGCCGCCGCGCGATCGAGCTCGGTGACTTCGTCGTCGAGGCGCGCAAGCAGTACGGCATCGCCGCACCGGTTGCGGTCGGCTTCTCCAACGGCGCCAACATCGCGGCGGCATTGTTGCTGCTGCGGCCGGAGGTGCTTGCAGGCGCCATCCTGCTGCGCGCCATGGTGCCGTTATCGGATCCGCCCAAGGCCGAACTTGGTGGCAAGCCGGTGCTGCTGCTGTCCGGCCAAGCCGATCCGATCGTGCCGGCGAGCAATTCGGCGAAGCTCGCGACGTTGCTGTCGGATGCCGGAGCGCGTGTCGACCACAAGGTGCTGCCGGTGGGCCATCAATTGTCGCAAGCCGACGTGACGCTGGCCCGCAACTGGATCGGCAGCGCCAACGCGCAGGCGGCGTGACTCAAAGGCGGCGCATCGTCTCCAAACGGTGCGCCGCCGCTTATCACTCGAACCAGCCGCGCCGCTTGAACCAGATCAGCGGCAGCACGCCGCTGGCGATGATCGCGAGCCACGCCAGCGGATAGCCGAAGCTCCAGTCCAGCTCGGGCATGTGCTTGAAGTTCATGCCCCAGATGCCGACCATGATGGTCGGCGGTACGCCAACGACGGACACGATGGTCAGAATCTTGAACAGCTCGTTCTGCTGGATGTTGATGAAGCCGAGCACGGCATCGAGCAGCAGCTGGATCTTGTCGGAGAGACGCGTCTCGTAATCGCTGAGCGAGACCACGTCTTTCGACACGGCCTCGAGGCGCTTCTTCGACGCGGCCGTGATCCATTCACTGCCGACATCGCCCGCGAACGACGCGATGCGGCCAACGCCGAGCAGGACATCGCGCGCCTTGGCGAGGCGATCGGCCAGCTCGCCGATGTTCTCCAACGCCTCGCGCATCCTGCGGCTGGACCGCACCGGCCGCTGGCCGCGAACGAGGCCACCCCTGAAGACGCCCCGCGAGAGCTGGTCCACCTTTGCACCGAGATGCTCCAAAACATCGGCACCGCGATCGATCATGGCTTCCAGCAGGCTGGTGAACACGCACATGCCGTTTTCCAGGCTGTCGTCGGAGCCGATGCGCTTGCCGATGTCGTCGAAGATCGGCAGCTCGGCAAAGCGCACCGTGACCAGCACATGCGGGCCGATGACGAATCCCACCGGCGTGATCTCCGCCTCGTTGCCCTCGTCGAGCCGGACCGCCGGCGAGCTGAGATAGAGCGTGCCGTGGTCGAGAATGAGGCGGCTCGACGCCTCGATCTCGCTAAGGGACTCTTCCGAGGGTATGCGGATGCCGAGCAACCGTTCGACGAACCGCTTTTCCTCATCGGTCGCGTTCAGGAGATCAGCCCAGATGATCTCCGAGGGCATGTCCGCGCCGATACTCCGCCAGTCGTCGGACGGCCACCTGTAAAGCTTGAGCAAGAACCGAACTCCGTGGCCGCACCGGCATGTGATGTCTGGCGGGCTAACGCATCACGGTTCCAAACGTTCAATGTCTTGCGGCCCGGTTGCCTTAAGCTTCGGGCGCAGTCCGCATTCCGACCAAAGCGGATGTCAACAGTGCGACAATGAATGTCGGCGAAAGGCCATAAGCGGGCCTCAGTCGGGATTGTCGTGAAGGTCAGCTACGGGCCAATAGCGGCTGTCGCATACGGTCTCTTGAATTGGAAGGAGACGTCGCCTTCGCAAACGGCATCTCCTTCGTCCGGAACGGCAATGATGGATGAGAGATGTCGTCAAGACCTGATGAATGAGAGTAGGTCGGGATTGAGGACATCTGCATGCGTGGTTAGCATGCCATGAGGGTAGCCGGGATACGTCTTCAGCGATCCGTTCTCAAGCAAGCCCACCGCACGCGGTACGGAACTTGCGAACGGGACGACTTGATCAGCGTCGCCATGCATCACCAGCACCGGCACGGTAATTTTCTTGAGGTCTTGAGTATAATCCTCGAGCCAAGAGTCGACCGTCGCGTAGTGCGCGAGAGCACTACCGGCCATGCCTTGGCGCCACCAGTTCGCAATGACCGCCTCGGAAGGCTTCGCCCCATCTCGGTTGTAGCCGTAGAACGGATTCTCAGGAACGAAACGATAGAACTCTGACCGGTTGCCCAGCACGCCCCCGCGGATCGCTTCGAACCACTCTGGCGGTTGCCCAGACGGGTTCTCGGCGCTCCGGTACATGTTCGGCGTCAGTGAAGCCACCAGCGCCGCCTTCGCGACGCGCTCCTGGTGGCGAGCGACATAGCGAGCCACCTCGCCGCCACCTGTAGAGTGGCCAATGTGGATCGCGTCGCGCAAGTTGAGGTGTTCAGTCAAAGCAGCGAGGTCCGCAACCCAGTGGTCCATGTCGTTGCCGGTGCTGGGCTGGTCAGACCGGCCGTGGCCGCGCCGGTCATGGGCGATTACGCGGTAGCCCTGACGAAGGAAGAACATCATTTGGGCATCCCAGTCGTCCGCTGTCAGCGGCCAACCGTGGCTGAAAACGATCGGCTGACCTGATCCCCAATCCTTGTAGAAGATTTTTACGCCGTCTGTCGTCCTGATCGTGGGCATCGAGAGCTCCATTGCTATTGAAAAATTTGTGGACGGGAGTCTAAGAACGGCAAACGAGCCCAAGCTGATCAGGCCACGGATTGCGGCTCCTGGCTTTCTAAATGAAACGATATTCGGCAGCCTCGCCCCGCCGCAGAATTGTTGAGGCCGTACGGAATTGCGATCACGCCGTGCCTATCGCCTGGAGTGCTGGGATGACTTTGCTGAAGACGGGACGAGGCTTCGGCGAAGCATTGTTCGTTGTCCTTTTGATTGAAGACTGCGAAACGGTCTAAATCCCTCTTTGGCTCCTGACCAAGACCTTGTAGGCTTCAAGCTATGCCTGGAAGATATACGAGGGATCATGGAGCTCCGGCACCTGCGCTATTTCGTTGCCGTCGCTGAAGAGGGGAGCCTGCTGAACGCCGCCGAGAGGCGACTGAACACCTCCCAGCCGTCGCTGAGTCGGCAAATTCGCGATCTTGAAGCCGAGGTGGGCGTTCAACTATTGGAGCGCCAGGCGCGCGGCGTAGCGCTGACCGCCGCTGGACGCGTGTTTCTCGATCATGCGCGGCTGGCGTTGCTGCAAGTCGAGGCCGCAACGGAGGGCGCCCGGCAAACGGCGCAACCGCAACGGCCCGTCCTTTCGATGGGTTTTCTCGTCGGGCTGGAGGTGATGTGGCTACCGCAGCTGCTGCGTATGCTCCGCGAGGAGGCACCCGATGTCGACGTGACGCTCAGTACGCAATCTTCGCCAGAACTCGCACTGGCATTGATGCGAGGAAAGCTGGACATCGCTTTCCTTCGTCCGGAGAGAGACAACGAGGGCGTCGTTTTCAAGATATTGGCAAAGGAGCCCTTGATTGCAGTGCTGCCGGCCGAACACCGCCTGGCATCACGGAAGAAGATTCGTCCGCAGGATCTCGCCCGCGAGATCTATGTCAGCTCGGCAAGAACATCGCCGGTCTTGCAGGATGTCATACAAAACTACGCATCCCGGGTCGGCATCATCCTCAAGGCGAAGTATGAAGGCGAAAACATATCATCGGCCATGTCGCTCGTCGCCTCCACGGGCGGAATTAGCCTCGTCCCGCTCTATGCGCAGAACATGCTTGCACCGAACGTCGTCGCCAGGGCGCTTGAGGGCGGCACTCCAACGGTCGATTTGGCCTTGGGATACAATCAGGCAAATCCGTCGCCCTTGCTGCGGCGGCTATTGTCACGCACGGATGAATTGGTCGCGAACGTCCAGAACCAGAGCATCATCCGATACGTTGAAGCTCAGTAGCTGGGGACGGTAAACGTCCGCTTTGGGTCATGAGGCGACATCGACCAAGTCCTAAGATAGACTGGGCCACGCAACAAGCAGTGCCCACTCTTTCAGGCCCGAACGTCACAATCAGAACGGCTCGTCCCGACGATCGCGACGGCTTCTTTGCATTGCAGGGCGATCCAGAAATACACGAAATGTTCGGAGGCAGCCGCGACAGCTGTCGCACCATGACTCGTGAGGCTGCTGATGCCATGGTCAAGCGGCTATCGGATCATCCGTTCGCATGGGTGATTGAGCATAGATCAAGAGTGATCGGAGAAGCCCGGCTAGATCGCGTTGACATGCAAGATCGGCGCGCATCGTTTGCCATAGGCATTCTCGATCCGCAGTGCCTTGGGAGGGGCATTGGAACTGAGGCAATGCGTCTCGTTCTGCGATTTGCCTTTGACCGCTTGCAGCTGCATCGTATCTCTGTGCGTGTGCTCGCTTACAATCGTCGGGCTATTCGCTCCTATGAGAAGTGTGGCTTTGTGCTTGAAGGTCGTGAACGGGAAGCCGCGCTGGTGAACGGTGAATGGCACGACGACTGCATAATGGGGTTGCTCGATCGCGACTTTCGCTGACCCCTCCCAGCGGCACTGTCGACGTCCGCTTCGGATCAAAAGCGGGTATCGGCCGGTGCGGCTTTAACGTCGGCTTTGGATCAGAAGCGTCAGTGGCATATGCGATAGCTATCGTCGCGGCGTTCGTCCGCGGATACGGTCGAAGCCCTGCTTGATCGCTGCGAAGCGCTGGTCGATGAACGGTTCGTGCTCAGTATCGGTGAAAATGTAGGGCCAGTCGTTCTCGATGGCCTCGCGAACCAGTTCGCCCACATAGAGCGGATCAATCCCGGTGTCGATCCGTCCCTGCAGTGCCTTGATGAATTCGGCCCGGGGTCCTTCTTTCGGCGGAGGGTTGCCGACGGCCCCGGCAAATCGCTGCGGCACGTTGCGCCTGGAGCTCAGGATCTGCGTGCGGATGATACCCGGACACAGAACGGAGACCCCGATCTTCCTCGGCGCGAGCACGCCACGCATCCCCTCGGATAGCGCCACCACGCCATATTTGCTCACATCGTATGCCGGAGTTGGTCCCGCAATCAGTCCGGAGACGGACGCCGTGGAAACCACCTGCCCTCCCTCGCCGTGCGCCTCGATCAGCGGACCGAAAATCTCGAAGCCCCAGATCACCGCCATCAGGTTGACGCCGAGGACCCAGCTCCAGCCCCCATCGGTCCAGTCACCATAGACGCCGCCACCACCCACGCCCGCATTGTTGACCAGGATGTGGATTTTGCCATACCGCGCGACGGTCGCGTCCGCTGCCGCTTGAAGTTCGCTTTTGAGCGAGACATCGGCTTTCACGGCATCGACATCGGCGTTGGTTCGTGTCTTCAGATCCGCGACCGCTTTTTTCAGCGCCTCTTCCTCGATGTCGCAGAGCATGACCTTCACCCCCGCCTGTGACAGCGCGGTCGCGATCCCGAGACCGATCCCCGAGGCAGCGCCTGTCACGAATGCTGTCTGTCCAGACAAGTCTTTCATGTGCTTTCCACCTTGCTTTCAGTGAACACATTCGCTCGTGCAAAGTCTAAACCCCCGCCAACCCCGGCGGCGCTTTGCGCATGTTGGAGGCCTGCTCATAGGCGTAGGCCAGACGCAGCAGCTTGTGCTCGCTCCACGCCCGGCCTGCGAAGGTGATGCCGAGCGGGTAGTCGGGCGTATCCATGTCGTCTGCTCCCGAGATCAAGCCCGCCGGCACCATGACGCTGGGATAGCCCGCCTTGGCGGCGATCCCGCAGCCGGCACTGCCGGGGAATAGCACCGCGTCGAGCTTGTGCTGGTTCATGTAGGCGTCCATGCCGCGCGTCTTGGCGGAGAGTAGATCCATGGCACGTGCGGATTTGTATTCGCGCTCGCTGAGATCGCCCCTGGTCATGCTGGCGGCGAGGAAGTGGTCCTGGCCGAAGCGTAGCGCCGTCTCCGCATGCGCGGCATTGAAGGCGACGATGTCGGCAATGCCTTTGATCTCGGTGTCGGTCGCCCAATCTCTGAGATAGAGGTCGAGATCGCGTTTCAGCTCGTAAATGAAGACCACCGGCGGCCTCGCGACAGTGCCCTTGAAGCGGCTCAACGGATTGCGGTTGAGCACGGCCATCGTCGTCCCCGGCCCGCCGATCCAGCCAGGCGTCGGCATGCTGGCGCGCACGATGACGGCGCCGAGATCCTCCAGCACCGCGATCGCGTCGGCGATCACCTTGGCCGACCTGGACGGCAGCTTGTCGAAATAGGGATCGTTCAGCGGGTCGGCCGGGTCGCTCGGCACGCCGATGCGCGCGCCCTTCATCGCATCGCGCGTCAGGCCGGCCGTGTAATCGGCCGGCCGCCGTTGCCGCTCCGTCACGGGGTCGAGCACGTCCTTGGCGGCCAGCACGTTCAACATCATCGCCGCGTCGCGCACGGTGCGCGTCATCGGTCCCGCGGTGTCCTGGCTGTGCGCGATCGGCACGATGCCGGCGCGGCTGACGAGCCCGACCGTCGGCTTGACGGTAACGAGGCCATTCTGGCTGGCGGGGTACAGCAGCGAGCCCGAGGTCTCGGTGCCGACGGCGGCCGCGCACAGGCCGGCCGCCACCGCGACTGCCGACCCCGCGCTCGATCCGCCCGGCGGCACGAGCGGGATGCCGCGATCGTCCATCAGCGTCGGCGCATAGGGATTCCTCACCTGGCCGCCGAGCGAGGAGTAGCCCGCGGGCATGTCGACCGCGAGCATGTTGGAGAACTCGGTGAGGTTCGCCTTGCCCAGGATCACCGCGCCGGCATCGCGCAGCAGCTCGACGATCGTGGCGTCGTCCCTCGCGTGCGCGCCTTCCAGCGCCAGCGAGCCCGCGGTCGTCGGCTGCTTGTCGCCGGTGGCGATGTTGTCCTTCACGAGGATCGGCAGGCCGGCCAGCGGCTGGCTCGCCGACGGTTTTGTGCCGTCGAGCTTTCCTGCGATCCCGAGCGCGTCGGGATTGAGCGCGCGCACGGCGTTCAGCGCGGGCCCGCCGCGATCATAGGCCTCGATGCGCGCAAGGTAAGCTTTGGCCAGCGCCGTCGCATCGACCCGGCCATCGGCGAGGGCTTGAGCGATATCGCTCATCGATGCGTCGTCGAGCCTGAGGGGGACCGGCACTGCGATGCCGGCCGCGGCGAGGCCGGTTGGCTTCTTCATGGCGTGCCTCGCCTGACGGCGCGTCCCGAACCATGACGCCGCGATGACTTGATATTGCCAGTGTTTTGCCCGACGGGTCAACGTCCCCGCACATCGCGCCAACCAGCGCAGCAAGCTACGCGCAAGCCATTGAAATGACTAACCCCGTCTACTGTGCATGGGGTTGTTTTCCAGATTTTGGTTTGGCATGCCCTTCCTTTTCCCTTGTGGGAGAAGGAAAGAGAGCAACGTGCCGGCCCCGCCCTACTCCCAATGCCACGTCGAAAAATCGTTCTCGTATTGCGGCACGTCCTTCCAGACACCCTTCAGCTTCTTGGCTGTGATGGTGATCAGCTGCGGCTGATACAGGTAGGCGGAGACGGCGTCGGTCGCGAGCATGCGCTGGGCGTCGCCGAGCAGCTTTGCGCGGGCGGCCTCTTCCGGCGTCGACACGATCTGCTTGTAGAGCGCGTTGAACGCCTCGTTGTTGTAGCCGAGATAGTAGTCCGCCTCGGTGATCTTGACGAGGTCGAACGGCTCGACATGGCTGATGATGGTGAGATCGAAATTGTGCGGCCCGTTACCGGCGAACACCTGCGACAGCCATTGCGCCCATTCGACGTTCTCGATCTTGGCGATGATGCCGACCTTGGCGAGCTGGGCTGCGGCGATCTCGCCGCCCTGCCGCGCATAGGACGGCGGCGGCAGCTTCAGCGACAATTCGAGCGGCGTGGTGACGCCGGCCTCTGCCAGCAGCTTCTTGGCCTTCTCGGGGTCGTAGGGATTGACGCCGGTGGTGTCGACATAGCCGAGCGCGCCCGGCACGTAGAAGCTGCCGATCGGCGTGCCGAAACCCTCGACGGCGCCGTCGATCATCGCCTTGCGGTCGATCGCGGCGAGGATGGCGCGGCGGACGCGGACGTCGTCGAGCGGCTTCTTGCGGTGGTTGATCGCGACGATAGTCTTGGCCCTGGAGCCGCCGACCAGGACGGTGAAGCGCGGATCGGCCTTGAACTGCGCCAGGGCACGCGCCGCGGCGACGCGGGGGAATGCATCGACGTCGCCCGACAGCAGCGCCGCCACCTGCGCCGCCGGATCGGAGATGAAGCGGATCGTCACCTTGGACAGCTTGATAGCGGAGGCGTTGCGATAGTCGGCCCATTTGGTCAGCGTGATCGAAGAGCCCTTGGCCCAGGCCCCGAGCTGATAGGGCCCGGTGCCGACCGGTTGCGTGATGTTGGTGGGCGCGCTCTTCGGCTCGACGATCGAGCCGCCCGCCTGCCCCAGCAGGAACGGCAGGTTCGGCTCGGAATATTTCACCGTGATCACGATGGTGTCGGCATCCGGCGCTTCGACCTTCTCGAACGCCTGGTACAGGCTCTTGTCCTTGTTGGTGCTGGTCGGCGCCGCGTTACGCTCGAACGAGAATTTCACGGCCGCGGAATCGAAGGGCTCGCCGTTCTGGAATTTGACGCCCTTGCGCAGCTTGAACGTATAGGTCTTCAGGTCGGGCGAAGCCGTCCAGCTCTCGGCCAGCAGCGGCGAGACGGAGCCGTCTTCGTTGATCTTGGTCAGGGTCTCATAGATGTTGTACAGCGTGACCTCGGCGATCGCGGCAGCGGCGGCATTGGTCGGATCGAGCCCCGGTGGCTCCAGCGCCATCGCCATGACGACACTGTCCTTCTTGCTCTGCGCCAGCACCGGCAGCGGAGCCGCGACCAGAGCGGCGGCAAAGGCGACGATCGATAGTTTCCTCAACATGCGGAACTCCCCGGCCTGTTCTGTTCTTTAAGCCTACGCCAATCCTGCGCCGGACACTAACCTTCCATGGCCGTCTGCGGCAACGCCATCACGGCCTCCGCCCTGTGGCAGGCGGCAAGGTGTCCTTCGCCGACCTTGCGTAACTCAGGCAGGGCCTCGCGGCAATGCTGGTCGGCGAGCGGACAGCGCGCGACATAGGGGCATCCGGCCGTCGCCGCCGATTGCGAGGCGATCGCCTGGCCTCCGCGCCGCCGCCTTGCGCCTCCGGCGCGCGCCCGCGGCACCGCCTCCAGCAGCGCCCGCGTATAGGGATGGGCGCAATGCTCGAACAGATCCTCGGGCCGGCCCTGCTCGACGACGCGGCCGAGATACATCACCGCGACCTCGTCGCAGAGATAGTCGACGACGGCGAGGTCATGGCTGATCAGGATGAAGCTCAGGCCGAATTGCTCCTGGAGGTCCTGCATCAGGTTCAGCACCTGCGCCTGCACGGAGACGTCGAGCGCGGAGACCGGCTCGTCGGCGACGATCAGCTTGGGCTGGGTGATCAGCGCGCGCGCGATCGCAATGCGCTGGCGCTGGCCGCCGGAGAATTCGTGCGGATATTTGTCCATGTCGGCATCGCGCAAGCCGACCTGGCGCAGCGCCCCGGCGACGCGCGCGCGGAACGTAGAGCGATCGCCCCCCTCCAGCACCGTCAGCGGCTCGGCGACGATGCGCGCGATGGTCTGGCGCGGATCGAGCGAGCCGTAAGGGTCCTGGAACACCATCTGGAAATCGCGGCGGGCGCGGCGCAGCTCGTCGGCGGAGATGCGATTGAGATCGCGGCCGAGCAGCGCGACCTGCCCCGATGTCGGCCGCTCCAGCGCCATCACCAGCCGCGCGAAGGTCGACTTGCCCGAACCGGATTCGCCGACGACGCCGAGGCTCTTGCCGGCCTGGACCTGCACGCTCACGCCGTTGAGCGCACGCACCTGCCCCGGCGGACGAAACAGGCTCTCTCGCGGCAGGGCGTAGCGCTGTTCGAGATCCTTCACGTCGAGAAGCGGTTCTGCTGCGGCGCTCATGCGGACAGCGCTCCGACGCGTTCTGCCATCGAGACATCGGTCCTGATGCAGCGCACGAAGTGCCCGGGTCCGACATCGACCATCGGTGGCAGCGCGGCGCGGCACTGATCGATCACGAGCGGGCATCGATCGGAGAAGGTGCAGCCGGACGGCAGATCGGCGAGCTCCGGGACGGTGCCCGAGATCGTCTTCAGCCGCGTCCCCTTGCGCGCGCCGAGCTTCGGCCGGGCGCGGAACAAACCTTGCGTGTAGGGATGGCCCATGCGGCGGAAGACTTCGTCGGTCGGTCCGCTCTCGACGACGGTGCCGCCATACATCACCATCATGCGCTGCACGTTCTCGGCGATGACGCCGAGATCGTGCGAGATCAGAATCATCGACATGCCGCGCTCCTCGACCAGATCGGCGATCAGATCGAGGATCTGGCCCTGGATGGTGACGTCGAGCGCGGTGGTCGGCTCGTCCGCGATCAGCAAATCAGGCTCGCAGGCGAGCGCCATCGCGATGGTGATGCGCTGGCGCTGGCCACCGGAAAACTGGTGCGGATAGGCATCGACGCGCCGCGCCGGATCGGGCAGTCCGACGCGGTCGAGCAAGGCGATCGTTTCCTTGCGCGCCTGCGCCGCCGAGTATTTCTTGTGCCGACGCAGCGGCTCGGCGACCTGATCGCCGATCGTGTGCATCGGATTGAGCGCGGTCATCGGCTCCTGGAAGATCATGCTGATGCGGTTGCCGCGCAGGCGGCAATAATCCGCGTCCGGCAATCGCGCGAGCTCGTTGCCGTCGAGCTTGATGCTGCCCGAGACCATTGCGCTGTCGGGCAGCAGCCCCATCAGGGACATCGCGGTCACCGACTTGCCGCAGCCGGACTCGCCGACGAGGCCGAGCGTCTCGCCGCGCTTGAGCGCAAAGCTGACGCCGCGCACGGCCTGCGCCGGCCCGCGGCTGGTGTTGAGGCGGACGCCGAGATTCGCAACCTCGATCAGCGGCATGTTGGAGCGCTCGGCCATCGTCATCGCTCCCGCGCCAGTCTGGGATCGAGCAGGTCGCGCAATCCGTCGCCGAGCAGATTGAGCCCGAGCACCGCGATGGCAATCGCAGCGCCCGGATAGACCGCGAGCATCGGCGACTGGAACAGCAGCGTCTGCGCATCGTTCAGCATCCGCCCCCAGGACGGCTGCGGCGGCTGCGTGCCAAGGCCAAGATAGGACAGCGCGGCTTCGGCGAGAATGGCGAGCGCGAACTGGATGGTGACCTGCACGATCAGGATCGACAGGATGTTGGGCAGCACGTGCTCGATGGTGATACGGAATTTGCCCTTGCCCGCCGCGCGCGCGGCCAGCACGAATTCGCGCGCCCAGATCGCGTTGGCCGAGCCGCGCGTCAGCCGGGTCAAGGTTGGAACCTGGAAGATTCCGATCGCGACGATGGAGGTGACCATGCCCGGTCCTACCACCGCGGCGAGCATGATCGCGGAGAGCACGGCCGGAAAGGCGAAGGTGAAGTCGGAAAAGCGCATGATGATCTCTTCGGTCCAGCCGCGCCGGGCCGACGCGATCAAGCCGAGCGTGACGCCGAAGCTGAGACCGATGCCGACCGCGATGACGCCGACCATGATGGTAGAGCGGGCGCCGGCGAGCAGCAGCGAGACGATGTCGCGGCCAAAGGAATCGGTGCCGAGCCAGTGCGCTGCCGAGGGCGGCCGGAGTTTGGAGGCGATGTCGATCTCGTAGGGCGACCACGGCGTCCAGACCAGCGACAACAGCGCCGACGCCAGCACCAGAACGCTCAGCGATCCGCCCAGTACGAAACTGCGGTGGCGCAGCGCGCGGCCCCAGAAGGTCTTGGCCGGCAGACGGCGCGCCGCAACCGGGGCATCAATGGTGACAGGCGCGCTCACAGGTCGTGAACCTTGATGCGAGGATCGATGAAGGCATAGAGCACGTCGACCACGAAATTGACGATGACGACCATGGTGGCGAGCAGCATCACGCAGTTGCGCACCACGATCAGGTCGCGGTTGGCGATCGACTGGAAGATCAGGCGGCCAAGGCCCGGCAGGTAGAACACGTTCTCGATCACGATGGTGCCGGCAAGCAGATTGGCGAATTGCAGGCCCATCACCGTCATGACAGGGATCATGGCATTGCGCAGCACGTGGCTCCACAGCACCTCGCGCTTGCCGAGCCCTTTTGCGCGCGCGGTCCGGACGAAGTCTTCGCGCAGCACTTCCAGCACGGCGGAGCGCGTGACGCGGGCGAGGATCGCGGCCTGCACGACCGCGAGCGAAATTGCCGGCAGCAGCAGCGACTTGATGCCGAGCCAGATGCCGTCCTCCCAGCCGGCAAAGCCACCCGCCGAGAGCCATTGCAGTCGCACCGCGAACAGAAGCACCAGCAGGATGGCGAACCAGAAATTCGGCAGCGCGATGCCGATTTGCGTCAACGACATCACGCCGACGTCGCCGAGCTTGTTGTGGTTGGCGGCGGTATAGATGCCGGCCGAGAGCGCCAGCGTCACCGTGATCGTCATGGCCATGATGGCGAGCGGAAACGTCAGCACCATCCGCTCCGCGATCAGGCTGGCGACCGACGTGCCGTAGACATAGGAGTTGCCGAGATCGCCGGAGAGAAGCCCCCTGATCCACTGCAGATAACGAACCGCCAGCGGCTGGTCGAGCCCGAGCTTGACCGTGAGCGCGCGGACCGCGTCCGGCGAGGCATCGGCGCCCATCAGCATCTGCGCGGCATTGCCGGGAAGCGCGTCGAGCACCAGGAAGATGATCAGCGAGGCGCCGACCAGCGTCGCCAGCAAGGTCACCAGACGTCGGAGGACAAATACGCTCATGCGCGCTCGGGCTCAAAGCTCAGCTGCGGCACGATCAACATGTCCGGGCGGCCGAGGCAAGCCCTTTGCTGCATGTCCATCTCCTCAGGCCGGCCGGCGGGACAGAAGGTCGGCGGAAGCCTCGAACAGTGCGCTGACGCGCAGCAATTCTGCATCGGCACGGAAGCGGCCGACGAGCTGGAGCCCGATCGGCAGGCCGTCGCGGCCGAAACCCGAGGGCAGGCTGATCGCGGGATGGCCGGTCATGTTGAACGGCATGGTCCAGGGGAACCAGTTCGGCCGGACGCTGCCGAAATGCCGACCATCGATCTCGATGCTGCCGAACAGATCCTGCTCGATCGGCAGCGCGGTGCGCGTGAGGGTCGGCATCGCCAAGCAATGCCCGCGGACAAGCAGCGATTGCACCCGGCGGAACAGCGCGGTGCGCGCGAACATCGCCTCCTGGTAGTCGACGCCGCTGACTTCGGTGGCGAGCGCGAGCTGTTTGAGGAAAGCCTCGCTCAGCTCGTCCTTGTGCTCAGCCGCAAGCTTTGCAAAGCGCGTGCGCCAGACTGTGTGGTTGATGGCACGCCAGATCGGCTCGATGTCGAAGCCCTCGCCGGAAAATTCCTCGAGCTCGGCGCCAAGACTGGCCAGCCGGTCGAGGCTCGCCTTGAAATTGGCGGCGACGTCCGCGGACACCGGACGGCCCGGCGGCGTCAGGCAGTACAGGATCCGCTGACCGCGCAGATCGCCGCGCGCGGCAGTCGTACCGACGAAATCAGGCACGGGCACGCCGATCGACCAGGGATCGCAGGCGTCCCCGCCCGCCATGGCCTGCATCATCAGCGCGGTATCGGCCACGGTACGCGTGGTCGGCGTGACATAGGTCTGGTTGCCGAACACGTCCAGCGCCTGACTGTGCGGGATCACGCCGTTGCTCTGCTTCAAGCCCACAACGCCGTTGCAGGCGGCGGGAATACGGGTCGAGCCGCCGCCATCGGTCGCGATCGCCAGCGGCGCGATGCCGCTCGCCACCGCCACCGCCGCGCCGCCGCTGGAGCCGCCGGAGGAACGCTCGGCGCTCCAGGCATTGCGGGTGCGGCCGAACAAAGGTGAATCCGTCAGGCACTTGCTGCCGAATTCCGGCGTCGTGGTCTTGCCGATCAGGATCGCGCCCGCGCTGCGCAGCCGCACGACCGCCACGGCGTCCTCTGTCGGCACATTGTCCTTGTAGGGAACGGCGCCGAAGGTGGTCTTGACGCCGCCGGTGTTGACGATGTCCTTGACGGTGACGGGGATGCCCTGCAGCAGGCCGAGCGGCTCGCCGGCCATGACCTTGCGCTCCGCCGCGCGCGCCTGCGCCATCGCCTCGTCGCCGCAGATCGTGATGAAGCAGTTCAATTCGCCCTGTAGCGCCTCGGCGCGGGCGAGCACGGCGCGGGTGAGCTCGACCGGCGAAATCCGCTTTCCGGCGATGAGGCCGCGCAGCTCGGTTGCGGACAACAGACAGGGATCGCCGTTCATCGTCACATCACGCTCCGAAGCACGGGCCGCCATTGGCCCGAGGACATTGACAGCGAGAATGACAGTTTTGTTAACTCGCCGTCCAATACGATTTTGATCGTCAACCCATATATTTTCGGTATGCCAATGGATCTTCGTCGACTCCGCTATTTCGTCGCCGTCGCCGAGGCGCGCAGCATCGGCAAGGCCGCCGAGCGGCTGCGGATGGCGCAGCCTCCGCTGTCCGTCCAGATCCGCAAGCTCGAGGCCGAGATCGGCGCGCCGCTGTTCCGCCGCGGCACCCGCGGCATGGACCTGACCGAGGCGGGCCAGGCGCTGCTATCACGCGCGAGCGAGGCACTGGCGCTGGCCGTCGACGGCGCCGAAGCCGCCCGCGCGGTTGCCGCCGGCAAGCGCGGGCGGCTCTCGGTCGGCTACATGTTCGTGCTGGCAAATGCGATCCTGCCGCGGCTGATCCCCGAGCTGCGCCGCTCGGTTCCCGGCGTCGACCTGGAGTTCGCTGAGCTCAGCGCCTCGACGCGCGAGGCCCGGGTGCTCGACCGCAGCGTCACGGTCGCGCTGTGCATGCCGGCCATCAACCATCCCGAGATCCAGGTGGCGCGGATCGGCGCGCAACGCTTCATGCTGGCGATGCCGACGAGCTCGCCCCTCGCCCGCCTGGGCTCCGTGCCGATGGCCCGGCTGCACGGCCGTCCGCTGATCGCGCTGCCGCATCCGGATCACGGTCCCGCATCGTCCGCCGTGGTCCCGCTGCTGCGCCGGCACCAAGTGGTGATGCCGATCGCGAGCCGGGTGGAGACGGTGCATTCGGCGATGAGCCTGGTTCTGGCCGGCGAAGGTCTCGCCATCCTGCCGGCCTGCGCGCAGCTCGGCGCGCCACGCGGCATCGTGTTCAGGCCGCTGCGCGATGCTACCGACTCCCTCGATATCGCGGTCTGCTGGCGGCGGGATTCCCAGAGCCCGCTGATCGGAACCTTCATCAAATGCGCCGAGAAGGCCGTCGCTCGGATGTGAGGCGGCGCTACCAGCTCCAATTGACCTCATGGCTCCAGGGCGGATCAGCGCCCGGGCGGGTGCAGGTCAGGCCGGCGCAATTGGCGGCAAAGGACAGCGCGCGGCGGAGCTCGTCGGCGCTGATCTCCTTGAGCCGCTCGCGCGCAAGGCGTTGCTGCTTGTGCAGGGCGAACAGCAGCGCGGCCTGAAAGCTGTCGCCTGCGCCGATGGTGTCGGCGACCTCGATCTTCGGCGCGGTAACCTCGATCTGCCCCGCCCCCGCATGCCACGCGACGGCGCCGTTGTTGCCGCGGGTGATGACGACGAGCCTCGTGCCCTGCCCGAGCAAGACGCTCGCACGCTGCTGATACGGCTCGTCGCCGAAGAGATAGGCGAAGTCGACGTCCGACATCTTGACGAGATCGGCCTGGTTCGCGAACTCGGCCATACGCGCCAGATAAGCCGGCTTGTCCTTGACCAGGTTCGGACGGCAGTTCGGATCGAAGGAGATCGTCGAGGACGCGCGCGCATCCGTAATCAGCGCTTTGGTCTCGGCCGCGCCCTGATCGTTGACCAGCGTGGTCGAGCCGACATGGAGCGCCTCAACCTCCGCAAACGAAATTGTCCCGCGCCGGTAGACCCAGCTCCGCGTCGCGGTCTCGGCATCATAGAAGGCGTAGTGCGACTCACCGGCGACCATGCGGACGAAGGCGAGCGTGGTCTGGCGATCGCTGCGGGTGGCAAGGCTGAGGTCGACATGCGAGGCGGCGGCGTGGTCGGCGATCATGCGCCCGAACAGGTCGCTCGAGATGCCGCCGACAAATGCGGTCGGCGCGCCGAGCCGCGCCATGCCGACCGCGACATTGAGGCAGGAGCCGCCGACCGCCGGCATCACCGCCTCGCGCCCGTCGGCGTTTTGCGTCGGCACGAAATCGATCAGCGCATCACCGCAGGCAATCAGCATGGGCTTCAATCCTTCGCGATGTCGCGCATCGCGGCGCGGCTGCCGCGGTCGACGTCGCGCAGCAGCTTGTAGACCGCGCGCTTGCGCGTGTGAAACGCCGCCATGTCGGGCGCGGTCCGCTCGCTCTTCGGTCCCAGCGCCGACATCTTCGCCATGGTCTCGCCGATCGAGGCATAAGCGCCGCCGGCCACCGCGCCAAGCATCGCCGCCCCCAGCAGCACCGGCTCCCTGGTCTGGGGCAGCGCGACGGTGAGGCCCGTCGTATCCGCCATGATCTGCCGCACCAGCGGGCTTCGACTGGCGCCGCCGCCCATGATCATGATGCTGGAGCGCACGCCATGCGCGGCGAAGGCCTCGATCACCTCAGCGAGCCCATAAGCGAGCCCGCACAGGCCGGCGACGAACAGCCGCTCCATCGAGGCGATGTCGGTGTCGAGATCGAGCCCCGCGATCACCGCACGCGTATCGGGATCGGCGTAGGGCGATCGGTTGCCGATGAATTCAGGGAGCACATGGACGTCGCGGGCGAGCAGCGCGGCGCGGCTGGCACTGCCCGCGCGCGCGATGATGCGACTTTCGAGGAAGTCGATGAGCTCGAGACCCTCGTTGCGCGCCGCCGCACTCGCCTCGGCATGACCCGGATGCGACTTGAGGAGATGGTCGATCGCCGCGCCCGCGGCAGACTGGCCGCCCTCGTTGAGCCAGAAGTCCGGGACCATGCCGGAGTAATAAGGCCCCCACACGCCGGGCACGAAGCACGGCTCGCGGGTCGTCGCCATGATGCAGGCCGACGTTCCCATGATGTAGGCGAGCCGGTCGCAGACATCGCTCGCCCCGCCCGCGCCGTCGCGCCCGCCGATCGCACCGATGCCGCCGGCATGGGCGTCGATCAGCGAGGCACCGACCGGTATACCCGGCGACAGGCCAAGCTCGGCCGCAGCCGCGCGGGCGAGACCGGTGCCGAGCCGCGTGCCGGGAGCAACGATCTCGGTGCCGATGCGGACGTAGTTCTCGTTGACGAAATCCGACAGGCCGATGCGCTTGAAGAACTGCGCGCTCCAGCCGCCGCCGTCATGGGCGAGATAGTTCCATTTGCAGGTGACGGTGCAGGTCGAGCGCTGCAGCGAGCCGGTCGCGCGCCAGGTCAGATAATCCGCGAGATCGAAGAAGTGGCCGGCGGCGTCAAAGCTCGCACGAAGGTGCCGCTTGAGCCATAACAGCTTCGGCATCTCCATCTCGGGCGAGATCGAGCCGCCGACATAGCGCAATACGGCATCCTCGGTTTCGTTGATCAGCCGCGCCTCGGCAATGGCACGATGGTCCATCCAAACGATGACATTGCGTTGCCCGTCGCCGGACGCGCTGACGGTGAGCGGCTCGCCCTGCCTGTCGAGGACGACCAGAGAACAGGTGGCATCAAAGCCGATGCCGCCGACGCTATCAGGTGCGATGGCGGCTTCCGCCATCGCCGCTCTCACCGAAGTTACGCAGGCGTCCCAGATGTCCTGCGAAGACTGCTCGACGATATCGCCGGGCTCGTGCCAGATTCGGATCGGATGCCGCGCGGTCGCAAGCAGGGTTCCGGCCTCGTCAAACACCCCTGCCCGCGTGCTCGTGGTCCCCACGTCGACGCCGATATACGCTCGCGGCATTGTCGCTCCAGCTTCGTCAGTTTTGACGCAAGCCTACCAGCAAGTGTAGCCGCCATCCACCAGCACGATGCTGCCGGTCATCAGGCTCGCGGCCTCCGAGGAGAGGAACAGCACGACGGAGGCGATCTCCTCGACCTGCCCCATCCGCGCCATCGGAGTTCCACCGATCCAGGCGTCGTACATTTTGGCATTGCTCTTCACGAAAGCGTTGAGTGGCGTCTCGATATAGGTCGGCGCCACCGCATTGACGCGGATGCCGCGCGCGCCCCATTCGGCGGCCAGTGACTTGGTGAGATGATGCACCCCGGCCTTGGAGGCGTTGTAGAAGCACTGCTCCTGCGGCTTGTTGACGATGAAGCCGGACATCGAGCCGACATTGACGATGGCGCCGCTCTTGGCCTTCAACATGTGCTTGCCGAATTCGCGGCAGCACCAGAAGGTGCCGTTGAGATTGACGTCGATCACATTGAGCCAGTGCTCGTCGGTGACGGTCTCCGCCGGGGTTTCGCTGCGGGCGATGCCGGCATTGTTGACGAGGATGTCGACCTTGCCATGGCGGGCGACGAGGTCGTTCGCGACCTCCGCCACGCGCTTGGTGTCGGTCACGTCCATGATCGCCGTTTCGATGTCAAAGCCCTTCGCCTTCAGGCTGGCTTTCGCGCTGTCCGCGACCTTGCCGTCGCGGTCACCGATGATGACCCTGGCGCCGGCTTCGGCCAACGCCTCCGCGCAGCCAAGGCCAATGCCCTGCCCGCCGCCGGTGATGAACGCCGTCTTGCCGTTGAGCTTGAATTTTTCCAGGTACATGGTGGTCTTTCCGTTTCTCTGCCGTCTCTTGCCGTCTCTTGTCAGCCTCGCAGCGCGTTGCCGCCATGGTCGAAGCGATGGATGCGCGCGGGGTCCGGCAGCAGCGATACGCGGTCGCCGGCATGCAGGCTCAACTCGCCGACGTAGCGTGCCGTCAGCATCCCGAGCTCACCGGCATCGACGTAAAGGAAAGTGTCGCTGCCGAGATGCTCGGCGACGGCAATGGTTCCCGGCCAGCCGCTGTCGCCCTCGCGCTCGATCTTGAGATGCTCCGGCCGCACGCCGATGGTGGCCGCGCCACGTTGCAGGGCGAGCTCGCCAGTGACGAAATTCATCTTGGGCGAGCCGATGAAGCCGGCGACGAAGAGATTGGCGGGCCGCTCATAGAGTTCCAGAGGCGAGCCATATTGCTCGATCTTGCCGCCATTGAGCACGACGATCTTGTCGGCCATGGTCATGGCCTCGACCTGATCGTGGGTGACATAGATCGCGGTGGTGCCGAGCTGCTTCTGGAGCCGCGTCACCTCAATGCGCATCTGCACGCGCAGCGCGGCATCGAGGTTTGACAGCGGCTCATCGAACAGGAACGCCTTGGGCTCGCGCACGATGGCGCGGCCGATCGCGACGCGCTGGCGCTGGCCGCCGGAAAGCTCGCGCGGCTTGCGATCGAGATAGGGCGTGAGGTTCAGCGTCGCGGCCGCCGCCTCGACCTTGCGGTTGATCTCGTCCTTGGCAAGGCCGGCCATCTTCAGGCCGAAGCCGATATTGCCGCGCACGCTCATATGCGGATAGAGCGCGTAGGACTGAAACACCATCGACAGCCCGCGCTTGGCGGGCGGCGTGTCGACGACGTTCTTGCCGTCGATCAGGATCTTGCCGCCGGAGACATCTTCGAGCCCGGCAATCAGGCGCAGCAAGGTCGTCTTGCCGCAGCCGGACGGGCCGACGAAAACCACAAAGGAGCCGTCGGCGATCTCCAAATCGGCGCCCTTGATGATGTGCACGGGACCGAAGGATTTCTGCACGCCTTGAAGTGTAATCTGACCCATGATCCGGCAGCCCCTCTACTTCACCGCGCCGAAGGTGAGCCCGCGCACGAGCTGCTTCTGGCTGAACCAACCGAGGACGAGAATGGGTGCGATCGCCAGCGTCGAAGCCGCCGACAGCTTTGCCCAGAACAGCCCTTCCGGGCTGGAATAGGAGGCAATGAAGGTGGTGAGCGGCGCCGCGTTCGAGGTCGACAGATTGAGCGTCCAGAACGCCTCGTTCCAGGCGAGGATCAGGTTCAGCAGCATCGTGGACGCCAGCCCCGGGATCGCCATCGGCGTCAGCACATAGACCAGCTCGCGGCCGATGGTGGCGCCGTCCATGCGCGCAGCCTCGAGAATGTCGCGCGGGATCTCCTTGAAGTAGGTGAAGAGCATCCAGATGACGATCGGCAAGTTGCCGAGGCACAGGATGAAGACGAGGCCGATGCGGGAATCGAGCAGACCGAAGCTCTTGTAGATCAGGTAGATCGGCACCAAGACGCCGACCGGCGGCATCATCTTGGTCGAGAGCATCCAGAGCAGGATGTCCTTGGTGCGCTTGGTCGGCGAGAACGCCATCGACCAGGCCGCTGGAACGGCTATCAGGAGAGCGATGAGCGTCGAGCCGCCGGCGATGATGATCGAGTTCATCGCGTGATGAAGATAGTCGCTGCGCTCCTGCACCGTCGCGTAATTCTCGGTGGTCCAGTGGAAGAACAGGAAGGACGGCGGGATCGCAAAGGCTTCCAGCTCGGTCTTGAAGCTCGCCAGCACCATCCAGAGGATCGGGAAGAAGATCACGAAGCCGAAGAACCAGGCCCCGATCGTCGAGACCACCACCTGCTGCGTCGTCGCCCTCCGTGCCATGATCTCACGCCTCCAGATTGCGGCCGACGATGCGGACCAGGAAGAAGGCGACGATGTTCGCGATCACGACCGCGACGAGGCCGCCCGCCGAGGCCGTGCCGACATCATATTGAATCAGCGCCTGCGAATAGATCAGGAAGGCGATGTTGGTGGTCGACAGGCCAGGGCCGCCGCCCGTGGTGACGTAGATCTCTGCAAAGACCGTGAGCAGGAAGATGGTCTCGATCAGGATCACCACCGTGATGGGCCGTGCCAAATGCGGCAGCGTGATGTAGATGAAGGTCGAGACCGCGCTGGCACCGTCCATCTCGGCGGCCTCTTTCTGCTCCTCGTCGAGCGATTGCAGCGCGGTGAGCAGGATCAGCGTCGCGAACGGCAGCCATTGCCACGTCACGATCAGGATGACGGCAAACAGCGGTACGTCGTTGAACCAGTCGATCGGGGTCAGGCCGAACAGCGAGGCGAGCCAGGCGAACAGGCCGGACACCGGATGCATCAACAAATTCTTCCAGACCAGCGCGCTGACCGTCGGCATCACGAAGAACGGTGCGATCACCATCAGCCGCACGAAATTGCGTCCGATCACCGGCTGGTCCATCAACAGCGCCAAGGGAATACCGAGCAGGATCGTCAGCGCCAGCACGGAGCCGACCAGCACCAGCGTGTTCTGAAGCGAAGCCAGGAAGGCGGGATCGGTGAGGAAGTAGCGGAAGTTCTCCAGACCCACGAACGACTCGGAGCCGGGATCCAGCAGGCTGTAATGCAGGGTCGAGAAGTAGATCGTCAGCGCCAGCGGAACGATCATCCAGATGAACAGCAGCCCGACCGCCGGCGTCAGGAGCGAGCGCGCAAGGAACTGCGTCTGCCGGGTTGCCATCTTTGGCTTCTCCTTCAGAGCGTTTTCGAGCGAAGTGGAGACCGGTTCGCGGGAAGAAAACGCGTCAAAATGAAACCTCGGGAAGAAGGCGGCCATCCATGACGCCGGATGGCCGCAAGTCAGAGCTCAGGAGGAAGAGCTCGGATTCACTTGATATAGCCGGCGCGCTTCATCTCGCGCTCGGTCGCCGATTGCGCCGCGGTGAGCGCGGCATCAACCGTCATCGAGCCCGCAAGCGCGGCCGAGAATTGCTGGCCGACCTGGGTGCCGATGCCCTGGAATTCGGGGATCGCGGCGTATTGCACACCGACGTAGGGAACCGGCTTCACCGTCGGCTTGTTCGGATCGGCGGCGTCGATCGAGGCCAGCGTCAGCTTCGCGAACGGGGCGACCTTGAGATAGTCGGGGTTCTGGTAGAGCGAGGTACGCGTGCCCGGCGGCACGTTGGCCCACCCCTCCTTCGAGGCGACGAGCTTGGTGTAGTCCTTGCTGGTCGCCCAGGCGATGAACTTCTCGGCGGCTTCCGTCTTCTTGGAGCCGGCGGGAATCGCGAGGTTCCAGGCCCACAGCCAGTTGGCGTTCTTGCCGAGCCCGGTGTTGGGCGCGAGCGCAAAGCCGACCTTGTCGGCGACCTTGGAGTCCTTCGGGTTGGTGACGAAGGATGCCGCCACCGTGGCGTCGATCCACATCGCGCATTTGCCGGCATTGAACAGCGCCAGATTCTCGTTGAAGCCGTTGGAGCTCGCGCCGGGAGGGCCGGCTTCCTTCATCAGGTTGACGTAGGTCGTCAGCGTCGCCTTCCATTCCGGCGTGTTGAACTGCGGCTGCCACTTTTCGTCGAACCAGCGCGCACCGTAGGAATTGGCCATGGCCGAGAGGAACGCCATGTTCTCGCCCCAGCCGGCCTTGCCGCGGAGGCAAATGCCGTAGGTGCCGGCGGTCTTGTCGGTCAGCTTCTTGGCCGCGTCGATCACGAATTCCCAGGTCGGCTTCTCCGGCATCTTCAGGCCGGCCTTCTCGAACAGATCGGTGCGGTACATCACCATCGAGCTCTCGCCGTAGAACGGCGCGGCATAGAGCTTGCCGTCGACGGAGACCGCGTCCTTGATCTTGGGCAGCAGGTCGGCAACGTCGTAATCGGCGCCGAGATTGGCGAGCGGCACCAGCCAGCCCTTCTTGGCCCAGATCGGCACCTCGTAGGTGCCGATGGTGAGCACGTCGAACTGGCCACCCTTGGTGGCGATGTCGGTGGTAACGCGCTGGCGCAGCACGTTCTCCTCCAACGTCACCCATTTCACTGAGATGTCCGGGTTCTTCTTGGTGAATTCGGCCGTCAGCCCCTGCATGCGGATCATGTCGCCATTGTTGACGGTGGCGATCGTCAGGGTCGTTTCGGCCACCGCGGGGACGGCCAGCAAAAGTGCAGACGCGCCGCAGACGGCGCCCAGGACATGTTTCACGGTGACCTCCCTCGAACTCGCGTTTTGAGCATATACCCACGCGTTGAGCGTATGTTCAACGCAAGGAAGGACGATTGTCAAGCAGGCGTGCGGGCGTTTGCGCAACTTATGAGTGCTGCGATGCGGGAGGGGGTGGGAGTCGCCGCGCGGAGCGACGGCAGTTGCTCGGGCGGACGCGCGGCTTGCTCGAGCTCTCCCGCTTGCGGGAGAGGGAGCGCAGCGCCGCTGCCGCGCTAGCTTCGCCTATCGCTCCAAAATCGCCTTTGCCGTCGTCTCGTCGGTGATGAGCCCGTTGACCAGGCCGCCGCTCAGCGCCGCCGCGATCGCCATCACCTTGGCTGCACCGATCGCCGCGGCGATCGTCGTGGTCTTCGCCGGCACTTCCGGCGGGATGCTGGTGAGGCGCTTGTTGGTGCCCGACTTGAGCAGGCGCCCCTTGGAATCATAGGCCCAGCCGGTGATCTCGCCGATGGCACCGAGCCGCATCATCTCGAACAATTCGTCGCGGGTGACGAAGCCGTCGATGTGAACCTGCGCCTTCTGGTCCATCTGGCCGATGCCGACGAGGCGCAAATCCGCCTTGGCCGCAACGGCCCTCACCTTGGTGATCGGCTCGATGCGGACCATCTTGTTGCGCTCGTCCTCCGACGACATCAGGAACGGCAGCGGCATCGGATAGTGCCGCGCGCCGGTGCGGTCGGCGAGCCGGCCGACGGTGTCGTAAAAGCTCGCCGAACCGTCGGCGGAAATGTTGCCGACCAGCGAGACGATCTGGTGATTGGGCCGGTCGATCGGCGTGACGCGCTCGACCGCGGCGCGCACCGCCCGGCCGGTGCCGAGCGCGACGATCACGGGCGTCTCCGAACGCAGCGTGGAATCGAGCAGGTTGGCGCAACGCTCGGCAATCCCCGCCGTGGCTTGTGGCGCGGCAGGATCGGCCGGCACCACCTCGCAATGCACGAGATCAAAGCGCTCCTTCAGCCGCGCCGCGAGCTCCATGCAGGCGGCGATGGGATGCTCGAGCCGGAAGGTGATGAGGCGCTCGGCGAGACACAGCGAGACCAGCCGCTGGGCCGAGGCGCGCGAGACCTGGAGCATCTTTGCGATCTCGTCCTGGGTGTGACCGGCGATGAAATAAAGCCAGCCGGCACGCGCGGCGTCGTCGAGTCGGGATTTGTCGTTCTCGGCGGCCATGCGGCTCACGCCTCCCAGAAATCGCTCATTCGCGCAAAGACCCGGTCGGCCCCCGCACCGGACAATATAGCCCGCCCATCGCGTCCGCGATAATGGCTGCCGCCGATAAATCCCCAGACGGTCATGCCGGCCGCCTTGCCCGCCTCAACGCCGCTGACGCTGTCCTCGATCACCAGCGTCCGCGCGGGTTGTATCCCCATCCTCTCTGCCGCGAGGAGAAAGAGATCGGGTGCCGGCTTGCCGTGCCTGACCATTTGCGCGGTGTAGATCCGGTCGCCGACATACGTCCGCAGGCCAGTGACATCGAGCGAGAGCGCGACGCGGTCTATGTCGCTGGACGAGGCCACGCAGAACGGCACGGACAGGTCGGACATCACGCCGGCAATGCCGGGGATCGGCTGCAGCGAAGTTGGGAACGTCGTCAGCACCTGCGACTTCAAGCGCGGCAGAAAACCGTCCGGCAGGATCTGGCCGAGATCACGATAATGCTGCTCGATCGCCTTGGTGCTGCGTCCCAGGAAGAGCTCGAGCGCCTGCTCCTGGCTGAGCGCGATGTCGAACTCGGCCAGCACCTCGGACAGGCACTGGCAGCTCAACAGTTCGCTGTCGACGAGCACGCCGTCGCAGTCGAAGATGATCAGATCGGGTCTTGGTCGGCCGGGATCCATCCGGTCATACGATCATATACCCAATTGATGAGCAATAGCTCACTCTGGATCGTGACGTTCAGGGCTTTAGCGCCGTCAGTGCGCGACCTGGCGGTAGATCGCCGGCAGTGCCGCGGGCAGCCGCCTGATGTTGCCGACGATGGCGTAGCCGCCGCGGCCGAACAGGGTCGGGAAGTAGGATTGCGCGGTTGCGTCCACCGTCACGCCGAAGGCGGCGATGCCGAGCCGGCGCGCCTCCTGAACCGATTTGCGGGTGTCCTCGACCGCGAAGCGGCCCTCGTAGTGATCGACGTCGTTCGGCTTGCCGTCGGTGAGCACGATCAGCAGCTTTTTGCGTTGCGGCTGGCGGGCGAGCTCGGCGGCGGCATGGCGCACCGCCGCGCCGATCCGCGTGTAATAACCGGGTCTCAGCGCCCCGATCCGGCGCTCCACCGCCCCGCTCATCGGCTCGCCGAAGGCCTTGACCGTTTCGAGCCGCACCCAGGACCGCCGGCGCGAGGTGAAGGTCAGGATGCTGTGGTGATCGCCGCAGGCCGAAAGCCCGTGGGCAAGCACCAGCAGCGCCTCCTTCTCGACGTCGAGCACGCGGTAGCCGTCGACCCAGGCGTCCGTGGACAGCGAGACGTCGACGAGCAGCGTGACGGCGAGATCGTGCCCTTGCGGGCGCATGGCGACATGGATGCGATCGAGACCGCTGCCGCCGCTGCCGGCACGGAGATCGCATTGCGCACGCACCAGCGCGTCGAGATCGAGGTCGTGTCCGTCGGCCTGGGCGCGCATCAGCTCGTGGCGCGGCCGCAACACCTCGAATCGGCGGCGCACCTGGCGGATATGCTGGCGCATGGTGTCGTCAGGTCGCCAATCCTCGCCTTGCTCGGAGGCCGCACCCGCGAGGACGCGACAATGATCCGGCAGATAGGAGCCGCTGCGGTAGTCCCATTCGGGATAGGTCAGGTCCGCGTTCAGCCTGGATGCATCGAGGGCTTCCGGCGGCAGGTCGAGATCGAACTTGAACCGGCTCGCCGGCTTGCCAGTGCGGCGGCTGAGCGTGATCTCCTCGAGATCGTCGGCCGCCTTCTGCGCATCCTCGTCCTCGCTGTCGTCCGAGGGACGGTCGACATTGACCATTTCGGCCATCGCGAGGATCTTCTCGAAGCGATTGAGCACGAAGGGATCGCGGCGGTTGGCATTGTCCTCGCGCTCGCGGACGGCAAAGCGCTTGCGATCGTTCTCGGCCGCCGCTTCCGCGCCCGGTGCGCATTCATCCTCGCCGGCATGCGCGGGCGAGAGCTCGCGCGTCCAGCAATCCCCCCAGAGCGGGCATGGCAGGATCGAATGATAGCCCGGGGGTGCCTTGTCCGGCAGCGGGCCGGTTCCCATCATCGCCGGCCACAGCCTGCCCGCAGGGGCCTTGCCCGCGCCGAGCAGAGCCAGCACGATCTGCTCGACCTCCTGCTCGATGCGCGGTAGAGGGCGGCAAGGCCGGGCCTCGGCCGTTGCCGCGGCGAGCTGCGCATAATCGGCGACGAGGCCGGGAAACTGCGTGAGCACCCAGACCGCTGTCTCGCTGGCCCGGCGCAACACCAGAAGATCCCGCCGCAGTGGATCGGCTTCCGTGATCGTTTCGATCGGCGCGGCCGCGAACCACGCCGCAAGCCAGCGATAGAGCGCCGCGTTGAGCGCGCGGTCGGGAAAGATCGAGATGCGATCGGGAAGGAAAATGGTCGCGGCATCGCGGCCCGGCTGCTCCAATCGCTCGTCGCCGAGGCCGATGCGCTGGCGCCAGCCGAGACGGTGTCCCGATTTCCTCGCACCTGCGCTTGCGATCTGCACCCCGGTCTCGCCGCCGAGCGCGCGGAACATCACCGCGAGCCGGCCCCTCACCTCGGTCAGTGCGACGGCGTGAGCGCCGTGAACCGGATAGCTCGCGGTGCCGCCGACCATCCTGTGCCAGGCGCGGCCGACCGTCTCCTCCAGTTCGAGGAAGTCGAGCATGGACGCGGCCTTACCCGATGACGGCGCGTGCGACGTCCAGCAACGCCGCCTTCACGTCGTAATCGTCGGTAAGCGGCTCGATCATGCCGGCCAGCACGGCATCGGCGATCGGCGTGCCCGCGGCGATCAAGGTCGCGCAATAGACCACGAGCCGGGTCGAGACGCCCTCCTCCAGATCGTGGCCCTTGAGCGCGCGCAGCCGCCCAGCCAGCCCGACCAGCGGCCGCACGCGCTCGGGCGACAGCCCGCTTTCGGCGGACACGACGCCGATCTCCTGCTCTGGCGGCAGGAAGTCGAATTCAATGGCGACGAAGCGCTGCCGCGTCGAGGGTTTCAACGCCTTCAGCAGCGTCTGGTAGCCGGGATTGTAGGAGACGACGAGCATGAAGCTGTTCGGCGCGACCAGCTCCTCGCCGGTACGCTCCAGCGGCAGGATGCGGCGATCGTCGGTCAGAGGGTGCAGCACGACGGTGACGTCCTTGCGGGCCTCCACGACCTCGTCGAGATAGCAGATACCGCCCTCGCGTACGGCGCGCGTCAGCGGACCATCGGTCCAGACGGTGTCGCCGCCCCTCAGCAGATAGCGGCCGGTGAGATCGGCGGCCGTGAGATCGTCATGACAGGCGACGGTGTGAAGCGGCAGTCCCAGCCGCGCCGCCATGTGCGCGACGAAGCGGGTCTTGCCGCAGCCGGTCGGTCCCTTGAGCAGCACCGGCAAACGACGCCGCCAGGCATGCTCGAAAAGCTCACATTCGTTTCCGGATGGAACATAGGCCGGCAGTTCGGGGGCCGAGGTCACCGTGTGAAGGGCAGCTTTCATGATGTTTCTCCGGACTTTCTTTGGCAAGCAGGCGGCCGCGGCAAACCGCGGCCGCCCTTTCACGTTCACTCAGCCGGCTGCAGCGCGGCGGGAATGGTCGCCTGCTTCTCGCGGCCCGGCACCAGCACGGCCCAGACGAACATCAGCGCGGAGATCGCCACGAACACACCGGAGCCGAGACGGACCCAGTAGAACATCGCGAGCTGGTCCTGCACGTCCATGTAGCCCTGGCCGAGCACGCGCTGCAGGTGAACCTGGACCACGCCGGCGAAGGTCAGCGCGAAGGTCATAGTCATCATCGCCGTGCACATGATCCAGAAGCTGGTCATGGAGAGCCACTGATTATACGGCGCCCGTCCCTTGAGCTGCGGGATCGCGTAGGCCATGACAGACAGGTTCAGCATCACATAGGCACCGAAGAAGGCGAGATGCCCGTGCGCGGCGGTGACCTGGGTGCCATGGGTGTAGTAGTTCACCGAGGACAGCGTGTGCAGGAAGCCCCAGACGCCGGCGCCGAGGAACGCCATCACCGAGCAACCGACCGACCAAAGCAGAGCGGCGCGGTTCGGATGCTTGCGGCCGGCCTTCCAGGTCATCTGCACCGTGAAGATCACCATGGTGAAGAACGGGGCAACCTCGAGCGTGGAGAACAGCGAGCCGATCCACTGCCAGTAGCCCGGCGCGCCGATCCAGTAGAAGTGATGGCCGGTGCCGAGGATGCCGGAGAACAGGGCAAGGCCGATGATGACGTAGAGCCACTTCTCGACGACCTCACGATCGATGCCGTTGAGCTTGATCATGAGATAGGCGAGCACGGAGGCCATGATCAGCTCCCAGACGCCCTCGACCCAGAGATGGACGACGTACCACCAGTACATCTTGTCGACGGCGAGGTTCGCCGGGTTGTAGAAGGCGAACAGGAAGAAGATCGCGACGCCCCACAGGCCGAACAACAGGATGTTCGTGATCGTGGTCTTGCGGCCTTTCAGCGCCGTCATCGTGACGTTGAACAGGAACATCAGGCAGACGACGACGATGCCGACCTTGATGATGAAGGGCTGTTCGAGGAACTCGCGACCCTCATGGTAATGGAAGAGATATCCCACCACGGCCACACCTGCCGCGCCAAAAAACATCCAGAACTGGATCTTCGCCAGAAGCGGGCTGTAGAGCTCGGTCTCGGTTTCTTCCGGGAGCAAATAGTAGGTCGCTCCCATGAATCCGATCAGCGACCATACGATCAGCGCGTTGGTGTGGATCATCCTGACGATGTTGAACGGCAAAATGACAGACAGCGTGTTGGGCAGCACATAGATCGTTCCGGCGAGAAGGCCAAACAGGACCTGGGCCAGGAACAAGGTCAGCGCGCCGTAGAAATACAGCATCGCGACTTTCTGGGTTTGATATTTCATCTCGGGTTCTCTGTGTCTTTGAGAAGAATGCAGCGTGCTCAGTTTATCGTTTGAGCATGATCTCTTCGGAAAACCGCCTCACACTTTTCCGGATCATGCTCAGCCGGCCTTGTTCGGCGGCCAATTCTGACGCTTGATCGTGCTGGTCCATTGCAGGAAGTCAGCGAGGTCGTTGAGCTCCTGGTCGGTCAGGTTGAACTGCGGCATCTGCCGCCGACCCTCTGCGCCGGAGGGTTGCGATTGCATCCAGGCTTTCAGTGTCTCGCGTGCAGCGGCCGGATCCTCCTTGCCGCCCCAGCGATCCCAGACGTTGCCAACCTCGGGGGCGAAATAGGCGCCCTCGCCCAGCAGCGTGTGGCAGTTGATGCAGGAATTCTTCTCCCAGACATGCTTGCCGCGGGCCACCGATGACGTCAGCGTCGTCGCGTCCGTGGACGTCGTGGCCATGTAATAATGGCTGTGCGCCGTCAGCCCTATGAAGATGGCGAAGAAGAAGGCCGAACCGCCGTAGAACACATTTCGAGCGGCCGACTTGGTCAGGCGTTCAGCCATTGCCAATCCTTTCCGGTGTGAGTCGTCGAGAGAAAATCGGTGATGCGATTTATTGCCGATCGGTGCGGGGCGCTCTTTGACGGGGAGCAAGGAGCGCGACGATGCGCCCCAGTCAGATCAGGGCGACGACAGCGGATGCGAGCCAGGCGAACAGCACCACGATGACAACCCAGGCGCTGACAAGGCCGCGCCAGAGTGCCGGTGCGACGCGAAGATCGAGAAAATCGAGCACGATACGGCGGCCCTTGAGCGCGGCAAACGTCAGCAGCAACGCATTGGCGAGCAAGGGGCGCGACACCAGCGCCGGGACCAGAAGCGTCGCAAGCGCAAGCCCGATCAGAATGAGCCAGGTGATGTCGAGACGATCCGGAATCACGGGTGCACCAGATAGATGATGGGGAACATGACGACCCAGAGCAGATCGACCATGTGCCAGAAGGCGGTCCCGGTCTCGACGCCCGCTGCCCGGGCCCCCCGGGAAACAACGGCCAGGATCACGATGCCGAGGCCGACATGCAGGAGATGGAAGCCGGTGAGCAGGAAGTAGAGCGTGAAGAACGGGCTGGTCTCCAGGCCGTTTCCCAGCGCGATCTCGCCGGCATATTCGGTCAGCTTGACCGCGATGAAGACGCCGCCAAGAGCCATGGCACCGAACAGCCAGCCGCGCGCACGCCCTCGTTCACCCGCGCGTGCAGCGGCCGTCGCCCGCGCGGCAGCCCAGCCGCTGGTCACAAGCACGATGGTGTTGAATCCAGCCAGATGCGCATCAAGTGTGGCCTGACCGGCCGCGAAGACCGCAGGGTGAAGCGCACGCGCGATGACGAAAGCGCCGAGGAACAAGCCGAAGGCGGCGAGCTCGCTGAAGATCAGCACCCAGATCATGGGATCGCCTGGAAGATCTTCCAGAATTCCCGAGCCGGTTCCCTGTTGCTCGCAATCCGTCGCCGACATCTGAATTCCACATCAACTCGCCGAACAGATACCCCACCGGCGCGATTCCGACTTTGTTGCCGGACAAATAGTGCAGCCGGCTGGAAGCGCGTTTGCGCTGACGCAACGTTCCGCCCGCCCCGCCGTCATAGGGTGGATGCATCCGGCTTCTCCGCAGAACGGCGAGCGATGAGATGAGCGATGCACAATTAGGGCTGATGACCGCGACCCCCATCATCATCGCGTTCGCGATCGCGCTGCGGCGAATGGGGGTGCTGTCCACCGTGGCCACCGTCTCGGCGGTCGGCCTTTCCGCCGCGATCGCGGCGGTGCTGTTCGCGACGCAATAGATTCACCAAGGCTGGCAAGCCAACGCCGGCAGAGTGTCAAAAATTGCGACGAATGCCATTTGCTGCGGTGAAAGAAGGTCAAGCCGTTGACTTCCATCGCGGGGAACCCAAAAACCTGAATCCAGGAGCGCACGGAGCAGCGAAGACTAAGCAGAGGCAGCGCCTTCCTTGTCAGGAGAGCAGTTGTCGGGGACCGTCTACATTGTCGATGATGACGCTCCCTTTCGCGCCGCGCTCCAACGGCAATTGGAGCAGTCCGGATACCGCGTGGTCGCCTATGCGTCGGCCGAGCAGGTGCTGGAGCAGCCGTGCAACGAAGACGAGCCCGGCTGCATCCTCCTGGATGTCCGGATGCCCGGCTTGAGTGGTCTGGAGCTACAAAGCAGCTTGCTGGAGCTCGGCTCGATTCTTCCGATTCTGTTTCTCAGCGGCCATTCCGACGTGAGCACTACGGTCAAGGCCATCAAGGCAGGCGCCGAAGACTTCTTGATCAAGCCTGTCGAGCCGGATGAACTGCTTCACGCGATCGAGCGAGCTCTGGCGCGTCACCGGTCGTCGCTTGCGGTCAAACGCGAATTCGATGACTTGCGAAATCGCTTTGCAAGCTTGACCCCGCGTGAACGGCAGGTATTTGTACTTCTTGTCGGAGGGAAGATCAGCAAACAGATGGCTCACGAGCTGGGGACGTCGGTACGGACGATCAAGGCACACCGCAAGAGAGTGATGGAGAAGATGAGAGCCCCAAGTCTGGCTGAACTCGTGTTGATCGGCGGGCGCCTGGGCGTCGGCTCGCGTGACCACTAAACGGGACGGGCGCAACTCGAGGGAAGACGCGAGCCGATTTCCCGCCGGAAAACCGTCGGTGTAACGCCAACGAACTTTCGAAATACCCGATTCAATTGCGACGTATCGCCAAACCCCGCCGCGCGTGCAACGTCTTCGAGCGAGAGATCGGTCGCCGACAGCAGCAGCCCTTTTGCACGGCGTGTCCTCTCCGACAGGACGTACTGGTAGGGCGAGTGTCCCGTTGCCTCCTTGAACGTTCTGATGAAGTGATAATGGCTCAGCCCTGCCACACTTGCCAGGTCGGAGATCGAGATTTCGGTCTCGATCTGAGCATCGACGAATTCCCGAACGCGCCTCAGCTGACGTAAAGTCAAACCTCCCCGGACCTGGCTACGAGGTGAACGCATCGGGTCGGCGGCATGCCGTAGTTCCCACAAGAGCAACAACCCAAGCGTCTCCGCATAGGCATGGTCGTTGATGCCGGATCCATTAACGACGCTCTGGAGCTTCTGGAGCGTCGCCTTGAGATTGTCGTTCTCGAAATAAAGAGAGGGAGGAATCTCCGAGATATCGTCTGCCTTGCGAACCGACTTGGCCGGGGTGAAATGCACCGCAAAGACGGACGAGACGCCGCCGTTGAAACGATTCCAACCCTGTACCGAAGATCCGACAGGCACGAACGTCATCCTGTCTCGAAGATCGGTTCGCGTCGACGGGCTCTCTCCGTCGATCGTCGTCTCTCCCGCGGCGCGGACGGAATCATGCAACGCCAAAAAGTTCGCATCTCCCTCGACGCGAAACTCCAGCTCCGTTCGCCAGAACCGCAGCAACTCAGCGGAGAACCAGGGCCAGGACATCCGTTTGACTGAAGGGCGGCACCGCGTCTCAGATTGCCGCTGATGCCATTCGAGCTTCCCCGACGACTCCAAGCTCTTTCTCCAAAGATACCTCTCGCTTCGCAGACACTGCAAATTTCCGCACATATCCGCAACCCCTTTCGGGTCACTTCGATATGCTATCGCCGCTGGTTATACACGTCGATGCAGACCGCCCCCAGCAGCACCAGGCCCTTGATGACCTGCTGATAGTCGATGCCGATGCCGAGGATCGACATGCCGTTGTTCATCACGCCCATGATCATGGCGCCGACCACGGCGCCACCGACGCGCCCTACTCCGCCATAGGCCGAGGCACCGCCGATAAAGCAGGCGGCGATGACATCGAGCTCGAATCCGAGCCCGGCTTTCGGGGTCGCCGTGTTGAGGCGTGCGGCAAAGACGAGGCCGGCGAGCGCGGCGAGCACACCCATGTTGACGAAGGTGAGGAAGGTCAGCCGCTCCGTCTTGATGCCTGACAGTTTTGCCGCTTTCGCATTGCCGCCCACCGCGTAGACTTGCCGGCCGATCACGGTCCGCCGGGTGACGAAGCCGTACAGCGCGATCAGCGCGGTCATGATCACCAGCACGTTCGGCAGTCCGCGATGCGAGGCGATCAGATAGGTGAAATAGAGCACGGCGCAGGCGAGCAGGACGCTCTTGCCCAGGAAGAACGCATAGGGCTCGACCTCGATGCCGTGCGATTGCTCACGCGAGCGACCCTTGGCACTGGCATAGACGAGGCTGAGCGCGAGCACGGCGCCGATCAACATGGAGGTCGGATGCAGCGTGCCGGCCTCAGGCAGCAGCTCCGGAATGAAGCCGGATGACAGCTTCTGGAAGGTCGCCGGGAACGGGCCGAGCGACTGGCCCTGCAGCACCGCGAGCGCGAGCCCCTTGAACACCAGCATGCCCGCCAGTGTCACGATGAAGGACGGAATGCCGAAATAGGCCACCCAATAGCCCTGCGCCGCGCCGATCGCCGCACCCAGCAGCAGGCAGGCGATGAAGGCGAGCGTGTAGTCGACCTTGTAAGTCACCATCAGCACGGCGGCGACCGCGCCGACGAAGCCGGCGACCGAGCCGACCGAGAGGTCGATGTGGCCGGTGACGATCACCAGCAGCATGCCCAGCGCCATGATCACGATGTAGCTGTTCTGCAGCACCAGGTTCGTCAGGTTGAGCGGCTGCAGTAGCGTGCCGCCGGTCATGACCTGGAAGAACAGCATGATCGCGATCAGCGACATCAGCATGCCGTAGTTGCGCAAATTGTTCTTGATGAAGCTGCCGTGCCGGCGCTCCTCAGGCAGCGATACCGTCTTGTCGGTCATGGCTGCGATCCTCCCATCTCGGCGGCCGCTGGCGCGGCGTTCCCAATGTTTCGTTCGTTGCGCATGATGGCGCGCATGATCTTCTCCTGCGTCGCGTCAGCGCCCTTGAACTCGCCGACGAAGGCGCCCTCGTTCATGACGCAGATGCGGTCGCAAATCCCGAGCAGCTCGGGCATCTCCGAGGAGATCACCACGACGCCGCGGCCAGCTTTCGCCAGCTCGTTGATGATACAGTAGATCTCGTATTTGGCACCAACGTCGATGCCCCGCGTCGGCTCGTCCAGGATCAGGACCTTGGGGTCGGTCATCAGCCATTTCGACAGCACCACCTTCTGCTGATTGCCGCCGGAGAGCTGGCCGGTCTCCTGGTAGACGTCCGAGCAACGAATGCGCATGCGGGTACGATAGTCGCTGGCGATCTTCAGCTCGGCGATGTCGTCGATCACCCGGCCTGGTGCGACCTGGTCGAGGCTGGCGAGCGTGATGTTCTTGCGGACGTCGTCGGCCAGGATCAGGCCGAGCTGCTTGCGGTCCTCGGTCACATAGGCCAGGCCGGCGTCGATCGCGGCCGCGACACTCGGCAGCACCATCTCCCTGCCTTCGAGCCGCAGAGAGCCGCTGATTGCAGTGCCCCAGGAGCGGCCGAACAGGCTCATGGCGAACTCGGTACGGCCGGCGCCCATCAGCCCGGCGATGCCCACGACCTCGCCGCGCCTGACGCTGAAATCGATGTTCTTGATCACCTGCTGCTCGGGATGGATGGGGTGATAGACCGACCAGTTCGCGACGTCGAGCACGGGTTCGCCGATCTTGACGCTACGCTCGGGGAAACGGTGCGCCATATCGCGGTTGACCATGCTGCGGATGATGCGGTCCTCCTGGATCGGCTCGGCATGGCAATCGATGCTGTCGACGGTGCGACCGTCGCGCAGCACCGTGATGTGGTCGGCGACCTTGGCGACCTCGTTGAGCTTGTGCGAGATCAGGATCGAGCCAATGCCCTGCGCGCGGAACGCCATCAGGCGTTCGAGCAGCGCGGCGCTGTCGGCCTCGTTGAGGCTGGCAGTCGGCTCATCCAGGATCAGCATCCGCACCCGCTTGGAGAGCGCCTTGGCGATCTCGACCAGCTGCTGCTTGCCGACGCCGAGATCGGTGATCAGGGTGTCCGGGGATTCGTTCAGGCCGACCTGCGCCAGCAGCTCGCGCGTGCGCCGATACACCTCGTCGCGATCGATCACCCCTAACTTCGAGGGCGGATGCGACAGAAAAATGTTCTCCGCGATCGACATCAGCGGGATCAGCGCCAGCTCCTGGTGGATGATGATGATGCCGAGCGCCTCGGAATCGTTGATGTCGCGGAAGCGCCGCTCCTCGCCCTCGAAGACGATGGTGCCTTCGTAGCTGCCGTACGGGTAGACCCCGCTCAGCACCTTCATCAGCGTCGACTTGCCGGCGCCGTTCTCGCCGACCAGCGCGTGGATCTGGCCGGCGTGAACCGAGAAGTTGACGTCGCGCAGCGCCTGCACACCGGCAAAGCTCTTGCTGACGTTGCGCATCTCCAGCATGGCCGTCATCGTGGTTGTTCCTTGCGTTACTCGCGTCTCCCTGCGTGCGGGGAGCCGTTGGCTGATATCGCGGCATCCACATCGTCATTGCGAGCGCAGCGAAGCAATGACGGAGTGCGTAGCAACCACTGCCCGTGTGGAGAAAGCCCCTCTCCCCGCAAGAACGGGGAGAGGAAGACGAGAGAGTCTTACTGGAACTGAGCCTTCTTGTAGTAGCCGCTCTCGACCAGAACCTTCTCCCAATTGTCCTTGTAGACCACGACCGGCTTGAGCAGATAGGACGGCACGGTCTTGACGCCGTTCTCGTAAGTCTTGGTGTCGTTGACCGTGACCTGCTTGCCGGCGAGCGCGGCGTCGACCATGTCGGCGGTCACCTTGGCGAGGTCGCGGGTGTCCTTGAAGATGGTCGAATATTGGTCGCCGCGCAGCATCGCCTTGATCGAGGGCACCTCGGCATCCTGGCCCGAGATGATCGGCATCGGCTGATCGGCGCTGCCATAGCCGACGCCCTTCAGCGACGAAATGATGCCGATCGAGATGCCGTCATAGGGCGACAGCACGGCGTTGATCTTCTTGTTGCCGTAATAGGCGCTGAGCAGGTTGTCCATGCGCGCCTGGGCGGTGGCGCCGTCCCAGCGCAAGGTCGCGACCTTGTCCATGCCCATCTGGCCCGAGGCGACGACGAGCTTGCCGCTGTCGATGTAGGGCTTCAGCACGCTCATCGCGCCGTTGTAGAAGAAGTAGGCGTTGTTGTCGTCGGGCGAGCCGCCGAACAGCTCGATGTTGAACGGGCCCTTGCCGTCCTTCAGGCCGAGGCCCTTCTCGATCGATTGCGCCTGGAGCACGCCGACCTGGAAATTGTCGAAGGTCGCGTAATAGTCGACATTCGGCGTGCCGCGGATCAGGCGGTCATAGGCGATCACGGTGATGCCCTTTGCCTTCGCCTGCTTGAGCACGTCGGACAGCGTAGTACCGTCGATCGCGGCGATCACCAACGCCTTCGCGCCCTTGGTCACCATGTTCTCGACTTGCGAGAGCTGGTTCGGAATGTCGTCCTCGGCATATTGCAGGTCCGTGTTGTAGCCGCGCTCCTTCAGCACCTTGACCATGTTGTTGCCGTCGTCGATCCAGCGTGCCGAGGACTTGGTCGGCATCGCGATGCCGACGGTTGCCTTGTCCTGGGCGGAGGCAGTCACGCCTGCGGCCATGGACGCAGCGCCGGCCAGCGCCAACGCGAGAAATGTCATCTTCAGTTTCAGCATGGTTCACTCCCTTGGGTGTCAGACTGTTCTTGGTTTCGTCGAAGAAAATCGTCGTGAGGCTGCTTTCGGGTCTCCTATGCGAGCTTGACGTCGGGCTCCGCACGACCACGCGCGGATGCCTCAAGTAGAAAAGTGAAACCGGCTTGCGGATCGGCGGCGCGTGCCGCCGCGTCCATATCCTGCCAGGCCGACGTGACGAGGAGACGCGACAGATCGGGGCCGACGAAAGCGGGGCAGCTCGCCTGTGTCGCCGGCACGCTCAGCGAGCGCAGACGCTCGCCTTGCGGAGAATAGACATCGACCCGGCTCGCTCCCCAGCAGGCATTCCAGATGTTTCCATCGGCATCGCACACCGAGCCGTCGAGGCCGCCGATGCCCGTATGACGCAGCAGCACCTCCGGCTCGCCGCGCGGCAGGCCGGTCGCGGGGTTGAGCGGCACGGCATAGAGCACGGCGCGCGTTGTGTCGGTGAAGTAACCGATGGCACCATCCGGCGAGAAGCAGATCGAGTTGGGGATGCTGATGCCGGGAAACAGCGTCGAGATCTTGCCGCGGTGGAATGCGTAGATCGCGCCTGCCTTCGGCTCGGCCTTCTTGCCCATGGTGCCGATCCAGAACGTGCCGGATTGATGCACGCGGCAATCATTGGAGCGCGTCGTGGGATTGTCAGCTTCGAGCGGAAGGAACAGCGTCATCTCGCCGTCAGCAAGCTTGCGGATGTAAAGCCCGTCCTCGGCAACGATCAACTGCCGCTCGGCATCGATGCGCCCGAGCGCGCTCGCCATGCGGCCGAGCGCATGGACGCGGATGCCGCCACTGCCAAGTTGCGCCTCGAACAGGCGTCCCTCGCGGATGTCGAACCACCAGGCGGTATCGGTGGTGACGTCATAGGTCGGGCCCTCGCCGAGATGGCAGGGATTGCTGGAGAGAACGGACGTCGGCACCTGTTCCATCATGGCGTCTTTGCTCCGAAGCGATACACCGTGTGATGGCGGTAGACTTCGCCGGGATCGAGGCGCGGACTCGGAAAATCCGGGCGGTTCGGCGCATCGGGCCAGATGTGCGGCTCCAGGCACATGGCATCCGACTGCCGGATCAGCTTGCCGCGCTTCCCCGAAATCGTGCCGTCGAGATAGTTGCCGGAATAGACCTGAAGGCCGGGCTGGTTGGTGAACAGCTCCATGATCCGTCCCGAACGCGGCGCTTCCAGCCGCGCCGCGAGCGCGAGCTTGCCGTCGCGTCCGAGGCAGTAGGTGTGGTCGTAGCCCCGGCCGTTCTGCAATTGCTGATCGCCCTGCCGGATACGCTCGCCGACCGGTCGAGATTCGCGGAAGTCGAACGGCGTGCCAGCGACGGGACGCGGCGGCCCCGGCAAGGGAATGGCGGTGGGATCGATGGCGAGAAAATGCTCGGCGGCCACCGTCAAGCGGTGGTCGAGAATGGGAATGCCGGATGTCGCGCCCTCGAGATTGAAGAAGCTGTGGTTGGTCAGGTTGACGATGGTCGGCCGGTCGCTCCGCGCCTCCATCTCGAGTGACAGCTCGGACGGCCCGGTGATGCGATAGGTCAGGCGGACGTCGAGCTTGCCGGGATAGTTCTCTTCGCCATGCGGGCTCGTATAGGTGAGCGTCACCGCGGGCTGGGCGCCTTCGTCGATCTCCGCGATGTCCCAGAGCTTGCGGTCGAATCCGTCGAGGCCGCCATGCAGCGCGTTCGGACCGTTGTTGACGGGGAGCTGCACAGTCTCACCATCGAGCGAGAATTGTCCCTTGGCGATACGGTTGGCGTAGCGGCCGACGGTGGCGCCCAGGAACTTCCGTTCGGCGAGGTAGCCTGCGAAGGAATCATGGCCGAGCACGACGTCGTCATATCCGCCTCTGGCATCCGGCGCGATCAGCGCCTGGATCACCGCGCCATGGGTGATGATACGCGCCTCGAACCCATCCTCACCGCGCAGCACGATGCGCTCGACGCTGCGGCCATCCGGCAGCGTTCCGAAGATGTCTTTCTCGATCTTTGAGCCAGCCATGTCTAATCCATAAACGGTTCGACGATTGTACGCCGGCCGAGCAGGAAGGCGTCGGCGACGAGGCGAAGCGGCGTCAGGTCGACATCCCTTGCGCCGGTCGCCGCGAGCTCGACGAAGCGCCGGTAGAGTCCGCGATATTCTTCATCAGGTGCCTCGGCAATGGTCTTGCCTTCGATCGCCATGTGCCTGCCGCCGCCGGACAGCGTCATCCGACCTTGATCGGTCTCGACGACGATATCCCAGCTCTGCGGTCCGGTCTGGCGGAAATCGAACTCAGCTGTGACGGCAAGACCCTCGATGTCGGCGAGCGTCAGGCTCGCCGCGATCGGCGCCTGGCAATTGGCGGGGAACGCCAGCTCGGCCGCGGTGACGAACACAGGCTGCGGCAGGATTTTGGTCAGGATCGACAGCGCGTTGATGCCAGGGTCGAACACGCCGAGGCCGCCCGGCTCCCAGATCCAGCCCTGCCCGGGATGCCAGACGCGAACGTCCTCCTTCCAATTGATATGAACAGAATGGATTTGGCGTCCGGCGAGCCATTGCCGGGCCGGCTCGACCGCCGGCGCGTAGCGCGAATGCCAGGTCGCAAACAGCGTCCGCTTGGCTTCCGCCGCCATCGCGATCAGCGGATCGAGCTCGGCAACCCCGATCCCCGGCGGCTTTTCCAGCATCACGTGCTTGCCGGCGGCGAGTGCCGCTGCAGCCTGCTTGCGCCTCACCTGCGGCGGCGTGCAGAGCGAGACCGCATCGACATCAGGCCCCTTTTCCAGCAGTTCCTCGATGGTAGCGAAATGCGGCAGTCCCGGCAGCGAGGCGTTCCGGCTGGCAATTGCCGCCAGCGTTGCGCCCGGCACCGCGGCGATCGCACCGACGTGCTGGTCGCGTGCGATCTTGCCGAAACCGACGATGGCGATGCGAAGTTCCGTCACGAGCGTTCTCCGGACTGTACGGATGGCAACGCCTCGGCCGGCGCGGTCTCGATCACCGTACCATCGTGGCGGCGCATGCCGTTGTGAATGACATAGACCATCGCCTCCGACGCGGCCTCGGCATCGCCGGCCGCGATCGCGTCGACGATCTTCTGGTGCCAGAGCAACACTGTATCCCGATCTTCCGATTCGACCGGCGCACTCAGCAGGAACGAGGCGCGCAGCGCGGCCTCGATGACGTGGCCGATCGAGCGCATGAACAGATTGCCGGAGGCGCGCGCCACGGCGACATGGAGTGCCAGATCTGCATCGGCGAAGCCGACCGAGTCAGACGCTTCGAGCCGCATGCGCTCCATGCTGCGCCGGAGCTCGACGAGATCCTCCTCCGACCGCTGCGCCGCCGCCAGCATCGCGGCACGCGGCTCGACCGCAAGGCGAATCTCCGCGAGGTCGTTGAGGAAACGCTTGTCGATGCCGGCATCGAGGTGCCAGGCCAGCACGTCGGCGTCGAACATGTTCCAGGCCGCGCGTTCGCGCACGACCGTGCCGACCCGCGCCTTGGTGGTGAGCAGGCCCTTGGCGACCAGGGTCTTCACGCTTTCGCGCAGCACCGGCCGCGACACGCCGAACATCGCGATCATCTCGGCGTCACCCGGCAGGCGCGTGCCCTCGGCATAGCGGCCGGCGATGATGTCGACACCGATCGAGCGGGCCACCTCCGCATGGTTGGAATGAGCCCGACGCGTCCGGATGACGACGATGCGCGAGGTCATGTCGCGGCTCCCAGGCTCTTTGTCCTCGGCCGGCGCGCGAGCGCAACCAGCCCCTGCTGCAGGGCGATGAAGGCAAACAGCAGAACGCCGGTCGCGATCTTGGTCCACCAGCTCGACAACGTGCCGTCGAAATTGATGTAGGTCTGGATCAGGCCCTGGATCAGCACGCCGAGGAAGGTGCCGATCACGGAGCCCTGCCCGCCCGTGAGCAACGTACCGCCGATCACGACGGCGGCGATGGTGTCGAGCTCGACGCCGACGGCGGAAAGCGAGTAGCCGGCGCTGGTGTAGAAGGAGAACACGATGCCGGCGATCCCCGCCAGCAGGCTCGACAGCATGTAGATCTTGATCGTCATCTTGCCGACCGCAACGCCCATCAGGCCCGCGGTCGCGCGACTACCGCCGAGCGCATAGACGTTAGCGCCGAACCTTGTGAGCTGCAGCAGCAAGGCGCCGCCGATCACGATGACGAGCATGATGATCGCGACCGAGGTCAATCGCCCGCCGCCGGGCATTCGCAGCGCGAAGTCGGAGACGGTGGAATAGACGGGTGCCGTGATCGGCACCGATTCCGTCGACAGCAGGAAGCCAGCGCCGCGCGCCAGGAACATACCGGCGAGCGTCACGATGAACGGCGGCAGATCGAAGACATGGATCACCGCGCCCATCGCCGCGCCGAAGGCCGCCGAGAGCGCGAGGATGGCAACGAAGGCGACCAGCGGCGGCATGCCCCAGCGCTCGATCGCGAGCGCGACGAAGACCGTGGTGAATCCGATCACCGAGCCGACCGAGAGATCGATGCCGCCGGAGATGATCACAAATGTCATGCCGGTCGCGACGATGCCGAGGAAGGCGTTGTCGGTGAGGAGATTGCCGACCACGCGGGTCGAGGCGATGTTGGGAAATTGCACCGCGCAGAGCGCAAAGCCTGCGACGAGCACGATCGCCGTGATCAGGACGGGCGGCAGGCCTCTCATGCTTTCGTCCTCCGCAGCCGTGCGGCGATACCGGCAAAGCCGGACAGCTTCGGCGACTGCAACAGCAGCACCGCGAGCACCACCACCGCCTTGACCAGCAGATTGAACTCCGGCGGATAGCCGGACAGGAGGATGCCGGTGTTCATGGTCTGAATGATCAGCGCACCCAACACCGCGAGCACGAGGCTGAAGCGGCCGCCGAACAGCGAGGTGCCACCGATCACCACGGCCAGAATTGCATCAAGCTCAAGCCACAAGCCGGCATTGTTGGCGTCAGCGCCCATGATGTCGGCCGCCGCGATCACGCCCGCGAGCGCGGCGCAGACGCCGCACCAGACATAGACCGACAGGATCATCGCACGGGTGCCGACGCCGGAAAGCTCGCTCGCGCGCGCGTTGCCCCCGGTCGCCTCGATCAGCAGCCCGAGCGCCGAGCCGCGCACCACAGCGCCAGTGAGAATGAGCATACCGAGGGCAATGACGACGGGCACCGGAAGGCCGAGCACCGAACCATTCCCGAGCCAGACCAGATCCGGCGAGGAGAACGTCACGATACGTCCTTCGGTGATGAGCTGGGCGATGCCGCGGCCCGCGACCATCAGGATCAGCGTCGCCACGATCGGCTGCATGCCGAGCACGGCGACGAGAAATCCGTTCCAGAGGCCGCAGACAAGGCCCGCCCCCAGCGCGGCCGCCAGTACCACCGGAAGGCTGTGACTGTCGGCGAGACTTGCGGCGATCGCGCCGCAGATGGCCATCACCGCGCCGACCGAGAGATCAATGCCGCGCGTCGCGATCACCAGCACCATGCCGAGCGAGAGCAGCGCCACCGGCGTGCCGCGGTTGAGGACGTCGATCAGGCTGCCGAACAGACGGCCGTCCTGGAGGCGCAGGTCGAAGAATTGCGGCGACACCACGCGGTCGACCGCGAGGATGACGATCAGCGCGAGGATCTGGGCGAGGCCGCGGCGCGGCAGCAGCGCTGTCATGTGTGAGCCTCAAGCGCAACAGTGACGCTATCGGCGGCGATGGCGGCGAGGATGTTGCCGACGTCGACCGCTTCGCCCGCGAGCTCCTCGACATGGGCGCGGTCGCGCAGCACCACGACGCGGTCCGAATAAGTCACGATCTCGTCGAGTTCGGAGGAGATCACGAGCAGCGAGAGGCCATCGTCACAGAGCTCGCGGATCAGCCGGATGATCTCGGCATGGGCGCCGACGTCGATGCCGCGGGTCGGCTCGTCCAGCACGAGGAGCCGCGGCGAGGTCGCGAGCCAGCGCGCCAGCAGCACCTTCTGCTGATTGCCACCGGACAACAGCCCGACGGGACGCTCGGGATCGGCCGGACGGATGTCGAGCATCTTGACGTAGCGGCGCGCGATCTCGTCCTGCTCGCGGCGCGACAGCGGCCGAAGCAGGCCGCGCTTGGCCTGGAGCGCGAGCACGATGTTCTCGCGCACCGTGAGCTCCGCGACGATGCCGTCGGTCTTGCGCTCTTCCGGGCAATAGCCAAAGCCATGGCGGACGCCGTCGCGCGGCGACTGAAGGCGGACGGGCGCGCCTTCCACCCTCGCCTGCCCGCGATCGGCGCGCTCGGCACCGAACACCAGCCGTGCGGTTTCGGTGCGGCCCGAGCCGAGCAGTCCAGCAAGGCCGACGACCTCGCCATGACGCAGCTCGAGATTGAACGGCGCAACGTAACCGGCCTTGCCAAAATTCTCAAAACTCGCGCAGACCTCGCGCACTTCATGTTCGCTCGCCGCCGCCCGCGCACTGGTGGTCTCCGCCAACTCGCGGCCGAGCATCATCCGGATCAGCTCGAGCCGCGCCAAGGACGCGGTCTCGCGCTCCCCGACCAGACGGCCATTGCGCAGCACCGTGATCCGGTCGGAGATCTCGTAGACCTGATCAAGGAAATGGCTGACGAAAACTATGCCGATGCCGCGCTTGGCGAGCTGGCGCATGATGCCGAACAGGATCTCGACCTCGTGGCGGTCGAGGCTCGCGGTCGGCTCGTCCAGGATCAGCACGCGGGCCGAGAGATCGACCGCGCGGGCGATCGCGGTGACGTGCTGGATGGCGACGGAATAGCTGCCGAGCGGCGCAGCGACGTCGATATCGAGACCGAAATCCGCCAGCAGCGCCTTGGCGCGACGGCGCATCTCGCCTTCGCGGACGATGCCGAAGCGCATCGGCTGGCGGTCGAGGAACAGGTTCTGCGCCACCGAAAGGTTCGGCAGCAAATTGACCTCCTGGTAGACGGTGGCGATGCCCGCTGCCACCGCCGCCTTGGCCGAGCGCGGCGCGATCTCTTCACCACCGATCCTGACGAAGCCGGCGTCGCGCGGAAACACGCCCGTGATCACCTTGATCAGCGTCGACTTGCCGGCGCCGTTCTCGCCGAGCAGCGCATGGATCTCGCCGGCGCGCAGCGTGAAGTCGACCTCCTGCAACGCACGCACGGCGCCAAAGCTCTTGCTGATCCCGCGCACCTCCAGCAGGGAAGCACTGTTCTGCATGGCAAATTCACTCCCACCGGCGCCTGCTTATGCCGCGGACACCCAGCCTAGTCGCTCGCGCACCGGTTCCGAAAAGGGGGGCACCGCCGCAACGGACGTCGCGGCGGTGCGTCACGCCTCAGTAACCGAGGCCCTTCTTGCTGTCGTATTCCTTCTGCGGATTGTCGGCGGCGGTGAGCAGCCTGGATTCAGTCTGGATCCATTTCGGCGGAACTGTGCCCTTCTCCTTGAACGCCGCGACGGCATCGAAGGCCGGGCCGGCCATGTTCGGCGTCAGCTCGACCGTGGCATTGGCTTCGCCCGCGACCATCGCCTTGAAGATGTCGGGGACCGCGTCGATCGAGACGGTAAGGATGTCCTTGCCGGGCTTGAGACCGGCTTCCTTCATGGCCTGAATCGCGCCGACCATCATGTCGTCATTGTGGGCATAGACCGCACAGATGTTCTTGCCGCCGCCTTCGGCCTTGATGAAGCTTTCCATCACCTCCTTGCCCTTGGCGCGGGTGAAGTCGCCGGTCTGGCTGCGCACCACTTTCAGGTTGGCGTGCTTGGCAATCGCCGTGTCAAAACCTTTCTTGCGGTTTGCGGCGACGCTGGCGCCGACCGTGCCCTGCAATTCGACGATGTTGCAGGGTTTCGTCCCGACGGTTTTGGCCAGCCAGTCGCCCGCGACCGCGCCTTCGTGCACGCTATCGGAGGTGACGGCGGTGAGATAGAGCTCCTTGCCGGAGGGATCGATGTCGCGGTCGAGCAGCACGACCGGGATCTTGGCCTCCTTGGCTTCCTTCAGCACCGAATCCCAGCCGGTCGAGACGACGGGCGCGAGGAAGATCGCATCGACGTTCTGCGCGATGAAGGAACGGATCGCCTTGATCTGATTCTCCTGCTTCTGCTGTGCGTCGGCGATCTTGAGATTGACCTTGCGCTTGGCGGCCTCCTGCTTGGAGACCGAGGTCTCGGCCGCGCGCCAGCCGGATTCCGATCCGATCTGCGAGAAGCCGATGGTGAGCTCGGCGGCACTGGCCGGCAACGCGAGCAGCAACGCGGTCGTGGCGCTGGCCGCAAAGAGGGCTTTGAGGGTCATCAGGCGTGTCTCCCAAATGTTTATCTCTGGCGCCGTTCGGTAACATGGCACCTAAAGGCCAGCCTTTGAGGCGGCGGGAGGCACTATTTCACAGGAGTTGGGTTCCGACTAGTCATATTATTTGACTATTGGAGGGAAAACGCGCGGGAGCGCGGCGCGCGGTTTTATGACACGCTCAGCGCGATTTTGTTCCGGTGATGCAACGGGAAGATGAAGGGAATTTTACGCGGTGGGGATGCTGGCTTCATCCGCGGCGGCGGCGATAAACGTGGTGCCAGCTCTCTCCCCCGTCATTGCGATCCAGAATCCCTCCGCGGAAAGACTCTGGATTGCTTCGCCGCGCTCGCAATGACGTGGAGGTTCGGCCGTTATCGGCCCAAACGACTCGTGGAGAGTCCCCTCACCCGCCACGCTTCGCGTGTCGGCCTCTCTCCGCACGCGGGGAGAGGCGAAGAACAGCGAACTAGATCAGCTCCCGCTGCGCCAGATTCTTCATCAGCGCGCCGATGCCGAAAGTCCAGGGCTCGCACTCGTCGCTGGTGCGCATGCGGTTGACGAGCTTGCCGAGCTCCGGCGCGGAGATGGTGACGATGTCGTCGCGCTTGTGCGTAAAACCCTGCCCCGGGGCATCGCGGTCCTTCACGGGTGCGAACATCGTGCCGAGGAACAGCACGAAACCATCAGGATATTGATGGATCTTGCCGATGGTCTGCGCGACGAGGTCGGTCGGATCGCGGCTGATCTTGCTGATCGAGGAATGGCCATCGAGAACGAAGCCGTCCGCCCCCGTCACGTTCAGGCTGATGTCGAGCTTGCGCGCGTCATCGAGTGTGAAGCTGTCGTCGAACAGGCGCAACAGCGGGCCGATCGCGCAGGAGGCGTTGTTGTCCTTGGCCTTCGACAGCAGCAGCGCGGAGCGCCCCTCGAAGTCGCGCAGATTGACGTCGTTGCCGAGCGCGCCGCCGACGATCTTGCCGCGGCTGGACACGAACAGCACGAGCTCCGGCTCGGGGTTGTTCCAGGTGGATTTCGGATGGAGGCCGGCATCCATGCCGGTGCCGACGGACGACATGGTCGGGGCCTTGGTGAAGACCTCGGCATCGGGACCGATGCCGACCTCGAGATACTGGCTCCAGGCATTCTGATCGATCAGCACCTGCTTCAGATGCATCGCCTGGTCCGAGCCCGGCTTGAGCTTCGACAGATCGTCGCCGATCAGCCGCGTCACCTCTTTGCGGATGGCTTCGGCAGAGGCCGGATTACCCTTGGCGCGTTCCTCGATCACGCGTTCCAGCATCGAGATCGCGAAGGTGACCCCGGCCGCCTTCAATGTCTGGAGATCGACAGGCGCGAGCAACCAGGGCTTGTTCGGATCACGCCCGTCGGGAGCGGTGTTGGCCACGATAGCCTCGAGTTCGCCGATGCGTTCGCCCCTGGTCGCGCCAAGCGCCTTGGCCGGATTGTCTTCCTCGCACAGTGCGCTGACGGTCGGAAAGCTCGAGGTGACGTCAAACACGCCATCACCGCGCACCGCGACGACGGCCGGACCATTCACCTGCGGCAGCCAGACGCGGCCGACCAGCGTCCCCTTCGTTCCATCCTCGGGGAGAAGGTCCTTCACCGTCAATGTCGTCATGGCCGCGCCCTCGCTGTTTCTAAGGACCGGCGTCTTTGCAGCAGCCGGTCCCATTGGCGAAGACCAATAAACGTCTGGCCGGGGAAGTCCAGAGCGGCAGGATGCCCCGCTGCTATGCTCCTGCCCGCGCCTTCCTCGCCGCGATCTGCTGCAGCGCCCAACGTGCGTTCTTGCGCACATCGGGATCGGGATCGTCGGCGATCACGGCCAGGAAGACCTCGCCATCAGGATGAGCGATCTCGCCGAGCGCGGCGGCCGCCTCTTTCCGCAAGTTCGCCTGATCGTGATTGATGCCATTCCCGATCGGCCGCACCGCGCGCTCGATCTTCATTCGGCCGAGGCTGCGGATCGCCTTCAGCCGCACTTGCCAGAACTCGTCGGCAAGGCAGGCGATGAGCTGGTCGGCGGCCAGCGCCCCGTTGACGTTGAGACCCAGCGTCTCCGCGGCCATCTCGCGAACCATCCAGTCGGCGTCCTTCAGCGCTCGCGTGATGGTTTCGGCCGCAGGTTTCAACTGCGAGAATGCCAGCGCGCTTACGGCAGCCCGGCGCACATGAGCATCGGGATCGTTGATCAGCGCGGTGAGCGCGGGAATGGATTCCTCCAGCTTGAGGAAGCCGATGACGCCGATGGCCT
>NZ_JXDL01000001.1:2515480-2523650 GCF_001590795.1 Bradyrhizobium sp. AT1
AGGCGTGGGCGTGCCTGACGAGCGGCAGGATCACGTCGGCACAGGCGGGATCCTTGAACTCGGCCATGCTGTCGGCCGCCGCGGCCGCCACGATCCTTTCAGGATCGACCAACAGCTTCACCAGCGCGCTCGCTGCCTCGGGCCCGTCGAACTCGCCAAGCGCCATCGCGACCTGCTGGCGTACGCCGGCGTCGGGATCGGCGACCATGTTGGCGAGATGCGGAACCGCGGCCGGATCGCCGGAATGGCCGAGCGCGATGATGGCGACGCGGCGCTCGGCGGGATCGGCGGCCTGAAGCCGTTCGTCGGCGTCTTCGAGATCGTCGTAGGATTCGAACGGGCTCGACATGGTCACCTCAACAAATAGGGAATGTTGACGGTGACGGCACCGGTCGGACAATCGGCTTCGCAGGGCATGCAGTACCAGCACTCGTCATAGGCCATGTAGGCCTTGTTGGTCATGTCGCTGATGCGCAAGACGTCGAGCGGGCAGACGTCGACGCACACCGTGCAGCCCTTGTCCGCGATGCATTTGGCGTCGTCGACGACCACCGGAACCGATGTCTGATAGGACGCGAGAGGCATGTGATGTCTCCTGTTGCTTATGCGCGGTGGATCAGGCGGAAGCGCGGATGCGCTGCTTGTCGTAGAGGTCCTTTTCGTCGTCGGCGATCGGGACGACGTAAGGCTCCACGGCGCGTTTCTCGCTGGTCATCTTGCCGTCCTGCTTGGACAGCAGCGTGTGGCAGAACCAGTTCTCGTTGTCCTTTTCCGGGAAGTCCGTGCGCCAATGGTAGAGGCCCCAGCGGCTCTCCTCGCGGTAGAGCGAGGCGTGCGCGGCCATGTCGGCGCAGTCCATGATCGACTGCACTTCGAGGGCGCGGAGCAATTCGTGCGCGTTACGTGCGATCATGCGCTCCTGCATGTCCTCCCGCGCCTCGGCGAGACGGCGCATGCCGAGCTCGTATTTGCGCGTGACCTTCGGCGGCTGCAGATAGTCGTTGACGAGGCGGCGGGTCTTGTACTCGACCTGGTTGGGCGGAATGCCGTCCTCGCGCTTCGTGGGCGCCATCACGCGGTCGCGCTCCATCGCGACGTCAGCGGCGTCGAACTCCGCGAAATCGTGGTTGTCGGCGAACTCCATCGCGTCAATGCCGGCAACCGCTCCATTGGTGAAGGCGCCGAGCATGTAGTTATGCGGCACGCTCGCCATGTCGCCGGCGGCATAGAGGCCCGGCACGGTGGTGCGGGCATTGTCGTCCACGAACACGCCGGAGGCGCTGTGCCCAGAGCAGAAGCCGATTTCGGAGATGTGCATCTCGATCGAGTCGTTGCGATAGTCGACACCGCGTCCCTGCTGGAACAAGCCACGCGTCGGGCGCTCCACCTTGTGCAGCGTGGATTCGATCTCGGAAATGGTGTCGGGATGAAGATGCTTGAGCTGAAGGAACACCGGGCCCTTGCCTGAAAGCAGCTCGTTGTAGAACTCCAGCATCATCTGGCCGGACCAGTAATCGCATTCGATGAAGCGGGAACCTTCGTTGTTCGCGGTGAAGGCCCCGAAGGGGCCGGCGACATAGGCGCAGGCCGGGCCGTTATAGTCCTTGATCAGCGGATTGATCTGGTAGCATTCGAGGTTCGCGAGCGCCGCCCCGGCATGATAGGCCATCGCATAGCCGTCGCCGGAATTGGCGGCGTTCTCGTAGGTGCCGAACATATAGCCGGAGGTCGGCAGGCCCAGGCGGCCGGCGGCGCCCATGCAAAGGATCACGGCCTTGGCTTTGATCACCAGCATCTCGGCGGTGCGGGTGTTGACGCTAACGACACCTGCGATGCGACCATCGGCAGACTTGAGCAGCCGCGTCGCCATGTAGCGGTTCGAGATCAGGATGCGGGCGCGGCGGAGCTGGCGATACAGCGCCTTCTTCACGGTTTCGCCGTTCGGCATCGGCAGCACGTAGGTGCCGATGTGATGCACCTTCTTGACGGCATAATCGCCGTTCTCGTTCTTCAGGAAGCGGATGCCGAAGCTGTCGAGCTCCTCGATGATCGAGTAGCAGTTCTGCGCGTATTTATAGACGGCCTTCTGATCGACGATGCCGTCGTTGGCGATCGTGATTTCCTTGGTGTATTGCTCCGGCGTCGCATAGCCGGGGATGACGGCGTTGTTCAGGCCGTCCATGCCCATCGAGATCGCACCGGAGCGCTTGACGTTGGCCTTTTCGAGCAGGACGACGTTGGCCTTCGGGTTCTTCAGCTTCGCTTTCAGCGCGGCCATCGGGCCGGCCGTGCCGCCGCCGATCACCAGCACATCGCAGGAAACCTCCGAAAGTCCGTCGACGATCTGATCTAGTGACATCACTTGCTCCTGGTTCGCCGATCCCCGGCGCCTTTGCGTCAGACTTGTTCAGGTGGATGTCCGGCGATAGCAATTAGTTGTCGTCGGACAGCGATTTGGTCTCAGCGCTCGACAAAGGCCTTTTCGATCACGAAGTGGCCGGGCTGGCTGTGGTTGCCCTCGACGAAGCCGCGGGCGGTGAACATCGCGGGCAGTTCCTCGAGCATCGCGGGACTGCCGCACAGCATGATGCGATCGGTCTCGATATCGAGGCCTGGTAGCCCGATATCGTCGAACAGCTGGTTGGAGGCGATCAGATCGGTGATGCGGCCGCGGTTCCGGAACGGCTCGCGGGTGACGGTCGGGTAATAGACGAGCTTGTCGCGGATCAGCGGCCCGAAGAATTCGTGATTGCGCAGGTCGTCCACAAGGTGCTCGCCATAGGCGAGCTCGGAGACCTGTCGACAGCCATGCGCAAGCACGATGGTCTCGTAGTTCTCGTAGACATCGGGGTCCTTGATCAGGCTGGCGAACGGCGCAAGGCCCGTGCCGGTCGAGAGCAGCAAGAGGCGCTTGCCGGGAATGAGATTGCCGGTGATCAGCGTGCCCGTCGCCTTGCGGCCGACGAGAATGATATCGCCCTCCCTGATCTTCTGCAGGCGCGAGGTCAGCGGGCCGTCCTGCACCTTGATCGAGAAGAACTCGAGCGCCTCCTCGTGATTGGCGCTGGCCATGCTGTAGGCCCGCATCAACGGCTTGCCTTCGACCTCGAGCCCGATCATCGCGAACTGACCGTTCTGGAAACGAAAGCCGGGATCGCGCGTCGCGGTGAAGCTGAACAGGGACTCAGTCCAGTGCCGGACCGACAAAACCGTTTCCCTCTGAAATGCGCTCATGGTCTCTCCTTCTCGATGGCGTCAAGGTCACGAAGAGAAGAGAGTCCGGCAATTCGGAAGTGAGGTTCCCAGTCGATTAGTTTCACATTTCGCGGACGATGATCGAGCAGAAGGCAGTGAAGGCGGCACCACGCATCCGCTTCGGCAATTAGTTGCTATTCGTCCGGCTCCCCGTCGACGTAGGAAGAAGCTGGAGGTTCGTCATGACCATGACCCTGGTGGCACCGACCGTTGCCGACTATGAAACCAGCGCAGATCTAGCCGCGCTCCTCGTCCGCACTGCGCAGGACGACGCGCTCAGCGTGCCCGCCGAAACGCTCCGCCTCTCCTGCAAATGCGCCCATTGCACCCGCGCCCGCTTCGACGGTCGATTCCCGGAAACGTTCCCGGGCATTGCGATCACCGAGATCGGCGATCTCGGCTACGGGCTGAACATCGCGTTCTCGGATGGGCACAACCGGGGGATTTACCCGAAGACGTATCTACTGAGCTTGGCAGGGCGGTAGGCCGCACTCACCGAGAGCTCGTCATTCCGGGACGCCCGAAGGGCGAGCCCGGAATCCATAACCCCCGCTCGTGGTTATGGATTCCGGGGCTGCGCGCTTTGCGCGCATCCTGGAATGACGGAGGGCCTTCATCTGGCACGGACATTGCTCCTCTTTAGAACAGTTTGAACGTTCCGGAGGCAGACGATGTTGCAGGCGGCGAATTCGGTTCGCGGGGCTGTGCCCCCGGTAGTCCGGCCTGCGGGCAGTTCCTCGCTGCTGCTCACCGAGAACCAGCAATGGATCGGCGGTCCACCACCGCTGATGGACAAGCTCTCGCCGCGCGAGCGGGAGTTGGTGCTGAAGCAGGGCCGTCGAAAGGTCCTGAACCGCGGCCAGACCTTGTTCAGCCAGGGCGGCAAGCATGACGGAATCTGGCTGATTGAGAGCGGCCGTATCCGCGTGTTCTACACCTCGCCGCTCGGGCGCGAGATCACGCTGGCCTATTGGCATGTCGGCAATTTCGTCGGCGGGCCCGAAGTGTTCGAAGGCACCGTGCATCAATGGTCCGGCGTCGCCTCCAGCAATTGCAGCGTGGTGCACCTGCCCGGCAAGGAGTTGCGGTCCCTCGCCGCCGAGATCCCGAATCTTGCCATCGGCCTGATCGAAGGCCTCACCTTCAAGGGCAAATGCTATTCGGCCCTGGCGCAGATGCTGGGAACGCGGTCGATCACCCAGCGCCTTGCGCATCTCCTGCTGCATCTCGTCGAGCTCTACGGCGTCGAGGACGCCGATGGCCGCGTCATCGCCGCCGCGTTCACCCACGCCGATCTCGCCCACATGGTCGGCGCCACCAGGCAATGGGTCACGATCAGCCTGAAACGCATGCAGGAAAAGGGAATCGTGCTGACCAAGCGGTCGCAGATCGTGGTCTGCCGCACCGACGTGCTGGAGGAGATGCGCGGTCACGCATCCGACTAGGGGAATTTGCGGCCAAGGCCGATGCACAGGCAAGCGGCTTTATAGTGCAGGACTGCTCAAGGAGTATGCAATCACCTTTTCCCGGCAACTAATCGACTGCTGTCGTCACTCCGGATTTGCCCTGCCCCCTGCCTCACCCAATCATGGCAACCACAGCACATCCAACCGAATGAGGATGAGAATGGTCCGCCATCTTCCCACGCTCTCGATCGCGATGTCGGTGACGTCGCTGGCACTACTCGTCACGCAGCCGGCTTGGGCGGAAACCGTCACGCTCGGCATCGGAACGCAGGACACCACGACCAACACCGTGACCGCCGGCGTCGTCATCCGCCAGCTGCATCTCCTCGAAAAGTATCTGCCCAAGGACGGCAAATACGCGAACATCAAGTTCGAACTGGAGTGGCAGAACTTCACCTCGGGTCCGCCCGTCACCAATGCGATGATGGCGAACAAGCTGCAGATCGGCATGATGGGCGACTATCCGCTGATCGTGAACGGCTTCACCTTCGAGAGCAACCCCGAGAGCAAGAGCCGGCTGATCGGCATCGCCGCCTACAGCCTGTCCGGTTCGGGCAATGGCCTCGTCGTCCACAAAGATTCGCCCTATTACGACCTCGCTGATCTCAAGGGCAAGCTCGTCAGTGTGCCGTTCGGCTCCGCCGCGCACGGCATGGTGCTGAAGGCGATGCAGGACCGCGGCTATGCCTCCGATTTCTTCCAGCTCGTCAGCCAGAGCCCGGAGGTCGGCTCGACCAACCTGCAGGAGAAGAAGATCGACGCGCATGCCGACTTCGTTCCCTTCGCCGAGCTGCTGCCGTTCCGCGGCTTTGCACGCAAGATCTTCGACGGCGTCGAGACCAATTTGCCGACCTTCCACGGCATCGTTGTCCGCACCGACTTCGCCGAGAAATATCCGGAGGTCGTCGTCGCCTACTTCAAGGCGCTGATCGCCGCCAATCAGTGGCTGCGCGACGATCCCAAGCTCGCCGCCGAAAAGATCCAGGAATGGACCGGCATCAGCAAGGAGGTCGTCTACATCTTCCTCGGCCCGAGCGGCAACATGACCACCGATCCCACGATCAAGCCGGCGCTGATCGATGCCGCCGCAATCGACGTCAAGGTGCTGCAGAACCTCGGCCGCATGAAGGAGTTCGATCCGAAGAAGTGGGTCGACGACAGCTACATCCGCAAGGCCTATGCCGAGATGAAGCTCGATTACGACGCGCAGCTTGCCAGCACCAGGAATTACGAGATCTCGGGCGAAGACAGCTTCTGCAAGAAGCCGGTCGCCGATCCGCGCAAGGCCGGCGAGGTCTGGGTGGATGGGGCCGGTATCATGCCCTTCTCGTCGGCCAGCTGCACGCTCGGCGCCTATGCCGACTACAAGGCCAAGGGCAAGAAGATCAACGTCGCCTATGTCTTCGACACCACGCGGGGCATCAAGCTGTTCGCTGACCAGGCCTTCTTCGCAGTCGGCAACGGCGAGGTCGCCCCGTTCCTGCTCAAGAAGGACGCCGAGGCTTATGCGACCAAGATCAGCGGCAAGGTGCTCGGCTTCGATGATGCGGTGAAGGCCGCTGTCGGCGGAGGCAAGACGTGAGCAGCCCCGCCCTCGTCCGACATCCCGAGGACAGCATGCCGGCAACAGCCATTGCAGAGGCGGGCCCTGCGCCCGCCGCCATCACCCCGCCCACGGCGCCGCCTTCCTTCGGCACGCTTGCGCTGCGCTGGTACCGGCTCAATCGGGCGGGCCTGCGCGCGATTGCGATCGGCCTGATTTCTCTGCTCGCCTTCCTGCTGGTCTGGCACCTGCTCACGACCTATCGCGTCGTGTTCTTCGTGCGCTTCACCAACGTGCCCTCGCCGCTCGCGGTCTACGCCAGCTTCAGCAAGGCGATCCATGACCCCAAATTCCTGATGCACGTGTTGCTGAGTTGCCGGCGCATCTTCATCGGCTTCTCGCTCGCCGCCATCGTCGGCGTGCCGCTCGGCCTGATCATGGGCCGTTTCAAGCTGGTGCACGAGATCGTCTTCCCGGTGGCCGAAGTGCTGCGGCCGATTCCGGCGATCGCCTGGGTGCCGATGGCGATCATGCTGTGGCCGACCAACGAGCAGAGTATCGTCTTCATCACCTTCCTCGGCTCGTTCTTCCCGATCCTGGTCAACACGCTGCACGGCATGTCGCTGGTCGATCCGGTGCTGGTGCGCGCCGCGCAATGTCTCGGCGCGCGTGAGCGCTCGATCTTCCGCGAGGTGTATTTCCCGGCCTCGATGCCGCACATTTTCACCGGCCTCACCGTCGGCATGGGCGTCGCCTGGGTCTCGCTGATCGCCGCCGAGATGATCTCCGGGCAATACGGCATCGGCTACTTTACCTGGGAGGCCTATTCGCTGGTCCAGTACGCCGACATCGCGCTCGGCATGATCGCGATCGGCGTGCTGGGGCTCGGATCGAGCGTCCTGATCAGGGGCGCGGGAAAATTGGTGATGCCGTGGAGGACGACGTGAGCGAGATCGCTGCGAGCGCATCGAAGGGCCATATCGAGGTCAAGAACTTCTCCCTCGCCTATGAGACGATCGAGGGGCCGGTGCAGGCCGTCACCGACACGCAGATCCATGTCAAGCCGGGTGAGTTCGTCTCGATCGTCGGCCCCTCCGGCTGCGGAAAATCGACGCTGCTGAATGCGGTGGCCGGCTTCCTCAAGCCCACCACGGGCATCGTCACCGTCGACGGCGAGCGCGTCAACGGCCCCAGTGCCGAGCGCGGCATGGTGTTTCAGCAATATTCGCTGTTCCCCTGGAAGACGGTGCGAGAGAATGTTGAGTTCGGCCTGAAGATGCGCGGCATGCCGCGCTCCCAGCGTGAGCGCGCCGCACGCACGCTGCTCGGGCTCGCCGGCCTCGAAGCCTTTGAGAAGCACTATCCCGAAAAACTCTCCGGCGGCATGAAGCAGCGCGTCGGCATCGTCCGTGCACTGGCGACGGGGCCGAAGGTGCTGCTGCTCGATGAACCGTTCGGTGCGCTCGATGCGCAGACCCGCGTCATCATGCAGCAGATCCTCACCAACATGTGGCAGCGGCTGAAGATCTCGGTGCTGTTCGTCACCCACGACATCGACGAGGCGATCTTCCTGTCCGACCGCGTCTACTGCATGACTGCTCGTCCCGGCTCGATCAAGGCGGAGATCCCGATTCCCCTTGAACGGCCGCGGCAGCAATCGATGATGATGTCGTCGGAGTTCCTGGCGTTGCGCCGCGGGCTGATGTCGCTGATCCGCGAGGAAAGCCTGAAAGCCATGGGCGGCGAGATCAACGACATGGGCATGCAGGGCCTGAGCATCGAGTTGCACGGGCACTCGCTGGCGGATGTGATTTGAGGCAGCCAGCGCTCTTACTTCCCTTCTCCCCTTGTGGGAGAAGGTGCCTTGCCGAAGGCAAGGCGGATGAGGGGTCTGCGTCCGCAAACT
>NZ_JXDL01000001.1:2524323-2535579 GCF_001590795.1 Bradyrhizobium sp. AT1
CTGCGTCCGCAAACTCCTCTCTCTCGTTTCGAACTCGCGGATAGAACCCCTCATCCGGCGCTTCGCGCCACCTTCTCCCACAACGGGAGAAGGAAGAGGAGTTCGCAGCTACAGCCGCCCTCACTTGAACCAGTGCACCAGCGCGATGCTGATGCCGAGCAGCAGCATCAGCGACAACGTCACCGCGGCTGTCACCCTGCCGCCGACATTGGCGAGCACCCGGACGTCAACGCCGAGGCCGAGCGCAGCCATCGACACGACAGTGAGAAAGCCGGTGATCTTCGTGATCGGCGCCACCACGGTGCTCGGCACGATCTCGAGGGAGCGCAAGGTCGCAAGCGCGAGGAAGCCGAGGATGAACCAGGGGACGAGGCGGAAGAAGCCGACATTGGTCTTCTTGGCGTCGCTCTGCCAGCGCGAGGCGGCCAGCGACAGGCCGACGACGACGGGACCCAGCATCAAGACGCGCATCAGCTTCACGAGCGTGCCGATCTGCGTCGAGACCAGCCCCGCCGGAACCGTGGCGGCCAGCACCTGCGGCACCGCGTAAACGGTGAGGCCTGCGAGGATGCCATATTGCGTGGCGGACAATTGCAGCAGCGGAATCAGCAGCGGCAGGCCGAGCACCATCATCACGCCGAGGATGGCGGTGAAGGAGATCGAGGATGCAATCTCGTCATTGTTGGCGCCGATGATCGGCGCCACGGCGGCGATCGCGGAATTGCCGCAGATCGAGTTGCCGCAGGCGATCAGGATCGACAGCCGCGTCGACAGGCCGAGCAATCGGCTGATGCCGAAGGAGACGCCGAGCGCGATCACGACGACGGCGGCGATCGATGCCAGCAGCGCGATTCCCGAAGCGGCGATGGCGGCGAAACTGATCGAGGCGCCCAGCAGCATGACTGCAACTTCGAGGAGCTGTTTGGCGCTGAATGCGATCCCGGCCTGCCAGCGTGGCGCCGGTTTCCAGAAGCTGCGGAGCCCCATGCCGAGCAGGATCGCCATCACCAGCGCCTCGACATAGGGGTGCTCGAAGACGCCCAGTTCCAGGTGCTCGAGCAGGGCCGAGACGCCGGCCACGGCGATACAAAGGAGAATGCCGGGAATCAGCGCCACGACGCGGCTAGCGGCAGTGGTCGGCTTGGCGTCGGCCGGGCTGGATGCTTGATTCTGCGACACAAATCTCTCCCAGAGGAGAAATATTTATACGCAGCGCCGGCTCAATGGGGAATAAGTTTTCAGCATATCAGGGCCGAGGGAAGTTCTGTCCTCAGCACGGAATAACCGCTCGGGCCAGCCTTAGAAGATCAGATTCTTGGCGAGCGAAGCCACCCGGCTGAAGCCGTCATAGATGCCCGGCTCGAAGAAGGCCGCACGGGCCAGCACGATGCCAGCAACCAGCGACCAGAACAGCGTGGTGCCGGCCCGCAGCAGGAGCTTCGACGCGCGCGATTTCGGCTGGGCGTCCGTTGCGGACACCAGCTGCTCGCCGAAGGGCTCAAATCCAGTGCGTTCCATGGCTACGCCAATCCATCAATTTCTGATGGGAATGTCGTCGTTTCCCGCCCGAACGGCAATGGAAACGATTGGCGTTTTTGCCCGCCCGGAGGGAAACTCCTTCCGTGGGGCGCCTTGGGGACAATAGTTTTCTTCTTCCGGCCTACTTAGGCACCGGCGCCCGGCCTAGAGGGCGAGATAACGCCGCCGGATGGCATCATTCGCATTCAGCTCGTCGATTCCCGCGGCATAGACGATCTGGCCCTTGTCGATGACCGTGGCGTGGCTGGCAAGGCCAAGGCAGAAATGCATGTTCTGCTCTGCGATCAGCACCGTCGATCCGATACTCCGAAGCTGGCGCAGCAGTTCACCGATCCGCTGCACGATGATCGGCGCCAGCCCCTCGCTCGGCTCGTCCAGCAGCAGCAGCGCCGGATTACCCATCAGCGTGCGTGCGATCGCCAGCATCTGCTGCTCGCCGCCCGAGAGGCGTCCGGCGATGCGATGACGCAGCGGCTCCAGCAGCGGAAAGACCTCGTAGATGCGCTTGATCGGCCATTCGTCCTGGCCCTCGGGTCCCTTCTTCTTCCCGATGACGAGATTGTCCTCGACCGTATGCTCCGGAAAGATCTGGCGGTCCTCCGGCACGAAGCCGAGCCCGGCGCGCGCGATACGATGCGGCTTCATGCCGGAGATCACGGCGCCGCGCAGGCTGACCCGGCCACGCCGCGGCGGCGCCAGCCCGATGATCGCCTTCATGGTCGTCGACTTGCCGGCGCCATTGCGACCGAGCAGCGCCATGGTCTCGCCCTGCCGCACCGAGAGGCCGACGCCGAACAGGATCTGGCTGGTGCCGTAATAGACATCGAGATCGGCGACTTCGATGACGACAGCACTCATGCCGCCGCTCCCGCGTGATCGGTGCCAAGATAGGCCTCGATCACAGCGCTGTTGTTGCGGATCTCGTCGGGCGTGCCGGTTGCCAGGATGCGGCCGTAGCAAAGCACGACAATTTTAGGCGCGATCTTGAACACGATGTCCATGTCGTGCTCGATGAAGACGACGGTGATCTTCTGGGTCTCCCAGAGCTCGCGCACCTTGTCGATCATGCGCCAGCGTTCTTCGGGGCCCATGCCGGCGGTCGGCTCGTCCAGCAGCAGCACTTTTGGTTCGAGCACCAGCGCCAGCGCGATGTCGAGCAGCTTTTGATCGCCATGCGACAGCGTTGCCGCCGTGCGATGGCGTTTGCCGGCAAGCCCCAGCAGCTCCATCACGTGCTCGGCGCGGTCGCGCGTCTCCGGCAGCGGAAAACGCTTGTGCAGCACTGCGGACGTGCGCTGGTCCGCGCTGACAGCCGCCAGCATGGTCTCCTGCACCGTGAGTGACTTGAAGATGCTGGCGACCTGGAAGGCGCGGCCGATGCCGTGGCGAACGATTTCCGGTGGTGAGCCGCCGGCGAGATTGACGCCATCGAGCAGCACCTCGCCGGAATCCGGCTTCAAGGCGCCGGTGATCAGGTTGAAGAAAGTGCTCTTGCCCGCGCCGTTCGGGCCGATCACCGCGGTCAGGGAACCGTCGGGAAAATCGAGCGAGACGTCGTTGGTCGCCCTCACGCCGCCAAAGGATTTTGCGAGGTTGCGGATCTCGAGCATGGCTAGCGCCCCTCGCCTGTCTCGCGCCGGCGCGTGACCCATTCGGCGACGAAATCGAGCAGGCCCTTGCGCAGACCCAGCGCGAAGAACAGGATGACGACGCCGAGCACGATGCCGTGATACTCGGTGAAGCGCGTCACGGTGTCGTTGAGCAGCAGCAGCAGCACGGTGCCGACCATCGGGCCCAGGAAGGTCGAGACGCCGCCGAGCATGTTGATAAAGATGGCTTCGCCCGAAATGGTCCAGTAGGCGAATTCCGGATAGGCGCCCGAGACGAACAACGCCATCACCATGCCGCCCATCGACGCGAACAGCGCCGCCAGCACGAACACGGTGAGTTTTGCCCGCCAGACGTCGATGCCGAGGAAGCTCGCGCGCGCGGCATTGTCGCGGATCATGCGCAAGGTGTAGCCGAACGGCGATTGCGCGATCTGGCGCATCGCGAGCAGGCCGAGGATCAGCAATGCGCAGCTCGCAATGTAGAGATGGATGTGGTTGGCGAGATTGATACCGAGGAAGGCGGGGCGCGGAATGCCGCCACGCAGGCCCTGATCGCCGCCGGTAAAGGACGCCCAGGACAGGATGGTCGAGTGGATCAGCATCTGGAACGCCAGCGTGACGAAGGCGAAATAGATCTCCTTCAGCCGCACACAGATGGCGCCGATGACCGCGGCGATCACCGCAGTGATGACAAGCGTCGCGATGAAAGCGACCGGAATCGGCACGCCCAGCTTCTGCATGATCAGGCCGAAACTGTAGGCCCCGAGGCCAAAGAACATGCCGTGGCCGAACGAGGTCAGGCCAGTGTAGCCGACCAGCAGGTTGAGCGAGGTCGCGAACAGGCCATAAGCCGAGCACCGAATGACGAAGTCGAGCAGCGCCTTGCTGCCCGTGAACAGCGGCAGGCTCGCCAACACGGCGAAGGCCATGAGCGCGATCAGGACATCGCGATAGCGCTGCAGCGCCGCGCCGCCGCGTACGGGCGCAAGTGCCTGCGCGCGCCCCGCCTCCAGCTCGGTCATGCCGCCTCCTTGCCGAACAGGCCGGTGGGTTTGGAGACCAGCACGATCACCATGAAGAGGTACATCAGGCCTTCGGTGAACAAGGGAAAGCCGAGCGAGCCGAACGAGCGGATGAGGCCGAGCAGCAGCGCGCCGATCAGCGCGCCCAGGATCGAGCCCATGCCGCCGATCACGGTCACGATGAAGGACTCGATCAGCACCGAGAATCCCATTCCCGGCGTCAGCGAGCGCACGGGTGCAGCAAGCGCGCCGGCAAGGCCCGCCAGCATGCCGCCGAGCGCGAACACGCCGCCATAGATCAGGCCGGTGTTGATGCCGAGCGCGGAAACCATGCCCGGATTGTGCGCAGCGGCGCGGATCACCTTGCCGACGCGGCTGCGCGACAATCCGATGCCGAGTACGATGGCCGCAACCAGCGCAACGCCGATCAGCAGCAGATAATATGGCGGCACCACGCCCCCCGCGATGAACAGCGGCATCACCTGGAAGGCGGACGGCATGCCCATCGACCTGAATTCGGGCCCCCAGATGATGCGCACGACATCGTCAAAGATCAGCACGAAGGCGTAGCAGACGAGCAGCTGCATCAACACGTCGGCGCCATAGACGCGGCTCATGAAGACGCGCTCGAAGATCAGGCCGAGGATCGCCGTGCCGGCTGCGCCGGCCAGCATCGCAAGGGCAAAGCTTCCCGTGAGCTGATAGGCCGTCATCGCGAAGTAGGCGCCGAACATGTAGAAGGCGCCGTGGCTGAAATTGACCACCTTGAGCACGCCGAAAATCAGCGTCAGCCCGACCGCGACCAGGAATAGCAGCATGCCGATGATGAGGCCGCTGGTGGTCTGCGTCACCAGACAGGCGGAGCTGGCGAGGCAGCCGGCGAGCGCGTCGATGTCCACGGAAGCACTTTCATTGTCGCGCGCCCAAGACGGCGCGGAGGACCAAACGAAAACGGCGGAGACGGTCACCCGCCCCCGCCGCGCATCGGATCAGGTGTAGCCCTTGCTCTTCTTCCACTCGGCCTCGAGTTCGAAGATGGTCTTCCAGTCGCCGGCCTTGACCTCGGGGACATAGGGCTCCTGCGGGATCGTGGTACCCCAGCCGATGGCGTAGCCCACGAGCGTATGGTCGTCGCCGCGCATCGTCACGGTGCCGTCGGCGCCGAACGGGCACTTGATGGTGAGGCCCTTCAGGACCTCCGCGAGCTTCTTGCCGTCGGCGGAGTTCGCCTTCTTCGCGGCCTCGGCCAGGAACATCACCGCGGTCGCGTTTTGCCACGACCAATTGGTCGGATATTCGTTGTACTTGGCCTTGTAGGCATCGCCCCAGGCGGCGTTCTCCGGCGTGGTCGGAAACGTCTTGATATAGCGATTGCCGGAATGGATGCCCTTCGGCAGGTTCTTCACCACTGTGAGCGCGGTGTAGTCGGCCATGTTGACCGCGAACACCTCCATCTGGCCGAACATCGCGTAGATGTTGGCCTGGTCGATGTAGGAGGTGAGATCGCCGCCCCACAGGCAGGAGTACAGCGCCTGCGGCTTGGCCTGCAAAATCTTCGTCACCACCTCGGTGTAGTCGGGCTGGAACAGCTTCGGCCAGGACTCGCTGATGATTTCGACGTCAGGCGCAAAGCGCTTCAGGTACAGCGTGAACTCGCCGGTGGTGTCGCGGCCATAGGCGTAGTCGGGCGAGCAGGTCGCCCATTTCTTCAAGCCCTTGGTTTTGGCGATCGAGGCGGCATAACTTCCGCCGACGATGGAATCGTGAATGCCCTGACGGACGCAGCGGAACGCGTTGGGGATGTGCTGCTTCGGATCGGCCGTGAGCGAGGATGCTTCGGAGCAGGTATGGATGCAGAGCACGCCGAGATCGCGCGCGACCTCGTGCACCGCGAACGATCCGGACGACGCCTCGCCGTCGAGCAGCAATTCGCAGCCGTCGGTGTTGACGAGCTCGCGCGCGACACGCGCGGCTTCCTGCGGCTGGCCTTTGGAGTCGCGGATCACCATCTCGATCTGCCGACCGGCGAGGCCGCCTGCGGCATTGACCTTCTCGACTTCGAGCATCACCGCATTGCGCGAGGACGTGCCGAGCTGAGCGACGCGCCCCGACAGAATCGTCGGCATGCCGATCTTGATGGTCTTGGCTTGCGCACGCGCCACCCACGGCGCGGCGAACGTCATCGCACCGGCGCCCATCAGCGCCAGTGTTGAACGGCGGCTGATGCCCGGCGTGCGGGTTCTCGTCATTTTCCCCTCCCTCTTTCGGGTCGGCGTTTCCTGGTCCCGTGTCGGAGATCGTGCCGTCTCCGTGCTTTCAAGGATTTCAGAGGTAGGGGGTGACGTCAAGCCAAACATGAATTATGAGTCACCATTCATTCAGAAGGAAACGAGGCCGGCAGGCGGCCCGAAAAGCAGAATGATCAACCTTTCGAGCTTCATCGCCTTCCATGCCCGTCGCACGCCGAAGCGGCCTGCGCTGAAATATCGCGGCGAGGAGATTTCCTACGCGGCGTTCGATGCACGCGTTCGAACGGTGGCAGGCTGGCTCGCGTCGCAGGGCATCGGCGCCGGCGACGTCGTGGCCGTCCTGATGAAGAACAGCGCGGCGTTCCTGGAGCTCGTCTTCGCCACCAGCCACCTCGGCGCGGCTTTCCTGCCGATCAACTTCCGCCTCTCCCGCGACGAGGTCGGCTACATCGCCGGCAATGCCGGCGCGCGGCTGCTGATCGTCGATGAGGAATTGGCTGCGAACGCCGCGGGCGCGAAGATCGTCGTGCTCGACGACGCCGCGCAGCAGAGCATCACGCGACTCGCAAGCGAAGCAGCGCCAGCGCCGATGCATTTGTGCCAGCCATCCGACCTGATGCGGCTGATGTACACCTCCGGCACCACCGACCGGCCCAAAGGCGTGATGCTCACTTACGATAATTTCTACTGGAAGTCGGCGGATCAGACGATTGCGCTCGGCCTCAGCGCCGAGACGCGGCTTCTTGTCGTTGGTCCGCTCTATCACGTCGGCGCGCTCGACCTGCCCGGCATCGCCGTGCTTTGGCATGGCGGCTTCATCCGCGTCGAACGTAATTTCGAGGCTGAGACGGCGCTCGCCGCCATCGCAGAAGACAAGCTCAATGCCGCCTGGTTCGCGCCCGTGATGACCACGGCGATGCTGACCTGCCCGACGCGCGACCGTTACGACGTCTCCAGCCTGCAATGGGCGATCGGCGGCGGCGAGAAGACGCCGGAGATGCGCATCCGCGCCTTCTCGGAATACTTCCGCAATGCGCGCTACATCGACGCCTATGGCCTCACCGAGACCGTCGGCGGCGACACCTTCATGGAGGAAGGCCGCGAGATCGAGAAGATCGGCTCGACCGGGCGCGCCATCGCTCATGTCGAGATCGAGATCCGCGACGAGGACGGCAGGACGCTGCCTGCCAACGTCAATGGCGAAATCTGTCTGCGCGGCCCCAAGATCACGCGCGGCTACTGGAACGACCCGCAGAAGACGGCCTCCGCCTTCTTCGGTGATTGGTTCCGCAGCGGCGACGTCGGCTATCTCGACGAGGAAGGCTTTCTGTATCTGACCGACCGCAAGAAGGACATGATCATCTCCGGCGGCGAGAACATCGCCTCCTCCGAGGTCGAGCGCGTCATCTATGAATTGCCTGACGTGCGCGAGGTCGCAGTGGTCGGCCTCCGCGACGCACGCTGGGGCGAACGGCCGGTCGCCGTCGTGGTCTTGGCGGAAGGCGCCGCACTGGAGCTCTCTGCTCTCACCGAGCATTGCCGGACGCGGCTTGCGAGTTTCAAGGTACCGAAAGAGCTGATCCTCCGCGCCAGCCTGCCGCGCAACCCATCCGGAAAAATTCTCAAGCGCGTGCTGCGCGCCGAACTGGAGACCGTGGCATGAATCAACGCTCAGCCACCGAGAAAGTGACCAAGCTCAACCGCATCGAGCGCAACGCCTGGACCAAGCAGAAGATCTTCGAGGCCGCGACCAGGGTCGTCGGCAAGCATGGCTACGCCGAAGCCTCCGTCGCGCGCATCACCGAGCAGGCCGGCGTGGCGCAAGGCACCTTCTACAATCATTTCGAGAACCGCCAGGAACTGCTCGACCAGCTGCTGCCCAAGATCGGCCTCGACATGGTCCAGTTCATCCGCGCCCGCACCGGCACCGCGGATGCGGCGCGCCAGGAGATCGCGCGCTTTTCCGCCTTCTTCGATTTCATCCGCGAGGTACCGGAATTTTTGCGCATCCTGAATGAAGCCGAGTTCTTCGCGCCCATCGGCTATCAGAAGCACCTCGACAATATCTCGGTCGCCTATGTCCGCATCCTCAGGCGGGCGCGCACCGCCGGCGCGATCGAGGATTATAGCGACGATGAATTCGAGGCCATCGTCCACATGCTGATGGGTGCGCGCGGCTATCTCAGCCGCCGCTACTCGTACTCCGCCGGCGGCGTCACCGCCGTGCCCGACCACGTCATCTCAGCCTATCGCAAGCTGATGACGCGCGGCCTCTTCAGCGCATCCGGAGACACGCCATGAACGTCGCATCTCCGCACCACCCGCTCGACCTCACTTCTGCCATCGCCGAGGGCGACATCCGCTGCCTGCTGATGGTGCTGGTGCACATGACCGGCGATGAGAAATGGCTCGCGCCGCCCTATTTGCCCAAGCGCGACATACGCCTCATTCCCGATCCCGAGGCCGGGGTGCCGCGGGAGATCCAGGACGAGATCCGCGCTGCGGTGGTCGAGCTGTTCGCCGATGGTCCGCCAAAGCCCGTCATCGCCGATCCCGGCGAAGAGCTGCTGTTGAAGATGATGCGCGCCTGCCTCGGCGAAAAGGTTGCGCCGGAATATGCACCGCTGATGCGCGAGGAGATGGGCTTTGTGGCACGCGAGCCGCGTTGGAAGACGCGCCCTTCCGAGGCCAAGCTCGGGGAACAGCATGTGTTGATCGTCGGCGCTGGCGTTTGCGCCATCGCGCTCGGCGTCGCGCTGGGCCATCTCGGCATCCCCTACACCATCGTCGAGAAGAACGCCGAGCTTGGCGGCACCTGGTGGATCAACCGCTATCCCGGCTGCGGCGTCGACACGCCGAACCACTCCTATTCCTATTCCTTTGGCTCGGGGAATGCATGGACCCGCTATTTCTGCCAACGCGAGGAGTTGCTCGGCTATCTCCAGAAGGTCGCGGGCGAATACGGCATCCGCGAGCATCTGCGCGTCAACACCGAGCTGACCTCGTCGCGCTGGGACGAAAGCAAGCGGCGCTGGATCTCGACGCTCAAAACCAGCAACGGCGAAGAGATTTTCGAATCCACCGCATTGGTCTCGGCCATCGGCCAGCTCAACGACCCCTCTCGTGCCCGGTTCAAGGGTGAGGAAGAGTTCAAGGGAACGATCCTGCATTCGGCGCTGTGGTCCGACGACATCGACATCGACGGCAAGCATGTCGCCGTGATCGGCACCGGCGCGACCTCGATGCAGTTGGTGCCGGCGATCGCCGGCCGCGTCGCCTCGGTCACGGTCTACCAGCGCAGCGCGCAATGGGCGCGGCCGGTGAAGGGTTATGCCGATCCGATCAGCGAGGGTGCGCGTTGGCTGCTGGCGCACCTGCCGTTCTATGTGCAGTGGTACCGCTTCAACATGTTCTGGCGCTATGGCGACGGCCTGCTGCCCTTCCTGCGCAAGGACCCGGCCTGGCCGCATCCCGAGCGCGCCGTCAACAAGGGCAACGATCGGCACCGCCAGGAGCTGACCGACTTCATTCTGTCGGAGCTGAAGGATCGGCCGGACCTGATCGAGAAATGTGTGCCGACCTACCCGCCTTACGGCAAGCGCATCCTGCTCGACAACAACTGGTTCAAGACCTTGAGGCGGGACAATGTCGAGCTCGTCACCGACGCGATCGGTCATTTTGATCAGGGCGGCATCGTCACCGCCGACGGCAAGCAACGCCCCGCCGACATCATCGTGGTCGCGACCGGATTCAAGGTGACGGAAATGGCAGCCCGCCTCAACGTCAGCGGCCGCGACGGCAAGGATTTGCGCACAGCCTGGGCCAACGACAATCCGACCGCGCATCTTGGCCTCACCGTGCCCGGCTTTCCGAACTTCTTCTGCATGCTCGGTCCGAATTCCGGCCCCGCCCATGGCGGCAGCGTCATCTTCCAGTCGGAATGCCAGAGCCGCTACATCTCGGCGTGCCTCGTCGGCATGATCGAGCAAGACGTCGCCGCGATCGACGTCCGCCAGGACGTGCTCGACGACTACGTCCGCAAGGTCGATGCCGAGCACGAGGCGATGATCTGGACCCATCCCGGCATGAGCACCTATTACCGCAACGCGAGCGGCCGCGTGTTCTCGGCGATGCCGTGGCGGTTCGTAGACTATTGGCGCATGACGCATGATCCGGATTTTGGGCAGTACAGGCTGACGAGGGGGTGAGGCGTCACTCTCCCCAGATCGTCATCGCGCGTACAGCTCCTACGCCGCCAGCCCGCTCTCCACCGGAGCGAAATCCAGCCCGAGACTCTCCGCCACCGCCTTGTTGGTAATCCGGCCGCGATGGACGTTCAGGCCGTTGCGCAAATGCGGGTTCTCCAGCACGGCGGCGAAGCCTTTGTTCGCCAGCATCAGGCCGAATGGCAGCGTCGCATTGTTCAGGGCCTGGCTCGAGGTCACCGGCACCGCGCCCGGCATATTGGCGACGCAATAGTGCACGACGCCGTCGACCTCATAGGTCGGATCGGTATGCGTGGTTGGATGCGAGGTCTCGAAGCAGCCGCCCTGGTCGATCGCGACGTCGACTAGCACCGCGCCGGGCCGCATCGATGTCAGCATCGCGCGCGTGACCAGCTTCGGCGCGCTGGCGCCCGGCACCAGCACCGCGCCGATCACGACGTCGGCGGCAAACACTTCGTCCTCGACCGACTCGATGGTCGAGAAGCGGGTGCGCACGCGTCCGGCAAAGAGATCGTCCAATTCGCGCAAGCGCGGGATCGAGCGGTCGATCACGGTGACTTCGGCACCGAGGCCCGCGGCCATGCGCGCCGCCTGCGTCCCGACCACGCCG
>NZ_JXDL01000001.1:2536205-2567310 GCF_001590795.1 Bradyrhizobium sp. AT1
GGAGAGCAGGCGATTCTGACGGATCTGGATCAGGCGTTCCGGCGTCGCATGCAGGCTGACGACCAGGCAGCGGGAGGTGACCGCTCGCGTCCGTGACGGTCTCATAGGCAATCGCGGTGCAGCCGGAGGCAAGCAGGCCCTTGGCCTGCTCCGGATCGGGCGCAAGATGAAGATAGGTGAACAGGATCTGGCCTTCGCGGAGCTGGGCCCATTCGCTCTTCTGCGGCTCCTTCACCTTCACGATCATGTCTGACTTGGCAAAGATATCGCGGACGCTGTCGGCAATGGAGGCCCCTGCCCGCCGATACGCCTCGTCGGACGCGCCGATGCCGGCGCCGGCGCCGGTCTCGACCGTGACCTCGTGCCCAGCCGCAACATACTCGCGGACGGCGCCCGGAGTGAGCCCGACGCGATATTCCTGCACCTTGATCTCCTTGGGAACACCGACGCGCATCTTGATCTCCCTGGCCGACGCATTGATTCCGGCTTCATCGTAGCGACGGGGCCGGTTTGGTTTCATGCAAATATCCGCTAGTTTCGGCCGGCCCGCGCCGGTTTCCGGCGCTGCAGTGCCCATTCACGCTGGAAACGAAACCTTGTCCCTCGACCGGAAAGACCTCGCGATCCTCGCGGAACTCACGACCAATGCGCGCGCCAGTCACACCGAGCTTGCCAGCAAGATCGGCCTGTCGAGCACGGCACTGGCACGGCGGCAGAAGGCACTCGAGGACGACGGCTACATCCAGGCCTATCAGGCCGCGCTCGACCTGACGCAATTCGGCCTCACCACCACCGTCCTGGTGCGCATCGCGCTGGAGAGCCAGAGCGACGAGGCCCTGAAGGCGTTCGAGGCGGAGGTGGTGAAATGCCCCTCCGTCGTACGCTGCTTCCTGATGTCGGGCACCGACGACTACATCCTGATCGTGCTCGCCCGCGACATCCAGGATTTCGAGCGCATCCACCGCACCGAGCTGTCCCGACTGCCCCGCGTCGCGCGCGTGCAATCGAGCTTTGCCTTGCGCGAAATCGTCAACCGTGCGGTGCCGACCGTGGTGTTCGGCGAGGCGAAGCGGTAGCGGCTCTCCGCTCTGCAAAACGCGACCGAGCCCATTCCGCGCCGCCGTCATCGAATTGTCATCGAATGTGCCGAGAGCTGTATTTCCTGCACATTCGGGACAGATCATGGATTATTTCAAGCGCTTCAACTTCCTGTTCGCCGCACCAGTGTTCGACGCCGACGACCTCGAAGGCGTCCGCTTCAACCAGATCATCGAGGAGATCCAGCGCTCCGGCTTCGAGGTGGTCCGGGCCCGCAAGCTCGAAGATGCCGAGATGGCGGTGCAGACCGATGCCGCGATCGGCTGCATGGTGGTGGACTGGGGCAAGAAGGGCCTGGAGGGCAAGACCTCGGCGCTGATCAATTTGATGCGGCGCCGCGGTCTCGACTTTCCGATCATCCTCCTGATCCGGCGCAAGCGGTTCGAGGATTTGCCGGTCGAGGTGCTGGATTTCATCGACGGCTACGTCTTCCTGTCCGAGGAGACCCCGACCTTCATCGCCAAGAATTTGATCAGCCGGCTTAAGCAATATGCCGAGACGCTGAAGACGCCGTTCTTCGGCGCGCTGGTCGACTATGCCGAGGAAGGCAACCAGCTCTGGACCTGCCCCGGTCACAATGGCGGCGTGTTCTACAACCGCAGCCCGATCGGACGCGTGTTCGTCGAACATCTCGGCGAATCCGTGTTCCGCGACGACCTCGACAATTCCGTGCTCGACCTCGGCGACCTCCTGACCCATGAGGGGCCGGCGCTGAAGGCCCAAAAGGAAGCCGCGCAGATCTTCGGCGCGGAAAAGACCTATTTCGTGCTCAACGGCACCTCGACCTCCAACAAGGTCGCGCTCGGCGCGCTCGTCACCGACGGCGATCTCGTGCTGTTCGACCGCAACAACCACAAGGCGGCCCACCACGGCGCATTGATGATCAACGGCGGCATTCCCGTCTACGTCCCGACCATCCGCAACGCCTGGGGCCTGATCGGCCCGATGCGCTGGGACGTGCTCGACGAGAGGGCACTGCGCGAGGCGATCCGCAACCATCCGCTCGTCACGGACAAGGAGGCCTGGCGCAAGGAGCGCCCGTTCCGCGTCGCCGTCGTCGAGCAATGCACCTATGACGGCACGATCCACAGCGCCGAGATGATCTTGAAGCGTGTCGGCCATCTCTGCGAATACATCCTGTTCGACGAGGCCTGGGCCGGCTTCATGAAGTTCCACCCGCTCTATGCCGGCCGCTTCGCCATGGGCCTTTCGAACCTTCCCCCGGAAGCGCCGGGCATCATCGCGACGCAATCAACCCACAAGCAGCTTGCCAGCTTCTCGCAGGCCTCGCAGATTCACATCAAGGACCGCCACATCCGCGGCCAGAAACGGCGCGTCGAGCACCGCCGCTTCAACGAAAGTTTCATGCAGCACGCGTCCACCTCGCCGTTCTATCCGCTTTTCGCCTCCCTCGACGTCGGCGCGCAGATGATGAAGGGCCGCTCCGGCGAAGTGCTGTGGGACGACACGATTCGACTCGGCATCGAGCTGCGCAAGAAGATCCGCGCGATGCGCCGGGAGTTTGAGGAGAAGGAGCAGAACCCCGATCGGCGCTGGTTCTTCGAATCCTTCGTTCCCGACCGTGTCGCCATTCCCGATGTCAGCCGCCCCGGCGCCGCGCACAACGTCGCCTGGGAAACGCTCTCCACCGACGAGCTCGCGACCAATCCCGCGCTGTGGCAGCTCTCGCCGGACAGCAATTGGCATGGCTTCCCCGGCCTCACCGAGGGCTTTGCCATGACCGACCCGAACAAGCTGACGCTGCTGACGCCGGGCTTCGATCGGACCACCGGCGCCTATGCCGAGCACGGCATTCCGGCGCCAGTCGTCGCGCAATATCTGCGCGAGAACCGCATCGTTCCGGAAAAAAACGACCTCAACTCCCTGCTCTTCCTGCTCACCCCCGGCGTCGAGGCGAGCAAGGCCGGCACGCTGATCTCCGGCCTCGTCGCCTTCAAGCGACTGCACGACGACAATGCGCTGCTGGAGGATGTCATTCCTGAGTTCTACCAGCGGCGTCAGGCACGCTATGCCGGCGTGCGCCTGCGCGACCTCTGCGGCGAGATGCACCGTTTCTTCCGCGCCACCGACGTCAGCGCGCTCCAGGCGCGGCAGTTCATGCCCGAACACATGCCTGAGATCGCGATGTCGCCGCGCGATGCCGCGCGTTACCTGTTCAAGAACGACGTCGACTATCTGCCGATCGAAGCGATTTCGGGCCGCATCGCTACCACGCCCTTCGTGGTCTATCCGCCCGGCATCGCCACCATCGTTCCAGGCGAGCGGCTGAGTGAACGGGCCAAGCCCATGGTGGATTACCTCAAGATGTTCGAGACCTGCTTCAACACCTTTCCGGGCTTCGACGTCGAGATCCAGGGCGTCTACAAGGAGGTCGACGCGCAGGGGAGGATCGGGCTCTACACTTACGTCGTTGCCGAGTAGGTGCGCATGAACGAAACAGCGATTGCGCGTGCGGACGACGAACAAGTTTTGGTCCGCACCTCACGCGAGAGCGACGTCGATGCGATGCTGGCGATCTACCGCCATCACGTCCGCAACGGCGTGCCACGCGACGTCGAGGGAACCGGCGCGCCCGAGCCGGACGATCTGCGCGACCGGCGCAAGAACCTGAAGCAGACCCGCCTACCGCACCTGGTCGCAACCTTCCGCGGCGAGGTGGTCGGCTATGCCTATGCGGTGCAGTTCCGCAAGCGACCGGCCTATCGCTACACCGCCAAGCATTCGATCTACGTTCACCACGAGCATCTTGGCCGCGGGGTCGGACGGCTGCTGCTGCGGGACTTGATCGATGCGTGTGCGGCGGCCGGATTCCGCCAGATGATCGGCTATATCGACGCCGACAACGCGCCCTCGCTGGCGCTGCACGAGAAATTCGGCTTCGCACGCGCCGGCCTGCTCTGCGGCGTCGCCTATCGCCACGGCCGCTGGTCCGATACCGTCATGGTGCAGCGCTCGCTCGGTGCCGGAACGACGTCGCCCCCGCCGGTCACCGCGCCCGGCCGATAGGCCTCACGATGGAAAGTCGGCCGGTTTCACATGGATGCGATCGGCATGCAGCGACCAGTGATGCAACGCCTGGTCCTCGCAGAACTTTGCCTTCGCCCGCTCCGTGGCCTCGTTCTCGTCCGCGGCGTCGACCTCAAGCGTGCCCTGACAGACCTCGCACTGCCGGCCGTACTCGCCGAGCACGTTCTTCATGAACCTGACGACATAAGTAGCCATGGCACCTCCTGCTGCCCCGCAGCACTGTAATCCCATTTAGGCTGGTCGGGGAAAGGAGATTTTGACGCGGATCAAACCCGGCAAGGTTCCCGCCGCCCCCTTCAGGCGGCAGTACGCCCTCATGCGGTAACGTCGAGCAGCGACTTTTCCGTCTCCGCGTAGGCCTGAAGGACCTTCGCGTTGGCAATGAAGCTGTACTTTGCGGCCGCCAGTTGCACGAATTCGTTGGCGATATCGACATTCGGTGCTGCGACCAGGCCATCCTGGTTGGCGACGGCCGCGCCTGGGTCGGATTGTGCGAAATAGCTTGGCGAGACCGTCGACACCGTCGCGATCGTACCGCCCGGCGTCGAGTCGCTCGATTGGGAGACCTGGTCGACGCGCAATGGCACATAGGCCGCGGGAAAGGTCGGAGCGATGCCCGAGGTACCCGACACGGTCGATGCGCTCGAGCCGTCCGAGGCCGGCAGCGGGCCGGTGGTGCGAACATTGGCGACGTTGCTCGCGGCCACGTTTACGCGCAAGCTCGCCGCGGAAAGCCCTGACGTCGCAATCGAGAATATGCTCATGGACTTTCAACTACAGGACAAGTGATACGCGTTCACTTACCCGATCGGTAAGATACGCAGCCTTGCCTTTCCGTCGTGGTAACCAATGCCCAGGGACGCGCTGACCCTTCGCGCCACTACCCCGGCATCACCCCGAACGCCTGCTTGAAGCGCTCCGCATAAACCGGCCAGACCTCGGGGTTGATGATGCGCGGCGGGCGCTTGCCGTCGAGCGTGTCCAGCACCTGCTCGGCCGCGATCCGGCCCATGTTCTGGCGCGCTTCGATCGTGACGCCGGCGGTGTGCGGGCTCGCCAGCACGTTGTCGAACTGGAGCAGCGGATGCTCCGGCGGAGGGGGCTCCTTGGACCAGACGTCGAGGCCGGCTCCCGCGATGCGCTTGTCGCGCAGGGCCTGGAGCAGCGCGTCCTCGTCGTGGATGAAGCCGCGCGCCGTGGTGACGAAATACGCATGCGGCTGCATCAGCGCGAATTCGCGCACGCTGATCATGTTGCGGCTGCCCTTGTTCAGCGGGCAGGAGATCGAGACGAAATCGGCGCGGCGCAACAGCTCGTCCAGCTCCACCTTCTCCCCGCCCCGCTCGGCCATCACCTCGGCGGTGAGATAGGGATCATAAGCCAGCACCTTCATGCCCAGCAGGCCTTTGCACAGCGCGGCGATGCGCCGGCCGACATTGCCGAGGCCGATAATGCCGACGGTCTTGTGCTCGACCTCGTTGCCGACGAGATCGTTGCGGTTGACGTCGCGCTCGCGGCGCAGGCGGCGATCCGACTGGATGATGCGCTTGGACAGCGTCAGCATCATCGCCAGCGCGTGCTCGGCAACCGAATGGGCATTACCACCGGACTGGTTGACGACCACGACGCCGGCCGCCGTGCAGGCCTCGACATCGACCGGATCGAAGCCGGCGCCGTTGCTGGAGACGAGCAGCAGGTTCGGCGCGCGCTTCAGGAAGGCGGCATCGACATGGAAATGCGGGGCGAGCTCGTCGCGGGCGGCGCCGACCTGATAGACATGGGCCGCGCCAAGGAGCGGGGCATAGACATCTTCGGGGCTCGCGTTCTCGATGCGATCGAGCCGGACGTCGGGCCGCGCCTTGAGGATGTCGATATAGATCGGATTGGCCAAATAATTGGAGTAGACGACACGCTTGCTGTTGACCGACATCAGGACCCTTCCGGCTCTCCAGGAAACAGCAAGGCCAGCGCGGCGCGCGCGCCTCCCGTGCTTCCTCCCATTTTTTCGTCGCACAGATATGACATGGCGGCGCCGGCCACGGCAGGTCTTCTGGCGCAGATCACGGTGCCGGCCGCGACATGTTGACAATCCCGCCCGCTCCGTCAAGTTCGGCCGATTGCCGCGACGGTCAGATCAAGAAGCATGCGCGGCCCAAGGGAGAACGCAATGGTGATTGCGGAAGGGACCTCGCCCCAGGCGACGCAGGGGACCGGCGAACGAAGCTGGCACGGCATCGTCCTGCAAACCCTGAAACGGAACGAGATCAGCCTCGTCCCCTATGTGCCCGATCGCGTGCTGACCCCGCTGATCACAAGCCTGCACGCCGATCCTTTCTTCACCACTTTCGCCACCGCCCGGGAGGAGGAGGCGGTCGGCATCGTCTCCGGCGCCTGGATGGGCGGACGGCGCGGCGCGGTGCTGATGCAGACCTCGGGCTTTGCGACGCTCGCCAACGTGCTGGCCTCGCTGGCGGTGCCCTACCAGATCCCCCTGATCATGTTCGTCTCCGAGCGCGGCACGCTCGGCGAGTTCAACTATGGCCAGTCGCTGGTCTGTCGCACCATGCGCCCGGTGTTGGACTCGCTGGCGCTCGAGCACCACACCATCACCCGGTTCGACGAGCTCGAATTCATCGCCGACCGCTCGATCAAGCAGGCCGTCACCACGCAGGCGCCCGTGGCGCTGATCCTCAACCCGCTGCTCACCGGCGGCAAGACCTTCGACAAGTGAGGCCAGCCGAATGAGCGCGAAGATGAACACCGGCAATACCAAGGTGATGAACCGCTTCGATGTCACCTCCCGCCTGATCGCAAAGCTCAAGCACGAGGAAGCCGTGATCGGCGGCATCGGCAACACCAATTTCGACCTCTGGGCCGCCGGCCACCGCCCGCAGAATTTCTACATGCTGGGTAGCATGGGGCTCGCCTTCCCGATCGCGCTCGGCGTCGCGCTGGCGCAGCCCGACCGCCGGGTCTTCGCACTCGAAGGCGATGGCTCGTTGTTGATGCAGCTTGGCGCGCTCTCGACGATTGCGAGCCTGAAGCCGAAGAATCTCATCATGATCGTGATGGACAATGGCATCTACCAGATTACCGGCGCGCAGCCGACACCGGCAGCTGGTGTCGCCGACATCGTTGCCATCGCCGTCGGCTCCGGCCTTTCCAACAGCGCCTGGGCCGCGGACGAGGAGGATTTCGAACGCCTGGTCGAAACGGCGATGTCCGCCACCGAGCCGCACCTGATTGCCGTCCGCATCGACGACAAGCCCGGCGTCGGCACCACAAGGCGCGATCCCGTACAGATCCGGGAACGCTTCATGCACGGCCTCGGCGTGCGCGAGCCGCTTTAACGTTTCTTCATTAACTACACGCCGATCTGATGGAAGGACGGTACCGGTCCGCGGCCGATCTGTGCTAACCGCAACGGATGTCCATTTTAGTTCGATCCATTGCCTGGCTGCTCGCGGTCGCCGTGACTTTCGCCACCCTCGGGCCCCCCGGTCTGCGGCCCCATTCCGACCTCGGCCAGGACGGCGAGCATGCACTCGCGTTCATCCTGGTGGGACTGGCCTTCGGCCTCGCTTACCGGCGCCGGCGCCTGCTGATCGCAGCGGCAGCGGTGGCTCTAATCGGCGTGCTCGAGCTGATGCAATTTTGGGCACCCGGCCGCCACGCCCGGTTGGAGGATTTTCTGGTCGACGCACTCACCGCCTGCATCGGCTTTGCGCTGGCGGCTATCGCCGATTGGCTGTTCGCGCGCTTTCGCGCTGGGCCCGCCGTGACAAGCGAAGGCCCCGCGGAGTGACACTCCGCAGGGCCCACATTCTCAACGCCTAAGGCTGGCCGCCGATCAGTCGATGATCTTGACGACGCGGCGGGTCCGCGGCTCCACGATCACGCGGCGATCGTTCACCACAGCATAGCGATACTCGGTGTAGTTCGGCACGGGGCGGAGCACCACGGTCGGAGGCAGTGGCTCGCCGACGACGACGCGCTCCTCCACGACAACGGAGTCACTTCGCGGAATTCCGCCGAGAATCGCGTTCGGAATTTCGAGACCGGCGCCGACGGCCGCACCCACAGTGCCGCCGACCATCGCGCCGACCGGGCCGCCGATATCGCCGCCCGCACGCGCGCCGTCCCTGGCGCCCTGTTCGGTCGTCGACTGGGCAAAGGCTGCGCCAGATGCCAGCAGCGAGGCGGCAACCAACGAAATCGCAAGACGGGTTTTCATGTCTAAAGCCTCCAGTGATTGATATGCGCCTTCAACCGCGGGGCGGCGCCGTTGTTCCGGTTCCCCCGCGGCGAAAAACACGCCAGATCTGGAGACTGTTACGGCGTAACAGTTTAGCTCCCGGCGATCTCGTGCCCTGCCATCAGTTCCAGCGCCCGCACCATCGCCGAATGATCCCAGCCCTTGCCGCCATGGGCGGCGCAGGACGAGAACAATTGCTGCGCCACCGCCGTGCTCGGCAGCGAGAGGCCGAGCGCGCGCGCACCTTCGAGCGCGAGGTTGAGATCCTTCTGGTGCAGTTCGATGCGGAAGCCCGGATCGAAATTGCGCTTCACCATGCGCTCGCCATGGACCTCGAGGATTCGTGAGGAGGCGAATCCGCCCATCAACGCCTGCCGCACCAGCGCCGGATCGGCTCCGGCCTTCGATGCGAACAACAGCGCCTCGCTCACCGCCTCGATCGTCAAGGCGACGATGATCTGGTTGGCGACCTTCGTGGTCTGCCCGTCGCCATTGGCGCCGACGCGGGTGACGTTCTTGCCCATCTTGTCGAAGGCCGGCTTCATGGTGTTGAAGGCCCGCTCCGGGCCGCCGACCATGATGGTGAGGCTCGCCGCCTTGGCGCCGACCTCTCCGCCCGACACCGGCGCGTCGAGATAGTCAGCCCCCAGCGCCTCGATCCTCTTCGCGAACTCTTTCGTCGCCAACGGCGAGATCGAGCTCATGTCGACGACGATCTTGCCCTTGGAGATGCCGCTCGCAACCCCGTCCTTGCCGAAAAGCACGGCCTCTACATGCGGCGTATCAGGCACCATGATGATGACGGCATCCGCCTGCTCTGCGACCTCCTTGGCCGACTTGCAGGCAACACCGCCCGCGGCAATCAGCTCGGGCGCGACCGGGGCGACGTCATGCAAGAAGACGCGATGGCCCGCGGCCAGTAGATGTCCGGCCATCGGCCGTCCCATGGTGCCAAGTCCGATGAAGCCGATGTTGGTCATGTCTGGTATCTCCAAGTTGGATTAGAATCCCGTCCACGAGCTCGGTGCACCTCTCCCGCTTGCGGGAGAGGTCGGCGCTGCGGGCGATGCAAAGCATCGTCCCGAGCGCCGGATGAGGGCTTTCTCCGCTTGGGGATTTTCACCGCATCGCGCGAACCCCATCGCGGAGATACCCTCTCCCCAGCCCTCTCCCGCAAGCGGGAGAGGGAGCGCACCGTCACCGCGGCCTCGATATTCTCTACGTCTCGAACGTCTGCGCGGCGTGCCACGAAAGCCCTTCCAGCGTCGTGGTGCGCGGCTTGTATTCGCAGCCGATCCAACCGCGATAACCGATCGCGTCGAGGTGGCGGAACAGGAAGGGATAATTGATCTCGCCGGTGCCCGGCTCGTGGCGGCCGGGATTGTCGGCGAGCTGGATGTGGGCGATCTCAGGCAGATATTCCTGCATGGTGCGGGCGAGATCGCCCTCCATGATCTGCATGTGGTAGATGTCGTACTGGACGAACAGATTGTTCGACCGCACCTCGGAGATCAGCTGGATCGCCTGCTCGGTGCCGTTGAGGAAGAAGCCGGGAATGTCGAGCGTGTTGATCGGCTCGACCAGCAGCTTGATGTTCTCCCGCGCCAGCGTCGAGGCCGCGAAGCGCAGATTTCCCACCAGTGTCTCGTTCAGCTCGCGTGGATCGGCGTCGGCCGGCGCGATGCCGACGAGGCAGTTGAGCTGCTCGCAATCCAGCGCCTTGGCATAGTCGATGGCGCGGAACACGCCATCGCGGAATTCGCTGACGCGGTCCGGCAGGATCGCGATGCCGCGCTCGCCGCCAGCCCAGTTTCCGGCCGGCAGATTGTGCAACACCTGCGTCAGGCCGTGGGCCTCGAGCTGCTCGCGCAGTTGCGCCTTGTCGAAATCATAGGGGAAGAGATACTCGACCCCGGCAAAGCCCGCCGCCTTCGCCGCAGCGAAGCGGTCGAGGAACGGCATCTCGTTGAAGAGCATGGTGAGGTTGGCGGCAAACTTCGGCATGGCGCTTCTTCCCTTATTCAGCCGGCTGCAACACGCCGGGCCTGACGGTCCCGACCTCGTCGAGCGGCAGATCCAGCACCTCCTCGAACTCGACGATGTTGTCGATCTCGGTGCCCATCGCGATGTTGGTGACGCGTTCGAGGATGAACTCGACGACGACAGGCACGCGGTGCTTGGTCATCAATTCGCGCGCGGTGGCGAACGCCGCCTGCGTGTCCTTCGGGTCGGTGACGCGGATCGCCTTGCAGCCGAGGCCTTCGGCGACCGCGACGTGGTCGACACCGTATCCATTGAGCTCCGACGCATTGACGTTCTCGAACGAGAGCTGGACGTGATAGTCCATGTCGAAGCCGCGCTGGGCCTGGCGGATCAGGCCGAGATAGGAATTGTTCACGACGACGTGGATGTAGGGCAGATTGAACTGCGCGCCGACCGCGAGCTCCTCGATCAGGAACTGGAAGTCGTAGTCGCCGGAGAGCGCGACGATCTCGCGATCCGGGCACGCGGCACGCACGCCGAGCGCTGCCGGCAGCGTCCAGCCGAGCGGTCCTGCCTGCCCCGCGTTGATCCAGTTGCGCGGCTTGTACACGCCCAGGAACTGCGCGCCCGCGATCTGCGACAGGCCGATCACGGTGACATAGGTGGTATCGCGACCGAAGGCCTTGTTCATCTCCTCGTAGACGCGCTGCGGCTTGATCGGCACGTTGTCGAAATGACTCTTGCGCAGCATCGTCTTCTTGCGATCGCGGCAGGACGCGGGCCACGCCTGGCGCTCGCGAAGCCTGCCTGACCGCCGCCACTCTCTGGCGACGGTGACGAACAGCTCGAGCGCGGCCTTCGCGTCCGAGACGATGCCGAGATCGGGATTGAACACGCGCCCGATCTGCGTCGGCTCGATGTCGACATGCACGAAAGTGCGGCCCTTGGTGTAGGTCTCGACCGAGCCGGTGTGGCGGTTGGCCCAGCGATTGCCGATACCGAGCACGAAGTCGGATTCCAACAGCGTGGCGTTGCCGTAGCGATGGCTGGTCTGGAGGCCGACCATGCCGGCCATCAGCACGTGATCGTCGGGAATCGCGCCCCATCCCATTAGCGTCGGCACGACAGGCACGTTGGCGATCTCGGCGAACTCGACCAGCAGGTCCGAAGCATCGGCGTTGATGATGCCGCCGCCCGCGACGATCAGCGGCCGCTCGGCGGCGTTGAGCATCTCCAGCGCCTTCTCGACCTGCTTGCGGGTCGCGGTCGGCTTGTAGACCGGCAGCGGCTCATAGGTCTCGTCGTCGAACTCGATCTCGGCGAGCTGCACGTCGAGCGGCATGTCGATCAGCACCGGCCCGGGCCTCCCCGAGCGCATCACATGAAACGCCTGGCTGAACACGCGCGGCACCAGCGCCGGCTCGCGCACCGTCACCGCCCATTTGGTCACGGGCTTTGCGATCGACTCGATGTCGACCGCCTGGAAATCCTCCTTGTAGAGCCGCGCGCGCGGCGCCTGCCCGGTGATGCAGAGGATCGGAATGGAATCGGCGATCGCAGAATAGAGCCCGGTGATCATGTCGGTGCCGGCGGGCCCCGAGGTTCCGATGCAGACGCCGATGTTGCCGGCCTTGGCGCGCGTGTAGCCCTCAGCCATGTGCGAGGCACCCTCGACATGCCGCGCCAGGATGTGGCGGATCGAGCCGCGCTTCTTCAGCGCCGAGTAAAGCGGATTGATCGCGGCGCCGGGAACCCCGAAGGCGGTCGAGATGCCTTCCTTCTCCAGAATTCGCACGGCAGCATCGATAGCTCGCATCTTCGCCATATCGGACCTCGCTCGAGTTGCGTCAGCGAGCGAGATCATCGGGCGAGCAGGATACGATCTCAACGAGATCGATTTTATTTTCCACGATGCGGCAGCCGTGGAAAAATCGCGGCAGCTTCAGTCAGTTAGGCTGAGGCACGCGTGAAAGCCATCACTCGAACAGCGGCGCCAGCTCCATTTGCGGCACCAGCACGAGGCCCTTGTCGGTGATGCGAATTTCCGGAATGACCGATAGCGGAATCAAATTGAAGCCCATGTAGGGGATAGTGCAGCCGGCCTCGGCCCATTCTTTCTTCAGGGTCTTGACCTCTTCGGCCACCTCGGTGACGCGCTTGTCGGACAGAAGTCCTGCGATCGGCAGCGGCACCAGCGCCCTCACCTCGCCGTCGGCGACGACGCAGACGCCGCCCTGCTGCGCCTTGATGGCGGCGATCGCCGCCTGCATATCCGGCTCGTTGGTGCCGGCGACGATGATGTTGTGGCTGTCGTGGCCGACGCTGGAGGCCACCGCCCCGCGCTTCAGGCCAAAATCCTTCAAGAGGCCGTGCGCGACGTTGCCGGCCGACTTGCCGTGGCGCTCGACCACCGCGACGAAGCAGAGGCCATGGCGCTCAAACAGCGCCGGCCAGTCCTTGGCCGGCCCGATCTTGACCTTCTCGTGGATCAGCGTGATGCCGGGCAGCGCGGTCTTGATCGCGTTGACCGTACAGGCCTTCGCCGGAAGCTCCGGCGTCAGCTTGACCTTCTCCGGCAGCTTCACGGTCGCATAAGCCGCCTTCGGATATTGATAGCGCTGCGACAGCGCCTGATCGAGGCGCGGCGTGATCTTGCCATGCTCGACCACGAGCTCGCCGCCATACCAGGTGCATTGCGGCTTGAGCTGATCGCTCATCAGCACGAGATCGGCGCGGCGCCCGCCACCGAGCCCGCCGATGTCGCCATCCATGGCGAAGCGCGTCGCGCCATGCAGCGAGCCCATCGACCAGGCCTGCTCCGGCGACATCCCCGCCTTCACGGCTTCGCGCACCACCCAGTCGAGACCGAACAGCAGGAGATCGTCGGCATCGCGGTCGTCGGTGCAAACGGCCGTGCGCTTGTGCGAGGCCCCGAGCTCGGTGACCGTGCGGATCGCCTGCGGCAGCGAATGCCAGGGCGTCGTCGGCGGGCCGCCGCGCAAAAACACCCAGACGCCGGCATCGAGCAGATCGTCGGCGATGTCGCGGTCGATCGCCTCGTGGGTGTCGGTGACGCCGCTCGCCGCATAGGCCGCGACGAATTCGCGGCCGTAGACATGTCCGGACACCGGGCGCCCGCGCTTCAAGGCGGCGGCGAGGATCGCATGGCTGCGCTCGTCGCCCATCGTGACCGGGACAAAGTCCATCTTCTCGCCGAGCGCGACCGCCTCGGGCCAGCGATCGAACAGGCCTGCGATCTTGTCCGGCGTGAGATCGCCGCCGGCCGTCTCCAGCTTCGCCGAGGTCGCCGGCACCGTGCTCGGCACCGTCAGGAAAATCGAGAGCGGCGCCTGCCGCGCATCCTCCAGCATCGCCTCGACGCCGGCGACATCCATGACGTTGCCGATCTCGTGGCTGTCGCAGAAGATCGTGGTGGTGCCGTTCAGCAGCGCCGCTTCCGCGTAGGCACAGGCCGTCACCATCGAGGATTCGATGTGGATGTGCGGATCGACGAGGCCGGGCGCGATGATGCCGCCGGCGGCATCGTAAGTCGCGACATCGCTCCAGGCCTTTTTCGCCGCACCGGCCAGCTTCACGGCAGCGATGCGGCCGCCGCTTATCCAGACCTCCCGCCCCGGATGGATACGCTCCGAATAGGTCGAGAGCACCCGCGCACCTGTGATGACGAGATCAGGCGCGACCCGGGCCGAGGCGACGTCGGCGAGCCGCCGCGTCATGCTGTGCAGCGGCGCGACGGAGAAACGGGTGAGCTTGGTCATGGGAACCTCGCTTGGCGTTACGGCCGAACGATAGTTACGCTCTGCGCCAAACCGGGCAAACTCAAATATAGCGGCACGCCCTGCTTACGCCTTGGGCGCCTAGCCGCCCGCCGCCCTTGACCTTGGACGTCTGCGCGACTTCTGTGCGGCCGGCGCAGGCGCCGCTGCGGCCTTGACCCGAATCCGCATCGACCGGCCCTTCGACTCGTCGATCTCGAACGAATTCGTCTTTCGCACGAGATCGCTCAGCTTGCGGAAACCGTAGGTCCTCGGATCGAAATCGGACGCCAGATTGGCGAGCTGCCGTCCGACTTCACCCAGCGTGACCCAGCCGTCCTCGCTCTCCATCTGGGTGATGACCTTCTTGATGATCGGCGTGGCGGCATCAAGCGGCTGAAGCGGCGCAGACTTCGAGGAAGCGTCCTGGGTCGTCGCGGTGCCCGCAAGCAGGTTCTCGGTATAGACGAACCGTCGGCAGGCCTGCCTGAAGCTTTCCGGCGTCTTCTGCTCGCCGAACCCAAAGACGTCGATGCCCTGCTCACGGATCCTTGCGGCAAGGCGCGTAAAGTCGCTGTCGGACGATACCAGGCAGAAACCGTCGAACCGGCCGCTGTGAAGCAGGTCCATCGCGTCGATGACCAGCGTGATGTCGGAGGCGTTCTTTCCCGTCGTATAGGCGAACTGCTGCTGCGGGATGATGGCGTGCTTCGACAGGATGTCGGCCCAGCCCCTGGACCGTGCGTTGGAGAAGTCGCCATAAATGCGGCGAACGCTGGCCTCGCCGATCTTGGCAATCTCCTCGAACAGTCCATCCGCGATCTTCGCGGAGGCATTGTCGGCGTCGATCAGAACCGCAAGACGCGGCGAGCGGAGCTCGGAAGGCATGACAGTTCTCCACGAATGGACGCGACACGAGACGACAAGTGCCCCCGGGACGGTCAGTCCTCGTTCGCCTTGAACCGCCCCAGCCCCTTCAGCACGAATGGGGCCAGTAACGCAACCAGCGCGACGCCAAGCAGCGTCGCCGAGATCGGGCTCTGCAGCAGCGTCATGGGATCACCGAGGCTGATCGCGAGCGCGCGGCGCAACTGGCTCTCGGCGATCGGACCCAGGATCAGGCCGACCACGACGGGCGCGATCGGAAAATCGAACCGGCGCATCAGGAAGCCGAGCACGCCGAAACCCGCCAGCATCGACAGTTCCACCACCGACGGCTTGGCCGCAATGGTGCCCATGGTCGCGAACACCAGGATGCCCGCATAGAGCCAGGGCTGCGGGATCGCGAGCAGGCGCACCCACAGCCCGACCAGCGGCAAATTGAGCACCAGCAGCATGCAATTGGCGATGAACAGGCTGGCGATCAGGCCCCAGACCAGATCCGGCCGCTCGGCGAACAGCAGCGGCCCCGGGTTGAGGCCGTATTGCTGGAAACCCGCCAGCATCATCGCGGCCGTCGCCGAGGTCGGCAGCCCCAGCGTCAGGAGCGGCACCAACGTGCCCGCGGCCGACGCATTGTTGGCAGCTTCCGGTCCGGCGACGCCTTCGATCGCGCCCTTGCCGAACTCGTCCGGATATTTGGTGAGGCGCTTCTCGGTCGAATAGGACAGGAAGGTCGGGATTTCCGCGCCGCCCGCCGGCAGCGCGCCGATCGGGAAGCCGAACAGGGTGCCGCGCAGCCACGGCTTCCATGATCGCTTCCAGTCTTCCTTCGTCATCCACAGCGAGCCCCGCACCGGCTCGAGCTTTTCCTCGCTGTGATGGCGGCGCGATGCGACGTAGAGCGCCTCGCCGACCGCGAACAGGCCGACCGCCAGCGTCGTCACCTCGACGCCGTCGAGCAATTCAGGCACGCCGAACGCAAGCCGCGCCTGCCCTGTCAGCTTGTCGATGCCGATGAGGCCCAGCGTCAGGCCGATGAACAGGCTGGTGAGACCGCGGATCGGGGAATCGCCGAAGGTCGCCGACACCGTGACGAAGGCGACGCACATCAGCGCGAAATAATCCTCGGGGCCGAAGCGCACCGCGAAATCGACCAGCCATGGCGCGAGGAAGGCAAGACCGATGGTGGCGATGGTGCCGGCGACGAACGATCCGATCGCCGAAGTCGCGAGCGCCGGCCCGCCGCGGCCGGCCTTGGCCATCTTGTTGCCTTCGAGCGCGGTCGCCATCGAGGCGCTCTCGCCGGGCGTGTTGATCAGGATCGCCGTGGTCGAGCCGCCATACATGCCGCCGTAATAGATGCCGGCGAACATGATCAGCGAGCCGCCGGGGTCGAGCTTGTAGGTCACGGGCAATAGCAGCGCGACCGTCAGCGCCGGGCCGATGCCGGGCAGCACGCCGACGGCCGTGCCGAGGAACACGCCGATCAGCGCGTAGAGCAGGTTCATCGGCTGGATGGCGACGGCCATGCCGTGCGCCAGCGCCGCAAAAGTGTCCATCACAGCAGTCGCTCCAGCGGGCCGGTCGGAAGGCTCAGCGTCAACAGCCGGTCGAACGCGAGGTAGATCAGGATCGACATCACCAGCGCGATGACGCTGTCGACGAGGATGGCGCGGCGCCCGAACGCCGCCGACGTCGTGACGAACAGCGCCGACGTCGCCAGGATGAAGCCGCCGCCGAAGCCGATGATGGCGATCAGCAGCGCGAGCCCGATCAGAATCAAAACTACGGGCACGGGATCGGCGCTCTCGCGCGCCGGCAGATTGCCGCGCAGCGCGTCGATGAAGTTGCCGATCGCGAGCAACGCAAGGCCGCAGGCGACCACGACCGGCATCGCCTCCGGCCCCATGCCGTACATCGCGGTCGATCGCAGGCCGCGCGCGTCGAAGACCAGCACCGCGGCGAGAGCTGCGAGCAATGCCGCGATGACGAGGCCGGCACGATCGACGCGCCGCGGCGTCTGGGCGGGATCGCCTGAGCTCATGACTTGACGAGACCGACCGATTTCAGGACGTCGGTGACGCGCACCGTTTCCTTCTTCAGGAAGTCGGCGAAGGCGTCGCCGCCGAGATAGGCGTCCTCCCAGCCCTTCTGCTTGAGGATCTCCTTCCAGGCGTCCGACTTCACCATCTTCTCGACTGCGTCGCTCAGCGTCTTCTTCTGCTCCGGCGTGATGCCGGGAGGCGCGACCACCGAGCGCCAATTGGCGATCACGAGGTCGATTCCTTGTTCCTTGAAGGTCGGGATGTCGCTGCCGGGGATGCGCTTCTCCGAGGTCACGCCGATCGCGCGCAGCTTGCCGGATTTGATCTGCCCTTCATATTCGCTGAGGCCCGAAATGCCCGCGGTGACCTTGCCGCCGAGGATCGCGGCGAGCGACTCGCCGCCGCCGGAGAACGGGATGTAGTTGATCTTTTTGGCGTCGGCCCCGACGGCGCCAGCGAACAATGCGGCCATCACATGATCGACGCCGCCGGCCGAGCCGCCGGCGAAGGTGACCTTGGCGATATCGGCCTTGACCGCTGTGGCCAGATCCTGCGCGGTCTTGATCGACGAATTCGCGGGCACCACGATCACCTGGATCTCCTCGGTCAGCCGCGCGATCGGCGTCACCTGTTCCAGCGTCACCGGCGACTTGTTCATGGCGAGTGCGCCCACCATGACGAAGCCGTTGACCATCATCTGGTTGCCGTCGCCCTTGGCGCCATTGACGAACTGGGCGATGCCGACGCTGCCGCCCGCACCGGGAACATTGGTGACCTGCACGCTGCGCGCGACGCCCGAAGCCACCAGCGCCTGCTGCATCGAGCGCGCGGTCTGGTCCCAGCCGCCGCCGGGGGCCGCCGGCGCCATCAGCTTGAGCTCGAGCTGCTGGGCAGGAGCCGGGGTAGCTGCCGCAAGGGTCAGCGCGACGGCTGCGCCGGCAAGGCGCGCGGAAAATTGGAACATGAGGACGCTCTCCAGGCTCATGCGGACGTTTGCCGCATTGTGTCGTTTGGTCGCATATCAACCAAAACGGCCGAGGCTGTCCAGCGACAGGGCCCAGATTCCAGAGTTAGCGGGGCCTCGGCATCACCCCGCCCAGCGCGACGGTCAGCTCGCCGGCCACTTCGCGCACGATTTGGCCGACTTCCGGCAGCCGGTCGTCGGTCAGGCGGCTGGTCATGCCCGAGACCGAAATCGCCGCGAGCGGCTCCGCGCAGTCGTTATAGACCACTGCGGCAATGCAGCGGAGACCCATGCAGGCCTCTTCATCGTCGAGTGCGAACCCCTGCTTGCGGATCTTTTCGAGTTCCTTGAACAGGTCGCTCGGGCGCACGATCGATTTCTCGGTCAGGCGAGGCATGCCGTGATGGCGGATGACGGCGCCGACGTCCTCGTCCGAATAGGTCGCGAGCACCGCCTTGCCGACGCCTGACGTCACCATGGCGACGCGGCCGCCGACCTGGGTCAGCGAGCGCATGATCTCGCGGCTCTCCATCCGCGTCAGCACGATGATGAATTCGTCGTCGACCACGGCGAGATTGGCTGTCTCGCGGGTGAGATCGCGCAGCTTGCGCAAATAAGGGATCGCCTGCGCGGAGAAATTACGCCGCCGCGCAAAGCTCGCGCCGACCGTGAAGGCGCGCGAGCCGACATGCCATTTGGATTCGGCGCGGTCGAACTGCACGAAGCGGCGGCTCTCCAGCGTCGCCAGCAGGCGGTGCACGGTCGAGGCCGACAGGCCGGTGCGCACGGCGAGATCGCTGAGGCGGTAGCCCTCGTCGTCTTCGGCCAGCGTTTCGAGGATCGACAGCGCGCGGTCGACCGACTGCACGCCGCCATCGCGGGTCTCGTGCTCGGCCTCCGCGGCCGATTTAGGCTCGAGCGATTTGCGCCGGATCACGTTCTTGCTCATCGCGACCTGCATTTGCCAACCAGACAAGACGCGAGCCGCCTCTTCCCCCTCTCCCCGTTCTTACGGGGAGAGGGTCGGGGTGAGGGGCTATCTCGGCAAAGAAGGTAAGAGATGAACTCGCGGAGAGTCCCCCTCACCCGGAATTTGCTGCGCAAATTCCGGCCTCTCCCCGCAAGCGGGGAGAGGCGAAGACAGTCTCAGAGGAGCCCTGCCCCGCGCGCCCACTTGTACTTGGCGCCGAGCACCTCGACCGGCAGCTCGGTCGAGTACGCATAGGCCGGGATGCCGTTCTGGTAGAGATATTCGGCGGCTTCCTCGACCTCGACGTCGCCGGCGAGCGAGGCGACGATCGGCTTCACGAAGCCCTTGGCCTCCATCTCCTTCTTCACCTCGACCATGTTGCGGGCGAACACCATCGGCGGCGTGACGATGGTGTGCCAGTAACCGAGGATCAGCGAGTGGATGCGCTCGTCCGACAGGCCGAGCTTCACCGTGTTGACGTAGGTGATCGGCGGTTCGCCGCCGGTGATATCCACAGGATTTCCGGCCGCGCCAAACGGCGGGATGAACTTGCGGAAGGCCGCGTCCAGGTCCGCCGGCATCGACATCAGCGACAGGCCGTTGTCGACGCAGCTATCCGACAGCAGCACGCCCGAGCCGCCGGCACCGGTGATGATCAGCACGTTCTCGCCCTTCGGCGTCGGCAGCACCGGCACGCCGCGGGCGAATTCGAGCAATTGCCGCAGGCTGCGGGCGCGGATCACGCCCGACTGCGCCAGCACGTCCTCGTAGATCTTGTCGTTACCGGCGAGCGCGCCGGTGTGCGACGAGGCCGCCTTGGCGCCGGCCGAGGTGCGGCCGGCCTTGAGCACGACGACCGGCTTCTTCTTGGAGACGCGCTTTGCCGCTTCCGCAAAGGCGCGACCGTCCTTGAGGTCTTCGCAGTGCTGCGCGATCAGGTTCGTGTTCGGATCCTGCTCGAAGAAGGCGAGCAGATCGTCCTCGTCGATGTCGGACTTGTTGCCGAGGCCGACGATGGCGGAGACGCCCATCTTGGCCGAGCGCGAGAAACCGATGATGGCCATGCCGATGCCGCCCGACTGCGACGACAGCGCCGCGTGGCCCTTGACGTCGTAAGCGGTGCAGAAGGTCGCGCAGAGATTGGCGGGCGTATAATAGAAGCCGTAAATGTTCGGACCCATCAGGCGGATGTCGTACTTCTTGCCGACCTCGACGATCTCGGCCTGCAGCTCCGGCGCGCCGGCTTCGGCAAAGCCCGACGGGATCAGCACCGCGCCCGGAATTTTCTTCTCGCCGCATTCGGTGAGCGCAGCCGCCACGAACTTGGCGGGGATCGCGAACACCGCGGTGTCGATCACGCCCGGCACGTCCTTGACGCTCTTGTAGGCCTTGTAGCCGAGGATCTCGGTAGCCTTGGGATGGATCGGATAGATGTCGCCCTTGTAGCCGCCGTTGATGAGGTTCTTCATCACGGAGTTGCCGATCTTGCCGTCCTCGGCCGAGGCGCCGACGACCGCGACCGCCTTCGGCTGCATGATGCGGCTCATCGCCGCGACGATCTCTTCGGTCGGGCGCGGCTTGGGCTTGGGCACATAGGCGAAGTCGACGACGATGCGGACGTCGGCGGCGGTGGCGCCCTTCGCCGTCGCGAAAACGGGGTTGAGGTCGAGCTCGACGATCTCGGGGAAATCGGTGACGAGCTGCGAGACCTTGACGATGACGTCCGCCAGCGCGGTGCGGTTCACCGCCTCGCCGCCGCGCACGCCCTTCAAAATCTCATGCGCCTGGATGCCGTCGAGCATCGAAAGCGCGTCTTCCTTGGTCGCGGGCGCGAGGCGGAAGGTGATGTCCTTGAGCACTTCGACCAGCACGCCGCCGAGGCCGAAGGCGACCAGTTTGCCGAACGAGCCGTCGGTGATCGAGCCGACGATCACTTCGGTGCCGCCGGCCAGCATCTGCTGCACCTGGACGCCCTCGATCTTTGCGTCGGCCTTGTACTTCCTGGCGTTACCGAGAATGGTCTCGTAGGCCTTCTCGGCATCTTCAGCCGTCTTGAGGCCGACGATGACGCCGCCGGCTTCCGTCTTGTGGAGAATGTCGGGCGAGACGATCTTCATCACGACGGGGAAGCCCATCGAGGCGGCCATCTTGCCGGCCTCGCCGGCCGACTTCGCCACGCCTTCCTTCGGCACGGGAATGCCGTAGGCGTCGCAGACCAGCTTGCCTTCCGGCGCCGTCAGGCTGGTACGATTGTCCGCCTTGACCAGGTCAAGCACCTTGCGGACGGCATCTTTGGAATTGGACATGTGGCTTCTCCCTTGACCTCAGTTCGTTCTTTTCAAAGCGCGGGCGTGCTTGCGGCTGCCCGTGATGCTTGCCATTCGCCGCGCTCTGTTCCATTCCGCGGGGACGGAGCGGCCTGAAGCCTGAGTCTACTCCGCCGCCTTGGATCAAAAATGGCTGGCGATGGCATTTGGTATGCCAGAAGCCAACTTGTCAAGCTGCAGCGTCGCTTAGAACGCCGCAAAAAATAGCCAGCTTGACATTCTGGCATGTGGTATGCCAAAAACTTTCCCGTTAATATTCCTGTAAAAGACGACTCCCACTGGAGGAGATTCGTCGTGTCACTGCGGAAACCAACCAAGGCGTTGCCGAACATGGCCGAGGCAGATATCGCAATCGTTCGTATTGCCCCGGAGAGCAGCTTCAAGAACAAGGCGTATGACGCCTTGAAGGAAGCTATCCTCAAGATGGACATCTATTCGACGCCCGAGCCGGTGATGCTCGATGAGCGCGCGTTGTCCGAACGTCTGGGCGTCAGCCGCACCCCGATCCGCGAAGCCATCGCGATGCTGGAGCAGGACGGTTTCGTGAAGACCGTTCCCCGCCGCGGCATCATGGTGGTGCGCCGGACCAAGAGCGAGATCGTCGACATGATCCGCGCCTGGGCGGCGCTGGAGAGCATGGCCGCGCGCCTCATCACCACGACCGCGCGCAAGAAGGACATCACGGCACTGCGCGACTACTTCAAGGACTTCGGCAAGGACCGCCTGCCCGAGGATCACGTCGAAGAATATTCGCGCGCCAACATCGCCTTCCACCAGGCGCTGATCTCGCTGTCGGAATCGCCTGTGCTGGTCGACCTCACCAACGACCTTCTGCTGCACGTGCGCGGCTATCGCCAGCTGACGATCGGACGCAAGGACCGCACCGCGACCTCGCTGCCCGAGCATCTCGGCATGATCGAGGCCCTCGAGGCGCGCGACACCGAGCTCGCCGAAAAGCGCGCCCGCGACCACACCCTCGGCCTTGCCGCTTACGTCGAAGCGCACGGTCAGGAACTCTTCTAGCAACGTTCACCAGAAGGGCGAAAAACTCGCCCCAGTATTGAGACCAGGGAGACAAGGCCCATGCTGAATACCGCGACCAAGTCCGAGGCACCGGGCACCGAGCAGGAGTTGACGGATGGCTTCCATCTCGTCATCGACGCGCTCAAGCTGAACGGCATCAACACCATCTATAATGTGCCGGGCATCCCGATCACGGATTTGGGCCGCATGGCGCAGGCCGCCGGGATCCGCATGATCTCGTTCCGCCACGAGCAGAACGCCGGTTACGCGGCGGGCATCGCCGGCTTCCTCACCAAGAAGCCCGGCATCTGCCTTACCGTCTCCGCGCCCGGCTTCCTCAACGGTCTCACCGCGCTCGCGCACGCCACCACCAACTGTTATCCGATGATCCTGATCTCGGGCTCGTCCGAGCGCGAGATCGTCGACCTCCAGCAGGGCGACTACGAAGAGATGGACCAGCTCGCGATCGCCAAGCCCCTGTGCAAGGCGGCCTATCGCGTGCTGCACGCCCAGGACATCGGCATCGGCCTGGCCCGCGCAATCCGCGCCGCGGTCTCGGGCCGCCCCGGCGGTGTCTATCTCGACCTGCCGGCGAAGCTGTTCGGCCAGGTGATGAGCGCCGATGCCGGCCAGAAGTCGTTGGTCAAGGTGATCGATGCTGCGCCCGCGCAGATCCCCTCGCCCGCTTCGATCAAGCGCGCGCTCGACGTGCTCAAGGCGGCGAAGCGTCCCCTGATCATCCTCGGCAAGGGCGCGGCCTACGCGCAGGCCGACGAGGAGATCAAGACCTTCGTCGAGAAGAGCGGCATCCCCTTCCTACCGATGAGCATGGCCAAGGGCCTGCTCTCCGATACGCATCCGCAATGCGCGGGTGCTGCACGCTCCACCGTGCTGAAAGAGTCCGACGTCGTCATGCTGATCGGCGCCCGGCTCAACTGGCTGCTCTCGCACGGCAAGGGCAAGAACTGGGGCGAAACGCCCAAGAAGTTCATCCAGGTCGACATCGAGCCGCGCGAGATGGACTCCAACGTCGAGATCGTCGCCCCCGTCGTCGGCGACATCGGCTCGGTCGTTTCCGCCTTCAACCAGGCGATGGCTTCCGGCTGGACCGCACCGCCCGCCGAATGGACCAAGGCGATTTCGACCAAGCGCGAAGAGAACGTCGCCAAGATGGCGCCGAAGCTCATGAACAACAAGTCGCCGATGGATTATCACGGCGCGCTCGGCGTGCTGAAGAACGTCATCAAGGAGTATCCCGAGGCGATCCTCGTCAACGAGGGCGCCAACACGCTCGACCTCGCCCGCGGCGTCATCGACATGTACCGCCCGCGCAAGCGTCTGGACGTCGGCACCTGGGGCGTGATGGGCATCGGCATGGGCCAGGCGATCGCCGCCGCGCTCGAGACCGGTCACCCCGTGCTGGCCGTGGAGGGCGATTCGGCCTTCGGCTTCTCCGGCATGGAGGTCGAGACCATCTGCCGCTACAACCTCCCGATCTGCGTCGTCATCTTCAACAATGACGGCATCTATCGCGGCACCGACGTCAACGGCGCCAATTCCGACCCGGCGACCACCGTGTTCGTCAAGGGCGCGCGCTACGACAAGATGATGGAGGCTTTCGGCGGCGTCGGCGTCAACGCGACCTCGCCCGACGAGCTCAAGCGCGCCGTCAACGAAGCGATGCAGTCGGGCAAGCCGACCCTCATCAACGCGGTGATCGATCCGGCCGCGGGCTCGGAGAGCGGTCGCATCGGCAATCTCAATCCGCAGAGCGTTCTGCAGAAGAAGAAGTAAGTCCACCCCTCAACCCTTTATTCCCTGCCGGGTGCAGGGGCAGACAAGAGTACGGAGCAACACGATGACCAAGGCGCTCACGGGCGTTCGCATTCTCGACTTCACCCACGTTCAGTCCGGCCCGACCTGCACGCAGCTGCTCGCATGGTTCGGCGCCGACGTGATCAAGGTGGAACGTCCGGGCGTGGGTGACATCACCCGCGGCCAGTTGCAGGACATCCCGAACGTGGACAGCCTGTATTTCACCATGCTGAACCACAACAAGCGCTCGATCACGCTCGACACCAAGAACCCCAAGGGCAAGGAAGTCCTCACCGAGCTGATCAAGAAGTGCGACGTGCTGGTCGAGAATTTCGGCCCCGGCGTGCTCGACCGCATGGGCTTCCCCTGGGAGAAGATCCAGGCGATCAACCCGAAGATGATCGTCGCCTCGATCAAGGGCTTTGGCCCCGGACCGTACGAAGACTGCAAGGTCTATGAGAACGTCGCGCAGTGCACCGGCGGCGCCGCGTCCACCACCGGCTTCCGCGATGGCCTGCCGCTCGTCACCGGCGCGCAGATCGGCGATTCCGGCACCGGCCTGCACCTGGCGCTCGGCATCGTCACCGCGCTCTATCAGCGCACGCATTCGGGCAAGGGCCAGCGCGTCACCGCCGCGATGCAGGACGGCGTGCTCAACCTCGCCCGCGTCAAGCTGCGCGACCAGCAGCGTCTCGCCCACGGCCCGCTCAAGGAATACAGCCAGTTCGGCGAAGGCATTCCGTTCGGCGATGCCGTGCCGCGCGCCGGCAACGATTCCGGCGGCGGTCAGCCCGGCCGCATCCTGAAGTGCAAGGGCTGGGAGACCGATCCCAACGCCTACATCTACTTCATCACACAGGCCCCGGTCTGGGAGAAGATCTGCGACGTGATCGGCGAGCCCACCTGGAAGACCGATCCGAACTACGCCAAGCCTGCGGCCCGCCTGCCGCGCCTGAACGAGATCTTCGCCCGCATCGAGCAGTGGACGATGACCAAGACCAAGTTCGAGGCGATGGAAATCCTCAACAAGGACGACATCCCCTGCGGCCCGATCCTGTCGATGAAGGAGATCGCCGAGGACCAGTCGCTGCGCGCGACCGGGACCGTAGTCGAGGTCGACCACCCCACCCGAGGCAAGTACATCTCGGTCGGCAACCCGATCAAGCTGTCGGACAGCCCGAGCGAGGTGGAGCGTTCCCCGCTGCTCGGCGAGCACACCGACGAGATCCTGCGCTCGGTGCTCGGCTTCAGCGATCACCAGGTCGCCGAGATCCACAAGTCCGGCGCCCTCGACCCGCCGCAGAAGCAGGCCGCGGAGTAAGCGGACCGCCTCGATCAAGACGAAAGGGCCGCCCGAAGGTGCGGCCCTTTTTGCATGGCAAGAAGGCGATGCGGGAGGTCAAAACCAAAAGCTGGAAAACAACCCCATGCACAGTAGCTGGTCCCTTGATTCTAAAGATGATTTTTGATTTACCGCAATTTGTTTGACGCATCGGGCAGAACAGGCGTTTGTGCCAACATCGGAAAGTCCCCGACCGGGCAGTTCGACCGGGTTTCGCTTCCCTTTCGGAAACGGTGATGCTTTGACGGGCAAGAAGCCAACACGAAGGGCCGTCAAGCATTAAACGTCGATTTTGACATCGCCTCGATCATCTCAACTGGCCTGCAAGGTAGGCCTCGATAGGACCGATCACCCTTGACTGCAATTTCTCAATCATCTCCCGCGCGTCCTCATACTGACACACCGGAAGAACCCAAGGAAGCTTCTGGTAAAAATCGAACATCCCTGGTTCGCACTGCAATGATACTATCATCGGTTGAATAGGAACGTTGGGAAGATCGGGAGCCAATCCTCGCAACTCCTGCAGAATGCTCTTAGCGTCGGATATGTCTGCCACAATAAGTTTGGACATTCTGCCCAGAAGAGCGATCGTTCATCCGTGCTACGGCTCCTTGGCGTTTCAAAATCAAGAACTACGGCAATGGAGCCAAGTTCTGAGATGCGCTCTCTCCCGTGAGATTTGCGTGTGACAGATTGGTTCTGACCAACTTTGCGCCGCGCAAATCGGCGGATCGAAGATCCGCTGAGGAGAGATCCGCGCCCGTTAAATCGGCGCCACGTAGGATCGCCCCGCTCAAGTCGGCATTTATGAATTTCGATCGCTGCAAGTTCGCGTTTGTTAAGTTGCGCCATTTAGATCCGCCCAACTTAGGTCTGATTCCCAGATCGTCGCTTCTGAAAGATTGCCCCCAGCGAAATCAGCATTCTTGAAATCAGCCTAGTAGAAAGCCCCCATCTCATTTGCGCTACTCCCGAAAAAATATCCTCTGCACAAGCAAGCGTTAGCCCTTTTGTGCAGCGCACCCCTACATAATCCCTCTTGTTCAATCTGTTCATGGCCATGATTCCCCATAAGATAGAACATTCTTTTCTTACCGCGCCTTGGTTGATCCACTATGCTCGCCAGAACAGAGAAGGACGTTGCATTGAAAGGCTCCCAGACCGAAAAACTAAAGGTCTTCATATCCTACTCCCGGAAAGACCTCTCATTTGCGCTCCGCGTAGCTGGGGCGTTGGAAGCTCGGGGCTTGTCGCCGAAAATCGACACACAAGACCTTCCTACGCTCGAAGATTGGCGCCGTGAATTGCTGGCCTTTATTAGGGAAGCCGACGCAATTGTCTTCATTGTCAGCCCCGACTCCATTTTGTCCTTCGAATGCGCGTGGGAAATCGAGCAGGTGAACGCGCACAATAAGCGGCTGGCCCCAATCGTACTCAAGCGCGTCGACGAGGATCAGATTCCTAGCAACATTGCAAAGATCAACTATCTTTTCTTTGACTCACCCGACGAGTTCGATCGTCAAACAGACAGGTTGGCGGCCGCGCTACTCACCGATCAAGAGTGGGTTAAGGAACATACTCGCCTTGGCCAACTCGCCCGTCGATGGCAAGAACGAAAACGGACTCCATCTTTGCTGCTGCGAGGTCAAGAAGTTGCGGATGCCGAACTTTGGATCTCGTCTCAGCCGCGAACAGCGCCACAACCCACAGAATCGCATCGCGAACTGATTAGGCAGAGCCGGCAGAGCGCAGTGCGCCGACAGCGCCTCACAGTCCTAGGATCATTGACCATCGGAGTTGCTGCGATCGCGCTAGCGAGTGCCTTTTATTCGCAGAGAGAAGTTGCGAGAAAAAACGAGAGAGAGGCAATAAGTCTGCGCGCCGTGGCAGAAGAAGCACGGATGGTCGCCGAACAAAAGCGCAACCTTGCACTTAGCTCGGAGAGCACAGCTCTTGCTTCGCAAGCGAGCTCCCTCTTGGAGAAGGGTCGCAAGGAGAAAGCCTTTCAGTTGGCTTCAAGAGGGCTACCACGCCAGTGGTCAAAGCAAGATCGGCCAGTCACTGAAAGTTCACTGCGCGAATTTTTTCGTGCTTACGCCGATCTTACAACTCCGGAACGCGACACTGCTACATTTTGGCCGCACGCCGGGGCCAACCTGACAGCTATACACCTTACGCCGGATGGAACGAAGCTTCTAACAACAGGATGGGACGCCACTGCGCGAGCCTGGAGCAGGGAAACACTAAAGCCGTTGTCGGTCATGTTGCATGCCAAAGACTACTCGCTTTGCAGCATTGTCACTTCGATAGATATATCAGCAAGCGGTGACCTGGCGGTCACTGGGAGCCTGGATGGAAGGGTTCGGGTATGGAAAGTGAGTGATGGCGGATTGATCCAAGAAATTCATGTAGGCGCCAATCGCGCTGAATGCTCGATGGCACGTTGGGGGGCGTCGGAGCCGACCATCCTGTCCGTCAAGTTCGATGCATCAGCTAAGACAATACTCACCACCGCCGCTAACGGTGAAATCTGCCTATGGAAGAGAGACGGCGGAACACTGTTGCACAGATATCATCACTCCAGTCGTGTTAACCGCGCAATCTTTCACCCGGACGATGCGAACTTCGTTCTGTTCGGAGATCATGAAGGACTATTACGTTCGTTTAGCATCGAGACAGGAGCTATCAACTATGAGATCAACGAGGGAGGGAGCCTCCTCTGGTTAGAACTGTCTCGCAGTGGCAAAGCAATCTTGACCGCGAACGCCGACGGCACCGTGCGGTTGTACGAAACAAACTCGGGCAAACCACTTTTTCAACTTGTCGGCCACTCCCATTGGGTAACAGCCGCGGCATTTGGACCAAGTGACGCGTGGATCGCAACCGGATCAGATGACGGCACAGTCCGGCTATGGGATCCCGAAACAAAGGTGGCATTCGCAATCTTGGTTGTTGGCGAACAGATAACGGGGCTCGCTGTTGAGCCTCGTTCTGGCAGCGTGTTCGCTGCGGGTTTCGATGGGAAGCTGCACGTATGGCCCGATAGAACGGCGCTTCGTCAATTGCGATTGGGAAAAGCGGTCTCGGCGGCTCGAAGCAGGTTCTACGAATCACCATGGCAGTATGAAGCGATGATTTGGGACCCCTTGCTCGGCGACGACGCTGGATTCAATAGAACACGGAAGAGTGACAACCTGAGTTGCGACCAAGCGAATGATCCCAACGATCCACAAAGCGTCGGGCGTGGACTTGAGTGGCATCGCGTAAACAAAGAAGAGGCTTTTCGCGTTTGCGCTGCCGCAGCGCGAATCATCCCCAGCAATGGAAGGTACCTGCATAACCTTGGAAGGATTCTCGAATATCGGGGCGAACATGGACAAGCAGCAGAGACGTTCAGAGCCGCCATAGAAACGGGCACGTGGATTTCTGCCGTCCATCTCGCAAGCATGATTAAGGCGGGACGAACAGAAGGCGGACTGTCCGATATTGTAGTTCTGCTGCAGGAGGCGAGTAGTCACGACGTCGGAATAGCTTCGTGGAAATTAGCCGGCATGGTTTGGCGTGGAGAAGGGTCCTTGCCGGACCGCGCCAAGGCACTTCGGCTAATACTCTCTGCAGCGAAGCAAGGCGTTCCAGAGGCTCACGAATGGCTTGCTCAAAACTTAGAGGCGATCGACGAGCCAAACGCTCTACTCGCTGCAGCCTTTCATTATTCCGTCGCCGCCGAATTGTTCGAAGCGCGAGAGCAGAGCGTGAAGGCAAAGCAGCAGCACCAGAATCGAGGCAGAATCGCTCGACGCCTCGCACCATCTGACGCTGCAGAATCGTTCGAAAAAGCTCTTGATTGGAAGGCCGGGGATGATCCACCCATTGCGAGCATGGATATGCTCGACGAGTCACGTTTACTCCCTATCGAGCCCGACGCAAGACGGCCTCGGCAAGTATTTGATCAGCCGCGTATATCGGGTCGTACCTTGGATGGCTGTCTGAAGTCATCATTGAGTAAAATCCTCTTTCGAGCATCTAGTACTGGTGCGTTGTTAAACGGAGGAGATTGCATAGAGGCGGCGAGAGATGAGATCGCAAGCCACTTCTGCCGAACGCAGGGATATACCAAAGGCGTTGGCCTCACAGTGGACACTGGGCAGATACAAAGATCTGTGAAGTTATCAATTGAAAACGGCGGCTCTTTAAGCCTGAGTTATCTGTGGGCCACCGACAATCGTGGGGGAAACATCTTTTCGCAAATCACCTGCGAGTAGGGAGTATCCAGACATGCGGTGTGAATGTGTCTCGCAGCCCGAAGGATGCGCAGGAGCTGAACGCGGACTATAGCCGAATTGTGTCCTTGCCTGAGCATAGCACTGCTCGGCAAGGCCGCCGTCGTGACGTGTGGGGGAGTGTTCCCCCGAGCAGCGCACCGAGCACGGCGACTGGCATTCGCATGAGCATTTTCGGGCCGGACTAGCATTCTCGACTTCCGGCGCGGCTCGCGCTGGACCAGCACGAGCGATGCCAAAGGCTTCTTCGTGCTCTCCGAGCTGGAGCAATATGAGGTGCTCACCTCGAAAGGCTATCTTTACAGGCTTAACGCGCCGACGCCGTGGTCGACCAAGATGATGCCGCATGATCTCGGCATGGTTCGCGGCCAGTGCCGGCGATCGCAAGCGTCAGCGGTGGCGTTGCCACTCCGCTCGCGACGATCAGCTTGTCGCCGCAGGCCGGATATGAGGCGACCTGCAGGCACATCTTTCGAATAGGCTCGGCATATTGGCGCAGAGCCCCGGACCGACGAGCGCTCGCCTGCTCGTAACCGGCACGCTGCAGACGGAGCGCGCCCTCCGCCGAATGGCAGATCCGCGGCAAGGACGGCGCCGCCGACTAGATCGTGCTGCTGTCGGGATACGACGCCGATGTGGTCGAGACATTGATCGCAAGCCCCCTTTCGCCGGGGTCGCTTGGCGCCCTCGGCGCGCAGAGCAATCCTACGATCGGCCGCCATCAACTGGCGTTCACGATGACGCCGCAAGATGTCGTACTTGTCTGACACCCCGGCCCGGAGGCCACCAAAAAATTGCGAGAACGATGTCGGATCGTCAGCTTCCCGGTCGTCCTCGTGACATGAATGGGCCATAGACGCCAATCTCGGGCCCATCGATCATGAGGATAACAACGATGCCCAGCACGATCCGCCTGCACCGCGTTCTCGCCACCAGCCCGCAGAAAGTCTATCGCGCGTTCCTCGAGGCCGATGCGATGGCGAAATGGCTTCCGCCGAACGGCTTCACCTGCACCGTGCATCATTTCGAGCCCAAGGTCGGCGGCACCTTCAAGATGTCGTTCCGGAATTTCACGACGGGCAACAGCCATTCGTTCGGCGGCGAATATCTCGAGCTCGTGCCGGGCGAACGCCTGCGCTACACCGACAAGTTCGACGATCCCAATCTGCCCGGGGAAATCCAGGTCACGGTGATCTTGAAGAAGGTCTCGGTCGGCACCGAGATCGACATCACGCAGGCCGGCATTCCCGACGTCATTCCACCGGAGGCGTGCTATCTCGGCTGGCAGGAGTCGCTG
>NZ_JXDL01000001.1:2568018-2667162 GCF_001590795.1 Bradyrhizobium sp. AT1
AGCTGGTCGAGCCCGAGATCAATCAGTAGCAGCCCAAACGGCCCGCGCTTTGCCCTTCGAGACGCCCGCTTCAGGGGGGCGTCTCCAAGGATAGCCGTCAAGACGGCATCTCGCGCTACCCGCCCGCCTTCGCCTCGATCCCGCCGCCCACCGTCCAGCGATCCGGATCCGGACTGTGCCCGATCAGCGCAAGGCCGTAAGCGATCGACTCGAATTGGTCGCCCGACATCAGCCGCTCGTTGCCGAACCGCTGGGCGAACAGCTTTCTCACCGCCGGCACGAACGAGGTGCCGCCGGTCAGGAACACCTTCTCCACCTCGCGCGCGGTGATGCCGGCTTCAGCCAGCACCTTGTCGACGGTGGCGCCCAACCGGGCGACATCGTCGGCAATCCAGGACTCGAATTTCTTGCGCGTGATGGCCGCGCCGATGTCGACACCGCCGCCCTTGAAGCGGAAGTCGACCTCGTCCTGCGCCGACAGCGCGACCTTGGCATCGGACACCGCGCGGTACAGCGAAAAGCCGAGGTCGAGATCGACGATGGTGATGAAATCCTCGAGCTGCTCCGGCTTCAACGCGGTGCGAGCGAGTTCGCGAAGCTCGCGCAGATCGCCATTGCTCTTCATCATCGCCAGCTGATGCCAGCGCGCCAGGTTGGTGTAATGACCGCTGGGGATCGGCAGCACCTTGTCGAAGGAGCGGAAGCTGGAGCCTTTGCCAAGCCGCGGCGAGACCACGTGATCGACGATGCGGTAGTCGAACGTGTCGCCGGCGATGCCGATGCCGGCGTGGCCGAGCGGTTCGGCGCGCAGATGCCCGCCGGCGCGCGAAAAGCGCATCACGGAGAAATCGCTGGTGCCGCCGCCGAAATCGGCGACCAGCACGGTGGCATCGCGCTCCAGCCTTCGGGCAAAGGAGAATGCCGCACCGACGGGCTCGTAGACGTAGCGCGCGTGGCCGGCACCCAGGCGCTCGAACGCCGCGCGGTAGCGTTGCATCGCCAGCGCCTCGTCGGGATTGCCGCCGGCGAAGCGCACCGGGCGGCCGACCGTGATGGTCGAGGTCTCGAAGCCGAACTTCTCGCCGCCATGGCGCGCCAATGTCCGCAGAAACGCCGCCAGGATGTCCTCGAACTTGAAGCGCTGCCGGAACACCTGCGTGGTGTTGAAGCTGCTGCTGGCCGCAAACGCCTTGAACGACTGCAGGAAGCGGTAGACGTGGCGGCCTTCGAGGAACGTCTCGATCGCCCATGGTCCGCCTTCGGCCTGGGCACCCGCGCCCGGCCGGTCCTCCCAGAAGCACAGCGCCGAGACATAGGTGCTGTGGCGCTGGCCGCCGTGCTCGAAGCGGATGGCCTCGACACGGCGATCGTCCGCCGCAAGGGCTACGACCGTATTGCTGGTCCCAAAATCGATGCCGATCGAGACGGCGGGCGAGGCGCTCGACATGAACCACTCTGACGGTTGATTGGATAAGGGGGCGGACCACTAGCCGCTTTGACTGATCCTGCCAAGCCTGTCCGCTGCAGTGCGGCCGGAACCTGGCGTCCATTGCAACGAGATTCCGCTTCGGACGGGACGATTCCGCCAGCTTTTCTTTCAAGACCGGCCACTTTAAGCCCGGATCGGCCGCATTAACCCGACGTTATGCTGCAATGCGGTGAATTCCATGCTGCCATGCAAACAAATGCGTAGACGCTGGCATCTGGTATACATAGATTGCCCTTCGACAGGAGACGCAAGACCGATCGTCTCGAGAAAGGGAATTCCAATGTCCAAGACCGCTTCCGTTGCTCTCGCCCCCTCCGCCTCGCTGTTCGCCCGCCTGATGGCCGCGATCGACAGCTTTCTGATGGCGAGCGCCGAGATTTCCAACCATAACGGCGATCTGCCGCGTTTCGGCCTGTAAGCCGTTACTTTCCCGCGCTGCCGCGCAGCGCGACGGTTTCAGAAAGATCCACATGCTACTTTTGGTGAATGGCCCCGCAAGACGGGGCCATTTCTACTTGTGCTGCTCCGAGTCAGAGTTGCCGCTGAACAAGGCTGCGACATTTGCGCACGGTGACCGGACCAGCGCTTGAAGCTTGGCATAATGCATACAAGAATGCCCCTCCAGCGCTCGCAGAAAAATTAGAGGCGCCACGGGAGGCTTTATGACGGACATGGTGCAGACAACCGCCCCTACAACCGCGCGCGTTAGCGACACGTATCGCTGGGCGCAATTGGCGATCGGTGTAGGCGCGATGGTGATGATCGCCAACTACCAATATGGCTGGACGTTCTTCGTCCCCGACATCCAGAAGAAATTCGGCTGGGATCGCGCCTCGATCCAATGGGCCTTCACGCTGTTCGTGCTGTTCGAGACCTGGCTGGTGCCGATCGAAGGATGGTTCGTCGACAAATACGGTCCGCGCCTCGTCGTGCTGGTCGGCGGCGTGCTCTGCGCCATCGGTTGGGCGATCAACGCGCAGGCCACCACGCTCAACGGTTATTACCTCGGCATGATCGTCGCGGGCATCGGCGCCGGCGGCGTCTACGGCACCTGCGTCGGCAACGCGCTGAAGTGGTTTCCGGACAAGCGCGGCCTTGCCGCGGGCATCACGGCCGCAGGCTTCGGTGCAGGCTCTGCGCTCACCGTCGCGCCGATCCAGGCCATGATCAAGGACTCCGGCTTCCAGACCACCTTCCTCTATTTCGGCCTGGGACAAGGCCTCATCATCTGCATCCTCGCCTTCTTCCTGCTCGCGCCGAAAGCGGGCCAGGTGCCGAACGTCGTGGCGAACGCCAATCTGCTGCAGACCCGGCGCAACTACCAGCCGACCGAAGTGCTGCGTCAGCCGATCTTCTGGCTGATGTACTTCATGTTCGTGATCGTCGGCGCCGGCGGCCTGATGGTGACGGCGAACCTGAAGCCGATCGCCGCCGACTGGAAGGTCGACAACGTGCCGGTCACGCTGATGGCGGTGACGATGACGGCGGTGACCTTCGCGGCGACGATCGACCGCGTGCTCAACGGCCTGACCCGTCCGTTCTTCGGCTGGATCTCCGACATGATCGGCCGCGAGAACACCATGTTCATCGCCTTCGGCATGGAAGGGTTCGGCATCTGGATGCTCTACCTCTGGGGTCACGATCCGATCTGGTTCGTGCTGCTCTCGGGCTTCGTGTTCTTCGCCTGGGGTGAGATCTACTCGCTATTCCCCTCGACCTGCACCGACACGTTCGGCGCCAAGTTCGCGACCACCAATGCCGGCCTGCTGTACACGGCCAAGGGCACGGCCGCGCTGCTGGTCCCGATCGCCAACTACATGCAGCAATCGTCGGGGACCTGGGACAGCGTCTTCATCATCGCGGCGGGCGCCAACATCCTGGCCTCGCTGCTGGCGATCGCGGTGCTCAAGCCCTGGCGCAAGGTCGTGGTCTCGAAATCGACCGTCGCCTGACGCGCTTCCCACAACTCTTCACCAAAGAAACGCCCGGCCTTTCGGCCGGGCGTTTTCGTTTTTGCGAAGTCGTGGAAGGCCCATCCCGACCGAAATGGAACCGGAGAATTTGTGACAATCCGCCGCAGTTAGGACTTGCTTTCTGGAATATGGTATACCAAGCTGCCCATCGCGCTTGCGACGATAAGCCACAATATTTGCGACACTGGGTCATCTTGCAATCCCAGGCCGCAATCAATCAGCGCGTTGGGAGGTTCTTGATGATTTCCAGCACGGACGGCGCCGTCACGGCCGCGCCTCTTCGCACCGGTTTCCGTTGGCTCCAGCTCGCCATGGGCATCGTCTGCATGGCGATGATCGCCAACCTGCAATATGGCTGGACGCTGTTTGTCGATCCCATCGATGCGGCCCATCATTGGGGCCGCGCCGCGATCCAGCTCGCTTTCACCATCTTCGTCGTCACCGAGACCTGGCTGGTGCCGGTCGAGGCCTGGTTCGTCGACAAATACGGCCCGCGCATCGTCATCATGTTCGGCGGCGTGATGATCGCGCTGTCCTGGATCCTCAACTCATACGCCGACTCGCTCACCCTGCTCTACGCCGCCGCGATCATCGGCGGCATGGGCGCAGGCGCGGTGTACGGCACCTGCGTCGGCAACGCGCTGAAATGGTTTCCGGATCGCCGCGGCCTCGCCGCCGGCGCCACCGCTGCCGGCTTCGGCGCCGGTGCCGCGCTCACCATCGTGCCGATCGCGAGCATGATCGCAACGAGCGGCTATCAGCACGCTTTCCTCACCTTCGGCATCGGCCAGGGCGTGATCGTGTTCCTGCTCGCCTTCTTCATCCAGCCGCCGCGGCTGTCGATCCCGCCGAAGAAGAAGCAGCTCAATCTGCCGCAGACCAAGATCGACTTCACCCCGCCGCAGGTGCTGCGCACCCCTATTTTCTGGGTGATGTACCTCGTCTTCGTCATGGTCGCCTCGGGCGGCCTGATGACGGCGGCACAGATCGCCCCGATCGCGCACGACTTCAAGATCGCCGACACGCCGGTGACGCTCGCCGGCTTCCAGATGGCGGCGCTGACCTTCGCGATCTCGCTGGACCGCATCTTCGACGGGTTTGGACGTCCTTTCTTCGGCTTCGTCTCCGACACGATCGGCCGCGAGAACACCATGTTCATCGCCTTCGGCACGGCGGCGTTGATGCTGCTAACGCTGTCGGCCTACGGGCACATCCCCGTCGTCTTCGTGCTGGCAACCGCGATTTACTTCGGCGTGTTCGGCGAGATCTATTCGCTGTTCCCCGCGACCTGCGGCGACACGTTCGGCTCGAAATTCGCAACCACCAACAACGGCATGCTCTACACCGCCAAAGGCACCGCCTCGCTGCTGGTCCCGCTCGCCAGCGTGATCTCGGCGGCCTATGGCTGGAAGGCCGTGTTCGTGGTCGCCGTGGCCTTGAACGCGACGGCGGCGCTGATGGCGCTGTTCGTGATCAAGCCGCTGCGCCGCTCCTTCATCCTCGGCAAGGAAGCCGAGAGCGAGGCCACTGCAACCGGCAGCGCCAAAACCGAGACGGCCTAGCCGCCACCGACATCGCAGGAGTTTGAAAGGGGCGCAGCGATGCGTCCCTTTCTTTGTGTCTCGACGACAAACGTCAGTATCGCTGTCGCAAGATTTTTCGGATCAGCCAAACCAGCGCTTGACGATTGGCATTATGTATACCACACTTCCCTCAACATTCACATGAGGGAGGTTGCAATGCTGGTCGGAGACATTCTGCGCAAGAAGACGCCGCGCGTTGTCACGGTGCGAATGAACGAAACGGTAGGCATCGCCGCCAAGCTGATGCGCGCCAACAACATCAGCGCACTGGTGGTGAAGGACGTGGTCCGCTCCGAGGGCAACACCGCGGTCGGCATGTTCACCGAGCGCGACGTGGTGCGCGCCGTCGCCGAGCACGGCGCCAACGCCGTCAACGTCAAGGTCTCGCAGCTCGTCTCGGTGCAGCAATTGGTGTCCTGCACCTCGAGCGACACGATCGAACAGGTCCGGCACCTGATGAACATTCATCACATCCGCCATTTACCGGTCATCGACGATTACAGCCTCGTCTCCGTCATCAGCATGCGCGACATCGCAGCTGCCATGGATGAGGCCCTCAACGGCAAGCCGCAAGCAGCCGCCTGAACCATACGACCCTTCCCCTGCGACGACCGGCCCCGGCTCGGATCCTTCCGAGCCGGACCGGATCTTTCGTCCCAAATTCCGGCTTCGGCTCCTTCGCGAGGACTTCATGAAGATCTGCATCTATGGCGCCGGCGCGATCGGCGGATATCTCGGGGTTCAGCTCGCGCGCGCTGGCGCCGATGTCAGCCTCATCGCACGCGGCGCCCACCTTGCCGCGATGCGCGAACGCGGCCTGACGCTGCTCACGGGCGAGGAGCAGCACACCGTGCATCCGCGCTGCACCGACGATCCCACCGAGCTCGGCGTGCAGGACACCATCATCATCACGTTGAAGGCGCATTCGATCACCGGTGTAATCGAGAAAATGCAGCCGCTGCTCGGGCCGCACACCCGCATCGTCACCGCCGTCAACGGCATCCCCTATTGGTACTTCTACAAGCACGGCGGCCAATACGAGAACGCGACGCTGGAGAGCATCGACCCCGGCGGGCGGCAGTGGCGCGAGATCGGCGCCGAGCGCGCCATCGGCTGCATCGTCTATCCCGCCACCGAGATCGAGGCGCCCGGCGTGATCCGCCACGTCTACGGCAACAATTTCCCGCTCGGCGAGCCCTCCGGCGAGATCACCTCGGATGTCACGCGCCTCGCCGAGCTGTTCGTCGCCGCGGGGCTGAAGGCCCCGGTGCTCGACCGCATCCGCGACGAGATCTGGCTGAAGCTGTGGGGCAATGTCTGCTTCAACCCGATCAGCGCACTCACGCACGCAACACTCGACGTGATCTGCACCGATCCGGCGACGCGCTCGCTGTCGCGCGCGATCATGGTGGAAACGCAGGCGATCGCCGAGACCTTCGGGGTCAAGTTTCGCGTCGATGTCGAGCGCCGCATCGAAGGCGCCCGCAAGGTCGGCGCCCACAAGACCTCGATGCTGCAGGATCTCGAGCGAGGCCGCCCCATGGAGATCGACCCGCTTGTCACCGTCGTGCAGGAGATGGGCCGCCTCACCGGCATCGCCACGCCGGCACTCGACTCGGTGCTGGCGATGGTGACGCAGCGCGCCCGCATTGCCGGCCTCTATGACGGCGTCTCGACGCCTGCAGATCCGCGTGCATTGGCGGTGGCGTGATGACGACCGAAGTGAAGAAATGGCTGCGCTTCCGCCATGCCGGCACGACCGGTTTCGGGACACTGACGTCGTCGGGTATCAGCGTGCATGAAGGCGAGATGTTCGGCCGCAACGCCGCGACCGGCAAGAGCCTGGCGCTGTCGGAGGTCGAGCTGCTGGCGCCGTGTACGCCGAGCAAGATCGTCGCGCTCTGGAACAATTTTCACGCGCTCGCGGCCAAGCTGAACCAGCCCGAGCCGCCGGAGCCGCTCTATCTGCTCAAGGCCACCACCACCATCACGACGCCGGGCGCGGTGATCCGCCGGCCCTCCTACTACGACGGCAAGACCACCTATGAAGGCGAGCTCGGCATCGTCATCGGCAAGACCTGCGCGCGGGTCTCGCCTGATGAAGCCGACAGCTTCATCTTCGGCTACACCTGCGTCAACGACATCACCGCCAACGACATCCTGACCAGCGACCCCACCTTCCCGCAATGGGCCCGCGCCAAGGGCATCGACGATTACGGCCCGTTCGGCCCCGTCATTGCAACCGGCCTCGATCCGGCGAAACTCACGGTCCGCACCATCCTCAACGGCGCCGAGCGGCAGAACTACCCGATCTCCGACATGATCTTCTCGGCGCAGCAACTGGTGAGCAAGATCTCGCACGACATGACCCTGCTCGCCGGCGACCTCATTGCCGTCGGCACCTCGGTCGGCGTCGGCGTGATGAAGGAGCCGGTGAATATTGTCACGGTGGCAATCGACGGCATCGGCGAGCTCACCAACGAATTTCGGCTGTAGCTGCGATGCCGTAGCCCGGATGGAGCGAAGCGTAATCCGGGGCAGTCCATCGTCATGCACAGGTCCCGGATTGCGCTTCGCTCCATGCGGGCTACAGGCTATCGCCATCGTCGCCGCAGTGCGGCAAAATTGATCCTGCGCAAATCACGCCGTCCCCGCCGCCACTATCCTTTCCGGCAAGACACCGATGTCTCATGCCAGGGAGGACGCCATGACAAATGCTAATAATGCACTTTTGTGGACGGCTCTGTACTTTGCGCTCGCATTCGGCGCGATCTTCGTCGTCTGGTTCGCCGACAAGATACGCGCGAGCTTCCTCGGCAAATGAGCGCTCCGCGGCGCGTCGGCGGCTGAGGCGAGTAACGAAGTCTGCGTAGAATGTAGCGTAGTCCGGGTCCCGCGCGATGCTCCCGCATGCGCCTATCCGGGCTGCAGAAATGCTCGCTCCGTCATTCCGGGGCGGAGACCCACCGCTGCGGGAAGAACCGGCATCCGCCGTGCCCTCTTTCCCTCAATCAGCGGTGGATCGCGCGTCCTGAGGCATCATGCACCTCCGACAGCCCCTTGCGCGGTGTTCGGCTCTCCAATAGCAATCATGGCGAAAATGTGTGCCGGCGTGAGGAATTCACGATGTGGCTGTTTTTCCTGGTTGCCTGGTTGGTGCTGCTGGCCGTCATCGCGTTTCTCGCCCAGCAGGCGTTTGGTTACGACATTGCCCATCTGCCCGCCTGGTTCGCGGGGCTTCCCATGCCGCAACGCATCACTGTCGGCGCGATCCTGGCGGGGACGCTGACCCTGATCGGCGCTTCCGCCTGGCGACTCTCACGCCAGGACCGCAGCCTGAAGACGCTGCGCGACCGCCTCAAGAAGACCCGCGAGGACGTCGTCGTCGCCCACGCCCTGCAGAACCATCTCGACGCCACCGTCCAGCATTTGATCGAGAGCGATCCCCGGGAAGCGGTCTCCGCCCTCCACGACAAGCTCGGCGAGATCGAGCAGCGCGCGCTGCTGCAGCAGGGCCGCAACGAATCCACCGACATGCACGACCAGCTCGCCGAGATCCGCCGCCGCCAGCAGGCACTGCGCGAGATGGTCGGCAAGGTCGCCGATCAGCGCCGCGCGGTCGAGCCTGTGTTCACCGAGATCCGCGATCGCCAGAACCAGCTCGAACGCTCGCTGCACGACCTCGAGACCGACGACCGCAAGAACAACCTCGCCGACCGGCAGCGCGACATCGCGCGCGACGTGTCGGCGCTGCTGGGACGGGTGAATGCGGTCCAGGAGACATTTGCGACCCTGAATCAGTACAAGGAGGATCTGGCGAAATCCCACGCCGAGCTTGTGCCGCTGCGATCAACGGATGCCGGTATCAACGCCCTGATCGGCGAGCTCAGCCTCAGCCACGACCGCCTCGCCAAGAGCATCGACGAGCTCGAGACCCTTGGCGAGACGCCGCTTCTGGCCCGCGTCGAGACGCTGTCGAAGAACAAGATCGAGATCGAGCAGCGCCTCGCCCGCATCGACGACAGCTTCAACATCCTGAAAACCATTCGGCTCGATTTCGAGGAGCTCGGCCAACGCCAGGCCCAGCTCGAACGCTCGCTCGCCGACGTCGAGACCGACCCCGACGGCAAGACTCTGGCAGCGCGACAAAACGCGCTGAACGATTTCGTCCTGCAGTCCCGCCAGCGCCTCGGCGCGCTACAGGAGACCTTGGCGACACTGAACACCTTCAAAACCGAGCTGTCGAAGTCGCAGGCCGACCTCGTCCCGCTCAAGGCCCCCGTGTTCGGCATCGAAGCCATGATCGCGGACGTCGGCGCGACGCGGGATCTCCTCGCCAAGACCGTCAGCGAGATCGAGGCGAATGGCGAGGAGACGCTGGCCTCGCGCGTCGACGCGCTGACGAAAAGCAAGCGCGAAGTCGAAGACCGCCTTGCCCGCGTCTTCGACAATTTCAACGCGCTCGACGCCTTGCGCAAGGACATCGGCGGCATCTTCGCGACGATCAGGAACAGCCTGAACCGGATCGGATGAGGCGTTGCTTAGGATGGGCAGAGCGCCTCTCCGAAACATCCAGACACATCACATCTCCGCGCGCCAGAGATATGCCGCTGACATGCCCCGCGCGCGCCGCAACTTGGTCGCATTCGGACGCCTTTTTGTGAGGCGTGTCTGGGGGCACGGCATGGCCGTGTTTGGGCCAAACCTTCTAGGGGTATCACTGTGAAGAAGATTGTAATTGCTCTCGGTGCCACGCTTGCTCTGGTGACGGCTGCGAACGCTGCGGATCTGCCGCGCCGCCAGCCCGTGCCGGTCTATTCTGAGCAGGCCCCGATCGGCAAGATGCCGATTGGCAAGAGCCCGGTTGGAAAGGCCCCGATCGGCAAGGCGCCGGGCCCGGTCGCCGCGCGCTACTGACGGGCCGCGCAAGACCAGCGTTAAGCGGCCGACAGTCGAGGGGCACAGCGTGACGAACAAACCTGATCGATCGGGACCCTGCATCCTTGCCGGGTTCGCACTCGCGGCGATGATTGCGTGTACGACGCCCTCGGCCTCGGCCCACGAAGCGAACAAGCGCGTTGCCGAAGCCAATGCGCTTGCCACGACCGACTCCACGTCGCGGCCGGCGCCGCAATCGACGCGGCGCTCCGTCGCGCGCGCGGAGAAAGGTCCTTATTACGTCGACTTCCGCGCCCGCACCGCCGCGAGCTGGGGTCACGCCTTCATCTGGTACGGCAAGACCAGTGAGAAGGCTGTCGAGGTCGCAGGGCTGACGCCGGCCGGCGACACGCTCGCCTATGTGCTCGGCCACATCACTTTCGTGCCGTCGGAGACCGGCGCGAGCTACGGCGATCTCGATCCGGAATATCTGACCGCGAGCTACCGGGTTTATCTGAACGAGGCCGACGCCAAGCGCGTGTTCGCCTACATCAAGCAGAAGCAGGCGAACTCGCCGGTGTGGAATGCCGAGACCATGAACTGCACCGGCTTCATCGGCGACATCGCCGAGTTCATGGGCCTCGAGGTCCCCAACCGCTGGCAGCGCCCGGAAAACTTCGTCAACCGCCTCAAGGAAATGAACGGCGGCCGCCAGATGGTGCGGCTGTCGGCGGAGTAGCGGCTCTCTCCACACGCGGTGTCATTGCCCGCGAAGGCGGGCAATCCAGTATTCCAGAGACAGCAAGGCAGGAACCGACAAGCCGCAGCGTACTGGATGCCCCGGTCAAGCCGGGGCATGACAGTGTTAGGTGTGGCGGTGCTTCCGCTCGCCCGTCGGGCAAAACACCCTGCACAATTCTTGCACCCCGGCTGTCAAGTCCCGCTACTCAAAATATTCCACTTTACCGAAATTCGGATTTGTCGTACAAGCGACCCACCCTGGCCCGAGACAAGGGGCGGATCGCGATCGTCACGAACCGCGGGCTGGGCAGCGATGGACGCGACGGCGTCGGCGCGAGGGGCATTGCAGGGCGGGACACCGTGAGCAATCGCCCTTTGGCGCACACGACACGGCGCTGACAGCGTCTTCGCATGGTTTCGGGGGCGAGCACACGCCACCCCTCGGATTCCCAGCGAAGACGTGCGCGGACGGTCAAGTCGTGTGGTCCCGACGCCCGAGGTTCTGGCGTCAAGGCTTGCGGTGATGCGGTGGCCGACCGGTCCGCGCATCGATCATCCGCAAGGCGACGGGGGCAATAGTGCAATGCTCCCCGAGGAGAGCGCGAAGTACGCCGTAAACCATCGCGCAGGGAAGGCCGGGCGACCGGCACACCTGTGGTCCACCCCGTGTGCATCTTTTCGCGCACGGATCGCGGGTGCCGCCGGCGCCCGGCCTTCCCTGCGCCCTTGTCCCGATAAGGGCGACGCGACGAAGCAAAGCTCGGGCGAGATGAGCCGCGAGAGCGAGAAGGTGTGTCCATTGTTTGAAAAATCGATCGAGATTATCCGTGTCCCGGACGCAGCGCAGCGTCCCTTCGACGGTGCGCTGCAGAGCCGGGGCCCATCTTTCGGAGCCCTCGCTGAACATGGGTCCCGGCTCTGCGCCGCAACGTGAAGGACGTTGCAGCGCGTGCGGGACACAAGCCTCCAGGATTGTCCGCGCCACGGAATCCTCCTCATCCCCGCATGATCGCCCCGCCCCTGTCGCACGTCCCGCTGATAGACTTTTCCCCACCCCGGCGGCATCCTTGCGCCATCAACCGACAACAGAGCCTGCGGGCCACCCCAGGGGGAAACACATCATGCTGCAAACACGCTTCACTGAACTCGTCGGCGTCGAGCACCCGATCGTCCAGGGTGGCATGCAATGGGTCGGGCGTGCCGAGCTGGTTGCCGCCGTCGCCAACGCGGGCGCTCTCGGCTTCATCACGGCGCTGACCCAGCCGACGCCGGAGGACCTGACCAAGGAGATCGCGCGCTGCCGCGACCTCACCGACAAGCCGTTCGGCGTCAACCTCACCATCCTGCCCGCCATCAAGCCGCCGCCTTATGCCGAATACCGCGCCGCCATCATCGAAGCCGGCATCACGGTGGTCGAGACCGCCGGCAACAAGCCGCAGGAGCATGTCGACGAGTTCAAGAAACACGGCGTCAAGGTTGTGCACAAATGCACCAGCGTCCGCCACGCGCTCTCGGCCGAGCGCATGGGCGTCGACGCCATCTCGATCGACGGCTTCGAATGCGCCGGCCATCCCGGCGAGGACGACACGCCCGGCCTGATCCTGATCCCGGCCGCCGCCAACAAGATCAAGATCCCGATAATCGCCTCCGGCGGCTTCGCCGACGCCCGCGGCCTCGTCGCCGCACTGGCGCTGGGCGCCGAGGGCATCAACATGGGCACCCGCTTCATGGCCACCAAGGAGAGCCCGATCCACCAGCTCATCAAGGAGAAGATCGTCGCCAATGACGAGCGCGAGACCGAGCTGATCTTCCGCACCATGCGCAACACCTCGCGCGTCGCCAGGAACGAGATCTCGACCAAGGTCGTCGCGATGGAGAAGGAAGGCGCCAAGTTCGAGGACATCCGCGAGCTCGTCGCGGGCGCACGCGGCAAGATGGTCTACGCGACGGGCAATTCCGACGAAGGCATCTGGTCGGCCGGCCAGGTGCAGGGCCTGATCCAGGACATCCCGAGCTGCGCCGAGCTGATCTCCCGCATCGTGCGCGAAGCCGAGGCGATCATTCGCAGCCGGCTGGAGGGCATGATCGTTCAGCCGCAGCGCGAAGCCGCGGAATAATCACTGCAAGAGGCGAGAGCAATTCATGAAAGCCTATGTCTACGGTCCTGAAGGCGCTCGGATTTCCGAGGTCGCTCAACCAAAGCCGAAAGGCACGCAAGTGCTGGTCAAGGTCCGCGCCTGCGGCCTCAACCGCGCCGACACCGGCATGCGCAGGGGTCACGCCCACGGCGCGGCCGGCGGCGTCGGTGCCGTGCTCGGGATGGAATGGGCCGGCGAAGTCGCCGAGCTCGGTCCGGATGCCAAGGGCGTCAAGGTCGGCGACCGCATCATGGGCTCGGGCGGCGCGGCGTTCGCGGAGTACACGCTGGCCGACCACGGCCGGCTGTTCCGCACGCCCTCCAACATGAATTTCGAGGAAGCGGCCACCCTGCCCGTCGCGCTCGCGACCATGCACAACGCCGTCGTCACAATCGGCGGCGTGCAGGCGGGCCAGAGCGTGCTGATCCAGGGCGCCAGCTCCGGCGTCGGTCTGATGGCGATGCAGATCGCGCGGCTCAAGGGCGCCAAGCTCGTGGTCGGCTCGTCGACCGATGCCACCAGGCGCGGCCGGCTGAAGGACTACGGCGCGGACCTCGCGGTCGACAGCTCCGATCCCAAATGGGTCGACGAGGTGTTGAAGGCCACGAACGGCGAAGGCGTCGACCTCATCGTCGACCAGGTCTCGGGCAAGGTCGCCAATCAGAACCTCGCGGCGACCAAGGTGAAGGGCCGCATCGTCAATGTCGGCCGACTCGGCGGCACCCACGCCGATTTCAACTTCGACCTGCATGCCGCCCGCCGCATCGACTATGTCGGCGTCACCTTCCGCACCCGCACCATCGAGGAGGTCCGCGAGATCTTCGAGGAGGTTCGCAAGGACATCTGGGGCGCGGTGGAATCGCGAAAACTGCAGTTGCCGATCGACAAGGTGTTTGCGTTCGACCAGATCGACCAGGCGTTCGAGCACATGGAGGCGAACAAGCATCTGGGGAAGATCGTGGTGACGTTGTAAGAAGCGGTGACGGGGACGACGAGAGCGACCGCGCATTCCTCTCCCGCTCCTGCAACTCACTCGCGACTAACCCTGTGGATCGTCGCTTGATGTTCACCGGGAGGCTGCTAAATCCCCGCCATGACCTCCCAGCACGACAAAACCTCGGTCGCCGCGATCTCGATCTTCGCCAGCGGCGGCATGGCGGCGGCCAAATTCGCGGTCGGGATCGCGATCGGCTCGCTGGCGCTGATCTCCGAGGCGCTGCATTCCTCGATCGACCTGGTCGCGACCATCATCACCTGGGCCGTGGTGCGGGTGTCCGACAAGCCGGCGGACGACGAGCACCATTACGGCCACGGCAAGCTCGAGAGCATCTCGGCGCTCGGCGTCACCGCCCTGCTCTACGTGCTCGCCGGCGGCATCCTGGTCGAGTCCTACAGCCGGCTGCGCGAGGGAACCCCGCCGCCGACCATCTCGGCCGTGCCCTTCGTGGTGCTGGTGATCGACATTCTCGTCAATCTCTGGCGCGCCCGCGCCCTGCACCGCGCCGCGCGCGAGACGCGGAGCCAGGCGCTCGCGGCCGACGCGCTGCATTTCGCCTCCGACGTGATGGGCTCGTTCGCCGTGATCGTGGGCCTGATCCTCGCCGGCCTCGGCTTCTGGTGGGGCGATGCCGCCGCGGCCGGCGCGGTCGCCGTGATGATCGCCCTGCTCGGCCTGCGCATGGCCGGCTCGACCGTGCAGACCCTGGTCGACCGCGCTCCCGAGGGCGCGCAGGAAAAGGCCACGGCGGCGATCCGCAGCGTGCCCGGCGTGATCGACGTCGAGCGGTTGCGGGTCCGCATGGTCGGTGCCACCACCTTCATCGACACCATCGCAAAAGTGCCGCGGACCTATCCGATCGACCGCGTCGAGGAGATCAAGCGCAAGGCGCACGCCGCCGTCGAGCAGGCATTCGGCGATGCCGACCTCTCCTTCACTCCTGTCCCGGTCGCGCGCGACAACGAGACCGTCCGCGACCGCATCATGGTGATCGCGCGCAATTCGGGCCTCGCCATCCACCACGTCACGGTGCACGACCTCGGTGGCAAGCTGATCGTCAGCATCGACCTCGAGGTCGATGGCGGAATGCAGCTCGACGCCGCCCATGACGTCGCCAACACGCTGGAGCGCAACATCCAGGAGGAGTTCGGCGAGGACGTCGAGGTCGACGTCCATATTGAGCCGTTGGAACCGGAATTGCCGTTCGGGGTCGATGCCACGCCGGAAAGGGTTCGGACCATCGCCGACGCGTTGACGGAATATGCCGCTGGCGGCGGCGAGATCCACGACATTCATAATGTCCGCGTCCGCAACACCGATGCCGGCGAGATCGTCAACTTCCACTGCCGCGCCACGCCGTCGATGAGCGTGATCAAGGTGCACGAGCATGTCGACGCGATCGAGCGGGCGCTGCGGCGCGCGTTCCCGAGCGTGAAGCGCGTCATCAGTCACGCCGAGCCGCCGCGCGCCTGACGCGGCGCACGCGACGAAGACTGTGCGAGGAGTCACACGTTCTCGTTTCGGACTCCTGGCGGACGTAGGTTTGCGGACGCACGATGCGCAAATTGCGCGCTGGATAAGAATAAATTCGCGTTAACGATTCGTTGACTCTCGACAGCCCGCGAAAACTGGATTCAAATCGCTGTGATTCGGAAGCGATGTGGGGCTGCTTCCGGACTTCAGTTGCAAGCTGGTTTTCAGGGGGCCGAAGGCATGTCGCGTGCAGACGCCGCGAACGCGTGCGTCCAATCCGATTCGATCAAAGGATTGGCGCAATCGATCGCGAAACCTGCCTATCATCGGCTCTTGATCGCAGAGCCGGCGCTTCGTCGCGCCGTGCCGACGCTGATCATCGCGTTCCTGATCACGATCTGCCTCGGCGCATTCGTGCAGGTCGTCGACCAGACGCGCCAGAAGCGGCTGGTGATCCGCCACGACATCTCCGCGCTCGCCGATCTGCTCGCCGAACGCATCGACCGTCTCACCTCGGTGCGGCAGGAGCGGCTCAGGAACATCGAGAGCCTGCCGACAGTGCTGCCCGACCTGATCCCGACCTGGGGCACGGCCACGGGCCGCCACGTCATCGTCACCTCGGCCGGCATCGAGCGCCGCGTCCTCGCCCGCATCCCGGTCGACAGCGACCCCGCGGGCAACGATCGCCTGCTCGATGCCATCACCACGGCGCAATTGCTCGCCGCACCGACGCGCGACGGCAACATCTCCGACATGACGCTGCCGAGCGGCAACGCCGCGATGGCGACCTCGCGGCAGATCAAGTCGCTGCCCGGCTTCGTCACCGTGATCCAGGAACGCAATGAGCCGATCTGGGGCTCGGACGCCGCGCTCTCGGTGACGCTGTCGGCGACGACGGGCTTCGTCGTCCTGATCCTCGGCTTCGCCTTCCACTGGCAGTCCACCCGCGCCCGCGAGGGCGATCTCATCAACGACGCCGTGCGCGGCCGCATCGACACCGCGCTCAACCGCGGCCGCTGCGGCCTCTGGGACTGGGACCTGTCGCGCGGCCGGATCTTCTGGTCGCAATCGATGTTCTCGATGCTCGGCCTCGACGGCCGCCACGAGCTCCTCACTTTCGGCGAGGTCAACGCGCTGGTGAAGTCCGACGACATCGACCTGTTCGCGATCGCCGACCAGCTCATCTCCGAGAAGATCGACCACATCGACCAGACCTTCCGCATGCAGCATGTCGACGGTCATTGGATCTGGCTCCGCGTCCGCTGCGAGAAAACGCGCGGGGCGACCGATTCCAGCGTGCACCTGATCGGGATCGCCGTCGACATCACCGAGCAGAAGAGCCTCGCCGAGCGCACCGTCGAAGCCGACCTTCGCCTGCGCGACGCGATCGAAACGATTCCGGAAGCCTTCGTGCTGTGGGATGCGAGCGACCGCCTGGTGCTCTGCAACTCGCACTTCCAGCGCCTGCACAAGCTGCCCGACACCGCCGTCATCCCCGGCACCTCCTACGAGACCGTGCTCGAGGTCGGCCGCATGCCGGAGGTGCGCACCCGCCACAACGAGACCGCTGCCCAAGGCCCCGGCGCGCGCACCTTCGAGGCGCAGCTCGACGACGGCAGCTGGCTGCACATCAGCGAGCGCCGCACCAAGGACGGCGGCTACGTTTCGGTCGGTACCGACATCACCCGGATCAAGGAGCATGAGCAGAAGCTGGTCGACAACGATCTGCGCCTGCGCGCGACCGTCATCGACCTGAAGCGTTCGCAGGCCGCGCTGGAGCGCCAGGCCGTCGAGCTCGCCGATCTCGCCGAGAAGTACCAGCGCGAGAAGACCCGCGCCGAGGAAGCCAACCAGACCAAGTCGAAGTTCCTCGCCAATATGAGCCACGAGCTGCGCACGCCGCTCAATGCCATCATCGGCTTCTCCGAGATCATGGGCTCGGGCATGTTCGGCGAGCTCGGCAGCGAAAAGTATCAGGAATACTGCCAGGACATCCTGACCAGCGGCCACTATCTGCTCGAGGTCATCAACGACATCCTCGACATGTCCAAGATCGAGGCCGGCCGCATGAAGCTCGACATGGAAGAGCTCGACCTGGCGCAGACGCTGGCGGAATCCTTGCGGGTCGTCACCGGCCGGGCTCAGGACAAGCACCTGACACTCGACGCCGACATCGCAAAATCCATTTCCGTCGTCGCCGACCGCCGCGCCACCAAGCAGATCATCGTCAATCTGCTCTCCAACGCCGTAAAGTTCACGCCCGACGGCGGCCGCATCGTGGTGCGCAGCCGGCAGCTCGACGACAGGATCGTGCTGATGATCGCCGACACCGGCATCGGCATCGCGCCGCATTCACTGACACGGCTCGGCCGCCCGTTCGAGCAGGTCGAGAGCCAGCTCACCAAGACCTATCACGGCTCGGGCCTCGGCCTTGCCATCGCCCGCTCGCTGGCGCAGCTCCATGGCGGGTCGATGCGGCTGCGCTCCAAGCTCGAAGTCGGCACCGTCGTCCGCGTCACCCTGCCACGCGACGCGATCAAGGCGGCGTCCGGGATCTCGGCCGCGGCTTGAAGCCTACAGCTGCAACGACGGCGCCACTTCGCGCGCGACGTTGACCAGCGCCGCGATCAGCGGCGTCATCGGATCGCGCTGCGGGATCACCATGCCGATGCTGTAGTTGACGTCGGGATCGACGATCGGGATCGAGCGCACCGTGTCGGACAGGCCGAGCGTCTCGGCGAGCTTGGCCGGCATTACGCTCGCCCAGCGTCCCGTCTTGACATGGGTGAACAGCACCAGCAGCGAATTCGAGGTCAGTGTCGGCGTCGCCTCGGCGCCGACCGAGCGCAGCGCGCGGTCGATGATGCGGCGGTTCTGCATGTCGGGCGTCAGCAGGCAGAGCGGCACCTGCCCGACCTCCTTCCACGTCACCGTCTCGCGGTCACCGAACATCGCGTCCGGCGCGGTCAGCAGACGATAGCTCTCGTTGTAGAGCGGAATGGTGCGCACCTTGCCGATCGGCTCGTTCTCGATATAGGTCAGCCCCGCATCGACCTCGAGATTTTCCAGCAGACCCAGCACCTCCGACGAGGTGGTCGACTGGATGCGGAAACGCACCTCGGGGTGCCTTGCGCGAAACGGCGTCGTCAGCGCGGCGACCATGCCGAGCACTGTCGGGATCGCCGCAATGCGGATCTCGCCGGAGAGCTGGTGCTTCAGCCCGTTGATCTCCTCGCGCATCGCGCGCGCATCGCCCACGATCCGCCGCGCCCAGTCGAGCGCGCGCTCGCCTTCTGGCGTAAAGCCCTGGAAACGCGACCCGCGCTGGACCAGCATCACGCCGAGGATCTCCTCGAGCTGCTTGAGCCCGGTCGACATCGTCGGTTGCGTCACGCCGCAGACCTCCGCAGCGCGTCCAAAATGACGCTCCTTCGCCAGCGCCAGCAGCAGTTCAAGCTTGTCGATCAACCGGTCGTCCCCTCGAATTCTGTTGTGGCACGCAAGCTAGCATGCCGGGCCTGCACCAACACGCAAAAACCGGCAGCCGATACAACTTTCATCAGCATTCCGTATCGATCGATCGCGGTTGCAAATCGATCGGAATTCGCAATCGCAGCACGGGACGGCTTTATTGATCTTCGAATGATTCCAACTAGTTTGGCCTGAGGAAACGCTCTGGTTGAGAACGAAGAATGACAGCGGTTTTTGAGCCTTGGAACGAGACGCGCGGCGCTGAGATCATCGGCGAACATGCCAACCAAGAGGGCGCGACGCTGGTCATCCTGCATGCCCTACAGGAGGCGTTCGGCTACGTGCCGGAGGCGGCCATTCCCATGGTGGCGCAAGCGCTCAATCTGTCTCGCGCCGAAGTGCATGGCGTGTTCACGTTCTATCATGACTTCCGCCACAAGCCGGCCGGCCGCCACGTGCTGAAGCTGTGCCGCGCGGAGGCCTGCCAGGCCGCGGGCGGCGATGCGCTGGCGGCGCACGCCGAAGCAAAGCTCGGCGTGTTGCTAGGCAACACCACGCCCGACGATCGCGTCACGCTGGAGCCGATCTATTGCCTCGGCCTGTGCGCGACCGCTCCGTCGGCGATGCTCGACGGCCGCCTGATCGGCCGGCTCGATCAGAAGCGCCTCGATGCCCTCGTTGCGGAGGCCCAGCGATGAGCTTGCGTCTGTTTGTCTCACGTGACGCCGGCGCAGTCGCCGTCGGCGCCGACGACGTTGCCCTGGCGCTGGAGCAGGCCGCCGCGAAGCGTGATGTGGCGATCGAGATCGTCAGGACCGGCTCGCGCGGGATGTATTGGCTCGAGCCGCTGGTCGAGGTGGCGACACCGCAAGGCCGGATCGCCTTCGGTCCGGTCACGGAAGCCGACGTGCCCTCGCTGCTCGACGCGCTCGCCAGCAACACGCCGCATGTGTTGCGGCTGGGGGCAACCGACGAGATTCCCTGGCTGAAGCGCCAGACCCGTCTCACATTCGCCCGCTGCGGCGTGATCGATCCGCGCTCGCTCGACGACTACCGCGCCCATGGCGGCTACAAAGGCCTGGAGCGTGCGCTGTCGCTCGGCTCGGATGCCATCCTGAACGAAGTCACGGCGTCGGGCCTGCGCGGCCGCGGCGGCGCGGGCTTCCCAACCGGCATCAAGTGGAAGACGGTCGCCCAGGCCAAGGCCGACCGCAAGTTCATCGTCTGCAATGCCGACGAGGGCGACAGCGGCACCTTCGCCGACCGCATGATCATGGAAGGCGATCCCTTCCTGGTGATCGAGGGCATGACCATCGCCGGCATCACCGTCGGCGCGACCAAGGGATACATCTACACCCGCAGTGAATATCCGCATGCCATCGAGGCAATGAACGCCGCCATCCTGGAGGCGCGGCGCGGCGGCTATCTCGGAAGCAACGTCGGCGGCTCGAGCTGCAGCTTCGATCTCGAAGTGCGCGTCGGTGCCGGCGCCTATGTCTGCGGCGAGGAGACCGCGCTGCTGGAGAGCCTCGAAGGCCGCCGCGGAATCGTGCGCGCCAAGCCGCCGCTGCCGGCGCATTACGGCCTGTTCGGCAAGCCGACCGCCATCAATAACATCCTGTCGCTGGCCGCCATCCCCTTCATCCTCGCCGAGGGTGCCAAGACCTACGCGGATTACGGCATGGGCCGCTCGCGCGGCACGATGCCAATCCAGCTGGCCGGAAATCTCCGCCATGGCGGCCTGTTCGAGACCGCCTTCGGTGTAACGCTCGGCGAACTCGTCGACGACATCGGCGGCGGCACGTTGACCGGTCGCCCGGTTCGCGCCGTGCAGGTCGGCGGCCCGCTCGGGGCCTATTTCCCCCGTGCCCTGTTCGACACGCCGTTCGACTACGAGGCCTTCGCCGCGCGCGACGGCCTGATCGGCCATGGCGGCATCGTCGTGTTCGACGACAGCGTCGACATGCGCAAGCAGGCCCGCTTCGCCATGGAGTTCTGCGCGATCGAATCCTGCGGCAAGTGCACGCCGTGCCGGATCGGCTCGACCCGCGGCGTCGAGACCATCGAGAAGATCATCAACGGCGAGCGCGTTCACGAGAACCTCGCGCTGGTCGAGGATCTCTGCAGCACCATGAAATTCGGCTCGCTCTGCGCACTCGGCGGCTTCACGCCCTACCCCGTGCTCAGCGCATTGAAGCACTTCCGGGAGGACTTCATCCCGGCGCCGACCACGCTTCAGGCCGCGGAATAGGAGAACGACGATGTCTCTGATCGAAGAAATCGACTACGGCACGCCGCGCTCGAAGTCGGAAACGATGGTGACACTCACCATTGACGGAAACCAGGTCACGGTGCCCGAGGGCACCTCGATCATGCGGGCAGCGATGGACGCGGGCCACCAGATCCCGAAGCTGTGCGCGACCGACATGGTCGACGCGTTCGGCTCCTGCCGGCTCTGCCTCGTCGAGATCGAGGGCCGCGCCGGCACACCGGCCTCCTGCACTACGCCGGTCATGAACGGCCTCGTCGTACACACCCAGACCGAGCGGCTGAAGAAGCTGCGCAAGGGCGTGATGGAGCTCTACATCTCCGACCATCCGCTCGACTGCCTCACTTGCGGCGCCAACGGCGATTGCGAGTTGCAGGACATGGCCGGCGCCGTGGGCTTGCGCGACGTGCGCTACGGCTATGAGGGTGAGAACCACGTCTTCGTCAAATCCCATGGCTGCGACAACGACCAGTGGATGCCGAAGGACGAATCCAACCCGTACTTCACCTACGATCCTTCCAAGTGCATCGTCTGCTCGCGCTGCGTCCGTGCTTGCGAAGAGGTGCAAGGCACCTTCGCGCTGACGATCTCCGGCCGCGGATTCGATAGCCGCGTCTCCCCGGGCATGAGCGAGAGCTTCCTCGGCTCCGAATGCGTCTCCTGCGGCGCCTGCGTGCAGGCCTGCCCGACCGCGACGCTGACGGAGAAATCCGTGATCGAGATCGGCCAGCCCGAGCATTCCGTCGTCACCACCTGCGCCTATTGCGGCGTCGGCTGCGCCTTCAAGGCAGAGATGCGCGGCGAGGAAGTGGTGCGCATGGTGCCCTACAAGGACGGCAAGGCCAATCGCGGCCATTCCTGCGTCAAGGGCCGCTTCGCCTGGGGCTATACCAACCACAAGGAGCGCATCCTCAAGCCGATGATCCGCGAGCGGATCGAGGATCCCTGGAAGGAAGTGTCCTGGGACGAGGCGTTCTCGTTCGCCGCGGCCAGAATGCGCGGCATCCAGAAGAAGTACGGCCGCGACGCCATCGGCGGTATCACCTCGTCCCGGTGCACCAACGAGGAGACCTATCTGGTGCAGAAGCTGATCCGCGCGGGCTTCGGCAACAACAATGTCGACACCTGCGCCCGCGTCTGCCACTCCCCCACCGGCTATGGCCTTGCCACGACCTTCGGCACCTCCGCCGGTACGCAGGATTTTGACTCGGTCGAGGACACCGATGTCGTCGTCGTCATCGGCGCCAACCCGGCTTCCGCTCACCCCGTGTTCGCCTCGCGGCTGAAGAAGCGGCTGCGCCAGGGCGCCAAGCTGATCGTGATCGATCCGCGCCGCACCGAGATGGTGGAATCGCCGCATGTGAAGGCGCTGCACCTGCCTTTGATGCCCGGCACCAACGTCGCGGTCATGACCGCGCTGGCGCATGTCATCGTCACCGAAGGCCTCGTCAACGAAGCCTTCGTGCGCGAGCGCTGCGACTGGAGCGAGTTCGAGGAATGGGCGGCCTTCGTCGCCCAGCCGAACAACAGTCCTGAGGCGACCGCGATCCTCACCGGCGTCAACCCGAAGGATCTGCGCGAAGCGGCCCGCACCTACGCCACCGGCGGCAATGGCGCGATCTATTACGGGCTCGGCGTCACCGAGCACAGCCAGGGCTCGACCACAGTGATCGCGATCGCGAACCTTGCGATGGCGACCGGCAATATCGGCCGTCCCGGCGTCGGCGTGAACCCGCTGCGCGGCCAGAACAACGTGCAGGGCTCCTGCGACATGGGCTCGTTCCCGCACGAGCTGCCCGGCTACCGCCACATCTCCGGCGATGCCGTGCGCGACCAGTTCGAGGCGCTGTGGAACGTCAAGCTCAACCCCGAGCCGGGCCTGCGCATTCCCAACATGTTCGATGCCGCGGTCGAAGGCACCTTCATGGGGATCTACGTGCAGGGCGAGGACATCCTGCAGTCCGACCCCAACACCAGCCACGTCGTGGCGGCGCTGTCGGCGATGGAATGCGTCATCGTTCACGACCTCTTCCTCAACGAGACCGCGAACTACGCCCACGTCTTCCTGCCCGGCTCGAGCTTCCTCGAGAAGGACGGCACCTTCACCAACGCCGAGCGCCGCATCCAGCGTGTGCGCAAGGTGATGACACCGAAGAACGGCATGGCCGACTGGGAGGTCACCATCGGCCTCGCCAAGGCGATGGGTTTCGAGATGAACTACAGCCACCCCTCGGAGATCATGGACGAGATCGCGGCGCTGACGCCGACCTTCGCCGGCGTCTCCTACGCCAAGCTGGATCAGCTCGGCTCGGTGCAGTGGCCCTGCAACGAGAAGGCGCCCGAAGGCACGCCGGTGATGCATATCGACGGTTTCGTTCGGGGCAAGGGCAAGTTCGTCGTGACCGAATATGTCGCGACCGACGAGCGCACCGGCCCGCGCTATCCCCTGCTGCTCACCACGGGTCGCATCCTCAGCCAGTATAATGTCGGCGCGCAGACGCGGCGCACCGAGAACGTGGTCTGGCATGCGGAGGATCGCCTCGAGATCCATCCACACGATGCCGAGCAGCGCGGCGTGCGCGACGGCGACTGGGTGCGGCTGAAGAGCCGCGCCGGTGAGACCACGCTGCGCGCGGAGATCACCGACCGTGTCGCGCCCGGCGTGGTCTACACCACCTTCCACCATCCGGACACGCAGGCCAACGTCATCACGACGGACTATTCGGACTGGGCGACCAATTGCCCCGAATACAAGGTCACGGCGGTGCAGGTGTCGCCCTCGAACGGCCCGTCCGACTGGCAGAAGGCCTATGACGCGCAGGCGCGCCAATCGCGCCGCATCGCGCCGGCCGAGGCTGCGGAGTAACCGTATGCACGTCCCCGTCCAGGCCATCGACCGCGAGATCTGGCGCGACGGCGTCGCGTCCGAAGGCACGCGGCTGATCCCGGAGGAGACGCCGCTGGCGCTGACCTATAATGGCGGCACCTATGCCGTCATGATGGGGACGCCGCAGAACCTGGAAGATTTTGCCGTCGGCTTCAGCCTGGACGAAGGCGTCATCAAGTCGGTTGACGACATCAAGTCGCTCGAGATCGTTCGCCTCGACGACGGCATCGAGCTGAGGATGTGGCTGGCGGCGGAGGATGCCGCCCTCATCAACGAGCGCCGCCGCCACGTCGCGGGACCCACTGGCTGCGGCATCTGCGGTATCGAGTCCATCGCCGAGGCCGTGCGCCCCGCGGCGGTCGTGCCGCACGGACAGACCTTCACGCCTGACCAGATCATGATGGCGATGCAGGCCATGGCGCCGCTGCAATCGATCAATCTGCAGACTCGCGCCGTTCACGCTGCTGCGTTCTGGTCCCCTTCCGGCAACATCGTCGCGTTGCGCGAGGACGTCGGCCGCCACAACGCACTGGACAAGCTCGCGGGCGCCCTGGCGCGCAGCCGCAACGAAGCGCGCGGCGGCATGGTGCTGTTGACCAGCCGCGTCTCGGTCGAGATGGTGCAGAAGGCCGCCGCGATCGGCGCGCCGGTGATGATCGCGGTATCCGCGCCCACCGCCCTCGCGGTGCGTACCGCGGAGGCCGCCGGCATCACGCTGATCGCGATCGCGCGGCAGGACGGATTCGAGATATTCACGCACGGCAGCCGGATCGTGGCTCGCCATGCCACGGAGGTTGCCGATGTCGCCTGACCGCCTGATCTACATGGCCAACCAGATCGGTACGTTCTTCCGGAGCCAGGGCCACGACAAGGCCGTGCCGGGAATTGCCGAGCACATCAAGAAGTTCTGGGATCCCCGGATGAAGCGCGCCATCTTCGCCCATCTCGATGCCGGCGGCACGGGCCTGGAGCCGAACGTGCGCGAAGCGCTCAGCTCGTTGAAGGCTACGTCCCTTCCAACAGCGCCCTGAACACGCGCCGCACCTCGCTCTGGGTCTCCTTCACGCGCGCCTCCAGCGAGGAGAAGTCCGGCGCGTCGCCGGCGCGCGCCATCACGCGCTGAAGATCGGTGCCGGCGGTTTCCGGCTTGAAGCCGTCGCTGACGCACAGCCGCAGGATCTGCGTCAGGTCGTGATAGAGCCGCGCGGCGGCACGCAGGATCTCGGTCTCCGACTGCGGGAGCACGCCGAGCCTGCAGGCGTTCTCCAGCACCTGCAGGGTGCTGACGTCGAGGATCTCAGGCTTGTCGTGCGCGTGCACGAGCTGGAGATATTGCGCGATGAAGTCGATGTCGACCATGCCGCCCGCGGCGTATTTGAGATCCCAGCAATCGGCCTCGCCCTTCTCCTGGGCGATGGCGCGCCGCATGTCGGCGACGTCGTTGGCGGTGATGGCGAGGTCACGGCGGCGGATCAGGACGTCGCGGATGACGCGTTCGATCCGCTGGCCGAATTCGGGTGAAGCCGACACCACGCGCGCACGTGTCAGCGCCATGTGCTCCCAGGTCCATGCCTCGTTGGCCTGGTAGTCCGCGAACGAGACCAGGCTCGAGGCCACGGGACCGGCGCGACCCGAGGGCCGCAGTCGCATGTCGATCTCGTAGAGCACGCCGTAATTGGTGCGCGTCGTGAACGCGCTGATCAGGCGCTGGGTCAGGCGGGCAAAATAATGCGCGCCCTGCAGCGATTTCGGCCCATCGGAGTCCGGATGGTCGCTGTCGAAATCGTAGAGCAGGATCAGGTCGAGATCGGAGGAGGCCGTCATCTCGCGGCTGCCGAGCCGGCCCATCGCGATGATCGCGGTTTCCTGGCCCTTGATGCGGCCGTGCTGGGCAGCGAAGCGATCGGCGACGAGGCCGTGCACGGTGTGGACGATGCCTTCGGCAACGTCGGCGAAAGCCGTGCTCGCCTGCTGCGCCGAGACGGTGCCGGAGAGGATCCGCGTGCCGATCAGGAACAGGCTCTCCTGCCCGAACAGGCGCAGGCGATCGAGAAACTCCTCGTAGGAGCCGGCGTCCTGCACGGTCGCAGCCAGCCGTCCCGACAGTTCCTGCCGATCCGGCATGGCGCCGAAAAAGCGCGGATCGATCAGGCCGTCCATCAGCTGCGGCTGCCGCGCCAGCATCTCCCCCAACCGGGGCGCCGCGCCCAGCACCAGCGCCACCAGCGCGACGAGCTCGCGGTTCTGGCCGAGCAGCGTGATCAGCCGGCCGCCGCGCTGGAGCGCACCGAGGAAATGATCGAACGCCACGACGGCGCGGTCCGGCTCCTCGGCATGGGCAAGTCCGTCGATCAGGGTCGGCACGAATTCGACGAAGGCATTCCGCGTCGCCTCATTGCGGAACACGCGATAGTCGCCGGTGACCCAGTCACGCAGGGTCTGCGCCACGGCGGCCGGCTTCTTGAAGCCGAGCGATGCGAGGTGCTGGAGCAGGCGCGGATCGTCCGGACCTGCGCTGTAGTCGAGCGCCGGCAACTTGGCCGTCCCGGTCGGATCGTCGCCCTCGAACAGCTTTTCGTAATGCCCCTGCACGATCTCGAGCTGCCGCAGAAGGTCGCCGGCAAAGGCCTCGCGATCCGGATAGCCGAAGAAGCGCGCAAAGCGCTCGACGGCGTCCTTGTCTTCGGGCAGCGTATGGGTCTGCTCGTCGGCGATCATCTGAATGCGATGCTCGACCCGGCGCAGGAATTCGTAGGCCGTGGTCAGCTCGTCGCGCGCAACTGAGGTGATCCAGTTGCTCGAGGCGAGAATGTCGAGCGCGCTGAGCGTCGGCCGCACCCGCAATTCCGGATGGCGGCCGCCGGCGATCAATTGCTGGGTCTGGGCAAAAAACTCGATCTCGCGGATACCGCCGCGGCCGACCTTGACGTTGTGGCCCTCCACCGCGACCTCGCTCTGGCCGCGATAGGTCTGCATCTGCCGCTTCATGTCGTGCACGTCGGCGAGCGCGGCGAAATCGAGATGCTTGCGCCAGACGAAGGGCGCGATCTCGGCCAGCAGCGCCTCGCCTGCTTTGGCATCGCCGGCGCAGGCACGCGCCTTGATCATCGCGGCGCGCTCCCAGGTGCGCCCTTCCCGCTCGTAATAGTTCAGCGCGGCATCGCGCGAGATCGCCACCTGGGTCGAGGATGGATCGGGGCGCAGACGCAGGTCGACGCGGAACACGTAGCCGTCATAGGTGCGCTGCTGCAGGATGCGCGCCATGCCCTGCGTCACGCGGACGAAGAACGGCTGCGGCTCGATGTCCGGCGCCAGCGTCGTCGCATCGGGATCGAAAAACACGATGAGATCGATGTCGCTGGAATAGTTCAGCTCGCCCGCGCCCATCTTGCCCATGGCGAGCACGATCAACCCGCAGCCCTCTTCGGGCGCCTCGGGATTGGGCGGCAGGATCTTGCCACGTGCGGCTTCCTGCCGCAGCAGGAATTGGAGCGCTGCCTGCACCGAGGACACCGCGACATCGGTCAGCGCCGCCGTCACTCGCATCACCGGCCAGACTCCGCCGATGTCGCACAGGGCGGTTAGGAGCGCAGCTTCAGCCTTCATGCGGCGAAGCAGCCGCATCACCTCGGCCTCGTCCACGGCCGCGAGCACCGCGACCCTGGCGTCCGCGATCAGCGCCGTCAGATGCGCATCCGGATCGCATTCGAGCAGCCTGAGCAGGCGCAAGGCGTCGGCGCGCACCAGATCGAACAGATAGGGCGAGAATTCCGCGATACCGGACAGGATGTCCCGCGCGAAGGGATGAGCCAGCAGCGCTTCGAGACGAGCCGATTGCGCCGGCTCGAGCTCGCTCAGCCAGCTCTCGAAACGTCGTTCGTCGGTTGTGGAAGCGGCAATATGGGGAGCTTCCGCAAAGCGCGCGGCCAGCCTCTCGCCATGCTTGTCCGCGTTTCCCGGCGCGGAGTGGTTCATGCCACCTTCTGTGGCACATCCGGTATTGGTGGAGCAACCCTGTCGCCCGCGCCCACGCGCGCCGGCAGCACCAGCGTGGCGACGAGGCCGGGCTGGGCGTCGCCGAGCCGCAACTCACCGCCATGCAAGGTCGCGACCGCCGAGGCGAGGCTGAGGCCGAGGCCGGAGCCCGGCAGGGTGCGGCTGGCTTCCAGCCGCACGAATCGTTCGACGGCATGCTTGCGGTCGGCCTCGGGGATGCCGGGACCGCGATCGGTGACGCTGAGCAGCACCTGGTCACCCTCGCGCCGCGCCTCGATCGTGATCGGCCGCGCGTCCATGCTGACCACGGTTCCGCCGGTCTGTGCGACCGGCTTGCCATATTTGATCGCATTCTCGACCAGATTGGCGAGCGCCTGGCTGACCAATTCGCGGTTGGCGTGAACAGGCGTCGGCTCGGCCCTGACATTCAAGGTCATGCCGTCGTCCTCGGCGAGCGGCTCGTAGAGCTCGTGGATGCCGTTTGCGACCTCGGCAGCGTCGAAATCGTCCATGTTTCCGCGCGCCTGTCCGGACTCGGCGCGCGCGATCATCAGCAGTGCGTTGAAGGTGCGGATCAGGCCGTCGGATTCCTCGATGGTCCGCTCCAGCGCCGCGCGGTAATCGGCCTCGCAGCCCGATTTCGCCAGCGCCTCCTCGGCACGGTTGCGCAGGCGCGTCAGCGGCGTCTTGAGATCATGGGCGATGTTGTCGGAGACCTCCTTCAGCCCCGCCATCAGCGCCTCGATCCGCTCCAGCATGGCGTTGAGATTTTCGGCGAGGCGATCGAGCTCGTCGCCGCTGCGCCCGACCGGCAGGCGCTCGCTGAGATCGCCGGTCATGATGCGCTGGGTCGTCCCCGTCATGGCGTCGATGCGCCGGAGCACGCGGCGCGCGACGAAGACGCCGCCACCGAGGCCGAGCACGACGACGATCAGGACCGACCATTGCGCCGCCTTGGCGACGATGCCGAACAGACGCCGCCGCTCGGCAAGGTCGCGGCCGATCAGCAGGCGGAAGCCGTTCTCGAGTTCAGTGACGCGCACCAGGGCGCGATGGTCGCGGTCGTCGGCATCCTCGATGCGACGGTAAGCGGTCTCCGACCAGCCGCGCGTCGCCATCACGCCGGGCGCCAGCGAGCCGACATTGCCGGCGATCGCCTGCCCGGTCGGCGTCGTCACGAGGTAGAGGTTGGCGCCCGGCCGCAGCGCACGATATTCGATCGCCAGCACGAGGGCGCGCAGGCCGCGGCGGCCGTAGATCTCGGAGATCTCCGAGGTCTCGGCATTGACCGTCTGCGTGATTTCCTCGGTGATCAGTCGCCGGGTGTTCCAGGCGAAATAGGCCAGCAGCGAGGCCGCGAACATCGCGAACAGCAGCAGATAGACCAGCGTCAGCCGGAATGCCGTGGTGCGGACGAGTTTACCGAATGCCGTCACGGATCATGTACCCGGCGCCGCGGATCGTGTGCAGCAGCGGCCGCTCGAATCCCTTGTCGATCTTGGAGCGCAGCCGCGAAATGTGCACGTCGATCACGTTGGTCTGCGGATCGAAATGATAGTCCCAGACGTTCTCCAGCAGCATGGTGCGCGTCACCACCTGGCCGGCATGCTTCATGAGATATTCGAGCAGGCGGAATTCGCGCGGCTGCAGTGTCAGCTCGTCCTTGCCGCGGGCCACGCGATGGGAGAGCCGGTCGAGCTCGAGATCGCCGACGCGGTAGAGCGTGTCCTCGGCGGGACCGCCGCGGCGGCGCGACAGCACCTCGACCCGTGCCAGCAGCTCGGCGAAGGAATAGGGCTTTGGCAGATAATCGTCGCCGCCGGCGCGCAGGCCCTTGATGCGGTCGTCGACCTGTCCGAGCGCCGAGAGAATCAGCACCGGCGCGGTGTTGCCCTTGTCGCGCAGCGCGCCGATCACGGACAGGCCGTCGCGCTTGGGCAGCATGCGGTCGACCACCAGCACGTCGTAATCGCCGTTCTCGGCCATGGCGAGGCCTTCCTCGCCGTCGGCGGCGTGGTCGGCAATGTGTCCGACTTCGCGAAACGCCTTCACGAGGTAGTCGGCGGATTCGCGGTCGTCTTCGATGATGAGGAGGCGCATCGTGCGTTCGGCGGCGGTCAAGGAGGTCAACCTTCTCTAAACATGGCGCGAGCGGCAATCGCATGCAAGCCGAGGGGGAGACTCTGGCATCGAGAAAAAGGCGGGCGGTGAAGCTGGGGGGACTTCACCGCCCTAGGCCTTCCGACGGAGGGGGCGTAATTCCACCGGAAGGTAGACAGGGGAAGCGAACATGACGCTGCTTCCCCGAAGGGCGCCGGCGGCGGGGGCGACTGATGCCGGCGACACCCTTCATCTCAAGAGCGTCCTTAAGGCTCAGCCCTTGGCGAGGGGGACCGCGACGAAGCGCGACTGGCCGCCGCTTTTCACGCGCATCAGGACGCTGTTCTTGTTGTCGGTCCGCGCCGTATTGATGGCCTCGCGGACGTCGCCGGCGGTCGCCACGCTCTTGCCGCCGACTTCGAGAATCACGTCGCCTTCCTTGAAGCCGCGTTCGGCCGCGGCGCTCTTCGGGTCGACTTCGGTGACCACGACGCCTTCCTTGCCGGCACCGGCCACGGAATTGGCGGGCGCGACGGTCATGCCGAGCTTGGGCACGTCGGTGCCCTTACTGGCACCCTTGCCGCTGTCATTGTCGTTGTCGGCTTTGGCCTCGACCGTGTTCGGCAACTGGCCGAGCGTCATGTTCACGACCTTGTCCTGGCCCTTGTGCAGCACGTTGAGCTTTACGGTCGCGCCGGGCGCCATGCCGCCGATGGTGCGGGCAAGCTCGCGGGCATCCTTGACCGTTTCGCCGTTGACCGCGGTGATGACGTCGCCGGACTCGATGCCCGCCTTTGCAGCCGGGCCGTTGGCCTGCGGCTCCGCCACCAGCGCGCCTTCGGCCTTCTTCATGCCGAGGCTGTCGGCGATGTCGGAGGTGACGGGCTGAATCTGCACACCGATCCAGCCGCGGCTGACCGAGCCCTTATCCTTGAGCTGTGCGACCACGCTCTTGACGGTGCTCGCCGGAATCGAGAACGCGATGCCGACGCTGCCGCCGGAGGGCGAGTAGATCGCGGTGTTGACGCCCATCACCTCGCCGTTGGTGTCGAAGGCCGGACCGCCGGAATTGCCCTTGTTCACGGGCGCGTCGATCTGGATGAAATCGTCATACGGACCATTGCCGATGTCGCGGCCGCTCGCCGAAACGATGCCCGCGGTCACGGTGCCGCCGAGGCCGAAGGGATTGCCGACCGCAAGCACCCAGTCGCCGATCCGCGGCTTGGCGTCGGCGAGTTTGGCGAACGGGAAGTTCGAGCTGCCCTCGACCTTGATCAAGGCGAGGTCGGTGCGCTGGTCGGTGCCGATCACTTTGGCGGTGTAGGTCTTGCCGTCGTCGGTGGTGACCTCGACCTTGTCGGCGCCGTCGACCACGTGGTTGTTGGTCACGGCATAGCCGTCAGCCGAGATGAAGAAGCCGGAGCCCTGCCCCTGCACGACGCGGCCACGGCCGCCGCCCCTCATGCCGGGAATGCCATCCGGACCGCCGAAGCGGCGGAAGAAGCGCTCCATCGGCGAGCCCGGCTGGAACGGCGACTGGGCGTCATCGCCGTCGTCGTTGCTCGCGGTCTTCTCCTTGATGTTGACCTTCACCGAGATCACCGACGGCTTCACGCGCTCGACGATGTCGGCGAAGCCGATCGGACGCTCGACCTTGCGGACCTCATTGTTGACCTGCGCGTGTGCCGGGCTCGAGAACAAATCGGCCGGCGAGCTCGACGGGCTGAAGCCATAGACGGCCGCGCCGAGACCGGCGACAACCGAGGCCATCAGCGCGAATTTGCGCGCGGAGAACACCGACCGGCGCGGCTGCCGATAGGACGGAAGGTTCGAGAGGTCGATACGGTCGCTCATGCGGAGATCTCCAGGGCCTTGAAATCCATGTGGTGCCGGGCGGTGGCACCTTACGGACCTGAAGATGGGGGCTCCCGCCTTACCGTGCGCTGGCGGCGGGGTTAAACTTTCGTAATGATGGGACGCGGCGGATGCGGCAGTTCAGCGCAGAACAAAAATGGTGGTCTTACAGGAACTTAATCGAGTTCCCGCAACGCCGGAGAAGCGCGGTTGTCAGCTCGCTCTGACGCTGACGATGAACTCGTCGACTTCGCGCTTCAGGGTCTCGGCCTGCTGCGACAGATCGACCGCGGAATCCCTGGCCTCGGCGGCCATGCGGCCGGTCTCTGCGGAGGTCGAGGTGATCTGGACGATATGGTTGGAGACGTCGAGTGTGCCGCGCGCTGCGTCCTGGGCGCTACGCGTGATCTCCTGCGTGGCGTTGCGCTGCTGGGAGGTGTCGATCTCGATGCCGGACATGATCGACGAGATCTCCGATAGCGTCTTGGAAATGCCGTCGATCGCGCCGCGCGTCTCCGCGGTGATGCCTTGAATGCTGGCGACATGGGAGGTGATCTCCTCGGTCGCCTTGCTGGTCTGATGCGCCAGATTCTTCACTTCGGAAGCGACCACGGCAAAGCCCTTGCCGGCTTCGCCAGCCCGTGCCGCCTCGATGGTGGCGTTGAGCGCCAGCAGATTGGTCTGCGATGCGATTGCCTGCACGAGCTGCACGACCTCGCCGATCTTGTCGGCGGCATCCGACAGCGTGTGGATGGTGTCTCGGCTCTTCTCCGCCTGGGACGCCGCGCCCTCGGCGCGCTGGGTCGCATCCGTGACGCGGCGGCTGATCGTGCCGATCGAATTCGTCATCTCCCCCGCAGAGCCTGCGACCGTCTGCACGCTGGCGCTGGCCTGGCTCGCCGCGCTCGCGACCGCATTGGCCTTCGTGCTGGTGTCGTTGGCCGTCCGCGACAGCGTCTCGGCATTGCTCTTCAGATGCACGGCCGATGACGCCACGCTGTCGACGACACTTGCGACGAGATCGTTGAAGCGCTTGATCCGGTCGTCCAGGAACTTCGATCGCTCGGCCTGGTGCTGCGCTTCATGCAGCTGGCGTTCGGTGAGATGGCGCCGCTCGATTCCGTTGGTCTTGAAGACCTCCAACGCGCCGGCGAGCATGCCGATCTCGTTGGTGCGGCCGAGCCCCGGAACCGGCGTCTCGAATTTCTGGTCGGCGACCTCGCGCATGGCATGCACGATCGCCGCCAGCGGGCTGAGGATGCCGTTGCGCACGGCGAACCAGGTGGTGAGGCAGATCGCGACGGCGACGATGGCGATCACGCCGCAGGCGGCCAGGAAGTAGGAGAACGCGGTCTGCGCCTGCTGATAGATCTGCATCGCATGGTCGCGCGCGGGGCCGCTCAGCGCGGCGAAGTCCGAGGACAGGCTGGTGATCTCGTTGTTGAGATAGAGCACCGCGATGAAGCCGGTGCCGCCGCCGATGCCCAGCAGAAACAATAATGCAGCGACGACTGCGCCGACCAGGAAGCGGATCGTCAGATTGCTGTTCGCGAACATCAGGGCACTCGGAGTCTGGAATCAAAGCTCGCGACAAGCTTCCAGACAAAGGTCAAAATACGATGAACCGCGCGGCGGCGGGCCGGCGGCCTACGTAGCACTACGTAACCAGGACGATTTCGCCGCACTAACGAGATTTGGCCTCGTCCGACATCAAGGCCGCGAGCCGCGCCTGTTCATCGGGCGTGAGCGGCGGCGCTGGTACGTCCGCACCGCTCTGCGCGCGACGCCGGATTTGCAGCCACAGCGTCAGTCCGCCCCCGATCAGCAGCAGCGGCCCGAGCAGCCACAGCACCAGAGTCTGACGCTCGAAGCGCGGCTTCAGCAGCACGAACTCGCCGTAGCGGGCAACCAAGAAGTCGAGCACCTGCGAGTTGCTGTCGCCGGCGCCGATGCGCTCACGCACCAGGAGCCGCAGATCGCGCGCCAGCGGCGCATCGGAATCGTCGATCGACTGGTTCTGGCAGACCATGCAGCGCAGTTCGCGCGACAGCTCGCGCGCACGGGCTTCCTTGGCAGGGTCCGACATAATCTCGTCGGGCTGCACCGCATGCGCCGCAGGCCAAGCCAGCAGCGTCAGCAGGGCGAACGCGGCCATCATCCGGCGCATCGGATCACTCCGCAGGCTGCAGGCGCTGCTTGGCCCGCGCCGGCTTCGGCGCACCGACCCGCAGGCGCCGGTCTGACAGCGACAGCACGCCGCCGAACGCCATCAGCACCGGTCCCCACCAGATCATGAGCACCATCGGCTTGTAGTAGATGCGCACGGCAATGGCGCCCTCGGCATTGGCGTCGCCGAGCGAAATGTAGAGCTGGCTGGCGCCGCGCGTCAGCAGCGCGGCCTCGGTGGTCGACGAGCCGCGGGTGGTGAAGCTGCGCTTGGAGGGCGTCATGACGCTGAGGGTCTCGCCGTCACGGCTGACGTTGAACTGGGCGATCATCTCGCGAAAATTCGGGCCTTGACGCTGCAACAAGCCATCGAGCTTGACGTCGAAGCCGGCGATCTGAGCAACGTCGTTCTGCTTCATCGTCGCGATATGTTCGCTGTTCCAGGTGGTCTCGCAGACGATCCCGATCAGCGCCACGCCGAGGCCGGCATGCGCGAACGCGGTGCCCCAGGCCGAGCGCGGCAGACCGCGTGCCCGGTGCAGCACCGTCGCGAACGGCAGCCGCACGAGACCGGTGCGTTCGACGATATCGGTGACGGCGCCGGCGATGACGAAGACGCCAAGCCCGATCGCAAGCGGCGCCAGCGCACTGCCGCCGCGCGCCCAGCCCCAGACGATGGCAACGGCCACGAGCCCGGTAACGCCCGCAGCTAGCAGGCGCTGCGTTACGCCGAGCAGATCGCCGCGCTTCCAAGCCAGCATCGGTCCGAACGGCACGGCAAGCAGGAGCAGGACAAACAGCGGCGCGAAGGTGAGATTGTAGAAGGGCGCGCCGACCGACATCTTGAAGTCCGCGAGCATCTCCATCGCCAACGGATAGAGCGTGCCGAACAGCACGACCGCGCAGGCGACGGTGAGCAGCAGATTGTTCAGGACCAACGCGCCCTCGCGCGAGATCGGCGCGAACAGGCCGCCCTGCTTCAACGAGGTGGCGCGGCCCGCGAACAGCGACAGGCTGCCGCCGATGAACAGGCAGAGGATCAGCAGGATGAACACGCCGCGGGTGGGATCGGTGGCGAAGGCGTGCACCGAGGTGATGACGCCCGAACGCACCAGGAAGGTGCCGAGCAGCGACAGCGAGAAGGTGAGGATCGAGAGCAGGATGGTCCAGACCTTCAGCGCGTTGCGCTTCTCCATCACCAGCGCCGAATGCAGCAGCGCGGTGCCGGAGAGCCACGGCATCAGCGAGGCGTTCTCGACCGGATCCCAGAACCACCAGCCGCCCCAGCCGAGCTCGTAATAGGCCCAGTACGAGCCCATCGCGATGCCGAGCGTCAGGAAGATCCAGGCCACCAGCGTCCATGGCCGCACCCAGCGCGCCCAGGCCGCGTCGATCCGGCCCTCCATCAGCGCCGCGATCGCGAAGGAGAACGAGATCGAGAAGCCGACATAGCCGAGATAGAGCATCGGCGGATGCACAGCGAGCCCGATGTCCTGGAGCACCGGATTGAGATCGCGTCCCTCGATCGGCGGGTTCGCGATGCGCAGGAACGGGTTCGAGGTCACGAGGATGAAGAGGTAGAAGGCGCTGGCGACCCAGGCCTGCACGGCCAGCACATGCGCCCGCAGCGACAGCGGCAGATTATTGCCGAAGGCGGCGACCAGCCCGCCGAACAGTGCGAGGATCGACACCCACAACAGCATCGAGCCTTCATGGTTTCCCCACACGCCGGTGATCTTGTAGAGCAGCGGCTTCATCGAGTGGGAATTCTCGTAGACGTTGGCGACGGAGAAATCCGAGTTCACGTGCAACATCACGAGCGCGACGAATGAAGCGCCGACAAACAGGAGTTGGGCCAGCGCGGTGGAGCGCGCTACGTTCATGAGCGCGGCATCGCGCAGGCGTGCGCCGATCAGCGGCACGATCGACTGGATCAGTGCGAGCCCAAGCGCCAGCACCAGCGCGTAATGTCCGGATTCTGCGATCACCGCACTGCTCCCAGCGGATTGCCTTGCGCGGTCGTCGCCGGCTTGCCCGCATCAGATGTCTTGTCGCTGCCAGCAGGCTTGCCGCCGTAATCGTCCTTCCAATGCCCCTGCTTCTTCAGAGCATCGGCGACGTCCTTGGGCATGTAGGTCTCGTCGTGCTTGGCAAGCACGGTATCGGCCTTGAACACGCCGTTGGCGTCGAGCGCGCCTTCGGCGACGACGCCCTGCCCTTCGCGGAACAGGTCGGGCAGGATGCCCTTGTAGGCCACCGGCAGCTTGGCGTTGCCGTCGGCGACCTCGAAGGTCACCGCAAGATTGTCGCCGCGCTGGAGCGAGCCGGGCTGTACCAGCCCACCGAGACGAAACCGCTTGCCGGGCTCGACGTGCTTCTCGGCGACCATGGTCGGGGTCGAGAAGAACACGATGGAGTCGCGCAGTGCGTTGAGCACCAGCGCGGCCGCGAGCGCGAGCACGGCGAGCGAGCCGCCGATGATGGTCATACGTCGCTGCTTGCGCGTCATGGCGTATCCGTTCTCCGCTGCTCTCGTCCCGACATCGTCATCCGCCGAGCCCGAGAGTCTTGAGGCCCTCGTTGAGCTGGCGAAGCCGCTCGGCATCGCTGGCAACCGCCTGCCGGGCATCGGCCGATGCCCCGGCCGCCTTGTCACGGTCGCCCATCACGAGATAAGCGCGCACCAGGCGCAGCCATCCATCGACATCGTCGCCGTTCTGCTTCAACCGAGTGGCCAGGCGGTCGACCATGCCGCGCACCATCGCGTTGCGATCGCCTTCGGCCATATCCTTGGAAGCGGCGATCGTCTCGTCCGACAGCGCCGGCATCGTCCCGCCGGCGACCCGCACCAGCGAGGTCTGCACCAGGGTTCGCCACGGCGCATCAGCGGGCGCTTTCGCAAGCAGCGCGCGCCAGATATTGGCCGCATCGTCCTTGCGGCCGTCCTGTTCGGCGGCTAGGCCGAGGAAGTAGTTCGCCTTGGGATCGTCGGCGTCCAGGGCATGGGCACGCTCGAATTCGGTCTTGGCCTCGGCGGTCACCACGCCGCCGGCGGCGGCCGAGAGCGCTTCACCGAGATCGGCCCGGCGCTCCGCGCTCTCGCCATTGTAGGTGAGCGAATTGCGATAGGCGCGCACGGCGTCGTCGAAACGGCCGAGCCGCTGCAGCACCGGCGCGAGCACGTTCCAGCCGCGCCCGTCGGTCGGATTCTTCTCCAGATGCTGCTGGACCTGTTCGACGAGGTTCTCGAGCGACTGCGCCTTGCCCGGCGCGCGCTCCCGTTGTGCCAGCGGAAAGTCCTGAAGTTTGGGCGAGCCAAGCGGCATGTAGATGGCAATCGCAACGAGTGGCAGGCCGGCGAGCGCCAGCACGGCCGCCGCACGGCGCCATTTCAGATTCGACGTCGGCGCCAGAGCGGCCTCGCTGGCGGCCGCGGCAAGCAGCCTGCGGCTGATCTCGACGCGCGCCGCCTCGGCGTCAGGCGCGGGGATCAAGCCTGCGGCGAGATCACGATCGACCTCGGCCAACTGATCCTTGTAAACCGCGACCTCGCTGCCCTGGGCTTGCGCGCGTCCGTTACGGCCAAGCGGCAAGAGCACGGCGAAAATCGCCGCGACCGTCATCAGCGCGAACACGAACCATAACGTCATCTGGCAAGCTTCCGGCAGCGCACGAACCGCGCCCATAGGTGGCTTTACACCACGGCCGGACGATGCGGCAATTGACAATTGTCAATTCGGCGCGACCGCACACAGTCCCGAAACGGTGACAATCCAACGGCTTAGCCGATTTCGAACTCCGCGCTTTGCGCGGCGTCCTCGCCGTGCCCGTTGAAGGCCTTCAGGAAGTATGTTCCCGGCTTGACGGCCTCCGGCAATCTGATGCGCAGCGCGCCGACCGGAACCGGAGACGCGACCCTCGTGATGGTCTCGGACAGTTGCCGACCGCTTGCCTTCTCGACCAGCACCACCTTCGCGCCGACCATCAGTCTTTGATACTTGGCAACGATGACGCGGTTCTCAATTTCGATGGAGCTGATAACGGGTTTCATGCGCCCACAAATAGAAGTTCCCCGGATTTGCACGGGGACCGTACGGCGCGCCACCGGCACCGTCAACCACAAATTGTGATCACGAAAAGATGCGCTTGAATCAGCTTGCGCGCGAGGATTTGCGCTCGCCGGTCGCAGCGTTCTCCGCGGCCCGGCTCATCAGCGAGGCGTAATCGTCGCCGAACAGCACCTGGCAGAAGCGAATCGCGGCCTGCACCTGCTGTTGCCTGTAGGTGCGGACCTTGTGATCGGCAGCGCGCAGCGACTGCACCAATTGCTCGGTCGAGCGCTCGACATATTGCTGAAGGTCTGAATAGGTGCGCAGGGTCACTTCGTTGATCGCAAGCTCGCTCGCATAGTTGCGGCAGGTCGCGACGAAATCGATCAGCGCCGCGGTTTCCTCTACCTCGGTACTGTCGATCCGCGCCCCCGGCGGAATGTCCTTCTCGGCGCGCTGGCGCAGGATGCGGCGAACGCGGCCGGGAACGCTGTCGATCTCGGATTGCAGTGCATTGGAGATGTCGGCCCGGATCGAGGTCAGCTGCTTGCCCCAGGCGGAATCGTTGCGCAGGTCGAGCTCGGTGCGCAGGCCGCGCACGCCGTCATGCAACGCTTTGAGATTGCCGGCAACGTTGTCGAAATGGCCGCGCTTGATGTCCATGCGCAGGGTGGCGGCAACGCAGGACAGATCGTGCAGCGCGATCGTGACGGCCACGCCGTAGGGCGTCGCGGCGACGCGGATCTCGTCGTCGGAGGCGGCAATCTTGATGGCGAGGCGGATGATCTGCCACGGCGCTGTCATCCGCTGCACCACGATCGACAGCGCGAAGGGCAGCATTTGCGGGGTCTGCAGCACCGGAATGTTGAGCGCCGACGTCACCGAGGCGATCTGGGGATCGCCGAACGCGCGTAAGGTGCGCGGCAGCTTCTCGTTCAGGGCGGCGATGGCGTCGCGGACCTGAAGCACGGCTCCCATCGAATAGAGGTCCTCGATCACGTTGGGCGGGCCGACCCGGGCCAGCGCGCGCGACTTGTCGCCGCCGCCGGGACCCGTCAGCGCGAAAATGGCGTCCGCAGCGACCGCTTGGAGCTTCGAGGCCAGCGCCTCGACCTGCCCCGCACTGTCCGCCGGCATGCGCGCCAGCGCCGCCTCGAATTCGTTCACCTTGTCCGGGGCGCCGTCACGGCCCAGCCATTGCCAGATCGGATGCAGCGAGGCGCGGCGGATCTGCCCGACCCGGATCGGAACGCCCGCCTCGACCAGGAACGGTTCCAACGCCTGGAACAGCAGCCGGGACAGGTCGTCCGTGCGCGGCGGCGCGGCCTCCTCGGCTTCGGTCTTACGGACGATCTTGCGCAATTGCTCGAGCACGAGGGTCGCCACCGCCGTGTCCTGGCCGCGTTCGAGCGCACGCTCGAACTCCCGCATCAGCAGGGCCTGCGCCTGCGGCGGGAGCTGCGCGAGATAGTCCCTCAGCCGCTCGATCGATGTCTGGCTCATGCGCCCGGGTAAATGCACGGTAAGATGGCGGACATGGGATGCGTCCGGGCGCGATCATAGGAGGGCCCACTTAAGAAGCGGTTTAGGAAGTCGTACGGAATCCCTCCGGTTGGCTTCGGCCGGGGCCTTGGCGAGGATGAAAAGCCACGTGGAACCAAGGGATTAGACTGCCGGCAGGACCAGATCCGCCCGCAGGCCGCCGGTCGGCGCGCCGCCGAGCGAGAGGCTGCCGCCATAGAGCGCAGCAAGGTCGGTCACGATCGACAGCCCCAGCCCCGAGCCGGGCTTGGACTCGTCGAGCCGCTGGCCGCGCCGGGATACCTGGGCGCGCTCGGCCTCCGACAGTCCGCGGCCGTCGTCATCGACGATGATCCGCAGGCGCGGGCCGGCGCCCGCCTGGGTCGGCGTCTCCACCAGAACCTCGATGGAGACGCGCGAAGCCGCCCATTTGCAGGCATTGTCGACGAGGTTGCCGACCATCTCCTCCAGGTCCTGGCGCTCGCCGCGGAATTTCGCCGACGGATCGGCCTTGGCTTCGACCACGATGCCGCGATCGCGATGGATCTTCTCCATGGTCCGCCGCAGCGCCTCGATGGCAGGTGCGACCTCGGTCACGGTCGCGACCACGGAGACTCGCGCGGCGATGCGGGCACGCTCCAGATGGTGCGCGACCTGGTCGCGCATCACGTCGGCCTGCTCCATCACCTTGGCCGCGAACGGGTCGGCCGCGTGGGCGCCGGCCTCGTTGACGATGACCGAGAGCGGCGTCTTGATCGCATGGGCGAGATTGCCGACATGGGTGCGCGCGCGCTCGACGATCTCGCGATTGGCGTCGATCAGCGCGTTGGTCTCGCGCGCAAGCGGCGCGATCTCGACCGGGAATTCTCCCTCGAGCCGCTCCGCCCGCCCGGAGCGGATGTCGGCGATCGATTCGGAGATGCGTTTGAGCGGCGCGAGGCCGAAGCGGACCTGGAACACCGTCGTGAGCAGCAGCACGATGCCGAGCGCGGTGAAGGTGCCGCCGAGATAATAGTCGAAGCTGCGCGTCTCGTCGAAGATCTCGGTGTCGTCGCCGGCCACGCTGACCAGGAACTTGCCGTCGGCGCCGAGATCGACGGGACGCTCGACCATGCGCAAATTCTGCCCCTCGGGCCCATCGACATAAGCGAGCCGAATGCCGGCGGCGGTGAGCTCGGTGCCCTGCTCCTCCAGCTTCGGCAGCTTCTTGTCCCAGAGCGAGCGCGAGGAGCGCACTTCCGGCTTTTCCGTGTCGGTCCGCGTGATCTGCCAGTACCAGCCGGACAGCGGCAGTTCGAACAGGGGCTCGCCCAACGACTGGAACTGACGGTCCGGCGGCTCGTCGGGGGTCGCGACCTCGGCGATGAGGGTGCGCAGATAAAGGTTGAGGCGGCGGTCGAAGGCGCGCTCGGTCGCGCTCTTGTAGACCGACGACAGCACCACGCCGGTGATGGCCAGGATCACCACGAGCCAGGCGGTCGCCGACAGGAACAGGCGGTTCGCAAGCGAACTAGCGCGCATCGGAATGATCCCGGCAGGCGCAGGATGGCAGGGCGTCGGAGCTCATGTCCGGACCAAGGCCCCTGTCGGGGCTGTCCGTCAAGCCCCGGAACGCATCAGGCGGCCGGCGGGGTCAGGAGATAGCCGAGGCCGCGGACGGTCTGGATGATGTCGACGTCGAGCTTCTTGCGGATGCGGCCGACGAAGACCTCGATCGTGTTGGAGTCGCGGTCGAAATCCTGGTCGTAGAGGTGCTCGACCAGCTCGGTGCGGGAGACCACCCGCCCGGAATGGTGCATCAGGTAGGCCAGAAGCCGATATTCGTGCGAGGTCATCTTGACCGGATTGCCGGAGACGCTGACCCGGCCGGTCCGGGTATCGAGGGTCACGGGGCCGCAGCTGAGCTCGCTCTGGGCATGGCCGGTCGAGCGCCGCAGCAGCGCGCGGATGCGCGCCAACACCTCCTCGAGGTGGAACGGTTTGGGGACGTAGTCGTCGGCGCCGGCGTCGAAGCCCTGCACCTTGTCGCTCCAGCGGTCGCGTGCGGTGAGGATCAGCACCGGCATGGTGCGGCCGTTGCGGCGCCAGGCTTCCAGCACCGAGATGCCGTCCTTCTTCGGCAGGCCGATGTCGAGCACGACGGCATCATACGGCTCGTTGTCGCCGAGATAGTGCCCCTCCTCACCATCGAAGGCACGATCGACGACATAACCGGCGTCGGTCAGCGCCTTGGTGAGCTGGCGATTGAGATCGGGGTCGTCCTCAACAACGAGCAGGCGCACGCTTCTCTCCAGAAATAGATTGCATCAACACCGCGCCAGATGAGCAATTCCGGCGTGAACCGCGTATGAACGCGGGGAACCCGCCGCGTTACTTTTTGGTCATATACGATGCTGGCCGCCAACGCGACTGCGCCCGCCCTGCGACCGGGCGAGCCGGCAGCAGGACGGGCGTAATGTGCCGCGTATCGCGGCGCGCCGGAAGGTCCGCCCTTCCCGTCAACTCGGCCGTCAGGTCCGGAAGAACACGAACCAGATGACGGCGAGGATCAGGATCGCAAGCCCGGTCGAGATGGCGAGCAGGGCGGCGACGGACGGCCCAGGTTCACCCTGCCGCGCCTCGGTTGCCGTTTCGACGATCGGTTGCTGCTCTCGCGTGGTTGCCATAATGCCCTCAATCTGTGGATGTCGCTCCCGATAGCCGCGACCTCCTCGCAGCCGATGTCCCCAGCCAACGCGTGATGGGATATGATGTTCCGGCTCTTGCGCCCGGATCGGGCGGCGATGGCTTGGCCCCGCGGCCGGTTAACGCAGTTGCAAGATTCAGCAACCGACCTTGCTTTGATTCGTTGTTCCTCGATGGTATCCTAGTCGTCTGTCCCTGTTGCGTTTGGAGTAGCCCATGGCCCCCCGCGCCAATTGGAAGGGTTTTCTGCGTCTGTCGCTCGTGACCTGTCCGGTCGCGCTCTATCCGGCCACTTCGGACACCGAGAAGGTCTCCTTCAACCAGATCAACCGCAAGACCGGCCACCGGATCAAGTACCTCAAGGTCGACGCCGAGACCGGTGACGAGGTGACATCCGAGGACATCGTCAAGGGCTACAAGGTCGACACCAACACCTATATCGAGGTCACCAAGGACGAGCTCGACGACATCGCGCTCGACTCCACCCACACGATCGACATCGACGAGTTCGTGCCGAAGGCGGACATCGACAACCGCTATCTGATCCGCCCCTATTATCTCGTGCCCGACGGCAAGGTCGGCCATGACGCCTATGCGGTGATCCGCGAGACCATCCGCAGCATGAACAAGGTCGCGATCGGCCGCGTCGTGCTGACCAATCGCGAGCACATCATCGCGCTCGAGCCGCTCGAGAGCGGGCTGATGGGCACGCTGCTGCGCTACCCCTACGAGGTCCGCAGCGAGACCGAATATTTCGACGACATCCAGGACGTGAAGCTCACCAGGGACATGCTCGATCTCGCCAAGCATATCGTCGAGAAGAAGTCCGGTGCGTTCGAGCCCGAGCTGTTCGAGGACCATTACGAAAGCGCCCTGATCGATCTCATCAACAAGAAGCGCTCCGGCATGCCGATCGCGGCCAAGGCCACGCCGAAGAGCAGCGGCAACGTCATCAACCTCATGGACGCGCTGAAGAAGAGCATCGCGAACGAGAAGGACACGGCGCCCGCGGCGAAGGTCGCCAAGGAGGCCACCAAGGCCAAGAAGCCCAAGAAGCGCGTCGAGGGCCAGCGCGAGATGCTGCTGCCGATCTCAGGCAAGGGCGGCAAGGAGCCCGCGGCGAAGACGGCGAAGGAGGCTCCGAAAAAGGCCGCCGACAAGCCGGTGCGCGCACCGGCGCGGGCGAAGAAGGCGAGCTGACCAGCATCGCATCTGCGATCACGCCGTGATGTCACTCCTTCCGGATCAGGCGGCCTGACATGCCCTGGTCGACGGCGTTCGACGATCCCGTTCGCGTGGACAACAGGCGCCAGTTGCGCACGCTTCAACAGGCGGCGGACTACATCATGCGCCTGCCCGAGGACGCCCAGCACGAGGCGCACTGGCAGATCGCCATCGAGACCTTGATCAAGGCGGCCGAAACCGGCGGCGGCTGGGTGATGTTCGCCCGCATCGCCATGTTGCGGGCGCTGAACGCGGGCGGCCGGCGCGGATGAGCGCAATGGCCCGGCCAACAGCCTCAACGATCCGTTAACCGGCACGCCGCTCTCCGGTGCGGCGAGCGGCTCCCGGCGCGCTTCGCAACCCCTGTCGGTGGCAGGCCGGTGATTTGAATCCATTTGGACGGGCCGATGGAACCTAAATTTAAGGGATGCCGTCGTATCAGCGGAGGCGCGCGCGCCCGGGCTTAATTCTTTTGGCGCGCGTGAAGACTTATTCGATCGATTGACGAGTTCGACGACGACGCGGCCACACGTTGGATCGGATGAACAGGAGTTGGGAATGCGTTTGCTTAGGTCGTTCCTTGCCGATGAGAATGCTGCAACCGCGATCGAATACGGCCTGATTGCCGCGGGAATCGCGCTCGCGATCGTCACCATCGTGAACAGCACCGGCGGCGCACTGCTCAACAACAAGTTCAACTCGATCGACGCCGCCACGAAGTAACCGGCCGACCCGACCGGAGGCCTTCCGGCATCAGCGACATCGTCATGGCGCGCAGGCCGGCCGGTCGTGCCGGCCATGATCTGGGTCAACAGCACTGGCATCGCGACGGCTAAGCATGGAGGCTGAGTTTCCTCCCTGCCGGCCTGTCCATGCATCCAGACCTCCCGCACTCCCAACTGAAAATCCGCCGCGTCCGGCTCGATACCGGCCGCGAGAACGTCGTCATTATCTCCAGGCAGTCGAAGGCGCTCCGCGCCGAGATTTTCCGCGGCTTCAGCCGCGTCGAGCTGAACCAGGGCGGCAAGGTCCTGCTCGCGACCTTGCTGATCACCGACGACGATACGCTGGTGGCCCCGGACGAGATCGGCCTCTCTGAACCGGCGTTGCGCCGCTTCGCGCAAGGCGCCGGCACACTTGTCACGGTCAGACCTGCCGCACCTCCGGAGAGCCTGGAAGCGGTGCGCGCGAAGATCCGCGGACGAATTCTGAGCCAGGCCGAGATCGGCGCGATCATCAACGACCTCGCGCATTATCGCTACTCCGACATGGAAATCGCTGCCTTCCTGATCGGTTCGGCGAGCTTCATCACCAGCGACGAGCTGCTCGCCCTCACCGGGGCGATGGCCCAGGCCGGCACGCAATTGGTGTGGCCGACGCCCGTCGTCGTCGACAAGCATTGCATCGGCGGCATTCCCGGCAACCGCACCTCGATGGTGGTGGTGCCGATCGTCGCCGCGCACGGCCTGCCGATTCCCAAGACCTCCTCGCGCGCCATCACCTCGCCTGCCGGCACCGCCGACACGATGGAGGTGCTGGCGCGGGTGAATGTCGGCGTCGAGGAGATGAAGGCGATCGTCTCGGCCTGCAACGGCTGTCTGATCTGGGGCGGCCACGTGAACCTGTCGCCGGCCGACGACGTCCTGATCTCGGTCGAGCGTCCCTTGAGCCTCGATACGCGCGAGCAGATGGTCGCCTCCATCATGTCCAAGAAGATCGCGGCAGGCTCGACCCATCTGCTCATCGACATTCCGGTCGGACCGACCGCGAAGGTCACCAATGGCGTCGAGGCGATGCGGCTCCGCAAGCTGTTCGAATTCGTCGGCGACCGCTTCGGCCGCTCGGTCGAGGTGATCATGACCGACGGCAGCCAGCCGATCGGCAACGGCATCGGACCGGTGCTCGAGGCCAATGACGTCATGGCCGTGCTCGGCAACGAACCGGATGCGCCGCGCGATCTGCGCGAGAAGTCGCTGCGGCTCGCCGCTCATCTCTTGGAATACGATCCGAAGCTGCGGGGCGGCGCCGGCTATGCGCGGGCGCGCGAGCTGCTCGACAGCGGCGCGGCTCTGAAGCAGATGCAGAAGATCATCGACGCCCAGGGCCCGTCGACATGCAGCAACGAGCTGGGACCGCTCAGCTTCGACGTCAAGGCGGCGCAGGACGGCACCGTGTCCGCGATCGACTGCCTGCGTCTCAACCGCCTCGCCCGCACCGCCGGCGCGCCGCTCGACAAGGGCGCCGGCATCCGCCTGTTCAAGAAGATCGGCGACCGCGTCGAGCAGGGCGAGCCGCTCTATCGGGTCTACACCTTCGACCGGCCCGAGCATGATCTGGCGACCGATGCCGCCACCGAGCAAAGCGGTTACCTCGTCAACGGTCACGAGACCCCGCAAGGCAAGTCGGCGTCGTGAGCACGATCTCGCTTCAGACATTGTCCGGCGGCAGCGACGCGGCGAAACGCCTCGCGGCACGACTTGGCCTGTCCTGCGCCGAGATCGCCGTGCATCGCTTTCCCGACGGCGAGCTGCGCGTCGCCGTCGCGCCGGCGACCGACACCACACTCCTCTATGCCCCGCTCGATCAGCCCAATGACAAGCTGATCACGCTGCTGTTCGCTGCGGAAGCCCTGCGGCGCGGCGGCGCCAAGCGGCTGGTGCTGATCGCGCCCTATCTTTGCTACATGCGGCAGGATGCTGCGTTTCATGCGGGCGAAGCCATCAGCCAGCGTGCGATGGGCGCGCTGCTGGCAAGGACCGTCGACCGCATCGTCACCGTGGATGCGCATTTGCATCGCACCCCCGACATCAGGTCCGTCTTTCCAGGCATTGAAGCGGAGAACCTGTCCGCGATGCCGGCTATCGCGAAGGCCATAGCGACGGCCGGCATCGACCCCGCCACGGTCGTGATCGGACCCGACATGGAGTCCGAGCCCTGGGTCAGCGACATCGCGAGCCGGCTGCGATTGCAGCATACGGTGGCGAGCAAGACGCGGCACGGCGATCGTTCCGTGGCGATCAGTTTTGCCGACCCCGGCCTGCTGTCGGGACGGCCGGCGCTGCTGGTGGACGACATAGTCTCCTCCGGAACGACGCTGATCGAAGCGACCAAGGCCCTGACGGCGATGGGCGCGACCGCCGTCGATGCGGTCGTGACGCATGCGCTGTTTCCACCCGCGATGCTCGCCGCCTTCACCGAAGCCGGCATCCGATCGGTTCGCTCGACCGACAGCGTTCCGCATCCGACCAACGCGATTGCGCTCGACGAGAGCCTCGCAGCCGCGTTGCGACGCGAACTGACCAGGACACATCTTCCGGAGACGATTCCATGAGCATCACCGTTCGGTTCTGCGGCGCCGCCCGCACCGTGACTGGTTCCAGCTATCTGTTCCAGACCGCGACGGGCCGCTTCCTGGTCGATTGCGGCCTGTTCCAGGGCCAGAAGACGCTGAAGGAGCTCAACTACGGCGCCTTTCCGTTCCGCCCTGCCGATATCGACGCCGTGCTGCTCACGCACGCCCATATCGACCATAGCGGCCTGTTGCCGAAGCTCGTGCGAGGCGGATTCGAGGGACCGATCCTGGCGACGCGGGGCACCATCGACCTTTGCTCCTACATGCTGCCCGACGCCGGCAGCATCCAGGAATCGGAAGTCACGCAGCTCAACCGGCGCAACGTCTCGCGGGGCCGCAAGGAAGTTTACCCGATCTACACGCAGGCCGACGCGATTGCATCGCTGCAATCGTTTCGCGCCGTCGACTATGAAAGCTGGACCCATGTGATCCCCGGCGTCCGCGCGCGCTACTGGAACGCCGGCCATCTGCTCGGCTCGGCCTCGATCGAGCTCGAAATCGACGAACAAGGCGCGCCGCGTCCGATGCGCGTGCTGCTCTCCGGCGATGTCGGCCCGGAGGCGAAGCTGCTGCAGCCCGATCCCGAGGCGCCGACCGATTTCGACTATGTCATCTCGGAATCGACCTATGGCGACCGCCTGCGCGAGGCGACGACCCCTGCCCTCCGCCGCAAGCACCTCGCCGCCGAGGTGCGCGAGGCAGCAAGTGCCGGCGGCGCGCTGCTGATCCCCGCCTTCGCGGTCGAGCGCACCCAGGAGCTGATCGTCGATCTCGTCGATTTGATGGAGCATGGCGAGATTCCGACCGCACCGATCTTCCTCGATTCGCCGCTCGCGATCCGCGCCACCGAAGTGTTTCGCCGCCATGCCGAGAGCCTCGACCCGTCGGTCGATGCCGCGCGCCTGCTCAATTCGCCTCATCTCAAATTCACCGAGACCGCGGACGAGAGCAAGGCGATCATGCGCCTGTCCGGATTCCATATCATCATCGCCGCGAGCGGCATGTGCGATGCAGGCCGCATCCGCCATCATCTGAAGCGCTGGCTGTGGAACGAGCGCGCCACCGTGCTGCTCGCCGGCTTCCAGGCCAACGGCACGCTCGGCCGCTTCCTCCAGAATGGGACCAAGGCGGTGCGGATCCAGGGCGAGGAAATCAAGGTCGCGGCCCGCATCCGCATGATCGACGAATATTCCGGCCATGCCGACGGCGCCGGCATGGCCGGCTGGATCGCGGCGCGACGGCCGATCGCCCGCGGGCTGTTCCTGGTCCACGGCGAGGAAGGCGCCATCGCGGGACTCGCCGAACGTGTCGCCGAGCGCATCGTTCCGGCGGCGAAGGTCTATCAGCCGACCCTGGACGACATCTACGAGCTCGCCGCGCCCGAACCGCGTGTGCTCGACGTCGATCACCGCCGGCGCCTCGCGCCGGAGGCCGTGACCCGCCTCGACTGGCACAACGAGATGTCCGAGCTCATGCTCGATATCAACGACCGGATCGGCGCCGCCGCCGACGACCGCGCCCGCGGCGTGATCGTCCGCCGGCTGCGCCGGGCGCTGGAGGAAACGACGTAGAGACGCGTTGGCGCCTCTCCAACCGACGTCATTGGCCATATCGCGCCGCTCTCGTGTCCCGGACGCGCTGCGGCGCTCTTGCGCTGCTGCGCAGAGCCGGGACCCATGTTTCCGACGGTCGCGCTGTGAGACTGGGCCCCGGCTCTGCGCCGCATCACTTCGTGCTGCGGCGCGTCCGGGGCACGAGACCGATTTCTGGCGATAGACACGGCGACTCATTCTCGCGGCGTGTTTCGCCCGAGGTTTGCTGGCTTCTTCCGCCCTTCTTGAAAGCAAGGGCGCAGGGAAGGCCGGGCGCCGGCTGGCACCCGCAATCCCGTGTGCGAAAAAATGCGCACGGGGTGGATCACAGGTGACGCCGGTCGCCCGGCCTTCCCTGCGCGATGGTTTTCACGGTGTCCTTCGCGCTCTCCTCGGGGAGCGTTGCACTATTGCCCCCGTCGCCTTGCGGATGATCGATGCACGTGCCGGTTGGCCGCCACATCTCCGCCAAGACTTGACGCCAGAACCCCGGGCGTCAGGACCACACGACTTCTCCGTCCGCGCACGTCGTCGCTGGGTTCTCCGCGGCTGGCGTGCGCTCGCCGCAAAGACCATTCGAAGACGCTGTCAGCGCCGTGTCGTATCGCGCCTGCCGCTGCTCACGGTTTCCCGCCCTGCTAGCCACCATCGCGCGCCGACGCCGTCGCGGCCACCGCATCCCGGCCCGCGTCTCGTGACGATCGCGAAACGCCCCTTGTGGCGGGCGGGATGGCCAGGCTTGTACGGCAAAACCGAACTTCTGTAAATTCGAATATTTTTGCCGAGACCCATGGACCCAGCGCTGGCGTGTTTTGCCCGCCGGGCAACACAACGGATGGTGGATGGCATCGGCCGGGCTGCCGCGAACACGGCTGCGTGAACTGTCGCTCCACCCGGCCCTTCCCGAAAATCAAGCTGTTCTCAAGGAAAACAGGAGCCCATCGGAAGACTTCAGCCAAGCCGGAACTGGCACCCGGGCCTACAGACGGATTGTCTGCCGTTCGCCCGGCATCGCGAAAAGCGTCACGATACCGCCGCACGGCCTATTTCGATCACGTAGAGTGAGAAGTGAACATGGCTGTCACAGCGAATTTTTCTGCCGGAATTCTCACCGTCTTTGGCAATGGCCACAACAACGCGGTCACGTTGGGCCGAAACGCGGCGGGGACGATCGTCGTCAACCATGGCGCGGTCCCGATCAAGGGTGGCCCCGCCACGGTCGCCAACACCAAACTGATCCAGGCCTTCGGCCAGGACGGCAACGACATCATCACGATCGACGAGAGCAACGGCGCGATGCCCGCCGCGAACCTGTTCGGCGGCGCCGGCAACGATACGCTGAGCGGCGGATCCGGCGGCGATCTGCTGTTCGGCCAGTCCGGCAACGACACGCTGTTCGGCAAGGGCGGCAACGACCTGCTGTTCGGCGGTTCCGGCAATGACGTGCTGGTCGGCGGCGACGGCAACGACCAGATGTTCGGCGAAGCCGGCAACGACCGCATGATCTGGAACCCCGGCGACGACAGCGACCTGATGGAAGGCGGCGAAGGCATCGACACCGCGGAAGTCAATGGCGGCAACGGCGGCGAGACCTTCGCCATCACGGCCAACGGCACCCGCGTGCGCTTCGACCGTGTCGATCCCGCCCCCTTCTCGCTCGACATCGGCACCACCGAAAACCTCGTAGTCCACGCCGGTGGCGGTGACGACATGATCACCGCGACAGGCAATCTCGCCGCGCTGATCACGCTGACACTCGACGGCGGCGCCGGCAACGACACCATCCTCGGCGGCAACGGCGCGGACCTGCTGCTCGGCGGCGACGGCAACGACTTCGTCGACGGCAACCAGGGCAACGACACCGCTTTGCTCGGCGCCGGCAACGACACCTTTCAGTGGGATCCCGGCGACGGCAGCGACAAGGTCGACGGACAGGCCGGAACCGACACATTGCTGTTCAACGGCTCGAACATCAGCGAGGACATCACACTGTCCGCGGCCAATGGCGGCCATGCCCTGCTCACCCGCAATGTCGCCAACATCACGATGGACCTCGACGGCATCGAAACTGTCACGATCAATGCCCAGGGCGGCAGCGACAACATCGTCATCAACAACCTGGCTGGCACCGACGTCAGGCAGGTCAACATCGATCTCGGGTCGAACGGCACCGGCGACGGCGCGGCCGACACCGTGACGCTGGTCGGCACCAACGGCGGCAATACGATCGAGATATCCGGCACGGGCACGTCGGTTGCGGTCACGGGACTGCCGGCTGCCGTGGCCATCACCAATGCGGAAGGCGCGAACGATGCGCTTCTCGTCGAGGGCCTCGGCGGCAACGACACGATCTCGGCGGCCACGCTGGCCGCAGGGATCGTGCACCTGACCATCGATGGCGGCGCCGGCAACGACACGATCACCGGCAGCGGCAGCAACGACACGCTGATCGGCGGCGACGGCAATGATGTCGTCGTCGGCGGCCGCGGCAACGACGTCGCGCTGCTCGGCGCCGGCACCGACGTCTTTCAATGGAACCCCGGCGACGGCAGCGACACCGTCGAGGGCGGCACCGGCGTCGACAGCTTGCGATTCTTCGGCGCCAACATTGCGGAAACCATGTCCGTCGTGGCGAACGGCGATCGCGCCCTGCTGACGCGCGACGTCGCCAACATCACGATGGACCTGCACGGGGTCGAGCATGTCGATCTCCATGCGCTGGGCGGCTCCGACCATATCACCGTCGGCGATCTGAGCGGAACCGAATTGACGCGGGTGAACATCGATCTCGGCGGCTCGACCGGAACGCCCGACGGCGCCGTCGATACAGTCTCAGTCGATGCCACCCAGGGTGCCGACACGTTCGGCGTCAGCGGCAATGCCGGCGGCGTGACGGTGTTCGGCCTGCATGCGGCCACCCACCTGAACTCCATGGATGCCACCGATCAGCTGACGCTCAACGGCCTTTCCGGCGACGACGTCATCGACGCCAGCGGCCTTGCTGCCGGCGTGCTGCAGCTGACGATCAACGGCGGCATCGGCAACGACACCATCCGCGGCAGCCAGGGCGACGACCTCATCAACGGCGGCGACGGCAACGACGTCGCGCTGATGGGTGCGGGCAACGACACGTTCGTCTGGAATCCCGGTGACGACAACGACACGGTCGAGGGCCAGGCCGGCAGCGACACGCTGCTGTTCAACGGCGCCAACATCGCCGAAAACATCAACATCTTTGCCAACGGCTCCCGCGCCGAGCTGACGCGCGACGTCGCGAACATCACGATGGACACGCATGGCGTCGAGACGATCGCGTTCGATGCCCGCGGCGGCGCCGACAAGATCACCGTCGGCGACATGACCGGCACCGACGTGACGCAGGTGAAGATCGACCTCGGTGCCAACCCCGGCAACCCCGGCGGCGACGGCGCGGTCGACAACATCGTGATCAACGGCACCGGCGGCGACGACGTCATCACGCTGTCGCTCAACAGCAACGGCGCGCTGGTGATCGACGGCCTCGCCAGCCAGGTCGTGATCGAGAATTTCGACTTCAACGACACCATCACCATCAACGGCCTCGGCGGCGACGACGTGATCGAGGCCTCGGGCGTCGGCCCGGGCGGGCCGCATCTCGTCTTCGACGGCGGTGCCGGCGACGACGTGTTGATCGGCAGCGCCGGGAACGACACGCTGCTCGGCGGGCTTGGCGATGACGTGCTGATCGGCGGTGGCGGCCTCGACGTGCTGGACGGTGGGCCCGGCGACAACGTCGTGATCCAGTCGTTGCTCGCGCACGCGAACCTTCACGCGGGCACGCTGGTCTGAGCCGGCGAGGCGCGCCCGGCGCCGGCCCGCTGACCTGCGGGTAGCGCAATCGAATACAGCCCGGACGGCGCAGTGCGCTGTCCGGGCCATGACGCTTTGACGGCCATGCTGGTCCTGATACTCTGTCCGCGTCGTGGTTCGGCGGGGCCATGCCATCGATCGTTGAACCCGAGCTGCCGAAAGAATGCGGATGAGAAGCGTGACGCTCCTGGCTCTCGGCCTCGTGTTCGTCGTCGCATGGTCGCATGACAGCGCGAGAAGCCAGACTTCGAACGCCCCGCCGGTTTCGCTTGCTCCGCCCGATGCATCGCCGCCGCGCCCGGGTGCCACCAAGCCCGCACGGGTGACGACAAACAGAGCTCCGCCAGCGACGTCCCGCACAGAGACCACGGTGCCCACGATAGGCGGGTCTCAAGCGATACCGAATCCGGCCGCCGACTATGACGGCTTCAGCGTCGGCACCGTCGATGACAATGACGCCCCGCACCAGGCGGCGGCGCCAATGAGGTCACGCGCCGCAAAGGACACCAGGTCCGATCCGGATGCAGATGTCCTCGAGCGGGAAGACGGGGCGTTGAAGCGAAAGTTGATGATCTGCCAGAACTGCAAATAGGACGTTTGTTGGCCGGCCAGCCCAACTGCGGCTCTGGTAGCTCGCAAGCTCGCGGCCCGGATCGCGCGCAGCGACGTCCGGGGAGCGGGTCCGGCCGATCAATTGCACCCGCTCCTCAAGTCTCAGATTCTCGCCTCAACGGTCCCTAAGGGCGGACAGCAACTCTTTTCCCAGCGGTCCGGCCGAAGCGGGGTTCTGCCCCGTGATGAGCCGGCCATCGACGACGACGTGAGGTTGCCAGTTGGCGGCCGACGAATAGTCGGCCCCCTCTGCCCTCAACGCGTCCTCGAGCTCGTAAGGCACGTCATCGCGGGCGTAGTCGTATTCTTCCTTCTTCGAGAAGGACGTGAGCTTCTTGCCGCGCACGAATGGCGTGCCGTCACCGAGGTTGACGCCCAGCAGCGCGCACGGCCCGTGACAAACAGCGGCGACGAGCTTGCCGGTGGTCCAGGCGCGCACGACGGCACTCTGGACCGTTGCATTGCGCTGGATGTCCACCATGGGCCCGAGACCGCCGGGCACCAGGATGGCGTCGTAGTCGGCAGCGTCCACCTCGGACAATCTGCGACTGTGATTCAGGCGACGAAAGGCCTTGCTCGCGAGAAACTCCTTCTGGGCGGGATCTTTCTCGTCATACGCATCGTACGGCGTCCATCCCCCGGCCGGCGACGCAAACTCGACCGCGACCCCGGCCTTGTCGAGCACATCGAAAGGATGGGCGATCTCGGCGAAAAAGAAGCCTGTCTTGCGACTATGCGGACCAATCACTGCTGCGTTGGTGACGATGAAGAGGACATGTTGGGTCACGGTTTTTCCTTTCGATGAGACTATGTGGGATCGCGCCGGCGCGGCGCGGCAGACCCGCATCAATTCGGACAGGGCTGTCCCGCCGCGCCCCACCTCGCCATGTCCTTGACATGGTCCTCGAAGGTGCCCGGCGGCGTCGAACGTCCCTCTCCCGGCGCCCAGCCTCGCGGAATGAAGCCGTTCAGCGAGGCATCGTGGCGCAAATGCTCGACGAGGCCTGCGGCATCGCGACCGCCATTTCGCTTGGGATCTTTCATCTGCGCGCAGATTTCCTTGCCGCTCTTGCCGAACCAGATGAAGGCCACCGGCGCAAGCTGCCAGTCGATGCCGGCGCGCGGCGGCGACGGCGCGGGCTCGTTCGCCTGGGTCGACGTCATGTGACAGGTCGAGCACGGGACCGCCTCCGTGCCGATGCGGCTCTCGCCGCCGTGGATGTTCATGCCGTGCACGCGGGGCTTGGTTTCGCCGGCCGGTGTCCAGATCGGGATGGCCTTGGCATCCACATGGCAATTGGCACACCGTGGATGCGTCACCACCGCTTCGATCCGCTTCCAGGCCTCGAGCCCCTCGACGCGGCTGACGCTGCCCCGCGGCAGCAAGTCCTTGGCCGCCAGCTTGACCTCGTCTTTGGCCGCGACGATGCCCGTGACGGCAGACACGGCGACGCCCGCGAGAAGCAGTGCGATCAGCGATATCTTCATGGCCTGCCTCACACGAAATCGATGAACTTGTTGAAGGGCATTTCGCGGATGCGCAGCCCGGTCGCAGCGAAGATCGCGTTGGCGAGCGCGGGCGCCGCCGGCGGAACGGGCGGCTCGCCGACGCCCCTCACCTTGGGATCGTTCTCGAGCCCGCGAACTTCGATCACCGGACATTGGTAGAGGCGCATGGCCTCGTGGTGGTTGTAGTTGGTCTGCTGCACCGCGCCCTTCGCGTAAGTGAGCTCGCAGTTGATGGCGTGGCCGAGGCCCCAGACCACCCCGCCCTGCACCTGGTTCTCGAAGTTGACGGGGTCGATCACCTTGCCGACGTCGACCGCGACCCAGACCTTGTCGATCCTGATGCCCCTGTCGGTCTTGGTGACCTCCACGACTTCGGCAGTCGGTGTGCCGAAGGACTCGACGAAGGCAACGCCCCGGCCTCGGCCGTTGCCGAGCGGTCCCTTCCAGTCCGACATCTCCGCCAGCGTCTCCAGCAGCTTGCGGTAGTGTGGCACGGCGCACATCTCGATCCGCGCCTTCATCGGATCGAGCCCCGCCGCATGGATCAATTCGTCGATGAAGCTTTCGGTGAAGAAGCCGGCCGTCGAGGCACCGACCGACCGCCACGTGGTGCTCGGCGACAACCCCTGCGCCTCGTAAGTCGTGGCCCGGAAATTGGGGATGTCGTAGTAGACGTTCCAGAGGCCCGCCGCCAATTGAGCGTCGGGATCCTTCGAGGGGGCGCCCGAACGTTCGAGCAGCCCCTTGAGCGGGGCCGTCGAGGCCAGCTGCAGATCGGCCGCGACGATCTTGCCCTTGTCGATGCTGCCTCTGTGCCGGGCGAGCGCAATCTGCCGCGGAATGTCCTGGAGAAAATCCTCCTCGCGCGAGAACACCAGCTTGATCGGCGTGCCGCGCATCTGGTTTGCGATCTCGGCCAGCACACGCACGTTCTCGTACTCGAGACGGTGGCCGAAACTCCCGCCGGTCCACTGATTGTGGAAGGTGATCTGTTCCGGCTTCAGGCCGATCGCGGTCGCCGCGACATGCTGCACGAATTGAGGGCTCTGGTGGCCGACCCAGATCTCCATCCCCTTGTCGGTGACGAGGCCGATCCCGTTGAGCGGTTCGAGCGGCTGATGGGCGACGTAGGGCGCGCGATACTCCGCCTCGATGCGCTTGCCTGTCTTCAGGCCGGCCTCGACATCGCCGATCTTGCGCCATTCCTTGCCCAGGAACTCCGGCTTGAACGAGGATTGCAGCACCTTCCAATGGTCGACCTGGTCGGCGGGGTACACTGAAGGCGCCCACTCGCACCTGACGGCATCGGCGGCCCTCATCGCGTACCAGCTGTTGGTGGCGATCACCGCAATGCCATTGTTGATTTCGAGGATCTTCCTGACCCCCGGCATCGATTGCGCCTTGCTCGCGTCATAGGATTTCAGCGGCTGCCCCTTGTTGGGGTTCAGCTTGACGGAAGCGTACAGCATGCCTTCCATCTTCATGTCGATGCCGAACTTCAACTCGCCCAGAACCTTGGCGCGAACGTCAAGGCGCATCATCGGCTTACCGATCAATCGCCAGGTGGAGGGATCGCGCGTCTGCGCATCGAGCACCGGAGGAATGCCGGCGGCGTCCGCCGCGAGCTCGACATAGGGAATCTTCTTGCCGTCGGGGAGGATCACGTGCCCGGATCGGGTACGGATGTCGGCCACCGCGACGCCCGAACGCTTGGCAGCGGCGGCCTTCAACGTTTCACGCGCTATGGCGCCGGCCTTGCGCAGCTTCTCATAGGTATCGGGGATCGTGCTCGAGCCGCCCGTCATCTGCATGCCGGACTTTCGAAGACCTTCGAGCGCCGCGGCGCGACCCGCTTCGGCCGCGGGGCTCTGATCCGAGGCGAGGAACGGCGCCAGCTCCTCCTTGAACCCGGTGTTGAAATAGGCGGGACTGGGACCAGCGAAGCGAACTTCGAACTGGCCGGGATCGAGGTCCATCTCCTCGGCGATCATGATCGGCTGCACCGAGCCGACGCCCTGCCCGATGTCGGCATGCTGTGCGATCAGCGTGATCTTGTCCGGGCTGATCTCGACCCAGGGATTGAACGTCACGGAATTCGGCCCGAGGCCGGCGGTCAAGGGATTGTCGCCGGCGGCCGGTGCGGCCGCTTCGGCACCGCCATAGCAGCCGAAGGCGATGCCGCCGGCCATCGCGGCGGAGCCGAAGACAAACGCGCGCCGCGAGAGGTCCTGCATATGGCCCATATCACTTCTCCGCCATTTTCTTGGCCGCGGCCGCATGGATCGCCGCGCGGATGCGCGGATAGGTGCCGCAGCGGCAGAGGTTTCCCGACATCACCTGATTGATCTGCTCGTCCGTCGGTTTGGGGATCTTCGTGAGCAGGGAAATCGCCTGCATGATCTGGCCGGTCTGGCAGTAGCCGCATTGCGGAACCTGGTGCTCGATCCAGGCCTGCAAGACCGGATGGTGATCCTTGTTGCCAAGGCCTTCGAGCGTGACGACCGATTTGCCGGCGACCTCGCCGATATGCGCCTGACAGGACCGTACCGCCTTGCCGTCGATGTGAACGGTGCAGGCGCCGCATTGCGCGACCCCGCAGCCGTATTTGGCACTGGTGATGCCGAGCTCGTCGCGCAGCACCCACAACAAGGGCATCTCGGGAACGACGTCGACACGGTGCTTGGTGCCGTTGACGGTGAGCTCGATCATGTCGGTATATCCCCTAGCGGACTTCGTCGGCACAACAGCACTGCCTGATGGACGCTGAGCCGTATTCCCGATTCCTGCGGAATCATGCGCAATCCCTGCGGAATGCCGGATCGGCTTTCACCTCGGCCTGGCCGCAGCACAATTCGCGATACTGCCCCGGTGTGAGACTTGCGGACTTGCGGAACACGCGCGTGAAATTGGCTTGCGAGCCGAAACCGAACTCCAGGGCGATTTCGACCAGGGAGAGATGGTTGCGTGCGAGTTCGTGCCGCGCAGCCTGGACGCGGCGATCGGTCACGTAACGGTGCGGCGACAATCCAGTCGCCTCGCGAAACAACCGGGAGAAATGATAGGGGCTGAGGCAAGCCTGGGCCGCGAGATCCTCCAGCCTGATATCGCTGCCAAGAGAAGCCTCGATATAGTCCAGCACGCGCTGCAGGCGCCTGGGATCGAGCGACGGCGACTTGTCAGGCGGCCGCCAGCGGTCGATCGTGTAATTCCCGAGCAGATGCGCCGCGAGCGCAACCTGGATTCCCTCCACGAACAGCGCGTCGGTCGGCTGGCGCGGGCGATGGAGCAGGTCGCGAAGCGGCGAGCAGATGTGGAAGAGGATCTGGTCCGCCAGACCGTGGGCATAAGCAATCTCGACCTTGGCCGGATCGATATCGAAGTCCGCGAGCGCGGCCTGGTCCAGCAGCGCCGGCGGCAGATAGAGATGAAGGCATTCCATCCGGTCCGAAAGCTCGAGGTGACTCTCCTGCGTCCCCACCGGCACGAGGTAGCTCATGCCCGGCCGGGCGAGGCTCTGCTGGACTTCGCCATTGCCGGCGCGGCACACCATGCCGCCGCCTGACAGCAACATCACGAGCTCGGTGCAGATGGGGACAGGCGTTGCCTGGCGCCCCGCCTCGAACTTGCGATGCTCGATGCTCAGTCCCGGCCAGTCGCTGGCCGCCGCGAGCTTCTCGCTGTTCTGATATTTCTGATCTCCGTGCGTCACGAGCGCCATATGACCTCCGCTTCGTTGCGGCGAATCCCGGCTCCGTATCGCGAGCGAGCGATCATTCCATCCGGTGATGAGTTGCAGCCCGGGCCGCTGCCACGCCGATCTCTGAATTTCTCACAAGCGGCGATAGCGAAGTCCAGAGGCGGCGCGGTTAAAAGAGGTAAAACGCAGGCACAGCAAAGACTTGAAACGCAGCGCGATCGGCTGCCAAAGCCGAGATCAGCAAGATGCGTCCGTCATCGCGCAGGAATCGGAAATACCGCAACGCCTGCCTGCGCTAGTGAAAGGCTCTTCAACGGCAATGCCGCCGCATCGAGGATTGGAGCCTGGTATGAAGACGCTTATCTCTGCTATCTCTGCTATCTCTGCACTTGCCGCAATGTCGATCGCAACGGCCGCCCCCGCGGTGGCCGCCGAGAAGACCGTCTCCATCGTCCTGGTCCATGGCGCCTTCGTCGATGGCTCGGGCTGGAAGGACACCTACGACATTCTCTCGAAGGCAGGCTATGAAGTGCTCGTCGTCCAGCAGCCGACGATCTCGCTGCGTGACGATGTCGCGGAGACCGAGCGTGTGATCGCCAAGGCGCGGCATCCGGTGATTCTCGTCGGGCACTCCTATGGTGGAATGGTCATCACCGAGGCCGGCGACAACCCGAAGGTTCGCAGCCTCGTCTATCTCGCCGCATATGCGCCCGAGGCTGGGGAGTCGGTCAGCACGCTGTCGGAAATACCCGTGCCGCCCGGCGAGCACGCGGGTCCGCTGGTCAAGGAGGGCAATTATCTCTTCGTCGACCACGATAAATTCCCGACCGCGTTCGCCGCCGGCGTCGATGCCGCAACGGCCCGCTTCATGGCTGCGGCGCAATTGCCGTTTGGATTGCAGGCGGTGCAGACCAAGGTCGACCGCGTGGCCTGGAAGACGAAGCCGACCCATTACATGGTGACGATGGAGGATCACATTATCCCTCCGTCCTTGCTGCGCATGATGGCCAAGCGCTCGGGCGCGAAGGTGACGGAAATCAAGAGCAGCCACGCGGTGATGCTGGCGCATCCGCGCGAGGTCGCGGCCTTCATCAGAAGCGCAGACACCTCCCCGGCCGATTGAGATCGGTCCCACGGCCGTCACACGCAAGGATTCGCAACATGGCCCTCAAGACTATTCTGCCGGGCAAGCTCGGCTTCGGTGCAGCGCCGCTCGGCAACATGTTTCGCGACATCCCGGAGCAGGAAGCGCTCGCGACGGTGAAAGCGGCCTGGGATGACGGCATCCGCTATTTCGACACCGCGCCGTTCTACGGCGCGGGCCTCGCCGAGATCCGCTTGGGCGCGGCGCTCGCCGGCCGGCCGCGGAATGACTACATCGTCAGCACCAAGGTCGGCCGCCTGATCCTGGACGAGGTCGAGGATGTCGGTGCACGCGACCTCGGCGAGAAGGGCGGCGTCTTCAAATACGGCCGTCCGAACCGGATCGTGAACGATTACTCCGCCGATGCGACGTTGCGTTCGATCGAGGACAGCCTGAAGCGACTCGGCATCGACCACATCGATATCGCCTTCGTGCATGACGTCGCGCAGGATTTTTACGGCGACGAGTGGCTGTCGGTGTTCGAAAGCGCGCGCAAGGGCGCGTTCAGGACGCTGGACCGGCTGCGCGACGAGGGCGTGATCAAGGCATGGGGCCTCGGCGTCAACCGGGTCGAGCCGATCGAGCTGCTGCTCGCGCTCGAAGAGCCGCGCCCCGATGGCTTCCTGCTCGCGGGGCGCTATACGCTGCTCGACCATGCGCGGGCTCTTCAGCGGGTGATGCCGATGGTGGCGGAACACGAGCTCGCGATCATCGTCGGCGGCCCCTACAGTTCGGGCGCGCTCGTCGGCGGCCCGAATTTCGAATATGCGCCGGCGCCCCCGGAAATCCTCGACAAGGTGGCGCGGATCAAGGCCATCGCCGACCGCTACGGCATCGGCATGAAGGCGGCTGGCCTGCAGTTCGCGCTGGCAAACCCGGTCGTCGCCGCCGTGATCCCCGGGGCGAGCCGGCCCGGCCGCATCGCCGAGGACCGCGCGGCGCTTGACCAATCAATACCCGGCGATTTCTGGCGCGAACTTCGATCGGCCGGTCTCGTCAATCCGGCGGCTCCGCTTCCGGACGCCGGCTGACCGGCACATGACATCACCCACAGACCGAGGAGACGAGAATGACCAACGAAACCTGCAACGTTGCCGAGATCGAGCGCCGCACCCTGCTTCGCACGGCAGGCGCCGCGATGATCACCGGTCTTGCGGTCGGCAGCATCCCGTCAGCCGCGTCCGCGGTGCCGGGCGGCATGTCGTCAACCGAGCGCGACGAGGCGCCGCTCGGTGCGCGGCTGCAGGGCGTCCAGCATTTCGGGCTGACGGTGCAGAACATGGAGCGGGCTTATCAATTCTATACGGAGGTGCTGGGCGGCACCGAGGTCTTCCGTCACGGCGACTTCCAGGGCGACGGCGTACAGAACACGCTGCTGGCCGACCAGGAGATCGAGGCGAACGTGCGCGGGATCAATCCGCGGACCATCGGGGTTCCCGACCTCAGAAGCGGAGCGCAACGGCTCGATGTCCGCTTCATCCAGTTCGACAACATGGTGCTCGAACTGTTGCAATATCGCGAGGCCGACCAGCCCATGGGCAGCGCGAAGAGCTTTGCCGAACCGTTGGAGCACATGAGTCCGGCTTTCCCGCGCATGATGCACATCTGCTTCCATGTTCGCGACGATGTCGACTTCAACAAGTTCATTGCCGACCTCGAAGCCGAATCCGCGCGCCGCGGCATGACGCAGGTGAGAGCGAACCGTACCATCCGCGTCATGACAGAGGCGGATCGCAAGGCCGCTCCTCGCAGCGCCAACACCAACCGGGTGACCGCGGAACCCTCGAACGGCTGGGAGCTGATCTATTGCAAGGGGCCGGAGGGCGAGCAGCTCGAATTCGTCAAAGCGCTCGGCCCGGTCAAGCAGCGCTTCAGCGAGGCCCTGGCGAAGCGCCAGCAGACAATCGTGCGCTGACCATCAATCGTCGGGCGACCGGCTTCCGCTGGTCGCCCGACAAGGCATCCATGATCTCAATGTGGAGGATTGCATCATGCAAAAGCTCGTCCGCAATTTGCTTGGCGCCCTGCTCTTCGCTGCCGCGATGGCCATGCCGACGGCATCGGTCGTCGCGCAGGAAGCCCCGCGCGTGCGCTATCAGGAGATTCCGGAAGGCGCCTATTCGGTGGTCGCCCAGGTGCGCGCCAAGGCCGGGAAGGAAGACGCGTTGCGTGCGGTCACGCTTCCGCTGATCGACCTGGTTCGCGGCGATCCCAAGAACCTGGTCTATTTTCTCCAGGAAGACCGCGCCAAACCGGGTCATTTCATCTTCTACGAGGTGTTCGCCAGCCAGGCCGATTTCGACGCACATAATGCCATGCCTTATGTGCAGGCGTGGTTCGCCAAGCTTCCGGAACTTGCCGATGGCGGAGTCGAAGTCCTGCACATGGCGGTTCTCGGCGTGCCTAAGAAATAGCCGGCCCGCGCGAGCGGTTTTGTCGCAGCCATTCCGCCGGCAGCAATCGTGCGAATTCAGAACCGGTCACTTCAACAGCTTTGCAGCGCATGATAATTGCAAGCGATCCTTTCGATCGACTGGCAATGGTCAATGCGGGCTGCCACGGAAACACAACAACGGGGCACACGCCGACGGGAACTCACTTACTGCTTCGGCCCATTTCGACTGGTTCCCCGCCGCCAATTGCTCCTTCTCGAGGGGCGCCCCGTCAAGCTGGGCGGACGCGCATTCGAGCTCCTGCAGGTGCTGGTACAGCGCTGCGGCGATCTGGTCAGCAAGAATGAGCTGATGGCTGCGGCCTGGCCGGGCACCTTCCTCCACGACAGCAATCTCAAGGTCAACATGTGGAGCCTGCGGCGCTCGCTGGGAGATACCCAGATCGAGCCCCTCTACATCGCGACCGTGGCGCGCCGCGGGTACAAGTTCATCGCGGACGTGCAAATCGGTATCGGCGAGGTCGAGGACGATCTGGCGCTTGCCGATCCGCCTTCCCTGTCCAATCCGCCATTGTTGCGCGGCATCGTTGGTCGCGAAGCGGACATCGCCGAAATCGCTGATCTGTTGGCTGACAACAGGCACGTGACGCTGGCTGGCACGGGAGGGATCGGCAAGACGACGGTTGCGGTGGCCGTCGCCCAGGCGTTTGCACCACGGTGCCGCGACGGCGTCTGCTTCGTCGACCTCGCCACGATCTCCGATCCGACGCTGTTCGGCGCGGCGCTGCTGACGGCGCTGGGCATCAGAGGCAACACGGACAACGGTCTGGCTGCGGCTCTCGATTATTTGAGGCCGCGGCAGATGCTGCTCATCCTGGACAATTGCGAGCATGTGCTGCCCGCCGCCACGATCTTTGCCGGCAAGTTCATGACGGATACATCGCCGTCCAGGCTGCTTGCGACGAGTCGCGAGCCGCTCGGCACCGCCGCCGAGCATATCGTGCGGCTAGGTTCGCTGGCCTCACCGAAACCCGGCCTCGCCCTCACCGTCGATCAGGCCGTCAGGTTTCCGGCGGTGCAGCTGTTCGTCCGTCGCGCGGCCGAATGGTCGGACTACCAGTTCGCCGGTGACGATTGCGAGGACGTCGCCTCGATCTGTCACGCGCTCGACGGCCTTCCGCTGGCGATCGAACTGGCGGCGGCCCAGATCGGCAAGTTCACCCCTCGCGAATTGGTGGCGCTGCTCGATCGGAAATTGGGTTTTCGCGCCTCCGACGCCGAGGGCGCACCGCCGCGCCATGAAACCCTGATGGCGACAATCGACTGGAGCTTTCGTCTGTTGCCGCAGAACGAGGCGAGACTATTCTGCCTGCTGTCGGTGTTCAGTGAGGCGTTTGACGCCGGCGATGCGGTTTTCGTCGCAGAGGCGGCGGGGATCACCCCGGTCGACGTCGTCACCGGCCTCGGCAGTCTCGTCGCCAAATCGCTGTTGAGTGCACAGGCGCGCGGCGCAAGCCTGCGCTATCGGCTGCTCGACAGCACGCGGCGGTATGCCGCCGAGCGACGCTTGGCCGATCCGGCCTGCGGCCGGGCACTGCGCCGCCATGCAGAATGCGTCCTCGCGCTGTTCGAGCAGTCCGAGGAGGAGTGGAACTGGCGCGAGCCGACCGATTGGACCCAGCGCTACCTCGGTCGCATCGCCGATCTGAGAGCTGCGCTTTCTTGGGCATTCGGAGAGGCAGGCGATGCCCATCTGGGAATCAAGCTCACGGTTGCGGCGATCACCCTGTGGTCGGAAACCTCCATCCTGTCGGAAGCGCAGGCACGGTTGAACGGTGCGCTCGCTTTGGCCAAGACGGTCGCGTGCGATGATCTGTCGAAGGCAAAGCTCGCCTGCGCCCTTGGATGGAGCCTGTTCTACGCCCGCAACATGTCGAATGAAAACGAGGTTGCCTGGCTCGATGCGATCGCCTTTGCACGGCGGGCCGGCAACATCGAGTATCAGCAACGTGCGCTGGTGGGCTTTGCCTTTTACCTGTTGCAGATCGGCCAGCTCCCGCGCGCCATAACCTATCTCGAGGAGGCCACCGCGCTGGCCGACCGGGAACGCGACCTGACGGCAACGTCCGAAGCCGACCGGGCACTGGCCTGGGCCCGCGCCTTTGCCGGCCAATTGAGCAAGAGCCGCCCGGTTCTGGATCGTCTTGCGGCAAACTATTCCCTGGCAGAGGGCCGTTCGCGCAAAGACGCGAACGAGGTCTACCGGTTCATCACCGTCCGCTTCAACCTGCCCTTCGTGGCCTGGATGCAGGGACAACCCGACTACGCGGCGAGGCTGGCCCAAGACGCGGTCGATGCCGCGGACCGCAGTGGTCATTGGGTATCGCAATCGAACGCACTTGGCCTCGCCGCCCTTCCTGTCGCGTTCGAAACCGGCAATCTCGACGCGCTCGAGAGCTACACGATGCGGCTGCGTCGCAACCTGGAACGCGAGCGCATCTCGCGCTGGGTTCCGGTCGAGCGCTATTTCTCCGCCTGCCTTCGCGACTTGCGTGGCGATCCGCGCGCGGTGGAGCATATTCGAACCGCGATCGAAGAGTTGATCGAATGCCGCTTCCTGATGCGGATAGGCAGCTATCTCGCGGTCCTCGCCCGCGCCTATTTGCAGCAAGGGCGGATCGCGGAGGCGCGCGAGGCCATCACGCGGGCGATCGGCCATCAGGAACGTCAGGGCGAGCGCTGGTGCCGGTCAGAACTTCAGCGGGTCGACGCAGCGGTCCTTCTTCATTCCGGGGAGCCGCTACGCGCTGAAAAACGGCTGCAACAGGCACTCGCCGAAGCACGCGCCATCGGAGCGGCGACATTCGAATTGCGCATCGCCACCGATCTCGCCGCACACTGGATCGGGACCGACCGCAGGATCAAGGCTGTCCGACTGCTGGCCCCGATCTATGAAGGCTTCGCCGAGGGCTTCGAGACGCCGGATCTGGTTGCGGCCTCGCGCCTGCTGGAGCGCGAGCCGCCGAGGGCGATCGGCCGCGGCCACTATCGCCAGCCGAAGCCAGTGCACGCCCGCGATGCATAGCTGGCCTACCGCCGCACCTGCCGCACGCGCTTTACGCCCAGGGTAATTCCTGATCCTCTCTCCCCAACCAGCCGGATCAACCGGCCTCGCCAGGGAGAGAGACGTCATGAAGCTCGGCACCGCCATTGCGGAAATCATGCGGCGCGAGGGGATCGAGATCCTCTGCGGCTATCCCGTCAACCATCTGATCGAGCACGCGGCCAAGGCCGAGATCCGCCCGGTGATGGTGCGGCAGGAGCGCGTAGGCATCCACATGGCGGATGCGATCTCGCGCGTGACGTCGGGACGCAGCATCGGCGCGTTCTGCATGCAGCATGGGCCCGGCGCAGAGAACGCGATGGGCGGCGTCGCGCAGTGCTTCGGCGAATCCGTTCCGGTGCTGGTGCTGCCGATGGGCTATCAGCGCCGGCTTGCGCATATTGAGCCGAACTTCAATTCCAGCGAGGCGATGAAGCCGTTTTCGAAATCGTCCGAGCCGATCATCCTCGCCGCGGAAGTCGCCAACATATTCCGCCGCGCCTTCACGAAATTGAAGAACGGCCGCGGCGGTCCCGTCATCGTCGAGATCCCCTCGGACATGTGGAACGAGGAGGTGCCGGAGCCGCTCGACTACACGCCGGTGCTGCGCACGCGCTACGGCGCCGATCCCGTGCATGTGAAGGAGGCGGCCAGCCTGCTCGTCAACGCCAAGCGTCCGGTGATCTATGCCGGCCAGGGCGTGCATTACGCGCAGGCCTGGCCGCAATTGAAGCGGCTCGCCGAGCGGTTGGCGATCCCGGTGACCACCAGCCTCGGCGGCAAATCATCGTTCCCGGAAACGCATCCGCTCTCGCTCGGCTCCGGCGGCCTCGCCGTGCCGCGTGCGGTGCCGAAATTCCTCACTGAAGCCGACGTCATCTTCGGCATCGGCTGCTCATTCACCGAGACCAATTTCGGCATCGCGATGCCGAAGGGCAAGACCATCATCCATTCCACGCTCGATCCCAATCATCTCAACAAGGATGTGGAAGCGAAAATCGGCCTGGTCGGCGACGCCGGCCTCGTGCTCGACGCGCTGCTGGAGGAGATCGGCAAGACCGTCACATCCGATCGCGATGCCTCCGCCGTTGCGGCCGAGATCGCGACCTCGCACGAGGAATGGCTGGCGAAATGGATGCCGAAGCTCACCAGCAACGACGCGCCGCTCAGCCCCTATCGCGTGCTGTGGGACCTGCAGCACACCGTCGACATCGACAACACCATCATCACGCACGACGCCGGCAGCCCGCGCGACCAGCTCTCGCCGTTCTGGAAATCGACAAAACCCCTCACCTATCTCGGCTGGGGCAAGACGACGCAACTCGGCTACGGCCTCGGGCTCGCGATGGGCGCCAAGCTCGCAAGGCCCGACAAGCTCTGCATCAATGTCTGGGGCGATGCGGCCATCGGCTTCACGGGAATGGATTTCGAGACGGCGGTGCGCGAACGCATCCCGATCATGTCGATCCTGCTCAACAATTTCTCGATGGCGATCGAACTGAAAGTGATGCCGATCTCGACCGAAAAATACCGCTCGACCGACATCTCCGGCGACTACGCCACAATGGCGCGCGCCTTCGGCGGCTATGGCGAGCGGGTGTCGAGGCCCGAGGACATCATCCCCGCGATCAGGCGGGGCATCCAGAAGACCAAAGAAGGCGTGCCCGTGCTGCTGGAGTTCATCACCAGCAAGGAAACCGAGGTGTCGCGGCCGGGCACGTGAGGCCCGTCGAAAGCTGGCTCCAGCTACGGGGGATGTGATAATCCGGCTTGGTGCCGCGCAGCTCGCGGCATCGAGCCGGATTGCGGATGACTGACCGTCCCAACGATATCGCCGAGGAACTCGCAGCCGAGAACGCCCGGCTGCGCAGCGAGCTGGCGATTGCGCGGGATCGCCAGAGCGCCAGCGCCGAGATCCTGCGTAATATCGCGGCCTCCCCCTCCGATGCCCGGCCGGTGTTCGCGGCGATCGCGTCCAGTTCCAGGCGCTTGCTCGACGGCTTCTCCGCCACCGTGCTCCGGTTCATCGGCGACGAGCTGCATCTCGTGGCGTTCACACCGACCAGCCCGGAGGCGGACGAAGGGCTGAAGGCTTCTTTCCCGCGCAAGATCGCGGACTTTCCGACCTTCGCCCTGGTGCGCGGCGGCGAGACCATCCAGTTTCCGGACAGTGAGGCCGATGACGTCCCCGAGCTGAACCGCGCGCTGGCCCGGCTGCGCGGCTTTCGCAGCGTGTTGTTCATGCCGCTGATGAACCGGGGAACGCCGGTCGGCATGATCAGCGTCACGCGCGCCCAGCCCGGCGCATTCGCGCCCGACCTCGTGCAACTGCTGCAGACCTTCGCCGACCAGGCCGTGATCGCAATCGAGAATGCGCGGCTGTTCAACGAGACGCGCGAAGCGCTGGAGCGGCAGACCGCCACGGCGGACATTTTGAAGGTGATGGCGGCCTCGCCCTCGAACGTGCAGCCGGTGTTCGACGCCATCGCCGCCAACGCCAACCGGCTGATCGGCGGCTTCTCCACCGCGGTGCTGCGCTATGCCGACGGTGCCGCGCACCTTGCCGCCTTCACGCCGACCGATCCGGCCGGCGACCAGGTGCTGCAGGCGTCGTTCCCGGTGCCGTTCGCGCAATTTCCACCCTATTCGCTCGTGGCGAATGGCACGGCGGCGCAGTTGCCCGACACCGAGCTCGAGCCGGCGGCGCGCGACATCGCGCGTGCGCGGGGCTATCGCAGCATGCTGTTCGCGCCCTTGATGAGCGAGGGCGAGGCGATCGGAATCATCATCGCGACGCGACGCGCGACCGGTGCGTTCGCCGATCATCACGTGCGGCTGCTGCAGACTTTTGCCGACCAGGCGGTGATCGCAATCAAGAATGTCAGCCTGTTCAACGAGGTCGCGACCCGCACCGGGGAGCTCGCCCGCTCGCTCGACGATCTGCGCGCCGCGCAGGACCGGCTGGTCCAGACCGAGAAGCTCGCCTCGCTCGGCCAGCTCACCGCCGGCATCGCGCACGAGATCAAGAACCCGCTCAACTTCGTCAACAATTTCGCCTCGCTCTCCGCCGAATTGACCGACGAGCTGAACGAGGTGCTCGCACCTGTCGGCCTCGCAGACGACGTTCGCGCCGAGATCGGCGAGCTCACCGGGCTGCTGAAGGACAATCTGGGCAAGATCGTGCAGCATGGGCGGCGCGCCGATTCCATCGTCAAGAACATGCTGCTGCATTCGCGCGAGGGCGGCGGCGAGCATCGCCTGAGCGACATCAATGCGGTGGTCGAGGAGAGCCTCAACCTCGCCTATCATGGCGCGCGGGCCGAGAAGCCGCAGTTCGACGTGACGCTCGAACGCGATTTCGATCCCGCGGCAGGCTCGGCCGATGTGTTCCCGCAGGAGATCACCCGGGTGCTGCTGAACCTGATCTCGAACGGATTCCATGCGGTCGCCAAGCGCAAGGCGGAGAACGCGGCGGCCGGCTACGCGCCGGTCGTGACCGCCGCGACCCGCGACCGCGGCGATCACATCGAGATCCGCATTCGCGACAACGGCACCGGCATCCCGGACGCGGTGAAGGAGAAGATGTTCAATCCGTTCTTCACCACCAAGCCGGCCGGCGAAGGCACCGGGCTCGGACTGTCGATGAGCCACGACATCGTGGTGAAGCAGCACGGCGGCACGATCGACGTCGCGACCGAGCCGGGCAAGTTCACTGAATTCACGATTCGGTTGCCGCGCAAGAGTGGTCTGTCCGACAACAGCTGAGGATAATCGCCCCGTGGGTGCTTTCAGCAAACTTGCGTGGCTCATGCGGCAGCAATTGCTGTCGTTGTCCGGCGTCGGCCTCATGCTGGGTGCCCTGTTCTTTGCGGCCTCGCTGACGCCGACGCTGGTCCCGCGGAGCTATCTCACGCAGGGCGCCGTCGCCGGCGCCTGCTTCGGGATCGGCTATCTCGCCGGCAATGTCTGGCGCTGGCTGTGGCACTATCTCGAATTGCCCGAGCCGTCGGCACGCGTGAGATCGACCGCAAATGCGCTGGTCGCGGTCGCCTGCCTGCTCGTCGTCATCCTCTTTCTATGGCGGGCGGCCGGATGGCAGAACTCGATCCGCGCCGTGATGAAGATGGCACCGGTCGAGACCGCCCATCCGCTCAAGGTCTGCGTCGTCGCCTTGATCACGTTCGTCGTGCTGCTGGTGCTGGCGCGGCTGTTCGTGCTCGCCGCCGGCTTCATTGCCGCGCGGACCAGGCGCATCGTTCCGAAGAGAATCGCGAACGTCCTCGGCGTGCTCGCCGCGGGCCTGCTGTTCTGGTCGATCGCCACCAATGTCCTGATCCGCACGGCGTTCAACGCACTCGATTCGTCCTTTCGCGAAGTCGACGCCTTGCTTGAGCCCGAACGGCCGCAGCCGACCGCGCCGGAACGGACGGGAAGTCCCGCCTCGCTGGTGAAGTGGAAGCAGCTCGGACGCATGGGGCGCAGGTTCATTGCCTCGGGGCCGACCGCAACGGAGATCAACGCCGTGACGGGACGGCCCGCGAAGGAGCCGGTGCGGGTCTATGTGGGCCTCGGTGGCGCCGACACGGCGCAAGCGCGCGCCAGGCTCGCTCTCGACGAGCTGAAGCGGCAGCACGGCTTCGACCGCAAGATCCTGATCGTGGTCACGCCGACCGGAACCGGCTGGATCGACCCCGCCGCGATGGATACCGTCGAATATCTCCACCATGGCGACATCGCCAGTGTCGCGATGCAGTATTCCTATCTCAACAGTCCGCTGTCGCTGCTGTTTCAGCCCGAGTTCGGTGCGGAAGCCGCGCGCGCTTTGTTTGCCGAAATCTACGGCTACTGGACCACGCTGCCGAAGGACCGGCGGCCGAAGCTTTACCTGCATGGACTGAGCCTCGGCGCGATGAACTCGGAAAAATCCGCAGAGCTGTTCGAGACGATCGGCGATCCCATTGCGGGCGCCCTTTGGAGCGGCGCGCCGTTCGAAAGTCGCATCTGGCGCTGGATCACCGCGAACCGCAATCCGGGCACGCCGGCCTGGCTGCCGGAATTCCGCGACGGCCGCTTCGTGCGCTTCATGAACCAGGATGGGCCGACGGTACCGGCAGATGCGCCTTGGGGCCCGATGCGCGTCGTCTATCTGCAATATGCCAGCGACGCGATCAGCTTCTTCGCCTATCGCGACGCCTATCGAGCCCCTGACTGGATGTCGTTGCCACGCGGGCCGGATGTGTCACCGGAGCTGCGATGGTATCCCGTCGTGACGATGCTGCAGCTCGCCCTCGACATGGCGGTCGCGACCCATACGCCAATGGGCTTTGGCCATGTCTACGCGCCCGAGCACTACGTTGATGCCTGGGTCGCCGTCACCGATGTCCATGATTGGTCCGCCGAGTCGCTGGCGCAGCTCAAGGCCCATCTTGCAGCGGCGGCGCGACAGGCCGCCGGGGGCAACGTCGCAGAGCAGCCTTATACCGATCGGGGCGGCTGAGCCCTATTCCGCCATCTCGACGGGTTGCTGCGCCGAGGGGCCGGCCAGCGGCCGCTCCTCCATCGCGATCAGGCAGAGCGCGGCCCCGGTCATCAGCGCGGTGGCGGCGCCGAACACGTAGCGGAAGGCGTGGCGCATGTCCTCTGTGGGAATCGCAACGGCGCCTGCGGCGTGATGCTCGCCGGCAAGCGGAACGTCGATGCCGAGCGCGATAAGCAGGATGGCTGCGAAAGCGGCGACCGTGAAGGACGACATCAGCGAGCGGAAGAAGTTCAACGCACCCGTGATGGTGCCGACCTGCGGCCGTGCGACCGAATTCTGGATTGAGACGACGCAAACCGGAAAGGTGGTGCCGAGGCCGAGTGCGAACGCAGCCATCAGCGTCAACAGGCCCCATAGCGGAAGCGTCGTCAGCGTGAGGCCAAGGCCGCACAGCGCGGCCCAGGACGTGCCGACGATGGCGACGCGCTTGTAATGCTTGGCCCGCGCCATGGTACGGCCGGCGATGGCTGCACCGCAGGTGGAGACGGCCGCGAGCGGAATCAGCGCGAGGCCCGCCTCGCTGGCGCTGAGGTGATAGACGGATTCGTAATAGAGCGGGAGCTGGACCGTGAGACCCGTGATGGCGCCGAGCGCGCAACCGCCGGCCATCAGCCCGAACGGCACGACGCTTCCGCCGAGCAACGGCAGCGGCAGGAACGGCTCATCCGCGCGACGCGCGTGCCAGACGAAGCTGACGACGAGCGCGACCGCGCCGCCGACCATCGCAAGCACCGTCGGCGAGAGCCAGGGAAAGCGCGTGCCGCCCCAGGTCAGCACCAGCATGAAGACGACGGCGGAGGCCATCAGCAGCACGCCGCCGAGCCAGTCGACCTTGCGCTTGCGGTGGAACACCGGAATCTTCTTCATCTTCGGCAGCAGCAGCGCGAGCGCCGCGGCGGTCAGCGGCAGGTTAATCCAGAAGATCATCGACCAGTGCAGATGCTCGGCGAAGACGCCGCCGATCACCGGGCCCAAAATGCCGCCGACCATCCAGACGCTGGAGAAATAGGCCTGGTACTGGCCGCGCTCGCGCGGGGAGACGACATCCGAAATCACGGTCTGCACGACAGGCATGATGCCGCCGCCGCCGAGGCCCTGAAGGCCGCGCGCCAGGATCAGCATGGGCATGTTCGGGGCGATCGCGCACAGCACCGAGCCCGCCACGAACAGGCTGAGCGAGATGATGATCATGGCGCGCCGGCCGTAGATGTCGCTCAAGGTCCCGAACACCGGCGCGACCGCGGTCGAGGCGAGCAGATAGGCGGTGATCACCCAGGAGAGATTGGAGACGTCCTGAAACTGGCGCCCGATGGTCGGCAGCGCGGTCGCCACGATGGTCTGGTCGAGGGCGGCCAGGAACATCGTCAGCATCAGGCTCATGACGATGGTGCGGACCTCGTCCTGCGACAGCGGCACCGGCGGCGCGATGGACGGCGCGTCATCGACGCTGATCACCTCGCTCGGAAGCCGGGACAGCTCTTCGGCGATATCGTCAGGCAAAGTCTGGGTGTCGGCAGAACTGCTCTGCCGGTCGAACTTGTTCATTTCGCTCGGACGTCGTGTGGCGGCGCAACGCCGCGAAGGATTCGTTCTATAGTAGCAACATAGACGGCAAAGTCCTTCTCCGGCAGGCACCGCCGCGCATGGGTGCATCCCACCGACGCACCATCGCGATTGCGTGAGTGACGTTTCTGGCCTCCCAGGTCCGGGCGGCTCGGGACGGCTTCCGAAAGCAGCCCCCGTAAAGTCCCGGACCCTACAGGTCCAGCGGCTTGAGCAGATCGATCAGATGCGGCTTGTCGGGATCGACGATCACCACTTTCCCGGCGAGCTTGGGATTGTTTTTGAAGAGAGCGGCAAGGCTGTGTTTTGCCGGCGACCAATTCTCCCTGACCGGCTTTTTTGACGCCGGATTTTTCTTCTTTCTGGCCTTTTCTTTGGCTTGCTCCTTTTCCCAGTCTGCTTGTCGCGCGATATCTATTTCCTCGACCGGATACGTAAGGTGGATCGTGTAGTCAGCGTCGGCGCCCCGAGCCTGCAGCAGCATCTCGAGCGTGGCACGTTCGGGATTGCCATGCTCGCCATCCCCGGAGAAGACGTAGTGATCGGCCGGCAGGCGGTTGAAGAAGATCGTCTCCATGTTGTTGTCGCTGCCGTGGTGCGGAACCTTCAAGAGATCAACGTGCTTCTTGCCGCCCGCTTTCAACAGCCCGGCCTGCTCCATTCCCTCCAAAATCTTGTCGCCTCGGGCGTCGCCCGTCAGCAGCATCGTCTTGCCCCCGAGTTCGGCGAGGACGACGATGCTGGACAGGTTCGGAATGGATTCGTCGACGAAAGCCGCCAGCGCGGCTTCGGGCGATTTCTTTTTCTTCTCCTTTTGCGCGCGCAGCCATTTGTCATGCTCTTCCTGCAAGGCCAGCAGTTCCGGCTGCATCGGCCCAACCACCGTTATCGTCAGATCGCCGAGCGTCACTGGCTTCGCGGTTTCGGCCGCAAGGATCAGCTTGCCCTTGAATTTGTGGTTGGGCTTCCAGCCGAGGGCCTTGGCATCGTCCCGCAAGGTGCGCCCCTGCGGAATGCTGGACAGCACTTCGACCGTTTGATGCATATCCTCGTTTTCGATGGCGGTCTCATCCCTGAGCATGCTCTGCCCGATGCTGGCCAGCACGCTTCCGGAATCCAGGCCCGCCTCGCCTCCCGCGGCCGTCGCCTCGACCGAGGCGACGCCAAAACCCGCCACCAACTGATCGGGCTTGGTCTTGAGCAAGTCGTCGAAACTGTTGTGCCACAGGCTGGTCACGGCGAGACGCACGTCGGGGCTGTTGGTGCGCTGCTCCCTGGTGAGGTCGAGAATTCCCTTGATGTGGTCGTCGTCGACATGACTTACCATGACGACGTCGACCGGTAGCGCCTCCTCGCCCAGATCGCGTGTTTCATGGATCTTTTGCAGCCGCGGCTTGAGAAAGGGCTCGTACACATCCGAGGGACCGCCATCGATCAAGATCAGATGTGGATCCTGCTCCGATCCGAAATGAAGCATCAGACAATCGCCCTTGCGCGCCCGCAAGACATCGAGACTGAAGAACATGTCCGCCTCCCCTAAATGGATTGAAAGGCGCGCAGCACGTCGAGCATGCCGTGGCCCTGGAAACTTCGTTCGCGACCGAGATCGGTCGCGCTCTCGCACAGGATGCGCTTGACCCGCCGAGGCTGGCCGATCAGTTCCTCGTAGCGCGCCAGCAGCATCGCCGCGGCGCCACTGACGTGCGGCGCGGCCATGCTGGTACCGGATTCAGGGCCCCATTCCTGGTGATTGCCTCCGATGATGCATGATTGCACCCGCTCCCCCGGCGCCACCAGATCGGGCTTGAGGCGACCATCGCCCGTCGGGCCGCGGCTCGAGAAGAAGCTCACGCCATAGGTGTGCGGCCAATTGCCGTGCGTGGACCCGACCGTGATGACGCTCTCGCTATTTCCGGGATCCGTGATGCTGAACGCGGCATAGCTTTCGAAAACGCCGCCGTCGGTGGTCGTGAGCTTCTGGAAGCCGCGATTACCCGCCGCGGCCACGACCACGACCCCGCTCTCCACGAGCCTCTCGCATTCGTTGCACACCGGCGTGCGCCCACAGGCGTAATTGCGAACGTTGTGCGGGATCGACAGGCTGAGATTGGCGCCGTGAATCGTGATGTAGTTGTGCCGTTCGTTCACGTAGCGGATGTATTGCAGAGCGGCGATGACCGCGAATTCAGTGTCATCGATGGTCTTGCCCAGAACGCGGAAATCGTAGATGCGGATGTCGGGACACATCCCGTCGGGATGGCCAGTCCTGCGTCCATCGGCGCCGATGATGCCCGCGACGTGGGTACCATGCAGACTGACCGGCTGCGGCGGGTTCTTGAGCGTGATCAGCTTTTCGACGACCCCCCAGTTGATGGGACGCTTTGCCCTTGCGTTCGCGGCAATCTCCTTCAGATAGTCCGACGCCACGGCGGGTTCGATGCCGGCGGCATTCGCAATGTCCTCGAGTTCGGCCGCGGCGATGTCGCCCTCGTCGTTGCTGACGATCTCGCGAATTCTCGTGAAGTCGAACGTCTTCCTGACGCGCGATCTGTCGGGGTTGTCGTGCTCGGCGAAGGCCTCGTGGTCGGCGTCGATGCCGGAATCGAGCACCGCCCAAATGATGTTCTTGCAGTTCACTTTGAACAGGGAGTGCGCGGCATCGGCCTTCACGGCTGGCACGGAGCGGTCGAGCGCCGCCGCCGCGACGCGGTTGAGCGAGACCTGGAAGATGTAGCCTTCGCTCCCGGCTTCGTCGTCGTCGGGATCGTCCGATGCAAGCGCTTTGGGATTGGCCTGAATCACTCCGTAAAGCTCGAACATGCCCGCGATGATTTCGGGGACGTGGGGCAGATAGGCGCGGAATGCCTCATCGATCTGCAGCCGCGGCAGATGCGGTACCGGCTCAGGCGGGGCGCTGCCCGGAATGGTCGGACGCTCGAGCTTGCCGATCCAATAAATCAAGCCCGCGAGCGCGATGTACCTTTCGAGTGACGTAAAATTCCTATGATCGTCGCCGCGCTGATCGGGCTCTCGTTGGAGCAACGCGTACAGGTTGGCCTGGTCGATCTTCAGTATTCGTTCCTGAAGCTTCGACTGGCTCCACCATTGCGTCAGAGGCACGAGGATGCGGAGCACTTCGTCGAAATACAGCCTCGCTCCCACGAGGCCCTGCAGATAGGCGACCTTCGCCCTCACCTTCGGCCGCTTCGATGGCGGTGGATTTTCGGCCTGGCGCTCCTGCTGGCGCAGATCTATCCCCCGCGGGATGATTTGGGCAACGGCCGCGGCCGTGACGTTCTTGTGCGGTGTTATCAACACGTCCTGAACGAGGCCCGGATCAAGCGCATAGGCGGCCCAGACGTCACCCAGCAAGGGGGAATCCTGGAGCACGCGGCGGTCGTCGACCGGACCTAACAGGATATGCTCGACGAGTTCCGCCGGAACCGAGAACTGCAGGGGCCTGTCCGCCTTGGTGGCAGCATCGCTCGGCGGAGGCTGCGCCGTGCCGGACTGCGGCTTGGCAGCCGGTGCATTTTCAGCTGCGCTCGAACCGGATTCGGCTCCCTCCGTCGCGGTCGATAGGGGCGCATCTGCCGATTTCGGCGTGCCCCGACGCGATCCGCGTCCCTGCTTGCGTTGCTTTGCCACGTTCGGACCTCTGCGTCAGACCCCAGACTGCGGATAGGGAAAGGCCGGCGGCGGCCCGACCGCCGCGACATGCTTGCGCACAGCCGCATCGCAAACCGCGTAACCCCAGTTGATCAGCTGTTCCTGGGTCTTCGGGTCGAGCTTCTTCAGCCGCGTCGGCAGTTCGGCAAGCCGCATCGTGCGATCCAGCGGACAGTTGAGTGCATCCGGCAGCTGGTAATCGGTAATGTCGGTGCGGATGCCCCAATAGGCGCCCTTGCGCGTTCCCGACTTGAAGGAGTCGACGACCTGGCGCTTGCGCAGAGAACGCACTTGGTTGTCGATCAGGTTGAGAACTCTGTAGGAATGCCGCGGCCAGTCCGTCTCCGGCTGCTCCTCCTCTCGGGTCTTGCCGCCGGCATCACTGACCAGAACGGTCTGGTGCCGCTTCCATGCTGTCTCCAACCCGAGATTGTCATAGACCCCGCCGTCGCTGAGAACGACGCGCGTCGTGAATGGCGGTCGCTGGAGATCGAGCCCGGTACCCGGCACGAAGTCCGTGTCCTTCAGATGCAGTTCAAACGGGGACAGGACCGGCGGAAACGCGGACGACGCAGCGACCGCCTGCGCCAGGGGAATCCTCGGATTCTTCACCTCGCCAACCCGATAGTCGCGCATATAGGGCTTCATGAAACGCCAGAGAACGCCCGATTGCACATTGGTTGCGTTGATCACGAAGCGCGGTTCGTCAGGCATGTCCTGCAACGTCTTGCCGTGAAACAGGTGATCGTCGTACGCCTCGGCGATACGGTCGCCGATGCTGCCCGGTAACAGCGCGCCCAGGATGACCGACTCGGCATCGATCGTGATGCCGGCGAAGGCGCGCAACGGCGCGACAAACTTAGGAATGAAATGGCTGTTGACGCTGCCGGGTTTGAAACTGAGGCCGGGCCACGCCAGCGCCAACATGCCGGCAGTGATCGACCCGCCTGAAACGCTCGATATGCGCTTGACGCCCTCCAGCAGCCCCGTCTCGTAGAGGCGCCAAAGGACGCCGATGTGAAACACCATCGCGCGATATCCTCCACCGGAAAGGCAGAGCGCGGTGGTCGGTTCTGGTGGCTTGCTCTCGTCGTCGGTCGGTATCGGGTGAACCGGGTCAGTATTCATCGGACCCCTCAAAAATTTAGGGTACCTCAATAACTTGCAACAACCTGAATAATTATCGTCTTAAATCTACAACCACCTTAGCGCTTCAACTTTTGAATGTGAAGTGCCTCGGCGTGCGACCGCTGCGCACAGCGGCTCAGGGCCGCTTCTTCAGGCGGGCCCGCTTCGGCAGCAGTGCCGGCCATTGCACGATGTGGTCCTCGAGTTCCTCGTCGGGGGTGTCCTCCTCGCTGCCCTCGACCCGGCCACGTACGGAGACGCCGGCCTCATGCACGGTATTGGGATCGCCGGAGACCAGCGGATGCCACCAATAGAGGTCACGGCCCTCGGCGACGAGCTTGTAGCCACAGCTCGGCGGCAGCCAGTTCAGGGTGCGGACATTGGCCGGGGTCAGACGGACGCAATCCGGAACCTTGTCTGACCGATTCGGATAGTCCTTGCAGCCGCAGCTCATCCCATCGAGCAGCTTGCAGCCGATATGGGTGAAATAGATGTGCCCGGTGTCCTCGTCCTCGAGCTTGTTCAGGCAGCAGCGGCCGCAGCCGTCGCACAGGCTTTCCCATTCGGGCCCCGACATCTCTTCCAAGGTCTTGGTTTTCCAGAAGAATCCTTCCTGGCTTGAAGGTCGTTTGGGAGCTGCGGTCATGCGCCTCAACAAGATTCGAAAGAGTGACGGCGAAGGTCATCTAGGGCGAGCGGCCGGGGTGGTGCAAGCAATGCGCCTTTGAGGCCCGTAATGACCCGGGGTCAATTCAGCCTGTTGTTCAAAATCGCGAGCGTGACCATTGGTTTATGGCCCCCGCTCGGCTAGAAGGAACAGCAAGTCCCTCGGATGCCGGCCGGGCGCCTTGGGTTTGCCGCAACATTCCCCCAAGACGTCTCGATGCCGCCCCGGCCGGGTGCTTGAACGCTTTCGAAGCGAGCCTCAAGGGTTCTAGGTGCGCCAGATCATACCACCGCATTGGAAGCAGAGGATCCGGAATTTCTTCCTGGATCTCGATGCGCGCATCGACTCCTCGCTGTTCTCCTCGGCCAAGGGCATCCGCGAGCTCTACGAGCGCTATTCGACCTTCATGGACCGCTTCTATGTCGGGCGGTGGAAGCGCTGGGTGTTCATCGAGCCGCTGTCGGAGGCCGCGACCTTGGGCCTCGGCGGCCTGGTCGTGATGCTGACCCTCGCCATCCCCGCCTTCCGCGAGACCGCGGACGAGGACTGGCTGAAGAAGTCCGACCTCGCGGTGACCTTCCTCGATCGCTACGGCAACCCGATCGGCAGCCGCGGCATCAAGCACAACGACTCGATCCCGCTGGAAGATTTTCCTGACGTGCTGATCAAGGCGACGCTGGCGACCGAAGACCGCCGCTTCTACGAGCATTTCGGCATCGACATCGCCGGCACCGCGCGCGCCCTCGTCACCAACGCGCAGGCAGGCGGCGTCCGCCAGGGCGGCTCCTCGATCACCCAGCAGCTCGCCAAGAACCTGTTCCTGAGCAACGAGCGCACCATCGAGCGCAAGGTCAACGAGGCCTTCCTCGCGGTCTGGCTGGAATGGCGCCTGACCAAGAACGAGATCCTCAAGCTGTATCTCGACCGCGCCTATATGGGCGGCGGCACCTTCGGCGTCGACGGCGCGGCGCATTTCTACTTCAACAAATCCGCCCGCGACGTGACGCTGGCGGAAGCTGCGATGCTCGCCGGCCTGTTCAAGGCGCCGACCAAATACGCTCCCCACATCAACCTGCCCGCGGCGCGTGCCCGCGCCAACGTCGTGCTCGACAACCTCGTCGATGCCGGCTTCATGACCGAGGGCCAGGTGTTCGGTGCCCGCCGCAATCCGGCCTTCGCCGTCGACCGCCGCGACGAGGCTTCGCCGAACTACTATCTCGACTACGCCTTCGACGAGATGCGCAAGCTGGTCGACACCTTCCCGAAGTCGTACACCGAGCGCGTCTTCGTGGTGCGCCTCGCCATCGACACCAACGTGCAGAAGGCCGCGGAGGACGCGGTGGAGAACCAGCTGCGCCAGTTCGGCCGCGACTATCACGCGACGCAGGCCGCAACCGTCGTGTCCGATCTCGACGGCGGCATCCGCGCCATGGTCGGCGGCCGCGACTATGGCGCCAGCCAGTTCAACCGCGCCACCGACGCCTATCGCCAGCCGGGTTCGTCGTTCAAGCCTTATGTCTACACCACCGCGCTGCTCAACGGCTTCACGCCGAACTCGATCGTGGTCGACGGCCCGGTCTGCATCGGCAATTGGTGCCCGCAGAACTATGGCCATTCCTATTCCGGCTCGGTGACGCTGACGCAGGCGATCACGCGCTCGATCAACGTGGTGCCGGTGAAGCTGTCGATCGCGATCGGCCAGAAGAACGAGCCCAAGGCGTCGAACCCGGCCAAGGTCGGCCGCGCCAAGATCGTCGAGGTCGCGCGCCGCTTCGGCCTCAAGGCCCCCCTGCCCGACACGCCGTCGCTGCCGATCGGCTCGGACGAAGTCACCGTGCTCGAGCACGCGGTCGCTTATGCGACCTTCCCCAACCGCGGCAAGGCGGTGACGCCGCATTCCGTGCTGGAAGTGCGCACCGGCGCGGGTGATCTCGTCTGGCGCTGGGACCGCGACGGGCCGAAGCCGCGACAGGCGATCCCCGCCTCGGTCGCCGCCGACATGGCCGGCATGATGAGCCACGTCGTCAGCGAAGGCACCGCGCGCCGCGCCGCGCTCGACGGCATTCCGACCGCGGGCAAAACAGGCACGACCAACGCGTATCGCGACGCCTGGTTCGTCGGCTACACCGGCAATTTCACCTGCGCGGTGTGGTACGGCAACGACGACTATTCGCCGACCAACCGCATGACCGGCGGCTCGCTGCCGGCGCAGACCTGGCACGACATCATGCTCGCGGCGCATCAGGGCGTCGAGGTCCGGGAGATCCCCGGCATCGGCATGGGCCAGAAGCTGCCGCCGCAGCATGTCAGCAACGCCCAGGCCAACGCGGCGCCGAAGGTGCTGGAGACCAAGCCGGGTCCGCCGCCGGTGCTGACCAAGCGCGGCGCCGACATCCTGGTGCGCGTCGAGAAGCTGCTCGATGACGCCGCCAAGACGGCCAAGAAATCGGCGGATGCCGACACCAAGCCAGCCGGGCCGTCCTCGGCGACGAGCGCACTCGCCTTCCCGCAGAACTATGCGGAAGAGAATGCCAACGCCTCCGTCCCGCGCAAGAACTGATCGAAACAAGTGCGTCTGATCCTGATCACATTGACGGCGCTCCTTCTCGCAGGCGTGGTTGGCGTCGGCGCGACCTGGATGACGACAACGCGTGGCACCGAGATCGGCGCGCTGACGATCGGCGCCTGGACCGCGCGGCCGCGCACCGGCACCGCCGATGTCGATCCCTATTCGCGCGCCACCATCGTGCGCAACGGCGAGCTGCCGATCGGCACCGGCGACGGCGTCGCCTTCACCGCCACCACCGACGACAAGAAGAAGGCGCTCGACGGCCGCTGCGACGTGATCGTCTCCGGCGTGACGCCGCCGGCGCGGTTCTGGACGCTGACGCTGTACGACCGCAAGGGCCACCTCGTCGCCAACTCGCTGCAGCGCTACGGCTTCACCAGCCAGGAGATCGTGCGGTCCTCCGACGGATCGTTCGAGATCCGCATCGCCTCGCGCTCGCGCGCCGGCAACTGGCTGCCGACCGGCGGCATCGAGCGCTACGCGCTGATGCTGCGCCTCTACGATACCCCGGTCGGGGTGGCGACGCGCACCCAGCGCGATGCGCCGATGCCCTCCATCGCGACGGTGGGCTGCTCATGATCCGGCTCTTGTTCACCGTCGTTGCCGGCATCGTGCTGGGTCTCGTGGTCCACCTCGTCAGCGTGCTGGCGCTGCCGCGGATCGCGACGCAGGACGCTTATTCGCGGCTGACGCCGATGACCAAACTCAACGGCGTCAGCCAGCTTCCGCTCGCCGATCCCCAGACCTCGCCGATGCCGTTCATGGACCCGGCCTTCGCGCTGGCGATCTGCCGCTACGACCTCACAAGCGGGCCGATCAAGCTGACGGTGCCGGTGAGCCAGGCCTACACTTCGGTGTCGTTCTACACCCGCAACGAGATCGCCTATTACGCCATCAACGACCGCTCGGCGGGTCGCAAGGTGATCGAGCTCGATTTGATGACGGAGGCGCAGCACAACGAGCTGCCTGAGGACGAAGAGGTCACCGCGGCCGACCGCCTGATCATCGACTCTCCCTCGACCACCGGCCTGATCGTAATGAAGGCGCTCGCTCCCGAGCCCGGCCTGATGCCGCAGGCGCAGGCAACGCTTGCGGCCGCGAGCTGCGGACCGCAGACCGAGCAGCCCGCCAAGGCCGAGGCGCCGCGCGGCCGGCGGTGAGGCGCGGCTGGCTCGGCAGCCTCATAACCAAAAGTGCGAAAACAACCCCATGCACAGTAGCGGGGGCATTGAAATCATTGGGGTCTTCAGTCGTCGATGACGACACGATGGCTCGCAATGACGCTGCTTTGACCCGTCGGGCAAAACGCAGGCAGAACGGCATCATCGCGAGGAACGCTCCTCCCCGATCAATGAATGATCTGGCCGAGGAAATCCCTCGCCCGCTCCGTGCGTGGCGCGCGGAAGAAGGTTTCGGGATCGGCTTCCTCGACAATCGCCCCGTGGTCCATGAAAACCACACGGTCCGCGACTTCGCGGGCGAAGCCCATCTCGTGCGTGACGCAGACCATGGTCATGCCGTCCCGCGCGAGCTCCACCATGATGTCGAGCACCTCCTTGACCATCTCGGGGTCGAGCGCGGACGTCGGCTCGTCGAACAGCATGATCTTCGGCTGCATGCAGAGGGCGCGCGCGATGGCGACACGCTGCTGCTGGCCGCCGGACAGCTGTCCCGGATATTTGTCCGCCTGATCGTGGATGCGCACCTTGCGCAGGAAACCCCGTGCGCGCTCGTGCGCCTGCGCGCGTGACAGGCCGCGCACCTTCATCGGCGCCAGCATGCAATTCTCGACGATCGAGAGATGCGGAAACAGGTTGAAGCTCTGGAACACCATGCCGACCTCGCGGCGGACGGTGTTGATGTCCCCCATCCGGTCCGTCAGTTCGACGCCGTCGACGACGATCCGGCCGGAATCATGCGTCTCGATATGGTTGATGCAGCGGATCAGCGTCGACTTGCCCGAACCCGACGGACCGCAAAGCACGATCTTCTCACCTGCCCTCACACTGAGATTGATGTCGTTCAGGGCCGTGAAGCGGCCGAACCGCTTCACCACCCCCTCCACGGCGACGATGGCCGGCGGTCGGCGCGTCTCGTCCACAACGGTCTGCTGCACCATTTTCGTCTCCCAGGAAGCAGGATGTCTCATCCGATTGCCTATCGACGCGCTCCGGCGATCGCATAGCGCTTGCGCAGCAGCGCAACACCTTGCGAGGCCGCCGAGCTGATCGCGAGGTAGACCACGACGATCACGAGATACATCTCGACGAGGCGGCCATTGAGCTGCGCCAGCTTCGAGGCTGCGCCGAGCAGATCGGTGAGCGAGAGCACGTAGACCAGCGAGGTGTCCTGGAACAGGATGATGGTCTGGCTCAGGATGATCGGGCTCGCCACGCGGAGCACCTGCGGCATGATCACGCTGCGATAGGTCTCGAAGGTGGACAATGCGAGCGCCTGGCACGCCTCGAACTGCCCGCGGTTCACGGCGCGCAGGCCGACGCGGATGATCTCCGAATAATAGGCCGCCTCGAACAGGCCGAAGGTGATGAAGGCCGTCCAGGTGGCGCCGATCGGGACCGGCCGCCCGCTTCCGCTGAGATGGCCAAGCACGATCGGCACCAGGAAGAAGAACCAGAACAGGACGAGGATCAGCGGGATCGAGCGGACCAGCGCGATGTAGCCGCGCACGATCTTTGCGATCACCGGCACCTCGAAATGCTGCAACAGCGCAAAGCAGGTGCCGAGGACCATGCCGACCACGAAGGCGACCGCGGTGAGCGCCAACGAAAACAGCAATCCGGACCAGAGATAGGGCCACGCCTGCAGAACGATCGAGAAATCGAGGCTGTTCATTTCGCGATCTCCATCCCCGCGGGCAACGCGCCGGCCTGTTGAATGTCCTCGGCGAGGTTCGGCGCGATATCATCGTCTGTCCGCGCCGTGCCGGGGATGCGCACGGCCCGGTCGATCAACGCCATCCCCTGATACGCAATCAGCGCCAGCGCGAGGTAGATCAGCGTTGCAGCGCCGAACGCGGTGAAGGTCTGGAACGTCGCTTCGCTGATCTGGCGCGCCTGGGCCGTGAGCTCCATCAGCCCGATCGTGAGTGCGACCGAGGTGTTCTTGTAGATGCCCATCACCTCGCTGGTCAGGCTCGGCACGATCAAGCGCAGTGCCTGCGGCACGATGATGTGGCGATAGGTCAGATACGGGCTGAGCCCGAGCGCGCTCGCCGCCTCGGTCTGTCCTTTCGGCAGGGCCTCGATCCCTGCACGGACCTGCTCGGCGATCCGGGCAGCGGTGTAGAGCCCGAGGCAAATGAGCGCCGGAAAGAACGATCCCCAGGGCGGCGGAATCTGCTTGATCGCGTTTCCAAGCGTCGTGGGAAGGATCTCCGGCAGGACGAAGTACCAGAGGAACATCTGCACCAGGACCGGGATGTTGCGGAAGACCTCGACATAGAGCCGCGCAAGCGCCGCGAACGCCCGATTCTGCACGGTGCGGCCGATGCCGACGACGATCCCGACCGCAAAGGCAATCCACCAGCCGAAGAACGCCAGTGCCAGGGTCCAGCCGAGGCCCGACAACAGCCAGTCGATATAGCGCTGACCATCCGCCGTCGGTTCAAAGAGCACTGCGAACATGGCCAACCTCGAAGCTTTCGGATGCGAGAGAGGATCAGCGTGCGACCGACATTCCTGTTCTCCGGCTAATCGACCGCGTCGCTGGGATGGGCGATCCGCTGCTGCAGTTCGTCCGTCAGCGGGAAAGCGAGGTTCTCGCCCTTGTGCGGGATCGCCCGCGTGAACCATTTGGCGTAAGTCTTTTCAAACTGGCCCGAGGCCATCTGCTTCGACAGAACGTCGTCGACGAGCGCCTTGAAGGGCGCATCGCCCTTCGTGAACATCAAGCCATAATAGATCTTGGCGTAGCCCTCGGGGAGAAAGATCAGCGCATCCGGTTTCGGAGCCGCGGCCTTGAGGCCGGCGAGAAGGATATCGTCTTCCATGAAGGCGGCCGCGCGGCCGGTATTCAGCATCAGGAAGGATTCGGCGTGGTCTTTCGCCTGGACGATATTGAAGCCGAGTTGCTCCTTCGCGTTTACGCCTTGCGCGAAGCCGACGGCATTGGAGCCCTGGGTCACGACGATGGTCTTGCCCTTGAGATCGCCCGCCGTCTTCAGGCCGCTATCCGCCTTGACCAGCCAGCGCGGCTGGCTGACGAAGGTGGCGACCGAGAACGAGACCTGCTCCTGCCGCTTCCTGTCGTTCGCCGTGCCGCCGCACTCGATGTCGATGGTGCCGCTTTGAATGAGCGGGATCCGGTTGGACGAGTTCACCGGCGTATATTTGACGGCGAGATTGGGCAGGTTCAGCTCCGTCCTGACCCTCTCGACGATCGCCGCGCAGAGGTCCATCGAGAAGCCGATCGGCTTTTGATCGGGACCGAGATAGGAGAACGGAATGGACGCCTCGCGATGACCGATGGTGACGGCCCCGCTCGACTTGATCCTGGCGAGCGTGGGACTGTCGGCCGCGATCGACGGCGCAGCGAAGGCGGTAGCGGCCGCAAGGCCGGACAGAACGCCCCAGACACGCGCAAAACCAGTCATGTGCATCTCCCCTCTGAATAAACAGTCTAGGCGGCCCTGAATGACGGCTTCACGCCGCGCCGCTTGATGATGTCGATCAGGCGATCGACGTCGGCGAAATCGTTGAACATCCCGAACGACACGCGAATGCCGTCGCGCTCGGGCGATACGCGAATGCCGTTCTCTTCGAAATGGCCGAGCCATTCGGAGGCAGGCAGCGCGATGACGTAGATGTGCGGCGCGCGGTGCCGCCGCTCGCGGGGACCGACGAGGCGGATATCCAGCGCGTCGAGGCCAGCGATGAGATGATCGCCGAGATCGAGACAATGGTTCTGAATGTTCTGCACGCCCAGGGCTTCGATCATGTCGAGCGAGGCGCCGAGCGCATGGATCGCCGGAAGATTGAAGTTGCCGAGCTCGAAGCGGCGCGCGCTGGCGGCGAGCTCCAGTTTGTCGGGCCGGGCGATCAGATCGGCCGGAACCTCCGCCAGGCCGGCGGCGGCGAGATAGGCAGGCGCGAGCTCGGTCCTCGACTTGTCCCAGACCAGCAGGCCCAGCCCCTGCGGCACGAGCAGGCCCTTGTGGCTGCCCGACCCGATGAAGGTCGCGCGCATCGCTCTCGCATCGATCGGCACGACGCCGATCGCCTGCATCACGTCGACGACGAAATAGAGCCCCTTCTCCGCGCAGAGCGCGCCGACGCTGTCGACGTCGAAACGATGACCGGCGTGGAAGGTCACCTGCGACATCGAGATCGCCCGGGTCTTCTCGCCAATATGCGGACGAAGGCTGTCTGCGTTCACGACCTCCGTCATCGGCGCAAAATCGACCGTGACGCCCTTGCGCCTGAGATTGAGGAACGCATAGGCGTTGTTGGGATGATCGCCGTGGATCATCAGCACCTTGTCGCCGGCGCGCAGCGGCAGCGCGTTGGCGGCGATGTTCATGCTTTCCGAGGTGTTCTTGGTAAAGGCGATCTCATCGCCCGTCACGCCGAGAAACCGCGCCAGCTTCTCGCGGGTCTGCTCGACCCGGTCGAGCCAGACGCTTTTCGGGCCGGCCGTCTCAAGACCCTCGCGGAGGAAAAGATCGATCGCCGCCTTGACCGGCCGCGCGAGCGGGGTCTGGAAGCCGGAGTCGAGATAGGTGATACGCCCGACGGCCGGAAATTCCTTCCGCACGGCATCGACGTCGTAATGGCGAGACATCCCGTTCTCCCGATGAGCGCGCCCGGAGCTGTGGACGCACTGCACAAATCCCGATCATTTGTCGGCAACGCCAACGATATGAGCAATGCGGACGAGCGGTCGAGACTAATTTTCATATTTCAATAGTATTTATTCCGAAAAATGATAATTACGTAATACGTCGCCGAGGGAGGACAGATGCCGGATATCAATGCCGATGGACCGCTCGACCGGGCCTTCGCCATCGTGGGCCACGTCGCCGGCCAGGTCAGAGCGGTCTCGGTCGCTGAAATCGCCAGCGCGCTGGCCCTCCCGCTGCCGACCGCGCATCGCCTGATCGGCAATCTCGAGCAGCGCGGGCTTCTGCAGAAGGCGCTGGGGACCAAGCGCTACGTGGTCGGCAATCAACTGGTCACGCTGTCGGCCAAGGTCATCGGCGCGGCCTTCCGCACCGCGCGCCGGCACGCCGTGCTGCGCGCTGTCGCGGCCGAGATCGGCGAGCAATGCGAGATCGGCGTGGTGCGGGACAATGTCGTGGCCTATGTCGACAGTGTCCGCGTGTCGCAACCGCAGGGGCTGCAATTCAATCCGGGCCAGGCGGCGCCGCTCCACTGCACCTCGACCGGCAAGATCTATATGAGCCGGTTGCCGGAGCGGGCGCGCGAGAAGCTGTGCCGTGCACTTGTACTCACCAAGTACACGGAGACTACCATCGTCGATGTCGATGGTCTGATGAAGGTTCTCGACGAGACCCGCAAGCGCGGCTGGGCCAAGACCAACGAAGAATATGTGCGAGGGGTGGTCGGCTGCGCCGTCCCCATCCTGTCTCCGGACCGCGAACTGATCGCCTGTCTCGGCGTCTCCCTTCCCGTCGCCCGCGTGAGCTTCGCCGAGCTGGACCGCTTCATCGCGCCTCTTCAGAAAGCCGCCGCGCTGCTGTCGGAAACCATCCTCCAGGCTGACGAGGACGCTGCGGGCGATGGATCTGAGAAGTTCTAGTCCTGCATCGCCCGCCGCGCCCAGAGCAGCGCCAACGGACCCAGCGCGATTCCGGCCGCCAGCACGATGAACACCAGCAGCCAGCCGCTCGCGCTTTGTGTGCCGCCGGCGATGTCGAGCGCAACGCCGGTGCCCCAGGCGCCGAGCGCCGACAGGCCGAAGCCGACCGTCGAGTGCAGGGCCAAGGTTGCACCGCGATGCTCGGAGACGGCCGCAGCAGACATGCCTGCGGTCAGCGCACCCGAATCCGCCGGCACCGTCAGGCCGTAGATCATCAGCAGCAGCGCGAGCACCCATGAAGGGGCCGTTGCGTTGAAGCCGATCACGAGCGCGACGCAAGCCGACGCGATCATCACGACCGTGATCGCGCGGTGCCGTCCGAACTTCAAAGCGGCCTCGTTGCCGAGGATGCTGGCGGGCATCGAGATCACGGCGAAGCAGAAGCTCATCAGCACGGGCGTCATCCAGGACGGCGCGCCTTGATGCGCAACGACGAAGGTCCAGAACCCGACCAGCCAGGTGCGGATGCCATAGAGCTCGAAGCAGTGGGCGCCGTAACCGAGGATGTAGCCGAGCGCCTCGCGATTGGCGAAGACGGGTGCGAAGTTCAGAAGACGTCCGGCCTTCGGCGCCGGCTGCCGTTCCTCGATCAGAAAGCACGCGGCCACCATCGCGATCGGGCCGACGCCGGTGACATAGAATGCGGTCCGCCAACCCCAGCGATCGGCGAGGACTTGCGCAACCAGGAACGACAGGCCGACGCCGACCGAGAAGCTCGAAGTGTACAGCGTCACCGCACGCGAGGTGTCGCCGGCCGGCAATCGGTCAGTCAACGCCTTCAGCCCCGGCATGTAGGCGCCGGCAAAGCCCAACCCCGCGAGCGACCAGATGAGGGTGCCCGACCAGAACCCGTCGGCGAAGATGCCGAACGCCAGGGTCGCGAGACCGCTGACGATGGAGCCGCACAGCAGCACGATCCGCGCGTCGATGCGATCGGTCAGCGTCGTCAGCACCGGAACGGCCAGCATGTATCCGAACGCGTAGCCGCTTGCCATCAGCCCGCCTTCGGCGGCGGACAGCCCCCACGCCGGCATCAGATGCTGCGCCAGGTTCGCGGACAGCGTCACGTGCGGCAGCAGATTGCCGAGCTGGCCGACACACATCACCGCAATCAGCGGCCCCCCGCTCAAGCTCCGAATGCTTCCCTCCTCCCGTCGATCCTATCTCGTCTGGTCAGTGCGCAGCATCAGCAGCGCGAAAAACGCGGAGATCGAGGCCAGTGCGCTGATCCATAGCGCGCTACTGCCAAAATGCTCCACCATCATCCCGAGTGCGAGCGGTGCGAGCGCGCCCGTGACCCGCGAGGGCAGCGAGATCATGCCGACACGCCTGCCGAACCCTGATGGTCCGAACAGTGCCAGGGGAAGCGTACCGCGGGCAATGGTGATGATGCCGTTGCCTGCGCCATACAGCACCGCGAAGGTCGATGCGAGGAAGGGACCACCCAAGATCAATGCAACCACACCGATCGGATTCATGAGCATGGCCAGCCTTGCCGACAACAGCGGATGAAACCGGCCGAGCCATCCTGCTTCCAGAAGGCGGGCGCCGACCTGTGCCGGCCCGACCAATGCTCCTGCGAGCAGGGCCTGCGCCGGGGTCGCGCCGAACGCAACCAGCATGGTCGGCAGAATTGCCGAGACACCCGAACTGACGAAGCTTGCCGCGGCGAACATGTAAGCCAGCAGCACCATCGCGAAGGTCTCGCTCTGCCGGCAGGATCTCTGGCTCGCGCCCGGATCCGGCCGAGGCTGCTGATCCAATGGAATGGCGCGCGGCAGCGACAGATTGAGCGGAAATGCCAGACAGATATGGATCGCCGCCCACACCTGGCAAGCCGCGCGCCAGCCATATTCCGAAGCCAGCCACGTCGTAAGCGGCCAGCCGAGCGTGCTGGCGAAACCGGCGATCAGGGTAATGCCGGTGATCGATCGTCGCGCATCGGCACCATAGATGCGCGCAAGCGTCGCGAAGGCTGCTTCATACAGGCCCATCCCCATGCCGATCCCGAGCAACACCCAAGCTGCGATCAGCACCACCACGCCATGTGCCGCAGACAGCAGGAGCAGACCTGCCACGAAGACGAGATTCGAAGTGGCAAGCAGGCTGCGCCCTCCGAACGTATCGATGGCATGCCCCACGCGCGGGCCGAGCAACCCGGAGATGACGAGCGCGGCCGACAGCGCACCGAACACGTGGGTCGGCGCAAGACCGAGATCGCTCGCAATCGGCGCCGCCAGGATGGCAGGAAGATAGTAGCTCGACGCCCACGCAATGGTCTGCGCGGTGCCGAGAGCGAGAACAACGGCGAGCGGCCGCTCAGTCCGGGCCGCAGCGACGCTGCTCACGAGCAGCCACATCCGGCGCGGCCCTCCTTCTTGGCCGTTTCATCGGCGGCGCAGCAGGCTGACGTCTCCTCCTTCGCCGGACCGCCGCAGCACCCCGCCGCACCGGCCGTCTCCACGCCGCCGCGGGTGCAGACGCCGGTCTCCGGCAGCACCAGCTCGACCCGAGCAGCAGCCTTCTTGTCGCCGGCGATGTCGGCGGCGATCGAGCGCACCTGCTCGTAGCCTGTCATCATCAGGAAGGTCGGCGCCCGGCCGTAGGATTTCATGCCGGCGATGTAGAAGCCCGGCTCGTCATGCGCGAGCTCGCGCGCGCCGTGCGGACGGACCGTGCCGCAGCTGTGCTCGTTGGGATCGATCAGCGGCGCCAGCGCGACCGGCGCTTCGATCGCGGGATCGAGACGCAGGCGCAGCTCGGACAGGAACGAGAGATCGGGCCGGAATCCGGCCGCAACGACCAGCTCGTCGGCAATCACGCTGCGCGCGCCGCAGCAGGCGCCGGCCGAAATCCGGAGACGGCCTTCGGCGTCCGACACATGCGTGACGCCGAACCCGGTCTCGATCCCGATCTTGCCGGCCGCGACCAGCGCAGCGAAGGTCGAGCCGAGCTCAGAGCGCGCGGCAAGCTGGTCATTGCTGCCGCCGCCAAAGGCCTTTGCCGGTTCAGTGCCGCGCAAGAGCCAGACCGGCCTGGTGCCGGGCACTTCCTCGGCGAGCTGCGCAAGATCGATCAGCGTGCCCACCGCCGAATGGCCGGCACCGAGCACGGCGACGGTCTTCCCGGCATATCTGGCGCGATCTGTGCCGCGCACGTCCGGCATGCCGTAGGCGATGCGGCTCGCGCACTCGCGCTCGCCGATCGCGGGCAGACCGTTGCTGCCGGCAGGATTGGGCGAGAACCACGTGCCCGACACGTCGATGACGGCATCGGCGCGCAGCACCTCCGGGCCCTTGCCGTTCTGATAGCGGATCTCGAACGGCGCCTGCTCCCGACCCTTCGTCTTCGCCTTGTCGAAGCCGGCGCGGCTGATGGCGGTGACGCGGCTCGAGGTCCGGATCGTCTCGCGCAGCGGCGTTCGCGTCGCGAGCGGCGCGAGGTAGCGCTCGATCAGCTCGCCGCCGGTCGGATAGGATTGCGGGTCCGGCGAATTCCATCCGGTCGGCGCCAGCAGGCGCGCTGCCGCCTTGTCGACGTTGTATTCCCATGGCGAGAAAAGCTGCACGTGCTGCCACTGGCGGACCGCGTGGGCAGCCTCACCTCCGGCCTCGAGCACGATGGGAGACATGCCGCGCTCGAGCACATGCGCGGCGGCCGCGAGGCCGACCGGCCCTGCCCCGATGATCGCAACCGTCTTGTCGTTCATCCCGCTTCTCCCATCTTTCTAGAATCATGGAATAACTCGGCAAAAAAATCAGGCCGCCGTTTGCGTACCTTTGCATCCGACTTCGTCGGCACAGCACTCTGCCGCCAGGAAGTCGACCAAGCCCCGCATGGCGTCGAAGTTCGCGTGGCAGATCAGCGTCGTGGATTCCCTGACCTGGCTGACGAGCCCGACCGCAACCAGGGTCTTGATATGATGCGACAGCGTCGACGCCGGGATCTTCAGCTTCTCCTGCAAGCGGCCGACGGGCATGCCCGCGTGTCCGGCCCGAACCAGGGCGCGATAGATCTGGAGCCGGGTTTGATTACCCAGGGCTTCCAGACGTGCTGCTGCGTCGGCGATCTTCATGATGCCTACGTTGCGCCCGTTCACGCCGACTGTCAAACCATATTTCTAGAATGTTCGAATTATCGCGCGGCCGCGGACGAGATTCAAGTTGACGCCTCTCCATTAAATCCATAAATCTGGATATATGGAAAATGAAGAAGCCGTCCTCGCCCTCGCGGCCCTGGCCCAGCCGACCCGCCTGGAAGCGTTCCGGACGCTGGTCAGGCACGAGCCCGACGGACTTGCCGCCGGCGATCTCGCCCGCCTGCTGGAGGTCCCGCAGAACACGCTCTCCGCGCATCTGGCGATCCTGAGCCGGGCGCGCCTCGTCTCGTCCGAGCGGCACAGCCGCTCGATCGTCTACCGCGCCAATCTCGACGAATTCCGCGACATCGCGGTTTTCCTGCTGCGCGATTGCTGCGGCGGACGCCCCGAAGTCTGCAACCCCGTGGTCGAGACACTGCAATCCTGCTGCTCGCCGAAACGGAAGGAGCGAAGCCGTGCCTGATCAGATCTACAACGTGTTGTTCCTGTGTACCGGCAATTCGGCCCGATCCATCCTCGCCGAATCGATCCTCCGCAAAGACGGCGCCCGCCGCTTTCGGTCCTTCTCCGCCGGCAGCACGCCGAAAGGCGCAGTTCACCCGCTGGCGCTGCGCACGCTCGAGAGCATGGACTATCCGAGCGACGGAATGCGCTCAAAGAGCTGGCTGGAGTTTGCGGGCGCCGACGCGCCCGTGATGGATTTCGTCTTCACCGTTTGCGACAACGCCGCCGGCGAGTCGTGCCCGATCTGGCCGGGTCAGCCGATGACGGCGCATTGGGGCATTGAAGACCCCGCTGCGGCCGAAGGTTCGGAGCTGGAGAGGCAGGCAGCGTTCGTCACGGCCTTCCGCTATCTCAAGAATCGGATCGATACCTTCGTGAACCTGCCGCTGAGGAGCATCGACAAGCTTCCGCTCGGCACCAGGCTGCGCGAGATCGGCCGCTCCGACGGCGCGACATCCAGCCGAAACGACGTGGCGTGACGATGGGCATCTTCGAACGATACCTCACTCTGTGGGTCGCGCTCTGTATCCTCGTCGGCGTGGCCCTGGGGCACGTCATGCCCGGCTTCTTCGGCACGGTCGCAGCCGCCGAGGTCGCCAAGGTCAACCTGCCGGTCGCAGTGCTGATCTGGCTCATGATCGTGCCCATGTTGCTGAAGATCGACTTCGGCTCCCTCGGTCAGGTCCGGGAGCACTGGCGTGGCGTCGGCGTCACCCTTTTCATCAATTGGGCCGTGAAGCCGTTCTCGATGGCGCTGCTCGGCTCCTTCTTCATCGGCCACCTCTTCGCGCCGCTGCTGCCGGCCGGCCAGATCTCTTCCTATATCGCAGGCCTGATCCTGCTGGCGGCCGCGCCCTGCACCGCGATGGTGTTCGTGTGGTCGAACCTGTGCGAGGGCGAGCCGCACTACACGCTGAGCCAGGTCGCCCTGAACGATTTGATCATGGTGTTCCTGTTCGCGCCGCTGGTGGGACTGCTGCTCGGCGTGGCATCGATCACCGTCCCCTGGGGGACGTTGCTGCTCTCCGTCCTGCTTTACATCGTGGTTCCCGTGATCGTCGCACAGCTCTGGCGCAAAGCGTTGCTGCGAAGCGGCGTGGCCGGCTTCGACCGCGTCATGCGGATGCTGCAGCCCCTGTCGCTGGTTGCGCTGCTCGCCACATTGGTGCTGCTGTTCGGATTCCAGGGAGAGCAGATCGTCAGGCAGCCGCTCGTCATTGCCATCCTCGCCGTGCCGATCCTGGTCCAGGTCTATCTCAATGCGGGGCTGGCGTACTGGCTGAGCCGACGATTTGGCGTCGCCTGGTGCGTCGCCGCCCCAGCCGCCCTCATCGGCGCCAGCAACTTCTTCGAGCTGGCGGTCGCCGCCGCGATCAGCTTGTTCGGCCTGGACTCCGGTGCTGCGCTCGCGACCGTGGTCGGCGTGCTGGTCGAGGTCCCCGTGATGCTGTCCGTCGTCCGCATCGTCAAGGCGACACGGGGCTGGTATGAAGCCGGCGCTGGCAAGGCTGCCACGGCCCTGGAAGCGCGCCAGTGAGTCGCGGAGAACCGATCATGAGCGTCACGATCTATCACAACCCCGCCTGCGGCACCTCGCGCAATACGCTGGCGATGATCCGGCAGAGCGGCGTCGAGCCCGTCGTCGTCGAGTATCTGAAGACGCCGCCCTCGCGGGAGACGCTCAAGGAGCTGATCGCGGGGCTGGGCATTCCGGTCCGCGCGCTGCTGCGCGAGAAGGGAACACCGTACAGGGAGCTCGGCCTCGACGATCCCAAATGGTCCGACGACGAGCTGATCGACCACATGCTCGCCCATCCCATCCTGATCAACCGTCCGATCGTGGTGACGCCGAAGGGCACACGCTTGTGCCGCCCATCGGAAGCGGTCATCGATCTCCTCGATCATCCCGTCGGCCGTTTCGTGAAGGAAGACGGCGAAGTGGTGGAAGCGCGATAGGGCCACATCGTCTTCTCTCGCAGTGCTGCGCTCCGTTCGCGGACGACATCTCGCGACGCTACTCCGCCGCTTGCGACGCGCGCAGGCCGTTCACCGTTTCCACGGCGGCCTCGTCCGCGAGCGCCGGCTGCTCGCCCTCGGGCAGTCCCCGCCCCTTCACCAGCCCGAAGATCGCGGGGATCACGATCAGGGTCAGCAGCGTCGATGAGATCATGCCGCCGATCATCGGCAGCGCGATGCGCTGCATGATCTCCGATCCCGTTCCGGTGCTCCACATGATCGGCAGCAGGCCCGCCATGATGGCCACCACGGTCATCATCTTGGGCCGGACGCGCTCGACGGCGCCCACCATGATGGCCTCGTGGAGATCGCGTCGGGTGAAGACGCGGCCCTCGATGTTGCGCCTTGCCTTCATCTCGGCCAGTGCGTGGTCGAGATAGATCAGCATCACGACGCCAGTCTCCGCGGCGACACCGGCGAGCGCGATGAAGCCGACAGCGACCGCGACCGACAGGTTGAAGCCGAACCACCACATCATCCAGATGCCGCCGACCAGCGCGAACGGCAGCGACAGCATCACGATCAGCGTCTCGGTCATCGCCCTGAAGTTCAGGTACAGCAGCAGGAAGATGATCGTGAGCGTCACGGGAACGACGATCTTGAGCCGCGCCGCCGCGCGCTGCAGATATTCGTACTGGCCGCTCCAGACCACGTAGGTGCCTGCCGGGAACTGAATGCTCTCCGTCACCGCGCGTTGCGCGTCAGCGACGTAGCTGCCGATGTCGCGGTCGCGGATGTCGACATAGATGTAGGTCGCGAGCTGGCCGTTCTCGGTGCGGATCGAGGTCGGACCGCGCGCCGGCTCGACCTTGGCGACCTCGCCGAGCGGCACCGCGCCGCCCGCCGGCATCGGCACCAGGATATCGCTGGCGATCGCCTTGGGATTGTCGCGGAGGTCGCGCGGGTAGCGCATGTTCACGGTGAAGCGCTGCCGGCCCTCCACGGTCGTCGTCACCGTCTGGCCGCCGAGCGCGGCGGCGATGGTGTCCTGCACGTCCTGGATCAGGATGCCGTAGCGGGCGAGCGCCTCGCGGTCCGGCACGATCTCGAGATAATAGCCGCCGATGCCGCGCTCGGCATAGGCCGATGACGTGCCCGGAACCGTCTTGATCACGCGTTCGACCTGCCGCGCCAGGCGGTCGATCTCGACGAGATCGGTGCCCATGACCTTGACGCCGACAGGCGTGCGGATGCCGGTGGAGAGCATGTCGATGCGCGCCTTGATCGGCATGGTCCAGGCGTTGGAGACGCCGGGAAACTGCAGCGCCTTGTCCATCTCAGCGATCAGGCTGTCGACGGTGACCTCCGGACGCCATTGCTCCTTCGGCTTCAGGTTGACCACCGTCTCGAACATCTCGGTTGGCGCCGGGTCGGTCGCGGTCGCGGCCCGCCCCGCCTTGCCATAGACCGAGGCGACTTCGGGGAACGACTTGATGATGCGGTCCTGGGTCTGCATCAGCTCGGCCGCCTTGGTGACGGAAATGCCGGGCAGCGTGGTCGGCATGTAGAGCAGCGTGCCCTCGTTCAACGTCGGCATGAACTCGGTGCCGAGCCGGCTAGCCGGCCATGCGGTGACGGCGAGAATGGCGACCGAGGCGAGGATCACCGCCATCTTGGCGCGCAGCACGCCCTTGATCACGGGCCGGTAGATCCAGATCAGGAATCGATTGATGACGTTCCTGCTCTCCGGCACGATTTTGCCGCGCACGAAGATCACCATCAGCGCCGGCACGAGCGTCACGGACAACAGAGCCGCCGCCGCCATCGAGAACGTCTTGGTGAAGGCGAGCGGGCTGAACAGCCGCCCCTCCTGCGATTCCAGCGTGAAGATCGGCATGAACGACACGGTGATGATCAAGAGGCTGAAGAACAGCGCAGGACCGACTTCGGACGCCGCATCGATCAGGATCTGCACACGCGATTGGCCGGGCTCGGCGCGTTCGAGATGCTTGTGGGCGTTCTCGATCATGACGATGGCGGCATCCACCATGGCGCCGATCGCAATCGCGATGCCGCCCAGGCTCATGATGTTCGAGCCGAGGCCGAGCAGCTTCATGGCGCCGAACGCCATCAGCACGCCGACCGGCAGCATCAGGATCGCGACCAGCGCGCTGCGGACGTGGAGCAGAAACACGATACAGACCAACGCGACGACGACGCTCTCCTCGAACAGCGTGTGCTTGAGCGTGTCGATGGCCGCGTAGATCAGGCTGGAGCGGTCATAGACCGGAACGATCTCGACCGATTTCGGCAGGCTGCTCGCGATCTCCTTGAAGCGCTTCTTGACGTTCTCGATGACGTCAAGGGCGTTGACGCCGAAGCGCTGCAGCACGATGCCGCTTGCGACCTCGCCCTCGCCGTTCAGCTCGGTGATGCCCCGGCGCTCGTCCGGCCCGAGCTCGACATGGGCGACGTCGCGGAGCAGCACCGGCGTGCCGCCAGAGGTCTTCAGCACGATGTTGCCGAGATCGTTGATGCTCTTGATGTAGCCCTTGCCGCGGATGACGTATTCGAACTCGGCGAGCTCGACGGTGCGCCCGCCGACATCGGCGTTGCTGGCGCGGATCGCGTCACGGATCTTCTGCATGCTGATGCCGCGGTCGCGCATCCGCTGCGGATCGAGCACCACGTTGTACTGCTTGACGAAGCCGCCGATGCCGGCGACCTCGGCGACGCCTTCGGCCTTGGCCAGCGCGAACTTCAGGTTCCAGTCCTGGATCGTGCGGGTGTCCGCCAGATTCAACTCTTTCGATACCACCGCGTACTGGTAGACCCAGCCGACGCCGGTCGCATCGGGCCCGATGGTCGGGCTGACGCCGGCGGGCAGCCGCGACGCCGCGCCGTTCAAAAACTCCAGGACGCGCGAGCGCGCCCAGTAGATGTCGGTGCCGTCCTCGAAGATCACGTAGACGAACGACACGCCGAAGAACGAGAAGCCGCGCACGACCTTCGACTTCGGCACGGTCAGCATCGCCGTGGTCAGGGGATAGGTGACCTGGTCCTCGATCACCTGCGGCGCCTGGCCGGGATATTCGGTGTAGACGATGACCTGGGTGTCCGAGAGATCCGGGATCGCATCGAGCGGCAGATGGATCAGCGCGTAGAAGCCGGCCGCGGCCGCAAAACCGGTACCGAACAGCACCAACAGCAAATTGCGCGCCGACCAGGCAATGATGCGGGCGATCATTTGTGCTCTCCCGCGGCATGGCCGGGTTCGGACGCCGGCGGCGCTCCTTCCGCAAAGCCCTTGAGCGCGGCCTTCAGATTGCTTTCCGCATCGATCAGGAAGTTGGCGGAGGTGACCACTGCCTCGCCGTCCGCGAGTCCGTCGCGCACCTCGATATAGCCGCCGCCGCGGCGGCCAAGCTTCACCTCGCGCGGCTCGAAGCGCCCCGCGCCCTTGTCGACGAGAACGGCCTGGCGCGTGCCGGTGTCGAGCACCGAGCTGTCCTGGATCGCCAGCACGGGCGCGGGATCGGCCGTGTCGATGTCGGCATCGACATACATGTCAGGCAGCAGCGCTGCATCTGGGTTGGCGAGCTCGATGCGAACGCGCACCGTTCGGGTGTCGCGATTGACCTGCGGATAGACCACGGCGATCCTGCCGCTGAATACGCGGTCGGGATAGCTGCGCGCGCGCACCGTGACGCCCTGCCCGACCGCAACGTTGCCGAGGTCGCGCTCGGCGACGTCGACCAGCGCCCAAACCAGCGAGATGTCCGCGATCCGAAACAGCACGTCGCCGGGATTGGCGCGCATGCCTTCGATCGCGCTGCGTTCGAGCACGATGCCGTCGCGCGGCGCCGACCAATGCACGGTGACGGGCGCGACCCGCGTCCGCTCCATCTCGGCGATGACTTGCTCGGGGACGTCGAGATTGACCAGCCGCTGCCGTGAGCCGCGGCCGTACACCTCGACGCCTCCCGTGGTTTTAGAGGTGATCGTCGCGAGATATTCAGCCGCGGCGGAGGCGACCGCGGAACTGTAGATCTCCATCAGTGGCTGGCCCGCTTTCACGCGCGTGCCTGTGGTGACGTCAGCGACCTTCTGCACGAAACTCTCGGCGCGCATCGCGATCACCGACACGCGGCGCTCGTCGAGCTGGATGGTGCCGGGCGCCTTGACCGCGACGTGGATCGCGCGCCGTTCGACCGGCTCGGATTTCACGCCGGTGCGCTGGATCTTGCCCGGCGAGAGTTTTACCGTGCCGTCGTCGACCTCCTCGCCTTCGTAGACTGGGACATAGTTCATCCCCATCGGATCCTTCTTCGGCACCGGCGAGGTGTCGGGCAGGCCCATGGGATTGCGGTAGTAGAGGATCTTTCGCGAGGACGCGGCCTGGGCCGGCTTCGGGGCGGCTGCGGCTCGATCGTCGTCGAAAACCGGCAGATAGTCCTGGCCGTGGTCATTCTTCTTCGGAGCAGCGGACCAGAATGGCGCGCCGCTGGGATCGCGGTAGTAGAGCGGAGTTCGGTCCGCCGGTACCGCAGCCGGGGTCACTTCCGCACGAACGAACCAGCTCCGCTCGTTCGAGGACCAGGTCACGCCCGCAGCGAGGCCACCGCCGAGGGCGAGAATCGTCAGGAGACGCAGCGTCTTCATGGTGTGTCTTCGCGCGGCGAGCGCGCGTCCATGTGAATGGGAAGAGGAAGGTCGGACGCCGCGGGCGGCGTCCGCACGCTCACTTGATCGCCGTGACGATCACCTTGCCGGTGACGGTCTCGGCCTCGCCCTGCACCTTGGCCGACAGCGTGACCTGGTAACGGCCGGCCATTGGCAGGTCGGTCCTGAAGGCGTAGACGCCCGGCTCCTGCGACGGCAGCGGCGCGACGGCAGATTCCATCTCGGCCATCCCGTCCGGGGCCATGTCGACACGGGTATTGAAGATGACGGCGTCCGCCACCGGCTTGCCGGTCTGCTTGTTGGTGAGGCGTACCGAGAGCGTGACGTCGTCGCCCTTCTTCATTTGCGCGGTGACGGGCTCGAAGGCGTAGTCGCCGGCGCCCGCCATCGCGGCGGAAGCGGCAAGCGAAAGGGTGGCGGCGAGCGCCGCTGTGCTGAATTTGGCAAACATTGTGCTGTCCTCATGATCTGATCTTTCGCCGTGGCGCAGCAAGCGCGCACGTCAGTCCTCGCGCGCGGGGATGCCGCACGCGTTTTTGGGCTTGGCGAGATCAGATTCGAGGAGGCCGGAAGGGAGGACTGCTGCTGCTGACAGAGACGACCTGATCCTCAGGGAGGGTCATCTTGCTCGCCGCGACGGCGAAATGCCCGAAGACGACGGGCCTGATGTCATCGAGCGCAACGAGCCCGCCGACGCAGCAGAAGCCCATCCCACATTTGTAACCGCCCGTGTTGGAAGCCGGTGCCTTCATGTCGGGGCAGCAATCATCCATCGACATGTCGGCGGCGACGGCCATCTGCATGGTCGCGTGCGTGTCGTCCGACGACATCGCAAGGCTTGATGCGGACACGCCAACCGGCAGCATCGCCAAGGAGATGGCGATGGCAAATGCCAGGATGGTACGGACGAACCGCATCGATATCGAATTCCCTTTCGGAGACGGACCGCTTCCTCGATACCATATACCAATGCCAACGGCGCTTGTTGATCCGGATCAAGCATTCGTGAGGGAGGGACCGGCCCGCACCGCCGCCTCCCCGGCTCAGATCTTCGGGATCTTCGCCCGCTCGACCACGCCGGTCCATTTGGCGATCTCGGTCTCGATCAACGTCTTCATCTCCTCCGGCGAGCTGCCGCGGACCTCGCCGCCGACGGCGGTCTCCAGACGCTGCCTCAGCTCGGGGT
>NZ_JXDL01000001.1:2667669-2670038 GCF_001590795.1 Bradyrhizobium sp. AT1
AGCACCGCGGTGCGCGTCGGCGAGGTCACCGCAAGGCCGCGGATCGCGCCGCTCTGGATTTGTGGAGCGAGCAGAACGGGCGTGCCGACGATGACGGGAACCTCGCCGCCGAGCAGCGCGGTGATGGACTGGGAATCGCCGCGATACGGCACGTGCACGATCTCGACGCCGGCAGTGGCGTTGAGCAATTCGCCCGCGAGGTGATGGGTCGAGCCGAAACCGACCGATCCGAAGCTGAGCGAACCCGGCTTGGCCTTGGCCATCGCGACGAGCTCGCCCAGTGATTTGGCGGGGGAATCGTTCCGCACGGCGATGACGAGCGCGTAATACACCAGCGTCGAGATCATCTCGAAGCTGTCGGCCGGCTGGTAGGCGAGGCTCTTGTAGGTCGCCGCGGAGATCGCGTGGGCGCCGGTGACGAGGCCGAGCGTGTAACCGTCGGGCGCCGCCTTGGCGACCGCATCCGCCGCGATGTTGCCGCCGGCACCCGGCTTGGCCTCGACGATGATCGGCTGGCCGAGCCTCTTCGACAGCCCGTCGGCGATGATGCGCGACAGCGTGTCGGCCGCGCCGCCGGCGGCAAAGCCGTGCAGCAGGCGGATCGGGCGCGACGGATAATTATCCGCCGACGCAGAGCCGGTCACCAGACAATTGCCAAGAAAACTGCCAAGTAGAAAAATGGCCGCAGCAAGCCGCTTCATCCCTCGCATGGATGCTTCTCCCTCGATTGTTATGTCGTTGGCCGCAACGTGCGCGGCGTCTTCAAGTCGTGATCGCGCTAGCGTGCGAACTCCGTGCATTCAGGCGATGGCGGCATGCCCCAGACGTCGCGCGGCAGCCCGACCCAGACCTTTGGCCGCTGCGGACGATCGCGATGCCACGGGCGCGGCTCGAAATAGCCGAGCTCCTCGTCCACCATCCGGTCGAGATCGCAAAACAGCTCGACCAGATGGCCATCGGGATTGCGATGATAGATCGCGGTGTTGTGGCCGGGGCCATGCCGCACCGGCCCCCACAGCACGGGCAGCTTGTGCCGCGCCAGATGATCGCAGGCCCGATGCAGGTGATCGGGACCGCGGAGCTCGAAGGCAAAATGATGCAGGCTGCGCACGGGCGCCTGCGCGAAGTTGAGGGTGTGATGCTCGAAGCCGCTGCGCATGAACACGAAACGGTCCTCGATCCAGTCGGAGACGCGCAGGCCCGTCACGCTGGCGTAGAACTCCGAAGCGGCTTTCGGATCTGGCGTACGCAGCGCGACATGGCCGAGCTTGCTGACTGCGAGCCCGCCGATCCGCTCCTGCGCGGGCGTCGGCGTCCAGCCCTGGATCAGCTCGAAGCGTGTCCCTTCGGGATCGATAAAGGATAGCAGCCTGGAGACACCCGGCAGGGAATCGCTCCAAAACTCCGGCCGCAGATCGGCCTGCCTCAGCGCGGCGCCCAGCGCTTCGATCTCGACTTCGGGCGATATCTCGAAGGCGATGCTCTTCAGCACGGGATCACCAGGCTCGATCACGAGCGAGAGCTGCTCGGACTCGCTGGCGAGGAACATGCGGTTTCCCGCGCGGCCGACCAGGCCAAGGCCGATGACGCCGCGGTAGTAATCGAGCAGCCGCTCCGGATCGGGCGAGGCGAAGGTCGCGTGTCGCAGCCGGGTGAAGCGTGCAATGGGTGCTGGTGCGCTCATCGTGCGGTCCACCCCCTCATGGAATCATGATGATCTTGCCGAGCGCCGAGCCTTGCTCGAGCAGCGTATGCGCCTTGCTGACCTCGTCCAGCTTCAGCACGGCCGAGATCGCCGGCTTGATGGTGTTGCGCCCGAGCGCCTCGATCACGCTGCGCATCAGGGCGCGGCGTCCGTCGCGATCGTGGTCGTAGATGTGGAAGGAGAAGCAGCGCACGGCCGGGCAGATATCGAGATGGTTGCGCATCGCCGCCATCAGGTTTTCTTCCGGAAGTCCCGCGAAGGCATTGTACGACAGCAGCGTGCCCCATTTGCCGAGCGCGCCGAGATAGAAGGTGAACTCGGGACCGCAGACATGATCGAGCACGAGGCCGACGCCCTCGCCCTTCGTCAGTTCGCGGGTGCGCGCCACCACGTCCTCGCTGCGGTAGTAGATGATGTGATCGGCGCCGTTCGCCTTGGCGAACGCAGCCTTCTCTTCAGTCGAGACCGTGCCGATCACGGTCATCCCGGCGAGCTTGGCCAATTGCACCAGCGCGGTGCCGACGCCGCCGGCGGCGCCGATCACCAGCGCGCTCGCCGGTGCGCGCGGATGGCGGCACTCGTGCAGCAGCGCGTAGGCGACCTGATAGTTCGACAGGCACACCGCGGCCTGCAGATCGACATTGTCGGGCAGCGCGTGAACAGC
>NZ_JXDL01000001.1:2670058-2674415 GCF_001590795.1 Bradyrhizobium sp. AT1
GACCACAAAGTCGGCGTAGCAACCGCCGCGCTGGGCGAGATCGCGGGCGCTGAGCAGCACCTTCTGGCCAATCGCAAGGCCCTCGACGCCGGAGCCGAGCGCGGAAATGCGCCCTGCGACGTCGTTGCCGGGATTGGCCGGCAGCGGCGGCATCCATTTGTAGACGCCGCGCCGGATCAGCGCGTCGGGCTGCCCGACGCCGAACGCCTCGGCTCGGATCTGTACTTGGCCAGGGCCCGGCGCAGGCACCGGCAGCTCGACCACCTCAAGTGCATCCGGCCCACCCGGCTGACGCACCAGCACTGCCCTCATGTCTCTCGCGCTCCCCAGACCTAATTTTCGAAAATCATACCGTTTACGAAAATTATTGCAAGATGGTCGTTCGCGCGGCATGTTGAGGCATCGATTCATTGGCAGGCCCATGCCCGACAGCGCCATTCGCCCTCGCAAGGAATTCGGCAAGACCATCGCCGCCGACATCACCCATCGGCTGCGCGAGGAGATCATTGCCTGCGCGCTTGCGCCGGGCGAGCCACTGCGCTTCGACGTGCTGCGCGAGCGGTTCGGCGCGAGCTTTACGACACTGCGCGAGGCGCTGACCGCGCTCGCCGCCGAAGGCCTGGTCGACGCGCAGGAGCAGCGCGGCTTTCGCGTCGCGCCGGTCAGCCGCCAGGATCTGATCGAGGTCACCGACGCCCGCGTGCTGGTCGAGGTGGAATTGATCCGCCGCTCGATTCAAAGGGGCGATGACGATTGGGAAATCGCGGTGATCTCGACGCTGCACAGATTGAAGCGAATCGAGCAGCGCGATCCCGAACATCCCTTGCGCGACCCCGAGTGGAAGATCGCGCATCGCCAATTTCACCAGGCGCTGGTCTCGGCCTGCGGCTCGGCGACGTTGCTCGCCATTCGCGCCGAGCTGTTCGACCGTGCCGAGCGCTACCGGCACCTGTCGGCCAATTTCCGGCCGCGCCCGCGCGACAAGGCCGGCGAGCACCAGGCCATCATGCAGGCCGCGATCTCGCGCAATGCCGATCTCGCCGTGCAATTGATCGAGGCCCATATCCGCTCGACCGCCGACAACGTCGCGACCTACGCCGCCCACCTGCTCGATACCGAATAGGCGGACAGCATTTTCGCGCGGCGGGCTTGCGTCGCGCCTGATTTTCGAAAATAATAGGATCAATCGAAAATCAGAACCCTTGGGGCGTGATCATGAAGCTGCTGTCGTTCGTGGACGGAAATCGGGAAACCTGGGGCGCCGTTGTCGAAAACGGCGTGGTCGATCTCGGACGTGCCCTGCCCCAATACCCTGCGCTTGCGGACTTTCTCGGCAGCGACGATTACGCGAAGCGCGAGGCCATCGTCGCCGGGCACAAGCCGACCATTGCGCTGGGCGATATCAAATATCTTCCCGTGATCCCGCGCCCCGAGAAGATCGTTTGCGCCGTGCGCAATTATCTGGACCACCACAACGAAGCCGTGGCGTTCGGCATGAAGCGCGAGATCACGGAGTTTCCGCCGATTTTCCTGCGGGTCTGGCGCTCGCAAGTTGCGCACAACGCGCCGGTGATCCGGCCGAAGGTCTCGGACAATTTCGACTGGGAGGGCGAACTCGCGGTCGTCATCGGCAAGGGCGGCCGTCACATCAGCCAGGCCGACGCGTGGAGTCATGTCGCGGGTTACTCGATCTACAACGACGTCAGCGTGCGCGACTGGCAGCGCCATGCGCAGCAGATCGCTTCCGGCAAAAACTTCGTCGGCACCGGCCCGTTCGGTCCGTGGCTGGTCACGCCGGACGAGATCGGCGATCCCACGAAATTGAAACTGGAGACGCGCGTCAACGGGGCGACCGTGCAGTCCTCCGACACCTCGATGCTGATCTTCTCGATCCCGCGGCTGATCGAATATTGCTCGACCATCTTCGACCTCGTGCCCGGCGATGTCATCGCGACAGGCACGCCGGCCGGCGTCGGCTTCACCCGCAAGCCGCCGGTTTTCCTCAAGCCCGGCGACGTGGTCGAGGTCGAGATCGAGAATATCGGCGTGCTCAGCAATCCCGTCGTGGACGAGGCCTAGCTTGAGCATGGCCTACGACATTCGCAAGACCGCGCTCGGCGTCGAGACCGTCTGGCACGAGCGCGGGCCCCGGCTGGAGAAGCCGCTGCTCGTCGGCACCGCCATTGCCGTGATCCGCAATCCCTTTGCCGGCCGCTATGAGCCGGACCTGATGCCGTTCCAGGCGGCCTTGCGTGAGCTCGGGCGCGAGCTCGCGAGCGGATTGATCGCGCAGCTCGGCGGCGCGGCGAAGATCGAAGCCTATGGCAAGGGCATCATCGTCGGTGAGGACGGCGAGCTCGAGCACGGCGCCGTCTGGCACGAAGCTGGCGGCCACGGCATGCGCGAGGTGCTGGGGCAACCCAAGGCCATCGTGCCGGCGGCGAAGACGATCGGCGGTCCTGGCACGCGCCTGATGGTGCCGCTCGGCCACATCCACGCCGCCTATGTCCGCAGCCATTTCGGCACCGCGGAGATGACGCTGTGGGACGCGCCAAGGCGCGACGAGATCGCCTTCGGCCTCGTCATGGCCACCGGCGGCCGCCCCCACGCGCGCATCGGCGGCCTCAAGGCCTCCGAGATCTCCGTGCATGACGGGCAGCGCTGACGGCGGGCTCAATGCGCGCCGCAGCGGCAGCGCTCGTAATCGGCGGGATCGTGGCTGTTGACGATCGTCACGCGATCGCCGTGATCGCGCTTCAGCGCGCGCAACCGCTCCTGGTTGGCGATGCGCATGGCGCGGTCCATGTCGCCACGGCGCTGGAAGTAGCCTAGCATCAATGGCACGCGCGGCGATGCGTCGAGCTGGCCGTGATGGAAGTAGCTGTCGCCGGCATGCAGCAGCCATTTGCCACCTGATCGCACCGCGATGCCGCAGTGGCCGAGCGTGTGGCCGGCGAGCGGAATCATCAGGATGTCCGCCTCTTGGTCGCCGAGCGCGCGCACGCCCTTGAAGCCGAACCAATCCTCGCCGCCATCGCCATAGAATGACCAATGCGGGCCGTGGCTCCACTGCCCCGTGACGTAGCGCCCTTGTGGCGGCGCCGGCTTGCGCAGCACCGCCATGTCGTATTCGGCGCGATGGACGTGAATCGCGGCGTGGGGAAAATCAGGTACGCCGCCGGCATGATCGCGGTCGAGATGCGTCAGCAACACGTGGCGCACGTCCTCGAGGGAATAGCCGAGCGCCTTCACCTGCTCGGCCGCCGTCTCCGCGGGATCGAGTCTTGGCGCGGTCTGGCGCACCCAGCGCCGGCCCAGCCGCCCGGGCGCTGCGATGTCGTCGAGGCCGATGCCGGTGTCGACCAGGGCGAGCCCGTCATTGGTCTCGACCAGCAGGCAGTGGCAGACCAGCCGGGCGCGCTGGAAAAGGCCCCCAGTGCCGTTCACCAGGCGGCGGCCGATCGGGCACATCGTGCCGGTGTTGAGATGGAGGATCTTCATCGCGTGTCCCTGCCGGTTATGAGTGCACGTCTTGTCATCGTTCGATCCATAGGTAAAATATCGAATACTGATATGTTCTCTAGGTTACTCCTATGGATATCCGCGAGCTTCGCTACTTCGCCGCCGTCTATCGCGAACGCAGTCTGACCGCCGCCGCGCGGGCCTGCTTCGTGTCGCAGCCGTCGATCTCGACCGCGATCACCAGTCTCGAGGCCGAGCTCGGCACCACCTTGTTCATCCGGCACAAGAAGGGCGTCGCGCCGACCGCCTCGGCGGAGCAGTTTCACGCCCACGCCTGCCGCATCATCGACGAGACCGACGCGGCGCGCGGCCTGTTCAAGAAACCGAGCACGAAGGCGACGATCACGCTCGGCCTGATGCGCACGCTCGACGTGCCCCGGACCATCGCGCTGCTCAAGCCCCTGACGGCGCGCAGCGACGTCGCGCTCCGGCTCGTCGGCAGCGACGAGCCCGCCGATGCGCGCATCATCTCGAAAAGCATGCTGCGAAAGGACGAGCAGTTCGTCGCGCTGTGGAGCGAGCGCTATGTCGCCGCGCTGCCGCCGTCGCATCCGCTGACGCTGAAGGAGACGCTTCGCACCGCCGATCTCGCCGGCGTGCCGCTGATCGACCGCTGCCATTGCGAGCAGAGCGCGTTCTTCGGCCGCAATGCACAGCGCCGCCAGACCGCGGCGATCGCGCAATCGGAAGATTGGGCCATCGCGCTGGTCGCAGCCGGGGTCGGCATCGCCATCGTCCCCGAGGGCGTGGCGCGCGGCAATCCGGACGTCGCCGTGCGCGAGATCGAAGTCAAGGTGACGCGCGAGGTCGGCCTCGCCTACCGCGCCTCGGCGCC
>NZ_JXDL01000001.1:2675125-2679528 GCF_001590795.1 Bradyrhizobium sp. AT1
AGGATCTTGTCGGAAAGCTGCAGAAGCAGCGGCGAAGACCGACCTCGGGCGCGCGCGGCGGCTCAACCAGGACCGGCCGCGAGCGCCGCGCTGCCGTCACCGCCGGGCGTGCATGAGCACGCGCCCGAACGGCCGATCCTCGATCAGGAAGCGGACGGCCTCCGCCGCCTCGGACATGGGAAACACCTTGCCGATGGTGGGATGCAACGTTCCCTCCTTGAGGTAATCCAGAAGCGTGGCGCCGGCCGCAGCGACCGTTTCGGGCGTGAAGAGCCGGAACGTGAAGCCGCGGATCGTCGCGGCCCTCCAGATGATGTCGGTCACGTTGACATTCGCCTGGCGCCCTCCGGCGTAGCCGGCGACGACGACCGTGCCGCCGAAGGCGAGCGAGGCAAGCACTTCGGCCGTGAGGTTGCCGCTCACCCCATCCACCACGACGTCCACGCCCTTGCCCTCCGTGATACGGCGCACGCCGTCCTTGAGGCTCTCCCTGGAGAGATCGATGACATGCTCGTAACCGGCCGCACGCGCCTGCTCGGCCTTTTGCGTATTGCCTGCGGTCGAGATCGTCAGCGCGGCACCGAGGCGGCGCGCGACTTGCACCGTCTCCATGCCGACGGCACCGCCGATGGCCGGCGCGAGGACCGTTTGCCCCGGTTTGAATTTTGCGAGTTCAGTCAGAGTCAGGTAGCCCGTCAGATATCCCGCGCCTGCCAGATAGGCTGCGGCGTGATCGTCATCGACAGTCTCGGGAACGTGTGACAGGCCGGAGGCTGGTGCGGCCACGAATTCGCGCCAGGTGCCGTCGGCCGTGAGGCCGAAACCCGCCCCTCTGACGAATACGCGATCGCCGGCCTTGAAGTCTTCGCTCTGGCTCTCGACGACCGCTCCGACGCCGGTCTGGCCGCCGACGCGCGGCAGGTTTTCCGGCGTCGCGGCATAGTGGTGGCCTGACCGGAACGTATTGTCCAAGGGATTGATACCGACCGTTTGCATCTGGACGATGACCTCGCCGGCGCGCGCCTCCGGCCTCGGCAGCTCGACCAGGCGGTTTCGACTGTAATCTCCATACTGCAGGTACTGGATCGCCTTCATGACTTCGTTCACCTCGCGCGTTGGGCTCCGAGGTCGATCTAATGCCTTCCAGATTTGAGCGATATCTGCCAAAATGAGAACAATGCTTTCAATTCTGGAAGGACGATGGACCGCCTCGAAGCCATGACCATCCTGGTGACGGCGGCCGACAGCGGCAGCCTGTCGGCCGCGAGCCGCCAATTACGCATCCCGCTGGCGACGGTGAGCCGCCGTGTGTCCGATCTCGAGGAACACCTCAACGTTCGCCTGCTCCACCGCGGCGGCCGCAAGCTCGTGCTCACCGATGTCGGGCGCAGCTATGTCGCCTCATGCCGGCGGATCGTGGAAGAGATCGCGGAAGTCGAGCGTACGGCAGCCGGTGAATACCGCGCGCCGCAGGGCGAGTTGATCGTCACCGCGCCTGCGGTCCTGGGCCGCAGCCATCTCTTGCCGATCGTCGTGGAGTTTCAGCGCGCCTTCCCCGACGTCCGGGTTCGGGTGCAGTTCACCGATCGATACGTCAACCTGATCGAGGAGCACGTCGATCTCGCCGTGCGCATCGGGGAGTTACCGGACAGCAACACGATCGGCACACGCGTCGGTGCCGTCGGCCTCGTCGCTTGCGCCAGCCCCGCATACCTGAAGACACGCGGCACGCCCAAGCGGCCGGCCGACCTCGCGGACCATGATTGCATCACCCAGCAGGCCCATACCGCGACGTCCGACTGGAAGTTCTCGGCCGGACGAAACGAACAGACGGTCGAGGTCCGGTGCCGGCTTGCAGTTTCCCTCGCCGAAGCTGCGGTCGCAGCCGCAGTTTCAGGTGCCGGGATCGCCCGCGTCCTGTCGTATCTCATCGATGACGAGTTGAAGAAGCGAACGCTGGTGAAGCTGCTCGGCGCCTTCGAATCCGCGCCGCTTCCGGTGAGCCTGATCTATCCGAGCCAGCGCCAGGTGCCGTTGAAGCTGCGCGCCTTCCTGGATTTTGCCACCCCACGGCTGCGAAAGCGGCTCGGCTATCGAAACGCGTAGGTGAAGTCACCTCTGCCGCGTGCGTGTTCGCGGTCGGCCTCCCCCTGACTGGAACGCGATCGCCTCAGCCCTTCGAGACCACCGCGCGGCCATAAGGCGGCTGGCCCTGGACCGGAGGGTTGGCCGTCTGGGCGGCGAGTTCGCCGATCAGGCGGTCGGCGTCGGCGGCCATGCCGTCGGGCGCCTGGATCACCAGACGCTCCAGCGCCCAGCGGTAGGACGAGACGCGCTGCTCCAGGCATTGCTGCACCCACTGCACGATCAGCGAGTTCTCCTGCATGCGCGCGACCGCGTCGTCCTTCTCCTTCGGCGAGAGCGCGGAGACGCGCGCCATGCTGGCATCGCGCTTCCTGTCGAGATCGATGACGCGGATCGCGCTGGCGAAGAACGGCTCGAAGCGGGTGATGTCGTTGCGCACGTCTTCGATCAGTTGCGCGTAACGCGAGGAATGCGAGCGGTGCGGCTCGTCGATCAGCGTGCGTCCGTACATGGTGCGGTCGAACACGATCTTCTGCCGCCAGGGCGAGGGCATCGCCTTGTAGTCGCCGAACACGCTCTTCCAGGCGGGGCGCGACAGCGGCGGCTCGATCATGGGATAGGCGAGGTCGCGCAGCTGGCGCTCCTCGTCGGTGAGCTGGAATTGCGAAGGCTTCAGGCCGACGCTGCCGGTGGCTTCAGCGCCAAGCCAGCGATGCATGTCGTCGCTGCGCATGCTCTCGCGGGTACGGCCGAAATCGCCGCCGCTACAGGCAGCGAGCATCGCGCCGAGAAGCGTGAGCAGGACGGCCGACAAGAAGGGCCGGATCTGGCGGATGGCGTCCGGCATTGCAAAAGCCGGACGTCAGCGACGGCGACGACGGCGCCCCGGCGCTGTGCCCTGCTCAGGGCCGTGATCGCCGCTGGTTTCATCTGCCTCGCGCTCGATACGGATGACGGGAAGGATCAGGATCGTTCCCATGTCCGCGCGCGGAGCGACATCCCCCGACGAGCCCACCCGGCGACCGGCCGGAAATTCAATGATGGTCCCCATGTCAGCTCTCTTCAATTGCCGCGCGACCGAACGCGCCCCTGCAACATGCAATTCATTAAGATCAGTTCATGGTTAACGGGGTGTAAACGCGGCGTCCGGACCGTAGCCGCACGGGCCGGCCCGCGGCGTCCCGTTAAGGCACGAGATCGCGACAAGTTGAGCGTTCGGCTTCACGCCTCGTTTTCCTTAACGAGCCTTTAAAGGAGCCTGCGATAGGCTGGCGGCGAGTATCTCTTCCAGGTCGCGTATCTCTCCATGACCAAGTCGCTGTTTCCCGGATTCGACGGGCTGATGTCCCTCTCCCGTCGCGAAGGTGTCGATGTTCGGCCGACGCTGCTGCGCGTGCTGACCGATCTCTACGTCCAGACCCGCATCCACAGCGACGACGAGCAGCGCCAGTTCACCGAGCTTGCAACGCGGCTGATCGACCAGGTCGACGATGCCACGCGCGCGGCCGTCAAGGCCAAGCTCGCGATCTATCCGCAGACGCCCGTCCCGGTGCTGCAGAAGCTCGGGCTGGTCGCAGCCCAGGAGGGCCGCAGGGTTCCGCTGGCCCGCGAGATCCCGACGCCGGCACCCGCCCCCGCGCCGGTCCGCACGCCCTCGGAGGCTGAGCTGCGCATGGCCTCGAACATGGCGATGCAGCCAAAGGACGCCGCCGAGATCCACGACATGTTCTTCCGCGCCGGCGCTTCCGAGCGCGCGCTGATCCTGCACAATCTGGCGCAGACGCCGCTGAAGGCCGCGCCGCGGATTCCGACCGTGCGCGCCAAGCGCGCGATTCAGATCCTGGAGATGGCGGCGATCGCGGGCGATGTCGAGAACTTCGCCCTGGAGCTCGGCGACAGCCTGATCCTGCCCTCGCGCGTCGCCGCCCAGATCGTCGACGATGCCGGCGGCGAGGCGCTCGCGGTCGCGGCGCGCGCGCTCGACATGCCGAGCCCGAACTTCCAGCGCATCCTCTTGTTCTTCAAGCCGGCGATCGGTACGTCCGTGAACGAGGTGTACCGGCTGGCGCGGCTCTACGACCGCCTCAGCGACCGCTCGGCGCTGGTGATGCTGGCGGCCTGGCGCGGCTCGACGCTCGCGGTCACCCGCGCGAAATACCAGCCCTCCCTGCACGACGGCGAACGCCAGCGCGCCCGCGCCGGCGCGGGCCAGACACGGCCGGCCGTGCAGCCCGGCGCGATGCCGCCGCGCCGCACCGGCACTGACGGGTCGTCGGAGCGGTAGAGCCAGCCCTGAGGCATCTTCAGCTCGTGCCCCG
>NZ_JXDL01000001.1:2680456-2688152 GCF_001590795.1 Bradyrhizobium sp. AT1
GCTCTGCACGGCGACGCTGACGCGTCGCCGTGCAGAGCCGGGACACGATCGAAGCACGCGTTACGTCTTCGCCAATTCCAGAAAATGCCGCCCGGCGCGATCCTCGGTCTCGACGATCCAGGCGTCCGGGTCGAAGCGGACTTCCTTGGTGAGACGTTCCTCGACGGTGTGCTCCGGCAGAGGCTGCGGCGCGACCGGCACGAAAAAGCGATCGACGGGCCGGCCGTCGTCGTAAGAGGTCTGCGGCGCCGGCGCATACAGCATCGCATGGCCGTCGAGCAGCGACACTTTCACGAACACCGCGCCCGCCTCCTCGGCGCCGCGACGGCGGACCGCGCCGAACACGCCCTCGGTCTGGCACCGGCGCAGGTAAGCCGCGACCCATATGTTGGATTTCAAACGCATGAGTCGAACGATAGGCCAGTGCGACGCGCGCCGCCAGCCTCAGCGTCCGATTGTCACGCCTTGCTGACGCCCTGTCCGCCGCGGATCTGAAGCGCAACGAAGTATGACAGCGGCACCGCGAGCGCAAACCCCACGGCGACCGCATAGGGGATGTTCCTGATCGCATCGGCGGCGAAACTCGGCACCATCAGCACGACGATCAGACTGACGCCCGCCAGCACCGTGCCGAGCATGATCCAGACCAGAACCGAGACCTTGAACATGACACCCTCTCTTCTTCGTTGAAGATGAGCGATCATGTTCCCCGAATCCGCCGGTCGTCTTTGATCCCAAGCAAATCGATTCTGCGGGACGCGCGCCATGGCCTGCCGGCGCGTAATGGCCGGAATTGATCGGCGTCAATGACAGCGGAATGCGTGTTATTCGACGGCATGGCCGATCGCGGCGCCGAGCTCGCGCAGCAGCCGGTCGGACAGCTGGCCGGTGACCTGCATCTTGTGCTCGCGCTCGAACTTCTGGATCGCGGACTGGGTCTCGCCGCTCATCGTGCCCGTGATCTTCAAATTGCCGTAGCCATATTCGGACAACGCGCGCTGCACGCCGGCGATCCGCCGCGCGGCCGGGTTCTGCGGCACGGGAATCGGGGCCGGCGGACGCATCGCGGACGGCGGCGTCGACGTCGTTTGCTTGACCAGATTGGTCATCGGATCGTTCGCGCGCGTCGACGCAGTCGCCTCGACTGGTTTCTCTGCCGGCTTCTCGACAACTCTCTCGGCCGGCTTGGGCTCGGCGCGGAACTCGGTCGCACGCGGCTCAAGCGGCGAAGTGTCGGCGCCGACGGGGCGCGGACGCGGCAAGGGATTGGGTAGCGGCACCGAGGACGGCGCGGGAAGATTGATCACCGTGCCGAACATCGGCGCGGGATGCCGGCCGGTCTGCAGGAACAGCGCATTGGCGACGATCGCAGCGATCGCAGCGACGGCGACGAGGCCGGCCAGCGTGTCCTTGGGACTGTGCAGCAGCACGCGCATGACGAGGTTGCGCTCGGTCTCGATATCGACAACCGCGGCTTTGGCGCCACCGCGGCGCGGCGCGGCTTCGTCCTTGGCAGACTTCTTAGGCACTTTTCTTCACCAGAGCGGGTTGGTCCTGAGTTTGGTCATGAGCTTGGTCTTGCGCCTCCTGGCGCAGCACCGGCGTCAAGGTCGCGATCTTGCTTTCGGCCGGCTTGACTTGCGGCGGCGTGTAGACGAGCGGCAGCTTGACCGTGACGGCGGTGCCCTCCCCCAGCTTGCTTTGTACCGTCAATTCGCCCAGATGCAACGCCACGAGGCTCTTGACGATCGACAATCCGAGGCCGGTGCCTTCGTGACGGCGCTGATAAGTCTTGCCTGCCTGGAAGAACGGCGCGCCGATGCGCTTGAGGTCGTCGGGCGCGATGCCGACCCCGGTGTCGCCGATGCGCAACGTCAGTTGCGATCCGGTCACCGCGGCGGACACGGAAACCTGGCCGCCGCGCTCGGTGAACTTGATGGCGTTGGCGACGAGATTGAGCACGATCTGCTTGAAGGCCCGGGGATCGCCGGTCATGACCGGCAGATCCTGCGGCGCGTCGGTGACGAGGTCGATGCCGTTCTCCCGCGCCTTCAGCGCCAGGAGATTGCAGCAGTGCATCAGCGAGGCGCGCGGCGCGAACGGTTCGGACGCGATCTCGAAATTGCCCGACTCCATCTTCGACATGTCCAGGATGCCGTTGACGACCGACAAGAGATGCTGACCGGAATCGTTGATGAGCTCGGCATATTCCTTGCGCTGGGCTGCGCCCAGCATCAGGGTCTGCTCCTGCGCGATCATCTCGGAGAAGCCGATGATGGCGTTGAGCGGCGTCCGCAGCTCGTGGCTCATGGTGGCGAGGAAGCGCGTCTTGGCGGCATCGGCCGCTTCAGCGGCGCTGCGCGCCTGATCCAGTGCCTGCTCGGACAGCTTGTGACCGGTGACGTCGCGCATCACGGCAACGACCTCGATCTCGCGCGTGACGTCGCTAAGAGGATTTTGGCCGAGATCCTGGTCGAGCGGACGGCAGCGCATCTCGACCCAGAGAAAATCGATCTGTCCGCGCTCGGTGCCATCAAGCTCGCGCCGCAGCCGGAACTCGACGCGGCGCACCTCGCCGCGTGCGGCATCGGACAGCGCGGTGAGGTAGGCCGGGCGATCGGCGACGTGGACACGGTCGAACAGGCCGTGACCGAGCAATTGCGCCACTGGCATGCCGAGCATGGCCTCCGCGGCCGGCGAGATGAACTGCACCGCGCCGTTGCGCTGATGCCGCGAAACGACGTCGCTCATGTTGCGCGCGAGCAGGCGATAGCGCTCCTCCTCGCGCGACAGCAGCGTGACGCTGGTGCGCGCGAGCGATTCCGCGCCGAAGGCGAGGCCCGCGGCATAGAGCGTCGCCGAGGCGACGCCGAACGCCATCAACACGCCGCGTTCTGCGGCGCTGGTCTCTGCTGGCGGCAGCCAGCCGAGCTGGCTGAGGAGGATCAGGAGGCCCGCACAGGACAGTGCGAGCAATGACGCGACGGCGGTGACGCGGCGCGAGGCCGACAGCGCGGCCTCCAAGGGAACCACGATCAGCCAGACCGCAGCGAATGATTCGATGCCGCCCGTCGAGCCCGCGACCGCCATGATCAGGCCGGCGAGCGCCAGCGACGACAGCACATGCGCGCCCTCATAACGGCCGGTGCGCGACAGGAACCAGGACAGCAGGATGGGCGCGATCAGCCATGAGAAGGCGGCGACCTCGATTGCGCTCGGCGCGCCGCGCATGGCGAGATAGACCGGGAATGCGGCAAAGGCCGCCAGGCTGCCCAGCAGCCGCGGCGCCATGAAGGCACGATGACGCGCACGCATCAGCGCATCGTAACGCGCGGAGGGATGCAGCAGCGCATCGAGACAATCGCGGATGATACTCAAAACTGTCACGGGTCTCGCGCTTCGGCTCAATCGTCTTTAGAAGACGCGCCGGAACGCCTCCTTGTCGTTGAGCCACCGTGTCAGAGCGACCTTAAACGAGTGCTAAGGCGACGCTGTGCGCGGACGGGCGCCGGGACATCGCGGGGCTTTTTAGACGATTTGACGACGTCTTCGGCGAGGATGGTGAACACAGGGTTTCACGCATCCCGGCATGGTTTCGAATTGGTGGATATGCGTGCCAGCAGAATCACGGGCGCCGGCGTCAATCGAAAATTTACGACACCGTCGGTCCCGAAGAATTTTGCGTAAATTTTCCGCGAATTAAGCTCAAGGCAATCACTTGCGATTTATCGAGAGTTGCTAGGTCCGACGTCCGCGGAGATCGCCGCGGGCGGGATCGAACGTACAGGTCGCAAGATGCGCTTTCTGCTTCGCATCACATTCTGGCTCGGGCTGGTGCTGGTGCTCCTGCCCAGGGACAAGACACCCGAATCGGAGAAGCTGCCGCAGATCGGCGCCGCCGACGCGGTGCAGGCTGCGACCGCGGCCGTCTCCGACATGACCCAGTTCTGCAAGCGCCAGCCGGCGGCCTGCGAGGTCGGCGGACAGGCCGCGACCATCATCGGCCAGCGTGCCCAGGACGGCGCGCGCAAGATCTACCAGATCATCAACGACAAGAAAGAACACATCACCAACGACAAGAACGAGAAGAACGACAAGAAGGCGCCCGACCATACCGGCTCGATCGCGATGGTCGGCGAAGGGGACGCCGTATCGGGCGAAGCGCCGCACGACACGCTGAGCCAGGACGACCTCGCGCTGGAATGGCGCGGCCCTCAAGCGGCGAATTAGCGTCCAGAACCCTATCGATTTCGGCCCCTCGCATCCCTATATTGCCGGGAAGCGGAACCTTTGGGCCAGCATGACGACGATCGACGAAATCAGGGACAATTTCGAGCTTCTGGACGAGTGGGACGACCGCTACCGGTACGTCATCGAGCTCGGCCGCACCCTGGAACCGATGCCGGAGGCCGAACACTCCGCTGCCAACAAGGTCAACGGCTGCGTCAGCCAGGTCTGGCTGCAGAAGCTGGTCGACCGCGTTGGAGGCGCACCGATCCTGAAGTACCGCGGCGACAGCGACGCGCATATCGTGCGCGGGCTGGTCGCGATCGTGCTGTCGCTCTATTCAGGCCGCACGCCGCAGGAGATCCTCGACACCGACGCGATCGCCGTGTTCGACGAGTTCGGCTTCCGCGATCATCTGACCCCGCAGCGCTCCAACGGCCTGCGCTCGATGGTCGAGCGCATCAAGACCGACGCGAAAGAGGCACTCGCGGAAGCGTCGTAGAGGGGACGACTTCCCCATTGGTGCGAACTTAAAGCGCATGCAAGCGGCGACGGCCGCCGGCGTCACAGCCGCCGGTCCCCACGCCCCATGCGGCCGAGCGGAATCAGCTTCGTCAGCGTCTCAGGACAGGCACGGGAGGAATAGTCCCGTACCGTTCCGAGACGCGGCATAGGACGACCGTCAGTGCGCTTCCGCAAGTGCTACGGCATCAGGCCCCGCGGGAAACCGAAGCCGACCGTTTGCATCATGCACGGCGTTCCAGACGCCTACGGCCACATCGCTTTCCCGGGTGGTCAACGCCGGCGCGGCAAAGCCTTCCATGATTGGCTTGGCGAAATCGGCGTACTCGCCCGGGAGCAGCTGGTCGAACGGAATGATAGCGTTCGCGCCGAAGTTGGTGGTGGGGGCGTAGCCGGGCTCGACCAGCTTCACCGCGATATCGAAGTAGGCGAGCTCATGGGCAAGCGAGCCGGCGAAGCCCTCGATCGCCTGTTTGCTCGCGGTATAGGCAGCAGCCAGCGGGAAAGCGCCGAGCGTTACACTCGAGGTTACATTGACGATGATGCCCGAGCGGCGCGCGCGCATCTGCGGGATGACCGCCTGGCACATCGCCATCACGCCAATGGTGTTGGTCTCAAGCAGCTGGCGTACCAGCGACATCGGCGTCACCTCGAACGCCCCGACCGCGCCAATGCCAGCATTATTCACCAGCACATCAATCGGACCAGCGGTTTCAATCAGCGCCGCGATGCTCGCTTCGTCGGTGACGTCGAGCGGCAAAACCCGCAAGCGGCTGGTGTCGCCAGCAAAGCTAGCCGCCTGGGGCCGCCGCATCGTGGCGATCACGTTCCAATGCTGTGCAAGGAAATGCTCGGCGATCACCTTGCCATAGCCTGACGAGGTTCCGGTGATGAGGATGGTCTTGGTCATGTCAGTCTCCTTGGTTTCGATAGCCAAGAGATAGACAGGGCGATCCATACGATCTATAATTAAAAGTCTAGGATTATTTATGGATCGTCCAAAGGCATGGATCCGCTTAGCGATATGATCGCCTTGTTGCGCCCGAGTGCCGCGGTGTCGAAGCCGATCTCGGGAAAAGGGCGCTGGGCTGTTCATTATGACTCGCATGACCTGCCTGGCTTTACGATCATCCTCTCGGGTGCGGCGTGGCTGACCTTCGATGGCAAGGAGCCGCTGCTTCTGGCTGAAGGAGACTTTCTGTTGCTGCCGACCACGCCCGCCTTCTCGCTGGCGAGTGAACCCCATATTCCCGGCACGCCTGTCACGCCGAGTGACAAAGCCGTCCGGCATGGCGACCCCGATGGTACGCCCGACTTCACGGCGTTGGGCGGGAGCTTTGCATTCGAGCGGGTGAACAGTTCCCTCCTACTGTCGCTTCTGCCCGAGCTTATCCACATCCCGGCATCGGAAGGTCGCTCGACGCGGTTCGGACGATTGACCGATCTCCTAGCCGAGGAATGCGCCACCGATTATCCCGGCAAAGAGCTGATCATTCAGCGCATGCTGGAGGCATTGCTGGTCGAGGCGCTTCGCTGGCGCAGCCTTGGCAACGAGGCTGTACCGGCAGGCCTGTTGAGCGGGATGCAAGACCCGGCGATCGCCCGCGCGCTACAGGCGATCCATGCCGATGTCCGCACCAGCTGGACAGTGGCAGACCTTGCGAGCATCGCGGGCATGTCTCGCTCTGCCTTCTCGGCCCGGTTCGGCGAAGTGTTGGGATGCGCGCCAATCGAGTATCTGATGCGCTGGCGCATGGCGATCGCAAAGGACGCTCTGGCCCGCGGCAACAAGACGCTCGATAGGATCGCAGAAGAGATAGGCTACGAGTCGGCCAGCGCCTTCAGCACTGCGTTTCGCAAGCGCCTCGGATGCCCGCCCGGCAAGTTCGCGCGCGCCGCAGCCTGAGCCCATCCACCGCGAGCCCTTCTACCCGCTCCGAAAAGCCGATAGCCTGTTTAACCACACCCGCCGCCAAAAACGGACCTCCGGGCGAGCCCGGCGCATCTCACAACCTAGTTTTGGCACAACAGCTCAGTCCGACGGGCAGCCGATAAGCGTGGTCCCGACGTGCGCCCCGAACGGCGGCTTGTGAGATCACGGATCGGAGCGCCCACTGTTCAAGATTTTGCAACTGCTGACCGGCAGCTCTGGCGGTGGCCCTAGTCCCTTGAGAGCAAGGGTGTAAAGTGAGCACCTATAGGACTACTTCCCCTTCTTCCGCTGCTGCTGTCCGAGGCCCATCTGCTTGGCGAGTTGCGAGCGCGCCACCGCATAGTTCGGCGCGACCATGGGATAGTCGGCCGGCAGGCCCCATTTCTCGCGGTATTGCTCGGGCGTCATGTTGTACTGCGTGCGCAGATGGCGCTTCAGCGACTTGAAGCGCTTGCCGTCTTCCAGGCAGACCAGATAATCGGGCGCGATCGACTTCTTCAGCGACACCGCGGGCTTGGCGGGTTCGAGCGGCACGGTCTCGGTGCGGCCTGACGACACCCGCACCAGAGCCCCATGCACCTGGCTGATCAGGTTCGGAATCTCGGCAGCCGGCGTCGGATTGTTGCTGAGATAGGCCGACACGATGCTCGCCGTCAGCTCGATGAAATTCTTAGCCCCGGCATCCGACATGGGCCCGCCCTCTCTCCACCTTGCGCCTCACGCGATAGACGACGGCGAAGTATTCCGTGTCAACAATACGTTCGGCTGAAATACGACAACTGACCAGGATGGGCTGATTACAGCTGAGAGGTGCCGCTTTACTTGGGCGCTGCCGCTTCAGCCGCGCTGGTCGAGATGGGCGCGCAGCTCGTCGATCGAGGCAAAGCGCATCATGCCTTCCGGCATCTGCGCTTCGATCGAGCCGTCGGAATAGAGCGAATAGGCCATGCCATCGACGATTCCGGATTTGAGCACAGTCACTGGCGGCTGCTCGACAGCTGGCGGCGCCGGCTC
>NZ_JXDL01000001.1:2689080-2703460 GCF_001590795.1 Bradyrhizobium sp. AT1
CTCGGACGGCGCTCCGGCCAGCCGGCGCGCGATGGCTTTCAGCTCCATGACCACGACATAGAGGCCGACCAGTAACATCCCGGAGCAGACGCCGATGGTGCCTGAGATTATGAGGGGGCTGCCGAGGCTGAACTCCCTGACGGAGAAGCCAAACAGGATCGAAAGGAGGCCCGCCACGACGGCGAAAATCCCCGCGATCAACAATGCCAAGGTCATCGAACTCACCCCCGGCCGCACGTCCACACGCGACCCGTCACGCCACGATACCGTCATACGGTGTTCCACGCCAACGACCAATTGCAAGCAGCGTTCCTAATGGGAAGGAAATCAGGGACTTATTCACATTCCCTTCAGCTACGGCCCGCTACTGCTGGGCTACGCTTGAAATCCGGAATTGCTGCGTCGCATCAGGAATTTAGCCATAATGCCCAATTACTTGGTAATGGAACTGCGCTATAGGGAGTCCGGGGTTGAGGCCCGCACGCACCAGCAGGGCCAAGAGGGGATTCCGGGGCACCGATAGCCATGACATCCATCACGACTTCGGCGATCGACACGCCTCAGCGGCGTTCGGTTGAACGGACTTGCGACGATCTCGCCATGCTGGTGCTGGCCGCGGTCGCCGTCATCGCCGGCTTGACGTTCCGCGACTACGGCCTCGGCTGGGACGATTACACCCACGCTGAATATGCCGACCTGTTGCTGCGCATGTTCGGTTCCGGCTTCAAGGACAATGCGGCGCTCTCCTTCGCCAATCTCTACATGTATGGCGGCGGCTTCGACATGGTCGCGGCCCTCCTGCACAAGATCATTCCGCTCGAATTGTTCGAGACGCGGCGTCTGGTCGGCGCCATCGTCGGCGTGATCGGGCTTGCGGTGACGTGGCGGCTCGGCCGCCGCATCGGCGGCCCGCTTGCCGGTCTTGCCGCACTGCTGCTGCTCGCGCTGTGCCCGATCTTCTACGGCCACATGTTCATGAACCCGAAGGACGCGCCCTTCGCGGTGGCCATGATCATCCTGATGCTCGGCCTGGTCCGGCTCGCCGAGGAATATCCGCAGCCGTCGCCGCGCACGATCCTGATCGTCGGCCTGGGCGCCGGCCTTTCGATCGGCTGCCGCATTCTCGGTGGGCTCGCGCTGGTCTACGCCGTGCTCGGTTTCATGCCGCTGTTCCTGGAAGAACTGCGCAGCGAGGGCCTGCGCGAATCGGCCCGCCGCTTCGCCCATGTCGTCTATGTGCTGCTGCCCGGCCTCGCGTTTGGCTACCTCGTGATGGGCCTGATCTGGCCGTGGTCGATCATGGAGCCCGGCAATCCCTTCGAGGCGCTGACCTACTTCTCGCATTTCTTCGAGAAGCCGTGGAAGGAGATGTTCGACGGCGCGATCGTGTCGGTGCCGGACATGCCCTGGTCCTATCTGCCGACGCTGTTCGCGCTGCAACTGCCCGAGGTGATGCTGGTGCTGATGGCCGGCGCCGTGGTCGCCACCTTCGCCATGCTGCCGCGGCGCGAGGTACCGGCGCGGCGCAAGACCATCATGCTGATGCTGACGCTGGCTGCGACCCTGCCGCTCGCGATCGCGATGGTGAAACGGCCGGCGCTGTACAACGGCATCCGCCATTTCGTGTTCGTGATTCCGCCGATGGCCGTGCTCGGCGGTGTTGCTTTCGCGTGGGCCATGGAGCGTCTGCGGACCAATCACCGCACCTGGCAGCCCGTCGTGCTCGCCACGTTCTGCTTCGGCCTCGCGCTCCCGCTCGCCGAGATGATCCGGCTGCATCCCTATCAGTACACGCACTTCAACCACATCGCCGGCACCGTGCGCGGCGCCGACGATCGCTTCATGCTGGACTATTGGGGTCTCGCGCTGAAGCAGGCCTCGGACGAATTGCGCGAGCAGCTGGTCGAGCGCCAGGAAGTGCCGCCGACCAATCGCAAATGGAAGGTCGCGGTCTGCGGTCCGCAGCGCCCGGCCCAGGTCGCGCTCGGCCCCGACTTCACCATCGGCTGGGATTCCAACGCGGCCGATTTCGCGATGACGCTCGGCGAATTCTACTGCAAGGGCCTGACCGCGCCCGTGATGGTGGAGATCAAGCGCGACGACGTGGTGTTCGCCCGCGTCTACGACATCCGCGGCCGCAGCATTTCCAGCCTGCTGTCGATCCCGGCGCCGTAATGATCTTCTTCGCGTGGCCCGCTCCATGCGGGCTACGCTGGACTGCCGCGCTTTGCGTCCCTTGCTGGCGACGCATAGCGGTACTACGCTCCCTCCCCGCAACAACGATGTTCGGAGAGATCAGCCATGTCGCCAGCGGAAGCGCGCCTGAAGGAAGTGCCGTCTGATATGACGGAGGCCGAGTGGCAGCAACGGGTCAATCTCGCCGCCTGCTATCGCCTGGTCGCGCTGTACGGCTGGGACGATCTGGTCGACACCCACATCTCCGCGCGCGTGCCCGGCCCCGAGCATCATTTCCTCATCAACCCCTACGGGCTGATGTTCGACGAGATCACGGCCTCGAGCCTCGTCAAGGTCGATTTGCACGGCAACCAGCTCTCCGAGAGCGAATACAGCATCAACCCCGCCGGCTTCACCATCCATTCGGCGATCCACGAGGTGCGTGAGGACGCGATCTGCGTGCTGCATCTCCACACCCTCGACGGCACCGCGGTGTCGAGCAGCGCGGAAGGCCTGCTGCCGCTGAATCAGACCGCCCAGCTCGTCACCCACGACCTCGCCTATCACGACTATGAAGGCATCGCGCTCGACCATAACGAGCGGCCGCGGCTGCAGAAGGACCTCGGCGACCACAACCACATGCTCTTGCGCAACCACGGCACGCTGACGGTCGGCCGCTCGGTCGCCTCCGCCTTCGAGCGCATGTACCACCTCGAGCGCGCCTGCTCGATGCAGGTGCGCACGCGCGCGCTCGGCACGCCGGTCTATCCGGTCGAGGAGATCGCGATCGAGAAGAACACCGAGCTGCTCGCCAACCGCGACCGCGCCGAGCTGCGCGCCACCAACCTCGTCTGGCCGCCGCTGCTGCGCAAGCTCGACCGCGAGCTGCCGGGCTACCGGTCTTGAGATTTTTGCGAGTTTGGCGTAAGGTTGTGTCCAACTAACCTCTACGCCTTTTGGAATGAAACGCCGCCCAATCCCGGGCGGCGTTTTTGTTTGGGGCGAACCCCGGCGCCACAATTACCCTCGTCATGCGCGGGCTTGACCCGCGCATCCATCTCCAAAATGATTCTTTAGGATGGATTGCCGGGTCAAGCCCGGCGATGACGACATGCGTTACTTCACCTCCGCCAGCGCGGCGAGGATCCTCGCCCAGGAACGGATGCCCTTCTGGAAGCTGCGCAAATCATACTTCTCGTTCGGCGAGTGGATGTTGTCGTCGTCGAGGCCGAAGCCGACCAGCAGCGAGTCGAGGCCGAGCGTGCGCTTGAAGTCGGCGACGATCGGGATCGATGCGCCGGAGCCCATCAGCACGGTCTGCTTGCCCCACTCCTCCGTCAGCGCCTTGCTGGCGGCGGCGAGCGGCTTCATGTTCCAGTCGAGTGCGACCGCGGGCGCGGCGGAATGGTCGCCGAACTCGACCTTGCAGTCGCCGGGAATGCGCGCCGTCACGTAGTCACGGAAGGCCTTGCGGATCTTCTGGGGATCCTGCCCCTCGACCAGGCGGAACGAGACTTTGGCCGACGCATGCGACGGGATCACCGTCTTGGAGCCCTCGCCGATATAGCCGCCCCAGATGCCGTTGACGTCGCAGGTCGGGCGCGATGAAGCCTGCTCGATCAGGAGCCGGCCCTTCTCGCCAGCCGGGATCGACAGGCCGATCGGCTTCAAAAACATCTCCGGCGTGAGATTGAGCTTCTTCCACTGCTCCAGGATATCAGCCGGCAGATCCTTCACGCCGTCATAGAAGCCCGGGATGGTGATGCGGTTGTCGTCATCGAACAGGCCGCCCAGAATTTTGGTCAGCACCCGGATCGGGTTCATCGCGCTGCCGCCGAACACGCCGGAATGCAGGTCGCGATTGGCGGCGGTGATCTTCAGCTCTTCATAGAGCAGGCCGCGCAGCGAGGTCGTGATCGCCGGCGTGTTGCGATCCCACATGCCGGTGTCGCAGACCAGCACGTAATCGGCCTTGAACTCGTCCTTGTTGGCCTCGATGAAGGGCACGAAATTCTTCGAGCCGACTTCTTCCTCGCCTTCGATCAGGAAGGTAACGTCGATCGGCAGCGAGCCCGTCACCTTCTTCCAGGCGCGGCAGGCTTCGACGAAGGTCATCACCTGGCCCTTGTCGTCTTCGGCTCCACGCGCGACGATGATCTTGCGGCCGTCGTCATGATCGGTGACGACAGGCTCGAACGGCGGACGGTGCCAGAGATCGAGCGGGTCGACCGGCTGCACGTCGTAATGGCCGTAGAAGATCACATGCGGCCGTCCGCCGGACTTGCCGTCTCCCTGGGTCTTGCCGACGATGGCGGGATGGCCGGCGGTCGGCCTCACCTCCGTGGCGACACCGAGGCTTGCGATGTCCTTGGCGAGATGCTCAGCCGCCGCCTTGCAATCCCCGGCAAAGGCCGGATCCGCGGAGATCGACTTGATCCGGAGCAGCGCGAACAGGCGCTCCAGGCTGTTGTCGAAATCCTTGTCGATGTGATCGAGCACGGATTGAAGCTGCGCATTGGCCATGGTCGGATTCCTGACGTTTGAGTCTCAAGACGGCATTTTAGGATGCCCGGGTTTTAGCGCCGTCGCTGGCTGGGAGCCAGCCGCAACCGGCGGATGGCGGATGTGCCATGCGAGACTGCCTGCCAGAACGGCGGTCGCAGCGAGATTGTTGCCCCAGGCCTGGAGCACCGTCGGAAACCACGGCAGGGCCAACAACATCAAAATGCCGGCGGCGCCCAGGGCGAGCCAGGTTCCCAGGCGCACCCTTGGCCGCGTGTCGAAGGCGGCGCGATGCATCAACACCGTCATCGGGAAGAACAGCCACATGAAATAGTATTGCCGCGCCAAAGGCGAAGCCACCGTGATCAGGCAAAGCAGGATACCGAGCTCCTCGGCATCCGAGCGCGCCGTTCGCCGCGCTTGCCGCGGCATGACCACGAGGAAGCCAAGCCCGAGCAAGGCCGACACCGCCAGCACGATCCAGTTCGCCGTCCTGTAGTCGACGTCGATGATGTTCATCGTGCGCGGAGGCGTCTTGGGATTGTCCTGATTGTAGTTGATCGGGCGGACCAGGCGGTGCGTGACGGCGATCAGCGACTGGTTGACCCACGACCAGTTCTGCTCGTCACGCTGGCCAAAGCCCTTGTCCGAGCTCGTTCCGACCATGCCCTGATACCAAAGCGCAAGCTCGGCTGCGTTGCGCTCGACGCCACGGATCGGCGCCGGCACGACATAGAGAAGGATGCCGGTGAAGGCGACCGTAGCGGCGACGGCCTGCCATTTGCGCCGCCAGATCAAATAGGGCAGCACCGCAATTGGAAATACCTTGATGGCGGTGGCGAGCGCGAACATGAAACCGGCAAGCCATGACCGCTGACGCCGCAAGCTCCAGAAACCGTAGAGCATCATCGCCAGCAGGAGGAGGTTGGGCTGGCCGAGGTCGAACATGTCGAACACGAAGGGCACGGTGATGACGGCAGGCAGTGCCTCCAGCCAGCGGCCGAGGCTGCGCCCCGAGCCGGTCATGACCTGGGAGAACGTCCCGGTGTACCACCACGCCACGGCGTTCAGGATCGACAATACGACATAAAGCGGGATCTTGCCGAACCAGCTCGGGATCGCCAGCATGATCGCCGGCAGCGGCGGATAGATGAACTCGAAATACTCGACGGCCGTGGCGGGATAGAGCGGCTCACCCTGCAAGACCTGCTGCCCGGCCCAGAACCACAGCGGGTAATCCTTGGTCTTGCCGCTGCCGAAGACTTCAGGGACGAGCACGTCCGCGGTCAGCAGGACGCAGCAGAACAAAAACAGCAGGTCCAGCGGCGCGCGCAGCGACGGATGTCTGGGCGCGTCGGGCTTGGCTAACGGAGCGGGCGGGGTCACGGACGGGTCCTGTGCGGCGGCGAACAGGGCGTAGCAGACCGGCGCAGGCTTGGAGAGGCCCTCACCTGAAATTGTACCGGTGGTGATCGGACTCCCCGCAAGCGAAGCGAGGTCGACGCACCAGCCGGAAGCGGATTGGCTGAAACGAAGTCCTGAACTGCCTAACGCCGCAGCAATCCGCCGAGTGCTCCGCGGACCAGCGTGCGGCCGATCGAGCCGCCGAGCTGGCCGCCGACCGACTTGCCGATATTGGCGGCCATCCCGCCGATCACCTGATTGGTGACCGATCGCGTCACGTCACGCGCAATGACCTGGCCGGCTGACAGGCGTCCGCGCTTGACGTTGGTGCCGAAGATGGTGCCGACGATCGACCCGATCTGGCCGAGAAGCCCGCCGCCATTTCCGCCCGCCCGGCCGTCCGCGGTGGCCGCGGTGCCGGCGATGCGCTTCTGGATCATCTCGTAGGCGGACTCTTCGTCGACGGCGGTGTCGTATTTGCCCTTCACCGGGCTTGCGGCCATGATCGCCTTGCGCTCGTCCGGCGTGATCGGCCCGATGCGCGCCGACGGCGGCCGGATCATCACGCGCTCGACCATTGCCGGCGTGCCATTGCCTTCGAGGAAGGACACCAGCGCCTCGCCCTTGCCGAGCTCCATGATCACCTTGGCGGTGTCGAGCTTCGGGTTGGGCCGGAAGGTCTGGGCCGCAGCGGCGACCGCCTTCTGGTCGCGCGGGGTAAAGGCGCGCAAAGCGTGTTGCACCCGGTTGCCGAGCTGTCCGAGCACGCGGTCGGGGACGTCGACCGGATTTTGCGTCACGAAATAGACGCCGACGCCCTTGGAACGGATCAGGCGGACCACCTGCTCGATCTTGTCCATCAGCGCCTTCGGCGCGTCGTTGAACAACAGATGCGCCTCATCGAAGAAGAACACGAGCTTGGGCTTCGGCAGATCGCCGGCCTCGGGCAGTTCCTCGAACAGCTCCGACAGCATCCACAGCAGGAATGTCGCGTAAAGCCTGGGGTTCTGCAGCAGCTTGTCCGCAACCAGGATGTTGACCATGCCGCGGCCGTCGCGGTCGGTCTTCATGAAGTCCTTCAGCGTCAGCGCGGGCTCGCCGAAGAATTTGGTGCCGCCCTGGTTCTCCAGCACCAGCAGCTGGCGCTGAATGGTGCCGACGGTCGCCTTGGTGACGTTGCCGAAGCCCTGCGCGGCCTTGCGGATGGCGGCGAGCGGATCCTCCTCCGCGTCCGCCGCCTTCTTCCCGCTATCGGGCACGATGGCATCGAGCAGCGCGCGCAGATCCTTCATATCGATGAGGGTCAGGCCGTTGTCGTCGGCGACGCGGAAGGCGACGTTGAGCACGCCTTCCTGCACGTCGTTGAGATCGAGCATGCGCGCGAGCAGCAGCGGACCCATTTCGGTGACGGTCGCCCGCACCGGATGGCCCTGCTCGCCGAACACATCCCAGAACACCGTCGAGAACTGGTCGGGCTGGAAAGCCAGCCCCATCTCGGTTGCGCGCTTGACGATGAAGTCCTTGGCCTCGCCGACCTCGGAGATGCCGGAGAGATCGCCCTTGATGTCGGCAGCGAAGACCGGAACACCGGCGCGGGCAAATCCTTCCGCCATGACTTGCAGCGTCACGGTCTTGCCGGTTCCGGTTGCACCGGTGACGAGGCCGTGGCGATTGGCGAGCGCCAGCGTCAGCCAGGCCTGCTCGTCTCCCTTGCCGACGAAGATCTTGTCGTCGGTATCGCCGAGCTTGCTGTCCTGTGCGGTCATCATTCTCTCTGGTCTATCTGATCTCTCTGCCGGGTTTCGCGTATCGAAACTCGAATGCAGCAGTTCCGTAGTTTAACGCATGTCGCGCACCGATTAAAACGGTTCAACGCGCTCCAAGCATGCGACATTGTCGGAAACAAACGGATGGCATCAGCCAAAAGTAGGAACGAGCCGTTCGCAACGCGGCAATTTTTCGCCGATTCCATCTCCGCTCTTGCATCGCTGCAACACTTTTCGCGCGTTCGAGGATGAATCGCGACGACGGCTGCGTTCATCGCTTGAATTTCACATCGCACCGGCTCAAGATCATTTTCGAAAGAAATACTCCGGCGTGCAAACCGGCTGAGGGGCGGGCTTTATGGACGAGCTGATCGGGCGGCTGGCGACAAACGCCAGCATAGATAGTGCTGTGGCTGAAAAGACCGTCGGCATTATCCTGGGCTTCCTCCGCAACGAGGGTCCCTCCGACAGCGTGCAGGCCCTGATCGATCAGATTCCCGGAGCGGAAGCCGCGATCGAGGCATCCAGGAGCGGCGGCGGACTGTCACGGCTGATGGGCGGCGGCCTGATGGCCCTCGGCACGCGCCTGATGGGCCTCGGACTCGGCATGTCGGAGATTCAAAACGTCGCCCGTGAACTTTTCCGCTACGGCCGAGACAAAATCGGAGCAGATCAGATGGGCAAGATCGTTGCGGGGACGCCGGGCCTCAGCCAGTTCGCCTGAAGCCTTGGCATTTCATATCGAGTATCATGACATATCCGATCTCCGAGATTGAAGGCCTGTCGGTCTTTGCCGCCAACAAGCTGAAGGCGCAAGGCATCCGCACCACCGACGGACTGCTCGAGGCGGCCGGCACGGTGAAGGGGCGCAAGGCGCTTTCCGCCAAGACCGGCATCAGCGAGCAATTGCTGCTGGAATGGGCCAACGTCGCCGACTACATGCGTATCCCCGGCATGGGCCGCGCCAAGGTCGGCCTGGTCCGCGCCGCCGGCGTCACAACCGTTCGTGAGCTCGCCTATCGGAATCCGGCAAGGCTCGCCCAGAGCATGCGCGACGCCAACGAGAAGAAGAAGCTGCTCCGCATCCTACCGTCGGAGAAGTCGGTCGGCGACATCATCGCCAAGGCGAAGAAGCTGCAGCCGAAGATCACGTATTAGCTACGCACTTTCCGCATACGGATTCAGCCACGCCACCCTGGGTGTCGTCCCGGCGAACGCCGGGCCCATAACCACAGGAAGTAGTTTGGCGAAGACCAGTCGTTCGGTACTCGGACTTTCCGCAATCGATAGATTCCGCGGTATGGGTCCCGGCGTTCGCCGGGACGACAGCTGGGGTGATGTGCGAGAGTGCCACAATATCGACGCCGCCCGCAGACACCGACACCGCCCTCCATCCCGCCTTGAACTCCCCCTCCCCGCCCGCTAAAGCGGGCCGCATGAATGCCTCGCCTTTCCCATCCGTCCCGCCGGCCGGCTCGGCCGGGCCAGATGCGTTGCGGACGCTGCTGGAACGGCCTGTCCCGGCGGTGATGGGCGTGCTCAACATCACCCCCGACTCCTTCTCCGATGGCGGCGAGTTCATCGCGCCCGGGCTGGCGCTGGCGCGGGCACGGGCGATGATCGCGGATGGCGTCGACATCATCGATATCGGCGCCGAGTCCACCCGGCCCTACAAGGGCGCGAAGGCTGTCACGGCGGATGACGAGCTCGACCGGCTGAAGCCGGTGCTGGCGGGCGTCGTTGCACTCGGCGTGCCGGTCTCGATCGACAGCATGAAGGCGGAGGTGGTGGCCTATGCGCTCGACCAGGGCGCGGCGATCGCCAACGACGTCTGGGGCCTGCAACGGGACCCCGCGATGGCGCCGCTGGTGGCCGCAAGAGGTGTCCCCGTCATCGTCATGCACAACCGCGACGATGCCGACCCCGCCATCGACATCGTCACGGACATGAAGACGTTCTTCTTGCGCTCGCTCGACATCGCCGCGAAGGCCGGCATCGCGCGCGACAAGATCGTGCTCGATCCCGGCATCGGCTTCGGCAAGACCGCCGAGCAGAGCATGACCGCGCTGGCGCGGCTGCGCGAGTTCGAGATGTTCGGCCTGCCGATCCTCGTTGGTGCCTCGCGAAAACGCTTCATCGCCTCGGTGTCGCCGTCGGAGCCGAAAGAGCGGCTCGCCGGCTCGATCGCCGCGCATCTGATCGCCGCGCAGCGCGGCGCCAAGATCATCCGGACTCATGACGTCGCCGAGACCTTGCAGGCGCTGCGGGTCGCGAACGCAATCGAGAGCAAGCAATGACCGACACGATCTTCGTCACCGGCCTGTCGATCCATGCCCGCCATGGCGTGATGGAGCACGAGACCGAAGTCGGCCAGCGTTTCGTCATCGACCTCGAACTCTATACCGACCTGTCGGAACCCGCGCGTAGCGACCGGCTTGTCGACACCGTGTCCTACGCCGACGTCGTGGCGACGACGACGGCGGCTTTCAAGAACACCAATTACAAGCTTTTGGAGCGCGCCGCCGGCGCGGTGGCGGACGCCATCCTGGTGAACTTCCCGCGCATCCGCGCCGTGAAGATCACCGTGCACAAGCCGCACGCGCCGATCGCAGCGATCTTCGACGATGTCGGCATCATGCTGACGCGTTCGCGGCATCCCTGATGGCGAGCGTGCTGATCGCACTCGGCGGCAATGTCGGCGACGTCCGCACGACGTTCCGCAAGGCGGTCGCCCATATCTGCGGCATGGCGCAAGGTGCGCTGATTGCGCGCTCGTCGGACTACGCGACGCCGCCCTGGGGCGACGAGAACCAGGATCCCTTCATCAACGCCTGCGTCGAGATCGAGACCGATCTCGATCCGCATGCGCTGCTGTTCGTGCTGCAGAAGGTCGAGCAGAAATTCGGCCGCACGCGGGAGAAGGATCGGCGCTGGGGACCGCGCACGCTCGATCTCGACATGATCGCCTATGACGATGTCTCCTTGCAGAAGCCCGATTTGACCCTGCCGCATCCGCGCCTGTTCGAGCGCGCCTTCGTGCTGGTGCCGCTGGCCGAAATCGCGCCGGACCGCGTGATCTCGGGTATTCGTGTGCGTGACGGGCTCGCCAGCGTCTCGACGCAAGGCATTGAGCGGCTTCCGGATACCGGTTAACCAAAATCGACCGTTTGCAGGGACGGTCTGCCGTGGCAAATTCGCCCCCGCGAATAACGATATGTTTTGGGAGCCCTTGGCCGTATGACCTCCGTGACTGACGACTTGAAGCTGGCGGCCGATTTTCCCAAGGCGACTGTCGAAGACTGGCGCAAGCTGGTCGACGGCGTGCTCAAGGGCGCGCCGTTCGAGAAGCTGGTCGGCAAGACCTATGACGGCATCAAGATCGATCCGCTCTATCCGCGCGCCAAGGGTGTTACGCCGGTAGCGGGGCGGCCGGCCGCCGCGCCCTGGCAGATCGTGCAGCGGATCGACCACCCCGATGCGGCGCTCGCGAATGCACAGGCGTTGCAGGATCTGGAGAACGGCGCGACCGGGCTCGCGCTGGTGTTTGCGGGGGCCAACGTCGCGCGGGGTTTTGGCCTGGAACCTTCGGCCGAGGCGATCGCAAAGGTCCTGAAGGACATTCATCTCGACGCCGGCATCGGCATCGAGCTCGAGATCGGACCGCAATCGCGGATGGCCGCGATCCATGTCGCGGAATATGTGAAGAGCAACGGCCTCGATCCCGCGACCTGCAACATCCGCTTCGGCCTCGACCCGCTCGCGGCCGGCGCGGTGTGGGGCCACAGCCACTACACCTGGGAGGAGATCGCTCCCGCGATCACCGGCGCCATCAAGGGCCTCGCCGGCCTCGGCTTCAAGGGCCCGTTCGCCTCCGCCGACGGACGCGTGATCCACGATGCCGGCGGCTCGGAGGTGCAAGAGCTTGCCTTCGTGCTGGCCTGCGGCGTTGCCTACCTGCGCGCGATCGAAGGCGCCGGTATTCCGCTCGAACAGGCGCAAGGCATGGTCTATGCCCGGCTCGCCGCCGACGCCGACCAGTTCCTCACCATGGCGAAATTCCGCGCGCTGCGGCTGCTCTGGGCGCGGATCGAGACGGCCTGCGGGCTGACGCCAAAACCGCTGTTCATCTCGGCCGACACCGCCTGGCGCATGCTGACGCAGCGCGATCCCTACGTGAACATGCTGCGCGCGACCATCGCGACATTCGCCGCAGGACTTGCCGGCGCCAACGCGATGACCGTGCTGCCGCACACCCTGGCGCTCGGGCTGCCCGATCCGTTCGCGCGGCGCGTGGCGCGCAACACGCAGCTTCTGTTGCTGGAAGAAAGCAACCTTGCCAAGGTCAGCGATCCCGCGGCCGGCGCCGGCGGCATCGAGACGCTGACCGCGCAGCTTTGCGAGGCCGCCTGGGCGCTGTTCCAGGAGAGCGAAAAGGCCGGCGGTGCTTTTGCTGCGCTTCAGCAGGGCCTATTCCAGAGCAAGATCGCGGCCGCACGAAAAGCGCGCGACGCCAACATCGCAAAGCGCCGCGACGTGCTGACCGGTGCCAGCGAGTTTCCGAACCTGCACGAGAGCGAAGCCACCGTGCTGAAGGCGACGCCGGTCGCGCTGGCTCCGTACGGCGAGCAGAAATACAAGTTTGAGCCGCTGCCGCCGATCCGGCTCGCGGAACCGTTCGAGGCGCTGCGCGACAAATCCGATGCAACGCTGAAGGCGCGCGGCTCCCGGCCGAAAGTGTTTATGGCCAATCTCGGCACGGCCGCCGATTTCACGGCGCGCGCGACCTTCGCCAAGAGCTTCTTCGAGGCCGGCGGCATCGAGGCGACGGGCAGCGAGGGCTTTGCCGATCCGGCCAAGCTGGCGGATGCCTTCAAGGCCTCCGGCGCCGAGCTCGCCTGCCTTTGTTCCAGCGACAAGGTCTATGTCGGTCAGGCGGAACCTGCCGCCAAGGCCCTGCAAAGTGCGGGCGCCCGACATATCTATCTGGCAGGCCGCCCTGCTGATGCCGAGGCGGCGCTGCGGGCCGCCGGCGTCACGAGTTTTGTCTACGCCGGAGCCGATGCGCTTGCCACGCTGCAGGACGCCTATCGACGGATGGAGCAGGCATGACCGACACCAGCAAACCCGTGCTCACCGGCGGTTGCCAATGCGGGGCGGTGCGCTTCGGCGTCACGACGGCGCCGAACCGGGTCTCGATCTGCCACTGCCGCATGTGCCAGAAGGCGGCCGGCGCGCCGTTCGCCTCCTTTGCCGACATCAACAGAACCGACTTCGCCTGGACCAAGGGGCAGCCGTCGTTCTTCCGCTCCTCCACCATCGCCGAGCGCGGCTTCTGCCCCGCCTGCGGTACCCCGCTGAGCTTCGGCCGGATCGATGGCGACCGCATCGAGATCATGACCGGCGCCTTCGATCGCCCCGACCGGGTGATCCCGACGCGCCAGTTCGGAACAGAATCCCGCCTCGGCTGGGTGGTCGGCATCGCCAATCTACCGAGCCAGACCACACAGCAGAATTACGGACCGGAGAAGATGGCGACCATCGTCAGCCATCAGCATCCGGATCATGATTGAGGCGAGCGGTCGCGATGCGCTGGGGGATAAACCTTCGAGGCGACCTTGCAAAGCTCGACGACGCCGAGATTGCATCTCGATATGAAACATTGATTTCCGAGATGGAAACGAAGCACAAGGTTGCTTACCAGGTCGGAAAATTTAGCGCTCGCGGACTATTGCATGCCCGCATCTTTTATTGGGTCCAGGCGGTTGTCTTCGGCGTGTTCGGTGGCCTTAGTGGGGGCGACAGTCGTGCGATGTCCCCCTCGGGGATCGAATTGTATCTTCTGGGCTGTGAATTGGCGGACATAAGAGACGAAATAGAACGCCGCGTTCGGCGTCGAAAAACGGTAACGGCAGCACCATGACTCGCATACCGAACTTCACGAATATTCCGTTTGAAAAGTCCGCGCCCGCGATTCCCGCCGGCAGCGCCGAGCCTTGGCTGACGCCCGAGGGCATTCTCGTAAAGCCTGGCTATGGCGAGGCAGATCTCGCCGGGCTCGATTTCCTCGAGACCTATCCGGGCATCGCGCCGTACCTGCGCGGCCCCTACCCGACCATGTATGTCAACCAGCCCTGGACCGTCCGGCAATATGCCGGCTTCTCCACGGCGGAGGATTCCAACGCGTTCTACCGCCGCAACCTCGCCGCGGGGCAGAAGGGCCTCTCGGTCGCCTTCGATCTCGCCACCCATCGCGGCTATGACTCGGATCATCCCCGCGTCGGCGGCGACGTCGGCATGGCCGGTGTCGCCATCGATTCCATCTACGACATGCGCACGCTGTTCGCAGGCATCCCGCTTGACCAGATGAGCGTGTCGATGACCATGAACGGTGCGGTGCTGCCGATCCTCGCGCTCTATGTCGCGGCCGCCGAGGAACAGGGCGTGCCGCCGGAGAAGCTGTCGGGCACCATTCAGAACGACATTCTGAAAGAGTTCATGGTGCGCAATACCTATATCTATCCGCCCGCGCCCTC
>NZ_JXDL01000001.1:2704625-2707597 GCF_001590795.1 Bradyrhizobium sp. AT1
CTGTTTGCCACCGCGGATGAGGCCGCGCGACAGGCGGTCGAGAACGACGTGCACATCCTCGGCGTCTCCTCGCTCGCCGCCGCCCATCTCACCGCCGTGCCGGAACTGAAGGCCGCGCTGAAGAAGCAGGGCCGCGACGACATCATGATCATCGTCGGCGGCGTGGTGCCGCCGCAGGATTACGATGCGCTCTATGCTGCCGGCGCGGAAGCGATCTTTCCGCCGGGCACGGTGATCGCGGAGGCCGCCGAGGAGCTGATCCGCAAGCTGAATACCCGGCTCGGGCATAGCGAGGCGGCGGAGTAGCTTCGCCGTCTATTTTCCGACAAGAAAGGTTTGCGTGATGTTTCTCGCGCCAGGTTTCATGCGCGCGCTCGCTGTTGCCGCGGTTTGCAGCGCGCTGTTCGGTCCCACCCACGCCGCCGACCCCAAGCCCGACACCGTCATCAAGACCAAGAGCATCGAGGCGCGCCTCTTCCTCGACGACAAGATCAAGGCGGATGCGGCACTGGCGGCGGACTGCTTCGCCGAAGGCAAAAAGTGGCTCGACAAGAATGCGGCCGAAGCTGCCGCCGCGCGCAAAACCGATCCGCAGTTCTTTAAAGACGGCGGCTGGGATTTTGAGCGCAAATACTCAATCCGGTCCGTCGTCGCCGATCGCTATGTCAGCATCCTGCGCGACGACTACATGAATACTCGCGGCGCGCATCCCAATTCGGACGTGAACACGATCCTGTGGGACAAGGCGGACAACAAGCGCATCTCGATCCGGCCGTTCTTCGCCGAGACTGCCGACAACGGGGCGACCATGAAGGCGATGGTGAAGGCCATCATCGCCTCGCTGAAATCCGAGAAGAAGAAGCGCGACGCCGGCGAGACCGCGACCGACGAATGGTTCAAGGAGCTGAAGCCCAGCCTGCTCAAGATCGGCGCGGTCACGCTGGCACCGTCAACGGAGGCTGGCAAGAGCTCCGGCCTCACCTTCCACTACCCGCCCTACGCCGTCGGTCCCTATGCCGAGGGCGAGTATGTCGCCTTCGTGCCATGGGAGGCGCTGAAGCCTTACCTCACAGCGGAAGGTGCCCGCATCTTCGGCGGCGCGCGGCCGAAGGGCGACGCGGACGAGCCGTAAGCCAACGCTAACCGGATCGCGCCAACGTCCGCGCAAGCGAGTCCGTCCAAGCCGGAATCCACGACGCAAACAGGGCCTGCCAGCGATCGGCGTCCGCGGGCTCGGTCTTGAGGTCGACCGACCATTCGATCAGGGTACGGTCGCCCTCGGTGATCGGGCGCAGATGCATGGTGCCTTGATAGCGTGCTGGCGCCGGCATGCGGCTTCCCTCATCCTGCGGATAGGGCAGCGCTTCGAGACCGGCATAGGTCAGGCTGTGCTGCCGGTCCGAGTGATCGACCAGGCTCTGGCGAATCCAGTTGCCGAGATAGCAGAAGCGCCTGACGGCGCCGACTTCATCGCCGCGTTTGTCGTCTTCGATGACGCTCTCGCTGACGCCGTCGATGTAAGCGGGGTAGTTGTTGAAATCGCGGATCAGCGACCAGACTTCGTCTAGCGGGCGGTCCAGCACGGCGCTGTAATAGGCTTGGGTCATCGACAGCTTGCCTTGGTGTTTTCGTTACGCGCGCAGATTGATGGCGCGTGCCGCCGAAACCCACCCGATTTCCGACTGCCCGTCCGATGGGCATGCTGTTTTCACACAACATGTCGATCTCGTTGGTAGCGCTACCTTGCGGCGGCGCTGCAAAGCCGACTAGAATGTCCTCATTGACAAGAGCGCCCGGCATCACGGGCGCCGCTGGGAGGCATTCAATGTCCAAGATTTCGCGCCGCAGCTTTGCGGCTTCGACCGCCGCCGTTGCGGCATCCGCCGCTTTCGGCTTGAAGCCCGCGCTCGCACAAGCCTATCCGGCCCGTCCGGTCACCGTGATCGTGCCCTGGGGCGCCGGCGGTGGAACCGATGCGACCGCGCGCATCGTCGCAGCGCTCCTGGAAAAGGACCTCGGCCAGCCCTTCAACGTGGTCAACCGGACCGGCGGCTCCGGCGTGGTCGGCCACAGCGCGATCGCGACCGCGCAGCCCGACGGCTACACCATCGGCATGCTCACCGTCGAAATCTCGATGATGCACTGGCAGGGCCTGACCGAGCTGACGCCGAAGAGCTACACGCCGCTCGCCCTGATGAACGAGGATCCTCCGGGCATCCAGGTCTCCTCCTCCTCGCCCTACAAGACGGTCAAGGAGCTCGCCGAGGCGATCAAGGCGGCGCCGCCCGGCAAGTTCAAGGCTTCGGGCACCGGCCAGGGCGGCATCTGGCATCTGGCGCTGGTCGGCTGGATGCAGGCGATGGGCCTGCCTGCCAACCAGGTCGCCTGGGTGCCGTCGAACGGCGCGGCGCCCGCGATGCAGGATCTTGCCGCTGGCGGCCTCGACCTCACGACCTGCTCGGTGCCGGAGGCACGCGCCATCATCGAGGCGGGCAAGGCCAGGAGCCTCGCCATCATGGCGCCCGCGCGTAATCCGGTGTTCAAGGACGTGCCGACGCTGAAGGAGGCGATGGGCATCGACTACGCGACCGGCGCCTGGCGCGGCATCGGTGCGCCGAAGGGCCTGCCGCCGGAAATCGCAACCAAGCTCACCGCGGCGCTGAAGAAGGTCTACGAGTCCGCCGAGTTCAAGGACTTCATGAGCAACCGCGGCTTCGGCACCGTCTGGGGCGACGCCACCCAGTTCGCCGGCTTCATGGACAAGGGCGACGCCCAGATGGGCGAGGCGATGAAGGCGGCTGGCCTCAGCAAGGCGTGACGTCGCCTGCTCTCGCTGAGATGACGCCGGCCGCAGCGCTGAGCACCCTTTCACCTCTCCCCGCTTGCGGGGAGAGGTCGACTTCGAGCAACGCTCGAAGTCGGGTGAGGGGGACTCTCCGCGCATCCAACTCTCTCCGTCCCCGCGGAGACTC
>NZ_JXDL01000001.1:2707617-2755343 GCF_001590795.1 Bradyrhizobium sp. AT1
AGAGGGAGAAGATTAAGGCCCTCTCCATGCGTCTTCCCGACTCCGTCACGGGATCGTTTCTCGTCGCACTCGGCGCGGCGGCTGCCTATGGCGGCTACATCCTGCCGCCGGTGCCTGGACAGCCCGTCGGCCCCAACGTGTTTCCGCTGGTGATCGGCAGCGGGCTCGCGCTATGCGGGCTCGCGATCGTGTTCGGGATCGGCCACTCCTTCGAGGAGGAGGAAGAGCTGATCCCGCTGGAGGATGGCCAGGCCGCAGCCCCGCCGCCGCAAAGCAAACTCTACGGCCTGCGCGCGCTGCTGCCGCCGGCGCTGCTGCTGTTCTACGTGTTTGCAGCCGACCGGCTCGGCTTCATCATCACCGCGGCGATCATGGTCTATGTCACCTCGACCGCGCTCGGGGCCAAGTGGAAGCTGGCTTTGCCGCTCGCGGCGCTTTCGCCCTTCGCCATCCACCTCATCTTCGGCAAGTTGCTGCGTGTGCCGCTTCCTGCCGGCCTGCTGCCGACGCCCTGGTAATTCTCCATGCTCAAGACCCTGATTGAAGCGTTCGCCCTGATCTCCACCTGGGAGGTCATCATCGCGATGGTCGCGGCCTCCGTGTACGGCCTCGTGATCGGCTCGCTGCCCGGCCTGTCGGCGACGATGGCGACCGCCCTGCTCGTCCCCGTCACCTTCTACCTCTCGCCGATCGCGGCGATCGCGACCATCGTCGCGGCCTCCTCGATGGCGATCTTCTCCGGCGACATCCCGGGCGCACTGCTGCGCATTCCCGGCACGCCCGCTTCAGCTGCCTATGCGGATGAAGCCTACGCGATGACACGCAAGGGCCAGGCCGAGCTCGCGCTCGGGGCCGGCGTGTGGTTCTCCGCCGTCGGCGGCATCGCCGGCGTGCTGTCGCTGATGATCCCGGCGCCGCCGCTCGCCGAGATCGCGCTGTCGTTCTCCACCTTCGAATATTTCTGGCTGGCACTGCTCGGCCTGATGTGTGCCACGCTGGTGGCGCGCTCCTCGCCGGTGAAGGCGATCGCCGGCATGTTCCTAGGCCTGCTCGTCTCCTGCGTCGGCATCGAGAATCCCGGCGGCGTGCCGCGCTTCACCTTCGGCCTCACCGATCTGTTCGGCGGCATCGAGCCGATCCCGGCGCTGGTCGGCGTGTTCGCGGTGGCGCAGGTGATGCGCGCGATGCTGACGCCGGAACCGCCGCCCCTGCCGCGCCGAAAATTCGGAAGCATCATGGCCGGCCAGTGGAAGCTGACCAAGCAGTATCACTGGCAGATGACGCGCGGAAACATCGTCGGCATCATCATCGGCGTGCTGCCGGGCGCGGGCGCCGACATGGCCGCCTGGGTGTCCTACGCGATGTCCAAGCGCTTCTCCAAGGAGCCGGAGAAGTTCGGCACCGGCCACGTCGAGGGACTGGTCGAGGCCGGCGCCAGCAACAATGCCAGCATCGCCTCGGGCTGGGTGCCCTCGCTGCTGTTCGGCATTCCCGGCGACACCATCGCCGCGATCGCGATCGGCGTGCTCTACATGAAGGGCCTCAATCCGGGCCCGACGCTGTTCACCGAGAAAGCGTCGAGCATGTACGCGATCTATTTGATGTTCATCATCGCGAACATCCTGATGATCCCGCTCGGCATCGCCATGATCCGGATCGCCGCCTACATCCTGCTCGCTCCACGCTCGGCAATCATGCCGATCATCATGCTGTGCTGCGCGGTCGGTTCGTTCGCGATCGGCAACAACATGTTCGGCGTCGTCACCGTCGCCGCCTTCGGCGTGATCGGCTACGTCATGGAAGCCAACGGCTATCCCGTCGCCGCCATGGTGCTCGGGATCGTCATGGGCACCATGGTCGAGCAGGCCTTCGTCACGTCGCTGATCAAGTCCGACGGCAGTATTTTGCCGTTCTTCGAGCGCCCGGTCGCCGCCATCCTCGCCGCGATGGCGATCGGCGCGCTGCTGTGGCCGGTGATGGTGTGGGTCTGGCGCAAGGTGAAACCGCCGCAAACGGCGGCGGCAACGAGCAGGTGATACCGGGCGAGTGACCCTCGCCTGCCTGCCCTCGGCGTTGTAAAGCAGGGCATGACTGAGAAGAAGGCCTCGCTGGACATCAAATCCCTCGCCCGTGATCTCCGTGCCGGCAGCCGCGCGGCGTTGGCCCGCGCCATCACGCTCGTGGAGAGCCGCCGTGCCGACCATCAGGCGCTGGCGCGAGAGCTGGTGCAGACGCTGCTGCCCCACACCGGCAAGGCGTTCCGTGTCGGCATCACCGGCTCGCCGGGCGTCGGCAAGTCCACCACCATCGATGTGCTCGGCACCTATCTCATCGAGCAGGGTCACAAGGTCGCGGTGCTCGCGGTCGATCCGTCCTCGGCGCGCAGCGGCGGCTCAATCCTCGGCGACAAGACGCGGATGGCGCGGCTGTCGGCCTCTGACCATGCCTTCATCCGCCCCTCGCCGTCCTCGGGTACGCTCGGCGGGGTCGCGGCGAAGACACGCGAGGCGATGCTGCTCTGCGAGGCTGCCGGCTTCGGCGTCGTGCTGGTCGAGACCGTCGGCATCGGCCAGTCCGAGACTGCCGTCTGCGACATGACCGACTTCTTCCTCGCCCTGATGCTGCCGGGCGGCGGCGACGAATTGCAGGGCATCAAGAAGGGCCTGGTCGAGCTCGCCGACATGATCGCCATCAACAAGGCCGACGGAGACAATCTCAAGCGCGCCAACATCACCGCCGCCGACTATCGCGGCGCGCTGCATATTTTGGCGCCGCGGTCCGAGCATTGGCATCCGCCCGTCGTCACCTATTCGGCGCTGGCCGGCACCGGCATCGCGGAGCTCTGGCAGAAGGTTCTGGATCACCGCAAGGCGATGAACGCATCGGGCGACTTCGCCGCACGGCGGCGTGAGCAGCAGGTGAAATGGATGTGGTCGATGCTGGAGCAACGCATGCTGGCGCGGCTGCGCAGCGAGGCATCGGTTCGCACCAAGGTGAAGAAGATCGAGACTGAAGTCGCCGAAGGCCACCTCACCCCGGCCCTCGCCGCCGAGCAGATTTTGGAGTTGCTGCAATGAGCGACAGGCTCCGCATTCTCCTCACCGGCTTCGGGCCGTTTCCCGGCGCGCCCTACAACCCGACCCAGCCGCTGGTGGCGCGGCTCGCGCAATTGCGCCGGCCAGCATTGGATGACGTCGCGATCTCGAGCCACATCTTCCCGGTCACCTATGCGGCGGTCGACCACCAATTGCCCGAGGTGCTGGCAAAGCAGAAGCCCGATGCGCTGTTGATGTTCGGCCTCGCTGCGCGCACGCCCTACCTGCGCGTCGAGACCCGCGCGCGCAACGCCGTCACCATGCTCTGGCCCGATGCCGCCAACACCCGTTCGAGCAAGCGCGGCATCACCGGCACCGCGGACGCCATGGCGTTCGGCCCGCACACGGCAAGGCTGCTGCGCGCCGCGCGCCTCACCGGCATCGACGCACGGTCCTCGCGCGATGCCGGCGCCTATCTCTGCAACTATTTGAGCTGGCGCGCGATCGAGAACGTCAAGGCCGGTGGTCCGCAGCTTGCGGCGTTCATCCACATCCCCCTGCTTGGGCGCAGCGGCGCGGTGCGACGGAAGGGCGCAGCCCGGATTACGCTGGAGGAACTCGTTGATGCCGGCGAGGCCATGCTGATGGAAATGGTGGGGTTGGCAAGGAAGCGACGGAACACGCTGGCGCCTCCGCCGCGGTAAACGTTTAACCCTACCGCGAACAATCCCCGCGCCCGCGTCCGCCCTGCGCTACCTAATCCGCGCGGAGGACGCGTCATGGACCTCAATCGCCGCCACCTCATCGGAGCTTCCACTGCCGGCATTGCCGGTGCGCTGGCCATGCCGGCCGACGCCGCGCGCGCGGCGCCGCTGACGTCCCTGCTCGGCCGCGATGCCACGCAATACGGCGTGCGACCCGGCAGCAGCGAAGACCAGACCCGCGCGCTGCAGCGTGCGATCGACGAGGCGGCGCGAGCGCAGATGCCACTGGCGCTGTCGCCCGGCGTCTATCGCAGCGGGCTGCTGCGGCTGCCGAGCGGCACACAATTGATCGGCGTGCGCGGCGCAACGAAAATCATCTTCACCGGCGGAGCTTCGGCGATCCAGAGCGACGGCTCCGACGCGATTGGGCTCACCGGCATCACCTTCGACGGCAGCAGCATTCCGCTGCCGACGCGGCGCGGACTGATCCATGTTCTCGGCGGACGCGACGTCCGCATCGTCGATTGCGAGATCACGAACTCGGGCGGCAGCGGCATCTGGCTCGAGCAGGTGTCCGGCGAGATCTCCGGCAACATCTTCACTGACATCGCGGTGACGGCGGTGGTGTCGTTCGATGCCAAAGGGCTCAACGTCTCCCGCAACACGATTCTCGGCACCAATGACAACGGCATCGAGATCCTGCGCACCGCGATCGGCGACGATGGCACGCTGGTGGCCGATAACCGCATCGAGAACATCAAGGCCGGCCCCGGCGGCTCCGGTCAGTACGGCAACGCCATCAACGCCTTCCGCGCCGGCAACGTGATCGTGCGCGGCAACCGCATCAGGAACTGCGATTACTCCGCGGTGCGCGGCAACTCCGCCTCGAACATCCACATCTCGGGCAACAGCGTCAGCGACGTACGCGAAGTCGCGCTCTATTCCGAGTTCGCGTTCGAGGCTGCGGTGATCGCCAACAATACGGTCGACGGCGCGGCCGTCGGTGTCTCCGTCTGCAATTTCAACGAAGGCGGCCGCATTGCGGTGGTTCAGGGCAACATCATCCGCAACCTGATCCCGAAGCGCCCGATCGGCACCGCACCGGACGACGACGCCGGCGTCGGCATCTACATCGAGGCGGACACCTCGGTGACCGGCAATGTGATCGAGAACGCGCCGTCCTACGGCATCGTCGCCGGCTGGGGCAAATATCTGCGCGACGTCGCGATCACGGGCAACGTGATCCGCAAGGCGCTGGCCGGTGTCGGCGTCTCCGTCGTGCCCGGCGCCGGCATCGCGCTCGTCAACAACAACATGATCTCGGAAACCCCGCGCGGCGCTGTCGTCGGCCTCGATCACGCGCGCGCGGTGACGTCGGATCTGTCGGCCGACGGCGCGCAACGATTTGCCCAGGTGGTGCTCGGCGGAAATGCGGTGCGAAGGTAGGCGCGGCCAATAGCCGGGCCGTACATCCTTCGAGGCCCCGCATGGGACGCGCCGCGTCCCATGCCCCGCACCTCAGGATGACGGGATGAAAATCCCTTGCCGGACGTTCCCTAGAACGCGTTCCGCAGCAGCGGGTACTTGGCTTCCAGGCCGTCGAGGCTGAAGGTGAATTCGACGACGCGTTCGGGGGCTGCGACGATCTCCTCGGCCGGCGGGGCGAATTGCGGCAGCAGCGCTGCCATCGCGGCAGGCGCGGCCTTTGGCGGCTTCGGGGCAGCCGCTGCGAGCGGCGTCCTGACTTCCGGCGCGGTGAACGGCGCCATTGCGGCAGGGGCCAGTGGTGGCTTCACGGCAGGTGCTGTGAACGGCGCTCGCGCAGCGGGAGCCTTCAGTGGCGGCATCTCGGCAGGCGCGATGAACGACGCGACCGCCGCAGGCGCCGGTACGGCGAACGGCGCGATCGGGGCTTCGGTGATCTCCGCCAGAACGTCGGGCTTTGGATCGAGCCTGACCGGCACGGTCGTCTCGGGGGCGATGTGGACGGCTTTCGGCTGCATCATCGGCGCCTGCTCGCGCGAAAACACGCGGGGCATCGTCGCCGGCGACCAACCGAATGCGGGCGTCACGCTCGCAGCCGCCTCGGCGACGTCCCCGCCGGTCGCGAGCGCGCGCCAGGTCTGGACCGCACGCTTGGCTTCCTGGATGTTTTCGAGGAATGCGATCTCGGAATGATAACGGCGCCACCGGCCGGTCTCGAACATCTCAGAGAGATGCTGCAGCCGCTGCTCGGCGAGCGCGCACCAGCGCGCCGCGACGTCGCGGCCAACAGCTACGGCACGCACAGACGCGCCGTTAGATTCTTGGCGAAGTGTCATAGACCAGCCCGTCAGGAGAGAACACGGACGCGGGGACGCAACGCACACGAATCAATTTAGAAGCGACATGAATATTTTGTGGAAAAGTTTTGACTTGTCCAGCAACGACACCCCGCGCGTCGCCAAACTCCGTAGTCGTGCGGAGATTTACTGCGTTTTCGAGTCAAGCTTCGCACAAGCATAGCGGGCTTGCGGCGTGTTGCTCGAGCGGCGGCCGGAATGCCGACGCGACCTTTCAACCGAAAGCTGAACGCATGCAGAGTTTCAAAAAATCGGACGCCCAAAAAGAAAAGACCCGTCCGGGGGGACAACCGGACGGGTCGAGCCATATGGGCGCTTGGGGTGGATGGGCGCTCGCGCCTAATATGACTGATGGGGAGGGATGACCGCTCCCACATAATTTGGTCGTGGCAGCTGGCTGAACGTTCAATGCGGCGTTTGCTTTTTTGAGCTTCGGTCCGCGCGCATCTTTGTCGCAGCCGCTATCGGGGCGCCGGCCTATCCGCCTGAGAAATCGTGGATTTATCGTCCGCGCTCGACAGCGAGGGTTGTTCGATCGCGCGGCTGTTGGGCCCATCGCGACGCGTCCCGGCATCTTCACGTTTTGTTGTACCGGATGCAGCCGCAACCGGCGTCGCTCCGTCAGCGGGAACTGCCATCACCGCGGCGAATGCGTCGATCTGGCCGTCGCCGAACAGCTCGTCACGCCCGGGGGAGCCGAGGTCGCGCGCGGTCTTCGCCAGCGTCATGCGCAGCGCCTCCGGCTTCAGGGCGTAATTGCGCTCGAGCAGCAACGCCGCGATGCCGGAGACATAGGCGGCCGAGAACGAGGTTCCCGACGTCATCTGGTACTTGCCGTCCGGCGCGGGCAGGAAGATGTCGACCCCGGGCGCCGCGACGGCGATGTAATTGCCGCGGTTGGACGCGGTGAACAGCCTGTCCTGCTGGTCGGTCGCACTGACCGCAATCACGTTGGGATTGGCAGCGGGATAGAGCGGCGGCGATTTCGGACCGGCATTGCCGGCGGCCGCGATCAGCACGAGGCCGCGCGCGGCGGTCGCCGCGATGGCGCGCTCGATCACCGCGTCCTTCGGACCGGCAAAGCTCATATTGACGATCTGCGCGCCGTGCTCGGCGGCGTAATTCAGCGAGCGCAGGATGATGTAGGACGAGCTCTCGGCGCCGCCGTTGGTGCCGCCGAAGGCGCGGATCGCGATGATGCGCGCCTCGGGCGCGCTGCCCATCAGCTTGACATGGGCCACGATCGCGCCGGCGATGCCGGTGCCGTGGACGTGCGGCCCCTCGGCGCTGCCGAGCGCATCGAAATTATCGGAGACGGAATTGGCAAGCTCGGGATGGCCGGCGTCGATGCCGGAGTCGATCACGGCAACCGTGACGTTGGCGCCGTGCGCCAGCGTGTGCGCCTGCGGCAGGCGGAGTTTTGCCAGTGCATATTGCGCGGGATCGCCCTCGCTCGGCGTCGTCGATTTCTGGTCCTGAAGCACATAGCGGAAGTTCGGCTGGACCGAGCGCACGCTGCCATCGGCGGCGAATTCGCGCCGTACCGTCTCGGTGGCCCGGCCATCCGTGATGCGGAACAGGCCGAACGTGGCCCCGATCAGCGGGAAGCTCTCCGAAGAGACGCGCGTCAAGCCGTGCCGGCGGGCAAGCTCGTCGGCATCGCCAGGCGTCAGCGTGCCATCGATCTCCGCCACGAATTCGTTGGCAAAGCTGCGCAGATTGGCGGCGGCCGGTGTGGCGTCGCCGCGGCCCTTGCCGGCGCTCTTCTTGCCGGATTTGGCCGAGCCTCCGCCGCCCGCATTCGGCTGCGCCAGGCATTCGCCGTCAGCATCGCGGTAGGGCGCGGTGCAGGCCGGATAGAGGTTCGGCGAGTAGCGTGCATAGGGCAGCAGCACCGTCGTCGGCCGGATGCGCGAGGTGGTGTGCGGGATGGCCGCCATCGTCCGCGGGCCGCGATCGACGCTGACCGCGCGTGCGGCGATATTGGGGCTGACGCGTGGGGTGATGCTCGGAGAGATGGTCGGCGTTCGCGAGGGCACGCTGATCGTCGGCGTGCGCATGATCGCCTGCGCCTGCGCGACCTCGACGCCGAGACAGGCGGCGATCAGGAGCGCGGCGCCGACCGATGAAGCGGTGACCCCGGCGCGCACCCTGCTCTCGGACTTGCCCGTCATCGGTTCAGCGACGCCTTAAGGCGCCGCGACGGCGAGGTTGACGAACTTCTCGCGCTGCATCCTGCCGAGCAGCGAAGCGAGCTCGTCCTGGCTCATCGCCCTGTCGAACTGGAGGCGGAACATGCCGCCCTTGGCATCGCCGATGATCGAGGCCTGATAGCTGTCGAGCAGCCCGGTGATGTCGGCAATGCGCGCCTCGGGCGTGAAGCGCACCAGCGCGCGCGACGGCGCAACCGTGCCGCCAAGCTCGCGTGTGATCGGCGCGCTGGTCGAGAGCGAAGCGGTCTGGAACGTCGCCGGCTGGTTCTTCATCAGCACGGCGCCGATGACACCGGCCTGCAGCACGAGCGCCACGGCGCCAAGGCTCGCCGACCAGGCCAGCGTGCGCGGCGACAGGCTCGCGAAGAAGCTCGAGATACGCGCCGACAGCGGCAGCGAGCCGCTCGCCCGCGCCGGCTCGGCCTCGATCGCGGCGAACAGCTTCTGCATCGCGCGCGTCGACGGAGCCCCTAAGCTCTCGTTCAGATGGATGGTCTCTTCGTACTCGCCGCGGATCGCGGCATATTGCTTGGCGAGCTCGGGATCGCGCGCCAGCGCTTCCTCGACACGGCGCGCATCGCGCGCGTTCAGCGTGCCGGCGGCGTGCCAGGGCAGCAGCAGTTCAATTTCACTGGGCTCTTGCTCCAGCATCTTCTTGCTCAAAGCCATCATGGCCAGCCTCGCTCAATGCCGGCTGCCTTCAGCAGTTCGGCCAATTTCTTGCGCGCATAGAACAAGCGCGTCTTCACAGTGTTCTCCGGTATTCCGACGATTTCGGCCACTTCTTCCACGGACTTCTCGTGGTAGTAGACGAGATCGACGATTTCCCGGTGGTCCGGCGAGAGGCCCGTCAGACACTCCCGCAACGCAGCACTGGTATCCTTCTTCTGCACCACCGTTTCCGGATCGTCGGACGTATCCTCGATCGCGTTCGCGGCGTCTTCGTCCAGTTCAAAATCCTTTCTGCGCCGAAGCGCAGACAGGGCCTTGAATCGGGTGATTGCCAGCAGCCAGGTAGAAACGGCGGATCGGCCCTCGAACTTGCCGGCTTGACGCCAAACGTCGAGAAACACCTCGCTAATGAGGTCTTCCGCCGCCTGCTCGTCCCGCACGAGCCTCAGCCCGAAACGATACACCCTGACATGGTGCCGCCCGTACAGCACCTGCATGGCGAGCCGGTCACCTTGAGCGATCCTGGCGATCAGGACCTCGTCCGAAGCCGCCTGTGTCACGCTCAATGCCCGTCTCGCAAAGTTGGTCGGGTCGGCGCGGCGGACGGTTCGACAGAGGGGGCAAAATTGTTCAGGGTACCGCAGTCATACGGGCGCCTGTGTGATCCACCCCACATACGTGCAGTTTTCTCGTCCCGCCCGCGGCCGTCGGCCGCCACAATCCAGATCGGTAACATAATACTGAGATACTTCCCTGCGGAATGCCTGTCCGGCACAGGCGGCCCGGCCACATCCGGTTCCATAGCAGTCCTGCACGACATATGTCTCGCCAAGCCTGACTTTGGCTCGATCGCACCGCAAACGAATGACTGGTCACCGGCGAAATTTCTTCCGCCGGCCTAACACCTTGTTCCGTGCTGCACCGTTCGGATTCGATTTCCAAGGATACCAAACCTAAAGGCTTGCCACGTAGATTTTTACGCTGACATCCATCACCGGCGGGACCATGAACACGGCCGCGACGTCCTTTCCCGAGAGGAATGCCGCTGAGGTCGCGGAGATCGTCCTCGCGCCCGAGGCGGCGGCCCCCGAGGTTCTGGCGCGCCGGGCCCGCCAGCGCCGCCAGATGTATATCGGCCAGGTCGCGAGCTATTCGCTGGGCGCTTCGGTCCTGCTGCTCTACGCCTATGCCGGGGCGGTCTCCATGGCCGTCCCCTCGCTGTTCTGGCTCGGCGGCCTGCTGATCATCGGCACGTTCACCGTGCTGTCGGAAGCCGGCTTCGGCGACCGGTTCGAGGATCATTATCTCACCGTCTTCCAGATCTCGGCGCATATGGCGCTGCAACTGGTGTTCCTGCTCGCGGTGCCGACGATCGGGGTCGCGTTCCTCGCCGTGCTGTTTCTGATCTTCGCGTTTGGCACGCTGCGGATGACGTCGAGCCAGGCGATGGTCACCTGGGGCCTTGCCACCTTCGGGCTTGCCTTGGTCTTCCTGGGCTCGGACCTGCCGATCGGACTGCCGGTGACGACCCGCCTGGAGCGAACCGCCTCGATGCTCTGCTTCGTGCTGGTGATCGGCCAGTGCGCCTTCCTCGGCCTGTTCGGCGCCACCCTGCGCAAGATCCTGTACCGGCGCAGCATCGAGCTGAAGGCCGCCTATCAGCGCATCGAGGAACTGGCCGAGCTCGACGAGCTCACCGGCTCCTACAACCGCCGCTGCATCATGCGGCTTCTCGATGCCGAGATCGAAAAGTCGCGTCAGGCCTCGACGCCTTGCGCGATCGCGCTGATCGATCTCGACTGGTTCAAGCGCATCAACGACGCCCACGGCCATCCCGTCGGCGACGAGGTGCTGCGCACCTTCGCGATCACGATTTTCGCCAACATCCGCCCGGCCGACTGCTTCGGTCGCTACGGCGGCGAGGAATTCCTGCTGATTTTGCCGGACACCTCGGGCGACGCCGCCCAGCGCATGCTCGATCGCCTGCGCAGCATCGTCGCCGATCTCGACTGGAGCGCATTCTCTCCGGGCATGCACGTGACCATTTCCGCGGGCGTCGTGACGCTGCGCGACAACGATACTGCCGACACGTTTCTCGCGCGCGCCGACCGCGCGCTCTATTCCGCCAAGGCGCAAGGGCGCAACCGCATTGCAACGAGTTGACCAATCCATTTCGTCCCGGTGCGACAGAAGCCGACGCCGGACCGAACGCTCCAGGACAGGGCAATGAGATCCAAATCCACAAGATCATCCGAGAATCTGCTCGAGGAATTGCAGGCTGCGCTCTCGCACGGCACCGTCGCGCGCCGGGTCGAGACACTACGCCGCGTGACCGATCTCTTCGTGGGCAACGCGGTGGATTATTCCGACGACCACATCCGCGTGTTCGACGACGTGTTCCAGTGCCTGATCGAGCAGATCGAGGTTTCGGCCAGGGCGCTGCTCGCCGACCGCCTCGCGCCGATCGCGGCCGCGCCGCCGAACATCATCCGCACGCTCGCGCTCGACGAGGTCGTCGAGGTCTCCGGCCCCGTGCTGTCGAAATCGGAACGGCTGGACGAGACGACCTTGATCGAGATCGCGCACACGAGGGGCCAGGCTCATCTCAAGGCGATCTCGCTGCGACGGGTGCTGTCGGAGGCGCTGACCGACGTGCTGGTGAGCCGCGGCGACGAGGACGTGGTGCAGTCGACCGTCAGCAATCCGGGCGCGCGCTTTTCCGAGGGAAGCCTCACCGATCTCATCACCCGCGCCGAACGCGACGACGACCTCGCCACCTGCATCGGCCTGCGGACGGACCTGCCGCGTCATCACTATTTGAAACTGGTCGCCAAGGCGTCCTCGAGCGTGCGCAGGAAGCTCGAGGCCGCGCATCCGGAGCTCGTCGACGAGGTGTCGAGCGTGGTCCAGGAAGTGGCCCAGCGGATCCGCGCCGCCGCGATGACCAAGCAAACCGAGATGGCCCGTGCGCTGGTGAAGTCACTGCACGCTGACGGCCGTCTCAACGAATTCCAGGTCACCACTTTCGCCGAGCAGGGCAAGTTCGACGAAACCAATGCGGGGCTCGCGGCGCTCGCGGGCGTCGCGGTCGACACCGCCGAGACCATGATGATCGAAAGCCGCACCGAGGGTGTGATGATCCTCGCCAAGGTCGCGGGCATGTCCTGGCCGAGCGTGCGCGCCATCATCGCCATGCGCGAGAAGCTCTCAGGCGGCTCGCAGACCGACATGCTGACGCTGCGCGACGCTTACGAGGCGCTCCGCAGCTCGACAGCGCAGCAGGTGCTGCGCTTCCACCGTATGCAGCAGAGCACGATTCCGGCGGCGTGACGCCGGCTTGCTAGTAGCGCAGGACTTTGGACCCCACCGCAGCCCCAATCGCCGCGACGAGCGCCGCCGCGAGCGTGTACCAGGTCGCGACGAACAGTGGGGAGTCGTCGGTGCAGTGCGAGGCGTAGAGCGTCGCGGCAAGGCCGGCCGATACCAGGCCAGCGAGCGCGCCGGCGAGCGCCGGATGCGAGGGCGCGCCATGGCGCAGGCCGAACAGCGCGCCCGCGAGCAGCGGCAGCGACATCGCGGGAATCGCGACCAGGCAGACCCTGGAGTTCTTGCCCACCAGCCGCATCGTCATCGGCATGGCCGGCGCCATCATCGCCTCGCTGCCGATCGCAACCGCAAGCAGCCCTACGGGGAGCAGCAAGAGCCAGCCCCAGCCGCGCATCAAGGCTTCCGGACGCGACAGATGCAGGCTGACGATGATGGCGGGGATCGCGAGCGACAGCGTGACCGCGAACTTCATGTCGAAGAACGGGTTGTGCATGGCGGTCATCACGTCCGGCCGCACGCCAAGGAAGGTCGCGAAGATCAGGATCGACAAGGGCGCAGCCACCAGCAGCGCCATGGTCAGCATGGCGCCGACGCGCGGCATGCGATGGGCGTTGTCGGCTGCGAGCGAGCGAATGAGTTGGTCGGTGTCCATCACTAATGGTCCCGCAGTTTGGCGGTGAGTGCTGCAAGTCCGCGATGCAGTGCGACCCGCACCGCGCCTTCGCTCATCGAAAGCTTCGCCGCCGTGTCCTTGATCGAGGCACTCTCGACCGCGATCGACTGCAGCACGTCGCGCTGGCGCTGCGGCAGCGTGCCGAGCTGGGTTGCAACCTCGCCCGCGGAGGCCGTCTCTTGCGGTGCCTCGCCCGGCAAGGTCTCGGCGAAATCGTCGATGTTGACGAAGATGCGCCTGCCGCGTCGCCGCAAGGCATCGATCAGCTTGTTGCGGGCGATCGCGAACAGCCAGGGCGCGAAGGGGGCTTCGCTGTCCCAAGTGTGCCGCTTCAAATGCACCGCCAACAGAATCTCCTGCACGATATCCTCGGCCTGGTCTGGAGGTTGCCCGGCCCGCGCCAAGCCACGCCTTGCGGCGGCGCGCAGCACCGGCGTGACCGCCCTCAACAGGCGATGATACGCCGCATCATCGCCAGCCATGGCCGACCGCATCAGGCCGGTCCATTCGTCCTCACGTCCGCGCACGCGCGCCCTCACCATGCAATTCGGCCGTTCGTTCAATTTGTTACGCGGGCGGCCCACGATCACGAATTCGTGATCGTGGGCCGCAGCACGCGACCGATACGACCAAAACGTCTGCGACGGCTCATAACACCGATCGGCACGCCCCGCACCCGGCGGCAGGCCGCATCGCACCGCTTTGCCCCGTTTTCGCCCGGAGGAGCGCGAAGATTCCCATTTTCTGCCCCGCTGTCGTCACGCCCCAGGGTCTCTGTTCGCTCCCGGGACGGGCGGAATTGGGGAGATCGTCAACATGATGAAAGCCAGCGGGCGCGCGGCGTTGATCCTTCTTGCCGGCCTTTTCGTGCTGTTCGGAGGCGTCGCGCAGGCGGCGCCGAGTTCAACCGGCAAATCGGACGGCGCGGGCAAACAGGCTGACACAGCCAAGCCGGGCAAGCACCGGCGCCACGAGTCGCGTCGTACCGTCAGCGGCAAGACGGCACAGAAATCCGACGACAAGAACGACGTCCCTGCAAAGGCCGAGGAGCCGAAGGCGGATAACAAGGCCGAGAACGAGATGCCGGCCTCGGGCCAGATGCCGCCGGCGGTCGCCAATGCCAATGCACAGCTCGCCGCCGCCGATACGCCGACCGCGGCTGCGGCCACCGCGATGACCGACCGCGCCAACGACAATGTCCAGGCGGCGGCCGATAATACCGGCGCCGCGAACGCCGAGAGCCAGGTCGTCGCACCCGATCAGCTCAACGACATCGACCGCGCCCTGCAGCAGGACACCCCGCCGCCGCAAAAGGCGGTGATTGCCGCAACCGAGGCCCAGCCGCGGCCGGCGCCGGTGATGGCGAGCAGCCAGCAGAGTTCGGCCTGGGACCAGAGCTCGCTGATCGGCAAGATCTTCATCGGCGTCGGCACGCTGCTGACGCTGGCCTCGGCCGCACGCATGTTCATGGCCTGATTGCCGGTCCGGCAGGACGCGCAGCCCGCGCGTCCTGCGTCGCTGCTCCTTGTCCGCTGCCCCTTGAAGGCATCCGCGCCAGCGGGCACATTGCCCGCCCTATCAAAAGCGTGGGTGAAGCATGAGCACGTTCGAACACATCATCGTCGAGAGCAAAGGCGCAGTCGGTATCATCAAGCTGAACCGGCCGAAGATGCTCAACGCGCTCTCCTTCGGCGTCTTCCGCGAGATCGCGGCTGCCGTCGACGATCTCGAGGCCGACGACGCCATCGGCTGCATCGTCGTGACCGGCAGCGAGAAGGCCTTTGCCGCCGGCGCCGACATCAAGGAGATGCAGCCGAAGGGCTTCATCGACATGTTCTCCGAGGATTTTGCCGCGATCGGCGGCGACCGCCTCGCGCGCTGCCGCAAGCCGACCATTGCCGCGGTCGCGGGCTACGCGCTCGGCGGCGGTTGCGAGCTCGCCATGATGTGCGATGTCATCATCGCCGCCGACACCGCCAAGTTCGGCCAGCCCGAGATCACGCTCGGCACCATTCCCGGCATCGGCGGTACCCAGCGCCTGACGCGCGCGATCGGCAAGTCCAAGGCGATGGACCTGTGCCTCACCGGCCGCATGATGGATGCGGCGGAAGCCGAGCGCTCGGGCCTCGTCAGCCGCATCGTACCCGCTGACAAGCTGATGGACGAAGTGATGGCGGCAGCCGACAAGATCGCGTCGATGTCGCGCCCTGCTGTCGCGATGGCCAAGGAAGCGGTGAACCGCGCCTTCGAGACCACGCTCGCCGAGGGCATGAGCGTCGAGCGCAACCTGTTCCACGCGACCTTCGCGCTGGAGGACCGCTCCGAGGGCATGGCGGCGTTCATCGAGAAGCGCAAGCCGGTGAACAAGAACCGGTAATCTCGGCGCACGGTCAGGCTGGTGTAAGGCTCGGCCGTGTTCCCCCAAAATCCTGTGACGAAGCTGCAACAAGCACGGATTTCATGGGGGTTTCCCCCGCGGCAGTTTGCCTGCGGGACCTCGGCTGGTTAAACAGTTAAGAGGCCTCGTCGGCGGGGGCGGACAGCCGGGGTTAAGCGGGATTACATGATTGGGCGTACCGCCAGAGCTGGTCGCGAGATGACGCGGCATCGATCGGGCGTGGGTCCTGCGCTTGCGACATGGACCACGCTGGCGCTCTGCTGCGCCCTGCCCTCCGCTGCGTCGGCGGAAGCCCTGCCCGATGCGCTCGCCAAGGCCTACCAGACCAATCCGCAGCTCAATGCCGAACGGGCGCGACAACGCGCCACGGACGAGAACGTGCCACAGGCCCTCGCGGGCTACCGGCCGCAGATCGTGGCGAGCCTCAGCGCCGGCCTGCAAACGGTGCGCAATCTCTTGCCCGACAACACGATCCAGACCGGCAACCTCAAGCCATGGATCATCGGCGTCACCGTGACGCAGACCCTGTTCAACGGGTTCCGTACCGCCAACAACGTGCGGGCCGCCGAGCTCCAGGTGCAGTCGGGCCGCGAGGCGCTGCGTAATGTCGGCCAGGGCGTGCTGCTCGACGCTGTCACCGCCTATACCAATGTGCTCGCCAACCAGTCGCTGGTCGAGGCGCAGCGTTCCAACGTCGCCTTCCTGCGCGAGACGCTCGCGGTCACCCAGCGCCGCCTCAACGCCGGCGATGTCACGCCGACCGACAGCGCGCAGGCCGAGGCACGCCTCAATCGCGGCCTTGCCGATCTCAACGCCGCCGAAGTCGCCCTTGCCATCAGCCAGGCGACCTATGCGCAAGTGATCGGCAATTCGCCGTCGCAGCTACGGCCCGCCGAGGTCGTCGACCGTTATCTGCCGAAGAGCCGCGAAGACGCCATGACGATGGCGATCCGCCAGCATCCTGCGGTGATGGCCGCCAGCTTCGACGTCGATGTCGCCTCCACCAACATCCGCATCGCCGAAGGCGCGCTGCTGCCGAGCGCCACCATTCAGGGCAGCGCCAGCAAGAGCCGCAACAACGACCCGACGCTCGGCACCTTTGCCGAGGACCAGGCCTCGATCGTCGCCAGCGTCACCGCGCCGATCTATGACGGCGGCCAGGCCGCGGCGCAGACCCGGCAGGCCAAGGAAATCACGGCGCAGAGCCGGCTCGTGCTCGACCAGGTGCGCAACCAGGCGCGCACGGCGGCGGTCAGCGCCTGGGTCGCCAATGAGGGCGCCAAGATCACGGTCTCGGCCTCGGAGTCCGAAGTGAAAGCCGCAACCGTCGCTCTGCAAGGCGTGCAGCGCGAGGCCGCCGGCGGACAACGCACGACGGTGGACGTCCTGAACTCGCAGGCCGATCTGATCCAGGCCAAGGCCCGCCTGATCGGCGCGCTGCGCGACCGTGTCATTGCCTCGTACACGCTGCTCAGTGCCACCGGCCATCTCGACGTCAAGACACTGAGCCTGAACACGCCGGACTACCTGCCCGAGGTGCACTACCATCAGGTCCGCGATGCCTGGCACGGCCTGCGCACGCCGTCGGGGCAGTAGGCCCGCGCAGCATCTCTTTGCAGCATCCTGCACCGCCGGCCTTCTCGGCGCGCCACCCTGCTTCTTTGACATTTTGTCGCCCATGGGCTACAATTGTGGCCTATGATCGAGGTGAGGCAGACTGAGCTTTTTTCGGAGTGGTTGGATCGCCTCAAGGATGCCAGCGCGGTTGCCCGGATCACCGTCCGCCTTCGCCGCATGGAGATGGGCAATCCCGGCGACAGCAAGGGCGTCGGCCACAACATCCGGGAAATGCGCATCGACCACGGTCCGGGCTACCGGATCTATTATGTGCATCGCGGAACGCAGCTCGTGATCCTGCTATGTGGCGGCGACAAACGCACGCAGCGACAAGACATCAAGCTAGCACAGCAACTAGCGGAGACATTGTGATGCCGAAAGCAGCAAGAACGACGGTCAAAGCGGCATCCAAGACGACCCGTTTCGACGCAGCCGACTATCTCAACACTGAAGAGCGCCAAGCCGCCTATATTGCTGCCGCGCTGGAAACCGGCGACGCCGATTTCGTGCGCGACGCGCTTGGTCTCGTTGCGCGTGCGCGCGGCATGAGCACGATCGCCAAGAAAGCCGGTTTGAACCGCGAAAGTCTGTACAAGGCCCTCGGAGAGACGGGGAATCCTGAGTTTGGCACGGTCATGCGCATTGTCGCGGCGTTGGGCCTGACATTGTCGGCTCAACCCGCGGCCAGCGGACGAGCGACAAAGCGCCGCCGCGCCGCCTGAGGGAGCGCGCCGCAAGGCGCCTGGACGTCGCGATTGCTGTGACCGGCCGCCCTATCGGTTCAGGCAGTGTCAGGTGAACATGAAAAGCCGCCGCATTCATTTGATGGGAGCTTCGGGAGCCGGCGTGACCACGATTGGTCGCGCGCTCGCGGGCCGGCTTGCGCTGCCGCATCACGACAGCGACGACTATTTCTGGCTGCCGACCGTGCCGCCCTACCAGACGACGCGCCCGGCGGCCGACCGCCTGCGCCTGATGCGCGAGATGTTCCTGCCGCGTCTTGATTGGGTGCTGAGCGGAACCGTCACCGGCTGGGGCGACGAGCTCATCCAGTCGTTCGATCTTGTTGTCTTCGTGACGACACCGCGCGAACTTCGCATGCAGCGCCTACGTGCCCGCGAAGCTGCACATTTCGGGGCGGATGCCGTCGTGCCGGGCGGCTGGCGCCATCAGGAGACCGAATCCTTTGTCGGATGGGCTTCACACTATGAAGCCGGCGATCGCGACGGCCGCAGTCTCCCAAAGGATGAGGCCTGGCTCTCGGGCCTGCCCTGCCCGGTCGTGCGCGTTGACGGCTCACGCCCGCTTGCCGACCTTGTCGAGCAGCTATGCAACGAGGCGCAGCGGTTGCCGGGCTAATGTGATACTGTCCCGGCTGCACTGCCAAACAACAAAAACAGGGAGAGAAACCGTGCTCAACCGACGCAGCGTCCTGCTTGCCTCCCTCGCCGCCGGAGTAGCCATGACCAACAGAGCCCGCGCCCGGGCGGCGCAGCCTGCGACGCCGGTCAATTTCGACGTCCCGCCGCACGCCTGCGACTGCCACACCCATATCCACGGCGATGTCGAAAAGTTTCCGTTCTTCGCCGGGCGCGTCTACACGCCGGAGCCGGCAAGCCCTGAAGAAATGGCCGCGCTGCACAAAGCCCTGCATATCGAGCGCGTGGTGATCGTCACCCCGAGCGTCTACGGCACCGACAATTCCTCCACCCTGTTCGGCATGAAGGCACGCGGTGCGACCGCGCGCGGTGTGGCGGTGATCGACGACAAGACGACGGAGGCACAGCTCGATGCGATGCATCAGGACGGCTTCCGCGGCATCCGCCTCAATCTTGCGACCGGCGGCGTCAACGATCCCAATGTCGGACGACCGCGCTTCACCGCCGCAGTCGAGCGCATGAAGGCGCGCGGCTGGCACGTGCAGCTCTACACCACGCTTGCCATGATCTCGGCGATCAAGGACCTCGTCGAGACGGCGCCGGTGCCCGTCGTGTTCGACCATTTCGGCGGGCTCGAGGCGTCGCTCGGGCTGGAGCAGCCGGGCTTCTCCGATCTCGTCGCGCTGGTGAAGTCCGGTAAGGCCCACGTGAAGATCTCCGGCGCCTATCGCTCGTCCAAGCTCGCGCCCGACTACCAGGACATGGTGCCCTATGCGCAGGCCCTGATCGCGGCCAATGCGGATCGCATCGTCTGGGGCACCGACTGGCCACATCCGGATTCGAGCCGGGTCGAGGGACGCAAGGCCACCGACATCGCGCCGCTCTACCAGATCGACGACGGCCGCCTGCTCAATCAGCTTCCGGTCTGGGCGCCGGATGCGAGCGTGCGCAAGAAGATCCTGGTCGACAACCCCGCACGACTCTACGGCTTCTGAGTCGCGACGCGCCCGATAAGGTTCAACGGAACATGCGCAATTGCGGTCTGCGCGGTGGAACCGTTGTCGCGAGGGCGCAGGCACGCGCGATTCACACGAACGTGTTTGTGCCCGCGCCGGCTTTTCAACCCTTCGGTTGAGGCGGCGATTCAGTTTCACCGATACGCACGCACAGATTTCATTTGTTTGTGCGGTCGTATGTCCCTGTCGCATTATCTCGCCGCGCTTTTGTCCGGCGCTGGAATTGGTTTCACCGTCGCCGCTCCCATCGGGCCAATGGGCATGTTGTGCATTCAGCGCACCCTGGCATCGGGCATGGCAACAGGGCTCGCCACCGGTTTCGGTGCGGCGACCGTGCACCTCACCTACGGCGCCTTCGCGGTGTTGGGACTTGGCTCGCTTGCGCAGCCTTGGGTCGAGGCCAATGCGGCTGGATTAGGAATCGTCTCGGCGCTGACGCTGCTGTGGTTCGCGGTCCGGACACATCGATGTTCGATCGTGCTCCAGGATGTCGGCGAGATCGACAGAGTGCGTCTGGCGCGCGCCTATCTCAGCGCCATCGCGCTCGGACTGACCAATCCGCTGACGGTCATCCTGTTCCTGGCGGCGCTGCACGCGTTCTCCACCCAGGCCGCGGCGGCACCGTTGATCGCGGGCGTCTTCGTGGGCTCCGCGGTCTGGTGGATGATGCTCAGCACGATCGTTGCAACCGCGCGGTCGCGACTGACGCCTCGGATGCTGTCGTTGAGCAGCCGGCTCGCCAGCCTGATTCTGCTCGCCCTCGGCGCCACGATGTTGCTGCGGATCGCACAACGGATGTTATGATCGACGGCGCTCAGCGCGCGCGGCGCGAGAAGAACGAAATGAGGACCGGCAAGGTCACGAGGATCACGACCGGCGCCAGCATCATGCCGGTGACGACGACGACCGCAAGCGGCTTCTGCACCTGCGAGCCGATACCCTCCGACAGCGCCGCCGGCAGAAGCCCGACGCCGGCGACGACGCACGTCATCAGCACCGGGCGGAGCTGCAGCTCTCCGGTACGCACCACCGCACTCAGGCGGTCCATGCCCTCTTCGATGAGCTGGTTGAACTGCGACAGGATGATGATGCCGTCCATCACGGCGATTCCGAACAGCGCGATGAAGCCGATCGCCGCGGAGACGCTGAACGCGGTGCCCGTGATCAACAGACCAAGCACGCCGCCGAAGATCGCCATCGGGATCACGCTCATGGCCAGCAGCGTGTCGGTCATCGAGCCGAAATTGAACCAGAGCAGCACGCCGATCAGCGCCAGCGAGATCGGCACCACGATCGACAGCCGCCGGATCGCGTCCTGGAGATTGCCGAACTCGCCGACCCAGTCCATGTGCGAGCCGGGCGGCAGCTGCACCTGGTCGGCGATCTTCTGCTGCGCCTCGCGGATCGCACTGCCGAGGTCGCGCTCGCGCACCGAGAACTTGATCGGCAGATAGCGTTCCTGCTGCTCGCGATAGATATAGGCCGCGCCGGAGACGAGGCTGATGTTGGCGACTTCGCTGAGGGGAATCTGGGTGACCGTGCCGTTCGGCCCAGGCGCGCCGATCCGCAAGTTCTGGATCGCCTCCGCGCTCCTGCGGTACTCCGGCGCGAGGCGGACGATGATCGGGAAGTGACGGTCGCTGCCCGGCTCATAGAGATCGCCGGCGGTGTCGCCGCCGATCGCGACCTTGATCGTGGCGTTGATGTCGCCCGGCGCAAGGCCATAGCGCGCGGCCTTGGCGCGGTCGATGTCGATCTGGACGGTCGGCTGCCCGAGTGAGGTGAACACCGCAAGGTCGGTGACGCCCTGCACGGTCGACAGCACCTGCTTGATCTTGTTGGCGGTGTCGGTCAGCGCCTGCAGATCGCTGCCGAACAGCTTGATCGAATTCTCGCCCTTCACGCCGGAGACGGCCTCGGAGACGTTGTCCTGGAGATATTGCGAGAAGTTGAACTCGACGCCGGGGAAACGATCGTCGAGCTGCTTCAGCAGCTCCGCGGTCAGCTCTTCCTTGTCACGCGTGCCGGGCCACTGGCTCACGGGCTTGAGCGGCGCGAAGAACTCGGCGTTGAAGAAGCCGGCGGCGTCGGTGCCGTCATCGGGACGGCCGTGCTGCGACACGACGGACTCGACCTCCGGCCGGGCGCGGATCACCTTGCGCATCTCGTTGACGTAGCTGTTGCCTTCCTGGAGCGAGATGGTCGGCGGCAGCGTGGCGCGAATCCAGAGATTGCCCTCTTCCAGCTTCGGCAGGAATTCGAGGCCGAGCAGCCGGCTGAGCGCGACCGTCATCAACACCAGGCCGACCGCGGCGCCGAGGACGATGTTGCGGTTGGCCACCGCCCAATTCAGCACGGGCATGTAGAGCCGGTGCAGGATCAGCATCACCTTGGTCTCGGTCTCATGGACATGCGCGGGAAGGATGATCGCGGACAACGCCGGCGTGACGGTGAATGTCGCAAGCAGCCCGCCGGCCAATGCGTAGGCATAGGTGCGGGCCATCGGCCCGAAGATGTTGCCTTCGACGCCCGACAGCGTGAACAGCGGCAGGAAGGCCGCGATGATGATCGCCGCGGCGAAGAAGATCGAGCGCGAGACGTCCGCCGCCGCGCTGAGGATGGCGTGGCTCTTCATGCCGAACAGCGTCTCATTGGACATGTGCTCGGCTTCCGACGTCGGCGTCGTCTGTGTCAGGCGACGGAAGATCGCCTCCACCATGATGACGGTGGCATCGACGATCAGGCCGAAATCGATCGCGCCGACCGACAGCAGATTGGCCGATTCGCCGCGCAGCACCAGGATGATGACGGCGAAGAACAACGCGAACGGAATGGTGGCGCCGACGATCAGCGCGCTGCGCAAATCGCCGAGGAAGATCCACTGCAGCAGCACGATCAAGAGAATGCCGACCACCATGTTGTGCAGCACCGTGTGGGTGGTGAGCGCAATCAGGTCGCCGCGGTCGTAAATGCGCTCGATGCGCACGCCGGGCGGCAGGATGCTGGAATTGTTGATCTGCTGGACGAGCTGGTGGACCCGCTTGATGGTCGGCGAGCTCTGCTCGCCGCGGCGCATCAGGACGATGCCCTGCACGATGTCGTCGGCCTCGTCGATACCGGCGATGCCGAGGCGCGGCTTCTGGCCGACGGTGACGGTGGCGACGTCCTTGACCAGCACCGGATTGCCGCCGGTCTGCGAGACCATGGTATTGGCAAGATCGTCGATCGACCGGATCAGGCCGACGCCGCGCACGACGGCCGATTGCTGGCCGATATTGACGGTGTTGCCGCCGACATTGACGTTCGAATTGCCGACCGCCTGGAGCAATTGCGGCAGCGTCAGCCCGTTGGCGATCAGCTTGTTGAAGTCGACTTGGATCTCATAAGTCTTGCTTCTGCCGCCCCACCCCGTGACGTCAATCACCCCTGGCACCGCGCGGAAGCGGCGCTGCAGGATCCAGTCCTGAATGGTCTTGAGATCGAGCACGCTGTAGTTCGGCGGGCCCACGAGGCGGTAGCGGAAAATCTCGCCGATCGGGCTCAGCGGCGAAATCTGCGGCTGCACGTTGCCTGGCAGCGGCGCGAGCTGCGCCAGGCGGTTCAACACCTGCTGCAACGCTTCGTCATAGGTGTAGGCAAAGGAGAACTGAATTTTGACGTCGGAGAGACCGTACAGCGAGATAGTGCGGATGGTCGTGACGTTCTTCAGGCCTGCGACCTGGGTCTCGATCGGGATCGTGATGTAGCGCTCGATCTCCTCTGCCGACAGGCCCGGGCTCTGCGTCACGATGTCGACCATGGGCGGGGTCGGATCGGGATAGGCCTCGATGTTGAGCTGGTTGAACGCGATCACGCCGCCGATCAAGACAGCGACGAACATACCGACCATCAGGAAGCGCCGGTTGACGGCAAGGGCGACGAGACGATCCATTCAGGTCTTCAATTTTCTTGGGTCGTCGATCAGCTGCCGGACGCCGCGCGGTCGATGAACAGGCTGCCCTTGGTGACGATCTGCTCGCCGGGGTTCAGGTTGCTGGTGACTTCGACGAGATTGCCGTTGATGAGGCCGGTCTTGATCTGTCGCAGCTCAACCGACTTGTCCTCGCGCGCGACCCAGATGCGGACCTTGTCGGCCTCATAGATCAACGCCTGCTTCGGCACCGCCGGCGCGGCGCGGTCGCCAGCCGAATAGATCGTGACGTTGGCGAACATCTCCGGCTTCAGCAGGCCGTCCTTGTTGTCGATGGTGGCGCGGACCAGCAGGCGGCGGGTGCTGGGATCGATCGCGGCGGCGACGTAGTTGATCCTGGCGGTCAGCGGCCGGCCCGGCAGCGCCATCACGTTGACGGTGATATCCTGACCGATGCACACCGCGGCCGCATCGCTCTCGCGCACGAAGGCGGTGAGCCAGACGGTGGAGAGGTCGCCGATTACGAAGACCGGATCGCTGGCGCCGGAATTGACGTACTGGCCGGGACCGATCTTGCGCTGCACGACCGTGCCTGCGATCGGCGAATAGATCGTGACCTCCCGGTCGATGACGCCCTTGTCCTGGAACGCCTTGATGGTCTCGTCGGTGAAGCCGAGGATGCGCAGCTTGTTGCGCGCGGCTTCGAGTGCGGTCTGCGAGGATCGCATGTCGTTCCTCGCCTGAACCTGCGTCGCTTCCGCCTGCTGATAATCCTTGAGCGGAATGGCATGGCCCTCATAGAGGTCCTTGGCACGCTTGAACTGGATGTCGGACAGCTCGAGCGCCGACGTCGCCTTGTTCTGCGAGGTCATCGCCGCGATGAAATCATTCTGGGCCTGCACCGTGTCGGCGGCCTCGATTGTGAACAGCGGTTGACCCTGCTTCAGCATCTCGCCGGGCTTTGCCAGCAGCTTGGTGACGCGGCCGGCATAGGGCGAGAACACCGGCGTCGAACGATCCTCGTCGACGGCGACCTTGCCCTCGGTGACATACTCGGCCCGGAAGCTCTTGGCTTTGACCGGCTCGATTGTCAGCGTCGCCCATTCGGACGGCGTCGGCGTGAAGTTCTGCGCATTCCTGCGCGACTGGCTGGAGATCTCGGAGTGCTTCTTTTCCCTGGGGCCCAAAGACAGGAGGCCGTAGGCACCGGCGCCGGCAAGAGCTAGTAGAACTACGGATGTGATCACCCGTTGTTTTGTAAACACCTGCAATCGCTTGGTATTTTCAACTACCATGGAGCCCGGTCGTGTCTGCGACGATCTCGGCAGGTACCTGCCTTATCGGTTGCGCTAATAGTGCCGAATTAGGATTTCAAACAACCTAAAAAACGCTGCGCACCTTTCGGTTTGCGTTAAATTTTTGCGACGTGTCAGCTTCACGTCAGCTTCGCGCCGGCCACTGTGCCGGATGAGAGCCGAGCGGCATCGCCGGACGAGACCATCGCGCCGGTGTGCTCGACAGCAGCGCCGAATGGCGCACCGCCTTCAACATGCCGAATCCAGATGGCATGCTCTCGATGAACGCAGCATGTACGGCCTCGCCCGTAAGATCCGGGGTCTTCAGTCCGCCGTCGAGCCGGCCGAGATTCCAAAGCCAACGCCCGGTCTGCGCCAGCGACACCCGCACGTGCCAGCTGCCGCCCTCACGAGCTTGACGCGCCCTCGCCATCATCGCGCCGAACGCCATCAGATAGCCGGTGGCGTGATCGAGCATCTGCGCCGGCAATTCCTTGGGACCGTCGAGACCTGCCGCGCGCCCTTCGGCGTGGTTGAATCCGGTCGTGGTCTGCACGAGCGAATCGAAGCCGCGGCGCTCAGCCCAGGGACCGGCATGGCCATAGGCCGACAGCGTGACATAGACGATGCCGGGATTGATCTTCGCTGCATCCTCCGGCGCGAAGCCGATCGCGGCGAGTGCATGCGGGCGATAGCCTTGCGAGAAGATGTCGGCATCCGCCAGCAATTCGCGCAATTGCGCCCTGCCCGCCTCGCTCTTCAGTTCGATGAAGGTGGTGAGCTTGCCGCGACCGGTGTCGATGGTGAGCCAGTCGATGGCGGGCAGCTCCGGACCCGACACCAGCAGCACATCAGCGCCGTGCGCGGCGAGCGTGCGGCCGGCGACGGGACCTGCGATGACACGGGAGAGATCAAGCACGCGAAGCCCCGCGAGCGGACGATCGCCTTGTGGCCATGGCTTCGGCGCGGCTTCGCCGATCTTCTCGATCGAGATCAGCGGCAATTGCGCCAGCGCGCGCGCCTGCGGCAGCGCGGACCATTCGTCGTAGCTGCGCATCAGGGCAACGACGCCCCCCGCGGCGTAGGCCGCAGTCTCGAAATCTTCTCCCGTCCACTGCATGAGCGCCGCCTGCACCTTGCCGCGCTCCGGCTCGCAAGCAAGCACCTTGCAGACGGCGTCCCGATGATGCGGGAAGTTGGTGTGGCAGCGAACGAAGCGGCCATCGCCGGTCCTGTAGACGCCGGCGATGACGTCCCAGGCCGGCGGCGGCGGCTTGTCGTCGAGGCGGAGATAGCGCTCGGAGCGGCATTCGGCGACGGCGTGGCGCATGTCGACGGAAACGTCCTGCGTCTCACCGCTGCGCAGCCGCCAGATTTCAGCAGCAGCGAGGCCGGCGGCAGCTATCGACGTCTGCCCGGCGACCGCGACGCGAAACGAGGACGGGATTTGAGGCTCCTCGCCGGTCAGCCGCACGCGATCGAGGGCGGCCGCGTCACCGCCTGCAGAGGTCCAGATGCCCTTGAGAATGTCGGCGGGGCTTTGCATGGCCGCTTCTCTCCCTTTAGTTTCCCCGAGCATGTCACGTTCACAGAAAGGTTTGCAATGGCCGCCATCGATCCCCTCACCGCGGGCGCCGTGTTCGTTGCAACAGCGGCCACCGACGCGGTCTATGTGATGTTCACCTCGGCCGTGATCGCGCGCAAGCGCATGTCAGCGGCGAACTGGAGCGCGGTCTGGTACATGCTCTCCTCCTACGCCGTGATCAGCTACACCGAAAACGCATTCTATGTCGCCTTCGCGGCGATCGGCTCCTGGGCCGGCGCCTATGCCTCGCTGACCTTCCTGCACCGCCCGCCCGGCGGCCCGCCGGTGGGGGCGGCGCCGGAGTGAGGCCCGTCTCTCTCCACGTCATTGCGAGCGCAGCGAAGGCGATCCAGAATCTTTCCGCAGCGGCAGCCTGGATTGCTTCGTCGCAAGAGCTCCTCACAATGACGATGCGGAGGCTTCTTAAATTTTCTCGGAAGAGCTACATTCTCCACGCCAACAAAAAGGAGCCCAACAATGGATCTCGGTCTCAAAGGAAAGAACGCCATCGTGCTCGGCGGCACGCGCGGCATCGGGCGGGCGATTGCGGCAACGCTAGCCGGTGAATGCGCCAATGTCGCGGTGTGCGCGCGCAATGCCGATCAGGTGGCGGCCACCGTCGCGGAGCTGAAGGCGAGCGGCGTTCGCGCCGCCGGAAGTCCGGTCGACGTCACCGACGGCGCGGCGCTGAAGGCCTGGATCGAGAATACCGCAAAGGAGCTCGGCGGCATCGACATGCTGTTCTCCAATGCCGGCGCGATGGCGCAGGGCCACGACGCGGCGTCCTGGCAGCAGAATTTCCAGCTCGACGTGCTCGGCGCCGTGCACGCCTTCGATGCCGCGCGGCCGTTCCTCGAAGCGAGCGGCGCCAGCAGCGGCGATGCCGCCTTCGTGATCATCTCGTCGATCTCCGCGGCGCAGGCGGACACCGCCAGCTCCTACGGTCCGATCAAGGCCGCGCTGATCCACATGGCCAAGGGCCTGGCGCGGCAGCATGCGAAGAAGAAGATCCGCGTCAACGTGGTGTCACCCGGCACCGTCTATTTCAAGGGCGGTGTCTGGGAGATGATCGAGAAGAACATGCCCGAGCGCTACAACGACGCGATGAAGCGCAATCCGACCGGCCGCATGGCAACGCCGCAGGAGATCGCAAGCGCGGCGGTGTTTCTGGCGAGCCCGGTGTCGGGGTTCACCACGGGATCGAATCTCGTTGTGGACGGCGCGATCTCGAACCGGGTGAATTTTTGAGGATGCGGCTTGCCGGGCTCTCTCTTCCGTCATGGCCGGGCTTGACCCAGCCATCCACGCGCTGCCGTGCTCGCCGAAAGACGTGAATGCCCGGGTCAAGCCCGGGCATGACGACCGAGAGTGTGGCGCACCGTCGTCGCAACAAACTCGTCTTCTCGCGCCATCCTTCAATGAAAATCCCGCGACGGCGGCAGGATACGGACGTTGCGAGGGTGGCGGATTTTTTGCGCCGGCATGTCGGCGAGAGCACGCGGGTCCTCGTTGAGCGGCTCGTCGGTGGCAGCTGCCGGATGCTTGCCGCCTAGCGCGTCGTTGGCGAGGCCGACCAGATCGTGCGAGCGGTCGATCATGCGCTGGGCGATCAGGTGCGTCACCTTTTCGGGGCTGCTCTGGATATAGCCCTGGACCTCGATGAGGCGCGCGCCCATCACTTCCTTCCGGTACTGCTCCATGATCTTGGGCCACACCACGACATTGGCGATGCCGGTTTCGTCCTCCAGCGTCATGAACACGACCCCGCTGGCACTGCCCGGCCGCTGCCGCACCAGCACCACGCCGGCGCAGCGGACGCGGCGCCGCTCGTTCTCGTGGCTGATCTCCCTGCAGGCGACGATCCGCTCGCGCGAAAACATCTCGCGCAAGAATTCCATCGGATGGCCCTTCAGCGAGAGGCGGATGGTCTGGTAGTCCGCGACGACCTGCTCGGAGAGCGGCATCTCGGGCAAGGGCCTCGCATGCTCGTCCGGTTGCTCGCGCGCGGTCGCTGCCTCGAACAGCGGCAGCGGTACATCGTCAGGCAGCCGCCGCACCTGCCACAGCGCTTCGCGGCGGTCGAGCCCGAGCGAGCGGAATGCGTCGGCATCGGCCAGCAGGATCAGCGCGCGCTTGGGCAGGCCGGTGTCGCGGGCAAAATCCTCGAGCGAGGTGAAGGGACGGCGGTTGCGGGCAGCGACGATGCGGTCGGCCCAGTCTTGTGATTTCTCCGCATTGTCATTCCGGGGCGACGCGTCAGCGTCGAACTCTGATGCGTAATTGCGCATCTGAGAATCCATTCCACCAGGCGCATGCGGCCCGATGGATTCCGGCCTCGCGCTCCGCGCGCCCCGGAATGACAGCCGATCCCTCTTCAGCCGCTCCTCATCTTCATCCAGCCAATGAAAGCCGTCGATCTGGCGAAAGCCGAGACGGACGGCGCAATATTTACCGCTGCCCTGCTCCAGCGTGTTCTGCGCAAAGCTGTAGGACACGTCGATGTCGCGAACCTCGACGCCGTTCTTGCGAGCATCGCCGACGATCTGCGCCGGGGCGTAAAAACCCATCGGCTGCGAGTTCAGGAGGCCGCAGCAGAAGGCGTCGGGGTGATGATATTTCAGCCATGAGGAGATGTAGACGAGCTGCGCAAAGCTCGCGGCATGGCTCTCGGGGAAACCGTAGGAGCCAAAGCCCTTGATCTGGTCAAAGCAGCTCCTGGCGAAGTTGGCATCGTAGCCGCGCGCCACCATGTTGCCAATCAGCTTCTCCTCGTATTTGCCAATCGTGCCAAGGTTGCGGAAAGTCGACATCGAGCGGCGCAGGCCGTTGGCTTCTTCGGAGGTGAACTTTGCCGCCTCGATCGCGATGCGCATGGCCTGCTCCTGAAACAGGGGCACGCCCTTGGTCTTGTGCAGCACCTTGTAGAGCTCGTCCGGAGGACCATACTCCGAGGATGGCGAGGGATAGGTCACCTTCTCCAAACCGTTCCGCCGGCGCAAATACGGATGCACCATGTCGCCCTGGATCGGCCCCGGCCGCACGATCGCGACTTCAATGACGAGATCATAGAACGTCCGCGGCTTCAGGCGCGGCAGCATGTTCATCTGGGCGCGGCTCTCGACCTGGAACACCCCGAGCGATTCGCCCCGCTGCAGCATTTGATAGACTTCGTCGTCATCTTCGCCCTTGATATCCGACAGCGCGTAGCGCTTGCCTTTGTGCTGATCGATCAAGTCAAAACACTTGCGGATGCAGGTCAGCATGCCCAGCGCAAGCACATCGACCTTCATCATGCTGAGCGCATCGACGTCGTCCTTGTCCCATTCGATGAAGGTGCGGTCGTCCATCGCGGCATTGCCGATCGGGACATAGGTGTCGAGCCGGTCCTGGGTCAGCACATAGCCGCCGACATGCTGGGAGAGATGGCGGGGGAATTCGATCAGCTCGGTCGCAAGCTCGACCGCGAGGTTGATCATGGGATTGCTGGGATCGAGCCCGGCCTGCCTCACCTGCATGTCGTTGAGGCCCTTGCCCCAGCTGCCCCAGACGGTGTCGGCGAGGGCTGCGGTGACGTCCTCGGTCAGGCCCAGTGCCTTGCCGACGTCGCGAATGGCACTGCGCGGACGATAATGGATGACGGTGGCGATGATCGCGGCGCGGTGGCGGCCGTAGCGGCGATAGACATATTGCATCACCTCCTCGCGGCGCGAATGCTCGAAATCGACGTCGATATCGGGCGGCTCCAGCCGCTCCTTGGAGATGAAGCGCTCGAACAAGAGATCGACCTTGGTCGGATCGACCGAGGTAATGCCGAGCACGTAGCACACGGCCGAATTCGCCGCCGAGCCTCGGCCCTGGCACAGAATGTTCTGGCTGCGCGCATATTGCACGATGTCGTGCACGGTGAGGAAATAATGCGCGTATTTCAGCTCGGCGATCAGCGCGAGCTCCTTCTTCAACGTCGCGCGCAGCTTGTCGTCGATATTCTCGATACCGCCGAAATATTTGTCGACGCCCGCCCAGGTCAAATCCTCCAGATGCCCTTGGGCGGTCTTGCCAGGCGGCACGGGCTCATCAGGATATTGGTATTTGAGCTGATCGAGCGAAAAATCGATCCTGTCCGCAAAGCGCATGGTTTGTGCGATCGCATCGGGGAAATCGCGGAACAGCCGCGCCATCTCGCGTGGCGTCTTCAGGAACCGTTCGGCATTGGCCTCGAGCTTCCGCCCAACCGCCTCGATCGTGGTCTTCTCCCGGATGCAGGTCAGCACGTCCTGCAGAGGACGGCGGCGGGGGTCGTGATACAGCACCTCGTTGGTCGCGAGCAGCGGCACCTTTGCCTTCGTCGCGAGATCATCGAGCCGCGCGAGGCGGCGGCGGTCGTCGCCGCGATAGACCAGGCTCGCCGCCAGCCAGACGCCCTCGGCGCGGCTGTCTTTTAGCTTGGCAAGGATATCCAGCGCCTGCGCCGGCTCGAAGCGATGCGGCAGCGTCAGGACCAGGAGCTGTCCTTCCGAAAATTCCAGGAGATCGACGAAGGTGAGACGGCACTCGCCCTTCTCGATCCGCGTGATGTCGTCGCCGCGCTTGCCCCGGGTCAGGAGCTGGCAGAGCCGGCCATAGGCGGCGCGATCGCGCGGGTAGACGAAAATGTCGGGCGTGCCGTCGATGAAGACGATGCGCGCGCCGATCAGCAGTTTCGGCTTGTGCACCACCTTATCGTTGTCGAGCTCATTCCAGGCCCGCACCACGCCGGCCAGCGTGTTGTGGTCGGCGATTCCGATCGCGGGAAGGCCGAGCTTGCTCGCCTGATGCACGTAAGCGCGCGGATCCGAGCCGCCGCGCAGGAAAGAGAAGTTCGTGGTGATGCCGATCTCGGCATAGGCGGGGGACGTCATGCGAAAAGACCGTGCACATACCAGCCGGGAGAAGCGGGCTTGCCATCGCCATCGAACACCTCTCCCTCGTAAAGACCGTCGCGAAAGATCCAGAAGCGCAGGCCCTCGGCATCCTCGATGCGGAAGTAATCCCGCGTCAGCTGCTTGGCGTCCTGCCGCCACCATTCCATCGCGATGCGCTCGGGCCCTTCCACCCGCACCACCGCATGCAACGCACGGCGCCAGGTGAATTGATGCGGCGGACCATCCGGCACGGCGGCGAACGGCACCTTGATCGGCTCCGGCTTGTCGAACAGCCTTAGGGGACGCAGCGGCGGCTCGCTCTCGACACGTGCGGGCCATTCGGTCTGCATGGCGGCCGCGAGATGATGCTGCGCCGGCGCGGCCATCGCCGCACATTCGGGGATATGGCTATCCTCAGGCAGGTGCACGACGACGCGCTTGCCGCCAATGCGCGCGGCGATACGATCAATCAACGCGGCGAGTTCGTCATTGTCGTGGACATGGGCGTCGAGATCGCGCTGTTCCTGCACCACGATCTCAGTGCGGCTCGCCGACAGGCGCACCATGTCGAAGCCGAAGCCGGGATCGAGGGGATCTGCGAGCGCATCGAGCCGCTCGCGGAACAGGCGGTCGATCACCGCACTTCGTGTCACGGGACGTCCGGTCTCGACCATGATCGCGCGCACCACGCCGTCGGTGCGGAAGAAGGCCGCTTCCAGCCGCCGCGCGCCCTTGCCCTGTTTCTCCATCGAGGCGATCAAGGTGTCGGCAAGGCGCGACAGCGTCATCGCGATCATGGTGTCGGTCGCAATCGGCTCGGCAAAGCGCTTCTCGACGATGTAATCGGGTAGCGGCTTGCGCGGACTGATCGGCGCATCGCCCTGCCCCAGCGCATGCGCGAGCAGCGTCGAGAACCGCGCGCCGAACCGCGCCGTGATTTCGCTTGCTGTGCGCGCGGCGACATCGCCGATGGTCTTCAGCCCGGCGCGGCGCAGACCGGTGGTGATGGTCTCGCTTGCACCGAGCGCGGACACCGGAAATCGGCTGATCGCCTCCGCCTCCCCGCCATCGGCGACGATGCTTCCTGAGGCCTGCCGCGTCAGCGTGCGCGCGCAGACCGAGGTGCCGGCGATCGCCGCACCGACGGCAAAGCCCTGGCGGGCAAGCGCCCGAACCAGCGTCTTGAGCAGCGCAGCCTCGCCGCCGAACAGATGCGCGCAGCCGGTGATATCGAGGAACAGCCCGTGCGGCGGATCGAGCGCCACCAGCGGCGTGAAGCGGTCGCACCAATCGGCGATGTCGCTGAGCGTCTTGGCATCGGCCACGACATCGGCATCGAACACCCGCAAATCCGGACACATCGCCCGCGCATTGGCCAGGGGCTGGCCGATATGCAGACCGAGACGCTCGGCGGCCTCATTGAGCGCATGGATCACCAGCGCATTGTTGTCCTTGATGACGACGATGCCGGGCTCATCCTGCGCGCCGCCGCTCACCTGCAAAAATCGCTGGATCCGGTCGATGGGCAGGCGTGGCAGCCACAGGCTGAGAATCCGCCGACGGTTCACTGAACTGGCACTCATCACAATTCCATTCCATGATCCAGCGGCCGCATTGGCCATGACGATTGCGCAACAGCTCGGCATCGAAGCGCGGCGCGCCCCAGGCGCTCCACACAGGTCCCGGCGGTGAATGCGCCGCGCGCAACATCCACCTGGTCTCCGCGGTCGAGGGCAGCGGCTGCGCCGCCATCCGCAGCATCAGGCCGGTGACGCCGGAGCCCTGCGCGGCCAGCGTCAGCTTGCGGCTCGCCACCAGATCGAACTGCCTGGTCTCGCCCCAGAGCTCGAGCACGACGGCGCCCAGCGCATCGCAGGCGAGCGCGTCGGCCGCGGTGCGCAGCGCGCTCTCGACATCGGCGGCGCGCACCGTCACCACGCGGCGCGGGTCGAGGCCGAGCTCTTTGAGCCCGCTCATCGACAGCGCGCCGGTCTCCACTTCCGAAAAATCCTGCCGCACCCACAGTAGCGGTCGCTGCGCGCTCACGCGGCCCACAAGCCCCATGACGAATCCCGTGCCGGCCGCGCCCTGGCGCCCCTCGCAAAACACCTCGTGGATCGCCGCACGCGCGAGCCCGCCCTTCAGCACGGCATCGACCTCGTGATGACCGAGCGCGACCCGATCGTACTGATGCACGACCTCCGCGGTCTCGATGCGTTCGATCTGGCCGCGCAAGGTCGCAAGCGCGCTTAGACGTGCGCCGCTCATGCTCGCCGCTCCTTCAGAGGTGATGGCCGGTGGCTCTCGAAGAGAACCAATGGCTGGCTCATTTGTTCATGATATGTTCTAATATAAAGCTAACGGCGCCAGAAGAGTCAATCGAATTGGCGCGCCTAGGGATTCATGAGCTGAATCAAGGGGATTCCAACATGGACGTGCAACGCAAGCTGGAGATTCTCGCGGACGCCGCCAAGTACGACGCGTCCTGTGCCTCCAGCGGCACTGAAAAGCGGGATTCCAGCGACGGCAAGGGCATGGGCTCGACCGCGCCCGGCATGGGCATCTGCCATTCCTACGCCCCGGACGGACGCTGCATCTCGCTGCTCAAGGTGCTGCTGACCAACGCCTGCAATTACGATTGCCTCTATTGCGTCAATCGCGCCTCCTCGAACGTGCCGCGCGCCCGCTTCACCATCGACGAAGTGGTCAAGCTGACGCTCGACTTCTACCGGCGCAATTACATCGAAGGCCTGTTCCTCTCCTCCGGCATCATCCGCAGCCCCGACTACACCATGGAGCAAGTCGTCAGCGTCGCGCGAAAACTGCGCGAGGAGCATCACTTCCGCGGCTACATCCATCTCAAGACCATTCCCGAGGCCGACGACGCATTGATCGCGGAGGCCGGCAAATATGCCGACCGTCTCTCGATCAACATCGAGATGCCTGATGAGACGAGCCTGCAGCAATTCGCGCCGGAGAAGGACGTGCGCGCGATCCGCCGCACCATGGGCCGGCTGCGGCTGAAGCTCGACGAGGCCGAGGAGAACCGGAGAGCGAAGACGAAGGCCAGGCCGCAACGTTTCGCACCGGCCGGCCAGAGCACGCAGATGATCGTCGGCGCGGATAGCGCCTCCGATCACACCATCCTCCATACAAGCTCCAATCTCTACGGCTCCTACAAGCTGCGGCGCGTCTATTACTCCGCCTTCAGCCCGATCCCCGATGCCAGCCGCGCTTTGCCACTGGTACAGCCGCCGCTGCTGCGCGAGCACCGGCTCTACCAGGCCGATTGGCTGATGCGGTTCTACGGCTTCGACGTTGCGGAGATCGTCGACGACAGCGCGATGCTGCCGCTCGACATCGACCCAAAACTTGCCTGGGCGCTACGCCACCGCGACCGCTTCCCGCTCGACGTCAACCGCGCCAGCCGCGAGCAGCTGCTGCGTGTGCCCGGCTTCGGCACCAAGGCCGTCGAACGCATCATCGCGACACGGCGCACCACCACCATCCGCCTCGCCGATCTCGCGCGCCTGCACGTGCCCAAGCACAAGGCGCTGCCGTTCATCGTCCTCAGCGATCACCGTCCCTCGCCGCATCGTCTCGACGACGCGCGGCTGATCGAACGGTTCAAGCCGAAGGCAACACAATTGGGATTTGGCTTCTGATGCAGTACATCACCCTCGACACCGAAACCGATTTCGACGGCTGGCGCAAAACTGCCCGCAGCCTCGTGCTTCATCATGTGCAGCCCACTGACGTCACCTGGGCCGTGCGGGGCGGCGAGGCCGAGTTGTTCGCGCCGTCCGCGCCGTCTCCGATCCTCGAAGTGAACGACGGCACCTTCAGCGTATCAGGCAAATTCGTCGACCTCGCCCAGGCCGCAATCCTGCACCGCGATCGCCAGCGCTTTGCGATCCTCTATCGCCTGCTCTGGCGATTGAAGGACAACCACGATCTCATGGAGGTCGCGACCGACACCGATGTTGCGCAGGTTACGGCGATGGCACGCGCGGTTCACCGCGACGAGCACAAGATGCATGCCTTCGTACGTTTCCGCGAGATCGGCCGGGAACGCGATGCCCACTACGTCGCCTGGTTCGAGCCGGAACATCACATCGTCGAGCTCGCAGCGCCCTTCTTCGCCAAACGCTTTGCCGACATGCCATGGTCGATCCTGACGCCCGATCTCTCCGCGCATTGGGACGGCCACGCACTCTCGTTCACGCCGGGCGTCAGCAAGAGTGAAGCGCCGGGCGAAGACCGGCTGGAGGAAACATGGCGGCGCTACTACGCCAGCATCTTCAATCCGGCCCGGCTCAAGGTGAAGGCGATGCAAGCGGAGATGCCGAAGAAATACTGGAGGAACCTGCCCGAGGCCTCGATCATTAAGCCCCTGATCGAGGACGCCGAACGCATGACCGGCGCCATGATCGCCAACGCCGCGACCGATCCGCACAAGCCTCAGAAGCGGCCGGAGGCTCCGATGATACGCAAGACCACAGCCGACGATCTCGAAACCCTCCGCGAGGAAGCCGCGCATTGCCGCGCCTGCCCTCTCTACAAGGACGCAACCCAGACCGTGTTCGGCGAAGGCCCGAAGTCGGCCAACATCATGCTGGTCGGCGAGCAGCCCGGCGACAAGGAAGACCTCGCCGGCCATCCCTTCGTCGGCCCGGCCGGCCAGATGTTGGACCGTGCGCTGGAGGAAGCCGGTGTCGATCGCAAGAAGGTCTATGTCACCAACGCGGTCAAACACTTCAAATTCGTGCCGCGCGGCAAGATCCGCCTGCACCAGAAGCCGAGTACGCCTGAGATCCGCGCCTGTCGGCAATGGTTCGAGCGGGAAGTCGCGGCCATTCAGCCCGATCTGATCGTGGCGATGGGTGCCACCGCGGCGCAAAGCGTGTTCGGCAAGATTACCCCGATCGGCAAGACCCGCGGCCGCCTCATAGACCTGCCCGACGGACGCAAGGCTCTGGTGACGGTGCACCCGTCCTATCTGCTGCGGCTACCCGATCCCGAGGCCAAGGCGCTGGAATATCATCGCTTTGTCGAAGACCTGAAGATCGCGGCGTCGTTGCAGAAGAAATCCGCACGGGCCGCCTAAAGACTGGCGGGAAAACGGTTTTCACGCGGCGGTTGTCATCCGGCCTTCAAATCCATCGCGGACAATACCCTTACTTCAAAGTTAAGGGGCGTCCAGACATGACCGATGTTGCATTCGACCGCGCGGTAGCCGATCCCGCGCCCGTCCAGCCGGCCTCGCGGCCAAATCTCGACAAGGGCTTCAATCCGCTGACGATGATCCTGTTCTTCGGCATCCTCGCCGCGGGCCTGCTGTTCGTCGCCTACAGCATCTATGCCGACGTCAACGCGACCGGAACCAAGGTCACGACCTTCCTGCCCTACATCCTCTTGTTCGTCGCGCTCCTGATTGCGCTCGGCTTCGAGTTCGTCAACGGCTTCCACGACACCGCCAATGCGGTGGCGACCGTGATCTACACCCATTCGCTGCCGGCCGAAGTCGCCGTGATGTGGTCGGGCTTCTTCAACTTCCTCGGCGTGCTGTTGTCCTCCGGCGCGGTCGCCTTCGGCATCGTCTCGCTGCTCCCGGTCGAGCTGATCCTCCAGGTCGGCTCCAGCGCCGGCTTCGCCATGGTGTTCGCGCTTCTGATCGCCGCGATCCTGTGGAATCTCGGCACCTGGTTCTTCGGCCTGCCCGCCTCCTCCTCGCACACGCTGATCGGCTCGATCATCGGCGTCGGCGTCGCCAACGCCATCATGCGCGGCCGTGATGGCACCTCGGGCGTGGACTGGAGCAAGGCCACCGAGATCGGCTACGCGCTGCTGCTGTCGCCGCTGTTCGGCTTCATCTGCGCTGCCGTGCTGTTGCTGCTGCTCAAGTTCATCGTGCGCAACCCGGCTCTGTATTCGGCGCCCGAGGGCAACAAGGCGCCGCCGCTCTGGATCCGCGGCCTCTTGATCGCGACCTGCACCGGCGTCAGCTTTGCGCACGGCTCCAACGACGGCCAGAAGGGCATGGGCCTGATCATGCTGATCCTGATCGGCACCGTGCCGACGGCTTACGCCCTCAACCGCGCGCTGCCGGAATCTCAGGTCGTCCAGTTCCAGAAGACCTCGGATGCCGCCTCCAAGGTGATCTCGGCGAAAGGTGCCGGCCACAGCATCATCGGCGATCCCCGCCCGGCGGTGACGCAGTACATCGCGCTGCATCAGATCAACGAGGGCACCTATCCCTCGCTCGCGGTCCTGGTGAAGGACGTCGGCGATCAGGTCGCCAAATACGGCACGCTGAACAAGGTTCCGGCGGAAGCCGTCGGCAACACCCGCAACGACATGTACATGACCTCGGAAGCGATCCGCTTCCTGATGAAGGACAAGGAGAACGATCTCAGCAAGGAGGATGTCGCGACGCTGAACGCCTACAAGGGCTCGCTCGATGCCGCCACCAAGTTCATCCCGACCTGGGTGAAGGTCGCGGTGGCCATCGCGCTCGGCCTCGGCACCATGATCGGCTGGAAGCGCATCGTCATCACCGTCGGTGAGAAGATCGGCAAGACCCATCTCACCTATGCGCAAGGTGCGTCCGCCGAGCTCGTCGCCGCCGCTACGATCGGCGCCGCCGACGTGTTCGGCCTGCCGGTCTCCACCACCCACGTGCTGTCATCCGGCGTCGCCGGCACCATGGCCGCGAACGGTTCGGGCCTGCAATGGTCGACGATCCGCAATCTGCTGATGGCCTGGGTGCTGACGCTGCCCTGCGCGATCATGCTGTCGGCCACGCTCTACGTGATCTTCTCGCGAATCTTCTGAGAAGAACGACACTTCACAAAGGCGAATGGCCGGGCTTGCGCCTGGCCATTTGCATTCCAGCTGTTCATTCCGGGGCGGTCCGCAGAACCGAATCCGGAATCTCGAGATCCCGGGTTCACCTCTGCGAGGCGCCTGCGGGATGATGTGGAGGCGCTTACGACGCCGCCAGCGATTCCTCGACCAGTTTGACCCAATACGACGTGCCGTAGACGATCGCCTCGTCGTTGAAATTGTAGGCGGGGTGATGCAGGCCGGCGCTGTCGCCGTTGCCGCAGAAGATGAAGGCGCCGGGCCGCGCTTCCAGCATATAGGCGAAGTCCTCGCCGCCCATCAGCGGCGGCATCTCGTGCACATTGGCTTCGCCTGCGACTTGGCTGGCGATGCGGCGCGCCACCTCGGTCTCCGCGGCGTGGTTGTTCACGACGGGATAATTGCGATGATAGCGCAGGTCGATCTTGGCGCCGGTGATCTGCGCCACGCCCGCCACCACCTCGTGCACGCGCTTCTCGACCAGCTTGCGCACCTCGGGCGAGAGCGTGCGGATGGTGCCCTTCAGCGTCGCGGTCTGCGGAATCACGTTGCGGGCATTGCCGGCGTGGAATTCGCAGATCGAGATCACCGCCGATTCCAGGGGATCGACGCTGCGCGCGACGATCGACTGCAGCGCCGTGATCACCTGCGCGCCGACCAGCACGGAATCAATGCATTTGTGCGGACGCGCGGCATGGCCGCCGAGGCCTTCGATGTTGATGTCGACCTCGTCGGTCGCCGCCATGATCGGACCGGGCCGGATCGCGAACGAGCCGATCGGGATGCCCGGGCCGTTGTGCATGCCGTAGACCTGCTCGATGCCGAAGCGCTCCATCAGGCCGTCCTTGACCATGGCCGCGCCGCCGGCGCCGCCCTCCTCGGCGGGCTGGAAGATCACGATCGCATCGCCGGCGAAGTTGCGGGTTTCAGCGAGGTAACGGGCTGCTCCGAGCAACATCGCGGTGTGGCCGTCATGGCCGCAGGCGTGCATCTTGCCCGGGGTCTTGGAGGCGTAAGGCAGGTTGGTCTGCTCGTCGACCGGCAGCGCGTCCATGTCGGCACGCATACCGATCACCTTGAGCCCCTCGCCGGCCGGCTTGCTGCCCTTGATCACGCCGACCACGCCGGTCTGGCCGAGGCCGGTCACGACCTCGTCGCAGCCGAACTCGCGCAGCCGGTCGGCGACGAATGCTGCAGTGCGGTGCACGTCATAAAGCAGCTCCGGATGCTCATGGATGTCCCGGCGCCAGGCCTGAATATCGGGTTGGAGGTCGGCGACGCGGTTCACGATGGGCATGGAGGCTCTCGAGCTTTGTGTAGAATATGGGACTGTCTACCATGCAAGCAGCAGTCCACCCAACTGCCCGCGATTGGGGTCTAGCCCTGCCCAGCCGGCATGGCCGGGCTTGTCCCGATCCTCTGCGTCTGCCTATTAGGAGGGAACGCCAAGTGACCATCCGGGTGGAAGCAGAATGCCGAGACGGCTCGAAGGTGAGTTTGACTACATTATCGTCGGAGCCGGCACAGCCGGCTGCATTCTTGCCAATCGGCTTTCGGCCGATCCGAGAAACCGCGTCCTCATCCTCGAAGCCGGTGGCGACGACAATTGGATCTGGTTCCACATCCCGGTCGGCTATCTCTTCGCAATCGGCAACCCGCGCTCGGACTGGATGTTCAAGACCGAGTTCGAGCCGGGCCTGAATGGTCGTTCGCTCGCCTACCCCCGCGGCAAGGTGATCGGCGGCTGCTCGGCGATCAACGCCATGATCTCGATGCGCGGCCAGGCCGCCGACTACGATCATTGGCGCCAACTCGGCATGACCGGCTGGGGCTATGACGACGTGCTGCCGATGTTCAAGCGTCTGGAAGATCACTTCCTCGGCGCCAGCGAGCATCATGGCGCCGGCGGCGGCTGGCGTATCGAGGCGCCGCGGCTGTCCTGGGACGTTCTCGATGCCGTTGGGGACGCCGCCGAGGAGATGGGCATCAAGCGCATCCCTGATTTCAACACCGGCGACAACGAAGGCACCAGTTATTTCCACGTTAACCAGAAGCGCGGCCGGCGCTGGTCCTCTGCGCGCGGCTTCCTCAAGCCCGCGCTGAATCGTCCGAACCTGCGGCTCGAGAAGCATGTGCTGGTCGACCGTCTCATCATCGAGCAGGGCCGCGCTGTGGGCGTGCGCTTCATCCAGAACGGCGAGATCATCGAGGCGCGCGCAAAACGCGAGGTGGTGCTTTCGGCAGGCTCCATCGGCTCGGTGCAGGTGCTGCATCGCTCCGGCATTGGACCTGCCGATTGGCTGTCGCCGCTCGGCATTGACATCGTCATGGACAAGCCCGGCGTTGGCCGAAATTTACAGGACCATCTGCAGCAACGCGCGATCTACAAGGTCGAGGGCGTGCGCACGCTGAACGAGACCTATTACAATCTGTTCCGCCGCGGCCTGATGGGTCTTGATTACGCCTTCCGCCGCCGCGGCCCGCTGACCATGGCGCCCTCGCAGCTCGGCATCTTCACGCGCTCGGATGCGACGCGCGCCCGCGCCAACATCCAGTTCCACGTGCAGCCGCTGTCGCTCGACAAGTTCGGCGATCCCCTGCACCGCTTCCCCGCCATCACCGTCAGCGCCTGCAATCTGCAGCCGACCTCGCGCGGCACCGTGCGGCTGCGCTCGGCGAGCCCCGACGAGAAACCGATCATTGCGCCGAACTACCTCTCCACCGACGACGACCGCCAGGTTGGCGCCGACGCCATCCGCACCACGCGCCGCCTGATGCAGCAGAAGGCGCTCGCCAAGTATCGCCCGAGCGAATACCTGCCCGGCCCCACCGTCGGCGACGACGATGCCTCGCTCGCCAAGGCCGCCGGCGACATCGGCACCACGATCTTCCACCCCGTCGGCACCGCGAAGATGGGCGCGGTGAGCGATCCCATGGCAGTGGTGGACGAGCGGCTGCGCTTCTACGGCCTCGACGGCCTGCGCATCGTCGACGCCTCGATCATGCCGACCATCACGTCGGGCAACACCAACACGCCGACGGCGATGATAGCGGAGAAGGGCGCGACGATGATCCTGGAGGATGCGAAGTAGCATCACGTCCTCATGATCTCCCCGCACCGCTTTTCCATCGGCCCGGGCGATGCTGGGATCGCCATGCTGCAATGGGGCGAGAGCGGCAAGCCGCCTGCCCTCCTCGTGCACGGCACCGGTTTCGTCGCCGCCGTCTGGGACGAGGTCGCACGCGAGCTTGCCTCGACCTACACCGTCTATGCGCTCGACCGCCGCGGCCACGGCGCCAGCCACAAGCCCGGCGCCTATCATTTCCTTGATTACGCCGATGACGTTTGCCGGGTGGTCAATGCGCTCGAACTGCGCGACGTCTACGGCGTCGGCCACAGCGCAGGTGCGACCGATCTCCTGCTCGCCGCAAAACTGCTGCCGGGACGTTTCACCCGCTTGTTTGTGATGGAGCCAACAGTGATGGACCCGCGCGCGGCCCGCGCCGGCGGATTGAACGAGGAATCCCTCGCCCGCGTGGAAGGCACGCTGCGCCGACGCGCCGAGTTCGACAGTGCTGAGGCCGTCTACGAGCGCTACCGCGTAGCGCCAGCGTTTGCGGATTGGACCGAGACCTCACTCCGCGCCTATGTGCGTCACGGCTTCGTGTCGCTCGACGATGGGCGAGTGCGGCTCTGCTGCACGCCCGAGATCGAGACCGCGATCCTGCATCCGATCTACGAGGCGATGGAGCAGGTCTATGTCGGCGATGCCCGCGGCAATCCATTCGGCTGGCTCACCGAAATCGACTGCCCTGTGCGCGTCACGACCGCTGCGAAGTCGGGGCCGATCTACTGGGAGATGACCCGGCGCGCCGTCTCGCTGATTCCTCGCGTCAGCACGCTGGTCTTCGAAGGGGCCGGGCATTGTGTGGCGCAGGAAGTGCCGGGGGCTGTGGTGGATGCGGTCAGGGAATTCGCAAGATAGGTCTCGTGCCCCGGACGCGGCGCAGCACCATAAGCGCGTTCACGCGCGTCTTCGACGCGCTATGGTGATGCGCTGCTGAGCCGGGGCCCATCTCACGGCGCGCAATGCAGCTTGCTGGGTCGCGGCTCTGCGCAGCAACGCTCCGCGTTGCAGCGCGTCCGGGACACGAGATCGTCCTCCTCACGAAAACGTCATCCCATCCGGGAATAAGTTTCCCTCTCCCCCAATCACCTCCCCGACGCCCAATTCCGGGCGAAGTGGAGATGCGCGATGAGCGGACACGATCACGGGGACGACGGCGTCAGCCGCCGCAAGGTGCTGGAGTGCATGACCTGGGCCGGCACCGGGGTGCTCTGGACCGTCACGGGCGGCGTGCCGCGTTCGCTCGGGATCATTGATTCCGCACAGGCTGCGACGGCAGCTGCACCCGGCATGAGCTTCCTGCAGATCAGCGACAGCCATGTCGGCTTCGACAAGCCGGCCAATCCCAACGCGCTCGGCACGCTGGAAGAGGCAGTCAACAAGATCAACGCGATGCCGGCCAAGCCCTCTTTCATGATCCACACCGGCGACATCACGCATCTGTCGAAGGCCAGCGAGTTCGACAATGCCGAGCGCATCATCTCGCAGACCAAGCTCGACGTGCATTACGTGCCCGGCGAGCACGATTTCATTGACGAGGAGGTGAAGCTCTATCGCGAGCGCTACGGCCGCGGCACCAAGGGCCACGGCTGGTATTCGTTTGACGCCGGCGGCGTTCACTTCGTCGGCCTCGTCAACGTCGTCGACCTCAAGGCCGGCGGTCTCGGCAATCTCGGCGCCGAGCAGCTCGCCTGGCTCGAGGACGATCTGCGCGGCAAGTCGAAATCGACGCCGATCGTGCTGTTCGCACACATCCCGCTCTGGACCGTCTATCCGCAATGGGGCTGGGGCACCGAGGACGGCGGCCGCGCGCTGGAACAGGTGAAGGGCTTCGGCTCGGTCACCGTGCTGAACGGCCACATCCACCAGGTGATGCAGAAGGTCGAGGGCAACGTCACCTTCCACACCGCGCGCTCCACCGCCTTCCCGCAGCCTGCGCCGGGCACCGCTCCCTCGCCCGGTCCGATGAAGGTCGAGGACGCCAAGCTCCGCGGTATGCTCGGCGTCGCCAGCATCAACTTCAAGCAGAACGAGCAGCGGCTCGCGATCATCGACACGCCGCTCCAGGGCTGAGGTGGAAGCTGACAATGAAGACTCTCAACCGCCGCGACTTTGCTGCCGACCTTGGTCTCGCTCTGGCCGCGGCCGTCCTGTTGCCCGCAACAAGTGCCCGTGCCGACGACATGGAGGTCCATATCGACAATTTCGTTTTCCAGCCGGCCGAGCTCAAGATCAAGGTCGGCACCACCGTGACCTGGACCAACCGGGACGACATCCCGCACACCGTGGTGTCGGCCGGCAAGTTCAGGTCCAAGACCCTGGACACCGACGACAAGTTCACGTTCACCTTCACCAATGCGGGCGACTACAAATATTTTTGTTCGCTGCACCCGCACATGACGGGGATGATCAAGGTTGAGTAACGTCTCCAACCAAGGCATCAACGTCCTGCCCGGCCGGTGGTCCCACGCCGGCCGGGCTCGTGTGCCTTCCACCACACGCAGGGACGAAACGAAGCCGCAAGCACAACGAGAGGCAGAGCGAGGAGCGATGCCCGCCACCGACGATCTGCAGAAGGCACAACGCTTCCGCGAGGCGGCACTGCCTTATCTCGACGACGTCTACACGCTCGCGCGCTATCTCTTGCGCGACGCCTCCGACGCGGAAGACGCGGTGCAGGAGTGCTATCTGCGCGCGCTGAAGCATTTCGACAGCTATCGCGGCCCGGCCATGAAGCCCTGGCTGTTCGCGATCCTGCGCAACGTCTGCAACGCCGAATATGCGCGGCGCGCGCATCGGCCGAGCGCGATCGACGATACGCCCGGCGCCGCCGATCAGACGCCGATCTGGCAGGAGAGCGAGGCCAGCCCGGAAACCGAGGTGCTACGCAGCCGCGATGCCGGTGCGATCCGCAAGCTGATCGACGCGCTCGCCGAGCCGTTCAGGGAAACCTTCGTGCTGCGCGAGATCAATAATTTGTCCTATCGAGAAATCGCCGAGGCCGTCGGCGCCCCCGTCGGCACCGTGATGTCCCGCCTCGCCCGCGCCCGCGCCATGCTGCGCGCGGCCTGGACGGCGGAAGAGGAGCAAGCGAGATGACCTGCGACGAAGCAAGAATCCTGCTTCACGCGCTGCTCGACAACGAGCTCGATGCCGGCCATGCGCGCGAGGTCGAAGCCCATCTCGCGGCCTGCCCGGACTGCGCCGCGGAGTTCGCCGCACAGCGCGAGATGCAGCGCGTGCTCGCCGACACCAGTTTGCGCTACACCGCGCCGGCCAGCCTGCGCAGCCGGATCGAAGCCTCGCTGCCGCAGGCGCAGCGCCAGCAACCGAACCGCCGCTCTGTGCTGCGCGGCTTTGCGATGGGCTCGGCGGTCTCCGCAATGGCCGCAACAGGAATCGTCGCCTTGGTGCTGCGCCAGGACGACCAGCAGCGTATCCTGTCGGAGGTCGTCTCCGCGCATCTGCGCTCGCTCCAGGCCGGCCATCTCACCGATGTGGTCTCGACCGATCAACATACGGTCAAGCCGTGGTTCAACGGCAAGCTCGACGTCGCCCCGCCCGTGATCGATCTCACCGCGCAAGGTTTCACGCTGGTCGGCGGCCGGCTCGACTATATCGACGCCCGCGCCATCGGCGCGGTCGTCTACAAGCGGCGGCAACACGTCGTCAATCTGTTCGTGTCGCAGACGTCGAGCACCGAGCACCGGCCGCCGAAGACGCAGACCATGCAGGGCTTCAACTGCCGCCGCTGGGGCGAGCGCGGCCTGAACTTCTGGGCCGTCAGCGACATCGGCGCCGACGAGCTCGCCGAGTTCGTCGACAAGTTCGAGGCGGCGATGAAGGCGAATGTGGAGGGGTAGCTCCTGTAGCGGGCGAAGCTCCGCATCATGGGTCAGAGGTGATGCCTCTCACAGTCCTCGCGAGCGCAATCCGGCAGATTGCAGCTCCACTGGGAGGACAGACATGGTTTCGTCACTGATTATCTGCGCCACGTTCCCATCGATGTTCGCGGCGGGCTGCGCTGCCTTGCTGGCCTTCAAGGAGCGCAAGCAGTGGATCTGGTTCGCGCTGCTGTCGGTCATTGCCGGCTTTGCCGGTTTGCTCACGCTGAATATGCTTCACATCTGGGACTACGCCGGACGTTGCTGATCGGCGCAGTCGGCCAAATCAGGCCGACCGCCGCACAGCGCCGTCAACAAGCCTAAGGCGGCCCGATCAGAGCACCGTCCTGCACTAACGAGCTCTGGGCTCGCGCTGCCATTCGGGTTCGGGCGGGCAGTGGCGGAACAAGAAATACTGGGTTTGGTCGTCGGTCCTGCGGACGCCGAGCTCCGACGGAGAGATCACCTTGTACTTGGGGTCTCCGAGAATTGCGGATCTTGGGGTCCATTCTTCGTCCGCCGAACATCGCCGGAGACCGCAGAACCTTATCGCGTAGAGGGTCTCGGTCGCCCGATCGATCTGAAGACCAAATCGATCGACACAACTCCTCTTCCACGTACCGGAGAGATCGCTCTGAGCCTGCGCGGCATGGCTTCCGGCCAATACCGCCAGCGCCAAGGTCGTCACCCCGATGAAGCGCAGCGCAATCCGAGGCCGGGCTCGCTTGTCTTGAGAATCCCGGATTGCGCTGCGCTCCATCCGGGCTACAGCATCGTCTACGCCGACCTTCTCACCGCGTTGTCCACCAGCGTCTTGCCGAGCGACCAGATCGCGCCGGGGACCTTGTGGCTGCCGGCGATGACGTCGTCGAACGCCTTCTCGATCCAGCTGCAGTCTTCCTCGGTGATGGTCAGCGGCGGCAGTAGCTTGATGGTGTGGCTGCCGTGGCCGGCGACCTGGGTCAGGATCTTGTGATCCTTGAACAGCGGCACGGTGATGAGCTGGCAGAACAGGCCCTTGTTGGCCGCCTCCAGCACGTTCCAGGAGGCGCGCAACCGCAGCGATTTCGGCGGGCCGAACTCGACGCCGATCATCAGGCCCTTGCCGCGCACTTCCTTCATCAACTCATAGCCGGGCACCATGCGCGTCAGCGCCAGGCGCAGCTCGGCGCCGCGCTTGGCGGCGGACTCGATCAGCTTCTCGGACTCCATGACGTCGAGCGTTGCAATGCCCGCGGCCATGGCCAGGTCGTTCTTGGAGAAGGTGGAGCCGTGCACAACGGCGCGGTCCATCTGGTTGAAGATCTTGTCGAAGATGGCCTTGCGCGTCAGCACCGCACCGACCGGCACGTGGCCGCCGGACAGCGACTTCGACAGCAGCACCATGTCGGGCTCGACGTTCCAGTGCTCGACCGCGAGGAAGCGGCCGGTGCGGCCCATGCCGGTCTGGATTTCGTCGGCGACGAACAGCGTGCCGTATTTCTTGCAGAGCGCGGCCGCGCCGGGCAGGAACTCGTCGGTGGGCATGTTGACGCCCTTGCCCTGGATCGGCTCGACGACGAAGGCTGCGACCTCGCGCGAGGCCAAAGCCTTTTCGAGCGCGGCCAGATCGTTGAACGGGATCGAGGTACAGCCCGGCAGCAGCGGCTCGAAGCCCGTGCGGAAGTTCGAATCACCCGTCAGCGACAGCGCGCCATAGGTCAGGCCGTGATAGCCGCGCGCGCAATAGACGATGCCGGGACGGCCCGTCGCGCCGCGCGCAAATTTGATCGCGGCTTCGACGCATTCGGCGCCGGAATTGGCGAAGAACGCCTTGTCGAGATAGGGAACGTATTTCAGGAGCCGCTCGGCGAGCACGCCGGCGAGCACCGAGACGTCGAATTGGACGAGATTGGGCAGGTCGGCGTCGAGCACGCTCTTGAGCGCCTCGCGCATGACGGGATGGTTGCGCCCGATCGCAAACACGCCAAAGCCGGACAACAGGTCGAGATAGCGCGCGCCATCGCGATCGTACAGATACTGCCCCTGCCCCTTCTGGAAGCCGACATCGTAGCCGATGGTCTTGAGGACCCGAACGAACTGCTCGTTCAGATGCCGATTATGCAGGGCGCTACGCTGGGCCTGACGGTCCGCGAATAGCTGAGACATGTCTGGATTTGGACTGTGCATCCGCTACATACTTCGATTGAGGGCCGTTTCGTCAACTGAAAACGGACCGTTACTGAAAACGGTTTGTGCGGCCTTTTGCCCTTTTTCGGACCATCTTCGCAAGCACAGCTTTAGACCATGTTGCACTGCCGAGGAACTATCATGCGTTTGGCCCTTTACACCGGAATATTACTGGCTGGTGGTTACACCTGCCTGACTCCCGCGCTCGCTGCCGATCCCACCGGCGACTGGCGGGTCGCCGATGGCGTCGCCAACATTCGTGTCGCCCAATGCAATGGCAGCATGTGGGGCGCGGTTTCCTGGGAAAAACAGCCCGGTGGCCGCGACGAGAACAATCCGGACGCCTCGAAAAAGACCCGGCCGACGCTGGGCATGGCGACGCTGATCGACATGAAGAAGAAGCCCGGCGCCGATCAGTGGGAAGGGCAGGTCTACAACGCCAAGGACGGCCAGCTCTACAGCGCCACCATCACGCCTGTTGGCACCGACCAGCTCGAAATCAAGGGCTGCGTGATGGGCTTCCTCTGCGGCGGCGAGACCTGGACCCGGGTTGGCCCGCCGATCCCCTCGAGCACCGCCAATGCCATGGCCAAGGGCGCGCCCAAGGCCGCCGG
>NZ_JXDL01000001.1:2755936-2825290 GCF_001590795.1 Bradyrhizobium sp. AT1
CGACATCTGCCTACTCCCTGAGATTGCGGGGTTTGCCCATTAGGGCCGGCTGAAACAGCAGCACGGCCGCGAGCGTTGTCACCAGCGAGAGGGCGAGCAGCTTGCCCATGCTGGACGTGCCGGGATGGCTCGACAGCCACAGGCTGCCGAACGCGGTCGCGGTCGTCAGCGCGCTGAAGAAGATCGCTCGCGTCAGGCTGGTCTGAAGCAGGTTTGTCCTGCCCGAGCGCCAGGCCACGACGTAGTAGATCTTGAAGGCGACGCCGACGCCGAGCAGCAGCGGGAACGCGACGATGTTGGCGAAGTTGAGCGGCAGCCCGATCAACACGCAGATCTCGAGCGTCACCGCCCCTGCAACCAGGAGCGGCACCAGCGTCATCAGGACGTCGACGAACCGGCGCAGCGTGATCCACAGCAACTGGCCGATTACCAGCAGCGCATAGATGCCGGCGTGGATGAACGCCCGCACCACGGTGTCGCCGGATTTCAGGATCGAGACCGGCCCGCCGATCGCGGTCGGCTCGGCGACGAGCACCGCCGCCGCAAATTTGCGCAGCGTGTCGTTGTCGTTGGGATCGCCCTTGGGCAGCGCCTCGACGCGGATGATGCCGTCCTTGCTCTTCCAGGCGCTGACGAGATCGGGCGGCAACGAGCTCAGCGTGACAGGTCCGGCCTGCATCGCGTTTCTGAGCTGGTCCAACGCGATCTTCATCGGCGTGACGAAGACGTCCTGCGCCTTGTTGCGCGTGGCCTCGTCGCCATTGGCGAGCTTTTCGAGCGCGTCGGCGAGACGCCGCGAGGCGACCGCACCCGGGCCCTTCTCCTCGCCCGCGGTCCGGCGCAGATTGCCCACCGAGGACTTCAGCGCCTCGACGTTTTCCTGATCCGACGGCGCCGCGTCGATCTGGTCGGGGTTGAGCGCGGGGTTCAGCACTTTGGCGCCCTGCGCGAGCAGCTTCAGCTTCGGCGGCTGGTCCTGCGGCACGAAGCTATTGAGCGACATCACCCGCAGCACCTCGGGCACCTTCTCCAGCTTCGCCTCGACCGCCCTCGCCTGCTCTTCCGAGGAGGTCATCACGTTGATGGCATTGGCGCCGGTGTTGGGGTCCTTGCGCAGGTCGAGGAAGGTGGCGATGGACTCGGCGTGCGGGTTGCGCAGGTTCATCGGGTTGAAGTCGAACTTCATGAAGTAGAGCAGCGGCAGGCCGGCGAGCGCGAGCAGCAGCGTGCCGCCCACGACGAGCACGCGGTGCTTCTCCAGGAAGTGATCGACCGGCGCCAGGAAGGCGTAGCCGACCGGCTCCTTTTCGCCGGGCGGGTTGAGCAGCTTCAGCATGGCCGGCAGAATGGTGATCGAGGAGAGGAACGCCACCAGCATGCCGACGCCGGCGATCTGGCCGAGCTCTGCGATGCCCTTGTAATCGGTCGGCATGAAGCAGAGGAAGCCGGCGGCGGTCGCCATCGCCGCGAGCGACAGCGGCACCGCCGAGCGCTTGGCCGCGAGCACCAGCGCGCCCGTGAGATCGTTGTGCTTGTAGCGCTCCGAACGGTAGCGGACGCTGTACTGGATCCCGAAATCGACGCCGAGGCCGACGAACAGCACCGCGAACGCGATCGACAGCAGATTGAACGATCCGACCATCATCAGGCCGGCCGCGGTCGTCAGCGCGAGGCCGACGAAGAGATTGACGAACACCGCGAAGATGATCTTCGCCGAATGCAGCGCCAGCCACAGGATGAGCAGCACGACGAGGACGGTGCCGACGCCGTTGACGACGGCGCCTTCCTGGACGGTGGCGTATTCCTCGTTGGCGATCGGGACCGGACCGGTCAGGCGCACCCGCGCCTGGTACTTGGTCGGAAACTCCAGGTCGGCTGCGGCCTTGCGGATCGCGTTGGTGGCATCCTTGCCGGGCTCCAGCGCGTTGTAGTCGAGAATCGGCTTGAATTCGATGAAGGCGCGCTTGTCGCTATCCGACAGCGGCTCGTCGCTGACAAGCTCGCGCCATGAGAAGCTCGCATTGCCCTTGTTGAGCACGGTCTCGACGGTCTGCGCGATCAGGTTGAAAGGCCGCGCGGTGTTGTCGAGCTTGACCTGGCCGCGCTTGACGCCGGCAAGGCCCGTCTCCAGCGCGCCGGTCAGGCCGCGGATCGAGGGATCGCCGGCCATGATCTCGATCAGGGGAGCGGCCGATTCGAACTGGCCGGTGATCTTGGCGACCTCCTCGGTCGGCAGGAACAACAGGCCGTTCTTCTCGAAGAACTCGCCGCTGCCGAGCTGCTGCATCGACTGGAAGTTGGTCTTGTCGTCCTTCAGCTTGGCAAACAGCGCGTCCGCCGCAGCGCTCGCCATTTCGGGGGTCTTGGCCTCGACGACAGCCGTGATGGTCGCATCGCGGTCGAAGGCCTTGTCGAACTGCTGGTCGCGCTGGCGCCAGTCCAAATTCTGGGCAATCAGCGAATTGATGTCGGTGTTGATGGCGAAATGCTGGGACGCGTAATAGCCCGCGCCCACCGCCAGCAGGAGCCCGAGAACGACGACGAGGGAGGCAAACCGGGTGCAGGCCCTGACGATGGCAACGACGACGCTTTGCAGCACTTCTTTTCTTTCTGCAGTTAACAGCTTGCCGGAAACGCCCGCTGTTTATCGGAGTTCCCGGACGAAACCTATTGCTGTTTTGGGTGGTTCTCCCGGGAACAAGGTTCGAAGTAAACGGCGGGAGACCGGGCAAAATCATGCGGGGCGTTCGTATAGCCGGGGAGTTGAGGCGGGAAAGTGACGAAGCACCAGGCACGGAGGCTGCCCATCTTGCGTGCAACGAACACCCTACTATATTACCTCAGTTCTGACCCGGCGGGGCGGGTAGTTTCATTCGACCTTTCCTTATTGCCGATTTTTTGACACAAAGTATTGCGCCTCCATGCGCCGGAGCCCCAACGGGGGTGGGTGGCTACCGCGTGCGCGAACCAATGGTGCGGATATTGCAACTCATTGGTCAGTATCGGGGTGCCGCCGGGGACTTGCGGAAAGCGGATTGGTGCAACTTGCGTGATGGGCGTCCAATGGAAGTTTATCTGGCGCAACCGCGCGGCTTCTGCGCGGGCGTGGTGCGTGCGATCGAAATCGTGGAACGGGCGCTGGAGAAGTACGGCCCGCCCGTCTACGTGCGCCACGAGATCGTGCACAACAAATACGTCGTCGAGAGCCTGAAGAACAAAGGCGCCATCTTCGTCGAGGAGCTGTCCGAGGTCCCGCCGAAATCGGTCACCGTCTTCAGCGCCCATGGCGTCGCCCGCAGCGTCGAGGAAGAGGCCGCCGCGCGCGACCTTCCGGTGCTCAATGCCACCTGCCCGCTGGTCACGAAAGTTCACAATCAGGGGAAGCGCTATATCGGCCGGGGCCGCACCCTGATCCTGATCGGCCATGCCGGTCACCCCGAGGTCGAAGGCACGATGGGCCAGGTTCCCGGCCCGGTGCTGCTTGTTCAAAGCATTCAAGAGGTTAACGCGCTGACACTGCCGGCGGATACGCCAGTGGCCTACATCACCCAGACCACCCTGTCGGTCGACGACACCAAGGATATCATCACGGCTCTTCAGGCCCGCTTTACAGATATTCAAGGCCCGGATATCCGGGATATCTGCTATGCGACACAGAACCGCCAATCTGCGGTAAGGGACTTGAGCAAGCTGGTCGACGTGATCTTGGTGGTGAGCGCTGCCAACAGCTCGAATTCGAACCGGCTTCGCGAAATCGGCACCGAGGCCGGCGTCGCGAGTTATTTGATTGCCGACGGCAGCGAGCTCAATCCGGAATGGTTGGAGAATGCCAGGACCGTCGGCATCACGGCCGGCGCTTCGGCGCCTGAGGTACTCGTGGATGACGTGATCGAAGCGATGCGGCGGATCGGACCGGTCAAGGTCCAGGTGCTGCCGGGCCGCGAGGAAAACATCGAATTCCGGCTTCCGGCCCAACTGGCTGCGAGCTGACCCACCCGAATTGAAAAGCCCAGAAAGAAACTTGTAATGGCCATCCCCTTCTTCAAGGAAATGCGTATCGGCGGCTATTTGCTCAAGCAGAAACTGCTTGGCCGCAAACGCTATCCGCTCGTGCTGATGCTGGAGCCGCTGTTCCGCTGCAACCTCGCCTGCGTCGGCTGCGGCAAGATCGATTATCCCGATGCGATCCTCAACCGCCGCATGACCGCGCAGGAGTGCTGGGACGCGGCCGACGAGTGCGGCGCGCCGATGGTCGCCATTCCCGGCGGCGAGCCGCTGATCCACAAGGAGATCGGCGAGATCGTGCGCGGCCTCGTCGCGCGCAAGAAGTTCGTCTCGCTCTGCACCAATGCGCTGCTGCTCGAGAAGAAGCTCGATCTGTTCGAGCCCTCCCCGTATCTGTTCTTCTCCGTGCATCTCGACGGCCTGCGTGACCATCACGACAAGGCTGTGTCGCAGAAGGGCGTGTTCGACCGCGCGGTGTCCGCGATCAAGGCGGCCAAGGCCCGAGGCTTCACCGTCAACGTCAACGCCACCATCTTCGACGGCCATCCGGCCGAGGAGATCGCCAAGTTCCTCGATCTCACGGTCGAGCTCGGTGTCGGCGTCTCGATGTCGCCGGGCTACGCCTATGAGCGCGCGCCGGACCAGGAGCACTTCCTCAACCGCACCAAGACCAAGAAGCTGTTCCGCGACGTCTTCGCGATGGGCAAGGGCAAGAAGTGGAACTTCATGCATTCCGGCCTGTTCCTCGACTTCCTCGCCGGCAACCAGGAATACGAGTGCACGCCCTGGGGCATGCCCGCGCGCAACATCTTCGGCTGGCAGAAGCCCTGCTACCTGCTCGGTGAAGGCTACGCGAAAACCTTCAAGGAGCTGATGGACACCACCGATTGGGAAACCTACGGCACCGGCAAGTACGAGAAGTGCGCCGACTGTATGGCCCATTGCGGCTACGAGCCGACGGCTGCGACCGCCGCGCTCAACAACCCGCTGAAGGCGATGTGGGTGTCGCTGCGCGGCATCAGGACCACCGGCCCGATGGCGCCGGAGATCGACATGAGCAAGCAGCGTCCGGCGCAGTACATCTTCTCGGCGGAAGTGCAGAAGCGCCTGTCGGAGATCCGCAAGGACGAAGCCGCCGCCGCCGCGGAGAAGGCGTCGCAGAAGGCCTCGACCGCGGCGTAAGCGGACGCCATCAACTCTCACGACGAAGGCCCGGCCGCAATCGCGACCGGGCTTTTTCTTTTGCGGGCCGTTGTGCCGACGGTTCGTGTCCCGGACGCGCTGCAGCGCCCTTGCGCTGCTGCGCAGAGCCGGGACCCACGCGCCGCGTGCCGCGTCGATGCATGGGCCCCGGCTCTGCAGCGCACCGCGCAAGTGCGCGCTGCGCTGCGTCCGGGGCACGAGGCGCGAATGTATCGCTCGCTCTCTCCACGTCATTGCGAGCAAGTGGCAACTGGATCGCACTTCATCAGCTCTCGCAATTGCAGACACACCTCCGCATTCCCGCGGCTTATTTCGCCCGGGTTTTGCTGTTCGTTTCGCCCTCGAAAGACCAGAGGACGCAGGGAAGGCCGGGCGCCGGCGGCACCCGCAATCCGTGCGCAACAAAAATGCACACGGGGTGGATCACAGGTGTTGCCGGTCGCCCGGCCTTCCCTGCGCGGATGGTTTTAACGGTGTCCTTCGCGCTCTCCTCGGGGAGCGTTGCACTATTGCCCCCGTCGCCTCGCAGCTGTTCGATGCGCGCGCCGGTTGGCCGCCACATCACCGCGAGGTTTGACGCCAGAACCGCGGGCGTCGGGACCACACGACTTCTCCGTCCGCGGACGATCCCACCTCAGCATCCGGGGCCCGATGTGCGCGCCCCCGACCATCAACAAGACCGCTGTGACCGCGCCGTGTCGTAGCGCGCCGCGCATGACTCAACGGTCGCCCGTCCCTGTCACCGCCTGTCGCGCCGGCGCTACCGCGTCCACCGCACCCCGACCCGCATCTCGTGACGATCGCGAAGCGCCCCTCTGGCAGGGCCGGGATGGAGGTTCTATGCCACAAATCCGAAATTCGGGAAAGCGGAATATTTTTGCGGGAAGGGGTTGACGGGTTTTGGGGTGTTTTGCCCGACGCCTCTCGCTGGCACCAGTCCAGTACTGTCAGCGAGTTACATCCGGATCAGGGACACAACAAAAAGGCCCGGTCGCGCGACCGGGCCTTATTCTAGGGATCGACGTCCCGCTCACGCCGCCTTCGACACCAGCACTTCGCTCTCAATCAGCTCCGTGCCGATCAGATAATCCCGGCAGCCGCGCAGGGAGCGCAGGGCGCGGTTGAAGTCGATGCCGGTCGAGACCAGGCCATGCAGCGCGGCGGGATTGCGCACGATGCCGCGCAGCACGGCGGCGAGGTCGATCTGGCCGTTCGGCTTGATGGCGGCGCGGGCGAGCGCCGGCAGCGCGCGGTGGGCGGGGTCGCTGATGACGCGCACCGCGGCAAAGGGCAGCCCGGCCTCGGTGGCGTAGGCGGCGGCGATGTGGCTTTCCATGTCGACGGCCGATGCGCCCGTCTCGGAGTGCAGCGCCGCCTTGCAGGCGCGCTTGGTGACCACTTCCTCGGCACCGGCGAGGCTGCCGCGCACCACGCGGCGGCGGCCCGAGGTCAGGCGGTCGATCAGATCGTCGCCGAGCGAAAGCCCTGCGGCCCAGCGGGTGTCGCCGGACAGCACTTCGGTCGCCAGCACGACATCGCCGGAGCGCAAGCTCGGGTCGAGCCCGCCGGCCACGCCGAAGGAGATCACGCCGCGAATCGTATTGGGGTCCACCACCGTCAGAAGCGCCCGCAACTGGGTCGGGCTGCTGGATGAACAGATGACCGCCATTCCGGGCCCGGCTGCGATGCGGGCCTCCTGAACCAATCCAGTCACGATCAGTATCGGCCGCGGATCAATGGCATTGCCCGCGTTGAGATAGTCCCCCGTCCCCAAAGTCACATTCCGACCCCTACCACCCTGCTGTTGGTGTTCCGCAAGTTCCGATACCGCGCCAACGCCCACAGCGGAAAGAACTTCGGGTAACCATGATAACGTAGATAGAACACCCGGGGGAAGCCTGTGGCGGTATACCGCTGCTCGTCCCACAGTCCTTTTTCGTTCTGTGTTGCAATCAGGTACTCCACCCCCCGGGCGACGGCGGGGTGATCAACCTCGCCTGCCGCCATCAGGGCAAGCAAGGCCCATGCCGTTTGCGAGGCCGTCGAGGGGGCGGCCTCCCAGCCCCGGTAATCCAGCCGGTAGCTGACGGCATCCTCCCCCCAACCGCCGTCCTGATTCTGGATCGAGGCCAGCCAGTCGGCGGCCTTCCGGATCATGGGGTCGTCATGTCGGACGCCGGCCATGTTCAGGGCGCAAAGCACCGACCAGGTTCCATAGATGAAGTTCATGCCCCAGCGGCCGTACCAGGACCCCTCGGGGTGCTGGGTCTTCCGGAGGTAGGCGACGCCGTCGGCCACGTGCTTGCTGGTCTTCGCGGTCTCGCCGAGCTGGGCCAGCATCGAGATGCAGCGCGCGGTGACGTCCTCGGTCGGCGGATCGAGCAGCGCGCCATGGTCGGAGAACGGGATGTTGTTGAGATAATATTCGAGATTGTTGACGTCGAAGGCGGCCCAGCCGCCATCGTCGCTCTGCATGCCCTCGATCCACTCCCGGCCGCGGGCGATCGCGTCGTCATAGCCGGTGGCGCCGTGCTCGCGGCGCATGCGGTCCATCGACATCACCACCACCGCGGTGTCGTCGAGATCGGGGTAATGGGCGTTGTTGTACTGGAAGGCCCAGCCGCCCGGACGCACGTCGGGCCGCTTCACCGCCCAGTCGCCCTTCACCTGAAGCTCCTGCCGCGGGATCAGCCAGTCGAGGCCCTGCTTGGCCGCCGGCACCGCCGTGTCGCCGCCGGCTTCCAGCAGCGCATGCGCGGTCAGCGTCGTGTCCCACACCGGCGAGACGCAGGGCTGGCAATAGGCCTCCTCGCCATTGATGACAAGCAGCTTGTCGATGCCGCGGCGGGTGATCGCGCGCGGCGGGAAATTCTCGTCCTTGCCGAGCGCGTCGTACATCATGACGATGTTGGCCATCGGCGGATAGATCGCGCCCATGCCGTCCTCGCCGTTGAGCCGCTCTTCGGTGAAGGCGAGCGCGGCATCGATCGCGCGCTTGCGCAAACTCTTCGGAAACAGCGGCTCGACCACGCGCAAGATCGCATCGAGCGAACGGAACAGCAGGAACCAGGCCATGCTCTGGTGCGGCGCCTTGGCGGTCATGCCGATCGAGCGCGGGTCCTGCAGGAACAGTTCGTCGATGCCGACGCCCTTCGGGTTCTTCGCGCGCGGCTTCAGCGCTGCGAGCACCATCAACGGCACCATGGTGGTGCGCGCCCAATAGGAGATCTTGTTGAGGTGGAACGGCGACCAGAACGGCAGCAGCACGATCTCGATCGGCAGCACCGGCACCGCGCGCCAGGTCACCACGCCGTACATCGCAAGCAGGAAGCGCGTGAAGACGTTGCTGTTGATGGCGCCGCCGCGCGCATGGATCGCCTCGCGCGCGCGCACCATGTGCGGGGCATCGACGGAATCGCCGATCATCTTCAGTGCGAAGTAGGCCTTCACGCTGGCGCTCATGTCGAACTCGCCGTCATGCACCAGCGGCCAGCCGCCATGGGCGCCCTGGATACGCCGCAGATAATTGCCGATCTTGGCCTCGAGCACGGTGTCGACCGGCTCGGCGAGATAATGGCGCAGCAGAACGTATTCGGCCGGGATCGTGCAGTCGGCCTCCAGCTCGAACACCCAATGGCCGTCGGATTGCTGGAAGCCGAGGAGGCCCTGGGTGGCCGACGCAATGCTCGATTCCAAAGCTTCGCGGCTGGTCGCGTTCACGGAATCCATGTCGCTCGATTGCTCCGATAGTCGATTGAAAGTTGACCGGGACACTTGCCCGTCAGGGCCGCTCCTCAGGATCCTTTGGCGGCCAGAACCAGATCAGCGGCGCGATCGCCGGATCGCACCGATCCCTCGATGGTTGCTGGCAATCCCGTAGCAGTCCAGTCGCCGGCAAGGAACAGGTTTTTCAGCGCCGTGACCGGCCCTGGACGCAGGGCATTCTGGGCGGGCGTGGCCGCAAAAGTGGCGCGGCGCTCGCGCACGATCTGCCAAGGCGGCAGCTCGCCGGATACGCCGCCGGCCTTGCAGACGTCGTTCCAGACCGCCTGCGCCAGTTCCTCGCGCGGCATGTCGACCAGGCGGTCGCCGTTGCTGATGGTCACGGAGAGCCGGTTCGGGAACGCGAACAGCCACTCCACCACGCCGCCGATCACGCCGAGGATCGGGGCCGAGCCCGGCGGCGGCTCAATGCGGAAATGCGCATTGACGATGGCGCGGAATTCGGTCGGCGTCTTCAGGCCCGGCAGCAGGCTGGCGGCCGCGCGCGGCGGCACCGCCATCACCACGACGTCGTCGTCGGCGAGCTGGATCAAATCCTCGCCGCCGAAATTCAGCGCGACTGCCTTGCCGTCGCTGGTCGCAAATGCGCGCAGCTCATGGCCGAGCTGAACGGTGTGGCCACGTTCAGCCAAAAACTTCACGGCGGGCTCGATCAGCACGGCGCTGAGGCCGTCGCGCGCGATCAGCGGACGGCAGGCCTGCCCGCCCGCAAGCAGCGTCTCGCGCACGATCGCACCGGCAAGCCCGGCCGAGCCCTCGGGCGGATCGACGTTGAGCGCGGCCAGCAGCAGCGGCTGCACCAGGCGCTGATAGAGCACGCCTTCGCACGGGATCGACTTGCCGACCAATGTCTCTTCCGACGCCCAGATCAGCGGGGCCAACTTCAGGTAGTCGACAAGGCCGGTGTCGGGCACACGGCGGCTCTCGTCGAGCACCCAGGTCGGCAACCGGCCCGCGCCGAGATCGATCTGCCAGCGCTGCCCGGTCTTGATGTCGACGAAGGGAAACTGCGCCCTCTCCGGGCCGACCAGGCCGGCCTCGGTGCCGATCGAACGCGCATAGGCGCGCGCGTGGCTGTTGCCCGACAGCAGCAGATGATTGCCGTTGTCGATGGTGAGATTGGTGGCGCCGTCGAAATAGGAGCGGCAGCGGCCGCCGGCCTGCTGCGTCGCCTCGTGCACGGCGACCTTGAAGCCGGAATTGGCGAGCCGCACGGCGGCGGAGAGGCCGGAAATTCCGGCACCGATGATGTGAGCTGTCTTTTGCATCAGATGAAAGCGTAGCGGAGCAGGATCAGGATGCGTGTGATCTTCGACACACGCACCGGCTGGCGCGGCGCGTTGAAACCGCGCGCAATCAGCAGATCCAGAATGGAATGATAGTATTTCGACATGATCCGCGGCGCGCGCACTAGCCGGCGCTTGTTGCGGTTCATGATCTCGTCCGACTTCTCGAAATGCGCTTTCGCGCGCTGCGTCAGCGGCATGCAGACCTTCGGCAGCGCGCGCTCGGCGATGACGCGGTTCGGATCATCAGAGGTGATGCCGGCATGCAGCAGCGCCTCGCGCGGCAAATAGAGCCGGCCGAGACCTGCGTCCTCGTCGATGTCGCGCAGGATGTTGGTGAGCTGAAGCGCGCGGCCGAGGTGATAGGCAAGCTGGATGCCGTCCTCTTCCGGCAGGCCGAACACCCGCACCGACAGCCGACCCACAGCACTGGCGACGCGATCGCAATACAGGTCCAGCGTCGCCATGTCGGGCGCGCGGATGTCCTGCGGCACGTCCATCTCCATGCCGTCGACGATCGCGAGGAAATCCTCGCGCTTGAGGCCGAAGGTCTTCACCGAGGCGACATAGTCCTTCAGCCTCGGCGGCGGATTGCCCTGATAGAGCGCGTCGATGTCGTTGCGCCACGCTTGGAGCGCGGCGAGCCGCTCCTCGCGCGGGCCGTCGGAATCGGCGATGTCGTCGACCTGGCGGCAGAAGCTGTAGATCTGGAACATCGCTTCGCGCTGGTCATGCGGCAGGATGCGCATCGCGGCGTAGAAGGAGCTGCCGGATGCGGTCGAGCCGTAGTTGGCGCCGGGCGCTGTCGCCTCAAGCGTCATGGGCAGTCCCCGGTCTGGAAATGGCCTTGCGTCCAATCGCGCGGCGGCCGGTCTCACCGAGCATTCCGGCGAGGCTGAAGACCAGCAGCTCGAACTTGTTCAGATGCACCCGCTCGCGCAGGGGATCGCGCACCTTCAAGAGGCGCACGATGCGGTCGGCATAGGCCTGGATCACCGCGACGTCGATGCCGAGACGGAAATCCCGGATCTCCGCAGCCAGCGACCTGCCCTCGTCGAGCAGCGCTTCGTTGCGGACGGCGAGCGCCTGCAGGCAGGCCAGCATCGCCGGCGGCGACTGCGACAGCCCGAGCTGCTCGACCGAGGCGCCGTGTGCCGCCAGCGCATCGCGCGGCAGGTAGACGCGGTTGAGCTCGCGGAAATCCTTGCCGCAATCCTGCAGGTGGTTGTTGATCTGCAGGCCGGCGCAGAGCGCATCCGATGCGGCCCAGGTCGAGGTGCTCTCGCCGTGGACGTCGAGCATGAAACGGCCAACCGGCATCGCCGAGTAACGGCAATAGTGAATGACCTCGTCCCAATTCTCGTAGCGCAGCTTGGTGACGTCCATGCGGAAGGCGATGAGCACGTCGAGCGCATGACGCGGCGCCATGCCGCGCTCGGCGAGCGCGCGGCGCAGAGTCACGGCTTCGGCCTGGGTCTCGCCCTTGCCGAGCAGCTCCGCCTCGAGCAGGTCGAGATAGGCGAGCTTCTGGTCGGCCGGCAGGCTCGCGTGGTCGGCGATGTCGTCGGCGGTGCGGACGAAATTGTAATACGCCAGGATCAGGGCGCGATGACGCGGATGAATGATCCAGGACGCGACGGGAAAATTCTCGTCGCGGTCACCCTTGCCGGATCGCAATTCGCTCGCAGAGGTCATCGAGGGCTGGTTTACAATCGTTTGGACAGAAGGGCTTCTTCGCTCGCGGGCTCATGCCGGCGATCCGCCGCGGCCCCCATATAGGGGAATAATGCCGCAAAACCAATCCTGTCGGGCGATGGCTGCCCTTTCGCGGATCCGGCCCGAAAAGGCGGCCCCAAAGGCCGCCTTTGTGGGCCAGTGGCTTACTGGTTGTGGTTCTTCAGGACCTGGTCGCAGGCCTGGGAGATCTTGGCCCGGTTCTCCTTGAGGCAGGCCAGGATGGTGAAATCGCCCTGGTCGATGACCGGGCGGCAGAACTTCTGCACGTCGCGGGTGCAGGCCTTCTGCTCGGAATCCGTGCCGCGTCCTGCCTGGGCGAATGCCGCGGTCGAAAGGGAAGCCGACAGCAGGGTGAGAGCGACGAGAAGCTTACGCATTGTATTCCTTCATTCTGACGGCAGAATCGCACCGGACCCGGACTGCACAGGGCGGACGACCGGAACGGATTGTTCTGATGGCAAGTCGCCGCGGGAGGTGCGGCCTCAGAGAAGGCACAAGCACTGGCAAATGCGGCCAAATTGGCGCCGCGTCCACCAAATCAGGTCTTCCCCGCGCCTTCCTTGGCAGATGTAAGAGGTTGATACTACGTCATAATTCGGAAGCTCTGCGTTTTACTGCAGACCTGTTGCAGAGCTGCATCTGTCCACCCCGCATTTCCCGCCAGAAACATGCCGAAACAAGGCAAATCAGCGGATCCAGGCCGGGTGCGAGGCGTTGTGAACCGCCATCTCTGGCAGCCTCGCTTTGAACCTGACACGGGCTCGGAGCACTAAACTTTCGATGTGGCGAGACGTTCTCATGCGGAAGAGGACGTCGTTCCAAAACGGGATATTTAAGATGACATTCTTTGGGCGATCTGGACTGGCAATCAAGGCGGCCGGCATCGGCGCGGCGCTGCTTTTCTCGGCTTCGACAGGCCACGCTCAGTCATCCGGACCGTTTGCCGGTTTCGACGGCGCGTGGACCGGCACCGGCACGGTGTCGCTGTCCGACGGCTCCACCGAGCGCATTCGCTGCAAGGCCGACTATAAGGTCGCCGGCAGCGGCCTGAACCTGAAGCAGGCGCTGCACTGTGCCTCCGACAGCTACAAGTTCGACCTCACCAGCGACGTGACGAGCCAGGGCGAGCGCATCTCCGGCAATTGGAGCGAGTCCAGCCGCAACATCTTCGGCAATCTCCAGGGCACCGCCGGCGGCGGTCAGATCGACGTGTTCGTCGAGGCCAACGGTTTTGCCGCCAACCTCTCGCTGCGCACCAACGGCAGCAAGCAGACGGTGCAGATCTCGTCCAAGGGCGAGATTCGCGGCGTCAATATCACCATGACGAAGAGCTGATCTCATCTCGCATCGATGGGAATCATGCCCCCGGTTCTCGCGAGCCGGGGGCTTTTTGCTGGCACGAACTCAATCGAGGCGGACTTGCCGAGATGGACCCGATCCGCAGACATCTGCTCAAGGCCGCCGGGCTCTTCGTGGCCACCCGGGCCTTCGCCGATGATCAGCAGGGAGCGAGCATGCAGCCTTCACCGGTGAAGCCGCGTCACGTGCTCTGCTTCCTCGGCAAGAATGAAAGCCTGCTGCAGCCTCCGAAGGCGGTGGCCAAGACCATCGCCGATTTCGGTTTCGAGATCGACCGCACCTATTCGCAAGCAAAACCCGATGCGAACATGGCACGATCGTTCGGCGTGTGCTGGGACCGCGTCTTCCCGAAGGCATGGTCCGCCGCGGACGAGGCGGCGGTCGCCAACCACAAGGCGGTGCTCTACGTGCTGAGCCCGCGGATGGATCAGGAGAAGACAGCCGCCGGGTCGGCCGCCGCGCTGCAGATCGTGGACGAAATGTTCGACGCGGGGGCGGTTGCCGCAAAAGGCGAAAGCGCCGGCATCGCGCATGGCGTCGCACGGTGGCGCAGTCTCGCTGATCAGGCGCGCAACGGCGCGAAGACTGACCAGGGCCTGCGTATGGCTCCTGCCGTGACCAAGGCCTGCCGCCTTGCCTTTGCCAAACGCCCGCTCGCCGGCGATCGCTACTTCGAGAGCGTCGGCTACCACCTCGTCGGCCTGCCGGACGTCTATGTCGCAAAATCGCGCGGCACCGATCGGTCCGCGGTGATGCTGATGGACGAGATCGCCGACGCCATGGCGGAGCGCGGCGTTGAGGCGGCGCTGCGCGAGCGCAAGCTCACGCTGTCGCACGAGCAGGATTACGCGCAGAGCGATTTCAAGTTCAACCCGTACGGAATCGTTCGCGTCGAGGCGTAAGAGCGGGGCGGCATCTGCCGCCCTCTCTCTAGATCGCCGGCTTGTCCGGCCCCTGCAGCTTGCCGTGCAAATTGATCAGCCACATCGCCGTCGGCCTGAGGATGAAGAGGTCGGCGACCAGCGCCATCACCATCGAGAAGGCACTGAGCCAGCCGAACAGCCGCAGCGACGGCAGGTCGGAGAACACGGTGACGACGAGGCCGCAGGCCAGCACCACCGTGGTCAGGATCAGCGCAGGTCCAACCAGCACCGTCGCCCGCTCCACCGCGAGCGCGGAGCCGACGCCCGGCTTGCTCTCCAGGCGGAGGCGATTGAGGAAGTGGATGGTGGCGCTTAAGCCCAGCCCGAACGAGACGGTGAGCGCGACGACACTGGCGAATTGCAGCCCCTCGCCCATCGCCCACAGCACCGTTCCCGACATCACCACCGGGAAGATGCCCGGCAGGATGCAGGCGAACATCACCACCCAGGAACGGAAGGCAAGGCCGATGAAGATCGCAACCAGTGCGAATTCGACGGTGAGGCCGCGGTTCAGCTTCTCGATCATGCTGGCCGAGTTGCGCGCCGCAATGGCGGCCAGACCCGTCACAGCGATCTCATAGCCCGGATGCTTCTTGCGGATCGCGTCGAGCTCGGAATCGAGCTTGTCGACGATCGGCAGGAGCTGGCTGGAATCCTTGTCGGGCACGCGGCCGGCCACCACGACGGCGTCCTGCTCGGCGTCGATGAAGCGCCGCACCAGATGCTCGGGGATGACGTTGACATATTCCTTCAGCGTGGCGACGTCGGCGCTGCCGGCCTTTTCCGCGAGCCAGCGGCGCAGCGTCTCCAGCGACCAGACGTTGCCGACGCCGGCAGACTTCTCCACGGTCGCATGCACGTCCGCTATGGTCTGGAGCGTCTCCGGCGAATAGAGCGTTTCGCCCTTCGGGAATGCAATCAGCACGTTGACCGGATTGGCGCCGGTGAGCTTTGCATCCAGCCGGTCGCTGGCGGCAACCGCCTGGCGCTTGTCCGGCACCTGATCGGCGAGCCGGTAGCGCGGCTCCAGATTGGCGTAGATGACGCCGAGGCCGCCGACGAACAGCACCGCGATCAGGCTGAACAGGCCGGGCCGGCCGACCATGCGCACCGCGATCCAGTAGCAGAAATTGCGCAGCGCCTGGACGCCGGCATCCGCGCCCTGGAACTTGACCGCGAACGTCTTCTCGTTGCGCACGAGCAGCACGCCGAACACCGGCACCAGCGACAGCACCGCGACCAGCGCGATGATGGTGGCGGCCAGACCCGCCTCGCCGAACTTGCGGATCAGGTCGGAGTTGGAGAACTGCAGCGCGATGAAGGAAATGCCGGCGGTGCCGTGCGTCAGCACGCAGGCCGGTCCCACCACCAGGACGGCGTTCTTGAACGCGGTGAACTTGTCCTGCCCCGCGATCAGCCGGTCACGCGCGGCAAAGGTGAGCTGCATCGAGTCCGAGAAACTGATCACCATGATGAGCGGCGTCATCACGTTCAGGAACATGTTGAGATTGAAATTGGCCCAGCCGAGCGCGCCGAGCGCCAGCAGGATCGCGATCATCGGCGGGAACGCCGCGGCGACCATGAAGGAGATCTTGCGGAAGAAGATGATGGCGATGACGCAGCCGGCGAGGATGCCGAGGATGTTGTAGGTGAGGCCGTCGCGTTCGACGGCATTGCGGATCTCGAGCTGCATCACGGGCACGCCGGAAAGCTGCACGTTGAGCCCGGTGTCGCCGAGATCCTCCTTCATCAGCGCGCGGATGTCGGCGACGGTCTTGGTCAGCTTGCTGGAGGCGACCACTTCCGGATCGAGCGACAGCACGATCAGCGCCAAAGTGCCGTCTTCCGACAACAGCTTGCCGCGGATGATCTCGTTGTTTTTGACGGTCTCGATGAACTTGTCGTAGTCGGCGCCCTCGGGCAGCTCGGCCGGGAATAGTGCCGCCGGCAATTTGCCCGGCGCCGGCGCCTGGCGCGCGGAGAACAGCGAGACCAGCCCGCGCGTACCTTCGACCAACTGCATGTCGGTGACGAAGTCGCGCAGCTTCTCGAGATTATTCCGCGCCAGGAGGTTCTTGCCTTCGACCACGACGAGGACGTCGAACTCCTCGGCTGGGAACTTCTTCGTGACCTCTTCATACTGGCGGAATTCACGGCTGTCGGAGCGGAAGAGCTGCGACAGCGAATCGTCGATCTTGATCCGGTGGATGCCGAACACCGCGCCGACGATCAGGACGAGCAGGACGATGCAGGAAACGATCGGCGCCCGGACCGCGATCAGCCCGAGACGCTCCAGCCCGAAGGCGATCGAGGACGTCGGTCCCTGCTCGACCTTGTCGACATGAACCTCATTCTCGCTGTGCTTTTCGAGCATGCCTTATCCAGTTCCTGTCGGCTCGGTCTTGAGAGCTTGTCGCGCCCCGCGAACGGCTTGAAAACGCCATACCAATGGGAGGCTTGCCCTTTGAAAATGCGCGGAAAATCGCCGTGGGGGGTTTAGCAGGTCAACCGGTCTTTTCGCAAGCAGGCGAAGTGTGGCCGAATCGATCAAGAAGCGGCGATCTGGGCCCTCGGCGCCGGTCATCCCGGCGAGAATGTGCCAATTCGACGCGGCGCGCGGTCGGCACTCTCGTCCTTCAGCGCCACGCCACTGACCTGCCGCGCCAACCCCTCGCGAACCAGCCAGGCGATCTTGAAGGCGGCCTCGTCGTAACTCAACCCGGCGTGGTGGATGTTGGACACGCAATTGCGCTCGGCATCGGTGCGGCCGGGCTTCGGCGCGAAGGTCAGATAGGCGCCGAGACTGTCGGGCGCGGACAGGCCGGGCCGCTCGCCGATCAGCGTCGCCACCATGCGCGCACCGAGAATGGCGCCGATCTCGTCGCCAAGCGCAACGCGCGCGCCTGAGGCGACGACGACATGGCCGACCGCGACGTCGTCCCCTTCCGCGAGCAACGGCAGCAGGCACCTCACCAGGGCCGCCGCATGGGCATGGACCGCGGCCGCGGACAGGCCATCGCCGATCACGAGCGCGAGCTGGCACGGCGCCACGGCCGCTTGCGCCAGGACCTCGACCGAGCCGGCCTCGAGCCGTCGTCCCAGATCCGGCCGTCGCAGATAGTCGGCGCGGTCGACCGCCTGGCTTCTCACCGCGGTGACGGCAAGTCCGAGCGCGCCGAGATCGGCGAGCAGACGCGGCGCGTCGAAGGCCGCGTGCACGGCATCGCGGGCGCGGGCATGGTCGAGGGTGAAATCGAGCAGCGCCCTGGTCGGTACGCTTGCGCCGCTGCGCCCGAGCGCGACGCGCGCGGGCGTGAACGCCCTGAGGTCGATGGTCGGGCGAGAAGGAATGGACTTGTCACTCATTCGGCGGGAACGGCGGCCTCGCGCAGCCGGATCGAGTAATTCGAGGCGTTCTGCCTGCCGCTGGAGGCCGCGCGCGCAAAGGTGATGAGATGGTGCGCGATCAGGGTGCAGCCGATCAGGCCTTCGAGATCGCCGCGCTTGATGCGCCCCAGCGCGAACTTCCAGAACACGCGCTTGTAGTCGCCGAGCACACCGACCTTCCAGAAGATGTTGCGCAGCATGACGAGACCGCGCCGGATGTTGGGCCAGGTCTTCATCTCGTCCGGGGTCGGCATCTTCAGGCGGTGCACATAGACGTGGTCGCACTGATACTGGAAGCGCGCGTAGACCTTCTCGGGCTCGTAGGCGACGCCCATGGCGTGCTTCCAGGATGCGACCACCTCGTCATAGGGCAACAGGAAATCCACGTTGGAATCGCGGCCGTCGTCGTGGACGAGGCGCCCCTCGCGCTCCAGCCGGTCCCACAACGGCGTCTTCGGCAGCGCCTGAAGCAAATTGATCGTGAGCAGCGGAATCCGGGATTCCTCGACGAAGTCGAGCAGCGCCTCGGACGTGTTCGGCTTGTCGGTGTCGAGCCCCATGATGATGCCCGAGACGACCTCCATGCCATAGGAGTTGATGGTGCGCACGCCCTCCAGGATCGGGACCATCATGTTGTGGTCCTTCTGCATCGCCTTCAGCGCGTCGGGATCCGGCGTTTCGATGCCGCAGAAGATGGTGATGAAATAGGCCTCGCGCATCTTTTCGAGAATCTCGGGCCGCTTGGCGATGTTGAGCGTCGCCTCGCAGGCGAGCCGCACCACATAGCCGGTCCGCTTCTGCCATTCGATCAGGTGCGGCAACAAATCCATCGCCGCCTTGCGGTTGCCGATGAAATTGTCGTCGACGAAATAGACCGTGTCGGTCATGCCGCATTCGCGCAGACGATCCAGCTCGGCGATGATCTGCTGCGGCGACTTGATGCGCGGGTTGCGGCCGTAGAGGCCGGGGATGTCGCAGAACTCGCACTGATAGGGACAGCCGCTGGAATACTGGATGCTGCCGAGAAAGTATTTCTTCACGTCGGCAAGCTCGTAGGCCGGGATCGGAAACTCCGTCATCGGCACGCGGTCCTTGGTGGTGAGGACCACCTGTTCGTCAGGACGCGCCGTATCGCGCGAAAGAATCTCGATCAGCTGGTTGGTGGCATCGCCGAGCTCTCCGACATGGAGATAGTCGAACGAGGGATAATAGTCGGGACAGGCGCTGACCGAGGGGCCACCGAGCGCGACCGGCAGATCGAACTCATGCGCGCGGCGGCAGATGTCGTTCATCTGCTGGCGCTGGATGTGCATGCCGCTGACGAAGACCGCCTCGGCCCACTCGAACTCTTCCCTGGTCGCGCGGCGCAAATTCTCGTCGACGAATTTGACCTGCCAATCCTGCGGCAGATAGGCGGAGATCAGCAGCAGGCCCTGCGGCGGCATGAAGGCGCTGACACCGTCGGTCAGGGGATAGGAATGCTCGAAGGTCCCGAACGAGGATGTATAGCGCGGAAACACGCAGAGAATCCGCCGGGACGTTCCGTTACTTGCAGCTCGCATCTAAGCTCCCCCGCCACACTCGACCTGGTTGCGGAAATTGCCAGCCAGACACATAGCGTAATGCTGCCGCCGGAATTTCTCAATATTGTGGCGCAAGCATAATCCCGAGGGCGGCAAATGGTTTCCTGAGGAAAGCCTCCTCGCTCAGGCGATCAGCCGCGAGGCAAAATCGGGCAGCAGGCCTGCATCGCCGGCAAGCCGGAAATCGGCGCCTGTAATGCCCGACCGCGCCAGCCAGTCGTCGAATTCCGGCGCGCGGCGCAGACCGAAGACGTCACGGACATAGAGCGCGTCGTGAAAAGACGTTGATTGGTAGTTCAGCATGACGTCGTCGGCGCCAGGCACGCCCATGATGAAGGTGACGCCGGCAGCCGCGAGCAGCGTCAGCAGATTGTCCATGTCGTCCTGGTCCGCTTCCGCATGGTTGGTGTAGCAGATGTCGATCCCGAGCGGCAGGCCGAGCAGCTTGCCGCAGAAATGATCCTCCAGCCCGGCGCGGATGATTTCCTTGCCGTCGTAGAGATATTCCGGGCCGATGAAGCCGACCACGCTGTTGACCAGGAGCGGGGCGAAGGCGCGGGCCACCGCATAGGCGCGCGCCTCGCAGGTCTGCTGGTCGACGCCGTGATGGGCATTGGCGGACAGCGCCGAGCCCTGCCCGGTCTCGAAATACATCACGTTCTGGCCGACCGTGCCGCGCTTCTGCGACAGCCCGGCCTCCTGCGCCTCCTTGAGAAGCGCAAGGTCGATGCCGAAACTGCGGTTGGCGGCCTCGGTGCCGGAGACCGACTGGAAGACGAGGTCGACCGGCACGCCCTGCCCGATCAGCGACAGCGTCGTCGTGACATGGGTCAGCACGCAAGCCTGTGTCGGGATCTTCAGACGGGAGATGATCTCATCGAGCAGCCGCAGCAATTGCGCGATCACGGCCGGATCGTCGCTCGCGGGATTGATGCCGATGCAGGCATCGCCGGCCCCGAGCAGGATGCCGTCGAGGATCGAGGCGGTGATGCCCCTGGCATCGTCGAACGGATGGTTGGGCTGCAGCCGCGTGCTCATCCGGCCCTTCAGGCCGATGGTGTTGCGGAAGGCGGTCGTGACCTCGCATTTCCGTGCCGCCAGGATCAGATCCTGGTTGCGCATCAGTTTTGAGACTGCGGCGGCCATCTCCGGGGTGATGCCGGGGGCCAGCCCCTTGAGGACCTCCGGCGTTGCGGCGTCCGACAGCAGCCAGTCGCGGAAAGCCCCCACCGTCAGGGATGCCACCGGCGCAAAAGCCTTGGCGTCATGGCTGTCGATGACGAGGCGGGTGACCTCGTCCGCCTCGTAGGGGATGACGGCTTCTTGCAGGAATTGGGCGAGCGGAACGTCGGCGAGCGCCATCCGCGCCGCGATCATCTGCTCGGCCGTATCGGCGGAGATCCCGGCCAGCCGGTCGCCGGAGCGCGGCGGCGTCGCCTTGGCGAGAAGATCGCGCAGATCCGGGAAAATGTGGGTCGTGGCGTCGATGCTGTGGCGGTAGACCAAGGGTCTCTCCGGGGGGTGGTCGGCCAACGGCCGACTCAAGGACTACAAGAAACTCTACATTCGGATCAAGACGCTGAAATAACTTACCTTTCCTTCGACCAAGGACGGAGGCGGCGGAGCGGCGCGTTAACGCCGCATCCATCTTCGTTCTGCATAGTTTTGCATCAATTTTGAACGCCCCCGTTCACCGGCCGCTTCAGGCCAATCCGGGCCCCTGAGTACCATGACATCAGACCGATCTGGGAATGCCGCCAAGCTGGCCGGCCGCTTCACGCTTGCCACCAAGCTCTATGCGGTTTTCGCGCTGTTCGCGCTGCTGACGGCGGCGATCGCGATGCTGTCCGACTACAACAGCCGCCGCGGCGCCGACCTCACCAATGCGATCGAGACCGCCAACGCCGCCGCGCTGAATGTCGAGCGGGTCAATTCGCTGGTCTATGCGGTCGTGATGGAATCGCGCGGCGTCTACATGTCGGCCGAGCCGGCCGTGGTGAAGAAATACGGCGAAGGCCTGCTCAAGTTCAACGCCCAGATTCTCGACGTCGTGAAGCGCTGGGAGACCATCGTCAGGGCCGACGATGCCGAGCAGTTCGCCACCTTCAAGAAGCGCATCGAGCAGTTCGTCGAGTTCCGCAAGGAGCTGGTGCGCCGCGGCGTCGAGGTCAACGCGGCCGCTGGCCGCGAATGGGGCGACAACGACGCCAACCGCGCCGTGCGCTCGGCGCTGAACAAGGATCTCGAGGCGCTGTCCAAGGTCTATGCCGAGCGCGCCAGGCAGATCGCGCGCGAGACCGAGACCAACCGCACCCTCTCCTTCGTGCTGACCTGCCTCGGCGGCGTGGCGCTGGCTCTCGTCGTGATCGGCATCGTCATCATCGCCCGCTCGGTCGCCCGGCCGCTCGCCGCGATCACCGCCGCCATCAAGCAGGTCGCCGACGGCGCCGAGAACGTGGTGGTGCCGCACTCCCACCGTGCCGACGAGATCGGCGCGCTCGCCCGCGCGATCCAGGTGTTCCAGGAGGCCATGGGCCGCAACCGCAACCTCGCCTCGCAGGTCTCGCAGGATTCCGCCGCCCGCGAGCAGCGCGCCCGCCACATCGAGCGATCCGTCGAGGCGTTTGGCGAGGCGATCGGCGCCATCATGCGTGGCCTTAGCGACAACGCCGCCACCATGCGCGAGACCGCGCAGACCATCACCCGCGTCACCGCGGACGCCAACAGCCGCGCCGGCACGGCGGCGAACGCCACCGAGCAGGCCTCGCACAACGTCACCGCGGTGGCGGGCGCCGCCGAGGAGCTGTCGGCGTCGGTGGTCGAGATCGGCCGCCAGGTGCAGCAGAGCGCCGGCGCGGTCGAGCAGACCGGCCAGCGCACCGAGAAGTCGATCTCCGAGATCGAGAGCCTTGCCGCGGCCACGCAGCGCATCGACGGCGTGCTCAGCCTGATCCAGGCGATCGCCGAGCAGACCAATCTGCTGGCGCTCAACGCCACCATCGAAGCCGCCCGCGCCGGCGATGCCGGCCGCGGCTTTGCCGTGGTCGCTCATGAGGTCAAGGCGCTCGCGGGCCAGACCGCCAAGGCGACCGCAGAGATCGGCGAGAACGTCGCGATGATCCAGGCCTCGACCCGCAACGCGGTCGACGCTGTGCGCGAAATCGGCGGCGCGGTGCGCGAGATCAACGAGGTCACCTCGGCGATCGCCGGCGCCATCGGTCAGCAGGACGCCGCCACGCGCGAGATCTCGTCCAACGCGCAAAGCGCCGCGCAAGGCAACGAGACGCTGGTCGCCAACATCACCTCGCTGCGCGATGCCATCGGCGAGACCGATACTGCGGCAGCCTCGGTGCTGACGGCCGCGAGCAGCCTGACGAAGACGGCGGACACGCTGTCGCGGGAAGTCGAGACCTTCTTCCAGAACCTGCGCGCGGGGTCGGCGGACGGCCGCATCGCCAAGGCGGGATGACGGCGCGGACGTCGCCGCCAGGCGGCAGCGCGCCCTCCCAACAAAAAAACTGCAAAACAACCCCATGCACAGTAGACGGGGTCAAGTCTTTCAATGACTTGATGGCCCCCCGCGAAACCTGCCCTCGTTACCGTATTGATTTTGACTCGTCGGGCAAAACAGGGGCACGATGCGGTCATGCAGTGCTGAACGAGACGGCGCGTGCCGGCGCGGTTGACTTGTGAGATTGCAAAAGAAAAACAAAGGAATCCCATGAGCCAGACGCGGCGCGTTCTCTCGGCGCAGGTCGCCCACGAGACCAACACTTTCTCGATCATTCCGACGACACTTGACGACTATCGCAAACGGCTGTTCCTGCGTGACGGCGAAATCGCCGCGGCGCTGGCCGACACGAGAATGGAGATCGCCGCGCATCTGGCCGCGGCCGAACGTTACGGCTGGACCTTGGTGCAGCCGGTCGCCGCTGCGGCCACCCCATCCGGGAAGGTGACGGCCGAGTGCTGGGCCGAGTTGCAGCGCCTGGTCTTTGCAGCCTGCGAAGCCGGGCCGCTCGACGGCGTCATCCTGGCCTTGCACGGCGCCATGGTGACCGAGACCGACGACGACGCCGAAGGCGCGCTGCTCGAAGGATTGCGCAAGCGTCTGGGCGAAACCATTCCGATCGCGGTGACGCTCGATCTGCATGCCAACGTCACCGAGCGTATGGGCCGGCTGGCCAGCATCATGCTGCCCTACCGTACCTACCCGCACATCGACCAGTACGAGACGGCGTACCGCGCCGCCGAGCTGCTGCAGTCGGCGATGGACGGCACGACCCGCCCGAAAGTCTTCCGCTCGCAGCCGGCTCTGCTCGACGGCTGCAATCACGGACGCACCCAGGGCGGCGTGATGAGCGACCTCTTGGCGCGCGCCGCGGAGATGCAGGCGCAAACGCCCGGCCTGTTGTCCGTCGACGTCTGCGCAGGCTTCAGCCGCTCGGATATCGCCGAGGTCGGCCCCAGCGTTCAGGTCACCTACGATGCCTCCCACAACGCCGCCGAGACCGCCGCGCGGCAGGCCGCGGCCGCGCTCGAGGACGAGATGGTCCGCCGCCGCGCCGAAGTCACTGTCACGGCGCTCGACCTGCCGGCCGCGACCAAGCTTGCCGCCGAAGCCGCGGCCGATGTCGCCGACACCCGCCCCCTCGTGATCGCCGACTTCAGCGACAATCCGGGCTCGGGCGCCTACGGCGATGGCATCCGCCTGCTCGAGGCGCTCCTGCAGGCCGAAATCCGCGGCGTGCTGTTCGGCGTCCTCGGCGATCCCGATGCCGCTTCCCGCTGCCATGAAGCGGGCCTTGGAGCGAGCCTGGATGTCGTTCTCGGCGCCAAGCGCCATCCCGAAAGCTACGGACCTCCGCTGACGCTGACCGGGCGGGTGACCGGCCTGTCGGACGGTGCCTTTGTCTGCGAGGGGCCGATGAATGCCGGTCAGCCCATGACGCTGGGCGAGAGCGCCCTGCTCGAGGTCAACGGCATCTCGATCGCGATCTCGACCAACACGCTGCAGACCTACGATCAGGAGATGTTCCGAATTCTCGGCGCAGAACCGGCTCGATTCCGCATCGTTGCCGTCAAGTCAGCGCACCACTTCCGGGCCGCCTTCGGGCCGATGGCCAAGCAGGTGATCCTGGCCGACAGCGGCGGCCTTGCCACCTTCGATCACAGCAAGCTCACGTACCGAAAGGTCCGCCGTCCGATCTGGCCGCTCGACGAGATCGTGCCGGGTTGAGCCTATCGGCCGCGCTTCGATTGGTGGTTCGGCTCGTCCCGTGACGCGACGCGCGGACTCTTGCGCGAGGCGCGCAAGCAGCAGTCCGCCTCGTTTCGACTTGACAACTTGTCTATAGATAAATGGACTGCGAGCTGGTTGTCGAGCAAACGCGCCAGAATGAATTGTAGGCAGCGGACCAAACGCGAGGGGCGGTTGTGCGCAACATCTTCGATCAGTACACACAACCTGAGAATCGCGTCACCCACGCATTGATGACCTCCCTTCAACGAGATAGGAGGCTCCTCAGACTATTTTTGCGTGAGCTTCTGGGAGTAACACCGCCATGTCGTCCCGACAAACTCACTGTCCTTGAACAGCAATACCCAGACGAAGAGGAGCCCAGCGAGGAAGAGTTGGAGAGGCGCGGCATTCCTGACGGATGGATCTTTGATGATACAGGCTGGTGCGTTTTCATCGAAAGCAAGGTGACCGCCAAGCTGGGCATCGATCAGATCAAGCGTCACCGCAGCACTGCCGAGCGTCGGGGCTTCAATCAGATCACTGCAGTTGCTATTGCCGCACGGCTGCCGTCTATCTTACCCGCTGATACCATACTGCTGGAATGGCGTGACATCTACGCTTGGTTACGTCGACACGCCCCCAGTAGCGAATGGGCTGCAAGCACGGCGGACTATTTGGAAATCGCTGAGGCAAAGCTGATTGACAGCGAACGGTTTGTGGAGGGCACGTTGACGATGTTTTCCGGTTTCCCGTTTGGACACGATCGTCCCTTCACCTACCTTGAGGGTAAGCGCGTGCTTAAGCTATCGATGGAGGATTTGAGACATCGCAGTGATCTCCGCGAAAAGCTCCGAATGAATCCTAAAGCACCAGGCCGTTCCGCGATCACCGGACGCCGCAGCGATGCAGTGTGGGATTTCCTGTCGCTCACCCGGGCGGGGGAAGCTGAGACCTTCACCAACTATCCCCACCTAACCCTTGGTATTGTGGCACAAGCCGTTGAGGCGATGGTAACGGTGCCCAATTCGGTCAACAGCACCATGCGGCGCAATTTGATCGAGCTAGGTGAGGCAGGCTTTCAATCGCTAACAAGTGGCGTCGTCAAGAATCTGAAGCCAATTTTGCGCAAATGCCCGGGTGCGGCCCCGTGGGGGCGCGGTGTACAACGGCGTTACCCCTCTCAGAGAGCTACGCCGTATATCGATGCCCGAATAGATTTTGACTTGCGAACTGCTGTTCCTCGGAGCGGTACTCCAAAGGTGCAGCCTAGATGGTTATCCGCCGCTTATAACTCGTTTGTACACAAGGCTGGTTCTAACTATCAGATGCAAATGGGGGTGCTATTCCGCTATGACCGCTGCCCTCAATTGCGGGAGGCCGATGCTCTCGACTTGATAGCTGAAGCTTGGATTGCCTGTAAGCCACTCATCGATTTGGCGCGATGATGCGCGGCGCGGGAGCGCGCGTAGACGTAGGCACGGGCAAGGAAGGTGCCCTGGGAGATGCCGGCCGCGCCATGGATTTGGATGGCACGGCGCCATGCTGGACACCACGATCTTGGCTGCGGCGACCAAATCGCCGGCCTTGTTGCTGTCGCGGTCCATCTTGGCATGGGTTCTTGGACACCGCGCAAAGCGAAAAACCTCGGCACGACGGCCGAGGTTTGCGACACAGCTCGCGTACATCCGGCAAGCCAATCGTCGAGTGGCACCATAGCGATGGATTTTGAACGGATGATGACGGGATGGCATCGACAAGATGTCGCTTCAGAGGAGATCGATGCCCTCCCCTGTCGTCACACCGTCAACAGCGTCTTGATCGCGCGGCGCTCATCCATCGCCTTGTAGCCTTCGGAGACCTGGTCGATCGGCAGCGTGAGATCGAACACCTTGCCCGGCTGGATCCGGCCCTGAAGCACCCGGTCCATCAGGTCAGGCAGGAAGCGGCGCACCGGGGCAGGACCGCCCATCATACGCCGCTGGCCGAAGAACAAGGCCTGGCCGTCGAAGGTCACGCCATGGGGAACGCCGACATAGCCGATCGTGCCGCCTGGGCGTGCGCATTCGAGCGCCTGCGACATCGCCTCCTGCGTTCCGACGCATTCGAGCACCGAGTCCGCGCCGACGCCGCGCGTCAGCTCCTTGACGCGCGCGATGCCTTCCGCGCCGCGCTCGACCACGATATCGGTCGCGCCGAACTCTTTGGCGAGCGCCTGCCGCGTCGCGTGGCGGCTCATGGCAATGATGCGCTCCGCACCCATCTCCTTCGCCGCGAGCACGCCCATCAGGCCGACCGCGCCATCGCCGACCACCGCGACCACCGAGCCTTGCTTCACGTTGGCGGCGTCGGCCGCGTACCAGCCGGTGCCGAGCACGTCGGAGGTTGCGAGCAGATGCGGGATGAGATCGCGTCCCGGCATCTCGCGGGTCGCGACCAGCGTGCCGTCCGCTAGGGGGACGCGCGCGTAGGGCGCCTGCGCGCCCGACATGAACTCGCGCTGCTCGCACGAGGACTGGAAACCGAACTTGCAATGCGGACAGGTGTTGTCCGACAGGCAGAACGAGCCAACCACGAACTGGCCGGGCTTGATCGTCCGCACCGCGCTGCCGATTTCGACGACGACGCCGCAATATTCGTGGCCCATATGCGCGGGGCCTTCGTTCGGCTGGAGACCGCGATAGGGCCAGAGATCGGAGCCGCAGATGCAGGTCGCCGACAGCTTGATGATGGCGTCGGTCGGCTTGACGATCTTGGGATCGTCGACGGCTTCATAGCGGACATCGCCGGGTCCATGGAGCACAGTTGCTTTCATGGTCATTCTCCTTTGCCGGCGCGATCGTCGTACTGCTGATCCGTCACCTTCTCCAGCCATTCGACCGGATTGCCGTTGAGCGCCTCCTGGATCGCGATATGGCTCATGGCCGCCTTTGGCGACGCGCCGTGCCAGTGCTTCTCACCGGGTTCGAACGAGACCACGTCGCCGGGACGGATCTCCTCGATCGGACCGCCCCAACGCTGCACGAGGCCGAGGCCGGAGGTGACGACGAGCGTCTGGCCGAACGGATGCGTGTGCCAGGCCGTGCGCGCGCCGGGCTCGAAAGTGACGTGATTGCCGGCGACGCGCGAAGGCTCGATGGCCGGAAACAGCGGGTCGATACGGACCGTGCCGGTGAAATACTCCGCGGGCGCCTTGGCCGACGGTTGAGAGCCTGCTTGCCGAATTTGCATCTGAGCCTCCTTGATGTTGTCTGCAGCGATGGCCAGCGCCGTCCGCGGCCACACATAGGCCCGCCGGCGGCATTCGATTAGCCACGGCAATTCGCTTGCATTGATCGACCTGGGCCATGAATAATCGAGGCCATGGCAAACCAGGATTTCAACGACCTGCTGGCGTTCGTGGCGGTCGCCCGCGAGCGCAGCTTCACCAGGGCCGCCGCGAAACTCGGCATCGTGCAGTCGACGCTCAGCCATACGATCAAGCGCCTGGAATCGCAGATGGGCCTGCGCCTGCTGACGCGCACGACGCGCAGCGTCGGGCTGACCGAGGCCGGCGAGCGGCTGCTGCAATCCGTTGCCCCCCGCATCGAGGAGATCGAGCGCGACATCGCCGCGCTGATGTCGCTGCGCGACAAGCCGTCCGGCACCATCCGGATCACGCTTTCGGACCATGCCCTGAACACAGCCGTCTGGCCGAAGCTCGCGCCGGTCCTGAAGACCTATCCCGACATCAAGGTCGAATTCAGCCTCGACACGGCCTTCCGCAACATCGTCGAGGACGGCTTCGATGCAGGCGTGCGCCTCGGCGAGAGCGTCGAGAAGGACATGATCGCGGTGCGCGTCGGCCCGGACTGGCGGCTCGTGGCGGTCGCCTCGCCGGCCTATCTTAGGGAGCATCCGAAACCGAAGCACCCGCAAGACCTGCTGAAGCACGTCTGCATCAAGCGCCGCGCGGCGGCCGGCGGCCATTACGTCTGGGAGTTCGCCAAGGGCGGTTCTGACCTCAGGGTGCGCGTCGAGGGGCAACTGGCCTTCAACGACTCGCACGCGATGATCGACGCCGCCGTGAAAGGCTTCGGCATCGCCTATCTCCCCGAAGACATGGTGGCGCGGCAGGTCCGCTCCGGCGAGCTCGTCGTCGTGCTCGACGACTGGTCGCCGAAATTCGACGGCTACTACCTCTATTACCCGACGTCCCGGCAGAATTCGGCGGCGTTCAAGGTGATCGTCGAGGCGCTACGTCATCACGAGGCGCGAAGACGACGCGGCCAGGCGTGAGGCGTCGACCCACGCCCATCACCATGCCCCTCATTTCCCGTCGAGGAAGGCGCGCACCTTGCTCACGGTCTGCGCCGGCTGCTCTTCCATGATCCAATGTCCGGAGCCGGTGATGATGCCGCCCTCGACCTTGGTGCCGACCTCGCGCATGATCGCGGCCTGCTGATTGCCAAAAGACTTTTCGGCGCCAAGGGCGAGGATCGGCATGTTCAGCTTGGTCGCGGCAAAGGCCTTGTTGTCCGTGGCGTCCTTGCCGAACGCCGCGAACTGCTCGAAGGCGTAATGCATGTTGCCGGGCCGGGCGTACAGTTTCGCATAATGGTTGCGCGTCGCCTCGTCGATGGCCTTGGGATCGGCCGACAGCTCGTTGTAGAAGCGGTCGAGATAGATGCGCTCGCGGCCCTTGACCAGGCGATCGACATCGGGACCGCGGAAATTGAAATGCCACAGCATGGGGCTCTTGAGGATTTCGTCCCAGGGCCCGATGCCGGGCAGCGGCGCGTCGATGACGACCCATTTGGTGATGCGGTCAGGGTATTGCGCCGCGAGTGCATAGCCTACCATGTTGCCGATGTCGTGCGTCACCAGATCGGCTTTCTGGACGTTGAGCTTGTCCATGAGCATGGCGATGTCGACGCCCTGGTTCTTCTTGTCGTAGCCGCCGGCGGCCTGGGACGACAGCCCCATCCCGCGCAGGTCCGGAACGATCACGGTGTGGTCCTTGTAGAGCGCCTTGGCGAGCGGCGCCCACATGTCGCCGGTGTCGGCGAAGCCGTGCAAGAGCACGACCGCCGGTCCGTGCCCACCCACGCGGACATGCAGCGTGACGCCGTTGATCGAAATTCGTTCGATTTTGAAAGAAGCGGGAAAGGGTTCGACCGCTGCAACAGCCGATGGACTGCCACAGATGGTCAGGATCGCCAGGAGGAAGGCGAAAATAGCCGCGATCGATCGCGCGCCGGAGGTCCGGCTGCTCGGGGCGAAACTGCGCATTGTTGACCTGCTCGCTGATGTGCCGAGCGCAACAACGTCGGCAGTGCACTCATCAAGTAGTGCAATCCATCAAAGCACACCATACTACCTTATGGCCAGATACGTCCGCGCATTCGGGCCATTCGTGAAGCAGCCATCCGCCTATCCCATCACCCCGCCGCGCTTGATCAGCTCTTTCCCGACCGCGGCGAGGTGCACCTGATCGGGCCCATCGCCGATGCGGATGAAGCGGGCGTAGACATAGGCGCGCGCGAGGAAGGTGTCTTGCGAGACGCCGGCGGCGCCGTGGATCTGGATGGCGCGGTCGATGACGCGGGCGGCCATGCCGGGCACTACGATCTTGGCCGCGGCGATCAGGTCGCGCGCGGCCTTGTTGCCCTCGCGGTCCATCTTGTCGGCGGCTTGCAGCGTCAGCAGCCGCGCCTGCGCGATCTCGCAGAAGGAATGCGCGATGTCCTCGCGCACCGAGCCCTGCTCGGCCAGCGGCTTGCCGAAGGCCGTACGGGACACCGCGCGCTGACACATCAATTCCAGCGCGCGCTGGGCGCAGCCGATCAGGCGCATGCAATGATGGATGCGACCGGGGCCGAGCCGCCCCTGCGCGATCTCGAAGCCGCGCCCTTCGCCGAGCAAAATGTTCTCGGCGGGCACACGGACGTTGTCGTAGACGATCTCGGGGTGGCCGGCCGGGGCATCGTCGTAGCCGTAGGTCAGCATGTCGCGGACGATGCGGACGCCGGGCGTGTTCCTGGGTACCAGAATCATGGATTGCTGCCGGTGGCGGTCGGGATCATCAGGGGCGGTCTTCCCCATCACGATCAGGATCTCGCAATCCTCGTTCATCGCGCCCGAGGTGAACCATTTGCGGCCGTTGATGACATAGTCGTTGCCGTCACGCGTGATGGCGCACTGGATATTGGTGGCGTCGCTGGAGGCGACCTGCGGCTCCGTCATCGAGAAGCCGGAGCGGATGCGCCCTTCCAGCAGCGGCTTCAGCCAGCGCTCCTGCTGCGCCTTGGTGCCGTAATTCGCGAGCACCTCCATGTTGCCGACATCGGGGGCCGAGCAGTTGAAGATTTCGGGCGCCCAGAGAATGCGGCCCATGATCTCCTTCACGGGCGCATAGTCGAGATTGGTGAGGCCCGGTCCGTGCTCGCCTGACAGGAACAGGTTCCACAGCCCCTGCTCGCGCGCCATCTTCTTCAGATCCTGCAGTATCGGCGGCGTCCTGTAGCGCGCGGCTTCCGGCTTCACCTGCTCGTAATAGAGCTCCTCGACCGGCTCGACATGGGTGCGCATGAATTGCCGGACGCGGTCCTGCAGCTCCAGCGAACGGGCGGAGTGGTGAAAGTCCATGGGTGTCTCCTGTTCGCTACGCCGTGCGCCGCTGTCGTAGGGTGGGCAAAGCGGAGCGTGCCCACGCATTTCTATGCGACCGAGAGAGATGGTGGGCACGGCGCAAGGGCGCCTTTGCCCACCCTACGAATCCGAATTCGCGGAGAGAGATCCCTCACGTCCCCTTCAAGAGCTCGCTCGCCACCACCCAGTCGTTGCCGTCGAACTGCAGCATATAGCCGTCCTTGATCGGGCGGAAATCCTGCGGCGTGGTGTTCAGCGTGATGCCGGGCATCAGCAGCGAGAGCGGCACGTTCTTCAAATTCGCGGCCTGCGCCATGATGTTCTCGCGCGTCAGATTGTCCTTGCACTGCTTCAGCAGCACCACCAGCGCCTCGGCAACGGTGTAGCCGTAGAGGCCGGCGACGTTGTTGATGTCGGCGTTGGGCAGGCGCTTCTTCATCAAGTCGATATAGGCCGCCATCGCCGGATCGTTCTTCGGCTGCTCGACGAAGGGTTTCAGCGAGCCGAGCGACAGCACGCCCTTGCCGGCGTCGAGGCCCGCCGGCACCATCACGGTCGCCTTGTTGGCGCAGCCGCTGGCGAGGAACCGCATCGGCTGCCAGCCGACCTCGTGCGCTTTCCGGATCGCCTGCGCGCAGGCGCGCGGCGTCACCGAATAGATCATGAAGACATCCGCCTTGGTGTTGGCCAGCGTCAGCACCTGGGAATCGACGGTGGGGTCAGCGACCTCGAAGCTCGAGGCCATCGCGATCGCCTTGTCGGCATCGGCGCCGAGCGCTTCCTTGACGCCGCGTAAGTATTCCTTGCCGGCGTCGTCGTTCTGGTAGAGCACCGCAAAGCGCGCATTCGGGTTCTTGGCGCGGGCATAGGCGACGTCGATCGCGGCCTCGCTGGTGTAGTTCGGCGCCCAGGGCAGCGCCATCGACCAGGGCATGTTGACGGGATCGTTCCACTTGGAGGCCGAGCTGATCAGGAACAGCTGCGGCACCTTGTTGCTGTTGAGATATTTTGCGATCGCCGAGCTCGGCGCGGTGCCCATGGTCGCGAAGATGAAGGCGACGCCGTCGCCTTCGACGAGGCGTCGCGCCGCCTCCATGGTCTTCGGCGGCGAGAACGCATCGTCCAGGGAAATCAGGTTGAGCTTGCGGCCGTTGACGCCGCCCTTCTCGTTCACATCGTCGAAATAAGCGGAGATCACCTTGCCGGTGATGCTGAGCGGCGAGGCCGGCCCGCTATAGGGCATGGTGTTGCCGATCTTGATCTCGGTGTCGGTGACGCCAGGACCGTAGGATTTTTGCGCGGAGACTGACGTCGGCAGGCAGGCGGCAGCCAGTGCTGCGGCCAGGACCAAAGCGGCTTTCATGGTTTCTCCCTGGGGATCATCACCGCGCGAGGTGTCGCGCGGCGCGCTGCTTTTTGTCAGCGCGTCAGATCAGCGGAGTTCCGCAAGATGGTCTTGCGTCGAGTTGCTGATGGCGTTGCGGCCGTTCAGCCCGATCGCCGCACCGCCTCGTGCACGTCGATCACGGCCTGCGCCCATTCGGCCGGCCGCTCCTGCGGCAGATTGTGACCGGCATCGATGAAGACGCGCCGCTCGAAGGCACTCTCGAACTTGCGCGCATGATGGGCGGTGCCGGGATTGACGCCGTCGCTGTCGCCGTCGATCGCGATGGTGGGGACACGGATCGGAGGCTGCTCGGCGAGCTTGGCCTCGATTCCCGCATAGGCGGGATCGCCCGCGACCAGCGCATAACGGTGGCGATAGGAATGGATCACGACATCGACGAAGTCCGGATTGTCGAACGACACCGCGCTTGTTTCGAACGTCGCGTCGTCGAATTTCCATTTCGGCGACCACATCGCCCAGAGCTGGCGGGCAAAGCCGCGGCGGTCGCGCTCCAGCGCGCGGCGGCCACGCTCGTTGTGGAAGAGATATTGATACCACAGCGCGGCTTCCTCCGGCGGCGAGGCCGGCTCCATGGATTTCGCGATATTCTGGATGTTGTAGGAATTGCCGGAGACGAGGCCGATCACGCGCTCGGGATGGAGCGCCGCGACCACGCAGGCCGCGCGTCCGCCCCAGTCATAACCGCCGACGACCGCACGCTCGATATGAAGCGCATCCATGAAGGCCAGGAGGTCGGCGCCGAGCGCAGCCTGCTCGCCGGAGCGCAAGGTCGACGCGATGCGGAAACGCGTCGGCCCGTAGCCGCGCAGCCAGGGCACCAGCACGCGTGCGCCGGCCTCGGCGATAACAGGCGCGGTCTCGGCATAGGCGTTCACGTCGTAGGGAAAGCCGTGGCCCATGATGCAGGGCCAGCCGTCGGGCGCGCCGTATTCGCGATAGGCGATGTCGAGGATATCCGTGGTGACGGTTTTTTGTTGCATGGTCTTCTCACGGAGTTGGGCAGCCGTAGCCCGGATGGAGCGGAAGCGTAATCCGGGATTTGCGGATGCAGAGGCCCCGCATTCCGCTTCGCTCCATCCGGGCTACGAGAGCCGACTTACTTCTGCGGCCCGGACAGTGAGATGTCGCGCTCGGCGCGGAACACGTTGCTGTAGAGATTGGCGATCCATTGCCGGCCGATCTCGGTCTTGTTGAGATAGCCGATCTCGGTCTGGATGTGGGGCGCGACGCTGTTCCAATAGAATTGTGGATAGCGGTTCACGATGTCGGCCGGCGAATCGTAGCCGAGCTGGCGATTCATGCCGACCTCTTCGAACTCGTAATACAGCGCGTTGGCCTTGCGCAGATAATTGGGGTCGCCGAGCTGACCGATGAAGTCGGCGGCGCGCAGGATCGAGGCCTCGTCGTCGTATTCCTGGCCCTGGCGGGCCGGAAAGCGCGTACCCTCGATGGCGCGGGCCACGCGCTCGGGATCGACGCCCGGAATATGCCGCAGCCGCCGCGTCACGTAGAGCTTCGAGCGATCGACGTGATACATCATCAGGCTCGCGTCCGACGCGCCGCGCGGCAACGAGATCTTGTTGTTGGCCGCGTCGATCACGAAGCCGTCGGCATCGTCCTCCTCGAACAGTCCGCGCACATAGCCGATGTCATGCGCCAGGCAGGCGATCAGGATATGGACGTAGTCGTCACCCGATAGATGGGTATGAAGGCTTCGGCCGCGCAGGATGGCCTGGGCCGCCAACGTCACCAGCATCGTATGCTCGATATTGTGATAGAGCGCATCGCTGTTGCCGATGCATTCCATCGCGGTGCGGGTGGCGCTCGCGATAATGCCGGCAGACGCCTCATCGTACCGCCGACGCATGAACTTACCGAGGAAGTCCTCGAGGGATTCAGCCGCCAGTCTCGGTAAGGTTATCATGGATGCAGCCCCGTCCGCCGCTGGTGTCCCACGCTCTCTCCCGACGTCTCTCTTGGTCTCGACGCAAGGACCAGCATAGCCCATCTTTGGCCGCCTGACCAAATTCCGCAGCAAAAATTCGCAAATATGTTACATTGCCGCTGCGCAACATTTCAGTTGTGGTTGCGCTTCGCTACATCCTGAAGGAGATTTGGCGGAAGGTGCCCGCACCCCCTTCGCGTTAGGGGGCGGACAGGATGTCGGCGCCATCAGCCGCGCGCGAAAGGCTTCTGGCCAGATAGAACAGCTCGACCAGCTTGCCGCGTTTGCCGGCCAGCGAGAAGATATATTCGGGCGATTCCGCCTCGATTTCCGCGATCGCCACCTTGGCGATGCGATCGATACGGCTCGAGCCGTGCTCCCAGACGAAGCCGACACCGAGCCGATTGGCGACCGCCTCCAGCATTCCCTCGCGCGTGTTGACGACGATCGCCGGACTTGCGCGCAGATTGACGGCGCGAAACGCCCTGTCCACGGCGCGCTGGGTCGCGGAATCCCGGGTCCGAAATACCAGCGGATATTGCGTCAGGCTGACGGCCGACACGCGCGATTCCCGGCTGAGGTCGTGAACGGGATGGCAGATCGCGACGACACGCTGCTGCACGCAGGGCTCGCGGCGGAAGCGATTGTCCTGCGGCACTTCCGGCAGCACGGCGACGTCCACGCGCTGGTCGACCACGGCCGCCATGATCGTGGACCAGCTCCCGATCTCGATGTTGATCTGGATCTTCGGATACAGATTGCGAAAGGCCGCGATCAGAGCCATGCCCGGCATCGCGTTGCCGAGCCCGATGCGAATCTCGCCTCCGGCCAGCTCGTCGCGCTGCTCCAGAATGGAGAGCGCATCCGTCTCGAGCGCCTGCATCCGGTTCGTCGCCGCATAGAGGCGCCGGCAGAGCGGCGTCGCGATCAGGCTCTGTCCGTGCCGGTCGAACAGCGCAACGGCAAACTCGGCCTCCAGATCTCGCACCAGCTGCGCGACCGCCGGCTGCGACACACCCAGTTTCCTCGCTGCGGCGGCGAAGCTGCCGGTATCGAACACCGCATTGACCGCCCGAATACGCGACGACGTCAACGCCACGACAACGACTCCACGACCGATATCTCGGCCTCAGGGGCCGGCAAAAGCAAAACCTGGGATCAGCATAAGCAATGCCATTGACCGTTATGTGACTGTCAGATGCCGTCCCTACTCCTCATGCGCCGCAACAGGCAGCAGGGGACCAGCGCGAATGGCGCAAATCGAGCTTTCCGCAATCCGCAAATCCTTCGACGGGACCGACGTCCTCAAAGGCATCGATTTCCGGATCGAGGACGGCGAGTTCATCTCGCTGGTCGGTCCTTCCGGCTGCGGCAAGTCGACCCTGCTCCGCATCATCGCCGGGCTCGAGCCGCAGAATTCCGGCGAGGTCCGCATCGACGGCCACTCCGTGGACGCCGTTCGTCCGAGCGCGCGCAACCTGGCGATGGTTTTCCAATCCTATGCGCTCTATCCGCATTTGAGTACCTTCGACAACATCGCCGTGCCGCTGCGGATGCGGCGCCTCTCCGCGATCGAGCGGCTGCCGCTGCTCGGCCCGTTGCTGCCGGGCCGGCGCGCCAAGGAACGGGCCATCCGCGCCGACATCACGGCCATCGCCGAGCAGCTCGACATCGCGCCATTGCTGCGGCGCAAGCCCGGGCAATTGTCCGGCGGACAGCGGCAACGCGTCGCAGTCGGACGCGCCATGGTGCGCGAGCCCCGCGCCTTCCTGTTCGACGAGCCGCTCTCCAATCTCGACGCCAAGCTGCGCGTCCACATGCGCGCCGAGCTCGCCGAGCTGCATCGCCGCCTCGAGGCGACGTTCGTCTACGTCACGCACGACCAGGCCGAGGCGATGACCATGTCGAGCCGGATCGCCGTGATGATGGGCGGCGAACTGATTCAGGCCGGCACGCCCGCGCAGATCTACAACGATCCCGGCGACATCCGTGTCGCCGAATTCATCGGCAGCCCGAAGATCAACATCCTGCCCGGCCGGATCCGGAAGGACGGCGGCATCGACGTGCTGGGGACCGCCTTGAGGCTCGCGTGCAACGCTACCGCCGGCGACTGTCGTGTCGGCGTGCGCCCGGAGCGGATCGAGCTGGGCGCCGGGCCGTTCTCCGGAAGCGTCGTCCATCTGGAGAACCTCGGCGCCGAGGCCTTCGTGCATCTTGCGATCGAAGGCGCCGGCTTGCGCCTGATCGCGCGGCTCGCCGACGTCAGGCACCTGCCCGCGATGGGAAGCACACTCGCGTTCGGCTTCGCGTCCGACGCCGTGCGGGTGTTCGATCCGGCCGGGAAACGGATCGAGCTGAGAGCCGAGCAGGCCGAGCGCATCCGCGAGCCCGCCCATGTCTGACGGCTCGATGACCATTGACGCCGCGATCGTCCCGGCCGCTGCCGCGCGGCGGCCGTTGCCGGCGCATGGCAGCCGACGCGCATACGCCGCCTATGCGCTGGTGACGCCGGCCGCCGCGCTCATGCTGGTCATGCTGCTCGGCCCGCTCGCCGGCGTAATCGCCCTCTCCTTCACCGATTATCAGCTCGGCGCGCCGCATTTCTCCTGGATCGGGCTCGCCAACTACCAGGACCTCTTCGCCGACAAGGTGTTCTGGACCGCGCTGCGCAACACGCTGACCTATGTCGTGGTCGTGGTGCCCGGCGCCGTGATCGCGGGCCTTGCAATCGCGCTGCTGATCCAGAGCGGCACCAGCCTGCGCAGCCTTTATCGGACGATCTATTTCCTCCCTGTGATGGCGACCCTGATCGCCATGGCGGTGGTGTGGGAATTCATGCTGCATCCGCAATTCGGCCTGGTGAACGGGCTGTTGCGCGGCGCGGGCCTGCCGGCCTTCGCCTGGCTGCAGGACCGCAACACGGCGCTGTACGCGCTGTGCGCGATCGGCATCTGGCAGGCGGTCGGCTTCAACATGGTGCTGTTTCTCGCCGGCCTCGTCTCCATCCCCAAGCAGCTTTACGAAGCGGCCGAAATCGACGGCGCGTCGAGCGGCTGGGCACGCTTCCGCCTCGTCACCTGGCCGATGCTCGGGCCGGTGACGACCTTCGTCGTCGTCATCTCCGGCATCCGTTCCTTCCAGGTGTTCGACACGGTGCACGTGCTGACCAAGGGCGGCCCGTCGAAATCCACCGAGGTCCTGATCCACACCATGTACACGGAAGGGTTCGAGTTCTTCCGCTCGGGCTACGCCGCGGCCATCACCGTCGTCTTCCTGGTGTTCGTTCTCGCGCTCACGCTGATCAAATCGAGGCTCGCCGATCGCGGCGTGCACTACACATGAGCCGCACACACTCCCTCACGCTCCGGGCGATCCTCCGCCATGTGCTCCTGATCGCGGGCGCCGCGATCATGCTGGCGCCTTTCATCTGGATGATCTCGACCGCGTCCAAGCCGCAGACCGAGGTCTTCTCCAGCGAGCTGCATTTGATCCCGCACCATTTCGCGCTGGCGGAGAATTTGCGCGAGGCCTTCGCCAAGGCCAATCTGCTGCGCTTCCTGCTCAACGGCGTCATCGTCACGATCTCGATCTTCGTGCTGCAAATCATGGTGGCGCTGCCGGCGGCCTACGCGCTGGCAAAGCTTCGCTTCGTCGGCCGCCAGACGCTGTTCGCACTGGTCCTGTTCGGGATCCTGATCCCGCCGCAGGCGACCGCGATCCCGGTCTTCCTCCTGCTGCACAAGGTCGGCCTGCTCGACAGCTATGCCGCGCTCGTCCTGCCCTTCACGATCTCGGTGTTCGGCATCTTCCTGATGCGGCAGTTCTTCAAAACCGTGCCGGACGATCTCGTCGATGCCGCGCGCATGGACGGCATCTCCGAATTCGGCATCGTCTGGCGGGTGATGCTGCCGGCCGCGATCCCGGCGGTCACGGCTTTCGGCATCTTCTCCGTGGTCGCGCATTGGAACGACTATTTCTGGCCGCTGATCGTGCTCAACAGCGAGCAACTGCGTACGCCGCCGCTTGCGGTCGCGCATTTCCGCAACAACGAGGCCGGCACCAGCTACGGCCCGCTGATGGCCGCGGCGATGGTGATCATCGCCCCGCTCGTCATCGCTTTCCTCTTTGCCCAACGCCGCTTCATCGAGGGCATCACCCTCACCGGGATCAAGTAACCACGTCACCTCAAACAGGAGTCTATCCATGCTGAAGTCCATCATCGCCGCGGCGGCTCTGTCGCTTGCGGCCGGCTCTGCGCTCGCGCAGACCAAGACCGAGATCGTGATGCAGTATCCCTATCCGGAGCTGTTCACCGAAACGCACAAGCGCATCGCCGACGAGTTCGCCAAGGTGCACCCGGAGATCAAGGTCACGATGCGGGCGCCTTACGAATCCTACGAGGACGCCACCCAGAAAGTGCTGCGCGAGGCCGTTACCAATCAGATGCCGGACGTGTCGTTCCAGGGCTTGAACCGCATCCGCGTCCTGGTCGACAAGAACATCCCGGCCGAGCTCGGCGGCTACATCGCCGCCGAAAAGGACTTCGACAAGCAGGGCTTTCACCAGGCGATGTACGACATCGGGACCGCCGGCGGCAAAGTCTACGCCCTTCCCTTCGCGATCTCCCTGCCCATCGTCTACGTCAATCTCGACCTCGTGAAGCAGGCCGGTGGCGACGTGAACAACCTGCCGAAGAGCTGGGACGAGCTGATCGCGCTCGCCAGGAAGATCAAGGCGCTCGGCAACGACACCAACGGCATCACCTATGCGTGGGACATCACCGGCAACTGGCTGTGGCAAGCCCCGGTGTTCGCGCGCGGCGGCACCATGCTCAATGCCGACGAGACCAAGGTCGCCTTTGACGGTGCGGAAGGCAAATTCGCCATCAACGTGATCGCGCGGCTCGTCAACGAGGGCGGCATGCCGAATCTCGACCAGCCCTCGATGCGCGCGGCGTTCGCCGCCGGCAAGACCGGCTTCCACGTCACCTCGACCTCGGACCTCAACAAGGTCACGCAGATGACCGGCGGCAAGTTCGCGTTGAAAACGATCCCGTTCCCGGACGTCGCCACCCCGAACGGCCGGCTGCCGGCTGGCGGCAACGTCGTCCTGATCCTCGCCAAGGACAAGGCCAAGCGCGACGCCGCCTGGGAAGCGGTGAAGTTCTGGACCGGCCCCAAGGGCGCCGCCATCATGGCGGAGACCACCGGCTACATGCCGCCCAACAAGGTCGCGAACGACGTCTACCTGAAGGACTTCTACGTCAAGAACCCCAACAACTACACCGCGGTCGGCCAGCTCCCGCTGCTCACCAAATGGTACGCCTTCCCCGGCGACAACGGCCTGAAGATCACCGACGTGATCAAGGATCATCTCAACTCGATCATCTCGGGGGCCCGCGCCAAAGAACCCGAAGCCGTCCTCGCCGACATGACGGCGGACGTGCAGAAGCTGCTGCCGAAGACGACCGGCGCCGCGCGCTGATCATCGCGACACATTCGCCAAACACGGGGCGCCACCGGCGCCCCGTGCCGTACGAACGGAGGGAACTATGAAGCTGCTGCATCTGAGCGACATTCACCTGACGGCGGCCGGCTCCACGATCGGCGGCCGCGATCCGCGCGCCAATTTCGAGCGCGCGCTGGCGCATGCCCTGAAGGATCATCACGACGCCGAGCTGATGGTGATCACGGGCGATCTCTCGGACTGGGGCGACGCCGCCGACTATCAATGGCTCAAGCAGCGCATCGACGAATATCCGCTACCGGTCCGGCTGTGCATCGGCAACCACGACCGGCGCGCCGCCTTCCTGAGCGTCTTCCCCGACCTCGCCGACGAGAACGGCTTCGTCCAGGGCATGCACGATACCGCCGCAGGCCGCTGCCTGTTCCTCGACACCGCCCATCCGGAAACCCATGCCGGCCGCTATTGCGACGATCGTCTCGGCTGGCTCGAGGCACGGCTTGCCGAGCATGACGGGCCGTTCTTGCTGTTCATGCATCATAACCCCATGCCGGTGCACCTCGCCCCGCTCGACCAGATCCGCCTGCTCGACGAGGCGCCGTTCCGGCAGCTCGTTGGCCGCAACCGATCGAAGATCCGCCACGTCTTCTTCGGGCATTGTCACTTGCCGCTGGCCGGATCGGTCGCGGGCGTTCCCGTCTCCTCGCTGCGCGGCACCAACCATGCGAGCTATCCGCTGTTCTCAGAGACCAGGCTACTGAGCGCGTCCGACCTGCCGCAATCCTATGGCGTCGTGTTCTTCGGAGACGACTATGTGACCGTGCATATGGTGGAATACGGCTACGACGGTCCGATCCGCATCGAAGGTTCGCCCGACTATCAGGCCTGGGATCGCGAGACCATGGTGCGGTGACCGGCGAGCGCCCGCCGTTCGCAGGGCGTCTCCTCATAAACCCGCGCTGCACTTCTTGCAGGGTCCGCTCCGGCGCGTTGGCGTCCCTCACCTTAGGTCGGAGATGGGCCACAAGCGGCCCTGAGTCGGCATTTTCGTGAACATCAACCGCGGGCCAGAAGGCAAACTCTGCGAGGGTTGTGCAAAGAGGAGATCGAAGCTACGCCGCTCTAGCGAACCGGTTGACGAGCAACTCGATGAAAGCCCTGACCTTGCGCGCGAGATGTTGTCCGGGCGAACGTACAAGGAAGATGCCCACCTTGGGCAGTTGGTACCGGGTCATGATTGGCGTGATTCTGCCTGCCTCGGCATAGGTGGCGGCGATAACATCCGGAAGCGCGCCGATCCCTACGCCGGCCGCAATTGCTTCCGCGATGGCTAGCGCGCTGTCCGACTTGAATCGGCCTTGCGGGTTGACCGTGATCGTCTTCCTGCCTTCGGAGAACTTCCAGCTCTCGGTGCCGATCATGACGGCCTGGTGGCCGACCACGTCTTCCGGCTTCTCCGGAGCGCCGTGCGCCGCGAGGTAGTGCGGACTCGCGTACAGACTGACGGAGAAAGAGCCGATGCGGCGTGCAACCAGGTTGGAATCCGGAAGGTAGCCAACGCGGATCCCGCAATCGAAGCCCTCGGCTACCAGGTCGACGTAGCGGTCGCTGTAGCGGGTGTGGACCTGCAAGAGCGGATGTTGCGCGGCGAACGCTGCTATCGCAGGAGCGAAGTGCTGGCCGAACGATGCCGGTCCCGCCACGCGCAAGAGCCCCCTGAGGTCGCCGTCCGGCGAGAGTTCCTCGCGTGCCGCGTCGATTTCGCCGCAGATCCGAACCGCATGCTCGCGGAACGATACGCCGGCTTCGGTCAGAACGGCGCCCCGCGTATTTCGGGACAGAAGCTGGCTGCCGAGTTCGTCCTCAAGGCGGAATAGCCGGCGGCTGATGATCGACTTGGCCAAGCCGAGCCGACGCGCGGCGGACGAGACGCCGCCGGCATCCGCGACTTCCACGAAGGTCCGAAGGTCTTCCAATTCCATGACGGCGTTCCGGTTAACGTTACACGGCATACCACATGGCGCGACTACTGTGCCCGATTCCACAACGATAGCCTGGTTCTGGTTAACGCGGCGATGCCGCCGCCAAAGCAGGAAGGGATCAAGACCATGAAGACGATCAAGATGAAACGCGGGATCAGGCGCGGCGACCCGAGCCGAGGTTTCTCCCTGGAGATCCTGTACCCTGGCCTGACCTTCGGTGAGGACGACAGCGGGATCGGCGCGATCGGCCGCCTCGACCGCGCGCGCATTCATCCCGGCGACACCATCGCAATGCATCCCCATCGCGACGATGAGATCCTGACATACGTTCGAGTCGGATCGATGTTCCACAAGGACACTGTCGGCCACCGAGAGGAGATCCGGCCGGCTCGCCTGATGATGATGAACGCCGGGCACACCTTCCAACATGAAGAGACGATCCTCGGCAGCGAACCGCAGGAAGCTTTGCAGATCTTCCTGCGCCCGCGCGCACCCTCGTTGGATCCGAGAGTGCAATTCCACGACTTCGGCGAGGCCGAGAGCCGCGATGCCTGGCGGCTCCTCTCAGCTCCCGAAGGCGCTCCATTCGAAGTCCGGTCGCAAGCCTGGGTGCACGATACCCGTCTCACCGCCGGCACGACACTGGCGCTTCCGAATTTCCCGGCACACGCTCCTGTCCGGCTGCTCTACGTCTTCTCCGGTGAAGCCCGCGTCGGCGGCCTAACCCTGCAAACAGGTGAAGGTGCGTTCCTCGCCAATGACGAGACCTCGGTCGAGGCGAGGTCCGATAGCGATCTGGTGCTGGTCGCGACCGACTCGAGCGCACCTGTGTTCAAGGGCGGTATGTTCAGCGGAAACCTACGCGTCCACGCCTGAACCAATTACATTCAAGACAAAGGGCCGGGGCTTCCATAGGGACGCTCCGGCTTCCGCCGTTTGCGCCCATACAGCCCACCTGGCGTTCCTCATTTCGAGACGCGGGGTGTCGAACCTGCTGGCTAGTGAGCCGACATCCGCAACGGCATGTTGGATGTGTTGAAAGCAATCGACCCAACCCCGAAAGGAATAGACCATGTCTTACGATCGCTTGACCGCAGACAACACCGCCGTCCTCTTCGTCGACCACCAGACCGGCCTCGCGAACGGCGTACAGACCCAGAGCCCGCCCGAGTTCATCAACAATGTGAAGGCGCTCGTCACCATCGCACAGATCTACAAGTTGCCGACGGTCGTTACCACCAGCGCCCACGACGGTCCGAACGGCCCTATCATGCCGGTCGTCCAACAGGGCCTTCCGGATGCAGCGATTGTACACCGTCCCGGCCAAATCAACGCTTTCGACAACGATGACTTCGCAGCGGCCGTCAAGAAGACGGGGCGCAAGAAACTTCTGATCGCCGGCATCTCGACGGAGGTCTGCGTCGCCTTCGCCGCCCTGTCTGCGAAGCAACTCGGTTACGACGTCTACGCCGTGATCGACGCCTCCGGCACCTGGAGCAAGCTCGTCGAGGACGCTGCAGTCGCCCGCATGGTGCAGGCCGGGATCGTGCCGATCACCTGGGTCGCGGTCGGCGCCGAACTCCTGGGCTCCTGGGCGTCGCCGACCGGCGGGGCGCACGCCCAATTGATGGGCGACCACCTGCCATTTTCAGCTAACAACATGGCGGGATACCTGTCCGCAAAAGGGGCATCGCGTTGAATGGAGTCAGATCGACTTAAAGATGCGAATAGTGCGGCCGCTCTGCGTGAACAGGGCGGCCGCGCGACTTGAGCTTCGCGTCACAACCGGCCGATCATATTTGGAATGGCGGACCTCCGCTGAGCGTTGATAAGCCAACGCCTTATGAGGACATGCCCTACTCCACCAGCAGCACATCGACGGCGACGCCAAGCTTCTGCTTCGGCGAGCCGACGATGATGCCGTCGACCGGCGAGACGTCGGAGAAATCGCGCCCGACCGCCAGCACGATATGGTCGTTGCCGATCAGGAGATCGTTGGTCGGGTCGAAATCGACCCAGCCAAGCTCGGCCCCGCACCACAGCGACACCCAGGCATGGGTGGCGTCGGCGCCTTGCAGGCGCGGCTGACCCGGCGGCGGAATGGTGCGCAAATAGCCGCTGACATAGGCCGCCGGCAGACCGAGCCCGCGCAGACCCGCGATCATCACATGGGCAAAGTCCTGGCAGACGCCGTGGCGCTTGTCGAAGACTTCGCCGAGCGGCGTCGAGATCACCGTCGCCTTGGGATCGTAGCGAAACTGGTCGCGGATCCGATGCATCAGATCGACCGCGCCTGCGATGATGCCGGCGCCGGGCGGAAAGCTCTCGGCGGCATAGGCGCTGACCGGACGCAGCACCGGCACCAGCGGGCTCGCGAAGACATAGCCGACCGGCGAGGACGGTCCGAGGCTGGTCGCCTCGAAGGCGATATCGCGCACGCTCTCCCAGGGCGGGCTCGCGGCATCGCGTGCCGGCGGCTGGCGCGACACCGACACACGCGAGCGCGAGTCGATGCGCAAATTGCGATGCGCGGCCTCGATCACCACGCTCTCGGTGAGCGCGCCGAAGAAATCGCGCCGCACGGTCCGCTCGGCGGGACGCGGACGGATCTCGACACGGTGCGAGATCAACTCCTGGCCACCGCCGCTGCGCGGCTCCAGCCGCAGCGTGCAGCGGGCGAAGCTGACCGGACTCTCGTATTCGTAAGTCGTGACGTGACGGATGTCGTAGATCACGCCAGCCCCGTCAGCTTTTCCGGCCGGCTGGCATTGGGACCGTGCGGGAAGTAGTGCTGCCCGATCGCCTCGGCAAGGCTGAGCAGGTCCTGCTCCAGCGCGAACAGAGTCTTGACCTCGAGCTTCTCGGCCTCTGCGGTTGCGAGCATCGCCTGGGTCGCCACTGCGAGCCGCTGCGGCTTCTCGATCAGGCCGTGCTCCTTCAGGCTCGGCAGCGCGGCGATGTGCTCGTTCAGCGTCGCCACCTGGAACGCGACCGAACGCGGATTGTAGGGATCGAGCACCGCGAGGTCGCGCACCGGCGCCAGGATCGGCGCCAAGAGATAACGCGAGCGGTAGGTGATCTGGCAATCCACCAGCGTCAGCAGGATGTCGAGATCTTCGTCGCCGGCCTCGTCATAGGCGAATTGGCGCGTGAAGCGCGTGGTGTTGATGGCGCGCTCGGTGCGGCGTCCGATGTCGAGGAAGCGCCAGCCGGCGGCGCGGTTCATGTTCTCCTGCGCGAGGCCGGCCAGGCTCGCCAGCTCCTGCAGGGTGAGCTCGGCCGCGCTCACCACGCTGTCGTCGTCCTCGACCTCGAAGGCGAGACGCTCGGCCATCTCGGTGATGACCTGCCAGGCATCGGGCGACAGCCGTTCGCGCAAGGAGGTCGCGGTGCGCTGCGCGGCGCGGACCAGCGACAGCGCCGAGCCGAAACGCTCCGGGCTTTGCAGGGCTTCAGCCACGATGCGCCCCGCGGCCGTGCGCGAGGTTTGCGAGATCGCGCCCCAGGCCACCAGCAGGCGCTGGATCCGTTCGGCCGATTGCAGCGAGGCCGCGGTGCCCTTGTTGGGGCCGCTCGGCGAGCCCAGCGCACGCACGAGGCGCAGCGTCGCCTCGGCGCGTTCGAGATAGCGGCCGAGCCAGAACAGATTGTCGGCGGCGCGGCTCGGCAGCACGCCGGCGATGCGGCGGATGCGCACCTTGTCGGTCGCCGGCAACAAGGTCGCGGTCGCGACCTGCTTGTCGGAGACGACCCAGACGTCGGCGGCGCGCGCGCCGTCGCCCATCGACACCGCGCGCGCGTCCGGCTGTTCGGCGATGCGGCAGAAGCCGCCGGGCATGATCGCCCAGCCGTCGGGCGTCGCCGCGGCGAACACGCGCAGCACGAAGGGGCGCGGCGTGATCTGGCCTTGCTCCCACACCGGCATGGTCGAAAGCCGCACCACCTCCTGGCCGACATAATCCATGCCGCGCGCATTGATGGCCTCGACCAGTCGCTGGCGGTCGCTCGCAGCCAGCTCGCTCGCGAGCACCGGGCCGCTCGAGTCGAAGCCGGGCACGCCGCGCCGGTAGGCGCCTTCGATCGCGACCTCGTCGAGCCGCGCCAGCACCTCCTCGCGCGCGCTGCGCTGGCCGCACCACCAGGTCGCGATATGCGGCATCTTCAGCTCTTCGCCGAGCAGGCGGCGGCTGAGCGCCGGCAGGAAGCCGAGCAGCGCCCGCGCCTCCAGCACGCCCGAGCCCGGCATGTTGGCGACGACGACGCCGTCCTTGCGCAGCACGTCGATCAGGCCGGGAACCCCGAGATGCGAGGAGGCATCGAGCTCGAGCGGATCGAGCGAGTTGGAATCGACCCGGCGCAAGAGCACGTCGAGCCGCTTCAACCCCGCGACGGTGCGGATGTGAATGCGGTTGTCGCTGACGGCGAGATCGTCGCCCTCGACCAGGAGGAAGCCGAGATAACGCGCCAGCGTGGCGTGCTCGAAATAGGTCTCGCTGAAGCTGCCGGGGGTGAGCACGCCGATGCGCGGCTCGTCGCGATCGGCCCGTGCGCGAAGACTGTCGCGGAAGGCCTCGAAGAACGGCGCGACGCGGGGCACGTTCATCGACTTGTAGAGATCGGAGAAGGCGCGCGAGAGCACCAGGCGGTTCTCCAGCGCATAGCCGGCGCCTGACGGCGCCTGGGTACGGTCGCCCAGCACCCACCAGCGGCCGTCGGGACCGCGGCCGACATCGGCGGCATAGAGCGAGAGATAACGCCCGCCTGGCGGCGGCACGCCGCAGACGGGGCGAAGATATTCGGGGCTGCCGGCGATCGCGGCCGCGGGCAACGCGCCCTCGGTGACCAGCCGACCCTCACCATAGATATCGGCCAGCACGCGTTCGAGCAGCTCGGCGCGCTGGGTGATGCCGGCGCAAAGCTGCTGCCAGTCGGCCTCGTCGATCAGAAGCGGCAAATGGCTGATTGACCACGGCCGGTCGGCGCTGTCGCCGGGGGCACGGTAGGTGACGCCGGCCTCGCGGAGGTGGCGATCGGCCATGCCGAACCGGCGCTCGACCTCGTCGGGCGCGAGCGCGCCGAAGGCGTCGAAGAAGCGGCGCCAGACCCCGCGCGGGGCGCCGTCGGACCCCAGGAACTCGTCGGGAATGCCGGGCAGGCGGCGATAGTCGCGGACCCATTGCGCGAGGCGGCGCTGGCCTTCACGCTGGCCTTCACGTTGGCCTTGCGTTCTGCCCGCCTTGTCGTCCTGTTCGGCCGCGCCCATGCGCCTCTCCCTGCCCCACCATCATACTCATTGCAGGAGCGGGGTCCGCAAGTCGAGGGTCAGCGGGAACTCATTTGTGCGTTCCTCGGGCGGCGGCTGGACCGGCCCCGGCGTATGGCCGTGGTCCTGGAAGCGCGCCAGCCGCCGCGCCTCGGCCTCGTAGGTGTTGACCGGCTTGGTGTCGTAGCTTCGCCCGCCCGGATGGGCGACGTGATAGACGCAGCCGCCGAGCGAGCGGCCGTTCCAGGTATCGATGAGGTCAAAGGTCAGCGGCGCATGGACCGGGATGCTCGGGTGCAGGCCGGAGGCCGGTTGCCAGGCCTTGAAGCGGACGCCGGCCACGGCTTCGGCCGAGCGGCCAGTGGAAGTCATCGGCAGGCGGCGGCCGTTGCAGGTGACGATGTGGCGGCCCTCGACGAAGCCCTCGGCCTTGACCTGGAGCCGTTCGACCGAGGAGTCGACATAGCGCACCGTGCCGCCGGCCGAGCCCTCCTCGCCCAGCACGTGCCAGGGCTCCAGCGCCTGACGCAGCTCCAGCGTGACGCCGCCATGGTGGACGCGGCCGAAGGCGGGAAAGCGGAATTCGAGTTGGGCCAGATACCATTCCGGTTCGAAGGGGTAACCGAACGCCTTGAGCTCGCCGAGCACGTCCAGAAAATCTTCCCAGATGAAATGCGGCAGCATGAAGCGGTCGTGCAGCGCAGTGCCCCAGCGCACGAACTTGCCGGCCTGCGGCTCGCGCCACATCTTCGCGATCAGCGCCCGGATCAACAGCTGTTGCGCCAGCGACATGCGCGGGTCCGGCGGCATTTCGAGCGCGCGGAATTCGACGAGGCCGAGCCGGCCCGTCGGCCCCTCCGGCGAATAGAGCTTGTCGATGCAGATCTCGGCGCGATGGGTGTTGCCGGTGATGTCGACGAGCAGATGCCGGAACAGCCGGTCCACAAGCCACAGCGGCGTCTGGTAGCCCGGCGGCGGCACGTGCGAGAGCGCGATCTCGAGCTCGTAGATGCTGTCGTGGCGGGCTTCGTCGATGCGCGGCGCCTGGCTGGTCGGGCCGATGAACAGGCCGGAGAAGAAATAGGACAGCGAGGGATGCCGCTGCCAATACAGCACGAGGCTCTTGAGCAGATCCGGCCGGCGCAGGAACGGCGAATCCTGCGGGCTCGAGCCGCCGATCACGACGTGATTGCCGCCGCCGGTGCCGGTGTGGCGGCCGTCGACCAGGAAACGGTTGGCGCCGAGGCGAACCTTGCCGGCGTCCTCATAGAGGCCGGTGGTGATGTCGACCGCCTCGCGCCAGCTCCTGGCCGGCTGAATGTTGATCTCGATGACCCCAGGGTCGGGCGTCACCTTGATGACGTCGATGCGCGGATCGAACGGCGGCGGATAGCCCTCGACATGGACGGGGAGCTGCATCTCCTCGGCGGTGGCTTCGAGCACCGTGACCAGCTCGAGATAATCCTCGATGCGCTCGACCGGCGGCATGAAGGCGCAGAGCACGTCGTCACGGACCTCGATCGACAGCGCAGTACGCACCGGGACGGAGGTGTTGAGATTTTCAGGGGCGGCCCGGGGCGGCGATTCCGGGCGCGCGGGAAGCGTGAACACCGGCAGCTTGCCGCGCGCCTCCATCGGGTCCTGTTCGACGATGTAGGGATATTGGTTCGGCGGGACGTGGCCGAGCGAGCCGAGCGGCAAACGCAAACCGAGCGGTGAATCGCCGGGCATCAGGAACAGATGATTGCGCCGAAGAGCCCAGCGCTCGCTGCGCCAGCGCGGCGGCGCGTTCCAGCGCTGCACCGGCAGCACGAAGCCGCGCGGCGTATTGAGGCCCTCGTCGAACACGCGCGCCATGCGCGCGCGCGCTTCCGGATCGGCCAATTTGGAATCGGTGGGATCGACGTTGACGGGAAGCTCGGCTTCCTTCTGGAGCCAGTAGGCAGTGTCCTCGTAAGCCGGGATGATGTAGCCGGGATCGAGCCCGAGCCGTGCCACCGTGCCCTCCATGAAGGCCTCGGCATCCCTAGTCTCGGCGCGCCGCGGATTCTCGATCCTGGCGATGAGATCGGCGTTCTTCCAGATCGGCACGCCGTCCTTGCGCCAGTACAGGCCGAAGGCCCAGCGCGGCAGGCTCTCGCCGGGATACCATTTGCCCTGGCCGTAATGCAGCAGGCCGCCGGGCGCGAAGCGATCGCGCAGGCGGCGGATCAGATCGTCGCCAAGCGCGCGCTTGGTCGGGCCGACGGCTTCGGTATTCCACTCCGCCGCTTCGAGATCGTCGACCGAGACGAAGGTCGGCTCGCCGCCCATGGTGAGCCGCACGTCGGCGCTCGCGAGATCGCCATCGACCTGCTCGCCGAGATCGTTGAGCCGCGCCCAGGATTCGTCCGAGAACGGTTTTGTGATGCGCGGCGCCTCGCGGATGCGCTTGACGCTCATGTCGAAAGAGAACTCGACCTCTGCAAAGCCGGCGCCGCCGGAGATCGGCGCCGCCGAGCGATAATGCGGCGTGGCGGCGACCGGGATGTGCCCCTCGCCCGCCAGCATGCCGGAGGTCGCATCGAACCCGATCCATCCCGCGCCGGGCAGATAGACCTCGGCCCAGGCGTGCAAATCGGTGAAGTCGTTCTCGACCTCAGGTGGTCCCTCGATCGGATCGATATCGGGACGGATCTGGATCAGGTAGCCGGACACGAAACGCGCGGCGAGCCCGAGATGACGCAGCGTCTGGATCAGCAGCCAGGCGGAGTCGCGGCACGATCCGGCGCCGGAGGAGAGCGTCTCCTCCGGAGTCTGCACGCCCGGCTCCATGCGGATGATGTAACGGACGTGCTTCTGAAGCTCGCGATTGAGGTCGACCAGGAAGTTGACGGTGTTCGGCGCTTCATGCGGGATCGTGTCGAGAAATTTCGCGAACAGACGATCGGGCTTGACGGTCTCGAGATACGGCGCGAGTTCCGTCTTCAGGTCCTTCGGGTACTCGAATGGGAAGCTGTCGGCATAGGGCTCGACGAAGAAGTCGAACGGATTGACCACCGTCATCTGCGCGGTGAAGTCGACCTCGATCTTCAATTCGGTCGTCTTCTCCGGGAAGACGTAGCGGGCGAGCCAGTTGCCTTGCGGATCCTGCTGCCAGTTCACGAAATGGTTGGATGGCGTGACCTTGAGCGAATAGCTCAGGATCGGCGTGCGCGTATGCGGCGCCGGCCGCAGCCGGATGGTCTGCGGGCCCAGGTCGATCGGACGGTCGTATTTGTAGTGCGTAACGTGATGCAATGCGACGTAGATCGACACGGGGTGCGGTGCTCCAGCAGCTTTTTTGAGCAGAACACCTGATGTGGGTGCAATCAAGCACTAACAACGGGCAGAGGGTGCCTAGGGAAGGTGCGGGCGAGTGTTTGTGGCGAGTTTTGCGCGTGCAGCGCTGTCTCCCCTCTCCCCTTGTGGCTCGCCGCACAGCGGCGAGACGGGTGAGGGTTCTCTCGGCGAACTCAACTGGAATTGGACGCGCGGAGAGATACCCCTCATCCGGCGCTTCGCGCCACCTTCTCCCACAAGGGGAGAAGGAAAGGCAGCGTGCGATCGACGAAAGGGCCTACGCCGCCGAGGTCAGCCGCTGCAGGAACTGCGTCACCTCGCGGCGGAGTGTCTCGACTTCGCCGTGGACGCGTTCGGAGGCGCTGTTGACGCGGCTCGCGACGCGGCCGGTGTCGGCGGCGGCTTCGCTGATGCCTGACACGTTGGAGGAGACCTGCGAGGTGCCGGCGGAGGCTTCGTGAACGTTGCGGGCGATCTCGCGTGTCGCGGAGCCCTGCTGCTCGATCGAGGCTGCAATGCTCGCGGTGATGCCGTCGATCTCGGCGATGGTCTGTGCGATGGCCTCGACCGCCGCGACCGAATTGGTCGTCGATTGCTGCATCTCGCCGACCTTGGCGCTGATCTCCTCGGTCGCCTTCGCGGTCTGGTTGGCGAGGCTCTTGACCTCGGAGGCCACCACCGCGAAGCCGCGGCCGGCATCGCCGGCCCGCGCCGCCTCGATCGTGGCGTTGAGCGCCAAGAGGTTGGTCTGCGAAGCGATCTCGCTGATCAGCTTGACGACGTCGCCGATCCGCAACGCCGCCTCGGCAAGGCTGCGAATCTCGCTGCCGGCACGATTGGCCTCGTTGACGGCGCGCCCGGTACTCGTGGTCGAGCCCGCCACCTGGCGGCTGATCTCCGCGATCGAGGATGCGAGCTGCTCCGCCGCGCTCGCCACCGTCGCGACGTTGCTCGAGGCCTGATCGGACGCGCTGCGCATGCCGGAGGTCTGGCGGTTGGTCATCTCCGCCGCCGCCGCCATCTGGCCGGCGTCGGATTCGAGATCCGTGGCGGCGTTCATGAGACTGCCCGCGACTTCGTCGAGATGCGTGCCGAATTGCTGTGCGAGGCCCGCGATCTCGACCACGCGGCGGCCGAGGCTGTCGGTGCCGGCATTGATGACGGTTGCCGAGCGGCGGAACGAGCCCGGCAATCCGCGCGCGAGGATCTTGCGGAAATACTTGCCGCGGCTGGCATAGTCCATCGACGCCGAAGCTTCGCGAACGAATGCATCGGTGATGTCGAGCATGTCGTTGACCGACTTCTGGATGGCGCCGATCCGCCCGGCCTGCCGCTCGCTCAGGATCCGCGCTTCGAGATCGCCGCGCGCCGCCTTGCGGCAGACATCGGCAACCTCATCGACGGCCACCGCCGTGCGATGCTGGCTCCAGAGGCCGTAGCCGAGCAGCACGATCGTCGCACCGAGCAAAGCCGTGCCGGCGATGCCGGTCACACCGAAAGCTGAGAGAACGAAAGCAACGGTGGCAACAACACACGCGAGCGCGGTCGCTCCCTGCGCCTTAGAGAGAGAGCACAAATTCATCGTAACCGACACCGTTTTGCTTGAGCAGTGCGACCATCACGTCGAAGCTCGCACGCATGCCCTCCTTGGCATTGGCGTGCCGCGCCTCTTCCGCGCAGAGCGCCTTGTAGATCGGCTTGATTTTCTCGACCGGCGCCGGATCGGGCCTGCGTCGATTGGAATGATAGCCGATGATGTTGCCGCGATCGTCCAGCGTCGGGGTGACATGGGCGAACACCCAATAATGGCTGCCGTCGCCGGCGAGGTTGACGACGTAGGCGAAGATCTCCTGCTTGGCCTGGAGCGTGTCCCACAGCAGCTTGAAGACGCAGCGTGGCATGTCGGGATGGCGGATCAGGCTGTGGGGCGCGCCCATCAGCTGCTTCCAGGGATATTTCGCCATGCGGAGAAAGACGTCGTTGGCGTAAGTGATGCGGCCTTTGAGATCGGTCTTCGATACGATCAGCTCCTCCTCACCGAGGAGATTTTCCACCCCAGTGGGACGTATCGCTTGCATCGTCTGATCCCTAAACAAAGGCCGGCGCCACCACGCCGTGGAGCCGCATCACCCCCTTGTCTACGGCAACAGTAGTTAATCAGGTGTAAGTTTGGGAACCTCGGGGCGAGATACGTGCCTCCGTATCATTACTTAGCGAGAGACCGTTGCAGCCGGCGCAACCACACGCATCGTCTATCACTTGATTCAATTGCGACTGCGTTGCGATTGCACCGTCCCCCGCGCCACTACATCGTCGCGCCGAGCACCCAGGGCGCGAATTCGGCGCCGCCGAAATCGAAACTCTCGCTCTTGGTCGGCTGGCCCGAAGCGGTCTTCAGGATCAGATCGAAGATGCGCTGACCGCACTCTTCGACGCTCTCCTCGCCTTCGAGGATGGTGCCGCAATTGACGTCCATGTCCTCTTCCATGCGCTTGTACATGGCCGTGTTGGTGGCGAGCTTGATCGAGGGCGCGGGCTTGCAGCCGAACACGCTGCCGCGGCCCGTGGTGAAGCAGACGAGATTGGCACCGCCCGCCACCTGGCCGGTCGCGGCGACTGGGTCGTAGCCGGGCGTGTCCATGAACACGAACCCCTTCTTGGTGACGGGCTCGGCGTAACGCAGCACCTCGACGAGATTGGTGGTGCCGGCCTTCGCCATCGCGCCGAGCGACTTCTCCAGAATGGTGGTGAGGCCGCCTGCCTTGTTGCCAGGGCTCGGATTGGCGTTCATCTCGGCGCCTTCACGCGCGGTGTATTCGTCCCACCAGCGCATCAGGTCGACCAGCTTCTCGCCGACCTCGCGGCTGACGGCGCGGCGTGTGAGCAGATGCTCGGCGCCGTAGGTTTCCGGGGTCTCGGAGAGAATGACGGTGCCGCCGTGGCGCACGATGAGATCGCTGGCGGCACCAAGCGCGGGGTTGGCGGACACGCCGGAATAGCCGTCGGAGCCGCCGCATTGCAGGGCGACCGTGAGCTCGCTCGCCGGCACGGTTTCGCGCCTGACCTTGTTGGAATCTGCCAGCGCCTCGCGCACGAAGGCGATGCCGGCTTCGACGGTCTTGCGGGTGCCGCCGACCTCCTGGATGTCCATCGCGCGCAGGCGGCCGGCGAGCTTCTGCTCCTCCATCAGCCCGCCGATCTGGTTCACCTCGCAGCCGAGGCCGAGCACGATGACGTGCGAGAAATTGACGTGCCGCGCATAGCCGCCGAGCGTGCGGCGAAGCAGCGCCAGCGGCTCGTTCTGCGTCATGCCGCAGCCGGTCTTGTGGGTCAGCGCGACCACGCCGTCGACATTGGGGAAATCGGCGAGTGGATTATCGCCGGTGAAAGGATTCTTCTTGAAGACGTCGGCGACGAGGCTTGCGACATGGGCGCTGCAATTTACCGAGGTGAGGATGCCGATATAGTTGCGCGTGGCGACGCGGCCGTCCGGGCGGCGAATGCCTTCGAAGGTCGCCGGCAGGTCGAAATTCGGCGTCGGCTTGACGTCGGCGCAATAGGCGTAGTCCTTGGAAAAATCGCCCATGCCGATGTTCTGCACGTGCACGTGCTGGCCCGGCGCGATCGGGATCGTCGCAAAGCCGATGATCTGGCCATAGCGGATCACGGGCTCGCCCACCGCGATCGGCTTGATCGCGACCTTGTGGCCGGAGGGAATGCGCTCGACCGTGGTCACGCCCTCGGCCACCAATGTCCCCGGCGGCAGGCTGGCGCGCGCGATCAGCACGCCATCATCGGGATGCAGGCGGATGACGGGGCTGATGGTCATGGGAGGTCTCCTTGGGTCTTGCTTCACCTCTCCCCGTTCTTACGGGGAGAGGTCGGATCGCGCAGCGATCCGGGTGAGGGGCAAGCCGCGCGTTCGATCGTTAATGTAGTGCGTGTTGAGAGAGGCCCCTCACCCTAACCCTCTCCCCGTTAGAACGGGGAGAGGGAAAAGAGAGGGCTCAAGCCTTGCCGCCGGAATCCTTGCGGGTCGCGTTGACCTGCATCTTGGCGTAGGTCGTCATGAGGCCGACCTCGTTCGACAGCGTCACCAGCTTGAAGCCCATGTTGATGGCGCGCGCCGCGCCCTCGGCGCCGCTGCAATGGATGCCCGGGTTGAGGCCGCGCTTGCCGCACTCCTTGATGATCTTCTCGTAGATCGCGAGGATCTCGGGCTCGCTGCGGTCGAGCTTGGGTTCGAGGCCGTAGGAGAAGCCGAGATCGGACGGGCCGATATAGACGCCGTCGATGCCCTCGACATCGAGGATCGCTTCCATGTTCTCGACCGCGGTCTTGGTCTCCATCATCGGCAGCAGGATGGTGTCGGCATTCGCGGTCTTCTGATAGGAGCCGGCGGTGCCGTACATGCCGGCGCGGATCGGGCCGTTGGAGCGGACGCCCTGCGGCGGATACTTCGAATAGGAGACCAGGTTCCTGGCTTCCTGCGGCGTGTTGACCATCGGGCAGATCACGCCATAGGCGCCGCCGTCGAGCACCTTGCCGATGATGCCGGGCTCGTTCCAGGGCACGCGGACCATCGGGGTGACCGGATGCTTGTCCATGGCCTGGAAGCATTGGACCATCGACAGATAGTCCTGCACGCCGTGCTGCATGTCGACGGTGACGCTGTCGAAGCCGCATTGCGCGATCATCTCGGCCGAGAAGCCGGAGGGTATCGCGAGCCACGCATTGACCACGGCCTTGCCCGACTTCCAGATCTCTTTGACTTTGTTCGCCACGTTGCCTTTCCTTCCCTGTTGCTCTCACTCGCCGCGGATCGGGTTGGGCCGCACTTTGAGCGAAAAAAAGCGTGAATGTCCATGGCTCTCGCCGCGCGCGCACGCATATCTGGGTTCATCCCTCCGCGAGGGTGTCATCCACGTTTCCGAGCCCGGCGAGGCTCTGTTCGAGCTCACCCAGCATCTCCTGCAATTCGGCGAGCTTGCGTGCGCCAAAGCGCCGCGTGATCTCGGCATAGATCGCCTCGGAATTCGGCGCCACCGAGGCCATCAGCTTCACCCCCTCTTTCGAGATCGAGACCATGCTGCGGCGCTGGTCCGCTTTCGCTGTCCTGCGCTCGATCAGGTTGCGCGCCTCGAGATCGCGCAGGATGCGCGACAGGCTCGGTCCAAGCAGGAACGCGGTGCGCGCCAGTTCCGTGACCTCGATCGCCTCGATCGCTGCCAGCGCGCGCAGGATGCGCCATTGCTGCTCGGTCAAGCCGTGCTCGCGCAGCGAGGGACGAAACTGCCGCATCACCGCTTCGCGGGCCCGCAGCAGCGACATCGGCAGCGAGCGCGAGAAATCGCGCATCGGTACCTGCCTTGCGGCAGATCCTGCGGCCGGCGCGGTTGCGTTGGCGGCATCAGCGGGTTTCTTCGTCATGACGCCCTTTCAAGCCGCAAAACGTTTGCAGTGCAGCAAGCCGAAATTGTGTTTGACGCATTCACTTAACATGTTAAATATCTCCCGGCACCCCAGTTTGTAAGATCACAAATGGCGCTTTCCAACGACGATATCCAAGCTTGCGCGCGGCGTCTGCACCAGGCGGAGAAGACCCGCACGCAGATCCGGCAGCTCTCGCAGGATTTCCCCGGCATCACCATTGCCGATGCCTACGCGATTCAGAAGGCCTGGGTCGACGTCAAGATCGCCGAGGGACGCATCGTTAGGGGCCACAAGATCGGCCTGACCTCGAAGGCGATGCAGAGCGCGCTCGATATCAATGAGCCGGATTCCGGCGTGCTGCTCGACGACATGTTCTTCGCCGATGGCGGGCTGGTGCCGACCGAGCGTTTCATCGCGACGCGTGTCGAGGCCGAGCTTGCCTTCGTCATGAGCAAGCGCCTTTCAGGGCCCGACTGCACGCTGTTCGACGTCCTCAACGCCACCGACTTCGTGGTGCCGGCGCTGGAGATTTTGGATACGCGGATCGAGCGCGTCGATGCCACGACCAAGGCGACCCGCAAGATTTTCGACACCATCGCCGACAACGCCGCCAATGCCGGCATCGTGCTCGGCGGCCGGCCGATCCGTCCGCTCGATGCAGATCTGCGCTGGATCGGCGCGCTGTGCTTCAAGAACGGTCAGCTCGAAGAGACCGGCCTCGCCGCCGGCGTGCTCAATCATCCCGCCACTGCCGTTGCCTGGCTCGCCAACAAGATCGCACCGCTCGGCCTTGCGCTCGAACCGGGACAGGTCGTGCTCGCGGGCTCTTTCATCCGTCCGATCGAGACCCGCAAGGGCGACACAATTCAGGCCGACTATGGCGCCTACGGCTCGGTGAGCTGCTACTTCGCGTAAAGCAACAAGACGACACAGGGAGTGAAACCGCGATGCCGCATTTCACGATCGAATATTCGGCCAATCTCGACAGCCGTCTCGACATGAAGCTGGTGTGCGAGGTCGTGCGCAAGGCGGCGGTCGAGACCGGCATCTTCCCGCTCGGCGGCATCCGCGTGCGCGCCATCCGCTGCGAGGACTATGCGATCGCGGACGCACGCAACGACTACGGCTTCCTCGACATGGTGCTACGCATCGGCGAAGGCCGCGATCTGCCCACCCGCCAAAAAGCCGGCGAGTACGTCTTCCAGGCACTCTCGAAGCATCTCGATCCCGTCTTCGCCGCCAGCAAGTTCGCCTTGTCGTTCGACATGCAGATCAACGACAAGGACACCAGCTGGAAGCGCAACAACATCCACGACGCCCTCAAAGCGGAAGCCACCCATGGATAAGCCCACGCCCAAAGCCGATGTGTTCCAGGCCAATCGCGACCGCGTCGCGCCGCTCCTGAAGAAGCTGCGCGCCGACGGCATCGGCCATTTCATCGACGGCAAGACCGTCGCCTCGATCTCGGGCGAGACGTTCGAGACGAAATCACCGGTCGACGGCACGACGCTCGCGAGCGTCGCGCGCGGCACCGCCGAGGACATCGACAGCGCCGCGACGTCGGCCGCGCTGGCCTTCAAGTCCTGGCGCGACATGGGGCCGGCGATGCGCAAGAAGCTGCTGCATCGTGTCGCCGATGCCATCGAGGACAATGCCGACGACATCGCGGTGCTCGAATGCATCGACACGGGCCAGGCCTATCGCTTCATGGCCAAGGCCGCGATCCGCGCCGCCGAGAATTTCCGCTTCTTTGCCGACAAATGCGCCGAGGCGCGCGACGGCCTCAATACGCCGAGCGACGAGCACTGGAACATCTCGACCCGCGTGCCGATCGGCCCGGTCGGCGTGATCACGCCGTGGAACACGCCGTTCATGCTCTCGACCTGGAAGATCGCCCCGGCGCTCGCCGCGGGCTGCACCGTCGTGCACAAGCCGGCCGAATGGTCGCCGGTGACGGCGTCCATCCTGTCGAGGCTCGTCAAGGAAGCCGGCGTGCCCGACGGCGTGCTCAACACCGTGCACGGTTTTGGCGAGGAGGCCGGCAAGGCCTTAACCGAGCATCCCGCCATCAAGGCGATCGGCTTCGTCGGTGAGAGCGCGACAGGCTCGGCCATCATGGTTCAGGGCGCACCGACCTTGAAGCGCGTGCATTTCGAGCTCGGCGGCAAGAACCCCGTGATCGTGTTCGACGACGCCGATCTCGACCGCGCGCTCGATGCCGTCGTGTTCATGATCTACTCGCTCAACGGCGAGCGCTGCACCTCGTCGAGCCGCCTCTTGGTTCAGGCCAGCATCGCCGAGCAATTCACGGAGAAGCTGACCGCACGCGTGAAGGCGCTGAAGGTCGGCCATCCCCTCGATCCCGCGACCGAGATCGGACCGCTGATCCACGAAAGGCATTTGGCAAAAGTCTGCTCCTATTTCGACGTCGCGCGGCAGGACGGCGCGACCATCGCCGTCGGCGGCAAGGCCTATGACGGCCCGGGCGGCGGCCATTATGTCGAGCCGACGCTGGTGACCGGCGCGCACGGCAAGATGCGCGTGGCGCAGGAGGAGGTGTTCGGCCCCTTCCTCACCGTGCTGCCGTTCAAGGACGAAGCCGACGCCATCGAGATCGCCAACGACATCCGCTATGGCCTGACCGGCTATGTCTGGACCAACGACGTCGGCCGTGCCTTGCGCGTTGCAGATGCGCTGGAGGCCGGCATGATCTGGCTGAACTCGGAGAACGTCCGCCACCTGCCGACGCCTTTCGGCGGCATGAAGGCAAGCGGCATCGGCCGCGACGGCGGCGACTATTCGTTCGACTTCTACATGGAAACCAAGCACGTCTCGCTGGCGCGGGGCACGCACAAGATTCAGAAACTGGGAATTTAGGGAAACGGTCATTCCGGGGCGTGCGAAGCACGAGCCCGGAATCCATTCATCCACCAACGCTGCTGCACGATGGATTCCGGGTTCGGCTCTGCGAGCCGCCCCGGAATGACAAGACGAGGGGAAACGCACATGCCCGTACCGCAACACGTCTTCGAGCCGCCGTTCAACATCATCCGCTCCAGTCATGTCGTGCTCGACGTGACCGATCTGAAGCTGAGCCGCGCGTTCTACGAGTCCACCGTCGGCATGCATGTCGAGGACGCGGACGACAAGGTCGTCTACCTGCGAGCCGCCGAGGAGCATCAGCACCACTCGCTGGTGCTGCGCAAGGCGGCGGTGCCGGCGTGCGCCCGCCTCGGCTTCAAGGTCGGCAACGACGGCGATCTCGACAAGGCCGCCGCATTCCTGTCCGAGAACGGCCTTTCCTACGCCTTCGTCGACCAGCCGTTCCAGGGCCGCACGCTGCAGTTCACCGATCCCTTCGGCTTCCAGATCGAGCTCTATGCGTCGATGGAGCGCCGGCCGCATCTCTTGCGCCGCTACGATCTCTATCGGGGCTGCCATCCGCAGCGGCTCGATCATTTCAACGTCTTCGCCGCCGAGGTGCAGGACACCGTCGAATTCTACGCACGGCTCGGCTTCCGCCTCACTGAATATGCCGAGGAGGACGGGCCGAACGGCCGCATCGCCGCGGCCTGGATGCATCGCAAGGGCAACGTCCACGATTTCGCCATCACCAACGGCAAGGGTCCGCGGCTGCATCATTTCGCCTATTGGACGCCGACGGCGATGAACATCATCCATCTCTGCGATGTCATGGCCTCGCAGGGCTTCGTGAAGAACATCGAGCGCGGCCCGGGACGCCACGGCATCTCGAACGCGTTCTTCCTCTATGTCCGCGATCCCGACGGACACCGCCTCGAGCTCTATACCAGCGATTATTTCACGGGCGATCACGACCACGAGCCGCTGCGCTGGTCGCTGCGCGATCCGCGCCGCCAGACGCTGTGGGGCGCCCCCGCGCCGCGCTCCTGGTTCGAGCAGGGCTCGCCATTCTCAGGACAGGCCGTGCGCGAGCCGAAGTTCGTGGCCGACGTGCTGGTGGCGGATTGATGCTGGTGACAACCTCTCTCCCCGTCGTCCCTGCGAACGCAGGGACCCATAACCACAGGACGTGGTTTGGTGAAGGCTGGTCGTTCGGGATTAGCCTCGCGTACAATCGATGGATCACGCGGTATGGGTCCCTGCGTTCGCAGGCACGACGGAAAGATTGCCGATGAAGCTCCCCCGCCTCGCCACTTATTCCGTCAAAGGTGATGTCAGCTACGGCGCCGTCCTGGAGGGCGGCATCGTCGATCTCTCCGCGCGCTACGCAAAGGATTATCCGACGCTGCGGGAAGTGATCGCGGCCGGCAAGCTCATCAGCCTTGCCGAGGAGGCCGCCGGCCGCACGCCGGACCACGCGCTCGGCGACATCACATGGCTGCCGCCGGTGCCTGCGCCGGAAAAGATCATCTGCATCGGCGTCAACTATCCTGATCGTAATGCCGAGTACAAGGACGGCCAGGACGCACCGAAATATCCGAGCATGTTCATGCGCTCGCCGCGCTCCTTCGTCGGCCACGACACGCCGCTGGTGCGCCCGCGTGCCTCGAGCCAGCTCGACTATGAAGGCGAGATCGTGCTGGTGATCGGCAAGGCCGGCCGGCACATTCCCGAAAGCAGCGCGCTCGATCACATCGCTGCGCTGACGCTGTGCAACGAAGGCTCGGTGCGCGATTGGCTCCGCCACGCCAAGTTCAACGTGACGCAGGGCAAGAATTTCGATTCCAGCGGCAGCCTCGGACCGTGGCTCGTGCCTTACACCAAGGAATCGCAGATTGCGGACATTCGCCTCACCACGCATGTCAACGGCGAGCTGAGGCAGGACGATCGCACCAGCCGGCTGATGTTTCCGTTCCGCTATCTCCTGAACTATATCTCGACCTTCGCAACCCTCGTGCCCGGCGATATCATCGTCACGGGCACGCCGACCGGTGCCGGTGCCAGGTTCGATCCGCCGCGTTACCTGAAGCCCGGCGACGTCGTCGAGATCGAGGCCGAAGGCATTGGACGCCTGCGCAACGGAGTCGTCGACGAAGTCTGACCAACAATTGAAGTGGAATGATGCAATGACCACCCTCACCGGCGGCGAAGCAATCGTAAGCGGCCTTGTCGCCCACGGCGTCGATACCGTGTTCGGCCTGCCCGGCGCGCAGGTCTACGGCCTGTTCGACGCCTTCCACCAGGCCCAGCTCAAAGTGATCGGCGCGCGGCACGAGCAGGCCTGCGGCTACATGGCCTTCGGCTATGCGCGCTCCAGCGGCAAGCCCGGCGTGTTCAGCGTGGTGCCCGGCCCCGGTGTGCTCAACGCCAGCGCGGCGCTGCTCACCGCGTTCGGCTGCAACGAGCCGGTGCTGTGCGTCACCGGCCAGGTGCCGACGCAGTTTCTCGGCAAGGGCCGCGGCCATCTGCACGAGATGCCGGACCAGCTCGCGACCTTGCGCACCTATGTGAAATGGGCCGATCGAATCGAATATCCCGGCAACGCGCCGACAATCGTGGCGCGCGCGTTCCAGGAGATGATGTCAGGACGGCGCGGCCCCGCCTCGGTCGAGATGCCCTGGGACGTCTTCACCCAGCGCGCCGCAACTTCGGCCGCCCGGGTGCTGGAGCCACTTCCCGCCCCGCAACCGGATCCCGATCTGGTCAAGCAGGCGGCGGCGCTGATCAAGGCGAGCAAGGCGCCGATGATCTTCGTCGGCAGCGGTGCGATGGAGGCGGGCGACGAAATTCTCGAGCTCGCCGAGATGATCGATGCGCCGGTCGTCGCTTTCCGCAGCGGCCGCGGCATCGTCTCCAACGCGCATGAGCTCGGCCTCACCATGGCCGCCGCCTACAAGCTCTGGCCGAAGACCGACCTGATGATCGCGATCGGCACGCGTGCCGAGCTGCCGGCATCCGGTTTCCGCTGGCCCTATCAGCCGAGCGGCCTGAAATCCATCCGGATCGACATCGATCCGACCGAGATACGCCGGCTCGCCGCCGATGCCGCGATCGTCGCCGACGCCAGGGATGGCACCGCCGATCTCGTCGCCGCCGTGAAAAAGGCCGGCTATGCCAGGAGCCATGGCCGGCGCGGTGAGATCCGCGAGGCCGCAGCCGCCGCACAAGCCGAGATCCAGCGCATCCAGCCGCAGATGGCCTATCTCAACATCCTGCGCGAGGTGCTGCCGGCGAATGCGATCGTCACCGACGAGCTGTCGCAGTTCGGCTTCGCCTCCTGGTACGGCTTTCCCGTCTACGAGCCGCGCACCTTCATCACGTCAGGCTATCAGGGCACGCTCGGCTCGGGCTTCCCGACCGCGCTTGGCGCCAAGGTCGCCAACCCCGACAAGCCGGTCGTGGCGATCACCGGCGACGGCGGCTTCATGTTCGGCGTGCAGGAGCTCGCCACCGCCGTGCAGTTCAACATCGGCGTGGTGACGCTGGTGTTCAACAACAACGCCTACGGCAATGTCCGCCGCGACCAGCGCGAGCGTTTCGACGGCCGCGTGGTGGCGTCAGATCTCGTCAATCCGGATTTCGTCAAGCTCGCGGAATCTTTTGGCGTGGCGGCGGCGCGCGTGACCGCGCCGGACCAGTTCAAGGCGGCGATGGAGAAGGCGCTCAGCCATGGCGGACCGTATCTGATCTCGATCGAGGTGACGCGCGACTCCGAAGTCAGCCCGTGGGCGTTCATCCACCCGCCGAAGCCATAGACGAAGCATCGTCGTTCCGGAGAACTCTTCCCTTTTCCCACAAGGGAAAAGGGAAGATCAGCGCGTTCTGCGGAAGGTCAAATTGATCCGCTTCCGTCCCAGCAGCGCATGCTCGCCCTCGGCGAGCGGCGCGACGCCGTGATAGGCGAGCCTGGACGGGCCGCCCCAGACCACGACATCGCCGTGGACGAGCCGGAAACGCCGCGGCCTGTCGGCGCGGGCGAGGCCGCCGAACAGGAAGGTCGCGGGCAGCCCGAGCGAGACCGAGACGATCGGTGCCGAATAATCCAGCTCGTCCTTGTCCTGATGCAGCGATAGCCGCGTCCCTGGCTCGTAGCGGTTGACGAGGCAGGCATCGGGCGCGAAGTCCTGGAAGCTGCCCTGCTCCGCCGCGCTTCGTGCGAGATCGCGCAGCACCGGCGGCATCGCCGGCCAAGGCGCACCGGTCCTGGGATCGATGGGATCATAGCGATAGCCGGTGTGATCGGTGATCCAGCCGCGCTCGCCGCAATTGGTCATAGCCACCGACATCAGATGGCCGCCGGGCGTGGTCATGCGGCGGAACGGCGATTGCGCCACGATGGCACGCACCGCCTCGATCAGCTCGCTCTCGATCGGCCCGACGAAGCCGCGCAGCAGCACGGCGCCGTCGGCGATCACCTCGCGCGACGGCTGCGCCTCGGCAACGCTGTCGAACAGATCATCCGTCAATCGCAGCGCTCATTTGGCATCGTGAAAGATCACACCCAACGTGTGGCGTTGGCCGGACCTGATCCGACTGACGCCATGGCGGAGATTAACGCGGTAGGTGCCGCGTGTCCCCTGCACCGGACGGTGATGCACAGCGAAGGCGACCGCGTCGCCCCTGCGCCAGCGGCACCACCTCGGCACGGGACTGCATGCGCGGGCGCTGCTCGGTCAGCACGAACTCGCCGCCGGTGAAATCGCGCCCCGGTTCGGAGAGCAGGATCGCGACCTGGAGCGGGAACACGTGCTCGCCGTAGAGGTCCTGGTGCAGGCAGTTGTAGTCGCCGGCTTCATATTGCAGCAGCAGCGGCGTCGGCCGCGCCTGCCCCGCCTCATGGCAGCGCTTCAGGAACGCGGCATGCGCTGTGGGATAGCGGATGTCGATCCCCATCGCCTCGTTCCAGCGATTGGCAACGGGTTCCAGATACGCGTACAGCGCCGGGCGCAATTGCGCGATCAGGTCGGGCAGCGGATAGGAGAAGTACTTATATTCGCCGCGGCCAAAGCCATGGCGGCCCATGACGACGCGGCTGCGGAAATGCGTGTCGTCCGGATAGAGCGCGGCGAGGACGCGGCACTGGTCCGGCGTCAGCAGATTTTTCAGGACGGCGCAGCCCTGGGAGTCGAGCTCGGTGGTGATTTGGGGCCAGTCGAGAGCATCGACGCCGGAGGCGAGGTCCGCGGAGGAATGGACTGATTTTCGTGCGGTCATTGTCATAACAATCACCTTCGCAGCCCAGCGTTCACCCCGCCACCCGATTCCCGATGACGATCTCCCCGTCATTGCGAACGCGACGAAGCAATCCAGAATCCCTCCGCGGAGGCAGTCTGGATTGCTTCGCTGCGCTCGCAATGACGCGGAGAGAGCTCGGCCCCGCACCGGCAGCGAGAACTCGTAGGGTGGGCAAAGGCGCCCTTGCGCCGTGCCCACGTTTTCGCAAAACGTGGGCACGCTTTCGCTTTGCCCACCCTACGGGACCGTCGCCTGTGGACCTAGCCCCGCACCGGCAACGTCACCACGTCGTAGCCGTGCCTGATTGTCCGCTTCAGCACGGGGTCCTCGAGCTCGAAATCGAACCGCTCGGCCGGGCGAATGCCGCCTTTGGCGGCGAAGGTGCCGCCGAACATGGCGCAGCCGTCGGGGAATTTTCCGCCGTCAAAGCCGCGCGCGATCAGGTCCTTGACCGGCAGCATCGCGTCGAGCGTGCCCTCCTGGTAGAGCACGCGCTCGCCTTTGATGGTGGCGTAGGAGCGCAGGATCATCTTGTCCCAATGGTCGATGACGTCCTCGAGCTCCCACAGCGTGGAGGCGATCGGCTTGTCGCACATCTGCTTGGAGACCGTGACGTTGTAGGCCTCGACCTTGCGGTCCGTATGATCTGAGCCGCAGCCGACGAAGATGCGGCCCTGCCAGCCGATCAGCACGAACTCGACCTCGCCGGAGGAATCGCCGCCGGTGCATTCGATGCTGTCCTCCTGGGTCAGCCGCCGCGCCGCGCCGCGATAGTAGATCGGCGTCGAGGCCGGCGGGGCGATGCCCATCTCCTGCAGCTCCTTGATGTGCTTGTCGCGCGCGACGGGATCGCGGCCGGTCCAGCCGGCGATGACCATCTGGTCGATCGGCAGCGTCAGCGGCGTGGTGGTACCCTGGGCGTCGACGGTGAAAGTCAGGTCAAACACGAATAACGGCCTCCATGCCGGCAGCAAGTTCGAAGATACGGCGGTCCGACCCGCCCGCGCCCGCCAGCATCAGGCCGACGGGAACGTCGCCCTCGCGATGTGCGGGCAGCGAGATGGCGCAGCCGTCGATCATGTTGATCAATGTGCAGTTGCGCAGCGCGCGCAGGTTCTGCGTGGTGAACGCCTTGTCGTCGGCCAAATCTGCAATCTTCGGCGGCGTATTGGCGGTGGTCGGCAGCGCCAGCGCGTCATAGGGCGCGATGCGGGCGTTGACGCGGGCGATCAGCGAGCGCCGCTCGTTGAGCAGGTCGATGTAGTCGGCCGCGCTCTGCGCCTCGCCGCGCATGATGCGGACGAAGACGCGGGGGTCGTAGACGTCGCCCTTGGAGGTGAGGAGATAGCGATGCCAGGCGTAACTTTCGGAGGCCGCAAAGCCGCCCTTGGCGTTCATCGGGCCGATATCGTGGAATTCGGCCATCTCGATGCGCTCGATGATGGCGCCGTGGTCGGCGAGCGTCTTCAGAGCGCGCTCGAATGTCTGGGCGACCGCTGCATCGAGATCGTCGAGCGCAATGGTGGTCGGCACGGCGAGCCGCATGCCCTTCACGGGCCGCGGCTGCAGCGCCGTGATCGGCTCGTTGGCGAGCACGGCATCGAGTATGGCACAGCAGCTGACCGATCGTGCCAAGGGCCCGATGCTGTCGAGCGAGAACGACAGCGGCACCGATCCATCGAGCGGCACGCGCCGCTGCGTCGGCTTGTAGCCGACGATGCCGTTATAGGCCGCCGGAATCCGGCAGGAGCCGCCGGTGTCGGTGCCGAGAGCGCCATGCGCCATGCCGTCCAATACAGAGACCGCCGCGCCCGACGACGAACCGCCTGGCACATGGCCTTCGTCCCGGTTCCAGGCACCCTTCGGCGTGCCGTAATGCGGATTGATGCCGATGCCGGAATAGGCGAACTCGGTCATGTTGGTCCGGCCAATGACGACGAAACCCGCCTTGCGCAGCCGGGTTACCGTCGCGGCGTCCTGTTCGGCCGGCGGAGAATCGTCGAGCGCGCGCGAGCCGGCCCGCGTCACCTGGCCCTTGATGTCGAACAGATCCTTGATCGAGACCGGAATGCCGGCATAGCGCGACGGCGCTGCTTTGACCTTGCGCAAGCCGTCCATCGCGTCCGCGGCCGCGAGTGCGGCGTCCTTGTCGACATGGAGGAAGGTGCGCTGCCCCTCGCCTGAGGGATCGGCGATCCTGGCAATGCAGGCCTCGACCAGCTTTCGGGCGGTGGTGCGGCCGCTTTCGAGGTCTTCGGCGAGTTTTGCCAGTGTCGGAAAATCGGGCATGTCTGTCTCACGGAATATTGTCGCGCGCAATCTATAGCGCTGCCTCAGTTCGACACAAGCATTGTGCGCATGATGGCATGCATGCGTATTGCTGGACCGTTGACGCACCATGGTCGATTGTCGCATCAAGATCGAAACAGGCGGGCGCCAAGCCTGTCTCTTGGAGGAGCCGCCGAGATGGCCGAACCGCAGCGCGCGCGACCGAAACCGACGCCGGAGACCCAGCATTTCTGGGACGGCACCAAAGCCGGCGAACTGCGCCTGCAGCGCTGCGACGCCTGCGCGCATGTCTACTTCCCGCCGCGCCCGTTCTGCCCGTCCTGCGCCTCGCGCAAGGTCTCGGTGTTCAAGGCGAGCGGCAAGGGCTTTCTCTACAGCTACGTGATCAACCACCGCCCCGCCGCGCCCGGCTTCACACCGCCTTACGCGATCGCGGTGGTCGAGCTTGCCGAGGGGCCGCGGATGATGAGCAACATCATCGACTGCCCGCAGACGCCGGAAGCGCTCGAGCTCGACATGAAGCTCGAAGTCGCCTTCGAGGCGCTCGACGACAAGATCACCCTCCCCGTGTTCCGTCCGGCGAAGGGGTAAGCCATGCGCAAGAATCAGGTTGCCGTCGTCGGCGCGGCCGAGACCACCGAGCTCGGTGTTATCCCGAATATGTCGCAGCTCCAGCTTCACGCGGATGCGGCGCTGAATGCCATCGCGGACGCCGGACTGAAACTGTCCGACATCGACGGCTTCGCCACCGCGGTCGAGACGCCGCAGCAGGTCTGCCATTATCTCGGCATCAAGCCGACCTGGGTGGACGGCACCTCGGTCGGCGGCTGCTCCTTCATGCTGCACGTTCGTCACGCCGCGGCAGCAATCGAGGCCGGGCTGTGCAAGACCGTGCTGATCACCCATGCCGAGAGCGGCAAGTCGATGATCGGCAAGGCGCCGCGCTCGATCCCCGCCGATAGCCTGCAAGGCCAGTTCGAGGCGCCCTACGGCGTCTACGGCCCGCCCAGCATGTTTCCGATTCCCGTGCTGCGCTTCATGAAGACCTATGGCATCACGCATGAGCAACTGGCTTCGGTTGCGGTGGTGCAGCGGGAATGGGCGGCGAAGAATCCGCGGGCGATGATGAAGGACCCGATCACGGTCGCGGACGTGCTCAACTCGCGCATGATCGCCTATCCGTTCCGCCTGTTGCAGTGCTGCCTCGTCACCGACGGCGGCGGCGCGCTGATCCTGACCTCGGCCGACCGCGCCAGGGACTTTCCGCGCAAGCCGGTCTACATCATGGGCACCGGCGAGAGCGTGGAAACGCCGATGGTCAGCCAGATGGAGACGTTCAATTCCTCGCGCGCGTTCAAGACCGCGGGGCCGCTGGCCTTCAAGGAGGCCGGCATCGCCCACGGGGATGTCGACCATCTCATGATCTACGATGCCTTCGCGCATCTGCCGCTGTTCGGGCTCGGCGACCTCGGCTTCATGCCGCATGAGGAGACCGGCAGCTTCATCGCGGACGGCAATACGCGGCCCGGCGGGAAACTGCCGCTCAACACCAATGGCGGCGGATTGAGCTATATGCATTCGGGCATGTACGGCATGTACGCGCTGCAGGAGAGCGTGCGACAGATGCGCGGCATCGCGCCCGCACAGGTGCCGAACGCCAAGATTTCGGTGTGTCATGGCGTCGGCGGCATGTTCGCGGCGAGTGGCACGATCGTGTTCACGAACGAGAGGTAAGGCGGCGCGGACGACATATGCTCGTCATTGCCGGGCTTGACCCGGCAATCCATCCTCTTCCGAAGATGGATGCGCGGGGCAAGCCCGCGCATGACAAGTTGAGTTAGCCGCAGCGGCAGAGACAACATAGAGAGGCCCACATGAGCAAATCACTGCAGGACAAGGTCATCATCGTCACCGGCGCAGGCCGTGGCATCGGGCGCGAAATCGCGCTGCTGTGTGCGGCAGAAGGCGCCAAGGTCGTCGTCAACGATCCCGGCGGCGCCGCCGACGGCGCCGGCTCGAACGCGGCGCCGGCCGAGGAGGTCGTCGAGGAGATCAAAAAGCGCGGCGGCACCGCGGTCGCCAATTTCGAATCGGTGGCGGAAGCAATCCCCGCCAGCAAGATCGTGAAGACCGCGACCGATCATTTCGGCCGGCTCGACGGCGTCGTCAACAATGCCGGCATTTTGCGCGACATGATCTTCCACAAGATGAGCGTGGAAGCGTTCGAGGCCGTCATCAAGGTGCATCTGATGGGCTCGTTCTATGTCAGCCATGCCGCGGCGCGCATCTTTCGCGAGCAGGAGTCGGGCTCCTTCGTGCACTTCACCTCGACCTCCGGCCTGATCGGCAATTTCGGCCAGGCCAATTACGCCGCCGCCAAGCTCGGCATCGTCGGCCTTTCCAAGTCGATCGCGCTCGACATGGGCCGCTTCAACGTCCGCTCCAACTGCGTCTCGCCGTTCGCCTGGACGCGCATGATCGGCACCATTCCGACCGAGACGGAGGCCGAGAAGGCGCGAGTCGAAAAAATCAAGCAGATGGGGCCGGAGAAGATCGCCCCGCTCTGCGGCTATCTGATCTCCGATTCCGCCAAGGACGTCACCGGGCAGATTTTTGGCGTGCGCATGAACGAGATCTTCCTGTTCAGCCAGAACCGTCCGATCCGCTCGGTGCAGCGGAGCGAGGGCTGGACGCCGCAATCGATCGCAGAACACGGCATGCCGGCGCTGAAGGGCTCGTTCTACAAGCTCGACCGCTCCGCCGACATCTTCACCTGGGATCCCGTCTAGCCGCATTTCCGGCATCCCTGCCCTGCGATCTCTGGTTGTCTCGGCCGGAGATCGCCCCGCTTTACGCCCGATTGCCGGCGAATGGTGTCCTCCCAACAAAACTTTGGGAGGAAACCATGACAAGAATACTGACCAACTCCGACGACACCACCTCTGCAACAAGCGGCCT
>NZ_JXDL01000001.1:2826180-2858376 GCF_001590795.1 Bradyrhizobium sp. AT1
ACTTCGGCGCCAATGCCGAGCCGCAGCGCTATCCCGACCCCGACATCGTCGCGATCGACCCCAAGCGCTTCAAGGCCAAGGTCGGCAACACCGCAATCAAGCGGCTCTACACCGGCTGTCTGTGGGCCGAGGGGCCGGCGTGGAATGCGCAGGGACAATATCTCGTCTGGAGCGACATCCCCGCCAACCGGCAGCTGCGCTATCTCGACGATGACGGCCACATCTCCGAGCAGTTCCACAAGCCGTCGAACGAGGCCAACGGCAACTCGTTCGACACCGAGGGTCGCCAGCTCTCTGCCGAGCGCACGCGCCTCGTCCGCTACGAGCATGACGGCTCGATCACGACGCTGGCCGAGCAGGCGAATGGCAAGCCGCTCAACGGCCCGAACGACATGGTGGTGCATCCCAACGACAAGGCGATCTGGTTCACCGATCCCGGCTATGGCGCGATCAGCATCTACGAGGGCAAGCTCGCCAACACCGGCTCGCTGCAGCCACACCAGAAGGAAGCGGTCTATCGCCTGGACACCCAGACCGGGCAGGTCGCCAAGGTCGCGGACGAGCCGTTCAAGCCGAACGGCATCGCCTTCAGCCACGACTACAAGAAGCTCTATGTCTGCGACACCGGCATCACGCATTACCCGCAAGCGGAGAACGTGGTGTGGTCCTACGATATCGACGGGGCCAAGCTGTCCAACCCAAAAAAGCTGATCGACATGAAGCTCGAGGGCAAGTCGGGCTTCCCGGACGGCCTGCGCGTCGACACCGAGGGCAACATCTGGGTCGGCGCCGGCTGGGTCGGCCCCGGCTATGACGGCGTGCAGATATTCGCAGCCAACGACGGCGCGCGGATCGGACAGATCCTGTTGCCGGAGACCTGCGCCAATGTCTGCTTCGGCGGCAAGAAGCGCAACCGCCTGTTCATGACCGCGAGCCAGTCGCTCTATGCGGTCTATGTGGAGACGCAGGGCGCGCATTTCTGTTGAGCACCCACGCTCTCTCCTCGTCATGCCCGGGCTCGACCCGCCTGCGCGGCCGAAGCCGCTTCCGCGCGGCGAAGGCCCGGGTATCCACGTCTGTCTGCGCTTGCTGAAGCGCGTGGATGGCCGGGTCAAGCCCGGCCATGACGATCGAGGAGCAGCCCCTACCCCGTATTGCGCAATCCCGCCGAAATCCCGTTGATCGTCAGCTGAATTCCGCGCAGCACCTGCTCGTCCGGGTTCTGCGCGCGGTGCTCTCTCAGCAGCTCGACCTGCACGTGGTTGAGCGGATCGAGATAGGGGAAGCGGTGGCGCACGGAACGCTCCAGCAGCGGATTGCCCTGCAGCAACCGGTCCTGGCCCATGATGTCGAGCAGGCTCTCGATCGAGGCGTGCCATTCGCGGCGGATGCGGCCGAAGATCTTCTCCCGCAACGCTTCGTCGGGCACGAGCTCGGCATAGCGCGAGGCGATCGCGATCGAGCTTTTGGCGAGCACCATGTCCATGTTCGACAGCAGCATGCGGAAGAACGGCCATTCCTTGTAGAGCTCCTTCAGGAACGGCATGCCTTTGTCGGGATGCTCCGCGATCCACTGCTCGACCGCGCTGCCAAAGCCGTACCAGCCCGGCAGCATCAGGCGGCATTGCGCCCAGGAGAACACCCAGGGGATGGCGCGCAGGTCCTCGATGGCGCGGGTCTTCTTGCGCGAGGCCGGACGGCTGCCGATGTTCAGCGTCGCGATCTCGTTGATCACGGTCGATGACCAGAAATAGTCGACGAACCCTTCGGTCTCGTAGACGAGGCCGCGATAGGCTTTGAAGGCGAGGTTCGAGAGCTCATCCATCGCGGTCAGATATTCGCGGCGCGGCGCGCTCTGGCGCGGATGCAAGAGGCTCGCCTCCAGCGTCGCGGCCGCCAGAATCTCCAGATTGTTGCGGCCGACCTCGGCGTTGGAATATTTCGACGAGATGATCTCGCCCTGCTCGGTGATGCGGATCTGGCCGTTCACCGCCCCGCCGGGCTGCGCGATGATGGCGTCATAGCTCGGCCCGCCGCCGCGCCCGACCGAGCCGCCGCGACCGTGGAACAGGCGCAGCCGCACATGATGCCGCTCGAACACTTCGACGAGACCGATCTCGGCCTTGTAGAGCTCCCAGCCCGAGGTGACGAAGCCGCCGTCCTTGTTGCTGTCGGAATAACCGAGCATGACCTCCTGCACGCTGCCGCGGCTGTCGACCAGGCGCCGGTAATCGTGCAGCGACAGCATGCGGTCCATGATGCCGGAGGAGGCCTGCAGATCCTCGATGGTCTCGAACAGCGGCACGATGTTGATGGCGCTGCGGCCGGAGGGATGGACGAGGCCGACCTCCTTCAAGAGCACCGCGACCTCGAGCATGTCGGACATGCCCTTGCACATCGAGATGATGCATTGGGGAATGGCGTCCGAGCCGAACTTGGCATGCGCTTCGGCGGCGGCATGGAAGACGTTGAGCTCGCCCATGGTCTCGTCGCTGTATTTGACGAAGGGCGAGACCAGCGCGCGCGTCGAGCGCAGCTCGTTGGTCAGCAGCGAAATGCGGGCGTCTTCGCCGAGCGCGAGATAGGACATGCCGGGGTTGGCGGCATCCATCAGCTCGGCGATGGTGCGTTCGTGCACCGCCGAGTTCTGGCGGATGTCGAGCCGCGCCAGATGGAAGCCGAAGCAATCCACCGCACGGCGGAGCAGCCGCAGCCGGCCACGGGCGATGACGCGGGCGTTGTTGGAGATCAGCGAACGGTGCAGCACGTCGAGATCGGCCTGCAGCTCCTTCACGCTGGCATATGGCGCGCCCTTGCCGACCGGCCGGCGCGTGATCTCGACCTGAAGCATTTCGGCCGTGGCGGTCAGGCGCGCATAGATGCCTGAGACCGCGAGGCGATAAGGCTCGCCGCTCCGGTGCGGCGAGGTGTCCGGCGAGCGCTCGGCGAGGTTACGCAGCTCCTCGGAGACGTCGGCGAGATGTGCCGCGATCGACAGCTCCGAGCCGAGCACGTGCAGCTCGTTGAGATAGAACTGCATCACGCGGCTCGACTGCAGCCGCAGCGTGCCGCGCATCACGTCGGCGGTGACGAAGGGATTGCCGTCGCGGTCGCCGCCGATCCAGCTGCCCATGCGCAGGAACGAGGCGAGCTCGCCGGCCGCCTGCTCGCCGCCCTCCTCCAGTCTGTCTTCGAGCGCGTTGACCAGGCGCGGCACCTCGCGCAAAAAAGTGTAGTCGTAGAACGACAGGCCGTTGGCGACCTCGTCGAGCACAGTGAGCTTGGTGCGGCGGAGCAGATTGGTCTGCCACAGCGTCAGCACCTCGCGGCGAAGCTGCTCGTCGCTGGCCTCAGCCTCCTCTGCGGTCAGCGCCACGCGCTCGCGGCGATCGAGCAGGCCGGCCACCTCCATCTCGCGGTCCATGGTGCTCTTGCGGCGCACTTCGGTGGGGTGCGCGGTCAGCACCGGGCTGACAAGCGCGGACTTGAAGAAGCTGCGCAGCGCGTCGGGGCCGATGCCCGCCGCCTTGGCGTGGGCGAGCGTTTCCGCCAGCACGCCTGAGTTCTTGCCCGCGCCGCGAGCCCGCATCTGGCGGATGTTGTTCTGGTCCTCGGCGATGTTGGCGAGGTGCGAGAAATAGCTGAAGGCGCGGACGATACGTACAGTTTCTGACGTCGACATGCTGTCGAGGATCTGCTCGAGCTCGCGGCGGGCCAGCCGGTCCTCGTCGCGGTGGAACCGGATCGAGGTCTGCCGGATGCGCTCGACCAAGTCGAACAATTCGGCGCCCTCCTGGTCGCGCACGGTGTCGCCGAGGATGCGCCCGAGCAGGCGGATGTCGTCCCGCAGCCGTGCCTCCGCTTCCGTAACCTGGATGTCCTCAGGACGGTTGGAGCGCGGTTCAGCGGCGTCGGACGATACGGTCTGGAGGGACATGGCTCGCTCCTTGGTTCGAGCTCGCTTGGATGGCCCGGCACGGCGAGTGTGCGATATTTTTCCGCCGCAGTGCAAGATGAACTTGGTGGCGGCGCACACTGCCGGCTGGTCCGTGTCCCGGACGCGCTGCAGCGTGCAACGCTGCTGCGCAGAGCCGGGACCTAGAAGGCCCACGGTATACGTGGAGAGATGGGCCCCGGCTCTGCAGCGCATCGCTAAGAAGCGCTGCGCTGCGTCCGGGGCACGAGACCCTCTTCAATCTCTACAAACACGTCTTCGCGATCTCGCGGCGCGTTCCGCCCGAGCTGTGCTGTCCGTTTCGCCCCATTGGAAGAGAAAGGGCGCAGGGAAGGCCGGGCGCCGGCTGGCACCCGAGGTCCGCACGCGAAGAACGCACGCGGGGTTGACCACAGGTGATGCCGGACGCCCGGCCTTCCCTGCGCAATGGTGTTACGGCTTATGGCGCGCTCTCCCCGGGGAGCGATGCACTATTGCCCCCGTCGCCTTGCGGCTGATCGATGCACGCGCCCGGTCGGGCCGCCACATCACCGCAAGCCTTGACGCCAGAACCCCGGGCGCCAGGACCACACGCTTTTGCCGTCCGCGGACGTCCCTCCCCGGACATTCGAGAGCTCGCGCGTGCTCGCCCCCAAAGCCGAAAACAAACGCTGTGACCGCGCCGTGTCGTGCCGCGGATCGCGATGGCTCACGGGGTTCGCCCGCCCTGCCATCACCTCACGCGCCGGCGCTGCCGCGTCCATCGCATCCCGGCTCACGTATCGTGACGATCGCGAAACGCCCCTTTTGGCGGGCCGGGATGGAATGCGGTTTAGCCGAAACAGAGATTTCGGTCAATCAGAATTTTTGTGGGACTGTGCGTTGACCTGCATGTGGCGTGTTTTGCCCGTCGGGCAACGCCAGGGATTGTGTGAGGCGTAGGATGGTGGAGCGAAGCGAACCAATCCTACGGGCCATGGGCTGCTTTTCTGCCCAAGGAAGTTGCCCCACTCCTCCTTAAGGACCGCACGAAGAATTCCGGGTGGTAGCGCTTCCTCCGCGACTTTCCCTTTCGAGGAGGCGTTGGGGTCCAGGAAAATCCCGAACAGCTGCAGACAGGCCCTTATCGCGTAATTTGCAGCGTCCACCATCGTCCGCCCCCCCGCCGCCTGCGCATCAGGTGCGTGCATACGAACACAAGCACGGAAGCGGGAAACGGATGGCGACTCTACATTGTGCGCCTGCGCGGATAACGGCGGCGACAACGTCAGAAGCAAGATCAAAATAGCTGCTCTCAATGGAAAGCAATCCTCATACACGCCCTACGCCGGCACGATCACCTTGCCGATCGGCCACAGCGCGATGCCGGCGAGCTTGAGATGCGCCCAGGCGAAGGGAATGCCGATGATGGTGATCGCGAGCGCCAGTGCGGTCAATAAGTGGCCGAGCGCCAGCCACCAGCCGGCGAGCACGAACCAGATGATGTTCCCGATCACGCCGAGCGGGCCGGTGCCGATATCCTCGATACCGGTGACGTCGTAGCGGTTGACCGCACGCGAGCCGAACGGCAGCAGCGTGTAGACGGCGATGTTGAATGCCGCTCGCGCCCACGGCAGGCCGACGATGGTGACGGCCATGATGACCGCGGCGATCACCCAGCCGAACGCCATCCAGGCGCCGCCGAAGATGATCCAGAGGATGTTGAGGAGCATGGAAACGGGAGACATGGGATGATCCGGAGGTGGACGATCCCACTCATATAGGCACGAAATCCGTCTCTGCTATGACGGCCGAATAGCCCGAATGAAGTGTATATCGCATTTTCCGCGAGCGGAGCGCGTGCCTCGTCCTTCGAGACGACCGCTTCGCGGTCTCCCCAGGATGAGGCTCAGCAGCATTGGAGCCTGTTGCAAGTGGCGCAGCGCAGCCGGCTACCGCCCCTCGAATTTCGGCTCGCGCTTCTCCATGAAGGCCTTCATGCCTTCGGCCATGTCCTGGGTTTTGAACAGCGGCAGCAGCTGGAGATAGACGTGGTGGACGTGGTCGTGGAAATTCTCGTTGAGGCCCATCCGCATCATCCGCCTGGAGGCCTGCACCGCGAGCGGCGCGTTGGCGGCGATCTCGCGGGCGATCGCGGTGGCACGGGTCATCAGCTCCGCGTCCGGCACGACCTCGTTGGCGAGGCCCCAGTCCAGGCACTCGCGGGCACTGAGGGTGCGGCCGGTGAAGATCAGCTCGGACGCCTTGGCCCAGCCGAGCATGCGCGGCAGCAGCCAGGTGCCGCCTGACTCCGGCACCACGCCGCGCTTGACGAAGGCGGCTGCGAGCTTTGAGGACTCCGCCATGATGCGGATGTCGCAGCCGAGCGCGGTGTCCATGCCATAGCCGGCTGCGCCGCCGTTGACGGCGCAGATGGTCGGCTTGTCCATGGCCTGCAGCACCGTCGGCGGGGTGTTGCGCAGGTTGATCGTGGTCGTCGAGGACGCCGCGCTGAGGCCGTTGCCGTCGCGCTCCTTGCGGAGGTCAAGCCCGGCGCAGAACGCCCTGCCCCTGCCGGTGAGGATGACGACGCGGACGTTCCTGTCCTCGTTGGCCTCGGTCAGCAGCCGCGCCAGATCGTTCAGCATCGGGCCGGAGATCGTGTTCATGCGCTCGGGCGCATTCAGCGTGATGGTCGCGATGTGGTCGGCAACGGTGTAGAGGACTTCGTTTGCGGCGTCGGTCATCGTGAATGCTTCCCTGGATTCCTTTGTAGCCCGGATGAAGCGCAGCGCAATCCGGGATGTCAGCCGCAAGCACCGCCCCGGATTGCGCTTCGCTCCATCCGGGCTACAAGGGTCTCATATCTTTCGCCCCGCCTGCTCCCAATAGGGATCGCGCAGGCGGCGCTTGAAGATCTTTCCGGAATCCTCACGCGGCAGGCCGCTGCGGATCTCGATGTGCTTGGGCACCTTGTAGTCGGCCAGATGCGCCTTCAGCGCGGCGCGGACACCGGCGGCTTCGAGCGCGACGCCGGGTTGCGGCTCGACCACCGCCATCAGCGCCTCGCCGAATTCGGCGTCGGGGATGCCGAACACGGCGCAATCATGCACGCCCGGCACCGCGTGCAGCACCGACTCGATCTCCGCCGGATAGATGTTGACGCCGCCCGAGATCACCATGTCGCGCTTGCGGTCGCAGATGAAGACGTAGCCGTCTTCGTCGATGTAGCCGACGTCGCCTGATGTGATGAAGCCGTCGCGGTCGATCTCGGCGCGCTTCTCGGGCTTGTTGTGGTAGGTGAAATCGGCAAGCTCCGCCATGCGGGAATAGATCTCGCCGATCTCGCCTGTGCCGAGCACGCGGCCGTCCTCACCGAGGAAGCGCAGCTCCGCGCCGGGCGAGATCTTGCCGACCGTGCCGGGCTTCTTCAGCGCGTCCTCTGAGGTCGCGAAGGTGACGGCGCTGGACTCGGTCGAGCCGTAGAACTCGTAGATCACCGGCCCCCACCATTCGATCATGGCGCGCTTGACGTCCGCGGGACAGGGCGCTGCGGCATGGATGACGTGGCGCAGCGAGGAGACGTCGTACTTTTTGCGCACCGCTTCCGGCAGCTTCATCAGGCGGATGAACATGGTCGGCACCATGAAGATGGTGTCGATCCTGTAACGCTCGATCGCTTGCAGGAATTCCTCGGCTTCGAAGCGCGGCATCAGCACCAAGACGCCGCCGAGCTTGCCGGCGCGGATACCGAACGAGTTCGGCGCGGAATGATAGAGCGGTCCCGGCAGGATCGCGCGGGCGCCGGGCTTGAGGCCATAGATCATCGCACGCATGCGCTCGCCGGCGGCCTGCTGCTCCGGCGTCGGCGCGTGGCGGCGGACGCCTTTGGGATGGCCCGTGGTGCCTGACGTGTAGATCATGTTCATGGGCTGCGGCACGACCGGGCCGTCATAGGGCTGGAACTTGACCAGCCAGGATTCGAAATCGATCGCGAAGTCCGGCGTCTTCAGATGATCGGGATCGATCTTGTAGTTGGACAGGATCTCCGGCGGCGTCGGCACGCTGAGCACGGTGACGCCCGCAGGAATGGCATCGCGCAAGGCGTGCAGCATGTCGGCATGCCCGATCAGCACGGACGTGCCGGTGTCGCCAAGGATGTAATTGATCTCCTCCGGCTTGAAGTGCCAGTTGATCGGCACGCCATAGGCCCCGAGGCGCATCGCGGCATAGGCCGCCTCCAGGAACGCGATGTCGTTGCGCATCAGCATGCAGACGCAATCGCCTGGCTTCACCCCGATCCTGGCGAGGCCGGAGGCGATGCGGTCGGCACGGGCTGCGACGTCGGTGTGGGTGCGGCGGCGGTCGCCGGAGACGATGCCGAGAAAATTGGACGTTTCGCTCATTGTTGTTTTCCGATCTTTCGTCGGGTTGAGAAATGGGTACCGGTCAGATCGTCATTCCGGGGCGATGCGAAGCATCGAACCCGGAATCCATTTGGCGACGGAGCGTGCGGCTCGATGGATTCCGGGTCTGCGCCTCCGGCGCATCCCGGAATGACAGGAGGGGCTAATCCGCAAACCTCGCCGCGCGCTTCTCCAGATTGGAGCGCACCGCTTCGGTCTGGTTCGGGCTGCCGATCAGCTTCTGCTGCTCGACGGATTCCGCGAGCAGCGCCGGACCCGGATCGACCGAGAGATTGTTGAGCAGCCGTTTGGCGGCGCGGACCGCATCGGGACTCTTGCCGGCGATCTCGCGCGCGACTTCGAGCGCCGCCGCGCGCGGGTCGTCGCAGATGCGCGTGGCGAGGCCGTAGGTCATCGCCTCCTGCGCCGAGAAGATGCGGCCGGTGTAGGTGAGATCGCGCAGGATATCGTCGCGCACGAGGCTGGCGAGGATCGGCGTGCCCGCCATGTCAGGCACCAGGCCCCATTTGATCTCCATGATCGACATCCGCGCATCGGGGCTCAGGAAGCGCATGTCCGCGCCGAGCGAGAGCTGGAAGCCGCCGCCGAAGGCAACGCCGTGCACGGCCGCGATGACCGGCACCGGAAGCTGGCGCCAGCCCCACACCGCCTGTTGCGGGAAGTTGGCCTGGCCGTGCGTCCGCTTGGTGAGATCGCGATTTTCGCCACCCGGAATTCCGTTGCCGCCCTTTTCCTTCATGGCGGCAAAACGCCCCATGTCGAGGCCGGCGCAGAAGGCGCGACCTTCACCTGAGAGAACGACGACGCGCACGCCTTTTTCCTTCGAAAGCCGCTCGGTTGCCGCGACAAGGGCCTCGAACATCGCCTGATCGAGTGCGTTCATCTTGTCGGCGCGCACCAGCCGCACGTCCGCGACGCCTTCCGAGATCGAGATCGAGACGCGCTCTTCCATGGACGAATTCTCCCCGAGTTCTTGCCTGTTCTTGTTCAGTGCCGCTTTACAGGACGCTGTTGGCCGGATTTAGTCAATCGACCAATTAACTGACAATCCCTACGGGGGAAACAGCCATGTTCAAGGAAAATCTTCTCGCCGGAAGGCGCATTCTCGTGACCGGCGGCGGCACCGGTCTCGGCAAGTCGATGGCGGCGCGCTTCCTGCAGCTCGGCGCCGAGGTGCATATCTGCGGCCGCCGCAAGATCGTGTGCGACGAGACTGCGACCGAGCTGATGGATCTCCATGGCGGCCGCGTCACCAGCCACGGCGTCGACATCCGCAACGCACTCGCGGTCGAGGAGATGATCGAGACTATCTTTCGCGACGCCCCGCTGACCGACCTCATCAACAACGCCGCCGGCAATTTCATCTCGCGCACCGAGGAGCTGTCGCCGCGCGGCTTCGACGCCGTCGCCAACATCGTCATGCACGGCACGTTCTACGTGACCCAGGCGGTCGGCAAGCGCTGGATCGCGGCCAGGCAACCCGGCAACGTGGTGTCGATCACCACGACCTGGGTGCGCAACGGCTCGCCTTACGTGGTGCCGTCGGCGATGAGCAAGTCGGCGATCCACGCCATGACGATGTCGCTCGCCGCCGAATGGGGCCGCTACGGCATCCGCCTCAACACCATCGCGCCCGGCGAGATCCCGACCGAGGGCATGAGCAAGCGCATCAAGCCCGGCGACGAGGCCGGCGCGCGCACCAAGGCGATGAACCCGATGGGCCGCGTCGGCACCATGGAAGAATTGCAGAACGTCGCGGTGTTCCTTATCTCCGGCGGCTGCGACTGGATCAGCGGCGAGACCATCGCGATGGACGGCGCGCAGGCGCTCGCGATGGGCGGCAATTTCTACCAGCTCCGCGACTGGAGCGACGACGACTGGAAAACCGCCCGCGAGAGCATCATGGCGCAGAACGAGAAGGACCGGGCGAAGCGGGGGTAGTGCTCTCTCGTGCCCCGGACGCAGCGCAGCGCGTCGCACTTGCGAGGTGATGCGTTGCTGAGCCGGCGCCCATGCCGCAGAGATGCTAGGTCCCGGCTCTGCAGCGCATCACTCCGTGCTGCGCAGCGTCCGGGACACGAAACTGCGGCATCCCCCTCCGTCTTGTCTTCACCCGCGATTGCCCCCACACTCCCCTGCACAAAAACAAGACGCCACGGGAGAAACATGTCCACACAGAAATTGGCAACTCTCGCCGACATCGTGCGCGAGCGCGCCGGGAGCCGCGGCGATGCCATCGCCTACGAGTTCGAGGGCCGCCTCACCAGCTTTGCCGAATTCGACGTCAGGACCAACAAGGTCGCCAACGCATTGATCGCGATGGGCGTCAGACATGGCGACCGCATCGCCTATCTCGGCAAGAACAGCGACATCTATTTCGAACTGCTGATGGGAGCTATGAAGGCCGGCGTCGTGATGGCGCCGGTGAACTGGCGGCTCGCCGGGCCCGAGGTCGCCTTCATCGTCGAAGACTGCAAGGCGCCGGTGCTGTTCGTCGGGCCGGAATTCATCACGCAGGTCCATCAGATCAAGGATCAGATCCCGGGCGTGCGCACTGTCATCACCACCGAAGGCGGTGCGCCGGAATGGCCGGATTTTACGGCCTGGCGCGATGCGCAGGGCGGCGACGATCCGAAGGTGGCGATCGACACCAAGGACATCGCGATCCAGCTCTACACCTCTGGCACCACGGGCAAGCCGAAGGGCGCGATGCTCTCGCACGCCAACTTCCTCAACCTGGTGCAATCAGGCAATGCCGAGGACAAGCCGGACTGGAACCGGTGGTCGACCGACGACGTCTCGCTGGTCGCGATGCCGGTCTTCCACATCGGCGGCTCCGGCTGGGGCGTGATGGGCCTCTATCATGGCGCCCGCGGCGTGATCGCGCGCGAGTTCGATCCGACCAAGGTGCTGGACTTCTTCGAGCACAGCGGCATCACAAAACTCTTCATGGTTCCTGCGGCGATGCAGTTCGTGGTGCGGCAGCCGCGCGCGAAGACGGTGGATTTTTCACGGCTGAAATACATGCTGTATGGCGCCTCGCCGATTCCGGCGGCGCTGCTGAAGGAATGCATCGAGGTCTTCAAGTGCGGCTTCGTTCAGCTCTATGGCATGACCGAGACGACAGGCACCATCGTTGCGCTGCCGCCGGAGGACCACGTCGAGGGGCTGGAGCGGATGCGTTCGGCCGGCAAGGCGCTGCCGGGGGTCGAGATCGCGATCCTCGATGCGGACGGCAAGCCGCTGCCGCCGCGGCAGGTCGGCGAGATCGCGACGCGCTCGGGCTCCAACATGGCGGGCTATTGGAATCTGCCGGAGGCGACCGCTTCGACATTGCGCGGCGACGGCTGGCTGCGCACGGGTGATGCCGGCTACATGGACGAGGACGGCTACCTCTACATCCACGACCGCATCAAGGACATGATCATCTCCGGCGGCGAGAACATCTACCCCGCCGAGGTCGAGAGCGCGCTGTGCGATCACCCCGACGTCGCCGAGGCCGCAGTGATCGGCATCCCCGACGACAAATGGGGCGAGGCCGTGAAAGCCGTCGTGGTGATGAAGCCGGGCAAGGAAGCGACGGAGACCGACATCATCAACTTCACCCGGACGCGCATCGCCGGCTACAAGACGCCGAAGAGTGTGGAGTTTCTGCCGGCATTGCCGCGGAATCCCTCAGGCAAGATTTTGCGGCGGCAATTGCGCGAGCCGTATTGGGCGGGGAAGGATCGGCGGGTGAATTAGGACGCGGTGTTGTAGGGTGGGTTAGCCGTAGGCGTAACCCACCTCTTCACTTTCAACTCGAACAAAAGTGGTGGGTTACGCTCCGCTAACCCACCCTACAAGAGCGGCGCAAGCCTCAATGCTTCCCCGGCCCCATATAGCCGAACAGGAATCCCGCGACTTTCCGCATCTGGATCTCCTCACTGCCTTCGGTGATGCGGTAGCGGCGATGGTGGCGGTAGATGTGCTCGAAGGGCTTGTGGCGTGAATAGCCCATGCCGCCGTGGACCTGCATGGCGCGGTCGGCGGATTCGCAGCAGAGACGGTTTGCCCAATAGTTGCACATCGAGACGCGGTCGGAGAGCGTTCGCTCGATCTGCTCCTCGGTGAGCTGGTCCATCTCCCAGGCGGTCTTGCGGATCAGAAGGCGCAGCATCTCGGCTTGCGTCGCAAGCTCCACCAGCGGGAACTGGATCGCCTGGTTCTCGGCGAGCGCGCGGCCGAACGGCTTTCGCTCGCGCGCATACTTCACACTCTCGTTGATGCAGTAGACGGCCGCGCCGAGCGAGCTTGCGGCCTGGCGGATGCGGTTCTGATGCACGAAGCATTGTGCCAGCGACAGGCCGCGGCCGACCTCACCGAACAGCGCATCTTCGGGGACGAACACGTCGGTGAAGCTGACGCGGGGATGGTCGGTCGGCATGTTGAAGGTCCACATGTACTCCTCGACCTTGACGCCATGGCTCTTGGCCGGCACCAGGAAGCAGGTGATGCCGCGGGCATCGCCGTCATTGCCTGACGTACGCGCGAACAGCGCGCAGTGCGTGGCGACATGCATGCCCGTCGTCCACATCTTCTCGCCGTTGATGATCCATCCCTTGACGTTGTCACGCGTCGCGGGCACCGCACGCGTCTCCATGTGGGTGGCGTCCGAGCCGTGATGCGGCTCGGTCAATCCAAAGGTGATGCGGTACTTTCCCTTGATCGAGCCGTCGATCATCGCCTTCTGGTCGTCGCGGCCGTAGCGGTCAAGCATGGTGACGACAGGGAAATTGCCGACGACGGAGTGCTCGTTCTGGAGGTCGTTGTGCAGGCCGAGGCCTTTCGCCGCGAAATGCTCGCGGATCACGGCCATCCAGAGGTTAGAGCCGTCCTTGCCGCCATATTGCTTCGGCACGGGAAAGCGCAGATGCCCCGCGGCATCCGCGAGGTCCTTGGCCTTGCGCAGCAGCGCCTCCCATTCGTGCCGGGGCAGGCCGCCATTCTCGAAATCGGTGCGCGCCCATTCACGGCGGTGGTCGAAGAAGCGTATGTTGTCGTCGGCCTCTTCCAGCGGCTTGATCTCGCGTGCGATGAAACGGTCGAGGTCTCCGAGATAGGCGACGAGATCGGCTGGCAATGAGAAATCCACAGGTTCTCTCCCGGATTGATTTTATCGTTTTGCGTTAAGGCGCTAGGCGCATTTCTGCTTCGCACGATTAAGGTGAGAAGAGCGCGCTCAAGTCAAGCAAGGCAAGGCGTGTGGCACGCGCAAGGCCCTCCAGCGCAATTCGATGGCGCGCCAGCGCTGGCGCGCGGTAGTATGACGCCAATATTCCTTCGAAAGAAAATGCGGAGAGCGCGCGATGGAGCTGAAATTTTCCAAGGTGGAACGCAAGGGGCCGATCACGATCGTGACGCTGTCGCGGCCGGAGGTCTACAACGCGCTGCACACCGATGCGCATTTCGAATTGCAGAAAGTGTTCGACGATTTCGCCGGAGATCCCGAGCAATGGATCGCGATCGTCACAGGCAGCGGCGACAAGGCGTTCTGCGCAGGCAACGACCTGAAGTGGCAGGCGGCGGGCGGCAAGCGCGGCTGGGACAAGGGCGGCTTTGCCGGCCTCACCGCGCGCTTCGACTGCGACAAGCCGATCATCGCTGCCGTGAACGGCGTCGCGATGGGTGGCGGCTTCGAGATCGCGCTCGCCTGCGACCTCATCATCGCCTCGGAGAATGCGACCTTCGCCCTGCCCGAGCCACGCGTCGGCCTTGCCGCGCTCGCCGGCGGCCTGCACCGGCTGCCGCGGCAGATCGGACTGAAGCGCGCCATGGGCATGATCCTCACCGCGCGCCATGTCAGCGCCAAGGAAGGCCTCGAGCTCGGCTTCGTCAACGAGGTGGTGCCACAGGGCGAGGCACTCACCGCCGCGCTGCGCTGGGCCGAGACGATCGCCAAGAACTCGCCGATGTCGATCCGGGCCTCGAAGCAGGCCATCCAGAAGGGGCTCGGCGTCTCGCTGGAACAGGCGATCGCGGAGCAGCGCGACTATCCGGCGGTGCAGGCCATGGTGGCCTCGCAGGATTACATCGAGGGCCCAAAGGCGTTCTCGGAGAAGCGGCCGCCGAAATGGGTGGGAAAGTAAGAGCTCTTCGCTCTTGGCCGCGACGTGCATCTCCGACAATACCGGTGTCATGCCCCGGCTTGACCGGGGCATCCAGTACGCCGCACCCTATCGTTTCAACCACAATCGTCTCGGAGTACTGGATCGCCCGCCTTCGCGGGCGATGACAGCGAGTGTGGAGCCCAGACTTCCTTAGCCGCCCCGCCCCTGCTCGCGCTTGTATGAAGCATAGTTCGGCTGATCGACGGCGAGCTTGTCCATCGTGGTCGCCCACAGATGCTCGGCGAGGCCGGGGGTTGCGAGGTCGATCTCGCCTTTCGCGATACGCTCGGCGAGCGCGCGGTTGAGATCCGTCACTGATCCGTCGATTCCGAGCAGCGCGCGCAGCCGTTCCACTTCCGCAGCATCACTTCCCTCCTCCCGCGTCAGTTGCCGCGTGACGAGATCGAGGATGTTGATGGCGACGCGCAGCTTGAAGGCCTGGTGGCCGGAGATCAGCGGCGTGATGTCGTTGCGGAGGAAATCGGCGACGGATTTGGTCAGCTCGATCGGGGTCGGCTCGTCCTGCATGGCTCAGCTCCCGCGCGGCGATAGCAGCCGCAACAGATCGATCTCGGTCTCAGAGGCGCGGCGGCCGATCATCGCGCGCTCCATCGAATGGTCGGGGCCCTCGCGGAACCGCTGCATCATGCCGCCGCACATGATGCCCCAGCGCAGCGTGCCCATCACTTCCCAGAATTTGACGCGCTCGGGATCGACCTTGCGGCCGGCGGCCTCGTAGCCGGCGAACAGGTCCTCGCGTGAGCCAAAGCCGCCGACGGGCTTGTCGATCTCGCCGAAGCGCCAGGAGTTGACGCAGACCCAGCCGAGATCCTCCATGGGATCGCCGAGATGGGCGAGCTCCCAGTCGAGCACGGCGCGGACACCGTCGGCACCGATGATGAGATTGCCGTTGCGGAAGTCGCCGTGCACCAGCGTGGTCTCGCCCGACGGGCCGGGATCGTGGTCGCGCAGCCAGCGCAGCGCCAGCTCGAACACGGGCTTCGGCCAGTTCAGGCTGCGATAGTCGCGGTCGAACTCGGCGATCTCCTGCGTCGCGCCGCGGCTGCGCAACGCGGGCAATTTGTCCTGCGGCAATTTGTGGAGCCCTGCGAGAATCCCGCCGATCTGCCGCGCGAGGCGCGGTCGCGCCGCTGCGAACTCGTCATCGCGCAGGATCTTGCGCGCGATGGTCTCGCCCTCGACCCGCTGCATGATGAAGCCGGTGCCGAGATCGTCCTCCGGCACGAGCACATGCATCACGCGCGGCGACGGCACGCCGGCCTCGAAGGCGAGCTGCATCAGCTGCGCTTCGGCGGCAAGGCCCGCCGCGCGCGTCGGTGCTGCGCCATACCCCTTCGGCGAGCGCCGCAGGATCGTACCGATCACGCCATCGGGATGGGTGATGTCGAAGCGCCAGGTTTCCTGACTGGCGCCGCCCGACAATTTGGCCGCGCCCGTGACACCGGTCGCGCCCTTGCACCAGCGCTGCGCGCTGCGGGAAAGCTCGGCCTCGATCATTTGCCCTTGATCATTTGCCGTTGAATTTGGCGGGCCGCTTCTCCAGGAACGCGCCGACGCCCTCGCGGAAGTCCTGGGTGTCGCCGGCGCGGAGCTGGCACTGGAATTCGAGATTGAGCTGATCCTCGAAGGAATTCTCCGGGCTGTCCCAGTAGAGCTTGCGGATCAGCGACAGCGCCACCGTCGGGCCGCTGGCAAGGTCGCGCGCGAGCTTCATCGCCTCCTCCATCAGCACGCCGTCGTCGTAGACGCGGTTGACGAGACCCCATTCCAGCGCCTTCTCGGCCGGCAGCCGCTCGCCCATCAGCGACAATTCGATCGAGCGCGCCCGGCCAATGAGGCGCGGCAACAGCCAGGTCGAGCCGCAATCCGGCACGAGGCCGATGCGGCGGAAGGCCTGCAGGAAATAGGACGAGCGCGCGCACAGAATCATGTCGCCGAGCAGCGCGAAGCTCATGCCGGCGCCGGCCGCCGGACCGTTGACCGCGGTCACGATCGGGCAGTGCAGATTGCGGATGCGGCGCAGGAACGGATGAAACCCGGTCTCCAGCGTCAGGCCGGCCTTGGTCTTCTTCGATTGGTTGTTGCGCCCTTGCAGATTGGCGCCGGTGCAGAACGCCCGGCCCGCGCCGGTCAGCACCACGCAGCGCACCTCGTCCTTCTTGTCCTCGATCGCGTCGAGCGCTTCGGCGAGGCCACCCAGCATGTCCACGGAGACCGCGTTCATCACCTCCTGATGGTCGAGCTTGAGGATCGCGACCGAACCATCGAAATCGAGCGTGACGTGTTTGAACTGCATGGTTTCCTCGTCAGTTGCGGACCGCGCCAGTTTCGCAGACCGGAATTACTTTTGCCGGGGCGCATATTTGATTTTTGGCGCGGTCTTGTCCATGGTGATCAGAGCATAGCAAGCAATCTTGCGCGCAGCGGCTGATGCGCCGCAGACCAAAAAACAGGAAACGCGCCATGAACATTTTCGACCTCACCGGCCGCGTGGCCGTGGTCACCGGCGGCAACGGCGGCATTGGGCTCGGCATCGCGCAGGCGCTCGCCGGCCAGGGCTGCAACGTCTCGATCTGGGGCCGCAATGCCGACAAGAACAAGGCTGCTGCCGCGAGCATGGCCGGGCTGTCGGGCAAGGTCGACGCCCGCGTCTGCGACGTCACCGACCCCGCCTCGGTCAATGCCGCGATGAAGGCGACGCTCGACATTTTCGGCCGGGTCGACGGCTGCTTCGCCAATGCCGGCATCGGCGGCGGCGGCCGCAGGTCCTTCATCGAGCGCACCGAGGAGGAATGGCGCACGATGTTCGCGACCAATCTCGACGGCGTGTTCCACGCGTTTCAGGCTGCAGCAAAGCACATGACCGAGCGCGCCAATGCCGGCGATCCCTTCGGCCGGCTGGTGGCGACCTCGAGCCTCGCCTCGATCTTCGGCACCGCGCGCAACGAGCATTATGCGGCGACCAAGGCCGCGATCAACGCGCTGGTGCGCGCGCTCGGCGTCGAGCTGGCCCGCCACGGCGTCACCGCCAACGCGATCCTGCCCGGCTGGATCAAGAGCGACATGACATCGGGTCTCATGGCCAACGAGAAGTTCGTCGCCAACGTGATGCCGCGCATTCCGGTGCGCCGCTTCGGCGAGCCAAGCGATTTCGGCGGCATTGCCGTGTATCTGATGAGCAAGGCGTCGTCGTATCACACGGCCGATACGTTCGTGATCGACGGCGGCTATACCGCGTTCTGAGATCTCGTAGCCCGGATGGAGCGAAGCGCAATCCGGACTGCCAGAAGCAAACAAGACCCGGATTACGCTTCGCTCCATCCGGGCTACAAACTCTGAGGGAATGGGCAAATGTTCTCGCACATCATGATCGGCACCAACGATCTCGACAAGGCCAAGACGTTCTACGACAATCTCCTGAGCACGCTCGAGGTGCGGCCGGCCAGGGTCGACGGCCACCGCATCTTCTACATCACCAAGACCGGCGTGTTCTCGGTGTCGAAGCCGATCAACGGCGAGCCGGCGACGTGCGCGAACGGCGGCACGATCGGCTTTGCCGCCAATTCGCCGGAGCAGGTCGATGCCTGGCACGCGGCCGGTGTCGCGGCCGGCGCAAAATCGATCGAGGATCCGCCCGGCATCCGCCAGGGCCCCGGCGGCAAGCTCTATCTCGCATACTTGCGCGATCTCGACGGCAACAAGATCTGCGCGATGCATCGGCTGCCGAACTAATTTGGCGCGCACAGTTGGATACCGTAGCCCGGATGGAGCGAAGCGTAATCCGGGTTGCGCCAAAGCTGTGTCTGTCCCGGATTGCGCTTCGCTCCATCCGGGCTACAGATCTCAACCAGCTCCATTCAAACAACATTTCAAACGCTCTCGCCAAATTCCATCGCGTGGCATGGCTCCGCGCACCGAAAATGCGCGCTCGCACTTTGGCCGCGCTGGCACTATTCTGCCGCCAGAACGATCTCAACGTCCCCGGGAGGAACAATGACAAAACACACCTACATTCCCCGCACCACCAACTACACCCTCAATCCCGGCGACGAGCTCAACGACCTCCGGATGTCGGACCAGGTCCGGCCGCTCTACGATCACGTCAAGAAATTCATCCGCGACACCGTCGAGCCGATGTCGATCGAGTTCGCCAAGGCCGGCGAGGGCAAGGAAGACCGCTGGAGCTTTACGCCGAAGCAGCTCGAGGTGCTGGAGAAGGCGAAGAACAAGGCCAAGCAGGAAGGCCTCTGGAACTTCTTCCTGCCGGATGACGAGACCGGCCAGGGCCTGAAGAATCTCGACTACGCCTATATCGCCTCCGAGCTTGGCAAGAGCCCGCTGGCGTCCGAGAGCATGAACTGCTCGGCACCGGACACCGGCAACATGGAGGTGCTGGAGCGCGTCGGCACCAAGGAGCAGAAGGAAAAGTGGCTGAAGCCGCTGCTCAATGGCGAGATCCGTTCGGCCTATGTCATGACCGAGCCGAACGTCGCCTCCTCCGATGCCAAGAACATCTCGACGACGGCGAAGCTGGTCGGCGACGAATGGGTGATCAACGGCGAGAAATATTACATCTCCGGCGTCGGCGATCCCCGCTGCAAGATCCTGATCGTGATGGTGAAGACCAATCCGGACGCAGCGCCCAGCAAACAGCAGTCGCAGATCCTGGTGCCGCGCGACACGCCCGGCGTCGAGGTGCTCGGGCCGATGTACGTGTTCGGCCAGGACCATGCCCCGCGCGGCCACATGCACATGCGCTTCAACAATGTGCGCGTGCCGAAGGAGAACATGCTGCTCGGCGAAGGTCGCGGCTTCGAGATCTCGCAGCTTCGTCTCGGGCCCGGCCGCATCCACCACTGCATGCGCACCATCGGCAAGGCCGAGAAGGCGCTCGACCTGATGGTGCAGCGTGGCCTCACCCGCGAAGCCTTCGGCAAGAAGATCGCCCATCTCGGCGGCAACATGCAGATCATCGCGCAGGCCCGCTGCGAGATCGAGGCGATGCGGCTGATGGTGCTCAAGGCCGCCAAGGCGATGGACGTGCTCGGCAACAAGGAGGCCCGCGTCTGGGTCTCCATGGTCAAGGCCATGGTGCCGGAGCGCGCCTGCAAGATCATCGACCAGGCCATCCAGATGCACGGCGCCACCGGCATCTCGCACTGGACCCCTCTCGCCGAGATGTATCAGGACGTCCGCCATCTGCGCTTCGCCGACGGTCCGGACGAGGTGCACTGGATGGTGGTCGGGCGCCACGAGCTGAGCATGGCGTGATCTCAGCTCGTCATGCGCGGGCTTGACCCGCGCATCCATCGAAGGCGACATTTCTTCATGATGATGGATTGCCGGGTCAAGCCCGGCAATGACGACTTGCCCAGGAGCCACCATGGACTACGCCGCCAGCGAGCTGACGCCACGCGAGCGCTACAAGGTGCTGACATCCTTCATCCTGCCGCGGCCGATCGCGTGGGTCACCACGCTCGGACCGACCGGCGTGGTCAACGCCGCGCCGTTCAGCTTCTTCAACGCCTTCTGCGAGGATCCGCCGCTCTGCATGTTCGCGGCCAACCGCAAGCCCAATGGTGAGGACAAGGACACCTTCCTCAACATCCAGCGCACCGGCGAATTCGTGGTCAATATCGCCGACGAGCCGCTGGCGCGGGCGATGCATGAGAGCAGCGGCGACTTTCCGCCTGAGATCGGCGAGCCCGACTATCTCGGCCTCAAGCTTGCGCCCTCGACGACGATCGCGGTGCCGCGGCTTGCCGATACGCCCTGGGCGATGGAGTGCAAGCTCTGGAAGCTGATCGACGTCAACGACGATCGCAAACTGATCATGGGCGAAGGAATCCATTTCCACATCCGCGACGAGCTGTGGGACGACAAGGCGATGCGGGTGCACATGGACCGCTATCACCCGATCGGCCGCATGTTCGCCGACCGCTACTGCCGCACCGACGACCGCGTGGTGTTTCCGGCGGCGGAAGGCGCAGAGACCCCATAGCCGAACCTGGGAGCGAGATGATGCCGGAAGCCTTTCGCGACAATGAAGAACGTGAGCGGTTCGAGCTCGACGTCGACGGGCCGATCGCCTTCGTCACCTACCGCAAGATCGAGGGCGCGATCACGCTGGTGCACACCGAGGTGCCGCCGGAGCTCGGTGGCCGCGGCATCGGCTCGAAGCTCGGCCGCGCCACGCTCGACGCGGTGCGGGCCCAGGGGCACAAGCTCTCGGTCGAGTGCGACTTCATCCGCAATTTCATGCGGAAGAGTCCTGAATACAACGATCTCCTCGCCGAGGGGGAGGATACGCATACCGAGCCACAGGCGAGCTATCGCGCCGGCTGCTTTTGTGGCGCCGTCGAGGTCGAGGTGACCGGGAAGCCGATGTTTGCAGGCTATTGCCATTGCGCCGACTGCCAGGCGTGGTCGGCGGCGCCCATCAACGCCTTCAGCCTGTGGAAGTCGGACGCTGTGCGCATTACCAAGGGCGAGGCAGAGCTCAGGACGTTCAACAAGACCGAGCATTCCTATCGAAAGTTCTGCAAGCGCTGCGGCGGCCACGTCATGACCGAGCATCCGCGGATGCGGCTGATCGACGTCTACGCCAATCTGCTGAAGGGATACCGACACCAGCCGACCCTGCACGCGAACTACGTGAGCAAGATGGTCTCGGTTAGGGATGGCCTGCCGAAATATGCCGACCTGCCCGCGGATCTTGGCGGCTCCGGGGAAATTTTGCCGGATTGATCGCGTAGGGCGGATTGGCTCGCGGCTGCGCGAAGCGCAGTCCGAGAGCGTAATCCGCCGAACGCCTACGTGACGAAGAGTGGCGGATTACGCCTTCGGCTAATCCGCCCTACGCACCTACGTCGCAGGCTCGATCTTGTCCTGCGTCTTGGTCTCGAAATCGCTGGCATCGTGTCGTTCGTGGAGCTGGCTGGCGGGATCGCCGGAGACGCGGTTGACCATGCGGCCGCGCTTCACGGCCGCACGCTTGGCGATCTGGTCGGTCCAGCGCTGCACATTCTTGTAGTCCTGCACCGAGAGGAATTCGCCGGCGCCATAAACGAGGCCCTTGGCGAGCGCGCCGTACCACGGCCACACCGCCATGTCGGCGATCGTATACTCCTTGCCCGCGAGGTATTCGTTGTCGGCGAGGCGCCGGTCGAGCACGTCGAGCTGGCGCTTGGTCTCCATCGCGAAGCGATCGATGGCATATTCGATCTTGGTCGGCGCATAGGCGTAGAAATGGCCGAAGCCGCCGCCGAGATAGGGCGCGCTGCCCATCTGCCAGAACAGCCAGGACATCGCCTCGGTGCGGGTCTTGATATCCTTCGGCAGGAAGGCGCCGAACTTCTCGGCGAGGTAGAACAGGATCGAACCGGACTCGAACACCCGGATCGGCTCCGGACCGGAGCGATCCATCAACGCGGGAATCTTCGAATTCGGGTTGATGTCGACGAAGCCGCTGCCGAACTGGTCGCCGTTGCCGATCTTGATCAGCCAGGCGTCATACTCGGCGCCCTTGTGGCCGAGCGCCAGCAGCTCCTCAAGCATCACCGTGACCTTCACGCCATTCGGCGTCGCCAGCGAATAGAGCTGGAAAGGATGCTTGCCGACCGGCAACTCCTTGTCGTGAGTGGGCCCGGCAATCGGGCGGTTGATGCTGGCGAACTGCCCGCCATTCTCCTTGTTCCAGGTCCAGACTTTGGGCGGCACGTAGGCGGGTGCGTCGGTCATGCGGGGTGCTCCGGCGGAAAAGATGCGTCTGCATTAATTAGCCCGGGAATGGCCGATGGCAAGGGTATCGCAACGCATTGCCGGGCCGGACAACTTCACGTTTTGTCATGGCAGGCCCCTTCCCGGTCATTCCGGGGCGCCCGCAGGGCGAACTCGGATTCCATCGCTCCGCCAGGAATGCTCTGAAAAATGGATTTCGGGGTCTCGCTGACGCGAGCCCCGGAATGACGGGCGGCCAGCCTGTGGGATGAGCGCGACGCCTACACACAAGATGCCTCGCCAAATCCGGCATGTCATCGATTGGCTCGCGTCCACACTTGCTTCGGCAAGACAGCAACGATAACGCGAGGGCCACCGGGAGCGAGAGCCATGAAATCGCCGATCTGCGACATGCTGGGAATCGAGTTCCCGCTGCTGGCCTTCAGCCATTGCCGCGACGTCGTCGCCGCCGTCAGCCGCGCGGGCGGCTTTGGCGTGCTCGGCGCCACCGTGCACACGCCCGATACGCTCGAGCGCGAGCTGAGATGGATCGACGATCACGTCGACGGAAAACCCTACGGCATCGACGTGCTGATCCCCGAGAACATCTCCACGTCAGGCGAGAAGGACGTCACCTGGAAGAGCCTGGAGGCACGCGTGCCGCAGGAGCACCGCGCCTACACGCGCGAGCTCCTGAAGAAATACGACATGGAGCTGACGAGCACGGAGGTCGCGGCCGATCAGCCGCAGCCGTTCGACGGCAAGACGGCGCTGCAATTGCTCGAAGTGTCCTTCAATCATCCGATCCGCCTGATCGCCAATGCGCTGGGGGTGCCGCCGAAGGCGATGATCGAGATGGGCAAGAGGCACGGCGTACCGGTCGCAGCGCTGGTCGGCGCCAAGGAGCACGCGCTGCGCCAGGTCGCGGCCGGCGTCGATATTCTCGTGGTGCAGGGCACCGAGGCCGGTGGCCATTGCGGCGAGGTCTCGACCATGGTGCTGGTGCCGGAGGTGATCAAGGCGATCAAGCCCATTCGCGACGTGCCGGTGCTGGCCGCCGGCGGCATCATGACGGGACGGCAGATGGCGGCCTGCATGGCGATGGGCGCGGCCGGCGCCTGGACCGGCTCGGTGTGGCTTGCGACGGTGGAAGCCGAAACGACAGAGATCTTCCGCGAGAAGATGATCGCGGCATCCTCGCGCGACGCGGTGCGCTCGAAGGGCCGCACCGGCAAGCCGGCGCGGCAACTCCGCTCGGTCTGGACCGATGCCTGGGATCGTGCGCCTGATAGCCCGGGCGCGCTGCCGATGCCGCTGCAAAGCATCATCAGCCGCGATGCCTTCAATTCGATCGACCGCGCGGCCGCGAGCGGCAATGCGAGGGCGCGCGACCTCGTCAGCTATTTCGTCGGCCAGGGTGTCGGACTGATCGACAGCGTGAAGTCGGCCGGTGCGGTGGTGCAGGAGTTCAAGGAAGAGTTCGCCGAAGCCGTCGAGCACATGAATGCGCTGGTGGCGGAGTAGTTGCATGTGGCTCGCGTGGTGTCCGCGGCCCATCCTTCGAGGCTCCCGATGGGGCGCCGCGCGCCCCATCACTCGCACCTCCAGCGACGATGGCTTTGCCATCGCGCAGGGATGACGCTGTCTGTGTAGCCGTCATCCTGAGGTGCCGTAGCGCAGCGAAGGCCTCGAAGGACGACGGCGTGCCCGAGATCTGAAACATGAAGCAAGAAGAAATGACCAATATCCCCGAAGACCGCATCCCCGTCATCGTCGGCATCGGCGAGATCGTCGACCGCCCGAAGGACATCGCCGCTGGCCTCGAGCCGCTCGATCTGCTCGAGCAGGCGCTGCGGCGCGCCGAAGCGGACGCCGGCGCCAAATTGCTCGGCGAGGTGCAATCGCTCGACGTCGTGAACTTCCTGAGCTGGCGCTATCGCGATCCCGAGAAGCTGTTGGCGCAGCGTCTCGGCATCTCGCCGGCGCATTGCTATTACGGCCCGGTCGGCGGCGAGAGCCCGATCCGCTACCTCCACGAGGCGGCCAAGCGCATCGCGCGCGGCGAATGTACCGTGGCGGCGGTCTGCGGCGCCGAGGCACAATCGACCGCGACCAAGGCGGAACGCGCCGGCGTCAAGCTGCCGTGGACGCCGTTCGCCCATGACGTCGAGGAGCCCAAGCGCGGCGCGGCGTTCCAGAAGCCGTTGGCGGTGAAGTTAGGGGTGTTCCGGCCGGTCACGGTCTATCCGTTCTACGAGGCCGCCTCCTCCGCGCATTGGGGCCAGACGCCGCGTGAGGCGATGGCGGAATCCGGCACGCTATGGTCGCGCTATTCGGAAGCCGCGGCGCAAAATCCCAATGCCTGGCTGAAGCGGCGCTATGCGCCCGAGGAGATCACGACGCCGACCGCTGACAACCGCCTGATCGCCTGGCCCTACAACAAGCTGATGGTGGCGAACCCCAGCGTCAACATGGGCGGCGCGCTGCTTCTGACGAGCCTTGCCAAGGCGCGTGCGCTCGGCATCGCCGAGGACAAGCTCGTCTATCCGCTCGGCGGCGCCTCGGCGGAAGAGCCGCGCGACTATCTGTTGCGCGATCAGTTTTACGAAAGCCATCCGCAGAACGCAGTGCTCAAGGCGGTGATGGACCTCGCCGACGGCGATGGCAAGAAGTTCGACGCGATCGAGCTCTACAGCTGCTTCCCCTGCGTGCCCAAGATGGCGCGGCGGACGCTGGGCCTCGGCGCCGACGTGCAGCCGACCGTGACCGGCGGCCTCACCTTCTTCGGCGCCCCGCTCAACACCTACATGACGCATGCGGCCTGCGCGATGGTGCGGCGCCTGCGCGACGGCGCCAAGCTCGGCCTGCTCTACGGCCAGGGCGGCTTCGTCACCAAGCATCACGCGCTGCTGGTGGCAAAGGCGCCGCCGCGCGAGGCGCTGGCGCAGGAGACCAGCGTGCAAGGCGAGGCCGACCGCAACAAGCGCGCGGTGCCGGAGTTCGCAGGCGAGGCCTCGGGCAAGGGCAAGGTCGAGAGCTTTACGGTGCTCTACGGCCGCGGCGGCGAGGTCGAGCATGGCGTGGTGATGCTGCGAACGGCGGACGATCGCCGCACGCTGGCGCGGATTGCGGCGGGCGACAGCGCGACGCTGGCGCATCTGCTGAATATGGATCGGACGCCGGTGGGGTCGGCCGGCGAGATCACGATGGCCGCGGACGGCGTGCCTGAGTGGCGGGTGGCGTGATCTCGTAGGGTGGGCAAAGCGAAGCGTGCCCACCATCTTCATGTGATCCGGAAAGATTCGTGGGCACGGCGCAAGAGCGCCTTTGCCCACCCTACGAGACTGGCGTCGTGGCGAGAGACCGCCTCACCCCTTCGGCGGCTGCTTCTCCGACGCGGTGGCCGGCTTGGCCTTGGCGCCGACCACACGCACCGCATCGCCGTCGGAGAGGCCGTCCGGCGGCGCGGTGATGACGCGGTCATCCGCGGCGATGCCCGAGGCGAGCTCGATCTCGCGGCCGAGGTCGCGGGCGATGGTCACGGGCTTGAACAGCACCTTGTCATCGGCACCGACGGTGGCAACGCGCAGGCCGTTGCTGTTGAAGATCAGCGCGCTGGCGGGGATGCTGAGCGGCGCGGAATCGCGCTGGAGGTTCAGCTTCACGCTGGCATAGCCGCCGGGCATCAGTTCTCCGTTCGAATTATCCAGCCCGAGCTGCATGCGCGTGGTGCCGGAGGCGACGTCGACGGCCTGCGAGGAGGCCTCCACCGTCGCCTGGAAATTGCGGTTTGGATATTCGGGCAGCGTGATCGTCGCCTTGGCGCCGATCTTGATGGCGGGCACGTAATTCTGGGGCACGTTGACGTAGACGCGCAGCTTGGTGATGTCGGAGACCACGAACATCGCAGGTCCTGAGCCGCCGCCGGCATTGATCAGGGCGCCGACATCGGTGTCGCGCGCGGTGACGACGCCGTCGAACGGCGCGGTGATCTTCTTGTAGCCCGCGAGCGCCTCCAGCCGCTCGACATTGGCCTGTCCCGAGCGAACCGCCGCGTTCTTGTTGGAGAGATCGGCGGTGCGCTCGTCGATCTCCTGCGCGGAGACGAAGTTGGAGGCGACCAGGGTCTTGCGGCGGTTGAGGGTTGCTTCCGACAGCTTGGCGCTGGATTGCTGACTGGCGAGGTCGGCTTTGGCCTGCAGCAATTGCTGATCGAGATCGGGCGCCTCGATCTCGGCGATCACCTGACCGGCCTTCACGCGCGCACCGATATCGGCGCTCCAGCTCTTGAGATAGCCGGGGACGCGGGCAAAGATCGGAGCGCGATAATAGGCTTCCAGCCGGCCCGGCAGATCGATGGTGGCGTTGAGCGCCTTGGCGCTCGGTAGCGTCACCGCGACACTGGGCACGGCCTGGTCATCGGTCCATTCCTTCAATCTGGAGCCCTGCTCCTCGCGGGCGCGGATGCCGGTGCCGACGACGAGACCCGCCGCAATCAGCGCCACCACGCCGAAGATGCCCAGTTTCCGGTGCGAGACCGGGGAGCGGGGTTCAGTGGGCGACATACGGGGTCTCCGATGAGGCGGCGGCTTTGGCGCCTTGTTTCTTGTGGACCATGCTGAATACCACGGGAACGAACATCAGCGTGGCAAAGGTTGCAAAGATCAGGCCGCCGATCACGGCGCGGCCAAGTGGCGCGTTCTGCTCGCCGCCCTCGCCCAGCCCAAGCGCCATCGGCGCCATGCCGATGATCATCGCGAGCGCGGTCATCAGCACCGGGCGGAACCGGACGAAGCCGGCTTCCAGCGCCGCGGCGACGGGATCGCCGAGCTCGGCATAGCGCTCGCGGGCAAAGGAGATCACGAGCACGCTGTTGGCGGTGGCGACGCCCATGCACATGATGGCGCCGGTGAGCGCGGGGACCGACAGCGTGGTCCCGGTCGTAAACAACATCCAGACGATTCCGGCGAGCGCGGCCGGCAGCGCCGTGATGATCACGAACGGATCGGACCAGGACTGGAAGTTCACGACGATCAGGAAGTAGATCAGCACGACAGCCCCGAGCAAGCCGAACAGCAGGCCGGCGAAAGCGCTGTTCATGGTCTGCACCTGGCCGAGCAGCACCACGGAGGACCCCTTCGGCACCTCCTTGGCGGTGTCGGCAATCAACTGGCGGATATCGGCGGCAACCGCGCCGAGATCGCGACCCGAGGTCGTCGCGAAGATCTGAACCATGGACTGGATGTCGTACTGAGACACCACGGCGCTCGAGGCCGAGCGCTTGATGTCGGCGATACCGCCGAGGATCGGCGACTGGGCATTACCGGCCGCGGTGATCGGCAGCGTCTGCAGCGCGCTGAGCGAGTCGATCTGGTATTGCGGCGTCTGCATCACGATCGAATAGGACACGCCGTTGTCCGGATTTAGGTAGTAGGTCGGCGCGACCTGCGAGGAGCCGGCGAGATTGACGACGAGGCTGTTGGTGACGTCGCGCTCGGTCAGGCCGACATATTGCGCGCGGGTGCGGTCGACATCGATGTTGAAGGTCGGCGCGTTCGGCGATTGCTGGATGCGCGCATCGGCGACGCCGGGAATCTTGCGGACCTTGGCCAGCAGGCTGTTGGCGTAGGCGAAGTTCGCGGCGAGATTGGCGCCGCGGATCTGCAGGTCGATCGGCGCAGGCGCACCGAAATTCAGGATCTGGCTGACGATGTCCGCGGGCAGGAAGGCGAAGCTGACGCCGGGGAACAGGCGCGGCAGCTGCTCGCGCAGCACCTTCACGTGCTCCTCGGTCGGCTTGTGGCCTTCTTTCAGCTTGATCTGGATGTCGCCGTCCTGCGGGCCGATCACGCCGGTGTTGTTGTAGGTCATGTTGATGCCGGAGATCGGCATGCCGATGTTGTCGGTCATGGTCTCGATCTCGCCCGGGATCAGCTTGCGGACCGCCTTCTGCACGTCGGCGAGCTGGTTGGCGGTCTCCTCGACGCGGGTGCCGACTTGGGTGCGGACATGCATCAGGATGTTGCCGGCATCGACCGCGGGGAAGAAGTTGCGCCCGAGGAACGGCACCAGCGCAAAGGACGCGCCGACCACGCAGATGAAGCCGATCACGAACACGGCGCGGTGCGCCAGCGCAAGGCCGAGGAAGTCATGGTAGCCGCCGCGAATACGCTCGAACCTTGCCTCGAAACCGCGCTGGAACCAGACCAGCGGATTGCGCGATGTCGGCGGCCCGCCTTCGTGATGGACATGCGCCTGCAGCAGATAGTTCGCCATGGTCGGCACCAGCGTGCGCGACAGGATGAAGGACCAGATCATCGCGAACATCACGGCTTCCGCCATCGGCACGAACAGGAAGCGCGCGACGCCCGAGAGGAAGAACATCGGCACGAACACGATGCAGATGCACAGCAGCGACACGAAAGCCGGCGTCACGATCTGGTTGGCGCCGTCGAGGATCGACTGCTCGACCGGCTTGCCCTGCTCCAGATGGTAATTGATGTTCTCGATCGTCACGGTGGCGTCGTCGACCAGGATGCCGACCGCCAGCGCGAGGCCGCCGAGCGTCATGATGTTGAGCGTCTCGCCGATCGCCGACAGCATGATGATGGCACCCAGCACCGAGAGCGGGATCGAGACCGCAATGATGATGGTGGAGCGCCAGCTGCCGAGGAACAACAGGATCATGACGCTGGTCAGCAGCGCCGCGATCACGCCCTCGACGGCGACGCCTTGGATCGCGCCGCGGACGAACACCGACTGGTCGCCGATGAAGCCGATCTTCAGCGCGTCGGGAAGCTGGTCCTTGACGTCGATCACCTTCTGCTTGATGCCGGCGATGATGTCGAGCGTCGAGGTCGCGCCCGCCTTCAGCACCATCATCAGCACCGAGCGGTTGCCGTCGACATGGACGATGTTGGTCTGCGGCGGATTGCCGTCGCGTACGCTCGCAACGTCGCGCACATAGACCATCGCGCCGTTGACGGTGCGGATCGGCAGATTGCCGAGCTCGTCGATCTTCAGCGGCGAGTTGTTGAGCTGGATGTTGTATTCGAACTGGCCGATCTTCTGGGTGCCGACCGGCGTGATCAGGTTTTGCGCGGCGAGCGCATTGGCGACGTCCTGGCCGGAGAGCCCACGGGCCTGGAGTGCGGTGGGGTCGAGATCGATCGTAACCTGGCGCTGCTTGCCGCCGAACGGATAGGGGATCGCCGCGCCGGGCACGGTGACCAGCGGCGTGCGCAGCTGGTTGATGCCGATATCGGCGAGGTTCTGCTCGGTCAAGCCGTCGCCCGACAGCGCCACCTGGATGATCGGCACGGTCGAGGCGGAGTAGTTCAGGATCAAGGGCGGGGTCGCGCCCGGCGGCATCTGCTTGATCAGCGTCTGCGAGATCGCGGTGACCTGCGCGTTGGCGGTGCGGATATCGACGTTGGGCTGGAAGAAGATCTTGATGATGCCAAAGCCGTTGTAGGAATTGGCCGTGATGTGCTCGATGTCGTTGACCGTGGTCGTCAGCGCGCGCTGGAACGGCGTCGTGATGCGGCCCGACATCTGGTCCGGCGGCAGCCCGGTGTACTGCCAGACCACGCCGATCACGGGAATGCGGATGTCCGGGAAGATGTCGGTCGGAGTCCGCAGCGCCGCGAGCGGTCCGATGATCAGCAGCAGAAGCGCCAGCACGACGAACGTATAGGGCCGGCTCAGGGCAATACGGACCAGAGCAATCATGCGCCAGGCAATCCAGGTCAAACGAGACTACGGAAGCCGCCCCCACGGCGATCCCCATTCCCCTTTACCCGAGCACCGCCGGAAACGCTAATAACCAGAACTATCCTGCATTCACTTCCCTGCTACCGCACTGCAAAATCGACATCACAGCCATGCGGTGGCCCTGTCTCAGGCGGCGCGGACGGAGTTCAGGAACTTGCCGACCTCGAGCTTGAGTCGGTTGGAATCGCGCGACAGCATCTGCGCCGCCGACAGCACCTGCGAGGACGCCGAGCCGGTTTCGGAGGCGCCGCGCTGGACGTCGCCGACATTGGACGAGACCTGCTGGGTGCCGTGGGCGGCCTGCTGAACGTTGCGGGCGATTTCCTGGGTTGCGGCGCCCTGCTGCTCCACGGCCGCCGCGATCGCCGAAGCGATCTCCGACAGGCGCGCGATGGTGCCGCTGATCTCGCCGATGGCGCTGACCGAATCCTGCGTCGCCGCCTGAATGCCGCCGACCTGCTGGCCGATCTCGCCGGTGGCCTTGGCCGTCTGCTCGGCGAGCGCCTTGACCTCGGAGGCCACGACGGCAAAGCCGCGTCCGGCCTCACCCGCCCGAGCCGCCTCGATCGTCGCATTGAGCGCCAGCAGATTGGTCTGGCCGGCGATCGCGTTGATCAGCTCGACGACGTCGCCGATCCGCGATGCGGCCCTCGACAATTCGCTGACACGTTCGGTGGTGGCATGCGCCTGGCTGACGGCCTCGCTCGCGATGCGCGAGGAGTCCTGCACCTGGCGGCCGATCTCGCGCACCGAGGACGACATTTCTTCGGCGGCCGACGCCACCGAGTGGACGTTGGTGGAGGCTGCTTCCGAGCCGGTTGCGACGGCCGTCGCCAATTCCTGCGCCCGCCCAGCGGTCGAGGACAGCGTCGAGGCCGAAGCCTCGAGCTCGGTTGCAGCCGACGACACGGTCTCGACGATCTCGCCGATCGCAGCCTCGAAGCCGTCGGCAAGCTTGGTCATGTCGGATTTGCGCTGTGTCTCGGCGCGGCGCTGCACCGCCTGCACCTCGTCGCGGCTGAAGCGGATGATGGTCTGGACGGTCTGAAGGTTGCGCAGTGCCTCGCCGATCTCGTCGTCGCGCTCGATCACGATGCGGTTGTCGAGCTTGTCCTGCACGAGGTTGACCAGGGTGTCGTTGAGCTGCTGCATCGGCCCCTGAATCGCGCGCATGGTTGCAAGGCCCGCGAAGCAGACGATCGCGGCGCCGACGACAGCCAGCGCCGACAGGATCAGGCTGGATGAACCGCCGGAGGCGAGCGCGCCGCCGATGCCGAGCGCGAGCATGAACAGCGCCTGGAGTGCCATCGTGGTGACGAGCCGCGCCTTCAGCGTGCCGGTGAAGATACTGAAGCGGTCGAGCCACGAGCGGCGACGGATGATGCCGGCGTCGATGCGGTAGCCATGCGGCTTCTTCTCGCGGATCGCGGCGTAGACCTGTTCGGCGAGCTTGCGCTGGTCGGCCGGCAGTTTGGTACGGATCGAGGTGTAGCCCTTGACCTGGCCGTTCTCCCGGATCGGCGAGGCCGTCGCCAGCACCCAGTAGAAGTCGCCGTTCTTGCGGCGGTTTTTCACCGCGCCGAGCCACGGCTTGCCGGCCTTCAGCGTGTCCCAGAGATTGTCGAACGCCTCCGGCGGCATGTCGGGATGACGGACGATGTTGTGCGGCTGCCCCATCAGCTCCGCCGACGTGAAGCCAGCGGCCGCGATGAAATCCTCGTTGAAGAAGCTGAGCTTGCCCTTGAGATCGGTCCGCGAGACGATCAGCGTTTCGTCGCTGACGGGATATTCGACATCGGTGACGGGAAGATTCTTGCGCATCAGGGCCCCCAAAAGATGGAATGCAATATCGATTATTCCAAACGGGACCGTCGCCAACGCGAAGCTGCCCTCGCCTCGATTGTCGTAAATCCGGTTTAACCATCAGTGAAAAGGCGCCACCCGTAACACTACGGGCGATCCCAGAGATTGCCACCTGCGGGCGATATCATCGCTACCGCAGACGCAGAACGAGCGGCGCTTTCGGCGCCGCTCGTCGTTTGGCCGGTGCAGGTTCAGGCCGCGCGGACGTTGGTCAGGAACTTGCTGACCTCGTTCTTCAGCCGGCCGGAGTCGTTCGACAGCATCTGCGCCGCCGACAGCACCTGCGAGGAGGCCGTGCCGGTCTCGGTCGCGCCGCGCTGCACGTCGGTGA
>NZ_JXDL01000001.1:2859024-2904137 GCF_001590795.1 Bradyrhizobium sp. AT1
TATTGGAGGAAACCTGCTGAGTTCCCTGCGCCGCCTGCTGCACGTTACGGGCGATCTCCTGGGTCGCCGCGCCCTGCTCTTCCACCGCCGCCGCAATTGTCGATGAGATTTCCGACAGACGCTCGATGGTCGAGGAGATCTCCTTGATGGCGCCGACCGAATCGTTGGTCGCCACCTGGATGCCGGAAATCTGCTGGCCGATCTCCCCGGTTGCCCGCGCGGTCTGCTCGGCGAGGGCCTTCACCTCGGAAGCGACCACCGCGAAGCCACGGCCGGCTTCGCCCGCACGCGCCGCCTCGATGGTGGCGTTCAAGGCCAGCAAATTGGTCTGGCCGGCGATGGTGTTGATCAGTTCGACGACGTCGCCGATGCGGGCGGCGGCCTTCGACAGCTCGCTGACACGCTCGGTGGTGGCGCGCGCCTGGCCGACGGCATCGTTCGCCATCCGCGCCGATTCCTGCACCTGGCGGCTGATCTCCCCCACCGACGAGGCCATCTCCTCGGTCGCCGAAGCGACCGATTGCACGTTGCCCGAAGCCTGGTCGGACGCGGCAGCGACGACGGAGGCGAGCTGTTGCGCCCGCTCGGCGGTCGAGCTCAGCGATCCCGCCGAGCTCTCCAGCGCGCCGGATGCGGCCGAGACCGTCTCCACGATGCCGCCCACCTGTGCCTCGAAGCTGTCGGCCAGCTCGTTCATGCTGCGCTTGCGCTCGCGATCGGCAGTGGCCTGGTCCTGAGCGCGCTGCTCGATGCTGCGCTTGATGTCACCCTGCATCGAACTCAGCGACGTCGCGAGCCTGCCGACCTCGTCGGCCTGATCGATCTCGAGCTGTTGGTTGAAATCGCCCTTGGCGATACCGTCGGCGAAATTGGCGCAATCCTGGATCGGCCGCGCGATCTTGCGTGCGGCGAACGAGATCAGGAAGATCGCCGCCAGCACGATGACGAGGCCGACACCGAGCTGCCAGAACGTGCTGGATGTCGCACGGGCGCTGAGCGAGGCATCCAATTGCCGTGCGGAGGCCAGCACGACGTCGCGCGGGATCGAGATCACGACCGACCACGCGTTCTCGGTGAGCCCGAAGCGGATCGGCGCATAGATGTCGATATTGGCGAACTTCGGATCGTCCTGCACCGTGCTCTTGCCGGCCTTGACGATGGCGAGGCTCTCGCTCCAGCGCGGATCGGCTTCCGACGCGTTCTTGCCGATCACCTCCTGGTTTGCGCTGTTGGCAACGATCAGGCCGGTGTCGTTGAGGATCGCGACCTTGCCCTTGCCCTCGAACAGCGAGCCGTTGATCTTGAGGGCGAGCTTCTGCACGAAGTCGAGATTGTAGTCGGCGCCGGCGACGCCGCGGAACTTGCCGCCGATCACGACCGGCACCGACATGGTCGCCAGGAACACCGCCTTGCCCTGAACGATGTAGGGCAGCGGGCCCAGGATGTTCTCCTTACCCGTGGTATTCGGATTGATGTACCAAGCGCCCTTCACCAAGCCGTTGGGATGCCGCTCGCTGCTGTCGTACTCGACCAGCGGCTGGACCGCGATATCGCCGTTGGCGTTGCGCGTCCAATACGGCAAGAAGCGGCCGGTGTTGTCCGATCCGACCTCCTTGCGCCCCTTGAACGCCGCGTCATCGCCATCCAGCGCGCCCGGCTCCCAGGCCGAGTAGGTGCCGTTGAAGGCGGGGTTGAGTTCGAGCACGTGACGCAGGAGCGCGTTGAACTGGGCGCGCCGGGCCGCGACCGGGGTACCGGTCTTCTCGTCGGCCAGGGTCGCGAAGGCATGCGCTGTGGTGCGCGCAGCATCAAAGCCCACCTCGAGCTCGGCCTTGATCGCGTTGGCTTCGGCGGAGGCCCGGTTCATCAGGCTCTCCTTGGTCTGGCGGTCGACCAGCTGCATGACCTCCTGGGTCACGTACTGGTTCATGCTCTGCGCCGAGAAAACCCCGTAGCCGATCAGCACAACGCAGGTGACCGCGAGGCAGAGGCCGGCGATCAGGGCGATCTTCAATTGGATGGAACGAATGGCGGAAAATGAAAGCAGCTGCACGATTGAGCCTCCGAAAAACTGCGCCGAGTTAAGGTTCCCGGAGTTCGGAACCCGTAAAGATTTGGAACCGTACGACCCACGTGAAAAATATCTCATGAGAGGCCGATAGCGGCGCCTAAAGCAAAAGAGCGGCGCCGATGGCGCCGCTCTCGCGTAGTCCGATACCCGTCGCAGAAGGTCAGGCCGCGCGGACGTTGGTCAGGAACTTGCTGACCTCGTTCTTCAACCGGCCGGAATCGTTGGACAGCATCTGGGCCGCCGATAGCACTTGCGAAGAAGCCGTGCCGGTCTCGGTCGCGCCACGCTGCACGTCGGTGATGTTGGAGGAAACCTGCTGGGTGCCCTGCGCCGCCTGCTGCACGTTGCGGGCGATCTCCTGCGTCGCCGCGCCCTGCTCTTCCACCGCCGCTGCGATCGCCGAGGAGATCTCCGAGAGGCGCTCGATGGTCGAGGAGATCTCCTTGATGGCGCCGACCGAATCGTTGGTCGCGGCCTGGATGCCGGAGATCTGCTGACCGATCTCGCCGGTCGCCTTCGCGGTCTGCTCGGCCAGCGCCTTCACCTCGGACGCCACCACCGCGAAGCCGCGGCCGGCCTCACCGGCACGGGCGGCCTCGATGGTTGCGTTCAGCGCGAGCAGGTTGGTTTGGCCGGCGATGGTGTTGATCAGCTCGACGACGTCGCCGATGCGGGCGGCGGCCTTGGACAGTTCGCTGACGCGCTCGGTGGTGACGCGCGCCTGGCCGACGGCATCGCCCGCCATCCGCGCCGATTCCTGCACCTGACGGCTGATCTCGCCGACCGACGAGGCCATTTCCTCGGTCGCCGAGGCCACCGACTGCACGTTGGTCGAGGCTTCCTCCGAAGCGCTGGCAACCGTCGTCGCCAGCCTCTGGGAGCGGTCGGCGGTCGAGGTCAGCGTCGAGGCGGAGGCCTCCAACTGGGTCGACGCCGACGACACGGTCTGGACGATCTCGCCGATCATGGTTTCGAAGTCGCGGGTGATGTTGTCGACGCGGCGGCCGCGCTCGATCTTGGCTTCGGCATCCGCGGCCGCAGCCTCGTCCGCGGCCTTCTTGGCGATCAGCGCCTCCTTGAAGATCTGGAGCACGTCGGCCATGGCGCCGATCTCCGTCTTCTCGCCGCGATGCGGGACCTCGGCGGAGAGGTCGCCGTTGCCCAGCGCCTGCATCGGCTCGATGATCGAGTTGATGCCCTTCGAGACGTCCTGGACGAGATAGAAGCCGACGCCCATGCCGATGACGACGGCGACGCCGAGAATGACCGAGACCAGCATGAAGGCAAAGGCGTAGCTGTCCGCGGCATCCTGCGCCGCCTGATCGCCGCCCTTGTTGTTGAGCTCGATGTCCTTCGTCAGGACCTCATCCGACGCAAGACCGATCTTGTTGACCGTCTTGGTGTTCAGCTCCTGCGCCTCGTGCGGAACCTTGCCGGCCTCCTTGCGCGAGAGCGACATCACCTCCTCGGTGCCCTTCTTGTAGTCGTTCCAGAGTTTTGACCACTCGTTGTAGAGCGCACGCTCCTCCGGGGAGCTGATCATCGCCTCGTAACGAGTGCGGATCTTGGCAAGCGCCTCGATCACTGTCACAGCCGTCTTTTCGTTGGCGAGTTTCTCGTCCAGCGTTTCCGAAAGCATGTGCTGGCGGACCACATTGCGGTAGGTGATGACGCTCGCCCGAAGTTCGCCGAGCACCCGCACGCTGGGCATCCAGTTCGTGGTGATGTCGACGGTGTTGGCATTCATCGACCGCATCTTCGTGATGGCGAGCAGGCCCATACCGGCCATCGCGACCAGCAGGAACGCCACGACACTGATGATCTTGGCGCGGATGGAAATGGTGGCGAGCATAATCGGGTCTCTTTGTGCTGGCGCGGCACGCGCATGCTGAAGTTACGAATCAACCAAAGGGAGCAGCACCGACATCCAACACCAGAGCACCTGAGCAGACGTTAACTACGACTCCGTATGAGTACGGAAACCCGAAATATGTGAACAGGCAGCTAAAAATGCCCTGCGTTCAGCGCATGAGCCTCAGCGCGTCGGAGAAAAACTCGGCGCCGCCGAAGTTTCCGGACTTCAAGGCGAGCAGCATGTCGGCTTTGCCGCCCACCGAATGAAGCACCGGGACGCCTGCCGCGATCTCGACTCCCACGAGAAATCCGGGGATCTTCAACCGATCCACCACGGCACCGGACGTCTCCCCGCCGGCGACGACCAGCCGCTGGACGCCTGATTTTACGAGGTTTTCTGCAATATCGGCCATGGCCTGCTCGATCGCGTGGCCGGCCGCGTCACGGCCGTGGCGCGCCTGCAATGCGGCAACCTGGTCGGGCGTGGCACTTGAGGCAATGAGCACGGGGCCCTCCGCAAGCCGCGACCTCGCCCACTCCAGCGCGCGCTGTGCTTCGCCGCCCCCCGTAATGATACCGTCCGGATCGAGGTGTAACACCGGCATGACCCGTTCGGCGTTGGCGATCTGCTGAAGCGTGGCCTGGGAGCAACTGCCGGCGAGGCAAGCCGCCGGTCCGCCGACGGCGGCGCCGGTCTCGCCGCTCGCCTTGGCTGCTTTGACTTTCCCCGTCGACACCAGCGCGCGCGCAAGCCCGAGGCCGATGCCGGAGGCGCCGACCGACAGACGATGTTCGCTGGCCACAAGGCCGATGGTCTCGAGGTCGCGGTCGAACACGGCGTCGATGATGGCCGCGCCGACGCCCTTGCTGGCGAGCTCGGCCAGCCGCGCCCGCACGGCATCGGCTCCGCGCGTCACGGTGGCGAGGTCGATGAGACCGATTTGCGTCCCGCTCTGGCGCGCGAGCACGCGCACCAGATTGGAATCATGCATCGGGTTGAGCGGATGATCCTTCAGCGGGCTCTCGTTGAGCGGCACGGCGCCGACGAACAAATTGCCCTGGTACACGGTGCGGCCGGTCTCCGGAAAGGCCGGCGTCACCAGCACGTTCGCCTCACCGCAATCGGCGCGGAGCGCGTCCATGACGGGGCCGATATTGCCCGCATCGGTGGAATCGAAGGTCGAGCAGATCTTGAACAGCACATGACTCGCGCCGCGGCTGCGCAGCCATTTGTCCGCCGCGCGCGAACGCGTGACGGCAAGGCCGGCCTCGATCGAGCGGCTCTTCAGCGACACCACGACGGCATCGACCTCGGGCAGCGCGAGATCGTCCGGCGGCACGCCGATGGTCTGCACGGTGCGCAGGCCCGCGCGCGTCAGCGTGTTGGCGAGATCGGATGCGCCGGTGTAGTCGTCGGCGATGCAGCCAAGAGCAATGTTCGCTGCAAGTGTCACGGCTTCACTCCAGCGTAGGGCTTGAACCAGGCAAGGCCGTCGGTGGTCTTGCCGCGCGGATTGTACTCGCAGCCGACGAAGCCGGCATAGCCGAGACGATCGAGTTCAGCGAACAGGAACGGGTAGTTCAGCTCCTCGCCGTCGGGCTCGTTGCGCGAGGGGATGCTGGCGATCTGGATATGGCCGATGATCGGCATCATCTCGCGCAGCCGCATGGTGACGTCGCCATGGATGATCTGGCAGTGATAGATGTCGAACTGGAGCTTGAGGTTCGCAAGCCTCAGCTCCTGGATCAGGTCGCGCGCGAAGCCGAAATCGTTGAGGAAGTAGCCGGGCACGTTGCGGGCGTTGATCGGCTCGATCACGATGTCGATGCCGTGCGGTGCGAAGAATTCCGCGGCCCATGCCACCGACTTGTAGAACGCCTCGATCGCGACGCGCTCGCCGCGGTTGGCGATGCCTGCCATCAAATGCAGGCGCTTGACGCCGGTCGCCTTGGCGTAGGGCAGCGCCGTCTCGAGGCTCGCCTTGAGATCATTGAAGCGCGCGGGCAGCGCCGCAAAGCCCTTCTCGCCGGCATTCCAGTCGCCCGGCGGCAGGTTGAACAGCGCCTGGGTCAGGCCGTTGCGCTTGAGCCGCTCGCCGACCGCCTCGGCGGGATGATCGTACGGAAAGAGAAACTCAACCGCGGTGAAGCCGGCTGCAGCGGCGGCATCGAAGCGATCGAGGAACGGCACCTCGGTGAACATCATCGAGAGATTGGCGGCAAAACGCGGCATGGGAGTCCTCTTGCTTACTTGTCGCCGGGCAGCTTCACGCCGGTGACCTGCGCATACATCCGCGCCACCGACGCGTCGTCGTCGCGGCCCATGCCGGCTGCTGATGTCATCAGGAACATCTGGAGCGCGGCGGCGGAGACCGGCACGGGGAATCGGGCGCTGCGCGCCATGTCCTGGATGATGCCGAGGTCCTTGACGAAAATCTCGACGGCGCTACGCGGCGTGTAATCGCCGTCCAGCACGTGCGGCATGCGGTTCTCGAACATCCACGAATTGCCGGCGGACGCGGTGATCACCTCATAGACCTTGCGGATGTCGAGGCCCTGCTTGGCGGCAAACGCCATCGCCTCCGACGCGGCGGCGATATGCACGCCGGCCAGCAGCTGGTTGATCATCTTGAAGGCGGCGCCTTGGCCGGCGGCATCACCCAGCTCGTAGAGCTTTGCGGCCATGGCATCGAGCGCGGGCCGTGCTTTCGCAAAGGCCGCGGCACTGCCGGAGGCCAGAATCGTCAGCTCGCCTTGCGCGGCGCGCTGTGCACCGCCGGAGATCGGCGCATCGAGATAATGCCGGCCGGTCGCCTCGAGCTGCTTGGCGAGACGTCGCGCCACATCGGGGTCCATGGTGGCGGAGGAGACGAACACACTGCCCTTCGGCATGGTCTCGGCGGCGCCGTCCTTGCCGAACAGGATCGTCTCGGTCTGCGCGGCATTGACGACGACGCTGACGACGATGTCGGCGTCCTTGGCTGCCTCGGCGGGCGTCTTTGCTCCCGCCCCGCCCTCCTTCACGAAACGCGCCACGACGTCAGCCGAAACATCGCAACCGGTGACCGCGTGGCCGGCGCGCTTCAGCGAGGTCGCCATGCCGTACCCCATCGAGCCGAGCCCGATGACGGCGATGCGCTGATTTTGTGGCGTGGAGGCGGACATGCAACTAACCCTTGCGAACGTTTCCTGGACGGCCGGCCTTTGCGGCGGGCTCGACGAACCGATAACACGGCTTGGTCGCGCTGCCAAAGCGTGAGACAAAGGGGCATGACGGCCATGAGGAACGAGACGAGCAACGAAACGAGGCTGCGCGAAGACATCTGCCGCTTCGGACGGTCCCTGTTCGAGCGTGGGCTGACGCCGGGCTCCTCCGGCAATATCAGCGTCAGGCTGGACGGCGGCGGCTGGCTGGTGACGCCGACCAACGCCTCGCTCGGTTTCCTCGATCCGGCGCGGCTGTCGCGCCTGGACGATCAGGGCCGGCTGGTTTCAGGCGATGCGCCGACCAAGGAAGTTCCGCTGCACACCGCGCTTTACGACACACGCGGCAGCGCGAAGGCGATCGTGCATCTGCACTCCACCCATTCGGTCGCGCTGTCGATGCTGCCCGAGATCGACCCGCGCGCAGCGCTGCCGCCGATGACGGCCTATTACCTAATGAAATGCGGCGCCACCGCGCTCGTGCCGTATTATCGGCCCGGCGATCCCGCGGTGGCCGATGCGATCAAGGGATTGGCGGGAAAATACTCATCCGTGCTGCTCGCCAATCACGGCCCTGTCGTCGCAGGTGACACGCTGGAAGCGGCGGTGTTCGCGACCGAGGAGTTGGAGGAGACCGCGAAGCTGTACCTGCTGCTGCGCGGGATGAACCCGCGGTATCTCTCGCCGGAGCAGGTGACCGATCTGGTGAAGGTGTTCGGGGTGACACTGCCGGAGCATGGGCACGAACATTGAACTCGTCCACCACTGTCATTCCCCGCGAAGGCGGGGAATCCAGTACGCTGCGGCTTATCCGTATCTCGTTGGCGTCTCGGAGCACTGGATCGCCCGCCTTCGCGGGCGATGACAGCGAGTATGTTGCGCGAGCGGGCCTAACACTCTACCGCTACAGTCCCAGATACGCCTTGCGCACGTCCGGATTGCCCCTGATCTCAGCCGCCGGGCCCTGCATCAGCACGCGGCCGGTTTGCAGGATGTAGGCGCGGTCGGCTATCTCCAGGCACTCGGCCATGCGCTGCTCGACGATCAGCACGGTCATGCCGGCATCGCGGATGCGCAGCACCGCCTGGAAGATCTCGTCGACCAGTTTCGGCATGATGCCTTGCGAGGGCTCGTCCAGCATCAACAGCCGCGGACGCGTCATCAGCGCGCGGCCGATGGCGAGCATCTGCTGCTCTCCGCCGCTGAGCGTTTCGGCGCGCTGATCGAGGCGCTCGGCGAGCCGCGGGAACAGCTGGAAGACGAGATCGAGCGGTCCCTCGCGGTCGGCTTCGCCGCGGTAGAGATAGCTGCCGAGGCGTAGATTGTCGCGCACCGACAGGCGCGGAAACAGGCGGCGGTTCTCCGGCACATAGGCGATGCCGGTGGCGGTGATGTGATGCTGCGCCATGCCGTCGAGGCGCTTGCCGTCGAAGGTGACGCTGCCCGAACGCGGTCGCTCGGCACCGGCGATCGACTTCAGCAGCGTCGACTTGCCCGCGCCGTTGGCGCCAGCGACGCAGACGATCTCGCCCTTGGTGACCTCGATACTGACCGCGGAGATCGCGACCAGACCCTGATAGGCGGTCGTGACTTCACGCACCGACAGCATGACGATCTCCCAGATATGCCTTGATCACCTTGGGATCGCGGACGACATCGTTTGGCTTGCCCTCGACCAGCACCTTGCCGAGGTCGAGCACGATAGCGCGGTCGACCAGCGGCATCACGATCTCCATGACGTGCTCGACCATCAGCACAGTGATGCCGGCATCACGCACCTTGCGCACCAGCGCCACGCCGGTCTGCGCCTCGGTCGGCGTCAGGCCGGTGAGGACTTCGTCGAGCAGCAGCAATTTTGGCTCGGTCGCGAGCGCGCGCGCGACTTCAAGGCGGCGCTTCTCGGCCGGCACGAGGTCGCTGGCGAGCACGTGGGCGCGGGCTGCAAGGCCGGTGAACTCCAGCACTTCAAGCGCCTTGCGGCGCGCCTCGCGCATCACCGTGTTGCGCACCAGCGCACCGACGATGACGTTGTCGATGACGGTCATGGTCTCGAAGCTCTTGACCACCTGGAAGGTGCGCCCGACGCCGCGCTGGCAGCGCTCGGCCGCCGGCATGCGGGTGACGTCCTCGCCGTCGAACAGGATCGAGCCTTGCGTCGGCGGCAAGACGCCGGCGATGAGATTGAACAGCGTCGACTTGCCGGCGCCGTTCGGGCCGATCAGGCCGACGATCTCGCCGCGGCCGACCGAGATCGAGACGTCGCTGTTGGCGACGAGGCCGCCGAAGCGCTGCCAGACGCCGCGGGTTTCGAGAAGCGGGGTCATCGTGTGGCTCCCGTCTTCTTCGGGCGTGAGAACAGGCTGAGGAGGCCCCGCGGCAAGGCCAGTGAAATCAGCACGATCAGCGTGCCATAGACGATGAGGTCGACACCACGCCCCGAGCCGCCGAACTTGAAGCGCGTCAGCTCCGTCAGCGGGATCAGGATGGCGGCCCCCAACACCGGCCCCCACAAGGTGCCGATACCGCCGAGCACCGCGGGCAACGCCATCAGCAGCGAAAACTGGAAGCCCATGACGCTTTCTGGATCGATGTAGGAGACGAACTGGGCGTAGAAGCTGCCGCCGATGGCGACCAGGAAAGCGGAGACTGCCGCTGCACCCATTTTGGAATTGAACACGTCGACACCGAGGCTCTCGGCCGCGTCCGGATTGTCCTTCACCGCGCGCCACCAGAAGCCCCATTTGGAGTTTTCCAGCCACCAGGTGACGAACCAGGCGATGCAGCACAGCGCCAGCGCGAAATAGAAATACGGCAGCTTGGTGCGCAGGAACTGGAATTTCAGCCAGCTGTCGCCGCGGATCGGAATGGTGATGCCCATCGCAGCGCCCGCCCATTCCCAATTGTGGAACAGCAGCAGGCCGATTTCGGCGATGACGATGGTGGCGATCACGAAGTAGTGGCCGCGCAGGCGGAAGAAGGGATAGCCGAGCCCCATCGCGATCAGCGCCGACACCACGCCGCCGGCCAGCATGCCGAACCAGGGCAGCACGCCGAACTTCGTGAACAGCAGCTCGGTGGTGTAGGCCCCGAGGCCGAAATACAGCGCGTGCCCGAGCGAGATCTGCCCGCAATAGCCGGACAGGATGTTCCAGCTTTGCGACAGTCCCGCATACATCAAGGTCAGGATCAGGATGTTCTGGACGACGACGTCCTTCACGAACAATGGCGTCGCTGCGGCAATCGCGGCGAGCACCGCGGCGATGATGAGGTCGCGGCGGCGCCGCGCTGCAAATTCCTTGTCCATCAGATCGATCCGAACAGGCCGCGCGGCCGGATGAAGACGACCAGCAGATAGACCGCGTAGATGCCGACCGATTTCAGCGAAGGCGGCAGCACCAGGGCGGTGGTGGCTTCGACGAGGCCGACGATGATGCCGCCGGCAAAGGCGCCGAACACGCTGCCGAAGCCGCCGAGCGCCACCGTGACATAGGCGATCAGGGCAAAGGACGCACCGACATCAGGGTAGATGTAGAAGAAGCTCGCCATGATCGCGCCGGCGAGACCAACCAGCGCGGCGCCAAGGCCCCAGCCGAACGCAAACACGCGGTTCTTGTCGATGCCGACCAGCGCGACCGCACCGGGATCTTCGCGCGTGGCTTCCAGTGCGCGGCCGAAATCGGTGCGGTGGATGAAGAAATAGAGGCCGGCAAAGGCGAGGATCGAGACCAGCGCGCCAACCAGCTGCGGCTCCGGCAGGAAGATGCCGGCAATCGAGATGGTCTTACCGCCGAGCCAGGAATGGGGAATGCTGCGATAGTCCGGCGTGAAGAAGAACTGCGCGAGGCCGCGCATGACGATGGCAAGGCCGAAGGTCGTGAAGATCTGCACCATGCCGGCATTGGCCTTGGCCCGCATGGCGAAGCGTACAATGAGCAGGTAGACAACCGCTCCGAAGATGAAGAGCGCCGCGGCGACCAGCGGCGCCGACAGCAAGGGGTCGATGGCGAAGAACGCGAACAGGAAGAAGGACAGGTACATCGCGATCATCAGGAACTCGCCATGGGCGAAGTTCGTGACGTCCATCAGGCCGAAGATCAGCGCGAGGCCGACGGCGATCAGTCCGTATAGCAGGCCCATGAGCAGGCCGCTTGCGAGACTTTGGATAATGGCTTGGGCTGTCAAAAGTCGTCCCCCGTTCGAAACGTCACAACAGGTTTCGTCATTGCGAGCGAAGCGAAGCAATCCAGAAATGTTTCCGAGGAAGCAGTCTGGATTGCTTCGTCGCTTCGCTCCTCGCAATGACGATGTGGGAGCAGCTTGCTTCCCACAGCGCCTGCTCCGCTGTCCCCGCAGCGCTTACTTCATCGGCCAGATCGCCTCGGCGATCGCGGCCTGCGGCGGGAAGATGGTGACGAACTTGCCGCCGACATATTGCAGCAGCACCGGGTCGGCGTCGTTGTTCTGGCCCATCTCGTCGAACTTGACGCGCTTCCAGGGCATGATGGTCTGCTCGCCCGGGATGTCGGTCGCCGCCAGCGCATCGCGGATCTTCTCGCCGTCGGTCGACTTGGCGCGGCTGATGGCGTCGGCAAGGATGATCAGGCCCATGAACTGGCGCGAGGTCAGATCGTTGAAGTCCTTGCCCGAGCGCGACTTGAACATCTCGTTGATCTTGCCGACCATCGGGCGCTTCTGCGCGAGGTCGAGCGAGAAGGTGCCGCGCGAGATCACGCCTTCGAGCTTGTCGCCGACGGCATCATAGAGCGCCTTCTCGGAGAAGCCGGCGTCCTGCGCCACGATCGCGTTCGGCTTGTAACCGAGCTCGGCCATGGTCTTGACCAGCAGGATGCCGTCGGTGGTGTAGCTCGAGGGCATCAGCACGTCGGCGTTGGCGGACTTGAGCTGCTGCACCTCGGCCGAGAGCGAGGGCGAGTTGGCGCGATACTTGATGTCGGTGACGATCTTATAGGCACGTTCGCCGGCGATCTTGGCCTGGGCGTTGCCGGAGTCGGTGCCGAAGATGGTGTCCTCGTGGAACAGCGACAGCGTCTCGATCTTGGTGCCCTTCTTCTTCATGGCATCGAAGAAGTCGAACATGGCGGCCGAGTACATCTCGTCATGCGGCGCGGCGCGGAAGTAATATTTGAGGCCGCGGCGATGCAGGCTCGGCGAGGAATTGTCGGCGGAAACGAACGGGACCTGATAGCGCTCGCAGATCTGGCTGACGGTGACGGCGACGGCGCTCTGATAGGTACCGATGATGGCGCTGACCTTCTCCTGCGTGATCAGGCGCTCGGCCTCGGCGCGGCCCTTCTGCGGATCGGCCTGGTGGTCGGCGAACACGAGGCGGATCTTTGCGCCGCCGAGGCCCGGCAGGCCCTCGCCCTTCGCCAACGGCAGGTCGAAATCGGTGTCCTTGTTGATGACCTCGAGCGCGGTCTCATAGGCCTTCTGCGCGTCGACGCCCTGCTGGGCGCTGCCGCCGGAGAACGGATAGATCACGCCGATCACGACTTCCGAAGTCTGTGCGCGTGCAGCGAGCGGCACCAGCGCAGCGGTGGCGGTGGCACCTAACAATACGTCGCGGCGAGTGATCGTCATGGCAGAGTCCTCTGTGACTGAATTTCGGTTGATCGAATGAAGCGATTGATGGATGCGGTAAAGCTCGAAGAAGCAGCAAATGCTGCCCACTAAATCACGGCCATGGTCCTGTTCTTGAGATCCGTCACCAGCATCAGGCCGGGCGAATGCGTGATCGCGAACGGAAGCTTCGCGGCGTTGATCACCGATTGCGGCGTAACCCCACAGGCCCAGAACACCGGGATCTCGTCGTCGGCGACGGGCACCGGATCGCCGTAGTCGGGCTTGGCGATATCCTTGATGCCGATCAGATGCGGATGGCCGAGATGCACGGGCGCGCCGTGCACGGCGGGATAGCGCGAGGTGATCTGCACCGCGCGGATCGCATCCGCCGGCTTGAACGGGCGCATCGACACCACCATGGGACCTGCGAACGGCCCCGCCTCGCCGCAGGCGATGTTGGTGCGGTACATCGGCACGCGCACGTTCTTCTCGATGTGGCGGATCGGCATACCCTCGTCGAGCAGCGCCTCTTCGAACGAGAACGAGCAGCCGAGCACGAAGGTGACGAGATCGTCGCGCCAATGTTTGGTGACGTCGGTCGGCTCGTCCACGACCTCACCGTCGCGCCAGACCCGGTAGCGCGGCACGTCGGTGCGGATGTCGAGATCGGCACCGAGCGAGGGGATGAAGGGACTGCCGACGTCGGACATGCCGATGATCGGGCACGGCTTCGGATTGAGCTGGCAGAAGCGGTGAAAGGCGCCGGCATATTCCGCCGGCAGGATCGCCAGATTGCCCTGCACGAAACCGGGGGCGACGCCGGCGGTGGAGGCGACCAGCCCCTCGCGGTAGGCGAGCCGGGCCGTGCGGCTCGGGAGGGCGTCGGGCGTTTCAGTTTGCTGCGCTGCCACCAAAACAGTCATGTATTCGACCTGCCTATAAACTCGACAAGGACAAGCCAACACCAAGCGTGCTATAAAGTCTAATCGTCGTTTCTAATCAATCTCGATAAATCTAATTTATCGATTGGGAAATCCTTCCAATGCTGGACTTCAGGTCGATCGAGACATTCCTCTGGGTTGTTAAGCTCGGCAGCTTCCGCGGCGCTGCGCAAAGGCTCAACACGACCCAGCCGGCGATCTCCCAGCGCATCGCCCAGCTCGAGCGGGAGATGGGCGTGAAGCTGCTCAACCGCGATCATCGCGTCGCCTCGCCGACGCCGAGCGGCCGGCAGATGATGGTCTATGCGGAGAAGCTGATCGGCCTGCGCGCTCAGATGATGGCGGAGATCGGCGACCGGTCGGCGATGCGCGGGGTGATGCGGCTCGGCGTCGCCGAGACCATCGTGCACACCTGGCTGCCGCGCCTCGTAAAGAGCGTGAATCAGGTGTATCCGAACCTGTCGCTGGAGATCGAGGTCGACATCACGCCGAACCTCACCGCGCGCCTGCTCGCACAGGAGATCGAGCTTGCGTTCGTCGTCGGCCCGCTGTCCGCCTCCGGCGTGCACAACCGCGTGCTCGCCGATTATCCGATCGGCTTTCTCGCAAGCCCCTCGCTCGGCCTCGGCAACGGCCCGGTGACGCCGGCGGATCTCGCGCGATTTCCGATCATCACCTTCCCGCGCAAGACCAAGCCCTACGAGGTCGTACGCGAGGTGTTCGACCGGCCGGAGCTGCCGCCGATCCGCCTGCACGCGTCCGCTTCGCTGGCGACGGTCATCCACATGGCGGTGGAAGGGCTCGGCGTTGCCGTGATCCCCGACGCCATCGTCGAGAACGAGCTCGCCGACGGGCGGCTGCAACTGCTCGACACCGATCTTGCCATCGCGCCGCTGACCTTCACCGCAAGCTGGCTCGCCTCTCCCGACGTCGTCGCCGTGGAGCGCGTCGCCGAGCTGGCTCGGCAGATTGCGCAGAGCAGCCTCGCGGTTGACGCGCCCGCGCTGGCGGGTCATTGAAAAAGGCGCCGGACAATCGAGAGAACGAACGCATGAGCCGAGCCGCCACCAATTTGCAAATCGATTCCGCCCGCCTCTGGGGCTCCATCCACGAGACCGCGCAATTCGGCGCGACGGCCAAGGGCGGCGTGCGGCGGCTGACATTGAGTGCCGAGGATAAGCAGGTGCGCGACTGGTTCCGCAAGGCCTGCGAGGACGCCGGCCTCGAGGTGCACACCGATGCGCTCGGCTCCCAGTTCGGCCTGCGCAAGGGGCGCGACATGTCGAAGCTCCCGGTCGGTATCGGCTCGCATCTCGACACCCAGCCGACCGGCGGCAAGTATGACGGCATTTTGGGGACGCTCGGCGCGCTGGAAGTCATCCGCACGCTGAACGATGCCGGCATCGAGACCGAGGCGCCGATCTGCGTGGTCAACTGGACCAACGAAGAGGGCTCGCGCTTCGCACCGGCGATGATGGCCTCCGCGGCTTATGTCGGCGACTTCACTACCGACGACATTTTGTCGCGCAAGGATATTGATGGCACGACCGTCGGCCAGGCGCTCGACAGCATCGGCTATCGCGGCGACAAGCCGGTCGGTTTCCAGAAGCTCGGCTGCTTCGTCGAATTGCACATCGAGCAGGGCCCGATTCTGGAAGCGGAAGGCAAGACCATTGGCGTCGTCGATTCCGGACAGGGTGTCTTGTGGTACGACGGCAAGATCTCCGGCTTCGAGAGCCATGCCGGCTCGACCCCGATGCCGCTGCGCCGCGATGCACTGGCTACGCTGTCGGAGATCGTGCTGGCGATGGAGGCGATCGCCAGGAAGCACGGGCCGAACGCGGTCGGCACCATCGGCGAGGCCGTGATCGCCAACCCCTCGCGCAACGTCATTCCCGGCGAGATCGCCTTCACCGTGGACTGCCGCAGCGCGGACGGCACGATCATGGATGCGCTGGATCGCGATCTGCGCGCTGCCATTGCCGAGATCTCCGCGCGCCGCAAGGTCGAGGTCAAGATTGATCTGGTCTGGCGCAAGCCGCCGACGCATTTCGATCCCAAGCTGATCGCAGCCGTCGAGAACGCCGCAAAGACGCTCGGCTATTCCTCGCGGCGCATCACCTCCGGCGCCGGCCACGACGCGTGCAACCTCAACACCAAGATGCCGGCGGCGATGGTGTTCGTGCCCTGCAAGGACGGCATCAGCCACAACGAGCTGGAAGACGCAACACAGGCCGACTGCGCCGCGGGCACCAACGTTCTCATGCACACCGTGCTGGCGATCGCCGGCGTCGCGTCCTGACCGGAGAGAGCCATGCGCGGAGTATTCGTCGACGCCAACGAAACCTTGGCCGTGATCATGGAGCGGTTGACGAAGCCGGGTGATCCCGGGGTGCGGATCCACAGGAATCCCGATATCAAGCCCGAGCAATACCCTGAGATCCTCGATGGCGCCGAAATCGCGATCGTCGACCACACGGCACTGCCGACCGAAATCGCAAAGAAGTGCACCGGCCTCAAGCACGTCGTGTTCCTCGGCACCGGCGCGCGCAGCTACATGAATCCGGAAGAACTCGCCGATCTCGGCATCTCCGTGCATCTGATCAAGGGTTACGGCGACACGGCCGTGGCGGAATCCGCGATCGCGCTGATGTGGGCCTCGGCCCGCGTCATCGCGATGATGGACCGCGAGATGCGCGCCGGCAACTGGCTGCGCGAGGACGGCATGCAGCTCACCGGCAAGACGCTCGGGCTGATCGGCTTCGGCGGCATCGCCGCGGAGGTCGCGCGCATTGCCTCGGGCAGCGGCATGAAGGTGATCGCCTGGAACAGGTCACCGAAGAGCCATCCGGGCGTCGAGTTCACCGATCTCGACACACTGCTGGCGAAGAGCGACGTGGTGTCGCTGCACCTGCTGCTCAACGACGAGACGCGCGGCATGATCACGCGCGAGAAGATCGGCAAGATGAAGCCGGGCGTCATCTTCGTCAACACCGCCCGCGCCGCGATCGTCGACGAAGCGGCGATGATCGACGCGTTGAAGTCCGGCCACATCCGCCATGCCGGCCTCGACGTGTTCAACACCGAGCCCCTGCCCGGCGATCATCCGCTGACGAAGATTCCGAACGTGACGCTGTCGGCGCATTCGGCGTTCCGCACGCCCGAGGCCAGCGAGAACCTGATCGAAGCGGCATTGGTTCATTGCCGCCGGATCGTGAAAGGATAAGAGCAACAACAATGGCCGACTATCGCATCATCAAGGCAGACCCGCTCACCAAGGCCATCCATGCCATCGTCAAGGCCGGCGGCTCTTCCGACCGCGAGGCCGAGCTCGTGTCCACCAATCTCGTCGAGGCCAACCTCAAGGGGCACGACTCGCACGGCGTCGGCATGATCCCGCGCTATGTCCAGAGCGTCACCAATGGCGGCCTCGCCGTGAACGCGCACGTCAAGACCGTGCTCGACACCGGTCCGCTGCTCACCCTCGACGGCCTCACCGGTTACGGCCAGGTGATCGGCCATGAGGCGATGGAGCTCGCAGCCGAGCGTGCCAAGAAGAGCGGCGTGTGCCTCGTCGGCCTTTCCAATTCGCATCACATCGGCCGCATCGGCCACTGGGCCGAGCAGTGCATCGACCACGGTCTGGTCTCGATCCACTTCGTCAACGTGATCTCGCGCCCGATCGTGGCACCCTGGGGCGGCAGCGATGCGCGCCACGGCACCAACCCGTTCTGCGTCGGCATTCCGCGCAGGGGTAAGGACCCGATCGTGCTCGACTTCGCCACCAGCAAAATCGCGCAAGGAAAGACGCGCGTCGCCCACAACAAGGGCGTCGAGCTCGAGCCCGGCACCATCATCGACAATGAGGGCAACCCGACCGTCAATCCGCGCTACTCCGTGATCCCGCCCTACGGCGCCATCCTTCCCTTCGGCGAGCACAAGGGCTCGGGGCTTGCGCTGGTGTGCGAAATCCTCGGCGGCGCGCTCTCCGGCGGACAGGTCGTCAAGGGCCCGTCCGACGGCAAGCACAACGTCCTCAACGGCATGCTCTCGATCGTCATCGATCCCGCCAAGCTCGGCACCGGCGAGAACCTTGCGCGCGAGGTCGAGAGCTTCGTCGCCTGGCACACCGGCTCGCCGCCCGGCCCCGGCGTCGACAAGGTGAAGATTGCAGGCGAGCCCGAGCGCGAGACCAAGACAAAGCGCCTCGCCGAAGGCATTCCGGTCGACCCGACCACTTGGCGGGAGATTCTGGAGGCCGGAAAGAAGTTCGGGCTCGATCCGGCGGCGATCGAGAAGATCGCAGGCTGAACGGCTCAACGCTCAACGCGCGCCTTCCTTCTCCCCTTGTGAGAGAAGGTGGCGCGAAGCGCCGAATGAGGGGTTCTCACCGCGAGCAACGCTGGTTGGGCAGAGGTCGGTGCCTGCGGAGACAGGCCCCTCACTTGTCTCGCCGCTCCGCGGCGAGCCGCCCTCCCCCACAAGGGGCCCACAAGGGGAGAGGGCAAGAACTCGGCCTCAATCCACCATATCCGCGACCGCCTTGCCGCATGCCGTTGTGTCCGCATTGCCGCCGAGGTCTTTGGTCCGCAGCGTGCGCTCGGCGAGCGTACGCTCGATCGCCTCGACGATAGACTTGCCGGCTTCCTTCTCGCCGAGATGCTCAAGCATCATCGCGCCCGACCAGATCGCGCCGATCGGGTTGGCAATGCCCTGGCCGGCGATATCGGGCGCCGAGCCGTGCACCGGCTCGAACACCGAGGGGAAATCGCCCTCGGGATTGATATTGCCTGACGGCGCGATGCCGATCGTTCCGGTGCAGGCCGGGCCGAGGTCCGACAGGATGTCGCCGAACAAATTGGAGCCGACCACGACGTCGAACCAATCCGGGTGCAACACGAAGTTCGCGGTGAGGATGTCGATGTGATACTTGTCCCACTTCACGCCGGGAAACTTCTTGGCCATCGCCTCCACGCGCTCGTCCCAATAGGGCATGGTGATGGAGATGCCGTTCGACTTGGTCGCCGAAGTCAAATGCTTCTTCGGCCGCGACTGCGCGAGCTCGAAGGCGAACTTCAGGATGCGGTCGACGCCGGTGCGGGTCATCACCGTCTGCTGCGTCACGAACTCGCGGTCGGTGTCGGGGAACATGCGGCCGCCGACGGAGGAATATTCGCCTTCGGTGTTCTCGCGCACCACCCAGAAATCGATGTCGCCGGGCTTGCGATTGGCTAGGGGGCACGGCACGCCGGGCATCAGCCGTACCGGACGGAGGTTCACGTACTGATCGAACTCCCTGCGAAATTTGATCAGCGAGCCCCAGAGCGAAACGTGGTCCGGAATCTTGGCCGGCCAGCCGACCGCGCCGAAATAGATCGCATCGTGCTTGCCGATCTTCTCCTTCCAGTCGTCCGGCATCATCTGGCCGTGCTTCTCGTAATAGTCCCAGGACGAGAAGTCGAAATGGTCGAAATGCAGGGCGACGCCGTGCTTCTTCGCCGCAGCCTCCAGGACGCGCAGGCCCTCGGGCATCACTTCCTTGCCGATGCCGTCGCCGGGAATGACTGCGATCCGGTATTGTTTCTTGCTCATCGAGAACGTCCCTTTTTGGTCCGGCAGCCGCCGCCTTTTTTGACCGCACTGCAATGGACCAAACGCGTCGGCAGTGCAACGCTGCACTGCAATGTTGACCGTGGCGCGGTGAGGCGCCTACTGGTTTGATCCTGTTCCTACCTGCGAGTATCTCTCATGGATCTGCATCTGCGTGGCAAGCGCGTCCTGATCACGGGCGCGTCCAAGGGCATTGGCGCGGCCGCCGCCGAGGCGTTCGCCGAGGAAGGCGCGCATCTCCTGCTTGCCGCCCGTAGCGGCGACCAGCTGAAGGTGCTGGCCGACCGATTGCGTTCCGCGCACCAGATCGATGCCGCAACGAGCATCGTCGATCTGCGCAAGGAAGAGGACGTCGCGCGGCTGGCGAAAGAAGCCGCCGACATCGACGTGCTCGTCAACAATGCCGGCGACATCCCCGGTGGCTCGATCGACAAGATCGACGAAGCGACCTGGCGCCACGCCTGGGAATTGAAAGTGTTCGGGTACATCAACCTGACGCGGCATATCTACGCGCAGATGAAGGCCAGAGGCGGCGGGGTCATCGTCAACGACATCGGCGCCGCCGGCGAGAAGTTCGACGCGAATTACATCTGCGGCAGCGCCGGCAATGCCGCGCTGATGGCCTTCACCCGCGCGCTCGGCGGCAAGAGCCTCGCCGACAACATCCGCGTGGTCGGCATCAATCCCGGCCCGGTCGGCACCGATCGCCACGTCACGCTGCTCAAGACGCGGGCCAAGCACCAGTTCGGCGACGAGAGCCGCTACAAGGAATTCCAGAAGAGCCTGCCGCTCGGCCGTCCCGCGCATGCGCGTGAGATCGGCGACCTCATGGCGTTCCTGGCGTCGGATCGCGCCGGCTATACGTCGGGCGTGATCTACACGGTGGACGGCGGCATCAGCGCCGGCTGGGGTTAACTTTATCCTCGTCATTGCGAGCGCCGCGAGCCTCTGTAGCAACCAGTCTGGATTGCTTCGTCGCTTCGCTCCTCGCAATGACGAACCAAGAATAGGCACAGGAGTAAAATAATTGTCTCAAGACCTGATCCGCGAAACCGCATGCGCCGTCGTCGACAAGCTGCGGTCCGGCGACATCTCGCCGCTCGAGCTGCTCGATGTGGTCGAGAAGCGCGTGAGAGAGGTCGATGGCAAGGTCAACGCCCTGCCGACGCTTTGTTTTGACCGCGCGCGGGACAGCGCCAAGGCCTTGATGCGAAAACCCGCCGGCGCGCGCGGGCTGCTTGCGGGCCTGCCGGTGCCGATCAAGGATCTGACCGATGTTGCGGGCGTCTTGAACACGCAGGGCTCGCCGATCTTCAAAGACAACATTCCCGCCAAGTCCGACCTCATGGTCGAGAATCTCGAAGCCAACGGCGCGGTGGTCTACGCCAAGTCCAACACGCCGGAATTCGGCGCGGGCGCCAACACGTTCAACGAAGTGTTCGGCGCGACGCTCAACCCCTGGGACACGACGAAATCCGCGGCGGGTTCTTCCGGTGGCGCTGCGGTGGCGCTGGCCACCGGCATGGCCTGGCTGGCGCAGGGCTCCGACATGGGCGGCTCCTTGCGCAGCCCCGCCGCGTTCTGCGGTGTCGTCGGCATGCGGCCGAGCATCGGCCGCGTCGCCCATACCCCGAAATCCGGTATCGATCGTAATCTCGGCGTGGTCGGCCCGATGGCGCGCAACGTCGAGGACCTCGCGCTGCTGCTGGACGCCATGAGCGGCGATTACGCCGACGATCCGCTGTCGCTGCCGGCGCCGGCGACCTCGTTCCTGTCGGCGGCCCAAGCGGGCAGGAAGCCGAAGCGCATCGCCTATTCACCGGATCTCGGCATCACCCCGGTCGATCCCGAAGTGAAGGCCATCACGCGCAAGGCTGCCCAACGCTTTGCCGAGGCCGGTGTCATCGTCGAGGAGGCGCATCCGGACTGGCGTGAGGCGCATGAATGCTTCCACGTTCTGCGCGCCTTCGATTTCGCGATCACCAAGGCCAATCTGCTGCGCACGAAGCGCGACCTGCTCAAGCCCGAGGTGATCTGGAACATCGAGGAAGGCCTCAAGCTCACGGTGGAGCAGCTCGCGCGTGCCCAGGCGCAGCGTGTCGACATGACGGCCCGGGCGGTCGAGTTCTTCAAGACCTACGATCTCTTGCTGACACCGACTACGATCGTGCCGCCCTTCCCGATCGAGCACCGCTATGTCGCCGAATGCGCCGGCAAGAGGTTCGACAATTACGTCGAGTGGCTCGGCATCGTCTATGCCATCACACTTGCATGCTGCCCCTCGCTGTCGCTGCCGTGCGGCTTCACGGCATCAGGCCTGCCGGTCGGCGTGCAGGTCGTCGGCGCACCGCGCGCGGACGCGCAGGTGATTGCCGGGGCGAAGGTGCTGGAGGATATTTTGGGCCTGCGCGGCACGACGCCGATCGATCCGAAGGTGAAGCAATAACTCCCCTCTCGTGCCCCGGACGCGGCGCAGCGCCCCTTCGGCGGTGCGCTGCAGAGCCGGGGCCCATCCCTCCACGACTTCGCTTGCGGCTCTGGGTCCCGGCTCTGCGGTGCAGCGCTAGGGCGCCGCACCTTGTCCGGGACACGGGACCGTCACCCTCCCCTCGCCGCCTCCAGGCTGCGGCTGTAGCGCGACATCGCAAAGCAGAAGATGAAATAGATCGCGGCGACGAAGATGTAGATCTCGACCGAGAATTGCTGCCAGGCGGGATCGATGATCGCGGTCTTGGCTGTCGTCAGCAGGTCGAAGATGCCGATGATGAGGACGAGGCTGGTGTCCTTGAAGAAGGCGATGAAGGTGTTGACCAGCGGCGGGATGACGTGGCGGATCGCCTGCGGCAGCACGATCAGCCGGTGCTTGCGCCAGTAGGACAGCCCAAGCGCATCCGCGGCCTCGTATTGCCCGCGCGGCACGGCCTGAAGGCCGCCGCGGATGACCTCGGCGAGATAGGCGCCCGCGAACAGGATGATCGCCACCTGCGCGCGCAACAGCTTGTCGATGTTGAATCCAGCGGGCATGAACAGTGGAAACATCACGCTCGCCATGAACAACAGGCTCACCAGCGGCACGCCGCGGATGAGTTCGACGTAGAGCACGCTGAGCGAGCGGATCGCCGGCAGCTTCGAGCGCCGGCCGAGCGCGACGAGGATGCCGAGCGGAAAGCCGAATGCGAGGCCAAACGTCGCCAGGATCAGCGTCACGGGAAGGCCACCCCAGCGGTCCTGCGAGACGAAGGACAGACCGAGCACCCCGCCCCACATCAGTACGCTGATCAGCGCGAGCGCACCGATCCAGAGGAAGACGAGTTCGCGCCGCCACAACGCGCGGCGGGTCGACAGATAGTACAGCGCGATGAACAGCAGCACCGACAATGCCGGCCGCCACTGCTCGTCGAACGGATAGGTGCCGAACAGGATGAAGCGGTATTTTTCGGGAATGATCGCCCAGCAGGCGCCGACGCCACGCACCGCGCGGCAGGCGCTGGAATCGTTCGCCGGCGTCAGCCACACGGCGTTCGCGACGCCCCACTGCACAAAGCTGAAAACGCCCTTGGCAAGAATTGCCAGCAGCACGACCGACAAAATGCCGTTCGGGATCGACGAGAACAGATTGGCGCGAAGCCAGCGCAGCACGGGATTTCCAATCTGCGGACGGCGGGCGCGACGCGGCGCATCGGGGATATCGGCGATCACCGTCATGCTCAGCGCTCCACCAGCGCGATACGCGCATTGTACCAGTTCATGAAGAAGCTGATGGAGAGGCTGATGGTCAGGAACACCGCCATGATCAGTGCAATCGCCTCGATGGCCTGGCCGGTCTGGTTCAGCGTGGTGTTGGCAATCGAGACCACGTCCTGATAGCCGATCGCGACCGCGAGCGAGGAGTTCTTGGTCAGGTTCAGATACTGGCTCGTCATCGGCGGCACGATCACCCGCAACGCCTGCGGCAGGATGATCTGTCGCAACATGAAGCTGCGGCGCATACCAAGCGCATTGGCGGCATCCCACTGCCCGCGCGGCACGGACTGGATGCCGCTGCGCACGATCTCGGCGATGAAGGCCGAGGTGTAAGTCACCAGCGCGATCAGCAGCGCGAAATATTCGGGGGCGAGCGTCAGCCCCCCGACGAAGTTGAAGCCGCGCAACTGCGGCCATTCGATCGTCCAGGACACACCGAGCAGCACGGACACCATCGCAGGCAACGCGACGATCAGGCCGAGCGCGAACGGCCAGGCCGGTCGCGGCTTGCCGTCGCGCAGCTGCTGCACGATGAGCTGCCTCCGGACGAGATAGAACGCGGCGAACCCGAGCAGGGCGGTGGCGAGCACCGAGAGCTGCAGCGGGCCGAGCGGAATGGCCGGCAGGATCAGGCCGCGATTGGACAGGAACACGCCCTCGACCGGCCGCCATGCCGCGCGCGCGGCCGGCAGCGCCTGCATCAGCACGTACCAGAACAGGAGCTGAAGCAGCAGCGGGATGTCACGGAGCGTTTCGACATAGACCGCGGCGAGCCGCGACAGCAGCCAGTTCGCCGACAAGCGCGAGATGCCGATCACCGTGCCCAGGATGGTCGCGAGCACGATCCCGATCACGGCGACGCGAAGCGTATTGCCGACGCCGACGACGAACGCCCAGAAATACGTGTCTCTCGGATTATAGGCCAGCAGGCCGTCGGCGATGGGCATGCCGGCCTCTCGGCCGAGGAAGGCAAAGCCGGTGGTGATGCGGCGGGCCGAAAGGTTGGTGACGGTATTGGACCAGAGGAAGGCGATCACGCCGACCGCGATCCCGACCACCAGGAGCTGCCAGAACAGACCCATCAATTCGTTGCGCCCGGGCGCGAACAAGCGGCGGCGCGGCGGCGGTCTGGGATGATCGGCGGTCACGGCACAAAAATCCTTCTCAAGGCAGCGATTTCCGGCAGCGCACGTCAACTGTTGCACCAAACTTTGTTTCGTGCAACAAATGTTTCATGGTCGAGCTTGCGAAATCCTCGCCGCTGAGCGAACTGCGCATCGCCTTGCCGTCGCTCCCGACGCGGCTGCAGGAGGTCGGACGCTTCGTCGCCGCCAACGACTACGACGCCACCACCCGCTCGATGCGCGATCTCGCCGCGGAAGCCGGCGCCGATCCCACCGCGTTCACGCGCCTCGCCAAGGCGATCGGCTATTCGGGCTGGGACGAGTTGCGCGCCGCATTGACGGAAGCGCGGCGACCGTCGCAGACCTCTCCGTTCTCCGGCCGGGCGAAGAGCCGGCGTCATGGTCCCAATGCCGACGTCGCGCTCGTCACCGACAAGCTCGAAGCCGAAGCCGCCGGCCTTCCGCGCATTCCGGCCCAACCGATTGCGGAAGCCGCCCGCGCGCTGCACGATGCCAAGCGGATCTGGATCGCGGGCTATCGCAGCTGCCGCAGCGTCGCGGAACTTCTGAACTACGAGCTCCGACTGTTTCGTCCCGAGCAGGTGCAGATCGTCGGCACATCCGGTCCGGACGATCTCGACCTCGGCGCGTTCCGTCCTGGCGAAGCCGTCATTGTCGTCGGCTTCCTGCCTTACACGCATGCAAGCGTCCGCGTCGCGCAGGCCGCCCATCGCAGCGGCGCAACCCTGATCGCGATCACGGACAGTCTTTCGGCGCCGATGGCCGAGGGCGCCGACCATTTGCTGCTGTTCGAGGCTGCCTCCTCGCCCGGCTTCTTCCCGAGCCTCACCGGCGCAATCGCAATTGCACAGGCGCTGGCTGCCGTGACGTTCTCGCTCGGCGGCACCGCCGCGAAGAAGCGCCTGGAGACCACCGAGGCGCGGCTTGCCGCCGCCTCCGTCTATGTTTCAGAGAAAGGTTGACCCATGGCCGCCCGCACCAGCCGCGTGCTGCACCGTTCGCTCCGAGAAACGCCGCCCAAGGCGATCGGCGGCGAGGGCGTCTATCTCTTCGCCGAGGACGGGCGCCGCGTCATCGACGCCTCCGGCGGCGCGGCCGTCTCGTGCCTCGGCCACCAGCATCCCCGCGTGATCGCGGCGATGGCGAAGCAGGCTTCGACGCTGGCCTATGCCCACACCGCCTTCTTCTCGTCCGAGCCGGCCGAGGCTCTCGCCGAGACGCTGGTCGGGCACGAGCCGGGTGGCCTCGCCTATGCCTATTTCGTCAGCGGCGGATCGGAGGCGATCGAAGCCAGCATCAAGCTCGCACGGCAGTATTTCATCGAGCGCGGCGAGCCGCAGCGGCAGCATTTCATCGCGCGGCGGCAGAGCTACCACGGCAACACACTCGGTGCGCTCGCCGCCGGCGGCAATGCCTGGCGCCGCGCGCCCTACGCACCCCTGCTCTCGGCCGCCTTCAGCCACGTGACGCCGGCCTTTTCTTATCATGAGAAGCACGACGGCGAATCCGATGTGCAGTTCGTGGCGCGCCTGGCGGCGGAGCTCGAGGCTGAGTTTCAGCGACTCGGACCTGACACCGTCGCGGCATTCCTCGCCGAGCCCGTCGTCGGCGCCACCGCCGGAGCGGTGACGGCGCCCGACGGCTACTTCAAGGCCATGCGCGAGATTTGCGACCGCCACGGCGCGCTGCTCATTCTCGACGAGGTCATGTGCGGCATGGGCCGCACCGGCACCACACACGCCTGGGAGCAGGAGGGCATCGCGCCCGACATCCAGGCCATCGCAAAGGGGCTCGGCGGCGGCTATCAGCCGATCGGGGCCATGCTCGCCAGCGGCAAGATCATCGACACCATCCGTGCCGGCTCAGGCGCGTTCCAGCACGGCCATACTTATCTCGCACACCCGCTCGCCTGCGCGGCGGCGCTCGCGGTGCAGGAGGTGATCCGCGAGGACCGCCTGCTCGACCGCGTGAAGGAGCGCGGCAAGCAACTCGAACAGCGGCTGACCGAGCGCTTCGGCAATCACCGCCATGTCGGCGACATCAGGGGCCGCGGCCTGTTCTGGGCGATCGAGCTGGTCGAAGATCGCGCCAGCCGCGCCTCGTTCGATCCCGCGCTCAAGCTCAACCAGAAGATCAAGGCGGAAGCCTTTGCGAACGGCCTTGGCTGCTATCCTGGCGGCGGCACCGTGGACGGCGTGCGCGGCGACCATGTGCTGCTGGCGCCGCCCTATATCGCCTCCGCGGACGAGATCGACCTGATCGTCGACAAGCTCGGCACGGCCGTCGACAACGTGTTGCGCAGTGTCAATCAGTGAGGGGAGAGTAGCATGATGAAGAAAGTGGCTATCGTCGCAAACGTGCTTGCGGCATCGACAATTGTCGCATCCGCCGCGACGCTCGACACGGTGAAGAGCCGCGGCACGCTTGTGTGCGGCGTCAGCGCCGGCTTTGCCGGTTTCTCCGCGCCGGACTCACAAGGCAATTACCGGGGTCTCGACGTCGACTATTGCCGCGCGCTCGCGGCCGGCGTGCTCGGTGACGCCAGCAAGGTGCGGTACGTCTCGCTGACCGCGCAGAACCGCTTCACCGCCCTGCAATCGGGCGAGATCGACGTGCTCTACCGCAACTCGACGCAGACGTATTTGCGCGGCGTGACGCTGGGCCTGCGCCAGGGACCGGTCAACTTCTACGACGGCCAGGGTTTTGTCGTGAAGAAGGATCTCGGCGTCAAGGAGATCAAGGACCTCAAAGGCGCCACCGTCTGCGTCGCCCAAGGCACCACGCACGAAGTGACGCTCGGCGATTACGGCCGTGCCAACGGCATCGACTGGAAGCCGCTGGTGTTCGACCGCGTCGACACCATGTACCAGACCTTCTTCGGCGGCCGCTGCGATGCCATGACCCAGGACGCCTCCGCCCTCGCCGGCGCCGTGACCACGGCCGCGCCGAACCCTCCCGACTACGTCGTGCTGCCGCAGACCATCAGCAAGGAGCCGCTCGGCCCCTTCACCCGCAACGGCGACGAGGTCTGGAGCGACATCATCACCTGGCTGCATTACGGCCTGATCGAGGCCGAGGAGCTCGGCGTCACCCAGGGGAATGTCGACGAGATGGCCAAATCGCAGACACCGGCGATCCAGCGCCTGCTCGGTGCCTCCGGCGATCTCGGCTCCCGGCTCGGGCTCGACAACAAATGGCTGGTGACCGCGATCAAGGCCACCGGCAATTACGGCGAGATCTACGAGCGCAACGTCGGCAAGGCGAGCCCGCTCAAGCTCGACCGCGGCCTCAACGGCCTCTGGAGCAAGGGCGGCTTGATGTACGCGGTGCCGTTCAAGTAAACGTCTCCATTGTCCCGGACGCGCTGCGGCGTGCAACGCCGCTGCGCAGAGCCGGGACCCAGGACGCCACGGCTTCTGACTCTCCAAAAGAATAGGCCCCGGCTCTGCAGCGCAATACTTCGCATTGCGCCGCGTCCGGGGCACGAGACCGAGATAGTCACGCGCAATGACGACGCCCCCACGCATCGCCCTGATCCACGCCCTCAAGCATTCCATCGCCCCGATCGAAGCGGCGTTTACGCAGGCCTGGCCGGCGGCCCGGCTGACGAACCTGCTCGACGACAGTCTGTCGGCGGATCTGGCCCGCGACGGCATGCTCACCGATGCCATGACCGATCGCTTCCTGGCGCTCGGCGACTATGCGGCGGCAACCGGCGCGAACGGGATCCTGTTCACCTGCTCGGCCTTCGGCCCCTGCATCGAGGCGGTCGCGCGCGCGCATGCGCCGATGCCGGTGCTGAAGCCGAACGAAGCGATGATCGAGCGCGCGGTGACGATGGGCAGGCGCATCGGCCTGCTCTCGACCTTCCCGCCGACGCTGGCCTCGATGCCGCCGGAGTTCCCCGCCTCGGTCCAGCTCGTGCCGAAGCTTGCCGAAGGGGCGCTTGCGGCGCTCGACCGCGGTGACCGCGCCACGCACGACCGGTTGATCGTCGAAGCATCCAGGGACCTCGGCGATTGCGACGTCATCGCGCTGGCGCAGTTCAGCATCGCAGCGACGGCACCGCTGGTCGCGGAAGCCACCGGCCGCCCGGTCGTGACCACGCCCGACAGCGCGGTCGACAAGCTGATGAAGCTGCTGGATGCGAAGGCTTAAGCGCCGGCTTTCTTTCGGCGCCGGGCGTCCTTGATCGCCAAGGCGAGCGCTGTCTTCGTTTCGTTGACAAAATCCTCGACCAGTTCCTCGCGCGTGGTCTGTGCGGCCTCGCCGGTGAACAGCCCCTGCTCGGCCAGCATCACCACGCCGTGCAACGCCGCCCAGATCTTGAGCGCTTGCCGCTCGCGCAAATAGCCGACCGCAGGTGCTTCGAGGGCTTCGATCACCAGCGAAAACGTCTCGCGCGTGGCCTCGTGCAGCTCGCTGCCCTTGGCCGCGCATGAGACGATGCGCGACGCAAACATCAGGCGGTAGATGCCGTTGCGGCGCAGACCGAAATCGAGGGTCACCTGCGCCAACCGCGACAGCTTCGATTGCTTCGACGTCTCGGCCATCGCCTTGCGCATGATCGCGCTGAGCTGCCGGAACGCCTCCGCCGTCACCGCCGCAAGCAGCGCCTCGCGATCGGCAAAGTGCCGATACGGCGCCGGCTGAGAGACGCCGAGCTGCTTGGCAAGCGCCTTGATGCTGATCGCCTCGGCGCCGCCCCGCTCCGCCTCGCGCAGCGCGGCCTTGATCAGGGCGCCGCGAAGATCGCCATGGTGGTAGCTGTTCTCGGGCTTGCGAGCGAGTTGGGGGCGCATGTCGTGGGCAAGCCTATAAGTTTGCGCTTGACAGGGGAAGCCCGCCGCGAATGTAATATCATATAACTTAGAATGAGCGGCAAATGCCGCCGCCACCATTGACACGAGGAACGCGCCGCCTCGCGCCGCGCGCATACGACCGAGGAAGCCGCCATGACAGAGCGATTGAGGGTTCGCGTCGATCCCGACAAATGCCAGGGCCACGCGCGCTGCAAGGCTCTGGCGCCCGAGCTGTTCGAACTCGACGAATACGGCAACGCGCACGAAGCCGGCGATGGCATTGTTCCGCCAGGCCTCGAAGACAAAGCCTGGCTTGCCAAATCCAATTGCCCGGAAATCGCAATCGACGTGATCGAGGAGTAGCGCGGGCTTCCTGAGTTCCCACCTGCGCGATTCGATCACCAGCTCGAGGATTCCCCTGACATGTCCGACGTCAGCCAGCCTGTCGCCCATCCGCCCGTCACCGACTGGGTCAACGATTTCGACCACACCGACCCGCAGTGGACGGAAGACCCGTTCCCGATCTGGGACGAGCTGCGCGCCGCAAGCCCGGTCGTGCACACCAAGCGCTTTCTCGGCTGCTACATGCCGACGACCTACGAGGCCGTGCGTGAGATCGCCAACGACACCGAGCATTTCTCCTCGCGCCGCATCATCGTCCGCGACGTTCGTCCGGAGGTCGCCAGGAACGCTGCCCCGCCGATCACCTCCGATCCGCCCGTGCACAAGCCGGCCAAGCAGTTGCTGCTGCCGCCCTTCACCCCGGATGCGATGAAGAAGCTGGAACCGCGCATGCGCGCGATCTGCAACGAGCTGATCGACGGCTTCATCGCCGACGGCAAGGTCGACGCCGCCGCGCGCTACAGCAAATACATCCCGGTTCGGGCCATCGCACACATGCTCGGCATTCCCGAGAGCGACAGCGATCTCTTCATCAACTGGATCCACATGATCCTGGAACTCGGCATCAGGGACGAGAGCAAGCTGCTCCAGGCCGTGCAGGAGATGAGCGCCTATTTCAGGACCCATATCGAAGAGCGCAAATCGAGGCCGACCGACGATCTCATCTCCTACCTGATGAATGCCAGGGACAAGGAGGGCCAGCCGCTGGAAGAGTCCCACGTGCTGGGCTCGCTGCGCCTGCTTCTGATCGCCGGCATCGACACCACCTGGAGCGCGATCGGATCTTCACTGTGGCATCTGGCGAAGACGCCGGCCGATCGCGAGCGGCTGATCGCCGAGCCCGCATTGATCCCAACCGCGGTGGAGGAACTGCTGCGCGCCTATTCGCCGGTGACGATGGCCCGCGAGGTGGTCAAGGAGACGACGGTCTCGGGCTGCCCGGTCAGAGCGGGCAACATGGTGCTGCTGTCGTTCCCCGCGGCAAATCGCGATCCCACGATGTTTCCGGATGCTGACAAAGTCGTGATCGACCGCCGCGAAAATCGCCACGCCGCGTTCGGCCTCGGCATCCACCGCTGCGTCGGTTCCAATCTGGCGCGCATGGAGATGCAGGTTGCGCTGGAGGAATGGCTGAAGCGCGTTCCGGATTTCCGCCTCGATCCGGCAGGCACCGTGACCTGGTCGCAGGGCACGGTGCGGGGCCCGCGCCAGTTGCCATTTTTGCTGGGAAAGGCGATGTAGGGCTTTCCAGATCGTGGAGAGGCCGGACGTGACTGAGCAAGCAACCCAACCGGCCTCTGACCACATCGACCTCGCCGACGCCAGGCGGCGGATCAAGGCGATCTTCATCGGCTCGATCGGCAATCTCGTCGAGTGGTACGACTTCTACGCCTACACGGCGTTCGCGCTCTATTTCGCGCCGGCCTTTTTCCCCGGCAACGACCCCGTCGTGCAGCAATTGAACGTCGCCGTCGTTTTCGCGGCAACCTTCCTGATGCGGCCCCTTGGCGGCTGGTTCTTCGGCTATCTCGCCGATCATTTCGGCCGCCGCATCTCGCTGACCCTGTCGGTCGTCTTCATGTGCTTCGGCTCGCTGATCATCGCGCTGACGCCGACTTATGCCACGATCGGGTTCGCCGCGCCGGTGATCCTGGCGCTCGCCCGTGTCATCGAGGGCCTTAGCCTCGGCGGCGAATATGGCGCCAGCGCCACCTATCTCAGCGAGGTTGCCGATCCCAAGCACCGCGGCTTCTATTCCAGCTTCCAGTACGTCACCCTGATCGGCGGCCAGCTCACCGCGATCATCGTGCTGCTACTCCTGCAAAAGGTCTTCCTCACTCCTGAGGAGCTCAAGGCCTGGGGTTGGCGTATCCCCTTCGCGATCGGCGCGGCGCTCGCGATCTTTGCCGCGGTGATGCGGCGCGGCCTGCACGAGACGGAGGCGTTCGAGGAAGCCAAGAAGGTGGTGAAGCCGACCGGTTCGATCACCAATTTGCTGCGTTATCCGCGCGAGCTGCTGCTGGTCGTCGGCCTCACTGCCGGCGGCACGGCGGCGTTCTACACCTTCACCACCTACATGCAGACCTTCGTCAAGCTTTCGGTCGGGCTGACCGAGGATCAGACCACATTGGTGATCTTCGGCACCCTGATCTTCGCGACCATCCTGCAGCCGATCTATGGCGCGATCTCCGACAAGATCGGACGCAAGCCGCTCCTGATCTTCTTCGGTGTCGCCGGCACGCTTGCGACCGTGCCACTGCTGATGACGCTGAAGGAGACCAAGTCGCCCTTCGTCGCCTTCATCCTGATCTGCTGCGCCTGGCTGTTCGTCGCCGGCTACACCTCGATCAACGCCGTGGTGAAGGCCGAGCTGTTCCCGACCAATGTCCGCGCGCTCGGCGTCGGCCTGCCCTATGCGATCACGGTCTCGCTCTTCGGCGGCACGGCGCCGGCGATCGCGCTCTATTTCAAGAGCAGCGGGCACGAGGACTGGTTCTATTTCTATCTCAGCGGCATCATCTGTCTGTCGCTGATCATCTATTCCACCATGCGCGACACCAAACACGCCTCCGCCATGCATCGCCACGAGTAGCCCATGTCCGATGACACCGAGCCGCCCGACAGCAAGCTGACCCGCACCAAGGAGAAATGGGCGCGCGAGGGTCGCTTCCTGACCGGCAAGATCACGCGTCCGGAAGACCAGCGCCTGCCGCCCGGCCAGCACCTCACCAAGGACTGGCCGGTGCTCGATCTCGGGGTCATGCCGCCGGTGTCGCGCGAGCGCTGGCGACTCGACGTCTACGGCGCGATCGAGACGCCCGTGTTCTGGACCTTTGCGGAATTCGCCGCCCAGAAGCAAGCAAAGTTCACTTCCGACATCCATTGCGTCACGACTTGGTCGCGCTACGACAATGAGTGGGAAGGTCTCGCCACGCGCGAGCTGCTCGCGGCGTGCCAACCGCGCGAGGATGCGCGCTTTGTCACGCTGCATTCCTATGACGGCTACACCACCAACCTTTCGCTGGACGACTTCGCCGCCGAGGATGCGCTGTTCGCCCATAGCTGGTCCGGCCAGCCGCTGACGGAGGAGCATGGCGGCCCGGTGCGGCTGGTCGTGCCGCATCTGTATTTCTGGAAGAGCGCGAAATGGCTCCAGGCCATCGAATTCCTGACCGAGGACGCGCCGGGCTTCTGGGAAGTCCGCGGCTATCATAACCGCGGTGATCCCTGGGCCGAGCAGCGCTATTCCGACGACTAGAACTCAAGCAGGAACGAGGGGACGCCCATGCCGACGGAACGCTTTCAATTCACGGGCGAAGGCGGCCATCAGCTCGCGGCCGCGCTGGAGTTGCCGGACGGCGAGCCCGCGGCCTACGCGCTGTTTGCGCACTGCTTCACTTGCGGCAAGGATACGCTCGCGGCCAAGCGCATCTCGGTTGCGCTCGCCGCCAGGGGCATTGCGGTGCTGCGCTTCGACTTCACGGGGCTCGGCTCGAGCGAAGGCGATTTCGCCAATTCGACATTCTCCTCCAACGTCGCCGATCTCGTCCGCGCGGCCGACCATCTGCGCGACACCCGCAAGGCGCCGTCGCTCCTGATCGGCCACAGCCTCGGCGGCGCTGCGATCCTCGCTGCCGCTGGAAAGATTCCCGAGGCCAAGGCGGTCGTCACCGTCGCGGCCCCATCCGATTCGGCGCATGTGACCGGCCTCTTTAGGGAGCATCTCGACAATATCCGCGCGCAGGGCGAGGTCGAGGTGTCGCTCGCGGGACGCCCGTTCCGGATCAAGCGCGAATTCCTCGAGGACATCGCCGAGCACGAGCTGATGAGGGACATCGCCGGTCTGCACAAGGCGCTGCTGGTGATGCACTCTCCGGTCGACGACACCGTCGGCATCGACAATGCGACCAAGATCTTCGTCGCCGCGAAGCATCCCAAAAGCTTCGTCTCGCTCGACCACGCCGACCATCTGCTGAGCAAGCCGGCCGATGCGCTCTACGCGGCCGACGTGATCGCGGCCTGGGCCAGCCGCTACATCGAGACCGCCAAGCCAGCAAAGGCGATGGATCTGCCTGAGGCGCCGCGTCAGGTCGTGGTGCAGGAGACCCGCAAGAGCAAGTTCAACCAGATCATCACCGTCGGCCCGCATCGACTGGTGGCAGACGAACCGGTCGCCGCCGGTGGCGAGGACGCGGGCCCCGGACCCTACGATTTCCTGCTTGCTAGCCTCGGGGCCTGCACCTCCATGACCATGCGTCTCTATGCCGACCGCAAGTCGCTGCCGCTCGACCGCGTCACGGTCACGCTGAAGCACTCCAAGATCTACGCCAAGGACTGCGCAGAGTGCGAGACCCGCGAGGGCATGCTCGACCAGATCGAGCGCGACATCACGATCGACGGCGCGCTCGATGCCGAGCAACGCAAGAAGCTGATGGAGATCGCAGACAAGTGCCCGGTGCACCGGACATTGACGTCGGAGATCCGCATCGTGACCAAGGCGGTCGACTAGCAGGCTAGAAGCACGATGCCATGGTCCGCAGCGCGGCGCTGATCTCGCTCTCGCGCCATGCGGCAAAGCCGAGCAGCAGGCCGTGATCTCGTGGCTTGCCCAGCGCCAGGCTCGACAGGGCACGCGTCACAACCCCCGCCTCGATGAGCCGCTCGACCGCCGCTCGATCGGCGCGGCCGCGCTTGAGGCGTGCCACGAGCTGGATGCCGCCTGAAGGCACTTCGGCCGTGAGCACCTCACCGAGGTGGCGCTGCAGTCCCTCCACGAGATGATCGCGGCGCGCATGATAGAGCCGGCGCACCCGGCGCAGATGCGCGAGGAAATGCCCGTCGGCGATGAATTCGGCCAGCGCCTCCTGGATGTGGCTGGAAGCGATCAGTCCGATGTGCCGCTGCGCGATCTCAAACGTCTTGACCAGCGCCGCCGGTACGACGAGATAGCCGAGGCGGATATCCGAGGTCATCGCCTTCGAAAATGTCCCGACGTAAAACACGCGTCCATGGCTGTCCAAGCCCTGCAGGGCCGGCACGGGCCGGCTGTCATAGTGGAATTCGCCGTCGTAATCGTCTTCGACGATCCAGGTCTTGCCGGGACGGCTTGCCCTGAGAAACTCGTCGCGGCGCGCCAGCGACATCAATCGTCCCGTCGGGTGCTGATGTGATGGCGTCATGAAGATGAGCTTTGGCGCGGCCGATCCTGATGTCCACCGCATGCCCTGCTCGTCCAGCCTCATGCCCGTCACGCGCGCACCGGATGCATGGAACGCGGCTGCCGCGCCGGGATAACCGGGATCCTCGACCCGGACCTCGTCGCCGGGCGCGATAAGCACGGCCGCGATCAATGTCAGCGCGGCTTGTGCACTGGGCAAGATGAGGACCTGATCGGCCGTGGCGCGAACGCCTCTGCTGGTCGCGAGGTAGTGTGCCAGCGCTTCGCAAAGGCGTGGACGGTTGACCGGACCAATCTCGCGCCGGGCCGCAAGCACCGCGTTACGGCGCAGGCAGCGTGCCCAGACTTCGTTTGGAAACTCTCGTGCATCGCCATGTCCCGGACGCAACGGCTTGAGCGGCGCCTGATAGGATAGCGGCCAGTCAGCCTGCTTGAGCTTCATAGCCCAGGGGGAGAGCGTCGGCCTTGCGGGGCGCGCGCCGGATACGACCGCCTCCACGCCGTCACCGTGCGCGCCGCCGTCGACCATCACCACCGGGCGTCGACCAGCCGATGCCGCGAGATATCCTTCTGCCGCAAGCTGCTCGAACGCATAGGTGACAGTGTTGCGCGAGACGCCAAGGTCGATTGCAAGCCGGCGGCTTGACGGCAGCACGTGGCCTTTGCCGAGTCGGCCGGTCGCGATCAGGCTTCGGAGCTGGCTCGTCAGCTGAGGCACTAATCCCTCGTCGTCGCTCCGGTTCAGATCGATCAGCGCGGAGATCATGCCATCCAAAACTGGCACCTTATTCCTTTCCAATCTGGCACTTTTTCAGGGGCCAGCCGGGATGCTATCTCGCGGACCGCACTGCTTCAAGGATTCCCGCGATGAACGCCCTCTCTCCCCGCGCGGCCGTCGGCCTGTTCCTGATCGTCGTGCTGGCCTGGGGCGTAAACTGGTCGGTGACGAAGCAGCTTGTCCAGTTTCTGCCGCCGCTATGGACCTCGGCGATCCGGAGCTGGATCGCGCTGGCCGGATTGTTCGTGATCCTCGGACTGAGCAACAATCTGGTGATTCCGGAGCGGCGCGACATTCCGGTGATCCTCAGCGTGGCGCTGCTCCACATGACGATATTCTCGGTCCTGGTCGCGGCCGGCGTGCGCTTCCTGCCGGCGAGCAAGGCCATCGTGCTCGGCTACACCACGCCGCTCTGGGTCGCGATCGCAGCACCGCTGCTCGGGAAGGAAGCGCTGACGGCACCAAAGCTTGCCGGCGCCCTGCTCGGGTTGGTCGGGCTTGCCGTGATCCTGAACCCCACCTCGATCGACTGGGCCAACACCAACGTCGTGCTCGGCGCCGGTATGGTCATCCTGGCCGCGATCTCCTGGGCGGCGAACATCATCTATCTCCGCGCGCATCGCTGGATCGCCTCGCCGCTCCAGCTCCTGCTGTGGCAGTTGCTCGTGGCAACGATCGTGCTGACCGTCGGCGCGCTCCTCGTCGAGGGCCCGCCTCACGCGGAGTGGTCGTCGCGGCTAATATTGCTGTTCCTGTATTCCGGCCTGATCGGAACCGGGTTGGCCTATTGGGCCATGTCGATGGTCAACAAGAGCATCTCGGCGCTGACGACGTCGCTCGGCACCACGGGTACGCCGCTCGTCGGCATTGCGAGCGCTGCGATCCTGCTCGGGGAGCCCATCGACATGAGCCTTGCCATCGCCGCGGCGCTGATCGTCACCGGCATCGGCCTTGCAACATTGGGAGACCGGCTGCAGCGCGGTCAGCCTGCTACGAGGGGCTGAACGCTCAAGCTTCCGCGCAAGCCCGCCGTGGTTCCGAGCAGAATGCCGGCGAACGCGACGAACGAGCCCAGCGCGAGCGTCGACACGCCGGTGAGCCCCTGCCCGATCGAGCACCCGAACGCCATCACGCCGCCGATACCCATCAACGCGGCGCCGCTGCCTGAGCGCAGCATGTGGCGCGGCGAGGAATAGCCTTCGAGCTTGAAGCGGCCGGTGGCGAGCGCCGTCGCCAGGCTGCCGGCAAAAACGCCGGCCACCGTCGCGATGCCGAAGTTCAGCGTCAGGCCGGTCGAGAGCATGGCGTATTGCAGCGCGTCCGCGATCGGCGCGATGAAGGTGAGCGAGGTCACCGGGATGGGATTGAAGTCGTCGGCACCGAGCCAGCCGGTCACGTACCAGCCGCCGGCAACGAGGAGGCCCACGATGATGCCCGCGACGATCTGGCCGGGCGAACGACGGAACGCCGGATGCGCGAAGGCAAACAGCATCAACGCGACGACGATCGTGACGGTTGCGAGCGCGCGCGAAAGCGCTTCCGTGAGACCGAGCGTCGCCAGCAAGGACGGCAGCGAATTCGCGTTGACCGTGGTCTGCGAGGCCTGAACCAGCGCGATGCGCGCCGGCGCGATCAGGCCCTTGAGCGTCATCTGCGCGGCGATGGCGAGCACGATCACGACGACGAAGGAGCGGAGATTGCCGCGGCCGAGCAGCACCAGCGCGCGCGAGCCGCAGCCGTTCGACAGCACCATGCCGTAACCGAACAGCAGGCCGCCGAGGAACAGCACCGGCACCGAGAATGACGGCTGGAGATAGATCGTCTTGCCGAGATCGATCGCGCCCTTGCCGGCGAGGAGCTGGCTCGCGGCGATCGCAACCGCGATCGCCAGCGCATAGGTCCGCACCAATCGCCCGTCGCCCTCGGCCAGCCAGCCGCGCATGCTGCTCATCAGGCAGAAGCCGCTGAGCAGACCTACGGCGCCGTAGACAAGACCAATGGCGAGGCCGGCAAGGATGACGAGCTGTGCGGACGTTTCCATCGTCACGGCTTCAGGATCACCCGGTCGCGCGACGAGCCGGCGACGGCAACATAGGCGTCCTTGGCGCGCTCGAGCGGATAGACGGCGCTCGCCTTGATCGGGAACGGCTTTAGCTGGCCGCCGGCAAAGCCGGGGCCGAGATCACGCAGCACCGCGCCGGTTGCCGCCGAGGACAGGCCGAGCGTGTCGATGCCGACATAGGTGTGCTGTCCCCGGTAGAATTCGAGGATGTTGAACTGCACGATGCGGTCGATCGCGGCGATCAGGATCTGGCGTCCGCGCAAGGCGAGCGATTTGTGCGCGGCCTGGAAATAGGGATCGCCCACCGTGTTGAAAACGATGTCGGCGCCCTTGCCGCCGGTCAATTCGCGCACGCGGATGGCAACGTCCGTCGCGGACGCGTCGATCACCTCGATCGGCGCGTTGGCGTGGCCCTCATAGGCCTCCGCCTTGCGCACCACGCCGATGACGCGCGCGCCCCGCCAGGTCGCAATCTGCACCGCGGCCTGGCCAACCTTGCCGTTGACGCCGAATACCAACACGGTCTCGCCGCTCTTCGGCACGCCGGCGCGACGAAAGCCTTCCATGGCGGTGACGAAGGGCACGCCGATGCCGGCGGCCTCCTCCCAGGACACCGTCTTCGGCTTCTCGACGACCGCCACGGCCTCGACCACGAGATGGCTGGCATGGGTGCCGTCGCGGCGGATGCCGAGATCGCCGGACGAGCCGAACACTTCGCGGCCGATCGTGCCGGCCGGCCCGTCGATGACCACGCCGGCATAGTCGCGCCCTGGGGTGCGCGGGAACACGGCATAGGGCATCAGCCCGGTCGCGGCCTTGACGTCGGACGGATTGACGGCCGCGGCCTTCACCTCGATCAGGAGATCGTTCGGACCGCGCGTGATCGTCTGATGCTCTACCACCGGCGCAAGCGCGGCGGCGTTCTCGGCTTTGGCATTGAGGCGCACGCAGCGCGCTTCGACGGTTTTGGCATCGGCTGGCGACATGAAAAGACCCGGGATTTCTCGCGGGCCTTGTCGCCTCTGGGGCCGGTCAAGTCAATCGGTTAGGTCAGTCTTTGGGCCGCTTGTCGTACAGCCGCCTGGCCTTGCCGAGCGAGCGTTCCAGCGTGTCAGGGGGCACGATCTGAACCTTCGAACTGATCCCGATGGTGTTCTTGATGTGGGTCGAGATCCGGTCGGCATGGTCGACGAGGCCTCGTCCGTCCCAGCTTTCGGACCGCGCCTCGGCGATGATGGTGAGCTCGTCCATGCGGCCTTCGCGGGTCAGCTCCAGGATGAAATGGCCGCCGCACCAATCGGTCGCGAGCAGCACCTCCTCGATCTGGGTCGGGAACAGATTGACACCGCGCAGGATGATCATGTCGTCGGAGCGCCCGGTCACCTTCTCCATGCGCCGCATGCCCGGCCGCGCCGTGCCCGGCAACAGCCGCGTCAGGTCGCGGGTGCGATAGCGGATCACGGGAAAGGCTTCCTTGGTCAGCGAGGTGAACACCAGCTCGCCCTTTTCGCCATCAGGCAGAACCGCACCGGTCTCGGGGTCGATCACTTCGGGGTAGAAATGGTCCTCCCAGATGTGCAGGCCGTCCTTGGTCTCGATGCATTCCTGCGCGACGCCGGGGCCGATCACTTCGGAGAGGCCGTAGATGTCGGTCGCATCCATGTCGAAGGCGTCCTCGATCTCGCCGCGCATCGCATTGGTCCAGGGCTCGGCACCGAAGATGCCGACCTTGAGCGAGCATTGGCGCGGGTCGAGCCGCTGCCGCTTGAACTCGTCGAGGATCGCCAGCATGTAGCTCGGCGTCACCGTGATGATATCGGGCTTGAAATCGTTGATGAGCTGCACCTGCCGCTCGGTCATGCCGCCGGAGATCGGCACCACGGTGCAGCCGAGCTTCTCCGCACCGTAGTGCACCCCTAATCCGCCGGTGAAGAGACCATAGCCATAGGCATTGTGGATGATCATGCCGGTGCGGCCGCCGGCGGCGCGGATCGATCGCGCCATCACGTCCGACCAGGTGTCGATATCGGCTTGCGTGTACCCCACGACGATCGGCTTGCCGGTCGTGCCGGAAGAGGCGTGCACGCGCACCAGCTTCTCTCGCGGCACGGCGAACATGTTGAACGGGTAGTTGTCGCGCAGATCCGTCTTCACGGTGAACGGGAATTTCGCGAGATCCGACAGCTCGCGAAAGTCGGACGGATGCACGCCGGCCTTGTCGAAGGCCTTGCGATAATGCGCGACATTGTCATAGGCATGCTTCAGCGACCAGGCCAGCCGCCGCTTCTGCAGCGCCATGATCTCGTCGCGCGAGGCGCGCTCATGCGCGTCCATCTCAGGGCTGTAGCCGCCGCTTTCCTTCAACCTCGTCAAAGCCATCCTCGCTTCCCCACAACATTGATTTGTTCTTTTCTTGATTGGTTATTCGTCTCGCGTCGGCAGCCAGGTGCCGGGAATGACGCGCGAGTGTCCGCGGAATTCCGCAATGACGACATCGCCCGCGGTGACGCGCACGTCGTAGATGCCGGAGCGCCCGCCGCGCGTGATCTCGCGCGCCTTGGCAACGAGGCGATCGCCGAGCTTGCCCGGCTTGATGAAGGTGATCTGGCCCTGCGCGGCAACGACGCGGTCATTGTGCGAATTGCAGGCGAAGGCGAAGGCGGAATCGGCGAGCGTGAAGATGAAGCCGCCATGGGCGATGCGCTGGCCGTTGACCATGTCGGGCCGCACCGTCATCGCCAGCGTCGCGAAGCCTGGGCCGATCTCGACGATCTCCATGCCGAGCCCCTTGGACGCATCGTCCTCCGCCCACATCGCCTCAGCGCAGGCGCGGGCAATATCCTCAGGCGACAGAGCCGTCTTGATGTTCACGCGCTTCCCCCGGCCAGATGTTTGCCCATGATGTTCTGCTGCTTGGCCAAGACTGTCAAATAATGCGACGCATTCGCATTTTCGGCCACTGATACGCCCGATCAGACATGGTCATAATCGACCACGACGCGCTCCGACGACGGCTTGGCCTGGCAGGTCAGGACGAACCCGGCCTTCAGCTCCCAGGGTTCCAGCGAATAGTTGATGTCCATCGGCGCTTCGCCCTCGACCAGCTTGGCGCGACAGGTCGAGCACATGCCGCCCTTGCAGGCAAAGGGCAGATCTACGCCGGCGCGCAGCGCGGCATCCAGGATCGCTTCGTCCTCGGCCACCGGAACGTCGCGGCGCTTGCCGTCGATGATCAGCGAGGCGATCGCTTTCGGCGGCGCATCCGGCGCAACCACTTTCTTCGGCCGCGGCTTGCCACCGAATTCGGAGACGAAGCGCTCGACGTGGATGCGGTCTTCCGCGATGCCGAGCTCGCGGCAGGTGACCTCGATATCCTCGCTCATGCCGAGGGGACCACAAACATAGACATGATCGACGCTTCCCGCCGGCACCAGCGAGCGTAGCAGCACCCTCACCTTGTCGCCGTCGAGCCGGCCATGCAGGATCGGGATGTCCTGCTCCTCGCCGGAGATGACGTGGAAGATCGAGAGGCGATCGATGAAGCGATCCTTCAGCTCCTCGAGGGCTTCGAGGAACATGATGTTGTCGGTGGTGCGGTTGCCATAGAACAGGAAGAAGCGGCTGCCCGGCTCCCGCGCCAGCGTGCCCTTGACGATCGACAAGATCGGCGTGATGCCGGAGCCGGCGGCAAAGCCGACATGGATGCGCCCCGTATCGGCCGGCGCGACCATGCCGAAGCGCCCTGTCGGCGTCATCACGTCGAGCTCGTCGCCGCATTTGAGTTCATCGGCCGCCCAGCTGGAAAACGCACCGCCATCGATCTTCTTTACTGCGATACGGATCTCACCGTCGTCGGGGCCGGAGCAGATCGAGTAGGAGCGGCGCACCTCCTCTCCGTCCAGCGTGGTTCGGAGCGTCAGATACTGCCCGGGCGTGAAGGCGTAATCGCGCGCGAGGTCGCCGGGAATGGCGAAGGTCATCGAAATGGCGTCGGACGCCTCGCGACGAAGGTCGTTGACGGCCAGGCGATGGAAGCGCGGTGCGGTGGCTGACATGTTCAATGACACTTGAAGTAATCGAAGGGTTCGCGGCAGGACTTGCAGCGCCACAGCGCCTTGCACGAGGTCGAGCCGAATTCCGACAGCAACTCGGTGTTCTCGGAACCGCATTGCGGGCAGGCCACGGCCTGTTCGCCGAACAGCGCCCGGCGCGAGCTCGAGGCCTGCGGCGGCGCGATGCCGTAGGCGCGCAGCTTTTGGCGGCCCTCCTCGGTCATCCAGTCGGTGGTCCAGGCCGGCGACAGCACGGTGCGGACTTTTGGCCGCCGAAAACCGGCGCGCTCCAGCGCGACCTCGATTTCCAGCGAGATCATGTTCATCGCCGGGCAGCCGGAATAGGTCGGCGTGATCGCGACCTCGACATGATCGCCGGCGAAAACGACATCGCGGAGCACACCGAGATCGGCGATCGTCAGCACGGGAATTTCAGGGTCGACCACGCTCGCCGCGGCGTCCCAAGCGCGCCGGCGTAGCTCGCTGTCGCGGTCGAGCACGCTCACCATGTCAGCCCCGGAAAGGTGCGCTGCATCGATTGCAGCTCGGACAGGAGATGGCCGAGATGCTCGCTGTGCCGGCCGGTGCGGCCACCCTGCTGCATCCAATCATTCTCAGGCAGAACCAGCGTGGCTTCGCTGGCGACATTGGAAAGCGTCTGCAACCAGCGACCACGCAAGGTGCCGGGATCGATCGCAATGCCCGCATGGATCAGAGCGCGTTCGCCGTCATCGACGGCAAACATCTCGCCGGTGAAGGCCCAGAGGTGATCGATCGCGGCTTGCGCGCGGGCATGACTCTCATCGGTGCCGTCGCCGAGCCGGATGAGCCACTCGGAGGCGTGGCGCAGATGATAGGCGCTCTCCTTCTCCGATTTGGCGGCAATGGCCGCAAGCGTCGTATCGCGCGAATTCATCATCGCGCGCCAGTAGAGGTCGGCGAAAGCCGAATAAAAGAACTGCCGCACCAAGGTCTGGGCAAAGTCGCCATTCGGCTGCTCCACCAGCAGCAAATTGCGGTACTGCCTGATGTCGCGCAGATAAGCGAGCTTGTCCTCGTCGTTGTCCTTCCCCTCGACCTTGCTCGCATAGGTATAGAGCTCGCGCGCCTGGCCGATCAGGTCGAGCGCGATGTTGGAGAGGGCCATGTCCTCTTCCAGCATCGGCGCATGCCCGCACCATTCCGACAATCTGTGACCGAGGATCAACGCATCGTCGGCACGGCGCAGCGCGTAGAGCACCAGCGGCGTTTCGGAGACCTGGATGTTGGCGGTCGCCATCACATATGCCCCACTTCCTCGGGCACCTCGTAGAACGTCGGATGCCGGTAGATCTTCGATTCCGCCGGCTCGAACATCATGGCTTTCTCGGCAGGATCGCTGGCGGTGATCGCGCTCGACGGCACGACCCAGATCGACAGGCCTTCGCCGCGGCGGGTGTAGATGTCGCGGGCGGCCTGCAGGGCCATGGTGGCGTCGCTCGCATGCAGCGATCCCACATGCTTGTGCGCGAGCCCGTTGCGGCTGCGAATGAAGACTTCCCACAGCGGCGTGTTCGGCGTGGCCATGTCGATCTCCTATTCCGCGGCTTGTGCGGTCTGGCGCTGCGCGCGCTTCGCCGCATAGGCTGCCGCGGCCTCGCGCACCCAGGCGCCCTCCGCATGAGCCTTGCGGCGCGCGGCCATGCGGTCGCGATTGCAGGGGCCGTTGCCGGCGAGCACCTGCTTGAACTCGGTCCAGTCGATCTCGCTGTAGCGCCAGTGTCCGTCCGCATCCTGAATCATGCCGGGATCGGGAATGCTGAGGCCGAGATAGTGCGCTTGCGGCACGGTGGCATCGACGAATTTCTGGCGTAGCTCGTCATTGGAGAAGCGCTTGATCTTCCATTTGGTGGACGTATCGCTATGCTGGCTCGTGGCATCGGGCGGGCCGAACATCATCAGCACCGGCCACCACCACCGGTTCAGCGATTCCTGCGCCATCGCCTTCTGCTCGTCGGAGCCGCGACATAGCGTCAGCATAATCTCGTAGCCCTGGCGCTGGTGGAAGGATTCCTCCTTGCAGACCCGGATCATCGCGCGCGCATAGGGGCCGTAGGAGCAGCGGCACAGCGGGATCTGGTTCATGATCGCGGCGCCGTCGACCAGCCAGCCGATGGTGCCGATGTCGGCCCAGGTCAGCGTCGGATAGTTGAAGATCGAGGAATATTTGGCTTTGCCCGCGAGCATCGCGTCGACCAGCTCTTCGCGCGAGGAGCCGAGCGTCTCGGCAGCGGCATAGAGATAAAGCCCGTGGCCGCACTCGTCCTGCACCTTGGCGAGCAGCGCGGCCTTGCGGCGCAGGGTCGGCGCACGGGTGATCCAGTTGCCCTCCGGCAGCATGCCGACGACTTCGGAATGGGCGTGCTGGGAGATTTGGCGGGTGAGCGTCTTGCGATAGGCCGACGGCATCCAGTCGTTCGGCTCGATCCGTTCTTCGGCATCGATCCGGGCCTGGAATTGCGCAGCCTTGGCCGCGTCCTCAGGACCGCGATCGTCGGCCTCGGCCGTATTGAGCGCCTGGGTGTACATGCGCGTCCTCCCGCTTTTATTGGGAGGCAATATATAACAAGAATTAATTCACGCAAGATATTTCTGTAACATAAGAGTCAGGTGCCGAACCTCCTTTCCAGCAGCTTTCGCGCTGGCGGCAATGGCCCTTTCTCGTTGGTTCCATGTCCATCCAGCCACTGTTCCGAGAGGGCAAGCAGCGCGCGATAGATCTCACCGCACAGCTCACGGGCTGCCCTGCCCGGCCAGTCCGCCGGCAACAGGCTTTCGGGCAACAGCGGATCGCGCAGCACGACGCGGCGGTAGTGGTGGATCAAGAGGATGCGTGCGGTGAAGGCGTCGGCCTCGGACAGCTCCGAGCCACGCGCAAGTGCGGCACGCAGCGGCTCGAACGTCTTCATGAATTTCAGATAGGCATCCGCGGTGCGATCCAGCGGCCAGCTCGCACTGAGCAGGCGACGGCCGCTGTCGTCCTCAGCCGAGACTTCGAGGCGGATCGCGCCTGCGGCTTGATCCGGCACCGGCACGCCCGACGGCGCGACCCACACGCCCGGCAGCGGACTGCCGAAGCCGGCATTGCGCAGCGCTTCGCGCGAAGCGTCACGATCCTCCCCGTTGCCGATCAGCAGCAGCTCGAAGCGCCCGGTCCAGTCGGAGGGTAGCGGATCGTAGATGTGCCGCGTCGCAGCCTCGAAGGTCTCGCGGCCTTTCTCGGCAAGCCGATAGAAGCTGTTGCGGCCGACCTTCTCGCGCGTCAACCAGCCGTCGGCCGCAAGCCGCGACATCGCGGTGCGCACCACGCCGGCATCGATGTCCAGACTCTCGAAGAACGCCAGCAGCGTGCCAAGCCACACCACGCCACCGCGCGGCACGATGGCGTCGCCGAACACGGTGATGACGATGGAGCCGGTGCGCGACGGCTCGCGCTTGAGCTGGTCGATGATGCGGGAGAGCGGATGCGCCATGCGGCAGGCATAGCGCGTTTGATGCGGGCGCGACAATGGACGGGTGCGACGCTTTCTCTTCTCCTTCTCCCCGCTTGCGGGGAGAAGGTTGGTATGAGGGGGAGTCTCCACGCGATCGGTGGCACTCGGACTCGTGGAGGCTCCCCCTCACCCGGAATTTGCTCTTCGCAAATT
>NZ_JXDL01000001.1:2904955-2950376 GCF_001590795.1 Bradyrhizobium sp. AT1
AGAGGCGAAGAACCTACCGATGCGGATCGGGATACACCACGCTGCGCCAGCCGCTGCGGTCGAAGGGGCGCCACTGGCCCTCCTTCTGCGCGAGACGGTCGGCAACGGCATAGACGACGGCGGGATGGTGGCCCATGCCGCAATGGCTGCTCTCGACCTCGATGCTCTCGGTTTGCGCTCCCGCCTTTTCCATGCAGCCCTGCCAGGCGCAGACGCCGTCGGTGCGGCTAAAGATGGCGGTGGTCGGCACCGGCGGCGGCACGGCGAGCTCGCTGCCGAAGTCGGGATCGACCTCGTCGGACTTCTGCCCGCTCGCCCATTCATAGACGCGCCAGGCATTGGTCGAACGGGGATTGCCGGCAAAAGGACTGCCCAGCGTGATGACCTGACGCACGCGCTCGGGCATCATCTTGGCGAGCTGACGCGCATAGAGGCCACCGAGACTCCAGCCGACCAGGCTGATCGCGCGGCCATGGGTGTCGTTGAGCTCTTGGACCAGATCGACCATCGCGTGCTGCACACCGTCACGCAGGCCGTAATTGCGGCCCTGGCGCCAGCCGCTCACCGCGTAGCCTTTGCTGCCCAGGAACGTGCGCAGCGCGCGCGTGGAGGCATCGGAGGCCACGAGGCCCGGCAACACGAGCACCGGATGCCCGTCGCCACGCGGCGCAAGACTCAGCAGAGGCAGTGCGCCGAGGAACGCGCCAAACTCATGGATCGCACGCCCTTCCAAAAACATCAGAGTTTTGGACGGCGCACGCAGCGTCTGGGCAGTAGCGTTCATCACTGTTTCCCCTGAGAAGGGCCGGTCGAGAGGCCGGCAAAATGGGCATGAATTCCAACACGCCGGCTTCTGGATCGTTCCGCAGCGCAACATGAATCAGCTAGGCGGCCGGGTTCCGACATTCAAGCGGGAGAGTCGCGGGGCGACAATAGCCCCGCGCGTTAATGATAACGGCCGTGACGCAAAAGTCACAGCCATCGAAGCAGGAATTCTACGGAGTAGAGCGCGAGCCCGGCGAGGCCGCCGATCAGCGAGCCGTTGAAGCGGATGTATTGCAGGTCGCGCCCGATGTTGATTTCGATCAGCGAAATCAACTGCGCCATGTCCCACGCCTTGACCTGGTCGGAGATGAAGATCGAAACGCCGCTCTTCTGATCGGCGATGAAGCTGCGCAGCACCGTGACCAGCCCCTTGTTGATTTCGCCGCGCAGCTCGGCATCGCCGGCCAGCGCCTCGCCCGCCGCGACGAACATTCCGGCAAGGTGATGCTGCAGCACCTGCGTCTCGCCGCTCGCACTACGCTCGATGAAGGAGCGCGTATTGGCCCAGACGGTGCGAGCGAGATCGGCAAGCTCGGGCCGCGCCAGCAGATCACGCTTCAAGCCGTCGATGCGGTCGATATAGGCCTGATCGGTACCGAGCCGGTCGACGAAGCTCAGCACCATGCGGTCGAACTCGCCGCGGAACGGATGCTTGGGATCGCTGCGCACCTCGTTGAAGAAGGCGGTAGCGGAGGCCACGATCTTGTTCACCAGAAACTTGTCGGCGCGATAGAGTCGCAGCAGGGTCGGCAATTCCGCGCGCACCTTCTCGCGGATCATCCCCATCGTCTCTGTCTGGTTCAGCGTCTCGTGCATCACGCGCAGGAGATCGTCGAACAGAATCTGGTGGCGCCCTTCGGCCACGAAGCCGCGCAGCGTGCCGGCTGCAAGCGGCGCAAGATCGATCGCCTGCAATTGCGAAGACATGCGACGGATGATGAAGGTCATCAGGCCCGAGCTCTCGGTCGCCGAGACGGCTTCCGGCAGCAAACGGAGCGCGAAGCGCGCCAGATCATCGCTGCGCTTGCGATCGCGCAGCCAGTCGGCGACGAAGGAGCCGAAATCGATCTCCTTCAGCTTGGCCTCGACGGGATCTGCCGAAAGGAAATGCACCTGGATGAACTCGCCGAGCTTGTCGGCGATGCGGGCCTGGTTGCTTTGGATGATCGCGGTGTGCGGGATCGGCAAGCCGAGCGGCCGCTTGAACAGGGCAACCACGGCGTACCAATCGGCGAGCCCGCCGATGGTCGCGGCTTCCGCGAAGGCGGCGATGAAGCCGAAGGCGGGATGCACGGGCAGCAGCCACTTTGCGATGATGAACAGCGCAAGCGTCGAAGCCAGCACCAGCGTCGCCAGCGCCTTGACGCGGCGCAGCTCGGCCGCGCGTTCGGCGTCGCCGGGGGTGTCAAAGGAGAAGGTGGCGAGGGGAGTCATGAGGGATACTTAGCGCGTCGGTCTCTTCGTGTCCCGGACAAGGCGCAACGCGCAGCGTAGCGACGTCGAGGCGGGACCCACCATGGACCCCGGATCGGCAGTGCACCACGCCGCCTGGACGATGCTTCGCATCGCCAGGGCCGCGCTGGCACTGCATCCGGGGAACGCAGGCGACAAAAACAAAAGGCCCGCCGAAGCGGGCCTCAAATTTCAGTTTGAACTCAGGGCGCCAGATCAGGCGGTCTTGTTGTAGACCTTGGCAAAATTGTCCTGAGCGGACTTGGCACCGTTGGCGGCCAGCTGGCCGACATAGTCCGCGGTCGCCTTGGCGCGCGAGACGAACACTTCGCCGCGGGAGCGGAGCAGGCTCGACTGGATCTCGACGGCCTCGCTGAACGACTTGGCGGACGCAAGCTTGTCGATGCCGGCGAAGAACGCCTGGGCGTCGTCATAGATCGCCTGCTGGATGTTGCGGCTGATCTTGCCGGCCTCGGCGACGGATTCGGTCACCGCGTTCTCGACGGCGGCAGTCACGCGCTCAGAGCCGGCGAAGGCCTCGGCAGCACGGTCCTTGGCGGTATTGGCAGTCTTCTTGACGAACTCGCGGGCGGCCTCGGGAACTTCCAGGTTCTGGATGTTCTTGAAAGCGTCCTTGAAGCCCTCGAAAGTGGTGTTGGTTTCGGTGGTCATGGGGTTGTCTCCATCCTCATTTGATCTGAGCTATGGGCTCACCCCGTCCGCATTGGCCCGGGGCACGACTTATATGGCATAGTTAATGGTGCGATGCAACATTGATATTGCACTGCGATATCACGAACTCGTGAACCGCCTTAACGAGAGGCAATATGCTGCCTCTCCCGCCAGACAAAGTCCCGAAGCGCCCTAATGCTGGACCGCGCCCGGCAGGCCGTAGGCCTCCATCTGGGCCTGGACCTGCGCGATGTTGTGGCCGAGCACGACGATGTCGTGGGTCTTGCCGTCGACGTCCCGGACATGGTCTCGCAGCAACGCTTCTGCCTTGAAGCCGAGGCTCTCGAAAACGGCGATCGCGGCCTGCTGGTCGACCGTCATCTGCACCGAGAGTTTTTCCAGGCCCGCGCCGAGCGCGAGTGCGAAGGTCTCCTGCGACAGCGCCCGCCCCACCCCCTTCCCGCGAACGTCGAGCGAGACCACCATCCGGATCTCGCCGACATGGGGCGACCAGGAATGCGGATCGCGCACCAGCGTTCCGCAGCCGACCACCTTGCCGTCCGCGATCGCAAGCAGGCTCGTGATCGCGCCACGCTCGATCTCCTTGACCCAGGCCGACAGCACCTTCGGCTCGCTGATATTGCGCGGAAGAAACAACAAATCGTGGGTCGGCAGGCCTTTGCCGAAGGCGAGCACCGCGGCTTCGTCCGCGGGCGACATCAGGCGTATCTCGATATCGCCGGCGTCGGTCTTGACGTGACGCGGATAGGAACGCTGCTCGCTCATGTCGATCTCTTTCCCAGCCAGGAATCCAGTTTCGGCCACAGCCGCTTCACGGCGTTGGCGCCGGCGACGAGCGAGACGTGACCGCCCTTCAGCATCACCTCTTCCTTGTCCTCGGACCCGATCTTCGCGACCAGGTGCTTGGCCGCCTCATACGGCACGATGTGGTCGTGCTCGGCGACCGCATGCAGGAACGGCACCTTGATATCCTCGAGCTTCGCCGCGCGACCGCCGACCGACATGGTGTCGTTGAACAGCTTGTTGTCCCACATCAGGTCCTTGGTGATGGTGCGGAAATACTCGCCCGCAAGCGGCAGCGTGTCGGTCGCCCAGCGGTCGAACAGCCGGTACGACTTGACGAACTCATCGTTCCAGATGTTCTCCCAGAGCTGGATCTGACTCACCGTGCGCGAGGCCGGGCGCAGCATCTCGAACGAGGACAGGATCATCTCCGGCGGCACGTTGCCGACACTGTCGACGAGATGGTCGACGTCGAAATAGCGACGGTCGGAAAAGTTCGAGAACAGCTTCATCTCGCGAAAGTCGATCGGCGTGGTGAAGCAGATCAGGTTCTTCATCGGCCCGTCCTTGTGGATCGCGCCGTACAGCAACGACAGCACGCCCCCGAAGCAATAGCCGATGACAGAGACGTCCTGCTCGCCGGAATCGGCTTGCACGCGGCGGACGCAATCCGGGATGAAGTCGAGGACGTAGTCCTCCATCCGCAGGCTCTTCTCCTCCGGCCGCGGCGCGCTCCAGTCGAGCATGTAGACATCGTAGCCGCGCTTGAGCAGGAACTCGATGAAGCTCTGCCCGGGGACGAGGTCGAGAATGTAGCCGCGGTTGGTGGTGGCCATCACGATCAGCACCGGCACGCGGTAGATCTCGTCAGACATCGGTCGGTAGTGATAGAGATTCATGGTGCCACGCGTATGCAGCACGTCTTTCGGAGTCGAGCCGAGTGAAGGGCCGGAGGTCGAGAAATATTCGACGCCCTTGATGCTGCGCTGGATCGCGCGCTGCACCTCGGACTGAATGCGCTCCGGGATGGATGCGAGATCGAGTCCCGCCGGCGCGTTCATGTCTGGCCTCCGTTTTCGGAAGGCGGACGCTTCGTCCGCGGCGGCCGCGGCGTCCCATCGAAACCTTGCGAGATGCCGGCATTGGCCGCCATCTGGCTCAGCATCGACTTCATCTCGCCGATCTGGGCTTCGATCGACTGCAGCCGTTCGGCCAGACTTGTGACCTGCTCCCGGCTCGGCAGGTTCATCGTGACGAGATACTTCTCCATGAGCTCGCCGAGCTGCTTCTGAGCACCTGCAGCAACTCCGCCCGCGCGGTTCACGACTTGCGAAAACTCGGGCGACGACATGGCCTGGTTGGCGAAAGAGTTGAACCCCTTCTCCATCTCGCCCACCATCTTCTGCCACATGGCAACGGGGTCGTTGGTCTTGTCGGTCATCGGCGTCCTCCTGAAATCGAGAGCTGCGATGCCCTTCTTTTTGCGCCATACCACACCGTTGCGCGGTGCCGGTCAACCGGCAGGTCCTCAAGTGCGGCGCACACGCCTTCTTTGCGGCGTGAAACCATGCGATACAGCATCGATCAGCAGGAGGGACCGCGTCCGTGACCAGCCATCAGCCGCCCCAGACCGTCCGCGCCAACGGCATCGACATCTGCTACGAGATCTTCGGCAACGACAATGCCGAGCCGCTGCTGCTGATCATGGGGCTCGGGGCGCAGATGATCCACTGGGACGATGCGTTCTGCGAACAGCTTGCCGCGCGCGGCTTCCGCGTCATCCGCTTCGACAACCGCGACATCGGCAAGTCCAGCCATCTCACCGGCGGCAAGCGGTTGACGCCGCTCGAGCTGCTGAAGCTGCGGTTCCTCAAGATCCCTGTCGCCGCGACCTACAAACTGATCGACATGGCCAAGGACACGGTTGCCCTGATGGATACGCTCGGCATCAAGTCGGCGCATCTGGTCGGAGCATCCATGGGCGGCATGATCGCGCAGGAGGTGACGCTGTCGTTTCCGCACCGCGTCCGTTCGCTGACATCGATCATGTCGACGACAGGCAATCCGCGCGTCCCGCCCCCGTCGCGCGAGGCCGCGGCCATGCTGATGGCGCCGCCGCCGCGCAGCAAGGAGGAGTTCATCGTCCGCTACGGCGAGACCTGGAAGCTGCTGCGCGCCGGACATTTTCCGGAGGAGGAAGCGCTCGACCCCGAACGTGCCGAGCGCGTGTTCGCCCGCGGTCTCAATCCGGCCGGCGTCGGCCGCCAGCTCCGCGCCGTGCTGGCGTCCGGCAGCCGCAAGGAGCGGCTCCACGCAGTGACCACTCCGACGCTGGTGATCCACGGCACGGTCGATCCGCTGGTCAGGCCGGAGGGCGGCAAGGACACCGCAGAGTCAATCCCGAACGCAAAGCTGTTGACGATCGAAGGCATGGGCCACGCGCTGCCGATGCGGTTCTGGCCGGAGATCATCGGCGCCATCGACAAGCACGCGCATGGCGCGGCGGCGCAGACGGCTTAGCTCTTCCGCGCGATCCAGATCACGTGGCGCGCGCCGCCGCCTCTGCCGGTTGCGCGGACAGCGACTTCGTTGACGTCCAAGCCGACGCGCTTGAGACGCTTGGTGAATGCGGGGTTGGGTCCGGACGACCACACCGCCAGCACGCCGCCCGGCCGCAGGGCCGTCTTCGCCGCCGTTAGCCCGCTCGCATTGTAGAGCGCGTCGTTGCCCCTTCGGGTCAACCCCTCGGGCCCGTTGTCGACGTCCAGGAGAATGGCGTCGTAGGCTGCGCTCTTCGCACGGATGATCTCGCCGACGTCGATTTCCCTTATGTCCACCCTGGGATCATCGAGGCTGTCGCCGAAGACCTCCGCCATCGGGCCTTTCGCCCAGCTCACCACCGCCGGCACGAGCTCGGAGACCACGATCTTCGCCTTGGGGCCAAGCACGGCGAGCGCCGCGCGCAAGGTAAAACCCATGCCGAGGCCACCGACCAGAACGACGGGTTTTGCGACTTTCTCGATCTGCTTTGCGGCAAGCGTCGCGAGCGCAGCTTCCGAGCCGGACAGACGATTGTTCATCAGCTCGTTGGTGCCGAGCTTGATGGAGAACTCCTTGCCCCGTCGCATCAGGCGAAGCTCTTCGTCGGAGCCGGGGATCTTGGCGGTGTCGATTTTTTCCCAGGGAATCATGGGCGACGTTTAGCACGATCGGACGAACAATCACCCGCCCGCCCAGACGTCGAGCACATAGCGGTTCTGCGTCCCCATCTCCTCGATCCAGCGCGCGCTGGCGGCGGCATCGCTGCCGCTCTTCTCGCGGTGGATTGCAACCAGGGCCGCCTTCACGTCGGGCTCCATCTTGCCGCCGTCGCCGCAGACATAGATGATCGCGCCCTGCTCGATCAGCGGCCAGACCTTGTCCTTCTGCGCGGCAAGCACATGCTGCACATAGGTCTTCGGTCCATCGCTCCGCGAGAACGCCGTGAACAGCTCGGTGATGCCGCTTGCGGCCAGCGCCTTCAGTTCTTCCGCGTAGAGAAAATCCTGATCGGGGTGGCGGCAGCCGAAGAACAGCATCGATGGCCCGAGGCTGGCCCCCTTCGCTTTGCGCACAGCGCGCTCCTGGAGGAAGCCGCGGAACGGCGCAAGGCCGGTGCCCGGGCCGACCATGATGATCGGCACGGATGGATCGTCCGGCAGGCGGAAACCGGCCTTGGTCTCGCGCACGGTCGCGTAGATCGTATCGCCGACCCGGCGATTGGCGAGATAGTTCGAGCAGATGCCCTTGTAGACGCCCCGGCCGGAGGCGGCGGGACCTTCGACCACGCCGACCGTGACGCTGCAGCGCGCCGGGTCCACCGACGGCGAGGACGAGATCGAGTAATAGCGCGGCGCCAGCAGCGAGAGCATCTCCAGATAGGCGTGGAACGGCAGTTCGCAGGCGGGATATTCGAGCAGCAGATCGAACACCGATTTGCGCCTGGCCAGGACCTCGGCGCGATAGCGTTCGAGCGGCTCCGTCTCCTCGCCGACGAAGGCCAGCAGCTTCGGCTTGGTGACGGGGCAGCGAGTGTGCTCGGCCATGATCTGGATCTGCTTGCGGGTTGCGACCTGCTGCAGCTCGACGAATTCGCTGAGCAAGCGACCGACCGACACCGCATCCCCCACCGGCAATTGCGCGCGGCGGCCTTCGGCCACCTGAAGCCTGATCTGGTCGGCCGGCAGGAAACCGAAGCGGCGGGCGACCGAATCCACCAGAGTCGGATCGTTGCGCGGGACGACGCTGAGGTGATCGCCGACGCGATAAGTGACGTTGGCGGGCAACTGCACCTCGATGTGGCGCGTCGAACGCTCCGACGGATTGGCCCCGCTCTTGTTCTGCAGCTCGTCGTTGACCAGTACCTTCATCGCCACAGCGCCGCCCTGGGCGACGATGGTGTTGACGGCGGTCACCGCCACAGGCTCGATCGCATAGAGCGGATCGTCCTCGGCGGTGCGGGTGAAATTCCAGTCGATGCCGAATTCCTTGGTCGCGACCTGGGCCGCGGCCGGGAACCACTTCTGGAACTGACCGTCGAGATCGCTGCGCGCATCGCCTTCGCCGCGCGGATAGACCGCGCGCGCGCCATGCGCCGACAATTGCTCGTCGATCAGGCGGGGCACCGATTGATAGGTCGCGGCCCAATCGCTGTTGCCGCAGCCGAACACGGCGTAACGCACACCGGCAAAGGCGTCTTTCGGCAAGTCGCCGCCGAGCCATTTGACGAACTGCGTCGCATTGTCAGGCGGCGCGCCGTTATAGGACGCGCAGATGATGAGCACGCCGCCCTCCTGCGGCAGCTTGCCAACGTAGTCGTCGAGCGGACCGAGATGCACGGCAAAGCCGTTGATCTCAGCAAGGTCCGCCATGCGCGTGGCCAATTCCTCGGCAGTGCCGAGATTGGAGCCATAGAGCACCAGCATGGGCGTGTTGTGGCCGGGCCGGGCCGTCGGCTGGCGCGGCGCCTTCGGCGCAGAGGACGCAGCCGCAAGAGGCCCACCGTAGGCGCCGCGCTCGCGCTCGGCACGGGGGCGCACCTTGATCTTGAAGCCTTCCGGCTTCATCGTCAGCGTTTCCTTCAGATGCATCTGGTAGCGCTGGTGGTCGATCAGCTTGAAGCGCTGCAGGATCATGCCGAGCGCGAGCGCAGCCTCGTGCATGGCAAAGCCGCGGCCGATGCAGGCGCGCTGGCCGTTGCCGAACGGCTTCCAGGCATTGATCGGCCGTCTTGCCTCAGCCTCGCGGCTGAAATTCTCGGGATCGAAGGCATCGGGATTCGGCCCCCAGACGGAGGGATCGCGGTGCAGGGCCGTCACCAGGATCGTGGTGAAGGTGCCCTTGCGGAGCTTGTACTTGCCGCCGCCGATGGTCTCGTCGGCGAGCGGCGAGATGCCATAGGCCGGCGCCGGCGGCCACAGCCGCAGCGCCTCCTTCAGGATCTGCGTGATGTAGGTGAGCTGCGTCACCTGCTGATAGGTCGGCTTGGCATTGACGTCGGGGCCGAAGACGCGATCGACCTCGTCATAGGCCTTCTTGAGGATCTCCGGATGCTTGAGCAGCGCATAGAGCGTGTAGGACAACAGGCCGCTGGTGGTCTCGTGGCCCGCGATCAGGAAGGTGTTGATCTGGTAGCGGATGTTGACGTCGTCGAGCTGCTCGCCGGTCGAACGGTCGACGCCGGTCATCATCGCGGCGAGCATGTCCTTCTTGTCGTCGCTCCCCTCTGCGCTCTTGCGGCGCTCGGCGATGATCTCATCGACCATCTTGTTCATGAAGGCGACGTCTTCGACGAGGGTCTTGCGCCGCTTCTGCATCCAGATCTGCTCGAACGGCAGGCCGCGCGTCATCATGATAGTTTCGAGCGAGCGCACCAACGACTCGACGTAGGGATGATAGTCGCTCCGGTAGAAGGAGTTGAAGCGGTAGTCGAAACCGCACAGCCCGATCGTGTCCAGCGTCAGCGCCGTCATATCATGAACGACGTCGATCTCGTCGTCGGCGTTGAGCCGCTCCCACTTCTGGACGAGCTGCTCGGCGATATCGACCATGCTCGGGTGATAGGATTGCATGGCCCGGTTGCCGAACGGCTGCAGCAGGATGTTGTGCGCCTTGCTCCAGTTCGGCTCCTTGGTATCGGCGGTGAACAGGCCGTCGCCGCCGACCGCGCGCACGCGCCGCAGCGCGCCGCGCACCGTCTTGTCGAAGCGCGTCTCGTCGGAGAGCTCGTCGACGAGACCGTGGCCGGACACGACGACAATGGGAGAGCCCATCATGTCGAGCCAGAAGATCGGACCGAGCTCCTTGGCAAGCCGCGTCAGGTGCTGCACAGGGGCAGCCGAGTCCAGCGACAGCATGTTGCCGACCACCGGCTTGGTCGGCGGATGCGGGATCGGGTCCAGACGGTTCTTGGATGACATCGAAATTTAGTCCCCTGCCTCAATGTCGTCATTGCGAGCGAAGCGAAGCAATCCAGAATATTTCCGCGGAGGCAGTCTGGATTGCTTCGCCGCTTCGCTCCTCGCAATGACGAGTTCGCAATGATGATTAGCCAAATCGCCTTCTACGCCATTCGATCAGCTTGGCACTGACCTCTTCCGGCTTCTCCTGCTGCGTCCAGTGGCCGCTGTCCTTTACCAGGTATTTCTCGAGATCGCTGATCAGCTTCTCCATGCCGTCGGCCGCCGATGGCGGCAGCACCGCGTCGTTCTCGGCCATGATCATCAAGGACGGGACGTGGATGTGATGGTCCAGTCCCTTTGCCCGCTCCCAATTGCGGGTGAAGTTGCGATACCAGTTGATGCCGCCGGTGAAGCCGGTTTTCGTGAAGGTGTCGACGAACACCTTCTTCTCGTCGGCCGAGAGGATCGGCGTGCGTGGATCGACCTTGGCATCATACGCCGCGATCATTTGCGGAAACGCCAGATTGGTCTTCGACGAAGCGCCGACGCCTGCGATCGGCGGCTCGTCCGGCTTCGCCGCCGGCCGCGCCAGCGGCTTGCGCATGAAGGCGTCGAAGGTCTGCTCGACCCGGCTGCCGAAGATCCGGTCCGGCTCGCGCGCCGGATCCTGGAACTGGACGATATACATCTGGTCGCCGAAGCGCTGGCGGAACAGCGCGATGGGATCGATCGGCGCGCGGTCCCAATGCGGGGTGTTGACGCCGACCACGCCCGCGACGCGCGTCGGATGCCGCAATGGCATCTGCCAGACGACGAAGCCGCCCCAGTCGTGACCGACGAAGATCGCCTTGTCGATTTTCAGATGATCAAGCAGACCGACGAGGTCGCCGGTCAAATGCTCCATGTCGTAGTCCTCGACCGGCTCCGGCCGGTCGGAGGCGCCATAGCCGCGTTGATCGGGTGCGATCACGCGGATGCCGGCCTCGCTCAGCGCCTTGATCTGGTGACGCCAGGAGAAGGCGAGTTCGGGCCAGCCGTGGCACAGCACGATCGGCGGCTTGTCGTCGGCCGGGCCCGCCTCGTAATAGCCCATGCGGATTCCGTTCGTCTGCGCGAACTTGAGCGGCGGCATTTCAATCATTGCAATAGTCCTACTCAGCGGCACCCTTGATATCCGCCGCAGGCGGCGCGTAGGCCGCCTCCAGCGCGGCAAACTCCGCCGGCAGCATGTCGCACATCACCTGCACGTGCGGAATGATGTTGGCGCCGACGATGAAGCCGAAGTCGAGCTGGTCGCGGTAGCTCTGCACGGTGATGTTCAGCGCCTGCCCGTGCGTCGAGATCGACACCGGGAAGATGTGCAAGAGTTCGGCGCCGGCAGCGTAGAGCGTCTGCCGCGGTCCGGGCACGTTGGACACCGTGATGTTGGCCGCCGGCGGCAGCACGTCCGACAGGTTGGAGCGGCTGTAGAGCAGCGCCAGGATCTGCACCATGATCGGTGCACCCAGCATCGAGATGTTGGAGACCTGGGGCATCAATGCGCGCAAGGGATGCGACATCTCCTTGGACTTTGTCGATTGCGCGATGATGGCCTCCAGCCGCGCCTTGGGATCGTCGATGTTGGTCGCGATCGAGCAGATCATGCCGAACACCTGGTTGTTGGCCTCGGTGTTGCCCTCCTCGCGCAGCGAGATCGGCACAGCAGCCGTCAGCGATTTCGCCGGCAGCGTGCTGTACTCCTTCAGGTAACGCCGGACCACGCCGGAGGCGAGCGCCAGCACGACGTCGTTGAGCTTGCCGCCGGCAAGCTTCGCCAACGCCTTGGAGCGCGACAGCGAGATCGAAACGCCGGCAAAACTGCGTTCCGACGAGATGGTCTTGTTCAGCATGGTCGGCGGCGACACCATGCTGGCGAGGCTCTCGCGCGACTTGGGATCGGAGACCTTGCCGAGCACCTCGGAGACGCTCTTGACCATGGTCGGGATGTTGCCCGCGAAGCGCACCGCGCTCTCGATCTGGTACATCGCATTGTCGAACAGGATCGAGCCGATATCGCTCTTGCCGGTGCGCGGCAGCTGCAGGTTCTGGGCGGCCTTACCGGCGTCGAGCGGCTGGTTGAACAACTGCTGGTAGGAATCGAGCAGGTTCGCGGCGATGTCGCGCGGCTCTTGTCCAGCCTTGCTTCCCGCCGTCGGCGGCTCGACCTTGCGCGGGATCGGGGTGATATCGTAGATCATGTTGGTCAGCGCCGCACCGGCGCCGCCGTCGATCGCGGCATGGTGCATTTTGGAATAGAGCCCGACCTCGTTGTCCTTCATGCCCTCGAATACGTAGAACTCCCAGAGCGGGCGGGCGCGATTCAACAACTTGGCATGCATCCAGCCGACGATGCGCTCGAGCGTGGCCCGGTCGCGCGGCTGCGGCAGGCTGGCGCGGAAGATGTGACGGTCGATGTCGAACTGGTCGTCCTCGACCCAGGAGGGATGGTCGATATCGAGCGGCGCCTTCTCCAGTCGCGCTTTCAGGATCGGCGCGATGTGCAGGCGCGAGACGATCATCGCCTTGAAGTCTTCGAAGAAGTCGCCCTTGTAGTCGTCGGGCAGACGAAAGATCGCCATGCTCCCGACATGCATCGGCATCTCAGGCGTTTCCAGATAGAGAAACGACGCGTCCAGCGACGACAGCTTCTTACCGTCAGCCATAGTTCCCTCCCGCAACGATTTGACGGGCGCCTTACCGGCGCTTCTCGTCAGGCCGATACTGCCTGTTCCGGCGGGGCATATGCAATGGCAAACGGCCCGGCCCGGTCAAATGGCGAGAATTCCCCTTCCGGTTGCGCCAGGCGGTCCGCCACCGCCCACAGCGCCGCGGGGTTCACGCCGAGCCCGAGATGGCTGGCCAGGAGCACCTCGATGTTCTCGGCCCGGTCGGAGGGACGCAGCAAGCAGGTCCGCCAGTTCACGACACCGTCGGCGCGCGAATAGATCGAGGTTGCCGGCACCGGCAGATCGCCGGCGATCGCCTCGCGCGCCTCCGCAAGATCCTCGACCCGTTCGCCGGACAGGGCCTCGTAGAGCCGCGTGGCGTTCGTCGCCCGCACATCATTGGCGAAGGGGCTGCCGAGCGTGATGACATAGCGGACCTTGTCGGGCGCCCACAGCGCGAGGTCGCGGGCATAGACGCCGCCGAGGCTCCATCCGACCAGGCTGACCTTACGCCCCGTGGCGGCATGAATTTCGGCAAGGCGGGCGCGCAAGGCTTCCCGCATCCGCCCGAGGCCGCCGAGATTGCGGCCCATTCGCCAGGCATGTGCCTCATAGCCGAGTTCGCTGAGATAGCGCCGCATCGGCACCATCGAGAGGTCGCTGGCGAGAAAGCCCGGCAGCGCCAGCACCGGATGGCCATCGCCCCTCGGCGCCCGCATCAGGATCGGCGACAGCAAGAGGCTCGCATTGAGCTCCAACAGGCCGCGGGCTTCGGCGAGCAAAAGACCGAGCCCCGGCGGACGAAGCCGGTCTGTCTCCAGCTCCCCCTCCCGCCCGGGCGACACTATTTCTTCTTGTCGCCGCTACGCGGACTGCCGAGGCCGGCCATGGTGGCGAACATGTCCTGAAAGCGCTCGGCGATCTTCGGATCGAAGGTGAACCAGCTCTGGATCAGCGATTCCGGCGAGACCTTGTCGATGTTGGACATCATCTGTTGCTGCAGCTTGTCCATGACCGCGGTTTGCATCGGCATCACGTCGGGCAGCCCGAAGAACTGGCGGGCCTCGAGGGGGGTGCAGTCGATTTCGATATTAACTTTCATGTCCCCTCCGGATTGAGATTCGAGCGGCTTTGTGGAGTATCGCCGCGAGTTGTGGTGCGACGCAAGCGACCTGATGCCGGCGCGGGCGTGCCCCGTCCCGCAATTGGCCGGTATGGTCAACCAAAGTCGAAAGAGGCGATTGCCCCATGCCGGGCAGCACGGTCAGCATTGCTGCACAGCGGCGCAACTTGGCGCGTTCCTTGCTGGAATGGCGCTTGCACCGGTCGAGAACTCTGGGCAACATGGATTGATCGGCCGGCCGAACAATCAAAAACCACCGGCACGGCGGTGTGGAGAGGGTCAAGAATGTCAGTATGTCGAAGTCTGTTTGCGGCGACGCTCGCCGGTACGTTTGCGCTAGCGGTCTCGCCGGCGACCAGCCAGACGCTGCGTTATGCCAACCAGGGTGACCTGAAGTCCCTTGACCCCTACACGCTCAACGAAAGCACCACCCACGCCCATCTCGGACACGTTTATCAAGGCCTCACCGCGCGCGACAAGGACCTCAAGATCATTCCGGCGCTGGCGGAAAGCTGGGAAACTCCGGAGCCGACGCGCTGGCGTTTCCATTTGCGCAAGGGCGTGAAATTCCACAACGGCGACCCCTTCACCGCCGACGACGTCGTGTTCTCCGCCGATCGCGTCCGCAAGAAGGGGTCCAATATGCAGACCCGTCTCGCGCCCGACATCAAGGTCGTGAAGGTCGACGACTACACCGTCGACTTCGTCCTGCCCTCGCCCAATCCCATCCTGCACAATTCGTGGGATGTCTGGTACATCATGGACAAGAAATGGGCCGAGGCGAACAACGTCGTCGATCCGACGCCGGTGGCGGCGACCACGCCGAGCTACGCCTCGCTCAACGAGAACGGCACCGGCCCCTTCATCATCGAAAGCCATCAGCCCGGCGTGAAGACGGTGTTCAAGGCCAACCCCAATTACTGGGGCAAGATGGAAGGCAATCTGAAGGAGATCATCTTCACCCCGATCGCTTCGGACGCCACCCGCGTCGCCGCGCTGCTCTCGGGCGAAGTCGACGTCATCGAGCCGGTGCCGATCCAGGACATCTCGCGCGTCGATTCAAGCCCGAACGCGCAGGTGCTGAAGGGACCGGAGCTGCGCACCATCTTCATCGGCTTCGACCAGACCCGCGACGAGTTGCTCTACTCCAACATCAAGGGCAAGAACCCGTTCAAGGACGCCCGCGTCCGTGAAGCCTTTTACAAGGCGATCGACATCGAACTGATCAAGACGCGCGTCATGCGCGGGCTGTCGACGCCCTCGGCACTGATGATCGCGCCGGAACTGTTCGCGCTGTCCAAGGAGTTCACGCGGCCGAAATTCGATCCGGACGGCGCCAAGAAGCTCCTGACCGAGGCCGGTTACCCCGATGGCTTCGAGGTCACGATGGACTGCCCGAACGATCGCTACGTCAACGACGCCGCGATCTGCCAGGCCGTCGTCGGCATGCTTGCCCGCATCGGCGTCAAGATCAATCTGCTGGCACAGCCGAAGGCGCAGTACTTCGCCAAGGTGCTGAAGCAGGGCGGCTACCAGACCTCGTTCTACCTGCTGGGCTGGACGCCGAGCACGATGGATTCGCACAACGTGCTCTACGACATCATGGGCTGCCGCGACGATGCGAAATCCTCGCGCGGCGAAGCCAATCTCGGCGGCTATTGCAACAAGGAGTTCGACGCCATCACCGACAAGGTGCTGGTCGAGACCGACACCGCCAAGCGCAACCAGCTGATCAAGCAGGCTTACGAGATCAGCATCAAGGACTGGGCCTACATCCCGCTGCATCAGCAGGCACTGGCTTGGGGCGTCTCGAAAAAGGTCAACCTGCCGCAACGCGCGGACAATCTGGTCATGTTCCACTGGGCGACCAAGAAGGAATAGCGTCAGTTGAACACGAGGTCCCGGAGGCGTCAGGCGTCCGGGACCTTTCCTTTTTCCGGCTGACAAGGTCGTCAGCCGCACGCTCACCCAAGGACAGTGGAAGGCATGCTCGCTTTCACTCTTCGCCGCGCCGTTCAGGCCATCGGCGTCATGTTCGCCGTCGGCATCATCGCGTTCTCGATGTTCCGTTTCGCCGGCGATCCCGTCAACCAGATCGTCTCGATAGACACGTCGGCGGCCGAACGCGAAATCGTGCGCAAGTCGCTCGGTCTCGACGATCCCGTGCCGGTGCAGTTCATCCGCTATTTCGCCGATGCAGCGCAGTTCAAGTTCGGCGTCTCCTACCAGTTCCGCCAGCCAGTCTCGACGCTGCTGATGGAACGCATGCCCGCAACGCTGGAACTGGCGATCTGCGCCACCGTGTTTGCAATGGTGTTCGGCATCCTGATGGGCGTCTATTCGGCGCTCAGGCGCGACACGATTCTGGCCAAATTATTCCAGGCGGTCTCGCTCATCGGCATCTCGCTGCCGACGTTCCTGATCGGCATCCTGCTGATCTATCTGTTCGCCGTGACATTGGGCTGGTTGCCCTCGTTCGGTCGCGGCGAGGTGGTCAAGCTCGGCTGGTGGAGCACGGGCCTGCTCACGCTGTCGGGACTGAAGGCACTGATCATGCCCTCGATCACGCTCGGCCTGTTCCAGATGACCCTGATCATGCGGCTGGTGCGTGCGGAGATGCTGGAAGTGCTGCGGACCGACTATATCCGCTTTGCCCGCGCCCGCGGGCTCACCACCCGCGCCATCCATTTCGGCCACGCGCTGAAGAACACGCTGATTCCCGTGATCACGGTGGCGGGACTTCAGTTTGGCTCGGTTATTGCATTTTCGATCATCACCGAAACCGTGTTCCAGTGGCCGGGCATGGGACTTCTATTCGTGCAGGCCGTGCAAAACGTCGACATCCCGATCATGGCCGCCTACCTGCTGATGGTTTCGCTGATCTTCGTCACCATCAATCTGGTGGTCGACATCCTCTATACCGTGGTCGATCCGCGCCTGCGCGCGACCGTCGGCCGTGCCACCTAAGGGAAGCCCTGCATGTCCGACGCAGTCGCCTCCAATTCCACCGAGCCAAGCGCGCCGGCCGCGCCTGCCGGCCGCAGCTGGCTGGCCCGCGCGCTCGACAGCGACATCTTCTATTCGTTCCGCCGTTCCAAGCTGACCATGGTGGCGGCGGCCATCACCGTGCTGTTCTTCCTGCTCGCGATCTTTGCGTCCGCGCTCGCGGTGCAGAACCCGTTCGATCCGGCGCAGCTTCAGCTGATGAACTCGCGCATCTCGCCGCTGTGGACCGCCGACGGCCAAAGCCCGTTCCTGCTCGGCACCGACGAGCAGGGGCGCGACGTGTTCTCCGCGATCCTCTACGGCATGCGCATCTCGCTCGCCGTGGGCGTCGCAGGCGTGATCTTCGCCGGCGCGCTGGGCATCGCGCTCGGCCTGATCGCGGGCTATTTCGGCGGCGCGGTCGACGGCGTCATCATGCGGATCGCCGATGTGCAGCTCACCTTCCCCGCCATTCTGATCGCGCTGCTGGTGAACGGCATCGCCAAATCGATCTTCGGCAACCGGCTGGATGCCAACAGCATGCTGGTGGTGCTGGTGATCTCGATCGGCCTGAGTTTCTGGGTGGGCTATGCCCGGACGGTGCGCGGCTCCGTGATGGTCGAGAAGAACAAGGACTACGTGGCCGCCGCGCAGCTGATCGGCTTGCCGGCGCCGAAGATCATGCTGCGGCACGTGTTGCCCAACACGATGGGTCCGATCCTGGTCATCGCCACCATCAACCTCGCGCTTGCCATCATCACCGAGGCGACGCTCTCTTTCCTCGGCGTCGGCCTGCCCGACACGATGCCCTCGCTCGGCACGCTGATCCGCATCGGCAACAACTATCTGTTCGCGGGCGAATGGTGGATCGTCGTCTTCCCCGGCCTGGCGCTCGCTGGATTGATCCTGTCGATCAATTTGCTCGGCGACTGGCTGCGCGACGCGCTCAATCCGAAACTCCGATAAGCAACGCTTCGATGAGCAATCCTTCGATGAATACGCCTCGCTCATGACCGAACCCATCCTCTCCGTGCGCAATCTTCAGGTGGAGTTCGCCTCCCGCCGCGGCACCCTGCGCGCCATCGACGATGTCTCCTTCGACATCGCCAAGGGCGAGGTGCTGGGCGTGGTCGGCGAATCCGGCGCCGGCAAGTCCGTCACCGGCCTCGCGGTGATCGGCCTGATCGATCCGCCCGGCCGCATCGCCGGCGGTGAGATCCGTCTTGCCGGACTGCGCATCGACAATCTGCCGCCGGAGGAGATGCGCCGCATCCGTGGCAAACGGATCGGCATGATCTTCCAGGATCCTCTCACCTCGCTCAATCCGCTCTACCGGGTCGGCGACCAGATCGTCGAGACGATCAGGACGCACCTGAACTTGTCCGAATCCGCCGCCCGCCGCCGCGCCATCGACCTGCTCGCCGAGGTCGGTATTCCCGCGCCGGACAAGCGCATCGACGGCTATCCGCACGAGTTCTCGGGCGGCATGCGCCAGCGCGTCGTGATTGCGCTGGCGATCTGCGCCGAGCCTGAGCTGATCATCGCGGACGAGCCGACCACCGCGCTCGACGTCTCCGTGCAGGCGCAGATCATCTCGCTGATCAAGCGGCTCGGCCGCGACCACGGCACCGCCGTGATGCTAGTGACGCACGACATGGGCGTGATCGCGGAGACCTCGGACCGCGTCGCGGTGATGTATGCCGGCCGTGTCGCCGAGATCGGTCCGGTCCAGGATGTCGTGCGAAATCCGCTTCATCCCTACGCCAAGGGGTTGATGGGCGCGATCCCGACGCTGGCCGGCGACGACAAGCGCCTGCAGCAGATCCCCGGCTCGATGCCGCGCCTCTCGGCGATCCCGCGCGGCTGCTCGTTCAATCCGCGCTGCGCCTTTGCCTTCGACCGCTGCCGGGTCGAGCGGCCGGAGCCGCTGCCGCGGGGCGCGCAATCGGTCGCCTGCCATCTCTATGACGACGTGCCGGCGGAGAGCGCGGCATGAGCACGCCCTTCGTCCAGGCGACAAATCTGCGCCGTGTGTTCGACGTCTCGAAGCCGTGGCTCAACCGCGTGCTCGAGGGAGGCCACCTCGAATATCTCAAGGCGGTCGATCACGTCACCTTCGATATCAGAAAGGGCGAGACGTTCGCGCTGGTCGGCGAGTCCGGCTCGGGCAAGACCACCGTCGCTCGGATGGTCGTCGGCCTGTTGCCGCCGAGCGCCGGCGACGTCCTGATCGACGGGGTCTCGATGACGGATCCGCGGCAGGCGCAGGCGCGCCGCAAACTGCGCCGCCGCATCCAGATGATCTTCCAGGATCCATATGCGAGCCTGAACCCGCGCTTCCGTGTCGATGCCATCATCTCCGAGCCGATCCGCGCGTTCGACCTGATCCAGGGCGAGCGCGACATCCAGGCGCGCGTCGGCGAGTTGCTCACCCTCGTCGGCCTGCATCCGGACGACCGGCTGAAATTTCCCCACGAATTCTCCGGCGGCCAGCGCCAGCGTATCGCGATCGCGCGGGCGCTCGCCTCCGACGCCGAGTTCATCGTCTGCGACGAGCCGACCTCGGCGCTCGACGTCTCCGTGCAGGCGCAGATCCTGAACCTGATGCGCGACCTTCAGGACAAGTTCGGCCTCACCTACATGTTCATCAGCCACAATCTCGCCGTGGTCCGCCATATGGCGAGCCGCGTCGGCGTGATGTATCTCGGCCGTATCGTCGAGATCGCGGAGGGGCGCGAGCTGTTCGCCAATCCGCGCATGCCCTACACCAAGATGCTGCTGGGCGCCGTGCCTGACCTCGCCATGAGCGGCCGCCAGCGCATTCCAGTGAAAGGCGAGATCCCGAACCCGATCAATCCGCCGCCCGGCTGCGCCTTCAATCCGCGCTGCCCGCTGGCGTTCGATCTCTGCCGCAAGGAAACGCCGGAACTGATTAGCGGCGTCGCATGTCACGCCGTGAACACCGCGCCGGTCCCAGCGTGACGCGCGCGTGCCATGCGGCCTGCGCATTTGGCATCCCAGCATCGGCTGTGATCAATTGCGCGCGCCGCAAATGAGGTAGCCCATGGCCAGCAACGTCAATCCCGATCCGTTCACGACGCGTCCCGAAATCGAAGGCACCTTCGGGGTCGTCGCCACCACGCATTGGATCGCGACTGCCGTCGGCATGGCCATCCTGGAAAAGGGCGGCAACGCCTTCGACGCCGGCGTCGCTACCGCCTTCACGCTCCAGGTGGTAGAGCCGCATCTGAACGGACCCGGCGGCGACGTGCCCATCATCGTGCATGACGTGAAGCGCGGTCGCACCGAGGTGATCTGCGGCCAGGGTCCGGCACCAGCCCGCGCCACCATCGCGCATTACAAGAGCGAGGGCCTCGACATGGTGCCGGGCACCGGCCTGCTCGCGGCCTGCGTCCCCGGCACGTTCGAATCCTGGATGATGCTGCTGCGCGACTACGGCACGATGCGCGTGCGCGACGTGCTGGAGCCCGCGATCTCCTATGCGCGCGACGGCTATCCGCTGGTCGAGCGCGCCTGTGCCACGATCCAGACCGTCGAGCAATTGTTCCGCAAGCACTGGCCGACCTCCGCGGCCGTCTACCTGCCCAACGGCGAGTTGCCGAAGCCCGGCACGCTGTTCACCAACACAACGCTGGCCGCGACCTACGCGCGGATCCTGAACGAGGCCGAGAGCGGCGGCGGCGGCCGCGATGCCGAAATCGAGCGTGCGCGGAAGGCGTGGTCGCAGGGCTTCGTCGCCGAGGCCATCGACAAGTTCTGCCGCACGCAAGAAGTGATGGACGTCAGCGGCTCGCCGCATCGCGGCGTATTGTCCGCAGACGACATGGCGCGCTGGCAGCCGACAATCGAGGCGCCGCTCACCTACGACTACGGCCGCTATACTGTCTGCAAGGCCGGCGTCTGGAGCCAGGGCCCGGTGACGCTGCAGCAGCTGGCACTGCTGAAAGGCTTTTCACTCGACGGACTCGATCCGACCGGGCCGGAGTTCATCCACCTCCAGATCGAATGCGCAAAACTCGCCTTCGCCGACCGCGAAAAATTCTACGGCGATCCGAAATTCAGCGAGATCCCGATCGGCACGCTGCTGTCGGATGCCTATAACGACGAGCGCCGCAAGCTCGTCACGGACAAAGCTTCGCTCGATCTGCGGCCCGGCGCGGTCGAGGGCTTCGGCGGCGTGGTCAAGCTGCGCCGCGCGGAAGGCCAGCGCGAGGCCGTCGGAGCGCTCGGCGCCGGTGAACCCACCGTGGGGCGCTTCGGCGAGGTGCGCGGCGACACCGTGCATTTCGACATTATCGACAAGGCCGGCAACATGGTGTCCTCGACACCTTCAGGAGGCTGGCTGCAATCCTCGCCTGTCATTCCTGAACTCGGTTTCTGCCTCGGCAGCCGCGCACAAATGTTCGATCTGGAGGAGAACCAACCTAGTTCTCTCGCGCCGGGCAAACGCCCGCGCACCACGCTGTCGCCGAGCATGGCGCTGCGGGATGGCGAGCCTTACCTTGCCTGGGGCTCGCCCGGCGGCGACCAGCAGGACCAGTGGATCACGCAGTTCTTCCTGCGCCACGTCCATTGCAATCTCAATCTCCAGGAAGCCATCGACGCGCCGGCCTGGCATTCCGAGCATTTCCCGATCTCGTTCTGGCCGCGCACCGCGCGTCCTGGCGTGCTCGTGGTCGAGAACCGCGTGCCGAAGGCGACGATCGAGAACCTTCGCGAGCGCGGGCATATCGTCGAGGTCGGGCCCGACTGGTCCGAAGGCCGCCTCACCGCGGCCTCGCGCGTCGGTGTCCGCCGGCGCGCCGCCGCCAATCCGCGCGGCATGCAGGGCTACGCCGCAGGACGCTAAAGGCAACACATGACCTGGTCGATCATCGCGCGAGATCCTGCCACCGGCCAGTTCGGCATCGCGGTTGCGACCCGCTTCTTCGCTGTCGGCGCACGTGTGCCCTATATCGCGGCCGGCGTCGGCGCCATCGCGACCCAGGCCTTCGTCAATCCCTATTACGGCATCGACGGCCTCAAGCTGCTGCGTGAAGGCCTGAATGTGCATGACGTTCTCGCCGCGCTGCTTGCCACCGACGACGGCCGCGAGAGCCGGCAGGTCCACATCATGGACGCGAGCGGCGAGATCGCCGCCCATACTGGGCGCGACTGCGTCGACTGGTGCGGGCACGTCGCAGGCAGCGGCTTTTCGATTGCCGGCAACATGCTCGCCGGCGCCGACGTGCTCGACGAGACCGCAAAGACCTATATCGCCAACGACAGCCTGCCCTTCCCGCGCCGCCTGCTCGCGGCGATGCGCGCCGGCGAGGCCGCCGGCGGCGACAAGCGCGGCAAGCAGTCCGCCGCACTGCTGATCCATGGCGAGGAGGAATGGCCGACGCTCGACATCCGGGCTGACGATCATCCCGATCCACTCGGTGAGCTCGAACGGCTCGAGCGGGTCAGCCAGGAGCTCTGGGTGCACTTCCGCCCTTCCATGCCGACGCGGCAAAATCCATCCGGCAACACCGATCGCAGCGTCATCGACGCAACTATCGCCGCGGCACAGGCAAGGCAGGCATGAGCGCCGGCCCTCTCATCGAGATCACAGATCTACGCATCCGCTTTCACGGCGACGACGGCCGGATCACCCATGCGGTCGACGGCGTCGATCTCAGTGTTGCCAATGGCGCGACGCTCGGCCTCGTCGGTGAATCCGGCTGCGGCAAGAGCGTGACCTCGCTGGCCATCATGGGCCTCCTGCCGAAGCAGAGCGCGGAGATTTCAGGCGCGATCCGCTTCGACGGTTTTGACCTGCTGAAGACACCGGACCAGACCCTGCGCGACTTGCGCGGCAACCGGCTCGCGATGATCTTCCAGGAGCCGATGACCTCGCTCAACCCGAGCTTCACCATCGGCGACCAGATCATCGAGACCATCCTGCGCCACCGCGGCGGCTCACGAAAGAGCGCGCGCGCGCGGGCGATCGAGCTGTTGCGCCGCGTCCACATCCCCTCGCCCGAGCGGCGCATCGACGAATATCCGCACAAGCTCTCGGGCGGGATGCGCCAGCGCGTGATGATCGCGATGGCGCTCGCCTGCGATCCGCGTCTCTTGATCGCGGACGAGCCGACCACGGCGCTCGACGTCACCCTGCAGGCGCAGATCCTGGAATTGATGCGCGAGCTGAAAGCTGCAAGCGGCGCCGCCATCATCCTGATCACCCACGACCTCGGCGTCGTCGCCGAGGTCTGCGACGAGGTCGCGGTGATGTATGCCGGCGAGATCGTCGAGCGTGCGCCGGTGGATGAGCTGTTCTCCGCGCCGCAGCACCCTTACACCGTCGGCCTGCTCGGCTCGATCCCGCGGCTCGACCACCGCGCCGAGCAGCTCGCGACGATCGAAGGCATGGTGCCGAACATGGCGCAGCCGCCGGCCGGCTGCCGCTTCGCCGCGCGCTGCCCGTTCGTGCTGGAGGCCTGCACCAAGGCGCCGCCGCCATTGACCGAGGTCAGCCCCGGCCACCTCTCGCGATGCATCCGCGCGCCACTCGAACGACTGGTGTCGTGATGGCGCAGCTCTCCTCTCTCGTGCCCCGGGCGCAGCGCATCACAAGCGCAGCGCAGTGGTGCGCTGCTGAACCGGGGCCCATGCTGCAACCGACTGGGTCCCGGTTCGGCGTCGCAACACTTCGTGCTGCGCCGCGCCCGGGACACGAGAGCAGCATTCGCGAGGAGCAGAGATGACCGCCCTCCTCGAGGTCGAAAGTCTGGTCAAGCATTTCGTCGCCGAGCGCTCGCTGTTCGGCCGGCCGCTGGCGCATGTCAAAGCGGTCGACGGCGTCTCGTTCTCGCTGGAAGCCGGCAAGACGCTCGCCCTCGTCGGCGAATCCGGTTGCGGCAAATCGACCGTCAGCCGGCTGGTGCTACGGCTGATCGAGCCGGACGCAGGCTCCATCCGCTTCGAGGGTCGCGACCTGCTCTCGCTCGATGCGAACGCGCTACGAAAATTCCGCCGCGAGGCGCAGATCATCTTTCAGGACCCTTACGCCTCGCTCAATCCACGCATGACCGTCGGCCAGATCCTGTCCGAGCCGCTGGCGCTGCACGACCTCGTGCCGTCAGCGCAGCGGCGCGAGCGCGTCGCCGAGCTGTTGCGCCTGGTGGGGCTCGAGCCACGGCTGGCGCGGCGCTATCCGCATGAATTTTCCGGCGGCCAGCGCCAGCGCATCGCCATCGCCCGCGCGCTAGCGGTCGAACCGAAGCTGATCATCTGCGACGAGCCGGTCTCCGCGCTCGACGTGTCGATCCGCTCGCAGATCCTGAACCTGCTGCGCGAGCTGCAGGACCGGCTCGGCCTTGCCTACATCTTCGTCTCGCACGACCTCGCCGTGGTCAAGCACATCGCCGACCACGTGGCGGTGATGAATCTCGGCCAGATCGTCGAGACCGCGGAAGCGGACGCGCTGTTCGCAGCACCAAGCCATCCCTATAGCCGGGCACTTTTGTCCGCGATCCCCGTGCCTAAACCGCAGGCAAAGCGCAGCCGGATTGTGCTGCAGGGAGAGATCCCCAGCGCGCTCAATCCGCCGCCGGGATGCCGCTTCCACACCCGCTGCCCCTACGTGGTCGAGCGCTGCCGCAGCGAGATGCCCCAGCTGGCCGCGGATGGCATCGGACATGCAACGGCCTGTCACCGAACGTCGGAACTGCCGTCCTCCGCGGCGATCGTCCCGTCCGACGGCGGCTTTTCGCCGGTCCTTGAAAAATTGGTCGCCGCCTTCAGCGGCGGCCCGGAAGCAGTCCGCGGCAGCGGGGTTAGTTCATTGGGAACGGACCCGGCATAGCCGCAAAACAGAGGTTGAGAGCGATGAGTTTCATGCGTTTGGCAATCCTGGCGTCGGCCGTGCTGACGTCGCTCGCGGGCGCAGCCCAGGACCAAGTCCAGGCTCAGACCACGCTGCGCATCGGCATCGCCGAGGACCCTGATATCCTCGATCCCAGCATCGGCCGCACCTATGTCGGCCGCATCGTGTTCTCCGCTTTCTGCGACAAGCTGTTCGATATCGACGAGAAGCTCAACATCGTGCCGCAGCTCGCGCTGTCCCACGAGACTTCGGCCGACGGCAAGGAGATGACGATCAAGCTCCGGCCGGGCGTTAAATTCCACGACGGCGAGCCGCTCGACGCGGAAGCCGCAAAATTCTCGATCGAGCGTCACATGACGCTACCGACTTCGTTCCGCAAGTCGGAGCTTGCCAGCGTCGACCATGTCGAGGTGGTCGATCCCCTCACCATCAAGCTGGTGCTGAAAACGCCATACTCACCCTTGATCGCCCAGCTCACCGACCGCTCCGGCATGATGGTCTCACCGAAGGCGGCGAAGGAGGCCGGCGACAAGTTCGGCCTGCATCCGGTCTGCGCAGGCCCCTACAAGTTTGTCGAGCGCGTGCAGCAGGACCGCATGGTGTTCGAGAAGTTCGCCGACTACTGGAACAAGGACAACATCCATATCGATCGCGTGGTGTTCCAGCCGATCGTCGATGCGACGGTGCGGCTTGCGAACCTGAAGTCAGGGGGTCTTGATCTGATCGAGCGCGTGCTCGCCACCGACATCAAGGACGTCCGAGCCGATCCCAAGCTGGTGCTATCGACCGCGCCGGAGCTCGGCTATCTCGGCCTGACCGTCAATATCGGCAATGACAAGGCCAAGGGGCCACTGAGCCAGTCGGCAAAGGTACGCCAGGCGCTCGACCTCTCGATCGACCGCGAGGCCCTCAACCAGGTCGTCTTCAACGGCGAGTTCACCCCGGGCAATCAATGGGTCAGCCCGACACATCCCTACTACCAGAAGGCATTCCCGGTCCGCGGTCGTGATATCGCGAAAGCCAAGGCGCTGTTGAAGGAAGCCGGCGTCACCACGCCGGTGACGGTGGATTACATGATCCCCAAGGGCGCGGAGAACGAAGCCGTGGCCCAGGTCGTCCAGTCCATGGCCGCCGAAGCGGGCTTCGACATCAAGATCCGTGCGGTCGAATTCGCCACGACCTTCAAGCAGGCCCAGGCCGGAGAATTCCAGATCTTCCAGATCAACTGGAGCGGCCGTATCGATCCCGACGGCAATTCCTACATCTTCATGCGCAGCAAGGCACCGCAGAACGACGGCGGGTACGCGAATCCGGAAGCCGACAAGCTGATGGAAGACGGGCGGGCGACGTCCAATGTCGAGGAGCGCAAGGCGATCTACGCCAAGCTGACAAAAATCCTGCTCGACGATTTGCCGATCATCTACATCTATCACCGCACGCTCCTGATCGCACACACGACCAAGCTTCAGGGCTACAAGCAGATGCCCGACGGGCTGGTGCGCGTGGTCGGATTGAAGTTCAAGTGATCGCGGCAACGCCCGGGACATCGGCCTAGCCATGCTGAGGTTCCTTGCCCACCGCATCGCTCAGATCGTGCCGACACTGTTCTTCGTGTCGGTGCTGATCTTCTCGCTCCAGCAATTGCTGCCGGGCGATCCCGCGCTGGTGATGGCGGGCGAGGAGCGTGATCCCGCCGTGATCGAGCAGATCCGGCAGCAGTACAAGCTCGATCAGCCGATTCCCGTGCAGTACGCCTACTGGCTCAAGGGCGTCCTGACCGGAAACTTCGGCGAATCCTTGCGCAACAAGATGCCGGTGCGCGAGCTGATCGCGCAAAAATTGCCGGTGACGCTGCAGCTCGGCTCGATGGCGATCCTGATCGCGTTCTTCATCGGCATTCCCGCCGGCATCGTCTCCGCGGTGAAGAAGGGCACGGCCTGGGACTACGGCGCCAACCTGTTTGCGCTGTGGGGGATCTCGACGCCGAATTTCTGGCTCGGGATCCTGCTGATCTTCCTGTTTTCGATCAAGCTCGGTTGGCTGCCGGCATCGGGCTATGTCCCGCTCACCGAGAACTGGCGCGCGAGCCTAGCCGCCACCATCATGCCGGCCTTCGTGCTCGGCAATGCAATCTCCGCGGTCCTGATGCGGCATACGCGCAGCGCCATGCTTCAAGTGCTGGAGAGCGACTATGTCCGCACCGCGCGCGCGAAGGGGCTCTCCGAGCGCTCCGTGATCCTCAAGCATGCCATGCGCAATGCGCTGACGCCCATCATCACGCTCGGCGCGCTGGAGCTCGGCACGCTGCTGTCGGGTGCGGTCCTGACCGAGCAGATCTTCTCCATTCCCGGTTTTGGCAAGCTGATCGTGGACGCCGTCTTCAACCGCGACTACGCGGTGGTGCAGGGCGTCGTGCTGGTCACGGCCACGGTCTACATCACGCTGAACCTCGTCGCCGATGTCGCCTATATCCTCGTCAATCCCAGGCTAAGGGGTTAGGCGATGACCGACGCTGCCCTATCAGCCACCCCTGCCACGCAAGCCTTCGAACTTGACAGCCCGGCGCGCCGCGCCCGGCGGCGGCTGTTCAAGCGCAAGGCCGCCGTGTTCGGGCTCGTTGTGATCACGGCGTTCATCCTGCTTGCGGCCTTCGCCCCGCTCATCGTGCCCTATGATCCCATCGCGACGAGCTGGAGCCTGGTGCGCAAGGCCCCCACCGCGGCGCACTGGTTCGGCACCGACGAGCTCGGCCGCGACATCCTCAGCCGCGTCGTCTACGGCGCGCGCGCCTCGCTGCTCGCGGGCCTCATCTCGGTCGCGATCGCACTCGGCATCGGCGTGCCGCTTGGTCTGCTCGCCGGTTATCGCGGCGGCTTCCTCGATGCACTGATCAGCCGGATCACGGACGCGATGCTGGCCTGCCCGTTCCTGATCCTGGCAATCGCGCTCGCCGCCTTCCTCGGGCCGAGCCTCGGCAATGCCATGATCGCAATCGGCATCTCGGCGACGCCGATCTTCATCCGCTTGACCCGCGGCCAGGTTCTCGTCGTCAAGGCCGAGGATTATGTCGAGGCCGCGCGCGCGCTCGGCAATCCGCCGTGGCGGATCGCGATCGCGCATATCCTGCCGAACATCCTGCCGGCACTGCTGGTACAGGCGACGCTCTCGATCGCCGCCGCCATCATCGCCGAAGCCGCATTGTCGTTCCTCGGCCTCGGCCAGCAGCCGCCGGCGCCGTCCTGGGGCAGCATGCTCAACGCCGCGCAGCGCTTCCTGACCCAGGCGCCGTGGATGGCGATCTGGCCGGGACTTGCGATCTTCCTCGTGGTGCTGTCGCTGAACCTGCTCGGCGACGGCCTGCGCGACGCGCTCGACCCACGGCAGCGTTAAATCACCACCTCGCGCAACACCCGGCGGCAATCCATCTCGTATTCGAGATCGACCACCGGCGGGCGGGCAAAATGCCAGGTCAGGCCTGAGCGTAACGCGCCGCGGCGGACCAGTTCGTCGACGAGAGCATGGTGGAAGTCGTGCACCGAATAGGCCTGCACGCCGGTAGTCTCCTTCCAGCCGAATCCAAATGCCGCCAGCCGGTTCTCCATCTGCGACGTCGTGGTGAAGCGCACCTTCTCCCGCAATCCCTCCGGGCTGAGATCGCGATAGCGCACGGTGCGCTCGACATAGGTGCCGCTGCCCTCACGCGCCTCGGCGCCGCCCGATATTACGAAGCTCGGCGCGGTCGAGCGGGTCGGCCGCGTGAACGAGAACGCATAGAACGACGGCTCGGCCGGCGGATCGATCTCGGGACAGACATTGCTACGCGCCACCGGATTGGTGGTACCGTCGAAGATGCCCCATTCCGACAGCGTCTTCACATAATGCAAGTTGAACGCGCGAAAGCCTTCCTCGCTGAAGGCCGCCGGCGAACGCAGCTCGCAGGCGCAGAATGCGGTCAGCGGACGACCTGCCTCCTGGATGAACCTTGCAGCGAGCGCAAACCCTTCCGCGAGCGGCACCAGGCGGTCGAAGCGGACACGCTCGATTTCGTAGCTGTCATCCGCAGCGGCGCCCGCGGAATATTGAAACACGGACGGAATGAAGCGGTAATTGCCGGCAGAGAACTCACGAACCATGACGAACTCCTATTCAAGCTGGATGCGGATGCCCTTGGCGCCGTTGAGCAGACGCCTCAGGTGAAAGCCGGCCAGGGAATCGTCGGCGTGCATGCCGACCAGCGCGGCAAAGGCCGGCATCGCCGCGGGATCGCCGGCCTCCATCTTGGCATAAGCCTCCGAATACAGCGCCGTCTCCGGCGCTTCGTATTTGGCGGGCGGCAATGGCTCGAACGCGCGCAACGGCTCGCTGCGGCCGCGTAGCATCAGCTCTCCGACGGGGCGGCCCTGGAAATGCTCCGCTGCCTCGGCGACGCCTGCGCTGACGCAAATGCGGGTGCCCAGATGCTTGTTGGCGGCCTCCAGCCGCGCCGCGATGTTGATGGAATCCCCATACGCGGTGTAGTCGAAGAAGCGGTTGCCGCCGAAATTGCCGACCAGGGCCGGACCAGCGTGGATGCCGATGCGGGTGGCACCGAAGGTGACGCCCATGGCGCTCTGGCGCGCGCGAAAATCCTGCGCCCAGGCATCGAGCTCGTGGGCGCAGGCGACCGCGCGCGTGGCATAATCCGGCTGATCCCCGGGCGCGTTGAAGAGCACCTGGATCGCGTCGCCAATGATCTTTGCGACCGTCCCTTCATGGGCGAAGACCACGTCGGTCATGCCGCCGACATACTCGTTGAGCAGCTTGCCCAAGGCCTCGGGCGGCGCGGTCTCGACCAGCGAGGTGAAGCCCGTGATGTCGGTGAAGATGGTGGCGACGTCGCGCCACTGCACCTCGATGCCCTCGCCCTCGCCACCGGCGGCCAGACGCTTGGCAAGCTCAGGCGAGAAATGACGCGATAACGCGGCATGGGCGCGCTCGGCTTCGATCTGTCGCCGCCGCACCTCGCGCAGCATCTCGATATGACGGATGGTCTTCCCGATCGTAGCTTCCAGATCGGCGAAGTCGATCGGCTTGGTCAGGAAGTCGAACGCCCCGCGGTTCATGGCGGTTCGGATGTTGCTCATGTCGCCATAGGCCGAGACGATGATGGTCGACTTCTTGTCCTCGGCCTCCTGGAGCTTCGCCAGCAGCGACAGCCCGTCCATCCGGGGCATGTTGATGTCGGAGACCACCATGTCGACATGCGGGTTCTGCTCGAGCGAGGCCAGCGCCTCGATACCGTCGCGCGCGAACATGATCGTGACCTCTCCGTCACGGATCTGCCTGCGGAACTTTTGCTGGACCAGCACCTCGAGATCCGGCTCGTCGTCGACGAAGAGAATGGTGGCGCTCATGCGGCCTGCTCGAGCCTCGTGTCGATCTCCTGCCGCAACAGCGCGAAGTCGATCGGCTTGGTGAGAAGCCCGACGGCGCCGCGCTCGATCGCCTTCCGCCGCGTCTCGGCGTCACCGTAGGCCGTGATCATGATGACGGGGACGTCCGGATGCGCGGCGCGAACCTTCGGCAGCATGTCGAGCCCGCTCATGCCGGGCATGTTGATGTCGGATAGGATCAGGATCAGCGAGGGATCGCGAACTTCCGCGGCGCGCTTGAGCGCATCGGGCGCGGAGGAGGCGAACTCCATCTGGAAGCGGCCGGCACGCAGCTCGCGCCTGAACTGCTGTCGGAACAGCGTCTCGACGTCGGGCTCGTCATCGACGACCAGGATGTAAACGTTCACGACTTGCCTCCGGAAGCGCCGCCCGCCGCCATCGTGCGCGGCAGGGTGATGATGAATTCGGTGAATACACCGGGTGTGGTGTTCACGTCGATGGTGCCGCCGTGCTGTTTCACGACGATATCATGGCTCATGGACAGGCCGAGGCCGGTGCCCTCGCCGGCCGGCTTGGTGGTGAAGAAGGGATTGAACATCTTCTCGCTCACCTCCGGCGGAATTCCGGTGCCGTTGTCGCGGATCCGGATCTCGACCCCGTCGCCGAGATCCTTGGTTGCCGCGCTCAAGATCGGCTCGAAGGCCTCACCCGCGCTCTCCTTGCGCTTGGCCGTGGCATAGAATCCATTCGAGATCAGGTTCAGGAAGACGCGCGTGATCTCCTGGGGATAGATGTCAACCATACCGGCAGCGGGATCGAGCGCGCGCTGGAGCGTGACGTTGAAGGACGGTCGTTCGGCGCGCGCGCCGTGATAGGCGAGATTGAGGCTTTCTTCGACGACGGCGTTGATATCGACCGGGCGATGCTCGCCGGAGCCCTCGCGCGAATGCAGCAGCATGTTCCTGACGATGGAATCGGCACGCTTGCCGTGCTGCACGACCTTCTCGAGATTGCTCCTGAGCATGCCGGTCAGCTCGTCGACCTCCTCCTTCGTCTTGCCGTCGAGCGCCGCCGATTGCAGGGTCTCGTTGAGCTCGTCGATCAACTCGGTCGAGACCGCCGAGAAATTGTTGACGAAGTTGAGCGGGTTCTTGATCTCGTGAGCGATGCCGGCGGTGAGCTGGCCGAGTGAGGCGAGTTTTTCAGTCTGCACCAGCCGGTCTTGCGCGGCGCGAAGTTCGTTCAGGGATTGCCGCAGCTCGGAGGTCCGCTGCTCGACCTTCTTTTCGAGGTCAGCATAGGATTCCTGCAGTCGCGCGCCCATGTCGTTGAACTGGTCGGCGAGTCCTTCAAGCTCGTCGCCGGTCCGGATCGAAATGCGCTGGGAGAAGTCGCCACCGCCGATCCGTTCGGCGCCGCTGCGCAGCGCCTGGATCGGCCCGACCATGCGGCGCGCGAGAAATATCCCGGCAAGCACTGCGAAGATCGACGCCGCCAGCAGCACGATGGCGAGCCGCTGCAGCGAGGCGTAGAGCGACGCATAGGCCTCCTCGACCGGCAGCTCGACGAACACGGTCCAGTGCAGCGGCGCGATCGGAGCCGATGCCGTCAAGACTTTCTGCCCCTGGATATTGCGCGCTTCCTCGAGCGCATCCGGCATAGTGCCGCCGGCAGCCTGCGCGGCGCGCACTTGTGCGAGGCCGGACATGTCGGTGTTGCGCAGCACGAGACTGATATCGGGATGCGCGATCAGGCGGCCCTCCGGCCCCACTACATAAGCGTGTCCATGTTCGCCGACCTTGATCTGGGAGACGACGTCCCAGATCAATTTGAGATTGACCTCGGCGATGCTGACCCCTGCGTCCTTGCGCGCGCCGGCCAGAGCCAGCGTCATGTAGGGCTCGGATTCCCGGCGAAAATAGACAGGGCCGTAATAGACCTTGTGCGCGACCGCCTCGGTGAACTTCGGATCGCTCGACAGGTCGATCCCGCTTTCGATCGCATCCATCGCCAGCCGCGAAACCCGCAACCGCTCCTTGCCGGTCGAATCGACCTGGGCGAGCTCGGTGATCCCGGGCACCTGGCGTAGCAGCCGCAGCGCGTCGAACCGGCGTTGCTCGATCGAGCCTGCCGACCACGGCAGTTGCGTGGTCCAGCCGAGCTGGCTCTCGATCTCCTTGACGAACTGACCGATCTTGGCCGCAGCCGCCTCGGCCTGCTCATGCTGGACCCGGATCAGCGAAGCCTTGTGCTCGCGATAATAGAAGAAGGCCTCGAACAGGCCGTTGGCCAGCAGCGCGATGGCGACGACAGCCACGAACAGCGCAACATATTTGGTGAACAGCCGGGTCCTGGTCCCTCGTCCGGCAGCGGGGCCGGAGGCAACGCCAGCCGGCGGCGCGCTCGGCAGCATGCTGGCTTGCGGGGTATCGGGATGGAGGGAAAGGCTCATCCCGCGGAAACTAGCAAGAAGACCGGGCCTTGTCTCTCGCGAGCGCGGAAGCAATCTGCCCGAAGGCCGCGGCGCGGAATGGCCGATGCGGCAGCACAACGAAAAAGGGCGGCAACGGTTTCGCCGCTGCCGCCCTCCGGTTCGCTTACGTGCGGTTTCAGGTCGGCCGCAGGGCCTTGGCGCCGAGGTCGAGCTCGTTGACCTGCTTGTTCCGCTCGGAATCGGCCGCCGCGCGGTGGTCGGTCGCCAGCACCACATACACGGCCGGCAGCACGAACAGTGTGAACAGCGTGCCGATCGACATGCCGGCAACGACGACCAGACCGATCGAGAAGCGGCTGGCCGCACCTGCGCCGGTCGCGGTCAGAAGCGGGATCAGGCCGGTCACCATCGCGGCCGTCGTCATCAGGATCGGCCGCAGGCGGATACGGGCCGACATCTCGATGGCCGAGCGGCGGTCGAGCCGCTCGTTGACCTGGAGCTCGTTGGCGAACTCCACCATCAGGATGCCGTGCTTGGTGATCAGGCCGACCAGGGTCAGCAGACCGACCTGGGTGTAGATGTTCATGGTCGCCGCGCCGAAGAACAGCGGGATCAGCGCGCCGACGATCGCCATCGGCACCGAGATCATGATCACCAGCGGATCGCGCAGGCTCTCGAACTGTGCCGCCAGCACCAGGAAGATGATGATCAGCGCGAAGCCGAAGGTGATCGCGAGCTGGTTGCCTTCCTGCACGTACTGACGGGAGTCGGCCAGATAGTCGTGGCTGAAGCCGGCAGGCAGCTTCTTGGCCTCGCCTTCCAGGAAGTCGACCGCCGCGCCGACAGTCACGCCGGGCATCGGCACGGCCGAGAAGGTCGCCGAATTGAGCTGGTTGTAGTGCGTCAGCGAGTTCGGATCGGTCCTGGTCTTGATCGAGACCACAGTCGACAGCGGCAGCTGCTGGCCGGTGTTGGTCGTCACATAGTAGCCGCCGAGCGATTCCGGCGAGAGCCGCTGACTACGCGGCACCTGCGGGATGACCTGATAGGACCTGCCTTCAAGATTGAAGCGGTTGATGTAGTTGCCGCCGAGCAGCACCGCGAGCGTGGAGCCGAGGTTCTGCATGTTGACGCCGAGATCCTGCGCCTTGCTACGGTCGATCGTGACCTGAACGCTCGGCTGGTTGTAGGCGAGGTCGCTGTCGGAAACGATGAACATGCCGCTCTTGCGCGCAGCATCCTTCAGCTTCTCCATCTGCTCATAGACGGTCTGGTAGCCCGCGGTCGAGTTGATGACCATCTGCACCGGCAGACCGCCCGGACCACCCGGCAGCGGCGGCAGGTTGAATGCGAAGGCCTGCACGCCCTCGATCTTGGAAAGCTCGGCCTGCACCAGCGGCTTCAAGGCGATCGACGAGCGCTTGCGCTCCTCCCACGGCTTGAGCAGCATGCCGGCGATACCGCCCTGCGGGCCGTTGATGCCGTTCAGCACGAAGCGAAGGTCGGTCTCGGGGAACTTCTGGAATTCCTTGTCGAGCTTATCGCCGTAGAAATCGACATAGTCGATGTTGGCGTATTTCGGCGCTTTGGTCACCGCGAACACGATGCCCTGGTCTTCCTCAGGCGCCAGCTCCTTCGAGGTGTGCATATAGAGGAAACCGACCAGACCGAGGATCGTCACCGCGAACAGGCCGGTGATCGCCTTATAGTCGAGCGAGCGGTCGAGCCTGCGGCCATACCAGCGCGTCAGCGCGCCGAACACCTTGTTGACGGCCTTGGCGAAGCGGCCCTCTTCGGTGTTCTTCAGCAGCACCGAGCACATCATCGGCGACAGCGTCAGGGCGATCACGCCCGACACGATCACCGAACCGGCGAGCGTGAAGGCGAATTCGCGGAACAACGAACCGGTGAGACCGCCGAGGAAACCGATCGGCGCGTACACGGCCGCCAGCGTGATGGTCATCGAGATGATGGGGCCGACGATTTCACGCGCGCCTTCCAGCGACGCCTGGACCGGCGTTTTCCCCTCCTCCAGATGCCGGTGGATGTTCTCCACCACCACGATGGCGTCGTCGACCACGAGGCCGATCGCGAGCACCATCGCGAGCAGGGTCAAGAGGTTGAAGCTGAAGCCCAGCGACAGCATCAAGGTGCAGACGCCGATCATCGACAGCGGAATCGTGACGACGGGAATGATGACCGAGCGCAGCGAAGCCAGGAACAGGAAAATCACCACGATCACGATGATCACGGCTTCGCCCAGCGTCTTCTCCACCTCGTCGATCGAGGATTGGATGAACTTGGTCGAATCGTAGGCGACCTTCATCTTCATCGACGGCGGCAGATTGCGCTCGAGCTCCGGGAACAGCGCACGCACGCCCTTGACCAGCGTGAGCGGGTTGCCCTGCGGCGTCGCGTTCACGCCGATGAAGATCGCATGCTCGCCGTTGAAGGCGACGCTGGCGTCCGTGCTCTGTGCGGCAAGCTCGACCGTCGCGATGTCCTCCATCCGGACGAAGCCACCGTCCTTGGCCTTGACGATCATCTTCCTGAACTGGTTGACGTCGGTGAGGCTGGTATTGGTCGAGATGTTGGAGACGATCAGATAGCCCTTGGTCTGCCCCGCCGCAGACTGGAAGTTGTTGGCGGCAATCGCGGCCGCGACATCTGCCGGGGACACGTTGCGGCCGGCCATCTTCATGGGATCAAGCCACAGCCGCATCGCAAAGGTCTGGCCGCCAAGGATGTCGGCCGAAGCGACGCCGTCGACCGTCGACAGCACCGGCTGCACCACGCGCGTCAGATAGTCGGAGATCGCCGAGCCCGACAGTTCCTCCGAGGAGAAGCCGAGATACATCACGGCCGTGGTCTGGCCCGTGGTCTTGGTGACGATCGGGTCGTTGGATTCCTTCGGGATCAGGTACTTGACCGAGTTCGTCTTCGCCAGCACCTCGGTGAGCGCCTGGTTCGGATCGAAGTTCAGCTTGATGTAGACCTGGATCGTCGAGGTGCCGAGCACCGAGGACGAGGTCATGTAGTCGACGCCCTCGGCGGAGGCGACCGCCTGCTCGATCGGCGTGGTGATGAAGCCCTGGATCAGGTCCGCGGACGCGCCGGGATAGACGGTCGTGATGTTGATGACCGTGTTCGACAGCTTCGGATATTGCCGGATCGGCAGCACCATTGCGGCGCGCAGACCGATCAGGAGGATCAGCAGGCTGACGACGACCGATAGGACCGGGCGTTTGATGAAAATATCGGTAAAGCGCATCGCGGCGATCTCGAATTCTTTGCCTATAGAAAAGTGATCCGGCCGGGCCGGATCACTTGGATGTATCGGATCAGTAGCGCGGCGGCTGCGCCGGGATCTGCGGCGCCGGGTCGGTCGAGATCGACACGGCCGCGCCCGATTGCAGCTTGAGCTGGCCGACGGCGACGACCTTGTCACCCGGCTTCACGCCCTTGACGATCTCGACGCGGCCTTCGATGCGGCTGCCGGTCTGCACGAAGGTACGCACCGCGGAGAGGCTGGTCTTGCCGTCCTCTTCCTTCTTCTCGGTGATCACGAACACGGAGTCGCCGTAGAGCGTGTAGTCGACCGCCGTTTCCGGAACGGTGACCACCGCCGGCTTCTCCGGCAGCACCACGGTCGTGGTCGCGAACATGCCGGGCTTCAGGATCTTCTCGGGATTGGCGATCGTGGCTTGCACGCGGATGTTGCGGGTATCGGCCGCGATCTGCGGTTCGATCGTGGTGATCTTGCCCTCGAAGGTGCGGCCCGGGTAGGCGTCGACCTTCAGCCGAACGGTCTGGCCGACCTTGAGGTTGCCGGAATCCTTTTCGGTCACGGTGAAGTTGGCCCACAGCTCGGACAGGTCGGTCAGCGACACGATCGCCGTACCCGCCGTCAGATATTGGCCGACCTCGACCTTGCGGACGCCGAGATCGCCGGCGAACGGTGCGCGCACCAGTTTCTGCGAGATCAGCGCCTCGGTCTTGGCGATGCCGGCCTGCGCCTGGTCGTAGGCGGCCTGCGCGGAATCGACGGTCGCCTGCGGACCGAACTGGCGCGATGCGAGCTGCTTGGCGCGATCGAGCGACAGCTGCGCCACGGTCGCCTGGGCCTTGTAGTTGGCAAGGTCGCCCTGCTCCGGCGCGTCGAACAGCTGCACCAGCGGCGTGCCGGCTTCGACACGCGTACCCGGCTCGAACTTGATCTCGGTGACGCGGCCGTTCACGTCGGCACTGACGTCGACCTGGTGCACGGCGACGAGGCTGCCCACCGCCGTGAGCAGGTTCGGCACCACCTCCGACTTCGCCTCGGCCGCGCTGACGGCCGTCGGCGGCGGCTTGTTGTTGGCGAAGAACTGCTTGATCATCTGGCCGCGGAAATAGTTGAACCAGACGAGACCACCGACGAGCGCAGTAAGCAGCGCGCCGACGATGATGAACCAGAGCACCGGCCGGACCGGACGCTGGGGAGCCTTGTTGTCGATCGGTTCGCCCGAAATCTTGTGTTCGGTTACGATGTTCATGTCATGCACTCTCTGCAATCGCCGTCCTGCCGGCATCGGCGGCCTGATTGTGGCCCAGATGCGAAGCAATTGCGGCGTCGTTAAGTCCGATACCCCTCAGGAGAAACTCACACAGCTGCCGTTCGAGGTCGCTCGCCTTGCCGTAGACGAGGCAAGGCGTGGCCGGCAGCCTGGTCAGCGCTGCGGTCATCACCGTGTGATGCGCAAACCAGAACAGGTTGAGCGGATCGCCGCTGCACGGCCGCGCGTCCCCGGCGGCAACGGCACGTTCGACCGAGGCGACGAAGATGGCTCCGACCAGCGTCTCGATCTTCGCATACAGCAAACGGGCGAATTCGCCATCATCCAAATGGCTCGTGGCCATCAGCCGCAGGCGCTGGGCCTCCTCCTGATCGGGACCATCCGCGATGTTCATGAAATGCTCGACCATGCCGCGGATCACTTCGACCAGCGTGGCCGTCGAAGGCTCCCGCTCCAGAAGCTGCGCGAGCGCCGGATCGGCCTCGCATTCGTCACTGAGGATTTCGGCGTAGAGGGCCGCCTTGGATGGGAAATGCTTGAACAGCAGCGCCTCCGAAATGGCAGCGGCGGCCGCCACGCTCTTCGTCGTGGTGCCGTTATAGCCATGTCGGGCAAAGCAGCGTTTCGCGGCACCGAGGATCAATTGACGCCTCAGGTCGCTCGTCATACGCAATGAGCTCATGCTGGGTGAGTAAGCACTCACCCACGCGGAAGTCAAGCACTATGTTGCATCGCAACCTAAGTGCGTTGTAGATTCAGCGAAAATTTGCTCCACCCGCACGGCTCGCGTGCAGGAGCAGGGCGCCCCGGCAATGGACTGGCCCGCCCTAGATGGGCTGGAAGCCGAGTTCGCCCCGGATCCGGTTGAGGATGTAAGTCCCGTCCCGGGTCGGCAGAATCCGCTCCAGGCTGGCGCTGTCGATCTTCACATTGGCAAAGCGCGGCCCGGCCGAGACGTCATGGACGGCTTTGGCGAAGGCCTCGACCTCGGCCATGGTCGTGACAGAAAGGCTGTCCTTGATGCCGCAGGCCCTGGCGACACCGACGAGGTCGGCGGCGGCCGAGGTATGGCTGGTCTGGCCGCCGGTCTCGCCATAGGCCTCGTTGTCGAGCACGGCGATCGAGAGGTTGGCCGGCTTTTGCAGGCCGATGGTGGCAAGGGCGCCCATGCCCATCAGCATTTCGCCGTCGCCGGTGATGACCAGCACCGGCAGTTTTGGCTGCGCCAGTGCGAGCCCGAGGCCAATCATCGCCGCGCCGCCCATGCCGCCCCAGAGATAGAAATTGCGGGCGTGATCCCCGGCCGCGCACATGTCGTTGGTCGAAGCACCAAGGCCGCCGATCGCGACAACGTCCTTGCGGTTCGCCAGCAGGGTGGACACCACCTGGCGGCGGTCGAGGAGATTGGCCTTGCTCATTTGGTGAAAACCTTGGCGCCGATCAGGCGCTGCGACAGAAGGACAGCGGTAGGGGTGAGCGCGTTGTAGGCCTGCGCGGCGGCGGCCTCCAGCACGGCCGGCACCTCGGCCGCGTGCGAGGCGCGCAGCACCTGGACGCCCGACAGCTCGAACACGCCCTGCGTGGTCGAGCCCATCGGCACTTGCCACGGATTGAACTCGCCCCACTCGCCGCGCATGGTCACGAGCGTGAGGAACGGAAAACGCAAGATCGGGATCAGCGACAGCATGTTGATGCAATTGCCGACGCCGCTCGATTGCATCAATAGCACGCCGCGCTGTCCGCCGGTCCAGGCGCCGGCGAGAAGGGCCACGCCCTCCTCCTCCGTCGTCAGTGGAATGCCGCGCATCGTCGGTGAGGCCAGCACGCGGTTGATCAGCTTCGAATGGCCTGCGTCAGGCACATAAGGCACCTGGCGGACGTCGAAGCGTTGCAAGGTTGCAAAGATATCATCGGGCCAAAGAACACTTGATTCTGGGGCCGTGTCGGGAGCGTCAGCGCGCGCGTGCATTTTCCTGTCCGGTCGGCTAGCAGTGTTAGAAGACTGTAGACGCATGCACGTGTCGACCAGAACAACAAAAACGGCATATCGGCTTTAACCGGCGAGTATAACGGGATGAACGCAGATGCGAAGGAGCTGGCGGCAGGCTTCGACCTCGAGAAGCTGACGCCCGAGTTCTACGACAACCCCTATCCGACCTATCGTGCACTGCGGGAGAACGAGCCGGTCAAGCGCCTGCGCAGCGGCACCGTGTTCCTGACCCGCTACGACGATCTCGTCACGACCTACAAGAACACGAAGTCGTTCAGCTCGGACAAGAAGCGCGAGTTCGCGCCGAAATACGGCGACACGCCGCTCTACGAGCACCACACCACCAGCCTCGTCTTCAACGACCCGCCGTCGCACACACGCGTGCGCCGCCTGATCATGGGCGCGCTGTCGCCGCGGGCGATTGCAGGGATGGAAGGCGATCTCATCAAGCTGGTCGACGGCCTGCTCGACGCTGTCGCGGCCAAGGGCCATTGCGAGCTGATCGAGGATTTCGCCGCGTCCATCCCGATCGAGGTGATCGGCAATCTGCTCGACGTCCCCCATGACGAGCGCGGGCCGCTGCGCGACTGGTCGCTGGCGATCCTGGGCGCGCTCGAACCCGTCGTGTCACCTGAAGCCGCTGCGCGCGGTAACAGAGCGGTGACGGACTTCCTCGCCTATCTCGAAACGCTGGTGGCGCGGCGGCGCCAAAAGCCCGGCAATCCCGAGCGCGACGTGCTAACGCGCCTGATCCAAGGAGAAGGTGGCGGCGAGGAGAACGGCGAGCGGCTGACCGAGAAGGAGCTGCTGCACAATTGCATCTTCCTGCTCAATGCCGGCCACGAGACCACGACCAATCTGATCGGCAACGGTCTCGTCGCGCTGGATTGCCACCCGGACCAGAAGCAGCGGCTGATCGACAACCCCGACATGATCAAGACCGCGGTCGAGGAAATGCTGCGCTACGAGAGCTCCAACCAGCTCGGCAACCGCATGACCACGGAGAAGATCGAGCTCGGCGGCGTCATGCTCGAGGCCGGCACGTCGGTGACGCTGTGCATTGGCGCCGCCAACCGCGATCCCGCGCAGTTCGCGGACCCCGAAAGCTTCGACATCGCGCGGACGCCGAACCGGCATCTCGCCTTCGCCACCGGCGCGCATCAATGCGCGGGCATGGCGCTGGCGCGGTTGGAAGGCGCGATCGCGATCTCGCGCTTCCTGGCGCGCTTCCCGACCTATGCCCTGAGCGGAAAGCCGGTGCGGGGCGGACGGGTGCGGTTTCGGGGTTTTTTGAGCGTGCCATGCACGCTTCGCTGAGGGCCTCAACACAAAAATTGCGAAAACAACCCCATGCACAGTAGCCAACCCGTTGAAGAGTCTCTGCAATCGCTAGGTGGCCGTATCGGTGCTTTAGTACCTACACCACGCTCTTGTGTCGCGCGATGCAGGTGCTGAGCACCTCGTCCATCGGCTTGCCCCACCAGTCGTTGGAGAAGATCTCGATCTCGGAATAGCCGGCAAAGCCCTGTGTTTCGACGGCAGCACGCACCGATTTGATGTCGATCACGCCGTCACCCATCATGCCGCGGTCGTTGAGGATGTCCCTGGTCGGCACCATCCAGTCGCAGACATGGAAGGCGAGCAGACGATCCTTGCCGGCGCGCGCGATCTGGCTCATCAGCTCGGGGTCCCACCAGATGTGATAGACGTCGAGGGCGACGCCGAGCATGCCACTGCGTCCGGGGTCTAGCCGGTCGCAGATGTCGAGCGCCTGCTTTGTCGTGTTCACGCAGGCACGGTCGGCCGCGTAGGCCGGATGCAGCGGCTCGATGGCCAGCGCCAGATTTGCCTGTTTGGCATAGTCGAGCATGTCGGCCAGCGCCTCCTCGACCTGCCCGCGCGCTGCCGCGATGTCCTTCGACGCCTCGCTGCCCGGCCGCGAATATTGCGGCAGGCCGCCGACAACGAGAACGATGCAGGACGCACCCAGCGCCTTGGCTTCGTCGACGCAGCGCCTGTTGTCGTCGCGCACTTCGCTCCGGCGCGATGCATCCGAGGTGAACATGCCGCCGCGGCAATAGCCTGACAATTCGAGACCGGCATCCCGCACCGCGCGCGCGGCACGCTCCAGACCGACGGACGCAACCTGGTCGCGCCAGGGATCGATGGCGCGGATGCCGTGCCTGGCACAGGCCTCGATGATCTCAACGAGGTCACCCTGCTTGCGGACGGTCGCCGTGTTCAGCGACAGCCAGCGATGGTCGGACGAGAAATCGCGCATCAGGATTCGATACCGTGGGTAGCGAGCACGGTCTTCATCCGCTGCGTCGCGAGTTCAGGATTGGCGAGCAGGCCGGCCTTGTCGGCAAGACGGAACAGCTCGGCGAGATGCAGCGTGGAGCGCGTGCTCTCCTGTCCCCCGACCATGGTGAAGTGATCCTGGTGGCCGTTGAGATACGCCATGAACACGACGCCGGTCTTGTAGAAGCGCGTCGGCGCCTTGAAGATGTGGCGCGACAGGGGCACGGTCGGCCCCAGCACGTCGTGGAAGCCGGCCTCGTCGCCAGCAGCTAGCCGCGACAGCGCATAGGACGCCGCCGGCGCGATGGCATCGAAGATGCCGAGCAGCGCGTGTGAAAAGCCTTCGCTGTCGCCGGCGATCAGCTCCGCATAGTTGAAGTCATCGCCGGTATACATCTTGATGCGCTTGTCGAGACGCCGGCGCATATCGATCTCGCGCTGCTTGTCGAGCAGCGAGACCTTGACGCCGTCAACCTTGGCGGCGTTGCCGTTGATGATGGCGACGGCCGTGTCCATCGCCTTGTCGAGATCCCCGGTGCCCCAATAGCCCGTCAACGCGGGATCGAACATGTCGCCGAGCCAATGGATGATCACGGGCTCGCGGACCTGCGAGAGCACGCGGTCATAGACCTTGGCGTAGTCGTCGGCGTTGCGGCCAAGCTTTGCCAGCGCGCGCGACGCCATCAGGATGATGCGGCCGCCGACCTTCTCGACGGCCGAAATCTGCTGCTCATAGGCGCGGATCACATCATCGAGGCTCCTGGCGTCCTCGACCGCGAGATGATCGGTGCCGGCGCCCGAGAACACCAGCGCGTTGCGCCGCTTGGCGGCGCCGACCGAGCGCGTGATCAGCTCGAGCGAGGTCGGCCAATCCAGCCCCATGCCGCGCTGCGCGGTGTCCATCGCTTCGGCAACGCCGAGGCCGAGGTCCCAGACGTGCTCGCGAAAGGCGATGGTCTTGTCCCAGTCGACGGCAACCGACAGCCAGGGATCATTGTCCGCGAAGGGATCGGCCACGGTATGCACCGCGGAGAACGCGATACGGTTCAGCGGCCCCTCGAGCTTTGCGGGAAACGTGCGCGAGGCAGCTAACCGGTAGGTCTCGATCGAGCGATCGGCCTTCGGCAGCTTCAGGGACAACGACGACATGGGTTGGACGGGCTTGTTCATGTGTCCCTCCTCAGGCCTTGATTGGCGCGACGTCAATCCAGCGCCGCTCCTTCCAGCTCTTCAGCGCGCATTCGGCGAGCTGCACGCCCTTGACGCCTTCGAGCAGCGTGAACTTGTAGGGCGCATCCTCGTAGACGTGGCGGATGAACATCTCCCACTGCTCCTTGAAGCCGTTGTCGTAAGCGACATTGTCGGGCAGCTTCTGCCAGTCGCCGTAGAAATCATGCAGCCGCTTCTCGTCGGGATTCCACACCGGCCTCGGGGTCGCCTGCCGCGCCTGGATCATGCAGTCGGAGAGGCCCGCGACCGCCGAGCCGAGCGTGCCGTCGACCTGGAAAGTGACGAGGTCGTCGCGATAGACGCGCGTGACCCAGGACATGTTGATGTGGGCGATGACGCCGCCCTCGAGCTGGAAGGTGGCGTAGGCGGAATCGTCCGCGGTGGCTTTGTACTTCTTGCCCTGCTCGTCGAAACGCTCGGGGATATCGGTGTTGCCGATGCAGACCACGCTCTGCACGTTGCCGAAGAGGTTGTCGAGCACGTAGCGCCAGTGGCACACCATGTCCAGAATGATGCCGCCGCCGTCCTCGTCGCGGTAGTTCCAGGACGGCCGCTGCGCCTCCTGCCAGCCGCCTTCGAACACCCAATAGCCGAACTCGCCGCGCACCGAGAGGATGCGGCCGAAGAAGCCGGAATCGCGCAGGAACGCGATCTTCTTCAGGCCTGGCAGGAACAGCTTGTCCTGCACCGTGCCGTGCTTGACGCCCTTTGCATTGGCGAGCTTGACGACTTCGAGTGCCTCCTCGAAATTCGTCGCGATCGGCTTCTCGCAATAGACGTGCTTGCCGGCATTGATGGCCTGGGTCAGCAGACCAGGGCGCGCCTGCGTGGTCGCAGCGTCGAAGAACATGGTGTCGTTCTTGTCGGCGAGCGCCGCATCGAGGTCGGTGGTCCAGCGCGTGATGTTGTAACGCTTGGCGAGCGCCTCGACCTTCTCGGCGCTGCGGCCAACCAGGATCGGATCGGGCATGACGCGGTCGCCGTTCTTCAGGCGCACCCCGCCCTGCTCGCGGATCGCGACGATCGAGCGGATCAGATGCTGATTGAGCCCCATGCGGCCGGTGACGCCGTTCATGATGAGGCCGAGGCGTTGGGTGGTCATGCCAAATGCTCCCTAGGTGATTTTGGCTGTTCGAGCGGGCTGAGCGCCGACCAGTCCGGATGGACCGACGTCGCAAAGCCCGCAGCATGGAGCGATCCCGTCAGGAGATCGCCGTCGTGAACGGAGAGGCGGATGCCCTGCCCGGCATCGGCATAGAGATCGGGATGCGCGGTGGCAAAGGCCTGCGCTTCGGCGAGAGGCGTTTCACCGAAGCCATCGACATAATGATGGCCGTTGCGCTCGGCGTGGGTGGCGCCGATAAACGCGCCGAGCGCGAGGTCCTGCTGCACGGCAAGGCCGGCCTGGCAGGTGAGATCCTCGCCGGAGACGAAGAACTGCTCGCCTTCCCCGCTCCATTTCGCTGCGCGCGTTGCATTGACGATGGATTTGTAGAGGCCCTTGCAGGACTTCGAGGAGATGCCGCGATAGCCGAGCGCCCGCGCCACCGGGAAGGCATCGTAGGAATCGTCCGCTTCGTCGACGATGAAACCGCAGGCGGCTAGAGCGCCGAGCGGGGACTGCCGCGTGATATCGCGCGGCATCGGCTGTTCGACATAGAGAAGGCGCGCAGCGATCGGGCGCAGCGCGGTGTCACGGTCGAGCCGCTCCATCAGCGCCTGCAACGCGGCGAGGTCGGCGTACTGCTCATTGGCGTCGAGCGTCACCTTGTACTGATGTCCCAGCGTATCGAACTCCTCGCCAATGCGCGTGAGCCGCGCCGCGTCTGCGGCGGGATCGCCCGACAGTTTGAGCTTGAAGTAACGCGCCCCGGCATTCTCGCTCGGATCGGCAACGCCGCCCGCGCCTTCAACGACGTCGTCGAGGCCGACCGTATGCCGGATGGCGACACGCGCCTGCGGCACCCGACCGGAGAGGAACATCCCGATGTCGCTCTCGCTCAAGTCAGTAGAAAGCCGCGCATCGATGCCGGCGACGTTGGCCGCCATCCCGTTGAAGAAACTGGCCCCGACGCCGCGCAGCAGCGCATCGAGAATTGCCTTGTCGATTTCCGCCGGACCATAAGCGGCGGCAAGCGGCGGAATGTTCTCTTTCGCGCAAGCCACGACCTGGGCAGCAATGCACGAGGCGTGCAGACCGAACGCCGTCTGATATCCGGTGCTCGCCAGATAGAGCTCACGCGCAATCTCGAGCGACCGTCGCAAGCCATCCACCGTCTGCGCGGGCGACCGCTCCGGCCGCTTGTCGAACCATTTGGGCACCAGCAGCTCGGCGCCGGCGCCGACCGCGACACCTCTACCCTCGACCTCGATCTCGACCCGCACGAACAACTGCGGCGTCGCGTTGATGGTGATTGCGCCAAAGCGGAACGGCCGCGCGAACTGCACGGGGCGTTCGAAGAAGGCGATGTCTCGCAGCTTCAGGCGCGGTGCCATGGTCTTACAAAGATATGAGGTGAACTTGGTGCGAGCAGTATGGCCGCGGGCGACTCGCCTCTCCCGCTTGCGGGAGAGGTCGGCACGTTCCGGGCGATGCGAAGCATCGTCCCGCGCCGGGTGAGGGTTCTATCCTCTTGGGGGGTGTCCCATTGCGGAGACC
>NZ_JXDL01000001.1:2951071-3016016 GCF_001590795.1 Bradyrhizobium sp. AT1
GGGGGGTGTCCCATTGCGGAGACACCCTCTCCCCAGCCCTCCCCCGCAGGCGGGGGAGGGAGCGCACCGTCCTTGTGGTTGCGCCCAAGAGCAATCGCACGATTCTAATCCAACGCCCCTTGCGAGAAGAAATGCTTGCGGATGCGCTGCACGAGCTCGGTGAACACCGGATCAGCCATGACGTCGAGCGAGCGCGGCCGCGGCAGCGGGACGTCGTAGATCGCGGCGACCGCACCGGGCCGCTCGGTCATGACCAGTACGCGGTCGGCGAGGAACACGGCTTCCGGAATCGAATGCGTGATCAGCAGCACGGTCTTCTTCGTCTCGCGCTGAATTCGCATCAGCTCGACGTTCATGCGCTCGCGCGTCAGCGCATCGAGCGCACCGAACGGCTCGTCCATCAGCATTATCCTGGGATCGTGCACCAGCGCGCGGCAGATCGAAGCGCGCTGCTGCATGCCGCCGGAGAGCTGCCAGGGCAGTTTCTTCTCGAAGCCTTCGAGCCCGACCAGCTTCAACAGTGACTTGGCGCGATCGAGATATTCCTGCCGCGGCAGCCGCTTCATGTCGATCGGCAACATCACGTTGGCGAGGATGTTGCGCCAGGGCAGCAGCAAGGCGTTCTGGAACACGATGCCGACATTGCCGTGCGGCGTCGTCACCTTCTCGCCCTCGACCAGGATCTCGCCCGTGGTCGGCGGCAGCAGGCCGGAGATCAGCTTGAGCAGCGTAGACTTGCCGCAGCCGGAGGGGCCGACCACGACGAAGAACTCGCCGTCATTGATGTGGAAGTCGAGCGGCCGCAGCGACGGCACATCGCCGTCGCGCGTCCGGTAGGTCTTCGATACGCCCGATAGCTTGATGCCGGACGCATCGTTACCGGCGCGGTCCGACACCAGGCGCAGATGTGCGCCCGGCTGCAGATCGACTGGCTTTGTTGCAGGGTTCGTCACAGCCCTCTCCACCCGTCGTCCCTGCAAACGCAGGGACCCATACGCCGTGTCCGCGCGGTTGGGCACGCGGAGAGAGACCTTCCGCAACCATCGAAGCCGGTGGTTATGGATCCCTGCGTTCGCAGGGACGACAGCGGAGATTGATCGCTCACGAGCCACTCTTCGGCAGATAGTCGTTGCTGTAGAACGCCTTCGGGTTCTCCTTGGCCTTGGCATCGAGCCCGCCATATTCGACCAGCAGATTGACCGTCTCAGTCATGTTCTGGTCGGTGACCTGGAACGGCCGCTTGCTCGTGGTCTCGGCGGTCCGGTACAGCGGGATGGTCAGCTCAAAGCCTTGCGTCAGCGTGTCGATCTTGCCGCCCTTGGGGTTGGCATCGAGGATCGATTGCGCGGCCGCCTTCGGCTCCTTCTCGGCGGCTTCGACGGCCTTCGTGGTCGCCGACATGAAGCGGCGGACGAGGTCGGCATTGGCCTTCACATAATCGGTGTTGGCGATGATGCCCGACGAGACCATGTTGATGCCGTAGTCGGCGAACTTGATCGGGTAGACGTCCTTGCCGGTGGCGTCCTTGATCTTCATCGACTGGTCCATGACGTAGCCGAGGAGAAGATCAGCCTGGCCGTTGATGACGGCGTTGAGCTTGGTCTGGCCGTCGCCGGCAACCGTCTTGAAGTCGCTTTCCTTCAGGCCGGTCTTCTTCAGGAACAGCGGCCAGATCTGGGTCATGGAATCCGCCGGTGTGATCGCCACGGTCTTGCCCTTGATGTCCTCCGGCTTCTTGATGTTCTTGTCGACAAAGCCCATCGCGGACATCGGCGAGGTCTGCAGCAGCACGCCGGTCGCAACCACGGGCGCGCCCTTGATGGCGGCGCGCATCATGGTGGGGACGTCGACATAGCCGAAATCGGCAGTCTTGGCGGCAACGGCCTGTGTGGTCGCGGCCGAGCCGCGGCCTTCCTGGATCTCGAGGTCGATACCCTCCGCCGCGTAGATGCCCTTGGCCTTGCCGTAATAGAACGGCGCGTGCTCGCCATAGACGTACCAGTTCAGCATCAGCACGACCTTGTCAGCTGCCCGCGCGGGCGCAACTGCAAACGCCATCAGCGCCACTGATGCAGCCCCAATCCACCGCTTCATCGTCACTCTCCCTTGCCGTTATGTTTCGGCCGTTAGTGGCCGTTGCTGAAATTATGATGCGAAAATCACGTCCTCCCGCTGGCTGACATGCCAGGGAATGACCAGCTTCTCGATCCGGTCCACGACCCAGAATAGAATCACGCCGAGCAGCGCGAGGATCACGAGCGCCGCGAACATCGTCGGCAGGTCGAAGGTGCCGATCGAGCGCTGCATCACGTAGCCGATGCCGGAATTGGAGCCGACGAACTCGCCGACGACGGCGCCGACCACGGCGAGCGTCACCGACACTTTCAGCCCTGAGAAGATCGCCGGCAGCGCGTGCGGCAGGTTCACCGCGCAAAACACCTGGAAACGGCTGCCCTGCATGGCGCGGGCGAGATCGACCATGTCAGGATCGACCGACTTGAAACCCTGCACGGCGGAGACGACCACCGGGAAGAATCCGAGCAGGAACGCCGAGATTACCTTGGGAATGATGCCGAAGCCGAACCACACCACGAACAGCGGCGCGATCGCGATCTTCGGCACGGATTGCGAGAACACCAGCAGCGGATAGACATAGCTCTCCACCGTCTTCGAGCCCGCGATCAACATGGCGACCGGAATACCGAACAACGCCGACAGCAGGAAGCCGCAGACGGTCGCATAGGTGGTCGGCCATGACTGGCGCAGCAGTTCCGGCCATTCCGTCCGCAGCACGGCGACGACATCGAGAGGCGCCGGGATCTGATAGGCGGGAATCCTGAACAGCCGGATCGAAAGATCCCAGGCAACGACGATGAAGACGAGGAACAAAAACGGCCGAACCCAGGCCGCGTTCAGCATCCTGGACACTGCACCTTGCTGCTTGAGCTCGGCCAATTTTCACTCCCGGCATTTTCTTCGTTGTGAGGAGAAATTAACCCGTTGGATAAATACTGTCCAGAGTTTTCCCTGTGACGTTTTGCGGCGGGTTCCGCGGGTGGCAAACGGGACTCTCGCCTCCGTGTCCCGGACGCGCTGCAGCGTGAAACGCTGCCGCGCAGAGCCGGGACCCAGAAGCTCCGTGCTCCGTCGAGGCATGGGCCCCGGCTCTGTAGCGCACCGCGAAGACGCGCTGCGCTGCGTCCGGGGCACTAGAGTGCATCCTCGGTGTCATTCCCCGCGCAGGCGGGGAATCCAGTACGCCGCGGCTTCTCGGTTCAATCTCAACCGTCTCTGGAATACTGGATTGCCCGCCTGCGCGGGCAATGACGGCGGAGATTGCGGAAATAGACGGAAGATGTGCCCGCCAACACGCAGACGCGCCCCGCTACACCGTCTGCGCCACCGCCGCCCTCGGCTTCGGGGCCTTCGCGACCTCGAACAGCGCGACCGACCGCCCCGTCAGCGCTGCCAGCACGAGGCCCACCATGTGGGCCAGCCGCTCGTCCTTGGCCTTCTTGTCCAGGAGGTCGCGGCCGAAGATCACGCTGAGCGTTGCCGAATTGGAGAGATAGAAGAAGCAAAGCCCGGCGATGGAGATGTAGAGCTGCACCGGATCGACCGCGACCTGGAAATCGCCAGACTCCACGCCGCGCCGCACCACGGTGCGGATCATCTCGACGAAGGGCGAGTGCATCGACTTGACCTTGGTCGACTTCTTCAGATGCTTGGCGCGCGCGAGGTTCTCGGTCTGGAGCAGCGACAGGAATTCGGGATTGCGCAGGAAGTAATTCCAGGTGAACTCGATCAGGCGCCTGATCGCTTCGGGCGGATCGAGATGCTCGAGATCGAGCCCACGCTCCTCGCTGCGGATCTTGTCATAGGCGCCTTCGAGCACGGCGAGATAGAGCTCGTCCTTGTTGCCGACGTGGTAGTACAGCATGCGCTTGTTGGCGCCGGCCTTGGCCGCGATGCGGTCGACCCGGGCGCCGGCGAGGCCGTGGGCGGAAAACTCCTGCTTGGCGGCTTCGAGAATGCGCAGCCGCATCCCCTCCGGGTCACGCTGCCATTTCAGAGTTCGCTTTGCCTTCGCCAAACCGGGTGCTCGCTGGGTGGTCTCTCGTCAGCTGTAACACGCGGGCGAGCGTTTGAGAACGATCTCATGCCCCGGACGCAGCGCAGCGCTTCTTCAGCGGTGCGCTGCAGAGCCGGGGCCCATGTTGCGGCGGATTCGTGGAGAGATGGGTCCCGGCTCTGCGCAGCAACGCCAAGAGCGTTGCAGCGCGTCCGGGACACGAGAGTGAGGTCCCTCACTCGACGGGCTTCGGCGAGCGCTCCAGCAGCACCGTCTGAATCCCGCAAGTGCCGTTCCGCACCGTCATGATCCGCGTGCCCGGCTTGCGGCCGTTGCGCACCTCGGAGACGTCGAGGCCGGCAGCGATCAGGCGGGCACGGGTGGCGTCGATGTCTGCGACGCGCCAGCTCAGGCCCCAGAGACGGTCATGCGCGAGGTCGCTGCCGGCGACGGGCCGGCGCACCACCTCGACGATGAGGTCGCCGCAGCGGAAGAACATCAGCTGGCCCCAATCCTGGTGCGAGCGGTCGAGCGCCAGATCGAGGCCGAGCCGCGCGCCGTAGAGCGCGGCGGCACGTTCGGAATCCTCGGTGGTGACCACGACGTGGTCGAGCGCGTCGATCGGCGCGATGTCGGTCGCGGGGGAGAGCGGCCGCTCGTCGGCGAGCTCAAGGAAGAACATGCGCACGCCGCGGGTGAGTTCCGTGGCGGCGCGTGTACGCTTCCAATGCAGGACGTTCCCCGATTCAGCGTCGCTGCTTTCGACCTCCGCGACCGGATCGGGGCTCAAGGCCACCCGTTCCAGCCGCCGGTGCATCCGGCCGATGTCTGCGACACGAAAGCACAGGCTGGCAAGCACGCCTTCCTGGTCGTCGAGCAGCGCGCGCATGCGATCCGCAGTCACGCTGAAGCCGCTGGGCGCCATCAATTCGACCGTCATGTTCGCAAGGGTGAACAGCACCCGGTCAGCGCCCTCACCCGAGTTCTGCCAGGCCGGCGCGCGCGCGAGCAGCGTCTGGTAGGCCGCCTTCGCCGCGCCAATATCGCTCACGAGAACGACGACATGATCGAGGCCGGTGATCATCTTGCACCCATTTGATCGACTTGGAACCCCCCGACCGAAAAACGGCATTTGTCCGGGCTTGGCATTGGCCCGACATGGTCGTATTCCGGCACCCTGCTGACCTCAAGCGCTCCGGGCGGCAGTTTTGCGAATAATTTCAGCGTCCCTCCGGAGCGGAACCGGTGCTAGAGTAATCCAGCCGGCCGGGACCACAAGCGCATCACGGACAAGCAATGCAGGCTCTCTTCATCGGACAGACCTATATCGACGTCGTCTTCATCACCGACCACATGCCGACCGGCGACGAGAAGCATGTGGCCTCGGACTACGCCGTCTCCTTCGGCGGCAATGCGGTGACGGCGGCGTTCTGCTGCGCCAAGCTCGGCATCGTTCCGGATCTCATCGCCACCGCGGCCAATGACTGGCTGGGACGCATGTTCCAGGACATGTGCGCGAAATACGCGATCTCGCTGCACGGGCGGAAGGTCAACCAGTCCTCGCTCTCCTTCATCATGCCGAAGGACGGCAAGCGCGCCATCGTCCGCTGCCGCGACGACGAGCACATCCACCCTTTCCCGATGCTCAATCTCGGCGGCTGCCGCGCGCTGCACGTCGACGGCCACCAGCCGGACGCCGCGCTCCACTACGCCAAAGTCTGCCGCGAGGCCGGCATCCTGACTTCGCTCGACGGCGGCGGCCTGCGCACCAACACCCATGAGCTCTTGGAATTCATCGACGTCGCCATCGTCGCCGAGCGCCTGTGCGAACAGATGGACCTGACGCCCGAGAAGATGCTCGATTATCTCAAGAGCCGCGGCTGCAAGATCGGCGGCATCACCATGGGCGAGAAGGGCCTGCTCTGGTACGACGAAACCGGCACGGTGCAGGTGATGCCAGCGATGCCGATTCCGCGCGAGCGCGTGATCGATACCAACGGTGCCGGCGACGTCTTCCACGGCGCCTATGTCTATTCCTACCTCGCCCATCCCGGAAAAAGCTGGCGCGAGCATTTTGATTTTGCCCGGGCCGCCTCGACCTACAAGATCCAGCGTCTCGGCAACGAGGCGGGATTGCCGACGCTGGTCGATATCGCCAAGGTCCGGCACGAGTTCGAGGTCAGGGTCTAGATCGAGATGGGGCGCGTCTTCGTCGCCGGCAGCATCAACATGGATGTGGTGGCGACGGCCGATCGCCACCCGAAGGTCGGCGAGACCGTCGCGGGCCGGCAGGTGCTGTATTTTCCGGGCGGCAAGGGTGCGAACCAGGCGGTGGCGGCGTCACGGCTTGGCACGGGGACGACGCTGATCGGGCGGCTGGGCAAGGATTCGTTCGGGGCCGAGCTGAAGGCCTTTCTCGGCGACCAGGGCATCGATCTCGGCTATGTCGTGGAGACGGCCGAGGCGCACACCGGCACGGCCATCATCACGGTGGCGGAGACCGACAACACCATCGTCGTCATTCCCGGCGCGAACGGGCTGGTCAGCGCGGATGACGTCAGCATCGTACCGATGCTGAAGGGTGACGTCGCGGTCAGCCAGTTCGAGATTCCGCTGCCGACCATCGCCGCGTTCTTCCGGCGCGCGCGCGGGGCTGGCGCTGTCACCGTGCTCAACCCGGCGCCGGCGCAAAAGATGTCGAGCGACCTGCTTGCGCTGGTCGACGTCCTCGTGCTGAACGAAACCGAGCTCGGCTTCCTCGCGGGCGTGGAACTGTCAGAAGATGATCCGGCGGCGCGCATCATCGATGTCGCGCGACAACTTCAGGCGCGCGGGGACCAGACCATCTGCATCACGCTCGGCAAGCGCGGCGTGCTCGCGCTTGCGGGGCGCGAGGAGATTGCGGTCCCCGGGCGCGTCGTGAAGGCGGTCGACACCACCGGCGCCGGCGACTGCTTTGTCGGCGCACTCGCCGCGCAACTGGCTGACGCTGTGCCGTTGCGCGCCGCCCTCACCTTCGCCAACGCGGCGGCGTCAATCAGCGTGCAGCGCATGGGCGCCGGGCCCTCGATGCCGACGACTGCGGAGGTGGCAGCGGTGCTTGGCGCCGGCTGATCAAGCCAGCGCGCTCTTCAGGTCAAAGCTCTCGTCCGCGGCCTGCTCCGGCGTGATCGAGCGGTCCATGGCCTGCAGGCGGCGGCCGAACATGTGATCACCGGCGCGGTTGATGGACTCGATGCCGAGCAGCTTGTCGCCCTTGTAGCAGAACGCGGAAAACGCCTTCTTGGCAGGGTCGCCGCGCAGCACGACGCGATCGTAGCCGGTGGTCAGCCCCGCGATCTGCAGCTTGTCATCGCCCTGGTCGCTCCAGAACCAGGGATGGCCGTCATACGGCTTCTTGTCGCCGGTGAGCCGCGCGGCGAGGCAGCGGGCGTGGTCCGTGGCATTCTGCACCGATTCCAGCCGCAGTGATCCACCGAAGCGCGGGCTCGCGAACAGCGCGCAATCGCCGATCGCGGAGATGTCGGGGTCGGCGGTCGCAAGATATTCGTCGACGATGATGCCGGCGGCGACCGGCAAGCCCGCCTCCGCCGCGAGCTCGATGTTCGGCAGCACGCCAACGCCGACCACGACGAGGTCGGCCGGCAGGTGCCGTCCGTCGCTCAAGGAGACGCCGGTGACCTTGCCGTTCTCGGCTTCGATCGAGGTGGCCTGCACGCCAAGGTGAACGCGGACGCCGGCTTCGCGATGACGTTCCTGGAAATACTCGGAGACCTCGGCCGTCACCGCGCGTGCCATCACGCGCGGAGCGAGCTCCAGCACGTCGACCTCGAGGCCCTTGATCCGCGCGGTCGCGGCGAACTCGAGGCCGATGAAGCCGGCACCGATAATCACGGCGCGCCTCTTCGTCGGCATGATCGCACGCAGCGCCTCGCTCTCGTCGAGGATGCGCAGATATTTCACGTCGGGCAAATTGGCATTGGGCAGATCGAGCAGCCGGTTGCGCGCGCCCGTCGCCAGCACGAGGTGACCGTAGGAAAGCGTCTCTCCCGAGGCGAGCAGCACCTTGCGCGCCGATCGGTCGATCGAGACCGCGCGGCCGGCGATCAGCTCGATCTTCTGGTCCTCATAGAATTTTGCGGGACGGAACATCAGGCTCTCGGGCCCGGCGGAGCCCTTGATGTAGGCCTTGGACAGCGGCGGCCGCTGATAGGGCAGATGCGCCTCGTCATTGATCAGGCAGATGCGCTGCGAAAAGCCCGCCTGGCGCAGCGATGCCGCGGCCTGGTAGCCACCATGGCCGGCACCGACGATGATCACCGGACCCTCGGTCATTGGAGCAGCCTACTTCCGGAGACACGAGCGTGACCCATGTCGTCTCCTCTTTCGCTGATTTTGATTTGCTGGCCTTACGAGGAGCCGGCGCTCGTGTCCGTTCCTTGGCAAAGGCAGGCCCATTTGAGCCTATCGGTCCGCCCAGCGCAAGGGCTGCCGGGGCACTGGCGGCCCGGGGATTGTCACCTCTCGCCTTCTGCGATTTAGTTGCAGCAATGACCTCCTGCCGGGGATTCTCTCAGATGCCAGCTCACGCCTCAAAACCCGACGATCCCGCCCTGCTCAAGGTCGACGGCCCGATCGCGACCATCACGCTGAACCGTCCCGCCGCGTTCAATTCCATCAACCTTGCGATTGCGCAGAAGCTCGAGCAGCTCGCCGCCTATATCGAAGGCGACGACGCCATCAAGGTCCTGGTGCTCGAAGGCGAAGGCCGCGCCTTCTCGGCCGGCGGCGATCTGCAGACGATTGGTGCCGCCGCCGAGGCCGGCACCGTCACGCCGGTCGTCGGCGAGCTCCTGAAGCACTATCACGCCTTCATCGAGATCATCAGGCGCATGCCGAAGATCTCGCTGTCGAGCGTGCACGGCTCGGCGGCCGGCGCCGGCATGGGCCTCGCCTTCGTCACCGATCTCTGCATCGCCGCGGACGACGCAAAATTCACACCGGCCTATGCCAAGATCGGGGTGTCGCCGGACGGCGGCTCGACGGTCGGCATCGTCGGCACGGTCGGCTCGCGCCGCGCGCTACAGATTTTTCTTGCCGAGGACAATTTTACCGCGCAGCAGGCTTATGAATGGGGCCTGGTTGCCAAGACCGTTCCCGCCGCCGAGCTGAAGGCGGCGACGCGGCAACTCGCCGAGCGTCTGGCGCAGAACCCACCGGCGGCGATATCAGGCACCAAGCAGCTGGTCTACCAGGCCGCCACCACGCCGGTGAAGCAGCAGCTCGATGCCGAGGAACACAAGATCATCATGGCGATGCACACGGAGGAATTCCGCGCTGCCGTGAAGAAATTCACGAGCAAATCGAAGTGACACCCGCGCGCAGCTTCTACGGCCTCCGCCACGGCGCCACCGACTGGAATCGCAAGGGGCTGTTCCAGGGCCGCACCGACAATCCGCTGAACGAGGACGGCCTGCGGCAGGCGCACGACGCCGTGGACATGCTGCGCGGCGCCGGAATCAGCCGCATTGTGGCGAGCCCCCTCGCCCGCGCGGCGCGAACCGCCGAGATCATCGCGGACGCGATCTCAGTGCCGCTCGATATCGACGACGGCATCGTCGAGTTCGATTTCGGCAGCTTCGAGGGCCTTCCCGTCCGCGACCTCATGATCAAGCATGGCGTCACATCGGCGACGGGCCTCGTGTCGATCCTTCCGACCGACGGCGAGAGGTGGGACGCCATGGCCGAACGTTCGCTGCGTTGCGTCTCGACCTGGCTCGAGCGTCATCCTGACGACGATCTCCTGTTCGTCTGCCACGACGCGGTGATGCAGGGCATGGCGAATGCGCTGTGCGGCAGCTATTTTAAGAACAGCCACGGCACGCCGTTCCGTTATTTGCACGAGGCCGGGCGGTGGCGGATCGAGCAGGTCGCTACTGCGGACAGATATAGCCCGTCCCCGCCGGCGACTTGAAGCAGCCGACCGATTCCGGGAGCACGTGCCGCGGCAGCCACAGCACCACGCTGGGGAAATAGATCGCGAACGCGATGGTACCGAGGAACACGACATATATCGGCAACGCTGCGCGCAGCGCCTTGGCAAAGCTGACGCCGACGAATTTCGAGGCCATCAGCAACACCAGCCCATAAGGCGGCGTGATCAGGCCGAAGGCGAGCGTGGCGATCAGCACCACGCCCATATGCACCGCGTTGATGTCGCCGGCTTCGGTCAACGTGTTGACCAGCGGCATGAAGATGATGATGGTCGGCACCGGCTCGATGAAATCGCCGACGATGGTGAAGAGCAGCACCATCAACAGCATGATCAAATGCGGATCGTTGCCGGCGATCGAGGTGATCCATTCGGCGATGTAGGTCGCACCACGCAGATAAGCCAGCATCCAGCCGAAGGCGTTGGCCGCGCCGATCGTGATCAACGGCAGCGAGAAGATCAGGCCGGCGAGGCAGAAATCGTAGGGAATTTTCCTAAAGTGCCCGCGGTTGAGCGCGGGGATCACGACCAGCACGATCCAGACGACGGCGACGACGCCGGCTTCCGTCGGCGTGAACCAGCCGGTCAGGATGCCCCCGAGCAAGATCACGGGGATCATCAACGGCAGGGCGGCATCCCCGGCAGCGAACACCACCTGCCGCAGCGGCGCGCGCGGTTTGCGCAAGCCGGAGGGGCCGAAGAAATAGCAATAGATCATCAGGCCGAAACCGATCATCAGGCCCGGCACGACGCCCGCCATGAACAGGCCGGCGATCGAGACGTTACCGACCGCGCCGTACACCACCGCCGTGATACTCGGCGGCACCAGCGCGGCGATCGTCGAGGCGGAGGCGATGATGGCGGCGATGAAGGCGGGCTCGTAGCCCTCGCGCTTCATCGGGCCGCCGAGAGCCCGGCTCATCACGGCGACGTCGGCGGTGGTCGAGCCCGACATCTCCGAAAAGAACATGCTGAAGACCACCACGACCTGCGACAGCCCGCCCCTGATATGACCAACCAGTGAGACCGAGAGATTGGCTATTCGGACCACGACATTGGCCGAGCTCATGAGCTCGCCGACCAGCAGGAAGAACGGGATCGCCAGAAGCGCTTCGGAATCGACGCCGTCAAAGATCTTCTGGATGATGGCGGCGAGCGAAACGTCCGACAGCAGCGCGCCGATGAAGACGCCGGCCATCAGCGAGAACGGCACGGGCACGCCGAGATAGCCGAACGACAGGAAGCAGACCGTCATCAGCGCCAGGACAATGGGTGCGCTCACGGCTGCATCCTTATCTGTGGGTCGGTGACAACGGGCGTTGCGTCGTCCTCGGGCGGCTCGGGATGGTCAAACCCGTTGCGCAGGCCGTTGATGAGCTGCTCGACGGTGAACAGGCCGATCAGCACGCCCGACAATGGAATGATCGCATAGAGCGAAGCGATCGGTGTACCCGACGGCAGGCGGAAGCTGCCGAAGCCGCGCAGATAATTCTGATAGCCATACCAGATCAGGCAGAAGGCGACGCCGAGCACGACAAGGCGGATGATCACCTCGACAATCAGCCGCGAGGGGCCATGCAGCGCCTCCGAGATCGCGGTGAGATAGAGGTGGTCGTTGCGCCGCGTCGCGGCCGCCGTGCCGACGAAGATCGCGTAGATGAACAGCGTCGAGGTCACCTCCTGCAGCCATAGCCAGGGATGGCCGATGGTGCGGGTGACGATGTCGGCGGTGACCGACAGCGAGAAGCCGAAGCACAGCACACCGCAGAGGATCATCAACGCAAGCTCGAGCCAGTCGAGCGCACGCCATTTCAGGTGGCGCTGGCGCTGAACGAGCAGTTTGTCGGCGATGGCCATTGTTGTCGTCCCGGCTGCAAGTTAGCTGCACCTCTCCCGCTTGCGGGAGAGGTCGCGCCGAAGGCGCGGGTGAGGGCTCTTTCCTCTTGGGGCATCCCATTTGCGGAGACACCCTCTCCCGCAAGCGGGAGAGGGAGCGCACCGCTGGTCCCTAATTGATCGACCGGATCAGATCCTTGATCTTCTCGGCGTGCGGGCCGAGCTCCTTGGCGAGCTTGTCGAGATAGGGATCGGCGACCGCCGCAAAGCTCTTCTTGTCGACGTTGTCGACGATCTTGACGCCCATCTTCTTCAGCTTCTCGGCGGCCGTGCGCTCGAGCTCGAACGCCTTCGCCGGCTCCTTGGTGCTGATCTCGTTGGCCGCGGTCTGCACCCAGCCCTTCTGCTCGGCCGAGAGGCTCTGCCAGAGCTTGTCGGAGATGAACACCAGCGCGTTGTTGGCCTCGTGCTCGGTAATATTGAGGACCGGCGCGACTTCGTAGTGCTTGTTGACGAGATAGACGTTGATGCTGTTCTCGGCGACGTCGACCACGCCGGTCTGCAGGCTGGTGTAGACGCTGCCGAACGGCATGTGCACGGTCTGGGCGCCATAGGCCGGGAACATGGTGTCCTCGGTCGCGGTCGCTTGCACGCGGATCTTGGCGCCCTTGATGTCGCCGACATTGTGGATCTCCTTCTTGGAGTACATGTGGCGCACGCCCTGCGAGCCGGTCGCGATCACGTGAAGGCCCTGCGTGGTCTCGTCGATCATGGTCTTGAGCGCTTCGAACACGCGGGGATCGGCCAATCCCTTGACCACATGCTTCTCGTCGCGGAAGAGATAGTGCAGCGACATCACGCCGGCCTGCGGCGAGATCGTCGCGGTGTTGGCGGAGGAGATGATCGAGAATTCGACGTCGCCGGCCTTCACCAGCTGGAGCACCTGCGGCTCCTGCCCGAGCTGGGCACCGGGGTACTGGTCGATGATCATGGTGCCCTTGCTCAATTCCTTGAGCTTCTCGGCAAACAGGTCACCCGCGATGGAATAACCGGTGTTGCGCGGCTGGTCGTAGGCGAAGCGATAATGCTTCACCTCCTGTGCCCCGGCTCCGGTGACGACAAGCATGACGGCCGCGGCCGTCAACCCACGTATGGATCGTGCAATCATCGTTTCCCCCTGTTCATCGCCCGCCGCTTGTGCGGTCTGGGCGTTCGTACTTCGGTCAGCTCGTCTCGGTCTTCCCAGTCCTCTGCATGAAATCGAAATCGCAGCCTTCGTCGGCCTGCATGATGGTCTCGTTGAATAGCCAGGCATAGCCGCGCCGGGCTTCCTCGGGCGCGGCCGTCGGCTTCAGCGCGGCGCGGCGACGCTCCAGCTCAGCCGCATCGACCAAGAGCTCGATGCTGCGCTTGGCAACATCGAGGCTGATCATGTCGCCGTTCTTCACCAGCGCCAGCGGCCCGCCGACTGCGGATTCCGGGGTGATGTGCAGCACGATGGTGCCGAACGCGGTGCCGCTCATGCGCGCATCGGAAATGCGCACCATGTCCTTGGTGCCGCCACGCGCAAGCTTTTTCGGGATCGGCAGATAGCCGGCTTCCGGCATGCCCGGCGCACCCTTGGGACCGGCATTGCGCAGCACCAGCACGTCGTCAGCGCTGACATCGAGATCGGGATCGTCGACCCGCAGGGTCATGTCCTCGACGGATTCGAACACCACCGCGCGGCCGGTGTGCTTCAACAGCTTCGGGCTCGCCGCCGACTGCTTGATGACCGCACCGCGCGGCGCGAGATTGCCGTGCAGGACGGCAAGGCCGCCTTCCTTCTTGATCGGATTGTCGCGCGAGCGGATCGCGTCCTGACCCGGCACGTCCTCCGCATTGGCGACGACATCGCGCAGCGTCTGGCCCGAGATGGTCCTGGCATCGAGATCGACGAGATCACCGAGCTGCGCCAGCAGCTTCGGCACGCCGCCGGCATGATGGAAGTGCTCCATATAGTGCTCACCGGACGGCTTGAGATCGACCAGCACCGGCACCTCGCGGCCGATCTGGTCGAACGCTTCGAGATCGAGCCGATGCGGCGAGCGATGCGCCATCGCGGTCAGGTGGATCAGGCCGTTGGTCGAGCCGCCGATCGCCTGGAGCACGACCTGCGCATTCTTGAAAGACGCGGGCGTCAGCACTTCGCTCGGCTTCGGCCCCTTGGCCTTCGCCATCTCGGCCGCCACCTTGCCGCTGGCCTCCGCCAGACGGAAACGCTCGGCATGCGGCGCGGGAATCGTGGCGCTCATCGGCAGCGACAGACCCATGGCTTCGATCATGCAGGCCATGGTCGAGGCCGTGCCCATCACCATGCAGGTGCCGACCGACGGCGCCAGACGCCCGTTCACGGCCTCGATCTCGGAATCGTCCATCTCGCCGGCGCGATATTTGGCCCAGAGGCGGCGGCAGTCGGTGCAGGCACCGAGCACTTCGCCCTTGTGATGGCCGACCACCATGGGGCCGACCGGAATGACCACGGTCGGCAGGTCGGCGCTGATGGCGGCCATCACCTGCGCCGGCAGCGTCTTGTCGCAGCCGCCAATCACGATCACCGAGTCCATGGGCTGGGCGCGGATCATCTCCTCGGTGTCCATCGCCATCAGATTGCGCAGATACATCGAGGTCGGATGCGCGAAGCTCTCGGCGATCGAGATGGTCGGAAACACGAACGGCATCGCGCCCGACAGCATCACGCCGCGTTTGGCAGCCTCGATGATCTGCGGGACGTTGCCGTGGCAGGGATTGTAATCGCTATAGGTGTTGGTGATGCCGACGATCGGGCGCTCCAGCGCGTCGTCGGAATATCCCATGGCCTTGATGAACGCCTTGCGCAGGAACAGCGAGAAGCCGGCATCGCCATAGCTCGTCAGACCCTTGCGCAACCCACTCGTCATCATGCCACTCCTGAAGTTGCCATTGTGGTACAGCCTGAGCCCCGATTGTCAATAAGACTAGTCCATATTGTCGCACTTTAAGGCTCCAGGCAGTGCCCGGGACACAGATTATTGACAATCTGCCCCTTCCCTGCTCCACAGGGCAGACCGGCTGCAGCCGGAGGCTAAGGGCATGTCCGACATTCATACCGCAGAGAGCATGTCGGTCCGACGCGACGACCCGGACGATGTGGTCGCGCGGCTGGAGGAGGACATCATCTTCGGCCGCCTCGCCCCGGGCGCGCGCCTGACCGAAGACGCGCTGATGTCGCGCTACGGCACCTCGCGCCACTTCGTGCGCCAGGCGCTGGTGAACGCGGAGCGACGCGGCATCGTCCGCCGCGAGAAGAACGTCGGCGCCACCGTGCGGTACTACTCGACCGATGAGGTCCGGCAGATCTACGAGGTCAGGGAGATGCTGACCCGCCAGGCCGCGCTGATGATCCCCCTGCCCGCGCCGCCAGCCCTGATCGAGGAGCTCTCCGCACTGCAACGTCGTTATTGCGCCAAGGCCGACATGCAGGATCTGCGCGGCATCCACGAAGCCAACGACGCCTTCCACCTCGCGCTGTTCTCGGCCTGCGGCAATCCCTATCTGGTCCGCTCACTGCAGGACTACATGAACCTGACCCTGCCGATGCGCGCCAAGAACCTCGCCGACCGCGAAGGCCTGGCGCAATCGCGGCGCCAGCATGAGATGATGATCGAGCTCCTGCGGGGCCGCGACAGCTGGGCGCTGGCGCAGCTGTGCGTGGACCACATGCAGTTCAGCAAGAGGGATTATCTGGGAAGGATTGGGCGCGACGGCTAGCGTCGTTCATTTGCGTCCGCGAGTGACATGCACGCTGGCAGCAGCGCCTCCCCCAACACGTCCTTGCGAGGAGCCCTTGCGACGAAGCAATCCACGCTGCTTCCGCGGAGGGATTCTGGATTGCTTCGCTGCGCTCGCAATGACGTTCGGGGAGCGGCTGCGAGTCCAACTCTCACCGCCGCGATAGTGGCTTGAGTTGGCGCGCAGACCGACTCGCCATGGGGAGCCAACACCCGCTCAGTACCGCCTCAGCAGGCCCCGATCCACGCTGGCATCGCCATAGTCGGCGCACGCTCTCTTCGGGTTCCTGATCAACTCCGTCCGGACGCGCCTGAACGTCCTGCTGGCCGCATCCGACACCTCGGGACGGAATTTTCTGGGGTCGTAGCTCTCGCCGTCGCGGGCGTTGATGGCGGCGGCATAGGCGTCGATCATCGCCATCGCGGCCTCGGGACTGCCGAGCAGCCGGGCGCCGAGCCGAACGCCGCCGCTGCCATCGACCTCGTAGCCGTCACATCGCTGTTCCAGCACCACGGATGCGGTGACGAGCTGGTCGAGGAATGTCGCTTCGGCATCGCTGAGCAATGCGGCGCGCGATGGTCCTGACACGATCGTCGCGAGCATTACGACGACTGACAATTTGATTTTCATTGTCGTGGCTCTCGAGTTGCGATCGCACAGATCGAGAGCCGTGGGTGTCCGGGGATGTTGACTTGGATCAATGGGGGCGCCGCAAGGCGTCTGCTCGCATGTGAGAAATTCTCCCTCAACGCGTCATTGCGAGGAGCCCTTGCGGCGAAGCAATCCAGACTGCCGTCCGCGGAGGGATTCTGGATTGCTTCGCTGCGCTCGCAATGACGCGTGGTGAGTGGCGAGCCCTACCGCTTGTTCCAATCGACGATCCGGCTCGCATCGCCGTCGAACTCCATGCTGGCGAAGGAGCCGCCCTGGTAGTGGTCGGCGATTGCGTCCGGCTTCAGCTTGGCCTGCTCGGCCATCGCGTGAGCCACATGATCCTCGGAGCGGCCGGTGGGACGATAACCGAATTCGTAGGCGCGATGGTTGTCCCACCAGGCGCGCTCGTTCAGGGACGCGCCGTAGAACACCTCGAAATGGATGTCAGGATGTTCGAGGCCGATCTGGCAGAGCTGCACCAGGTCTTCCGGCTTCAGCCATATCGAGATGCGGCGATGGTCGAGCGGCTTCTCGTCGCAATTTCCGATGCGGATGCAGGTGACCTTCAGCCCATGCTTGTCGGCATAGAGCCCGCCAACCGCCTCGCCGAACACCTTGCTGACGCCATAGCGTCCGTCGGGGCGCACGGTGACGTCGGTGCCGATCTTGTGGTGGCGCGGGTAGAAGCCGACCACGTGATTGGACGAGGCGAACACCACGCGCTTGACGCCTTTGCGGTAGGCGGCCTCGAACAGATTGTAGCCGCCGATGATGTTGGCCTGGAGGATGTCGTCCCATGGCCCCTCGACCGAATAGCCGCCGAAATGCAGGATGCCGTCGACACCCTCGCAGATCGCCTCGCACTGCGCGAGGTCGGAGAGGTCCGCCGCCTTGAATTGCTCGTTCGGCCCGAGGTCCTTGGGCGGGCGAATGTCGCTGAGCAGCAGGTCGGGATAGATCGGCGGCAGCAGTTTGCGCAGGCGCGTTCCGATCCCGCCCGAGGCTCCCGTCATCAAGATACGCGGCATGTTGTCCCTCGCCGTTGGTGACCAATTTGCGGTCACGTGTCTCTAATGATAGCAGCATTGTCCAGAGGGAACGAAACGAGAGAACCGACATGAATGAGGCATCGTCCCACACCCAGGAGCGGCAAGGCTGGCGGCCGGCGACCTATTACCCCGATCCCGCGATAAAAGCGCTCGATCCCCGCTTCGAAAAATACTGGTTGAAACTGTCGGCGGTGGAGCGACTCGCGACCGGCCTGCGTTGGGCCGAAGGCCCCGTGTGGTTCGGCGACGGACGCTATCTGCTCTGCAGCGACATTCCGAACCAGCGCATCATCAAGTGGGAGGAAGAGACCGGCGCGGTCTCGGTGTTCCGCAAGCCCTCGAATTTCGCCAACGGCAACACGCGCGACCGGCAGGGCCGGCTCGTCACCTGCGAGCATGGCGGTCGGCGCGTGGTGCGCACCGAATATGACGGCAGCATCACCGTGCTGATGGACTCGTTTGGCGGCAAGCGGCTGAACTCGCCGAACGACGTCGTGGTGAAGTCCGACGGCTCGATCTGGTTCACCGATCCGACCTTCGGCCTGCTCGGCAACTACGAGGGCTACAAGGCCGAGCCGGAGATCGAGCCGAACGTCTATCGGTTCGATCCCGCGACCGGCAAGGCGACCATCGTCGCCGAGGGCGTGCTCGGTCCGAATGGGTTGTGCTTCTCGCCGGACGAGAAGATCCTGTACGTCGTGGAATCGCGCGGGGTACCGAACCGCAAGATCCTTGCCTATGACGTTTCGCCGGACGGCACCTCGATCTCCAACAAGCGCGTCCACATCGATGCCGGCCCGGGCACGCCGGACGGCATGCGCTGCGACATCGACGGCAATCTCTGGTGCGGCTGGGGCATGGGCGATCCCGAACTCGACGGCGTCGTGGTGTTCGCGCCCGACGGCGTCATGATCGGCCGCATCGCGCTGCCCGAGCGCTGCGCCAATCTCTGCTTCGGCGGCGTCAAGCGTAACCGCCTGTTCATGGCGGCGAGCCAGTCGATCTACGCGCTTTATGTGAACACGCAGGGTGCGGTGGGAGGATAGTTTCTCCGCGCCGGCCCGTAGCCCGGATGGAGCGAAGCGTAATCCGGGGACCGGTCCCGCATTCCGCTGCGCTCCATGCGGGCTACAAGAAAAAGCCGGAGCGGTTTCCCGCTCCGGCGTCATCTTGATCAGGCAATCAACCTACGCCGCGTTGAAGCCCGCGACGGCCTTCACTTCGAGGAAGTCCTCGAGGCCGTACTTGCCCCACTCGCGGCCGTTGCCCGACTGCTTGTAGCCGCCGAACGGCGCGGTGCGGTCGTTGGGCACGCCCTGGAGGTTGACGTTGCCAGCACGGATCTGGCGGCCGACGCGCTTGGCGTCCTCGACCGACGGACCGTAGACATAGCCGGCGAGTCCATAGGGCGTGTCGTTGGCGATCTTCACCGCGTCGGCTTCGTCCTTGGCGCCGATGATGGTCAGCACCGGTCCGAAAATCTCTTCGCGCGCGATCGTCATGTCGGGCGTGACGTCGGCGAAGATGGTCGGACGGACGTAGAAGCCCTTGTTGACGCCCTCGGGCAGGCCCGGGCCGCCGGCGACGAGCGTTGCGCCCTCGTCGATGCCCTTCTTGATCAGGCCCTGGATCTTGTCCCATTGGCCGCGGTTGACGACGGGGCCGATGGTGGTGCCTTCGGCGCGGGGATCACCGGCCTTGGTCTTGTCGGCGACGGCCTTCGCGATCGCAGCGACTTCCTTCATCTTCGAGGCCGGCACGATCATGCGCGAGGGCGCGTTGCAGGACTGGCCGGAGTTGTTGAACATGTGCATCACGCCGCCGGTCACCGCCTTCGTGAGGTCGGCGCCTTCGAGGATGACGTTCGGCGATTTGCCGCCGAGCTCCTGGCTGACACGCTTCACGGTCGGCGCCGCGCGCTTGGCGACGTCGATGCCGGCGCGGGTCGAGCCGGTGAAGGAGATCATGTCGATGTCCGGGTGCTCGCTCATGGCGGCGCCGACCTCGGGGCCAAGGCCGTTGACGAGGTTGAACACGCCCTTCGGCACGCCGGCTTCATGGAGGATTTCCGCGAAGATCAGCGCCGAGGTCGGGGTGAACTCCGAGGGCTTCAGGATCATTGTGCAGCCGGCGGCGAGCGCGGGCGCGACCTTGCAGGCGATCTGATTTAGCGGCCAGTTCCAGGGCGTGATCATGCCGACCACGCCGATCGGCTCGCGCAGCACCATGGCAGTGCCGACCGGCTCCTCGAAATGATAGTTCTTGAGCACGTCGAGCGTGGTCATGAGATGGCCGAGGCCGGCGCCGGCCTGGAGCTTCTCCGCCATCGGCAGCGGAGCGCCCATCTCGTCGGAGACGGCGGCGCCGATTTCCTTGAGGCGGCCCTTGTAGACCTCGATGACTTTCGAAAGCAGCGCGACGCGCTCGTCACGGCTGGTCTGGGAGAAGGTCGCAAAAGCGCGCTTGGCGGCAGCGACCGCCTTGTCGACGTCGGCCTTGGAGCCCAGCGCAACCTCGTACATCGCCTCTTCCGTCGCCGGATTGACCACGGCGGTGGACTTCTTGACGGCAGGATCGACCCAGGCGCCGTCGATGTAGAATTGCATGCGATTGACCATCGTTAACCTCTTCTTGGGGGCATGGAGGGGGCGTTTCGGCAGGCATCCTTGCACGAAAGCGCCAGCAATTGAACCCGCCATATGCGGGGCCAGCGTTGCGGCGGACGGAGGTTATATGAGCCGATGGCGGGAACGTGGCAAGCGCACGATGGGTCCCGGCTCTGCGTCGCGACATTTCATGCCGCGCCGCGTCCGGGACACGGGATTTAAAAACGAGTCCAAGAACTCTCGCGCCCCGGACGCAGCGCTACTTCAGCGGCGCGCTGCTGAGCCGGGGCCCATGCGGTCGGTTACCCCGACTACACCGCCATCTTCCGATGCAGCACCGGCGCGCCGGTGGTGAGGCTTTCGGCCGCATCGATGATGGCGTTGGCATCGATGCCGTAGTGCCGATAAAGGTCCGCGATGCTGCCGGTCTGGCCGAACTGCTCGACGCCGAGCGCCTCGACGCGGTGGCCGCGGACGCTGCCGAGCCAGCCGAGTGCGGACGGATGGCCGTCGATCACGGTCACGATGCCGCAGTCGCGCGGCAGCGGCGCGAGCAGCTTTTCGATGTGGCTGAGATGCTGCACGCCGCGGCGGTCGCGCCGCAATTTCCGCGCGGCGGTCCAGCCTGCATGCAGGCGATCGGCCGAGGTGATCGCGAGCAGGCCGATATCGCGCCGGCTCTCGCCGATGAAGCCGGTGGCCTCGATGGCTTCGGGCGCGACCGCGCCGGTATAGGCGATCACGACCTCGGCATTCGGGCCCGGCTTGCGCAGCCAATAGGCGCCGTCTGTGATGCCCTGCTGCAGCTCTGGCGTCATGATGCGCTGGGCCTGATCTATGCTGCGCGTTGACAGCCGCAGGTAAACCGAGCCGCCCTCGCCCGGATCGCGCTGCATGTGGTTGAATCCCCAGCCCATGATCACGGCGAGCTCGTCGACGAACGCCGGCTCGAACGAGGCGAGCCCGTCCTGCGCCATGCCAATCAGGGGCGTTGCAATCGACTGGTGCGCGCCGCCCTCAGGCGCGAGCGTGATGCCGGATGGCGTCGCGGCCACCATAAAGCGCGCATCCTGGTAGCAGGCGTAATTCAGCGCATCGAGGCCGCGTTCGATGAAGGGATCGTAGAGCGTGCCGACGGGCAACAGCCGCGCGCCGTTGATCTGGTGCGATAGGCCGAGCGCCGAGAGCATGATGAACAGGTTCATCTCGGCGATCCCTAGCTCGAGATGCTGGCCCTTGGGCGAGGCGTCCCAATTATACGTGGAGGGAATTTTCTCGCTGCGGAATAAGTCCGCCTTCTCGGCACGCGCGAACAGGCCGCGCCGGTTCACCCACGGACCGAGATTGGTCGAGACGGTGACGTCGGGCGAGGTCGTGACGATCCGCCTCGCCAGCTCGCTGTCGCCGCGGGCGATCTCGTTCAGCACGAGGCCAAAGCCCTGCTGGGTCGACATCTGCGGCGACGGCTTGAAACCGAGCTGCGCGGGCACCTCGATAACAGGCGCGGTCAGCCGACGGCCGTCCTGGTTGAACGGCACGCGCGCGAGGAACGCATCGAGCTCGGCGGCGGATTGCGTGAGGCCCTCATATTTATCCCACTCGTGGCCGGGGCGGATGTTCTGGCTCTCCCGGTATTTCTCCATCTGCGCGACCGTCATCAGGCCGGCATGATTGTCCTTGTGGCCCTGGAACGGCAGGCCGATGCCCTTGATGGTGTAGGCGATGAAGCAGACCGGGCGATCGTGGTCGATGGATTCGAACGCCTCCAGCATGCTCGCCATGTCGTGGCCACCGAGGTTCGACATCAGCGCCAGCAGCTCGTCATCGCTGCGCTTGTCGATCAGCTTGGTGATGGGGCCCTGGTCGCCGATCTCGTCGTGCAGATGCTTGCGGAAGGCGGCGCCGCCCTGGAAGCACAGGGCGGCGTAGAGCGCGTTCGGGCAATTGTCGATCCAGGTTTTCAGCGCTTCGCCGCCAGGTTCGGCGAACGCCTCGCGCATCAGCCGGCCGTATTTGACGATGACAACGTCCCAGCCGAAATTGCGGAACATGGTCTCGAATTTTTCCCAGAGACCTTCGCGCACGACGGCGTCGAGCGACTGGCGATTATAGTCCACCACCCACCAGGTGTTGCGCAGGCCGTGCTTCCAGCCCTCGGCGAGCGCCTCCCAGATATTGCCTTCGTCCATCTCGGCATCGCCGACGAGAGCAATCATCCGCCCCTCGCGGCGATCCTTCATCCAGCCATGCGCCTTCACGTAATCCTGCACCAGCGAGGCAAACAGCGTCTGCGCGACGCCGAGACCGACCGAGCCGGTCGAGAAATCGACGTCGTCGACGTCCTTGGTTCGCGAGGGATAGGATTGCGCGCCCTTGAAGCCGCGAAAGTTTTCCAGTTTCTCGCGGCTCTGCCGGCCGAACAGATATTGGATGGCGTGGAATACCGGGCTTGCGTGCGGCTTCACCGCGACGCGATCCTCGGGGCGCAACACGCTAAGATACAGCGCCGACATGATGGTTGCGAGCGAGGCGGACGAGGCCTGATGGCCGCCGACCTTGAGACCATCGGCATTCGAGCGGATGTGATTGGCGTGGTGGATGGTCCAGGACGACAGCCACAGCGCCTTGCGGGCCAATGCGTTCAGGGTGTCGAGGCGGGTGGTATCAACGGGCATGGCAATGCTCCCGGCAACAAGAGTCACCTGATAATACGCCGCCCGGTGGGACCAAACTTCTCAATTTTTCGCGCCATACCCGAGGAAATTGGGATACTTTCCCAATCAATTGCCAAAAGGACAGGTTTCATCCCAATGCCAGGCCTCGACACCATCGACCGCAAAATCCTCAGCCACCTCCAGGCCGACAGCCGCATGACCATGCAGGAGCTCGCCGACAAAGTCGGGCTGTCGGTCTCGCCCTGCCATCGCCGGGTCAAGCTATTGGAGGATCGCGGCGTAATCTCGCGCTATGTCGCGACCGTGGACCAGAAGGCGCTCGGGCTTCATGTCAGCGTCTTCATCTCGATCAAGCTGGCGCGGCAGAAGGAGGAGGATCTCAACCGCTTCGCGCGTGCGATCTCGAAATGGGACGAGGTGCTGGAGTGCTATCTGATGACCGGCAACCGCGACTACCTGCTGCGCGTCGTTGCCGCCGACCTCGCCTCCTACGAGACCTTCCTGAAGACCAAGCTGACCCGGCTCGACGGCATCGCCTCGATCGAGTCGAGCTTTGCGCTGAGCCAGGTGAAATACTCGATCGCGCTGCCGGTGTGACCTGCTTCAGCAGGATGGGGCGGCTGTCACATGGACGCAACAAACCCCGCCGATGGTCGTTGGTAACTGGCACCTGCAGCCGAGAGAAGGACCCATGACTGCATCCGACCGCACCTCCGAAGCCACCAAGCGCGAGCGCATCATCCAGGAGATGGCCGACAATCTCGACGAGGAGCTGGAGATGGAGCTCGACGACTCCAGGCTCGACGAACTGCTGGACGAAACCGATGTGCTGACCCCAACCGTTGATCGCAAGCTTTATTTCCGGGAACTGCTGCGACTCCAGGGCGAGTTGGTCAAGCTACAGGACTGGGTGCAAGCTGAGAAGAAAAAGGTCGTGGTGCTGTTCGAAGGCCGCGACTCCGCCGGCAAGGGCGGCGTCATCAAGCGCATCACCCAGCGCCTCAATCCCCGCATCTGCCGCGTCGCGGCGCTTCCCGCCCCGAGCGAGCGCGAGCGCACGCAATGGTATTTCCAGCGTTACGTGTCGCGCCTGCCGGCCGGCGGCGAGATCGTGCTGTTCGATCGCAGCTGGTACAACCGCGCCGGCGTCGAGCGCGTGATGGGCTTCTGCACCGAAGAGCAGTACCAGGAATTCTTCCAGACGGTTCCGGAGTTCGAGCGGATGCTGATCCGCTCCGGCATTATCCTGGTCAAGTACTGGTTCTCGATCACCGACGACGAGCAGCAATTCCGTTTCACGATGCGCATCAAGGATCCCCTAAAGCAGTGGAAGCTGAGCCCGATGGACGTCGAGGCGCGCAGCCGCTGGGAGGCCTACACCAAGGCCAAGGAGACGATGCTGGAGCACACTCATCTGCCGGATTCACCGTGGTGGATCGTCGATGCCGTCGACAAGAAGCGTGCCAGGCTCAACTGCATCGCGCATCTGTTGACCCAGATCCCATATCAGGAGGTCGCGCGTGTCCCGGTGGTGCTGCCGCCGCGCGTGCGCAACCCCGATTATCACCGCGGCCCAGTCCCTCCGGAGATGTATGTGCCGGCGAAATATTGAGGGGTCTCGTAGGGTGGGCAATGCGGAGCGTGCCCACCACCCGCGTTTGAATCGGGAAAGATGGTGGGCACGGCGCTTTGCGCCTTTGCCCACGCTACGACACCGTCATCGCCACGGCTGCACGATGATCTTGGTGTGAGCTTCGGGATTGGCGAGGTCGGCGAACGCCTTGGCGACGCCGTCGATGCCGATCTCGGCCGTCACCATCGCCGCAGCATCCACCCGCCCTTCCGCGATCAGGCGCAGCGCACTTGCGAACTCGTCCGGGGTGTAGCCGAGCACGTACTGGACGTTGAGCTCCTTCATGATGCCGAGCATCGGCTCGCTCCTGTCGCCCTCCATGCAGACGCCAACCACGACGATCCTGGCATCGCGCGGGGCGCCCTCGAACACCTGCTGCAACAGTCCGGGCATGCCGACGCATTCGAAGATGATTGCGGGCTTGAGCGCCGGCAGCATGGCCTGGAACGGCGGCCGCGCTGCCTTCTCGGCCTCTGACATCTGCGCGTGCTCGGCCCAGGTCGCATAGGGCTGCGACACCCTGGGATCGACGACAATGTCGGCGCCGAGCCTGGCCGCGAGCGCCCGCCGCGCCGGCGAATAGTCGGCGGCGACGATCGGGTGCAAGCCCCTAAGCTTCAGCGCGGCGATCACCGCAAGCCCGACCGGACCGCAGCCAATCACGAGCGGCACCTCACCACCGCGAATGTTGGCCTTGGCCACGGCGTGAACGCCGACCGCGAGCGGCTCGGTCAGCGCCGCATGTTCCGGCGCGAGGCCGTTCGGCACTTCCAGCAGCAGAGCCTCACTCAGCAGCATCTGCTCTGCATAGCCACCGACGAAATCGTTGGAATAGCCGATCCCCTTGATGCCCTCGGGCGTCAGCAGCGCGGGCAGCGAGCAGACATGCGTCCCGGGCTTCAGCTTGCGTTCGGTGCCAGGGCCGTAGTCCACGATCTCGCAGCAGAACTCGTGACCGAACACGACGTCGCGCGACAGGTCCATCGGCGTGCGACCGGTCTTCTTCGCCATCTCTACCATGCGATGGGCGTGCTGGCGGGCATGCAGGTCAGAACCACAAATGCCGCAGGCGAGCGTCTTGACCAGTACCTGGCCCGGGCCGGGCTTGGGCTCGGCCATCTCGCCAACGACAATCTCACCTTGTCTGAAAATGGCAGCGCGCATCCGGCTCCTCCCCTATCGTTGGAGCCGTTGATAGCACAAGGCGGGACGCGGGGACTTGCGTCAGGGGTTCGGGGAACGCTCTTCCAGCACCAGGAGTTGGGCCCGGCGGACCCGCTCGCGATGGGCGATGTAGAGTCCGCTGGCGACGATGAAGGCGGCGCCGACGACGGTCCAGACATCTGGCACTTCACCGAAGATGAAGAAGCCGAGAATGCTGACCCAGAGCAGTTGCGTGTAGGAGAACGGCGCCAGCACCGAGGCATCACCGTAGCGATAGGCCAGCACGATGATCCACTGGCCGACGGTCGAGGCGACGCCGATCACGATGCCGAGACCGATCGCGGTCCAGCTCGGTGTGACCCAGACGAACGGCACCATCACGGACAGGATCGCAACGCCCGTCAGCGCGGAATAGGCCATGGTAGTGAGCACGGCTTCGCGGCCGCTCATCATGCGCGTCAGGATCAGCGCGGCGGCCCAGCAGAATGCGGAGACGATCGGGAAGAATGCAGCTGCGTGAAACGCGCTCGTCCCCGGCCGCAGGATGATCAGCACGCCCGTGAGACCGATCCCGGTCGCGATCCAGCGGCGCATGCCGACTTTTTCGCTGAGGAAGATGATCGACAGCGCGGTCACGAACAGCGGCGAGACAAACCCAGTGGCGGAGGCTTCCGCGATCGGAAGGAACGCGAGGCCGGTGATGAAGAACAGGGAGGAGCCGAGCAGCGCGACCCCGCGCATCAGCTGCAGACCGAGCCGCTCGGTCCGCATCGCGTGCAGCGGCGAGCCCGGAAACATCACCGGCGTGAACATCAGCGCGAAGGTGACGAAGCGGATCCAGGTGATCTCGATCGACGGCAGGCTGGTCGAGAGATATTTCGCCGTGGTGTCGGAGGTGCCGAGAAACACGGTCGACAGCAGCACCAGCGCGATGCCCTTGAAGGGATGATCGACGCGCGCGGGCGCACGGCGAGCCTTCTGCTTCTTCTCCGGCGCGGGCATGGGAATTGTGTCGAGCCTTGCGGCTGCGGCGGGCGGCGGTGTCACGGCTGGAACCCGGGCGAAATGCGAATCGAGAACAGCGATAAAAAACGACAATTACGCCGCATTCACAACTTCCGAAAACAGGATGCCGATATGCGCCGGCCGCCGCGCGCGTCAATGCTCCGTTAATATTCGGCGATTGTGCACTACAACATGGGGAGGTTGCGCGGCTTCGGCCCGCGCGGAAACGCCGCGTCAAGCGCAGAAATCTCGTCCTTTGTCAGCACGAGATCGCCAGCCGCCGCATTCTCGCCGGCATGTTCGGCGGACGACGCCTTCGGAATCGCGAACACCGTAGTCGCACGGGTCAGGAAGCTCAGCGCGACCTGACGCGGCGTTGTGCGACGTGCCTCCGCAATCTTCGCCAGCACGGCACCGCCCTTGCTGCGCGCATCCGGAAAATCGTCGTGACCGAACGGCGAATAGGCGACCACTGCGACGCCGTGCCGCTGACACCAGGGGATCACGGCATGCTCGATCGCGCGTTCCTTCAGATGATAGAGCACCTGATTGCAGGCGATGCGGCCTTCGCCGGCAACCTCAAGCAACTCATCGAGATCGTCGGCGTCGAAATTGGAGACACCCCAGGATTTGATCTTGCCAGCCTTCACCAGCTCCTCGAATGCGGCGACCGTGTCGTCCAGCGGATAGGAACCGCGCCAATGCAGCAGATAGCAATCAAGACGGTCGGTGTTGAGCCGCTTCAGCGAGCGCTCACAGGCCGTGATGGTGCCGCGGCGAGAGGCGTTGCTCGGCAGCACTTTCGACACGAGGAACACTTCGTCGCGCCGGCCCGCGATCGCATCGGCAATGACGAGCTCGGCATCGCCGTACATCTCGGCGGTGTCGATGTGGGTCATGCCGAGATCGAGCCCGCGCTGAAGCGCCGCGATCGCCCGCTTGCGATCGCCGTGATCGAGATACCAGGTGCCCTGCCCGATCACGGAAACATCGGTGCCGGTCGTGCCAAAGGATTTGGTGTTCATGTTCAAGCTCACAGTTCGCCGATATCCGCTACCAGCACGCTGCCGGTCGACGACTCCGTGATATAGAGCCGATCGTTGCCTTCGCCAGCGATCGCGACATTGGTGCAGTTCGGCCCGGCGCACGACTTGATCCGCGCGATCAGTTCGCCGTTGGGGGCGAACACGAAGACGTGGCCCAGCGAGGCGTGGCCGACGAACAGGCGGCCCTTGGCATCCATGGTCAGACCATCAGGGCCGCTGGTGCCGAACAGCGAGCAGAAGCGGCCGACCTTCGACACGCTGCCATCCTTCATGAACGGCATTCGCCACACTGCATTGTCGCGCGTCATTGCGACGAACAGCACGGTTTCAGCCGGATCGAGCACGAGGCCGTTCGGACTGATGCCGGTGTCGATCAGGCAGTCGAGCCGGCCGTTCGATGCCAGGCGATAGACCCGGCCGCTCGGATCGTGCAACCCGGTCTGGCCCTGATCCGTGAAGTAGATATCGCCGTTCGAGGCAAGATGCAGATCGTTGCAACCGCGAAACGATTCCGAATTGCGCGCAGTCAGGACCGGCTTGACGCGGCCGGCCTTGGCATCGAGTTCCATGATGCCGTGCATGTAATCGGCCACCAGGATGCGGCCGTCGGCCGCGATCTTCAGCCCGTTCGGCCAGCCCTCATATTCGGCGACGAGCGACCACTCGCCATCGGGTGCGACGCGAAAGATGCGGCCGAAGGGAATATCGACGATGTAGAGATTGCCGTCTCTGTCGAATGACGGACCTTCGATGAAGCTGTCGGTCGGCACATTCGGCCGGTTGGCGTCAGCCCAGTCCGTCCGCACACCCTTGCGGCGGAATTTTTCGGGCATGGCGGAGAAGAGCTTCGTTTCAATCAGACGCGGCGGCGTTTCCAGGTACATCATTGTTGTTGTGATTGTTGAGAGACGGAGCGCTGCAGCATAGGGCACAATCGAGGGCGCGTCGATTGGCGGAGAATGGCTGCGTCCACACGACTTTCGTGTCCCGGACGCGCTGCAACGCGTCAGTGTTGCTGCGCAGAGCCGGGACCCGAAAAAGGCCAAACACTCCACTATGAGATGGGCCCCGCCTCTGCGGCGCATCACTTCGTGCTGCGCAGCGTCCGGGGCACGAGAGCTAGCGCCCCTACCCCACCGCGCCCGCGACCTTCACCGGCTTCACTGGCACGTCCGTGCTTGCGATCAGCCGCTTCAACTCCGGGATGCAGGAGCCGCAGTTTGTGCCGGCCTTGAGTTTGGCGCCGATCTCGGCGGCCGTGCGCGCCCCGCTTGCGATGCTGTCACAGATGGTGTCGCGGCCGACGCCGAAGCAGGCGCAGACGATCGGCCCGGCCGAGGCAGCCCCCTCGCCGGACCTGCCCGACAGCAGCATGCGGCGCTGATCGTCGGTGACGCGATCGGCCACGAACAGGCTCTTCACCACCTCCCAATCACCTGCATCGTGCCCGGGGCCCACGAACACGCAGGTTTCGATGCGGTCACCCGCGAAAGACGCCGCACGATAGACGCCGCCGCCGAAGTCGCGATAGTCGGCAACGTCCTCACCGGCGACGCTCTCGAGCCAGACCGGCCAGCGCGAAAGATCCGCATTGTCGGCGAAGAGATAGGCGAAGCCGTCGGCGACCGTGACGCGGGTCCACAACAGGTTGGGCGGCAGATCGAGCTCTCTCCGCGACAGCGCAAAGCCGCGGAAGACGAATTCGTAAGGCGCAATCGCGGCCGGCGTCGCCTTCGATTCCGGCTGCCCGGAGAACGGATCGGTGAACGACTGCACGAGCGCTCCGACCCGGCCGTGCGAGCTATTCATCGCGCTCCAGTGGATCGGAACGAACAGCGCCCCGCGTTGCTGGCCTTCGCTGACGACGACCTTCAGGATGCACTGTCCGTAATCGGTAGTGATGCGGGCATAGCCATCGTGAGCGATGCCATACTTGCTGGCGTCATCGGGATGGATCTCGACAAAGGGCTCGGGCAGGTGCGCGCCGAGGCGCTGGCTGAGCCCCGTACGCGTCATGGTGTGCCACTGGTCGCGGATGCGTCCGGTGTTGAGCCTTAGAGGACGCGAGGGTCCGGTCTCGCCGCGCAGCGACGGCACCTCCGGCGCAACGAAGCGGCCCTTGCCGTCATTGGTGAAGAAGCCGCCATTCGCGAAGAAGCGCGCGCCAGGCGCCCCGCCTTCCCGCACCGGCCACTGCACCGGCTTCAAGGCGTCAAAGGCTTCGTCGGACAACGAGGTCATCGCGCCGATGTCGAAGTCACGGCCACCATGGTTCTCGAAGGCCGAGAGCGCAGCGTGTTCGCGAAAGATATCCGCCGCAGATTTGTAGTTGAAACTGTCGCCGAAGCCGAGGCGCTTGGCGGTCTCGCTGAGGATCCACCAATCGGGGCGCGCCTCGCCCGGCGCCGGCAGGAACGAACGCTGGCGCGAGATGCGGCGTTCGGAATTGGTCACGGTGCCCGACTTCTCGCCCCAGGCGAGCGCCGGCAGCAGCACGTGCGGGCCGGCCTCGACCGTGTCGTTGGAGAGCACGTTCTCAGAGACCACGAACAGCTCGAGCTTCTTCAAAGCCTCGCGCACGAAATCCGCGTCGGGCAGCGACACCGCAGGGTTGGTACCCATCACCCAGAGCGCCTTGACCTCGCCGCGGTTGACGGCCTCGAACAGCTGCACCGCCTTCAACCCCTCATGGGTGGCGATGCGCGGCGCCTTCCAGAACCGCCTGACACGATCGATGTCCGGCGGCGTGAACCCCATGTGAGCGGCAAGCATGTTGGCGAGCCCGCCGACCTCGCGGCCGCCCATGGCGTTGGGCTGGCCGGTCAGCGAGAACGGCGAGGCCCCTGGCTTGCCGATGCGGCCCGTCGCAAGATGGCAGTTCAGGATCACATTGACCTTGTCGGTGCCCTGCGCCGACTGGTTGACGCCCTGCGAGTAGAGCGTGACGACCTTTTCGGTACCGCGGAACATCCTGAAGAAGGCGGCGACATCCTGCTCGGACAGGCCCGTGGCGAGCGCGGTCGCGGTGACGCTGCCGGCAATGCTCCGCGCGCGTGCCAGCGCGTCGTCGAAACCGCTCGTATTCTGCGCGATGTAATCCCGGTCCAGCGCGCCGCTGTCGGCGAGATGCACGAACAGGCCCGAGAACAGCGCGGTGTCGGTGCCGGGCTTGAGCCCCAGGAACAGATCGACATCATCAGCCGTGTCGGTGCGGCGCGGATCGATCACGATCATCCGCGCGCCGCGCTCTCCGCGGTTCTTCAGCATGCGCTGGAATAGCACCGGATGACACCAGGCTGCGTTCGAGCCGACGAAGACGAGCAGATCGGCCTGGTCGAGATCCTCGTAGCAGCCGGGCACGGTATCGGCGCCGAAGGCGCGGCGATGGCCGGCAACGGACGACGACATGCAGAGCCGCGAATTGGTGTCGACATTGGCCGTGCCGACAAAGCCTTTCATCAGCTTGTTGGCGACGTAGTAATCCTCGGTCAGCAGCTGCCCGGAGAGATAGAACGCAACCGCATCGGCGCCGTCACGCGCCACGATGTGCTGCATGCGATGGGCGACATGGTCGAGCGCATCGCTCCAGGCCACGCGCTCCAGCACGCCTTTGCAGCGGATCATCGGATAGAGCAGACGGCCTTCCAGCCCGACCGTCTCGCCGAGCGCGGAGCCCTTGGAGCAGAGCCGGCCGAAATTGGCGGGGTGATCGGGGTCACCCGCGATCGCCGCGCCACCCTTGCCGTCGGGCGTTGCCAGCACGCCGCAGCCGACGCCGCAATAGGGACAAGTCGTCTTGGTGGCGCGGAGCGTGGGATCGATCGCCGTCATATCAGGCTGCTTTCGAGGGAAGCGCGAGCGCACGGCCGAACATCATGGCGGTGCGGATCGCCGCCACCTTGTCGCGATTGCGGATCAACTCCAGATACCAGAGCGCATCGACGGTATCGCCGATCAGCACCGCGCCGGTGAGCCGGCCATCGGCGATGACGAGCTTCTTGTAGGTGCCGCGCCTGCGATCGGTCAGCACCAGGCTCTCGCTGCCCTCCCCGCCCATGAAGTCGCCGGCGGAGAACACGCTGACGCCGGAGACCTTGAGATTGGTCGAGACCACGCTGCCCTGATAGGCGGCGGGCCGGCCGGCGAGATGCCGCGCCAGCACGCGCGCCTGCTCATAGGCGGGCTCGACCAGCCCATAGCAGGTGCCGCGATGCTCGGCGCATTCGCCGAGCGCGTAGATGTCGGGCGAGGAGGTCTGCATCAGATCGTTGACGACGACGCCGCGGTTGACCGCGATGCCGGCATCCTTAGCGAGCGCTGCGTTCGGCTTGATGCCAGCCGCGAAGATCACGGCGTCGGCCTCGATACGGCTGCCATCCGCAAGCTCGACGGCCTCGACGTGGCCGTCGCCATGGATGCGAGCGGTCGAGGCGTGGAGCAGGATGCGGATGCCCTTGCGCTCGACCAGCGTCTTGAGCAGGCCCGCTGCCGGCCCATCGAGCTGACGCTCCATCAACCGGTCCATCAGATGCAACAGCGTCACCGGCGCGCCGGCCTTGGCGAGGCCGTAGGCTGCCTCGAGTCCGAGCAGGCCGCCGCCAACCACGACGACGCGTTTCTTCGCAGCCGCCAGCGTCAGCAGAAGGTCGACGTCGCGCGTATCGCGAAAGGTGTGCACGCCGGCGAGATCGGCGCCCGGCAAATTGAGCCGCAGCGGCGTCGATCCGGTGGCGAGCACGAGCTTGGAATATTCCATGCTCTCTTCGCCCTCGATCTTGAGCTCGCGGCGGCCGGTGTCGATCTCGGTGACGCGATAGCCGTAGCGCACCGTGACGCCGCGATGGCGCCACCAATCGGCCGGCCGGAGCTCGATCTCGTGCGAGCCGGTCTCGCCGGCCAGCACGGAGGAGAGCAGCACGCGATTGTAAGCGAGCCGCGGCTCTTCGCCGATCACCGCGACCGCATAGCGGCCGAGCGAGGTCTTGGCGAGCTCGTCGACCAGACGCGCGGCCGCCATACCGTTACCGACGATGACCAGCGGTTCACTCACGAGGCATCTCCTATTCAGCGGCCTGCGGCTGTGCGCCGTAGGCTTCGGATATCATGTAGCCGGACAGCACGCCGTAAGCGTCGGTCCAGGCCTTTGCCAGTTCGGGCGTCCAGGCGTCGCCAAGCCCCTTTTCCAAGGTCCACAGCAGGGTCGCCCCGACCACGGGATAGTGCTCGGCCACCGCGCCGTAGGCGACATGGCGCTTTGCGAGTGCCGAGGCCGCGGGAAGAATCGAGTCCAAATTCGACAGGCCGCCGACGACAGCAGCGAGCATGCCCATCAGCTTCTTGCGTTGCTCGGTCATGTCTTCAGGGAACATTGCGCGCACGGACGGCGCCACCTCGAACAGACGATTGTAGAACAGCACCGCGGCCTGCTCCGATATCGGCGCGACCTTGGCGAAGCTCTGCTGGATGAGAGTGATCTGTTCGGGCGTCATGATGTTCTCCTGTCTGTTTCGGTTTGCCTTGGTGCGCGCCGTTGCGAACAAGGTTCATGGATCAAACGTCATCAGAGAGTGTTCTCCCCGCGTACGGGGAGAAGCGACATTCGTGCCAATTGTCAGACTCGCGCTTCGGCAAGGCTTGAGGCGCCCTCACCTTGCGGGCTGCGACGCAGATAGAACCACCAGGTCAAAGCAAGGCAGCTGGCGTAGAAGCCGAGATAGATCGCGAGCGCCAGCTGCGGCCCGCCGGTCATGGCGATCGACTTGCCGAAGCCGGTCGGGATCAAATAGCCGCCGACGGCGCCGATGGCGCCGATGAAACCGACTGCTGCGCCGCTCTCGATGCTCGCCGTCTTCAGCGCCAGCGCTCGCGCCGCATCGCCCTTGCCGCGCACCTTGAACAGGTTCTCCTCGCGGAAGATCGAAGGGATCATGCGGTAGGTCGAGCCGTTGCCGATGCCCGTCGTCACGAACAGGATCAGGAACATCGAGAGGAAGCCGATGAAATCCTTCTGCCCGACGAAGTAGAGCACGCCGACCGTGGCGCCCGCCATGACGATGAAGTTCCAGAAGGTGATGATCGAGCCGCCGATCCTGTCGGCAAGCCAGCCGCCGAGCGGACGCGACAGCGAGCCCACCAGCGGACCCAGGAATGCGATCGCGATCGTGACTTGCGGAAATTGCGTCTTGATCAGCAGCGGAAACGCCGCGGAGTAGCCGATGAAGGATCCGAACGTGCCGATGTAGAGATACGCCATGATCCAGGTGTGCTTGCGCTTGACGATGGCAAGCTGATTCTTCACCGACGATTTCGCCGTGGTGAGGTTGTTCATGTAGAACACCGCACCGAACACGGCGATCGCGATCGGCAGCACCCACATCAGGCCGGCATTCTGCAGGAAGATGCCGTCGACGGGCGTTGCCTGGAACAGGTTGAAGACGGCGAGCGTCATCAGGATGGGGGTCAAGAGCTGCACACTGGAGACACCGATATTGCCGCCGGCCGCGTTCAGACCGAGCGCCCAGCCCTTCATCCGGTCGGGGAAGAAGAACGAGATGTTGGTCATGCTGGAGGCGAAATTGCCGCCGCCAAGGCCAGCGGTCGAAGCGATCAGCAGCATCAGCCAGAACGGCGTGTCGGGCTGGCTCACGAAATAGGCCAGCGACAAGGTCGGAATGAACAAGATCGCCGCGCTGAAGATGGTCCAGTTGCGGCCTCCGAACGTCGTCACGGCGAAGGTGTAGGGAAAGCGCATCAGGGCGCCGATCAGGCCCGGCACCGCGACGAGCTGGAACAGCTGGTCGGTGGTGTAGTGGAAGCCCGCCTGCGGCAGCTTGGTGGTGACGATGCTCCAGATCAGCCAGACCGAGAAGCCGATATGCTCGGCCACGATCGACCAGATCAGATTGCGTCGCGCGATGGTCTTGCCAGTCGCATTCCAGAACGTCTCATCTTCGGGGCGCCAGTCTGAAATCCAAGTCGGATTCTTCGTCATTGAGTATCCCTTCCAGTCTCACCGCTGCGCCGTTGCAGGCTCTGCCCCACATGGAGGCACGCTCCGAGGCTTCACCCCGGTGGCGAGTTCACGATGCTGATTGATGATGTTGAGGGACGTCGTCGTTGGCGTCGCGCAAAGACATTTCAATTTCCATGCCAATCGCGCGCATGCCGGAAACACAGGGATTTCAGGACGTTATTCGCCTTGCCCGAATTTGCAGCAGGGCTTTTCCGCTCGCTAATTTTGCGATTCGCTCAATCCTTGTGCGGCGCACAAGGATTGAGCTGGATGTCGACTAATTAGGCGGACGCGAGTTCTCGCGTTAAGTTTTGATTTACGCGGCCTCGACGAAGCGATGACGTTCGTAGAGGAATTCGAGCACGCGCTGCCGGCACTTCAAGTAGGTCGCGTTGGTCGCAAGCTCGAGCCGCTTGCGCGGCCGCGCCAGCGGCACCTCCAGCACCTCGCCGATACGCGCGCTCGGCCCATTGGTCATCATCACGATGCGGTCTGACAACAGCACAGCCTCGTCGACATCGTGGGTGATCATCAGGATCGTGTTGCCGAGCTTCTGATGCAGCGCCATCACGGAGTCCTGCAAGTGAGCGCGGGTCAGCGCGTCGAGCGCGCCGAACGGCTCGTCGAGCAACAGCACCTTCGGCTCCATCGCCAGCGCCCGGGCGATGCCGACGCGCTGCTTCATGCCGCCGGAGATTTCGGACGGGCGCTTGTCGCGAGCGTGAGCCATCTGCACGAGATTGAGATTGTGCATCACCCAGGCGTCGCGCTCAGCACGAGACTTGGTCCTGGCGAAGACCTTGTCGACGCCGAGCCTGACGTTCTCGTAGACGGTGAGCCACGGCAGCAGGCTGTGGTTCTGGAACACCACGGCCCGGTCGGGCCCCGGTGAGTTGACCTCGCGGTTTTCCAGCAGCACGCCGCCGGTGGTGGCGGTGGTCAGTCCCGCGATGATGTTGAGCAGGGTCGACTTGCCGCAGCCGGAATGGCCGATGATCGAAACGTATTCGCCCTTCTCAATCGTCAGGTTGATGTCCTTGAGCACCTCCGTTGTGGCGGCGCCGCGGGTGAAGACCTTGTCGATGTGGTCGAGCTTCAGATAGGCGGTCATGTGTTTGCTCCTCAGCCCTGCGCCGTGCCACGGGTGACGATCTTGCCGAGGCCGGCGATCAGACGATCGAGCACGAAGCCGACGATGCCGACATAGAACAGCGCCAGGATAATCTCGCTGATATGCGAGGAGTTCCAGGCGTCCCAGATGAAGAAACCGATGCCGACGCCGCCGATCAGCATTTCAGCCGCGACGATCGCGAGCCAGGACAGGCCGATGCCGATGCGCAGACCCGTGAAGATGTAAGGCGCGGCCGCCGGGATCATGATCTTGGAGAAGAACTCGAGCGGATTGAGCTGCACCACCGCGGCGACGTTGCGATAATCCTGCGGGATGTTGCGGATGCCGACCGCCGTGTTGATGATGATCGGCCAGATCGATGTGATGAAGATGACGAAGATCGCCGAGGGCTGGCCGTCGCGGAAGGCCGCGAGCGAGAGCGGCAGCCAGGCCAAAGGTGGAATGGTGCGCAGCACCTGGAACAGCGGATCGAGCCCGCGCATCGCCCAGACCGACTGTCCAACCAGCACGCCGAGCGCGATGCCGGCGATCGCAGACAGCGAATAGCCGAGCGCGACGCGCTGGAGGCTGGCGGACAGATGCCAGAACAGGCCCTTGTCGATGCCGCCATGGTCGAAGAACGGATCGAGGATCAGCTCTTTTGTGTCCTTGAACACTTTCGACGGTGGCGGCAGGGCCGAGCCGGCGCGGCGGCAGACCAGCTCCCACACCAGGGTCAAGAGCGCGATCACGACCAGCGGCGGGATCACGCGCACGGCGGTCTCCCTGGCCATGCGCGCGTAGGCCTCGGTGCGTGGGGGACGCTTCGGCGTCATCGCGACGACCGGCGCGGCGACAGGCGATGCGGTCTCAAGCTCGATTTTCGTGGCAGGCATGTTCATCAAGAATCCCTTTTCCGGCTTGGTCAAGACGATGCGGCCGCCCAAGGGCGGCCGCTGGCCCCATCAGACTTCGACACGCTTGATCGCGAGCGACTTCAGATAGGCCGCCGGATTTTCGGGATCGAACACCTTGCCGTCGAAGAAGGTCTCCTTGCCGCGCGAGGTCGAAGTCGGGATCTCGGAGGCCGCGACGCCGAGCGTCTTGGCCGCATCGCGCCACATGTCCTCGCGGTTGACCTTGGCGATCAGTGCCTTGGTGTCGAAGTTCGGCTCGTACTTGCCCCAGCGGATGTCCTCGGTCAGGAACCAGAGGTCGTGGCTCTGGAACGGATAGGAGGCGTGATCGCGCCAGTACTTCATGACGTGCGGGGAGTTCTCGACCACCTTGCCGGGGATGCCGTAGTCGAACTTGCCGGCGGTGCGGTCGAGCACGTCCTCGACCGGGCAGTTCATCCACTGCCGCTTGCCCATGATGGCGGCAAGCTCGGCCTTGTTCTCGGCCTTGTCGGCCCATTGCTGGGCTTCCATCACCGCCATCAGCAGCGCCTTGGCGGCCTTGGGATATTTGTCGACGAAGGCGGCACGCATGCCGAAGGATTTTTCGGGGTGCTTGTTCCAGAGTTCGCCCGTAGTGACCGCGGTGTAGCCGATCTTCTGATGGATCAACTGCAGATTCCAGGGCTCGCCGACGCAGAAGCAGTCCATCGTGCCGACCTTCATGTTGGCCACCATTTGCGGCGGCGGCACCACGATGGTCTCGATGTCCTTGTCTGGGTCGATGCCGCCGGCGGCGAGCCAATAGCGGATCCAGAGATCATGAGTGCCGCCGGGGAATGTCATCGCGGCTTTCACCGCCTTGCCGGAGGCCTTCTTCTTTTCCAGCGCCGCCTTGAAGGGCGATGCATCGACTCCGAGCTTGAGGTCGGCATATTCATTGGCGACCGAGATGCACTGGCTGTCGAGATTGAGCCGCGCCAGGATGTACATCGGCGTCGGCTGGTTGTTCTGCGTCACCTTGCCGGCCGAGATCAGATACGGCATCGGCGTGAGGATGTGCGCGCCATCGATGCCATTGCCCTCCGAGCCGAGCACGAGGTTGTCGCGCGTGGTGCCCCAGGAGGCCTGCTTCTGCACATCGGTGTCGGGCATGCCGTATTTGGCGAACAGACCCTTGTCCTTGGCGACGAATAGCGGGCCGGCATCGGAGAGCGCGATGAAGCCGAGCTTGGCGCCCTTGACCTCGGGCCCTGCGTCCTGCGCAAAGGCGCCGGCGGGAAAATTCACTTTTGCTGCGGCGAGAAGTGCGGCGGTCGAGCCGGTGGCTTTCAACAATTGACGGCGGCTGAGCCCATTGTCCGAGGGCCTGCGGGTGCGCTTGGTCATGTCAGTCCTTTGCGTCGTTGCGGAAATTGATGGCGTCAGTGCACACGAGCGGCCCGTCCGTCCGGCGGCGCCGTCCTTGGCGCATGCGAACGCGCGACGGGGAGACCCCCGTCTGGTGGCGTTGGCAATTCGGATGAGAAGTCTCGCGGGACGGCTTCAATGGCGTCGGCTGGAACTATTCAAGCTTCGTGCCAAGCCCGCCACCGGCAAAAGTCACGTTTAATCATATACTTGCTTGCGACCTGTCAGAATGTCGCAGCCAGGTTCCGCATCCGAAATTTGCGGCTTGCTCAATCCTTGTGCGCCGCACAAACGTTGTGCAGCCGCTCAAGCAAAAGGCGGCGTGGTCCAGCAAATCATCCGTTAGCAAGGACCATCCAGCTGATTCTGTTCGCTTTTTCGATCTGCGTACCGCGGCACACAAATTGCTTCTTCGGTTGCGTCAACGAAGACTGCGGCATCGCCGTATCGATGCAGCCTCTGGCGGCTGCATTCCGGAAGCTCAACTGCTTCGCGGCTCTCCCGGCTGAAGAGTCCTCGTCACGCGATCCCCAAGGCTTCCAAACTTTCCATAGCCCTCGTGCGCGGCCGGCCAGCCCGCACGGCCCGATGCCGTTCAGTCGCGCTCGCAGGAGCGTGTCGATCATTTACGAAGCAAAGGAACCATTGATGTCGTATCTCGCGCCTTCGGAATTCGTCACCAAGATGGTGGATGCGGGCGAGTCCAAGATCTTCATGTCCACCCGGGACACGATCATCCGCGCCTACATGGCCGGCGCGATCCTGGCGCTGGCCGCATGGTTCGCCGTCACGATCAACGTCAACACCGGCCAGCCGCTGGTCGGCGCACTGCTGTTTCCGGTTGGCTTCGTCATGCTCTATCTCTTGGGCTTCGACCTCCTGACCGGCGTATTCGTGCTTTCGCCGCTCGCCCTGATCGACAAGCGCCCTGGCGTCACCCTTGGCGGCGTGCTGCGCAATTGGGGCCTCGTCTTCGTGGGCAACTTCGCCGGCGCCTTCACCGTCGCCTTCATGATGGCCTTCGTTACGACGTTCGGCTTCACCCAGGCGCCCGACAAGGTCGGCGCGGCGATCGGTAACATCGGCGAGGGCCGAACGCTCGGCTACGCCGCGCATGGCGCGGCGGGCATGGCGACGCTGTTCATGCGCGGCATGCTCTGCAACTGGATGGTCTCGACCGGCGTCGTCGGCGCCATGATCTCGACCTCGGTCTCCGGCAAGGTCATCGCGATGTGGATGCCGATCCTGGTGTTCTTCTACATGGTGTTCGAACATTCCGTTGTGAACATGTTCCTGTTCCCGTCGGGCCTGATGCTCCATGCGAAGTTCTCGATCATGGACTATCTGATCTGGAACGAGATCCCGACCGTCCTCGGCAACCTCGTCGGCGGCCTCGCCTTCACCGGCATGACCCTCTACACCACGCACGTCATGACCCTGCCGAAGCGCCAGGCCGACAAGGCTGCGAAGCCCCGCGTCGCGGCCTGATCGAATACGTCTCGACAAGGGAGCCTCGCCCAAGCAGGGTGAGGCTCCCTTCCTCTGGTGATGACGATGTCCCGCGGACTTCTGATCTCGGTCGGCCAGCACTCGGACAAGGGTCGCAAGGCCGTCAATCAGGACTTTCACGGCGTCCTCATTCCGGAGGAGCCGCTGCTCAGCCTGAAGGGCATTTCGGCCGTCCTCGCCGACGGCATCTCTTCCAGCACGGTGAGCCAGATCGCCAGCGAATCCGCGGTCAAGAGCTTCCTGATGGACTATTATTGCACGTCGGAATCCTGGACGGTGAAGACGTCCGCGCGCCGTGTGCTGGACGCGACCAATTCCTGGCTGCATGCGCAGACGCGCAAGAGCCAATATGCCTATGACCGCGACAAGGGCTATGTCTGCACCCTCAGCGCCATGGTCATCAAGGCGACCACCGCGCACATCTTCCATGTCGGCGATTGCCGCGTCTACCGCGTCGCCGGCAAGGCGCTCGAGCAGCTGACTGAGGATCACCGCATCATCGTGTCGTCGGAGCAGACCTATCTCGGTCGCGCGCTCGGCATCAATCCGCAGCTCGAGATCGACTACCAGGCCTTCGAGATCGAAGCCGGCGACACCTTCCTGCTGGCGACCGACGGCGCATATGAATTCGTCGACGCGCGCTTCATCACCAGCGCGCTGAACGAGCACGCAGGCGAGCTCGACGCGGCGGCGAAGGCCATCGTCGAGGAAGCCTACCGGCGCGGCAGCGACGACAACATCACAGTCCAGATCATCCGCATCGACGCGGTGCCCCAGCGCGAGCCGGCCGGCATCTTCAATCAGACCTCGCAATTGCCGCTGCCTCCGCTGCCGGAGCCGCGCGCGGTCTTCGACGGCTACCGCATCGTCAGGGAGATCCACGGCAGCAGCCGCAGCCATATCTACCTCGCCGTCGATGTGGAGACCGAGCAGCCGGTCGCGCTCAAGCTGCCGTCGATCGATTTGCGCGACAACGCCGCCTATCTCAAGCGCTTCCTGATGGAGGAATGGATCGCGCGCCGGATCGATAGCCCGCATGTGCTCAAGCCGCTGTCACAGTCGAAGCGGCGCAGCTACCTCTACCTCGCCATGGAATTCGTCGAGGGGCAGACGTTGAAGCAGTGGATGACGGACAATCCGCGCCCCGATCTCGAAACCGTGCGCGGCATCATCGAGCAGATCGCCGCTGGCCTGCGCGCCTTCCACCGCATGGAAATGCTGCATCAGGATCTCAGGCCCGACAACATCCTGATCGACAAGACCGGCACCGCGAAGATCATCGACTTCGGATCGGTCAGGGTGGCCGGCGTCGCCGAAGCGGCGCCGCCGGACGAGGCCGACGAAATCCTGGGCACCATCCAGTACGCGGCTCCGGAGTATTTTTTGGGGCAAGGAGGCTCACCGCGCTCCGACATGTTTTCGCTGGCAGTGATCTGCTATCAGATGCTGACCGGAAAGCTTCCCTACGGCACCCAGGTCGCCAGGATCCGACGCAAGGCGGACGTGCGAAGGCTCAAATATCGCCCGGCCGACGACGACCGTAACGTGCCGGCCTGGGTCGACGGCGCGCTCCGGCGCGCGCTGCATCCCGATCCTTACAAGCGCCACGAGGATCTCTCGGAGTTCATCTTCGAGCTACGCAACCCCAACCCGGCCTATCTCGACACGCGGATCACGCCGCTCCTGGAGCGCAGCCCGCTGATGTTCTGGAAGCTGACCTCGGCCGCGCTCGCCTGCGCGGTCGTCGTGCTACTGGCGCTGCTGCACGCGCGCTGACGGAAGCTGCGCTGGCTCAAGCGAACCAGAAGCGCCAAGCGTAAGCGACTGTCATTGCGGCTCCCAGAACAACAATCGCGGCCCTCACGGTCTGCGCGGGAAGGACACCAACAAGCTTTCCCCCGGCAAATCCGCCGGCAAGTGCTCCCACCAACATAACCAGGGTCGAGGGCCAGTCGATCACGCCCGAGGCCGCGAACAGCACCACCCCCGCAAGAGCAGCAACGGTGGCGTAGAGATTCTTCAGCGCATTGAGCGTGCGCAAAGGCTCCTTCCCGGTCAGTGCGAGAAGCGCCAGAAGCATCACGCCCAGTCCGGCGCCGAAATAACCTCCGTATATCGAGACCGGCAGCAGCCAGGCGCTACGGGTGCCGCCGACATGCGTGCGCGCAGCAGTGGCTTTCTGAATGCGCGGTCCTATCGCAAACAGGACAGTCGCAATCGCGATCAGAGCCGGAACCAGAAGAGTGAAGAAACGCTCGGAAGTTGCCAGCAACAGCAGCGCGCCCAAGAGACCTCCGACCGCCGCCAAAATCAGTCCGATGAAAATCGACCGATTGCGCGGCACCATCGCCCGATCAGCGATGACAGCCATCGTATGGCCGGGAGTCACTGCAAGGGCATTCGATGCAGTGGCGACGACGGGGGGCAAGCCCGTCAACAGCATCGCCGGAAAGGTCAACAATGTCGCGCCGCCGGCAAGGGCATTCATTATGCCGCCCAGAAAGCCTGCTCCGATCAGGATCAATGCGTTAACGAAGACCACCCCACCCCCCGGCTTGCCGAACATCTCCGACAGTTATAAGCGGGGATGCCTACCACGGATCGGAGCGGAAAGTGAACGACGTCGAGCGGACCGTCTTCCCCGGCAATTTGCGAGGACAACTCATTCCACTTGCCGCATATCGACAGCTTCTCGACGGCCCGGAGCTGATATCAGGTTGGCAGACGGTCGACCAATCGATGATCGATATGTTTGCCGATGCGACGCATGATCATCAGTTTATTCATACGGACCGCCAACGTGCCGAGCAGGAGACGCCGTTTGGCGGCACGATTGCGCACGGCTTCCTTACGTTATCGCTTCTTTCAGTTCTCGCATTCGATGCGATGCCCGGGGTCGAGGGCACGCGGATGGGCGTGAACTATGGCTTCGAGCGGGTCCGTTTCCTCAGCCCGGTCAAGTCCGGGGCTCGGGTCAGAGGCAAATTTCGCCTGGTCGGATTGACAGTTCGCGCCGTGTCCATCCAATCCGCATGGGACGCGACCATTGAGGTTGAAGGTATGATCAAGCCTGCCATCGAGGCACACTGGATCACCCTGGCACTGCTGCATCAGACCAAGCTACAACCCCTGTGATCGTCTGCCTCCGGCTCACCTCGGGCATCCGAGCAGGTTTGCTGTTTCGGCGCTGTCGACAACATTTCGGCGGTCGTACACGACCCTGACCGCCGCATCATCTGCGCTTGAGCCGCGCCTCACGCCGGCTCCGCCGTCTTCGTTCCCAGCGGTTTCGGCGCCATGCCGCCGCCGGGCTTGAGATGGAATTCGTAAGTCATCAAATGCCACTGCCCGCTCGTCTTGGTGCCGTCAGGCATCGCAGCGTCGGTGCGCGGCTCGACCTTGGCGACGAGATCGTCCTTCACACCGAACACTACGTCGGAATCCAGATATTTGTCGCCGTCCATGAAGACGTGCGTGATCAGCGGCTCGTAGCCCTTCGCATTCACCAGGAAATGCACATGCGCCGGACGCATCGGATGACGCTTGGTCTGCACGATCATCTCGCCGACCGGGCCATCGGTCGGGATCGGATAGCTGCAAGGCAAGATGGTGCGGAAGAAGAAGCGGCCATCGCCGTCGGTGATGAAGCGCGCCCGCGCCGATGCGCCGACCTCGTCATAGTTCGACTTCTGGGAATCGTAGAAGCCGTCGTCGTCGGCATGCCAGACGTCGACGGGGACATTCGCAAGCGGCTTGCCCTCGAGGTCGGTGACGCGGCTCTGCACGAACATCCGCTCGCCGGTCTGATTGTTCGGCGAGATGTCGGTGCCGTGGGCCGTCACCTTGTGCTCGCCGACATAGAACGGGCCGAGCACCGTGGTCTGGGTGGCGCCTTCGCGGTCGCGATGATTGACCGCGTCGACCAGCATCGAGACGCCGAGCACGTCGGATAGCAGGATGAATTCCTGGCGGGTGTCGGTGCATTTCTGCCCGGTGCGGGTCAGGAAATCGATGGCGTAGTCCCACTCCTCGAAGGTGAGGCCGGTCTTGCTCACGTAATCGTGCAGCGACTTCACCAATTCCTGGAGCAGGAATTTCGCGCGGGGATTGGGCGTGTTGTCGAAGCTCCTGACGACGGCTTCGGTGAGATCGGTCTCGTTGAACTGGGTCATGATGGCTTGCCCTGTGTTTTTCTCGTTCGCCCCGGGGCCTCCTTGGAGGCGTTCCAGGAGGCAGCCTACACCAGCCGGGCCCCCTGCGTTAAGCGCGAGCGGCTTGGAATGGGGCCGTCATTTGGCTATCAACGGACCGACAAAACCGCCCGGAGGAACTGATGCTTGCCCCTACCCCCGCCTCGCCCGAATCCGTCGGCATGTCCAAGGCCGCGCTCGACCGCGTCGATGCGCATCTGAAGAGCCGCTACATCGATGCCGGCCGCTTCCCGGGCACGCATCTTCTGGTGTATCGGCGCGGCAAGATCGCCCACAGCTCGGTTCAGGGCCTTGCCGACGTCGAGCGCAAGCTGCCGGTCAAGGACGACACCATCTACCGCATCTATTCCATGACCAAGCCGCTCACCAGCGTCGCCTTCATGATGTTGGTCGAGCAGGGCCTCGTCGCCATCGACGAGCCTGTCGCCAAATACATTCCGGAATGGAAGGATCTCGGCGTGTTCGTCGCCGGCACCTACCCCGCCTTCCTGACCCGGCCACCGTCGCGGCCGATGCTGATCGTCGATCTGCTGCGCCACACCTCCGGGCTGACCTACGGCTTCCAGCAGCGCTCCAATGTCGATGCCGCCTATCGCACCGAGAAGATCGGCGAGGTCGAGAAGTCGGGCACACTCCAGACCATGATCGAAGGCCTGGCAAAGATCCCGCTGGAGTTCTCGCCGGGCGAAGCCTGGAACTACTCGGTCGCGACCGACGTGCTCGGCTATCTCGTCGGCAAGATCTCCGGCATGCCGTTCGAGCAATTCCTCAAATCACGCATCCTCGATCCGCTTGGCATGACCGACACAGATTTCCATGTGCCGGCCTCCAAGGCGCATCGGTTTGCGGCCTGCTATTCCGCCGATCCCGGCGGCGGCATGACCTTCCATGCCGGCCAGCGGCGCGAGGGCCTGACGCTGCAGGACGATCCGGCGACGAGTTCGTTCCTCACCCCGCCTTCCTTCATCTCCGGCGGCGGTGGCCTGTGCTCGACAGTCGCGGACTATCTCACCTTCTGCCGCGCGCTGCTCAACGGCGGCGAGCTCGGCGGTATCAGGCTGATCGGACCGAAGACGCTGGCGCTGATGACCAGCAACCACATTCCGGGCGGACGCGCGCTGCCCGAGGTGTCGCGTTCGCTGTTCTCGGAAGCCACCTATAACGGCATCGGCTTCGGCCTCGGCTTCGCCGTGACGATGCGCCCCGCAGAGACGCTGATCGCCGGCAGCCCCGGCGAATACAATTGGGGCGGCGCGGCCACCACCTCGTTCTGGATTGATCCGGCCGAGGAGCTGATTGCGATCTTCATGACGCAGGTGCTGCCGTCGAGCGCCTATCCGCTGCGCCGCGAGCTGCGCAGCATGGTCTACGCCGCAATCACCGAGAGCAATCTGTAGCCAATTGGCTGGATCCCGCCGCCATCGGCTGCGGGATCCGCTGTCAGAGGCTCATTTGAGCATTTCCGGCACGATCAGACGCGGCAGGAACAGCGACACGCTGGGCCAGACGATGACTGCCGCGAGCACGAGCAGCATCGGAATCAACATGATGACCGTGTCCTTCAGCGCATAGCGCAGCCGCACGCCCGCGATCGAACAGGCGATCATCAGACACAAGCCATAGGGCGGCGTCACCAGTCCGAATGCCAGCGAGACGATGGAAATGATCGCGAACTGGACCGGATGAAGATCGACCGACTTGGCCAGCGGCTCCAGCACGGTGCCGACGATGATGATGGCCGGGATGGCATCGAGGAAGCAGCCCACCACCAGAAAGCAGAAGGAGATGAAGAAGCCGGCTGCAATCGCGCCCATGCCCCATGTCGACACGTTGGCCAGCAACTCCTGCGGAATCTTGTAGTAGGCGAGCAGCCAGCCGAACGCACTGGCGGTGCCGACGCAGAATAGCGCCACGCCGGCGAGGCGTCCGGTATCGAGCAACGCCTTGTACAGTTCGCGTATCCCCGTCTCGCGATAGAAGAACGCCGAGAGCGCCACGGAGTAGAGCACCGCGACGCAGGCGGACTCCGTCGCGGTGAACCACCCGAGCAGAATGCCGCCAACGATGATGAACGGCGTCATCAGCGCCGGTATCGACCTCCAGATGGCGCATCGCATCTCGACCCAGCTTGCTCTCGGATAGGTCGGGTAACCGCGACGCACCGCGTAGATGTGCACCGTCGCCATCTGCGCCCCCGCGATCAGCAGGCCCGGCACGATGCCGGCCAGATACATCGCCGCAATCGAGGTCGAGATCAGCCCGCCCCACACGATCATGAGGATCGACGGCGGGATGATGACCGCCAGAACCGCCGACACCGCCGTGATGGCGATGGAGAACGAGAGATCGTAGCCCTCCTTGGTCTGCGCATCGATGAAGATTTTTGATTGGCTCGCCGCATCGGCGGTGGAGGAGCCCGAGATGCCGGCAAAAAACACCGACAGCACGACGTTGATTTGCGCTAGCGATCCGGGCCAGTGCCCCACCATCGAGCGCGACAGCGTCACCAGGCGATCGGTGATGCCGCCGATGCTCATCAGGTTTGCCGTCAAGAGGAAGAACGGCACCGCCAGCAGGATGAACGAATTGTACGCGTTGAAGGTCTCCTGGGCGAGCGTCATCAGCGACAGATGCGGCTCGATCAGCAGGATCGGCACGCAGGCAAGACCGAGCGCGAAGGCGACCGGTACGCGCACGATGAGCAGGCCGATGAAAACACCGAACAGCACCATCGCGGCCTGTCCGGCTGAGAGTACATTGCCGCTCATCGCCCCACCCCAAACAGAACGCGCGTTTCATCGATGATCTGTTCGCCGGCGAAGACGATCCACGTGACTCCAGCCACAGGCCAGGCGACGTGAATGAGCCAAAGCGGCAGATCGGCCAGCTCCGACGTTCTGTTCCAGGCAAAGCGGGTGAACTCCAGGCCGGCCGACACGAACACCAGCGCCAGCGCCAATATGCCGAGCCGCGCGAGAATCCGCACCGCAGCGTCGGACCGGCGCGACAGGTCTGGCCACACGTCGACCTCGAAATGCTGCGCTTCGCGCACGCCGACCATGGCACCGATCATGATCGTCCAGATGAACAGGAACCGCGCCATTTCCTCCGTCCAGATGTAGGACGGAATGAGGGGCGTGTAGCGTGAGATGATCTGCAACGTGACCGGAATGATCAGGACCCCGACGCAGGCGGCCAGCAGGAATTCCAGCAACTTCGCATAGGCCGCCGATATGCGACGCCACAGCGACGGTGTGGACGGGACGGGCATGTCAGACATTGGGACTCCGTGCGGCGATCATCCGCCATGTCCGGGCAGGAAGCGGGGCCTGCCCGGAATGCTGTCGGCGGATGCAAAGACCTCAGACGACGTTGATCTTCTCGAAAATGCCTTCCGCACCGATTTCCTTGGCGTAGGTGGCCATCACGGGGTCGGCGAGCTTCTTCATGGCGTCCCGTTCCTCGAAGGGGACGCGCTTGAGCTTGCCGGCCTTCTCGAGCGTGTCGAGCTTGACGACCTCTTCGCTCGACTCGAGCTGACGGCCATAGTCGCCGGCCTCCTTGCCGGCCTTCATGATCGCGTCCTGCAAATCCTTCGGAAGGGTTTTCAACGTCTTCACCGAGAAGCAGATCGGCCGGATCGACACGGCGTGCTGGGTCAGGTTGAGGTGCGGAGCCACTTCGTAGAACTTCATCGCCTCGACGCCGGCCGCCTCGTTCTCGCCGGCCGATATCACGCCGTTCTGGATCGCATTGTAGATTTCATTATAGGCGATCACGGTCGGACTCATGCCGACGGCCGCAAAGGTCTTCGACCAGATCGGCGCACCCTGCACGCGCACCTTGAGCCCCTTGAGATCGGCGAGATTCTTGAGCGGCTTGTTGGCGAAGATGTTGCGGATGCCGCCGCCGGAATAACCGATCAGAACCACCTCGGCCTTCGCCGCGACTTCATCGGCGATCGGCGCCAGGATGTTGGCTTCGACGACCTTGTTCATGTGCTCGATGCCCTTGAACACGAAGGGCGCATCGATGAACGGGGCCGCCTTGGCGAAGGTCGACATGTGGGCCGGCGAGACGATGCCGTAGTCGACCGCCTTGCCCTGCGACATGTACTCGAAATACTGCTTCTCGAGGCCGAGCGAGGAATTCCTGTGCAGGGTGAAATTGACGGGCTTGCCGTAGTACTTCTTCACCAGCTCCTCGAACCGGAGCAGCGCCCGGTTGAAGGCATGATCGTCGTTGAACTGGACTGCGCCGTTCAGGGTGATCGGCGCTTGCGCCCTGAGGATCGAGGGCATGCCGATCGTAGCCGCCGCTGTGGTCGCGCCGAACCCAGCGAGAAATGATCTTCGCTTCATCGTCTCCCCTCCCTTTGATGCTCCGCCCCTGTCGCCGGGGCGTGAGCGCAGCCGGTATGCGGCTTGCGAGAGGGAAGCGTATGAAAAACCCCGTCGGGACGGAAGTCATTTCGACTGCGCGGGAGGTACTCCTTCGTCGCAGGGGACTTGCTGCTGCAGTGCAATCGGGCTCCAGCCGGCCTGCGCTTCTGTCCCTCTCTTCGATAGTCCAAAGACTTGCGCCTGATTCGAAAATCATGGCGCAGCGCCAGTCCCGCCCGTATGTTCTGGCCAAAATCATAATCCGGCGCCGTCGCGCCGGAACTGGGACACCCGCGTTTGTCAAAGCTCACCCTGCCCGTCCGCCTCGCTCTTCTGGTCACGGGAACGATGCTGCCGTTGATCGTCTTTGCGGTCGGCATTGCCGTCTACAACTACCAGCAGGACCGCGGCGACGCGACCCGCCGCGTGCTGGAGAACGTGCGCAGCATGCGCCTGGTGCTGGATTCCGAGGTGCAGCGGATGACCGGCGGCCTGCAGGTCCTGGCGCTGACGAATTCGCTGCGTAACGACGACTTCGAAAACTTCCGCCGCATCGCGCTTGGCTTCGTCGAACAATACGGCAAGGGCGGACTGGTGCTGATCTCCGACCGGAAAGGCCGGCTGTTGTTCTCCTCCGCGACGGAGGACACGGCAAGCCTGCCGCCACGCGGCCACCTGGAGATCATCGAAAAAGTGTTTGCGACCAGGTCGCCGCAATATTCCGACCTGTTCACAGGCGCGATCAACGGACGGCAGGTGGTCACCGTCGAGGTTCCGGTGTTCCGCAATGGCGAGGTGATCTACGACCTCTGCTTCAGCCCACCGATCAGCATCTTTCAGGAGCTCGTGGAAAGGCAACGGCCCGACCAGCTCTGGACCGTGTCCCTGGTCGACACCAAAGCCATCGTCTTCGCCCGCGTGCCGAACCCGAGCGCGACGATCGGCAAGCAGGCGTCCGGCGCGATTTACGACGCGATGTCGCGCACCTCGGAGGCGACCCTGTCGACGGTGTCGCTCGACGGGGTGCCACTGTCCTCCGCCTTTACCACCTCGCGCCTGACCGGCTGGAGGGTCGTGGCGGGCGTCGCCGAGAGCTCGCTGATCGCGCCGCTCTGGCGCAACATCGCGATCACCAGCCTGATCGGCGGCATCCTGCTGCTGACCGGCCTGACTTTCGCGGTCAGGATGGCGACCACGATCGCGCGCGGCGAGATGCTGCACAATCTCCTGATCGACGAGCTCAACCATCGCGTCAAGAACACGCTGGCCTTGATGCAGGCGATCGCGGTGCAGACCTTCCGCAGCGCCAGCCGGGACGAGCGGACCAAGTTCGAAGGCCGGCTCGGTGCACTGGCCGAAGCGCATAACCTCCTGAGCCAGGAGAAATGGGCGGGCTCCGAGCTCCGCGACGTGATCGCCCGGGCTCTTCAGCCTTTCCTTCTGAATAATCCGGACCGCATCCGCATGGCCGGCCCCGCGGTGCCTCTGTCGCCGCGGCTCGCCGTGGTGCTGTCGATGATCGTGCACGAGATCGCCACCAACGCCGCGAAATACGGCGCGCTGTCCAACGAGACCGGTCGGGTGACATTGGACTGGGAAGTCATCACGGAAGCGCCGAAGCCGCGGCTGCGATTGATCTGGACCGAGACCGGCGGACCACCGGTGACGGCGCCGGTGCAGCGCGGCTTCGGCTCGCGCCTGATCGAGCGCAGCGCGCGCGACCAGCTCGGCGGCGAGGCGACCGTCGACTTTCTGCCGCGCGGCGTCGTCTGCACGGTGATCTGCACGCTTGACGAGGCGCGGTGATTTTGGGACTGGAAGATCACAACCTTGGCGAGCGCCACCTCACATCGATAACACGACCGTGAAGCATCCCAATTCGAGGAAGCATCGATCAATTCGCGGGCTCCGCTGGAGTCCGGATCGGGCGGGCATCGTATGGATGGCGGCGTCCGCAAGCATCGCCGTCGCCATCTTTGCGGTGGTTGTGGTCTATTTCCCTTTCCTGCCGCAGCGGAACGCCGGGGCCGGCTTCGGACCCGATTGGGATTGCACCGATCACCCCGGCAGCGAACCAACTTGCATCAAGAAGATCAGCCGATAAGCGGCTTCACTTTCATTCCGAACGCCGCCACGAGCACGCTCAGAAGCGCGATGCGCTCAGGATGAATCGCCGTCACGCTTCAGGTCGTCGTTTAAGCATGATCCGGAAAACCGCTGCGCACTTTTCCGGATCATGCTCTAGCCGATGCTCTGCAGCGCCGGGAACGTCTCCAGCAGCCAGATGCTCACATTCGAGACCGCGCCGGTGAGAAAGCCGATGCCGGTGATCACCATCAGCACACCCATGGCGCGCTCGACCGTGACGAGGTGGCCCTTCATGCGCGCGAACAGCGCGGAGAACTGTTCGATCATCAGGGCGGCGATCAGGAAGGGAATGCCGAGGCCGGCGGAATAGACCGCGAGCAGGCCGGCACCCTTCGTCACCGTGGTCTCGGCCGCGGCGATCGAGAGGATCGCCGCCAGGATCGGGCCGATACAGGGCGTCCAGCCGAAAGCGAAGGCGAGGCCCATGATATAGGCCCCCCAGAGGCCGACGGGCTTGGGGATCGGCAGCCGGCCCTCGCGCATCAGCAGGCCGATGCGCGTCAGGCCCAGGAAGTGCAGGCCCATGACAATGATGACGAGGCCGGCGAGGATCGACAGTTCGGCCGACCAGGCGCGGATCAGCCCGCCGATCAGCGAGGCGCTGGCGCCGAGCGAGACGAACACCGTTGAGAAGCCGAGCACGAACAGCAGCGCCGACATCATGATCGCGCGCTTGGACGCCGAGGCCGGCTCGTCGCTCTCGACATGCTCGATCGTGGCGCCCGTGAGATAGATTAGATACGGCGGAACCAGCGGCAGGACGCAAGGCGAGAGGAAGCTGACGAGGCCGGCAATCAGCGCCGCCGGGATCGAAACATTTTGCATGATGCCGTCTGAGCCATCTCAGGTGCCGGTACGGCGCGCGGGGGGGAATTGCGCCGGCCCGGAGCCGAACCGGCTCTGGTGTACCCGATGCCGGGGAATGCGCAACAGAGGCGCATGAAACCAGGGCTCCTCCCGATGCCGCCTGCGATCACAGGTGCGGCATCGGGACGCGCACAAACCTCGCCAAAAAGCGAGATTCGGCGGCGCGGCTACTTCACCACGCGGAGCAGCGGACGCCGGGGCTGGTCCTGCGTCTGCTTGGAAGGGGACGGCGGCTCGCTCGCAGCGCTCCGCAACATTTCGTCGCACAGTGCCTTGAGATCGGCACTGTCAATTCCTTTGAGTTTCATCCTGACGTCGAGGATGACGATGGACAGCAGCTCGGCCGACTCACGGCTATCGCACTCGTTGAGGACCCTGCGGCACTCCTCAAGTGTTTCCAGCACCGACTGCAACTGTTCGTCTGAATGCGACACCGGCGTTCTTTCCGTTAATTCGGCCTGCGAGAATTGGTTGTGACGATCCCTTCGGCCCCCATGGAGTACCGAGGATAGCATGAGGCCGCGGCGCCTCCGAACCTGATTTCAATCGATTTCGGCCCTGGAACCGCGATTCCCGCCAACATCGCCGCACTGCGCAGTTGACCGTTCCCGAAGCAATCCGGGAGGAAACGCCTGGGGCGCGATGATTGATCCGTCGAGGGATACGGCGCCAGCTCTCGCGCAAAGTCATTCCTTGCGGACAGCGCCTGCAATCCCGCAGCCATTTGACGGCTCGCAACGGAACTCACGCCACACCCCTCATCCGGGCAATTTTCCGCCCGATTCCCCAGCTTTGGCAGCATTCAGATACCACCCACGAAGTAGTAAAGGATGACGTTCAAAACTAGTCATCCCCCAACCCGCAGTGGTTGTGGTTTGCGCCAGATTCTGCCAGTTTAGCGACCCGAAGGGACTTGTATGCACTCCTTGGCGGAAAGGGGCGTTCCTCTGGCGGAACGCCCAAAGACAAATCTCAGCGGCCTCTCTGATTGGGATGCGGCCCGCATATTCCTCGAAGTCGTCCGATGCGGAAGTTTCCGGTCGGCGGCCGAGCGCTTGTCGCTGTCGATCAACGCCGTGCGCCGGCGGATCGACGATTTCGAACGCCAGACTGGCACCACCCTGTTCACCCGCGACGTCCACGGCACCCATCTGACCGACGAAGGCGCGCTGGTGGTCTCCGCCGTCGAGCGCATGGAGGCCGCCACCTTCGACGTGCTGCGCGCCAGCGATTCGATGGCCAATGCTCTGTCCGGCGAAGTTCGGGTCGCCGTCACCGAGGGACTCGGCACGTTCTGGCTCGCCCCGCGCCTGGTTGAATTCCAGCAGGCCTATCCGAAGATCCTGGTCGACCTGCATTGCGCGATGCGTTCGGCCGACGTCTCGCGCCACGAGGCCGACGTCGCCATCCATCTGTCGCGTCCCTCGGCGCTCGACATCAAGCTGGTGCGGCTCGGCCGCATGCACCTGATGTTCTGGGCCTCCGAGAAATACATCGAGAAGCATGGCGCGCCGCGTTCGGCGGCTGAATTGATCAAGCATCGCCTGGTGCTGCAATTCGCCGACCAGCTCGCCGCCAAGGAATCCTTCGAGAGCTTCTTCCCGGGCGTTTCGGAACGTGACCTCCTGGTCATGAAGACCAACGTCTCGAGCGCCAACTATTGGGCCGTCGCGAATGGCGCCGGCATCGGCGTCTTCCCAAGCTACGCTATTGCGCTTGGCGGGAAATTGATTCCACTGGAGGTCGAGCTGAACCGACCGCTGGATATATGGTTGTCCTACCATCCCGGTAGCGGCCGTATTCCGCGCGTGCGGCACATGATTGACTGGCTGATCGAAGCTTTCAGTCCGGCTCGCTTCCCGTGGTTTAAGGAAGAGTTCGTGCACCCGCATGAATTCAAGGACTCGTATATGGGCGAACCCCTGACCCAGCTCTTCGGGGGATTTTCAACCGAAGAACAAAGGTGAAAACAGAGATGAAAGCAGCGGCAAAAAGAATGAAGCAGCGCAGTGCCGGCAAGCCGGACATTGAGCTTGGCAAACGGATCCGTTTGCGGCGCGTGGAGATGAAGATCTCGCAGGCAGAGCTCGGCGAGAAGCTCGGCGTCAGCTTCCAGCAGGTCCAGAAATACGAGAAGGGTGTCAATCGCGTCGGCGCGGCTCGGCTGCAGCAGATCGCCTCCGCCCTCGATGTGCCCGTGACCTTCTTCTACGACGGCGACAACAAGGCCCGCGAAGTCGAAAGCCTGCTGTTCCTCGACAGCGCGTTCAGCCTCCGCCTGCTGCGCGCCTACAGCAAGATCAAGGACCAGACGGTGCAGCGTCAGCTCGTCTCGCTGATGGAATCGATCGCGGCGAACGAAGCCTGAGGTCGACCGACGGCCTGTCTTTACGGCCGATCTTCAATCCGCCGCGTCACGGGGGCGCGGCCGGATTGAACGAGCATAGTCCGGCCCGCGCCCTTGCGCGTGGCCTTTCCGGGGCGGCTCGACCGCCCCTTTTCTTTGCACGCACGACACTCGGGGCGACGCGCCATGCAATCCCGGCACAGGCGGATGCAGGCTAGTCCACCCAGCCCCGGTTGACCCCGCAAGGGCCGGCGCCGCACATTGCGCTCGCCCTTCGACAAGCGAGTGCGCAATGCCCGACATCTCCAGCGAAAAATCCTACGCCGACGGCAGGATCCTCCAACACGTCACGGACGGCGTCGGCGTAATCACCTTCAACAATCCCGACAAGCGCAACGCAATGTCGCTGGAGATGTGGGAGGGATTTGGCGAGGCCTTGACGAGCCTGCGCGACGACGAGACGGTGCGCGTCGTGATCCTGCGCGGTGCCGGCGGCAAAGCTTTCGTATCAGGAGCCGATATCAGCCAGTTCGAGAAGACGCGCCATAACGCGGCGGCGTCCGAGGAGTACGCCAAGCGCAGCGCGGCACAGCGCGCGCTGCTCGCCGGCTATCCCAAGCCGACCATCGCCTGCATCGAGGGCTTCTGCCTCGGCGGCGGCATGCAGGTGGCGATGCTCGCCGACATCCGCATCGCCGCGCACGGCAGCCAGTTCGGCATTCCCGCCGCGAAACTCGGCATCGCCTATGGCTATGACGGCTTGAAGCATCTGGTGTCGCTGGTCGGCCCGTCCTGGGCACGGCTGCTGATGTACACGGGCATGCGCATCGAGTCAGCGGAGGCGCTACGCATCGGCCTCGTCGAGCGCGTGTTCCCGGAGAGCGGGCTCTGGGGTGAGACGATGGCGATCGCGCAGACCATCTCCGAGAACGCCCCGCTGGCGATCAAGGCCGCAAAGATCACGATTGCAGAGGTGCTGAAGGACGAAAGCCGACGCGACATGGACGCGATCAAGGCGATTGGCACCGCCTGCATGGACAGCGCGGACTTCCGCGAGGGCCGGCAGGCTTTCATGGAAAAGCGCAAGCCGCAGTTCCAGGGCAAGTAGCTGAACCCTTGTTCAGGAAGATTAAATTCCTCGTGCGGCTCAGCGCGGTAGCAACCAGTTGATCCCGCGGTAGTTCTCCCGCCACCAATGAGGGAGATTGCGATGAAACTGAAATTTGCTGTGCTTGGTCTGGCTGCCCTTGGTGGCGCGGCGCTCGCATCAGGGCAAGCGCTTGCCGCGATGCCGAACGGCATTCCGCAGGCCGACCGCGTCGCGAGCGGGCCGGCCGCGAATGTCGATCAGGTACGCTGGGTCTGCAACCCCTGGGGCCGCTGCTTCTGGCGCCCGAACTATTACGGCGCCTATGGCTATTATGGCGGCCCCCGTCGCTTCTACGGCCCGCGTCCGTGGGGCTGGGGCCATCGCCACCACCACTGGCGCCGCTGGTGAACGACAAGGGGCCGCGAGGCCCCTTCCCTTTGAGATGAACTGGAGCCCTCGATTGCTTCTCAGAGCGCGCCCAGCACTGCTTTCGTGATGTCCGCGGTGCCGTTGCTGCCGCCGAACTCCATCGGCTTGATGCCGCCGGCATAGACCTGATCCACCGCGCGCTCGATCGTCTCGCCCGCTTCCGCCGCGCCCTCGACGCCGTGCCTGTCGGCGAGCCAGTCCAGCATCATCGCCGCCGACAGGATCATGCCGGTGGGATTGGCCTTACCCTGCCCCATGATATCCGGGGCGGTGCCGTGGCAGGGCTGGAACACGGCATATTTGTCGCCGATGTCGGCCGACGGCGCCATGCCGAGGCCGCCGATCAGGCTCGCGGTGATGTCGGAGACGATGTCGCCGAACATGTTCTCCATCACCATCACGTCGAAATCCCAGGGACGCTTGACCAGCATCGCCGAGCAGGCATCGACATAGAGCCGGTCGGTCTTCACGCCAGGATGCTTCTTCTCGATCTCGTCGAAGATGCCGCGGAAGTATGCAAAGGCCTTGAACACGTTCGCCTTGTCGACGCAGGTGAGCATGCCCGGCTTGCCGCGCGCCTTGCGCCGCTCGGCAAGGCGAAACGAGAATTCGAACAGGCGCTCGGAAGTCCTGCGCGTGATCACCATGGTCTCGCGCGCGTCCTCGTGGGTGACGACGCCCTTGCCCATCGAGGCGAACAGCCCTTCCGTGGATTCGCGGATCACGACGAGATCGATGCCACGCTGGTCGGCACCGACGATCGGGCTCGGCACGCCGGGAATGAGACGCGCGGGCCGCACGCCGGCATAGAGATCGAAGATGAAGCGCAGCTCGATCTGCGGCGCGATCTCGGTATTGTCGGGGTAGCGCACGGACGGCAGCCCGCAGGCGCCGAGCAGGATCGCGTCGGCCTCCTCGCAGAGCTTGATCGTCGTATCCGGCATCGACTTGCCGGTCGCGAGATAGTTGTTGGCGCCTGCCGCCGCCTCGGTAAACCGGAAGCTCAGGCCCGACTTCTTTTCGATCTTGCGCAGGACCTCGATCGCCGGCGCCATGACCTCGGGACCGATGCCGTCACCGGCGAGCACGGCAATGTGGAAAGCGTTATTTGCGGACATTTGAAAAGCCTTGAGGAAGGGAACTAGCCAAGGACGTCATTGCGGGAGCTCTTGCGGCGAAGCAATCCAGACTGTGTCCGCGGAGGGATTCTGGATTGCTTCGCTACGCTCGCAATGACGATGGAGGGAGCGTTCGCTACGGCGTCAGCACCGTACGCCCGACCACCGCGCCCTGCTGCAATTGCAGCAGCGCGTCGTTGGCCTTGGCGAGCGGGGCTGTCGTCACCGGGATCGGCGGCACCTTCTTCGTGCGCACGAGATCGAGCAATTCCTGCGTCTCACGCAGATTGCCGACATAGCTGCCCTGGATCGTGATCGCCTTGATCGGAATCAGCGGCAAAGCCCAGGTCGCGCCGCCGCCAAACAGCCCGACGATGACGAGCTTGCCGCCCTTGGTCAGGCAGTCAAAGCCGAGCTGCGTCGTCGCGGCGTTGCCGACCAGATCAATCACGGCGCGGATCGGCCCACCGGCTTTCTTCGCAAGCTGCTCCAGTGCATCCGGTGCCTTGGGATCGACGGTGGCGAGCGCACCGGCCTTCTCGGCCGCCTCGCGCTTCCTGGCGTCGATATCGACCATGATCGCGCCCTTGCCGCCCATCGCCTTCAGCAGCGACAGCGCCATCAGGCCAAGACCGCCGGCGCCGAACATCACGATCGGCGTGTCGAAATGCTGCTCGACCTTCTTCAGCGCGCTGTAGGTGGTGACACCTGAGCAGGCGTAAGGTGCAGTCGTCGCGGGATCGAGGCCTTTCAGATTGAGCAGGTAACGCGGATGCGGCACCAGCATGTGATCGGAATAGCCGCCGTCGCAATAGACGCCGAGCGAGCGCGGCGTCAGGCACATGTTCTCGTCACCGGCAAGGCAGGTCGCGCATTTGCCGCAGCCGATCCAGGGATAGACCAGCCCGACATCGCCGATCTTGAGGTCGCCCTGGTCATTCGGCTTCAAGTCGGGCCCGAACGCCAGGACTTCGCCGACCGTCTCGTGCCCCATGGTCAGCGGCAGGTTGATGCCGCGGTCCTTCAGCGACAGCGGCTTGCGGCCGTGGCCGAGATCGTAACCACCTTCCCAGATGTGGAGATCGCTGTGGCAGACGCCGGCCGCCTTCACCTTGATCAGCACCTGCGTGCCCGACGGCTGCGGCGTCGCTTCGTCGAACTCCTGCAGCGGCGCCTTGAAATCGGCAACCTTGAAACTCTTCATCGGCGTCCTCCCGGCATGCTTGTCATTATCGCCACCATGCCATGGGTGGCGAGGCGAGACAAACCGGTCTTAGTTCAGGCCAGCGGATGATGGCAAGCCGCGAACTGGCCGGGTGCGACCTCGCGCAACTCCGGTATCTCCGCGCTGCATTGCTGATCGGCACGTGGGCAGCGGGTCCGGAAGCGGCACCCCGACGGCGGCGCAATCGGCGATGGCGGCTCACCATTTGCCACACTCTCGGCGGGACGAATATCCGGATCAGGCACCGGGATCGCCTGCAACAGCAGCGCCGTATAGGGGTGCGCCGGCCTCGCGAACAATCGCTCCGAAGGACCGACCTCGCAGAGACGGCCGAGATACATCACCGCAACGCGGTCGCTGACCGCTTTGACCACCGCAAGATCATGCGCGATGAACAACAGCGTCAGGCCGAACCGCGCCTTCATCTCCTCCAGCAGGTTGAGGATCTGCGCGCGAATGGAGACGTCGAGCGCCGAGACCGGCTCGTCGCAGACAATGAATTCCGGGTTGAGCACCAGAGACCGTGCGATACAGATGCGCTGGCACTGGCCACCGGAGAACTCATGCGGCAGACGGCCTGCCACGAGATCAGGGTCGAGCCCGACCGCGGACAGCACCTCGTGGACCCTGCGCTTGCGCTCGGCCGCATCCTTGACGCCGGCGATGATCAGCGGCTCGCTTACGATATCACCGATGCGGCGGCGCGGGTTGAGGGAAGCGATCGGATCCTGGAAGATCAGCTGCACGCGGCGGCGCATCTTGCGCAGCGCTTCGCCCTCCATCGCCGTGAGGTCCTCGCCGTCGAACAGCACGCGACCCGATTTGGCGCGACGCAGTTGCAGGACCGCGCGCCCCAGCGTCGACTTGCCGCAGCCGGATTCGCCGACCAGCCCGAGCGTCTCGCCACGCGCGACCTGAAGGCTGACGCCGGAGACGGCATGCACCGTCTTGTTGCCGAGACCGTATTCGACGACGAGATTGTCGACGTTCAGGAGCGGTTCGGCGCGCACGGCAGGCTGCATCATGCGCCAACTCTCTCCGTCATCTGGATCGGATGGAAGCAGGCATAGAGATGTCCGGGTATCTCCGCGCTCGTCAGCGCGGGCTTGGCGTGGTGACAATCGCTCGCGGCATAGCGGCAGCGCGGCGCGAAGGAGCAGCCACGCAGCGGCCGTGTCGGATCTGGCGGGCGGCCGGAGATCGCCGGCAGCGGCGTATGCGGCGCGGCATCCAGCTTCGGGATCGCCGCCAGCAGCGCCTCGGTATAGGGCATATGCATGCGCTTGAACAAAGCCTGCGTCGGAGCGCGCTCCACCACCCTGCCCGCATACATCACCGCGACCTCGTCGGCACGGCCGGCGACGACGCCGAGATCGTGGGTGATGAGGATCATGGCCATGTGGCGGCGGCGCTGCTCGCGCGCGAGCAGATCCAGGATCTGCGCCTGGATGGTGACGTCGAGCGCGGTCGTCGGCTCGTCCGCAATCAAGAGCTTCGGCTCGCAGGACAGCGCGATCGCAATCGCGATGCGCTGTCGCATGCCGCCGGAACATTGATGTGGATATTGCGCGAGCCGCTGATCCGGCGCGGGAATGCCAACGGCAGCCAGCAGCTCGATGCTGCGCTTCCGTGCCTCAGGCGCATCGAGCTCGAGATGCTCCTGGATCGTCTCCATCAATTGCGTGCCGATGGTGAGAACCGGATTGAGCGAGGTCATGGGATCCTGGAACACGACCGCGAGGTCGCGCCCGCGCAGGCGCCGCAGACGTTCCGGCGCGAGCTGCGCCAGATCCTGGCCGTCGAACATCACGCGACCCGTGAGCTTCGCCCTCTTCGGCAACAGCTGCAGCACTGCGCGCGACAGCATGGTCTTGCCGCAGCCGGACTCGCCGACGATGCCCAGCGTACGGCCCGCCTCCAGCGAGAGGTCGACATGATCGACAGCGCGCAAGCTTCCGCGCGGGGTCGGCAGCTCGACCGCGACGTCCGCGATGGTCAGCAGCGGCGCACTCACAACGCCCCCTGACGCGGGTCTGTCAGCGCCCGCAAGGTATCGCCGACCAGATTGAAGGCCAGCACGGTGAGGAACAGGCCGGCTGCCGGCAGGAAAGCGAGCCGCGGCGCAACATCGAGGCTGTCGCGCCCCTCACCGATCATGCTGCCCCAGCTCGCCATCGGCGGCGGCACCCCGAGACCGAGGAACGATAGCGCGCCCTCGACCACGATGGTGACGGCGACGCCGAGCAGGAAGAAGGCGAGCAGCGGCAGGATCACGTTCGGCAACAGCTCGCGCAACAGGATACGCGCATGGCTGGCGCCGAGCGCCTCGGCCGCAATCACGAACTCACGGCGCGCCAGCGTCAGCGTCGCCGCCCGCGCCACGCGCATGAAGGCGGGAATGCCGAGCACGCCGAGGATCAAGGTGAGGTTGGGGATCGACTGCCCGAGATAGGCGGTCACGGCGAGCGCGAAAATTAGGGGCGGAAAGGCGAGCAGCACGTCCATGCTGCCGACTACCAGTGTCTCGAACCGGCCGCGGAAATAGCCGGCAAGTAGGCCGAACGCGCCGCCGATGGTCAGACCGATCATCGGTGCGATCAACCCGACCGTCAGCGACGCCCGCGCGCCAAAGATCAGGCGGGCCAGCTCGTCGCGGCCGAGCCCGTCGGTGCCGAGCCAGTGCTCGGAAGAGAACGCCGCACGTCGCTCCAGCATGTCCATGTCGACGGGGTTCTGCAGCGGCAGCACCGGCGCAAGGATCGCGAGCGTCAGGATGATCACGAGCCAGCCGCTCGCGATCCAGAACAACAGGCCGAGCTTTCGCTTGCGCCTAGAAGGCGCAGCCGTCACCTCGTCCCGGATCGAGAGCTCAAGCGTGGCCATGGCGAATCCTGGGGTCGAGCACGGCGTAGAGCATGTCGACGATGAAGTTCACGATGACGAAGCCGCAGGCGACCAGCAGCACCACGCCCTGGAGGATGACGAGGTCGCGGGTGTAGATCGCCGCGACCAGCAGCCGGCCGATGCCGGGCAGCGCGAAGATCGATTCCACGATCAGCGTGCCACCGAGCAGGCGGCCGATATTGATGCCTGTCACCGTCACCAGCGTGAGTGACGACGGCTTCAGCGCATGCACGAACAATATACGCGATGGCTTGAGGCCCTTGGCTTTCGCGAGCGCGATATAGTCCTCCTGCAAGGTCGCGATCATGTCGGAGCGCAGCACCCGCATGATTCCGGGCCATTCGGCGAGGGCCAGCGTCAGCGCCGGCAGCACGAAGAAGCGAAGATTGGCCAGTGGCTGCTCGGTGAACGGCACATACCCTGTCGCCGGCAGCCAGTGCAGCTCGACCGCGAACAGATAGATCAGGAGGATCGCCACCAGGAACGACGGCATCGACAGCATCGCAAACGCGCTGCCGGTCATGAATCGGTCGAACGCGCCGCCGGCACGCGCGGCACAGGCAATCGCGACGGGAACACCAATCAGGAGGCCGATGAACTCGGCCATCAGCATCAACTGCAGTGAGACCGGAATGCGCTCTGCCACCGCCTGCAACACCGTCTGTCCAGTGCGGAACGAGCGGCCGAGGTCACCCTGCAGGACGTGGCCAAGCCAGCTCAGGTAGCGCCACCACAGCGGCTGGTCGAGCCCCATGTCACGGCGCAGCGCCGCAACATTCTCCGGCGTCGCCTGATCGCCGAGGATGACCAGCGCGAGATCGCCCGGCAGCAGCGAGGCGATCAGAAAGGTCAGCAGCGAGACCGCCAGCAGCACCGGCAGCATGGCAAGCAGCCGCCGAACGACGAAGTTCAGCATCGCGGCTTCATTCCAGCCAGGTCATCGAGACGTCGATCACGCCGTTGTAGATCTTCGGGAAGCCCTTCAGCTTGGCGCTCGACAGCGCGTAATAGGTATTCTGGAAGGTCCAGAACCAGATCGCCTCCTTGTTGATCAGGCGGCTGATGGCGCAATAATCCTCGCTGCGCTGGCCGACATCGGCGGTGACGCGTGCGTGATCCAGCAGCTTGTCGAGCTCGGGGTTCGAGTATCCGGCCAGCGCCAGCGGGCTGCCGCTGCGGAAATTCGCGTACATCTGCGGATCGGGATCGGCAAGATCGACGATGCGCCACGGCGTCACCTGGAACTGGCGGGTGAAGGCGCGCGAGGGAATGGTGGCCTGGTCGACCTGTTCGATCTCCATGTTGGCGCCGGCGCGCTTCCAGAACTGCTGCAGCACCTGACCGATCATGCGGCCACGCGGTGTCGCGCTCACCAGCATCTTGAACTCGACCGGCTTGCCGTAATCCTTGATCAACGCCTTGGCCTTCTCGACGTCGAACGGCAGCGCGCCGTCGTCCTTGCATTTGACCCAGGAGCCGTCACCGTAAGGATTGCTCGCGGGCCGGCTCAGGCCGTTGCTGATCGCCTGGGACATCTTCGGGCGATCGATCGCCATCACCAGCGCCTGTCGCACCCGGACGTCGTCGAACGGCGCGATCTTGGTGTTGAAGGCATAGACCTGCGCGCCGGAGCCCTTGTAGGTGTGCGCGGTGAGCTTGGGATCCTTCTGCGCCTTCATGATGTTGTCGGCGTCGGCCTCGTCATCCCAGATGATGTCGGCCTCGCCCGATTGCAGCGAAGCAAAGCGCGACTGCGCATCGGGCAGCGGCTTCAGGACGATCCGGTCGAGATAGGGACGGCCCTTGTCCCAGTAATTGGGGTTCTTCTCCAGCACCATGCGGTCGCCGGCGGTCCATGATTTCAGGATATAGGGACCGGTGCCGACCGGGTTGCGGTTGTAGTCGTCGCCCTTGGTCTTCCAGGCCGTCGGCGAATGCACGACATTGTTTTGGCTCTGGATGGTGATCGTTGCCGGCAGGTTCACGGAGGGATCGGTCAGATTGAAGACAACGGTGTATTCGTCCGGCGCCAGCACCTCCTTGATGTTGGTGATGTAGAAGGCGCAGCGGCACTTGTTGGCGGGGTCCTTCTGCCGGTCGAAGTTCTCCTTGAAGGCCTGCGCATTGAACGGCGTACCGTCGTGGAATTTCACCCCCTCGCGCAGCTTGAAGGTCCAGCTCTTGTAATCCTCAGAATGGGTCCAGGACACCGCGAGCTTCGGCGCCGGCTCCCCCTTGTCGTCGAGCGTTGTCAGCGTGTCGAAGATCGCGGCGGCAGCGGTGTTGGTCGAAGTGTCGTAAACGCCGACCTTGAGCGGGTCGAAGCCGGGAATGTCGAGCTCCTGACCGACGGTGATGCTGCCTCCTGGCTTCTGCGCCGCCGCCGGAGTGGCCAGGGCAAATGCCGCAACAAGGAAAATCGGCGCGTGCTTGCGCGCCGCGGCAGCAATCTTCGTCATGGTTCCTCCCGGGATCCCTCGTCCGATGTTTCGGATCGTTGAATGACGGTGCGAGATTGGCGACAAAAGCTCGCCACCGCAAGAGGAACGCATGCAAGATCACACGCCGCGTGTGCGGCGTAATGTGCTCAGCGCGTCGCCGACGTTTTGCCTGTCGGAATTGGCGCATCGCCCGCGAGGCCGATCTCGCCGCGCAGCGCATCCGTATGCTCGCCGAGCACGGCTATCGTCTTGGCGGGCGTGGTGTCGGCGCCCGACATCCGGAACGGCAGGTTGAGCACCTGAAAGGAGCCGCCTTCGTCGCGCACCTCGGAGAGCGCCTGCCGGTGCGCAAGCTGCGGATCGGCCAGCGCCTCGGACACGGTGCGATAGGCCGAAGCCGGCACGCCGGCCGCGCCCAGCGCGACCAGACACGCCTCGGTCGTGAGCTGCCGCGACCAGGCTTCGACGTCGTCCATCACCTCCGCCCAATTCTCGCGGCGCGGGGCATAGGTCGCAAAGCGCGGATCGGTGATCCATTCGGGGCGGCCGATCACGCCCATCAATCCCTGAAAGGTCTTCTCGCTGGCGACCGTGATCATGACATAGCCGTTCGCCGTCTCGGTCGGTCCGAACATCGGGCGCGGCGGCGGCTTTACGGCGAATTGCGCACTCTGCAATTCGGTCAGCGTCAGTGACAGCATCGATTCCAGCATGGAGACGTCGATATGCTGGCCGAGCCCGCTCACGCTGCGCTGATACAGCGCGGACGCGATTGCGCCGAAGCCATAGGTGCCGGTGACCACGTCGGCGTGATAGATGCCGCAATAATCGGGGCGGCTGCGGCCGGGCTGGTAGGCTAGATGCGCCATGTCGTAACCGGAGGCGGCATGGATTACCGGCGCGTAGGCCGGCAGCTCGGCCGACGGGCCGGTCTGGCCGTAGCCGGAGATCGAGCAATAGATCAGCCTCGGATTGACGGCGCGCAGCCTGTCATAGTCGAGCCGCAGCCGATGCATCACGCCGGGGCGAAAGTTCTCGACCAGGATGTCGGCAGTAGCGGCCAGCCGGCGCACCGCCTCCTTGCCGTCCTCGGATTTGAGGTCGAGCACCACGCTCTTCTTGCCGACATTGAGCTGCCCGAACGCGGTGCTGCAGCCCTTGCGCAGCGGCGGCCGGGTCCGCATCGTCTCCCCGCCGTCGGTCTCGATCTTGATGACCTCGGCGCCCATGTCGGCAAGCATCCGTGCGCAGTGAGGGCCGGCGATGGTGGTCGAAAAATCCAGGACCCTGAGGCCGGCGAAGGCCTTTGTCGTCGTCCCCTCATGCTTATCTGCTAACTGCATACGTGCCGCGTCCTCGGGTCGCTCAGGAACAATGGATGTTCTCTCTTGTTGATGCGGCGACCCTAGAGGGCGGCGGCTGAGTAGGAAAGTGTTTACCGAACAGACGCGCCGCGTGGGCGGGCTTTAAGAATTCCAGGGTAACTGGACCCGTTCTTGCATAGCAGCAAACGGGATCGGAAGAGGGCAGTCGTTCTTGAGGGTCTTGTTCGTCACCACAGAGATGGACGACTTCGTCCGCGTTGGCGGACTCGGCGCCGTTTCCGCCGCCCTTCCGCGCGCCCTACGACCCTTCGCCGATATCCGGGTGATGCTGCCCGGCTATCGCGACATCATCGAACAACTCACCCATATTCAGATCGTTGGCCGCTGCCCCGCGTTCGCGGAAATGCCGGCTTGCTCGCTCGGCCGCGCGGCGACCAAGGACGGCCTGCCGGTCTACGTGCTGTTGTGCTCGCAACTCTACGATCGGCCCGGTAACCCCTATGGCGACGAGTCCGGGCGCGACTGGCCGGACAACGACATCCGCTTCGCGCGCTTTGCCTCGGCAGCCGCTGAGCTGGCCATGGGCAAGCTGGACAAGAATTGGGCAGCAGACCTGATCCATGCCAACGACTGGCAGGCTTCGCTTGTGCCGGCCTATCTCGCCTGGCGCGGCGCCAAGCTGCCGTCGATCCTGACCATTCACAACCTGGCCTATCAGGGCCTCTTTCCGAAGGACGCGCTGCGGCGGATCGGCGCACCGGAAAGCTCCTTCCACATCGACGGCGTCGAATTCTACGACCAGGTCTCCTTCCTCAAGGCCGGCCTTGTCTACGCCTCGCACCTCACCACCGTCAGCGGCACCTATGCGCGCGAGATCACGACGGAGGAATTCGGCTGCGGCCTCGAGGGACTGCTTCGCGTCCGCTCCGACGCCGCCGAGCTTACCGGCATCCTCAACGGCATCGACGAGAGCTGGGA
>NZ_JXDL01000001.1:3016732-3046860 GCF_001590795.1 Bradyrhizobium sp. AT1
CGGCCCGATGTTCGGCATCGTCGCCCGCCTCGTGCACCAGAAGGGCATCGACCTCGTGCTGTCGGCGGCCGACGAGATCGTCGATGCCGGCGGCCAGATCGTGGTCACCGGTTCGGGCGAGCCCGCGCTCGAGCAGGCCCTGATCGACGCGCATCGCCGCCGCCCCGATTCCATCGGCGTCGTGATCGGCTTCAACGACGCCCAGGCCCGCCGCATCTTCGCCGGCAGCGATTTCACCCTGATGCCGTCGCGCTTCGAGCCCTGCGGCCTCAGCCAGATGTACGCCCAACGCTTCGGCTCGCTGCCGATCGGCCACCAGACCGGCGGCCTTGCCGAGACCATCACCGACGGCGAGACCGGATTCCTGTTCGCCAAACCTTCACGCGATTCCTTCCTCGGCGGCGTCCGCCGGGCCTTCTCGGCCTTCATGACGCAGGACCAACTCGACACCATGCGCCGCAGCGCCATGGGACGGTCGTTCTCCTGGAGCATTTCGGCGGGAAGCTATAGCGCGCTGTACCGGAAGCTGGCGTCGGTGTGAGGTAGGCTCCTCGCAATGACGGCGTTGAGAGAGTCTGCGCTCCACTCCGGCTTCGTGCCCCGGACGCAGCGCAGCGTCTCTTCGACGGTGCGCTGCTGAGCCGGGGCCCATGATGCGCCGGAGTTCGTGGCCCCTGGGTCCCGGCTCTGCGCCGCAACGCGCTTTGCGCGTTGTGGCTTGTCCGGGACACGAGAGATCAGGCTTTCACCCCTTCCCGCGCATGTCCATCTGCGGCCGACCGATCCAGGCGCGGTTGAGGCAGCGGGTCATCCAGTCCAGTTGCGGCTCGCCGCGCAGGCGCGCCTGCGCTTCCTGGTAAGGACCGACAGTGCGCAGCCGATCAGGCAATCCTGGATAGACGCGCCTGATCCACCTCAGCGCATTGTCGGCAGATCTGACGTCGCGCGCATCAAGCTCAAATCCGAACCCGATGCGCAGGCGTTCCGGCAACATCCGCGCCGTCAGCGCGCGATACCATCGCGGCGGCCGCAACCATGGACGCGCGCCGCCAAGGATGTGCGCGGCGATCTCGCGTGCCGCCGGGCTGACGGTCAGCGTCTCCGACTGCGCCATCGCGGCAGTGTAGGCCGTGAAGCCCGCCCAGTCCGCCGGCAGATCTTCCGCCGTCAATCCGAACAAGGCGCCGAACAGCCGGCTCTCGGCCCAGTAACGCTCGCGCTCCTCCGCCGAGAACGGCGGCAGCACCAGGTCGTGCGCCATCAGCGCGGACTCCACGAGCGTCGCTTGAACCCAGCGGAGCGACGGGATGTCGTTGGCGCAGTAGCGCGAACCTGCCGCGAAGGGCCCGACGGTCTCGGGCATCTCTCCGACGATCATGCCGTGGCGCCGGTGCAGCTGGCGCGACGACAACAGCGCCCGGTCGAGCGAGCCAAACACCATGGCAAAGACGATGTCGAAGGTGCGATGGAAGCGGCCGATCGGATCAGCACAACGTGCTGGAATGCTCGGCGATGGCGGCAGCGACCCAAGGGTGGGCCAGCTGCAGCAACAACGCGCGGCCGGCGCCGAGAAAGACGATGGCCTCGCGGTCGATCCGCCAGGTCAGCGTGTCAGGGCCGAACACTCCGGCGACCGGCCCCGCTGCGCAAGCGCGGACCTGATCGAGGGCCGCTTCAAGATCCTTCTCGACGACCAATGGCAAGCCTCGCGACGACGATGCCGCGACAATAGCCCAGACTGCGCGCCTCCGACATCGTCACCACAACAAAACAATCACAGGCGAAGCCACTACTCCGCCGCAATCGGCAACACGTCCGTATGCTCGTGCAGCACTACCCCAGTGAGTGGATCGAATTCGCCGATCCACGGTCGGCGTTCGAGCACGGACCGCGTATGCGTATAGCCGGCGTCCCAGCGCCGCATGATGCCGGACGGGCTGAAGTCGATGTCCTTGGTATGGGTCTCGCGGTCGAGCTGCGGCGCCAATAGCCGCACGACGTGCATCCGTGTCGGACAGCCGTAGCTGGTCAGTTCCCTCACCGCCGGGTCGCGGCGCTCGCTCTCGGAAAGGCGCGCGGCGAGCTGGTTGATGACGTGGCGCAGCCGATGGGCCTGCTGCTGGCGGGCAATCTGGCTCGCGATGCGGCTGGAGTATTGCACGTCTTTGTGCCGGTTCAGTACCTCCGCCATCGTCGTCGGCTCCGCGCCGACGGGATTCCACAGATGCACGGCGAAGATCAGCGAATCCTTGCGCGGATTGTCGTCGAACACGGCTTCGGTCGGGGTGTTGGACAGGATGCCGCCGTCCCAATAGAGCTCGCCGTCGATACGCACAGCCGGAAACGCCGGCGGCAATGCGCCGGAGGCCATGACATGCTTCACGCTCAGCTCGCCGTCGCGGCTGTCGAAATAGCGCATCTGGCTGCTGCGCACATGCGCCGCGCCGACCGTCAGCCGCGGCGAGCAGCGGTTGACCAGATTGAAATCGACCAGTTCGAGCAGCGTCCTTTCCAGCGGAGCAGTCGAATAGAAGCCGGCATGGTCCGCTCCCAGCGGATAGGAATCTCCCGCATGCGCCAGCGCATTGGGGCGAAAGAAGCCGGGAATGCCGTTGGTGACGGTCGACCAATAAGCCAGCTTGTCGTTGAAGCCGGGAAACGTGGTGCGCAGATTCCAGACCGGATTTTGCTCCATCCGTTTCCAGAATTCCTTCAAATGCGCCAGCCGCTGGCCGGGCTCGTTGCCTGCGATCAGGCTCGCATTGATGGCGCCGATCGAGGTGCCGATGATCCAGTCCGGCTCGATCCCGGCCTCGTGCAACGCCTGGTACACCCCGGCCTGGTAGGACCCGAGCGCGCCGCCGCCCTGGAGCACGAGTACGACCTGGCCCGGCAGATCCGTTCTCTTGCCTTGCGTGTTGTCCTGCATGCGGTTCATGTCTTGCTCCCTGTGAGCTTGCACCGATCGAATATTCGCGGCACGCGGCGGCTTGTTACGGCGGCCCATCTCAATGCGCGGTCCAGCCGCCATCGACCGGAAGCGCGACGCCGGTGATCGACGCGGCCGCGTCCGTCGACAGGAACACCGTCAGCGCGCCGAGCTCCTCGACCGTGGCAAAGCGCTTGTTCGGCTGCTGCGCGAGCAACACGTCGCGGATTACCTCGTCGCGGGAAATGCCGTGTGCCTTGGCCTGCGCGTCGATCTGCGCTTCCACCAGCGGGGTATAGACGTAGCCGGGACAGACCGCGTTGCAGGTGATGCCTTGCTCCGCGGTCTCCAGCGCCGTGACCTTGGTCAGACCGACGATGCCGTGCTTGGCGGCGACATAGGCCGCCTTGAACGGCGAGCCGACCAGACCGTGCGCGGAGGCGATGTTGATGATCCGGCCAAAGCCGTTCTGGCGCATCGCCGGCAGCGCGAGCCGCGTGGTGTGAAAGGCCGAGGTCAGGTTGATCGCGAGGATCTGGTCCCACTTCTCGACCGGAAACTGGTCGAGCGGCGCGACATGCTGGATGCCGGCGTTGTTGACGAGGATATCGAGCCGGCCGGATTGCGCCACCGTCGCCGCGATCATCTCGGCGATCGATCTCGGCTTCGTCATATCGGCCGGAGAATAGCTCGCCTTGACGCCGAACTCGGCGACGATCTGCTCGCGGGTCCGACCGATCTCGGCGGCAACACCGAGACCGTTCAGCACGACATCGGCGCCGGCCGCCGCCAGGGCACGTGCGATGCCAAGACCAATGCCGCTGGTCGAGCCCGTGACCAGCGCGACCCTGCCGGCGAGCGCGCGCGCAGGTTGGGATGTCTGCGACTTCAGCGGTATATTCATGACACGGTCTCCGTTGGCGATGACTGGGCTTCCAGCCTTCGCAAGACTTGGAGGATCGCCAGCCCAAACGGAAATACCGGCTGGCTTCCGACTCCATACGTGCGCGCTATTGCGGGCGGGATGTCATTTCCCGTTCCGATCGGCTAGATTTGAGCCCATCTTGCTGGGAGCCGATCCATGGAAATGCACCAGGTCCGCTATTTCCTCGCGGTCGCGCAGCTGCTCAATTTCACGCGCGCGGCCGAGGAGTGCAACGTCACGCAGCCCTCGCTGACACGCGCGATCAAGCAGCTCGAGGCCGAGCTCGGCGGCGACCTGTTTCGCCGCGAGCGGCCGGCGGCGCAATTGACCGAGCTCGGCCAGCGCATGCATCCGCTGCTGAAGCAGTGCTATGACGCCGCCGCCGGCGCGCGCTCGCTCGCCTCCTCGTTCAAGAGCGGTGAGATCGGTGCGCTCCGCATCGCGCTGACGCATTCGATCGATCTGGCGTTGTTGATCCCTCACCTCAACGAGATCAGGCGGCAGTTCAACCGGCTCGAGCTGCGCTTCCTGCGCGGCACGAGCCGCGAGGTCGGCGAACTCCTCAAGAAGGGGGAAGCCGAGCTCGGCATCGCCGCCGAGATCGACGAGGCCTGGGACCGGCTCGATGTCTGGCCGCTGTTCACCGAGAGCTTCGATCTCGTGGTCGGCGACGGACACCGTCTGGCCGGCCGCAACAGCATCGATTTGGAGGATCTGCGCTCCGAGCAATTGCTGGGCCGGACTTTCTGCGAGCACGCACGCCGCATCGCCGCGAGCCTGCGCGAGCACGGCATCGAACACGGCCACGAAATCTCGAGCGAACGCGACCTGATCGAGCTGGTCGAAGCCGAGATCGGCATCGCCATGGTGCCGCACACCTCGCCTCTGCCGGAAACGCTGACACGCGCCACCGTCACCGGGCTGGACACCCGCCGCACCGTCAGCCTCTACGGGGTGGCCGGCCGGCAGCGCACGGCGGTCGCCAACGCCGTGATGCGCATGCTGCGCGGCGCCGACTGGCGGGAAATCGCGGGGTAGCGGGGATCTCTTCCTTCTCCCCTTGTGGGAGAAGGTGGCGCGAAGCGCCGGATGAGGGGTTGCCTCGGCGAATTCAACTCTGAGAGGCCTGCGAGCGGAGAGAGAACCCCTCACCCGTCTCGCCGCTTCGCGGCGAGCCACCCTCTCCCACAAGGGGAGAGGGGAAAAGCGGGCGCTAGTTCTCCCTGCTCGCGCTCTCCAGCGCCGCGAGCAGATCGTCGATCTCCATGCGCTTGCGGAAATCGGGGTCGACGAAGCGCGCTTTCACGATGCCGTCGCGGCCGACCACGAACACGGCCGGGATCGGCAGCATCCAGCCGTCATTGCCGTGGAATTTCGCCATGTCCTGATACGACAACAAGCCCTGAATCTCGGCGCCGAGCCAGATTGCGAGATTGAGCGACAGCGCATAGCCGTTGTCCAGATCGGTCAGGATCGGAAACGGCGCGCCGGATTCGGCCTTGAGCTGCCGGGTGTATTCCTGCGTCTCCGGCATGACCGCGACAACCTGCGCCCCCATCGCCTTGATGCGATCGAGCGCCTGGACCACGGCGCGGACATTGAGCCGGCAATAGGGACACCAGTGGCCGCGGAAGAACATCACGGCGAGCGGACCGCGCTCCAGCAGCGCAGGCAGCGTGACGAGATGGCCGCCCTCGTCCGGCAGCATGAACGGCGGCATCGCATCGCCCGGACGCGGCGCGGTCTCGCCGCCGCCATTGCCGCCCAATCTCGCCACCAGGCGGTCGACGGCCTCGCCATAGGCCGGAAAGACCGCGCGGCTGGCATCGGCATAGGCGCGGAGCTGCTCGTTCAGCGTGCCGTCCATGTCGCGGCAGCGCTGGAAGGCAAGCTTGAGCTGTTCGGCATCGGCTGGCGAGAGAGATGTCATCTTCTGCTCCGGCATTGCATTCGGTGAATATTAGTTTCCCGGTTCGGCCGCCCGCAAGGGGCGGCCGCGATGCCAGGACCGGTTCAGTTCACGTAGAAATTGCCGGTCGGATCGAGCCGCCCCGAAGTATAGTACATCGATCCGTTGCTCATGAAGAAGACGGTGTTGTCGGGCACCTTCTTGGCGTTCTTCATCATCGCCTCGTGGTTCTTCTCGGCCGGGGCCATGGCCATCGCCGACATCTTGCCGGGCCCGCCATAGACATAGGCCATGCCGGCCTTGAAGTCCCAGGCGGCCTCCGAAAAGGCCGAGGTGGCGATGACTGCAAACGCTGCGGTGGCGATCAGGGTCTTGGACAATTTCGGCATGGGGTGCTCCTCCCGATTGACATGAACGCCCGCCAATGGGCGCTCCGTCATCGGACGCCGAATGCCACAAAAGCGGAAATGCAATTGCCCAATCGGATCGATAGCCGCCGCGCATCGAGATAGCGCGGCGCTATCGCATCGAGAGCGAGCCGGCATTTCAGCATGGACGCAATCTCGACGAAGCTCCCGTCATAGCCGGCGACCAGCGGGGTCGCGGCCAACACAGGAGACTCATCCATGTTCAGGAGCCATGCCTTGTCGCGTTTGATCTGGCCCGGCCTTGCCGCCGCCGCCGCGCTGACGCTCTCGGTGCAGCCGGCCGCCGCCGGCGAATGTCCGGCCGGCAAGATCAAGCCGAACGCCCAGCAGATGGTCGACTACAAACCCGTCGGCGTCACCGACGTCACGCTGGGCGCGATCGACCTCGGCAAGCAGCCGGCCCATATCGAGGGGCGCGAGCTGCGCTTTCGCAAGCTGACCATCGAGCCCGGCGGCATTGTGCCCTGGCACAGCCATGACGACCGTCCCGCGCTGATCTTCGTGCAGCAGGGTGAGATCGTCGAATACGCCTCCAACTGCGTCGACCCGATCGTGCACAAGGCCGGCGACATCCGCCCCGAAGTCAACGGCACCTCGCATTGGTGGAAGAACCTCGGCAAGGAGACCGTCGTTCTCTATGTCGGTGACGTCCGCAAGGATCCCAACGACCACCACATGTAACGAGCGCCTCCAGCCCCAGCGCACTCGTTACGAGATGTGGCGCCCGGGATGCCCCACCCCGGGCGCCGCATCCTTACAGGACAATCGCCATGACCGATCTTTCCACGCCAATCAAACCGGCCGCGATGACAATGGAGGCGCACTCGCCGGGCCTTTGGCTGCGCTCGCTCGTGATCGGCCTCACCGCGTTCCTGACCGTCGTCGATCTCTTCGCGACACAGGCGATCCTGCCCTCGCTGACGCGGCATTACGGCGTCACGCCCGCGGCGATGGGCTTTGCCGTCAACGCCAGCACCTTCGGCATGGCCGCAGCCAGCCTCGTCGTCGGCTTCCTCAGCCCGCACATCAACCGGCGGACCGGCATCCTGCTCAGCCTGGCGTTGCTGGCGATCCCCACCAGCCTGCTGGCCTCGGCGCCAAACCTTGCCGTCTTCACCGCCTTGCGGGTCGCGCAGGGCCTCTGCATGGCGTCCGCCTTCGCGCTCACCCTCGCCTATCTCGGCGAGCAATGCAGCGCGATGGACGCCGGCGGCGCCTTTGCCGCCTACATCACCGGCAACGTCGCGAGCAATCTCGTCGGCCGGCTGATCTCCGCCGCCATTGCCGACGGACTCGGCCTTGCCTGGAACTTCTATCTGTTCGCAGCGCTCAATCTGGCCGGCGCGGTGCTGGTCTATTTCACGATCCGGCGCGTGCAGCCGATGCACGCGATGATGCCGGCGGCTTCGCCGCTTGCCGCCATGATCGCGCATTGGCGCAATCCGCCCCTTCGCGCGGCCTTCGGCATCGGCTTCTGTATCCTGTTCGCCTTTATCGGCACTTTCACCTTCGTCAATTTCGTGCTGGTGCGGCCGCCGCTGGCGCTCGGCATGATGGATCTGGGCCTGGTCTATTTCGTCTTCCTGCCGTCGGTCGTCACGACGCTTCTGGCCGGCAGGGTGGCAGCGCGGCTCGGAACGCGGCCGACGATCTGGGGCGCGCTCGCTATCGCCGGGCTGGGCCTGCCCTTGATGCTGATGCCGCATCTGGGCGCTGTGCTCGCCGGCATGGTTCTGGTCGGCGTCGGCACATTCTTCGCGCAGGCGGCCACGACAGGGTTCGTCGGACAGGCGGCAACCGACAACCGCGGCATCGCCAGCGGGACATATCTTGCGTGCTATTTCTGCGGCGGACTGGTCGGCACGGCCGTGCTCGGCCGGCTGTTCGACAGCTTCGGCTGGCAGGCCTGCGTCATCGGCATCGGCCTGGCTCTTGCAGCCGCAGCGTGGCTTACTTTGGCGCTGAAGCGCTAGCGCTTGGCTGGGGCTTCCTGCGGCGGCTCGTCGTCGGCAATGGCGCGCCAGGCCGCGCCGTCGAGATCGTCGTATTGGCCGCTCTTGAGCGACCACAGAAATGCGACGAGACCCGCGCCTCCGAGCATCAGCGCCAGCGGGACCAGGATGACCAGGATTTCCATCACACGATCTCCCGCGAGGCGCTGCGGGCACGCAGCGAATTCAGCATCACCAGGATCGAAGATCCGCTCATGGCAGCCGCCGCGATCAGAGGCGTCACGACGCCGCTGATTGCGACCGGCACGGCGAGCACGTTGTAGCCGATCGCGAGCCAGAGGTTCTGCCGCATCAAATGCAGCGCCTTGCGCGAGGCGTCGATGGCGGCGACCACCGGCGCCAGCGGCCGGCCGAGAAAGACGAGGTCGGCGGTGGCCTGGCTCAGATGCGCGGCCGAGATCGGCGACATCGAGACATGGGCCGCCGCGAGCGACGGCGCGTCGTTCATGCCGTCGCCGACCATCAGCACCTTGGCGCCGCGCTGCTTCAATTCCTCGATCCGGGCGATCTTGTCGGCCGGGGTGACCCCGGCGCGCCATTCGGGGATTTCGAGCGCATGGGCAGCCGCCTTCACCGCCGGCTCGCGATCGCCGGAGAGAATCTCGATGCCGATGTTGCGCGCCTTCAACGCTGCGATCACGGCCTGCGCATCCGGGCGGAGCCCCTGGCGTACCGACAGCACGAACTTTTCGTTGCCCTTACTGAAGGCGACGATGGAAGCTTCGGGATCGACCGTGGCCCTGCCGACCAGCGTTTCAGCGCCGCAGAAGGAGGGGCGGCCAAGGCGAAGCTCGACGCCGTCAACGGTCGCACGAACACCCTGCCCGGCCTCTTCGACGGCACCGACCACAGGCGACTTGGCGCCGGCGGCCTGCGCCACGGCGGCGGCGACCGGATGATGGCTCGACAGCGCGAGCCGGCCGGCGAGCTCGAAAATGTCGGCGGGGATGTCGGCGGCATTCATCACTTCGAGATCGGGCAGCGTCAACGTGCCGGTCTTGTCGAAGATGACGTGGTCCGCCTCGGCCAGCCGTTCGATCGCGTCGCCGGAGTTGAGCAGCACGCCGGACTTGAACATGGCGCCGGAGGCGATGGTCTGCACCGTCGGAATGGCAAGGCCGAGCGCACAGGGACAGGTGATGATCAGCACGGCAACGCCGGTCACGATCGCATCATGCCAGGACGCGCCTGCAACCACCCAGCCGAGGATGGTCAGAAGCGCGGTCGCATGCACCACCGGCGCATAGAGCCGAGAAGCACGGTCCGCGAGCCGCATGTAGCGCGAGCGCGCCTGCAGCGCGTTGTCGAGCAGCCGCGTGATCTCGGCAAGCAGCGTCGCCTCGGACGCGGCCGAGACCCGCACCCGCAGTGTGCCGGAGATGTTCATCGAGCCGGCATAGACCGGCGTGCCCTGCTCAGCCGTAACATAAAGCGTCTCGCCGGTGATCAGGCTCTGGTCGATTTCCGATCGCCCCTCGATCACGGTACCATCGACCGCGCAGCGCTCGCCGGGCCTGAGCAGCACGATGTCGCCGGGATGGATCGCGGCCACCGGCACCTGGGAAATTTCATCGGCGCCGATGAACTTCGCGGCCGTCTCAGCCTTCAGCGCCGCGAGATTGCCGGCGACGGCGCGGGTCCGCCGCCGCATGTTCTGGTCGAGGAAGCGGCCGACCAGCAGGAACGTCAGCAGCATGATCGCCGCGTCGAAATAGGCGTGCTCAGCGTGATGGATGGTCTCGACCACGGACATGCCGAGCGCCAGGATCACGCCGATCGAGATCGGCACGTCCATGTTGGTGGTCTTCGCCGACAGCGCGCGCCAGGCCGAGCGGAAGAACGGCTGGCCGGCATAGGCCGCCGCCGGCAGCGCGATCAGCGCCGACAGCCAGTGGAAGAAGTCGCGCTGCTCGGGCAGCATGTCCGAGACGTTGCCCGACCACACCGGGATCGACAGCATCATCACGTTCATGGTGGCGAACGCGGCGACGCCGAGGCAGCGCAGCAGGAAGCGCGATTCGGCCACCTCAGCCACCTCCGCGCTCTCGGTCTCGAACGGATAGGCCTTGTAGCCGAGCTCTTCGAGCCGGTCGATGAAGCGACCGGGGTCGAGCGTGCCCGCCTTCCATTCCAGCGCGACGCGGCGGTCGGTGAGATTGACCCGCGCCAGCGTGACGTCGGGAATGGCGGACAGGCCGCGCTCGATCTTGGCCATGCAGCCGGCGCAGTGAACGCCTTCGACCGCGAGGTCGATATGCTGGACCCCCTCGCCCGCGTCGCGAACATAGTGGGAGAAATCGCGCGTGACCTGCATGACAAAATCCTTCAGTTCAGGATCACGCGGTTGCGCGACATGAACACGCGCGTCCCCCGCGCCTCACCCTCGATCACCAGGTCCCACTGGCCCGGCGCGACGGAGGCGGCATCGCCACGATAAAGGCCGATGCCGGCTTCGGTGAGCTCGACGGCGAGATCGGCGCGCTTGTCGGTCGGCCGCTCCAGGCGTCCGCCGAATTTCAATCCGGAGATCGGCTGGCCGCCGGCATCGCGGGCTTCGACCTGGACCATGGCGCCGCCATCGTTGCGGCGCTCGATATGGGCGTTGACCTTCCATTTGCGCGAGGCCTGCTCATGCGCCGCCGAAATCTCGCGGTCGTAGGTCAGGCCGGCGGCATAGGGGCTGTCGACGTCGGTGCCGGGCAGCGTCGCGATCGCGAGCTTCATCATGGTGACGTTGACGCCGATCACGAGGCCGAAGAAAGCGACCAGCATCAGGAAGACCTTGGTTCCGGTCAGCGGCTTGGATGACATGACGCTCTCCTGAAATTACGGCGCGACGAAATTGTCGGTGGCGGTCGCGGCGACGCCGAGGCCGATATCCATGACGTGGAAGCGGACCGGTATGGACTTCTCCGGATTGTTTTCGGCGGGCGCGGTGACGAGCAGCCGCAACTCGCTGGTGGAGTCGCGCGGGATCACGATGATCGGCCGGTCCGGCGTCACCGAATCGGCACCGACGACGTGCATCGTCGGGTTGACCGGCCCCTCGACGTCGATGGCGATGGCACGGTCGTAGCCGCTCTTGTTCAGCAGGCGCACGGTGTAGGCGTTGCGGATCGAACCGTCGCTGAGCTTGACGGCGACCGGATTGCGGTCGTGCAGCACGTTGACGTCGAGCAGGCTGCGGGTCGCGAGCATGTAGATCATGAAGCCGCCGATCGCCGCGATGATGGCGCTGTAGACGATGGTGCGGGCCCGGACGATCCGGTAGATCGGCGCCTTGCCTTCCTGGCGGCGGTGGATGTTGATGTCGTTGTCGTAGCCGATCAGCCGCTTCGGCCGGCCGATCTTGGTCATCACGTTGTCGCAGGCGTCGATGCAGAGGCCGCACTGGATGCATTCCATCTGCGGTCCGTTGCGGATGTCGATCCCGGTGGGGCAGACCGCGACGCACTGATAGCAATCGACGCAATCGCCGACCTGCTCGCCGAGCGCGCGCAGCTCGGCAGCCTTCTTGACCGAGGTGCGCTTCTCGCCGCGGTCGTAGCGGTAGGTGACGTTCAGCGCCCATTCGTCGGTGAGCGCGGCCTGGATCCGCGGCCACGGGCACATATAGGTGCAGACCTGCTCGCGCATGTAGCCGGCGAATACGTAGGTCGTCGCGGTGAGGATGCCGATCCAGATATAGGCGATCATCGGCCCCTGGAACGTGACGAGCTCCTTCACCAGGGTCGGTGCGTCGTTGAAGTAGAGCACCCAGGCGCCGCCGGTCCACCAGGCGATCATGAGCCAGATCGAATGCTTGAGCACGATCTCGGAGATCCGCTCGAGCTTCAGCGGGTCGGACGATTTGTCCTTCTTCATCCGCTCGCGCCGGTCGCCCTCGATCAGGCGTTCGACGGCGTAGAACAGGTCGGTCCACACCGTCTGCGGACAGAGATAGCCGCACCAGATGCGGCCGCCGACCGAGTTCATCAGGAACAGCGCCACCGCGGCCACGATCAACAGGCCGGTAAAGTAGTAGACCTCCTGCGGCCACAGCTCGATGAAGAAGAAGTAGAAGCGGCTGTTGGGAAGATCGATCAGCACCGCCTGGCTGGGGGCGCCGAGGCCGCGGTTCCAACGCACGAACGGCAGGAAATAATAGACGCCGAGGCAGATCGCCATCAGGCTCCATTTGATCCGGCGGAACGTCCCGGAGACGCTCTGGGGATAGACCTTCTTGCGGGCCGCGTAGAGCGGCCCGACGTCGTCCGCAGGCTTGAGTTCGTTCGGGTTGACGGTCTTGTTCATCGCTTGGAACTTCTAAAAAGAGGTGCGATTAAACCTAGACCAGACACCGCCGCGTCAGTTGATCCAGCTCAAACGGGGGCACTTTTGTTCACCCCCGTCTGAACCTGAGAGCCGCCGCGCCGCTATTTTCCGCCACCCAGCGAGTGGACGTAGACCGCCATCGCCTTGATGGTGGCGGGATCGAGCCGCCCTTCCCAGGCCGGCATCACGCCGGCGCGGCCTTGGCTGATGGTCTCGATCAGAGCCGCTTCGTCGGAGCCATAGAGCCAGATCTTGTCGGTCAGGTTCGGTGCGCCCATCTCCTGGTTGCCCTTGCCGCCGTCGCCGTGGCAAGCAACGCAGTTTTCCGCGAAGATCTTCTCGCCCTTGGCCTTGTCGAAGCCCTGGCGGGTCGGCAGGCCCGATAGCGACCGCACGTAATTGGCGACCGTGACGATCTCGTCCGGCTTCAGTACGCCGTCCTTACCGAAAGCGAGCATCTGGCCCTCATGCGTCTTGGCATGACCGGAACGCGCGCCGAACTGGATGGTCTGCATGATCTGGTCGAGCGTGCCGCCCCACAGCCAGTCGTCGTCGTTCAGGTTCGGATAGCCCTTGGCGCCGGCCGCGCCGGAGCCGTGGCAGGGCGCGCAATTGTCGCCGAACACGGTCTTGCCCTTGGCGCGAGCGAGCGCCAGCAAGGCCGGGTCCTTCTCGATGTCGGCGAGCGAGGCCGCGCCCAGCGCCACCATCTTGTCACCGCGGATCTTCTCGAGGTTGGCGAGCTCGACCGCGACGTCCGCGCGCGAGGAATAGCCGAACATGCCCGTGGTGTTGCTTTGGATCAGCGGCCAGGCCGGATAGACGACCCAGTAGCCGATCGCCCAGACGATGGTGAGGTAGAAGGTGATCACCCACCAGCGCGGCAGCGGCGTGTTCAGCTCCTTGATGCCGTCCCACTCGTGCCCGGTCGTGGACTTGCCGGAGACGGAATCGATGTCGCTAGAATGATCGGTCATGGTTCTCTACTCCTCCCGCAAGGGCAGGTGCGCTGCTTCGTCGAACGCAGCCTTGTTACGGGGCCAAAATGCGTAGGCGACGATCGCGAGAAAGATCGCGACGAACACCGGCGTCCAGATCGTGGTCACGAGACCGGACGCGAGATTGTCGAGTGTCAGGATGGCTTTCATCGTTGATGCCTTCTCAGCGAAGATTGGCTTTCTCGTTGTAGATCTTGAAGTCGACCAGGGTGCCGAGCATCTGCAGGTACGCGATCAGCGCGTCCATCTCGGTCGGCGTGCCGGTCTTGCCGTCGAAATTGCGCACGACGGCCTTGGCGTAGCGCTTGTTGAAGGCATCGGTGCCGGCGTTTTCCGGGTCGGCCTGCGCCTTCAAATCCGCGCCGGCGCTGGCGATCTGATCGTCCGTGTAGGGGACACCGACGGTCCGAAGCGTGCGCATGTGGTCGGCGATGGTGTCCGGATCGACCTCGTTCCGGCTGAGGAACGGATAGCCGGGCATCACCGACTGCGGCACGATCGCGCGCGGGTTGGTCAGATGGGTCACGTGCCAGTCGTCGGAATATTTGGCGCCGACGCGGGCGAGATCGGGACCGGTGCGCTTAGAGCCCCACTGGAACGGGTGGTCGAACATGCTCTCGGCGGCGAGCGAGAAGTGGCCGTAACGCTCGACCTCGTCGCGCAGCGGCCGGATCATCTGCGAGTGGCAGAGATAGCAGCCCTCGCGGACGTAGACGTTGCGCCCGGCGAGCTCCAGCGGCGTGTAGGGCCTGACCCCGTCGACCTTCTCGATCGTGCTCTTGAGGTAGAACAGCGGGGTGATCTCGACGAGACCGCCGATCGCGATCACCAGCAGGATGCCGACGACCAGGATGATCGAGTTCTTTTCGAAGACTTGATGACGTGTCCAGAATGACATTTTTTGCTCCTCATTCCGCCGGCTGAAGAGCGACGGGCATCTGGACTTCCGCCTCGCCGACGCGAACCGTCATCCAGAGATTATAGGCCATGATCAGCGCGCCGATCAGGAACAGCGCCCCGCCGGCAGCGCGGATGATGTAGAAGGGATGCATCGCCTCGACGGTCTCGATGAAGGAGTATTCGAGGAAGCCGAGCGAAGTGTAGGCGCGCCACATCAGGCCCTGCAGGATGCCGGACACCCACATCGCCGAGATGTAGAGGACGATGCCGAGGGTCGCGATCCAGAAGTGCCAGTTGACCAGCTTCAGACTGTAGAGCTCCTTGCGATTCCAGGCCCACGGCACCAGGCAGTAGAGCGCGCCGAAGGAGACGAAGCCGACCCAGCCGAGCGCGCCGGAATGCACGTGGCCGATAGTCCAGTCGGTGTAGTGGCTGAGCGAGTTGACCACCTTGATCGACATCATCGGGCCTTCGAAGGTCGACATGCCGTAGAAGGCGACGGAGACCACGAGCATGCGCAGCACGGGGTCGGTGCGCAGCTTGTCCCAGGCACCGGACAGCGTCATCAAGCCGTTGATCATGCCGCCCCAGGAGGGCATCCACAGCATGATCGAGAACGTCATGCCGAGCGTCTGAGTCCAGTCCGGCAGCGCCGTGTAGTGCAGATGGTGGGGACCGGCCCAGATGTAGAGGAAGATCAGCGCCCAGAAGTGGATGATCGACAGCCGGTAGGAGTAGATCGGCCGCTCGGCGCGCTTCGGGATGAAGTAGTACATGATGGCGAGGAAGCCGGCGGTCAGGAAGAAGCCGACCGCGTTGTGGCCGTACCACCACTGGAACATGGCGTCCTGGATGCCGCCCCAGGCGACGTAGGACTTCGAGCCGAACACCGAGACGGGGAGCGCCGGGTTGTTGCCGAGATGCAGCACCGCGATCGTCACGATGAAGGCGAGATAGAACCAGTTCGCGACGAAGATGTGCGGCTCCTTGCGCTTGATGACGGTGGCAAGGAAGACGAGCAGGTAGACGACCCAGACGATGGTCAGCCAGAGGTCGGCATACCATTCCGGCTCGGCATATTCCTTCGACTGGGTGACACCGAGCAGATAGCCGGTGCCGGCGATCAGAATGAAGAAGTTGTAGCCCACCACGACGAACCAAGGCGCGAGATATCCGGCGAGGCGTACGTGGCAGGACTTCTGCACCACGTAGAACGAGGTCGCGATCAGCACATTGCCGCCGAAGGCGAAGATCACCGCGGAGGTGTGCAGCGGCCGCAGGCGGCCGAAGCTGGTCCAGGGCAGATCGAAGTTCAGCGCGGGCCAGGCCAGCTGCGAGGCGATGATGAGGCCGACGAGGAAGCCGGCAATGCCCCAGAACACCGCCATGAAGGAGGAGAACTTGATCGGGCCCATGTTGTAGTTCGGGCGACCGTTGATCTCCTGCGGTGGCAGCGCCGCCGGACGATCGAGGTAGCGGTTGACGATGACGAACACCGCGGCGAGGCTCGCCGCCGCGCTGAGCGCGGCATGGAAGGCGAAGGGCGCATCGAGCGCCTTGGCCGAGGCGATCACGCAGAGGAAGGCGGTGACTGCGAACACGACAGCCAGGCCGCTTTCACCGATGGTCATGGATTTGGAAATGGAGGGCTGGCTCATGCGGATTCTCTCTGAAAGAACACAGCGCCAGAAACCACATCCACCCTCACCGGGAATTGATTGAAATCAAGAGCGGCACTTAAGTTCGTCGCACCCGGCAAGGCCGTGCTGGTTTCCTGCAGATTTTCGCGCAAAGTCCGGTGACGTGCCCTGCTCCGCTCACGCGTCGGGAAACAAGTCCTCGCGACGCTCAGACGAAAACAGCCTCCGTAGAATCACGGAAGCCGTTTTCGGTTGCCGACCCGGGCGGCTCTGTCAGTCGCGCGCCGTAGCCTTGAGCGCCGCGATGACGTCCTCGCGGGCGATGATTCCGGCCAGCTTCTGCGCGCTGTCGAGCACGATGATGCTCCTGATGCGGTGTTCGACCATGATCTGGAGCACGCGCGTCAGGCGCGTGTCGGGACTGACATAGATGAACTCGGGCGTCATGACGTCGCCGACCTTGCGGCTCATCAGGTCGTGATAGCGGGGCAGCATCTGAGTCGGCGTGAAGGCGAAGCACTTCAGGATGTCGAATTTGGTGACGATGCCGACCACCTGCCCGTCGTCCTCGACCGGATAGGAGTTGAAATCGTCGGCCTCGAACATCTCACTGAGCTGGAGCAAGTCGCGGTCGCGCTGCACCGCCTTGACGTTGCGCGTCATGTAGCCGTCGACGGTCTGTTCAAGAAATTTGTACACGGCGCGTCCTCCTCGATTCGATTCCGGCCGACCGTCAGTGCGACAGCAGCACGCTGCGGGCGGTCTGCGTGACCAGATACTGGGTGACGCCGCCCAGGATCAGCTCACGAAACCTCGAATGACCATAGGCGCCCGCGACGATCAGGCCGGCATCGACGTCGCCGGCGACTTTCTCCAGTTGCGCAGCGGCGGTTTCGGTCCGGGCGCCTTCGCAGATGCGCGCCGTCGCGGTGACGCCGTGACGGGCGAGCCAGGCGGCGACGTCAGTGACCCCGGCGGTCACGACCGCACGGTCCTCGTCGCGCTCCGGAATCGTGGCGATGGTGACGTCCCTGGCCTTGCGCAGCATCGGCAGCGCATCGACCACCGCCCGCCGCGCCTCAGGCGTGTCCTTCCACGCCACCAGCACGCTGCGCAGGTCGAGCCAGTTGGCGCGGTCGGGGACGACGAGAAGCGGCCGGCCGGCCTGCATCACCAGATCCTTGGGGCTTGCGAGCGCGAACGCATCGGAGAAGGCCGGGCTCTGCCCGCCGCTGACGATGATGTCGGCGCAACGCGCCTGTGCCAGGGCGAATCGCGCCGGAAAGTCCATGGCGCTGCGCCACTCCGCATGTCCGCCACGATTCTTGGTCGCGGCACGGAATTGCGCCTCGAGGCCAGCCAGCCGCCGCTTGATCGAAGCTTCGCCCTCGTCGATCAGCGCTTGCGCCTCGGCGCCGTCGGTGAAATAGAGCGGCGGCGCAAACTGCGCCGCGGCGACCCCGACGATGGCCGCCTCGAATCGCTCGGCCAGTTCACCGGCGACCTGAAGGCGCGCCTCGTTGGACTGATCGAGCGCCAGGCTGACCATCACCGTCGCGTATGTCATCGGAATTCTCCTGCAAAGACTTCAATGAAATCTACGCCAGCCTCCGCATATCGGGATGAGATAGATCAAGGAGGCCGCCGGCGCCGAATCGTGCCGTCAAGCGGCGAGCGACAGAACTTGCCTCCGGCCCGGCCTTAGGCGACATTAGGGGAGCGGTAACCGCATCCGGAGCCGCCGCATCAGGACGAGGAGCATCATTTGTCGCCGACCCGCGTAACGCACTCGCAGGACGACGGTCGAGGCGAACGTTTTCGCGTTCGGATCGAAGGGTTTGGCGTTGGTACCTGGGATCTCGACCTCGCAACGCGGGAATTGGACTGGTCGGAGACCGCCAGGGCTCTGCTCGGCGTCGAAGGGGATCAGCCGGCGAGCTACGAGCTGTTCCTGTCGCGGCTTCAACCCGCGGACAGAGAGCGGGTCGAGAGCGCAATCAAGCGAGTTTCCGAGCGTGGCGGCAGCTTCGACGTGTCTTTCAGGGTCGCCAATGCCTCCGGCAGCGGGCAGTGGATCCGCGCCCGGGCCGGACTCATTCGGGACGAAGCCGGCGCCGCCCGTCATCTCAGCGGCATCTTTCTCGACATCGACGAGGAGAAGCAGGTCGAGGAGGCGCTGCGCACACGCGAGACCCACCTCCGCTCCATCCTCCAGACGATTCCCGACGCCATGATCGTCATCGACGGCCACGGCATCATGCAACTCTTCAGCACGGCGGCCGAGCGCCTGTTCGGCTGGTCCGAGCACGAGGCGATCGGCCAGAACGTCAGCATCCTGATGCCGGAGCCCGATCGCACCCGCCACGATGGCTACATCGCTCGTTACCGCACGACCAACGATCCGCACATCATCGGTATCGGCCGCATCGTGACCGGCAAGCGGCGTGACGGCGCGACCTTTCCGATGCACCTGTCGATCGGCGAGATGGAATCCGGCGGCGAGCCCTATTTCACGGGCTTTGTTCGCGACCTCACCGAGCACCAGCAGACCCAGACAAGGCTGCAGGAATTGCAGTCCGAGCTCGTCCACGTCTCGCGGCTGACCGCGATGGGCGAAATGGCCTCCGCGCTCGCGCACGAGCTCAACCAGCCGCTGGCGGCGATCAGCAACTATATGAAGGGATCGCGGCGCCTCCTCGCCGGAAGCAGCGATCCCAACGCGCCGAAGGTCGAAAGTGCGCTGGATCGCGCTGCCGAGCAGGCCTTGCGCGCCGGCCAGATCATCCGGCGCCTGCGCGACTTCGTCTCCCGCGGCGAATCGGAGAAGCGCGTCGAGAGCCTGTCCAAGCTGATCGAGGAGGCCGGCGCGCTCGGGCTTGCTGGCGCGCGCGAGCAGAATGTGCAGCTCCGCTTCAGCCTCGATCCCGACGCCGATCTCGTCCTTGCCGACCGCGTGCAGATCCAGCAGGTGCTGGTCAATCTGTTTCGCAACGCGCTCGAAGCCATGGCGCAGTCACCGCGGCGCGAGCTTGCCGTCGCCAACACCCGTGTCGCCGACGACATGATCGAGGTGGAAGTCTCCGATACCGGCTCGGGCTTCCGGGACGACGTCATTCCAAACCTGTTCCAGACCTTCTTCACCACCAAAGACACCGGCATGGGTGTGGGGCTCTCCATCAGCCGCTCGATCATCGAGGCTCACGGCGGCCGCATGTGGGCGGAGAGCAACGCAGCGGGCGGAGCGACATTCCGCTTCACCTTGCCGGCAACCGACGAAAGCTGATTCATGACGATCAAGGGACACGTCTACGTCATCGACGACGACGCCGCGATGCGCGATTCGCTGAATTTTCTGCTGGATTCCGCCGGATTCGACGTCACGCTGTTCGACGACGCACTGGCCTTTCTCGATGCCCTGCCCGGCCTCGGCTTCGGCTGCGTCGTCTCTGACGTGCGCATGCCCGGCCTCGACGGCATCGAGCTGCTGAAGCGGATGAAGGCGCAGCAAAGCGCGTTCCCGATCCTGATCATGACCGGCCATGGCGACGTGCCGCTCGCGGTCGAGGCGATGAAGCTCGGGGCGGTCGATTTCCTGGAAAAGCCGTTCGATGACGACCGCCTCACCGCCATGATCGAATCGGCGATCCGCCAGGCCGAGCCCACCGCCAAGAGCGAGGCCGTCGCGCAGGACATCGCCGCCCGCGTCGCGTCCTTGAGTCCCAGGGAGCGACAGGTCATGGAAGGGCTGATCGCGGGCCTGTCCAACAAGCTGATCGCCCGCGAATACGACATCAGCCCGCGGACCATCGAGGTCTACCGGGCCAATGTCATGACCAAGATGCAGGCGGGGAGCCTCTCGGAGCTGGTCCGGCTGGCAATGCGCGCCGGCATGCTCAACGATTGAGGCAGGTCAATCCCCCGTCCCGGCGCTGTGCTAGCCTAGGTGGATGATCGAGGTCGGTTCACATCATGAGCGGGCGTCGTCCTCAGCGCCCCGCACCGTCTATGTGGTCGATGACGACGCCGCCGTCCTGGGGTCCCTGCGGTTCCTGCTGGAAACCGATGGTTTCGCCGTGCGAACTTTCCGGAGCGGCACGGCGCTGCTCAATGTCGGCGGCGCGCCCGGACCGGATTGCTACGTCATCGACTACAAGATGCCGGATATCAATGGCATCGAGCTGGCCGGCCATTTGCGCGAATCCGACCGCGACGTGCCTGTGGTCCTGATCACTGGCTATCCCGACGAGAACATCTCGGCCCGGGCAGCGATGGCGGGCATCAAAGACGTGGTTTTGAAGCCGCTTCTCGACGAAAACCTGGTCAAGTGCATTCGCCACGCCATCCAGGCCCGCCCCCGCGCCTGACCTACGGGATTCTACGTAAGGCACCCCCCTTAAGATATCGCTCTAAATTTTCGAAGCCCCGGATACCGCGTACCAAGGCGTCATCACAACGGAGATGGCGCAGATGCTCACCCAGACCCTCAACACCCAGGCGATCAACACCCAGATCGTCGGCAAGATCGCTCCCGCCCATCCCGTTACCGACCAGTTCGGTGCCATCGCCGGCCATGTCGGCCTCGTCGCCACCGAATTCTCCTACCGCAAGGACGAGGAGATTTATGGCGAAGACGAACCGTCCGAATATGTCTACCAGGTCGTGTCAGGCGCCGTGAGCAGCTACAAGCTTCTGTCCGACGGTCGCCGCCAGATCGGTGCCTTCCATCTTCCCGGCGACGTGTTCGGCCTCGAATCCGGTCCCACTCACCGCCTTGCCGCCGAAGCCATCATCGACACCACCGTGCGTCTGGTAAAGCGCGCAAGCCTCGAGAAGGCCGCCGGCACCGACGTCCAGGTCGCCCGCAAGCTCTGGGCGATGACCGCTGGCGAGCTGCGCCATGCTGAAGACCACATGCTGCTGCTGGGCCGCAAGACCGCGATGGAGCGCGTTGCGACCTTCCTGCTCGAAATGGACCGCCGCCTCGCCGTTGCCGGCATGATGGCGCTGCCGATGTGCCGCCGCGACATCGGCGACTATCTCGGCCTCACCCTTGAAACCGTGTCGCGCGCGCTGTCGCAGCTTCACAGCCAGGGCATCCTGGGCTTCTCCGGCGCCCGCCAGATCGTGCTGCGCAACCGTCAGCGCCTGCAGCATCTCGACGCCTGATCTTCGACTGATCTTCCTCCTCCCTACGCACTTGGCCGGCCGAACTCGTTTCGGCCGGCCATTTTCTTTCGCCCGCGATCATGCCGTGCGCCGCGTCTCCGGCATCACGAAGAGGATCAGCAAAAGTCCCGTCGCGGCTACGCCGGACAGCCCGATGAAGGCGGTCGCATTGCCGAACTTGTCGCTGACGTAACCACCGAGCACCGTGCTCAGGGACGCGCCGATTCCGGTGGCGGTGCCGACGATGCCCTGCGCCAGGTTGAAATGGCCGCTGCCAAAAGCGACGTCGGCCACGATCAGCGGAATCATCACCGCGAACACCGCCGCGGTGATGCCGTCGAACACCTGCACCGCGACCAGCAGATAGGGGTCGCGCACGGTCGCAAACAGCAGGCCGCGAATCGCCAGCGCGCCGAATCCGATCAGAAGCAACGGGCGCCGGCCCCACGCTTGCGCCTTGCGGCCGACCGTCGGCGACAGCAGCGCCACGATCGCCTGCGGCACGACAATGCAAAAGGCGACGAGCACCGTCGCCCACTGGGCGGACCGCGCCGTCACGGCGCTTGCCATCAGCGGCATCATCGAGGCGTTCGCCAGTTGCAGCAGCAGCACGCTGAGAGCGAAGACGATGAGCGGACGCTGCCGGACCAGATGCCAGAGATTGGTGTCGCCACGGTCGGCCGCTTCAGGCGGCATCTCGCCGTGGCAGCGCCTGATGTCGACCTCATTCTCGCGGATGCGCGAGAGTGCGATCAGCGTCGGAATTGCGAGCAGGAAGGTGACCAGGAAGACCGAGCGGCTCGACAAGAGATAGCCCGCGGTGCCCATCACGGCCGCTGCGACGCCGTTGCCAAGCGAGGCAAAGCGCGCATTGCGGCCGAGGCGCTCGCCGATCGCGAACGGGCCGACCAGACCAAGGCTGATCGCCGCGATCGCCGGCCCCAGCACGCAGCTCGCCGCCGCGTGCAAGGTGGCCGCAGCCACCACGACGGGGAAGATCGGCATCGCAGCATAGGCCAGTGCGCAAGCGCCGATGGTCGCGATCGCGAGGGCGGCGACCAAGCGCTCCGATTTCGCGGCATCGATGATCGCCCCGCCCGGCATCTGGCCGATCAAGGCGACGATCCCGCCGATCGACAGCACGAGGCCGATCTCGACCTGGGTCCATTTCTGGGTGGTCAGGTAGACCGCGATGAAGGGGCCGAATCCGGTCTGGACGTCGGCGAGGAAGAAGATGAACCAGTCGAGGCCGCGCAGGCTCTGGCGCGACGGCGCCGGAATGCCGGCAGCCGATGGCGCGGCGACGTTGTCCTGCTCAACGTGGCCATCGCGATCTGCTCGGTTCGGCTTCCTCGACAACAGCACAGGCGGTCAACCCTCCCCGCGCCTCACTGGATCGCTTGCAACGGTTGAAGGCTGCCGGACGCGCCGAGCACGACGATCGGCGTGTCTTCCTTGTATTCCGGCGCGGCCGCGACCTGCGCCTTGGTCAATTCCAGCGTGATGCTGTCCTTCTTGTTGGCGATCTTGCCGAACCGCAATGCGTTCCAATCGACCACGATCTTGCGGCTGCCGACGCCGAGAAACCCGCCGAAATCGATTGCCGCGGCGCGGACATGGCCGGTACGGTCGACGATGACGTCGACGATGCGGCCCATGTCCTCCCCGGCAGCGCTGCGCACGTCGCGGCCGAGCACGCCGTGGGCCTCGCTCGCGCCGATGATGGTCACCGAAGGCGGTGGGGCGGCGTCCTTCGGCGTGACGGGCACGGTCGAGGCCGGCGGCTGGGTCGCCGGCGCGTTCGCCTCATTCGCGCCTGCGGGCGGCTCGTCTGCGGCATGCGAGGTGGCGACCGCCAGATTCGCGACGATCACCAGGCCAAAAATCAATGCTCCGACCGCACGCATGACGCCCTCCTTGCTCGCCGCTAGCGCGCCAGCACGATCGAGACCTGGATCTGGCCCCGTGTGCGCAATACCTCCAGCGCCACGTCATCGCCATGGCGGCTGACGCGAAGATCGACGCTGGACTCGCCGAGGCGCAGATCGCGCAGGATCACCTCGTTGAGGAATGTCGGCAGGTGCGGGTTGCGCAGACGAATTTCACCGCGCGTCACGTCGAACTCGAGGCCGAGGGCCGCTTCCAGCAGCGTGAACGGCGTCGCGCTGGCCCAGGCCTGCGGCGCGCAGGCGACCGGATAGAGCGTCGGGCCGCGCCGCTTCTCGCGCCGGAAGCCGCAGAACAATTCGGGCAACCGGCGCAGGTCCATATAGGTCGCCGCGTCGAACAGCCCCTTGAAGACATGCGCCACTGAGTGCTTGAGGCCGTAACGCGCAAGCCCGAGTGCGATCAGCGCATTGTCGTGCGGCCAGATCGACCCGTCATGATAGGACATCGGATTGTAACGCACCTCGCCTCGCGCGACGGTGCGGATGCCCCAGCCCGAGAAGAAATGCGGCCGCATCAGATCGGCGGCGACGAGGCGGGCGCGGTCCTCGCGGATCATGCCGCTGAACAGCACCTGACCGGCGTTCGAGGTCCGCACCTTGCACGGCCGCTTCTTGCCGTCGAGGGCGAGCGCATAGGTGCCGAGCTCCTCGCACCAGAACGCCGCCTCGAAGCGTTCGGCCAGCGCCCTGGCCTCGGCCTCGAGCTTGCGCGCACGATCCGGCTTGCCGAGCCGCAAGGCGCAACGCGCGGCGAGCTGCTTGGCGGCATAGACGTAGCCCTGGACTTCGGCCAATGCGATATTGCCTTCCGCGAGCTGGCCGTCAGCGTGGAAGATCGCGTCGAAGGAGTCTTTCCAGCCCTGGTTGGCAAGCCCCTTCTCGGTCGCGCGCTGGTATTCGACGAAGCCGTCCTTGTCGGGATCGCCGGGACCGTCGATCCAGGCCAGCCCCGCCTCGATCGCCGGCCATAGCTCGATCAAGGTTGTCTCGTCGCCGGTCCGCTCGAAATAGCTTCCGGCGAGCAGGACGAACAGCGCCGTCGAATCGACGCTGCCGTAATACTGCGCGAACGGCACCTCGCGCAGCGCCGCCATCTCGCCGCCGCGCATCTCATGCAGGATCTTGCCGGGCGCGGCATCGGCGAGCGGATCGACCGCCTTGGCCTGGAAATGCGCGAGCCGGCGCAGCACGCCCTTGGCGACGCGCGGATCGACCCACAGCATCTGAAGCGCCGTGATCAGGCCGTCGCGGCCGAACGTCGTCGAGTACCAGGGAATGCCGGCATAGGGATAACGTCCCTGCGGCGTCTCCGTCATCAGCATGTTGAGGTCGGCCATGGCCTGGCACAGGACCTCGTTGAAGATGTTGTTGGACGTCTCGATGCTGGCGGCGCCCATCGTGGACTGGCGCATCTCGCGGCGATGGGCGAGCAGGCCTCTGAAGAAGCGCGCCGGCTTCTCCGCGATCGGCCGGTTGCAGGACACGGCCACGAACAGCGATGCCGATTCGTGCGGATCCAGCTCGAGCTGCCAGGTCGCGGCATTGACCGACAGCCGCGTCGGGCGCGGGTCGAAATGCAGCCCCGTGGTGCGCTCGGCGTCGTCCAGACCGCGATATTCGAACAGCACGTCGGTTGGCCCGAGCAATTTGCTGGTGCCGGTGCCGCGGCGCGGGCGGCGCTCGCCGCGGACCTCGAACAGATCGGCGAAATCGTTGTCGAACAGCAGCGTCAGCTCGAAGCTGGCGCGCCGCTCGCCATGGTTCTGCACACCGATGCGCTGATAGGCGGTGCCGCGCCACAGGAAGATCGTGCGCACGATGTGCAGCAGATCCTTCTGCAAGACCAGGCTGCCCCCCCGGTAGATGTCCGGATTGGTCAGATCGATGGTCAATGCCGAATTGTCGTCGCGCAGGTTGGAGCCGAGCAGCAGCGGCTGGAGATCGTCGAGCACGAGCTCGAGCCGCGCCAGATAGCGCGTATCGTGATGGAACAGGCCGTCCGGCCCGCCGGCCGACGCGCCGATGTCGCCATGGCTGTCGAGCACGATGAACATGTCGTCGTGCTTGAGGGACCGCCGCGGCCGCGCCGACGGCCCGGTCATCGGAATATAGAAAGGCTGCTCCGCGACCTGTTCGGAGGTCCGCGTCACGGAGACGAATTGGGCTACGGCTTCGGCCGACATGAGCAGCTCCCCTGCGCTGTGTGGAAACGCACCCGACTCGAGAACGCGACTGTTGATTTACGCGGCGGCTTGAGCGAGCCGGCTCATTTCCTGCGTGACCAGCTCACGATAGGGTCCATGACCCTGCATGAGGCGCTCGGGCGATCCGTCTTCGATGATCTTACCATTCCGCAGCACCACCACGCGATCGAAATTGCGTAGCGTCGCCAACCGATGCGCGATCGCGATCACGGTGCGGCCGCGCATCAGGCGCGACAGTGCCTCGCGGATCGCCTCCTCGGATTCGCTGTCGAGCGCCGCAGTGGCCTCGTCCAGCAGCAGGATCGGCGCGTCCTTCAGGAAGGCGCGCGCGATCGCGATGCGCTGACGCTGGCCGCCCGACATCTTGACGCCGCGGTCACCGACCATGGTGTCGAGGCCCTCAGGCAGGTTGTCGATGAAGTCGCAGCGGGCCGCAATCGCCGCGCGCAGCACCTCGTCGTCCGTCGCGTTCGGGCGACCGTAGCGGATGTTCTCGCGAATCGAGCGATGGAACAGCGAAATGTCCTGCGGCACGACCGAGATCGCCTCGCGCAAGCTCTGCTGCGTGACCTTGGAGATATCCTGGCCGTCGATGGTAATGCTGCCCTCATCGGTGTCATAGAAGCGCTGCAGCAGCGTGAACAGCGTGGACTTACCGCCGCCGGACTGGCCGACCAGGCCGACGCGCTGGCCGGGCTGCAGCCGCAGGCTGAAGCGCTCGAAAATCTTGTCACCGCCGGGATAGCCGAAGGTGACGTTGTTGTACGCGATCGCCGCGCCGCTCTTCACCAGAGGTTCGGCTTCAGGATGATCGCGCAGCTCGTGCGGCACCAGCAGCGTGGCGATCGCCTCGGTCAGCCGTGCGACGTGCTGGGTGACGTCGACCAGCGCCACCGCGAGATCGCGCGTGGCGCTCAGGATGGAGATACCGAGCGTGCAGACCAGCACCACGTCGCCCGTCGTCGCCTCGCTTTTCTGCCAGAGCGTGATCGCCCACGCCATCAGCGCGATCGTCAAGACCACGGTTACGGCTGCATGCAACAGCCGCAGCTTTTCCAGATAACGCAAGCTGCGGCTTCGCGCAGTGAGCTCGCGGTTCACGGTCGCGTCGAACCGCTCGTGCTCATGGCCGATGCCGCAGAAGGCACGAACCAGCGGCATATTGCTGATGACGTCGATCATCTCGCCGTCGACCGCGGCGGCCTTGTCGGCGAAATCGTCATGCAGCGGCTTGCCCGCGGCGGCGAGACGGAACATCGCGATCACCATGCCGCCCGCAATCACGGTCAGGCCGAGTGCCATGTAGGGACTGACAGTTCCAATCAGCGCGATTGCCGCAATTGTGGCAATGCAGGGCGGCAACACGTTCCAGACGAACATGTTCTCCACCGTGAACACCGCATTCGACGTCGCCGTGATGCGACTTGTCAGCATGCCCGGCATCCGGTCGGAGAAGTAGCTCGGCGCGTGCCCGGTCAGATGACGAAATATGTCGCGTCGTAAATCGCCCGTGACCCGGACGAAGGTGAAGCTCGCTGTCCAACTTGCAATTCGCCAGAGGAAGTTGTCGGCGGCGATCAGTGACATGAGCAGAATGAATGCCAGCCATACGCCGCCGCCCTGCGACGGTCCAGCGGACAAGGCGTCGACGAGAGACTTGACCCCGTATTGAGTGCCTACGGAGCAGGCAACCGCTGCGACGACCGCAGCCAGGATCACCAGATGCGATGCCATTCGCATCCGAAGATAGCGCAAGACAAAGGCAAATGGCCTGCGCGCGTATCCAGAAAGATGATCCATATGGCTATCGCCCCGTTATTTGATCTTCGTTTTTGTTACTGATCGACTGAACATCGCGCAGTTCGCCTCGGTTCCCGGGCCGGGCGATCACGACATGCGGATGCGGACGATGTGAGAAGATGTAGTGGCAGCATCGCGACGGTCCGCCGACGTGTCGAATATGTAACGTACGCGGGAAGGAACTTCGCAACTGCGGGAACGTTCCCCTGTCTGGCATGCCGGTGCCGTACTGGCGGGGGTTCAACTTCATGATCGCAGAGGAGATGGTGAGATGCGCATTGCGCAGGTAGCTCCGTTGACGGAGGCTGTTCCACCCAAGCTGTATGGCGGCACCGAGCGGGTGGTGCATTGGTTGACGGAAGAGCTGGTGGCCCTTGGGCACGACGTGACCTTGTTCGCCAGCGGCGATTCGCAGACATCGGCCAAGCTGGACGCATTATGGCCGCGGGCGCTTCGTCTCGACGGTTCGGTGCGGGACCCCAATGCGCTGCACATGGTGCTGCTGGAGCGCGTGCGGCAGAAATGTGACGACGAGGAGTTCGACTTCCTCCACTTCCATCTCGACTATTATCCCTGGTCGCTGTTCCACCGGCAGCCGACGCCGTTCCTCACCACGCTGCACGGCCGGCTCGATCTGCCGGAGCATCAACCGGTCTTCAATACCTTCTCCAAGATGCCGGTCATCTCGATCTCCAATGCGCAGCGACGCCCGGTGCCGCAGGCGAACTGGGTGACGACGATCCATCACGGCCTTCCGGAGAATTTGCTGAGGCCGAAGCCGGCAAAGCAGGAATATCTCGCCGTGCTTGGCCGTATCGCGCCCGAAAAGGGTGTCGACCGCGCCATCAAGATCGCGACCCATTGCGGCATTCCGCTGAAGATCGCGGCCAAGGTCGATCGTGCCGATCAGGACTACTACGACGAGCTGATCCGGCCGATGATCGAGAACAACCCGCTGGTGGAGTTCATCGGCGAGATCAGCGATCACGAGAAGTCGGATTTCCTGAGCGGTGCGCTCGGCCTGCTGCTGCCGATCGACTGGCCGGAGCCGTTCGGTCTCGTGATGATCGAAGCCATGGCGTGCGGAACGCCAGTTATCGCCTTCAATCGCGGCTCGGTGCCTGAGATCATCGACGAGGGGCTGACCGGCTTCATCGTCGAGGACGTGCTCAGCGCTGCCGGTGTCGTCGGTCGCCTCGCGCAACTCGACCGCGCCGCGATCCGCAAGCAGTTCGAGACGCGCTTCACCGCGCGGCGCATGGCGCTGGACTATCTCGCCGCCTACCGCAGGCTCGCCGAGGAAAAGGCGCCACGGATCAAGCTGGTGAGCAGCGCGGAGTAGCGAGTCACACCCACAATTGTCGTCCCGGACAAGCGCGCCGCAAGCGCGCGCCGATCCGGGACCCATACTCCGCAGCAGCAGTTGTGCGAAGACTCGGAGCTACCAGCTCGCGCTTCAATTTTTCCCTGGGATTATGGGTCCCCGCGTTCGCGGGGACGACAGCGGAATGTGACGCGGCTCCTTGGCACACCAGCATCAACGCCCCGCCCCCTACTTCACCACCGCCCGCTTCGGCTCCACGATCTCGAACATCCTTGGAAACTCGTCCATCAGGCCCATCAGCTCGGCAAGCTTCATCGGGTTGCCCGACAGCTTGACCTTGCCGGCGGCAACGGCTTCCGGGAAGCTCGTCAGCTTGGCGATCACCTCGTCGAGCGTCGAACGTGCCAGCGTGAAGCTGGCATCGGCGCCTTCCGCCTGCACGCCCTCGGTGTAAGTCAGCGCGCAATTCTCCAGATTGAGCACGAAGCTCTCGCCGGTGTCGGAAAAGCTCCAGTTCAAGACGATGTGCTTGCCTTCCGCCTTCGGCCCGTTGAGGCGGATGCCGAGCACGTCCCAGAGCTGCGAGGTGCGCAGCGCGGCCAACGTCTCGCGCGGCATCGGCGGGCGCGCCGGCACCTTCGGCATGCCCTGGCGCAATTCCTGCGCGCCGAACAGATAGGCGTTGCGCCAGGTCGCGCTCTCGGCAGCGTAGCCGAGCTGTTCCAGCGTGTCGGCCAGGAGACTGCGCGCCGCCGCGTTGTCCGGCTCGGCGAACACGAGGTGGCCGAGCACTTGGGCGACGAAGCGAAACTCGCCCTTGTCGAAATCGCTGCTCGCCCGCGCCAGGATCGCATCCGCGCCGCCCATATACGCGACATATTTCTTGCCCGACTCCACCGGCGGCAGCGGATCGAGATTGACCGGATTGGCATCGTACCAGCCGAGATATTTCTGGTAGATCGCCTTCACATTGTGCCGGATGTGGCCGTAATAGCCGCGGCCGTGCCAGGCGCCCTCCAGGCTTTTCGGCAAGCGGATCGTCTCGGCGATCTCGGCGGCGGTAAGACCATGGTTCATCAGACGGATGGTCTGGTCGTGCGCGAATTTGTAGAGGTCGCGCTGCTGGCGGATCATCGTGCCGATGCGGTCAGCTCCCCACACCGGCCAGTGATGTTGGCCGCACATCGCCTCCGCCTTGCCGTCCCAGAGCTGCAGCGCCTCGCCCAGATATTTCGACCAAGCCAGCGCATCGCGCACGTCGGCGCCGCGGAACGGCAGCAGATTGTGGAAATTGTGCGTGCAGTTCTCGGCAAGGTTCAGCAGCTTGTAGCGCGGGATGAAGAAATGCATCTCCGCCGGCGCTTCGCTGTTCGGCGCCATCTGGAATTCAAATTCCACGCCGTCGATGACGCGCGTGTCGCCGGTCGCCATGATCAGGTCGGTCGGACGCAGCAGCGCGACGGAGCCAGCGGCCATCGACTTTCCGAGCCCGCAATCGACCTCGCCCCCGTGCGCCTTTGGCCAGCAGCGGCCCGAACTGATACTGCGCCCGGCGCAGCATGGCCGGTCCCGCAATGATGTTCTCGGAGACCGCGTGCTCCATGAACTGGTTCGGCGCGATGATCGGGAC
>NZ_JXDL01000001.1:3047501-3093170 GCF_001590795.1 Bradyrhizobium sp. AT1
CGAGACCGGCTTCAAGCCGCGATGCCTGAAGTAGAGATCGAGCGCGGCGCGGGCGCCCTCGATCGAGGTCAGGGTGTCCACCACGATGACGCCGTTGTCGCCCTCGATCAGCGTCATGTTGGCGATGTCGAGCCCGCGCACCTGGTAGACGCCGGGCACGACCTCGAACAGCCCGTGCTGCATGTTGAGCCGCGACTGCCGCCACAGGCTCGGATTGACCGTGGACGGCGCCTCATCAGTGGAGAGGAAGCCGTAAGGCGCGAGGCTCCAGACCGTCCGCCCCTGCGGGTTGGTGATCTCCGCGTTCTCGATCGTGCCGAGGAAACCGCGCGCGGCATCGTCGAAATCCCGCGTGTCGGAAAATGGCAGCGCGTTCAGCATTGCCGCTTGCTGAGCGATGACGGAGGGCGTCGCGTCTTTCGGCTCGTTGCTGGCGTCTGTCACGTTTGTGTCCTCCCGGCCTGTCGCGGGCATCTAACCGCATCTCGCGGGCGAATGCCATTGCCGGCGGAAGCGAGAGGACCTTGGATCCTTCTTCGCTTTTCCCTCGTGGGGAAGATGGCCTTATGCGCGCTTACGCCGCCAACCCTTCGGTCACCGCCTTTGCTGCTTCCGCCCCCCGCAATTCCCGCGCCAGCACATAGCCGCCGCGATGTTGCTTGGCCCGGTACAGCGCCTTGTCGGAGCGCGACAGCAGCGCCTCCGCCGTGCGCCCGTCATCCGGCGCGACGGCAACGCCGACGCTGACGCCGAGCTCGATCACCTGTCCGTCGACGTCGTAGGGCGCGCTGATCGACTGCACGATGCGCCGCGCCATCGCCTCCGCATCGGCCGCCGCACTCTGGACCAGGACGAATTCGTCGCCGCCCATGCGGATCAACAGGTCATCTTGCGTCGTGAGCGCCGTGAGCCTTCCTGCGACCTGTTTCAGCAGCGCGTCACCGGCAGGATGGCCGAACCGGTCGTTGGCCTCCTTGAAACGGTCGAGATCGAGCGTATGGACGGCAACCATCCCGGCTGACAGCATCAGGGGCAGGTCCGTCGCCAGCACCGAGCGGTTGGATACCCCGGTCATCGAATCCGAGCGCGCGAGCTGCTCGAATTTCCGTTTCAGCGTGATCTGGCTGATCGAGGCGTTGAAGCTCAGCCGCACCATCTCGAAACTCGCGACCACGTACATCAGGATGAGGAGCCCGAGGCCGAAATGGCGCAGATCCGGCTGCATGAAGGTGACGATCGCGGTGGGCCCGGCGATCGCGACCAGATCGAGCAGCGCCGCGACGGGACGCAGCGCCAGCCGCGCGACCACGCCGGCGCCGAAGCCGAATCCGATCCCGATCGCCATCACGGAGCAGAGCGCATCGCCCAGCATGATGCTGCGTGCGGCGAACACGCCAAGCACCAACGCGGTCGCAACGGTGCCGGCAACATAGCGCCGCTCCCAGGTCACGGCCTCGGCCCGATCGAGTTGCGGTGAACGCGCCAGACGTCGACGGAAAGCAAAAATCTCAAACAGACGGACGATCGCCACCACGACACCGGCGACCGTCAGGATCGCCGTCACCATGTCCCCGGTCTCGTAGGTCGTGATGGCGCCGACCATGGCGAGGCAGGCGGCCGCAAGAATGTTCGGCATCGTCGTGCCGTGAAGGCCCGTGATGACTTCCAGATAGACGGCGTCGGAGATCGATGCCCGTCCGTTTTCCATTCTGTCGAAGAACATGCCAGCTCCCATCTGCTGGCATGGTCCTACCTCACATCCGTAAAAATGCGTGCGTCGCACCACGGTGGCATTTTAGCGCGCAGGTTAACCGCGCGTTAGCCATACGTGGTCCTTCGCCCACGTTACATCCCGAGCAGTCTCGGCAGCCATAGCGACAGACCGGGCCAATAGGTCACCACCACGAGGAATCCTAGCATGGTGAGCAGCCACGGCCACACCGCGACCGTGAGCTCGGTGATCCCCATCTTGGCGATGCCCGAGGCGACGTAGAGGTTGAGGCCGACAGGCGGATGGCACAGGCCGACCTCCATGTTGACCGTCATCAGGATGCCGAAATGAATGGGATCGATGCCGAGCTTGACCGCGACCGGAAACAGGATCGGCGCCATGATCAGGATGATCGAGGACGGCTCCATCACGTTGCCCGCCACCAGCAGCAGCAGGTTGACCAGCAGCAGGAAGCCGATCCACCCCAGGCCCTGGTCGATCATCCATTGCGCCAGCGCCTGCGGCACGTTCTCGTAGGTCATCAGGAACGAGAACAGCACGGCGTTGGTGATGATGTAGAGCAGCATCGCCGAAAGGTTGGCCGACGACAGCAGCACCCGCGGCACGTCGCGCAGCTTCAGGTCCTTGTAGATGAAAACCGCGACGATGAAGGCGTAGACCGCGCTGACGGCCGCAGCTTCGGTCGGCGTGAACAGGCCGCTGTAGATGCCGCCGATCACGATCACGATCAGCAGGATGCCCCAGATCGATTTGCGGAACGCGTCGAGGCGCTCCATGAAGGTGGCCTTGGGCATCCGCGGATAGTCGTTGCGCCAGGCCCCATAGAACGTCGTGGCGCCGAGCAGCGAGGCCAGCACGAGGCCCGGCACGATGCCGGCGATGAACAATTTGCCCACCGAGCTGTTGGTCGAGACCGCATAGAGCACCATTGGGATCGACGGCGGAATCAGGATTCCGAGCGAGCCCGACGTCGTGATGACGCCGGCGCCGAACCGCTTCGGGAAGCCTTGTGCGACCATCGCCGGCAGGATCACCGAGCCGATCGCCACCACGGTCGCCGGCGAGGAGCCGGAGATCGCGGCAAACAATGCGCAGGCGACCACGCCCGACAAAGCGAGACCGCCGTACCAATGGCCAACCAGCGAGGTTGCGAAATTGATCATCCTCCGCGCGACGCCGCCGTGGGTCAGGAAGTTGCCGGCGAGGATGAAGAACGGGATCGCCATGATCTCGAAATTCTCGATGCCGGTGAACAGCTTCAGCGCCACCGATTCGGTTCGCACGTCGGTCAGCGTGAACATGAAGCTGAGCACGGTGAGACCGAGCGCGATCGAGATCGGCATGCCCGTCAGCATCAAGGAGAGCAGCAGTGCGAACACGATCGCGACGCGCAAGCCTTGCGGCAGCGTGATGACGTGGCCTGCATGCGCGAAGCAGATGGCGACGATCAGCACCGGCAGCAGCATCAGGATCCAGCCGAGCGGGCTGCGCTCGTCCCGGACCACCTGGGTCGGCGTCACCGGCGCCGGATGCACCGGGTCGACCTCGACGCCTTCGACGCCGGCCATGTCGTGATGCGGCAGTTCGCCGGTGCGGTAGAACGACCAGGCGACCTGCAGGAAGCGGAAGCACATCAAGCCGGAGCCGAGCGGGATGGTGAGATACACCATCCACATCGGCGCTTCCAGATCGTTGGACTGCTGGCCGGTCTGCCACATCTGGCCGACGAAGGCGGCCCCGAAATAGGCGACGATGGCCGTGAAGAGCGCGCCGCACAGCAGGCCGAAAGTGATGACGCGGCGTCGCGATCCGCCGGGGAGGATATTGACGAGCACATCGACGCCGACATGGATGCCGGTCCGCACGCCATAGGCGGCGCCGAACTTCGCCATCCAGATGAACATGTAGATGCAGAGTTCCTGCGCCCAGGACAGATCGAGCGCGGCGAGCCAGACGAACGCAGCTCGCATGGGGACAGCGAGGAAGGTCAGGTTGCGGGCTTCCGCCCATTTGGCGATGTCGATCGACAGCCCGGCGCCGTAACGATGCAGCACGGCGACGAAGATCAGCGACGTCGCGGCCGCGATCATCGTCGCGATCAGCCATTCCTCGAGATGATCGAGAAAACGATTCAGCACACGCAGCAACTTGGTCCCCCCAGCGTCGGCTCGTCGTTCAAGAGCGAAACGGCCGGGAGTGCGATCACCCCCGACCGTTGGTGTTGTTGTTATTGGGCCGCGGCCGTCAGTTCATCTTGACGTCGAGTTCCTTGGCGACGAGATCGAGCACCTCCTGCCCGACCCTGCCCTTTGCCCATTTATACGTCGGCTGCATCGCTTCCTGCCAGGCCTTGCGGTCGGCGTCGGTGAGGGTATGCAACGTGGTCTTGCCCGTCTTCTTGATCTCGGCCAGCGCGTCTTCGTTCTCCTGGCGCGCGATCGAGTTGGTGTAGTCGGTCGCCTCCGCCATCGCCTTGTCGAGCTGCGTGCGGATATCCGGCGGCAGGCCGGACCAGAACTTCGAATTGACGATGACGGCATATTGCAGATGCGCGTGATAGGACACGGTGATGTCCTTCTGCACCTCGTAGAACTTCTGCGTCAAATAGTTCGACGCGGTGTTCTCGCAGCCGTCCACCACGCCGGTCTGCAGCGCCTGGTAGACTTCCGAGAACGCCATGATCTGCGGGATCGAGCCCATGATGCGGAGATATTGGTCGGCGACCTTCGATCCCGAGATGCGGAATTTGAGACCCTGGAAGTCGGTCGGCTTCAGCAAGGGGCGGTTGGCGGAGAGCATGTGGAAGCCGTTGTCCCAATAAGCGAGCCCGGTGATGCCCTTGGCCTCGAGCTTCTGGAACAGCCACTTGCCGATCGTGCCCTTCATCGCGTTGGCGTAGGTCGCATCGTCCTTGAAGAGCCAGGGCAGGTCGAGCGCTTCGAATTCCTTGACGCCGAGCGGCGCAAACTTCGCGGTCGAGGGTGCGAGCATCTGCACCGAGCCGAGCTGCAGCGCCTCGATCTCCTCCTTGTCCTTGTAGAGCGTGGAATTCGGATAGACTTCGACCTTGACCTTGCCGTCGGTGTATTTCTCGGCGAGCTCCTTGAACTTCAGCGCGCCCTTCCCCTTCGGGGTGTCGTTGGCGACGACGTGGCTGAATTTGATGACGATCGGAGTCTGGGCCCGCGCGACGAACGGGGCCAGAACGAGCGCGGCCGCAGCGACCGCGAGAAGCAGTTTGCGCATGAAGACCTCCCCAGCAACCTCGAAAATCGGGTTCTTCTTGTTTTGCAGGTCAGTAGTGGCAGCAATCCGCAGGCCGAACAACTAGACCTAAGCCCAATTTGCCGCAGCCAAGCTATCTTGACGGCTGCGGTCTGCGCAACCCGGCACCCGCGCCGCTGCTGGGAACGAGCGGTTATGTCGCATTGCGGCAGTGCATCAGCCTTTGCGCTGGACCACCATGAAGAGACGGCGGAACGGGAACAGGGTCTGCCCCGCCGCATTCTTCGGATAGGCCTTCGCAACGCGCATCCCATAGGCCTCTTCGAACGCGATCTTCTCCTCACCTGCGAGCACGTCGAGATAGCGCGTCAGCCATGTCCCCTTGGTCCATTCCTTCACGGGGTTCTCGCCTTCGAGCACTTGCAGATACTCGGTCTCCCAGATGTCGATGTTATCAGACATCGGCGCGAGAAGATCGTGATAGAAGGCCGGCCCCTCGACCGGCGGCGGCGTGACGAGATGCTCGACCTTGGACCGCCACGGACCATCGAGCGCGGTCTCGCCGATCAGCACATGCGACGGCGCCAGAAAGTTGCGCGGCATCTGCACCGCAAGCATGCCGCCAGGTTTCACCTTCTCCAGCACCGACGGAAACAGTGCCGCATGATTGGGCAGCCAGTGCAGTGCGGCATTGGAATAGATCAAGTCGTATTGCCTGGCGGGACGCCACTGGCCGAGGTCCTCATGCGACCATTCCACGTCGGGTGCGGCCTTGCGGCCCGCGGCGACCATCTCGGCCGAGCCCTCGACCCCCGTCACCGCCGCGGCCGGCCAGCCCTCCTTGATGAGCTTGGTGACATTGCCGGCGCCTGCGCCGAGATCGGCAATCTCGCGCGGGCCGAAATCCGGAATCCGCATCAAGAGGTCGACCGCGGGCCGGAGCCGGTGGCCGGAGAATTTCAGATATTGCTGCGGATCCCAGGCCATCGCTCAGGTGCCTTTTCTTTTTCGTGTTTCCTTCAACGTCACTCTTGGTTACCACTGCTCGTCCCGCGGAAGCAATTCAAGGCCCGCGGGACGGGCAGGAAACGAACGGCGCAAAAAACCAACAAGAGAGCGTGTGACCATGGACCTCGGGCTCAAATCGAAAACCGCTGTTGTCACCGGCGCCAGCATCGGCATCGGCCGCGCCATCGCCAAGGGCCTGGCGGCCGAAGGCGTGCGCGTCGTCGGCGTGGCGCGGCGGACCGATCTGCTTGCCGAGCTGGTGCAGGACGTCGGCGGCGGGCTAATCACGCCGTTCGAGCAGGACGTCATGGCCAAGGACGCCGCGGAGAGGATCGCAGCCTTCGCGCTCAAGGAGCTCGGCCATGTCGACATCCTCGTCAACAATGCCGGCGGCAGCCGGCCGCTGCCGGTCGATGCGCCCGACAGCAAATGGGACGAGGCGATCGCGCTGAACTTCACCAGCTACCGCCGCATCGCACACGCGCTGCTGCCGCAGATGATCGAGCGCAAATGGGGCCGCATCGTCAACATCACCGGCAAGTCCGAGCCGGAAGGCCTCAACGCGGCGTTTGCCGCCAAGGCGGCCGTGCACGCCTGGGCCAAGGGCCTGTCGCGCGAGATCGGCGAGCACGGCATCACCGTCAATTGCATCCCGCCCGGCCGCATCATGAGCGAGCAGATCCGCCGCAACTACGCGCCCGATTATCGCGAGCGTTTTGCCGAGGAAGAGATCCCGGTCGGCTATTGGGGCGAGCCCGAGGATCTGGCGGCACTCGCGGTGTTCCTGGCCTCGCCTGTGGCGCGGTACATCACGGGGACAGTGATCCCGGTGGATGGGGGATTGCGGCGGTATCAGTTTTAGCTTGGTTCCCTCACAGTTCGGTGCGGACCGATGCCGGAACGGTCGCTCCGCCAACGCGTTGTCTCCCATATAGAAGGAGAACATCATGAGCGTTGAAGGCAAGATCAAGGAAGGCGCCGGTTACATCAAGGAAGAGATGAACGAGCACGGCAAGGACCCCGAGAGCCAGCGCAAGGCTCAGGAGGGACGCGATCTTCGCAACGAGGGTCGCATGGAAGACGGCAAGCCCCCGAAGACCACCAAGCCCGGCACCGGCCACTGACCCGGAATCAATTCAAACCGCCTCCGACTTGATGTCGGGGGCGGTTTCATTTTGAAGCAAGACACGCGTGGACCAAACCCGCGCCCACGGCCCTCCCCGCAAACATGCCAAGACAGACCTGCCGAAAGCAGTCTGCGATGGCATGCCGGAAGCGCGATGCATCTCCCGTGCCCCCTTCGAGGAACATGAGTCCGATCCCGCCGTTGCTTCAGCCTCACTGGAGGGAAGTTCATGTCCAAGACATCGCTCGCCGAGATCGCGAAGGAAATGGCCGGCATCGACATCGCCATTCTTTCGACCCACACCGGGAACGGCGAAATCGCCAATCGTCCCATGAGCAACAACGGCGATGTCGCCTACGACGGCACGTCCTACTATTTTGCCTATGAGCGGACTCGGACCGTATCCGATATCCAGCGAAACCCGAAAGTCGCGCTTGGCTTTTCGTCAGAGGCAGGCTTGTTCTCAAAGGGCATCTACGTCGCCGTCGAAGGGACCGCCGAGCTGATCCGCGACAAGGCGGCCTTCCAACGGCACTGGACCAGCGATCTCGACAAATGGTTCGAGAATGGCATCGATACGCCGGGCATCGTCCTGATCAAGGTCAGAGCCAACCGCGTGACCTATTGGAGGGGACGTGACGAGGGTGAGATCGAGCTCTGATCGGCGAACTCATCGTGCGGCGATTCCTTCAATGGTTCTTCCGGAGCCGCGAAACCGGTGCCATCACCATCGCGCAATGGCCCAATTTCATTCTCTGGATCGTGATCGTCGCGGGCGTTCTGCTTTGGATCTGGCCTTCCGCAGGCAAGGCCAGCGTCGCCCTGACGATCGCCGTGAAAGGCGGCCTCATCATCTGGGGCGCTGACGAGATCTTCCGCGGCGTGAATCCCTGGCGGCGCTGTCTCGGCGCCGCCGTCGTGGTCTACGAGTTGATCACGCTTGTGCCGTAAGATGGCTCGACGAAGCGCGCCTAACCTTCGTAGGCTGCTTTTCCCAGCGCATCGCGCCGCCATGCACCCGGACTGACGCCGGCTATCGCGGAGAAGACCCGCGTGAAGTGGCTCTGGTTGGCGAAGCCGGCCGTGATGGCAACGTCGGACAGTGATGGACCGCGCTCGCTCAGCAGCCGCTTTGCGGTTCTCACGCGATGATGCAGAAGCCAGCGATATGGCGGAAGGCCGGTCGCAGCGCGAAACGCACGCGAGAAATGGCTGACGGAGAGGCCGAGCTCCGCAGCGATCGCCTGCAACGGCACCTTGCCGCCGAGATCCGCCTCAAGTTTGTCGCATGCGCGCGCGACCTGCCATGGCGCAAGCGCACCGCGGCTGGCCTCGGCCTTGTGGCGAAAGCCTCCGTAGGTCTGCGCGACATGAGCGGTGAGCGCCAGCATCATGTGATCGACGAAGAGCTGGTTGACCTCGTCCGGCCGGCGCAGCCCCTCGCGCAAGGAGGCACCGATATGACGGACGATGGCATCATCGTGCCCGACGGGGCTGCAGTCGAGCGCATCGATGCGCCGTGCGCCCGATTGATCGGCGAGACCATCGAGCGCCGGACGCGGCACGTAGAAATGCAGAGAGTGAAACGGCTTGTCGATGACGTAGCGGGGGTCGGCCTTGAGATCGTACAGATAGGTCGTCCCGGCATGGACATCGGCCTTCGTGAGGTGACGCCCCTGCTCCCAGATCTCGCACTCCGGATAGTCGCGCAATTTCAGGCTGACGAGATAGGCATCTTCGGCGGCAAACGAACCGGACAGGCCCGGCACAGGATTGTCGTTTCGCGTTTCCGTGACTGCGATCTCGGCATTGCGCAGCGACCGGGTCATCAGCGTGGGCGGCACTTCCTCGAGGCGGAGGAATGCTCGGAGCCGGTCACCGTATGCACCTGTCCTGGTCATCCCATGTCTCTTCGGTGACGTCGACGAGCAGGCCATAGCAACCTGCCATTTCGAGAGTCGTATATGGGTATTCACCCACCGCTGTCCACGACCGTCGACGTCGCACCTAGAGGGGCCCAGGTGCTTCGCCCCGGATCGCCTCTCATCGGAATTCGCCAAACATTTCAAACCGATCGATCGATGCCCCGACGGCGTGAGGGGCGGTCGAACCGCGACGTGGACATCACGACTTTTCACAAACGCACGCAAGCGGCGCGTCCATGGCGTGGGCGAAGCAGGATCAGGCACTGCGCGGCAGGATCAGGAAAGACACAGGTCTTCGCGCCGACTAGTACCCCGTAGATCGACGGCATCGGAACCTCGACGGACCGCCTTCGGACCCGATCCATCCCTTTGAGCAACATCACCAGACCTGCCGTTCGGCCCCGCTCTGCGGCGGCTGAAACAACGATCAATCTTGTCGCGCATCCGCGACGCGCCGCCACACGAGCAACGCCATGAGCAAAGTCGTCCTGCGCGAATCTCTGAGCGAAATCCCTGCCGCGTCTCAAATGCGGCGCGACCCGGCAGGAGATCGGCCCGCTGCCGATGTGGAGATGGCCCGCGTGCTCGGCACGGTGCCTTTCCGCATGGCACTGGATTCCTCCGGCGCCGGCATTGCTCACTGGAAGCACGAGCCGTTGCACGACGTCGTCGCGCCCATGAGCCACCACGTCATCATGGCTTACAACGGCGCGGTGCAACGCATGGAGCGGCGGTCCGGAAAATCCGTCGCAATCGGGACGTTTCGCCCGGGAGCCGTGATCATCATCCCCGAGGGATCGAGCTCCCGGTGGGACATTCCGAAACCCGTCGACGTCGTTCAGCTCTACCTTCCGCAGACGACGCTGAAGCGCGTTGCGGACGAAGCCGGGGCCGGCGCACGGGCCGAACTCCTGGAGCGAACCGCGCATCCGGATCCCGTCACGTCCCGCCTGCTGCTGAGCGCGGCGGACGTGCTGGAAGGACACGAGGCGCTGGATACGCTGTTCAGGCAGCAACTCATGGACCTGCTGGCGACCCGTCTGTTGGCTGCCCACACCGGCTCGCCAAGCACGATCGCGCCGACCAGGGGCGGGCTTGCGCCGAAGACCTTGCTTCGGGCGATCGAGCGATTGCGCTCCGACAGTGATTCCGACGTATCTCTAGCAGCGCTTGCAGCCGAGGCCGGCTTGTCGCGCTTTCACTTCTGCCGCGCGTTCAAGGACAGCACCGGGCTTTCTCCGCATGCCTGGCTGCGCCAGCACCGGCTCGAGCAAGCCATGAACATGCTGCGCGACACCGACGAGTCGGTCGTCTCGATCGCCGCCGCCCTTGGCTATTCCTCGCAGACCGCCTTTGCCGCGGCGTTTCGAAAGCTGACCGGGGAAACTCCGAGCGATTGGCGGCGACGCGCGCGATAGCAGCAATCGCGCTGCAAACGCGGCAATCGCGCTGGGGCACGAGCAAATCCGGTTCGCTAGACATTCATGGTGCCCCCACACCTGCAATGGAAGCAGCAAATGCCCTTCATCACATCCGTCGGCCGGCTCGCGAGCGCCTCGCGGCGAAACATCCTCGCAACGACACTTCTGTACACGGCGTCGTTGACGGTCCGCTCCACCTCGGCGATAGGCCGCGACGCCAAGACCGCCGCCTTCTCGATCGGCAAGAACGACGGTGCAACCTTCGTCACCACCAGCGACGGCGTCCAGATCTTCTACAAGGATTGGGGACCGAGATCCGCGCAGCCGATCGTCTTCCATCACGGCTGGCCGCTCAGCGCCGACGACTGGGATGCCCAGATGCTGTTCTTCCTCGGCAAGGGTTTTCGCGTGATCGCGCATGACCGCCGCGGCCATGGCCGCTCGAGCCAGGTCAGCGATGGTCACGACATGGATCATTATGCCGCCGACATCGCCGCCCTCGCCGAGCATCTCGATCTTCGCAACGCCATTCACGTCGGCCATTCGACAGGGGGCGGCGAGGCGACGCGATATGTGGCGCGTCACGGCCGGGATCGCGTCGCCAAGCTCGTGCTCATCGGCGCCGTGCCGCCCCTGATGCTGAGGACGGAGTCCAACCCTGGCGGACTGCCGCTTGAGGTGTTCGATGGCTTGCGCCGGCGGCTCGCCGCCAACCGGTCGCAATTCTATTTCGAGTTCGCGAGCGGTCCCTTCTACGGCTACAATCGCCCCGGCGCCGAGGCCTCACAGGCCGCCATCTGGAACTGGTGGCGCCAGGGCATGACGGGCAGCAGCAAGGCCCATTACGACGGCATCAAAGCCTTCTCCGAAACCGACTTCAGCGAAGACCTGAAGAACATTGCGGTGCCGACGCTCGTCCTGCATGGCGGCGACGACCAGATCGTTCCCGTTGCCGACTCGGCACAGCTGTCGGTCCGGCTGCTGAAGCGCGGCACATTGAAGGTCTACGACCTGCTGCCGCATGGCCTCTGCACGACGCATCCCGACATCGTCAATGCCGACTTGCTCAGGTTCGTGACGGCCTAAAGCATGATCCGGAAAAGTGCGAAGCGGTTTTCCGAAAAGATCATGCGCAAGCAACAACCTGAAGCGCGATGACAATTCATCCAAATCTCATCGCGCTTTGGCCCTGCCTCATCGCAATCGCATCAATCAAGGACCAGTCAACATGCGCATCGTCATCATCGGCGCCGGCTTCGCCGGCATGTATGCCGCCCTTTCAGCCGCCCGCCTGCGCGACATCCAGGGCGCTTCGCCCGACAAGCTCGAGATCGCGCTGGTCGCGCCCGAGCCGACGCTCGTGGTTCGCCCGCGCCTGTACGAGCCGAAACCCGAGACCCTGACAGCACCGCTGCAGGACGTCCTCAAGGCGATCGACGTCATCTATGTCAGGGGCCATGCCGAGGCCATCGATACCAGGTCCAAGGTGGTCGAAATCGCTGCCGCTCAAGGCGCGCGGAAGAAGCTGCCCTACGATCGGCTGGTGGTCGCCACCGGCAGCCGGCTGTTTCGCCCGAACGTCCCTGGCCTTGCCGAGCACGGTTTCAGCGTCGACCAGCTCGATGACGCCGTCGCGCTCGATCGTCACCTGCACGGGTTGTCGAGCCGCCCGGCCTCGAAGGCACGCAACAGCGTCGTCGTCGCAGGCGGCGGATTCACCGGCATCGAAGCGGCCACCGAGGTGCCGTCACGCCTCCGCAAGATTCTCGGCAAGGACGCCCAGCTGCGCGTGGTGATTGTCGACCGCAACGAGGCGATCGCCCCGGACATGGGCGCGGGCCCCCGCCCCGTCATCGAGGACGCGCTGCGCAAGCTCGGTATCGAGACCAGGCTCGGTGTCGGTGTGGCCTCGCTCGACAAGTCCGGCGTCACGCTTTCCGACGGCGAGCGGATCGAATGCCAGACTGTGATCTGGGCCGCCGGCATGCGCGCGGCGCCTTTGACGGCACAGATCCCTGCCGAGCGCGACCAGTTTGGCCGGCTGCTCGTCGACCGCGAACTCCGCGTGCCGTCGGTGAGCGGCGTCTTCGCCACCGGCGATGCCGCACGAGCCGCGTGTGACGATGTCGGCAATTACGCGCTGATGTCGTGTCAGCACGCGACCCGGATGGGCGCCTTCGCCGGCAACAATGCCGCAGCCGAGCTGCTGGGCGTTCCGACCAGACCCTATCACCAGAAAGCCTACGTCACCTGCCTCGACCTCGGCGAAGCCGGCGCGCTGTTCACCCGCGGCTGGGAGCGCACGGTCGAGATGGTTGGCGACGTCGCCAAGAAGACCAAGCAGGAGATCAACACGGTCTGGATCTACCCGCCCAAGGCCGAGCGTGCCGCGGCGCTCGCCTCCGCCGACCCCGAGCGCGTCACCGCGCTCTAACACCGACCCCCAACCTCGAAAAGAAGACCAAGATGAATCTGCACAACGCTTCCATTGCCGCGAAACCCGAAGAGCTCGTGCCGTCGCGCTACGCGGTGCGCATCGGCGACATCGACGTGCTGGTCGTCAGTGACGGCGTGCTGCCGCTCCCGACCACCATGCTGGCACACAACGCAGACCCGGGCGTCCGGGCTGCCTGGCTGAACGAGATGTTCCTGCCTCAGGATGCATTCGACTGGGCATTGAATGCGGTGATGGTGCGAAGTGGGGACAAGACGATCCTCATCGACGCCGGACTGGGGTCCGATCCTGACCTGCATCTGCCGCGGGCTGGACAGTTGATCAGGCGCCTGGAGGCCGCCGGGATCGACCTTTCGTCCGTGACCGACTTGATCCTCACCCACATGCACATGGATCACGTCGGCGGGCTCTTGGTCGACGGCGTGAAGGAACGGCTCCACAAGGACCTGCGGATCCACGTCGCAGCCGCCGAGGTGAAGTTCTGGGAGGCGCCCGACTTCACCCACACGAACATGCCGCAAGGCTTTCCCGATGCGCTTCGGGCGGCCGCCAAGCAATTCGTGAACATGTACGGCAGCCAGATCCGGCCGTTCGACGAGCAGTGCGAGGTTGCACCTGGTGTCATCGTCCGCCGCACCGGCGGTCACACACCAGGACATAGTGTGGTCCGCGTGGCGTCCGGCGGTGAGGCGCTGACATTTGCCGGCGACGCCGTGTTTGCGGTCGGGTTCGACCAGCCCGAATGGCACAACGGCTTCGAGCACGACCCCGAGGAGGCGGCACGCGTTCGCATCCGGCTTTTGCGGGAACTCGCGGAGAGCGGCGAGTTGCTGGTGGCCACGCACATGCCGTTCCCGTCGGTTGGTCACGTCGCGGCGGCGGGCGATGCCTTCCGCTGGGTCCCGGTGTTCTGGGACTACTGACCGCGAGGAACAGGCCGGACCGGAGTGCGCGCCCGGATGCTCGAGCGCGCTCGCCGGGTTACACGCGTCACGGCGGCCGTAGTACCGAACGGCGTGTCAGCATTCCGCCAGTGTTTTGCCCGGCGGGTCAACGTGATCGCGGCCGCGAACGTCGTCGCGACACGTTCGAAAATCCCTTGTTATCCCGGCGACGGTATCAATACTGGAAGCGCAAGTTCTTGCCCCGCGTCCTGAACGTTGCTACGCCGCGGAAGCGTCGAGGCGGCGACAACGTTGATTTGCGTCAAGGGAACGTTCGAGGCGTTGCGAGATCCTTGCGCGCGATCGGCGAGCCGACGCCAGACTGCCGCCGGCATTGGCCATAGCCCGCATGGCGGCCGGCCTTTGGAGTAAGCTCCGTGAGCGATTGGACGCGTTGGGTCCCCGGAATCGATATGCTTCGCCACTACGAAGCTGGTTGGCTTCGGCACGATGTTTTCGCGGGCCTCGTGCTGGCGGCCATGCTCGTACCGGTCGGAATTGCTTATGCCGCTGCGTCGGGCCTGCCGGGCATCCACGGGCTGTATGCGACCATCGTCCCTCTTCTTGTCTACGCGATGTTCGGTCCGAGCCGCATCATCGTGCTCGGCCCCGATTCGGCGCTGGCTGCTGTGATCCTCGGTGTTATCGCGCCCTTGTCCGGGGGTGATCCGGGGCGCGCGGCAATGCTTGCCGCCATGATGGCGCTCGTTTCAGGAACTGTGCTCATTGTGGCGGGCATCGCGCGATTGGGGTTTGTGACTGAGCTTCTGTCCAAGCCGATACGCTATGGCTACATGAACGGCATTGCGCTGACTGTCTTGATCAGCCAACTGCCAAAGCTGCTCGGCTTCTCGATCGACAGCGCGGGCCCGCTGAGAGACCTTTGGGCGATCGCCAACGGGATCAACGACGGCAAGATGAACTGGGCCGCATTCGCAGTCGGGCTTGGCACGCTGATCGTCATCCTGCTGCTCAAGGGCAGCAAACGACTGCCGGGAGTCCTGATCGCCGTCGTCGCAGCAACCCTCGTCGTGGCGCTGCTTGATCTGGCAACCGGTCATGGTGTGAAAGTCTTGGGCCCGCTTCCGCAAGGTCTGCCGGCTTTCGCCATTCCGGAGATCGGATACAGCGATCTGATCCCGGTGCTGGCCGGCGGATCCGCCATCGCCCTGGTCTCATTCGCCGACACCAGCGTCTTGTCGCGAACCTATGCTGCCCGTTTGGGCGACAAGGTCGATCCGAACCAGGAGATGGTGGGTCTTGGCGCGGCCAACCTGGCAACCGGCTTCTTTCAGGGCTTCCCGATCAGCAGCAGCTCGTCGCGTACGCCCGTTGCCGAAACCGCCGGCGCGCGCACCCAGCTGACGAATGTCGTCGGCGCGCTCGCGATCGCGTTCCTGCTGCTGCTTGCGCCCAATCTGTTGCAGCACCTGCCGAATGCCGCATTGGCGGCAGTGGTGATCGCAGCCGCGATCGGCCTGATCGAGATCAACGATCTCAAGCGGATCTACCGGATCCAGCGGTGGGAGTTCTGGTTGACCGTGCTGTGCTTCGTGGGCGTGGCCGTGTTCGGCCCAATTCCGGGAATCGGCCTCGCCATCGCGGTGGCCATTGCGGAATTCCTGTGGGACGGCTGGCGTCCGCACTCCGCAATTCTCGGGCGGGCATACGGCGTCAAGGGCTATCACGACATCACGAGATATCCCGATGCCCGTTTGATCCCCGGACTGGTGCTGTTCCGCTGGGATGCGCCGCTGTTCTTTGCCAATGCCGAGTTCTTCAAGGAGCGAATTCTGGCAGCGGTCGAGACATCGCCAACACCTGTGCGCTGGCTGGTCGTTGCCGCCGAGCCCGTCACGAGCGTAGACGTCACCGCCTGCGATACTGTTGCCGAACTGGACGAGGCGCTCAAGGCCAGGGGCATTGAACTCTGCTTTGCCGAGCTCAAGGATCCCGTGAAGGACAAGCTGAAGCGTTTTGGGTTGTATGCTCAGCTTGGCGAAGCCCAGTTCTTTCCGACCATCGGCTCGGCCGTTTCGAGCTATCTGGAGATCAATAACGTCGCGTGGGAGGACTGGGAGGACCAGGTCAAGGTCAGCCCGTAGCGGGTTAGAGCGCCGAATTTGCCGCTCACCTGCAGTGACTGGAGCTACTTGCGGAAACGAATTTGCCTCGCCGGAGGATGGCTTGCGATGAGCCACTTCATACCGGCAAACCGGTGCAACTCATCCCTGGCCCGCCGGCGGCACGACATAGAGCGTCAGCGCGAAGACCGCATAGATGAAGATCATCAGCGCGCCGACGAACCATGCCGAGCGGCCGCTGGCGGTGATGAAGGCCGACGTGACCGTCGCAATCATCACCATGGTGACGGCGCCCGGCCAGAACTGCAGGTCCATCGGCCTCGGTCCCACGACATAGCTGAGCAGCACCAGCGCGGGCGCAACGAACAGCGCGATCTGCGAGGCGCTGCCGAGTGCGATGCTGACGGCCATGTCGAGCCTGTCCTTGCGTGCCGCGGCGAAGGCCACCGCAAATTCGGCGGCGGCGCCGACCAGCGAGACGACGATGAAGCCGACAAAGGCCGGGCTCATCCCGAAGGTTTCCGCGGCCTTCTGCACCGATTCCACGAAGATTTCGCTGACCAGCGCGACCAGCACCGTGACGACCAGCAGCGTGCCCACGGCCAGCCCGATCGGCCAGTGCGCCTCGTTGTCGTCGCCGTGATCGGCGCTTGCGAACAATTCCTTGTGCGTCACGAGCGAGAACAACAGGCCGAGCGCGTAAGCGGCGATCAGCAGGACTGAAATGCCGAGGCTGAGCTTGTTCAGGATGCCCCCGCCCTGCGGCAGGTGATCGAGATCGGCGACCGCCGAAGGCGCGAGCAGGGCCACGGTGGCCATCAGCAACAGGCCCGATGAGAGCCGCGCACCGGCGCGGTTGTACTCCTGAACGTGGTAGCGCAGGCCGCCAAGCAGCAGGCAAGCTCCCAGCATGAACACCGCGTTGGTGACGATCGCGCCCGCAATGGATGCCTTCACCAGCATGTATTGGCCCGCACGCAGTGCCGTGATGGCGATGATCAATTCCGTCAGATTGCCGAGCGTGGCATTGAGCAGCCCGCCCACGGCATCACCGGTCTTCGCGGCGACGGCTTCGGTGGCATGACTGAGCAGCGCCGCCAGCGGCACGATGGCAAGCACGGCCAGCACGAACAGCAGCGTGTGGGAATGCGGAGCCGCCTTCTCGGCCACAAGCACGATCGGCACGAACGCCAGCATCCAGAGCAAAGGGGTGCTACGGATCTCCCTGAACAGAATTTGCATGCGGCCCCCCCTCCATCGATGCGCTCGTGGAAAGGTCCGGCGGGTCTGCTAGGGGAGTATTGATCTGGCTCAACGGAAGAGCCGGCAGATGCGCCGCCGCCCTGCGGTCTGACATGGGGATCGCGGGTGACGGGAGCCAGCCAGGGCGCGGTCTCCTCTGCCAGCATCTCATCCTGCCGGTGTTTTGCCCGACGGGTCAACTTGATCGCGGTCGTGAATGTCGTCGCGACACCGCTGGAAAACCCCTTTCCGATCAAAGGGCGTTCTACTGTGCATGGGGTTGTTTTGCGACTTTTTGGTTTGGCTCTCCAAAAAATGGCTCAGCAGAGGATCGCCCAGCCTTCGTGCATACACAGCATGCAAGCATATGCCTGTGGCCGGCAGCTCCACCGTAGTACATGCCGAAGTCCCCATGGCCACGCCGCCGGAGCCACGCGCGAACGCAATGACAATCACGTTACCCGCCGCTGCGCACGAGCCCGACCACCCCATCGCCGATGGCCTGCCCGCCGCACAGCGGCGCTGGGCGATTGCCGCGATCTTCACTGCGCTGGCGCTGGCCTCGCTCGACACCGCGATCGCCAACATCGCCCTGCCCGCCATTGCCGCCGATCTGCATGTCTCACCGGAGCAGTCGGTCTGGGTCGTCAACGTCTACCAGATCGCGCTGGTGGCGACGCTGCTGCCGCTCGGGGCGCTCGGCGAGATCGTCGGGCACCAGCGCATCTATCTCGGAGGCCTGATCCTGTTCACCATCGCCTCGCTGTTCTGCGCGGTGGCGTGGTCGCTCGATAGCCTCCTGGTCGCGCGCACGCTGCAGGGCCTCGGCGCCAGCGGCATCATGAGCGTCAACACGGCGCTGGTGCGCTTCGTCTATCCCGGACGGATGCTCGGCCGCGGCCTGGGCCACAACGCGCTGGTGGTCGCGACCGCCTTCACCTTCGGGCCCACGATCGCATCGGCGATCCTGGCGATCGGCCCATGGCCGTGGCTGTTCGCCGTCAACATCCCCTTTGGTCTGATCGCGATCGGCATCGGCTTTGCGATGCTACCCAAGACGCCGCGCGCCGATCACGGCTTCGATTTCCTCGGCGCGATGCTGGCATCGGCCTGCCTCGGCCTGTTCATCACCGGCATCGGCAGCGCCGCGCACAATCTGTCGCCGGTGGTCGTGGGCGTCGAGCTGGTCTCGGCGCTCGCGCTCGGCTTCGTCCTGACGCGCCGCCACGCCGACCATCCCGCCCCGATGCTGCCGATCGACCTGTTCGGCCGGCCGATGTTCGCGCTGTCGGCCGCGACCGCGGTCTGCTCCTTCACCGTGCAAGGACTCGCCTTCGTCTCGCTGCCGTTCTATTTCGAGGACGTGCTGGGTCGCTCGCAGGTCGAGACCGGCTTCTTCATGACGCCGTGGCCGCTGGTGGTCGGCATCATGGCGCCGATCGCAGGACGGTTGTCCGATCGCCATGCGGTCGGCCTGCTCGGCGGCATCGGCCTCGTTCTGCTCGGCATCGGCATGGCGCTGCTCGCGACGCTTCCCGCCAGCCCCGCCATTGCCGACATCATCTGGCGGATGGTGATCTGCGGCATGGGATTCGGCTTCTTCCAGGCACCGAACATGAAGGCGGTGATGTCGAGCGCGCCGCCGCATCGCAGCGGCAGCGCCTCCGGCATCGTCGCGACCGCGCGCCTCACCGGACAGACGACGGGGGCAGCGCTCGCCGCTCTCTGCTTCGCGCTCGCCGGTCACGACGGCGCGACGGTGGCCCTGGCCCTCGGCGCCGGCTTTGCCGCGCTCGGCAGCGTGATGAGCTTCTTGCGATTGGCGGTGAAGTAAGCTCTCAAGCAGCGGTCACATCGACCGTCGCCGGTGTGGTTTCGTGGTCCAGAGCCGCCAGGCGGGTGTCGATGGCCGCGATGACCTTGCGCGAGTACGGCCCGAGATGCGCATAGGCCGCGATCATCTGCACCGCGATGCGGGCCGATGAGGTGTCACGCTTGGCGCAGTTCATGAAGGTCTGCCACAGCGGTCCCCTCGCCTCCGGAAGAGCCGTGACCACCTTGTGCACCGTCTCCATCGCGCCGAGCTTGGAACGGATGTCGCCTTCGGCGAGTTCGGATCGCTGCCTGGAGCGATCCAGCAACGTCATCAGCCGGTCGACCCGTCCGGCATAGGCCGCAGGGCTGTAGATGTGCTCGAGCACCCGCTTGTAGTCCGTCAGGATGTCGCGCAGCGGGCGCACCGGGTCGAAGTTGATGCCGGCCGTGCATTGATCGGCACCGATGGTCGGCGCCACATCGTGGCCCGGATGCAGCCGGCCTTCGCGCTCCAGCCGCCGGGTGAGCTGCGTGTTCGGCAACGCATAGAGCAGGCCGACCATGGCGACCGGGATCGCGGCCTCGTCGATGAAGTCGATCATCGCATCGGCCATCGAGACCTTCTCGTTGTCGAAGCCGACGATGAAGCCGGCGGTGACCAGCATGCCCGCCGCGTAGATCTTGTGGATGCTCTCGGCGATGTTGCGGCGGGTGTTCTGCTTCTTGCGCATCGCGACCAGTGTCGCGGGATCCGGGCTCTCGATGCCGACGAAGATGCCGAAGAAATTGGCCCGGCCCATCAGCTCGAGCAATTCAGGGTCGTCGGCGAGATTGACCGACGCCTCGGTCGACAGCTCGAACGGATAACCATGGGCGCGCTGCCACTCGGCGAGCCGCGGCAGGAATTGCCGGAGCGACTTCTTGTTGCCGATGAAATTGTCATCGACGAAGTCGAGATGGCCTCGATAGCCCATGTTGTAGAGCGTCTCGAGCTCGACGAACATCTGCTCGACAGTCTTGGTTCTGGGCACGCGGCCGTAGAGCTCGATGATGTCGCAGAACTCGCAGGTGAACGGACAGCCGCGGGAATACTGCACACCGAGATAGAGATAGTCCTCGAACTTCAGCAGGTCGAAACGCGGCACCGGGGTCTTGGTGACGTCGGCCTGGAATTTCGGCGCGGTGAAGACGCCGGAGCGCGCCCCGCCCTCCCAGGCCGCAATGAACTCGTCGATGACGCTCTCGGCCTCGCCGAGCACCCGGAAGTCCGCCCGCTCATAGACGTGCGGGCTGGAGGTCGGATCGGGACCGCCGACGACCACCGGCTTGCCTGCGTCACGACACACTTCGATCAGGCGCAGCGTGTCGGCCTGCTGCGGCAACATGCCGCCGGTGAACACGACGTCGGCCCAGGCGAGATCGTCGTCGCTGAAGGACGCGGTGTTGCAATCGATCAGCCGAACGGTCCAGCTCTCGGGCAACATCGCGGCAACGGTGATCAGGCCCAAAGGGGCGGCAGGGCGCTTGACGCCCATCACTTTGCAGGACTCCCCAAAGCTCCAAAACGACTCGGCCGAGAACAGCGGATAGAGCATCAGCACGCGGCATTGGCTCTGCACGATCATGGAACTCCTAAGAAAAACCCCACAGCTTGGCTGCAGTGTACCATTGCATCGCCGTCTTGCACCCCCACCAAAGAGACAAACTGTCGCCAGCTCTCGTTCCCGGCCGTCGCCCCAGCCCCCAGGCCGGCGTTTGGAGAGCACCCGCCGGAGACCAGCAACACCGCCATCCCCTCAATCTTCCTGCGACCACGGCAAGCTTCGGCAGCCAACCCGCGGACTGTTGATTTGAATGGTTCCAGTTTGCCGGACACAGTGCCGCCCGGAGTTCAATCGGTGGATTGGCCAATCAGGGGACTGCGATGGCAAACCTAACAATCAACGGAAAAACACTCACCCTCGACGTCGAGCCGGATACGCCGCTGCTGTGGGCGATTCGCGAGAATGCCGGCCTGACCGGCACCAAATATGGTTGCGGCATCGCACAATGCGGCGCCTGCACCGTTCACGTCGACGGCGTGGCGATGCGCTCCTGCGGCGTTTCGGTCAGCGAGGCCGCGGGCAAGAGGATCACCACGATCGAAGGGCTCGCCTCGGGCGGCACGCTGCACAAGGTGCAGGAGGCCTGGATCGCCCAGGATGTTCCGCAATGCGGCTATTGCCAAAGCGGCATGATCATGGCGGTGGCAGCGCTGCTGAGCGAGAAGCCGAAACCGACCGACGCCGATATCGACGAGGCCATCACCAATATCTGCCGCTGCGGCACCTTCCAGCAGGTGCGCGAAGCGATCCACCTGATCGCAAGCGCGTAAGGAGCCGCCCCATGAACAAGCATGTTTCTCCCAAAATGAACCGTCGCGCCTTCGTGATCGGCAGCGCCACGCTGGGCGCCGGCCTTGCGATCGGCCTCGACCTTCCCTTCGGCGGGCCCGCCGTGGTCCGCGCCGCCGACGGCTCGCCGGAGATCGGCGCCTGGGTCGTGGTCAGGCCCGATGACACCGTCGTGATTCGCATCGCCCGCTCCGAGATGGGCCAGGGCTCGTTGACAGGCCTCGCCCAACTCGTCGCCGAGGAGCTCGAATGCGACTGGACCAAGGTCACGACCGAATACCCGACGCCGGGCCAGAGCGTCGCGCGCAAGCGCGTCTGGGGCGATTTCTCGACCGGCGGCAGCCGCGGCATCCGTTCCTCGCAAGACTATGTCCGCAAGGGCGGCGCCACCGCGCGCGTGATGCTGATCCAGGCCGCCGCCAACGGATGGAAGGTGCCGGTCTCCGAATGCAAGGCGGACAACAGCGTCATTACCCACACGCCGACAGGCAAGACCACGACCTACGGTAAGGTCGCCGAGGCCGCGGCGAAGCTGACGCCGCCGTCTGACGTCAAGCTGAAGGATCCGAAGGACTGGAAGCTGATCGGCAAGGGCGTGAAGCGGCTCGACACCGTCGACAAGACCACCGGCGCCATGATCTACGGCGCCGACGTCAAGCTGCCGGGCATGCTGAACGCTGCGATCAAGGACTGCCCGGTGTTCGGCGGCAAGCTGAAGAGTTTTGACGAAGCCAAGATCGCCGGCATGAAAGGCGTCAAGAAGGTCGTCAAGGTCGGCGATACCGCGGTCGCTGTGGTCGCCGACACCTGGTGGCACGCCAAGACCGCGCTGGAGGCGCTGCCCATCGTCTGGGACGAAGGCGACAACGCCAAGGTCTCCAGCGAGTCGATTGCGAAATGGCTGGCCGAAGGCCTCAACAACGACCAGCCGGCCTATGTCGGCAACAAGAACGGTGATGCCAAGGCGGCCATTGCGAGCGCGGCAAAGAAGGTCGAAGCCGTCTACTCCTATCCCTATCAGAACCACGCCACGATGGAGCCGATGAACGCCACGGCGCTCTACACCGCGGACAAATGCGAGGTCTGGTGCGGCACGCAGAATGGCGAGGCGGCGTTCGCGGCCGTGCTGGAGGCGTCGGGCCTGCCGGCGGACAAGTGCGACGTGCACAAGGTGATGTTGGGAGGCGGCTTCGGCCGACGCGGCCAGACCGACTATGTCCGTCAGGCGGTCCTGATCGCCAAGGAAATGCCGGGCACGCCGGTCAAGCTGCTATGGTCGCGCGAAGAGGACATGGCGCACGGCAGGTATCACCCGATCACCCAGTGCAAGATGACCGGCGCGTTCGACGCCAACAACAATCTGGTCGCGCTGCACTACCGCCTGTCCGGGCAATCGATCCTGTTCTCGCTCCGCCCTGAAGCGCTGCAGAACGGCATGGACCCGGCGGCCTTCCAGGGCGTCGCTCAATCCGGCGAAGCCGCGTTCGGCTATTCGGTGCCGAACCTCTTGGTCGAGCACGCGATGCGCAACCCGCACGTTCCGCCCGGCTTCTGGCGCGGCGTCAACGTCAATCACAACGCGATCTACATGGAATGCTTCATGGACGAGCTGGCCCAGGCCGCAGGCCAGGACCCGCTCGAGTTCCGCCGCAAGCTGATGGGCAATCACCCCAAGCATCTGGCGGTGCTCAATGCGGTCGCGGAGAAGATCGGCTGGAGCACGCCGGCGCCGCAGGGCATCTACCGCGGCATTGCCCAGGTGATGGGCTATGGCAGCTATGTCGCCGGCGCCGCCGAGATCTCGGTGACCGACGGCAACAAGATCAAGGTGCATCGCATCGTCGCCTCCACCGACCCCGGCTACGTCGTCAATCCGGCGCAGGTGGAGCGGCAGATCGCGGGCTCCTTCGTCTATGGCCTCTCCGCGCTGTTCTATGGCGGCTGTACCGTCAAGGACGGCAAGATCGAGCAAACCAACTTCGACACCTACAATTCGATGCGCATCAACGAGATGCCGAAGGTGGAATCGGTGATGGTGCCGAGCGGCGGATTCTGGGGCGGCGTCGGCGAGCCGACCATCGGCGTCGCGGCGCCGGCGGTGCTCAACGCGTATTTCGCGGCAACCGGCAAGCGTATCCGCTCCGTGCCGCTGCGCGACCAGAACATCACCTTTGCTTGAAGCAACATGCTGCGGCGGCGAAAGATTGCCGCCGCGGCCCCTTTTCGAATGTCCCTGATGATCAAGCGCCCGGTGACACGGCGGAATGCCGTGTTCGGCATCACCATGGCGGCCGCAACGCTGGCGCGGCCATCGATCTTGCGTGCGCAATCCACGGGACGTGTCGTCGTGGTCGGCGGCGGCTTCGGCGGCGCGGCTTGCGCCCGCGCGCTGAAGCGTGCGCAGGAAAGCCTGCACGTCATCCTGATCGAACCCAACGCGGTCTTCACCTCCTGCCCGTTCAGCAACGCGGTGATTGCAGGCCTGCGCGACATCGAAGCGCAGCAATTCGGCTACGACAAGATCGCCGCCGATGGCGTCACCGTGATCGGGCAGGCCGTGACCACGATCGACCCGGAACGACGCAGCGTCGTGACCGCCGACGGCGTCGCCCTGCCCTATGACCGCCTCGTGCTCTCGCCCGGCATCGACTTCCACTTTGAAGCCATGCCCGGCTATGACGAGGCCGCATCGCAAAAAATGCCGCACGCCTGGAAGGCCGGCGCTCAGACATTGCTGCTGCGCCGGCAATTGGAAGCGATGGCCGACGGCGGCACGGTCGCCATTGCGATCCCGGCCAATCCCTCGCGCTGCCCGCCGGCCCCTTACGAGCGCGCCAGCCTGATCGCGCACTACCTCAAGGCCAACAAGCCCCGTTCAAAAGTCCTGATCCTCGATGCCAAGGACAGCTTCTCCCAGCAGCGGCTGTTCGAGCGGGCATGGAAGGAACTTTATGGCGACATGATCGAACGCATCGGCCTGTCGCAAGGCGGCCGCGTGACCTCGGTCGACCCTTCGAACATGACGATCGTCACCGAGTTCGGCAACTACACGCCCGACGTCGCCAACGTCATCCCGCCGCAGCGTGCGGGCCACATCGCCGAGACCGCGGGCGCTACCGATGCGACCGGCTGGTGTCCGATCGATCCCGTGAGCTTCGAGTCGAAACTCGTCCCGAACATCCACGTCATCGGCGATGCCTGCCTTGGCGGCGGCATTCCCAAATCCGCGTCGGCCGCAAGCACGCAAGGCAAGGCTTGCGCAACCGCCATCGTCAACCTGCTCGCCGGCCGCGCGCTGGAATCGCCGCGGCTCACCGGGGTCTGCTACAACATCGTTGCCCCCGCTTACGGCTTCTCGCTCGCCGGCAATTACCAGCCCAAAGGCGACATCTTCGCCGAGGTCGAAGGCGGCGCGACCAGCCCGGTCGACGCGCCGCGCGAGCTGCGCACGCGCGAGGCTGCGGAGGCGGAGCGTTGGTTTCAAACCATCACGGCAGAGACGTTTGGTTAGAGCAATGATGGGACGAGCCTGCGATGAAGTCGGTGCGCTCCCTCCCCCGCTTGCGGGGAAGGGTTGGGGAGAGGGTGTCTCCACTCGCGAGACCCCCCAAGAGGAGAGAGCCCTCACCCTCGCCTTCGGCTCGACCTCTCCCGCAAGCGGGAGAGGTAAGTGGAGCTCGCGGCAGCGCCGTGCACGCCCTCCGATATCTGCGATCGCTGCATTCATCGCGGCGAGCCTGGCCCTCTCCCCGCAGACCAAAGCGGACGAACTCGTCCCCTACGCGATCGTCGGCGACGGCATTCCCGCTTCGCTCACGGGCTCCCCCGGCGATGCCGCCCGCGGGCGCACACTGGTGCTCGCGCGCACCACGACCTGCATCCTCTGCCATTCCGGCCCCTTTCCTGAAACGCGGTTCCAGGGAGACCTCGCGCCCGACCTCGGCGGTGCCGGGAACCGATGGACGGGGAGCCAGTTGCGGCTTCGACTGGTCGATGCGTCGCGTTTCAACGCGCAGACCATCATGCCGTCCTATTATCGCAACGACGGACTCGTGCGCGTCGGACGCAATTTCGCGGGCAAGCCGATCTTGTCGGCCGTGGAGATCGAGGACATCGTGGCCTTTCTTGCAACGCTTCGGAACTAGGACAGAGCATGCCGACCACGCGACGACAATTTCTAAGCCTTGCAGGCGGCATCACGACCGCCGGGGTCATGCCGGTCGTCACGCTGCGGCCGATCGAGGCGACGCCGGCCATGCTCAACACCGCGATCCGTAACGTCGTCGGCGAAGCACCCATTCGCACCGGCAAGGTGAAGCTCGATATTCCTCCGCTGGTCGAGAACGGAAACACCGTGCCGATGACGGTCAGTGTCGCGAGCCCGATGACGGCGACCGACTACGTCAAGAGCATCCACGTGTTCAACGAGAAGAACCCGCAGCCCAACATCGGCAATTTCTACCTCACCCCCTCCTCCGGCCGCGCGCAGGTCGCGACGCGAATACGCCTCGCAGACACCCAGAAGGTGGTGGCGATCGCCCGTCTCTCCGACGATACGTTTTGGCAGATTGCCGCAGACGTCGTCGTGACGCTCGCCGCCTGCACCGAGGAGATGAACTGATGCCCGCGCTCATCAATGTCCCGCCCAAGGCAAGGCGCGGCGAGGTCATCGAGATCCGCACGCTGACCTCGCACATCATGGAAACGGGCTTCCGCCATACCGCCGATGGCAAGCTGGTGCCGCGCGACATCATCACGAGCTTCAGTTGCCGCTACAACGGCGCCGAGATCTTCCGCGCCGACCTGTTTCCGGCGATCGCGGCCAATCCCTATTTGTCGTTCTTCACGGTCGCCAGGGAAAGCGGCAAGTTCGAGTTCGAATGGATCGGTGACAACGGCTATTCGTCAACCGCCTCGGCATCGATCATTGTCGAATGAGCGTCTGGCGCGCGATCGCAGCGGCGGCCTTGTTCGCCGCGGCCCCTGCCCTGCTCGCCGGTGAAATCCCGCCCGACGCGCGCCGGTCCGGTTATTCATTCATGGGGCCCGATACGCGTGCGATGCAGGATGACGACACCTCCAATCCCGGCATGCTGTTCGTGCTCGAGGGCGAGGCGCTGTGGGCGAAGAAGACCGGCAGCGCGGAGAAGGCCTGCGCCGATTGCCATGGCGACGCGCGCAGCAGCATGAAGGGCGTCGCCGCGCGCTATCCCGCCTTCGACAAAGCGCTTGGCCGCCCCATCACGCTCGACCAGCGCATCAATCTCTGCCGTGCCAATCATCAGCAGGCCGCGCCGCTGCCCTACGAGGGCCGCGACCTCCTGGCGCTCTCCGCTTTCGTCGCCCATCAATCGCGCGGTGTCGCGATCACCGCCGGCGACGATCCGCAGGCAAAACCCTTCGTGGAGCAAGGCCGCGAGCTCTTCATGCAGCGCGAGGGCCAGCTCAACCTCGCCTGCACCAACTGCCACGACGACAATTTCGACAAGCGCCTCGCCGGCGCGCCGATCACGCAGGGACAGCCGACCGGCTATCCGCTCTACCGGCTGGAATGGCAAACGCTGGGATCGCTGGAGCGGCGCTTACGCAGCTGCATGAGCGGCGTGCGCGCCCAGGCTTATGATTACGGCTCGCCCGAGCTGGTCGCGCTTGAGCTCTATCTGATGTCGCGGGCACGCGGCCTGTCGATGGAGACACCGGCGGTGCGGCCCTGAAATGAAAGCGGCCGGCACAGGCCGGCCGCTTCGCTGAGTCTTGCGCTATTGCCTACTCCGCCGGCGCGGCCGACATCTCGGGATGCGCGGCATAGTGTTCGCTGGCGCCGAGCTTGCTGGCGGCGAAAAGCCCGGCCGCCATCACGGCATAGGCGAACGCGACGGCGGGCGTGACGCCAAATCCGCCACCAATGCCGACGGCCTCGCCGTGCATGAAGCCGAAATAGGTCAGGACCGCACCAACCAGCGCAAAGGCTGACGCCTTCTCGAAGTCGCGCTCGATGATGAAGACGCCGATCGCGCCCAGGATGAGGCCGCCGAGGATGGAGCCGCCGCCCATGACTTCGAGGCCGTGGTAGAACACGCCCTGCTGCGGCAGCGCGGCGATAGCTGCGGCTTTCACGGCATCGGCCTTGTCGGCGGCCATGCCGCCGACGCTTGCCGCCGCGTTCATGGTCGAGCCCAGCATCGTGTCGATCTGCAGCTTGGCCCAGGCGGCCAGGTGCGGCGTCAGCGCCAGCACGATCGCGGGCGCGTGCTTGATCGGGGTGGTCTGGAACGCCTGCGCGCCGATGAGCATGCCGATGTAGAGCAGGATCGGCGAGATCGCGACCACGGGCACCAATGCCAGCAGCACCGAGATGATGCCGAACCAGGCCAGCACGATCACCATGATGCCGGTTGCGGCGGAGTAACCGATGCGGCCGCCCATCGCCTTCCAGCCGGGATGGCCGATATAGACCGCGTTGATGAAGGGATTGCCCATCAGGCAGCCGATCAGGCTGACGACGCCGTCGGCCGTGAGCACCCGCGTGGTCGGATATTCGTCGCCGGCCGCTTCCGCGCTCTCGACATTGTCCATGGCCTCGACGAGGTCGTAGATGCCGAACGGAATGGCAGTGACGAGGATGATGCCGAGAAACTCGAAGCCGGAGAAGACGTAGCCCACGGCAGGAATCGGCACCGAGAAGCCGAAATTGGCAAAGGCATCGCCTACGCCCTTCACGCTCAATCCGCCGAGGCCGAGCCCGAACAGGTTCGAACCCCATGCGATGATCATGCCGACGGCGATGGCGACGAGGCCGGCGGGAATGCCGCGCCAGTATTTCACGCCGCCGAACCAGCTCACCAGGATGATGGCGAAGCAGACCAGACCGATCTGCGGCGTCATGTACATCTCCAGCGCCGGCCGCATCGAGATGAAGGTGACAGAGACGCCGGCGAGCGTGCCGAGCAGCGCCGCGCGCGGCGTGATCTTGCGGATGAACGGCGCGATGAACCCGCCGATCATGAGAATGAAGCTCTGGAAGAAGACCCAGACCAGTCCCGCGGACCAGCCCTTGAGCGGGTCGCCGGTCTTGATCGTGATCGGCAACATGATGACGAAGGTGACGATGAACATGTGCGGCACGCTGACGCCCGAGGGCAGCGCGCAGACGTCGGTGCGGCCGGTCTTCTGGGCCAGGCGATAAGCGAGGTAGGCGTAATAGAAGGTCGAGAGGCACATCATCAGCCCGAGCGCGGGCAGGATGCGGCCGAACACCAGACTGTCAGGCATCTTCAAGACGAAGCGCAACAGGCCCGTGAGCACCAACATGTTGACGAGGATATTGGTGCCGAAGCCGAAGAACGCGTTCCAGTCGCCTGATGTCCATAGTACCGGCTTGAACTCGGACTTGTTCAGTTCAGGCTTGCCGGCCGTCCCCGTCAATGTGCTCATGATGTTACCCCTATGTGATCGAAACCTTCATCGCCTCCAGTACCGCGGCTGAGCTCGCGACCCAGCCGAAGATGCCGCCCTGGGCCTTGATCATCTTCAGGCCCATCTCGTGAAACTCGGGGAAGTAGGACGCGCAGCCGTCCGACATGACGACGCAGCGGTAGCCGCGGTCATTGGCCTCGCGCACGGTGGTGTTGACGCAGACCTCGGTGGTGACGCCGCACACCAGCAGATTCTCGATGCCGTATTTCTCCAGCACGTCGGCAAGCTCGGTGGCGTAGAATGCGCCCTTGCCGGGCTTGTCGATCACGATTTCGCTGTCGAGCGGATAGAGCTCGGGGATGATGTCGTGACCGGCTTCGCCGCGGATGAGGATGCGGCCCATCGGGCCGGGATCGCCGATGCGCAAGGACGGCGCGCCGCGCTCGACCTTCGCCGCCGGCGCATCGGAGAGATCTGGCAGATGGCCCTCGCGGGTGTGGATCACGAGCATGCCGGTATCGCGCGCCGCGTTCAGCAGCGCGCCGATCGGCTTCACCGCGCGCGCGAGCTGGCTGACGTCGTTGCCGAGCGTCTCGCCGAAGCCGCCGGGCTCCATGAAGTCGCGTTGCATGTCGATGATGAGAAGGGCGGTGGTGGCCCAGTCGAGCTTGATCGGCTCAGGCTCGGCGCTGATGACGCCCAATGTCGACTTGCTCGAACTCAGCATGACGCCCGCCCCTCGCGAGAACCCTGCCAGGAGTTCTGCAAGCGCCATGCCATTGTGTACAATTGCGGTGACGCGTGGAGCGCGAAAGAATTCGCAGTATGCTCAGAAGGTTACGTCGGTGATCGGCAGCTGCTTATTCCCTGTGCGACGGCTTTGCGACGTGCATTTGCTCAAAGGATGGGCGGCAATCCCAGGTCATTCCGGGGCGACGCGTCTGATCCGCAATTGCGCATCAGAGCTCTCGCTAGGCCCGCCCCGGAATGACGAGGAGAGTGTGTGGCGACGCCCAGCCTCTATCGCCCGGCCCCATACAACTGCCGATACTCTTCCTCGTACGGCGCATAAGACTCCTTCAGCGTCGCCATGTTGAGCAGCATGGTCGCCACCATCGTGCCCGCCTTGTCGAACACGCGCGTCCTGGCCCAGGCGCTCTCGGTGCGGCGGCTGCCGGACAGCGCAACCACCTCGCGTTCGACCTCGTACGCTTCGCCCTCGAAGAGCGGCCCCTTCAGCAGGCGGATCTCCTGATCGGCGAACAGGCCGACGGCCGGGCCTTTGGTTGGCAGCGGATCGTCCTTGGAGCGGTACTGGACCAGCACGCTCAGCATCTCCATCGGGATGATGGCCCTGCCCCACGGATTGTCGACGCCGGAATAATAAGGCGAGTTCTCGGTGATGACCGCGAGCTTCTGCCGGAGGGAGAACGGGTAGAGATCGCCCATGATCTGGTCGAACGCCATCCGCACCGTCTGCCGCTTGCTCGTGTGCGCGACCTTCACATCGCGCAGGATCACGGGGTCAGCGAGCGGCTTCAGTTCGCTCAGGCGCGCCTCGAGTGCGGTCGCAGCGTGAGGCTCACCAACCGAGGCCGTGCCACGCAGCACCTCGGTGCCGTCGCGCTTGACCATCTGGATCTGGCACTGGCTGGTCCCGGGCAGTGGCTTCGACAGGATCGCCTGCACCTCCTCGCCTTCATAACAGACACTGCGGTAGTGCGCGGACAGACATCCCGTCTCGAACCAGGCTCGTCCCCATAGCCGTTCGCCGAGCGGTGCGAATTGGCTGAAATGGGTTGGCCCCTCGATGGTGCCGCCCTTGAAACCGAGCTTCTGTGCGGTGGCATCGTCGTGGATCGAGGCGTGCGCATCATAGGTCTGCGCCTGCAGCATCTGGCGCGGCTGACGCCACGGCCCGATCAGCGTCTCGGCCGTTTCCGTGATCTCGGTGTCGAATGCATGTGCCGTCATGGTGCTCTCCACTGGAAGCCATGACTAGCAGGAGCGCCACGGATGCGGCTAGCCGTATTGACTTCGCCGGCCCATGCTCTTGACTGTCACAATTCGTGTCGCGCAGCCGCCCATCCCTCCCGCAGCGCAAACCCCACGCCGAATCGAGACGAGGACTTCCGAAATGACGCTGTTGCAGGTCGAGCTGGACGACAAATACCGGCTCGAATCGAAGCGGATCTTCCTGTCCGGCACACAGGCCCTGGTCCGCTTGCCGATGTTGCAGCGCGAACGCGACCGGCTCCAGGGTCTCAACACCGGCGGCTTCATCTCGGGCTATCGCGGTTCCCCGCTCGGCATGTACGACCACGCGCTGTGGCGCGCGAAGTCGCACCTCCAGCAGCACGACATCGCCTTCGTTCCGGGCCTGAACGAGGATCTGGCCGCGACCGCCGTTTGGGGCAGCCAGCAGGTCGGGCTGTTTCCCGGCGCCAAGGTCGATGGCGTATTCGGCATCTGGTACGGCAAGGGCCCCGGCGTCGACCGCTCCGTCGACGCGCTCAAGCATGCCAACGCCGCCGGCACCTCCCGCAATGGCGGCGTGCTGGCGCTCGCCGGCGACGACCATGGCTGCCAATCCTCGACGCTGGCGCATCAGAGCGAGCAGGTGTTCGCGGCGGCGCTGATCCCGGTGATCAATCCCGCGACCCTGCAGGATTATCTCGACCTCGGCCTCTACGGCTTCGCGCTGTCGCGCTTCTCCGGCTGCTGGGTCGGCTTCAAGGCGATCAGCGAGACCGTCGAGAGCTCGGCCTCGATCGACAGCGATCCCGAACGTATCAAGATCGTGCTCCCCGACGATTTCGAGATGCCGCCCGGCGGTCTCAACATCCGCTGGCCCGATCCGCCGCTGGAAGCGGAGAAGCGCCTGTTCGGGCCGAAGATGGCGGCCGTGCAGGCTTTTGCCCGGGCCAACCAGCTCGACCGCATCGTGCTCGATTCCAAGCCCGCAAGGCTCGGCATCGTCGCCACCGGCAAGGCCTATCTCGATTTGCGCCAGGCGCTGGCCGACTTAGGGATTACCGACAAGGACGCCCAGGATCTCGGCCTGCGCATCTACAAGGTCGCGTTGACCTGGCCGCTTGAGGAGAGCGGCGCGAAGCGCTTCGCTGAAGGTCTGCAGGACGTGCTCGTGGTCGAAGAAAAGCGCGGCTTCATCGAAGACCAGCTGATGCGCATCCTCTACAACATCGATGCATCAAGGCGCCCGACGGTTACCGGCAAGCGCGACGAGACTGGCGCGCCGCTCTTGCCGAGCGAGGGCGAGCTGACGCCGACGATCGTCGCGGGCGCGCTGGTGGCGCGCTTGCGCAAGCTCGGCCATCATAGCCCGGTGCTGGAGCAGCGTCTCGCCCGGCTCGAGGCCCTTGACAATCCCGTCACTACAAGCACGCAGATCAAGCTCGCGCGCACGCCGTTCTTCTGCTCGGGCTGCCCGCACAACACCTCGACGCGCGTGCCCGAGGGCAGCCGCGCCATGGCCGGCATCGGCTGTCACGGCATGGCCCTGAGCATGCCGACCCGCCGCACCGATCTGATCTCGCATATGGGCGCCGAGGGCGTGAACTGGATCGGCCAGTCGCCCTTCACCACCGAGCAGCACATTTTCCAGAATCTCGGCGACGGCACCTACACCCATTCCGGGCTTCTTGCCCTTCGCGCGGCTTCAGCCGCAGGCATCAACATCACCTACAAGATCCTCTACAACGACGCGGTCGCGATGACCGGCGGCCAACCCGCCGAAGGCGCCTTCAACGTCGCGCAGATCGCGCACCAGGTCTGGGCCGAAGGCGTCAAGCGGCTCGCGATCGTCTCCGACGATCCCGGCAAGTACCCGCAAGGCAATTACTTCCCCCAAGGTGCGACCATCCATCATCGCCGCGAGCTCGATGCCGTGCAGCGCGAGCTGCGCGACATCAAGGGCCTCACGGTCGTGATCTACGATCAGACCTGCGCCGCGGAAAAGCGCCGCCGCCGCAAGCGCGGGCTCTATCCCGATCCCGCCAAGCGCGCCTTCATCAACGAGCTCGTCTGCGAGGGCTGCGGCGATTGCTCGCAGGCCTCCAACTGCGTCTCGGTGCAACCGCTGGAAACCGAGTTCGGCCGCAAGCGCCAGATCGACCAGTCGAACTGCAACAAGGACTTCTCCTGCGTCGAAGGCTTTTGCCCCAGCTTCGTGACCGTGCATGGCGGCAGCCTGAAGCGCATGAAGACATCGGCGGTGGATTCCGGCCAACTGTTCGCCGATCTGCCGCTGCCGCCGGCGCGCGAGCTTGACGGCCCCTACAACATCCTCGTCACCGGCATCGGCGGAACCGGCGTCATCACCATCGGCGCGCTGCTCGGCATGGCCGCCCATGTCGACGGCCGCGGCTGCTCGGCGCTCGACTTCACCGGCCTATCGCAGAAGAACGGCGCGGTGATGAGCCATGTGCGCATTGCACCGAAGCCGGAGGACATCTCCGCGGTCCGCATCACCACCGGAGGCGCCGACGTCATCCTCGGCTGCGACATGATCGTCTCGGCAGGCCCCTCCGCGCTCAGCCGTGCCGAGCGCGGCGTGACCAAGGCCTATATCAACGCCGATTTGCAGCCGACCGCGAGCTTCGTGCAAAACCCCGATCTCGATTTCGAGATGGGCACGATGCAGACCGTGCTGTGCGACGCCATCGGCGACAACAACCTCGACATCATCGACGCCACCGGCATCGCCGCGGCGCTGATGGGCGACAGCATCGCCACCAATCCCTTCATGCTCGGCTTCGCGTTCCAGAAGGGCGCGATCCCGCTGTCGCTGGAGGCCCTGCTCCGCGCCATCGAGATCAACGGCGCGGCGATCGAGATGAACAAGCTCGCCTTCACCTGGGGGCGCCTTGCCGCCCACGACATGTCGCGGGTGCGCAGCGTGCTGCAATTCAAGGCCCGCGCCGCCGCGCCGACCAAGTCGCTCGACGACATCATCGCGACGCGCGCCGAATTCCTGACCGGTTATCAGGACAAGGCCTATGCCGACCGTTACCTTGCGGCCGTTGCCAAGGTGCGCAAGGCCGAGGGCGCGGCGTCGCCGGCGTCCACGGAGCTGACCGAGGCGGTCGCGAAAAACCTGTTCAAGCTGATGTCCTACAAGGACGAATACGAGGTCGCGCGGCTCTACACCGACGGCAGCTTTGCGAAGAAAGTGTCCGAAAAGTTCGACGGCGACTTCACGCTGAAGTACCACCTCGCTCCGCCGATCTTCGCCAAGCGCGACAAGGCGACGGGCCGGCTGCAGAAGCAGGAGTTCGGGGGCTGGATGCTCCACGCCTTCCGCGTGCTGGCCAGACTGAAGTTTTTGCGCGGCGGCGCGCTCGATCCGTTCGGCCGTACCGAGGAGCGCCGGACCGAGCGGAAGCTGGTCGCGGATTATCTCGCGATGATCGATCAGCGGATGGCCGGGCTGAAGGCAGAGCAGATTCCGCTGCTGGCGCGCCTTGCGCGCGTGCCGGAAAAGATCCGCGGCTTCGGCCACGTCAAGGAGGCCAACGTCAAGCTCGCGGCGGCCGAGACGGCGCGGCTGGAAGCGGAGCTCGAGAACAGCCGCTTTGCCGCGGCAGCGGAGTAGAAACTGGGGCCAGCTCTCTCCACGTCAGTGCGAGGAGCCCTTGCGACCAAGCAATCCAGACTGCCTCCACAGAAAGATTCCTGGATTGCTTCGCTGCGCTCGCAATGGCGTGGATATCGCGGAGACGACATTCAGACAGCGGTCTTCGCGTCAGCCGGCGCCGCCATCGCCCCCACCGCCAGATGCCGTCCCGCGATATACCCGAACGTCAGGGCCGGTCCCAGCATGATGCCAGGCGCCGGATAGTTGCCGTTCATGATCGAGCCCATGTCGTTGCCGCAGGCGTAGAGACCCGCGATCGGCGTGCCGTCCGTGCGCAGCACGCGGGCCTGGGCGTCGACCTTCATGCCGATCGCTGTGCCGAGATCGGCGGGATAGATCCGCATGGCGAAGAACGGCGCGCGAAGGACCGGCGCGACGCAGGGATTGGGCTTGTGGCTGATATCGCCGAGATGGCGCTGATAGATCGTGCTGCCGCGGCCGAATTCGGGATCGCGGCCCTCCTTCGCGCCCTCGTTGTAGCTCACAACCGTTGCCGTCAGCACGGAGGGCTTGATGCCGATCCTGGCTGCGAGCTGCGCGAGATCAGGCGCCGCGACCAACTCGCCACGCGCCACGTAACGCCGTACACCACGCGTCAACGGCTTGATGCGGCCGAGGCCGTAGGCCCACAGGAACGCACGGTCGCAAATCAAATAGAACGGCGTGTCCGCTTTGCCATTGCCGTCGCGGAGCATGGCACGCACGAATTCGTGGTGCGACAGCGCCTCGTTGTCGAAGCGCCGCCCTGCCGCATTGACGGCGATCACGCCGGGCTTGGCGCGGTCGGTCGCGATATGCGGGAATACGCCGCGGCTACCGTCAGTGCGGATGAACAGCGAGGCCGGCACCCAATAGGCCGGGCTAGTCGCGTCCGTATTGAGTGCGGCACCGGCTGTGGCCGCGAGCCGAAGTCCATCGCCTGTCACGGATGGGGCGGTCGCGGAGATAAAGCCGGCGCCGGCCGGGAAGAAGCGTTTGCGCAAGCTCGCATCGTGCGAAAAGCCGCCGGTCGCCAGCACCACGCCGCGGCGCGCTGCGATCTGCCGGTCGCGCGAGCCGTGCCGGATCACCACGCCGCTGACGCGGTTACCTTGCATCGAGAGATCCTCGACGTCGGCGCTGAACAGAATTTCAACCTGCCGCGCCAGCAGCGAGGCGTACAATCCCGCAGCGAGCGCGTTGCCGAGATGCAGCGACGTTCCGCGCGGGCTGCGCAGACGCTGCAATGCATATTCGGCAATCAGCCGCGCTGAGCGCAGGGTCGAGCGCAGCGATCTTCCCACCTTCCGCAGGTGCGGACTATCGAGACGACCGACCATCATCCCGCCGAACAGCGTGACCTCCGGCAGCGGCGGCCGCAATCGCGCCAAGGCAGCTCCCAGCCGCGTGCCATCGAACGCCACCGGCTCCAGCACACGGCCGCCGGACGTCGCGCCCAGCCGTTCCGGATAACAATCAGGACAGGCTTTCACCGGCTGAAGCCGCACCTCGGTGTTGGCTTCCAGCCAGGCGACGGCCTCTGGCCCGCGCGCGAGGAAGGCGGCGCGCAGGCCGGCATTGGCGGGCTCGGGCACAGTGCTAGACAGATACTGCACGGCGTCCGCGACGCTGTCGGAGAGCCCCGCCTCCCTCATCCTGGCATTGGCGGGGATCCAGACCATGCCGTCGGACCAGGCGGTGGTGCCGCCGACGAACGCGGTCTTCTCGATCACCAGCACGCGCAAGCCTTCAGCAGCGGCCACGGCCGCCGCCGTCATGCCGCCGGCACCGGCGCCGATGACAATGACGTCGTAGGTCTCGTGCGCCGGCATCATGCGGCGAGGATCGGGAAGCGAGGCATGACACCGTCATACTCCGCCTCGACCATCGAGCGCTAGCGTTGCGGCTTGCGCTCGATCGGGTCGATGTCGATCGCCCGCAGCCGGCCCAGCCGCAGCACGTCCATGGCGATCCGCCGGCCGATCCGGTCGCGGTCGAGCACGCGGATCAGATCGTCGACGCCGTTGATCTCGACGCCGTCGAGCCGGATCACGACGTCGCCGGGGAGCAGGCCCGCCTTCGCCGCCGGGCCATCCGGCTCGATCTGCGCCAGCAGCGCGCCCATCTTGTTTTCGATGCCGGCCAGCACCGCGTGACGTCGCGGGATCGGCGCGGTCTGTCCGGCAACGCCGATATAGGCGCGGCGGACATAGCCGTGACGGATGATCTCCGCCAGCACGAATTGCGCGGTGTTGCTGGCGACTGCAAAGCAGATGCCTTGCGCGCCGTTGATAATGGCGGTGTTGATGCCGATCACCTCGGCATGCGAGGACACCAGCGGGCCGCCAGAATTGCCGGGGTTGAGCGCGGCATCGGTCTGGATCACGTCCTCGATGGTGCGCCCGCTGACCGAGCGGATCGAGCGGCCGAGCGCCGAGATCACGCCGGCGGTGACGGTCGATTCGAAACCGAGCGGATTGCCGATCGCGATCACCAGCTGGCCGCGACGCAACGTCTTGGAGTTGCCGAGCGCAGCATAAGGCAGATGGCGCACGCCGTTGGCGCGCAGCAGCGCCAGATCCGTGTCGGGATCGACGCCGAGCACCTGTGCATCGCCGACATGGCCCTCGACGTCGCGCAGCCGGATCTCCTTGGACGTGCCGACCACGTGGCTGTTGGTGAGCACGAGGCCATCAGGCGAGATCACGATGCCCGAGCCGAGCCCGCCGCGCTCGCGTCTATCAGGCACCTTGGGCCCGGTCTCGACCCGCACGACCGCGGGGCCGACGCGGTCGGTCACGTCGATCACGGCATTGGAATAGGCGTCCAGCAGCGCTCCGTCATCGACCGGAGCAGCCGCCGCCGTTCGCGATGACGGCGCGTCATCGGCGATATCTGAGGTGAAGTCCAGCATGGCAAGAGTCCTTGAAGGCTCACACAGATGGTGGCCTGCTCCCTGCCGCGCAAGATGCGCAGGGCTGGACTGCCCAGATGGCTAGGGCGCTCGCCTCAGGCTAACGGGTCTCGCCCTGACCGGGTCGAGCAACGACCAGTCGCCGTCCGGAAGCACATGGCCCTTGGGGAACGGCGCGCGCAGCTCGAGCCCGAGCGAGCGCAGCACGCGATCGTCGCGGTAGTAGCATTGCAGCACCACGCGGACGAGCGTCGCGGCCGGCGCGTCGCCGTGCTTGCGGAACTCTTGCGCGACGCTGTCGCGGGCCTCGGGCGTAAGGTCGGCGAGCGGCATTCCCGCAAGCCGCGCCAGATGATCCAGCGCAGCCGTCATTGGTTTCGTGTCACGGCCGAGCGTCGCCAGGATGTCGGCCTGGATCGCGGGATCGTCGGCACCGGGCACCTTGTATTCGTCGCTGGCGGGAATGATCATCGCCGCAATGACGCGGAGATCATCGCGCTGCCGCGGCGTGAGTTGATTGTCTGCGGACATGACGGCCTCAATCGAACAAATTAGCCAGGCGCTGCTTCATCTGGTCGGCGATGTAGAGCGCGAGGGCCTGGATGGTGGAGGTCGGGTTCACGCCGCCTGATGTGACAAAGATGCTACCGTCGACAATGAAGAGATTCTTCACATCGTGCGTGCGGCCCCATTCGTTCACGACCGAGCGCTCGGGATCGGTGCCCATCCGCGCAGTGCCGAGCAGGTGCCAGCCGCCCCACGGGATTGGCGAGTTGACGCAGATGTCGGTCGCCCCGGCCGTCTCGAGAATCTCCCGCCCGCGGGCCAGCGCATGCGCCATCATCTTCCGGCTGTTCTCGCTGAGCTTGTAGTCGATCTTCGGCGCGGGAATGCCGTGGCTATCCCTGAGCACGGGATCGAGCGTGACCTGATTGTGCTCCTCCGGCAGATCCTCGCAGATCGCGGAAAATCCGAGACGGTGGCCGTTCAGCTTGCGGAAGACGCGGTGGTGATCCTCACCCCAGGGCAGAATGCCCTTCTGCTCGCTGATGACGGCCTCGAACACCGGCCCCGCCCCGCGCACGAACTGCACGCCATAGCCGCGCACGAAGCCGCGCGACAGGTCGGTGTCGTACCACTCCTTGCTCCAGAGGCAGGTCGGCGGCGCGCGGTTGCTATCCGTCGGCTCTTTTACATAACCGTAGATTTGCGCATAGGGGTGGAACATCAAATTCTTGCCGACGAGGCCGGACGAATTGGCAAGCCCGTTCGGGAAGCGCGAGGACGCCGAGTTCAGCAGCAGCCGCGGCGTGCCGACGCCGTTGCAGGCGATGATGACGACATGCGCCGGCTGAAACTGCTCGACGCCATCCTTGTCGTAATAGACCACGCCCGAAGCCATGCCGTTCTCGTCGGTCGTGATCTCGCGGACCCGGCAATGGGTGCGCAGTTCGACACCGGCTCGGATCGCATGCGGCCAATAGGTGATGTCGGTCGACGACTTCGCGCCCTGCGCGCAGGCCGGCGTGCAATGGCCGAGATTGATGCAGCGCGCGCGGCCCTCGTAGTCCATCGTCGCGACCGTCGTGTCCGACGGCCACCAGTGCCAGCCGAGCTTGTTCATGGCCTTGCCGATGATGGCGCCGGACAGGCCGAGCGGCTGCTGTGGCATCGGCGGATGCGTCAGCGGTGAGAGCGGATCCCCTGAAAGGCCTGAGGTGCCCATCATGCGGTCGTTCTCTTCGAAAAACGGGGTCAGCGCGTCGTAGTCGATCGGCCAGTCGTCGGCGACGCCGTCGAGCGTCTTCACCTTGAAATCGGAGGGATGCAGCCGCGGCCAATGCGCGGTGTACATCACGGTCGAGCCGCCGACCGCGTTATAGTTCACGACCTTGATCGGCGAATTGTCGTCATTGATCGGATAGTCCTCGGGCCGGCCGCGGACATTCGGACTCGACGACCACTCGCCGAAGAACTTGGCCTCCCAATCCCGGCCCGTGCTCGGATATTCCGCCGGGTTCATCCAGCCGCCCTGCTCCAGGCAGAGGATGTGCATCTTGGTCTCGGCCAGCGACCACGCCACCGCAGCGCCTGATGCGCCGGCGCCGATGATCAGGACGTCCACGGGCTCTTTCATCGCAACCTTTTCCTCCGCCCTCGCCGCTTCTCGGGCGATTCGGCCTGCACGGTTCGCAAGCCGGCGAACGATAGGATCAGAGCGGGCGGGGAGTAAAGCCGCGAGGCCGGAATGTCGCACCTCGCAGGATGCAGACCATTGGTATCGCCACATCCGGGTGCTAGGAACAGGCGACCGAGCCAATCGATAGCGAGACCGTATGTCCTTCCGAAATGTTTTTGCCGCCGCCCGCGCTTTTGCGCTCGTTGGGTTTTTCGCTTTGTCCGGATTCCTGGCGTCCTCCGAGCCGGCTTCCGCGCTGACCGGCGCCGCGACGGTCCGCGACGGCAACTCCATCCAGCTTGGCGACGTCACCTACCGGCTCGACGGCGTCGACGCGCCCGAGCTCGACCAGGTCTGTATCGACGATCACGCCGACCCCTGGACCTGCGGTATCGAGGCGCGCGACCAGCTGGCCAAGCTGATCAACAAGCGCTCCGTGCGCTGCGACGATGTCGGGCCGGAGAAGAGCTTTGGCAAGCGGCACCGCGCCATCTGCACCGCCGAGGGCGACAAGGCGAGCTTGAACGAGCAACTGGTCAAGCTCGGTTTTGCCGTGGCGCGGGAGCCGATCAAGGCGAACGTCAAGCCGGCGGCGGGCGAAGCCAAGACCGCCTCGGCCGGCATCTGGAAGGGTTGCTTTGTTGCACCGCAAGACTTCCGCAACGGCAAGAAGGACGGCGCCCTCCTAGGCGCAGCCTGCCGCCAGGACCGCGACAAGGAAATCCGCGCGGTACTGTTCCCGGACGAGCTGACGATGCCGCCGAGCTGCAGCATCAAGGGCAAGCTCGCGGTGCGTGCCCGCGTCACCGGCAATATCGGCATCTATCATCTGCGGGGCTGCCCGAGCTACCCGGCGACCACCAAGCCGGACCGCTGGTTCTGCTCGGAGGACGACGCCCAGGCGGCCGGCTTTCGCAAGGCCTACAACTGCCGCCGCCCGAAGTGAACATAGCCGTTCACGCACCCGTGAGTGGTAGTCCTGGTCCGTATTGATCCGGAATTGAACAAAGTCGAAAGTTGCTGCATCTCTATGCGTACGCAAGCGCTTGCGCGGGCGTTTCCTTGGCAGACGATCCTCCTCGGATTGTCCTTGCTTGGGCGTTTCCTCCCTAGACTTGGGCCGCTTGTCACCACAAGCGGCTCTTCTTTTTTGGGCAGGTCTTTATCTCACTGCATCCGCATGATCTGGTCCATCGGCGGCATGTTGGCGTTCAGATTCGCCATGATCCAGACTGTGCCGCCGACCACGAGAAACACCACCATCAATCCGAAGGCCAGCGCCAGCACGTTGTTGGTGTTATCAGGGCCTGTGGTGATGTGCAGGAAGAACACCAGGTGCACCCCCATCTGCGCGATGGCGAGCACGATCAGCGCGACAGGGATCGACGGCTGCCAGACCAGATCGGTGCCGGCGATGAAGAACGACGTCGCGGTGAGCAGGAGCGCCAGCACAAGGCCAACGACGTAGCCGAGGATGCGGGCACCGACACTGTGTTGCTCTTCGTCACCCGGCGCGAGATCGTGCCCGGCCGGCATATGCGTCTGATCGCTCATGCGCCACTCCCAAGCAGATAGACAACTGAGAACACTCCGACCCAGACGATATCGAGCGCATGCCAGAACAGCGCAAAGCACATCATCCGGCGCAGGACATCGGCGCGAAAACCCTTGGCGAACACCTGGGCCATCATGGTGAGCAGCCACAAGACGCCGGCGGAGACATGCAGGCCGTGGCAGCCGACCAGCGAGAAGAACGCGGTCAGGAACGCGCTGCGGGACGGGCCGTAGCCGCGCGCGACGAGATCGGCGAACTCGCGGAACTCGATGGCGAGGAATATCAGCCCGAGCACGCAGGTCACGGTCATGCCGAGATAGAACCAGAACCGGTTGCGCATATCGGCGGCGATGCTGGCCATGCCGCAGGTGAAGCTCGACAGCAGCAGGCAGACCGTCTCGATCGCGACATTCCTCTGCTCGAAAATCTCCGAGCCCTTCGGGCCGTCCGCGGTCTGACCGGACAGCACCGCATAGGCCGCGAAGAAGCAGGAGAACATCACGATGTCCGAGAGCAGGAATATCCAGAAGCCGTAGGCGGTCACGATCCGCTTCGATGCGGGTCCGGGATGTTCGACCACGAGCCCGATATGATGGGGATCGGCGTGCGCCTGGCTTGCGGTTGCGGTCATCGTCATCAGGCCGTCCCCGCCATGCTGACGAGGCTGCGACGTTCCTCGAGATTGACGCGGTCGATCGCTGCGACCTCCTCGGCCGGAATGACGTATTCGTCATGGTCGCGCCAGGCGAACACGACGAAGGTCGCCCATGCGCCGAGGCCGCCCAGAATCACCATCCACCAGATATGCCAGATCAGCGCAAAGCCCATGATGGTGGCGAAGAACGCGCAGACGAAGCCGGTCGGGGAATTCCTGGGCATCTCGATGTCCCGATATTCCGGCCCGTCGCGTTCGAGCGATTGCTGCTGAGCTTGGACCTTCATGTCCCAATAGGCGTCCTCGCCGCGCACATCCGGATTGAAGGCAAAATTGAACACGGGCGGGGGCGACGAGGTCGCCCATTCCAGCGAGCGACCGTCCCAGGGATCGCCAGTGCGGTCGCGCAGCGTCTCGCGATTGCGGATGCTGACCACGAGCTGCACGATCTGGCAGATCACGCCGATCGTCAGCACGGCCATGCCGACGGCCGCAACGATCATCCAGGGCCGCCACGCGGCGACATCATAATGCTGCATCCGTCGCGTCATGCCGAGCATGCCGGCGACGTAGAGCGGAATGAAGGTGATGAAGAAGCCGAGGAAGGTGAACCAGAACCCGGCCTTGCCCCAGCGCTCGTCGAGTCGGAAGCCAAACGCCTTCGGGAACCAATATTCGTAACCTGCGAAGGCGCCGAACAGCACGCCGCCGATGATGACGTTGTGGAAATGCGCGACCAGGAACATGCTGTTGTGAAGCATGAAGTCGGCCGGCGGCACCGCGAGCAGCACGCCCGTCAATCCGCCGATGATGAACGTGACCATGAAGCCGATCGACCACAGCATCGGCGTCGCAAAGCGGATGCGACCGCCATACATCGTGAACAGCCAGTTGTAGATCTTCACGCCTGTCGGTATCGCGATGATCATGCTTGCGATGCCGAAGATGGCGTTGACGTTGGGGCCTGCCCCCATCGTGAAGAAATGATGCAGCCAGACCATGAAGGAGACGACACAGATGGCCATGGTCGCGAGCACCATCGAACGATAGCCGAACAGCGCCTTGCCGGAAAACGTCGAAACCACCTCGGAGAAGATGCCGAAGGCCGGCAGCACCAGGATGTAGACCTCCGGATGCCCCCAGGCCCAGATCAAGTTCATGAACATCATGACGTTGCCGCCGGCCTCGTTGGTGAAGAAGTGGAAGCCGAGATAGCGGTCGAGCAGGAGCATCGCGAGCGTGGCGGTGAGGATCGGGAACGCCGCGACGATGAGGAGGTTGGAGGCCAGCGTGGTCCAGCAGAACATCGGCATGCGCAGATAGTTCATGCCCTTGGTGCGCAGCTTCAGGACCGTGGTGACGAGATTGATCCCGGCCACCAGCGTGCCGACGCCGGAGATCTGCAGCGACCAGGCGTAGTAATCGACGCCGACACCCGGTGAATAGGACAATCCCGACAGCGGCGGAAAGGCGAGCCAGCCGGTGCGCGCGAATTCGCCGATGACGAGCGAGAGATTGACCAGCAGCGCGCCGGTCGCAGTCAGCCAGAACCCGACCGAATTGAGCGTCGGGAACGCGACGTCGCGCACGCCGAGCTGGAGCGGCACGATGAGGTTCATCAGCCCGATCACGAACGGCATCGCCACGAAAAAGATCATGATGGTGCCGTGCGCCGAGAAGATCTGGTTGTAGTGCTCCGGCGGCAGATAGCCCTGCGACTGATAGGCGATGGCCTGCTGAATCCGCATCATGATGGCGTCGCTCCCGCCGCGCAGCAGCATGACCGACGCCAGCAGGATGTACATCACGCCGATCCGCTTGTGATCGACGCTGGTGATCCATTCATGCCAGAGATAGGGCAGATGTCCCTTCACCACGACCCAGATCAGCACCGCGAGGATCGCGACCAGCACCACCGCGCCGGCGATGAGCGGAATCGGCTGGTCGAACGGGATGGCCGACCAATCGAGCTTACCGAGCATCGTGGCCTCCACTGTGAGGGCGGCCGGCATCGGAGATCAGCTCCGGCCCGGGCCCTGGCGGAATGTGCTGGGTCGCGATAAGGTCGAACAGCCTGGGGTCTTCGAGCCGATAGGTCGGCCTGCCCTTCTCGATGCCCTGCTGCATCAGCTTCTTGTAGCTCTCCTCGTTCAGCACGGCATCGGACCTCGCCGTGGTCGCCACCCAATCCGGAAAGGCGAGCGGCGAGACCACGTTGACGTCGAACATCATGTCGGGAAAGCCGTCGCCGGAGAAATGCGCCGACAGCCCCTGCAGCTTGCCTTCGTTGTCGGCGCGCAGGTTCAGCTTCGTCACCATGCCGTTCATGGTGTAGATCATGCTGCCGAGCTGCGGGATGAAGAACGTGTTCATCACGCTCGACGACGTCAGCTGGAAGTTCAGCTCGGCGCCGGCCGGCACCGTCAACGTGTTGACGGTGGCGATGCGCTGGTCCGGATAGATGAACAGCCATTTCCAGTCGAGCGAGACGGCCTGGATTCGCACCGGGCTGCCGGTGCCCGGCACGGGCACTGCGGGATCGAGCTGGTGCGAGCCGATCCAGGCGACGCCGCCGAGCAGGATCACGGTCAGCGCCGGGATCGACCACACCACCATCTCGACGCGGCCGGAGTAGACGAAGTCAGGCTGGTAGCGCGCCTTGGTGTTGGAGGCGCGAAACCAGAACGCAAAGGCCAGGATCGCGACAATGGTCGGCACCACGATCACGAGCATGATGAAGACGGAATCGACCAGGATCGTGCTGTTGGCCGCAGCCACGGGCCCTTGCGGATCGAGCAGATTCATCGGCAAGCCACTGGCGGTTCGGAAGCCCCGGGACAGAGCCTAGCGCGGGACAGGCTCCGCAACAAACGCCGCGACCTCGGAACGGTTCCGGAGCAGCAAGGGGCATCCATGCGCGATCGGCCGGCCGCAACATGCAATTCCATGTGATGTCAATGACATGAACGCGGGAGTGGCGCCCTTCTCTCCACGCAAGGCCGTTGCTAATCTGCACGAAAATAAAGCAATGAACGGGAAGCGGACCGGGGAGCGAAATGATGCGTTTGAAGGATAAGGTTGCGATCGTCGTCGGCGCCGGCCAGAGCCCCGGCGAAGGCATGGGCAACGGCCGCGCCACCGCGCTGACCTTCGCCCGCGAAGGCGCGAAGGTCTTGTGCGTCGATCATCATCTGGAGTCCGCGCAGGAAACGGTTGCGATGATCGCGGCAGCGCAAGGCACCGCCACAGCGTTCAAGGCCGACGTGACGAAGTTGTCCGACATCAAGGCGATGGTCCAGGACGCGCAGGCGCGCTGGGGCCGGATCGACGTGCTGCACAACAATGTCGGCGTCAGTCTTGCCGGCGGCGACGCCGAGCTGCTGCAACTGACTGAACAAGCGTTCGACCGTGTCGTCGCCATCAATCTGAAGAGCTGCATCCTCGCCGCGAAAGAGGTGATCCCGATCATGCGTGCGCAGCGAAGCGGCGCCATCATCAATATCTCATCGATGGCCGCGATCACGACCTATCCTTACGTCGCCTACAAGGCGACGAAGTCGGCGATGATCGCCTTCACCGAACAGCTCGCCTATCAGAACGCCGAATACGGCATCCGCGCCAACGTCATCCTGCCCGGCCTGATGAACACGCCGATGGCCGTCGACACCCGCGCCCGCGAATGGCACAAGACCCGCGCCGAGGTCGAAGCCGAACGCGACGGCAAGGTGCCGCTCCGCAAGAAGATGGGCACCGGCTGGGACGTCGCCAACGCCGCGCTGTTTTTGGCGAGCGATGAGGCAAACTTCATCACGGGCGTGACGCTGCCGGTGGATGGCGGCGCGAGCGTGAGACGGGGGTAGGTCTTCTCCCTCGCCCCGTTTGCGGGGAGAGGGTTGGGGTGAGGGGGAGTCACCACAAGGACGGTGACAGACGGACTCGCGGAGA
>NZ_JXDL01000001.1:3093706-3145745 GCF_001590795.1 Bradyrhizobium sp. AT1
TCACCACAAGGACGGTGACAGACGGACTCGCGGAGAGTCCCCCTCACCCGGAATTTGCTTCGCAAATCCCGGCCTCTCCCCGCAAGCGGGGAGAGGCGAAGAAAGCAGCGTCACTGCCGCGTGCTTGTCACCCGCCAGATCGTGCCGTTGCCGTCTTCCGACACCAGCAGCGATCCATCCTTCGCCATCGCCACCCCCACCGGCCTGCCCCACACCTCGGTGTCGCTCACGACGAACCCCGTGACGAAATCCTCATACTCGCCGGTCGGCTTGCCGTCCTTCATCTTGATGCGGATCACCTTGTAGCCGGTGCGCTTCGACCGGTTCCAGGAGCCGTGCTCGGCGGCGAAGGCATCGCCCCGGTACTCCCCGGGAAACTGCGCGCCTTGATAAAACGTCATGCCGAGCGAGGCCGAATGCGGCTGGATCAGCACATCCGGCACCGTCACCTTGTCCTTGAGGTCCGGCCGCGCGCCGGCGTGGCGCGGGTCTTCGTTGCCACCGATGTAGAACCACGGCCAGCCGTAGAACGCGCCCTCCTTCACGCTGGTCACGTAGTCGGGCACGAGATCATCGCCGAGGCCGTCGCGCTCATTGGTGGAGCACCAGGGCAGACCGGTCTGCGGCTGGATCGCAAGGCCGACGCAATTGCGGATGCCGGTGGCGTAGACCTTCCGCTCCTTGCCGTCGGGCGTGAAAGCCAGCACCGCGGCGCGCTCGATCTCGCTGGCCCAGGCCGCGCCGAGCGGTTGCGCCTTCGACCAGGCTTCAAGTCCGCCCGGCGGCGTACCTAGACCTTCGGCGACGTTGCTGAGCGAGCCGACCGAGACCAGCATGCGCTTGTTGTCCGGCGTGAAGACGATGTCGCGGGTCGAATGGCCGCCGTCATGCGGCAGGCTCGGCACGATCGTCTCCGCCTTGCCGCGCGCCTTGAGATCGCCGGCCTGATAGGGAAAGCGGATGACGCTGTCGGTGTTGGCGACATAGACCCATTGCGGATTGTCGCCGCTCGGGAAGAAGGCGATGCCGAACGGCTGCCGCAAGCCGCCGGCGAACACCTCGCTGGTCGCGACCTTGCCGCCCTCGCCCGCGCGCAACACGCGGATGGTGCCTGCCCGTGTCTCCGCGACGAACACATCGCCATTCGGCGCCACCCGCACGATGCGCGGCGCGCGCAGGCCTTCGGCGAACAGCTCGATCTTGAATCCGGCCGGCACCTGAAGCTCCGCTTCCGGCGGACGCGGCACCACGCGCGACGAGCTCGCCACCGACCGCGTCGCGCCGGGCCTGACCAGATCCTGCGGCCGAATCAGCCTGACCGTGCCAGGCTTGTCGCCCCGCCAATCGCCATAGGCCTCCTTGCCCTGCAGCACCGGCTCGGCCTGCGCGCCGGTCGCAACCAGCAGTCCCGCAGATATCGTTACGGACAAGATCCTGCTCTTCAAATTGTCCTCCCGGCCTGCAACATCGACACCGCCGCGGCAGGTCGAAGCCCTGCCACATCCCAGGTCAGCTGATGCCCGCACGATGTGCATCAGGTGCAACCCATCGTACTGGAAAACGCGGCGGATAGGTGCGACACATTGGTCGAGCGGGGGTTGCGGTCATCAAAGCTGCGGCATCGCTGTCGCAATTGACGGGATGATCATGTGGGGATCCATCATATCGGAATGGGCGAGCCTGCTGCTGCGCTGGCTGCACGTGGTCGCGGCGATCGCCTGGATCGGCAGTTCCTTCTATTTCATCGCCCTCGACCTCAGCCTGAGGCCGAGGGCTGACCTGTCTGACGGCGTGCAGGGCGAGGCCTGGCAGGTCCATGGCGGCGGCTTCTACCGGATCATGAAATACATGGTCGCCCCCAGCCAGATGCCGGATGAGCTGACCTGGTTCAAATGGGAGGCCTACACCACCTGGCTGTCCGGCTTTGCGCTAATGGTGGTGGTGTATTATCTTGAGGCCGATTTGTTTCTGGTCGACAAGTCCATCCTCGACCTCACGCCGTTCCAGGCCGGGCTGTTCAGCCTCGCGAGCCTTGCGCTGGCGTGGCTGCTCTATGAGGCCGCCTGCCGCAGCGGACTTGCGCAGCGCGAGCTGCCCTTCGCGATCGGCGGCTACCTGTTCCTGGTCGCGCTGACTTATGCCTTCACGCATGTACTGAGCGGACGCGGCGCCTTCAACCAGATCGGCGCGATCATCGGCACCATCATGGTCGCCAACGTCTTCGCGCTGATCATCCCGAACCAGAAGAAGATCGTGGCCAGCCTGATCGCGGGACAAGCGCCCGATCCAAAGCTCGGCAAGGCCAGCAAGGAACGTTCGGTCCATAACAACTATCTGACGCTTCCCGTCGTCGTGCTGATGATCAGCAACCACTCTCCCCTGCTCTACGCCACGCGCTTCAACTGGGTCATCGTCGCGATCATCCTGGCGCTCGGCCCCGTGATCCGTCATTTCTTCAACGAGCGGCATGCCGGTCGCAAATCGCCATGGTGGGTGTGGGGCGTGGCGGCCATCGGCGTGATTGCAATTCTCTTCCTCTCCGCGGCCGGCCCGCGCGAGGCGAAGACGGCCGCGCTGCTGGCGCAGCCGAGCCTCGCCGCTGTGGAGGAGATCGTGACATCCCGCTGCAGCATGTGCCACGCGGCCGAGCCGGTCTGGGCCGGCATCGTGACCGCACCGAAGGGAATTGTGCTCGATACGCCCGCGCACATCCACCGCAACATCCGCCTGATCGGCCGTGTCGCCGCCTGGTCCAATGCGATGCCGCCGGGCAACGTCACCGAAATGACCAGCGAGGAACGCGCGATCCTCGCCGCCTATCTCGAGCAGCGCCCTTGACGCCGTCGCGCCAATCATTTCGGGAAATGAAATTCCGCATCTCGCACTGAATTGAAAATGACTCGACCGCCTATCCGGCGTAAACAGAACTAGCGGCCGCCGGCGCGGCTCACTTCAGTTTGCAATCAAGGAAGAACAGTGGCCCTCAACAACGTCATCGGTATCGACCACGCCGTGGTCATGGTGAAAGACCTCGACAAGGCCGCCGAGAACTATCGGCAACTCGGTTTCACCGTCTCCCCGCGCGGCACCCACAGCGCGCATATGGGCACGGGCAACTACACCATCATGTTCGACCCTGATTATATGGAGCTGCTCGGCGTGCTCGCCGCGACCGAGCACAACGCGCCGGCGCGGGCGTTCCTGGACAAGCGCGGTGAAGGCATCGAGCGCATCGCCTTCACCGCGGTCGATTCCGCCGCGGGCGCGGAGGAGATTCGCGCGCGTGGCCTGACGCCGATCGGCCCGACCGATTTCGAACGTCCGGTGACGCTGCCTGATGGCACGGTCTCCGCAGCAAAATTCCGCACGTTCATGTGGCCGACCGCGGAGGCGCCGGGCGGCGTGCGCATCTTCGCCTGCCAGCACAAGACGCGCGAGACCGTGTGGATTCCTGAATTGATGCAGCACGCCAATGCGGCCAAGCGGATCAAGCAGATTCTGATCGCAACGCCCGAGCCGGCGCAGGAAGCCGCGCATCTGGGACGGCTGATCGACCGCGCGCCGAAGGCGGAGCCGGACGGCGCCGTGACCGTGCCCTCCGGCGGCGATCGCGCCGACTTCGTCTATCTGACGCTGGCCCAGCTCGGACAGCGCTATCCCGGCGTGCCGCTCGCGGGCCTCTCCGAGCGCGGCGGTGCGGCGCTGGTGCTGGTCAGCGGCGATCTCGCGGCGACGGAGAAGGCGCTGGGTTCGGCCGCCGTGCGCAGCGGAGCTGCGATCTGCGTGCCGCCGGCCGAGGCCAACGGCACCCTGCTCGCCTTCATTGACGGCTGACTTGAACGAATTCACTAACGCGTATTCGCCGCACGCTTGCCGGCCGCCTTGCCCTGCTGCTTCGAGGAGGTGTCCGTCGGCGCATCGAGGAAGACGACGGGGGTGCCGCGCTTGACGTTCTCGCCGAGCACGCGCGCGTCCCAGTTGGTGAGCCTGACGCAGCCGTGGGAGGCGGACTTGCTGACCCTGTCGGGCTCCGCCGTCCCGTGGATACCATAACCCTGCTCCGATAGCCCGATCCAGAACGATCCGACGGGGTTGTTGGGACCTGGCTTGATCTCGAAGGGCTTCTTGGATTTCACGCTCTTGAACTTGTACTCGGGATTGTAGTGGTAGGTCGGCAGTTCGTGGGTGCCGGTGACCTTCAGCGTTCCCGTCGGCGTCGGGCGATCCGGACTGCCGATGGACGCCGGATAGAACGCGACCAGACGACCAGAGCCCTCGTAAGCCTTCAGCGTCGCGTGCGTCTTGTCGATCTCGATCCGGACGACGCGTGGAAGCTCCCGTCGCGCCGGCAGATTGGCCACTGCAATCGTCTCGCCGGCCTTGTCGAAAGCCTTTCCAGGATTGAGCGCCTTCAAGAGCTCTTCGCTCATGTGGAATCTCTCAGCGAGCGCTTCGAGCGGACTGGTGTAGCTCAGCGCCTCCAGCGACTTCATGTCGTCGAGCCTCGCCGGCAGTTTCTTGAGGAACGGTCCCTTCACGTCCGTGTCGGTGATCTTGTAGTCGACGAGGACAGGCCCTTCGCTCGCTGTGTTCAGCTTGTCCCAGAGGTCAGCGGCAATTGTCTTGTCGAAGACGATACCATTCTGCTCGGCAAACGCCCTCAGCGCCTTCTGCGCGTTTTCGCCGAGCTTGCCGTCGATCTGGCCGGGAGAGAATTGCGCACGGTCGAGCAGGATCTGAAGCTTCGTCACCGGCGCGGTGATCTTGTCCGCAGCCGGCTGCTTTTCGGGACGCGCGGCATCGTTCACCGCTCGCGCATCGAGATTTCCTGCCAGCGCCGGGCAGATGAACCAGAGCGATATCACCGCGCCAAGCATGCGTCGCATCATGATCTCGTCCCAAACAATCATCCGCAGATTCGCGGGGCAGTTTCTCTTCGGGAACACCGTAGTAACACCGAAGGAACCGGAAAGATCGCAGCTTTGCCGCAATCGGAAGGTTAAGAACTTCCTAGCGCCGGCGCATCGCTGGCCGTTCATCCCACAGTTCGAGGTTGCTCCAGCAAATGCGATTTGTCGTCGCGGCTTGCGCCGCGTTCCTGATTCTGATGTGCGACCTCGATCCGTCGGCGTCCCGGCAAACATCAGTTGTCGACACCACCGTTCTTCAGAACAATCATGCCTCGCCACTTGTTCCCGTGGTCGAACTCTTCCTTGCCAGCGTCCAGGCCATCGAGCTCGCCAACGCGCGTGCGGCGTATGAGGAAACGATCGAGCCGCCGCGCGCGACCGAGCCTGTCGCCGAGGGGCCGGTTTCACCGACGGACAAGTTCTGCCACGCGTTGCGCGAGGCTGCCGAGGCCAGCGGCATTCCCGTGCCGTTCTTTGCCCGCCTGCTCTGGCAAGAGAGCCGCTTCAAGTCCAACGAGGTCAGCCAGGCCGGCGCCCAAGGCGTCGCGCAGTTCATGCCGGAGACGGCCGCCGAGGTCGGGCTCGACGATCCCTTCGATCCCATGAAGGCGCTGCCCGCATCGGCGAAGTTCCTGCGCAGGCTGCGCGATGATTTCGGCAATCTCGGCCTCGCGGCCGCAGCTTACAATGCCGGACCCGGCCGCGTTCAGAAGTGGCTCGCCAAAGAGAGCGAGCTGCCACGCGAGACGCGCGACTATGTCCGCATCATCACCGGCACCAAGGCCGAGGACTGGACCGAGCGCGCCGAGGCGCTTGCGATCAGGATCGATCTGCCGCGCGAAGCGCCTTGCGAAGGCATCGGCAGCCTCTCCAAGGCCAAGGACGTCGCCTGGGTTCCTGTCAACCTGACGCCCTCGGTTGCCAGCATCATTCGCAAAGCCGAGCAGCTCGCCGCACGGCTGACGGCGAACCGTGCACGCAAGCGGTTCGCAACCCTGCTTCGGAAGACCGCGTCCGCTCACGGCAAGGCCCGCAGCATGATTGCGGCGCGTGCGGCCGGAAAGAGCGCGAAGGCCCGCGCCGTTCGTCTCGCATCACGCGAACGGCCATCGGGCTAGTGTTCGACCCAAGCGACCGTCCTACTCCGCCTTGATGTTGGCCGCCGCAACGACCTCGGCAAGCTCCTTCGTCTCCTTCGCGATCTTGGCGGCGTAATCGGCGGGGCTCAGCACGGAGACCACACCTTGCGAGCCGAGCTTCTCCGCGATCGCGGGATCCTTGGCGGCTGCGACGATCTCCCGGTGCAGTGCCTCCAGGATCGGCGCCGGGGTTGCCTTCGGCATGAAGAAGCCAACCCAGAACGAGATGTCGAAGCCGGGATAGCCGGCTTCCGCGACGGTCGGCACATCGGGCAGCGACGGCAATCGCTCCGCCGACGATACCGCGAGCGCGCGCAGCTTTCCGGCCTTGACCAGCGGCACGGCGGAAAGCGGATCGAACACCGCCAGCACCTCCTGCGCGAGGATGCCGACCTCGGCGGCCGAACCGCCGCGATAGGGCACGTGGATCAGCTTGATGCCGGCCTTCTGGCTGAGCAGCTCCATGGCGAGATGGGCAAGATTGCCGTTGCCGCCTGAGCCGTAAGCGAGCGCGCCGGGCGCGGCCTTCGCCGCGGCAACGAGCTCGGCCACGGTCTTGATGTCGGCCGTCTTGGGATTGTCCGGATTGACCACCAGCACCAGCGGCGCCGACACGGCGGTGGTGAGCGGCGCGAAATCCTTTTCCGGATCGTAGCGGATATCCTTGAACAGCGTCTTGTTGAGCGTGATGGTGGAGGAGTTGCAGGCGAGCATGGTGTAGCCGTCGCCATCCGCACGCGCGACGCCCTCGGCGGCGATCATGCCGTTGGCGCCGGCGCGGTTCTCGACCACGAAGGGCTGCCCGAGCTTGCTGCTGACGCGATCGCCGATGATGCGCGCGACGACATCGACCGGACCGCCCGCGCTGAAGCCGACCATGACCTTGACCGGCCGCACCGGATATTTCTGCGCCATGGCGCCGGTCGACAGCGCAGAGGCGCATAATCCGGCGATGACGGCCAACAGGCGGGCGGTTCGTTGCATCGGTTCTCTCCCCGGACCTCACGTCGCCGCTTGTGCAGGCTTGTTGGCGCGACGCATCCGGAAATCATGAATAGCGGTCGCGCGGGATTTCGCAATCGCGTTCGGGCGCCGGCATTCCGCCACGCGGCAGGTCCGCACCGCTCCAAACAAAAAATGCGAAAACAACCCCATGCACAGTAGACGGCCCTAGTCGAAACAAGGACTTACGGCGGGGGCACGATCCTTCGGAGGAAGCGAAATCGATTTTGACTCGTCGGGCAAAACAGGGGCATACTGGCATCATCGCGATCCGCGTGAGCATCGGCCTCCACGGCCATGTGGGTCTCACCTCGGTCGCGCACAAGCCCTGCATCGACATCCGACAACGCAACCGCCGCACAGCAGCTGCGCGCGCCGGCTTCGCATCAGCGGAGCCTGCTGGCGCGTGCCGTGGGCCCAAGGAGATATCGACATGACGACAGCCCTGACACGCGACAGCACGACGCCCGTCTCCAGGTATGACGGCAGCCGGCCGAGCCCACGGATCAAGCTCAATCGACGGGAGATCGTGATCCAGCATTCCGACGCGCAAATCGGCGAACGGTTGATGGGCGAGGCGCTCGGCGCCGTTGACCGCGACGCCCTGCACGGCTTCCTCAAGCAATTGATGAAAGCCAGCGTGATCCTGCAGAAGCCTGACGAGGACAATCTCGCCTTCATGATCTCGATGGTGAAGGGCATCGCGCCCAGGGATTCGCTCGAGGCCATGTTGACGGCACAGATGGTGTCCATTCACGTCGCCACAATGCGCTCCGCATCCCGCCTCGCCTTCACCGAGGGCCTCTCGCAGCAGGAAGGCATCTCACGCACATTGACCCGGCTGGCCCGCACCTTCGCGGCGCAGATGGAGGCTCTCAACCGCCACCGGGGCAACGGCGAACGTCCGATCACGGTGCAGAATCTGTCGGTGCAGGAGGGCGGCAGTGCGATCGTGGGGAATGTCGCGCAGCATGCGCACCTGACCGTTGCCGAGCCGGGCACCGCGATCGACGCGGGACTGGTCGCGCCTCGCGAAGCCGGCAAACGCGAACATGGCCAAGCCGCAGCCATGCAAGGCGCTACCACGTGAGCGCCGATCACGTGCGCAACACGCGCGCCATGGCGGCGAGCCCGCGTTGCGGCGCCCGTACTCGCAGCGGCCTTGCCTGCGGCGCGCCGGCGATGCGTGGCAAGCTCCGCTGCCGCATGCACGGCGGTGCCCCTGGCTCGGGCGCCCCAAGGGGCAACCGCAATGCGCGCAAGCATGGCACCTTCACGCAAGTGCGGGTCGCGGAGCGAAGGGCGATCCGGGATCTGCTGGACGATGCAGGGAAGCTGTTGAAGGAGCTGGACTCGGGCTCGTATTCGCAAAGCGACATCGAGGCTTAGCCACGCGCCAGTCGAAAGACTATTGCGCCGCGTTCGCTGGACTAGCGGCAGTAATTTGCAGCCCTGCCTCATCCAGCGCCTGGGCAATCTGCTTCGCCAGCAGCTTGGCCTCTTCGGCCCCGATCTGCGCGTCGGGATGGCCTTTGAAGAACGCGCAAATGGTGCTGGCGATGATGGTATTCACCTGGTGCAGATCGTCCATTTGATGCACCCGAACCTGCCAACTGCTTCACCCGGATGGGTGGCGCGTCGGCCCGCCTGAGGAGAACGTCAACGCAAGCCAAAGAAGGACAGAATAGCCGCGATCACAACGACTAGTCCTACGAGGTAAATCAAGCCGTTCATGGCAGTTCTCCTTTCCGATGGCTGACTGTCTCTATCCGGGGACTGCGAGCCCGCCTTTGTTGCTGGCCTGCTCATCGAGCGCGAGCCTTTCGAGCAGCACTTCCTTCTCTATGTCGTGCAGAGAGTTTCCGATCTTGTCGACGATCCTGATCAGATCGGCATCGGAGATCTTGAGGCGCCTTCGAACGGACTTGACCTGCCTTGCGTTCGCAAGATCAAGCGTTGTGCGAATGACCCGTGATGGTTTTGAGCACAGCATGAGCAGGTTTCCTGACTTGGGGGTAAGAGCGATCACGTCGCTTTGTTCCGACTTTTCCCGAATTGGACTTCGACCGCGCCGGAATCCCACACGGACAAGCATAAGTTGATTTTCCCGCTCGTCTCGATCGCCGGGCAATGCGGGTCCATTGCTTCGCAGAGATCGACAGCGGCAGCTTTGGGCGTCATCCCCGCGGCGTGGCTACCGCCCCTCGAACGGGTTCGAGGTTGGCCCGTTGCAGCGCGGTTCGTCTCTCGGCGATGGCATTGCTCAACAGACCGAGCACCAGACCAAACGCCGCAAGCTCATCTTCCTCGATGGCGCCATCGTCGTAGCACGCGAGCGTTTCACCGATGATGGCGTCGGCCTCGCTCTGTAAAGCGAGCAGTTCCTGGTTCGATCCCGCCGTTCGCGCGCTGGACACCATTGACAGGATTCTGCAGCGGTGGCTGTTGGTTTCCTCTCGTTCGTCGCGATTCAGATAGCGCCGCAACCAGGCGGCGGCCGAGCCGATCCCCGACAGCAGCAGCAGCCCAAACCAAAAGTAATCGCCGTAGCGGTCGAGGAAGGTACGTTCGTTGCCGTCGATCACGGCCGCCGCTCCCCGATGAACCGGCAGTTCGGTGTCCTTGTCGACATCAGGCTTGGCGATGTGCGCCGCACCCGGCACCTGCCGCGCAATCGCCTGGCGAACGGCGAAGAGCTGGCGGAAAAAGGCGGCCACGGTCGTTTCGGGCAGGGACTTTCTAGCAACGATGAGGTGGCTGACGCTGACCGTTTCAACCTTGTCATCGGGCCAAGCCGGATCCGCATTGAAGACGCTGGGCGGAATTTCCTCCGATTCATACCGGGGGTGCTTCAAGGCGATGGCTTCCGACGTCTCGATGGCGAGAAACTTCGGCACGCCGCGCAGCCGCGCCGTCGCAGCCACCGCATCGGCCGTGATTTTGCTGTCGAGCGGCCCGACCGCCATGAATGCATCGATGGTCGGATCGCGCGCCATATCCTCGAGCTGGTCCGTGCCAAAGTGCGTCACCGCGACCTTGTCCGCCTGCACGCCGGAGCTGCCCAGGATGACGCGCAGCAAAGCAGCGTTGACCGGGGTCCGGCCGATCACGCCGACGCGGCGCCCTGCGAGATCGGCAACTTCCTTGATTTTTGGAGAGGACTTTCGTTTCGAGCTCTTGCCGGTGGGTCCGGACGGAGCCCACAGCACAACGAAGTTCTTGCGCACAACGGCAATGGCCTGCGCCTCCGCGGGCATGTCCAGATCGCCGCGCCCGACGGCGAGGTCGGCCTTGCCGGCTCCAAGCAGAGCAAGAGACTCCACGGCGCCATCGGTCTTGATCGGGCGCAGCCTGATCGTCCGGCTTTCGGCGCCAAAGGCATCGGCCATCGCCTCGATAACTTTGTAATCGTCGCTGCCTGGTGGTCCAACGGCGATCCGGAGGATGTCGGGCCGCAGCGCATAATAGAGTACGCCCGCCGCAGCGCCAAACACGAGGAATCCCACGGCGAGAACCACGAGCAGGGAATTGCCCCTCCTCCGCTCCCGGCGGGCCGCCTCGCTGGTCGTCTGACCCGTACTCTCCGACGAAGACATTGCCGCTGGCCGCAGTTGGAGGCGCGTCCTGCTTGGCAGGATGCTGCTTTTTTCCCGGATATAACGTCCGGCGGCCGCCCTGGTTCAGGAGCGCCGCCTGGGGCTTGCAATACCGGCGGCAGGCGCTTCGCCATGACGGCCAAGGCCGGCAAACACCGTGCTGAGTACCGGCTGAAGGCACAATCCGGAATGATGGGGTCGCGCTGCCGCCATTGGCGCCCTCCTCGTCGTCATGTAAGCCCGTCCAAAACCATTTCGGGACGGGACGCCCATGGCCACCACCGACGACGCGGGCACCTCCACCCGTGCGCTGATCTTCGCGCTGCTCGCGCTCGCCTGCGGCCACATGCTCTCGACCTTGCTGCGCACCATTCCGGCCGTGAGCCTCGACCTCATGGCCGCGGATTTCCATCTCGAGCCGCAGGCCCTCGCCAGCCTCACCTCGATCTATCCTTTCGCCTTTGCCGCGGCGCAGATTCCGGTCGGCGCAGCGATGGACCGGTTCGGCGTGCGCCCGGTGTCGCTGAGCTTGCTCGCGGGAACCGTGCTCGGCGCGATCGCGTCGGGCTTCGCGACCGGCGCCGCGGGCTTCGCGGTCGGGCAGGTCATGCTGGGGGTCGCCACCTCGGGCATGCTGATGTGCCCGATGACGCTGGCGGCCAAGCAATTGTCTGCGGCGCGGTTCGGGCTGTGGTCGGGCGCGATCCTCTCGATCGGCAATATCGGCATGCTGCTGTCGTCGAGCCCGCTTGCCTTCGTGGTCGACACTTATGGCTGGCGCGCCGGCTTCTGGATGTCCGCTATCGGTGGCGTCGCCGTCGCGCTCGCCGTGTTCGCGCTGGTGCCGCAGCAGCCGGCCGAGCACAAGGACGAGTCCTCGCCCCTGGCGCAGATGATCGAGGTGCTCAGGCTCGGCCTCTCACGACCTCTGCGCGGCCTGATCGCACTGGCGCTGGTGTCGCTGGCGACCTCGCTGGTGCTGCGCGGATTGTGGGGCGGGCCGTGGCTGATGCAGGTCAAGGGCCTGTCGCGGGTCGAGGCCGGCAACCAGCTCGGCGCCTTCACGCTGGCGATGATCGCAGGTCCGCTTCTCATCGGCATGATTGACCGCAGGCTCGGCCGCCGCCGCGATCTGGTGGCGGGCACGCATATGGCCGGGGCGCTGCTGCTGGCGCTGATGGCGCTCGGAGCGCCGCATTACGCCGTGTCCGACTTGTTCGGAACCGCTGTGATGCCGCCGCAATACGACCTGGTGCTGTTCGTGCTGATCGGCCTTGCGACCTCCGCCCAGCCGCTGATCTTTGGCATGTCCCGCCAGCTGGTCGAGGCGCAAGTCGCGGGCAAGGCGCTGGCGGCCGTGAACCTCGCCTTCTTTCTCGGCGCGGCCTTGATGCAGTCGGTGACCGGCGCGGTGGCGGCGTTCGCCGGGCTGCCGGCAGTGCTGCTGTTCATGGCCGCGATGCTGGCGCTCGGCGTGCTGGTCTTCCTGGCCTACACGTCGCCGCTTCGCGGGACGGGCTGAGCGTTTCGCTCACGCCTTCCTTGCATGCTTCCAGACTGTCATGGGCCCGAAGATCAGTACTTCCCGATCACCGGTCCGCCGAAGCGGTAATTGACCCTGACGGTGGCCTGTTCGACGGTCAGGCGGGAGCTCGAGGTGCCCGTTGCGAACACGCCGCCCAATCCGTCGGGAACGGTGAAGGTGACGCTGCGGCTGCCGAAGTCGGTGTAGCGGTATTCGCCGGCAAGGCTCCAGTTCGGGTTGAAGGCCCATTCGATGCCGCCGCCGACGGTCCAGCCCCAGCGCGTGGTCGAGCCGCCGTTCGTTGCGGTGAACGTCCCCGCCGGGAGCGCGATGCCCGGACCGTTGACGACAGTCGTTCGGGAACCGCCGATCTCGGCGACCGCAGCGCCGCCGGTGACATAGAACAACGCCCTGTCCACCGTGACGCCGGCGCGGCCGCGGAAGCTGGCCATCCAGTCGATATGACCGAAATCGACCGTCACCGTCTGGGTCACCGCGGGCGCAAACAGCGGGGCGCCGAAGGTGCGCGACGCGCTGGCGCTGCCGCCCTTCAATCCACTGCCGACCGCGTCGGCCTCCACGCCAAGCACGAACTGCTGGACCTGCCAATTGTAGCCGATCTGGCCGCCGCCGATGACGCCGCTGCGGCGGCCGTCACCGGCAAGGGTGCCGGTCTGTCCTGGAACGATCGTGATGACGCCTGCGACCGGGGGCAAAACGATGTACCCGGGGAACAGGAATCCGCCGTCGCTGCCGCCACTGCTGGGAGTCCAGGCGCCACCGACATTGGCGCCGACGTAGAAGCCGGTCCAGCTGAAGGGCTGTGCGGCGACCGGCATCGGTCTCGCCTTGACCGCCATATCCGCGGCATTTGCCGCCACGACACCGAACAATAAGGCACTTCCCGCAATTGCCGCGATCCGCATCATTGTCCCCAATATGTTTCGGCAAGGTCTCGGCGTGCCGCGGCGCCAGAAAACACGCACAGGTTAGAGGCGAATCGCCGCCAAAGCTGTCACCGGGCGGCAACATTCAGACACATTATGGTCGCGCGACATATTTGTGCGACGCGATGCCCGCGCCATACCGCCGGCCAGAGGCGGTAGCCAAGGCCGCTTTCGGGACCATGCGCGCCTGACAACGCAACGGCGTGGTTCATGCGTCGAGGCCGCCTTGCACAACGGCATGCTGCAAGGGATGCTGACGGGCATCGTGCATCAAGGGAATGAACTCATGCCTGTCGACACCAAAGCCGCCACCGACCGCCTCATGCGCTTCCTCGCGATCGAGGGCGTCACCGGACAGGAGGCAGCGATCGGGCGTGAGCTCACGGCCGCGTTGAAGGAGAGCGGCGTGCCGGCGAAGGCGATCCGGCTCGACGATGCCAACACGCGCATTCCCGTGCCGACCGAGACCGGCAACCTCATCGTCGACCTGCCCGGCCGCGGCGCGCTGCACAACCAGCCGCGCATCATGTTCATGACCCACATGGACACCGTGCCGCTCTGCGCCGGCGCCAAGCCGAAGAAATCAGGCCGCAAGATCGTCAACGAGGCCAGGACCGCGCTCGGCGGCGACAATCGCTGCGGCTGCGGCGTGCTGGTGACGCTGGCGGCCGAGCTCGAGAAGCAGAAGCTCGATCATCCCCCGATCACGCTCTTGTTCTGCGTGCGCGAGGAGAGCGGGCTCTACGGCGCGCGCCACGTCAAGCTGGACGAGCTGGGATCACCGGTGATGGCCTTCAACTATGACGGCGGCTCGGCCTCCAACGTCGTCATCGGCGCGGTCGGCGCGGACCGCTGGACCGTCGAGATCTTCGGCCGCGCCTCGCATGCCGGCGTGGCGCCCGAGCGCGGCATCTCCGCAACCATGATCATGGCGCTGGCGCTCGCGGACGTGAAGGCCGGCGGCTGGTTCGGCAAGGTGGTGAAGGGCAAGGGCGCGAGCGCAAAGCAAGGCACCAGCAATGTCGGCCCCGTCACCGGCGGCGAGGGCCGCCCCGCGGGCGATGCCACCAACGTGGTCACCGACTATGTGCATGTGCGCGGCGAATGCCGCAGCCACGACGGCAAATTCTTCAAGGAGATCACCAGGGCTTACAAGGCCGCGTTCGAGAAGGCGGCCAAGACCGTGACGAACGCGCAAGGCAAGTCCGGCAAGGTCAAGTTCAAGGCCGAGACCGACTATTATCCGTTCCGCATGAAGGAGAACCTGCCCGTGGTGAAACGCGCCGTCGAGGCGGTGTCCGCGCTCGGCGGCACCCCGAACGTGCGCACCGCCAATGGCGGCCTCGATGCGAACTGGATGGTCCGTCACGGCATCCCGACCGTGACCTTCGGCGCCGGCCAGAACGAGGCGCACACGGTCGACGAGTGGATCAATCTCGACGAATACGACCGGGCCTGCGCGCTGGCGGTGCAGCTCGCGACGATGCGGTGAGACGTTTGCTGTCGTAGGATGGGTAGAGCGCAAGCGAAACCCATCCCGACTTGCGACGTTGAAGATGGGTTTCGCTACGCTCTACCCATCCTACGAACCACAAGCAAAAAGAAGAATCGGGAGGCCCCGTGCCGCGCATCGCTGATATCGAATCCGCCCTCTACCGGATCCCTCTCCCCGTCACGCTCTCGGACTCGACCCATGGCGAGATCGCGGCGTTCGAGCTGATCACTTGCCGCATCCGCGACGCCGACGGCGCGGAGGGCGTTGGTTACACCTATACGGTCGGGCGCAACGGCGGGGCGACGGCGGACATCCTCAAGCGCGAGATCCCGCCGTTGATAGAGAGCCGAGAGGCCGACGATACCGAGGCGATCTGGCAGCACGTCTGGTGGGCGCTGCATTATGGCGGGCGTGGCGGGCCGGTGGTGCTGGCGCTCTCGGCTCTCGACATCGCGCTGTGGGATTTGAAGGCGCGGCGCGCCAAGCTGCCGCTGTATCAATTGCTCGGTGGGTTCGACGCGCGGGTGCCGTGCTACGCCGGCGGCATCGATCTCGATCTCTCCGTGGACGAGTTGCTCAAGCAGACCGACGGCAATCTCGCGAAGGGCTTTCGCGCCATCAAGATGAAGGTTGGCCGGCCCGACCTGAAAGCCGACGTCGCGAAGGTCTCGGCGATGCGACAGCATCTCGGCGACGGCTTTCCGCTGATGGCGGATGCCAACATGAAATGGACGGTCGAGGAAGCGATCCGCGCCGCGCGCGCGTTCGTGCCTTACGACCTGACCTGGCTGGAGGAGCCGATCATCCCGGATGACGTCGCCGGGCACGCGCGCATCATGCAGGAGGGCGGCGTGCCGATCGCGGCGGGCGAGAATCTGCGCTCGCTGTGGGAGTTCAAGAACTACATCGCATCAGGCGCGGTGTCCTATCCCGAGCCCGACGTCACCAATTGCGGCGGCGTGTCCGCCTTCATGAAGATCGCGCGGCTGGCGGAGGCCTTCAACCTGCCCGTCACCAGCCACGGCGCGCACGACATCACCGTGCACCTGCTCGCGGCCTGCCCGAACCGGTCGTATCTGGAAGCACATGGATTCGGGCTCGACAAATACATCGAGCATCCGCTGGTGCTGGAGGATGGCAAGGCGCTGGCGCCGGACCGCCCCGGACACGGCATCAGCTTCGACTGGACGGGGCTGGCGAAGCTGAGGGCTTAGGATCGAGCGGCTACGAGCGAGGTGCGCCCCCTCTCCTGCTTGCGGGAGAGGGTTGGGGAGAGGGTGTCTCACCGAAGGGATTCCCAATGCCGATCGAGCCCTCTCCCGGCCTCTCCCGCATCCGCCTTCGCCAAGGCTTCGGCGGACAAGAGCGGGAGAGGTGAAGGGGACCTCGCGGCTCCGTTCATTGGAGCCGACGACCAGCGGACTCTTGATGCACGCGAGCCATTCCCCAACGCGTGATGCATGCCGCGGATAATCCGTTATGGTGGTGGCCACCGACACTTTGCGAGAGACGCCTCCCTTGACACCCGAGCTGCACGCGAAACTGACCGAATGGCGCCGGCACCTTCATGCCCATCCGGAGCTATCGCTCCAGGAAAAAGCCACCGCCGCCTTCGTGCAGGACAGGCTCACCGAGCTCGGCATTCCCTTCGAGGCCGGCATCGGCGGCCACGGCATCGTCGCGACCTTGACGCGCGGGCATGCGCGAAACCGCGTCGGCTTGCGGGCCGACATGGATGCGCTGCCGATCACCGAGGACACCGGCCTGCCCTACGCCTCCAGGACATCAGGCGTGATGCATGCCTGCGGCCATGACGGACACACCGCTTCGCTGCTCGGCGCCGCTGCGCTGCTCGCTGCCGACAACAGCTGGAGCGGCACGGTCGATTTCATCTTCCAGCCCGCGGAGGAAGGCTTCGGCGGTTCGCGTGCGATGGTTGCGGCCGGACTGTTCGACCGCTTTCCGATGGAGCGCGTGTTCGGCTTTCACAATTGGCCGGGCCTTGCCGCCGGCACCATCGCCGTGCATGACGGCGTCGTCATGGCCTCGGGCGGGCGGATCACCATCACCATCGAGGGCCATGCGGGCCACGCCGGCATGCCGCATCTGACGCGCGATCCCGTGGTGGCGGCGGGCCATCTGATCGTCGCGCTGCAATCGGTGGTGTCGCGCAGCGTCGATCCGCTCGACACCGCGGTGCTGTCGCTCTGCACCATCGACGGCGGCACCGCGCCGAACCAGATCGCCGGCCGCGTGACCATCCGCGGCACGCTGCGTTACCACCGCGAGGCGGTCAAGGACGTCATCTTCGAGGGCATCGAACTGACCTGCGCCGGCATCGCGACCAGCTTCGGCGTCAAGGTCACGCCCGAGATCGTCTGGGGCGTCGGTGTGGTGGTCAACACGCCTGATGAGGCAGGCCTTGCCCGCATCGCCGCCGAGAAGGTGCAGGCACCCGTGCGCCGCGACCTCGCGCCCAGCATGGCCGGCGAGGATTTTGCGCATTATCTGCAGCAGCGGCCGGGCGCCTTCGTCTGGATCGGCAATGGCGAGCTCCGTGACGGCGCCGAGCTGCACGGCCCGCGCTACGATTTCAACGACGCGATCCTTCCCGTAGCTTCGGGCTGGATGGCGGAAGTGGCGAAGGCCGCGCTGGCGTCGAACTAGCGACCGCGCGCCGACAGCAACATATCGCCCCCATCGACGTTTCCTCCGGCAAGGCGCGGCAGCTCCCGCTGCGCCCAACGGATGGCACGTGGAAAATGGCGCGCGTTCTGATCGGAACTTCCGGCTGGCACTACGATTCCTGGCGCGGCCCGTTCTTTCCCGAGGGTGTGACGCTGAAGCAGCAGCTCAGCCATTACGCCGGACAGTTCGACACCACCGAGCTGAACGGCGTGTTCTACCGCACGCCGACGCCCGAGGCGGTGAAGGGTTGGCGCGAGCAGACCGGCCGCGATTTCGTCTTTGCCTGGAAGGCGTCGAAATTCATCACGCATTGGAAGCGCCTGTCGGAGCGCTCGGTCAATAGCCTCGAGCTGCTGGAGGACCGTATCTCCAGGCTCGGCGGCAAGGCCGGCCCGATCCTGTTCCAGTTGCCGCCGCAATTCGAGGCGAATGCCGACCGCCTCGCATCCTTCTTCAAGCTGTTGTCGCGGAAACGCCGCTACAGTTTCGAATTCCGTCATCCGAGCTGGTACCAGCCGCGCATCCTGCGCATGCTGGCGGACGAGAACATCTCGCTGTGCCTGTCCGACCATCACGACGCGCCGGCGCCATGGAAGCGCACGGCGGATTTCGTCTATGTCCGCGGCCACGGCCCGGGCGGTCGCTATCACGGGCACTATAGCAAGGCCGCGCTGGCGCAATGGGCCAAACGCATCAAGTCCTGGAAGCGGCAGGGCTGCGACGTCTATGTCTATTTCGACAACGACCAGAAGAGCGCGGCACCCGCCGATGCGCAGGCGTTGAAGCGGCTGCTGTCGCCTAGATGATCCCGCCGTTTCGAAGCGCCGCGATCTCGGCTTCGCCGTAGCCGAGCTCTCCGAGCACGAGATCGGTGTGCTCGCCAAGCGTCGGCGGCCGATGCGTGATTTCGCCCGGCGTTTCCGAGAGCCGGACCGCCGCCCGCGTCACCGGCGCGGGCTTCGGCAGGCCGGGATAGTCGACGTCCTGCATGAAGCCGGCGGCGCGGATGTGCGGATGATCCAGCGCCTGCTGCGGCGAGAGCACCGGTCCGGTCGGAATCATGGCCTGCCCGAGCGTATCGACGGCCTCCTGCGTGGTGCGCTCGGCGCACCAGCGCGCCATCCGCTCGCTGATCACCGCGCCGTTGTTGCCGCGGCTGATGTCATCGGCAAAGCGTGGATCGTTCAACCACAAATCCTCTTCGCCCATCAGCCGCGCCCAGCGCTTGAACAGCGGGTGACCCGTGACCTGGCACAGCACCCAGCCGTCCTTGGTGCGGTAGATGTCGGCGGGCGCCGCGGTCTGGCCGAGGTTGCCCGTCGGCACGCGGTTGACGTTGATGACGGCCTGCTCGATCAGCGCCGCATTGGTGAAGGACAAGGCGGTTGCGCGCAGCGCGCCCTCGACGACTTGCCCGCGCCCGGATTTGCCGCGCTCGATCAGCGCTGCGAGCGTGCCGAAGGCGCAATGCAGCGCGGTGCCGAAATCGACCCAGTTCACCGCCGCGCGGTATGGCGGCTCGCCGGCGCCCGTCATGTACACCGATCCCGACATGACCTGCCCGACACCGTCGAAGCCGACGCGGTCGGACCAGGGCCCCGGCCCACCGAACGCGGTTGCCGTGGTCAGGATGATGTCCGGCTTGATCGCCTTCAGGGATTCATAGTCGAGCTTCATTGCGCGCAGGGTCTGCGGCGGCAGATTGGCGACGACGACATCGGCGGTCGCGATCAGGCGGCGCATCACCTCCTGCCCTTCCGGCTTCATCGGATCGAGCGTGACGCACTTCTTGTTGCGGTTGACCTGGAGGAACAGCGCGCCTTCGCCATGTTCGCCCACCGGCGCCACGAAGCGATCCTCACTGCCGTCGCGCTTCTCGACGCGGATGACCTCGGCACCGAATTCGGCCAGCAAGGTCGCGCAATAGGGGCCCGCGATATAGCGCCCGAAATCGAGGACGCGCACGCCCTCCAAAACTCCTCCCATCGATCCCTTCCCTGTTGTTGATTGCAGATTACAGGGACTGGCTGCCAGGGCAAGTTGGAAGCGGAACGCGCAGGCGACTTTCCGTCATCGCATCGCGAACAGCTCCTGATGAAACCGCTGTCCGACCGGGAAGCCTTGCGCACCGAAGTCTCGTCTGAGCGCCTCCCCGAACGCCACTGGCCCGCAGAACCAGATGCTTGCCTCACGCCATTGCGGGACGGCTTCGCGAATGCGTTCGCCGGTCAGGCGTCCATCACGGGCATCGATGAGGACGTGGAGGCGGACATCTGCCGAGTGCGCATCGGCGGCAAGCTTGCCGAGCGCTTCCTCGTCCACGTCAGCGGTGGTGTGAAAGAGGTCGACGGCCTGCGCGACAGAGCAGCCAGGAATATCCTTCATGGCCGCCTGTTTCATGCGGGCGACGAAGGGCGTGATGCCGATGCCGCCGCCGATCCAGATCTGATGCGCGCAATCGTCGTCGAACGTGAAGCAGCCATAGGGCCCTTCCACCTTCACCTCCTGCCCGACACGGAGCTTCTCGCGCAACCGGCTGGTGTGGTCGCCGAGTTCCTTGGTGATGAAGACGATCCTGGGATCCGCAGCGTTCCAGCCGGAGGCGATCGTGTAGGGATGCGCGCCCTCGGAGACGTCGGACGTTGCGAATGCGAACTGGCCTGGTTTATGCCCCGGCCAGCCACGGGGCACCTCGATTTGTGTCTCCATGGCCCTGACGCCGGGATAATATTGGAGCGAGGTGATCCGGCCCTGAACCTGACGCCGGGCCCCGATGCGCCGCAACAGCGTCACAACCGCCGCCCATGTCCCGAAGGCAAGCAGCGCCCCAACGATCCAGCCGAGCGGCGACATCCAATAGCTGAACTTGATCAGCGCGACCGCGTGAAAGACCAGAACCAGATAGGCGATGGCGAGCAGCCGATGCGTCTTGTAGAAGAGGCGATAGGGGAACATCTGAATGAGCGCCAAGGCAATCAGCACCACGGCACCGTAGAAGGCCCACTCGCCCAGCCCCTCCGCCGGCTCGCGAAGGCCGTCAAGGAAGGCCTCGATCCGGTTGTCGATGACGGGCCTCGGTCCACGCTGCGGTCGTGCCAGCAAACCCCAACCGACCGCCCATTTCGGACCATTGGCCCAGAGCCAATGGATAACGGCAAGCACAAGGGCTGCGATGCCGAGCCATTTGTGCAGGCGGTACATCTTGTCGAGACCGCCCAGCCAGGCTTCCGGCCAACGCGGTCGCAGCGCCAGGACCATCGCCATGCTCATGCAACCGATTGCCAGGACGCCGCTCAGTTGCACCATCCTCTCGCGCAGCTGGAAGAAGGCGCCGGGGCCGAATGGCTGGGGCTCCGCAACCAGCCACAGCAGGACGAGAACCGCCAGACTGCCCCAAAATACCCGTTTGAGCTTCTGCATGCCGTCCTCGCCTCGCAACATTGCGGCGCCAGCTTGAACCGATTGCGCCGCGTTGCATTGAGCTGACTCAAAGCCGCCCCCCGCGTCGGCACGGCTATCGCCTATGCCGCCACAGCCTCGTAGATATCCTCCTCCTGGGCCGTGTGCATGCGCACCAGCGTTTCGATCGCCTCGATCACGCGTTGCGCGTCCCGAATGAGGTAGCGGTCGACCTTCTCCGACGGCAGATCCTCCGCGATCCGGGCGAGCAGCCGCGCCAGATGCAGTATCTCGCGATGCGCACGGCTCATCGCAGAAAGCCCGTGGCGGTCGCGCAGCACTTCCGTGAGCTTCGGATAGACGCTGTCTTCATCCTCGCGTTCGTGCATCACGACGCTGCTCTGGACCAGTCGGTGGGCCTCATCGATCAAGGTAGCGGCAGCTTCGGGCACCGCATCGTCCAGCGCATCGACGATGTGGCGCAAGCGGTCGAGATCCCCGAGCAGGGCCTGATGATCGTGATGCAGCGTCAGCCCCTGCTCCGCGGTGAGGCGCGGACCACCCCGGACGAGCGGCGGATTGAGCGCCCGCAGCGCGTTCAGAATGACGGCGACATCGATCACCTCCTGAACGATCGCGGCGGGTACGGGATCGAGCCAGCCAACGGCAGCCGCGGCCATCGCAACCAACGACAACCCCATCCCGACGAAGATGCTTTGCAGGGCAATGCGCCGCGCGCGTTGCGCGATGACGATGGCTTCGCCGACCCGATCCAGCCGATCCGTGAGGATCACCACGTCCGCCGCCTCGGAGGAGGCGCTTGCCCCGCGCGCGCCGAGCGCAACGCCGGTGTCGGCGACGGCCAGCGCCGGAGCGTCATTGATGCCGTCGCCGACCATGATGGTCGGATGCAGCCGCTGCTCGCTCCGCACTGCCTCGACCTTGTCCGAGGGAACGCGATCGGCCAGCACGGCGTCGAGATCGAGCGCCGCGCCGATCGCCTGCGCCGCCGCGGCGCGATCACCGGTGACCATCACCATCCGCGCGATGCCGGCATCGCGCAGCAGCCGGATCGCGCGTGGCGTGTCGGCGCGCAATTCGTCGGCCAGCAGCAACGCGCCGACGAGACGGCCGTCGACCGCGACAAAGACGATCAGCGCCGAGCGCCACGAGGCACGCCGGATCGCCCGCAACTCCCATGGCGAGAGCTCGGCACGCGAGAGCACCATCTCCCGCGAGCCCGCCACCACGTGTCGTCCATCGATCTGGCCGCTGAGGCCGGACCCCATGGTCTCCTTGACGTGCTCCGGCGGCTTCAGCTTGAGCCCTTGCGCGAGGGCCGCGGCGACGACGGCCTTCGCCAGCACGTGATGCGAAGCCTGTTCGAGCGAGGCCCCGAGCGTGAGGACCTCAGCCGGATCCTCGCCCGGCGCGACCTCCACGGACAGCAGCCGCGCTCCGCCCACCGTCAAGGTCCCGGTCTTGTCGAACAGCACGGTGTGAGCGCGGGCCAACGCCTCCAGCGCCCTTCCGCCCTTGACCAGGATGCCGCGACGGGCCGCTCGCGCCACCCCGGCGATGAAGGCGACGGGTGCGGCGAGGATCAAGGGACACGGCGTCGCCGCCACCAGCACGGCGAGACTGCGGGTCACATCGCCCGAGATGTACCAGGCCACAAAGGCGATGACGAGCGTCACCGGCAGGAAGATCAGCGCGTACCGGTCGGCCAGGCGCACAAAGGGAGCTCTGGCCGTTTGCGCCGCAGTCACCATGCGCACGATGCCCGCATAGGTGCTCTCGCCGGCCGCCGCGGTGACGGTCAATTGGAAGGTCTCGCCGGCGTTCAGAGAACCGGACAGAACGGCGCTGCCGCGCGTCTTCTGCACCGGGATCGGTTCGCCGGTCACCGCGGACTCGTCGATCGCTGCGAAGGCCGACGCAACGACACCGTCGACCGGCACGATCTCGCCGGCCTTGACCAGCACTTCCTCGCCGACCGCGACGTCCTCGACCGGAACATCCTCGATCCGCTCGCCGGACTTGCGATGGACCTGCCGCGGCGCCCGATCGACCAGAGACCTGAGATCATGCTCCGCCCGTGCGACCGCGATCTCCTCCAGCACGTTGCCGCCTGAATACATCAGCGCGACCACGGCACCTGCGAGCGGCTGTCCGAGCGCCAGCGCCGCACTCATCGACAGCAGCGCGATCGCGTCCACGCCGAGGCGGCCTTGCCGCAGATCCTGGACGATCGAGACCGCCAATCCCGCGATCACAGGCGCGGTGCCGAGCGCCCAGGCGAGATCGGCGAGATCAGGCCGGCCCGCGGCCCGCGCGACAATACCCGCGGCCAATCCCGCGATTGCGACCGCAACCAGAGCCCATCGCAAGACCCGATCAAACGACATGGCTTGTGGCACCCGCAACTACTGTTGCGGAGGAGAGCTCTTGCTCCTGTGCATGAACGTCATCATCTCTTCGAAACTGAGCTTGCCGTCCTTGTCGCTATCCATGGCCTTGAAGATTCGTTCGTGCGCGACCTGAAACTCGGGCAACGAGACCGTCCCGTCGCCATCGGCATCCATCAGCGCGAAGATGATGCGGAAGACGACCGGCGGCTGCATCCCGTCTGCGCCTGTCGCGCCATGTCCCTTCATGCCTTGTCCCATCATTCCGCGCCCCATCATCCCCATCATGTCTCCACCGCGCGGCGGACTCTGGCGCTCGGCGGAGGGGCTTGCAGGAGAACTCGACTGCGGCGACGCCGGCGCCTGCTCCTGTCCGGGATGATGGCCCTGATGCTCAGCCGGCGATTGAGCCAAAGCCGGCTGGCCCAGAGTGACGAACAGCAACGCTGCAGCAATGGCTCGACCTGGCATGGCGCTTTCTCCGGCCTGGTGTAAGGCTGGCAAGGTGTCGAACTTCACGGAATTTACCTTGAGCCAAGTCAAGAAAACGGCGTGTGACCTCCTCTATCGTGGCGCGGGAACTTTTCCGCCCTAGCCGCCGCTGGCGCGAGCGCAACCGATCGCTTCCGTCAGCACCTTGCGGTCGCCGATGTGATTGGCGAGCAGCAGGATCAGACGCGCGTTCATCCGCAGCGCCTGCTCCTCGTCGAGGTCGCGCTGGCTGTCGATCAACTCGGCATAGAAGTCGTCGGGATCGGCGATGTTCGGTGACAAATTGAGCGTCATGCTGCTAGCTCCGTCCGTCCGGCGGTGTCGTGCCCAGAGGCCCGCAACATCGCATCGGTGATCTCTGCCTCGTCGAATCCGGCCCAGCGGGCGGCGACATATTGGTCGGGGCGGAACAGGTAGGTGGTCCCGGGCGAAGCGCCATAACGCTCGGCAAGGAGACCTGTGGGATCCTCGATGTCGCGGCCGACGACAATGAGCTTCGCCGCGAGCGGCCCCGCCGCGATCTCGGTCCTGTCGGTCTCTCCGCCGAAGGCCACGACCGTGAAGCCATCGCCGAGACAATGCAGGAACCAGCCGGGCCTGCCATTCACCGTGATCGACGCGTCAACCGCGTTGGTGCCGGGCGGCACGCCGCCCGCGATCGCGTTGTCGTCGGGAGTATTGAGCGCCGATGTCACGTAAGGCGTCGGCGTCGAGAGACGTCCGCTGTTGACCAGCGGTCTCGCAAAGCCGTGATGCCGGGCGAGCTCCAGCACCGCGTCGCGGAAATAACGGCTCGGTTTGGTTTTTGGCGTGATGAAGTCGGTGGCGCGCGTCGAGTTCAGGATGTTGTCGTCCGCGGCATAGGCGCGCTCCTCGTGATAGGTGTCGAGCAGCGCTTCCGAGGCTTCGCCGCGCAGAACCATCGCGAGCTTCCAGGCGAGATTGTCGATGTCCTGGACGCCGGTGTTGGCACCGCGCGCGCCGAACGGCGAGACCTGATGCGCGGCATCGCCCGCGAACAGCACCCGGCCCTGCCGGAAATTGTCGATGCGCCGGCAGGCGAACTGATAGATCGAGACCCATTCGAGCGCGAATTCGGTGTCCTCGCCGAGCATGGCGCGAATGCGCGGGATCACCCGCTCAGGCTTCTTTTCCTCGTCGGGATCGGCGTCCCAGCCGAGCTGGAAGTCGATGCGCCAGATCTTGTCCGCCTGGCGGTGCAGCAGCACGGACTGGCCGCGGTGGAACGGCGGATCGAACCAGAACCAGCGCTCGGTCGGGAAATCCGCCTTCATGGCGACGTCGGCGATCAGGAAGCGATCCTGGAAGAACTGTCCCGTGAACTCGGCGCCGACCATCTTGCGCACGTCGGAATTGGCACCGTCACAGGCGATCACCCATTGCGCCTCCATTGTGAAGATGCCGTCAGGCGTCTCCACCACCAGGGTCGCGTGGTCGGCGGCCTGCTTCAGGCTGATCAGACGGTGCTTCCAGCGCAGCTCGATCAGGGGATTGGCCCTGCATTGGGCGACCAGTATCTCCTCCAGATGATATTGCTGCAGGTTGATCATGGCCGGCCATTGGTGCTCGGCCTCGGGCAACAGATCGAACTGGTAAGACAGCTGGTCCCGGAAGAAGACCCTGCCGACGTTCCAGCTGACGCCGCGCTCGACCATGGGGACTGCGCAGCCGAGCCGGTTCCAGATCTCGAGCGGACGCTTGGCGTAGCAGACCGCGCGCGAGCCGATCGAGACGGTGTCGTTGTCGTCGAGCACGACGACCGGCTGGCCGCGTGCCGCGCAATCGAGCGCCGCGGTGAGGCCGACCGGACCTGCGCCGACCACCACGATCGGGTGCCGCTTCACGACATGATCGGCCTGCTCCTGGGAGCGCCGATAGCCGAACTTCGGATAGATGTAGCTCGTCATGTTGGCTTCCTGGTGCCCGGGGTCGGATCAATGCGCGTCCGCGAATTCCTTCTCGTGCATCCAGGCGGTGTGGCGCGGCGGACGCTTGGTGCGCGACCATTCCTCGACCATCTCGTGCGCGACGGATTTCATGCGGTCGATCTGCTCGGGCGTGGCGGTCCAGGCCGCGATCTCCAGACGATGGCCGCTGGGGTCGCGGAAATAGATCGACTTGAAGATGGTGTGGTCGGTGACGCCGACGACGTCGAGACCGGCGGCCTCCGCGCGCGCCTTGGCCTCCTCGAGCTCGGCGAGGTCCTTGACCTGGAAGGCGATGTGCTGGGTCCATTCCGGCGTGTTGGGATCGCGGCCCATCGGCGGCGAATTCGGCAGCTCGAAGAAGGCGAGGATGTTGCCGTTCCCGGCATCGAGGAAGATGTGCATGTAGGGATCGGGTGCCTTGGTCGAAGGCACCCGATCCTCGGCGATGGCGCCGAGAAGATCCATGTTCATGACGGTCTTGTAGAATTCGACCGTGGCCTTGGCGTCGACGCAGCGATAGGCGACGTGATGGATCTTCTCGATTTTCATGGCGTTTCGCTCCCTGGATTTGCGGTTGCGAAATTGGTATCAGATGTTACTATCTCCTGGATTTGATCCGGATCAACCGGCCCGGAAGAATTTTCCGGATGGCTTGGCGGACGGGAATCGCGGGATGGGACGTTCGGGCGTGGCGCGCGGGGAAGTGGCGAGAGGCGCAACAGCGCAGGACGACGTCGAGCTGGACCTGCAGCGATATTTTCCCTACCGGCTGGCGCGCCTTGCCGAGCAGGTGTCGCTGGCGGTGGCCGAGGTTTATTCCGAGCGTTTTGCCTTGACGCGGCAGGAATGGCGCGTGCTCGCAATTCTCGGCACGCGCCCGGAGATCGCAACCAAGCAGATCGGCCCGCTGACGACGCTCGACAAGATGCAGGTCAGCCGCGCCGTGCAGGGCCTGGAATCCCGCGGCATCGCCAGCCGCAAGCACCATCCCGACGACCGGCGCGAGCTGATCGTCTCACTGACCGCGGCCGGTCGCGCGCTCTACCGCAAGATCGTGCCCTACGCGCTGCAGCGTGAGACAAAGTTGCTCGAGGCGCTGACCCCCGAGGAGGTGGCGGTCCTCGACCGGGCGATGCGCAAATTGGCGGCGGCGCTGGCCTAGCGTCTGCCGCTCAGCCCATCGCGCCGCTCGCGGCTAAGCTCGCAAAGAGCTATCCGGCCTGCAGGGTCGAATTGATCCCCTCGGCCGTCCTGGAGCTTGCCGGCCGGCGGCATCCATGCCGTCTATCCCGCCGCCCGATTCCGGCCGCCCGTCTACGCCGCCGCGCGCTCCGGCAGGCCGCCCTGCAGAGCCTCGAGCAGGCGTTGCTCGCGCGCGATCCGGGCCCGATAGAGCTCGCGTTCGCTCTCGCTTCTGGCGCCGGCGAGCAACACGCGATAATGCCCGATCACCTTCTCGCTGCCGCTGATGAGGAGATTGCGGACGTCGGTCATCGTTCCGCTCCCGCAGCAATGGACATCGATGGCATGTTCGGAAGGCTGAATGCGGCCGGGATAGCATCGCCGGTCAGGGCTTCGAGCGCGGTCTGTTCCTCGGCGAGGCGTCGCTCGATGAACTGGCGCTCAACGTCCGACAGGTGGGTCTTCAGCAAGCGTCGATAACGAGAGAGATTGTTGCGGTGCGCGCGGATGCGGGCGAAATCCTGATCGAGCATCGTCGTCACTCCTGACGGTCTTTCACGGGTCCTTTTCGATTTTGCGGTGCAGGAAGAAGCATCTTCCGGCGCAAAAAATATTCAGGCTCGTCGCCCTGTCAAGACGCCGCTTCGCCGCTCCCGCGACGCCGCCGGCGGCACCCCGAAAAAATTTTCAGTCCCCCTCTTGCAAGGTCCTTGTACCGCTCTAATTCGTTTTTCGCCGCGAGAGCGGTGCGCCGGATGCCCGATCGGGTCCGGCGCGGGCGCCGGGCGGGGGTCTTCGGATCCGCTTCCGATTCCCCCCTTGCGCTCCTTCGTATCCATCTTGCTCTTTGGAGGACTTGGTATGAGGACCACCTTTGACTTCGCGCCGCTGTGGCGCTCCACCATCGGCTTCGATCATCTGGCCGACCTCGTCGACAGCACGCTGCGGCAGGCGGGCGAGGACAATTATCCGCCCTACAACATTGAGCGCTCCGGCGAAGACCAGTACCGGATCACGCTGGCCGTGGCGGGCTTCGGCGTCAACGACATCACCGTGACGGCCGAACAGAATGCGCTCACCATCGAGGGCCGGAAGCCTGACAGCGCCACCCGTGAATATCTCTATCAGGGAATCGCGGCGCGCCCGTTCCGCCGCGTGTTCAATCTCGCGGATTACGTCCAAGTGAAGCAGGCAGCTTTCCAGGACGGTCTCCTGGTCATCGAACTCCTGCGCGAGATTCCGGAAGCCATGAAGCCGCGCCGGATCCAGATCGCGGGTGCTGCGTCTCCGCAGATCGAGCAGAAGAAGGCCGCCTGATCGCGCCGACGCGTTCGACCTACCTGCGAGCATCATGGCGGACGGCGGCCCCTCGCCGTCCGCCGATCAGACCATCCCTTCGAAAGGAGTGTAGAGGGAGACCAGAGATGACCAACGCCAATGCGACCACCGGCGGTCTCGGCCCGCTGTTTCATCCGGCCGCGCATTATGCATCGCCGAACGCCGTCCTCGACGACGGCAAGCTCTCGACAGCGGAGAAGCGGATCATATTGTCGTCGTGGGCCTCGGACATGTACGCAGTCGAATCCCATCCGGCGCTGCGCGAGATTCCGGGCATGGATCACCCGGTCCGGCTCGCGGACATCCTCGCCGCGCTGCGCGAGCTCGACGACGACGACGACCCGCCGCCTCGTGGCGGCGTACCGATGCGGCTGCGGCGGCCATGGGCCGCCGCCACGCTTGATCCCTAGCGCACCGGCGACAAGGCTCGAGACTACGGCAGGTTATCCCGCAGAAAAATATCGATGCGGATGCGCTCCTGGTCGGGGCTGATCGGCTCGCCCGAACAATGCGCGAGCAGGATGCGCGCCGCGGACCGCGCCTCGTGGCCGGCATCCTGGTTGATGACGGCATCGAGCGTACCGCGGACCAGGAATCGCCTCGTGTACTCGGTCAGCTCATGGGTGATCCAGACCACTTCGCGCGCGCGGCCCGCGGCTTCGAGCGCGTCGGCGATGCCGCGGTTTCCGGCGCCGCAGCAATATATGCCGCGGAGATCGGCATGGCGCGCGAGCAACTCGGCGGTGAGCTTTCGCGTGCGGTCGCTGTCGTCGCGGCCCTCGATGACGGGGAGTGCCGACAGGTTCGAATACTCGCTCGACAGGATCTGGTGGAAGCCGAACTGCCGTTCGGTGTGATCGCGCAACGACAACGATCCCGCAATCACGGCAACGGTCCCCTCGCGCCCGGCGAGGAAGCGTCCCATCAGCGTCGCGGCGGTGCGGCCAGCGGCCGGATTGTCGATCCCGACATAGTGCACGCGGGACGAGCTCGGCGCGTCCGACACGAGGGTCACCACGGCAATCCCGCGCGCGACGAGGTCGTCGATCGCGGCGCGAACCCTGGGATGATCGAGCGCGACGACAGCGACGCCCTGATAGGCGGGCGAGAGATTCTCCAGCGCACCGGCGAGCACATCGGGGTCGAACACGTCGACATGGTGGACATCGATGAAGCCGCGCTGGCTGGCGAGCCAGTCCGCGGTGCGAGCCACCTGCTCAGTCAGGCTGGTCATGAAGCTGTTGCTGCCCGTCGGCAAGACGAAGGCGAGGCGGAACGTCTGCCCGCGGGCCAGGCGCGCGGCGGCAATATCGGCGCGATAGCCGAGCTTGGCGACAGCTGCCTCGACTCGCGCGACGGTCTTGGCGCGAACGCCCTCGCGGCGGTTGACGACGCGATCGACGGTGGCGAGCGAAACGCCTGCCGCGCGCGCGACGTCCTCGAGCGTAGCTCGCATCACCGGCTGGATCGCACCAGCCGTCATTCGCGCGCGGCCCACAGCATGCCGCGGGTCATCAACGTCCGGATCTCGGGCACGTCGAGCTCGTAGGCGCGGTGGCCGAGCGAGGAATAGAACACCCTCCCCGCGCCGTAGCGCTTCTTCCACACCACGGGCATCACCACGCCCTCGATCCAGGGCGCGTGCTCGCCGGTGAAAGTGGTCGTCGCCAACACCTCGTTGGCGGGGTCGACATGCATGTAGTACTGCTCGGACCGATGTTCGAAACTCTTCAGGCCCTTCATGATGGGGTCGTCGGGCTTCGTCAAGTCGACCTTGTAGTCGATGATGTTGCCGGGATGGGCGACCCACTGCCCGCCGCACAGGAACTGGTAATCCACCGATTCGCGGAACGCATCGCACATGCCGCCGTGATGGCCGGCAAGCCCGACGCCATCGCGCACCGCCGCGCAGAGATTGAGCGCCTCCGCCTTCTCGATCTTCGACATCGTGTAGATCGGGATAATCAGCGACAGATCGTGAATCGCGGGATCGGCGAAGGCTGCCGTCGAAGTTTCGATCCGCACCTCGAAGCCCTCCGCCTTCAGCCAGCCCCGGATCATCGAAGCGCAGAGATCGGGATCATGTCCCGGCCAGCCGCCCCATACAATCATTGCCTTGCGCATGGTCATTCCCTCAATCGATCTGTCCGGTTTCGCGTCCCGTGGGCAGCAAAGCCGGCCGCTCGACGCGGCTCTCGATCTTGACGCGACGGCCTTCGCCAGCGGAGGTCTGGAACGCCTCCATCACCTCCAGCACGTGGAAGGCCAGCGCGCCGCTGGCGCGATGCGGCCGGTTGTTCAGGATCGCGGACGCCATGTCGGCGACGCCGATCGAGCGGAACTCGCCCTCGACATAGCCGTGGGTCAGCGGCACCGCTTCCCATTCGCCGCCGGTTCGCGCCACCTGCACCTCACCGCCGAAGCGGTTCGGATCCGGCACCAGCATGCTGCCCTTGTCGCCGTAGATCTCGATCGGCGCATGCCGATGTTTCGGCACGTCGAAGCTCATCGTGATCGAGACGACCGCGCCGCTTTCGAACTCCAGCGTCCCCGCGACGTGGGTTGCGACCTCGACCGGGATCAGCGCGCCGTTCATCGGCTGGCTGGTGACGATGCGTTCAGTCTTCGGCCGCGCGGTCGAACCCATTACGCTGGCGACGGGACCCAGCAATTGCACGAGATCGGTGATGTAATACGGCCCCATGTCCAGCATCGGCCCGCCGCCGCGCAAATAATAGAAGCCCGGCGCCGGATGCCAGCGCTCGTGACCCGGACAGCCGAAGAACGCGCTGCCCGCGACAGGCGTGCCGATCGCACCGTCGTCGATCAGCTTGCGCGCGGTCTGATGCCCGCCGCCGAGGAACGTGTCGGGCGCGCAGCCGACGCGCAGGTTCTTCTGTGTGGCGAGCTCCATCACCTTGCGCGCTTCGCCGACATCGATGCCGAGCGGTTTCTCGGAATGAACATGCTTGCCGGCGTTCAGCACCGCCAGGCTGACATCGGTGTGGGCGAGCGGCACCGTGAGATTGACGACGATCTCGATGTCTTCGCGCTTCAGCAACTGGTCGACCCGCATCGCCGGCAGACCAAACGCCGCCCCCTGGCGCTCCGCGACGTCGCTGCGCATGTCCGCGAGCGCCCTGACCTCCATGACATCAAAACGCTGGGCCGCCTTGAGATAGGCGGTGCTGATCACACCGCAGCCGATGACTCCGACGCCGACTTTTCTCATTGTGTTCTCCCGAGACTATGGCTCATCCCTTGACCGCGCCCGCCGTGAGGCCGGCGACGATGTGCTTCTGCGCCAGCAGGAACAGAATGATCGTGGGCAGGATGGTGAGTGTGATGAAGGCCAGGATCAGGTGCCATTCGGACGAGTATTCGCCCTGGTAGACCATGATGCCGAGCGGCCAGGGATACAGCGCGTCGGTGTTCAGCATCACCAGCGGCAGCAGATAGGCGTTCCAGCTGTTGACGAAGGTGATGGTGCCGACGGTCGCCAGGATCGGGCGCGACAACGGCAACGTCACATAGCGGAAGAACTTGACGTAGCTGCAGCCGTCGACCAGCGCGGCCTCGAGCAACTCATAGGGAATATCCCTGAAGAAGCGGCGGAGCAGCAGCACGCTCATGGCGAGGCTGAACGCCACCTGCGGCAGCGCCACGCCGAAATAGGTATCGAGCAGGCCGAGATCCCGCACCTTGATGAACAGGGGTAGCACGGCGGTCGCGGCGGGAAACAACAGGCCCAGCGTCAAATAGCTGAGCAGCATCGAGCTGCCGTAGAACCTGACATGGGCGAAGGTGAACGCGGCCATCGAAGCCGTGATCAGGGTCAGCGTCACCGCCAGCGTCGAGATGACAAGCGAATTGCGCAAGAGCTGCCAATAGCGCGCCGAGAACAGGATGTCGGCGTAGTTCTGCCACTCCCAATGCCTGGGCAGGCCGAACGGATTGACGCGCAGCTCGCCGAGCGACTTGAAGCCGCCGAGCAGGGTCGCGAGCAGCGGCACAAGGACGAAGACCGCGACCAAGCCGAGGAACAGCACCTTGAACAGCGCGGCGGGATCGAATGCGCTTCTCGTCTCGACATTACTCATCGCGCATGAACCATCGCTTGTAGGTGAAGGCAAAGGTCACGCAGATCGCGAACAGGATGACGCCGATGGCACTGCCATAGCCGACCCGCATGCGCGAGATGCCGTTGTTGTAGAGGAAGCTCACCATCGTGTTTGAGGAATCCGCAGGTCCCCCGCGCGTCAGCGGCATGACGAGATCGAACAGCTGAAGCGAGCCGATGATGGCGAAGAACACAGACAGGCGGATGGTCGGATAGAGCAAGGGGATGACGACGTGGCGCAGTGTCTGCGTCCGCGTCGCGCCGTCGATCCGGGCGGCCTCGACCAGGTTCTTGTCGAGGCCCTGGAGCGCCGCGATGAACAGCATCATGTGAAAGCCGAAATATTTCCAGACCACGACGATCAGCACCGCCAGCATCGCCGTGTCCGTGGAGGCCAAAAGATGCGGCGGCTCGGCGCCGAAGGTGCGCCAGATCGAGGCGACGAGGCCGTAATCGCCGTCATAGACGAAGCTGAAGATCAGCCCGGTCGCGATCTCGGCCAGAATATACGGCATGAAGAACAGCATGCGCAGCGCCACGGCTCCGCGGAAGCGCTCGGCGAGCATGAGCGCCAGCGTCAGCGCGAGCGGCAGCTGGACGGCGAGCGAAACGGCGATGATCAGGGCGTTGTTGCGCAGTGCGAGCCAGAAGGCCCGCGTCTCCAGCACGAAGCGGTAATTGTCGAAGCCAATCCAGTTCGTCGGCCTGCCGAATCCGTTCCAGTTGAAAGCCGAGTACCAGGCGGCCTCGCCGATCGGCAGCATCACGAACAGCGTGAACAGCAGCAGCGCGGGCGGCAGGAACAGGATCAGGACCGTGAAGCGGCCGTCCCAGCTCGGCCCGCGAACCGCAAGCGGCGCGAACGACGGCTTCGCAACGTCCATCGCCGACACGCTCGCGATGCGCCGTTCCACCATCAGTTACCCTGCTTCCAGGCCGCCTCGATCGCCTTCGCCGCGTCCTGCGGAGCCATGCTGCCGCCTGCGATCTCCGCCGTGACATCGTTGACGACGCGGCCGACCGAGGGGCCGAGGCTCTGGTCGTAGAAATTCTGGTGATAGTTCGACTTCGCCAGATTGGCCGCGATCAACTTCATGAAGGCGTTGTTGAGGCCGGCATCGGCGCCCTGCACCACCGGGATGATGAAATTGCCCGCCGCAAGACGCGTCTGCACATCCTTGGAGATGAAGTATTTCAGGAAATCGACAGCCTCCTTCGGCGATCCCTTGGTGACCAGCCAGCCCGTGATCCCGCCAAGAGTGTCGGTCGGCGCGCCCTTGCCGCCGGCGACGACGGGAAAATCGAACCAGCAGATCTTGTCTTCGCCAAGACCGGTCTTGTCCGCCGCGAGCGCGCGCTGCAGATGGTAGACGGTCGAGATCGCGAGCGTCATCGCGGCCTTTCCGTCGCCGAAATAGCCGACGGCCTGCGGGTTCTTGAAGCCGAGGAAGCCATTCTGGAAGGGCTGGAGATCGACGAGCTGCTTGAACAGCTCGCCGGACTTCTGGAAGGTCTCGCCGGCGAAGCCGCCGTTCTCGCCGCGCAACGCCGCATCGAACGCGGCCTTGCCGCCGATGCGCACCGCAAGATGCGTCCAGTAGAAATGCAGCGGCCATTTGTCGGCGCCTCCGACCACGATCGGCGTTACGCCAGCCGCCTTCAGCGTCTTCACCGCCGCGAGCAGATCGTCCCACGTCTTGATGGCGGCGGGATCGACCTTCGCCTTGGCCATCAGCTCCTTGTTGCAGAGGAAGCCGACCTGCGAGAGCGCGGTCGGCAGACCGTAGACACGGCCATTGCTGGTGAAAGCCGCGAGGGCGGCGGGCGTGAGGCTGTCGCTGTAACCCTTCACGGAATCGGTGATGTCGTCGAGCACGCCCGCCTCGATCTGGGCCTTCAGGACACCGCCGGCCCAGCTGTAGATGATGTTCGGACGATCCTTGGATTGCAGGATCGTGGGCAGCTTGGCCTTGTAGGCCTCGTTCTCGAGGAACTGCATTTCGATTTTGACGCCCGGATGCGATGCCTCATAGGCCCGCGCGACCTCGTCCCAGATCTTCACCTGGGCCGGGTTGGCCTCGATATGCAGCCATTTCACAGTGGTGTCGGCTGACGCGGAATCGGCCCAAAGCAGGCATGCGACAGCGGCGAGTCCCAGCTTCCCGAGCAGTCTCATCACGTCCTCCCAACCGGCTTTTATTCTTTGCAGCAATCCTGCCCTCAATTTTTGAGGTGCGCAACACAAATTCTGACCTATGTACCTCAGGGGCGGAATGGCTAAGGTTCGCGAAAGAATCGAGCCGGGCGCTGCGCCGGCCACAACAAACTGAGGTGCCCATGGCTGCCATCTATTCCGACCTCACCGGCAAGGTCGTGCTCGTCACAGGCGGTGCGGCGGGAATTGGCGCTGCGATCGTGCGGCGTTTCGCCGAGCAGAAATCCAAAGTGGTGTTCTTCGACATCAAGCTCGACGAGGGACAGCGCCTGGCGCGTGAGCTGTCCGAGCAGGGCTTGGCCGCGCATTTCCAGCACGTCGACCTCACCGACATTCCCGCACTCCGCGCCGGCGTCCTCGAGGCCCGCAAGGCGCATGGCCCGATCAACATCCTGATCAACAATGCCGCGCATGACGAGCGGCACAACACCGAGGAGATGACGCCGGAATATTGGGACGACCGCATCGCGGTGAATCTGAAGCACCAGTTCTTTGCGTCGCAGGCCGTGCTGCCGGACATGACGGCGGCCAATGCCGGCGCCATCGTCAATTTCGGTTCGGTGTCGTGGATCGCCGGACAAGGCGGCATGGCCGCCTACACCGCCAGCAAGTCAGGCGTGATCGGACTGACGCGCTCGCTGGCGCGCGACTACGGCCCCTACAACATCCGCGTCAACGCGATCGCGCCGGGCTGGATCATGACCGAGCGGCAGCTCGAGAAATGGATGACGCCGGCGGGCGAGATCGAGTTGCAACAGCGCCAGTGCCTCAAGCGCAGGCTCATGCCGGACGAAGTCGCGAAGTTCACCGTCTTCCTCGCGTCCGACGAGGCCTCGGCCTGCACCGCTCAACACTACATCGTCGACGGCGGCTGGGTCTGAGACGCGAGAGCGCCGGGCCAAACCACTGGCAGCCTGTCGCTGAGCTCAGCAGCGACCTGCCGGTCGGCCTGTTTGTGAGTGATCCCTAGCTGTGAGGAAATCTGGCTGTGCGGAAATCTGGCTGGGGCGGGAGGGATCGAACCTCCGAATGGCGGAATCAAAATCCGCTGCCTTACCGCTTGGCTACGCCCCATCAGGGACCAGGGAACGGGGCGGAAGAACTGGCTACCGCAGATTCCCGCTGGTCGCAGCCGGTCTATAGGGAGAGCAGCGCCATTTCAACCATCTGGAGGGGCAAAATACCTGGGATCGCCGGGCCGGGCCGTACCACACTCTAACTATAAGGCCGGCACGCGCCCGATGCGGTCCCGTATCGCGCCCATTGAGACCTCCCCCGTTTCATGAGAATACGGCGCCAATGATGTCCACGGGAGTGAGCCATGACCTACCGCGCGCCGATCAATGACATGCTGCTGTCGCTCAACCACGGCGCGGGCCTGAAGGCCGCTGTGGAGGCCGGTCATTACGGCGATTTCGACATGGATATCGCCGCCGCCGTGCTGGAGGAAGCCGGCAAGTTCGCGTCCGACGTGCTGGCCCCGCTCAACAAGGTCGGCGACGAGCACGGCATCAAGCTCGACGACGGCAAGGTCACGACCGCGCCGGGCTGGCCGGACGCCTACAAGCGCTGGACCGAAGGCGGCTGGAACGCGGTGGCCGGTCCCGAAGATTTCGGCGGCCAGGGCCTGCCGATCGCGATCAACGCCGCCTGCACCGAGATCTGGAGCGCGGCCAACGTCGCCTTCGGCCTCTGCCCGCTGCTGACGGCCTCGGCGATCGAGGCGCTGGACGCCCATGGCAGTGACGAGCTCAAGAAGATCTATCTCGAAAAGCTCGTCTCCGGCGAATGGACCGGCACGATGCAGCTCACCGAGCCGCAGGCCGGCTCCGACGTCGGCGCGCTGCGCACCCGCGCCGAGAAACAGGCCGACGGCACCTATCGCATCAAGGGGACGAAGATCTTCATCACCTATGGCGAGCACGACATGACCGACAACATCGTGCATTTCGTGCTGGCGCGCCTGCCGGACGCGCCCGCCGGCACCAAGGGGATCTCGCTGTTCCTGGTGCCGAAGTTCATGGTGAATGCCGACGGCTCGCTCGGCGCGCGCAACGACATCTTCGCGAGCGGCGTCGAGCACAAGCTCGGCATGCATGCCTCCCCGACCTGCACAATGACCATGGGCGATCATGGCGGCGCGATCGGCTTTTTGATCGGCGAAGAAAACCAGGGCATGCGCTGCATGTTCACGATGATGAACCAGGCCCGTCTCGGCGTCGGCCTCGAGGGCGTCGGCGTCGCCGATCGCGCCTATCAGCAGGCGCTGGCGTACGCGCAGGAGCGCAAGCAGGGCCGCGCCGTCGGCAAGAAGGGCGACGGCTCGGACGCGATCTTCGTCCATCCTGATGTCAAGCGCATGCTGATGCGGATGCGGGCGCAAACCGCGGCTGCGCGCACCATCTGCTATGCGACCGCGGTCGCGATCGACGTCTCGACGCGCGCCAAGGATCCCAAGGTGCGGGCCGATGCCGCCGCGCGCGCGGCGCTGCTGACGCCGATGGCCAAGGGCTATTCCACCGATATCGGCAACGAGGTCGCCTATCTCGGCGTGCAGATCCATGGCGGCATGGGCTTCATCGAGGAGACCGGCGCGGCGCAGCACTATCGCGACGCCCGCATCACCGCGATCTACGAAGGCACCAACGGCATCCAGGCCATCGACCTCGTCACGCGCAAGCTCGCGGCCAATGGCGGCGCCTCGGTGTGGGCCCTGCTCGACGAGCTCGCGGCCACCGTCAAGCAGGTCGAGACCTCCAACGACCCCGCCTTCGGCACCACGGGTGCGAAGTTGCGCGAGGCGATCGAGGCGCTGACGCGCAGCAGCAAATGGCTGCTGGAGCGCGTGACCTCCGCACCGAACGAGGCACTCGCCGGTGCGACGCCCTATTTGCAGCAGTTCGGCTCAACGCTCGGCGGCTGCCTGCTCGCCTCCGAGGCGCTCGCCGCCAAGGCCGACGGCAACACGGACGCCGCGCGCTACGTCTCGCTCGCGCGGTTCTTCGCCGAGAATATCGGTGTGCAGGCGGGCGCGCTCGAGCGCACGGTGACGGAGAGCGCGGAATCGGTCGCGGCGGCGGATGCGGTGTTGTTGGGGTAGGAAAGCCCTGCAGCCGGATGGAGCGCAGCGCAATCCGGGGCCATCCTCGCTCATGGCACGAATCCCGGATTGCGCTGCGCTCCATCCGGGCTACGAGGCCACGACCTTGGCTCTTCTCCCCGGCCGCCACAACACCATGCACGCCGCCACGAGATCCAGCACGACGCACATCGCGAATGCCGTGGTGTAGTTGCCGGTGAAACTCCGCACCAGGCCGACGATGCCCGGACCGAAGGCGCTGACGATTCCGCTGATAGAGGTGCCCAGTCCCATCGCGGCGGCGAAGGCGCTGGCGCCGATCTCGCGCTGGATGATCAGGGGCGGGAACGTGATCATGTTGCCGATCGAGAAGCCGTACACGGCGCAACACAGCAGCAGCACCGTCGGGTTCGTGCTCTGCAGGAGAACGAACAGCGCCGCCGACTGGCTCGTCATAGAGGCCGCGCAGGCCAGACGCGGATCGAGCCGGTCGACGAACAGGCCGAGCGACAGGCGGCCGACCACCGCCATCGCCGCCATGACGGTGACCGCAAGCCCCGCGGCGGAGCGGCCGATCAGCGGTTCGAGAAAGCTCACCTGGTGGACGATGAACCCCATCTGCGCCAGAACCGCGATCGCGATCGGCAGCACCATGGTCCAGAACGCCGCGTTGGCGAGCAGCGCCTTGCGTGATTGGCCTGGTGCGGCCCCGCTGCCGCCGGAGGCGCGCCCCTTCGATGCCAGCGACATCCCGGCGGGCCAATCCATGAAGATCACGACGACAGGCAGCACCAGCACCATCATCGCAAGCGTGGCTGCCAGCATGGCGGACCGAAAGCCGATGCTGCCGGTCAACGACAGCAGCAGCGGAACGAGGATGATGCCGCCGCAGGTCGCACCGTTGAAGGCGAGACTGAGCGCGAGCCCGCGTCGGCGTTCGAACCAGGAGTTCAGCACGGTCGCGATCACCACGGTGCCCATGCCGGTCCAGCCGACCGACATCAGCGCGTAGGCGAGATAGAGCTGCCAGGTCGTCTGCATCAGCGCCAACAGCACCGTGGAGGCGCCGAGCGCCACCAGGCCGCACAGGATCAGTGAGCGCAACCCGATGCGGGCGAGCAGATCATCGGTAAAGATGACGAGCACCGAGGTCAGGAGGAAAGAGAATGTACTGGCCGCGGAGACCAGCGTGCCCGGCCAGCCGTGGGCGCGCTGCAGCTCGGCGAGATAGACGCCCTGACCGTACAGGCCGAAGCCGAACATGAAGAAGGCCATCAGGAAGCAGGCCAGCACGACGCGCCAGCCACGGTAGTTCAGCGAGGATTCGTCGACCAGGGTTGCGGCAATCATCGATCGAGCAATCGGCCAAAAGGAACTGCGTGAGATGGTGCACCACAACCACTGGTTTTTCAAATGAAACATTGTAGCCAATTGTTGCGGTATGCGAAAGCGATGGCGGCCATGTGCCGGCCTTGCGAAAATTGGCGCCGAAAAGCTTGACCCAGCGCATTGGCACGCCTGCGAGATGATGTAGGCTGATGCTTGGCGAGCCTCGCGAAGCGGCGAGCGTCGCGGCGGGTGCAGGGGCCTCTCATGCCGAATGGCAATATCGTCATCACCGAAGAGCGCGGCACGCGCGTGATCACCCTGCGCCGCCCGGGCAAGAAGAATGCGATCACCCAGGACATGTACCGGGAGATGGGCCGCGCGATCGACACCGCGCAGAACAACCCCGATATCCGCTGCATGATCATCACCGGTGGCTCCGGCGTGTTCACCGCCGGCGACGACATCGACGATTTCATGCACGCCGACACCTCGCGCCCCGAGACGCTGTCGGAGGGCGCAAAGTTTCTCTATTCGCTGGCCCTCAACGTCAAGCCGATCATTGCAGCCGTCGATGGCGCCTCGATCGGCATGGGGACGGTGATGCTGTTTCACTGCGACTATGTTCTGGCCTCCAACGCTGCGACCTTTTCCGCGCCCTATATTCATCTCGGGCTCGTCCCGGTCGGCGCGTCCAGTCTGTTGATGCCGAACACGATGGGCTACCAGCGCGCCTTCGCGATGCTGGTGATGGGGCGGACGTTTTCCGCCGCGGAGGCGCATGCCGCCGGCTTCGTCAACACCGTGGTATCGCCGGGACATACCGAGGTCGAAGCGCGCAAGGTGGCGCGCGAGATCTGCCGGCTGCCGGCCGAGGCGGTCGCGACCTCGCGCAAGCTGCTGCGCGTGCCGGCCGAAGAGCTCACCCGCCGCATCGAGCAGGAAAGTCACCTGTTCGGCGAGCGGCTGAAGTCGGATGAGGCGATTGCGGCGTTCAACGCGTTTGCGAACAGGAAGAAGCGGTAGGGTGCAGCGCCCAACCAACCGCCGTCATTCCGGGGCGCGCGCAGCGCGAGCCCGGAATCCATCGCACCACGGCGTTGGTGGATGAATGGATTCCGGGCTCGCGACTTCGTCGCGCCCCGGAATGACGGCAGCGAGAACTTCGTGAAATCTTCGTGCGAACCGACTAATCTGGTTCCATGCGATACCGATCCCTCCTCACCGCCGTCGCGCTGATCTGCGCCCTCCCCGCCTCGGCCCAGACCGCAGCCCCCGTCGAGCTGCGCATTCTCGCGATCAACGATTTTCACGGCAATCTGCGGCCGCCTCCGGGCGGCATCCGCATCGGGGATCCCGAGGACAAGGCCAGGAAGGTGATGGTCGCCGCCGGCGGCGCCGAATACATGGCGACGCTGGTCAAGCAGCTGCGCGAAGGTCACAAGAACACGATCTTCGTCGCCGCCGGCGACCTGATCGGCGCAAGCCCTTTCTTGTCGGCGATGTTTCACGACGAGCCCTCGATCGAATCGCTGTCGATGATGGGGCTTGCGATCTCGTCCGTCGGCAACCACGAATTCGACGAGGGCAAGACCGAGCTGCTCAGGATGCAGAACGGCGGCTGCCATCCTCTCGACGGCTGCCAGGGTCCGCATCCGTTCACGGGCGCCAAATTCCGTTATCTTGCGGCCTCCACCATCGAGACCGCGACGGGCAACAGCGTGCTGCCGCCCTACGAGATCAGGGAATTCGACGGTATCCCCGTCGCCTTCATCGGGCTGACCTTGAAGGAGACCGCGGGCATTGTCTCGCCCGCGGGCATCGCCGGCCTCGAATTCCGCGACGAGGCCGAGACGGTGAACGCACTGGTGCCGCAGCTGAAGGCGCGCGGCGTCGAGGCGATCGTGGTGCTGATCCACCAGGGCGGCGAGCCCGCCGGCGATTACAACGAATGCCCTTCGATCACGGGGCCGATCGTCGACATCGTCAAGAAATTCGATCGCGCCGTCGACGTCGTCGTCAGCGGCCACACCCACCGCGCCTATGTCTGCGACATCGACGGGCGGCTCGTCACCAGCGGCGACAAATACGGCACGCTGGTCACCGCGATCGACCTCAAGCTCGATCCCGCAACGCGCGACATCGTCGGTGCCCGGGCCGAGAACGTCATCGTCGCCAATGCCTCGCTGGCGAGGGATGCCGAGCAGACCGCGCTGATTGAGGCCTATGACAAGCTGTCGGCGCCGATCGCCAACCGGCCGGCCGGATCGGTGACGCAGACGCTCTCGCGCGTGCCGAACGAGGCCGGCGAAAGCCCGCTCGGCGACATCATCGCGGACGCGCAATTGCTCGCAACCCGGGCGGCCCAGGATGGCAGCGCTGTCATCGCGCTCACCAATCCCGGCGGCATCCGCACCGACATCGTGCCGAAGGAAAACGGCGCAATCACCTTCGGCGATGTCTTCGCCAGCCAGCCGTTCCGCAACCGCCTCGTCACCATGACGCTGACCGGCAGTCAGCTCAAGGACATGCTCGAGCAGCAATGGCTCGACCCGAAGCGGCCGCGGATCCTGCAGGTGTCGAACGGATTCAGCTATGCCTGGGATGCGGCGAAGCCATTCGGCGAGCGCGTGCTGCCAGAGAAGATGACGCTGAACGGCCGGCCGATCGAAGCTGGAAGCGGCTACCGCATCACCCTCAACGATTACCTCGCCGTCGGCGGCGACGGTTTTACCGTCGCAAAACAGGGCACGGCGCCGCAATATGGCGGCTACGACGCGGACGCGCTGTTTGCGTTCTTCCGCGCACACGGGCCGATCGGTCCGCTACCGCTGAGCCGCATCCTGCGGGTGAATTGACCGGAATCAAACGGGCCGGCGCGTGACGACCCTTTGCCATTGCCGCCCAAGCGCATAGATTGGGTCTTGCATTGCGTTTTGGCGCCGGATGGGCCAACGACGCCGAAAGCCCGTTTGCTGTGAGGCCGACCTGATGAGCACGCTTCTCCTTTCCCACAAGGCCTGCCTCGACCATGTCACGCCGCCGGGCCACCCTGAAAGGCCCGACCGCCTGCGCGCGGTGGAGGAAGCGCTGTCCCATGAGCGCTTCCAGTTCCTGGTGCGCGACCACGCGCCGGAGGGCGATCTCGATCTCGTCACGCTGTGCCACAACGAGCATTACGTCACTGAGCTTCGCCATATCGCGCCGAGCAGCGGCCTGGTCTATATCGACGGCGACACGTCGATGTCGCCGGGCACGTGGGAAGCGGTGATGCGCGGCGTCGGCGGCGCGGTCGCGGCGACTGAAGCGGTGATGAACGGCGAGCATCGCAACGCCTTCGTCGCGGTGCGCCCGCCCGGACATCACGCCGAGATCGGCAAGCCGATGGGCTTCTGCTTCTTCGACAATGTCGCGATCGCCGCGCGCCATGCACAGCGCAAATACGGCATCAAGCGCGCGGCCATCGTCGATTTCGACGTGCATCACGGCAACGGCACGCAGGACATCTTCTGGTCGGACCCGACCGTGATGTACTGCTCGACACACCAGATGCCGCTGTTTCCAGGCACCGGCGCCAAGGGTGAACGCGGCGACCACGACACCATCGTCAACGCGCCACTCGCCTCCGAAGACGGCGGGCCGGAATTCCGCTCGGCGTTCGAGAATCTGATCCTGCCGCAACTCGAAAAATTCAGCCCCGAGCTCGTGGTCATCTCCGCCGGCTTCGATGCGCATTATCGCGATCCGCTGGCTTCGTTGAATTTGCGCGCGGAGGATTATGCCTGGGTGACGCGCAAGCTGATGGATCTCGCCGACAAGTCCGCGGGCGGACGCGTTGTTTCGGTGCTCGAGGGCGGCTATGACCTGCAAGGACTGAAAGAATCTGTTACGGCGCATGTCGGCGCCCTGATGGGCGCCTGACGACGCCCGCCACATTAAGCCCGCAAAACCCGCCTTCACTGCACGAAGAGCGAATCGGGCAATCGGAAACGGATATGGCCGAAAACACCCAAGTCGACGTCTCCCGGCTCACCTTCGAGCGCGCGATCGAGGAACTCGAGACGATTGTGAAGCGGCTCGAAGACGGCAAGGTGCCGCTCGAGGAATCCGTGACGATCTACGAGCGCGGCGAGGCGCTGAAGCGCCGCTGCGAGGAATTGCTGCGCCAGGCCGAGGCCCGCGTCGACAAGATCACCACCGATGCCAGCGGTCAGGCCACCGGCACGGCGCCGCTCGACGTTCAGTGAATGAAGCCGAGACTCTTTAATTTGATCTGCTGACGGAGGGCGGCCCCGCGAATTGTCTTTGCGGGGAGCTGCGATGCCGCAGCGATTTTTGGCGTTGTTCCCGCGAAGCATCGCGGTTCCGTGCAGACCGCATCCGCTCCGGAACCGGCCCATCCGAGGGCGAAAAAGGCCTCTTGCGCGCAAAAAAGCCTGCCAAGGAACCCGGCAAGGCCGGAACCCCTCGTCCCCGCCCGCAGTTAACCACTCTGGCCCGCCGGTTGCATCTGCATACCCCTAATCGGTCCGGCGGGTTGGCTTTGGCCCAAGCTTTGGTGTAAAGCTGCGCGGAGTGTGGCTTTTTGCAAGCCTTGCGTGGGCACCGATTACCGACGACAAGCGCTTCAAACTGCTGATGAAATTGGCTGGGACGGACGAAGCCGATCTAAGTGACAGGGATCACAGAGACTGAACCGGAGCGCACTTAAGCTTACCTAAGCTTGAAGACGGGGCCTTGCCCCATGCAGGTGGCTCCGACGGTTTGAGGACTCGCGCTGCGCCGATATTGTGCAAACCCATCGCGCACCGGAATGACCTTCCGGCGCTGACAAATTGGAAATCGCCGTGAACGCATACAGTAAGACGCCGCTTCTCGACACCATCCGGACGCCGGAAGACCTGCGCAAGCTCAAGGTCGAGCAGGTTCGCCAGGTTGCCGACGAGCTGCGGCAGGAGACCATCGATGCCGTCTCGGTCACCGGCGGTCACTTCGGCGCGGGTCTCGGCGTAGTCGAGCTCACCACCGCGATCCATTACGTCTTCGACACGCCGCGCGACCGGCTGATCTGGGACGTCGGCCATCAGGCCTATCCGCACAAGATTCTCACCGGCCGGCGCGACCGCATCCGCACCCTGCGCACCGGCGGCGGCCTGTCCGGCTTCACCAAGCGTAGCGAGAGCGACTACGATCCGTTCGGCGCGGCGCACTCCTCGACCTCGATCTCCGCCGGCCTCGGCATGGCGGTGGCGCGCGACCTCGCCGGCGGCAACAACAACGTCATCGCGGTCATCGGCGACGGCGCGATGTCGGCAGGCATGGCCTATGAAGCCATGAACAACGCAGGCGCGATGAACTCCCGCCTGATCGTCATCCTCAACGACAACGACATGTCGATCGCGCCGCCCGTCGGCGCCATGAGCGCCTATCTGTCGCGCCTCTACTCCGGCAAGACCTATCGCACGCTGCGCGAGGCCGCCAAGCAGATCAACCAGCGTCTGCCCAAGGTCATCGCCAGCCGTGCCAATCGCGTCGAGGAATATTCCCGCGGCTTCATGATGGACGGCGGCACGCTGTTCGAGGAGCTCGGCTTCTACTATGTCGGCCCGATCGACGGCCACAATCTCGACCATCTGCTGCCCGTCCTGAAGAACGTGCGGGACATGGAGACCGGCCCGATCCTGGTCCACGTCGTCACGCAGAAGGGCAAGGGCTACGGCCCGGCGGAAGCCTCCGCCGACAAGTACCACGCCGTCGTCAAGTTCGACGTCGCGACCGGCACCCAGGCCAAGGCCAAGCCGAATGCGCCGGCCTACCAGAACGTGTTCGGCCAGAGCCTCGTTAAGGAAGCCCAGAAGGACGACAAGATCGTCGCCATCACCGCGGCGATGCCGTCGGGCACCGGCGTCGACATCTTCAACAAGGCCTTCCCCGACCGCACCTTCGACGTCGGCATCGCCGAGCAGCACGCTGTGACCTTCGCCGCGGGACTCGCGACCGAAGGCTACAAGCCGTTCTGCGCGATCTATTCGACTTTCCTGCAGCGCGGCTACGACCAGATCGTCCATGACGTCGCGATCCAGAGCCTGCCCGTCCGCTTCGCCATCGACCGCGCCGGCCTTGTCGGCGCCGACGGTGCGACGCATGCCGGCTCGTTCGACAACGCCTATCTCGGCTGTCTGCCGAACATGGTGATCATGGCGGCGGCCGACGAGGCCGAGCTCGTGCACATGGTGGCGACCCAGGTTGCGATCAACGACCGTCCGAGCTCGCTGCGCTATCCGCGCGGCGAGGGCCGCGGCATCGAGATGCCCGAGGTCGGCATTCCGCTCGAGATCGGCAAGGGACGCGTGGTCCGCCAGGGCAGCAAGATCGCCCTGCTCTCCTTCGGCACCCGCCTCGCCGAATGCGAGAAGGCGGCCGACGAGCTCGCGGCCCATGGCCTGTCGACCACGATTGCGGACGCGCGCTTCATGAAGCCGCTCGACACCGAGCTGGTGCTCAAGCTTGCCCGCGACCACGAGATCCTGATCACGATCGAGGAAGGCTCGGTCGGCGGCTTCGGCTCGCATGTCGCGCAGTACCTGACCGACCAGGGCGTGCTCGACACCGGCATGGTCAAGTTCCGCTCGATGGTGCTGCCCGACGTGTTCCAGGACCACGACACGCCGGCCGCGATGTACGGCCGCGCCGGTCTCGACGCCAAGGGCATCGTCGCCAAGGTGTTCGAGGCGCTCGGCAAGGACGTGAAGGCCGAGACGGTCAAGCTGGCTTGATGTTTCACCTCTCCCGCTTGCTTGCGGGAGAGCGGAGGCCGCCTCCGGCGGCTGTGCTTTGAGAACGCCGGGGCGATGCCCCGGCTGTCGCACAGCGTGGGATGGGGGCCTTCTCCTCTTTGAGGGGTCTTGCTGGCGGCGCCCCCTCTCCCGGGCTCGAGATTTTCGTCATTCGCTTCATCAAATACCGGCCGCTTCATGGGCCGGCAGGTCGACACGCAGGGCCTGACGGTCGAGGCTTGCGTCCGGATGGCGGCCGCGCGATTGATCGCTAAATAAGCCCATCAATCTTCCCACGAATCGCCCCATGAGAGCGTGATGCCCCCTGCCCGCAAGCGCGCAGATATATTGCTGGTCGAGCGCGGCCTGTTCGAGAGCCGGGCCCGGGCGCGTGCGGCGATCGAGGCCGGCCTCGTCACGGCCGACGACAAGCAGGTTTCAAAACCTTCGGAGACGATCGCCGAGGACGCCGTGATCCAGGCCGAGCCTGCGCACCCCTACGTCTCGCGCGGCGGCGTCAAGCTCGCCGGCGCGCTGGAGCGCTACAGCATCGAGATCGAGGATCATGTCTGCCTCGACGTCGGCGCTTCCACCGGCGGCTTCACCGAGGTGCTGCTCGCGAACGGCGCGAGCCTCGTGTTCGCCATCGATGTCGGCACCAGCCAGCTGCATCCCTCGCTGCGCGGTCATCCCAAGATCGTGTCGATGGAGGAGACCGACATCCGCCTCTATGACGGCAAGCGGCTGCCGGCGCGGCCCGATGTCGTCGTCATCGACGTCTCCTTCATCTCGCTCAAGACGGTGCTGCCGGTGGCGCTGTCCCTCGCCGCCGCGCCGATGAGCCTGCTGGCGCTGATCAAGCCGCAATTCGAGGCAGACAGGAAGCACAACAAGAAGGGCATCGTGCGCGACGCCGCCGTGCACAAGGAGATCTGCGACGACATCGCCGCCTTCGCCGCGTCGCTCGGCTGCACCGATATCGAGATATTTCCCTCCTCGATTGCCGGCGGCGACGGCAATATCGAGTTCTTCCTGGGAGCGCGCCGTGGTTGAGCGTCTGACCATCGATCACGTCGGCCATCGCGGTGACGGCGTCTGCCTCTCGGCGGGCGATGCGGTCTATGTGCCTTACACGCTTGGCGGCGAGACCGTCGAGGTCGACCACGTCGTGGGCCACCACCCTGATCGACGCAAGCTGCTCGCGGTCGACGTCGCGAGCTCCGAGCGTGTCGCGCCGTTCTGTCCGCATTTCGGCGTCTGCGGCGGCTGCGCCATCCAGCACTGGGCGGCTGAGCCCTATCACGCCTGGAAGCGGGGCATCGTGGTCGAGACGCTGGCGCAGGCCGGCATCGATTGCGCGGTGGCGCCGCTGGTCGATGCTCATGGCGCCGGGCGCCGGCGCATCACCCTGCACGGCCGCTTCGGCACGCATGACGTCCTCAAGGTCGGTTTCTCCGCGACCAACTCGCATGACGTCATCCCAATCGATCGCTGCCCGATCCTCGATCCCGCACTCGACGGTGCGCTCGATGCCGCCTGGGCGATCGCCGAGCCGCTGACGTCCAGGATGCCGGTCACCAAGCCGCTCGACATCCAGGTCACCGCCACCGCCAACGGCCTCGACGTCGACGTGCGCGGCTCCGGCCCGCTGCCGACGGCGCTGGTCACGGCGCTTTCGGGCGTCGCCGAGCAGCACCGCCTGGCGCGGCTGACGCGGCATGGCGAGCTGGTGCTGCAGCGCCTGCCGCCGACGGTGAAAATGGGCCGCGCGGAGGTGACGCTGCCGCCGGGCTCGTTCCTGCAGGCGACCGTCGCAGGCGAAGAGACGCTGGCCGCGCTCGTCGCGGAACGCATCGGCAAGGCCAAGGAGGTTCTCGACCTCTTCTGCGGCGTCGGCCCGTTCGCGCTACGGCTCGCCGAGAAGGCGCGAGTCACGGCCTATGACAACGACGCCGGTGCGATCGCGGCCTTGGCGAAGGCCGCGCGCACGCCCGGTCTGAAGCCGATCAAGGCCGAGCCTCGCGACCTGTTCCGCCGCCCCCTGGTGCCGCCTGAGCTGCGCGACTTCGACGCCGTGGTGTTCGACCCGCCGCGCCAGGGCGCGCAGGCTCAGGCGCTGAAGCTTGCCGCAAGCAAGGTGCCTGTCGTGGTCGCAGTGTCCTGCAACGTCGCGACCTTTGCCCGTGACGCGCGTCTGCTGATCGACGGCGGTTACCGGCTGGAGGCGGTGGTGCCGGTCGACCAGTTCCGGCACACGCCGCATGTGGAGCTGGTGGCGCGGTTCAGCCGGTGACGCCGGATCGCTACGCCGACGGCTCGAATTGCGGCTGCCATCGCAAGAGGTAGGACTGCAGCGAGCGCACCGCGATCGCGAGCAGGATGCCGACGAACATCATGACGAAGATGGCGACCATCATCTCGCTGGCGTTGGCCCGCGCCTCAGCCTCGATGATGAGCTTGCCGAGGCCGCGCTCGGCGCCGATGAACTCGCCGACGATGACGCCGATCAGCGCGAAAGATACGGCGGGCAGGAGCGAAGCGAACACCCACGCCAGCGCCGACGGAATCACGACGGTCCGCAGCACGGTAAACTCGCTGGCCCCGAGCAGACGAGCGGCGGCGATCTGGTCGCGATCGACCGCGCGCGTTCCCTCGAAAGTGTTGAAGAACACCACGAAAAACACCACGAGCCAGGCGGTTGCGATTTTGGAGAGATCGCCGAGGCCGAAGATCAGGATGACGAGCGGCACCAGCGCAATGCGCGGGATCGAGTTGAGCGCCACGATGTAGGGACCGAACGCGCGGGCCAGGAAATCCGAACGGCCGAGAATAAGGCCGGCTGCGATGCCGCTTGCCGAGCCGAACAGAAAGCCCCACCACGTGTTCTTCAAGGTGACGACCGTCGCAAGCCACAGATTGTTGTCGTTGCCTTTGAGGCAGGCGGCAAAGCCGTTTGTATCGGCAAAGCAACCGAGCCGCAGAAAACTCTGCCAGATCAGCGACGGCTTCGCGACGAAATAGGGATCGAGGATCTTCGGCACATAGGCCCTCGGCAGCAGCGCCTTGCTCCATTCGAAGCCCCACTGCCAGACGACGAGAATGGCGGCGAGGATGGCCAGTTGCCAGAACAGGACGGCGGTGCGGCTGTTGGACATGGTCAGTCGGCCCTGGTGCGGCGGAACTCTTCGCCGAGCGAATGCCAGATGTGCGAGTAGAGACGGCCGAATTCGGCGGTCTCGCGCAACGAGACAGGATCGCGCGGACGCGGGATGGCGACGTCGAAATCTTCCTTGAGACGCCCCGGCCGCGCCGAGAGCAGGATGATGCGGCTCGCCAGGGTCAGGGCTTCGCCAAGATCGTGCGTCACGAACAGCACGGTTTGCCGCTCGCGTTCCCAGATCTCCAGCAGCGTCTTGTGCATCTCCAGCTTGGTGTGGGTGTCGAGGGCGCCGAACGGCTCGTCCATCAGCAGGATCTCGGGCTCCAGGATCAGCGTGCGCATCAAGGCGACGCGCTGGCGCATGCCGCCGGACAGCATGCGCGGAAAGCTCTGCGCAAAGCCCGTGAGCCCGGCCTTCTCGACGGCCGCAGCGACGCGTGCTGCGCGCTCGGCCTTCGGCAGGCCCGCGATCTCGAGCCCATAGCCGATGTTCTGCTCCACGGTCCGCCAGGGAAACAGCGTATCGCGCTGGAAGACGTAGCCGACCCCAGGGTTGACCTGGCCGGTCTCGACCGTGTCGTCATCGATCAGGATGCGTCCGCCGGAGCGCGGCAGCAGCCCCGCGACCATGTTGAGAATGGTGCTCTTGCCGCAGCCGGATGGGCCGAGCAGCGCAACGAACTCGCCCTGCTTGACCTCGAAGGAGACGTCATCCACCGCGACGAATTCGCGGCCCGAGGCGTTGAAGCGCTTGGCAAGCCTCTGCACCGCGATGCGGGTGCGCGCCGCCGCTGTTTCATCCTCGCCACGCGCAAGCGCGAGGCCCTGGCCTGGCGCGGCGATCATTTGTATTTCGCCCTCGCCGCCTGGAGGAAGCTCATGTCCACGGCATCCTCGTATTTGGTCTCGGGAATATCCGTGCCCTTGCGGTACCAGGGCTTGCCGCCACGCTCGAACGCAGCCTTGCCGATGACACCGTCATAGGCCCAGGTCGATTTGTCGAAGCCGAGCTCGGCACTGATTGCGTCGGGATCGATCCCTGAGAAATATTTCGGCGTGACCAGTGCCTGCACTTCCGCGAGCGGCGTCGCCTTCACGAAGGCCATCGCGCGATAGATCGCGTTGACATAGGCCTGCACCATCGCCTTGTCCTGCTCGACCGTGTCCTGCAGCGTGTAGATCACCAGGACGGGCAATGTCCCGCCGAAATCCTTCTCGAACACGCCCGGCTTCGAGGTGTCGTAGACCGTCCTGCCAAAGCCCTTCTTTTCGACCTCGACGATCCAGCTCGGCGGCGCCATGATGGCGTCGAACTGCTTGGTCTGGAGCGAGGGGAACATCGTGTTGGGCCCGCCGCCCGCGACCCAGTTCACCTTGCTGCCGAGGCCACGCGCTTCGAACACATAGGTGCCGAACACCCATGTGCCGGACCCGATCGCGGTGGCGGCGACGATCGGCTTGGCGCCGTCGGCACGCTTATAGTCGGCGAGCTTTTCGACCGTATTGATGCCGCTGTCGTAGAGGTCCTGCCGGACCATGATGTTGGCATAAGAGCACACCATCTCGGTCGCGAGCAGGATCTTGCAGGGCTTGCCGGCGCGCGGCGAACCGCATCGCGGCTTCGTGCTGGCGAAGAATCCCACCAGCGGCGCGGCCCAACCGGCGATCGCGGCGGTGAGGCGCAACGAGCAAGTTTATGCGAGCATCGCCGGCGATTTGCTCGCGAGCCGGCTGCCGGCAGACATCACCGAAGCGGAGCTGATGCGCCGCTACGACGTCACGCGCGCCGAGCTGCAGCGGCTGCTGGACCGGATTGCCGCCGAGGGCTGGATCGCACGCCTGCCCGGGTATGGCTGGCGCTTTGCGGAGACGGTCTCGAGCCCCGAAGCGCAAACGCAGGCCAAGGCATTTCGCGCGGTGATCGAGCCGGCGGCCATCGCGCAGCCGGGCTTTGCGCTGCCGCAGGAGGTGATCGTACGCCTGCGCGAGCGCCAGCAACGCGTATTCGAAGGCGAGCTCGACAAGATGACGATCGGCGAGATCTTTCAGTCCGGCTGCGAATTCCACGAAGAGATCATTCGCGGCGCCGGCAATCCCTTCTTTCTCGAAGCGCTCAGGCGGGTGAACTCGATCAGACGCCTGTTCGCCTATCGCAGCTTCGCCGACCGCGAGGGCATGCGGCGGCACGTGCGTGAACATTTGCGCCTGCTCGACGTCCTGGAGACGCGACGCTATGCGGAGGCGGCGGAACTGATGGCCAGGCATCTGCAGCGCCCGCTGGTGGCGGGCTTGTCATGATGCGCAAATCGGCTGGGTTCGCCATCCGATCTTGATTCCGGTCAATCGTTCCGGAGCCCATTGCTGCTAGACGCATCCTGCGCAACGGCATGGAGTGGAATCTTGTGGTTGACCGGCGGCAGTTCATCACCACCGCGCTCGGGTTGTCCGCAGCTGCGATCGGCGGTGCTCCTGCGTCAGCAGCAACGATGACCTACGACGAAGCGGCGGCCATATCACGGGCTCCGCTGCAAGCCGTGCCGCGGGATCGCGAGCTCGTGCGCTTTGCCACCCTCGCCGCCAACAGCCACAACACCCAGCCGTGGATCTTCTCCGCCCGCGGCAACGACATCACGATCGCGCCGGATTTTTCGCGCCGCTGTCCTGCCGTCGATCCCGACGATCATCACCTGTTCGTCAGCCTCGGTTGCGCCGCAGAAAATCTCATCCTCGCCGCGTCCACGCTGGGCTGGCGCGCCGACCCCGTCATCGACGGCGACCGCATCGTGATCGCACTCGAGCAGGCCCCGCCCGCCGCATCAACGTTGGCGGCTGCGATTCCGATCAGGCAATGCACCCGCGCAGCATTCGACGGCAAGCCGGTCGCGCCGGAGACCTTGCGCCGGCTTGAGGACGCCTGCCGCGAACCTGATGTCACGGCTATCCTGATGACCGGGCGCGCCGCGATCGCCGGGGTTACCGACTATGTGCTCGAAGGCAACTCGGCGCAGATGCGCGACATGGCCTTCATGCGCGAGCTCATCAGCTGGATTCGCTTCAACGAAGCGGAGGCGCTCGCGACCATGGACGGGCTGTTCGCGCCCGCCTCGGGAAATCCATCCCTGCCGTCATGGCTGGCGCGACCGTTGATGAAGCTCTTCTTCAGCGAGAACGGTGAGAACAAGAAGTACCGCGAGCAGCTCACCAGCTCGGCAGGCATCGTGGTGCTCGCGGCCGATCGCAGCGACACATCGCACTGGATCGCGGTCGGCCGTGCCTGCCAAAGGTTCGGCTTG
>NZ_JXDL01000001.1:3146430-3196191 GCF_001590795.1 Bradyrhizobium sp. AT1
CTGAAATATTCCTTCGTCAACCAGCCGGTCGAGGTGGCGGCGCTAAGGGCGCAATTTGCAGCCTCGCTCGGACTCGGCGAACGGCGTCCCGATATCGTGATGCGGTTTGGAAGCGGCCCGGACCTGCCGAAATCGCTGCGGCGTGCGCCGGAAGCAGTGATGCGGGCCTAACGCCGCAGCCCGCTCAGCGCCGGCGACTCGCCGGGCAGCATGTTCGATCGGATATCGCTGTCCATGCGACCCGAATCCTGCTGGATGAAACCGGCGCCGAACGACAGGCTGAGGTTGGAGGTCGGCTTGAATTCGACGCCCGCAAATGCGCTGGTGCCCGGGGCCGCGCCTGAGGTCAGCGGCGCGATCGAGCTGCCGATGCCATTGCCATATTTCATCGTGTCGAAACCGGCAAAAAACGTCACGGGCATGCCGCCCGCGGTCTTGGTGGCGTAGCCGAACTGCGTGCTGTCATAGGAGAGCGCGCCGAAATTGCCGGCAAATCCATTCTGACCAAGTCCGCTCTGGCCAAATCCGGTCTGACTGAGTCCGCTCCAATTGAGGTTGCCGCGCTGACTGCCGACGAAGAAGCCGTACGTCGCGCTGCTGCGCCAATCCGCATCGCCGGTATTGAAACCAGTGAAATTGCCGTACGCGTCGGAACTCTGGCCGGCGCCGCCGCTGAGGCCGAAAGGCCCGCCGGGGATCCAATAGCTCAGCGGCGCGACCTGCGCCTGAACCGGCACAGCGATCAGGCAAAGCACGGCGAGCAGAGTTGCAAGAGCGGAGAAACGGGCGAGGCTGGACATTGAAGCTACCGTCGAGACTTTTGCGGATTATACTCCCCTGACACCGCCAATGCCAGCGCAGCGCCCGCGCCAACATCGCCGCTGCGCCCCTCCACCGACCGGACCTCATGCCTCACGATCCCCTGCTCACGCGACTGGCATCCGCTTTCCGCGACGTCCCCGGCGTTGCGGCCATCGTGCTCGGCGGCTCGCGTGCGCGAGGCAGCGCGCATCCCACCTCTGACTATGATATCGGGCTCTACTTCACCGCAGCGAGCCCGCTCGACACCGAGCGGTTGCGGACGGCTGCGAAGGAGATCGCCGACGATCCCGCCGCCACGAACGTGACGCCGATCGGCGAATGGGGACCATGGATCGTCGGCGGTGCGTGGCTGTCGGTGCAAGGCCGCAAGGTCGACCTGCTCTATCGCAACGCCGATGCGGTCGAAGCCGTGATGACATCCTGCCGTGCCGGCCTCGTCACCATGGACTACCAGCCCGGCCATCCCCACGGCTTCTGCTCGGCCATCTGGATGGGCGAGGTCGCCTATTGCCAGCCCCTGCACGATCCGCAAGGCCTGATCGCCCGGTTGAAATCGATCGCCCTGCCCTATCCCCGTCCGTTGCGCGAAGCCCTGATCCGGTGCTTCCAGTGGGAGATCCTGTTCGGCATCGAGAATGCCGAGCTCGCCATTGCGCGGGGTGATCGAACCCACGTCGCCGGATGTCTCTACAGATCGCTCGCCTGCATCGCGCAGTTGCTGTTCGCGCTCAACGAACGCTATTTGATCAACGAGAAAGCCGCGCTGCAGGAGGCTGCCGTGTTGCCGCTCACGATCCCAGATCTGGTGGAGCAAGCCAACGAGGTCTGGCGGCTGATCGGCGACGGCGCGCTTGCGCCGGCCTGCGACGTCGTGCGGAAGATCCATCGTCAATTGAAGGCACCGACGCAACAGGACGTGACGCGGCCGTGAAAGCTATGCGGTCCTGTCCACCGAGGACGATGAATCGGCCGGCGGATATTTCGTCACCGGTACCATGAAGGACTTGCTGCCGACCTGGTAGATGATCTTGCCGTTCTGCCCGTCATCTGTCGCGATCTGCGCCTGCCCGAACATGATGACGTTCTTGTAGACGTAGCCGGTGCCCTGGCGGGTGACGCCGTCGGTGGTGACGCTGACTTGCGCTTCCTTGCCGTTGACCGCGAGCACCTTGAAGCTCGCGCTCTTGCCATTCGCGGAAGAGTAACCGCCCCAGCTCCCCATGAGACGGCTGTCGGAAGCCGGTGGCGCCTGCTTCTCGAGATTCGCTGTCTGCTTGCCGGCGCCGCCGAAGGAGAACAGCATCACCATGTTCTTGCCGTCCTTGGTGCCGACTGTGACACCGCCGAAGGTGATGAGCGTGCCCTGGACCTCGGCGAAGCCGCGCTCGGTGTGGCCGTTATGGGTGTACTCGACCTGGGCCCGGGCGCCGCGGATGTTCACGACCTTGAAGCCGACAGGCTGGTTGTTGCCGACCCAATTGCCCTTCCAGTCGCCGACCAGAGCGCTCTGGTGATACAGGCGCTCGTTGGCAGGCGAAATCTGGTTGGTGCTCGATGAGATGACGGCCATTGGATTGCTCGGACGGGCCTGACAAACCCGCTTTCGCTCGCCTCGGCAATATCAGGTTGCCGACTGGAAACGAATAGAAACCCGGCGATTAGGGCCCCGCACCAGTTAACGAGGGGTTAAATCCACGCGTCCGGCGCGCGGGCAAAAGGTCTCAGCCGGGGCGAGATGCGGCTACCTTCCCCAGCGATCCGACCAGATCTTCTCGCCGATCAGGCAATTGACGCGCGGCTCCTTGTCCGCAACCCGCATCACGGGACGCTCCGGCGTGCGGCCGGCGACCTCCATCAGCAGCTTGGTGCGGATCGCTTCCTTGAACTTGTCGCGGTCCTTGATCGTGATGACGAAGGAGCCGGGACCGCCGATGACGCAGTCCTCGTAATAGAAATCGAGATTGTCGATATCCATGGTCGAATAGGACGGCTCCTTGACCATGATCGGCAGGCCGTTGATGACGATGCCCTTCTCGAGCGCGGCATCGCGCGCCACCGTGACCGGGCCGCCATTGTTATTGGGGCCGTCGCCGGAGATGTCGATGACGCGGCGCAAGCCCCGATAGGGATCCTCGTCGAACAACGGCATCGCGAACATGATCGCGCCGGAGATCGAGGTGCGCGAGGCGCGCCGGATCGGCGTCTTCATGATCTCGGCGGCGACGGCATCCGCCGTCTCCGGCCCGTCGACCAGCCGCCAGGGAATGATGATCTTCTGGTCGCTGGAGGCGGCCCACTCGAAATAGGTCACCGCGATCCGGCCGTTCGGACCAAGCTTCAGTGCCTGCAGGAACTCCTTCGACTGGATCGCCTGCGCGTAGCCCTCGCGCTGGATCGCGAGTTCGTCCATGTCCATGGAATAGGACACGTCGACCGCGAGGACCAGCTCGACGTCGACCGTCTGCGCGTCCCTGTCGCCCGCCAGCCGCTGATTTTTGGTCGGTTCGAATTTCGGCCCTGGTGCCGCGATGCCCGCGACGTCCCCTCCGGCAAACATGCCGGCCACCAGCACAGCCCCGATCGAGAACAGCAAGCGCATCGCAGTCTCCCGTCGTATGACGCGATGGTGACATGCAATCGCCTTGCCGCAAAGCGGGAAGATCGCTTGCGCTTCACATTCGAGTTAGGGAATTGGCGCAGTTCACGCAAAACTGCCGCCTTGTTGCCGCGCTTGCGTCGCCGGAACGTGCGCGACGCGACGACCGCGGAAATGACGGCACCGGTGGAGACGCGCCCCGCCCACTTGTCCGGCACGATTTCCATGCTAGGCTGGCCGCACAGATGGGGATGGAGTCCCCCGATAACCGCCCGGCGGCCTTGAACCCAAATCTTGGACCGTGGTGGGCTGATGACTCCTGCTTGAGGAGGGGCAATCATTGAGCCTCTGCCTTCGGCGGGAGCATGATCAAACCCGCCGATGGCGGGTTTTTTGTTGTCTGGTGCAAAGGCCGGGAGAAGGCGAAGACGTGACGACGACGACACCGAATGCCGAGCGTGCGGGGCTGCCCAGAGGGATCTGGGTGCTCGGCTTCGTCTCGATGTTGATGGACATCTCCTCCGAGATGATCCACGCGCTGCTGCCGGTCTATCTCGTCACCGTGCTCGGCGCCTCCACGCTGACCGTCGGCTTCATCGAGGGCATTGCGGAGGCGACCGCCTCGATCACCAAGATCTTCTCCGGCGCGCTGTCGGACTGGCTCGGCCGCCGCAAGCTGCTCGCCGCGCTCGGCTACGGACTTGCCGCGCTGACAAAACCGCTATTCCCGCTAGCGCCCAGCGTCGGATGGCTGGTGGCGGCGCGCTTCATCGACCGCGTCGGCAAGGGCATTCGCGGCGCGCCGCGCGATGCGCTGATCGCCGATATCGCGCCAATCGGCCTGCGCGGCGCGAGCTTCGGCCTGCGGCAATCGCTCGACACCATCGGCGCCTTCGTCGGGCCGCTGGTGGCGATCGGTCTGATGTGGTGGACGGCGGACAATTTCGCTCTCGTCTTCTGGTTCGCGGTGCTGCCGGCCTTCCTGTCTTTCGGCTTGATCGCGTTCGCGGTGAGCGAGCCGGATCCGAGCCGGGAGCCTGCAAAGAATCCGCTCAACATCGCCGCGATGCGCCAGCTCGGCGCGGTCTACTGGCGTGTCGTGGCCGTCGGAATCGTCTTCACGCTGGCGCGCTTCAGCGAGGCCTTCCTGATCCTGCGGGCCCAGAACATCGGGCTCCATGCAATGTGGGTGCCCGCGGTGCTGGTGCTGATGAACATCGTCTACGCCCTCTCCGCCTATCCGGCCGGCGTGCTGTCGGACCGGATCAACCGGACCGGCCTGCTCGCGCTCGGCCTCGTCTTCCTCGCTTGTGCCGATCTTGCACTCGCGCTGCTGCCGAATCTGGCAGGCCTCGCACTCGGCGTCGTGCTGTGGGGGCTGCATATGGGATTGACGCAAGGCCTGCTCTCGGCGCTCGTCGCCGACGCCGCGCCGCCGAGCCTGCGCGGCACCGCGTTCGGCTATTTCAACCTGTTCACTGGTCTTGCCTTGCTGGCCGCGAGCGTGATCGCGGGCGCGCTGTGGGATGCCTATGGACCGGCCGGAACGTTCTTGGCGGGGCTCGGCTTCGCGCTGGTCTCGCTCGTGGGACTATTGGCCGTCGGTAACGGTCTGGCAGCGGAGAAAAAATGAGATGGGAGGTCCTTCATCGTGCTGAGCGGAGTGTTCGCAATCATGGTCGGCAGCGTGCTCGGCGGCTGTGCGCGCTATTTCGTCTCCGGTGCGATCGCGCGGCGGCTGGGCGAAACATTTCCCTGGGGCACCATGACCATCAACGTCACCGGCGCCTTCCTGATCGGGATTTTCGGCGCGCTGGCGACCCATCCCGGCTCGGCCTTCGCCGCACCCGGTCCATGGCTGTTCGCGGTGACCGGTTTTCTCGGCTGCTACACCACGGTGTCCTCGTTCAGCCTGCAGACGCTGACGCTCGCGCGGAGCGGCGAACCCATGCATGCGCTCGGCAACGTCGTGGCATCGGTCGGGCTGTGTCTCGCTGCCGTCAGTTGCGGCTTCCTCCTGGCAGACGGATTTGGAGGCTAGCGGCTGATGAATTCCCCCTCTGCCGAGCGCTGGCGCACCGCGATGCTTTATGCCTGGGTTGCCGCGGGCAGCATCGTCGGTGGCCTGACGCGCTATCTGATCGGGCTCGCGCTCGACACTGGGCCGGGCTTCCCCTTCGCGACGCTGTTCATCAATGCCACGGGCTCGCTGATCATCGGCTTTTACGCGACGCTGACCGGCCCGGATGGCCGCATGCTGGCGCGGCCCGAGCATCGGCAGTTCGTCATGACCGGGTTCTGCGGCGGCTACACCACCTTTTCGACCTTCAGCCTCGAGACCTTCCGCCTGTTCCACGGCGGCATGAAATACACCGCACTCGCTTACATCACAGCATCCGTGATCTGCTGGCTGGTGTCGGTGTGGATCGGCCATATGATGGCAAGCCGCTACAACCGTTTGGCAAGGAGCTGACCGTGCAAATCCCCAATCAAGCAGTTTCGCTCCGGATCTTCATCGGCGAGAGCGCTCACTTTAACGGCAAGCCGCTTTATGAAGCGATCGTGATGACCGCGCGCGAGCGGCACCTGGCCGGCGCCACCGTGCTGCGCGGGCCCATGGGCTTCGGCAAATCGAGCCGGCTGCACACCTCGAAAATCCTGCGGCTGTCGGAAGACCTGCCGCTCTTGATCGAAATCGTCGACAGCGAGGACAACATCAACGCATTCCTGCCCATCCTGGATGGCATGATGTCGAGCGGGCTGATCACCTTGGAGAAGGTGCAGGTCCTGCAATATGGTGAGAAGGCTGCGAGCTGATCGCCGCGGCTGGAACCGAGCCCGCCGATTCCAGGAGGCGGAATGAACGACACCGTTACCAAGCCGAAAACCAGGACGAAGACCAAGGTCGAGCGTCCGAAGCTGCACAAGGTCATCCTGATCAACGATGACTACACGCCGCGCGAATTCGTCACCATGATCCTCAAGGCCGAGTTCCGCATGACCGACGATCAGGCCTACAAGGTGATGATCACCGCCCACAAGCTGGGCGCCTGCGTCGTCGCCGTGTTCACCAAGGACGTCGCTGAAACCAAGGCCACCCGCGCCACCGATGCCGGCCGCGCCAAGGGCTATCCGCTGCTGTTCACCACCGAGCCGGAGGAATAGCAGCTCAGCCGATCGCCACCGACGCTTCCTCGGCCAGTCCGTACACACGCTGCGCCTTGGAAAACCCTGCGATCGGAAACTCGCCGAGCTCGCGCCAGTCGTGGCGGCAGACATTGGCAAACCCCTCCGAGGCGACGATGGTCCGCCCCAGGCGGCCCGTGATCTTCTCGAGCCTTGCGGCCAGGTTCACGGCGGGGCCGATGCAGGTGAAGTCGAGGCGGTTGCCGCCGCCGATATTGCCGTAGAGGATGTTGCCGACATGCAGCGCGACGCCGAAGCGGAAGCGCTCGACGACGTCGCCGACCGGAAACGCCAGCGCCTCGACGCTAGCACGGGATTCGCGCGCCGCTTCCAGCACGCGCGAGCAGACATGGGCGGCGTCGCCGACATATTCGTCGATCGGAAAGACCGCGAGCAGGCCGTCGCCCATGAACTTCAGCACCTCGCCGCCATGGCCGCGGATCGCGGTGACCTGGCAGTCGAAATAGTGATTGAGGATCTCGACGACGGTCTCGGCCGGCAGCCGGTCCGACAATGCGGTGAAGCCGCGCAAATCCGACAGCCAGATCGCGGCCTGCATGGTGTCGTTGTGGCCGCGCCGGATCTGGCCACCGAGGATGCGCGCACCGGCGCGATTGCCGACATAGGTGTCGAGCAGCATCTCCGCGGTGCGGCGCAGGCTGATGATCTCGCTGACACGCGCGAGCGGTGCAATGATGGAGCGGATCGCCGCAATGTTGTCGTCGCTGAAGCCGCCGGGCTGCCGCGTCATCCAGCTTGTCGCGTTGTCGGAGCCGTCGAGGAACGGCAGCGGCACCGCGACATAATCGGTCACGCCTTCGGCGCGCATGTCGTTGATGATGGGAAATCGCTGGCTGGCGGGATCGTCGACACGCCCTCTGACCTCCAGCCCCTGCTCGAATACGATCCGAAGCGGACTCTGGGCGAACGCCGGCGAGTCCAGCACATCGAATTCGACAGTGCCGATTTCGACCTCTCCGCCCTGCCGCCAGATGAAGTTGCGGCCGAATATTTCGGGGTGGAGCGTGCGGATGAAAATGCCGAACCGCCACAGCGGTAGACCGGCTGCGACCAGACGTTCGCAGAAATCCGCGATCATGGCGACTGGCTCTACCGTCGACCAGGCGCCGTCGATCAGCCAGTTAGAGACGCGCTGGAGCTCGGAGCTTTGCATGTCCGCATTTGCGGACGAAGTTGCGGGATCGTCAAGCTGCGCGGTGGACTGGTACCGCGACACGGACGCCCTACTCGGCGCTAGCGCCCGACCTGCCCGCGATCCCGAATGAAATGATCGGCCAGCACGCAGGCCATCATGGCTTCGCCGACGGGAACGGCGCGGATGCCGACGCAGGGGTCGTGACGGCCTTTCGTGAAGATTTCGGTGTCGGCGCCCTTGCGATCAACGGTCAGACGCGGCTGCAGGATCGACGAGGTCGGCTTCACCGCGAAGCGCACCACCACCGGCTGCCCCGTGGAGATGCCGCCCAGCACGCCGCCGGCATGGTTGGACAGGAAGCGCGTGCCGTCATTGCCGGTGCGCATCTCGTCGGCGTTCTCCTCCCCGGTCAATTCCGCCGCGCCAAAACCGGCGCCGATCTCGACGCCTTTCACCGCGTTGATGGTCATCATCGCGCCCGCCAGATCGGAATCGAGCTTGGCGTAGATCGGCGCACCGAGGCCGGCAGGCACGCCTTCGGCGACGACCTCGATCACCGCGCCGATCGAGGAGCCGCTCTTGCGGATGCCGTCGAGATAGGTCTCGAAAAACGCGGCCTTGTCCTTGTCCGGGCAGAAGAACGGATTCCTGGCGATCTCGTCCCAGTCCCACTTGGCGCGGTCGATCTTGTGCGGGCCCATCTGCACCAGAGCGCCGCGCACGCGGACGTCAGGCAGCACCTTTCGCGCGATCGCGCCAGCAGCGACGCGCGTCGCGGTCTCGCGCGCCGAGGAGCGGCCGCCGCCGCGATAGTCGCGCAGGCCGTATTTGGCTTCATAGGTGAAGTCGGCATGACCGGGACGAAACTTGTCCTTGATCTCGGAATAGTCCTTCGAGCGCTGGTCGGTGTTCTCGATCAGCAGCCCGATCGGCGTGCCCGTCGTCACCTGCACGCCGGTCTCCGGATGCGCCATCACGCCGGACAGGATCTTGACCTGGTCCGGCTCCTGGCGCTGGGTGGTGAAGCGCGACTGGCCGGGCCGGCGGCGGTCGAGATCGCCTTGGATGTCGGCCTCGGTGAGTGGGATCATGGGCGGACAGCCGTCGACCACGCAGCCGATTGCTACCCCATGGCTCTCGCCGAAGGTGGTGACGCGGAACATGTGGCCGAAGGTGTTGAAGGACATCGCTGCTCGCTGGCTTGGTCAGTGTGTGGTAACGCGCCCCCGATGGAGGGTCAAATGCCGACCACGGGCCGGGGCAAGACAGCGGAGGGGGCACCGCTAGCTGAACTTATCCAGCCGCCCCTCGCGAAACACGTAGACGGCACCCTGCTGGATATAGAGCTCAGCGGCACTGGCCGGCGTTTCCAGCCCCAAGGACACCATCAGGGCCCGGCACGTGCCGCCATGGGCGACCGCGACGGTGTCGGCCTGGAGCTGGTCGTACCAGGCGCGCACGCGAACCTGCACATCGGCATAGGTCTCCCCACCCGCGGGGCCCACCGTCCATTTGTCGGCGAGGCGCCTGGCGTAGATCTCGGGATCAGTTGCCTCGCTCTCGGCCAGCGTCAGCCCTTCCCAGCTGCCGTAGCCGATCTCGCGCAGCCGGTCGTCAAGCGCGTAATCCGCCACCGGCAGTTCGAGCTTGCCGCGCGCGAGTTCCATGGTTTGGCGCGCACGGCCGAGCGGGCTCGACACATACGGCAATGCCGCCTTGTCGCGCCCCTCGCGCTTGAACAAGTCGGCGAGGATGCTGCCGGCCTGGATGGCCTGATCGCGCCCGCGCGCGTTCAGCGGAATATCCTTGGTGCCCTGAAGCCTGCCGAGCGCATTCCACTCGGTCTCGCCGTGGCGAAGATAGTAGATCGTGGGCACGGCCATTCCGGATCTGAAACTAGTCCTTGCCGCCGAACGAGATATCCGGGGCATCGGGCCGCTTCATGCCCAGCACGTGATAGCCGGAATCGACGTGATGCACTTCGCCGGTGACGCCGCGCGACAGGTCGGAGAGCAGATACAGCGCGCTGCCGCCAACATCCTCGGTCGACACGTTGCGCCGCATCGGCGAATTGTTCTCGTTCCATTTCAGGATATAGCGGAAGTCACCGATGCCGGAGGCGGCGAGCGTCTTGATGGGACCTGCCGAGATCGCGTTGACGCGGATGTTCTTCTCGCCGAGATCGGCGGCGAGATAGCGCACGCTGGCCTCGAGCGCCGCCTTGGCCACGCCCATCACGTTGTAATGCGGCATCCACTTCTCGGCGCCATAGTAGCTGAGCGTGATCATCGAGCCGCCATCCGTCATCAGCTTCTCGGCGCGCTGCGCCACCGCCGTGAACGAATAGCAGGAGATCAGCATCGACTTGGAGAAGTTCTCCGCCGTGGTGTCGACATAGCGGCCTTCCAGCTGCTCGCCATAGGCGATCGCGTGCACCAGGAAGTCGATCTTGCCCCACTTCTCCTGCAGCACCGCAAAGGCTGCGTCGATGGTCGCGGCATCGGTGACGTCGCAATGGCCGAGCACCAGGCCGCCGATCTCGGCGGCGAGCGGCTCGACGCGCTTCTTCAGCGCATCGCCCTGATAGGTGAAGGCGAGCTCGGCGCCGGCGGCGTGGCATGCCTTGGCAATGCCCCAGGCGATCGAGCGGTTGTTGGCAAGGCCGAGGATGACCCCGCGCTTTCCCTGCATCAGACCTGAATTCTGCGCCATTTTTGCACGTCCCGTCGAACTCTTGATGAGATTTGGAGGTACACCAGCCCTCCCCTGCGGTACAGCCCTAATACGCCGCGTTAACGCTGTTTCGAGCGCCGGAATAGCCGTTCCACTCGGGTGTTATGATCGCTATGGGCGCTCGCGCCCGACACCAGGACGTCAAGACCGCAATGAGTGCGTTTCGCCAGAGTGTGGAAGCCATGATCCCGGCGTTGCGACGCTACGCTCGCGCGCTGACGCGCGACGCGGACGCGGCCGACGATCTGGTACAGGACACGCTGGTGCGGGCACTGCGATCGGAGCGGTTGTTTCTCGGAGGCGATGTCAGGAGCTGGCTCTACACGATCCTGACCAACCTCAACAAGAATCGGCGGCGCTCGCTGGCGAGGCGGCCGCAGTTCATGCAGCTGACCGAGAACAACCCGGATGCCAGCGGCACCGAAGCCGAAGGGCGCGACATCGAGAGGGCGCTGGCGACGCTGGTCGAGGAGCAGCGCTCGGTGCTGCTGCTGGTCATGCTGGAAGGCATGAGCTACCGCGAGGTCGCCGATATCCAGGGCGTGCCGATCGGCACCGTGATGTCGCGCCTGGCCCGCGCCCGCGCCCACGTCAAGGCGTCGCTGGAAGGCGAGCGCCCGACGCTCAGGCGGGTGAAATGATGGCAGGGTTGATGCATTGCGTAGCATCCGCCGGCAGCGTGCCGATGAGCGACGCGAAGTTGTACTTTGAACGATATTGTGGGCGACAGAGCCAGAGACGATCGACATGAACGACCGCAAGATTCCAGTGACCGAGGACGAACTGCACGCCTATGTCGACGGCGAGCTGCCGGCCGAGCGCCGCGCCGACGTCGAGGCCTGGCTGGCCGCCCATCCTGACGAGGCCGAACGCGTGCAGTCCTGGCGGGCCATGGCGGAGATGCTGCACGCCCGCTACGATTCCATCGCCCAGGAGCCGGTGCCGGCGCGGCTGGAGCTCGAGCGGCTGGAACGCCGCCCGCGGCAATGGCTCTATGGCGCCGCCGCCGCTGTCCTGGTTGCTTTCGTCGCCGGCGGCACGGCCGGCTGGGTCGCGCATGGCGCCGCCAGCGCACCCTCGACCTTCCAGAACTTTACGGCAGATGCGCTCGATGCCCACCGCCTCTATGTCGTCGAGGTCCGTCACCCCGTCGAGGTCGGCGGCAACGAGCGCGACCATCTCCAGGCTTGGCTGACCCGGCGTTGCGGCTGGACGGTGTTCGCGCCGAATCTGGAAGCGAGCGGGCTGAAGCTGGTCGGTGGCCGGCTGTTGCCGGGGCCGAGCGGCCCGGCCTCGTTCCTGATGTATGAGGGCGCCTCTGGCGAGCGCTACACGATCTACACTGCCAAGACCGAGAATGGTGCAACGCAAATGCGCTACGCCAAAACGGACAAGGACGGCGCGCTGTTCTGGGCCGAGCGCGGTGTCGGCTACGTCGTCAGCGGCGGCGGTGATCGCGACCGCCTGACCAAGGTGGCGCAGGCCGTGTACGATCAGGCCGAGAAAAACGGCACCTAGCGACTGCGCGAGCGCGGTGCCCAGATTCCGACATTGAAAATTTGGAATGAAGACATCGGCGCGTCTCATTATCGCACCGGATGATCACGCGAAAATGAGCAGCGTTCGATCCGCCGATCGACGCGGGCGGCCTCGATTGGGGTTTTTGGTACCGCGCTGGTCCCCCTCTCGAGGCCGCACCTTTTTATCGGCTGCCCCGCCGGACAGCCGACACCGTCGAGCATCGAAGCGCTATCACGCCTCGCCTGTATGATGAGCATCATCTCCCGGACGATGCCCTAGGCCTTTCGGAGAACCCCTTCAGTTCGAATCGCGCCCCAAAGCGCGATGCTTCGCGCTTTAGCTCTTTGTTTGGGCATGATCTTTCCGGAAAACCGCTACGCACTTTGCGCTAACGCGGCCCTCCGGGTCCGGATCATGCCTGGCCAAGCCCGCTACGTGGATTGTAGGGGTGTTGGTCCCGCCACTTTTCCATCAATGCTTCAAGCTCGGCGTCGTTCCCGTCAGGTAGCATAATCCTGACGGTGACAAAGAGATCCCCGGTTCCGCCTGATTTCGGCAGGCCCTTGCCCTTGAGGCGGAAGGTCCGGCCACTGGAGGTGTTTTTCGGAACCGAAAGCTCCACGGCATTGCCGAGGGTCGGCACGCGGACCTTACCGCCGAGAACCGCCTCGTAGAGCGTGACCGGCAGGTCGATGCGCAAGTCGGCGCCCTCGACCTTGAAGAACGGGTGCGGGGCAATGTTGATGGTGATCAGGAGATCGCCGGGCGGATGGCCCTGCGCGGACTCGCCCTGCCCCCGGAGCCGGATCTGCTGGCCCTCGGTAACGCCGGCCGGAATCTTGACGTTGAGCTCCTTGCCCGTCGGCAGCCGGACGCGCTTCTCGCCGCCCTTGACCGACTCTTCGAGCGAGACGGACATGGCAACGTTCACGTCGAGATCGAGCCCGACGCCGCCGGTGTCGAACTCGAACTGACCGGCGCCGCCAGCCCCCGGCCGGGCGCCACGCATCCCGCCGCCGAACATGCTGTTGAGGATATCCTCGAACCCGCCGCCGCCCTGGCCGGGACCGCCGCCGGAACGGAACGTATAGCTCTCGAACCCGCCGGGACCCGCGCCCGCGCGACCGCGCGGCCCGCCACCGCCCGGAAAACCCTGGAAGCGCGGCTTGCCGTCGGCGTCGATCTCGCCGCGGTCGAACTGCTTGCGCTTGTCCTCGTCGCCGATGATCTCGTTCGCCGAGTTGATCTCGGAGAAGCGCTCGGCGGCTTTCGGGTCGTCCTTGTTGCTGTCGGGATGATGCTTCTTGGCAAGCTTGCGATAGGCGCTCTTGATCGCGGCAGCGCTTGCGCTCCGCGGCACCCCCAAGACCTCATAGGGGTCGCGCATCCGTCACGTCTCCTTCAAGAATCGAATTGTTCAAAGGGCTCCCCGCCCCACCTGCGAACCATGTGGGGGTGGAGTGGCATTTTTGCAACTAGGCCTGCAAACCGAATCCTAGCTCCGCCACGGCTTTAGCGTATGAATCTCCCAACGGCCACGGCTGCTTTGGCAGCCGGCGCCCTGGAGCCAGCTTTCGGTCGTCCCGTTGACGTAGCTCGCCAGGAAATCGCGGCATTTGCGGCCGTCCTCGGCGGCATAGGACTGCGCGATCGGCGTCACCGAACCGCGCGCCCCGGTCTCCGGATTCTCCCAATGCTGGCTGGAATCCCTATCGCCCTTGCTGAGGACGTCGGAGGCGGCGTTGCGGGCGAAGGCGAGATCGGTCTCGGTTGGCGGGGCGTCCTTCGGCCGCGCGATCGAACCGGTGAGGTCGCTGTCGTCGGCCTTGGCATAGGCGCTGGTGTCATTGCGGGAAAAGCTGCAGCCGCCGGTGCCGAGCCCGATCAAAATCATCGTCATCACGAAGCCTGATGGCCGGATCGCCGATAGGCCAACGCATCCCCATGCCCTATATAGGGCGGCAGCGGACAACAACGCGTTTTGGGCCGCGGGACGCAACTCGGACTCCAGACATGACCGACACGACCTCGATCAAACACCAGACACCCTTAACATCCGGTGATTTTACCGCCGCCGACGAACCATTTGCGCTGTTCGAGGCCTGGTTGAACGAGGCGATCAAGAGCGAGCCAAACGATCCGAACGCGATGGCGCTCGCAACCGTCGACCCCGACGGGCTGCCTGACGTGCGCATGGTGCTGATGAAGGGCTTCGATACCGAAGGTTTCGTCTTCTACAGCCACATCGCGAGCCAAAAGGGACGCGAACTCGCCGCAAATCCTAAGGCAGCGTTACTTTTTCACTGGAAGTCGCTGCGCCGTCAGGTCCGCATCCGCGGCAACGTGACGCCGGTGACCGACGCTGAGGCCGACGCCTATTTCGCCACCCGTCCCAAGCAGGCGCAGATCGGCGCCTGGGCGAGCAAGCAGTCGCAGGAGCTGGAAAGCCGCTTCGCTTTCGAACAAGCCATCGCGAAAGTCGCGGCCAGACACGTCATCGGCGACGTGCCGCGGCCGCCGGGCTGGAGCGGCTGGCGCATCACGCCCGCGCGGATCGAGTTCTGGCACGACCGCCCATTCCGTCTGCACGACCGCATCGAATTTCGCCGTGACGCGGCCGGCCAACCGTGGTCCAAGACGCGGATGTATCCTTAAAGCTTTGGGCCGACCTGAAAGATGTCCATGCCGCATTCGTCCAATGCGCCGCGCCGTACGCTGCTCCTGACCGGAGCCAGCCGCGGTATCGGCCACGCCACCGTGATCCGCTTCTCCTCGGCGGGCTGGCGCGTCATCACCTGCTCGCGGCATCCCTTTCCGGAGGACTGCCCGTGGGACGCAGGACCCGAGGACCACATCCAGGTCGATCTCAGCAATCCCGCGGACACGACACGCGCGATCTCCGATATCCGCGACCGGCTCGAAGGCGGCGTGCTGCATGCGCTGGTCAACAACGCCGCGATCTCGCCGAAGGGCCCCGGCGGCTCCCGGCTCGGCTCGGTCGACACCGATCTCGATACCTGGACCCACGTCTTCCACGTCAACTTCTTCGCGCCGATCATGATCGCGCGCGGGCTGATCGAGGAATTGAAGGCGGCCAAGGGCTCGGTCGTGAACGTCACCTCGATCGCCGGCTCGCGCGTGCACCCGTTCGCGGGCGCCGCCTACGCCACATCGAAGGCCGCGCTCGCCTCGCTGACGCGCGAGATGGCGTCCGATTTCGGCCGCGTCGGCGTGCGCGTGAATGCGATCGCGCCGGGCGAGATCGACACCTCGATCCTGTCGCCGGGCACCGAGAAGATCGTCGAGCAGCAGATCCCGCTGCATCGCCTCGGCACGCCCGACGAGGTCGCCAAGATCATCTACGTGCTGTGCACGGACACCAGCTCCTACGTCAACGGCGCCGAGATCCACATCAACGGCGGCCAGCACGTCTGATCGGTTCGCGTCATTGCGCGGCCGGGATGGAGCAAGGGCGACGACGCCTCTCTCGTGTCCCGGACGCGCTGCGGCACGCAGTGACGCTGCGCAGAGCCGGGACCCAGAGGCGGCGGGCACGCGGCCAAATGGGCCCCGGCTCTGCAGCGCACCGTCAAAGTGACGCTGCGCCGCGTCCGGGGCACGAGGGCGGAGTGTGGCGCACGCTCTTCTCCACGTCATTGCGAGGAGCCCTCGCGACGAAGCAATCCAGAATCTTTTCGCGGAGGGATTCTGGATTGCCAAGGCTTCGGAGGACAAGTCGCTGCGCTCGCAAGACGACCTCGAGATCGCCCCTCTTGGAGAGCCGGGATGAGCGACACATACGCCGAAACCGAATTTCGGTAAATTGGAATATTTTCGCAGTGAGGGATTGACAGCGTCACCGGGTGTTTTGCCCGTCGGGCGACGACGAGGCTCGGGCCGGGCGCTGGCATCCGCGGCGTGGCTGCAACGGCGTCCTCTCCCGGAGATAAGCGGACTGGACGGAACGCCATGGCTTGAACATCAGAGGCGCCGCTGAATCTCAACGGGCTCGCGAGAGGGAAGCAAGGCGATCCAGACAACGCCGCCGCAAGACCTGGATCGCCCTCGCCTTCCGTTCCTCAATCGATTCGAATCCGACGTGACCGGTCGCGCGGCCGCGGAGCGGCCGTGCTGAATGCAGTCGAGCAATCGTCGTCGTTCTCACCGTCGAGCAGCGGAGCACCACAGTGCCGGCACATGCGCGCCGACATCGACGACGCCTTGCCGCTCGTCATCGCCTGACGATAGTTCGCCAGATCGATGACGTTGCGGGGCGACGTTATGTGTTTTTCAACCATGGTTGTTCCTCGCGGCTACGCACTGCTTATCGCAGACAAGTTTCGCGCAAACGTTCAGCCCACCGCTCAAATTTTACCGGAGGAATTGGGGCACTGGGCACGCATCACCGCGCGGCCGCAATCCCGCTCTATTCTGCGACACCAAGCGGGGTGTCTCTGCGAACGATGTAAGGTCTCGGTAGTATTACAACCACTTCTTCCACTTGAAGATCCAGTACGGGACGATGGCGGCGATCAGCATCATCACCAGCGCCATCGGATAGCCGTGCACCCATTCGAGTTCCGGCATCATCTTGAAGTTCATGCCGTAGATCGAGGCGATCAGCGTCGGCGGCATCAGGACGACGGCCATGACCGAGAACAGCTTGATGATGTTGTTCTGCTCGAGATTGACGACGCCGAGCATGGCGTCGAGCACGAAGGTGATCTTGTTGGAGAGATAGGAGGCGTGGTCGGTCAGTGATGCCACGTCACGCTGCATGGTCTTGAGCTGCTCGCGCATGTCCTTCGACCATTTCACGCCCTCCACCACCGCGGACAGGAACGTCACGACGCGGCCGATCGAGACCAGGCTCTCGCGAACCTTCGAGGTCAAATCGCCCTTGCGGCCGATCGAGATCAGGATCTGGGAATATCTCTTGGCCTGCCCGTGGCGCTCGCTCTCCGGCTCGAAGATGTCGTGGCTGACCTGGTCGATCTCGGCGCCGCATCGCTCCAGGATGTCGGCACAGCGATCGATGACGGCGTCCAGCAGCTCCATCAGCACGGCCTCGCCGGTGATGGACGGCGCGCAGGAGCGGGCGAACTTGGCCTCGACCAGGGCAAATGGCTTGGGCTGGTCGTAGCGCACCGTGACCAGGCGATGATCGGCGAGGATGAAGGTCACCGCCGTGGTCCTGGGCATGTCGGTATCGGAGTGGCACATCAGCGTCGCGGTCATGTAGCGCGCGCCATTCTCGATATAGAGGCGGCTGGAGATCTCGATCTCCTGCATGTCTTCCCGGGTCGGGATGGCGATGCCCGCGAGCCGCTCCACCGCCTTGTCCTCAGCCCCGCTAGGATTAACGAGATCGATCCAGACCGCGCTCTCCGGCAGCACCGTGAGGTCCTCGACGACCGCCTTCTTGAGGGAGGACTCGGAGGGAACAAAGACTGAAAACATGCACAACTCCAGAGACCCTGCGTCAGAATGACAGCCCTTAGCGCGATTCTGACAAGTTCACGATGACAAGCGGATTAACGAGGCGTTTCCATTTGTGGCGGCGCCATGTCCCAACTGTGGCACGGAATCGACAGTTCGGCGCTTCCGGCCCAAAAACCTTCACGCGGCCGCAAAACTTGCGGCAGAAAAGCCACAGCCACGGTCTTGCAGCGCGGGAAAAGGGCTTCAGTGCTGGAATTGTGGCAGATTTCAACGATAATGGGGATTAACGGAGTCGAGGAACTTGGGCGGTAAGCTCAAGGCTTCCGCACGGTATTGTTTTGATTGGAACCAAACCATGTCGTCGCTGAAAGTTAAGTTTGGGATTTTGGCCGCTGGCCTGATGCTATCGGGCTGCATGCAGGCCACGCATTTCGAGGCGACCGACACCAAGGCCTTCAAGCCGAAGGACAAGGAACTGCTCGCCAAGGTCCGGTACGAAAACACCCCGGTCGCTGAGCCGTTCCGCCGCGCCATCGTCGATTACCACCGCAAGGAAGCGCCGGGCTCGATCGTGGTCGATTCCGACAACCATTACCTCTATTACGTGCAGGAGGGCGGCAAGGCGATCCGCTACGGCATCACCGTTGGCGAAGAAGCCATGGCCTGGTCGGGCATCGCCAAGGTCGGCAGCAAGACCGAGTGGCCGGCATGGCACCCCACCCCCGGCGAAATTTCGCGCCTGGGCGTGCCGACCTATGTCGCGCCCGGTCCGGACAATCCGATGGGCTCCCGTGCGATCTACCTCTATTCCGGCGGGAAAGACACGTTGTTCCGCATCCACGGCACCAACCAGCCGGAATATATCGGCGCCTCGATCTCGTCGGGCTGCATCCGCCTGACCAACGAGGACGCGATCGATCTCTATGATCGCGTCAAGGTCGGCACGATCGTGGTCGTGCTCGAGCCGAAGCACGGCGACTCGCCCTACAATTCGCGGCTGGCGCTCGGCAGCAGCCAGACCGGCCAGGCGGGCAGCTACTGATCGCCTGCTGATCTCCGAGATCCAAAAGCGCCGGTATCACCGGCGCTTTTTTGTTGCCGGCTTGTGCGGCTGGGACTTGCCGGCATCGGCCGCCGGCTTCTCCGCAGTTGCTGGAGACTTCTCCGTCGCCTCGTCGTCAGTTCCATCCTTTCCGTCAGGCTTGGCCTCGGGCTTCGCGGCGACTTCGCGCGGCGGGGCCTCCTCGGGGCGTTCGGCCGGCAGCAGCGGAGCGACCTGCGGGAGCGGATCCCAGACGTTCCACTGGCAGATCCGATAGTCGTTGCGCCGCTGGGCGAGGTCGAGATGGATATGGTCCTCGTGGTACCAGTCCGAGCCCGGGCCGAGCACGGTGGAAAACCGCGCACAGACCGAGTGCAGCACGCGCTCGCGCACCTCGCGCGCCAGGGTGCGGTCGGTGAGGCCGATCGATTGCCCGTTGGCGAGCTTGATGGCGCGAACGTCGATCGCATTGGCCTTGCCGTGCTCCGACAGCATCGCGCCAACGACGCGGTTGCGGCCGCGGCACTCGAACGAATCGAAATTGTCGAGTTCGCCAATGGTCGAGCCGAGGCTGGAGGCCAGCGGCACCATGTCCTTGCGCAGCCAATCGGCGATCGCGGACGCCATGGTGCAGCGGAGAATCGCCGCCGGCTTGACCGTCACCTTGCGCTTGTCCGGCAGCACGACGGCTTCCAGCCGCACCAGATCCTCGCCGCCGCAGGCGCCGGGGCCGCGGATGTCGGGAATTGAGGGCGCGATCGCGATCTCCTCGGTCAGCGCGAGGCGGCAGGCCGAGACGGGCTTCTGGGGCGCCGGCGCAGCCTCGGCGGGCTTGTCGGCGCCGCGCTTGTCGGGGGATGCCTTGTCTGCAGAAGGCTTGCCGTCAGCGTCCGGCGGAGCCTCGTCCGATGCTTTGGGCGCCTCCTCGGGGCGGGGGCGCGGCAGTGGGATCTTGGCGGAATGAACCGCCGCGCGCGGCCGTGGTGCGGCGATACCGAAGATATCCAGCGGAGACGTCGATTTTCGCGCCTCTGCCCGCTCGGAAAGCACGAGCGACAGGCCGAGCGCAGCGGTAACCATTGCCGCGCCAGCGGACATATAGCCGCGACAAGACCATTTGCGGCGAAAGTCCGGCAGGCTAAAACTCATGGCAATCTTTGGCCCAACGCTGAGAGCGACAACGCGCCCAGCGACTTCTCGGAGGAACGTCGGAATGCTTGGTTTGATGCAAGATTGGCCCCTGCTCTGCCACCGGATCATCGAACATGCTGCCAGAATTCATGGCAAGCAGGAGGTGGTCACACGCTCGGTCGAGGGACCGATCCACCGCACCAATTACGCCGAGATCCACAAGCGCGCGCTCAAGGTCTCGCAGATGCTGGACCGCGAGGGCATCAAGCTCGGCGACCGTGTCGCGACGATTGCCTGGAATACCTGGCGCCACCTCGAGGTGTGGTACGGCATCATGGGGATCGGCGCCATCTGCCATACCGTCAATCCCCGCCTTTTCCCCGAGCAGATCGCCTGGATCATCAACCATGCGCAGGACCGCATCGTGATGACCGACATCACCTTCGTTCCGGTCCTGGAGAAGATCGCCGACAAGCTGACGAGCGTGGAGCGCTACGTCGTGCTGACCGACAAGGCGCACATGCCGCAGACCACGCTGAAGAACGTCGTGGCCTACGAGGACTGGATTGCGGAGGCCGACGGCAAATTCAAATGGAAGGACTTTGACGAGAACACGGCGGCCGCGATGTGCTACACGTCCGGCACGACGGGCGACCCCAAGGGTGTGCTGTATTCGCATCGCTCCAACGTGCTGCATGCGCTAATGGCCAACAATGTCGACGCCCTCGGGACCAGCGCGTCCGAGACAATGCTGCCGGTGGTTCCGCTGTTCCATGCCAACAGCTGGGGCATCGCCTTCTCCGCCCCCTCGCAGGGCACCAAGCTGGTCATGCCCGGCGCCAAGCTCGACGGCGCCTCGGTCTACGAGCTGCTCTCGACCGAGAAGGTGACGCACACCGCCGGCGTGCCGACGGTGTGGCTGATGCTGCTCCAGCACATGGCGGCCAACAATCTCAAGCTGCCTGACCTGAAGATGGTGATCTGCGGCGGCTCGGCGATGCCGCGCTCGATGATCAAGGCGTTCCTCGACATGGGCTCGAACGTGCGTCACGCCTGGGGCATGACCGAGATGAGCCCGATCGGCAGCGTCGCGGCGCTGAAGCCGCCGTTCCAGAACGCCACCGGAGATGCCAGGCTCGACGTGCTGCAGATGCAGGGCTACGCGCCCTTCGCGGTCGAGATGAAGATCACCGACGATGCCGGCAAGGAGCTGCCCTGGGACGGCAAGACCTTCGGCCGCCTCAAGGTCTCCGGGCCCGCGGTGGCCAAGGCCTATTACCGCGTCGACAGCAACATTCTCGACGAGGACGGCTTCTTCGACACCGGCGACGTCTCGACCATCGACGAGGACGGCTACATGCGGATCACCGACCGCTCCAAGGACGTCATCAAGTCCGGCGGCGAGTGGATCTCCTCGATCGACCTCGAAAATCTCGCGGTCGGCCATCCGGCCGTAGCGGAAGCCGCCGTGATCGGCGTGTTCCACCCCAAATGGGATGAGCGTCCGCTCCTGATCGTGCAGCTCAAGCAGGGCCAGCAGGCGACCCGTGAGGAGATCCTGAAATACATGGACGGCAAGATCGCCAAATGGTGGATGCCCGACGACGTTGCCTTCGTCGAGGGGATTCCGCACACCGCCACCGGCAAGATCCTAAAGACGGCGCTACGCGACCAGTTCAGGGATTATCGCTTCCCGAACGCGGCGGCGTAAGGCGCGGTGCCAACCCTCCCCTGGAGGGGGAGGGTCGGCTCACATGAAGCGAAGCGCAATGTGAGACGGGGTGGGGTGATCTCTCCACGCAGGCACCGCCGCGGTGGAGAAACTGTCACCCCACCCCGCTCGCGCTTCGCGCGATCGACCCTCCCCCTCCAGGGGAGGGTAAGAGAGCGTGGACTGCCCTTGAATTTGCCCCCGCGCCGTGGTCTCAACGGCCCATCGTCGCGCCAGATCGGCCGGCATCGCCCCAAAATCCCGGCAGAGCTCACTCGATGGCCCGCAGGTTTTCCGCTCCCTATCAGTCGGAGCCCGTGTCCAGCCTCGCGAGCTGGGCGCGCAATCTGGCCGTGTTCGCCGTGGTGGCGGTGGTGGTGTCGGTCATCATCGTCCGCTTCGATTTCCTGGAGCCAAAGCCGGCGCTTGCGACCTTCTTCGGCGGGCTCGCAATCGCCGGCCTCTCGATCCTGTTCGGGCTCCTAGGCTTTGCCGCGATCTGGCAGAACGGCTCGCGCGGCATGGCGCGCATCCTGATCGCCTTCCTGATCGACGGGGCGATCCTCGCCTATCCCGCCTATCTGGCCTTGCAATATCGCAAGCTGCCGGCGATCCACGACATCACCACCGACGCGATCGACCCGCCCCGTTTCGAAGCGCTGGCGCGCCTGCGCACCGGCGAGGGCACCAATCCCGCAGTCTATGCCGGCCTCTATTCGGCGGAGCAGCAGCGCCACTTCTATCCCGATATCGAGCCCGTCGAGCTCGAGATTTCCGTCGACCGCGCCTATGCGATCGCGCTCCAGCTCGTCAACAAGCGTAAATGGATCGTCATCGACGAGCGCGCCCCGCAGCCGCCGCGCCGCATCGGCCGCATCGAGGCGGTGGCGCGCACGCCGATCATGGGGTTTCGCGAGGACGTTTCGATCAGGTTCGTGGCGGACGGCGATGATTCCCGCGTCGATATCCGCTCGGCCTCGCGCAATTTCGACAGCGATCTCGGCAGCAACGCCGCGCGGGTCAAGAAGTTCATCGACGACCTCAACACCGCCGCCGACGCCGACGCACTCAAGCCGGTGAAGAAGACGCCGGTGACACCGCCAAAGGCGCCGGCGAAGACGGTGAAGAAGTAGCCTCGACCGTCGTTCCGGGGCGGTCCGCAGGACCGAGCCCGGAATCCATCGGGCCGCAGCGTTGGTGGATGAATGGATTCCGGGCTCGATGCTTCGCATCGCCCCGGAATGACACCGAGCTAGGCGCCCGCCATCCTGTACGTCCCGCCTATCACGGGATCGCCATCCGTCGCCACGATACCGCGGGCAACCAAATCTTCCAGGTGCGCCAGCACGGAATAGCCGGCGGCTGTCGTCAGCCTCGGATCGATCCCGATATAGATCGCACGCACCATGGTCGGGATGTCGGTCTCGCCCTTGGCGAGGCGGTGCAGGATCGAGGCCTCGCGCGCCTTGCGGTGGCGGATCAGGAAGCGCACGAAGCGCGGGCCGTCGGGAATCTCCGGGCCGTGGCCGGAGAAATAGAGGTCCTCCTCGCGCGCGGCAAGCCGGTCGAGCGAGTCCATATAGTCGATCATCGAGCCGTCGGGCGGCGCCACGATCGAGGTCGACCAGCCCATCACGTGGTCGCCGACGAAGTTGAACTTCCGCTCCGGCCAGGCGAAGGCCAGATGATTGGCAGTGTGGCCGGGCGTCGCGACGGCCTCGAGCCGCCAGCCGTCGCCTTCGACGACATCGCCATGGGCGATCCTGATGTCGGGCTCGAAATCGCGATCGGAGCCGGATTCCGGGTTGTGCTTCTCGCTCTCGAAACGCGGACGTGAGGCCCGGTGCGGGCCTTCGGCATAAACCGGCGCGCCCGTCGCCTGCTTGATGCGCGCCGTGTTCGGCGAATGGTCGCGATGGGTGTGGGTAACGAAAATATGGCTCACCGTCTCGCCGCGCACGGCATCGAGCAGCGCAGCCGCATGGGCTTCGTCATCCGGGCCGGGATCGATGATCGCGACATTGCCGGTGCCGACGATGTAGCTGACCGTGCCGGTGAAGGTGAACGGGCTCGGATTGTTGCAGAGCACGCGGCGCACGCCGGGGCGGACTTCCTCGACGATGCCGGCTTTCAGCGGAAAGTTGCGGTTGAACGGGACGTCGTCATTGTCGGACATGGCTTGCTCATAACCTTGCTGACTTCGTCATGCCCGGCCTTGTGCCGGGCATCCACGTTCTTCGCGTGTCCTAGAACGTGGATGGCCGGGACATCCAGCGCGAAGACGCGCTTCGCGCTTTTGCCCGGCCATGGCGTCGAAGAGTTCGCCTGCCCCGTACCCTGCGAGCTCAGAAAAACGCCTGAATGCCCGTGATGGCGCGGCCGAGGATCAGGGCGTGGACGTCGTGGGTGCCCTCGTAGGTGTTGACCGTCTCGAGGTTATGGACGTGGCGCATCACGTGGTACTCGATCGAGATGCCGTTGCCGCCGTGCATGTCGCGGGCGACACGGGCGATGTCGAGGGCCTTGCCGCAATTGTTGCGCTTCATGATCGAGATCATCTCGGGCGCGAACTTGCCCTCGTCCATAAGGCGGCCGACGCGAAGCGAGCCCTGCAGGCCGAGCGCGATCTCGGTCTGCATGTCGGCGAGCTTCTTCTGCACCAGCTGGGTCGCGGCCAGCGGCCTGCCGAACTGCTTGCGATCGAGCGTGTACTGGCGGGCGCGATGCATGCAGTCCTCGGCGGCGCCGAGCACGCCCCAGGAGATGCCGTAGCGGGCGCGGTTGAGGCAACCGAACGGCCCCTTGAGGCCCGAGACGTTGGGCAGCAGCGCGTCTTCGGGAACCACGACGCCGTCCATCACGACCTCGCCGGTGATCGAGGCGCGAAGCGAGAGCTTGCCGCCGATCTTCGGCGCGGAGAGACCCTTCATGCCCTTCTCCAGCACGAAACCGCGGATCTGGTTGTCGTGCGCGGCCGACTTGGCCCAGACCACGAACACGTCGGCGATCGGCGCGTTCGAGATCCACATCTTGCTGCCGGTGAGGCGATAGCCGTCCGCGACCTTCTCGGCGCGCGTCTTCATGCCGGCCGGGTCGGAGCCGGCGTCGGGCTCGGTCAGGCCGAAGCAGCCGACCCACTCGCCGCTGGCGAGCTTCGGCAGGTACTTCTTGCGCTGGTTCTCGTCGCCGTAAGCGTAGATCGGGTACATCACCAGCGAGGACTGCACCGAGTTCATCGAGCGATAGCCGGAATCGACCCGCTCGATCTCGCGCGCGACGAGGCCGTAGGCCACGTAGCTCGCATTGGCGCAGCCATATTCCTCGGGCAGCGTGATGCCGATCAGGCCGAGTTCGCCCATCTCGTTGAAGATCTCGCGGTCGGTCTTCTCTTCGAGATAGGCCTTGGTGACGCGCGGCAGCAGCTTGTCCTGGGCATAGGCGCGGGCGGTGTCACGCACCATACGCTCGTCTTCGGTGAGCTGCTCGTCGAGCAGGAATGGATCGTCCCACTGGAAAGAAGCCGCAGCCGGCTTGTCCTTGGCCTGAGGGCGCACGCTCATGAAACGTCCTTTCGTCTGGTTCCGTCAAAATTTGCCCGACAAAGTAAAGCGCCGCGGCAACAAGTGCAATTGCGTTGCAGATGGATGGATCTGCGTGAATCCCGGGGACGCGCGCCCCGGAATGACGGCGCTAGCTCTCGAGCTGCTCGTTGGCGACGATCTCGATGCCGAAGCCCGACAAGCCTTTGTAGTCGTGGACCGAAGAGGTGAGATGCCGGATCGAGGTGACGCCGAGATCGCGCAGGATCTGCGCGCCGACGCCGACCTCGCGCCACTGGCGGTTGCGGTCGGCCTCCGTCGCCGACTCGTCCGGCAGCGCCGCCACGGGGACACCGGCCGCACCGTCGCGCAAATAGACCAGCACCCCACGGCCCGATTTCTTGAAATGCTCGAGCACCGCCGCCATGCGCTTGTGCCCGGTGAAGATGTCCTTGACGATGTTCGGCTTGTGGAAGCGCGTCAGCACGTTCTTGCCGTCGCCGACGCCGTTGTAGACGAACGCGACGTGGGCGATGGAATCGAACGGCGAGCGGTAGGCATAGCCCTGCAAGGGTCCGATCGGGCTTTCGGTGACGAAGGTCGAGACCCGCTCGATCAGCTTCTCGCGCGCCTGGCGGTAGGCGATCATGTCCGCGATGGTGACGTGCTTGAGCTTATGCTGGGCGGCGAAGCGGGCGACCTGCTCGCCCTTCATCACGCTGCCATCGTCGTTCATCAATTCGCTGATGACGCCGACCGGCGGCAGCCCGGAGAGCTTGCAGAGGTCGACGGCGGCCTCGGTATGGCCCGAGCGCAGCAACACGCCGCCGTCCTTGGCGATCAGCGGGAAGATGTGGCCGGGACGGGCGAAGTCGTTGGCGCCGACATTGGGATTGGCGAGCGCACGGCAGCACGAGGCGCGCTCCTCGGCGGAAATCCCGGTGCCGCCATCGGGCTTGTAGTCGATCGACACCGTGAACGCGGTGGTGTGCGCGGAATCGTTATGGGCGACCATCGGATCGAGCCGCAGACGGCGGGCGTCCTCGGCGGTGACAGGCGCGCAGACGATGCCTGAGGTGTGGCGGATGATGAACGCCATCTTCTCGGCCGTGCAGAGCGAGGCGGCGACGATCAAATCCCCCTCGCCTTCGCGGTCGTCGTCGTCGGTAACGACCACGAGCTCACCCCGGGCAAAGGCCTGCAAGACTTCCTGAACGCTATCGGGCATGTCCCAATCTCTATCGGTTATGCCGGGAGGCTTAGCCGGACTTGAGCCGGGGCGCTAGTGTCCTGGACGCAACCGCATATTCCGGGCGGCGGGCCATCCGGAGGCCGGCTTGCACCGAAGATACCAGGGATATAGGCGCAAGACCGCCGGGGAGGAAGGCGGCCGGCCGTTCTCAGGGCAACACTTCGCGGCGCTCGCCGAGCCGCTGATCGAGTTCGGCGCGCTTGTCGGCCAGAAGGCCGGCCTGGGCGGCTTCGATCACCGTGAACAGCTCGTGGGCATCGCTGAGCCGGGTCACGGTGACGTAGCTGGCGCCGGCCTCGTAGAGCGCGCCGACATCGGCCAGCAGGTCGGCCGTGGCCACGATCAAGGCGGTCGGATTGAGCGCGCGGACGTGGCGAACCAGCTTCTCGTTGGTGGCGCCCTTCAGCAGCGAATCCGGCACGCTGAGGATGATCATCTCGGACTTGCCGATGCCGGCATGGAGCAGCGTATCGACATTGCTGATGTCGCCGTAGATCACGTGCAGGCCGCGCGAAAGCAGGGTCTGGTACACATTCGGGTTGAAGTCGACCACGGTGATCTGCTCGAGCAGCACCGGCGCCTGCCGCTCGATCTCGGCGAGCAGGGCGCTCGCCGCACGGAAAAAGCCGAGGATGACGATGCGGCGAGCCTCGCCATGGCCGCCCTCGTGCCCCTCCTCGCCGTGGCCGTTGCCGTGGTCGAGGTCGCGCAGGCCAATCCGCTTCAGGGGGCCGATCGCCCAGCGGGTGATCTCGTCGCTGCGGCTCATCGCGAAGGTCGAGAGCACGGCGAGCACCACGAAGGCGAAGGAGACCGCGTTCGCCGTCTGCGCCGCGATATGGTGATCGTTGACGCCGGTCTGGATCACCACCAGCGAGAACTCGGAGATCTGCGCGAGATTCAGCGCCGGCAGCAGGCTGGCGCGCAGGCCCTGCTTCATCAGATAAAGCGGCGTGAAGGTGGTGACGAGGCGGCTGACCACCGTGAAGGCCGCGATCATCAGCGCCAGCCCGATCACGGAGAGGCCGGGCACGGGAATGGTCATGCCGAGCGCGACGAAGAACAGGGTGATGAAGAAGTCGCGCAGCGTGGTGACCTTGGCGGTGACGTCGAGCGCGTAGGGAAAGGTCGAGAGCGAGACGCCGGCGATTAGCGCGCCCATCTCGCGCGACAGCGACAGCCGCTCGGCGGTCTCGGCGACGAGAAAGCACCAGGCCAGCGCGCCGAGCAGGATCAGCTCGGGGCGGCGTGCGATCTGGTGGAACAGGCGCGGCAGCACGTAGCGGCTGACCAGCAACGCGGCGGCGACCAGCACCGCGACGCGGCCGATCGAGAGCAGGATGACGCTGGCTTGCAGATTGGCAAGGCTCGGTTGCACGGCCAGGAACAGGATCGCGAAGATGTCCTGGAGCACCAGCACGCCGAGCGTGATGCGCCCCGGCAGCGTGTCGAGCTCGCGCTTCTCGTAGAGCACCTTGACGATGATGACGGTGCTCGACAGCGCGCAGGCGACGCAGAGATAGACCGCATCGAAATGCCCGCCGCCGAGCGACAGGCCGATGCCGACGAAGAACAGGACCCCGAGCAGGCAGCCCCCCAGCAGTTGGCCGCCCGCCGCGAACAGGATCACCTTTCCGGCCCGCACGATCTTCTTCAGGTCGATCTCCAGGCCGATCATGAACAGCATGAAGATCAGGCCGAGCTCGGAGATGACGCCAATCGATTCCTGCGAATGGACCCAGCCGGTGCCGAATGGACCTATGCAGAAGCCGGCGATAAGATAGGCCAGGATCAGCGGCTGCCGGGAGAAATGGGCGAGCAGGCCCAGCATCCAGGCAAAAAGAATACAGAGAGTGATGTCGCGAATGAGCTCGTGCATACCAAATTGGTCCGTTTTGCCGCACCCTAGAGCCGGGTTGCGGCGCGGCAAGCGAGCAATTCGTCACATGCAGAGAGAGCTTTTCGCAGCAATGCTGCTATGCCCCCTCGCCTTTGCCGGTCCCGCTGCCGCGCAATCCAAGGTCAATATTGAACAGAACTTTGCCGATTCCCTCACCGCGATGCCGAAGGAGGAACTTGCCGTCTCCGGCGGGTTCTACGTGCCCGCCTATTCCAGCGTCGCAATGAGCCAAGGCAAGCTGCGCGTCGACTTCTCGGTGACCTTGAGTGTTCACAACGCCTCCGAGACGCAAGCACTGGTGATCAAACGCATCGCCTATTTCGACACCGCAGGCAAGCAGGTCGAGACCTACCTGAAGGGTCAGGTGGCCCTGAAGCCGCTGGCGACCGTCTCGATCTTCATTCCGACCGACGACGTACGCGGCGGCACCGGCGCCAATTTCCTGGTCGACTGGGCCGCCACCGGCGAGATCGCCGAGCCCGTGGTCGAGGCCCTGATGGTTGGCGGCGTCGCCAATGCGCATTACGCTTTCATCAGCCAGGGCCGCCCGACCCGGACGGTCACAACGAAGTAAGGCCGTCCAGCCCGGACGGCCAGGACAAAAGGCGGGCCGGTGCAACGCCGGCCGGCTCAACAAAAAACAGAAACGAGGAACGCCCCATGACGTCCAGCTTCGATTTCGCGCCCCTGTTTCCAGCAGGGCTGCCGGCCCCCTCTGCGCGCTGGACGGGCCTTGCCAAATACAGCTTTGTGGGCGGCAACAACGATTCCGAGCAGGTGCCGCTCGACGAGCTGATCGAAGCGACCAACGCGGTGCTACGGCGCGAGGGACGCTCGCTCGCCACTTACGGGCTGGCGCATGGGCCGCAGGGCTATCTTCCCTTGCGCGAATTCCTGGTGACGAAACTCAAGCGCGATGCCGGCATCTCCTGCACCGTCGACGATCTCATGATCGTCTCCGGCTCGCTCCAGGCACTCGACCTCGTCAACGCGACGCTGCTGAGCCGCGGCGACACCGTGATCTTCGAGCAGGACAGTTATCAGGGCTCGCTGACCCGCCTGGCGCGGCTCGGCGTCAACGTCGTCGGCGTCCCCCTCGACAAGGACGGCATGCGCATGGACGCGCTGGCGACGACGCTGGCCGATCTGAAGAGCCGCGGCATCCGTCCGAAATACATTTACACCATCCCGACCGTGCACAACCCGACGGGCAGCATCATGCCGGAGAGCCGCCGCGCTGAACTGGTGCGGCTCGCGACCGAATATGGCGTGCCCATCTTCGAGGACGATTGCTATGCCGACCTCGTGTGGTCGGGACAGCGGCCACCGGCGATCTACGCGATGAGCTCCGGCGGCGGGGTGATCCATATCGGCTCGTTCTCCAAATCGATCGCGCCGGCGCTGCGCGTCGGCTTCATCGTGGCGCCCTGGGAGGTGATGTCGCGGATGCTGGCGCTGAAGACGGATGCGGGCTCCGGCGCGCTGGAGCAGATGGTGCTCGCCGCTTATTGCAAGCCGCATTTTTCAAGCCACGTGCCGGCCCTGACCAAGGCGCTGCGCACCAAGCTCGACACGCTGATGGAAGCCCTGAACGAGCAGTTCGGCACCGCCGCCGAATTCGAGGAGCCCAAGGGCGGCATCTTCCTCTGGGTCAAGCTGCCCGACCAGGTCGATACGCTGAAGCTGTATCAGGCTGCGCTCGCCGCAGGGGTCTCGATCAATCCGGGTCCGGAATGGTCGACCAACAAGAGCCATTCCAGCTCGCGGCTGCGGCTTTGCTTTGCAAGTCCGACGCATCAGCAAATCCGCGAGGGCGTCGCCGTATTGGCCGAGGTCTGCCGCAAGGAGTTCGGCGTGCCCGCCCGCAGCGCCAATGTGGAGAAACGAGCCTGAGCCGCGGCCTCAGGCTTCGACGTGAAATTCCACGTTGACCTGCCCGGATCCGGACGAGGGAAAATAGTCGCACAGCTGCTCGGCAGCACCGCGATAATCGGTCCAGCCGAGCGCGGCGAACAGCATGATGGTGTCGGCCATGCCGCCTTCGCCGTTGCACTTGGTGGCGTAGTCCGGGAGCATGTCGAGGAATTCGCGGTAGCGGCGGCTCTGCCACAACTCGAGCACGCGCAAATCGACCTGGCGGTTGAATTCGCTGGCGACCGAGGTCCACGCCTCGGGGCCGAGCTTCTTGTTCGGCCAGAGCCGATGCGAGAGCGAGCCGCTGGCGAGCACGGCGACACGCTCGCCGGATTGGTCGATCGCACGGCGGGTCGCCTCACCGAGGATCCGGCTCTCCTCGAATGAGGTGAACAGCGGCGAGGCGACCGAGACGACCTTCGCAAAGCCGTCCGGGTTCATGTAGTGCATCGGCACGACGGTGCCGTATTCGAGCCCGAGGCTGGCCACCTGATGGGCGATCACGTTCAGGCCCGCGTCCCCTGCCCTGTTTGCGATGGCTTCGGCCAGGCGCGTGTCACCCGGCAAATCGTAGCGCAGATCCTGGATCATGTGCGGGGCCTCATGGCTCGTGAACGAGCCGCGATGCCGCGCATTGGCATTGATGTGGTAGCCGAAATTGGAGAGCCAGTGGGTGTCGAACACCACGAAGCAGGTGACGCCGCGCTCCTTTGCCCGCCGCCCGAGCTCGCGCAAGGAATTGACCGCCGGCTCGCGTGCGTCGCGTAACGGGCTGCCGGGTTGCTCCGACAGCATCAAGGATGGGACGTGGGTGACCTTGGCGGCGAGTACGAGCTGCCCCATGGCGGTCCCCTCGAAATGTCAGGCTGCCTGGGGCTGGCTGCCGTGGATTGCGGAGGCCAGGCGCAGCAGAAGGACGATCGAGACATTGCCCTTGCCGGCCTCGATCTGGGCGATATAGCGCTCGGAAATCCCGGACCGGCGGGCGAGCTCCCGGCGGGACAGGTCGCAGCGCATGCGCGAGGACCGCAGGCGATCACCCAGCTCGGTTAGAAACGCGGTCTCGGAATACGGCGGCACGGCACAGCTCCCCGGCAGCACTTCGCCCGCAAAATCCATGACTTGATTCAGCATTGCTCTATCCAAGTTCGCCTTCGGGACCGCCATCCTACCCCGGACAAGACCGGCCTCATTGACGCGGATCAAATTCGCGAGCGATCGGCGGCAGCCATGGACGGACGCGGGCGGGATGCTACACTTTGGAATTCTTCGAGGCGGGGTTCTTCTTGGACATGACGCGTTGTTTGAGCCGCTGGATCGCGGCTGCGCTGCTGTGGGCAGCGACCACGCCTACGGCGGGAGCCGAGACGCTGGCCGCGACGGTCGAGCATTGGGGCCTGCTCGGCTCGTGGGCGGTCGACTGCGCCGCCCGGCCCGACCGCGACAAGGGCGCGCTGCTGACCTACGAGATCCGGAAGGACGGAAGGGTGATGTACCGGCGCAATTTCGGCGAAGCCAAGGACGAGAACGAGGTGGTGTCGGCCACGGTCAACGCCGAGGGCCTGCTCAATGTGATGGTGTACTTCCCCTCCCTGCACCAGGCGCGTGAGTTTGGCTTGCTGCTGGCGAAGGACGGTAGGTTGCGCGCGATCTACAATCGCAGCGAGCGCGGCGAGTACACGATCAGGGACGGCAAATACGTCGCCACGGGTGCGCCGACGCCGGTGCAGCAGCGCTGCGATTAACCACCTGAACAGCTGTTCAGAATTCTCCTGCAATTCTTCCGGAACGTTCGTGTGAATGCGCGGTTTAAATGTGCATTCGAATTGGAGGAGGACATCATGAAGAAGCTTGGTTATGTGGTTGCGGCCCTGGGTGCGCTCGCGATTGCGGCGCCGACGTTGGCAAGCGCGGAGACGGTCGTGATCAAGCGTGGCGGCTATCACCATCATCATCACGGCCCGTACGGCGCCCGCGCCGAATTCCGCGGGCATCGTGATTACGGCTGGCATCGCGGCCATCATCGCGACAAGGTCGTCGTGATCAAGCGCAGCCATCGCCACTGGGACTAACTGAGAACGCACATGGAAATGGCCCCTCACGGGGCCATTTTCTTTGCGTTCTTTTTTCCTCTCCCCTTGTGGGAGCGGGCAAACTGCGGTTGCCTCTGCCCTCTAATCCCATGCCGGCGCAAAGCCGGGATTGACGCAGCGTTTGTCCTTCGGCAGCGCGGCGATTTTTGCGCGGTCGGCATCGTTGAGCGTGACCTTCAGCGCGTCGAGATTGGCCTGCTGGCTCTCGCGGCGCGAGGCTTTTGGGATCGCGGCGACGCCGTCCTGGTCGAGCAACCATTTCAGCGCCACTTGCGCGGCAGTCGCGTCGTGCTTGGCACCGACCTCGGCCAGCACCGGATCCGACGCGGCGCGTCCTTGCGCCAGTGGGCAATAAGCGACGAGCGGGATCGATTTCGCCGCGAGATACGCCAGCACCTTCGATTGATCGAGCATCGCATGATATTCGATCTGGTTACAGGCGATCGGCGCCCTGATCTCCTCGACCGCGATCTTGAGCAGCGCCGTGGTGAAATTGGCGACGCCGATGGCCCGCGTGCGGCCCTCCTGCTTCAGCTTCATCAAGGTCTCGAACACCGCGCCCCAATTCGCAGTCGTCGAGGGCCAGTGCACGAGATAGAGGTCGACATGGTCGAGCCGGAGCTTCTTCAGGCTGGCGTCGAAGGCGCGGCGGATTCCGTCGGGGCTGAGGTTCTCGTGCCAGACCTTGGTCGTGACGTGCAGCTCGCCGCGCGGCAGGCCGGACGCGGCGATGGCTGATCCGATCGGCTCCTCATTGGCATACATCTCGGCGGTGTCGATGTGGCGATAGCCGATCGCCAGCGCGCTCTCGACCGCGGCGCGGCAGGCATCGCCCTGCATGCGGAAGGTGCCGAGACCGAGCTTGGGCATGCTGATGCCCTGTGTTTTCAGATTGTCCATGAAAGGCTCCTGACATATTGCATCCGGCCGGTCGCGCGGTGAGGCCGCGGGGAACAGACTCTTCGGTGGTGGAAAAGAGGTGGCGGGATCGAGCACTGTAGCGCGGAAGGCGTGAGGCGGCCAATCAAGATCGGGTTAGCGAGATAGCCGGCGGCTATCGCTGCAACAGCGAAACGGCATTTCAGATCAAGCCCCTCTCCTGCCAGCCTCCGCATCACGCGGTCAATCCGGCCGCGCGACACGGAGACGATCATGAGAACGATTTTGACGACGGCTGTTCTGGCGGCCGCCCTTGCCAGCGCCACAGCTGTGCATGCCGACGGCTTCGCCTATACCGGCTCGCCCAAGCAGGGCCAGTTCTATGTCCGGCAACCCGCCGCGCCACAGAAACCGGCCTGGATGAATGCGCGTGCAGAAGCTCCGCAGCCCCTAACCCGCCCGGTGCGCGGCGGCATCGGCCTGCGGATGCCCTAGGAGTGCTGTGCCACGACGGCCGGGCGCAGTTGCGGCTGCGGCACGATGTCGACCGACCAGAGGTCGCGATTGTCGACATCCTTCAACGTCACGGTCATCACGCCATCGCGGCCGTCGATGTCGACGCGGCCAAAGAATTGCAGCCCGAAGCACGGCGCCAGATTCTCGCCTTGCGCCGCGCTGCAGCCGTTCTGGTACATCGCGGCCGGACCAAAGGTGTTGTCGAGCTCGCCCGGGCCCCAGGTACCGGCATGCAACGGGCCGGAGACGAACTCCCAGAACGGCTCGAAATCCTGAAATTGCGCCCTGCCCGGATCGTAATGATGCGCGGCGGTGTAATGCATGTCGGCGGTGAGCCAGACGACGTTGCGCACACCGGCGCGCTTGATGGAGCTGAGCAGGTCGGCGATCTCGTGCTCGCGCCGGTCGGGCAGCCCGTCGCCAAGCGCGACGGCGTCCAGGCTGATCAGGCCGATCGGCAGGTCGGCCGCAATCACTTTCCAGGTCGCGCGCGAGGCGGCGAGCTCGCGCTTCAGCCAGGCAAGCTGCTCGGCACCAAGGATCCAGCCGCGATGATCGCCACCCTTGTTCCAGCTCTCGTCGCGATAGCTGCGCATGTCGATCATGAAGACGTCCAGCAGCGGGCCGTAGGCGATCTTGCGGTAGACCCGGCTCTGCCGCGCGCCGATGTCGCGGATCGGCATGAAGTCGAAGAAGGCGCGGCGGGCGCGCGCGACCAGGCGCGGAGTGCCGTCATCCTCGAAGCCCGCATCGTCGTAACTGCCAGTCGGTGACCAATCATTGGTGACCTCATGGTCGTCCCATTGCGCGAACATCGGCACCTCCGCATGGAAGGCGCGAAAATTCCCGTCGAGATGGTTGTATTTGTAATTGCCGCGAAACTGCGCCAGCGTGTGCGCGACCTCGGACTTTTCCTCGGTCACGAGATTGCGCCACACCTCGCCGTTCGGCAGCTTCTGCTCGGACGGTATCGTGCAGTCGGCGTAGATGTGATCGCCGGAATGGATGAAGAAGTCCGGGCGGTTGTCGAGCATGGTGCGATAGCTGCGATAGCCGCCGCGCGCGACGTCGATGCCCCAGCCCTGCCCCGCGACGTCGCCGGACCACAGGAACGAGATGGATTGGCCTGCGGCCGGCGCGGTGCGGAAATGGCCGACCCGGCTTTCGCCGGCAATGCCGGTCGCGATGTCGTCGAAGCGCACGCGGTAGAAGATATCCTGGCCGGACGGCAGATCGTCGAGTTGCAGCTTTGCGGTGAAATCGGCGTCGGGCAGGGCGTCGCGCGAAGCTGCCGCGATGATGGTCTTGAAACTCTCGACGGTCGAGCATTCCACCTGCATCCGCGCGGGCCGGTCGGCGCGCGCCCAGACCACGGCGGAGCCGCCGGAGACATCGCCGGATTGAATACCGCCTGCAATCCGCGGCCGGTCGGCGGCGCGGCTAAGGTGGGGCGCGGCGAGCGTGCCGAGCGAGGCGACGGCGAGGCTGGAGGTGGAGCGGACCAGGAATTGCCGCCGGGTCCATGCGCGCGAAGCGCGGAGCGTTGCCATTCAGGAAACCTTCGTCGAATCGCGACGGAAGGTGCCTGCGCCGTTTGACTGCCGGCTTACAGTTTGTTGACTCCAGACTTACGGTTTTGCGACGCATAGGTGACGATCGGACACCGCCTAACTCGACGTCGGAAGCCCGCCGACGTGATTGGCGTCGAGCGAGCGCCCTGCCGCCGTCCTCGCCTTCTCCAGGTTCGCGAGGTATCCGGTCAGCATGGCCAGGGGATGTGTGACGAAGACGCTACGCGCGTGCCACAGGCTATAGGTGTAGACGGCCTCGCTGACCTCCGTCAGCTTGCCATGGCTTGCAAGATAGTAGTGACCGCCAACGGCCTTGCCGTTGACTGCATCGCCTCCGATCGCGACCGCCACGATCACAAAGGCGACGAAGTTCAGGATACCCAGGCCGCACACCGCCAGCAGGCATCGATAGCGGGAATCGGACACGTTTGCTGCTTAATGCTTCCAGTTGCAGATGCCGCCGGAGCGGCAAGGCCAGGTCTGGATGCGTGTGTCCATCGCCTGCGCGTCGAGCGGATTGCCGTGCCGACGTGCGAGCTTCGCGCGCGCGGCGCCGCGCGGTTGCGCGGGCTTTGCGTGCGCGACCTTCGGCTCGGTCACGCGGACGCGTTCGGCCGCGACCTTCTTCGGCACGTCGACCGGCTCGGCGCGCGCCTGCGCCTCGTTGCCGCCACGCGCCTCGAGCGCGACCGGTGCGAACTGCGTCTCGGGCCCAAGACGTTTCGGCGACAGCACGGCCTTGGAGAGATCGAGACCGAGATATTCGGCTGGCTTGTAGTCGTCAGCGCACGCAAGGCCGCCCCCCGCGAGCACGAGGGCAACGGCAATCGCAAAATGAACGCTCTTCAGGACCACGGGACGCCTCCTGAAATTGATATTAAGGGGTAATTTATCCCTATTTAGGAGGCGTCGCGCGGAATTCCAGCGGCCACGTGCCGCCGTGGTTAAGAAGTTTGGCGGTGTCAGGCGACCTTTCGCGTCGCCCCGGTCCCATCCAGGAACCCGATCAGGCGGCTGCGGATGATCTGTTCCGCCTCAGCCATGATCCGATCGATGAGTTCCTTGCAGGAGGGGATGTCGTGGATCAACCCGGCGACCATGCCGCAGCTCCAGGCGCCCGCGTCCATCTGACCTTCCAGCATGATCTTGGGATAGACGCCCGCGACCTGGTCGTGGATGTCGTCAATCTTCAGCTTGTCGCCCTTCTCGCGCTCGATCTCGATGAGGCGATCGACATTGGCGTTCCTCAGCACGCGCTCGGTGTTGCGCAAGGAACGCATGATCAGGCGGGTGTCGAGTTCGGTGGCCGCGACCAGCGCGTTCTTCACGTTCTGATGCACCGGCGCTTCCTTCGTGGCGATGAAGCGCGTGCCCATGTTCATGCCGGCCGCGCCCAGCGACAGCGCCGCGACGAGGCTGCGCCCGTCGGCCATGCCGCCGGAGGCGACGAACGGGATCTTCAATTCTTCCGCCGCGCGCGGCAGCAGGATCATGTTAGGAATGTCATCCTCGCCGGGATGACCGCCGCACTCGAAGCCGTCGACGCTGACGGCGTCGCAGCCGATGCGCTCGGCCTTCAGCGAGTGGCGGACTGAGGTGCATTTGTGGATCACCTTGATGCCGGCGGCCTTCAGCGCCGGCATGTAGGCCTCCGGGCTGCGACCGGCCGTCTCCACCGCCTTGATGCCGCCTTCGACGATCGCCGCGATGTATTCCGGATAAGGCGGCGCCGCGAAGGTCGGCAGGAAGGTGAGGTTTACGCCGAACGGTTTGTCGGTCATGTCGCGACAGCGCGCGATTTCCTTGGCAAGCAGCTCCGGGGTCTTCTGCGTGAGGCCGGTGATGATGCCGAGCCCGCCGGCATTGGACACGGCAGCGGCCAACTCGGCGAAGCCGACGAAATGCATGCCGCCCTGGATGATGGGATGCTCGATGCCGAACAGCTCGGTGATCGCGGTCTTCACTTCAATACCTCCCGGGATTCTGCTTTGGGTTGGTGCAGTCTAGCCGCAGTGTCGTGCCGCGGTCACCCTTTCTCTGAGATTACGGGCAAGGCCCGTCAATGCCCCCGCGACGGCGCACCCAGCTTGATCGGCCGCAGCACGGCCGCGGTGGGGATCATCAGCACCGCGATGATCGCCAGCGTCCAGAACACGTCGATATAGGCCAGCAAATCGACCTGCTGCTGCAGGGTGCGGCCGACCCAGGCGAGCGCCTGCGATGCCGCATCGCTCGCATTCGAGCCCTGCGCCTGGAAGTAGCGCGTCATCGCATCGATGGTCTGCTGGTAGCCGAGATCGGAGGGCGCGGCATGCTCGATCAAGCGGCTCTGGTGGAATTGCTGGCGCTGCGCCAAAACCGTCTGCGCCAGCGCGACGCCCATGGATCCGCCGATGTTGCGAGCGACATTGATCAGGGCGGAGGCTTGGTTGGTCTTGTCCGGGGGAACGCCGTCATAGGAGGCCGTCGTCACCGGTAGAAACAGGAAGGGCAGTCCGAGCGCAAGGAAGACGCGCGACAGCGCAGCATAGCCGTAAGTAATGTCGCCGGTGAGCCCGGTCAGATGCCACATCGAGAACGCGACGATGGCCGCGCCGAACATGATCAGATATTTGGGCTGCACCGTGCTGACGAGGCGGCCGACCACCGGCATCAGCACCAGGGTCGCGATGCCCCCCGGCGACAGCGCGAGGCCGGCCAGCATGGCCGTGTAGTTCAACTCGGTCTGCAGCAGTTGCGGCAGCAGCTGCGTGGTCGAGATCAGCACGGCGCCGGTGGCGAGCATGACCAGGAAGCAGGCGGCGAACTGGCGGCGGCCGAGCAGGCGCAAATCGACGATAGGATCTTCGCGCGTCAGCTCCCATGGGATCAGCGCGACCAGGGAGACCGCCGCGAGCAGCGCGAAGACGATGATCATGTTCGAGCCGAACCAGTCGTTGCGCTGGCCTTCATCGAGCACGAATTCGAGCGAGCCCAGCCCGATCGCGACGAGCAGGAAGCCGATGTAATCGACACGCAGCCCCTTGCTCAGCAGCCTCTCCCTCTCTTCCTCCGCGCCCGAGGGCTCCCTCACCAACGTGCCGACGAGAGACAGCGACAGCAGGCCCATCGGCACGTTGATCAGGAACACCCAATGCCAGGTGTAAGTGTCTGTGATCCAGCCGCCGAGCGTCGGGCCGATCACCGGCGCGACCACGACGGCGACGCCGTAGATCGCGAAGGCCTGGCCGCGCTTGTGCGGTGGGAAGGAGTCGGCGAGGATCGCCTGCTCGCTGGTCGCCATGCCGCCGCCACCGAGCCCCTGAAGAATGCGGAACAGCACCAACGATTGCAGATTCCAGGCGAAGCCGCAGAGCAGCGAGGCAAATGTGAAGGTGGCGACGCAAATCATGTAGAAGCGCTTGCGGCCGATCACCGTCGACAGCCAGCCCGAGATCGACAGCACGATCGCGTTGGCGACGAGATAGCTGGTGATGACGTAGGTGCTCTCGTCGATGCCGACCGCGAGGCTGCCGGCGATGTGGCGCAGCGCGACGTTGGCGATGGTGGTGTCGAGCACCTCCATGAAGGTCGCGATCGAAACCACGAAAGCGATGAGATAGGGATTGTGACCGCCGGCCGCCGAGCGCTCCGGCGACCAGCCTCCTGCACTGCCTTGCGCAGCGTCCGTCATCGCACCCTGGTCCAGGGCACGACCGACATGCCGGGACCGACGGGCAGATCGGCCGGCCAGTTGTCGACCACGATCTTCACCGGCACGCGCTGCACCACCTTGACGTAATTGCCGGTGGCGTTCTCCGCCGGCAGCAGGCTGAACGCGGTGCCGGAGCCCGGCTGTACGGAATCGACATGGCCGGTGAGCTTGCGGCCGGGATAGGCATCGATGCGGATCTCGACCGGCTGGCCCGGACGCATGTCGGCGAGCTGAGTCTCCTTGTAGTTCGCGACGATCCAGACCTCGTCGGGCACGAACATCATCAGGCTCTGTCCCGCCGTGACGAAGGTGCCCTTGGCGCCGGAGAGCTTGACGACGCGGCCGGACTGCGCCGCGACGACGTTGGTGTATTGCAGGTTCAGTTTCGCCTGATCGAGCTGCGCCTGCGACTGCGCGAGCTGCGCCTTGGCGCCTTCGAGCTGGGCCTGCAGCGTCTTGATGCCGAGCTGCGCCGACGTCACCGCCGTCTTGGCGCGCTCGGTATTGGCTTGCTGGGCCTGCAGATCGGAGCGGGTCTGCTGCTGGCGCTGCACGGTGCCGGCGCCCTTCTCGACCAGATCCTGCGCGCGTGCAGACTCTTCCTGCGCGAACTGCAGCTGGGCTTGCGCCTGTTCGAGCTGCGCCTCGGCCTGCTTGATCTGCTCCCGCTGGGACTCGATCTGCGCCTCGACATTGGCGATATTCGCGTTGGCGCTGGCAACCTGCGCATTGGCCTGATCGAGGGCGATCCGATAGTCGCGCTCGTCGATCTCAGCGAGAAGATCGCCGGCATTGACATGCTGGTTGTCCGTGACCGGAATGTCTGTCACGTAGCCGCCGACCTTTGAGGCCACCGAAAAGCTGCGCGCCGCGACGAACGCGTCGTCGGTGGATTCATAGTGACGGACCTCGAGCCAATAGAGCAGGCCGCCGATGAGCGCGGCGATCAGGACGACGGCGCCCACAATTGCAAGCAGCCAGTTCTCGCGAAGGCGGTCACGGAACGACGGCGCGCTGGTTGGCTTTTCGTTGGCGTCTCGGATCGGATCTGGTGGCGATTTGGGAGCTTCCTTTGCTCTCTGCGGCTGCTCCGCGGACAACCCACGCTCCCGTGTCTGAGCATCCACGGCCAACACCTTTCCTGGGATTCAAATCGGCGGCAAGCGGCTTCCGCTGGCTTGCCTGCCGCCAGCCTAACCGCAGCGCTCAAGCATGGTTCCGCCTTGCGAGACCCCCTCACCATTCGTGAACGCCGTGCTCAAAAAAGAGAGCGCAGCGTCAGTCACGCCGCGCTCATCTGAATGTTCCCAAGATGCACGCTCGTCAGTGCGTCTTGGTCTCGTGCCATTTCTCCAGATCGGGCTTCACCTCGTCCGATCCCTGTTCCTTCTCCGGGTTTCCCTTCCAGGGCTTGTTCGTCTGTCTGTGCGATCCCCAATCGCTCTGATCCCGGGGATCGTCGGTGGGCCGTTCCTTGCTCATGGAGTTGTCCTTCGGTTATGCAAACGGGACGCCATAATAGGCATTGATGCCGCGGACGGCCGCTTCATCACCCCAGTTCCACTGGCTGGCCTCGCCGTATTTCGGGGCGGCCTCCAGATCCTTGGCTGTGATCGCGGTGATGTAGCCACCAAGCTCGGTGTCGTATTTGAGCGACTGCCACGGCAACGGATAGTGATCATGGCCAAGGCCGAGGAATCCGCCGAAACCAAGCACCGCGTAGGACACCTTGCCGCTGACCTTGTCGATCATGACCCGCTCGATGGAGCCGATCTTGTTGCGATCCGCGCCAAAGACCGCTGTTCCCTCGACCTTGTCACTTCCGATCAGTCGACCCATTTCGTCGCGATCGAGCTCGCCCTGATTCAGCATCGTCATTCTCCACTCAGCCATTTGTGATTCAACCGCGAGGGGGCCGCGATCGTTCCGGCCTGTTCCCCGGAGCGGGCCAGGAACATCAAGCGGAAGGAGCCGTTCTCTGGGCTTCAACCACACAAAGGCCGCACGATGTCTCAGACCGTCTCCGACTTCATCGTCCAGCGTCTGCATCAATGGGGCGTGCGCCACATCTTCGGTTACCCCGGCGACGGCATCAACGGCGTGTTCGGCGCGATGAACCGGGCCCAAGGCAAGGACGGCGAGATCGGCTTCGTGCAGGCCCGGCACGAGGAGATGGCGGCCTTCATGGCGTCTGCTTACGCGAAATTCTCAGGCCAGCTCGGCGTCTGCATCGCGACCTCCGGCCCCGGCGCCTCGCATCTCATCACCGGGCTCTATGATGCGCTGCTCGATCACCAGCCGGTGCTGGCGATCGTCGGCCAGCAGGCCCGCAACGCCCTCGGCGGGCAATATCAGCAGGAAATCGACCTGCTCTCGATGTTCAAGGACGTCGCCGGCGCTTGCGTCATGCAGGCCTCCTCGCCTGCGCAAGTGCGACACCTGATCGACCGTGCGGTGCGGATCGCGCTGGCGCGGCGAACCCCGACCGTCATCATCCTGCCCAATGATCTGCAGGAAGAGCCTTACGAGGACCCACCCCGCGCGCACGGCACGCTGCATTCCGGCATCGGCTACAGCGCGCCCAGCATCACGCCGCGTGAGGCCGATCTCGATCGTGCTGCCGAGGTGCTCAATGCCGGCAAGAAGGTTGCGATGCTCATCGGCGCCGGCGCGCTTGGCGCCACCGACGAGGTGATTGCGGTCGCCGACCGGCTGTCCGCCGGCTGCGCCAAGGCGCTGCTCGGCAAGGCCGCCCTGCCCGACGATCTGCCGTGGGTCACGGGCTCGATCGGGCTGCTCGGCACCGAGCCCAGCTACAAGATGATGATGGAATGCGACACGCTGCTGATGGTCGGCTCCGCCTTTCCTTATGCCGAATTCCTGCCCAAGGAAGACGCCGCCCGCGGCGTGCAGATCGACATCGACGCCAGCATGCTGTCGATCCGCTTTCCCATGGAGGTCGGCCTCGTCGGCGATGCCGCCGAAACCTTGCGCGCATTGCTGCCGCGACTGAAGCCGAAGAGCGACGGCGCCTGGCGCCAGGGAATCGAAGATGATGTCGCCAAATGGTGGAAGACGCTGGATGGCCGCGCGCATCAGCCCGCGGCGCCGGTCAATCCGCAGCTCGTCGCCTGGGAATTGTCCCCGCGCCTGCCCGATCGCGTCATCATCACCAGCGATTCCGGCTCCTGCGCCAACTGGTTCGCGCGCGACCTGAAGATGCGGCGCGGCATGATCGCCTCCCTCTCCGGCGGCCTCGCCTCGATGGGCGCGGCGGTGCCTTATGCGCTCGCCGCGAAATACGCCCTTCCGGACCGACCGGTGATCGCCCTCGTCGGCGACGGCGCCATGCAGATGAACAACATGGCCGAGCTGATCACGGCCGCGAAATATTGGCGCGCCTGGCGCGATCCGCGCTTCGTCGTCTGCGTCTTCAACAACGAGGACCTCAACCAGGTGACCTGGGAGCAGCGCATCATCAACGGCGATCCCAAATTCGAGGCCTCGCAGCGCATTCCCAACGTTTCCTATTCCCGCTTCGCCGAGTTGATCGGCCTGCGGGGCATCTTCGTCGACAGTCCGGAACTGCTCGGCTCGGCCTGGGAGCAGGCGCTCGGATGCGAGATGCCCGTCGTGCTGGAGGTGAAAACCGATCCCGAAGTGCCGCCGCTGCCGCCGCATATCACGCTGCAGCAGGCCAAGAATTTCTCGCTCGCGCTGCTGAAAGGCGATCCGAACGAGAGCAGCGTCATCAAAGGCGCCGCCCGACAAGTGCTCGAAACCATCCTGCCCGGAAAGGACTGAACCATGAGCGACTTCCGCGATATCCAGCATGGCGTCAATGACCCCGTCGACGGCCTCGATGTGAAGCGGCGGATCAACGACAACACGACGCCGCATGAGAGCGCGCAGCGCCATGCCGACGTGCGTGCCCATGCCACGGCCGTCCCCACCGAGCCCTTCCTGCCGGAGGGGCTGCGGCGCAAGCCTACCGATCCCATCAATCCGCGGACCGGGCGCAATCCCACGGACTAGCGTTAGGAACCTCGGCGCCTTCGGCGTGTTGGTCGGCGCAATGTCGCCGGCAAGTGGTCGCGCGACCTATTGAGGGATTTGACCATGAAACGTACCATCATTGCCCTTGCTTGCGTGCTCTTCGCAGGCCCCGCGCTTGCCCAGTCGCTGGGCGAGAAGACCGGCGTCAACTCGGCGCTCGGCGTCGCACCTTCGACCGCCGACTTCGTCAAGGAGGTCGCGATCAGCGACATGTTCGAGATCGAGTCGAGCAAGCTCGCCGAGCAGAAGGGCAACGCCCAGGAGAAGAGCTTCGCGCAGCAGATGATCACCGATCACACCAAGACAAGCACCGAACTCAAGGGCCTGGTCGGCGACAAGAAGGTCGAGGCGACGCTTCCGACGGCGCTCGACAGCTCGCACCAGAGCAAGCTCGACAAGCTCAAGAATGCCTCGGGCAAGGATTTCAGCTCGGACTACAACTCCTACCAGGTCAGCGCCCATGAGGACGCGGTGTCGCTGTTCGAGCGCTACGCCAAGGGCGGTGACAATTCCGCGCTGAAAGACTGGGCGGGCAAGACCCTGCCGGCGCTCAAGCACCATCTCGACATGGCCAAGGAGCTCGGCAAGGCGCCGAGCGTCGGCCAGTCCACCAAGTAACGCATTGCTGAAGGACGCCGGCATGCCCGGCGTCCTTCGCTTAGCAACATCGACCGTCTCCGCGCATTGAGCCCTGGCCAACGCGGAGAGCATCATGTCGAATCCCAGCAAAACCTCACTATCCCGCCGCCACGTCATGCACGGCGCGAGCGCAACGCTCGCGGCGGCTTCGTTGGCGTCTGCAGCGAAAGGAGAGACGTCCATGGCCGAGCACGGCTTGATCGACCCCGTCAGCCGCTATCCGAAGCCGCCGTTCAAGAAGCAGTCGCAGCCTTGGCCAGGCCTCGCCGGCCAGATGGAGCCGCGGCCCGATCATGGCGAGACCAGCTACAAGGGCTCCGGCCGGCTCGCCGGCCGCAAGGCCCTGATCACCGGCGGCGATTCCGGCATGGGCCGCGCCGCCGCGATCGCCTATGCGCGTGAAGGCGCCGACGTCGCCATCAACTATTTGCCGGCGGAAGAACCCGACGCCCAGGAAGTCATCGCGCTGATCAAGAAGGAGGGACGCATCGGGCTTGCGATTCCCGGCGACCTCAAGGACGAAGCCTTCTGCGGCAGACTGGTCGAGCAGGCGGCGCAAGGCCTCGGCGGCCTCGATACCGTCGTCAACAACGCGGCGCGGCAACAGACCCGCGCCTCCATCCTCGACGTCTCGTCGGAGGATTTCGACGCCACCATGAAGACCAATATCTACGCCCCGTTCTGGATCATCAAGGCGGCGCTTCGGCATCTCAAGCCCGGCTCCTGCATCATCGGCACCACCTCCGAGCAGGCCTACGATCCCTCACCCGATCTCTATGACTATGCGCAGACCAAGGCCGCCACGATGAACTATGTGAAGTCGCTGGCGAAGCAACTCGCCTCGAAGGGCATCCGTGTCAACGGCGTCGCGCCGGGGCCGATCTGGACGCCGCTCCAGGTCTCCGGCGGAGCGACGATGGAGAAGCTGGAAAAATTCGGCGGCATGACACCGCTTGGCCGTCCGGGCCAGCCGGTCGAGCTCGCTTCGATCTATGTGCAGCTTGCAGCCGCCGACGCCAGCTATGCGACTGGCCAGGTCTATGGCGCCGCCGGCGGATCCGGACAGCCGTAGTCAGGCCTTGCGGCGGAAGCTACCGCAGCTCAGGAACCATCCTTGTCTCCCAGCTTTTACAAAACTGTCATGGAGGAAACATCGCCGGCTGACCGATGGCGCTCGTAACAGTAAAACCCACCCGGATCGATACGGCGATCGCGAACGGGATCGCAGACAGCACGACCTCAAGCCTCGAGCAAACCGCGCAAGCACTGACTTGGGGCGCCGACGAACATGTGCTCCTCGTGCTCGCGGCGGCCGGATGGCTTTATACCCGCCTCCGTCATCCGCAGCAGCGTCACGTTGCCAATCACATCCTGATGGTCTCCCTCGCAACGGCCGTACTGCCGCATGTTCTGAAATCCGTGTTCGATCAGACCAGGCCTGACCGGTTGACCGTCACAGGGCACCGGCATGGCGTCCCCTTCTCGGGACGGTCGCGAGACGCGTTTCCTTCCGGTCACGCCGTGCATATGGGCGCCCTCGCCTCGGCCGCCGGCCTGTTGCCGGCCACCTGGCGGCGCTTGGCACGCACGCTCGCCGTCACCTTGTCACTGACGCGCGTCGTGCTTCTCGCACATTGGGCGAGCGACGTGGTGGCAGGCTTTATCCTTGGCGTCATCGTCGAGCGATTGTTCAGGCCATTCACGCTGGCAAGGTCAGGGCAGCAGCGAGCGTCGGCTTCGCGAGGCAGGCCATGATGGAATATGTCGTGCGTTTCGTCGCCGGCGGCCTGATCGTCTCCGCCTTCGCGATCGCAGGCGACATGCTCCGGCCGAAGAGCTTTGCCGGGCTGCTTGGTGCCGCACCGTCTGTCGCGCTGGCCACGCTCAGCATCGCAATCGTCCAGCACGGCCCGCAATACGCCGCCGCCGAGAGCTGGACGATGATCTACGGCGCCGTCGCGCTGGGTTGCTACAGCCTCGCCGTCTGCCATCTGTTGATGCGGTTTCGTCTTGGGGCGCTGCCGGCGACGATCCTCGCATTCGCGGTTTGGATCGTCATCGCGTTCGGTTTGCTTGCCGGTTTCGGAGGCGTCGCGTAATGCCGGTGAAACTATCGACGTCTTCGCTCAAGCAAACGCATTGGTACGAATACGCGGTGCGTTTCGCGCTTGGCGGCCTTGCAACCGTCGCAGCAGGGCTCATCGGCAGCTATTTCGGCGCTTCCGTCGGCGGGCTCTTCCTGGCGCTCCCCGCCATCTTCTGCGCCAGCGCGACGTTGATCGAAAGCCATGAGCGCCGCGCCAAGGAAAAGGCCGGCCTCAGCGGAGACAGACGCGGGCAACAGGCCGCAGCGCTCGACGCTGCAGGTGCCGGCCTCGGAAGCATCGGCCTCGCGGCATTCGCGTGCGTCTTTTATGTCGTGGTTTCGACGACCACGATTGGCGCGTTCGTCGCCGCCATCATGGCATGGGCCGCGGTTTCGGTCTCGGCGTGGTTGCTGAGACGAAAGCTTCGCTTCACCTCTCGTACGGTGCGGACCGGGTGCATCGGGCCATCAGCGAACGGCCGCGGCATCTCCCCGTAGCATCAGAAAGCCGTACATCTCGGCAGCGGTCTGAAGCTGGTCGATACGCGCAAGAACAGTCTCGCGCCGGGGTCCGTCCGGCAGGCCCGACAGCTCGTGCTCGAGCCGCAGCTTCTGCGCCGTGAGACGTTGTTCGAATGTATGGGGCTCAGACCGTCTTCGCATCTTCCGTCCTCGGTGGTTGCAGCCCAGGGCTGTTGGCCCAGCGCTCGACTTGTTCGATGACCTTCTGGTGGCTCGGCCGCACCGGTTTGGCGGCTTCGGGCTCTTCGGAAAGCTTACGGGGCAACCTGACTTCATCCGTCATGGCTTTTCTCCCTCTCAAGGAGAATGCGCGACCGCTGCCATTGTTCAATGCTAAACCATTGATTTTACTGCGTATTTTTACTCATTTGGAGACTCAATCGCCTCTTGTGGAACTTTCTCCAAATTGGGTCATTGAGTAAACTACTCAATCTACTCATTTTGCGGGACGACCATGAACGATCTTCGCGCCGAGCGCCTCCAGGTCATGCTCTCGCCGGAAGAATTGGCCGCCGTTGACGATTTCCGGTTCAGGCATCGTATGCCGACGCGGGCTGCGGCGGTCCGCGAGCTTCTCAGATTCGGACTGGCTGCCGCAGACGTTGACGCAGCCGCTGGCGTGAAGTCGAGCAGCTTCGGCGTGTTCGGCCGCGGACCTGACGGGCACACGCAGGGAGACCCCGAAAGCGGCGCCGGAGACTAGTCGGGAGGCCTTCCACAAAGCGAACGGCCCCGGCACGGTGAGTGCCAGGGCCGTCCTTGGAGGTTACTTCCGGCTCACCGGGGGCATGACAACCGAAAGCAACCTGTCGACTCCACGTGCGAAGATTCGTTCCCGCACGAATTTGCCGTTCGGCCCGTCTAGCCGCTAGGCGCGCCGCCGGAGTCATCCGGCGTCATGCCGGAGCCCGGCGTCTTGCTGTTGTCGTTCAGCTTCGGATCGCGCGTCGCTTCCCGCGACGGTGACCCTGTCTGATCTGTCTTTTGCTGATCTGTCTTTTGCGAATCCGTCTTGTGTACGGACTGCGCGCGCTGCTTGTCGCGGGGCTGCTCCTCCGCCCGCTTGTCCTTGACGATACCGTGGTCGGAATGGGCCATCATGTGCTCCGCTTCTGCTGATGTCTCGAAGCGCTTACGCACTGCGGCGCCGAATGTTCCGGCCTCGTCCTACTCTAGCTGTGCGCCGCGTGGACGGCGGTCGAGGCGTTCTCCAGATGCACCTGACGCACCGTCGTCACCGTCGCAAACGCGACCGAGACACCAAAGGCGAGAACGAGTGAAAGAAGAGCCAGACGTGGGGCCATTGCAAAAATCTCCTGCTGCAATCGAAAACCAACGCGATCGACTATTCCCTGATCATCCCTGATTGGTCGCTTGCATTCCGTGAGCGGTCTCACATGCGGATTCACGAAAAGGCGAGCGCTCAGCCGCTCCGCTTCTGTGGGAAACGGACCACGATGGGCGCGATCTCGCCATCGAGCCAATCCTGCTCATGGGCAAGCGCCGTCCAGGCGTCGGCCATGCGCGAGTAGCGCTTGTGGGCGGGTTGTCCCTCGGCGCGCTCGGCGAGCTGGAGACAATTGTCGGCGTTATCTCTGAAGATGTCGGACTGTTTCATGAGGAAGACGTGGGGACGGAACTCGCGCGTCGCAACCGGCTTTCCGGATCGTAATGTCGAGGGAACTTTGCACGCCGTCCGCCATTGACTCCGATGCGAATTCTCGTCGCGATCATCCTGGCGTGCATCAGCACCGCGGCGCTTGCCGACAGCACCGGTGAGCGAAAGCCCGCCGACCGTCCGCCGAGCGCAATCGACGTCATCAGCGGCTTCTACAATTTCAGCCGCTTCCAGCAGGGCCTTCTGGAAAGCACCGACCTGAACGGCAATGCCGAGGTCAAGAACCTCGCCGCCTTGCGCGCCGAGGAGGCCGCCAAGCGCGACAAGGCGCTGAAGCAGATCCAGCAGGCGATCGGCGCCGAGCCACGTGTCGACAAGACGCCGTCCGTCAGCGCCAGCCTGGTCGAGCCCGAAATGTCGGACGGACCGACTTACGTCCGAAGCTTCTATGCGTCGCAAATTCCCGAATACGAATCGGCCATCAACCTGCTGGAACGCTATCTGAAGGCGCCCGACAACGAGGCGCTGGCAGCCTTCGCACGCGAGCAACTCCCGATGCTGCGCGCCCAGGTCAAGGACGCCGAGCGCACCATGGCGGACAAATAGTCGCCGTCATTCATTTGTCGTTCGAATGATGTTGCTGGCTGTGCGGCCGCACGGTGCGGTCGCTCTCAGGCATCTTGTCCCGGCCGGCATCGCCATTGTCGTCCTTGCCGCCTGAAGATGAGGTGCCGCTTCCGCTCGGATTCGACCGGGTTGCTGCCCCCGTGGTCGGGGTATCCGCCTGCGGGCTGGCGGAGCTCGCGGCGGGATCGCCGGTCACCGCCCCGCGGCCGCTCGGCGCACCGCCCTGCGCCAGGGCCGCCCCGGCGAACAGCATGACCACGATCGCGGCAAGTCCTGCTTTCATGTTCGTTCTCCTCTTTGCGCGGGCTAACCGCGGGGCTTGAGCTCCGTTCCGAAGGAGCCGGCGATCCCCCGCATGACGCCCAGACGGCCGGCAACCATTTCTCGGAACCGCATGGAACCAATTCGGCGCATTGTTTGTTATTGACGTCGGGCTGAGCAAGGCAGGTTCCATCTCGCGTCGCACCTTGACGCTTGATTTCGAATTTGGCTGACGCTCTATTTTGACAAATTGCGTCTGCCTTGGATTCGACCGAGGCTTGCGGGGGAATCAGTATGAGCGACCTCGATCCCGGAACTGCATCACGCTCCGGTCGTCGCGTCCCAAAGCCAAAAGCCAACGGCATGTCGGATCCGGATTCCCGGGCCGAATTGCTGCTCGCCTTGCAAGCGATGCGGAGCGGCGACTTTTCCGTGCGGATGAGCGGCGACTATCTCGGCATCGACGGCAAGATCGCCGACACTTTTAATGAAATCATCGCCGCAAACCAGCGTATGGCGCAGCAGCTCGAGCTGGTCGGACAAGTCGTGGGCCGCGAAGGCAAGACGCGCCAGCGCGTGAAATTCGGCCTCGCCTCGGGCTCCTGGGCCGACATGGAAGGTTCCGTCAACACGCTGATCGACGATCTGCTCTGGCCGACGCGCGAGGTGACGCGCGCCGTCGCCGCCGTCGCCCAAGGCGACCTGCTCCAGACCGTCAAGCTCGACGTCGACGGCCGTCCGCTCCGCGGCGAGTTCCTGCAGTCGGCGACCATCGTCAACACCATGATCAAGCAGCTCGGCGTGTTCACCTCCGAGGTGACGCGCGTGGCGCGCGAGGTCGGCACCGAAGGCAAGCTCGGCGGCCAGGCCCAGGTGCCCGAGGTGACCGGCGTCTGGAAGGACCTCACCGAGAGCGTCAACTCGATGGCGAACAACCTGACCAACCAGGTTCGCAACATCGCCGAGGTGACGATCGCGGTGGCGAACGGCGACCTCTCCAAGAAGATCACTGTGGACGTCCGCGGCGAGATTCTGCAGCTCAAGGAAGCCATCAACACGATGGTGGACCAGCTCCGCTCCTTCGCCTCCGAAGTGACGCGCGTGGCCCGCGAGGTCGGCACCGACGGCAAGCTCGGCGGCCAGGCCATCGTGCCCGGCGTCGCCGGCACCTGGAAGGACCTGACGGACTCCGTCAACGCGATGTGCGGCAACCTGACCGCGCAAGTGCGCAACATCGCCAACGTCACCACCGCC
>NZ_JXDL01000001.1:3196330-3197254 GCF_001590795.1 Bradyrhizobium sp. AT1
GTGGCGCGCGGCGACCTCTCGCGCAAGATCACGGTGGACGTGCGCGGCGAGATCCTCGAGCTGAAGGACACCATCAACACCATGGTGGACCAGCTCAACTCCTTCGCCTCGGAAGTGACGCGCGTGGCGCGCGAGGTCGGCACCGAAGGCAAGCTCGGCGGCCAGGCCCAGGTGCCTGGTGTGGCCGGCACCTGGAAGGACCTCACCGACAACGTCAACTTCATGGCCTCGAACCTGACCGCGCAGGTCCGCAACATCGCCGACGTCGCCACCGCCATCGCGAGCGGCGACCTCTCGAAGAAGATCACGGTGAACGTCTCGGGCGAAATCCTTCAGCTGAAGGAGACGCTCAACACCATGGTCGACCAGCTCAACGCCTTCGCCGGCGAAGTGACGCGCGTGGCGCGCGAGGTCGGCACCGAAGGGCGGCTCGGCGGCCAGGCCAACGTGCTCGGCGTCGCCGGCACCTGGAAGGACCTCACCGAGAGCGTCAACTCAATGGCGTCGAACCTGACCGCTCAGGTCCGCAACATCGCCGAGGTGACGACGGCGGTCGCCGGCGGCGATCTGTCGAAGAAGATCACGGTGGACGTGCGCGGCGAGATCCTCGAGCTGAAGGACACCATCAACACCATGGTGGACCAGCTCAACGCCTTCGCCGGCGAAGTGACGCGCGTCGCGCGCGAAGTCGGCACCGAAGGCAAGCTTGGCGGCCAGGCCGTCGTCCGCGGCGTCGGCGGCACCTGGAAGGACCTCACCGACAGCGTCAACTCGATGGCCTCCAACCTCACCGGCCAGGTCCGCAACATCGCCGAGGTCGCAACCGCCGTCGCCAAGGGCGATCTGTCGAAGAAGATCACGGTGAACGTGTCGGGCGAGATCCTTCAGCTGAAGGAAACGCTGAACACGATGGTGGACCAGCTC
>NZ_JXDL01000001.1:3198023-3229671 GCF_001590795.1 Bradyrhizobium sp. AT1
GAACCTGACCGAACAGGTGCGCGGCATCGTCAAGGTGGTGACCGCGGTTGCCGACGGCGACTTGAAGCAGCAGCTCACCGTGAAGTCGAAGGGCGAAGTCGCCGCGCTCGCCGACACCATCAACAACATGACCGAGACGCTCGCGACCTTTGCCGATCAGGTGACCAGCGTGGCGCGCGAGGTCGGCGTCGAAGGCCGGCTCGGCGGCCAAGCCAACGTGCCGAGCGCGGCCGGCACCTGGAAGGACCTCACCGGCAACGTCAACCTGCTCGCCGCCAACCTGACCTCGCAGGTGCGCGCCATTGCCGAGGTCGCGACCGCCGTGACCAAGGGCGACCTGACGCGCTCGATTCAGGTCGATGCGCGCGGCGAAATGGCCGAACTGAAGGACAACATCAACACGATGATCACGAATCTCCGTCTTACGACGGACGTGAACACCGAGCAGGACTGGCTGAAGACCAACCTCGCCAAATTCACCAACATGCTCCAGGGCCAGCGCGACCTCACCACGGTCGGCCGGCTGCTGCTGACCGAGCTGTCGCCACTGGTGAATGCGCATACCGGCGTGATCTACCAGGTCGAGAACGAGGACAATCCGCAACTCCTGCTGCTGGCCTCCTATGCCAGCGACGGCATCTACCCCTATCAGCGCGTGCTGCAGTTCGGCGACGGCCTGATCGGCCAATGCGCTCTCGACAAGCGGCCGCGCGTGGTCGCCGACATTCCGCCCGACGTGGTGCCGATCAACTCGGCGCTGTTCCGCGTCGCGCCGAAGAACCTCGTCGTGCTGCCGGTGCTGTTCGAGGGCCAGGTCAAGGCCGTGATCGAGCTCGCCTCGCTGGTCTCCTTCACGACCTCGCAGATGACCTTCCTGGAGCAGCTCACCGACTCCATCGGCATCGTGCTCAATTCGATCGAAGCGACGATGCAGACCGAAGGCCTACTCAAGCAGTCGCAACAGCTCGCCGGCGAGCTCCAGACCCAGCAACGCGAATTGCAACAGACCAACGACCAGCTCGAGCAGAAGGCGCAGCAGCTCGCCGAGCGCAACGTCGAGGTCGAACGCAAGAACCAGGAGATCGAGCAGGCCCGCCGCGCCCTGGAGGAAAAGGCGACCGAGCTTGCGCTGACCTCGAAGTACAAGTCCGAATTCCTCGCCAATATGAGCCACGAGCTGCGCACGCCGCTGAACTCGATCCTGATCCTGGGGCAGCAGCTCACCGACAATCCGGACGGCAACCTCTCGGCCAAGCAGGTCGAGTTCGCCCGCACCATCCACGGCGCCGGCACCGACCTGCTCAATCTGATCAGCGACATTCTGGATCTGTCCAAGATCGAATCCGGCACGGTGACGGTCGACGCCGAGGAAATCCTGACCGCGAATTTGCTCGAGACCGTCGGGCGGCCGTTCCGCCACGAGGCGGACAACCGCAACCTGTCGTTCAAGATCGACGTCGATCCGAACTTGCCGCGCAGCATCGTCACCGACTCCAAGCGTCTGCAACAGGTGCTGAAGAACCTGTTGTCCAACGCCTTCAAGTTCACCGCCGAGGGCGAGGTGCGCCTCAAGGTCGCCGGCGCGCTCGGCGGCTGGGGAACGGATCACCCGGTGCTGAACACCGCACCGGCCGTGATCGCGTTCGAAGTGTCCGATACCGGCATCGGCATTCCCCTGGAGAAGCAGAAGCTGATCTTCGAGGCGTTCCAGCAGGCGGATGCCGGCACCAGCCGGAAATACGGCGGCACCGGCCTCGGCCTTGCGATCAGCCGCGAGCTGGCGAGCCTGCTCGGCGGCGAGATCCATCTGCGCAGCTCGCCCGGCAAGGGCTCGTCTTTCATTCTTTACCTGCCGCTGAAATATTCCGGCCCGACACTGGCGCCGCGCGCGGCGCCTGCGCCGCAGCAGCATAACCAGCCTCCGGCGCTACAGCCGGCCACGGCCGACCAGCAGCCGCGCGTCATCGAGCAGCTTCCCGACGACCGGCTCAACCTCGAGCCCGGCGACAGCATCCTGCTGATCGTCGAGGACGACCCGCATTACGCGCGCGTGCTGGTCGATCTCGCGCGCGACAAGGGATTCAAGGTGCTGGTCGCCGCCCGCGGCGCGGAGGCGCTGGAGCTCGCCAAGCAATATCAGCCGCGTGCCGTCTCGCTCGACGTGTTCCTGCCCGACATGCTCGGGTGGACCGTGCTGAGCCAGCTCAAGCACAATCCGCTGACCCGTCACATCCCCGTGCAGATCATCACGCTCGACGAGGATCGCCAGCATGCACTGGCGCGCGGCGCGTTCTCCTTCGTCAACAAGCCGACGACGACCGAAGGCGTCGCGGCCGCGCTGACGCAGATCAAGGAATATGCACGGCCCAGGCGCAAGCGACTCCTGATCGTCGAGGACAACGAAGCCGAGCAGCTCTCGATCCGCGAGCTGCTGCACCACGACGATATCGAGATCGTGACGACCGACACCGGTGCTGGCGCGCTCTCGACACTGCGCGAAGCGCCCTGCGACTGCGTGGTGCTCGACCTCCGCCTGCCCGACATGAGCGGCTTCGAGGTGCTGGACCAGATCCGCAACGACGAGGCGCTGTCGAACGTTCCGGTGGTGGTGTTCACCGGCCGCGAGCTTTCGGCGGAGGAGGACGCGGAACTCCACACCATGGCCCGCAGCATCGTGGTCAAGGGCGTGGAATCGCCCGAACGACTGCTCGACGAGACCGCGCTGTTCCTGCACCGCGTGATCACGGAACTTCCGCTTGAGAAGCAGCGCATGCTGGAGAAGCTGAACAGTTCCGACGAGGACCTGATCGGCAAGACCGCCCTGCTCGTCGACGACGACGCCCGCAACATCTTCGCGCTGTCGAGCGTGCTGGAACGCCGCGGCATGAAAGTACTGACGGCAACGACCGGCAGCGAAGCGGTGACCCTGGTCGAATCCAACCCGGAGATCGCCATCGTCCTGATGGACATCATGATGCCGCAGATGGATGGCTATCAGACCATCGGCGTCATCCGCGAAAATCCGGCCTTCGCCCGCCTTCCGATCATCGCGCTGACCGCCAAGGCGATGAAGGGCGACCGGGAGAAATGCCTCGAAGCCGGCGCGTCCGACTACCTCGCCAAACCCGTCAACACCGATCAATTGCTGCTTGCGATCCGCATGTGGCTGCACCGCTGAGTTGGATCCGAGAATGGACCACGAAAAGGTCAACATCCTCCTTGTCGACGACCAGCCCGCAAAGCTGCTCGCCTATGAGGTGATCCTGAAGGACCTCGGCGAGAACCTCGTGATCGCCTCGTCCGGGCGCGAGGCGCTGGAGCTGCTGCTCAAGACCGAGATCGCGGTGATCCTGGTCGACGTCTGCATGCCCGAGCTCGACGGCTTCGAGCTCGCCGCAATGATCCGCGAGCATCCGCGTTTCCAGAAGACCGCGATGATCTTCATCTCCGCCATCCAGGTCAGCGACATCGACCGGCTGCGCGGTTACGAAATGGGCGCGGTCGACTACGTCCCGGTCCCGGTCGTGCCGGAGGTGCTGCGCGCCAAGATCAAGGTGTTTGCCGAGCTCTATCGCAAGACGCGCGAGCTCGAACGGCTGAACCATGAGCTCGAGGATCGCGTCCGCGCACGTACGGCGGAACTGGAAAACTCCACCGCGAAGCTGCGCGAGAGCGAGCAGCGGCGCAGCATGGCGATCGCCGCCGGCAAGATGGGCTCCTGGGATTGGGACTGGATCAGCGGCGACTGGATGTGGGACGAAGGGCAGTATCGCATCTTCGGCGTCAGCCCCGAAACCTTCGAGGTCAACCCCGCCAACGTCCAGGCGCTGTTGCATCCCGATGACCTCGATCAGTTGCGCAAGGCGATCGCCGAGTTCAACAAGGGCACGCGGGCTTATGAGACCGAGTTCCGCATCATACGGCCGGACGGAGAGGTGCGCTGGTGCGTCGGCACGGCGGCGGCAACCGTGGACGATAGCAGCCGCGTCGTTCGCGTCAGCGGCGTCACCGTGGACATCACGGAACGCAAGCGGGCCGAGGAACGGCAAAACCTGCTGGCGCGGGAAGTCGATCATCGCGCCAAAAACGCGCTGGCGCTGGCGCAGTCGATCGTGCGCCTGACGCGGGCCGACGAGGTCAAGGCCTATGTCAGCGCCGTCGAGGGACGCATCAACGCGCTGGCGCGCGTGCACACCATCCTGTCACTGTCGAGCTGGCAGGGCGCCGAGCTCTCCCGGCTGATCGACGAGGAGCTTGCGCCCTATTCGCTCGGCGGCCAGATCATGTTGGCGGGTCCGAAGGTTCAGTTGCTGCCGGCGACGGCCCAGACGCTGGCGCTCGCATTGCACGAGCTCTTCACCAACTCGGCCAAGTATGGCGCGCTCTCGACCAGATCGGGACGGCTCACCATCGGCTGGCAGGTCGAGGATCAGGTTCTGACGCTGAACTGGGAGGAATCCGGCGGTCCGCTCGTCATCACTCCGAAATCGCGCGGCTTCGGCACGCGGAGCCTGCTGGCGAGCGTCGAGTCCCAGCTCGGTGGACAGGCGCAATTCGATTGGCGGGCCGAGGGCCTGTTGTGCCGTCTAGAGGTGCCGTTGACACGCAAGTCAGCGGCGACGACCGCATCCGGCAAGTTCGAGGACGCCAGCTCCGCCGAATTGCAACGCGCATCGGGTTAGAGCGTTTTGCAGCGAAGCGGAGACCGTTTCGCGCCGCAACAACGCGTCATGACGAGCATAAAAGCTCTAGCCGGACGCCGCGCTGGTCATGCGTTGCACCGTCCGCGATTCGCGCGCGACGCGGCCTTCGAGCCAGGCTTCCGTTTGGGCGAGATCCCGTAACGCCCTGGCATAGCGGCGAGCCGCGCTTCGCTCCGCGCCCCGCGGCAGCTTGCGCGCCTTCCGCAGAATGTCCGCGGCGGCGTTGCGATAGGCCAGTGAGCGGTAAAGAAAGACGACCTTGCCCATATCGAATGTTCCCGTTTGATGGCGCCATCCTCGCAAGGTCGGCATGAACGACGGATGAAGCCGGGAATGACAATTCCTTCATTCATTTTGGAACCAGAGACGACCGCCCGCGTTTGCATGCCAGATCGGGATGTAGTTCCCATGCGCGCAAAGAAGTCGTCGGACCTGATCTCTCCTGCCGGCCTCATCAAGCTGATGACGCATGCCATGATGGGCGCGGCCCTCGGCCTGACTTTCAGTATCGCGCTGATCCTGTGCAATCCCGCCGTTGCCAGCCTGATCAATCACGGCGGAAGCCAGGCCGCGGCGGTTTTTGCCCTCACATTGGTAACGACGTTCGCGATCGGCGCGACCCTCACCGGCGTGGTGTTCATCCTCGCCGAGGACAAGCAATCTTGAAGCGTGAGTAAGCACGGTTGGTACTTTGCCAGGAACTACTGCGGCAAAACGCGGTTGGCTGCCTGCGTCATTTTAACTCAGGGAGTTCCCTCGCATGACAAAGACCAAGCTCGCCCTCACCGTAATGTTGGCAACCGGCCTCGCTGCCGCGCCGCTTGCCGCGCAAGCCAAGTCGCACAAGGCGAAACACGGATCCTCGATGTCGTCGTCTCAGACCACCGGCGCCAACACCAAGGCGTCCAAGGGTGCGGATCCTTCCGGCCAGGGCGGCTCCGGTCCCGGCTCGGATCAGGGTGGCACCATGACGAACAAGAGCAGCAAGGACATGAGCAACACCAAGTAAGCTCAGGCGCCATCTCGGACAAAAGCCCCGCAGCAGAGCGGGGCTTTTTTTCGTCTCGATGAGCGGCCGGCCACCGGCTGCGTCAGCTCATTGCGGCCGGCGCTTCTGGCAGTTGAGCCCGCCGCCCGCGGAATTCGTCTTCATGAGATGATCGAGCTGCGCCCGCTTGCGTCCGATCAGAAGCTGGGCCGCAACATGATCGAGACCCGCACGCTGCAATTGCCGGATGGCAGAGCCCAGTTCGAGAATCTCGGCGCGCAATTTCAGGATCCGGTAAGCGTCCGGGTCTTCCTCCATGGCGCCACCTCAGAGCATTCAGCGCCGTGTGTTCGCGCGCTTGGGATGGCCGACGCTCTTCTTGAGACGAAGCCGCATCCGGTCGCGGACGTCAGGCAGCACATCACCGCCGCCGGCCGCCTTCCATTCGCCGACCAACAGATTGATCTTCTGACGCAGATCCATCTGCGCAAGGGCCTGCTCGGTGCAGTCGCGATCAGCGTTGATAGAAGCGCGCACGGCGGCCTCGACGTCGGCCATTTCTAGCCTCAAGCCGCTGATTTTACGTCGAATTTCATTAATTCTGTTGTCCATGGCTTGTTAGAACAAAATAAGAACATATAGTCAAGTCGGGATTTCACCACGGAGACGCCAGATGCAGGTTCAAGTGAGATACGACGCCAAGGTTTTCCTCGCCGAGCAGATGACCCGGGCGCAGTCGCTGAGGCTGAAGCGGTTGAGCGAGGAGGCCTATCAGCCGGCGCAATATGCGCGCGATCTGTCCTCTACCGAAGCCGCGCGGCGGATCCAGGTGCTGGAAGCGGAGATCGAGCTGGCGAATTCCTTCTAGGCGACGGCATACGCCCGCAACGTCGGGTGCGCACTTTCGGAACCATGCCTGTGTCGAACGGTTCTCCCCGGCCAAGGGAGAACATGCATGGCACGCAAGGCAAAGAAGCGCCGCTACTCGCGCAGCTCCAGCAGCGATGTCGAGAGCGAGATGCGACGCTACAAGAAGGGTACCGCGAAGAGCGGTCGCAAAGGTCGCGGCGGACGCGTAAAGAGCCGCAAGCAGGCGATCGCGATCGGGCTGTCGAAGGCGCGCAAGAAGGGCAAGAAGGTCCCGAAGAAGGCCTCCAAGAAGAAAGCATCCAAGAAGAGAACGACGAAGAAGACGGCCAAGACGTCGTCGAAGCGCAAATCCAGCAAACGTTGACGCTGGCCTGTCTCAGATCATGCTGCCCGGCATGAAGCAGCGGATCGAGACCCCAAAGGCGGTCTTCACCGGCCACACCATGGTGCGGCCGGCGCGGTTCGGCTCGGTGATGACGGCTTCATCTGGCACTTCGATCCACTCTCCGTCCAGACGCACGCGGTAATGCCCGTTGTGCGACTCCCAGTCGGGATCAGCGACGGCAAAGCCGTCGGCGTCCGAGCAGCACGGACCGAGGTGGCTGCGCAGGCTGTCGAACCATGGCTTGAGCGGCGAGTCCGCGTAGCGGCCGTCGTCACGACCGAGCGCGTGTCCGCCCCAAAGCACGAACGGCGCCGCGAGCAGCGCCCCCCTCAGCGAGAGCTTCAATCGATCCATGTCGGCACCGATCAAATGCGGGCCACCGGCCAGTTGCACGAAAGACCCGGTAGTTCGAAGTTCCACGCTTGCAGCATCCCGGCAGCGTCGTTGCTGACGGGCATCGGAACTGTGATGGGCGAACACGGCTTTTTCGTATGAACCGGGTCACCATCGCTGCCGTTGACGAGAATGTTATCGGCGCCTGCCGTCAACTCTGGACGCGAAAGTAAAGGGCGGCCAGAGGGCCGCCCTTTGGATTGATGGGACGTGTCGTTTGCCTTAAGCGAGCGGCACCGCGACGAACCTCGTCGCCTCCGCGCTTTTGACCTGCAACAGCACGCTGCGCTTGCCCGACGATTTGGCCTGCGCCAGCTCCGAGCGGACGTCGCCGACATTGGCGACGGCCTTGCCGCCGACATTGAGGATGACGTCGCCGGTCTGGATGCCGCGCTGCGCCGCCGGCCCTTGCGGGTCGACCTCGGTGACGACGACGCCCTTCTGGCCGGCGCCCTGGACCTCACCGGCCGGCGCCAGGCCGAGCCCGAGACGCGGCGTGCCAGCGGTCGGCTGTCCGTTGCCCTCGTCGGCACCACCGTTGGCCCTGGCTTGCCGCTCGTTCGGCAATTCGCCGAGCGCGAGCGTCAGCGTCTTGGTCCCGCCATTGCGGTAGACGTCGAGCTTCACCGAACTGCCCGGGGCCAGGGTCGCGATGGTGCGGGCGAGGTCGCGGGAGTCCTTGATCGCGGTGCCGTTGACGGCGGTGATGACGTCACCCGCCTCGATGCCGGCCTTGGCCGCCGGGCTGCCGTCCTGCGGATTGTCGACGATGGCGCCGCGCGCCTCTTTCAGCCCGAGGCTGTCGGCAATCTCGGCGGTGACCGGCTGCACCTGCACGCCCAGCCAGCCACGGGTGACCGCGCCCTTGTCCTTCAGCTGCGCGACGACGAGCTTGGCAGTCGAGGCCGGAATGTCGAAGCCGATGCCGACCGAGCCGCCGGAGGGCGAGAAGATCGCCGTGTTTACGCCGATCACGTTGCCATTCATGTCGAAGGCCGGGCCGCCGGAATTGCCCTTGTTGATGGGCGCGTCGATCTGGATGTAGTCGTCATAGGGACCGTTGCCGATGTCGCGGCCGCTGGCCGAGACGATGCCGGCCGTCACGGTGCCGCCGAGACCGAAGGGATTGCCGACCGCGACCACCCAGTCGCCGATGCGCGGCTTCTGGTCGGAGAATTTGACGTACGGAAAGTCCCTCTTGCCGTCGACCTTGATCAGCGCGAGATCGGTCTTCGGATCGGTGCCGACGACCTTTGCGGTGTAGCTCGTGCCGTCATCCATCGTTACCTGCACCGAGGCGGCGTGGTCGACGACATGGTTGTTGGTCACGGCATAGCCGTCGGCGGAGATGAAGAAGCCGGAGCCCTCGCCCGTGACCATCTGGTGGCGCTGGCGCGGCATGCCGTTCATGCCGCCTTGGCCACGGAAGCCGAACTGCCGCGAGAACTGATCGAACGGAGAATCCTCGTCCTGATCCATCCGGTTCTGTTGCAGCATGGCGCTCTTGTCGTTGTCCTGGTCGATCCTGACCCGCACCGAGATGACGGCGGGCTTGACCTTGCTGACCAGATCACCAAAGCCCGGCGGCGTTGCGGCGGATTCCGCGGCCTGGGCCGGCGCGATGAAGGAGTTCAGAGCCAACGGCGAAGAGCCGGGCGAGGCCGCCAGCACGGCCACACCGAGCGCGGCCACGGTACCGAGCAGCGCGAGCCGGCGCGGTCTCAAGATCTTGCGGGACGTCGTGGTGTCGGAATTGACGTGATCGTTCATGTCGAAATGTCCATGTTGGATAAGTGTCGCCTTGCATCCAACATGGACGTCGTCACCTTACGACGTCCCGTCCATCCGATTAAATCTTGGCAAAGTGAGGTTTGGTCCGCGGCCAGCAGGCGCGGCCGTCTCATCCAACGTCATTCGGCGGCCTGACCGATCGTGGCGTTCGCACGCAAAGGTGCGAATTGCTCGGCGTTGAGGCTCTCCTTTTCGATCAGAAGCACGACTCCGGCCTCGAGATCCGCGCGATGCTCCTCGAGAATCTTGCGGGCAGTGACATCCCCCGCCTCGACAAGAGCGCGCACGGCAAGGTCGATTTCGCGGCCGGTGTCCTCCGCCGCGCTGACAACCGCATCCTGGGCGGCCTGCAGAAACATCGACGGTTTCGATGCATAGGTTCGCTGGCCGACGGTCGTGTCCATGCCGTACTTCGTCACCATCTCGACGGCAATCTCGGTCGCGCGCTGGAGATCGTCGGTCGCGCCGGTCGATACGTTGCCGTCGAAGATCAACCGCTCCGACGCGCGGCCGCCCATGAGGACCGCGATGCGGCTCTTCAACTCGGTCACCGTCAGCAGAAAACGATCCTCGGTCGGGCGCTGCATGGTGTATCCGAGCGCGCCAATTCCGCGCGGGATGATGGAGACCTTTTGCACGGGATCGACTCCGGGCAGATTGGCCGCGACCAGCGCGTGGCCCATCTCATGATAGGCGACACGTCGCCGCTCGTCCTTGTTCAGCACCCGGCTCTTCTTCTCGATGCCGGCCACCATACGTTCGATCGCCGCGGTGAAGTCCTCGAAGGCGACCTCGTCGGCCTTGCGGCGGGTCGCAGCGATCGCAGCTTCATTGATGAGGTTGGCGAGGTCGGCGCCGGTGAAGCCCGCGGTGAGACCCGCGACCTTGTCGAGATCGACGTCCTTCGCCATTCGGATCTTCTTGATGTGAACCCTGAGGATTGCGACGCGACCGCCCTTGTCGGGACGATCGACCAGCACCTGGCGGTCGAACCGGCCCGCGCGGAGCAACGCCGGATCGAGCACTTCCGGCCTGTTCGTGGCCGCCAGCAAGATGACGCCGGTCGAGGGATCAAATCCGTCGAGCTCTGCGAGAAGCTGGTTCAGCGTCTGCTCCTTCTCGTCGTAACCGCCGAAGGCATTCGGCATGCGGCTGCGCCCGAGTGCATCGAGTTCATCGATGAAGATGATGCAGGGCGCGGCCTTTCGAGCCTGCTCGAACAGATCGCGCACCCGCGCGGCGCCGACGCCCACGAACATCTCGACGAATTCCGAGCCGGAGATCGAGAAAAAGGGAACGGCGGCCTCGCCGGCGACGGCGCGCGCGAGCAAGGTCTTGCCGGTGCCGGGCGGTCCGACCAGCAAGATGCCCTTCGGCACATGGGCGCCCAGCCGGCCATAGCTGTTGGGATCCTTCAGAAAGGACACCACCTCCTGCAACTCGAACTTCGCCTCTTCAACGCCAGCCACATCGGCAAAGGTGACCTTGGTATCGGTCTCGACATAGACCTTGGCGCGGGACTTGCCGATCGACATCAACCCGCCGAACCCCTGCCGCTCAGCCAGGCGCCGTCCGAGAAACACCCAGACCAGATAGAACATCAACGCAGGCACGATCCAGGACAGGATGGTCTGGAACAGTCCGCCTGACGGCACGCCGGTGACCGTGATCCCCTTGTCCTGCAGCTTCTCCACCAGCGGCAGATCAACTCGCGCGGTCACGAACGCGGTCTTGTCGCCCGCCAGCTTTTCGCCCTCCTTTAACTTGCCCTGGATCGTGTCCTGACCGACGGATACTTCCGCGACCTTGCCTTGGGCGACGAGCCGTTCGAACTGGCTGTAGGGAATGTTTTCCACGGTATTATAGGTGGCAACCGCCCATTGCAGCAGCACGAGCAGGATTCCCGCCCCGAAAATATAGCCAATCGCAATGGTTCGTTGCTGCGACGACGAATCCTTAGCCATTCAACTCTCCATCAGGCCTGCCATCCCGGACCGCCTGGCGAGTTCATCTTAGGTGCTCGGGGGCCTGCGAGCTTGCGGAGGATCAAAAGCGGGTCTCGAAGCCACCATTGATGCAGGTCAACGAGCATTTCCTGATCGGTGGAAGATTTGCCACGAACCAAACGACGTCGATCGGAGCCGCGCCATGTACAAAGACATTCTCGTCCACATCCCCACCGAACGTCCCATGCGTTCCGCGATCGATGGCTCGATTTCGCTCGCCGCACAGTTCAACGCCCATCTCGACGCGGTCGCGGTCGGCTATGTCGCGACCAGCGCAGCTTACGTGATGGAGGGCGGTGCCGCGGTCGCCGCCGTGTTCGAGCTGGAACGCGAACGTGCCGTTGAGCGGGCCGAGGCCGCGCTCTCGGTGTTCGAAATCGAAGCGGCGAACGCCGGCATCTCCTACGCCTGCCGCCCGCTCGGCGCGATCCCGGTGGATGCCGCCGGCTCGCTCGGCGAGATGGCGCGGCTGCACGACCTCAGCGTCGTGCTGCAGCCCGACCCGGCGCAAGGCTCGTTCGACAACGACGTGCCGCGCGAGATCCTGTTCCAGGCCGGCGGCCCGGTGCTGTTCCTGCCCTACACCTTCCACGGCGCGTTCCAGGCGGGGCGGATCGGCATCTGCTGGGACGGCAGCCGCGTCGCGGCGCGCGCCGTGCACGACGCCGCGCCGTTCCTGGCGCGCGCCGACGAGATCGTGATCATCTCCATCAACGAGGACAAGGCGGTCTCGGACGAAGCTTCAGCGAACAGCCTGGCAAGACATCTCGGCCGGCGCGGACTGCCGACCCGCACGGTCAGCCTGTCGGCGACGCGCGCCGACATCCAGCCGACCATCCTGTCGCTGGCCGCCGACGAGGGCCTCGATCTCCTGGTGATGGGGGGCTACGGCCATTCGCGATTGCAGGAGCGAATTCTCGGCGGCGTCACCCGCGCCATGCTGGAAGCCATGACGGTCCCGACGCTGATGTCGCATTGACTGACAAGCGCCGTTACGCCGCGACCGGGGTCTCCCAGGTCGCGGGCGCCGCGGCGCCCTCGTCGTGCTGCACGTTGCACGCGTCGAAATGCGCCTTGAGCTCGACCTCGGCGAGATATTCGAAATGTTCGGCTTGGCCGAGGAGTTCCCAGTTCTGAAGCGGCCGGTAGGCGGCCTGCTGACGACAGAGGGACGCCAGCGCGCGGTAGCGACGTACGTTCTCCATGAGACCCTCCCTCGCATTCACCGGGCTTATTGCCCTAATTTGCGTCAGGCCGATGGCGGTTATGCAAAACATTTGCTGCGCGCGCAACGCGCCTGGGCTCGGTTAATTTTCGAGAAGCTTCGGTAAGAACTTTAGTTCCAAACGTCTGCGAGGAACTCCGGCCCCAAGGCCTGGGCGTCAAGGCCTGGGCGTCAAGGTTTGGGCGTCGAGGCCTAGGCGTAGAGCCGGCGCTCCACGGTCACGCCGACCAGGTCGAGATAGCGCTCGATCAGGTCGGGCCGGCCGATCAGATAACCCTGGATCTCCTCGCAGGCCTCGCGCGCCAGGAAGGCACGCTGCGCTTCCGTCTCCACCCCTTCGGCAATGACCGGGATGTTCAGGGCGTGCGCGAGGCTCAGGACCGCGCGGACAATCTCGGCCGATTGCGGCGTCGCCTCGAGATTGGAGATGAAACCGCGGTCGATCTTGATCTTGTCGAACGGAAACGACTGGAGATAGGACAGCGAGGAATACCCGGTGCCGAAATCGTCCATCGCGATGCGGACGCCGAGCGCCTTCAGCCGCCGCAGCAGATTGAGCGCGCGGGTGAAATCGCCGATCAGCACGCCCTCGGTGATCTCGACCTCGAGCCGCGTCGGGGTCAGCCCCGTCTCCAGCAGGATCTGGTGGATCGAACGTTCGAGATCGCCGGCCTGGAACTGGACCGGCGACAGATTGACGGCGACCTGCAGCGGCCGCGGCCAGGAGGCCGCCTCGCGGCACGCTTCGCGCAAGACCCATTCGCCGATCTCGATGATCAGCCCGTTCTCTTCGGCCAGCGGAATGAACTGATCCGGCGGCACGAAGCCCCGCGTCGGGTGGTTCCAGCGCAGCAGCGCCTCGAAGCCGATCACCTCGCCATCCACCCGCGCCTGCGGCTGGAAATACACCAGGAACTGGTTCTGCTCCAGCGCCTGCCGCAGATCGTGCTGCAACAGCCTGCGGTCGCGCAGTTCCTGGTCCATCTCGGATTCGAAGACGCGGACCCGCCCCCTGCCCTCGCGCTTGGCACGATAGAGCGCTGAATCGGCATTGGCGAGCAGCGTCACGGCATTGACGCCGTCATCCGGATAGAACGCGATGCCGACGCTGAGGCCGACATGGGGCAGATAGTCGTCGACCTCGAGCTCCTTGCCGATGGTCTCGACCAGGCGTTCGGCGAGCGCGAGAACATCCTCACGTCTGACCTCGTCGGGCATCAGGATCATGAACTCGTCGCCACCGATACGGGCGACGAAGGCACCGTCGGCTTCCGCGGCAAGCCGGTCCGCCGCCGCCCGCATCAGCATGTCGCCGACCGGATGGCCGAACACGTCGTTGACCTCCTTGAAGCGATCGAGATCGAGGCTGAGCACGGCAAAACTGGTCGAGGCCTCCTGCGCCCGCTCCAACCGCTCGTCGAGCGCGGCGTTGAAGGCGCTGCGGTTCGGCAGGTCGGTCAACGCGTCATGATGCGCAAGATGGCTGATCCGCGCCTCGTTCGTGATCCGCTCGGTGACGTCCTCGATCACGCCGACCAGATATTGCGGCGCGCCGGCGCTGTCTCTGACCAGCAGCTTGCGCGAATTGACCAGTCGCTCGCGGCCGTGGACGCCGACTTCGAGCCGATGCCCCTCCAGGAACATCGGCGTGCCGCTGTCGACGACGCGGCGATCCTGCTCGTTGACGACGCGGGCGATACTGTCCGGAAAGATCTCGTCCGGCGTCTTGCCCAGCATCTCCTCGCGCGGCACGCCGTAATATTCTTCGCCGGCGCGGTTGAGCAGGATGTAGCGCGAATCCCTCGCATCCTTGGCGAACACCGCGATCGGAACGTTCTCGATGATGCTGTCGAGGAATTCGCGCGCCCGCCTCAGATCCCGTTCGGCGCGCTGATGCGTCTGTTCGAGCTCCTCGATCATCAGCTTGATCGCGCGGTCGGTGCGGCGGCGATCGCAATCGCTCTCCTCGTAGGCCGCGCTGACGAGCTCGCTGAGCCTGGTCAGGTCGACCTTGCCGGATTCGTCCGTCGACTGGCGAATCTGTCTTGCGAGCATCCGGTGCATGGTCAAGCCGCCGCCTCCGCGATGACGGTGACGGTCATGGTCTGGTTATGCAGTTCGCAGCGGCCGGACGCGGCCGGCGGGGCGATCTCGCCGTAGGAGTAGAATCCGATCCGGACGACGTCCTCGCCGAGTTCGGCGGCAACGGCGTCGAGTTCGTCCTGCGTGCGCTGCCCCATGACCCTGCGGCGGCCGGTGCAGCTCACCAGGATCGCAAGCTTGTCGCCGGCAACGCCGTCCGCGAGCGCGCTGCGCGCCTGCTTGCCCGCCTCGCCGGCACCGGCGGCGAGACTGTCGAAATTGGCCCGCATCAATTGCGCGGTGCATCCTTCCGGAATGTCGGCGGCGAACGTCAGGGTGCGGGCATTGCGATCCACCGCAAACACCGAGCGCACGATCTGCCGGTTCGGCTCCGCCTCGTCGTGAATGCGCAACGGGAATGCCAGACCCGAACCCGGCATCGCCTCGGCCTCCTCCTCGCCGAGATAGCGGGTGTAGAGATCCAGCGGCGGCTCGCCGTCGAGCTCCACGACCACCGATCCTTCCGCCTTCGTCACCTTGCGGCGGGGCCCGAACACATCCCAGCCGCCGGCGCAGCCATGCGCGAACCGGAATGAGGCGCCGTAGAATGCGATTGCGGCGACGCGGTTTGGCGACGGCTCCGCGTCGGCTCCGACGATCGTCTGTTCAAATCGGGTTCCATCGCCGGCGAGCCCACCGGTGACGGGGAGGTCCGGCCCCAGGACTTCAGTGATTCCGGCAAGCAGTTCGCCGCCGTTGACCGCCAATCCGTCCGACAGCACAAACAGGCCCGCCAAATCCGCCGCCAGGACCTGGCTGGCAAGACGCGCGCCACAGGCCCGCGACGCATCGCGGCTCTCGATGACCTCCTGCACCAGCCGCACTTGCGTGTGGGCGAAATGCAGGGCGACCGCGACGACCTCGTCATCGCAGATGTCGTCGCCGTGGATCTGTCCGCCGGTGCTGCAACCGACGATATGACCGTCGGGATAGAGAGCATGCAGCTCGCGATAACGTTCGCCATCCGCAAGTTGCTCGCGGCTGCCGAAATAGAGCACGAGCTGGGGAGGCTCGCGCAGGGCATCCGCTCCGCGCCAACCATGGGCCGCATTCCAGTGAAGATATTGAATCTGCATCCCACGCTCCCTGCAGTTCTTGAACCACAGATTGTGGAGCGGCGCATTGCGTCGCCGTTAATTGCACGCGTACTTCGACACCGTTGGTTACCCCGGCATGAAGGGTCTCGCCGACTCGTGACGCATTCTCCGTAAGACTGCGGGAAACAGTCCGGCTCTTCGAGACCATCGACATTGCGGCGCAGTCGCGCCCGTAATCTAACGGGTGCGCGCGCCTTCGCCGAGGCGCATCGGCTGCACGGCTTGCCGCTTCGGAACCCGCCCCGTCTCGGCTGCGGAGCGAATGGCTTCGATATTCGCATCATATCCGGCCACGCCCTTGCCGCGAAACACAGCGGAACCCGCCACCAGCGTATCGGCCCCCGCCGCCGCTACGGCAGCGGCATTGTCGCGCGTGACACCGCCATCAACCTCGAGCCGGATCGGCCGGTCGCCGATCATGCTGCGAATGCGGCTGATCTTATCGAGCTGCGAGTCGAGGAACGACTGGCCGCCGAAGCCGGGATTGACCGTCATCACCAGGATCAGGTCGAGACGATCGAGCACATATTCGATCACGCTTTCGGGCGTCGACGGGCACAGGCTGACGCCGGCCTTCTTGCCAAGCGCGCGGATCGCCTGGAGCGAGCGATCGAGATGCGGCCCCGCTTCGGCATGAACGGTGATGACATCGGCCCCCGCCTTCGCGAACGCTTCGAGATAGGGATCAACAGGCGCGATCATCAGATGCACGTCGAAGATCTTCTTCGTCACCGGACGGATCGCCTTGATGATGTCGGCGCCGAAGCTGATGTTCGGCACGAAGTGTCCGTCCATGACGTCGCAATGGATCCAGTCAGCGCCGGCGGTGTCGATGGCCGCGATCTCCTCGCCGAGCCGGGCGAAATCCGCCGCCAGGATCGAGGGAGCGATGATGATCTCGCCGGTCATGGCTTTGCACTCCGCGCGTCGGCTCCGCCGCTGAAGACGCGGCTCGCCAGGACGTCCATGGGATCGATGGTTTCGAGGTCGGCGACATCGAGCATGCGGTCGAGATCGGACACCAGGCGATCGGCCTGCCGCAGGCGGATGCGGTCGACCGCGTTGCGGATCGAGCGCGCATTGGAAAAGAACGGCTGGGTCCGGCGCAGCGCGATGTACTTCTCGAACGCCTCGCGCGCAGCCGCCGAGAAGCGATAGCCGCGCTCCTTCAGCATCAGCTCGGCGATCACCAGCAGCTCGTCTTCCGCATAGTCAGGAAATTCGATGTGATGGGCGATGCGCGAGCGGAAGCCGGGATTGGAGGCGAAGAAGCTGGTCATGCGCTCGCCATAGCCGGCGAGGATGACGACGAGGTCCTCGCGCTGGTTCTCCATCACCTGCAGCAGGATCTCGATCGCCTCCTGGCCGTAGTCGCGCTCGTTGTCGGGACGATGGAGATAATAGGCTTCGTCGATGAACAACACGCCGCCCATCGCCTTCTTCAGGATCTCCTTGGTCTTCGGCGCGGTGTGGCCGATATACTGGCCGACGAGATCGTCGCGCGTCACCGAGATCACCTGCCCGCGCCGCACGAAGCCGAGACCGTGCAGGATCCTGGCCATGCGCAGCGCCACCGTGGTCTTGCCGGTGCCGGGATTCCCGGTGAACGACATGTGAAGCGTCGGCGGCGACGATGCCAGACCCGCGCGCTGCCGGATACGTTCGATCAGCAGCAACGAGGCGATCTGGCGCACCCGGTTCTTCACCGGCTTCAATCCGACCAGCTCCTGCTCGAGCTGCTGCAGCGTGTCGGTGATCCCGGCCGATTCGGCCTCCTTGCGGAGATCGAAATGGGTCTCGCCGGGCTCAGTCGTGGTTGCGTGGGGAACATCCAGCATAGCTACCCTCGAAGAAAAGAGCTTCGCCGCGGGGGAGCGGCGAAGCAGTGGTCCGCCAAGGAAGCGGAGCAGGGAGAGCTCCGCGCGGAGCAGAACGGCTTAAGGCGCGGCGTGCGCGGTCGGCTCGCGCACCGTGGTGTAGCGGATGGAGCGGCCACCGACCTCCTGCCGCACCAGCTCGAACTCGGCCTCATTCGGCGGCCGGTTGACGAGGAAGGAGATCCGCACCGATTCCCAGCCATGGCTGGCATCGAAGCCGCTGATGCGGATGTAGCGGTCGCCATACACCCGACGGCACTCCGCGAGCTCCATCATTACGCCGGCGGCGTCCTGGAGATCGAACATCGGCAGGCCCCACATCTCCCAATAGGTATTGCGGGGGTGCGGATCGTCGGTGAACTCGATGTTCACCGCCCAACCCTTGGTCAGGCAATATTGCACCTGCTTGGTGATCTGGTCGTCGGTCAGGTCAGGCAGGAACGAGAAGCAGCCCTGGGTCAGTTTCATCTCAAAACTCCTCAGACGGTTTCCAGCGCGGTCGGCACGAAGTCCGGCGTGTCGGTGGATTGATAATTGAAGGTCACGTCCTTCCAGACCTCGAGCGCCGCCTTCAGCGGCGTGCAGGTCTCGGCCGCCCTGGCCAGGATTTCCGGACCCTCGTGGACGTAGTCGCGGCCCTCGTTGCGGGCGAGGATCATCGCTTCCAGCGCCACGCGGTTGGCGATCGCGCCGGCCGCGATCCCCATGGGATGGCCGATCGTGCCGCCACCGAACTGCAGCACGACGTCTTCGCCCAAGAGGTCGAGCAGCTGGTGCATCTGGCCGGCATGGATGCCGCCGGAGGCGACCGGCATCATCTTGTTGAGGCTCGCCCAGGACTGGTCGAAGAACAGGCCGTGCTCGAGCTTGGTCGGATTGAAGTCCTCGCGGCAGACGTCGTAATAGCCGCGTGTGGTGTTGGGATCGCCTTCCAGCTTGCCGACCACCGTACCGGCGTGGATATGGTCGACACCGGCAAGGCGCATCCACTTCGCAATGACACGGAACGACACGCCATGGCTCTTCTGCCGCGTATAGGTCGAGTGACCGGCGCGATGCAGATGCAGGATCATGTCGTTGCGCCGCGCCCATTTGGCCATCGACTGGATCGCGGTATAACCGATCACGAGGTCGATCATGACGATGCACGACCCGAGCTCCTTGGCGAACTCCGCGCGCTCGTACATGTCCTCCATCGTGCCCGCGGTGATGTTCAGGTACGTGCCCTTCACCTCACCTGAGGCTGCCTGTGCGCGGTTCACGGCTTCCATGCAGTACAGGAAGCGATCACGCCAGTGCATGAAGGGCTGCGAGTTGATGTTCTCGTCGTCCTTGGTGAAGTCGAGCCCGCCCTTCAGCGCCTCGTAGACGACGCGGCCATAGTTGCGGCCCGAAAGTCCGAGCTTCGGCTTCACCGTCGCGCCCAGCAACGGCCGGCCGAACTTGTCGAGGCGTTCGCGCTCGACCACGATGCCGGTTGCCGGCCCCTGGAACGTCTTCACATAGGCGACGGGGAAGCGCATGTCTTCCAAACGCAGCGCCTTGAGCGGCTTGAAGCCGAACACGTTGCCGATGATCGAGGCCGAGAGGTTCGCGATCGAGCCCGGCTCGAACAGGTCGAGGTCATAGGCGATGTAGGCGAAATACGAGCCGGGCGAGCCCGGGACGGGATCGACGCGATAGCACTTGGCGCGATATTTCTCCGCCGCGGTCAGCCGGTCGGTCCACACCACGGTCCAGGTCGCGGTCGAGGATTCGCCGGCCACCGCAGCCGACGCCTCGATCGGGTCGACGCCTTCCTGCGGCGTCACGCGGAACAGCGCAATGACGTCGGTGTCCTTTGGCGTGTAGTCGGGTTCCCAATAGCCCATGCGCTTGTATTCCATCACGCCGGAGCGATAGCGCTCTTTGCCGCGGACTGTGCCTGCATGTGCGTTCATGTCTCTCTCCTGCTCTTTTCTCTGCTCTTTCTGATGGATCAGGCCGCGACGGGTTCGCGGGCGTCGACGCGCGGATCAAGCTCGCCGGCGCGGTAGCGTCGCGCCATCTCGGCCAAGGGAACGACCTTGATCTTGCTCGCGTGACCCGCGGTTCCGAACTGCTCGAAGCGCTCGCGGCAAAGCTCGCGCATCGCGTCCATCGCGGGCTTGAGGAATTTGCGTGGATCGAACTCCGAGCGCGTTTGCGCGGCGACCTTGCGAAACACCGCGGTCATCGCCAACCGGCAGTCGGTGTCGATATTGACCTTACGCACGCCGCTCTTGATGCCGCGGACGATCTCCTCGACCGGCACGCCCCAGGTCTGCGGCATCTCGCCGCCGAACTGGTTGAACATGTCCTGCAGCGGCTGCGGCACCGAGGAGGAGCCGTGCATCACCAGATGCGTGTTCGGCAGCCGGCGGTGGATCTCCTCGACCACCCGCATCGCCAGGATGTCGCCGTCCGGCTTGCGGCTGAACTTGTAGGCACCGTGCGAGGTGCCCATCGCGATGGCGAGCGCGTCGACCTTGGTGGCGCGGACGAAATCGACGGCCTGGTCGGGATCGGTCAGCAGCTGGTCGTGGCTGACCTTGCCCTCGACGCCGTGGCCGTCCTCCTGCTCACCGCCGCCGTGCTCGAGCGAGCCGAGCACGCCGAGCTCGCCCTCGACGGACGCGCCGACCCAATGCGCGAGATCGACGACTCGTCGGGTGATCGCGACATTGTAGTCGTAATCAGCCGCCGTCTTGGCATCGGCCTTGAGCGAGCCGTCCATCATGACGGAGGTGAAGCCGTGGGCGATGGCGGACGCGCAGGTTGCCTCGTCATTGCCGTGGTCCTGGTGCATGCAGAGCGGAATGTCCGGATAGGTCCGCTCCAGCGCGTCGATCATGTGCGAGAGCATGAGGTCGCCGGCATAGCTGCGCGCGCCGCGCGAGGCCTGCATGATCACGGGCGCATCGACCTCGGCCGCCGCCTGCATGATCGCGATGCCCTGCTCCATGTTGTTGATGTTGAATGCCGGCACCGCGTAGCCGTGACTGGCCGCGTGATCGAGCAATTGGCGAAGGGTGATACGAGCCACGATTGATCCTCCTTATTGGCGCTTGCGGGCGATTGCCCGGCGGGCCGCCTCTGCAATGCTCTGTGGCGTGATGCCGAATTCGCGATACAGCACGGGCGCCGGCGCCGAAGCGCCGAAACCGCGCATGCCGACGAATTCGCCGTCCGTGCCGATCCAGCGATGCCAGTCGCCGGCGACGGCTGCCTCGACACCGACGCGCGGCGCGGTGCCGAGCACCGTGGCGCGGTAATCGTCGGGCTGTTCCTCGAACAGGGCAAGGCAAGGCGCGGACACCACGGCCGCACGGATGTGCTCGGTCGCGAGCAGGCGAGCGGCGTCCAGCGCAATCGACACTTCCGAGCCGGTCGCGATCAGCGTCACGTCGCGGCCGCCATCCGGCGAGACGACGAGATAGGCACCGCGCGCGACACGATTCCTGCCGCGCGCATCGCTGCGGAAGGTCGGCAGCGCCTGACGCGACAGGCACAGCACGGACGGACGGTGCTCGGAGCTGAGTGCGCAGTCCCAGGCCTCCAGCGTCTCCACTGCGTCGGCGGGACGGAACACCAGCAGGTTCGGGATCACCCGCAGCGCCGCGAGGTGTTCGACCGGCTGGTGCGTGGGGCCGTCCTCGCCGAGCCCGATCGAGTCGTGCGTCATCACATGGATGACGCGCAGCCGCATCAGGGCCGCAAGGCGGATCGCCGGCCGGCTGTAGTCCGAGAACGCGAGGAAGGTGCCGCCGTACGGGATGAAGCCGCCATGCAGCGCAAGACCGTTCATCGCGGCGGCCATGCCGTGCTCGCGAATGCCGTAGTGGATGTAGTCGCCGGCGAACGTCCCGCGCTTGACGGGAGCCTGCGCCTTGGCCTGCGTCAGGTTCGAATGTGTCAGGTCCGCGGAGCCGCCGACCAGGCCGGGAATGGTCCCGGCGATGCCGTCGAGCACCTGTTGCGAAGCCTGCCGTGTCGCGAGCTTCGGACGCTCGGAGGCGAAGCGTTCGCGCAGCTTCGCCGCGGCCAGCGCATAGGCACCCGGCAAGGCAACCGCCTTGCCTTCGACGAACATGTCGCGCTGCTCGGGCGTCGCGCCTTCGTAGCGATCGAGCCAGGCGAGCCGATCCACCTGCCCGCGCTGTCCGATCATGCGCCAAGCCTTCAGGATCGGCATCGGCACCACGAAGGGCTGATAGTCCCAGCCGAGCGTGCGCCGCGCTGCCGCGGCCTGCTCGGTCCCGAGCGGCGCACCATGGGCTTTCTCCGTGCCCTGCCGATCAGGCGCGCCGTAGCCGATGATGGTGCGGCAGGCGATCAGCGACGGCTTTGCGGTCTCCCGCTCTTCCGCGATCGCCTGCGCGATCGCTTCGGGATCATGTCCGTCGATGCTACGCACCGACCAGCCGGAGGCGGCGAAACGCGCGAGCTGGTCGTCCGATGTCGCAAGCGACGTCGGTCCGTCGATGGAGATCCCGTTATCGTCGAACAGCACGATCAGACGGGCGAGTTGCAGATGGCCGGCGAGCGAGATCGCTTCCTGGCTGAGGCCCTCCATGAGGCAGCCGTCGCCAGCGATGACATAGGTGAAATGATCGACGAGGCCGTCGCCATGCCGCGCGTTGGCCATGCGCTCGGCCAGCGCCATGCCGACCGCGGTCGCAATGCCCTGGCCCAGCGGCCCGGTCGTGGTTTCCACGCCCGGCGTGTGGCCATACTCGGGATGGCCAGGTGTCTTGGAGCCCCATTGCCGGAAGGCCTTGATGTCGTCGAGGCTGACGTCGCCGCCGGTCAGATGCAGCAGTGCATAGAGCAGCATCGAGCCATGGCCCGCCGACAGCACGAAGCGGTCGCGGTCCGGCCAATTCGGATGCGCCGAGTCGAATTTCAGGAAGCGCGAGAACAGCACGGTCGCGACATCGGCCATGCCCATCGGAAGGCCGGGATGGCCCGATTGCGACGTCTCGATGGCGTCGACCGCAAGGAAGCGGACCGCGTTGGCGAGATTGTTGTGGCTGACCGCGTAGAGGTCGGCTTCGGCGTGGACGGAGATGTTCATCGGATTCTCCCCTCGTTCACTTCAGATTTCGCTTGCGCTCGATCAGCTGCATGATCAGCGGCGTCAGGATCAGCTGCATCGCAAGATCGAGCTTGGCGCCGGGGCAGACGATCGAATTGGCGCGCGACATCCAGCTCTGCGGCAGCATCGACAGCAGATAGGGGAAGTCGATGCCGCGCGGATTCTTGAAGCGGATCACCACCATCGATTCGTCCGGCGTCGGGATCCAGCGCGCGACGAACGGATTGGAGGTATCCACCGTCGGCACGCGCTGGAAGTTGATGTCGGTCTCGGTGAATTGCGGGCAGATGTAGTGGATGTAATCCGGCATCCGCCGCAGGATGGTGTCGGTGACGGCCTCGGTCGAATAACCGCGCGCGCTGCGATCGCGGTGCAGCTTCTGGATCCATTCGAGATTGATGACGGGCACGACGCCGATCTTGAGGTCGGCATAGCGCGCGACATTGACCTTGTCGGTGACGACGGCGCCGTGCAGGCCTTCGTAGAACAGCAGGTCCGAGTTCTCCGGCAGCTTCTCCCAATCGGTGAAGGTGCCGGGCGCCGCGCCGTGCAGCGCCGCCTCCTCGGCGTCGTGCACATAGTGCCGCGTCACCGCCGTGCCGGTTTCGCCATAGTCGCGGAAGGCGCGCTCCAGCTCCTCGAACAAATTGGTCTCGGGGCTGAAATGGCTGAAATGCTTGTTGCCGCGATCGGCCTCCTTCGCCATCTGCGCGCGCATCTCGACGCGGTCGTAGCGGTGGAACGCGTCACCCTCGATGTAGGCGGCGTTGACCTTCTCGCGGAAGAATATCTGCTCGAAGGTCTTCTTGACCGAGGTGGTGCCGGCGCCGGAGGAGCCGGTGATCGAGATGATCGGATGCTTCCTGGACATGGGACGCCTCGCTCACAGCCGGAAGAAGCCACGCCGCGCGAACAGCGGCGCCGAGACGCTGGCAACCAGCAGCGGATCGCAATGCAGCTCCTGGACGCGCCGCACCTCGTTGCTCGAGCCCATGATCAGCGGCACGCGCTGGTGCAGGCTCTGCGCCGAGAGGTCGAGGATGCGCTCGCGCCCCGTCGTGGCGGAGCCGCCGGCCTGCTCGATGATCATGGCCATCGGATGCGCCTCGTAAGTCAGGCGCAGGCGGCCGTCGCCGTAGCCGGGGCGGGCGTCGGAAGGATAGAGGAACACGCCGCCGCGGGTGAGGATGCGGTAGGCCTCGGCGACCAGCGAACCGACCCAGCGCATGTTGAAATTGTGGTTGGCCGGGCCTTCGACGCCGGCGAGGCACTCGTCGATGAAGGCGCGCACCGGCGGATCCCAGTGCCGGCGGTTCGAGGCATTGATCGCGAACTCCTCGCAACCCTCGGCGATCTGCGCACCGCTGCGCGCGAGGCGGAAGCAGCCGGCCTTGCGATCGAGCGTGAAGATGTCGACGCCCTCGCCGAGCGTCAACACCAGCGAGGTCTGCGGGCCGTAGGTGACGAAGCCCGCCGCAAGTTGCGCCGTGCCGCGCTGATGGAAGGCGAGCGAGAGGTCGTCGGGTGCCGGCAGGATCGAGAAGATCGTGCCGACGGTCATGTTGATGTCGATGTTGGAGGAGCCGTCGAGCGGATCGATCGCGATGCAGATGCGGCCCTCGCGGTCGCCGATCTGGGCCTCGCGCATCTCCTCCGAGGCGAGCGCTGCGATCGGCAGCTTGCTGAGACAGCGGCGCAGGATCGCATCGGCCTGGACGTCGAGGTCGCGCTGGACGTCGCCGTCGCTGTTGCACCCCGTCGTCAGGCCGGAAGCATCGGCGAGATCACCTGACGCGATGAGATCGGCGATCTCGATGGCCGCTGCCGCGATGGCATCGATCGCGGCGGCCACGGCCAGCGCATGCGGCGCGGTCTCTGAATACCGTTGAAGGTGGTCGTCCAGCCTGAGTTGCCCGGTCATCTGCGTCCATCCCCTTTGCCGGCGCCGCAGCCATTCCCTCCCCTCTGGAGGTCGGTCGCGGTCAGTCCCGGCATCAGGAGATTGACAGGGGCAGCTTAATAAGGAAAATTTCTATTCATAATGAGCCTCAAAGATTTTTCTTATAATGGCCCCAGCCATGCGGCAACCCAGCTCCGGCATCTGACGATCCGCCAGCTGCGCTCGCTCGCGGCGCTCTCGGCCAAGGGCAGCGTGACGGCCGCCTCCGGCCATCTCGGTCTGACCCAGCCGGCCGTGACCCAGCAGCTCCGGCAGCTGCAGGACCTTGCAGGTTTGCCGCTGGTGCAGCGGACCGGCGACGGCATGCTGCTGACCGAGGCGGGCAAGGAGGTTCTGGCACTGGCCGAGCGGGTCGAGGCCGCCATCACGGACTGCCAGGGCGCACTCGGACCTGCTCGCGGGGCGGACCGGCGGCGCTGTGCATCTCGGCGCGGTCTCGACTGCCAAATATTTCGTGCCACACGCGATCGCGGCGTTCTCCAAGCGCTACCCCAAGATCGAGATCAAGCTGACCATCGGCAATCGCGAGGAGATCCGCAAGGCCATGCACGGCTACGACCTCGACTTCGCGGTGATGGGTCGGCCACCGGCCGACGTCACCGTCGACGTCCGCCAGCTCGGGCGCAATCCGCACATCATCGTCGCGCGCAAGGGGCACTGGCTGGAGAAGGATTCCGGCCTCAACCTGACCGATCTCGTGCACGAGACCTTCCTCACCCGCGAGCCCGGCTCGGGCACGCGGACGCTGATGGAGGGCATGTTCCAGAAGTCGGATCTCGAGCCGATCATCGGCATGGAGATGAGCAGCAACGAGACCATCAAGCAGGCGGTCATCGCCGGGCTTGGCATCGCCTTTATCTCGGCCCACACGGTGGCGCACGAGCTCACCGAAGGCCGGCTCGTCGTGCTCGACGTCGCGGGCCTGCCGATCGTGCGGCAATGGTACGTGATCCGCCGCAGCGACAAGGTGCTGCTGCCGCCGGCGCAGGCGATGTTCGATTTTCTCGGCTCGGAAGGGTCGAACTATCTGCCCGACGTGCCCGAGTTCGGCGGACGATGATCCGCCGACGCTCAGCCCATCAGCTTCATCGCGACGGTGGCCGCCAGGATCAGGATGATCTGGAGCAGACGCTCGGTCGTGAAGATGCGGTTGAACGTGGTCATCGCTTGCCCCGGCCGGCGTGTGGGAGATTTCGGTCGCCACGTTGCTAGCACAGGCGCACGGCGAGACAACTCCGTAATTGCCACGGGCGCCGTCGGGTAACAGCATCTCACGCCCTCCCCGGCAGACGCTCGATCCACCACGCAAGGCTGCGCGCAGCGCCCTCCTCGAATCCCAGGACCGGTACGCCCGCGGTCACCTCACGGAGGCGGCGGATGTCGGCGGCGACGATCGGCTCGGCATCGACGCCCGTTGCATCGACCGCGCCGAACCGGATCAGGTGACGCGCGTCGAGCAGACCTGCAACATGCTCGATCACGCTGCGCAGGCTGCGCACGTCGCCGCTGGCGAGATTGACCGCGCCGGTGAGCTTGCTGGCGAGCACGGCGGCAATCATCTGCGCGAGGTCGTCGACATAGATGAAATCGCGCAGTTGCCCGCCATGCGAACAGTCGAAGTTCTGTCCCGCGCGAAGGCTCCGGATCAACGAGGGGATGAGGCGCGCCTGCGGCTCATGCGGTCCGAACGGGACGAACACGCGGCCCCAGGCGGCGCCTGCCGCGATGTAGGCTTCGGCCGCAGCCAGCTTGGCTTGTCCGTACAACGTCGTGGGACGGCATTGGCTCGCGCGCTCGTCGCACAGCCCGTCCTGCGGACCGTATTCGAGGCAGCTTCCGATGCCGAGAATCCTGCCGGTGCCGCAGGCCCGGGCGCGCGCGAGCAGGTCGATACTGGCCTCCGCCCAGAGGTGGTTGACGGGATCGTCGCGATAGCGGCCCGGCCGGGCCTCCCAGGCGAGATGAACCAGGTGCGTCGGCCGCGCTGCGGACAGCGCATGCGCACGGCCGGCTTCGGTGAGCAGATCGGCCGCGTGCCACCTCACGCCTGATAGCGCCGGCTGAGCCGAGCGCGCGGCGCCATGGACCTCGAAGCCATCAGCGACCAGCACGGGCAATAGCGCTCGGCCGAGGAATCCGGACGCACCGGTGATCAGGACCCGCTTCATGCGAGATACGGCAGCGCGCGATCGCGCGCGGACAGGATTGGATCAGGCAGCGGCCAGCCGATCGCCAGCGAGGGATCATCCCAGCGAATGCCGGATGCGCCTTGCGCGTCATAGGGCACGTCGATGCAGTACATCAGCTCGGTGCCGTCCACGAGCGTCTGGAAGCCGTGCGCGCATCCGGCGGGAATGAACACGGCATTGTGCCTGTTGGCGGCGAGTTCGACCGAGCACCATTGCCCAAAAGTCGGCAACGACCGGCGCAGATCGACGATCACGTCGAAGGCGCGGCCGCTAACGCAGCGCACCAGCTTGGCCTCCGGCCGGCCGGCTTGGTGGTGCAGCCCCCGCAGGGTACCGGTACGTTCGTTGCGGGACAGGCTGTGTTGCGCGAAATGCGTCGGCAATCCGTGCGCCGCGAATGCCTCGGTGTCGAACAGCCGGGCGAAGAATCCGCGCGCATCAAGCTCCGGCTCGATACCGATTTCAACCACGCCTGGCAGAGCCAATGGAGTAAACTTCATCTCGGGCTCCCGCGGTCGTGCGTACACACCGCCGCTGCGAACGTCCGTTCACGCGCACGCCTTTTCCGTTGCATCATGCGCAACGTTGTCGGAATTTCCGTGACGTGTGAGAATTCACTAACAGCCGCGGCACGACGGCACAACGGGACGATCCGTTCATGGACAGGCATCGATGCCGCTTTTGCGCGCGCGCGCTCGACGAGACCTTCGTCGATCTCGGCCTCTCGCCCCTGGCGAATTCTTATCTGCCGCCGGAGCGGGCCGACGCGACCGAGCCGGCCTATCCGCTGCATGCCCGTGTCTGTCGTGCCTGCGGGCTGGTGCAGCTTCCGCAATTCGAGCCTGCTGCGAACATCTTCGACCAGTATCTCTACTACTCGTCCTATTCCGACAGCTGGCTGCGTCATGCGGAGAGTTACGCCGCAGACATGATCGCCCGCGCCGGGCTCGGCGCAGCGTCCGAGGTGATCGAGATCGCCAGCAATGACGGATATCTGCTGCAGTATTTTCAGCGCGCCGGCATTCGCGTGCTCGGCGTCGAGCCCGCCGGCGGCCCCGCGGCCGCTGCCATCGCCAAGGGCATCCCGACCCGCACCTGCTACTTCGGCGTCGCAGCGGCGAACGCGCTGCGGGCCGAAGGCCACAGGCCCGAGCTGATCGTCGCCAACAACGTGCTGCCGCACGTGCCCGATATCAACGATTTCGTCGCGGGCCTGCGCATTCTCCTGCCCGCGACCGCCCGCGCGACGCTGGAGCTTCCGCATCTGCTGCATCTGATCGAGGGAATCCAGTTCGACACGATCTATCACGAGCATCTGTCGTACTTCTCGCTCACGACCCTCGAGACGATCTTTCGCGCGCATGGCCTGCGTGTCTTCGACGTGGAGGAATTGCCGACCCATGGCGGCTCGCTGCGCCTGCATGTCTGCGGCGAAGCTGCGCCTCACGGCCCCTCGCCCGCACTCGAGCAATTGCGCCGGCGCGAGGCTGTCGCAGGGCTCGACCGGCCCGCGACCTCCCGTGATTTTCAGGCGAAGGTCGCGGCCAAGCGCGAGATGATCCGCGACTTTCTCGTCGCGGCGCGTCGCGCGGGCAAGACGGTGATCGCCTATGGCGCGCCGGCGAAGGGCAACACGCTGCTCAATTATTGCGGCATCACGCGCGAGCTGATTCCGTTTACCGTGGATCGCAATCCGCACAAGCAGGGCCTGCTGCTGCCGGGGACACATCTGCCGATCCGCGATCCCGCCGCCCTGATCGCGGCCAGGCCCGATTACGTCTTCATCCTGCCCTGGAATCTGAAGGACGAGATCATCGCCCAGCTGGCGGAGATTCGCGCCTGGGGCGGGCAGTTCGTGGTGCCCGCGCCCGAGCTCACGATCATATCGTGAGCGTTGGTTAACGATCAGGCCGCGAGGTGAGCCGTGTAATCCGCGCGCAACGCGAAATAGGCTTCCAGCTCCGACAGCGCTCGCGCTTCCCAATCCTGCGCCTGCTCCAGCAGCGACCAGCTCTGGCCCGGGCGGAATGCAGCGGTCTGGCGATAGAGCGATGCGATACCGCGATAGCGTCGCACATTCTCCAAGATGGCGTGACCGTTCATGTCCGAAAACTCCCTCGTCATTCCCGCGGGAGAAATTGCGGCCAAATCTTTTTCGAAAAGTTAGCGGCGCGCGGCAGCTGCGCGGATGGTTGCCGGACTGTTGCGCGCACGCAACGCGCACGGCCACGCAACGGCGATCTATTGCGGATTCGTTGCCGCGCTCTCGCCCGGGGACTTCAACCCGCCGCGGCTGACGATCCGCATCGTCTCGCGGCAGAGATCGGCAAGGCCGATCAGCAGCGCAGCGAGCAGGCAGTACAGGTTGATGGAATCGGCATTGGCGTTGGACAGGGCGCTGAACTCGAAGAAGGGCGGAATGAACGCCCACCACACCAGCGGAATGGTGAACAGTGCGGCAAATCCCGCCGCCGGCGTGCCCGCGACGAGGCCGAGCACGAACAGACCGGGCAGGAACGCTGCGAAATAAAGCTTTGCGCCGAGCGCGACGCAGACGCCTTGAAGCACCGCCGACACTGCGACAACCACACATCCAAGCAGAAATGCCTGCCACGACCATGGCCGTACCCGCGGTACGCCAAACAGCCCCGCACGCCTCATCAGCCTCCCCCTGCCGCCCGTTGTTGACCGAGCCCGCTTGAGACGAAAGTACTACACCCCCAAGCAAACCGCGAGATGGAAATTGCGGCAGAGACGACCTCGCCGGGCCTCGTATCCCCGGCTTGGTAAACGGCCGCATCGCACAATCCCGCCAAGCCGGCTTCTACTCGGTCGCAGCATAGAGCAGGCCCGCGACGGGCAGAGCGAGGCCAATGGCCGAGGCGAGCGGCCAGCCGCCTTGCGCAAAGGCGAAGGCGCCGACCGCGGAGCCGGCGGCGCCGGCCGCGAAGAACGTCGCCATATAGAGGCCGTTGAGGCGGCTGCGGTGCTCGTGGCCGAGCGCGAAGATGGCGCGGAAGCCGAGCACGACGTTGCCCTGGACGCCGATATCGATGGCAATCGCGGCCACGACCAGGGCGGCAAGGTTCAGCATCGAGCCGGGCGCGCCGACATAGGTCGCCAGAAAGCCCGCTGCCGCGAGCAGCATCGCGACCAGCGTCGCGATCCGGCTATGGCCGCGATCGGCGAGCCGGCCGGCGATCGGAGCTGCGAACACGCCCGCGACGCCGGCCAGCGCGAACAGCGCGATGCCGCGCTGGGAGAAACCGAATGCGCCGGCGAGCTGGAGTGGCGCCACCGTCCAGAACAGGGTGAAGCAGCCGAACAGGCTTGCCTGGTAGAGCGCGCGGCGCCGCAGCAGCGGCGTGGTCAAGGCCAGATGCGGCATCGACAGCAGCAGCGTGCCGTAATGCATGCGCGCGATCGGCTTGCGCCTCGGCAGCGCCAGGCGAAGCATCGCCGCGAGCACGATCATCAGCGCGGCGGAGGCGAAGAACACCACGTGCCATGACGAGGCGGCCGTGACGAAGCTCGACACCGGCCGCGCCAGCATGATGCCGAGCATCAGCCCCGTCGAGACGTTGCCGACGACGCGGCCGCGGATCGCCTCCGGCGCCAGATGTGCCGCATAGGGAATGATGATCTGCACCGCGACCGAGCCGAGCCCGATGAACAGCGCGGCGACCAGGAACGGCAGCGCATGGGTCGAGAACCCTGCGGCGAGCAGCGCGGCGGCACCGAGCATGATGACCGAGCAGATCAGCGCGCGATTCTCGACGAGGTCGCCGAGCGGCACGATGAACAGCAGCCCGACGCCATAGCCGATCTGCGTCATGGTCACGATCAGCCCCGCGGCTTCGTGCGACAAGCCGAGCGCGGCGCTGATCGGGGCGATCAGCGGCTGCGCGTAATAGATGTTGGCGGCGACCATGCCACAGGCCGCGGCAAGCACGAAGGTCAGGCGCTGCGACACCGCATCCGGTTCGGGCGCGGTCTCGATCGTGGCGTTCATCGTCATTCCAACGGACTCCAGGGATGGGGAACGATCATTCCCTAATAAGGCATGAATTCAGGCGAGCAGTTTCATGGCGACGCCGACCAGACGGTCGCCGTCGAGCGGCAGGCGCGCCTTGCCGACGACGCGCAGGCCTTGCGTGATGCAGATCATCAGCCGTGCGGTGTCGTCGACCGCGACATGGCGCGGGATCGATCCGTCGGCCTGGCCCTCGCGGATGAGGCCGGCGATGAAGGCTTCGTTGGCCTCGATCTGCGCATTGACGCGGGCGCGGACCTCCGGGTCGAGCGCGGCGAGCTCGACCGTGCCGCCGACCACGATGCAGCCGCGGCGGCCCTCGATGCCCTGGGAGTGCTCGACATAGGACAGCAGCATGTGGCGCAGCCGCTCCCGGCCGTTGCTGCCGCGCGCGGCCGCGCCGCGCGTCTCTTCCCGGCGCACCGCGGCGTAGCGGTCGAACGCCGCCAGGAACACGGCCTGCTTGTCGCGAAACGCCTTGTAGACGCTGCCGGTAGCGAGCCGCATCGCGGCCGTGAGATCGCCGATCGAGGTCGCGTGATAGCCGCGCTCGCAAAACACCCGCCCGGCGCGGTCGAGCGCGGTATCCATGTCGAACTCACGGGGACGGCCGGGCGGACGGGGGGTGGCTTGCGATCTGCGGGCGGTCTTTTGCATCGCGGGATGATAGGGAATGATCGTTTCCTAATCAAGGCACGGAGTTGTGAATGGGAAAATCGGAAGCCTGGATGAGCCCCCGGGACCTCGCGTCCCGGACAAGCTGCAACGCGCGAGCGTTGCGGCGCAGAGCCGGGACCCAGAAGCGACACGGCATGCGGCCAGGATGGGCCCCGGCTCTGCAGCGCACCACCCCGGACGATGCTCCGCATCGCC
>NZ_JXDL01000001.1:3230087-3230694 GCF_001590795.1 Bradyrhizobium sp. AT1
GGGCCGCTGCGCTGCGTCCGGGGCACGAGGTGGGAGTGACACGAGCGCTCATCCCCTCCGCTCGCAATGACTGACGATGACGCAGCGGCATCGCTCTTCCCGCCATCTCGCTTGCTGGCACGTCTTTCCGTTCTCGCGGCTGAAATCGCCCGAGCTTTGCTTCGTCTTCGCACCCTCAAATCCAAGAGGGCACAGGGAAGGCCGGGTGCCGACAGGCACCCGCGGTCCGCTGCGCGAAATGCACGCAGGAAGAACCGCACAGCAGCATACAGGTGACGCCGATCACTCGGCCTTCCCTGCGCGATGGTCGGACGGCTTATGCCGTGCTCTCCCGGGAGCCGAACTTTCCTTTGGCCTCCCTCGCCTCGCGAATTTGGGTGATGCAGTCCACCCGGTTGGGCTCGCTCGCATCTTCGCGGAAAGCTTGACCGTAGCAACGACGGCCAGGACCACACGGTTTTGCCGTACGCACGGCCCGCCATGTCGCCCGCAGTATTTCCAGCCCTGTCGACAAAGCCGGAAACTTACAGACGAGACGAAGCCTAGCAGCGCCGTCGTCCGCACGCGGCCGCGAGCTCACAGGGACTACCCGCCCTGCCCGCGCCTC
>NZ_JXDL01000001.1:3230714-3236698 GCF_001590795.1 Bradyrhizobium sp. AT1
GCGAGCGCGAGCTCGCCGCCCTTGGTCGCGCAGCGCGCGATGATCTCGCCGGAGGGCGCGATGATGCAGCTGCCGCCGATGTGGTCGACGCCTTCCTCGACGCCGGCCTTGGCGACCCCGACCACGAAGGTGCCGTTCTGATAGGCGCCGGCCTGCATCACCAAGTGGTTGTGGAACAGCGATAGATCGTCATGCTCCGGCGCGGGCGGATTGTGCACCGGCGTGTTGTAGCCGATCATCACCATCTCGACGCCCTGCAGGCCCATGACGCGATAGGTCTCGCTCCAGCGGCGGTCATTGCAGATCGCCATGCCCATCACGCCGCCGAAGGCACTGGCGACGCCGAAGCCGCTGCCCGGCTCGAAATAGCGCTTCTCCAGATGCTGAAATTTCCGCCACGGCTCGTGCTCGGCGTGGCCGGGCAGATGCACCTTGCGATACTTCAGAATAATCTCACCGCTCTTGTCGACGAGGATGGACGTGTTGTAGCGCCTGACAAGTCCGGCCTCGAGCGTCAGCTCGGCATAGCCGAGGCTAAAGCCGATCGCGAGCTCGCGCGCCAGATCGAACAGCGCCTGCGTCTCGGCGCCCGGCATCTCGCGCTCGAAGAAGCTGTCGATCTCGGCCTGGTCCTCGAAATACCAGCGCGGGAAAAACGTCGTCAGCGCGAGCTCGGGATAGACGATCAGGTCGCAGCCGCAAGCCTTCGCCTCGCGCATCAAGGCCATCAGCCGGGCCACCACGTCGGTCCTGCTCTCGGCCCTGGCGATCGGGCCAAGCTGGCCGGCCGCAACAGTCACAAATCTCGCCACGTGTCATTCCTTCATGTCCGGGAGTGCGACGGGCATGAGCCTATCGAGCGGAGAATCGCGCGCACAGGCCGGCTCGCCCGTCGTCGTGACGGGACACAATCAAATTCCGTGCCTGCGGGTAACATCATGTGGGCTGGCGCAATCGCCTGGGAAAGATCCGGGAACTTCGTTGCGAATTTGCAACGGTTCCCCACCGTCCGAAGCCGGACAAAACAAACTCCCATTCCGGCCACGAACCCCTCTCACAAGGCCGTGAGACGATCAGGGGAACGACGATGCGTGCACAACGCGTTTGGAAAGTGAATGGGGATGCCAGCATCGGGCATCTCCAATCGAGACTGGACGATCTGAACAAGCGTCTGGGTCAACTCGAAAGCCAGCATCCGGACAGCTGGAAGCTCGAAGAGCTGAGAGCGAGCGCGCTCAGCCTGTCGCGCGAGATCGACGACATCCGCTGCGCCGAGGCGACGGCGGCCTTGAGCGAGTTGCTGCGGAAGTAGCCGGCGGCCGCGATTCGCCGTCGCCTCCAAGGAACCAAGCTCCACGCCCGCCATTTCCATGTGAGCATGGAGCACGATCATGACCAGACACCTGACGCGAGCCCATCTCGCGCGCGGCGTGGCCGGCGCGGTGTCGACGCTCGTCCTGTGCGCGACGGCGGCCTTCGCCCTCGCGCGCCATTTTGCGCTGTGAGGGATTTGGCATGACCTCCGACCCCGAGGAGCAGGTGCGGCTGCAAGGCTTTGGCGAGATGACGTTGCGCACCGCCGTCGCGACGCTGATGCAGCTCGCACCGCGCGAGCGATCCGAGGCCGCGATCTTCCGCGTCCGCGATGGCGTGCGGCTGGCGCAAAGCGAGATCGCCGAGCTCGCATCGAGTTGGGACATCGCGCCCGCGCCAAAGGTGCGATCGCCGGGACTGGTCCCCGAGCAGCACTGGCCGGATGTCGTGCGCGGCATGGTGCGCGAGGCGCCGCTACCGGCGCTGATGGTGGCGTTTCTGGTGGGCGTGTTGGTGGCGCGAAGGTAGGCGCGCCAGCTGCTTTGCAAGACTATTTCTGCTCGCTTGCCCGAATCTGCTCTGCGAAGGGCCGCAGGGACTCGGACATGGCGTCGAGGCGCTTCTGCCACTCTGCGCCGGGCAGGAAGGCGATCACCGGCTCATCCCCGGGCGAGCTCGCCAGATAATCGGGATTGCGCAGACCCTCGGCAATGCCGGCTTCCAGCTTCCTGACGATGTGGTCAGGAACGCCCTTCGGGACTGCGAAACCGCGTTCCGCCGTCGACGTGACCGGAAATCCCGCCTCCTCGGCGGTCGGAACTTCGGGCAGCGATGGAAAGCGCTTCCTCGAGAGGATCGCAATGACGCGAAGAGGCCCTTTGTTGGTGCCATGCAATTCGGGGATCTCGCTGAGAGTGACCATCCCGACTTCCAGATGCCCGCCCAACAGATCGGTCCGTTGTGCCGCCGTTCCCCTGTAAGAGATTTCGTTGGGCTCGACCTTTGCGGCTGCTGCGAGCATGCGAATGGCCAGGTGACCATTCGTGCCGGCACCGTTGTGACCGAACGTCACCGAACCCGGCTTGCTGCGAAGGGCGGCAATAACATCCGGCAGGTTGTTGAATCTGCTGTCCGCGGGCACCACCATCACGTTCGGATCTTCGACGACCCGTGCGACCAGCCGAATGTCGTCCGTGCTGTATTGCGTCGTGCGGGTCATCGGCAGGAAATTATAGCCGGGCACGTTGACGACGCCCATCGCATAGGCGTCGGGCGCCGCGCGCGCGATCGCGGCAAACGCGATCTCTCCGCCGGCGCCAGGCTTGTTCAAGACGACGAACTTGGCCTTTCCGCCCAGCGCGCGCTCGACGACGGGAAGCAGCTTGCGGGCCATGACGTCGGTACCGCCGCCGGGCGCAAAACCAACGACGACTTCGATGGGCTTGTCGTCCGGCCACGCGGCCCATGCCGACCCACAGGCAGCAAGTCCAAAAGCAGTAACGAGCGCGACGATTGTCCTGTCCATGATTTCCAACCCTGTTTCTTGTTATTGGCCGACCGCGCTCTCGCACGCGCAACCGGCTAGGCGTTCATCTAGCCGTCGGCCTGAGCGGATGGCAACCGGTTACGCCGGGCGCAATCGTTCGATCGGCCGCGATGGTTCGTGAGGCGGTTGCGGAAGCGTCGCGCGCGAGGGTTGTCGTCTTCTGGCCTATTTCACAACGTGGGCCGCGATGTCGGCCATGCTACCGGAACAAGCGGCCCTGCCCAGCCAAATCGGCCGTGGACCCGCCCCGAAAATCGTTGCAGAAAGGCGTTCCGAGGCACCGGCGGCCGGTCCGCCAAGCCTCTGGAAAACGTCGACTTTTGGAAGAATGGTCGGAGTGGCAGGATTCGAACCTGCGCCCCCTGCGTCCCCGAACTTTGCGACGCACAGCTAAATCATTGAATTATTTCAAATCGAACTAACGAAAACACGCGAACAGAAGCAGAAGAGGCAGGGGTAGCGTTACCGTAGCGTTACCCAATTTTCGACGGCGGCGGACCGATGCTCCTTTAGCGAGAAGAGCTCGGCTTTCACCGAGCTCTTCCTTCGTCGACTAGCCAGTTGGGCTAATATTGCAGCCATGAGGCGTAAGAGCATTCTTGTAGTTCTTCAACAAGTCCTGCTCTTCCGCGCGTCTTGCATCCTTCGAAGGATTCAATCTGAGATGAACGTGCGTTGCACCCTTCAGATCGATGCACTGTGAACGATGGTGATCGGTTGAAGCTCGCTTCGAGAGATCACCTTCGCCAATGTAGATAGGAACCCAATAACCCGCCGCGTTCTTCTTGGCGTAGATGTAGTTCCCATCTTGGCCCGCGTTGATACTTGGGCCACGCGGATACACGTAGTAGAGGTACTTCTGACCGGAACTCCCGATCCATTGACAAGTTTCCTGACCAGCCATTTGGCTCTCCATATCAGGGATATTTGAGAGCCAGCTATTGACCGCAGGCAGCGCCCCGATTCAAAATCGGATCGCCTTGGATGGCCCATCCCGCGTCGGCTCTCTTCCGCACGGGGCGGTTTACGGGCCGTCGGATGTTCAAGCATCCGGCGGCTTTTATTTGTGGTTGAGACGCCCCTCCGCTTCGTATTTTGACCACATGACTTGGGCGGCTGGGACGCTCATCTTGCACGCCATCGCAGCGTCGTCTGGCCCTTTGAAGTTCGGCAGATGCCGTGTCGACATGAGCAAAGGGCCCGCGAAGGTGTCCGCCTGCCACTCAGCATCGCAATAAATCTTTTCGCTGTCATCCCGCATGCGGGCCATCGTTACGGTTCGATGCATAAGGAAATGTGCGAACTCGTGACAGGCGGTGAACCGATCGCGACCATTGTCACCCCACGCACCCGTATAGACGTCTTCGCGAAGAATGATGACGTTTTCCCCCGCAATCACCCTGCCCTCTTCGATTCCCATCGACTCTTTGTCCTGAACATCGACATAAAAGCCTTCGAGCAGACTCCCCATTCGGAATTCGAGTACATCCATGATCGGGAATTCAATCTGGGAGTCATCAACGAACGTCGATCTCACCTTCTCTGCAAAGGTTCGGATCACTTCAGTTGACATCGGAGGGACATGAATTCCCCTCCGCTTTCGATGAAACGGCACGTCGTCTGATTTGGATTTGAGGATGACCTTCTTCAGATCCTCCATCATTTTCGATGGCAGATCGTCAATTTTTCGCGCGAATGCCGCAACCAATTCGCGCTGTTCCTCCGCCAGTTTTGCGACTGGCACTTCCTTCCGAGTGCGATCCGCCGCGCGCCTTAATTCCTTGATTTCTGGCGCTGACAAATTCATTGCTCGCGCGACGTTCAACACAAACGCGTCCGGGATCGCCTTCTTCCCAGTCTCAATCGCAGAGAGAAACGCCGAACTCAGCCCCAAGCGATTTGCCAAATCCAGCAATCGCATGCCCTTGTCGAGCCTGAGCTTCCTGATCGCTATTCCGAACGGAGTTAGCATCGAGTCGGCCTCCGAAGAATCGTCTTCAAAGAGACTACTCCGAAATCGCAAGAAATCAACCGATTGGGTTAATCACGAACTCAACGCCTATTGCTGGTAGCATCAACCGGTGCAGAGCAACCTTTCGGCGATCTGAATACATGCTGACAAGTTGAACGCCGCGCGCCGTTGCTCGCTCGGCTTTGATCCGTTACCAACCCGGCACGAGAGCCAACAAATAGGAAGGTTTTGCTGCGGAGATCACTGCGTCCGCGTAGTGTTACCGTAGCGTTACCCAAAGCTGAGCACAGTGCTCGGGTCGATCCGGTAAGATGCTGAAAATAAATGAGGTCTTGGTCGGAGTGGCAGGATTCGAACCTGCGACCCCTGCGTCCCGAACGCAGTGCTCTACCGGGCTGAGCCACACTCCGACAAGAGGCCGGCTTATAGCGTTGGGTTTGGCGCACCGCAAGCGGCCGGATTGAGGAATTTTGTCCCTGTGAAAACGGGTCTTGAAACGCTGATTTTACCGGCCGGCGCGGCCGGCGCGGAGGCTGCCGCCCGGACCCTGGCCGCCGGCGGGCTGGTCGCGTTTCCGACCGAGACGGTCTATGGGCTCGGGGCGGACGCCGCCAATGCGACCGCGATCGCCCATCTCTACGCCGCCAAGGGGCGGCCGGCGTTCAATCCGCTGATTGCCCATGTGCCCGATATCTCGGCCGCACGGCGAATCGGGCGGTTCGACGCGCGGGCGTTGCAGCTGGCGGAGGCGTTCTGGCCGGGGCCGCTGACGCTGGTGGTGCCGAAGATTGAGGGCTGCCCGGTGGCGGATCTCGCCACCGCCGGCCTCGACACGGTCGCGATCCGCATTCCCGCCCACCCGGTCGCGCAGGCGATCCTGCGCGCCTTTGGCGGGGCCGTGGTGGCGCCGTCGGCCAACATTTCCGGCCACGTCTCGCCGACGCTGGCGGCCCATGTCGAGAGCGACTTATCGGGGCGGATCGACCTCATCATCGACGGCGGGCCGGTCGAGGTCGGCGTCGAATCGACGATTGTCGGCTGCCTCAACGCGCCGATGCTGCTGCGGCCCGGCGGGCTGTCGCGCGAGCGGATCGAGGCGGTGCTGGGCGCGCCCCTGGCGCGGCCGCCGCTGGACGCCGACAGCGACGACAG
>NZ_JXDL01000001.1:3237018-3239839 GCF_001590795.1 Bradyrhizobium sp. AT1
GGCGCTGCTGGCGTTCGGTCCTGCACGGCTGCCCGGCATTGAGGCCGCCAGCGCCGTCATGAATTTGTCGCCCACAGCTGATCTCGATGAAGCCGCCGCCAATCTGTTCGGCTATCTTCGCGAGCTCGATGCGAAGAGCCCGCGGGCGATTGCGGTGATGGCGATCCCCGAGGAATATCTGGGTGAAGCGATCAACGACCGGCTGCGCCGGGCGGCGGTTGCGCGATAAGAAGCTTGAGAAGAGACAACGAGAATGAACGTCAACACACCTGCCGTCCCCCCGCTTGCGCCCGAGCTGATCGCGCAATTCCGTGCGATCGTCGGCGAGCGTCACGCCATCACCGATGCCAACGACATCGCGCCCTATCTCACCGAGGAGCGCAATCTGTTCCACGGCCGCTCGCCGCTGGTGCTGCGCCCGGGCTCGACCGCCGAAGTCTCCGCGATCTGCAAGCTCGCCTCCGCGCACAACATCGCGCTGGTGCCGCAGGGCGGCAACACCGGGCTCGTCGGCGGCCAGACGCCGCACAATGGCGAGGTGGTGGTGTCGCTGCGCCGGCTCGACAAGATCCGCGAGGTCGACACCGCCTCCAACACGATGACGGTCGAAGCCGGCGTGGTGCTGCAGGTCGCGCAGACGAAGGCCGCCGAAGTGGACCGGCTGTTTCCGCTGTCGCTCGGCGCCGAAGGCAGCTGCACCATCGGCGGCAATCTCTCGACCAATGCCGGCGGCACGGCCGCGCTCGCCTATGGCGTGGCGCGCGAGATGGCGCTGGGCCTGGAGGTGGTGCTGGCCGACGGACGCGTGCTCAACACGCTGTCGAAGCTGAAAAAGGACAACACCGGCTATAATCTGCACAACCTCTTCATCGGCGCCGAAGGCACGCTCGGCATCATCACGGCGGCGACGCTCAAGCTGTTTCCGAAACCGCGCTCGGTCGAGACCGCGTTCGTCGGGCTGAAATCGCCGGCGGCGGCGCTCAAGCTGCTGACGATCGCGCAAGGCGAAGCCGCCAACGCGCTGACGAGCTTCGAGCTGCTGTCGGAGATGGCGGTGGCGTTCTCGGTCAGGCACGGCATCGACGTGCGCGATCCGCTCGAAGCGAAGCATCCCTGGTACGTGCTGATGGAATTGTCGTCGCCGGGCGACGACGCCCGCACGCCGCTGGAGACGATCCTGACCCGTGCCATGGAGGAGGAGATCGTCAACGACGCCGTGATCGCGGCGAGCCTTTCCCAGCGCGCCGGCTTCTGGAAGCTGCGCGACGAGATGTCGGCGGCGCAGAAGCCCGAGGGCGGCTCGATCAAGCACGATATCTCCGTGCCGGTTGCGGCCGTGCCGGAATTCATCGCCGAGGCCGATGCCGCCGTGGTGAAGCTGATCCCGGGCGCGCGCCCCGTTCCGTTCGGTCATCTCGGCGACGGTAATCTGCATTACAATGTCAGCCAGCCGATCGGCGCCAACACCGCCGATTATTTGGCGCGCTGGCACGAATTGAACGCCGTGGTGTTCGCGATCGTGCTGCGCATGGGCGGCTCGATCTCGGCCGAGCACGGCATCGGCGTGCTCAAGCGCGACGAGCTGCCCGACGTCAAGGACAAGACCGCGATCGAGCTGATGCGCGCGATCAAGGCGATGCTCGATCCGCAGGGCATCATGAATCCGGGGAAGGTGCTGTGAATACCCTGGCGATCGATGCCATCAATGATGCCGACGTCGAGCCGGTCGTGGCGCTGTGGCAGCGCTGCGGCCTGACGCGTCCCTGGAACGACCCACATGCCGACATCGCGCTGGCGCGGCGGCGCGACAATTCGACGATCCTGCTCGGCCGCGAGGGCGGCGCGATCGCCGCGACCGTCATGGTCGGCCATGACGGCCACCGCGGCTGGGTGTATTACGTTGCCGTCGACCCCGACCGCCAGAAGCGCGGCCATGGCCGCGCCATCATGGCGGCGGCCGAGGACTGGCTGCGCGCGGCCGGCATTGCGAAGCTGCAGCTGCTGGTCCGCCGTGAGAACGCGCCGGCGAATGCGTTCTATCAGTCGCTCGGCTTCGAGGAATCCACGTCCGTGATGTTCCAGAAGTGGCTCGACGGCCGCGCGCATTAGCTGAAAGACAGTCATGACCATTTCCGACCGCGTCCGCATCAAGGACGTCCGCGTGCTCTCGGACGGCTGGACCACCCTGAAGAACACCACGTTCGAGTATCGCCGCGCCAGCGGCGAGTGGCAGACGCAGCACCGCGAGACCTATGAGCGCGACAACGCCGCCGCCGTGCTGCCGTATAATCTCGCGCGGCGCACCGTGATCCTGGTGAAGCAATTCCGCCTGCCGGCCTTCATTCGCGGCTACGACGATCTGCTGATCGAGGCCGCCGCCGGCGTGCTGGACAATGCTTCGCCAGAAGAGCGCATCCGCGCCGAAGCCGAGGAGGAAACGGGCTATCGCCTGCACCACGTCCACAAGGTGTTCGAGGCCTTCATGAGCCCGGGCGCCATCACCGAGAAGCTGCATTTCTTCGTCGCCGAATACGAGCCCGAGATGCGCGTGAGCGACGGCGGCGGCCTGGAACACGAAGGCGAGGACATCGAGGTGCTGGAGGTCGGGATCGACGAGGCCCTGGCGATGATCACTGACGGTCGCATCATCGACGCCAAGGCGATCATGCTGCTGCAGTATGTGGCGCTGCATGTGTTCAGGTAGGTGAATCTATCCGCGCGCAAGGTGCAACTCCTTCTCCCCTTGCGGGAGAAGGTGGCGCGAAGCGCCGGATGAGGGGTCCGTCTCCGCGAATTCGAACGCTCGGACTCGTGGAGACAA
>NZ_JXDL01000001.1:3240251-3256018 GCF_001590795.1 Bradyrhizobium sp. AT1
CCGTCTCGCCGCTTCGCGGCGAGCCACCCTCTCCCGCAAGGGGAGAGGGGAAGACCGCGCGGCGGGCCATCGTGCGTTGCAATTCAGCCCTGCGCTGCCCCTCCCCCCGTTGAGCAACGCGGAAACTATCTCTAGTCTGGCGCCAACCAAGAACCAGGAGACGCGCCCATGTCCGCGCCGCGCGACGACGAATTCGGCTTTGCGCCCGACTACGATGCCCCCGTTCCCTACATGCAGCGCACGCGGGATTATTACGCGGCGATCGGCTACACCACCGCGTATCGCTGGGCGCATTACACCGAAGCGCCGTTCCAGCCGCTGAAGAAGCCGCTGGCAAAGTCGCGCGTAACCATCATCACCACCGCGGCGCCCTACGATCCCGCCAAGGGCGACCAGGGGCCGGGCGCGGCCTATAACGGCAGCGCGAAGTTTTACCAGGTCTATGACGGCGACACGTCGAAAGAGCACGACCTGCGCATCTCGCATATCGGCTACGACCGCAAGCACACCAGCGCGACCGACAACGGCACCTGGTTTCCGCTGCCGCAGCTGTTGAAGGCATCAGCGGCGGGACGGATCGGCGAGGTCGCCCCGCGCTTCTTCGGCGCGCCGACCAACCGCAGCCATCGCGTCACGCTCGACACCGACGCGCCGGAGATCCTGGCGCGCTGCCTTGCGGACGAGGTCGATGTCGCCGTGCTGGTGCCGAACTGCCCGGTCTGTCATCAGACCACGGCGCTGGTGGCGCGGCATCTCGAAGCCAATGGCATTCCGACCGTGATCATGGGCTGCGCCAAGGACATCATCGAGCACGCCGCCGTGCCGCGCTTCCTGTTCTCGGACTTCCCGCTCGGCAATTCCGCCGGCAAGCCGCACGACGTCGCCTCGCAGGCTCAGACGCTGGAGCTCGCGCTTCAGCTGCTGGAGAGCGCGAGCGGCCCGCAGACGACGATGCAATCGCCGCTGCGCTGGAGCGAGGACGCCTCCTGGAAGCTCGACTACAACAACGTCGCGCAGCTCTCGCCGGAAGAGCTGGCGCGCCGCCGCGCCGAATTCGACAAGCAGAAGGAGATCGCGCGCGGTAACCGCGCCGCCTAAAGCGCGATGGATCGTCATCGCGCTTTAGATTCTTGTTTGCGCATGATCTTTCCGAAAAACCGCTACGCACTTTTCCGGATCATGCTTTGACGTCCTCCAATAACAACAAATATCGGGGAGAGCGACGTGACGCGACCGTTCGAGGGCGTGAAGATCCTGGATTTCACGCAAGTGCTGGCCGGCCCTTACGCCAGCTACCAGCTTGCGCTGCTGGGGGCCGACGTCATCAAGGTCGAGCGGCGCGAAGGCGAGGACATGCGCCGCACGCCGCTGTCACGCGAATGGGCGGAACGTGGCCTCGCACCCGCGTTCCAGGCCATCAACGGCAACAAGCGCAGCCTGACGCTTGATCTGCAGAAGCCTGAGGCGATCGCGATCGTGAAGAAGCTCGCGGCGAGCGTCGACGTCGTCATGGAGAATTTCCGGCCGGGCGTGATGGACAAGCTCGGCATCGGCTACGAGGCGCTGTCGGCGATCAATCCAAAACTGATCTATTGCGCGGTCTCGGGTTTTGGCCAGACCGGCCCGGACCGCCTGCGGCCCGGCTATGACGGCAAGATGCAGGCGCTGTCCGGCATCATGGCGATATCAGGCCATCCCGAGACCGGGCCGACGCGCGCGGGCTTTGCAGTCTGCGACGTGCTCTCGGGCGCCACCGCTGCGTTCGGCGTGTCGAGCGCGCTGTATCAGCGCGACCGCACCGGCAAGGGCCAGCTCATCGACGTCTCCATGCTGGAGGCGACGCTGGCGTTCCTGTCCGGGCAGATCGCGGACTGGTCGGTTGCCGGCCATCGCCAGACGCTGTCGGGCAACCAGGCGGTGAGCCGCAGGACCACGGCGAATTTGTTCAAATGCGGCGACGGCCACATCCTGCTCGCGGTCAACAACGAGAAGCAATACCGCGCGCTGATGGCGGCGCTCGGCCGCGAGGACACACTGTCCGATCCGCGCTTCGCCGACTGGTTTTCGCGGAACGAGAACGAGCCTGCGCTGCGCGCCATCATCGAGGAGGCGCTGGCCGCCAGGCCTGCCCGCGAATGGGAGACTATTCTGGAAGACGCCGGCGCGCCTTGCGCCAGCATCTGGAAGGTCGAGGAAGTCATCGACCATCCGCAAATCAAGGCGCGCGGCGCGATCCAGGAACTCGACACGCCCTACGGTCGCCTGCGCTTTGCCGGCAGCGGCTTCAAGCTCGCCCATGGCGGCGGCAAGCTCGACCGGATGGCCCCGGAGCTCGGGATGGATACGGACGCGGTGCTCGGCGAGCTGGGGTTCGATGCGGCGGAGATCGCGGCGTTGCGGGCAAAGGAAGTTGTGTAGAGCGCCACGCGCTCAGCTGCCGTAGGATGGGTAGAGCGAAGCGAAACCCATCAACCCCGCCCCTGCGGGAGAAACGATGGGTTTCGCTTCGCTCTACCCATCCTACGCACTGGTGCTTAGAACAACGAGCCCTGCCCGTCGTCTGATGACGACGCCGCGGCCTTCCGCACCGCCTTCTTCGGCTTCGCCGCCTCGGCCTCGGCTTCCATCTCCTCCGCACTCATCGGCAAAAGCAGCTGCTCGTCGTCATTCGCGACGCGGTTGACGCGGGTGGAGACCGGGTGCCAGGCGAACTCTCCGATACGCGGAGCCGTCAGCAGCGGCAGGATCGCATCGACCTCGTCGCCTTTGATGTCGAGCCAGCGCTCGAAATCGCGCTCGCTGATGGTGACGGGCACGCGGTCATGCAGCGCGGCGAGATCCTCGCCTGCCGCCGCCGTGACGATCGCGACGGTGTCGAGCTCCTCGCCGTTCGGGCCGGCCCAGGTCTCGAACACCGCAGCGAAGCCAAGCGGCGCGCCGTCTGCACGGTGGATGAAGAAGGGCTGCTTGCGGCCGTCCTCCACCTTCCATTCGTAATAGCCGTCGGCCGGGATCAGGCCGCGCCGCCGGCGAATCGCTCGCTTGAACGCGGGCTTCTCGAGAATCGTCTCCGAGCGGGCGTTGATCAGGAGCGTAAATCCGCGAGGATCCTTGACCCAGCCCGGCAGCAATCCCCAACGCATCAGGCGGAAATGCCGCGCGCCGTTCTCGACCATTACGACCGGAACAGGTTGTGTCGGCGCCACATTGTACCGAGGCGGGAAATTCGGCTGCTCGACATAGCCGAACAGTTGCCGCAAGGCCGCGGGGGCCGAAGTTATGACGAAGCGTCCACACATCCCAGGGGGTCTATATAGGGTCCGTTCAGGTCCTTTTAACCCCGAACGTTAACACTGCGGCTGATGAGCTCAATGGCCTCCCAACCCGCGCGGACGCACGTACAGACGGGCCCCGAGGCCTCCGCCTGGGCCGAGCGGCTGCGCGTGGCCAACATCAACCCGCGGACCGGGCTTGCCACCGACTATCTCAACCATTTCAATGAAGCCGTGATGCTGCTGGAAATGGTTCCGGACATGCCGGAATGCGCGGAAGATTTCTTGACCTGGACGCCGCTGTCCTATGCCGAGCATTTCACGGCGTCGAATTTCAAGGCGCGCGATCTCGCCATCGAAGCCTATGAGAAGGCCGATCCCAACGTGCGCGCCCAGTTCGACCACATCACGGATACCATGACCTCGATCCTGACCGCGGTCGGCTCGGCCATGCGCGAGGTCGAGAAGGACACCACGCGGATCCGCCTCGCCGAGCAGGCCGCGCTCTGGGTCAAGCCGCTGATCGCGGCCTGCGGCGGTATCATCCACGGCGGCGCCGAAGCCGACGTCGACACCATCATGGCGAACTGAGCCGGATCCGTTAACAAAATGGCGTCAGTGGTCCAGCCCACCCACCCCCAGCTCGCCGTCAGCGCCGCCATTTTCCGCGACGGCAAGGTGCTGCTGACCCGCCGCGCCCGCTCGCCCGCCAAGGGCTTCTATTCGCTCCCGGGCGGCCGGGTCGAATTCGGTGAATCCCTGCACCAGGCGCTCAAGCGCGAGGTCGACGAGGAAACCGGCCTCGACATCGCCATCGTCGGCCTCGCCGGCTGGCGCGAGGTACTGCCGGCCGCGCCCGGCGCCGGCCATTATCTGATCATGTCGTTTGCTGCCCGCTGGACGGCCAAGGAGCCGTCTCTCAACGACGAGCTCGACGATTACCGCTGGATCTCCCCCAGCGCCCTGGCGAGCCTGGGCGACCTCAAGCTGACGGGGGGCCTGGAAGAGGTCATCCAGTCCGCCGCGCGGCTGATTGGGGTGTAGCTGGCGCTCCGAACGCCGGTGCACCTCTCCCGCCTGCGAGAGAGGTCGGATCGCAAAGCGATCCGGGTGAGTATTCTTTCCTTTGGGGGACTGTCCCGTTGTGGATACACCCTCTCCCCAACCCTCCCCCGCAAGCGGGGAGGGAGCGCACTACCCGCGCCGCTTGCCTTGCGTCCTCAGCCTCGAAGAGGCATACACCCCGCCGATGTCCACGCGATTTCTGGCCATTTTTGTCCTGATTCTCGCCTGCGCCTCCACGCCCGCGAGGGCGCAGGACGTGGCGGCGCCGTTCGACGGCGATTTGCAGCGGCTGGCGGAGATCCTCGGCGGGCTGCACTATCTGCGCGGCATCTGCGGGTCCAACGAGGGCAACAAATGGCGCAACGAGATGCAGGCGCTGATCGACGCGGAAACCCCCTCCGGAGAGCGCCGCACCCGCATGATCGCGGGCTTCAACCGCGGTTATAACGGCTTCCAGCAGACCTATCGGAGCTGCACGCCGGCCGCGACGGTGGCGATCCGCCGCTATATCGAGGAAGGCTCCAAGATCTCGCGGGATCTGACGGCGCGCTACGCGAACTGAACACCCTCCCGTCGTTCCGGGGCGCGCAGCGCGAGCCCGGAATCCATTGTGTCACCAACTCTGCCGCCCGATGGATTCTCAGGTGCGCAATTGCGCACCATAGTTCGCGCCTGACGGCGCGCCCCGGAATGACAGCGGCTGGAACCCTGTCATCGAGTTTGTACACAGCCGTTAACCGTTCCTAAAGATGTAGCCTAGCGGTCGTTAACGCCCGTGCTACACCTCTCGCACAGCGCATCGCCGTGGATCGCGCCCCAGCCCTGATCGAGTTTCATGAGCCAGCCGATTTCCTACGCCCCCGCACGCGCGCCGCTGCCCGATCACGAGCAGAAGCAGGCCGCACTGAGTTATCTCAACGAGGCCTGGGCCGAAGCGCGCCATGATGGCGTCGACGGCGACTGCCTGGCGCAGGCAAGCCTGTTCGCGGCCTTCGCCGAGCTCGTCGGCACCTATGGCGAGGACGCGGTCGCCAAGTTCGTCGAGGGCTTTCCCGGCCGCATCCGCAACGGCGAATTCTCGGTCGACATCTGCAGGCAATAAGCCCTGCCGAAAATGACCCCGCCACGCGGGCGGGGCCAGTCAACGGATGAATGACTTTGCGAACGGATTGGTGAACAGGTCCGCGAAGTCTGCCGCGTTTATCGCACGGAAGCCGCTTTCCGCTGACAAGCATTAGTCTCGCGGCGGCCGGGAGATGTTCCCGCCCCGGTCGGGAAGGTGCGCCACCCATTTGCGGCGCGACCTTGGGCGTCGCTTTCAGTCGAATGACATCTCGGTCGTTGGAGATTCCTTGCATCCAGTGGTGCATTCGTCTGGATGAGACAATTTTCAGATGCTACCATAAGTTTTTCATCGAATTTTTCCTGGACGGGCTGATCCATGACCAAGCGCCTGTTTTTGTCCTACGCTTCGAACGACAAGCAGCGGGCTCGCGCCCTTGAAAGCAGCCTGAAGGCCCTAAAGCTGCCTGTGTGGCGGGACGAACACAGCATCAGCCCAGGGACGAAGTGGTTCGACGCCATCGAAGACGGCATTCGCGATGCGCGTGGTGTCGTCGTTCTCGTCACGAAGGCCAGCAGGCGTTCGGAATGGGTCACTTACGAATATTCACTTGCAAGGGGCGCTGGCATCCCGGTGATTGCGATCCTGGCGGACGACACAGCCATTCCGACACCGTTGCGATCATTTCAGGCTGTGAAACACGGACATCCCGACGGGGTCGCGGAGAAGATCAAGAAGGCATTTGCAGACCAATCGCGCGCCATCGGACGAGCCCGCGCGACATCTGCCCCCGTGCTCATGGCGAAATTTCAGGAGGAGAATGGCGAGCCCATCCGCGCGACCAAGGGCAAAACACCTGAGCTCTGCATGGAGATGTGGTTGGAGCAGGTCCCAAAAGAGACGAAGAGCGTCGCATTCGAGATTCCGGATGAGGGGATCAGAGACAACGAATGGATCGCAAAGCGTGCATCAGCCCGGCCTACCGCACGGGAAAGAGCATTTCTGTGCGATGACATCCAACTCTATGGCGACGTCGAAGTCTGGGCCAGCGGAAGTGGCAAGGGCCCAGGAAAATGGTCCGGCTCCTGGCGCCTCTACGAGGCCTTGATGCGCTATTATCGCAGCCGTTTGTATAGCCGCGGCATTCGCGCGGCACTCGAGCAGATCCGGAAGAACTAGGACGATGCGGATACGGGCCGAGCGGTCTTTCCAGAGATCGCGCAGGCATCGTAGAGCCCATCCCTAATCCGTCTCGATCGGCAGTGCCGGGTCCCTCGCCCATTCGCCCATCGAGGCGTCGTAGAGCATCAGCTTGTCGTAGCCGAGCTGCGTCAGCAGGAAGAGGTCGATCGTCGCCGAGATGCCGCCGCCGCAATAACAGATCACGTTCTTGTCGCGCGTCACGCCAGCCGCTGAGAATTTCGCTTCGGCATCGGCCAGCGTGGTCAGGGTCTTGTCGGCATTGACGAGCGTCGCGGCTGAAACGTTGACGCTGCCGGGAACGCGGCCAGGCCGGCCGTAGCGGCTCGGCTCGAGGCCGCGGTGAAACTGCGGGCCGAGCGCGTTGACGATCACGGTCGAGGGATCGCCGATCCGCGCCTTCACGGTATTCTTGTCGACGAAGAGATCCGCGCGCGGCGCCGCCTTGAAGGTCGTGGCGGGATATCCCTTCGGGGCGCCGGTCTCGACCGGCCGCCCCTCTTCCTTCCATTTGTCGAATCCGCCGTCGAGCACATGCGCATCGACTCCGAGCGAACGCAGCATCCACCAGAACCGTGTCGCCCACATCATGGTGCCGATGCTGTAGAGCACGATGGTCTTGTCCGCGTCGAGCCCGTGGCGGCCGAAGGCGGCCTCGAGCTGCGCGACATCGGGCATCATGAAGAACTGTTGCGACGAGGTGTCGGAGAACTCGCCCTGCAGGTCGAGGAAATCGGCGCCGGGAATGTGGCCGGCTGCGAAGGTCTTGTCGCCGGGCACGGCGCGATACGGCACATCGCTGCCGGGCGGAACGGGCTCGTTGTAAGTCGTGCAATCGTAGAGGCGGAGATTGGGATCGCCGAGGATGGCGGCGAGCTGCTCGGTGGTGATGAGGGCGGTTGGCTGGGACATCGGACTGCACTCCGTTCGAGAGGAAGTGTAGCTCTCTCCCCTCGTCATTGCGAGCCACCGGGTCCGCGCGAAGCGCGGCCCGATGACAGGCTCCGCGAAGCAATGACGGGGACACTGTATTCGTCCCCCTCGAAACCGCCTATTGCTTCAGCGTCTCCAGGAACCGCACCGCTTCACCCTGCGCCGGCGTCACGAGCTCGCCCTGCCACATCACGCGGCGGCCGCGGATGAAGGTGCCGACGGGCCAGCCGGTGACACGCACGCCGTCATAGGGAGTCCAGCCGGCTTTCGACGCCACCCATTTGTTGGTGATGGTCTCGCTGCGCTTGAGATCGACGATGGTGAAGTCGGCGTCGTAGCCGGCGGCGATGCGGCCCTTGCAGGCCATGTTGTAGAGGCGCGCGGGGCCGGCGCTGGTGAGGTCGACGAAGCGGGCGAGCGACAGACGCCCCGCGTTGACGTGATCAAGCATCAACGGCACCAGCGTCTGCACGCCGGTCATGCCGGAGGGCGAGGCCGGATAGGTCTTCTGCTTCTCCTCCAGCGTGTGCGGGGCGTGGTCGGAGCCGAGCACGTCGATGATGCCCTGCTCGATGCCGCGCCAGATGCCGGCGCGGTGATCGGCACCGCGCACCGGCGGGTTCATCTGCGCGAGCGTGCCCAGCCGCTCATAGCATTCGGGCGCCACCAGCGTGAGATGATGCGGCGTCGCCTCGCACGATGCGACGTCCTTGTGGTCGCGCAGGAACTCGATCTCTTCCTTGGTCGAGATGTGCAGCACATGGATGCGCTTGCCGGTCTCATGGGCGAGCTTGACGAGGCGCTGCGTCGCCATCAGCGCCGCGGTCTCGTCGCGCCACACCGGATGCGAGCGCGCGTCGCCCTCGATGCGCAGCGATTTGCGATCGTTGAGGCGATATTCGTCCTCGGCGTGGAATGCGGCGCGGCGGCGGATCACCTGGAAGATGCGGCGCAGGCTTTCGTCGTCCTCCACCAGCAACGCGCCGGTCGAGGAGCCGATGAACACCTTGACGCCGGCGCAGCCCGGCGCGCGCTCCAGCACCGGCAGGTCCTGCACGTTCTCCCGGGTACCGCCGATGAAGAAGGCGAAATCGCAGTGCATGCGGTGATGGGCGCGCTTGATCTTGTCGGAGAAGGTCGCCTCGCTCACGGTGAGCGGCGAGGTGTTCGGCATCTCGAACACGGCAGTGACGCCGCCCATCACAGCGCTGCGCGAGCCGGTCTCGAGGTCTTCCTTGTGCTCCAGCCCGGGCTCGCGGAAATGCACCTGCGTGTCCATCACACCGGGCAGGATGTGCAGGCCCTTGCAGTCGATCACCTCCGCAGCCGAGGCCTGCGACAGCGGGCCCAGCTCGGCGATGCGGCCGCCCGTGATGCCGATATCGCGAACGCCCTCGCCGTCCTGGTTGACGACGGTGCCATTCTTGAGGATCACATCGAAGCGCTGGGTCATGGCTGAGGGCCTCTCTCGACCCCAAGCGCAGGGCTCGAGGTCTTGTCGTTTATGCCTTGCGGGCTTACGTTCCGGAGCAACATGTCGCAAGAGATTTTCGCATGAAATCAGCGTTTCTTCCCGACCGAGGCGTGGTCAAGGTCGCGGGCGAGGATGCGCGCAACTTCCTCAACGGCCTGGTCACGACCGATGTCGACAGACTGAAGCCGGGCCTGGGGCGATTCGGCGCGCTGCTGACGCCGCAGGGCAAGATCATCGTGGATTTCCTGATCACGGAGGTGCCCGCAGGCCATGGCGGCGGGTTCCTGATCGACTGTCCGAAAGCGCTGGCCGACAGCCTCGCCACCAAGCTGAAATTCTACAAGCTGCGCGCCAAGGTCACCGTGGAAAACCTGTCCGGCGATCTCGGCGTGCTCGCCGCCTGGGACGGCGAGCCTGCGGCGCAGCCGGACCTCGCCTTCACGGACCCGCGCAATGAAGCGCTCGGCATCCGCATCCTGATCCCTGAGGATCTCAAGCAGAAGCTGTCCGATCTCATCGGGGCGGAGCTGGTCGAGGCGCGCGACTACGAGGCGCACCGCATCGCGCTGGGCGTGCCGCGCGGCGGGCTCGACTTCATGTACAACGACGCGTTCCCGCACGAGACCAATATGGACCGCCTCGCCGGCGTCGATTTCGACAAGGGCTGCTATGTCGGCCAGGAGGTCGTCTCGCGCATGCACCATCGTGGCACCGCGCGCACCCGCAGCGTCAAGGTGCTGCTCGAAGACTTCTCGCCGGAGACCGGCGTCAGCGTGCTGGCCGGCGACAAGCCCGTCGGCACCATGGGCTCCTCGGCGCAAGGCAAGGGCATTGCGCTGGTACGCATCGACCGCGTCGCCGACGCGCTCGATGCCGGCCAGACGCTCACCGCCGGAGGGCTGGCTTTGACGCTCGCCGAACCCGATGTCGTCCGCATTCCAGCCAAGCAGCCCATCGCATGAGCCGCGCTCCTCGCCTGCATCCCGACGGAAAGACGCGTTGCCCCTGGCCCGGTGAAGATCCGCTTTACGTCGCCTATCACGACACCGAATGGGGCGTGCCGGAATATGACGACCGCGCACTGTACGAGAAGCTGATCCTCGACGGTTTCCAGGCCGGCCTGTCCTGGATCACGATCTTGCGCAAGCGCGACAATTTCCGCAAAGCCTTCGACGATTTCCAGCCGGAGAAGATCGCGCGCTACAACGACAAGAAAGTGCACGCGCTGATGAACGATGCCGGCATCGTGCGCAACAAGGCCAAGATCGACGGCACGATCCTGAGCGCGAGATCGTATCTGGAGATCATGGAGAAGGGCCCGGGCTTCTCGAAGCTGCTGTGGGACTTCATGGGCGGACGCCCCAAGGTGAACAATTTCAAGACCAGCGCGAGCGTGCCAGCCTCGACACCGCTGTCGGTGCAGATCTCGAAAGAGCTGTCGTCGCGCGGCTTCAAATTCGTCGGCCCGACCATCGTCTATGCCTTCATGCAGGCGACCGGCATGGTCAACGACCACCTCGTCGACTGCCACTGCCACGCGACCTGCGGCAAGGCGCAGCGCAAGCCGCGTCTCAAGGCAAAATGACCGCGAAGAAGACGGCGCCCGTCGCGCAATCCCGCGCCTGGCAGCGCATGCTGTCGGGCCGGCGGCTCGATCTGCTCGATCCCTCGCCGCTCGATGTCGAGATCGCCGACATCGCGCACGGCCTCGCCCGCGTCGCGCGCTGGAACGGGCAGACGACGGGCGCGCATATCTTCTCGGTCGCGCAGCATACGCTGCTGGTGGAGACCGTGCTGCGGCACGAGATGCCGAATGTCGATCAGCGCATGCGACTCGCCGCGCTGCTGCACGATGCGCCGGAATATGTGATTGGCGACATGATCTCGCCGTTCAAGGCCGTGCTCGCCGGCAACTACAAGGCGGTCGAGAAGCGTTTGCTCGGCGCCATCCACGTCCGCTTCGGCCTGCCGCCGGAGCTGCCGGAAGAGATCACGCAGGCCATCAAGGCCGCCGATCGCGGCGCGGCCTATCTGGAGGCGACCGCGCTGGCCGGCTTCAGCGAAAGCGAGGCCAAGCGCCTGTTCGGCAAGGATCCCGGCCTGTCCGACAGCGTCCGGCGCGACTATCTGACGCCCTGGACGGCGGCGCGGGCCGAGAAGCAGTTCTTGGAGCGGTTTAGCGCGGTGTTCGCGTAGGTCTCGCAGGGTGAGCAAAGGCGCTCTTGCGCCGTGCCCACGATCCTCTCGCGTTTGCGACAAAAGTGGTGGGCACGCTTCCGCCTTCGCCCTTCCAGCTATGGCGGACATGTCGCTTTGCCCACCCTACGGCACCGGCTATAATCGCCGGCAAAAAGGTCCGCCATGATCCACGTCTGTTCCCTCGCCGCGCTTCCCGAAACCGTCCGCCTCACCGGGGCCAGCCATGTGCTGACCGTGATGGCCAATGTCGAGCAGGTGGCACGGCCTGCGTCGGTGCTCCCCGCCAATCACCTCAAGGTCTCGATGGACGACATCACCGAGGAGATGGACGGTTTCGTCGCACCGTCCGAGGGGCATATCGACCAGGTGCTGAATTTCGTGCGCGGCTGGGACCGCAGCGCACCGCTGGTGGTGCATTGCTATGCCGGCATCAGCCGCTCCACCGCGAGCGCGTTCGCGGCGGTCTGCGCGCTCAATCCAAACCGCGACGAACTCGAGATCGCCAGGAAGATCCGCGCGGTCTCGCCGATCGCCTCGCCGAACCGGCGCATCGTCGGCCTTGCCGACCGTGCCCTGGGCCGCAACGGCCGCATGCTGCGCGCACTCGACGAGATCGGCCCCGGCGCGATGATGGTCGAGGGCCGCCCCTTCGTGATCGAGCTCGAATGATAGCTGCGATATCAATCGCATGAGCAAGACGCTGCTGACGCCGATCGAGATCGGCCTGACCGCGGCGATCGTCGCGATCACCGACCACGAGCCGCTGATCCTGACCGCACGCGGCAGCGACGGGCTGGCCGGCCTGCCGTTCGGCCCGTTCGACGCGCTCGCTCACCGCACCTTCGAGATCGGCCTGCGTGCCTGGGTCCAGGAACAGGCGGGCCTGCGGCTCGGCTATGTCGAGCAGCTCTACACCTTCGGCGATCGCGGCCGCCATGCCGAGGCCGGCGATACCGGCGCGCATATGGTCTCGATCGGTTATCTCGCACTGACGCGCGCGGTGGACGGCGAGCTTGCGGCGAACGCGGCGAGCTTCGCGCCATGGTATCGCTTCTTCCCCTGGGAGGACTGGCGCGAGGAGCCGCCGGCGATCATCGCCCGCGACATCATTCCCGCGCTGACCGAATGGGCCGCGGAGGAGACGCCGGAGACCACGCGCGCGCTGCCGCGAAAGGATCGCGTGCGGTTCTATTTCGGGCTCGACGGGGCGGCCTGGGACGAGGAGCGCGTGCTCGACCGCTACGAGCTCTTGTACGAGGCCGGGTTGGTCGAGGAAGCCAGGCGCGACGGCCGCCCCGCGGCATTGGCGCGCCCAGCGCTTCCCCCGCTGGGCACCTCGATGCGGTTCGACCACCGCCGGATTCTCGCCACGGCGATCGCGCGGCTGCGGGCAAAACTGAAGTATCTTCCTGTCGTCTTTGAACTTTTGCCGCCCGAATTCACACTTACCGAACTGCAGCATACGGTCGAGGCGATTTCCGGCCGGCACCTGCACAAGCAGAATTTCCGCCGTTTGGTCGAAATGGAAGCCCTGGTCGAACCGACCGGGGTGATGTCGACACAGACGGGCGGGCGGCCGGCAGCGCTCTACCGCTTCCGCCGCGACGTGCTCCAGGAGCGGCCCGCACCGGGCTTGCGCGTACGCTCCCGGCGCTAGAGTAGGATTTCGCGATCGGCCCTGCCCGCCGGTTGCCTGGAGGCTTCATGTTCGACGGCCCGTTTGACGTCTTTGCGCTGATCATCGCGATCGTCGCCATCCTGATCGCAATCAAGGCCTCCAGCCAGGCGGCCGATCTGCGCCGGCGATTCAACGCGCTCGAACAGATGTTTTACGCGCAGCGGCAGGTGCAGCCACCGCCGCTGCTGCCCATGCAGGCCCGGACCGAGGCGCCCGCAACAGTTGCCGCCGAACCGCCGCCGCTCGCCCCCGAAGCGGACGCAGCGCCGCCTCCGCTCGTCACCGAAGAGCCGCCACCGCCCCCGCTCGCACCGCGCCCGCAGGTCGATGCTCCGCCGCCGCCACTGCCCGCCCCCGCGCCTGCTAGTCGAGAACCCGGCTTCGAAGAGCAACTCGGCACGCGCTGGGTGGTGTGGATCGGCGGCCTTGCGCTGGCGCTCGGCGGCTTCTTCATGGTGCGCTATTCGATCGAGGCCGGCCTGCTCGGCCCCGGCGTGCGCGTATTCCTCGGCGGCTTGTTCGCAGCCGCCCTGCTGGGCGCCGGCGAATGGACCCGGCGCAAGGAGAGCATCTCGACCATCGCGGCGCTGCCGATCGCCAACATCCCCGCGATCCTCACCGCCGCCGGTACGGCGGTGGCGTTCGCGACCATCTATGCGGCTTACGCGCTCTACGGCTTCCTGGTGCCCGCGACCGCCTTCGTGCTGCTCGGCATCGTGGCGATGTGCACGCTCGCCGCGGCGCTGCTGCACGGCCCCGCGCTTGCCGGCCTCGGCGTGGTCGGCGCCTTCGTGACGCCGGTGCTCGTCTCCAGCGGCAAGCCGGATTATTGGGCGCTCTACATCTATCTTGCAGTCGTCACCGCCGCGAGCTTCGGCCTCGCCCGCATCCGGCTGTGGCGCTGGCTTGCGGTCACGACGATCGCTTTCGCGGTGCTGTGGATCTTCCCGGGCCTCGACGCGAGCGAATTGCAGGTCGCGCCGCACGCCTTCCATGCCATCGCAGGCTTCGTGCTGGCCGCGCTGCTGGTCGTCTGCGGCTTCATGTTCGGGCCCGCCATCGAAGACGGCGAGATCGAGCCGATCTCGTCGGGCGCGCTCGGCGCCTATCTGTTCGGCGCGATGCTGATCGTGCTGTCGAGCGCGCATGCCGACCTGGCGCTGATCGCGTTTGCGCTGCTCGTCGGCGGCACGCTGTTCGTCGCCTGGCGCGCGCCGGCGGCAACCGGTGCGCTCGGCGCGGCGGCGGCGACCGTCTTCATCGTGTTCGCCGAATGGGCGGTGCGCGCCAATCCGGACATGCTGGTGCTGCCGGGCGGCCCGATGCCGGGCATAGGCCCGGTCGCGACCGACAGCTCCGTGACGCTGCATCTGGTGATGGCCGCGATCTTCGCCGCCGGCTTCGGCGTTGCCGGCTTCCTCGCCCAGGGCCGGTCGAATTCGGCGATCATCCCGGTGGTGTGGTCGGCGACCTCAGTCGCGACGCCGATCGCGATCCTCGTCGCGCTCTACGCACGTATTGCCCATCTCGACCGCTCGATTCCGTTCGCGATACTCGCGGTGCTGCTCGCAGCAGGCTTCGGCGCTGCGACCGAAGCTCTCACGCGCCGCGAGACCCGGCCGGGCACCATGATCTCCACCGCTCTGTACGCGACCGGCACGCTCGGTGCGCTGGCGCTGGCGCTGACCTTCGCGCTGGAGAAGGGCTGGCTGACGATCGCGCTGGCGCTGATGTCGCTCGGCACCGCCTGGATCTCGCTGCAGCGGCCGATCCCGTTCCTGCGCTGGCTCGCCGCGATTTTCGCCGGCCTCGTCACCGCACGCATCGCCTATGACCCGCGCATCGTCGGCGATGCCGTCGGCACCACGCCGATCTTCAATTGGCTGCTCTGGGGCTACGGCCTTCCGGCGGCATCGTTCTGGGCCGCCAGCATCTTCCTGCGCCGCCGCGCCGACGATCCGCCGCTGCGCATGGTCGAGACCGCCGCGATCCTGTTTACCGCGCTGCTCGCCTTCATGGAGATCCGGCATTTCGCGACCGGCGGCGACATGATCTCGCCGCCCTCGCTGCTCGAATTCGCACTCCAGGTCTGCATCTCGCTCGCGATGGCGATCGGACTGGAGCGCTTGGCGCAGCGCAGCCACAGCATCGTGCACAACATCGGCGCCATCGTGCTCACGGTGATCGCCGGACTCGTCAGCGTATTCGGCCTGCTGATCCTGGAGAATCCGCTGATCTGGCGCGTCGACGTCGGCGGCGCGGTGTTCAACCTGCTGCTGCTCGGCTATGCGCTGCCGGCGGTGCTGATGCTGCTGTTGTCCTATGCGGTGGTCGGAACGCGCGGCAAGGTCTACGCCAACACGATCGCCGGCGGCGCGCTGGTGTTCGCGCTCGCCTATGTCACGCTGGAGATCCGCCGCTTCTATCACGGCCCGATCCTCTCGACCGGCCCGACCACGGGCGCCGAGCAGTATACCTATTCGATCGGCTGGCTCGGCTTCGGCGTGGTGCTGCTGGGGGTCGGCATTCTCGTCAACTCAGAACGGGCACGGCTGGCGTCGGCCGCCGTCATCGCCCTGACGATCCTCAAGGCCTTCGTCATCGACATGTCGACGCTGACCGGCGTCTACCGCGCGCTGTCGTTCATGGGGCTCGGCATCGTGCTGGTCGCGATCGGCTGGCTCTACCAGCGCATCCTGTTCCGGCGGCAGGTGACGCCGCCGCCGGCTCCGCAGGCGAACGCGTAAGGGCTGAGCGAGGCACCCACCTCTCCCTACGGGAGAGGTGAAGCGATGCGTGCCGGCTCAGGCCGCGCGGACCGATTCGAGGAACTGCGCGACCTCGACCTTGAGACGTGTGCTGTCGGTCGCCAGCGATTTCGCT
>NZ_JXDL01000001.1:3256629-3269988 GCF_001590795.1 Bradyrhizobium sp. AT1
TATTGGCCGAAACCTCCTGCGTGCCGACCGAGGCCTGCTGGACGTTGCGCGAGATCTCCTGCGTGGCCGCGCCCTGCTCCTCGACGGCGGCGGCGATAGCCGAGGACACTTCGGACAGCCGCTCGATGGTGCCGCCGATCTCCTGGATGGCGCTGACGGATTCCTGCGTCGCGGCCTGGATGCCCGACACCTGCGCCCCGATCTCGCCGGTCGCCTTCGCGGTCTGCTCGGCCAGCGCCTTGACCTCGGAGGCGACGACGGCGAAGCCGCGGCCTGCTTCGCCGGCACGCGCCGCCTCGATTGTCGCATTCAGCGCCAGCAGATTGGTCTGGCCCGCGATGGTGTTGATGAGCTCGACGACGTCGCCGATGCGCGAGGCCGCCTGCGACAGCGCATTGACGCGCTCGTTGGTCCGCGCCGCCTGCTCGACGGCCTCCGCGGCCATCCGCGCCGAATCCTGCACGCGGCGGCTGATCTCGGTGATGGAGGACGACAGCTCTTCCGAGGCGGAGGCCACCGCCTGGACGTTGGTGGAGGCTTCCTCGGAGGCTGCCGCAACCACGGTCGCGAGCTCCTGGCCGCGCTGCGCGGTGCTGGTCAGCGTCGAGGCCGACGCCTCGAGCTCGGTCGAGGCCGAGGAGACGGTGCCGACGACCTCGCCGATCATGGTTTCGAACTTGCGGGTGATCGCATCGACGCGGCGGCCGCGCTCGATCTTGGCTTCGGCATCGGCGGCCGCGGCCTCGTCGGCGGCCTTCTTGGCGATCAGCGCCTCCTTGAAGATCTGCAGCGCATCCGCCATCGAGCCGATCTCGGTCTTCTCGCCGCGATGCGGCACCTCGGCCGAGAGGTCACCCTCGCCGAGCGACTGCATCGGGCGGATGATCGAGGCGATGCCGCGAGAAACGTCGCGCACGAGATAATAGGCGGCGCCGATCGCGATCAGGACGGCCGCGATGATGATGCCGACGAGCACGCGGAAGATCAGCGCATAACTATCGGCCGCCTGCTTGGTCTCCAGCTCGGCACCGCTGTTGTTCAGCTCGATGCCCTTCTGGAGCAGCGGGTCGGCGGCCTGCGCCATCTTGGCGACCTTGGTCTGCAACATCTCGTTGGCGTCGACCGGGAACTTGCCGACGCTCTTGCGCGACAGCGCCATCGTCTCCTGCACGCCGTTCAGGTACTCGGCCCACGCCTTGCTCCATTGCTCGTAGAGCGAGCGCTCCTCGGGCACGTTGATCAGGCGCTCGTAAACCTTGCGGGTCTTCTCGATTCTTTCGCGCAAGCCTGCGAGTCGCTTCTCGGCGGCCTCCTTGCCCTCGGCACTGTCCTGCATCAGGTGCAGTCGGAGCGCGACGCGCAGCTCATTGATGTCGGCGCGCATCGAGCCCAGCGCACGCACGCTCGGCAGCCAGCTCTCCGCGATCTCGACCGTGTGGGAATTGATGTTCTGCATCGTGCCGATCGCCATCACGCCGACACCGGCGAGCGAGAGAACCAGAACTGACAACACGGTCAGCAGCTTGAATACGATGGACAATTTCGACATCACGACAAATCCCGATGGTATCCAGCAACGCGCAGATCGCCTGCGCCCGGTCGTCGCAACGCACGACGGGGCGGAGGTCAGTTCAACAATGCTGGCTGGTTCTTATTCCGTAAGACTAGCGCTCATAATTGCAAACAGGCGTTAACAGGAACCTACGTAAAACTACGGCTTGCCCGCGTCGCCGTCATTTTCCGCGCAACGACCCGCTGCGCCCGGTGCAGTGCAATATTGCGGCGTCCGCCTGCCCCGCTATGCCGCCCGCACCGATTCCAGGAACCGCGCGACCTCACTCTTGAGCCGGTTGCTCTCCTGCGACAGCGACTGCGCGGCCGAATGCACCTGTGCCGAAGCAGCCCCGGTCTCGCCGGCGCCGCGCTGGACGTCGGCGATGTTCGCCGAGACTTCGGAGGTCCCTTGTGCGGCGTGCTGGATGTTGCGGGAGATCTCCTGGGTGGCGGCACCCTGTTCCTCCACCGCCGCGGCGATGGTCGACGAGATCTCCGACATCTTCGCGATGGTATCGCCGATCTCCTTGATCGCGCCGACAGACTCGTCCGTCGCTGTCTGAATCGCACCGATGTGCTGGCCGATCTCGCCCGTGGCCTTCGCAGTCTGCTCGGCCAGCGCCTTCACCTCGGTCGCGACCACGGCAAAGCCCTTGCCGGCTTCGCCCGCCCGCGCCGCCTCGATCGTCGCGTTGAGCGCCAGCAAGTTGGTCTGCGCGGCAATGGTGCTGATCAGCTCGACCACGTCGCCGATGCGGGAGGCGGCCTTCGTCAGCTCGGCGACGCGCGCATTGGTGCGTTGGGCCTGCTCGACCGCGACATCGGCGACGCGCGCCGATTCCTGCACCTGGCGGCTGATCTCGGAGACCGAGGAGGTCAGCTCCTCGCTCGCCGACGACACCGACTGCACATTCGCCGACGCCTCCTCCGAAGCCGCCGCCACGGCAGTGGCGAGCCCGTTGCCGCGCTCGGCGGTCTGGGTCAACGTGTTCGACGACGCCTCGAGCTCGGTCGCCGCCGACGACACGGTCTCGATGATCTCGCTGACCGCGCCTTCGAACGTATCGGCGAGCCCTTGCATGTCGGCCTTGCGCTGTTGCCGGACACGCGCCTCCGCTTCGGCCTGCTCCGCGCGCAGCCGCTCGGCCTCCGCCATGTTGGTCTTGAACACCGCGACGGCGCCGGCCATCTCGCCGATCTCGTCCTTGCGGCCGAGGCCGGGGATCGCGACGGAAGTGTCGCCATTTGCCAAGCCGGTCATCGAGCGCACCATGGCGATCAGCGCGGTCGAGATCGAGCGACCGATGAAGAAGGACACGCTTCCGACCAGCAGGATGGAGCATCCAAGCGCGACCCACATCCAGAGCTTGATCGAGGCACGCGTCGACGCTTCGGCCGCCTGCGCCGCGACGTAGCGCTGAGTGATGTTCTTTTCGATGTCTTCGAGCACCGGTTCGATCGTCCGGAATTCCTTGGACATGGTCGAGCCGTGCGCGGCGAGATCCTGCGCGCCGGCGACCCAGGCCGTGAAGTCAGCCTCGTACTTGCCGAGCTTCTTGCCGATGTCCTGCTTGATCGCCGGGAGAATGGCCGATGCTTCGACTTGCTTGGAAAATTCCGCCGCGGTCTTCTTGAGAGAATTGAGGTATTTCCCGTCCCGGCGCAGCATGAAGTCCTTCTCGTGACGACGCATCATCAGCATGCCGCTGGTGAGCCTGGGATCGTCGACCTCCTTGAGCTTGCTCTCGATGTCGTGGACCGCCGTGCGCAAGGAGCCGGACAAGCCGAGTGTCTCGTTCAATCCAAGCTTGATCTCATCCTGTTCGACGGCCGCAAATGCACTCGAATATCGCTCGAAGCCGGCGCGTGCCAACGACACCTTCTCCCCGACTTCGGCGTGTCCCGCCGCCCGCGCGGCGCTGCCGAGACGATCAAGGTCGCCGGTGATGTCGGAAACGAGCACGGCGTGACGCTTGGCGTAAGACTGGTCGCGCCGGAGCTGGAAATCCTTCTCGGCGCGCCGCGCATCCAGCATCTGCTGGGAGATCCGCTGGTTCAGATCGGACAGCCTGCGCGCGCCCTCTGCGGCCTCGCGAGACATATCCTGAGACAGAGTGCCGATCTGGTAGATCGAGCCGAAGGCGACAAGTCCGATGAGGCCGAACAGTCCGATCGCCATGACCTTGTGTGTGAGGCGAATGGAAATTCCACTCATCGACGTGCTCCACCGATTGAAACGCAATGCGAAGGACGACTCAGCGCCCGGAATATTGCGGGCATCATGACTGCGTCGATTTTCCGGAAGGTTAACTCGGCTCGCACGCGTCGCGGCGTCGACATGAGAACGCGCGCAACCGCCGCATCTTCACGCGGGCGGTTGCAGATCTATCCACCGAAGAACGCCGCCGTCAGGCTGCGCGCACCGTCTCGAGGAACTTCCCGACCTCGAGCTTGAGGCGATTGCTGTCGCCCGACAGCATCTGCGCGGCCGACAGCACCTGCGAAGACGCCGAGCCTGTCTCGCTCGCGCCGCGCTGCACGTCGGTGATGTTGGAGGACACCTGATGGGTGCCTTCCGCCGCCTGCTGCACGTTGCGGGAAATCTCCTGCGTCGCGGCGCCTTGCTCTTCCACCGCGGCCGCAATGGTCGAAGAGATCTCCGACAGCTTCTCGATGGTGTCGCTGATGTCCTTGATCGCGCCGACCGAATGCTCGGTGGCGGTCTGGATGCTGGCGATCTGCTGGCCGATCTCGCCGGTCGCCTTCGCAGTCTGCTCGGCGAGCGCCTTGACCTCGGAGGCGACGACGGCAAAGCCGCGGCCGGCTTCACCGGCACGCGCGGCCTCGATGGTTGCATTGAGCGCCAGCAGATTGGTCTGGCCGGCGATGGTGTTGATCAGTTCGACCACGTCGCCGATGCGCGCCGCGGCGGCGGAAAGCTCTCCGACACGGTCGGTCGTGGTGCGGGCCTGGCTCACCGCCTCGCTGGCGACGCGGGCGGATTCCTGCACCTGGCGGCTGATCTCCGTGATCGACGATGACAGCTCCTCGGTCGCCGACGCCACCGACTGCACATTGGTGGACGCCTCCTCGGAGGCGGCAGCAACCATGGTGGTGAGTTCCTGCGTGCGCTCTGCGGTCGAGGTCAGCGTGGTGGCGGATGCCTCGAGCTCTGTCGAGGCCGCGGACACCGTGCCCACGATCTGGCCGACCGCCGACTCGAAAGTGTCCGCGAGCTTGCGCATCTCTGCCTTGCGCTGCTCGGCCGCGACCCGATCCTCCCGCACCTTGGCTTCCGCTTCCTCGCGCGCCTTCTGCTCGGACACCACCTTGAATTTTTCGACGGCACCGGCGACCTCGCCGACCTCGTCCTTGCGGCCAAGGCCCGGCAGCACCACGGAGAAATCTCCGCCCGCGAGCTTCTCCATCGCTGCCGTCAACGCGCGCATGGGCCGCGCGATGCTGAACACGGAGAAGATGCAGGCACCGATCAGGACGAGCGCGACCAGCACGCCGGTGACAAGCGACGTCCGGGCAACAGAGGCGGCCTCGGCTTCCGCTTCGGCGCGCGCCTCAACACTTCTCTGCTTGGCGAAATCGGTGATCTGGTTGGCCAGCTGGTTGATCTCTTCATTGATCGGCGCCAGCGTACCCTTGCGGAAGCGATCGACGTCGCTCACGAGCTTGGCAAGCTGCGCCGCCGTCTCGCCGTCCTTCTTCCCTTCCAGCGCGAGCTCCTGCTTGCGGATGGCTTCGATCTGTTGCTGGCCCTTGCCGAACTCGCCGATCAGCACGGTCAGACGATCGATGCGCTTGCGGTTCTCCGGCGAGCGCGACAGCTTGGCCATCTCACCGGAGAACTTCAGCGCCGCTGTCTGCCGGTCGTTGAAATAGGTGACCGCCTTCTGCATCTCGACCGGAGAGGACGACGTCAGAATATCGCGAATGCCGATCTGCATGCCCCGCACCGACGCCTTCGCTTCCGCGGCGTTTAGCGCAATTGCCTGCTGTCCCGACGCGGCATTGCCGAGCTTCTGGACATCGGCATCTCCGCTCATCTGCAGAAAGATCATGAGCGCGACGAGCCCGATGGTCAGCGCCGAAGTGACGGCGAGCTTGGTGCCGATTCGCAGGTTCTGAATGAACATCATCAAAATATCCCCCAAGGGTACGCATTTGCCGCGGCGAAGCGCGTGAACAACGGCGGGAGGTTAACAACGAGATTCCTCATTAACGTTAAGCAGCACCTCGGCGGCTTCAGTAGAAATACGGGAAGAACCGCCCAAACCCTCGGGCTTCTCGCACGTTTCACGTGTGATGAAATTGGATTTCGCGAATTTACAGGTATCGGCGTCCGCCAACGCCGGTCGCACGATCGGCGATCGTCAGCGTACGCTCTCGCCGAGGAGGCTGATGCGAAAGACCGGCTTCTTGTTCTCGTCGAGCAGCTCCATGCACCACTCGGCATTCGGCTTCAGGCTGCGCGCGATGCCGCCGAGCAGGTTGGCACAGACCTCGGTCATCTCGGTCCAGGCGGCTGCGCGATCCTCGAACTCGTACGGCTGGTCGGCGGCGCCGGAATAGCGACCGGTGCTGATGCGGAAGAAGTACAGCGACATCGTTGAACCCTTGTGTAGGGCCGCACCCCCCGGCCGGACGTAAACTGGGACGCGAACTGCTACCAACGCATGAAAGCCGCCGTCCGTATGATTACGGCGCGCCGGCTTCATGTTTGATCAACGTCTTCAACGACTAAAGCGTACAGACAGTCCCGCAGGGCCATCTCACTGAGTCGAACGGCGCAGCTCCAGCGGACCTTCGTTCTTGGCGGGCTCGGACCTGACTTCCGCCTTGACCGGCTCGAGCCGGCTGCTCTCGACACGCGGCGTTTCCACGCGCGCGGCGACTTCGGTGTTGGCCGGGCCGACCGAACCGGTGTGCTCCGACCTGTGCAGCGAGCGTGGCCGCGCCGCAGCGCGCGCCATCAGCATCTGGTTGCCGCCCTGGTGATGGAAGTCGCAATAGGCGAAGCCCATGCCCGACACCGAGCCGCGGAAGCTACGATCGTCGGTCTTTTCCAGGTTGAAACAGGGCTCGAACGGAATGCCCTTGATCGAGGCGCAGACGTTCTGGCCGCGGATCTGGAGCGTATTGCCGGGCAGGCGGAGGTGCTTGACGGGGCCCGCGCCTGAGAACTGCACCGCACCGGCGGCGCCGAGATCGTCCAGGATGCGACCTGCGCCGCGGGTGCCGTCGAAACAGGTGAAGGCAAACACTTTGCCGGCCACGAATCGACGCGCCTCGTCGGCGTTCATGCTTCCGGCGATGGCCGGCGCAAACGTTGCTGCCGCCGTGACAGCCCCCAACACAATACGCGCAAGCATGCTCAACTCCGAACCCAACCCCGCAGCGGGCGATGCCTTATCTCTTTACCCGCTGCTTACCATACTAACCATGGCGACATTGAAGCAGCTTGGTTGGTAAAGTCTAAACGTCGTTAAGCGATTTTTACCACGATGCGGCCGCGCACCTCGCCGGCGAGGATTTTCGCGCCCCATTGGGGAACGTCGTCCAGCGAAATTTCATGAGTAATTTCAGTTAGTTTGGCTCGGTCGAGATCGGACGCCAGACGCTGCCAGGCAGCTTTCCTCGGCTCAATCGGGCACATCACGGAATCGATGCCGAGAAGGCACACCCCGCGCAAAATGAAGGGGGCGACAGAAGACGGCAGGTCCAGGCCGCCGGCGAGGCCACAGGCCGCGATCGCTCCGCCGTACTTGGTCATCGACAGCAGATTCGCCAGCGTGGTCGATCCGACGCTGTCCACGCCGCCCGCCCAGCGCTCTTTGGCGATCGGCTTGGCCGCCCCCGACAATTCGTTGCGATCGATGATTTCGGCGGCGCCGATGTGTTTCAGGTAGTCCGCTTCCGCGGCGCGGCCGGTCGAGGCGATGACGTGGTAGCCGAGCTTCGACAGCACCGCGGTCGCAACCGATCCGACGCCGCCGGCGGCACCGGTCACCACCACCGGGCCGCTCTTGGGCGACAGGCCGTGCTTCTCCAGGGCCAGCACCGAGAGCATCGCGGTGAAGCCGGCGGTGCCGATCGCCATGGCATCGCGCGCCGACAGGCCTTGCGGCAAGGCAACCAGCCAGTCGCCCTTCACCCGCGCCTTCTCGGCATAGGCGCCGAGATGGGTCTCGCCCATGCCCCAGCCGGTGCAGACGACCTTGTCGCCCGCCTTCCACTGCGGATGCGAGGACGCCTCGACCGTACCGGCGAAGTCGATGCCGGCGATCATCGGAAAGCGACGCACCACCGGCGCCTTGCCGGTGAGCGCAAGGCCGTCCTTGTAGTTCAGCGTCGACCATTCGACGCGGACGGTGACGTCGCCGTCCATCAGCTCGGCTTCGTCGAACTGCGTCAGCGCGGCATTGGTGCCCTTGTCCGCCTTGTCGATCCGGATCGCCTTGAATGTGGCCACGACTGAACTCCCTCAACTTGTTTGTCGTGGATGTTTAGCCGATCAGGCCGGCTGCGCAACCGCCCGTGCGACGGGTTTCTCCACGATCGGAAGATTGATCAGCGCCGAGAGCACGCCGAACAGGATCGAGAGCCACCAGATCGGCGTGTAGGAACCGAAGCGCTCGAAGACGATGCCCCCGAGCCAGACGCCGAGGAAGCCGCCGACCTGATGGCTGACGAAGGCGAAACCATAGAGCGTCGCGAGCCAGCGCGTGCCGAACATCAGCGCCACCAGCGCCGAGGTCGGCGGCACCGTCGACAGCCAGGTCAGGCCGGAGACCGCACCGAATGCGATCGCGGAGAACGGCGTGATCGGGAACGAGATGAAGGCGAGAGTCGCAAGCGCACGCGTGAAATAGATGACGGAAAGGATGTAGCGCTTGGGCACACTGTTCTGGAGATAGCCGACGCTGAGCGAGCCGATGATGTTGAACAGGCCGATCGCCGCGATCACCCAGCCTCCGGTTTGCGCGGAGATACCGCGATCGACCAGGAAGGCCGGCAGATGCACGGTAATGAAGGCGAGCTGGAAGCCGCAGGTGAAGAAGCCGAGCACCAGCAGCACGTAGGAGCGGTGGCCGAAGGCTTCGGCGAGCGCCTTGGTGATGGTCTGATCATCCGCCGGCGTCGCGTTCGCCGACTGTGCGACCGGCGGCGTCGAGAGCGCCAGCGCCAGCGGGATGATCAGCAGCATCAGGAAGCCGAACACCGAAAGCGCCTGCTGCCAGCCGAAATTGTCGATCAAGGCAACGCCGATCGGCGCGAACAGGAACTGCCCGAACGATCCCGCCGCCGTGCCGGCACCGAGCGCGAGGCCGCGCTTCTCGGCCGGCAGCAGCTTGGTGAACGCCGACAGCACCAGATTGAACGAGCAGCCGGCAAGGCCAAAACCGACCATGACGCCGGCGCCGATGTTGAGCGACACCGGCGTCGAGGAGTAGCGCATCAACAAGAGGCCGCCGGCATAGAGCAGAGCGCCGACGCACATCACCCGGAACAGGCCGAACCGATCGGCGACCGCGCCGGCGAACGGCTGGCCCAGGCCCCACAACAGATTCTGCACGGCAATCGCGAGGCCGAACACGTCGCGGCCCCAGGAGAATTCGTGACTCATCGGCTGCACGAAGAAGCCCAGCGCCGAGCGCGGACCGAAGCCGAGCATGCCGATCGCACAACCGCAGAGAATGATGACGGCCGGCGTGCGCCAGTTGGAGGAACGTGAGGGAGGAGCAAGTTCGCCCGCTGATGTCGACATGGGTGTTCCTCGTCTGTCTTTGGCGGACTCGCAAAGCAGCGGTCGCGAACATGGCACTTAATGCACTTGCATGAAGATCCCAAGTCAAAAACGATTGCATTCCACGGGGAGCTGCCGCGGGAGCATTGCGTTTCAATGTGGCCTCTCCTGGCGCGTCAGGCCCGGGCTTGACGGAAATGTGTGCGGCAGGATCTGGCGATCCCGCTCAGAGCGTGTTATCTTTGATTTGCTCACATTGAGTATATTAGACCTCGGATGAAGTCCGCGCTGACCCCGCGCCGGATGATTCAGGTCCTAGATATACTCAATGTGAGTATAATTGATATGCAAGGGAGGCTTCAATGCCGATCGCTGGAATTTACGGCCCCGACGACTTTGCCAACCGGCCCCAGGGCCAGCACCAAGGCCAAGCTACCGCCTCCCCCCGTGCCGCACCGGCACGAACGGGACCCACGCTGCCGACGCCCTCGCTGGCATGGACGCCGGAGGTCGCGCGCGCCACCGCGCCGCTCTACGAGCGTGTGAAGCACGTGATCCCGCCGATCGAGTGGCCGCTGATGGCGCCGACGATCCTGGCGATCAACGAGCTGAAGCGCGCGCGCGGCGCGGTGATCCTCGCGCACAATTACCAGGCGCCCGAGATCTTCCACTGTGTCGCCGATATCGGCGGCGACTCGCTCCAGCTCGCCGTCGAAGCCACCAAGGTGAAGGCCGGCATCATCGTCCAGTGCGGCGTGCACTTCATGGCGGAGACCTCGAAGCTGCTCAACCCGGACAAGACGGTGCTGATCCCGGACTCGCGCGCTGGCTGCTCGCTCGCCGCCAGCATCACGGGCGCCGACGTCCGCCTGCTCCGCGAAAAATTTCCGGGCGTACCTGTCGTTGCCTATGTCAACACCTCCGCCGAGGTGAAGGCCGAGGTCGACATCTGCTGCACCTCCTCGAACGCGGTGCAGGTGGTCGAGAGCCTGGGCACGCGAAGCGTGATCTTCCTGCCCGATCGTTATCTCGCAACTTACGTCGCCTCGAAGACCGACGTGAAGATCATCGCCTGGAAGGGCGCCTGCGAGGTGCACGAGCGCTTCAAGGGCGAAGAGCTGCGCGCCTTCCGCGAGGCCGATCCATCGGTGCAGATCATCGCGCATCCCGAATGCCCGCCGGACGTGCTGGCGGAAGCCGACTTCACGGGGTCGACCGCGCACATGATCAATTGGGTGCGTGAGCGGCGGCCGCGGCGGCTGGTGATGATCACGGAATGCTCGATGGCCGACAATGTGCGGGCCGAGCTGCCCGACGTCGAGATGCTGCGCCCCTGCAATCTCTGCCCGCATATGAAGCGCATCACGCTCGCCAACATTTTGGAAAGCCTGCTGACGCTCCGTGAGGAGGTGACGATCGATCCCACGCTTGCGGATCGCGCAAGGCGCTCGGTCGAGCGGATGATCAATCTGAAGAATTGAAGGCAACCCGTAACAACACACACCGCCGTCGTCCCTGCGAACGCAGGGCCCCATAACCACAGGAAGATGTTTGGCGAAGAACAGCGTTGAGCAGCTTCGCAAGACAACTTCCGCCGCGGCGTATGAGTCCCTGCGTTCGCAGGGACGACGGCGGAGTGAATGGAGAGAGTCATGACCAACAACATCCACACCCTCACCCGCGACACCGACGTCGTCATCGTCGGCGGCGGCCTTGCCGGATTGTTCTGCGCGCTAAAACTCGCGCCGCGACCGGTGACCTTGATCTCGGCCGCGCCGCTCGGACAGGGCGCATCCTCGGCGTGGGCGCAGGGCGGCATCGCCGCGGCCGTGGCCGAGGGCGACACGCCGGAAGCGCATGCTGCTGACACGATCGCGGTCGGCGGCGGCCTCGTGGACGAGGCGGTGGCGCTCGGCATCGCGCGCGAAGCCGCGCCTCGCATCCACGACCTGCTCGCTTACGGCGTGCCGTTCGATCGCGACCTCGAAGGCAGGCTCGCCGTCGGCCGCGAAGCCGCGCATTCCGCCCGGCGCATCGTGCATGTGCGCGGCGACGGCGCGGGCGCGGCGATCATCGCGGCGCTGAGCGAGACTGTCCGCCGCACGCCGTCGATCCGGCTGATCGAAGGTTTTGTCGCAGAGGCTTTGTTGACCGAGGATGGCGCCGTCACCGGACTTCAATTGCGCGAGGCCCTCAATTGCGCGGCCAAGCCCGTGATGCTTGCCGCGCGCGCGGTGGTGCTCGCAACCGGCGGCATCGGACATCTCTATGCCGTCACCACCAATCCGCGCGAGGCCGGCGGCTCCGGTCTGGCCATCGCCGCCCGTGCGGGTGCCGTGATCGCCGATCCCGAATTCGTCCAGTTCCACCCGACCGCCATCAGGATTGGACGCGATCCGGCACCGCTCGCCACCGAGGCGCTGCGCGGCGAAGGCGCGACGCTCGTCAACGGCAACGGCGAGCGCTTCATGGCGGCGCATCATCCGCTCGCCGAGCTCGCGCCGCGCGACATCGTGGCCCGCGGCGTGTTCGCCGAGATCGCGGCCGGGCGCGGCGCCTTCCTCGATGCGCGGGCGGCGCTTGGCGCGCGCTTCGCCGACAGATTTCCGACCGTGCATGCGAGCTGCATTGCCGCCGGTATCGATCCCACCACACAAATCATCCCGATTGCGCCCGCCGCGCACTACCACATGGGCGGCATCGCTGTGGACGGGCGCGGCCGCAGCTCGATCGACGGGCTCTGGGCCGGCGGCGAGGTGTCGTCGACCGGCGCACACGGCGCCAACCGGCTGGCCTCGAATTCGCTGCTCGAGGCCGTGGTCTACGCCGCGCGCATCGCGGAGGACATCGCCGGCCGTACGCTCCCCTCGCCTGCCCGCCTTCCCGACGCACCGGCCGCGTCGCGCAGCGGCACGCCGGATGCCGCGGCGGTGCAGCGGCTGCGAGCGATGATGAGCGCGCATGTCGGCGTGGTCCGCGACGATCCCGGCCTTGCGGAAGCCGTGCGCCACATCGCCACGCTCGAACGCGAGGCAGCCAGCACCGCGCTGCGCAACATGGCGACATCAGCCCTGCTCGTCGCAGCCTCGGCGTGGAGCCGGCGCGAAAGCCGCGGCGCGCATTTCCGCATCGACCATCCGACGGATGTGCCTGCGCTGGCGCAGCGAACGATGACCAATCTCGCCGCGGCGCGCGCGATCGCCGAAAGCCTGAGCGAGCAGCCCCTGCCGCGCACCGTCCAGCCCATGATTGCCTGAAGGAAGCCTCTGATGAACCCGACCTCACTGCTCAACCCCGACGCCTTCCTCTCGCCGCTCGCCATCGACGAAGCCGTGCAGCGCGCGCTCGACGAGGACCTCGGCCGCGCCGGCGACATCACCTCGCTTGCGACGATCCCGGAAGCGACCAAGGCGCAAGCTGTGCTGGTCGCGCGCCAGTCCGGCGTGATCGCCGGGCTGCCGCTGGCGCTGGCGACATTGCAAAGACTCTCGTCCGACATCGAGGTCCGCGCGCATGTCCGTGACGCCGCGCGCGTCGCTCGCGGGCAGCTGGTGCTGACGATCTCGGGCTCGGCGCGCGCCATCCTCACCGCGGAGCGAACCGCGCTGAACTTCGTCGGCCGCCTTTCGGGCGTCGCGACGTTGACGGCCGAGTACGTCGCGCGCACTGAAGGCACGAGGATGCGCATCTGCTGCACGCGCAAGACCACGCCGGGGTTGCGCGCGCTGGAGAAATACGCGGTGCGCTGCGGCGGCGGCTTCAACCACCGCTTTGGCCTCGACGATGCGATCCTGATCAAGGACAACCACATCGCGGTTGCCGGCGGCGTCGCCGCGGTGCTGGAGCGCGCCCGCAGCCATGCCGGCCATCTCGTCAAGATCGAGATCGAGGTCGATACGTTGGCACAACTGCGCGAGGTGCTCGCTACCGGGCTGGCCGACGCCGTGCTGCTCGACAACATGGACCTAGCAACGCTGCGCGAGGCGGTGCGGATCAACGACGGGCGCCTCAAGCTGGAGGCATCCGGCGGCGTTACACTGGAGTCG
>NZ_JXDL01000001.1:3270665-3280528 GCF_001590795.1 Bradyrhizobium sp. AT1
GGCATCCGGCGGCGTTACACTGGAGTCGATCGCCGCGATTGCCGCGACCGGCGTCGATTACGCGTCAGCAGGCGCGCTGACGCATTCGGCGCCGAACTTCGACTGCGCGCTCGATATCGAGATGTGAGGCAGGTCTTCTCCCTCTCCCCGTTCTTACGGGGAGAGGGTTGGGGTGAGGGGCCTCTCTCCGCATATGCAACTGTCGAGAGACCTGTACCCCCTCACCCGGATTGCATCTTCGATGCAATCCGACCTCTCCCCGCAAGCGGGGAGAGGTGAACACAACTACCTCCGCTCGCTCACGCCCATTTCCGCGGAGCTCTTGGCTTCCTGCGCGAGCTCGGCGGAGAGCGCGGCGGTCTGGGCCGGGGTGCCCCAGCTTGGTTCCTCGCTGCCGTCGCCCCAGGCGCGGGGCCGATAGAAGGTGTGCACGCCGGTCTTGTACATCTTCTTCATCTCGGCGACCCAGGACGGACGCACCCAATAGGCATGATAGTGCGTGGACTTGCCGACTTCGGGCAGCCAGATCTGGCCGTCGAGCATGGCCTTCGCGATCTTCTTGGCGCGCTCCCACATCTCGGGCTCACGGATCACGTCGGCATTGTTGTCGCAGGCGAAGGTGAACTGGCAGGCGAGATGGCGGTGCTTGTTCTGATAGACAGCGCCGCACACGGTGTCCGGATATTTGCCGGAGAACACGCGGTTCATCACGACCTGCGCGACCGCCATCTGGCCGCGCACGGCTTCGCCGCGCGACTCGAAATAGACCGCTTCCGCGAGGCACTTCTCGGATTTCGCGCGCGACTTGTCGTCGAGCGCGAGCCGTTCCGCCGGTGATCTGGTGCGCTGGTTGTCGGCGTTGACCTCGCCCTTCGGCGCGACGCTCTCGCCGCTTTCGATGTCCTTGGCGATGTCCGCTGTGGGCGGCGACAGCGCGGCCGTCACCTTCATGTCGGGGTCGGGCATCACGATCAGCGGCTCGGCGCCGGGCTGCCAGCTCTCGATGCTCTCGAGATTGCCACCGAGCGAGGAGCTGCCGAAGAACAGGTTCGCGGTCTTGACGCTGAAGGGATCGCGCACAGGCGTGGTCGGCGCAGTGGTTCGCTTCAGCGCTTCGAGCGGCTGGACCGCCAACGCACGCGCAGCGGCGCTGGCTTGTGGTGGGTTGGCATATTGCGGCAGCGGCGGCGCGCGCAGCGCTTCCTGGAGCTCGGGGTCGAGCGCGGCCGCGGACTCCGGCGACATCGCCTGCGGCAACGCGGCCGTCTTGGCGCCGAACACCGAGCTGTTCGAGGTCGCGGGATCCTGCTGCGCCGGTGCCGAAGCTGGCGCGGCCGTCTCGGGAGACTCGACCGGTGTGACGGTTGCGAGGCGATCGCCCTTCATGGAGCGATCGACCTTGGGAAAGTCGGAAGCCTGGTAGCGGGGCGCGGCCTGCAGCGCCGGATTACGGCTGATCGCGCCGGTGACGTCGCGGCCATCGAGGCTCGCGAGGCGAACCATCGTGCTCTGCGGAACGGAGGTGCCAATGGGGCGCGAGAAGCTGTAGGTGGCGAGCTGGATGGAGGACGCCGCGGAGAACACCTGCTTCTGCCAACGCTCGGCGACGCCGGGTTGGCGCGCCAGCAAGGAGGCAATGTCCTGATAGCCGGTCTCTCTCGGCATCAATGCGAAGATGAAGAGACCGATTCCGAAGGACGCGAACCGCGCGCCCTTCGGATGGTTACGCAACACTGACATCGTTACGCTCACGCTACGCTTACGCCAGAAAAATCGAGCCGCAGTACATCCGTGCAATTCGATCTTTATCGTAAGTATCTAATTTAGGTTGCCGGGGCGTTAATCCGCGTTGCGCACACGGCACACACAAGCGTTTGCAGGTGTTTTCACGGGGTGATGATGCGCAGTGGTAAACGCGACCTCACGTGAAGCGGTAAACAACTGGTCAATGCGAATGGTGAAGGAACCCTTGCGCGCGCGTATCATTACGGGACGCGCGCGAGTTCCCAGTGTTGCGCGCGGGATGCTCGTCATTGCGAGCGCAGCGAAGCATCCAGAATCTTTCCGCAGAGGCAATCTGGATTGCTTCGCCGCATCTGCGCAAAATTGCTCCGCAATTTTGTCGCCGAGCTCCTCGCAATGACGTGGAGAAAGCGGCGCCCAAAACAAAAGAGGCGGAGCTTTCGCTCCGCCTCTTCATTCCAGCATTTTAGTTCGCCTTACGCCTGGCTCGCGACGGCCTTGCCGAGCGCGGCCTGCGCGGCAGCGAGGCGGGCGATCGGCACGCGGTAGGGCGAGCACGAGACGTAGTCGAGGCCGATATTGTGGCAGAAGGCGACTGAGGCGGGATCGCCACCGTGCTCGCCGCAGATGCCGACCTTGAGCTTCGGCCGCGTCTTGCGGCCGCGCGCGACACCGATCTTGACCAGCTCGCCGACGCCTTCCTGGTCCAGCGCGACGAAGGGATCGATCGGGAGGATGCCCTTGGACACGTAGGTGCCGAGGAAGCTCGCCGCATCGTCGCGGCTGATGCCGTAGGTCGTCTGCGTCAGATCGTTGGTGCCGAACGAGAAGAACTCGGCCGACTGTGCGATCTCGGCCGCGAGCAGACAGGCGCGCGGCAGCTCGATCATGGTGCCGACCTGATAGGCGAGCTTGGTGTTGGTGTCGCGCATCACCGCCTGCGCGGTCGCATCGATCCGCGCCTTGACGAGATCGAGCTCCATCTTGGTCGCGATCAGCGGCACCATCACCTCGAGGCCGACGGCCTTGCCGGTGCGCTTCTCGGCTTCGACCGCCGCCTCGAAGATCGCACGCGCCTGCATCTCGGCGATCTCCGGATACGCGATCGCGATACGGCAGCCGCGGAAGCCGAGCATCGGATTGAACTCCGAGAGCTCGCGGGCGCGGTCGGCGAGGCGCCGCGGGTCGGTGTTCATGGCGCGCGCCACTTCCTCGACCTCGGCATGGGTGTGCGGCAGGAACTCGTGCAGCGGCGGATCGAGCAAGCGGATCGTAACCGGCAGGCCCTTCATGATCTCGAACAGCTCGACGAAGTCGGCGCGCTGCATCGGCAGCAGCTTGGCGAGCGCGGCGCGGCGGGACTGCTCGTCCTCGGAGAGGATCATCTCGCGCACGGTGCGGATGCGCGTCTCCTCGAAGAACATGTGCTCGGTGCGGCACAGGCCGATACCTTCGGCGCCGAACTTGATCGCGGTGCGCGCGTCGTCAGGCGTATCGCCATTGACGCGGACGCCGATCTTGCGGACCTGGTCGGCCCAGTTCATCAGCGTGCCGAACTCACCGGACAGCTCCGGCTCGATCATCGGCATGCGACCGGCGAGGACCTGGCCGAGCGAGCCGTCGATGGTGATGACGTCGCCGGTCTTGAAGGTGCGCGAGCCGATGCTCATGGTGCCGCGGCCGTAATCGACGCGGATGGTGCCGCAGCCGGAGACGCAGGGCTTGCCCATGCCGCGCGCGACCACCGCCGCGTGCGAGGTCATGCCGCCGCGCGTGGTCAAAATGCCTTCGGCGGCGTGCATGCCGTGGATGTCTTCCGGGCTGGTCTCGATGCGGACCAAAATCACCTTTCGTCCGTCGCCCTGGAGCTTGGCCGCTTCGTCCGAGGAGAACACGATCTCGCCGGACGCCGCGCCAGGCGAAGCCGGCAGGCCGGTTGCGATCACGTCGCGCTTGGCGTTGGGATCGATCGTCGGATGCAGGAGCTGGTCGAGCGAAGCAGGATCGATGCGGGTGACCGCTTCCTTCTTGGTGATCAGGCCCTCATTGGCGAGCTCGACCGCGATGCGCAGCGCGGCCTTCGCCGTCCGTTTGCCGCCGCGGGTCTGCAGCATCCACAGCTTGCCCTGCTCGACCGTGAACTCCATGTCCTGCATGTCGCGGTAGTGCTTCTCGAGCAGCGTGTAGATCCGCGTCAGCTCCTTGAAGGCCTCGGGCATCGCTGCTTCCATCGACGCCTTGTCGGAGCCCGATTCCTTGCGCGCTTCCTCGGTGATGTCCTGCGGCGTGCGGATACCCGCCACCACGTCCTCGCCTTGCGCGTTGATCAGGAACTCGCCGTAAAGCTTGCTCTCGCCGGTCGAAGGGTTGCGGGTGAAGGCAACGCCGGTCGCCGAGGTCTCGCCCATGTTGCCGAACACCATGGCCTGCACGTTGACCGCGGTGCCCCAGGATTCCGGAATGTCGTGCAGCTTGCGATAGGTCACCGCGCGCGCGTTCATCCAGGATGAGAACACGGCGCCGATCGCGCCCCAGAGCTGGTCGTGCGGATCCTGCGGGAAGTCCTTGCCGGTCTCGCGGGCGACCGCGTCCTTGTACTTGCCAACCAGCTCGACCCAGTCGTCGGCGGTGAGGTCGGTGTCGAGCGTGTAGCCCTGGCCGTCCTTGAAGGTGTCGAGGATTTCCTCGAAGTGATGATGCTCGAAGCCGAGCACCACGTCCGAATACATGGTGATGAAGCGGCGATAGCTGTCATAGGCGAAGCGGCGATCGCCCGACAATTCCGACAGCGCTTCCACGGTCTGGTCGTTGAGGCCGAGGTTGAGCACCGTGTCCATCATGCCCGGCATCGAGGCCCGCGCGCCGGAGCGCACCGAAACGAGCAGCGGGTTCTTGGTGTCGCCGAAGATCTTGCCGGTCAATTTGCCGACATGGTCGAGCGCCTTCTCAACCTGCGCCTGAAGTTCCTTAGGGTAGGTTTTGCCGTGGGCGTAGAAATAAGTGCAGACCGAGGTCGGAATGGTGAAGCCGGGAGGCACAGGAAGGCCGAGATTGGCCATCTCGGCGAGGTTCGCACCCTTGCCGCCGAGCAGGTCGCGCATCTCGGTGCGGCCCTCGGCCTTGCCATCGCCGAATGTGTAGACCCATTTGCCGGCCTTGCCGGCTGCCGGCGCCGCCTTCGCGGGCGCAGCCTTCTTCGGCGCCGGCTTCGCAGCAACCTTCGGCAGAGCCGCCTTGGTCACAGCCTTTACCGCCGGCTTTGCAGCGGGCTTGGCAGCGGATTTGGCGACCGGCTTCGGCGCGCTCTTGGCCAGCGCCTTGCGGGCCGGCGGCGCGGCCTTAGCGGCGGCGGAGGACTTTGATTTCGCTGGGATTTTCGCCAGGGTCTTCTTCGGCTTCGAGGCGGCTTTGGCCATAGCTTGCACACAACCTGCGAGAGGAATGGGAATTCGCGGGCCTTACACCATTTTGGGCGGGCCCGCGCAAGTCAGACAGTTCCGGAAAATGAACGCCTAGAGGTGGAGCCACTTCAGGAGCCCGAGCCCGATCGCACCGTTGACGATGAGGAAGATCGCGACGATCAGGTTGAGCAGTCGCGGCATGATCAGGATGAGCACGCCCGCAATCAACGACAGGATCGGCGAAATGTGGGCGACGGTGATGTGCATGAATTATCTTTCTGTGGGTGGGGCGAATCGCGGGCGGATCATAGCCCTCCCGGTTCCGCGAGTAGAGACGCGCAACACGTGATGCGAGTTCCGGCCCTCACGAAAACTGCCTGAAATTGCCGCGAATGGGGCGGGCCTTTTCCCGGAACATTGCGAAGGGGGCATGCATTGGCCAATCGGCTGCGCCACTGGCGCGTCCGAACCATCACGTCGAAGGAGTTGTCCATGCGGAACAGGATTCTTGCTCTTGCAGCGCTCGCGGCCGCGATCGGCTCGCCCCTCGCGGCGCAGGCGCAAAGCGGTGTCACCGTCGGACGCGCGCCCGCGGTGGTCGACAGCGGGCCGACCATCGCAGTCGAGCAGCGACCGGCCTTCCGGGAGTATGTCGTCGAACAACGTGTGCCCGCCTTCCGCATTCCGGATCGCATCGTAGTCGGCACCACATTACCCGAGGCGGGCGTCACCTATTATGACGTGCCGCAGCGCTTCGGCGCCACCACCTATCGCTACACCGTCGTGAACGGTGAGACCGTGCTGGTCGAGCCGCGCTCGCGCCGCGTCGTCGAGGTGCTAGACTGATTGACGGTTGAGATCGACTAGGTGTCCGGCGCGCCACATCAGGCTGGCGCGAACAGTGTAGAATCGGACATCAGGCCCCGCCCGGTCTTCCCCCCGCCGGGCGGGGCATTTTTGTGCGTGCACCACTCTCATGTCCCGGACCAGGCGCAACGCGCAAGCGTTGCGACGCAGAGCCGGGACCCAGAAGCTGCGAGCACGCGGGCCGCATGGGCCCCTGCTCTGCAGCGCATCACGCCGCGAAGCGGCGCGCTGCGCAGCGTCCGGGGCACGAGAGCCGCAACAACCGCAGCCTCAATCCTGGATCTTCGAGAAATCCGCCACCGCGCGCGTGGCGCTGCGGATTTCGTTCAGCAGCTTCAGGCGGTTCTCGCGCACCTTCGCATCGTCGTCGTTGACACGAACCTTGTCGAAGAACGCATCGACCGGCGGCCGCAGCTTCGCCATCGCGCTCATCGCGGCGGCAAAGTCTTCCTTGGCGACGGCAGCGCTGGCTTCCGTCTTGACCTCGCCGATCGCCTTGGCCAGCGCCTTCTCCTCAATGAGGCTGTAAAGCGCAGCATCGGGTGCGCCGTCGAAGCTGCGCTTGTCCTTCTTCTCCTCGATCGAAAGAATGTTGCTGGCGCGCTTGATACCGGCGAGCAGGTTCTTGCCGTCGTCGCTCTCGAGGAATCTGCCGAGCGCCTCGACGCGGCGGACGATCATCAGGAGATCGTCCTGGCCGCCGAGCGCGAACACGGCATCGACGAGATCGTGCCGCGCGCCCTGCTCGCGGAGCTGGACTTTGAGGCGGTCGGCAAAGAAGGCGAGAAGGTCGCTTGGAAGCTTCGAAGCATCGGCTGGTTTGACCGACAAGCCGACGAGCGCGGACGCTGCCACCTTCATGAGCGACAGACGAAGTGCATTCTCGGCGATCAGCCTGATCACGCCGAGTGCTGCGCGGCGCAGCGCATATGGGTCCTTGCTGCCGGTCGGCTTTTCGTCGATGGCCCAGAATCCAACGAGCGTGTCGATCTTGTCGGCGAGTGCCACGGCAACACTGACCGGATCGGTCGGCACGCGGTCTGCAGGGCCTTGCGGCTTGTAGTGATCCTCGCAGGCGGCGGCGACGGAGGTGTCCTCGCCCTGGGCCAGCGCGTAGTACTTGCCCATCAGGCCCTGCACTTCCGGGAATTCGCCGACGACTTCGGTCAGCAGATCCGCCTTCGCCAGATGCGCGGCACGGGTCGTCTTGGCGACATCAGCGCCGACCAGCGGCGCGATCTCGGCGGCGAGGCGCACGATGCGCTTGATGCGCTCCGCCTGCGTGCCGAGCTTCTCGTGGAAAACGATCTGCTCGAACTTCGGCAGCCGATCCTCGAGCTTCGTCTTCAGGTCGGTCTCGTAGAAGAACTTCGCATCGCTCAGCCGCGCACGGATGACGCGCTCGTTGCCGGCGACGATGGTCTTGCCGCCGTCAGTCGCCTCGATGTTTGCGACCAGGATGAACTTGTTGGCGAGCTTGCCCTCGTTGCTCTTGGAGTCCTTGACGACGAAGCACTTCTGGTTGTTGCGGATGGTGGCGCGGATCACTTCCGCAGGCGTCGCCAGGAATTCCTGCTCGAACGAGCCCATCAGCACGACCGGCCATTCGACGAGGCCGGCGACCTCGTCGAGCAGGTTCTGGTCCTCGACCAGCTCAAAACCTTGCGCGAAGGCGAGCTGCTTGGCGTCGGTCAGGATCGCATCCTTGCGGCGCTCGGGGTCGAGCACGACCTTGGCGTCGAGCAGTTTTGCTTCGTAGTCCTCGAAGCGGCGCACGGAGATTGCCGCCGGCGCGAGAAAGCGATGGCCATAGGTCGTCTGGCCGCTCGCGATGCCATCCACCTCGAACTTCACGACATCGGGCTCTTCGGTCTCGAGCCCGAAGGTCGCGGTGATCGCGTGCAGCGGGCGCACCCAGTTCAGCGCGCCGGGCTTGCCGGAACGCGCACCCCAGCGCATCGATTTCGGCCAGGGGAAGGTGCGGATGATCACGGGCAGGATTTCCGCAAGCACGTCGATCGCGTCACGACCGGGCTTCTCGATCAAGCCGATGTAGAAATCACCCTTGGGGTCGCGCTGGATCTTGGCCTCATCCAGCGACTTCAATCCCGTCGCCTTCAGGAAGCCCTGCACGGCCGCGTCGGGCGCACCGATTTTCGGCCCGCGGCGTTCGGTCTTGAGATCCGGCTGCCGCGCGGGGATGCCGTGCACGGTGAGCGCGAGACGGCGCGGCGTCGCGAACGCTTTCGCGCCCTCGTAGACCAGACCTTCGGCGACGAGCTTGTCGGTGACCATGCGACGCAGATCGTCGGCCGCCTTGGCCTGCATGCGCGCGGGAATTTCTTCCGAGAACAGTTCAAGCAAAAGATCGGGCATCAGGCCGCTCCGCCCGCTTCAGTATGGATCCAGGCCTCGCCGCAGGCCTTGGCCAGCTCGCGCACGCGAAGAATGTAGCTTTGCCGCTCGGTCACCGAGATCACACCGCGAGCATCGAGCAGGTTGAAGACGTGGCTCGCCTTGATGCACTGGTCGTAGGCCGGCAGCGCCATCAAATGCGCTTCGCGCTTATCGTCCTTCCAGCCGGCATCGAGATATTTCCGGCAGGCAGCCTCGGCCATCTTGAACTGCTCGAACAGCATCGCGGTGTCGGCGACTTCAAAGTTGTGCTTCGAATATTCCCGCTCGGCCTGCAGGAAGACGTCGCCATAGGTGACCTTGGCGTCGCCGTCGCGGCCGTTGAAGTTGAGGTCGTAGACGCGGTCGACGCCCTGCACATACATCGCAAGGCGCTCGAGCCCGTAGGTGAGCTCGCCCGCGACCGGCGCGCATTCGAAGCCGGCGACCTGCTGGAAGTAAGTGAACTGGCTGACTTCCATGCCGTCGCACCAGCATTCCCATCCGAGGCCCCAGGCGCCGAGCGTCGGGCTCTCCCAATCGTCCTCGACGAAGCGGATGTCGTGCAGGGCGGAATCGATGCCGATCGCGGCGAGCGACTTCAGGTACAGCTCCTGAAGGTTCGGCGGCGACGGCTTCATGATCACCTGGAACTGGTAATAGTGCTGCATCCGGTTCGGGTTCTCGCCATAGCGGCCGTCCTTGGGCCGGCGCGAGGGCTGCACATAGGCGGCGTTCCAGGGCTTTGGCCCGAGCGCGCGCAGCGTGGTCGCCGGATGGAAGGTGCCCGCACCCATCTCCATGTCGTAGGGCTGCAGGATCACGCAGCCCTGCTCGGCCCAGAACCGCTGGAGCGCGAGGATAAAACCCTGGAACGAGCGTTCCGGGCGCATATGGGCGGGCAATGAGGCGTCCATCGTCAGATCAGGCTCTCGCGGGGATTTTGAATCGCGCGGGACCGTATCGACGGCGGGGGTGGGAATCAAGGCAAAGGGGGCGGATTCGGGCGTCATTCCGGGGCGCCCGCAGGGCGAGCCCGGAATCCATTGCGCCGCTCGTTTCGTGGTTCGATGGAGTCCGGGCTCTCGCTTCGCGAGCTCCGGCATGACGATTGAGCGGACTTACCCCTACCCCGGCCGATAAGCCCCGGTGACGGGGTCACGTTTCAGGGTCTGGACATTCCCCACGTGAGCGGTTTCGGCGACGCGCGACAGGCGCATCTCCTCCAGCTCCTCATTGATCCGGACAGCGGTCTTGTAGGCCCAGCGGACCACGGCAAGCCCGCCCAGGACGCCCGCGAAAGCGACAAACGGCGGCATCGGTCGATCCTTGTTGAGTGCTCAGCCCCCACGCACATTCTTGCGCAGACCGGCCCGTGCCGCAATTGGCTCGGGCCGGACCAAATGGCGCGGGAGGATGTCGGCTAGAACCCGAATTTCGCCCAAATCGCCCGCGTCT
>NZ_JXDL01000001.1:3281143-3285603 GCF_001590795.1 Bradyrhizobium sp. AT1
TGAGATCAGCTCGTCCGGCAGCCCGGCCATTGATTCCAGGGCCGAAAGCTGGCCCGCGCCGGGCGATTTCCGGCCCAGAAGGCCGGAGAGCAGCCCGGTCGGCTGCGCGATCACAGGGGTGAGAACCTTCTCGCCGTAGCGGGCACGAAGAGTTGAGCGAAGATCGCCGATGCTGTCGGCCAACCCCAGCGCGATCGCGCTCTCGCCGGCCCAGTATTCGCCCGTGAACAGGGTGTCGTCGTCGCCCTTGAGGCGCGCACCGCGGCTGTCCTTCACCAGCGAAATGAATATCTGGTGGATCTCGCGCTGGATCGCCTTCAACTTGGCGACGTCGTCGGGGTTCTCGGGGAGGAACGGGTCAAGCATCGCCTTGTGTGCGCCAGCCGTGTAGAGCCGCCGCTCGATGCCGAGCCGCTTGATCGCCTCCTGGAAACCGAAGCTGCCGCCGACCACGCCGATCGAGCCGAGGATCGAGGAGGGATCGCAGATGATCTCGTCGCCGGCGCAGGCGATCATGTAACCGCCGGAGGCCGCGACGTCCTCGACGAAGACGAGCACCGGCAGCTTCTTTTCCGCCGCGAGTTGCTTGATGCGCAGAAAGATCTGGCGCGACTGCACCGGCGAGCCGCCGGGCGAGTTGATCACCAGCGCCACCGCCTTGGCGTTGCGCATCGAGAACGCACGCTCCAGCACTTTGGCGACACCCGCGAGCGTCATGCCGGGACGCAGCGGCGTCACCGCGCCGATCACGCCCGACAGTCGCACCACCGGCACCACCGCGGTACCCGGGCGGAACCGCGCCGGAAGATATTGCATGAGCTTGTCGGCCAGGCCGGAACTCTCACGATCGTTCAATTGTTCGGCCATGCCGTTACCTCTGATTAACCATTTCTTATCACGCGACTGTCATTGGAAGTGCCTGGAACGTGTTTTGCAGATTTCCCGTTGGGAGGCTGCAATGAGGCAGCGGAGAACACCATGAAAATCTATCTGCTGATGCTGCTGATCGGTGCGCTGTTCATGGCGATCCGCCTGACATCTCCGCAAGAGCAGCAATCGGAATCGCTTCCGCAGTAGGCTTTCACGGTTCCACCAGCGGCAACGCCGCCCTCCCCTCCAAGATCTCGATCGTCTCGTATTTAGGCACGCGTGACTCCTCGTTGAGCATGAGGCCCGGCAGCAAGCGCGTCGGGGCCCGGCCGCCTTTGACAGCACGCACCAGCACGCGGATCGCCGGCCGCCCCGCCTCGCCGTGAACCGGCAGGATCGCGAGGCTGCCGAAGCCGCGCGACAGCGCCGCCAGGACCTCAGTGAGGCCATCTGCACGCCAGATCAATGTCAGCACGCCATTCGATCGGAGGATGCGCCGCGCTGCATGCACCCACGCATGCAGCGTCTCCTCCGTTGCGACATGCGCGGTGTGACGCAGCCGATCCGGCGAGCCGCGATGCCGGGCCGGATCGTTGAAGGGCGGATTCATCAGCACCACGTCGACGCTGTCGGGTGACAGCCCATGTGACGCAAAGCCTTGCGCGTCGGCCGTGACGTCAAGCACGATCGTCTTGGCGGCAATCGCATTCGCCGCTGCGTTGTCGCGCGCAAGCCCGGCCAGCTCCGGATCGATCTCGACCAGACTGAGCCTGACACCGGGAATGCGCCGGGCCAACGCCAGCCCGGCCGTGCCGATACCGGCGCCGAAATCGACCACGCGGTCTCCGGTGCGGGCCTCGGTCGCCGCCGCAAGCAGGATGGCATCATGCCCGGCGCGATGGCCGGACCGCTTCTGCTTGAGGCGCAACTGCCCGCCGAGAAAGGCGTCTTCGGTAATATCTGCCGCCTCACTCATCGCCGCGCAGTTCGTGGCTGAGGCCGGCCTCGGTGAGGAGCTCCCGCGCCTCCTGGGCGTCGTCCTCGTGAACCAGGATCCGCCGCGGCAAAATGCCGAGCGAGCCCTCGATGATGCTCATGTTCTGGTCCAGCACCAGATGATGGATGTTGGCGCCGTCCAGCAGCGCGCCGATCGCCGACACCAGCACCATATCGTTGGTCCGAACCAATTCACGCAAAACGAGAGGTCTCCTGCCCAAAGGGGGCTAAAGCGGCAAATGTCAATGGTTCCGCAGGCCTTGCCGCATCCGCCGCCAGTTTCTATTGTCTTTCCGTCAGAATAGCCCCTTCGGGGCAAATATTGGAGACCGGCGTGGCCGTCATCGTACCTTTCGAAACTCCCGGCGCGTCGATCGAAGAGCTGGTTGCCCTTGTCGCTCCTGACATGGAGCGCGTCAACGCCACGATCCTGTCGCGGACCGGGTCGGACGTGACCATGATCCCGGAGGTTGCCAACCATCTGATCTCCTCCGGAGGCAAGCGGCTGCGCCCGATGCTGACGCTCGCCATGGCCAACCTCGCGGGCTACACCGGCGACGGCCACATCAAGCTCGCCGCCTCCGTCGAGTTCATGCATACCGCCACGCTCCTGCACGACGACGTCGTCGACGAGAGCGAGATGCGCCGCGGCAAGCTGTCGGCCCGCATGCTCTGGGGCAATGAGGCCAGCGTCCTGGTCGGCGACTTCCTGCTCGGCCAGGCCTTCCGCATGATGGTCGAGGTCGGCTCGCTGCGCGCACTCGACATCCTCTCCGCGGCGGCCGCCACCATCGCCGAGGGCGAGGTGATGCAGCTCGCTGCCGCCAAGAACACCGCGACCACCGAGGACGAATATCTCGCCGTGATCCGCGGCAAGACCGCCGAGCTATTCGCGGCGGCCTGCGAGGTCGGCCCCGTCATCGCCAACCGCCCGAAGGCCGAGCAGACCGCCTGCCGCTCGGTCGGCATGAATCTCGGCATCGCCTTCCAGCTCGTCGACGACGTGCTCGACTATGGCGGCAAGAGCGCCAAGCTCGGCAAGAACACCGGCGACGATTTCCGCGAGGGCAAGATCACGCTGCCCGTCGTGCTCGCGTTCCGCCGCGGCAACGACACCGAGCGCGCCTTCTGGATCAAGGCGCTCGAGCGCGGCGAGATCGGCGATTCAGATCTCGATCACGCCATCGGGCTCATGAACAAGCACCGCGCGCTGGAAGATACGCTGAGCCGTGCCCAGCACTACGGCGCCATGGCGGTGGATGCGCTGGCGCTGTTCCCCTCCTCGCCGATGAAGAGCGCACTGGAGCAGGTGGTGGCGTTCTGTCTGGCGCGGTCGCACTGAGCGACTGACAACCGAACACGCGATGTCGTCCCTGCGAAAACAGGGACCCATACCGCGTGATCCATCGAGAGAGCCAGGCGTCAGTACCGACAACGACCAATCTTCGCCAAACTCCTTCCTGTGGCTATGGGTCCCTGCTTTCGCAGGGACGACAGCGGTGAGTAGGCTCCGACTGTCCCCTCATCGTCATTGCGAGCGCAGCGAAGCAATCCAGAATCCCTCCGCAGAGACAGTCTGGATTGCTTCGCTGCGCTCGCAATGACGGAGTCTGGCGCACCGGCATCGTTCGCCAACTTGCATCTCCAGACGCAGCGACAACTCAAACCACAGCAACAATTGCGGATATCTACCCCCAAACATCCGCCGTGTCCTAGTCACTTGCATTTTGCAAGTTACTTACCTACTTTCCACCCCATGCAGCCCAAATCCCCTTCCATCCAGGAATGCCCGGTCGGCCGCGCCGTGGAGACGGTCGGCGAATGGTGGAGCATTCTGATCCTGCGCGATGCATTCCAGGGCGCGACGAAGTTCGACGAGTTCTCGCAGAGCCTCGGCATCGCGCCGAACATTTTGTCGCGGCGGCTCGCCCATCTCACCGCATCAGGCATGTTCGTGCGCCGCCGCTACCACGAGCGGCCGCCGCGCTACGAATACGTGCTGACGGACAAGGCGCGCGATTTCTTCCCGGTGATCGCGGCGCTGCTGGCCTGGGGCAACAGGCATCTCGCGCCGAAGGGCGAGTCCATTCTGCTGGCGAACCGCGACGATGTCCGCCCATTCGATCCCGTGGTCGTCGACGCCGCCAGCATGCAGCCGATCACGCTCGCCAATACGGTCGCGATTGCCGGACCACGCGCGAGCCGGGGAATGCGTCGGCGCATCGCGTCGCTCAAGGCCATGAACCCGGCCGTCGTGCCGGCGGGAGACTGACATGCGTCGTATCGTCGTGACGGGAATGGGGGCCGTGTCGCCTCTTGGCTGCGGTGTCGAACTCTCCTGGCGCCGCCTGCTCGCCGGCCAAAGCGGGCTGCGCCCGCTGCCGGAATGGGCACAGGCGCTGCCGGCGCGCGTCGCCGGGCTCGTACCCGACAAGGCCGATGATTCCGAGGGCGGCTTCGATCCGGCGCAGGCGGCCGCGCCAAAAGACCAGCGCAAGATGGACCGGTTCATCCTGTTCGCGCTGCTCGCCACGGCGGAAGCGGTCGCGCAGGCCAGATGGACGCCGCAGGATGCGGGCGCGCTGGAACGGACC
>NZ_JXDL01000001.1:3286266-3293701 GCF_001590795.1 Bradyrhizobium sp. AT1
GCGAGCGGCCACGTCTCGATCAAATACGGCTACAAGGGCGCGCTGGGCACACCGGTCACCGCCTGCGCCGCCGGCGTGCAGGCGATCGGCGATGCCGCGCGCATGATCCGCGCGGGCGAGGCCGACGTCGCGATCTGCGGCGGCGCGGAGGCCTGCATCGACATCGTCAGCCTCGGCGGCTTTGCGGCGGCCCGCGCGCTGTCGAGCGGATTCAACGAGGAGCCTGCGCGCGCTTCGCGCCCGTTCGATCAGAAGCGCGACGGGTTTGTCATGGGCGAAGGCGCCGGCATCCTGGTGATCGAGGAGCTCGAACATGCGCTGGCGCGGGGCGCTACGCCGATTGCGGAGATCATCGGCTACGGCACCACGGCGGACGCCTATCACATGACCTCAGGTCCGCCCGACGGCGACGGCGCGCGCCGCGCCATGGAGATCGCGCTTCGGCAAGCGAGTCTGGCACCGGCGGATGTGCAGCACCTGAATGCGCACGCGACCTCGACGCCGGCCGGCGACGAGAGCGAGCTCGGCGCGATCGGCGCACTGTTCGGGCGCAACCGCGGCATTGCCGTCAGCGCGACCAAATCGGCCACCGGCCATCTGCTCGGCGCCGCCGGCGGCCTCGAGGCGATCTTCACCGTGCTCGCCTTGCGCGACCAGATCGCGCCGCCGACGCTCAATCTGGAAACTCCCGATGCGGGCGCGGAAGGGATCGACATCGTCGCAGGCCGCGCGCGGCCGATGCCGATGCAGCATGCGATCTCCAACGGCTTTGGCTTCGGCGGGGTGAATGCCAGCGCGATCTTCCGCCGGATGGACTAAGCGAGGGGCCTTCGAACCAAGACTTGCAATCGCGGTCCGCTGCGCTACGAAAACAGGATGATCGAAACCAATTTCTGGCTGTTCCTGGCCGCAGCCTGTCTCATCGCCGCCGTTCCCGGCCCCGGCATCTTCTACGTCGCGGCGCGGACGCTGTCCGAGGGGCGCGCCAGCGGGTTTGCCTCGACCGCGGGCACGGCGCTGGGCGGGCTGGTTCATGTGGTCGCCGGCAGCCTCGGCATCTCCGCCATCATCCTTGCAAGCGCCGAATTATTCGCTGCCGTCAAGTTCGCCGGCGCGCTCTATCTGGTCTGGCTCGGCATCAAGACGTTCCGCGGGGCCGGCCGCGCGCTGTCGCTCGAGAGCGAAGCTGTCGGCGACAGGCGCGCGTTCCGCGACGGCGTGCTGGTCGAGGCGCTGAACCCCAAGACCGCCGCGTTCTTCCTCGCCTTCATCCCGCAATTCCTCGATCCCGCGGGATCGAGCCCGACGCTGCAATTCATCATGCTGGGCACGATCTCGGTGACGCTGAACACGCTCGCCGACGTCGTGGTGGTGCTGATGGCCTCCGCGACACGCACACAGCTGATCGGACGGCCGCAGCTGATGCGGCGTCTCACCCAGGGCTCCGGCGTCTTCATTGCAGGTCTCGGCCTGTCGTTGGCCTTGGCGCGGCGGCCGGCGAATGGCTAGCACCCCGCAGGACCGCTTCTATGAATCGCACGGCCTGCGGCTGCATTACGCCGATTGGGGCAATGAGAGCGCGCCGCCGCTCATTCTTGTTCATGGCGGGCGCGATCACTGCCGAAGCTGGGACGTCATCGCCCGGTCGCTGCAGCCGCATTTTCACGTGATCGCGCCGGACCTGCGCGGCCACGGCGATTCCGAATGGACCAAGGGCGGCAGCTACGCACTGACCGAATATGTCTACGATCTCGCCCAGCTCGTTCGCGTCATCGCGGCGCCTCACGTGACTCTCATCGGCCATTCCATGGGCGGCATGGTGAGCCTGATCTTCTCGGGGTCATTCCCTGAGCAGGTCTCGAAGCTGGTGGTGCTCGACGGCGTAACCATGTTGCCGGATACGCCAAAGGCCCCAGTGCATGAGCGCATCGGCAAATGGGTCGGCCAGCTCGACAAACTGCACGACCGCACACCGCGCCGCTATGCGACCCTCGAGGACGCTGCGGCGCAGATGGTGCTTCACAACAAGCGCCTCGCCCGCGACCTCGCGCTGCATCTCGCCACTCACGGCGCACGGCAGAACGAGGACGGTTCCTATAGCTGGAAATTCGATCCCTATCAGCGCGCCTCGGCGCCGCACCGGCTCTGGCCGGACGATCACGTCGCGCTGTGGGGCCGCATCGCCTGCCCGACGCTGCTGCTCAACGCCGGTGAAAGCTTTCTCGCCGGCGCCAGGGCCGCAGGCCTGGAGCGGTATTTCCAGAACGCACGCATCGAGACCATCGCCGGCGCCGGACACTGGCTGCAGCATGACAAGCCGGACGAGGTGCTCGGCGAGATCCGGCGGTTCTTGGGGCTGACTGAGGACGCCGCGGGTTAGCTCAGGCCTATCCGCGTCATTGCGAGCACAGCGAAGCAATCCAGAATCCCACCGCGGTGATAGCCTGGATTGCTTCGCTACGCTCGCAATGACGAGAAGCGTCTAGCTCAACATCCCCGCATGCACCCACCAGCCGGGATGGTCGCGCCGGATCTTTTCAGCGGCGGCATGCGCTTCGTTTGCCGCGCCATAGATCGCAAAGCACGTCGCACCCGAGCCGGACATGCGGGCGAGCTTGACGCCGGGGGAGTCGCGCAAGGCTTCCAGCACCTTGCCGATCACAGGCTGGATCCGCAGCGCCGGCGCTTCGAGATCGTTGGGAACGCGTTCGAGAACGCCAACCCAATCGGCAATCGATCCGCCCTCTTCCGGCCAGGCCGGAGCGCGGATGACGTCGGTGACGCCGACCAGCAATTGACCGTTGCGCAGGCCTAGCTCCTGAAACACGTCCTTGGTGGCAACAGGCACGCGCGGATTGACCATCACGCAAGGCATGCTCGGCAGCGCGAGCGGCAGCAGCTGCTCGCCGACGCCGGTCATGTCGCAGGCGCGCGAGACGAGGCACACCGGCACGTCGGCGCCGGTCGCGAGCGCGACCTTCTGCAAGCGGGGATCATCGAGCGACAGATTGTTGAGACGCGCCAGAAGCCGCAGCGCCGCGGCGGCGTCGGCCGAGCCGCCACCAATGCCTGCCGCGACCGGCAGCACCTTGTCGAGCGCGAACGCGCCGAGCTTGAGGTCCGGCACCGCCTCGGAGAGCAGCCTGGCGGCCTTGAGCACGAGATTGTCGGCGGTGTCGCCGCAAGCCGCAGCCAGCGGTCCGGTGGTGACGAGCTTCAGCTCGCCGCCCGGCTCCAGCGTGAGCCGGTCGGCGCAGTCGGCGAACGCGACCACGCTTTCGAGATCATGATAGCCGTCGGCACGACGGCCGACGACGCGAAGGCTCAAATTGACCTTCGCCCGTCCTTCCTCAATCAACGCCGGCATCGGCGATCAACCCCCAGAACTCACTAGCCGCCCTTGCCGTCGTCCTTCTTCTTGTCCGCCTGCGCGGCCGAAGAGTTCGTACTGTCGTCGGTCATGCCGTTGGCGATCTTGGCTTCGATCTTCGGCAGCTCTTCCGGCTCGGGCTTGAGATCGCGGGCATGCGCCCACTGGAATTTGGCTTCCAGCGTGCGGCCGACGCGCCAGTAAGCGTCGCCAAGATGGTCGTTGATGGTGGGATCCTCGGGCTTCAGATCGATCGCGCGCTCGAGATTCTTCACCGCCTCCTCGTAATTGCCGATGCGGTAATAGGCCCAGCCGAGGGAATCGACGATGTAGCCGTCGTCGGGACGCTGCTCGACGGCGCGCTTGATCATCTTCATGCCTTCGTCGAGGTTGATCCCCTGGTCGATCCAGGAATAGCCGAGATAGTTGAGGACGTGGGGCTGGTCGGGTTGCAGCTCGAGTGCCTTCTTCATGTCGGCCTCGGCTTTGGCCCACTGCTTGGAGCGCTCCTCGCAGATGCCGCGATAATAGTACCAGACGCTGTTGGCCTTGTCGTTGCCGGGTGTCAGCGCGTCGATGCCTTGCGAATAGGTCGCCCCGCAATCGCCGAACCTCTTGCGGCCGCGCTCGATATTGCCGAGCGCCATGATGGCTTCGAGGTCCTTGGCATCCTCGGCAGTGACGCCCTTGAGGATCTTGATCGCCTCGTCGGTGCGGTCGGCGGAATCCAGATCAATGGCGAGCTGGATCTGCGCGTTGCGCTTGAGCGGCGAGCTCGCCGGCACGCGCTCGTAGACCTTGATCGCCATCTGCGGCCGCTTCACCGATTCGTAGAGATCGGCGAGCGAGAGCAGCGCCAGCGGATGGGTCGGCTGGAGGTAGAGCGCGAGCTGGAGATAGACCAGCGCGAGATCCTCGCCGCCGCGGCGGGTCAGCGTGGCGCCGATGCCGTAGAGCGCTTCGGCGGCGCCGGCCTGGGCGGAATCGACCAGCGGCGGCATTTTCTTGCCGGCCTTGGTCTCGCGCAGGCCCTCCTGGATCAGCGGATGACGCGCCAGCTTCTTGTCGAAGGCCTGGTAGACGGTGGTCGCGGCGCCGGAATCCTTGTTGCGCGACAGCCAGCGCGCATAGGCCTCGGTCACGCGCAGCATGGAATCGTCGAGCTTGTAGGCGCGCTCGAAGCGGGTGCCGGCGTCCTTCTCCTTGCCGGAGAGCTCGAGGATCATGCCGGCATGGAGGTCCTTGAACAGCGGGTACCATTCGGGGCCGGCCAGCTTGTCGATGGTGGCGACACCGCCCTTGGCATCGCCCGCACCATAGGCGGCCCAACCGGACAGCAGCGTGGCGACGAGATCGGTGATCGGACCGCGGATCGACTGGTTGATGTTGGTCTGCGCGGCGGCGTACTTCTTCACCTTGAGATCATGCACGCCGACGACGAGACGTGCGACGCGGTTGGTCTTGTCGATGGTGAGGACGCGCTCGGCGAGCTTGACCGCCTCCTCGATGTCGCCGTCGGCGACCGAGGAGATGAAGGCGCGGTCGAGCAGCTCGTTGTTCTTGGGGTCGGTGCGCAGGGCGGAGCGGTAGAATGCGGCGGCGGAGGCCGCGTCACGCTCGACGCTGGCGTGGCGGGCGGCGAGATAGCTGCCGGCCCCGGTGAGCGACTTCAGATCGTTTCGGGTCGGAAACTGCGCCGCCGTGTTCTCCGGGTGATCCGGCGTCTGCGCCAGGACCCTGCCCGGGACGGTCGCGATCGCTGTGCCCATGAGGGCGATGGCGGCAACAGTCCAGCGGTTGAAACGATTTGAAAACATCAGGGCTCGCCTTGAGTTGGTAGTGCCTGGGTTTGCAGCAGAGGGCCGTATCGCATGCGAACGCGGCCGGTGGCATTGGGACCCGGAACCGTCAGGCCGACAATGCCGCTTTTGGCGCTTCGCCGCAAGGATTCGGACCGGACAGCCCCCCTCCGCGCGCCCCAAATCGGCCAAGTCACCGGTCCGGAGCAGCCCCAAGACGCCGCTACTATGGCCTTATCGTGGCCGCGACCCGTCGCCGCGGCCCCCTCCTCACGCGAACGTGCGCCGGATCGCTTTGTGACCTAATCCGCTTGCCCGGCCCGTTCTCACATCGCCTCGTAGTTCGGACCGCCGCCGCCCTCCGGGGGAACCCAGGTGATGTTGCCGTTGGGATCCTTCACGTCGCAGGTTTTGCAGTGAACGCAGTTCTGGGCGTTGATCTGGAAGCGCGGGCTCGAGCCCTCCTCGACCCATTCATAGACGCCGGCCGGGCAATAGCGATTCGAAGGACCGGCGAACACGTCGTGTTCGGAGGTCTTCTGCAAGTTCATGTCCGTGACCTTGAGATGGACCGGCTGGTCCTCCTCGTGGTTGGTGTTGGACAGGAACACCGAGGACAGTTTGTCGAACGAGATCTTGCCGTCCGGCTTCGGGTAGTTCTTCGGCGCATGCTGTTTGGCCGGATCGAGCGTGGCGCGGTCGGGCTTGGCATGAGACTGGGTGCCGAACAGCGAGGCGCCGAACAGCGTGTTGCACCACATGTCGAGGCCGCCGAGCGCGACGCCGAGCACGGTGCCGAACTTCGACCACAGCGGCTTGACGTTGCGCACCAGGAACAGGTCCTTGCCGACGGAGGACGAGCGCCAGGCGTTCTCGTACTCGACCAACTCGTCATTGCTGCGATCGGCGGCGAGCGCTGCTGCGACGTGCTCGGCTGCGAGCATGCCGGTGCCCATCGCATTGTGCACGCCCTTGATGCGCGGCACGTTGACGAAGCCGGCCGCGCAACCGATCAGCGCGCCGCCGGGGAAGCTGAGCTTCGGCACCGACTGATAACCGCCCTCGGTGATAGCGCGCGCACCGTAAGCGAGCCGCTTGGCACCCTCGAAGGTGCCGCGGATCGACGGATGAGTCTTGAAGCGCTGGAACTCGTCGAACGGCGACAGGTAGGGATCGTCGTAGTTCAGATGCACGACGAAGCCGACGGCGACGAGATTGTCGTCGTAATGATAGAGGAACGAGCCGCCGCCGGTTTTCAGGTCGAGAGGCCAGCCGAACGAATGCTGGATCGTTCCCTTCTGATGCTTCGCCGGATCGATCTGCCAGACCTCCTTGAGGCCGATGCCGAACTTCGCCGGCTCGCTGTTGGCATCCAACGCGAACTTCGCGATGAGTTGCTTGGTCAGGCTGCCGCGAGCGCCTTCGGCGAACAGCGTGTACTTGCCGAGCAATTCCATGCCGCGGGTAAACGAATCCTTCGGCTTGCCGTCGCGGCCGATGCCCATGTCGCCGGTGGCGATGCCCTTGACCCTGCCCTCCTCGTCATAGAGCACCTCGGCAGCGGCAAAGCCCGGATAGATCTCGACGCCGAGCGCCTCGGCCTTCCGCGCCAGCCAGCGGCAGACATTGCCGAGCGAGCCGATGAAGCAGTGATGATTGTCCATCAGCGGCGGCATCATGAAGTTCGGCAGCTTGATCGCGCCGCCGGCCGTCATCCAATAGAAGCGATCGTCCTTCACCTGGGTCTTCAGCGGGCAGTCGGAATCCTCGCGCCAGTCCGGGATCAGCTTGTCGAGCCCGGCCGGATCGATCACGGCACCCGAGAGAATATGCGCGCCGACCTCGGAGCCTTTCTCCACGACCACGACGTTGAGATCGGCATTGAGCTGCTTCAGCCGGATCGCGGCGGACAGGCCCGAGGGGCCGGCGCCGACGATGACGACGTCGAATTCCATGGATTCGCGCGGAGGAAGTTCTTCGGTGCTCATCTGATCTCAGCCCTTGAGACGGTCCTTGGTCATTTGCGCCCTCTTGTTTCCGATTTTTCCGGGTAGGACAACCACGGAAATGCGTTTCACCGGGGTGCAAGGCGCCTTAAACTGAACTAATAGTCAGACTTTCCCATGATACCCGAACCCGCACCCACCGTCCGCGAGCTTCTTGCCTTCTATCTGGAGGCCGGCGTCGATTGCGCGCTCGCCGAGGAACCGATCGACCGCCTGGCGGAATTGGATGCCCCACCGCCGGCCCCGCGCGCGGCACCTCC
>NZ_JXDL01000001.1:3294580-3303671 GCF_001590795.1 Bradyrhizobium sp. AT1
GATCGCATCGGCACGCGAGGCCGCGCGCACCGCGCCGACGCTGGAGGCGCTACGCGAGCTCATGCAAAGCTTCGAGGGCTGCGCGCTGAAACACACCGCGACGCGGCTGGTGTTCGCCGACGGTAATCCGCAGGCGCGCATCATGTTCGTCGGCGAGGCGCCGGGCCGTGACGAGGACATCGAGGGCCTGCCCTTTGTCGGGCGCAGCGGCAAGCTGCTCGACCTGATGATCGGCGCGATCGGGCTCAACCGCAGCACCGCCTACATCGCCAACGTGATTCCCTGGCGGCCGCCCGGCAACCGCACGCCGACGCCGCAGGAGACGCAGATCTGCCTGCCCTTCATTCAGCGCCAGATCGAGCTGGTGAATCCCGACGTGCTGGTGACGCTCGGCAATCCCTCGACGCAGACGCTGCTGGGAACGCGCGAGGGCATCATGCGCACGCGCGGGCGCTGGTTCGACTACGACGCCGGCGGGCGCACCATCCGCGCGCTGCCGACGTTCCATCCGGCCTATCTGCTCCGCTCGCCGTCGTACAAGCGGCTGGCCTGGCAGGATTTGCGGGCGATCGCGAAGGTGCTGGAGCAAGGCGCGACGTAGCTACACATGCCATGTCATTCCGGGGCTCGCGAAGCGAGAGCCCGGAATCCATCGAGCGACAGAGTTGGTGGGTGAATGGATTCCGGGCTCGCGGCTTTGCCGCGCCCCGGAATGACGACCGTGGCTACGTCCCCTTCGGCCGCACGATGGCCCAGCCGATACGCAACAATTGCTGCCGACCCGTCACCAGCCATTCGAAGGCGCGCGGCACTTCCGGCACGATGCCGGGAAAGCGCTTGAGGATATCGGGTGGTGGCGTGCCGGCGGTATCGGCGGCGCGCCAGACCACGACGCCGCCGGTCTCGCTGAACTTGGCCTGATTGATCCACGGCGTGCGCGCAGGGTCGGCGTCGATGAACAGATGCGGCCGGCCGGAATGCAGCGTGATCAGGCTCGCCAGCTGCGTCTCGCCGGCAACGGCGCGCAGGCGATGGTTGGTGCGGCGGGCGAAGCTCTCATCGAAGAAGTCCGAGATCGCGCGTGCCGGCATCGAGGTCGCGATCTCGTTGGTCCCTGTCCAGGGCATGAACAGGACGGCGAGCACGACGCCCAGGGCCGGCGCCACGACGGCGGCGGCCCACACCATGCGCAGCATGCGCGCGCGGCGCATGGCAATGAGATCTCCGGACGCGACGACCACGGCAAGCCCGGACATGACCAGCACGACGCCGGCGCCACCGACGACGGAGTCGAGCCCGAGCAGGCCGGAGATCAGCACGGCGCCCAGCACTGGGGCGAGCGCGAAGAAATACACGAAGTTGCGCGCGAGCGGCGCGACCGGCGGCCGGAAGATGATCGGCGGCTCCTCGCCCTTGATGGCGAACAGGCCGGTGTTGAGGAAGGTCAGCGCCGGGATCGCGGCGGCCCCGAGCACGAGGCCGCCGAGCAGCCAGGCCGCATGCAGCGCGCGGGTACTGAGCTCCGCGACCTGCGGCAGGGCCGGCATCGCAAGCGTCTCGGCCCGCATCAGCCAGACCGCATAGGGCAGCGCCAGAACGGCGACGACGATCAGCGCAAACAGCGGATCTAGCGTGCGCAGGGTCCGGCGGCCGCCGGCGGTCGAGACCGCGAACACGACGAGCAGCAACAGCAGGAAGATCGCCGCGGGCGTCGTCAGCAGCAGCAGGCCTGCCTCGATCGACCAGGCGAACCAGGCGTTGCCGCGACGCTGGCCGATGATCTGCCAGGAGTGCAGCAGCAGCAGCGCCCAGAGCGGCCGGGCCAGCACGAGGGGGCCGAAGTCGAGCGCTGACGACGAGAAGGCGAGCACCGTCATGGTCAAGAGCACGGCGAGCACGGCCTGTTGCGAGCCGACCACGGCGCGGGACAGATGATAGAGCGCGATGAAGGTCGCGATCTCGCAGAGCTGGGCCAGCACATAGACGCCGAACATGTGGCCGCCGGCGGCGCGATAGGCGATGTCGGCGAGCCAGACCGGCAAGGGCGGCCCGAGATCGGTACCGACCTGGTATTCGCGTCCGAAAGCCAGCAGCGTCGCCAGCGTGCCGGGCGGGCTGCGGTAGAACACCAGCGCCACGAACAGCCACATCAAAGCCTGCAGCAGCACGGCGATCCACACGATCAGCCGCGGCCGGGCGCGAATGAGCTCGATGACCAGGGAGGTAAACCGCATGCAACGTCCGAAAGATGCAGCCAACCCGTCCAGCCGGCCCTATTCGCTCACATCTGTTTTGATAAAGGGCGTCACGCGTCGTGGCAACGACCGTCTGCTCGTCATGCCCGGGCTTGTCCCGGCCATGACGGAGCCGAACTGCGGGGGGCTGACCCTTAGAGCCCTGCCGACGCGTCGATCTCGACGGACGCTTCCACCTGCACCTCAGTCACTGCAAACAGATCCTGCACCGGCTCGACGGTCCAGGGCATGTGCTTGGCGCGCGCCGCGGCGACGGGGGCGAAGAAGCGGCGGTGGTGGATGGTGGGGCCGAGGCGGTTCAGCGCCTCGAGGTGCTCGGGGACGCCGTAGCCCTTGTGCTGCTCGAAGCCGTAGCCGGGGCAGTCCTGCGCCAGCGCGCACATCAGGCGGTCGCGCGTCACCTTGGCGATGATGGAGGCCGCAGCGATCGACAGCACGAGACCGTCGCCGCCGATCACGGCCTCGCAATCGCATTCCGTGTCGAGCCGGTCGCGGCCGTCGACGAAAACGTGGCGGGGCTGCTCGGGCAGCGCCACCACGGCGCGCTTCAGCGCCCACAACGACGCACGCAAGATGTTGTCGCGGTCGATTCGCGAGGGCGAGGCGACGGCAACGGAGACCTGCGCGGTCGCACAGATCTTGTCGAACAGTCTTTCGCGCTCCTCAGCCGTCAGGCGCTTGGAATCATCGATGCCGCGCGGGATGCGGTCGGGATCGAGGATCACGGCAGCGGCCACCACCGGACCGGCCAGCGGCCCGCGGCCCGCCTCGTCGCAGCCGGCAACCGGCCAGACGCCGCGCTTGATCAGCGCGCGCTCGCGGCGGAAGCTCGGCGGCGCAATGGCGATGATGCCCTTCTTCCCGGCGGCCGCGCCCGTTGGTTTGGGTGCAGCCGCTTTACCTGCCTTGGCCGGCGCAGCCTTCTTCGCTGCGCCCTTCTTTGCCGCGACTTTGGCTGGCTTCTTGTCCCGAATCATGGCCGGGATGGTGCGCAACCGCCCCGGCCTGCGCAACCGGGAACCCCCGACAATTCCCGTTATTCAGGCGAGCCCTACTCCGCCAGATGCACCCGTCGGTCGTCCCCGACCTCGATGCCTGGCGCGACCACAACCTCCCAGGGATGGCCATCGGGGTCGGCGAAATAGCCGGAATAGCCGCCGTAATCGGTCTCGTGCGCCGCCTTCAGCAGTTTTGCGCCCTTGCCGAGCGCGAAGGCCAGCACCGCATCGACTTCCTCACGTGTCCGGCAGTTCCAGGCGAGGGTCATTCCGCGGAAGGCCGCAGGCCTGGGACCGTCAGGCAGCTTCGCATCGGCGGCGAGCTGATCCCACGGAAACAGCGCGAGCACCGGACCGCCGGTATCGTAGAACGCCACCGCCTCGCCGGTTGCCTTCAGCCGGCGCGAGAAGCCGAGTGCGTCGTAAAAGGCGATGCTGGCGCGGATGTCGCCGACGCCGAGCGTGATGACGGTGAGCCGGGGCAACGGGGGCCGAACGTCCTTACTCATACGACACCTCTTCCACTTACGCTCAGAACAGGCTGAGCTGATCGCCGTTCCGCTTCGGCCGCGCAAAGTGATCCGTCGTCAGCTTGGAGCGCCGCTTGTTCAGCCCGAGCCGCTCGCAGGCGATCTCGAAACGGCGGCCGATGGTCCAGGCCATCGGTCCCGTGCCCTTCATCCGCTCGCCCCATTTGGCGTCGTAGTCGCGGCCGCCGCGCATGTCGCGGATCAGCGTGAAGACGTGGCGATAGCGGTCCGGGTAGTTCGCCATCAGCCATTCTCGGAAGAGATCGCGCACTTCCAGCGGCAGCCGCAGCAGCACATAGGAGGCTTCCTTGACGCCGGCATGGGCGGCGGCGTCCAAAATGCGCTCGATCTCGGCATCGTTCAGCGCGGGGATCACGGGCGCGACCATCACGGTGGTGGGAATGCCGGCGTCCGAGAGCTGCTTCAGCGCCTCCAGCCGCTTCGGCGGCGTCGAGGCCCGCGGCTCCATGGCGCGCGCCAGCTTCGGATCGAGCGAGGTGACGGAGATCCCGACCTTGGCGAGGTTGCGCTTGGCCATTCGCGCGAGAATGTCGATGTCGCGCACCACCAGCGCCGACTTGGTGACGATGCCGACGGGATGGCCGGCACGCTCCAGCACTTCCAGGATGCCGCGCATGATTTTGCGCTCGCGCTCGATCGGCTGGTAGGGATCGGTGTTGGTGCCGATCGCGATCATCCGCGGCTCGTAGCCGGTCGCGGCGAGCTCTTTCTCCAGCAGCGCCGGCGCATCGGGCTTCACGAACAGTTTCGACTCGAAGTCGAGCCCAGGCGACAGGCCGAGATAGGCGTGGGTCGGCCGTGCGAAACAATAGACGCAGCCGTGCTCGCAGCCGCGATAGGGATTGATCGAGCGATCGAAGCCGATATCGGGGGAGTCGTTGCGGGTGATCACCTTGCGCGAGGTATCGACCCCCACACTGGTCTTGAACGGCGGCAGCTCTTCCAGGCTCTGCCAGCCGTCGTCGAAGGCGACGCGCGCCTCGGCCTCGTAGCGGCCGCTGGCATTGGACTGGGCGCCCCGCCCTCGCCGGCGCGCACGATCGATGGCGACGCCGAGTTCCGGAAAGTCAGAGTCCACACCCGCCGGCTCGGAGGGCGCCTTGACCGGCGGGTGCTTGAGAGCATGAGAGGATGCTGCTGGACTCATGCAGCCAAGATAGCACGCAAACGGAACAAATCAAGAACACAAACAAAAAATGGGAAAACAACCCCATGCACAGTAGCCGCCCAAATTTCGGGCTCGGCCGTTTGACCTCACGCAACATGCCCGTCGCAATGATTTCGTTTGATGCCGGTCAGGGATCGATCACCGCGGAACAATGTTGGTGACGATCGCCGGGTGAAGGTCAGCAGGAACATGACAAATCAACAACAATCGGCCTCAGCGAGCAACGACCTTGATCTCCTCGATCGCTACTGGCGCGCCGCGAACTACCTCTCCGTCGGGCAAATCTATTTGCTCGACAATCCGCTGCTGCGAGAACCCTTGCGTCCCGAGCACATCAAGCCCCGTTTGCTCGGCCATTGGGGCACGACGCCCGGCCTGAACTTCATCTATGCCCATCTCAACCGCGTGATCCGCGCACTCGATGTCAGCGTGCTCTATGTCTGCGGCCCCGGCCATGGCGGCCCGGGCATGGTCGCCAACACCTATCTGGAAGGCAGCTACAGCGAGATCTATCCGGACATCGCGCGCGATGCGGACGGATTGCGCAAGCTGTTCCGGCAGTTCTCGTTCCCCGGCGGCATTCCGAGCCACGCGGCGCCGGAAACCCCGGGCTCGATCCACGAAGGCGGGGAGCTCGGCTACGCGCTGGTGCATGCCTATGGCGCGGCGCTGGACAATCCCGATCTGATCGTCGCCTGCGTGGTCGGCGACGGCGAAGCCGAGACCGGGCCGTTAGCTGCGTCCTGGCACTCCAACAAGTTCCTGAACCCCGCCCATGACGGTGCGGTGCTGCCGATCCTGCATCTCAACGGCTACAAGATCGCCAATCCGACCGTGCTCGGCCGGATGCCGGACAGCGAGATCCGCGATCTCTTCCGCGGGCTGGGCCACGAGCCGCTGTTCGTCGAGGGTGATAATCCCAAATTGATGCACCAGGCCATGGCGGACGCGCTCGACGTCGCGTTCGCCAGCATCCGCTCGATCCAGCAGCACGCCCGCGACGGCCGCAAGGCGGTCGAACGGCCGCGCTGGCCGATGATCGTGCTGCGCAGCCCGAAGGGCTGGACCGGCCCGAAGGAGGTCGACGGCAAGAAGGTCGAGGGTTTTTGGCGCGCGCATCAGGTCCCTGTCGCAGGCTGCCGCGAGAACCCGGCGCATCTCAAAGTGCTCGAAGACTGGATGCGCAGCTACGAGCCCGAAAAACTGTTCGACGCGAGCGGCGCGCTCATCCCGGAGCTTCAGGCGCTCGCGCCCGGCGGTAACAGGCGCATGGGCGCCAATCCACATGCCAATGGCGGGCTGCTCAAGAAAGAGCTGAAGCTGCCGGACTTCCGCAGCTTCGCCGTCGACGTGCCGCGGCCCGGCGGCGTCGTGGCCGAAGCGACGCGCGAACTCGGCAAATTTTTGCGCGATGTCATCCGCCTCAACGCGGGGGAACGCAACTTCCGCATCATGGGCCCGGACGAGACCGCGTCAAACCGTCTGGACGCGGTGTTCGAGGAGACCGAGCGGGTCTGGATGGAGCCGATCGAACCTTACGACGTGCATCTGGCGCAGGACGGCCGCGTCATGGAGGTGCTGAGCGAGCATCTCTGCCAGGGCTGGCTCGAAGGCTATCTGCTCACCGGCCGGCACGGCTTCTTCTCCTGCTACGAGGCGTTCATCCACATCGTCGATTCCATGTTCAACCAGCACGCCAAATGGTTGAAGGTCACGCGCGAGCTGCCGTGGCGGCGCCCGATCGCCTCGCTCAACTATCTCCTGACCTCGCATGTCTGGCGGCAGGACCATAACGGCTTCAGCCATCAGGACCCCGGCTTCGTCGATCTCGTCGCCAACAAGAAGGCCGACATCGTCCGCATCTACTTCCCCCCGGATGCCAACACGCTGCTGTGGATCGCCGACCACTGCCTGCGCACCTACAACCGCATCAACGTCATCGTCGCCGGCAAGCAGCCGGCGCCGCAATGGCTCTCGATGCAGGACGCGGCCACGCATTGCGATGCCGGCATCGGCATCTGGAGCTGGGCCGGAACGGAGAAGGCCGGCGACGAACCTGATGTCGTGATGGCCTGCGCCGGCGACGTGCCGACGCTGGAGACGCTCGCCGCCGTCGATCTGCTGCGCAAGGCGCTGCCGGACCTGAAGATCCGCGTCGTCAACGTCGTCGATCTCATGACGCTGCAGCCGCAGGACCAGCATCCGCACGGGTTGTCCGACCGCGATTTCGACAGCCTGTTCACGACGGACAAGCCCGTGATCTTCGCCTATCACGGCTATCCCTATCTGATCCATCGCCTGACCTATAACCGCACCAACCATTCCGGCATGCATGTGCGCGGCTTTGCCGAGGAAGGCACCACGACGACGCCGTTCGACATGGTCGTGCTCAACGAGCTCGACCGCTATCACCTCTCGATCGAGGCGATCGAACGCGTGCCCGGGCTTGCAGCCAAAGCCGCGCAGGCCAAGCAGCAATTCCGCGACAAGCTGATCGAGCATTCGCACTATGTGAGGGAGCACGGCGAGGACATGCCCGAGATCCTGGGCTGGGTCTGGCCCAACAGCTCCGGCGGCAACACGCCGACCGAGGCCGGCGACTAGCCATGCCGGACACGGTCCTCGTCCTCAATTCGGGATCGTCGAGCATCAAGTTCGGCCTGTTCGAGATATCGGCGGGCGACCCCAACTTGCTTTGCAAGGGCCTGCTCGACGAGCACGAGGCAAGACCCCGGCTCGTGGTGAAGAGTCCCGCGGGTGAAGATTTGTTCGAGACACGAAGAGACGCGGCCGATGCCGACGGCGGCCATCTGTTCGCCGACGTGCTCGCCTTCATCGAGGACCGGTTCGGCGAGCACAGCCTGAGCGCAGCCGGCCATCGCATCGTTCACGGCGGGCCGGATCATTCGGGCCCGGCCGTTGTGACGGACGAGGTCGTCGCGAAGCTCGAAGCATTGACCCCACTGGCACCGCTGCACCAGCCGCGGAGCCTCGTGCCAATTCGCGCGCTTGCGGCGATCCGGCCTGCGCTGACGCAGATCGCCTGCTTCGACACCGCCTTCCATCACAGCATGCTGCCGCCCGCGAGCCGCTTTGCGATTCCGAGGCGGTATGAGGAGCGCGGCGTCCGACGCTACGGCTTTCACGGCCTCTCGTTCGAATATGTCGCCGGCCGCCTCGCCGAGATCGCGCCGCAGCTCGTCGCCAAACGCACCGTCATCGCGCATCTCGGCAACGGCGCCAGCCTCTGCGCGCTCCGCGACGGCCGCAGCGTCGACACCACGATGGGATTGACGCCGCTTGACGGTCTCGTGATGGGCACACGCTCAGGCACGATCGATCCCGGCGTGCTGCTCTATCTGCAACAGCACGAGAAGATGTCAGCCGAGGAAATCCAGCACCTGCTCTATCACGAGTCCGGCCTCCTCGGCGTCTCCGGCCTCTCCGCCGACATGCGCACGCTGCTGGCGAGCGGCGAGATCGCGGCGCAAGAGGCGGTCGATCTCTTCACTTTCCGCGCGGCGCAAGAGATCGCGATGATGGCGGCGACGCTCGAAGGACTGGATTGCCTGGTCTTCACCGGCGGCATCGGCGAGCATGCCAAGGAAGTCCGCAGCGCGATCGGCGCGCGGCTCGGCTGGCTCGGCGTGCGGATCGATGCGGCTGCGAATGAGGCGGCGCGCGAGCGGATCAGCGGCGGCGATAGCGCTGTCGATGTGCGCGTCATTCCAACCAATGAAGAGCTGACGATCGCGCGCCATTGCGCCGCCGTGATCCGCGGGCGCCACCTCACGTGACATTTTTATGAATGATCTGCCGCAACGAGGCCGTCAGAGTCTCGTGGCATAGAGACCGCATTATTCATCGAGCGGACAGATCATGAAGACCCACATCATCGAAGAGCTCGGACAAGGCGACATCCTGCTGCCCGTCTTGGTGGCGGAAGGGCTCGCAGCCAACGACCGCATCAAGGTGCGGATGAGCGCATTGCAGGCGGCTGCCCAGCGTGCACAGGAGCCCGACCGGCTCGTCAACGTCCTCAGCCTCGAAAGCCAGACGGCCGGCATCGCCCCCGCCGGGATCGCAGCACTCATCGGCGGCGCTCACCTGATCGGACGG
>NZ_JXDL01000001.1:3304293-3310475 GCF_001590795.1 Bradyrhizobium sp. AT1
ATTCAGGACGACGCGGCGACCATGATCCGCGCCGTCGGTGCCGGCGCGGCCGGCGAAGGCGAGAAGGCGCGGGCGCGGCTCGACGCGATCCGCGCCGCCGGCCTGCTCGAGGCCACCTGCGAGATCGAGATGTCTCGCATCGCGCGTCTGACCGGCGTCGCCGACACCGCCGGCGACAGCCTGCACCGTCTCGTCATGGACCTGCACAAGCAGCTCAACAGGCTTGCCGCAAGCTGCTCGGAAGAAGTGCTCGACGGCGCCCATGTCTTCGGTCTGCACAGCGAGGACCGGCCGGCCGTCGCTGCCTTCATGAAGGGGCTGAACGCAACGCGAGGTCTCAAGTTCAATCATCCCGGCCTCGACACCATGGCCACACGGGCCGGCGGCCGCCTCCTGATCCAGAACGACATCGGCACCACGGACGCACACGTCGTGGTGGTCGCGATCAGGAAGAATGCGGTCACCGTCACCTACACCGACGTGCATCTGGCGCGGGCGAAATTCTTCATGTCACTGTTCGACAAGTTCGACGCGACATGGAGCGGGCTTGACCGACACACCGCAGCTGGCCTCGGCGAAGACAATTCCTTCTATCTCGTCACCGGACAATATCAGGCGGACCACGCCGCCGATCGCAACGAATTCCTCGCGGCGCTCGGTGCCGCACTGGTCTTTCTGATCGACTGGAACAAGGCGCGCAAACTGCTCAGGACCTGGGTCGCCAAGGACGATGCGGCCCGCATCCTGGAATGGGCGGCACGTCAACAGATCGGCCATCGCGGCTTCCTCGAGCTCGGCGGCAACGATCTGCTGGGGTCTGCGGTCAGGAACGCCGCTCCCTCGCGGATCGGCTTCGGCGAGCGGCTCGATCAGGCGCTGGGCCGCGGCGCCGCGATCGACTTCCTCAAGGCTTCGCTCCGTGCCTCCACCGAAGCGCTGCTCGCCGGCCGCTCGGTGAGAACGGTGCGCGACCAGATCGAAGCCGACCTGATGCGGCATCTGGATCGCGTCGACGGCGCCCTGCTTGCCGCCGTGCTGCGCCAGATCGGCCTCGCCCACGATCTCGTCGCCGCGATCACGCGCCATGTCGCCGCGCTGCGGGCCGGCCAGCCCGCCGATGGCAAGCTGCTGGTGCAACGCTGCGGCGCGATCGAGCAGAAGGCCGATCGCATCGCGCTCGAGGGCCGCAACGAGGTCGACCGCCTCAATGCCCGTCCGCTGATCGGCCAGTTGATCGACCGTGCCGAGGAGGCCGTCGACGAGCTGGAGCAGGCCGCATTCATCGCCTCGCTGATGCCCGAACGGACCGATCCCGCTCTGCTGGCGTCGCTGGCAGAACTTTGCACGGTGGCGGCGACCGCGACCGAAGTGGCGGCCAGCGGCGTCGCCGCGGCGATCGACGTGCCGGAGGGACGGCGGGCCGATTCCGAGGACGCGCTCTCCGCCGTCAGCCGCCTGATCGACGCCGAGCACGCCGGCGACGCGTGCGAGCGTGCGACGACTGCGCTCGTTTTCCGCAGCGGCTTCGACGTCGCGACATCGCTGTCGGTGATCGAGCTTGCCCGCGCCATCGAACGCGCGACCGACCGCCTGGCGGCGTTCGGCCATCTGCTCCGCCGTCACATCATGATCGATCTCGCAGCCTGAGGGGACCACCATGCATATCGTGCGTATCGGCGCCGGATCCACCGAAGTGCGACCGGCCGACGAGATCGGCGCCAAGGCCGCCAACCTCGCCCGCATGGCGGCGCTGGGCCTTCCGGTGCCGCCCGCTTTCGTGCTGCCGGTCAAGCTCTGCGCCGACATCATCGCCGGCCATGCCCACGCCGCGCAGCATCTGCGCGATGGCTTGAAGGAGGGAATCGCGTTCCTGGAGAGCGCGACCGGAAGGCGCTTCGGCGACCGCAGGCAGCCGCTGCTGGTGTCGGTGCGGTCCGGCGCCGCGCGATCGATGCCGGGCATGCTCGACACCGTTCTCAACGTCGGCTGCACGTCCGATGCGGTGCACGGCCTGATCCGCGCGACCGGCCGACCCCGGCTCGCTTGGGACTGCCGCCGCCGCTTCCTGGAGAGCTTCGGCGAAACCGTGCTGGAGCTCGATCCGGCTCTATTGACCGCGCGTATCTCGGAACTTGTCGGAGCTGAAGGCGCCGGCAGCGACCGCGAGCTCGACAGCGAAGCGCTCGAGCGGCTCGCCGCCGGCGAGCAGGCGCTGGTCGAGGATCGCGCCGGTGGTTGGCTCGAGGACGCCCATGCCCAGCTCGAAGCCGCGGCCCAGGCGGTCTATCGCTCCTGGACCAGCGAACGTGCACAGACCTATCGCAGCCTCCAGCATCTCGAAGAGCTCGAAGGCACCGCCGTGACCGTGCAGACCATGGTATTCGGCAACGGCGGGCTGGCCTCGGGCGCCGGCGTCGCCTTCTCGCGCGATCCCTCGACGGGCGCTCCCCGCCCGATGATCGATCTCGTGCTCGATGCGCAGGGCGAAGACGTCGTTGCCGGGCGCCGCGCGCCGGATACCGCCGAGGCCATCGCGCGCGAGCTGCCGACCATCGAGGCCGAGCTCGGTGCGGTCCTGAAGCGGCTCGAAAGCGAGTTCGCGGACGTTCAGGACGTCGAATTCACGGTCGAGGACGGCCGGCTCTGGATCCTCCAGACCCGCACCGCCAAGCGTACGCCGCGCGCCGCGGCCCGGATCGCGATCGATCTGGTGCACGAAGGCATGATCTCGCGGGACGAGGCGCTGGCGCGGATTGCGGAGATCGACCTCGCATCGCTCGCCGAGACCAGGCTGGTGGCTCCGGGCCGGCCAGCAGCCAGCGGCATCGGCGCCTCCGGCGGCATCGGGATCGGACGCGCGGCCTTCTCGTCAGAAAGCGCACAGCGCCTCGCGGCGTCGGGCGAGCCGGTGATCCTGCTGCGCCCCGATACCAGCACCGCCGACGTCGCGGGCTTTGCGCTCGCGGCCGGCATCGTCACCTCGGTCGGCGCGCGCACTTCGCATGCGGCGCTGGTGGCGCGGCAGATGGGCAAGCCCTGCGTCGTCGGCTGCAAGCAACTGGAGATCGATCCGGCGGGAAGACGGGCGCATCTTGCCGATGCCGTGCTCAGTGAGGGCGAATGGGTCACGATCGAAGGCGATGCCGGAGAACTCTATCTCGGGCGCTGCGAGACGGTCGAGACGCGTCCCGAGGCCGAGCTCGCCGAGATCGCCGCGTGGCGGTCGGAGGCGAGCCGACAGGACCACCCACGGGCCGCGGCGGCTCAGTGAGTCCCCGACAGGATCTGGAAACACCCGATCGCGACCTCGATCACGATCAACACCACCACCGCGATCTCGAGACGGAGCGAGCGCTGGGTATCGATGATGTCGGTGAGCGCGTTGGCGGTCTCCGACACCGCGGTGAGCTTGCGCTCGAGCGTGTCGAGGCGCTCCTTCAGCTCGTATTCGTCCTCGAGACGGGAATAGAGCCGGTCGAGCTCGGGCTTCTCCCAGAGCACGTCGGGCTTCTCGGCGATCGCGACACGGCCGGCGACGCGCTGCTGCACCAGCAATGCGTTGCCGATCAGTTGCAGGATGCCCCTGCGCCGGCGCGGCGTGCGGCCGTGTTCGGCGAGTTCCCGCGCAAAGGGCTCGATCACATCGAAGACCGCGGCGACGCGGCGCTCGTCGCGCGCCAGCGACGTGCTCTTGGCGAGCGCATCCGCAACCAGCAGCAGCCGGTCGTCGGAGAATTTGGCGAGGCAGATCGGCCCGCCCGGCTGGATCGCCTCGGCGGCCTCGTCGTTGCAGAGCTGCGCTTGCGCGATCTCCTCTTCATAGGGGCTGAGCTCTCCGGTGACGCGTGATTTCAGGTTGTCGATGAGGACCTTCTCCTCCGAAGGAAGCAGGCCGATCAACACGACGACCCCATAGCGGAAGATCACGACGAGCCCGGCATGGACGCGGAAGGCGGCCGGGGTGGACGAGATCAACGTGCCGATCTCCAGACCCGAGGCATTGATGCGATCACCCAGCATCAGCGCGCGGATCCGCAAGGTCGGCGGCGTCGCCTGCTTCGGCGACGCTGACGCCGCACCGACGGCGAGTTGATCGGCGTTCATATGAGGTCTCCGCCGGCACCAAAGTCACACATTTCCCGTACGAACCTTTCTTGCAGAGCGTATCCTCCTTGCAGGAGCCAACCGCCCGCGTTCCGCGCAAACCCGCCCATGAGACCACGCGTTAACAGCTTCGGGATGCGCGTGTGCCGAAACATTTGGCAACATTGCCAGCCTGCCTACGACACATTTGGCTGCGAGAGCTGCTGCAGTTTACCATCGCACGCCGAAGCGCCGCGAGAAAGTTGCGCTCGGCAACGCCACGTGTTTATGACAACATCATAACGAGCTACGCTTCTCCCGAAGTGCAGACATTGAAGCCTCAATCATGTTGAGCGTCATCATTCCGACCGAAGGCGTCGAGCGGACGGCGGTGGCCACCCTGGCCGCGCTGGTCCCCGGCGCCGCCGCCGGACTCATCCGCGAGGTGCTCCTGGTCGACGGCACCCGCAACGGCGTCATCGAGCGCGTTGCCGACGTCGCAGGCTGCCGTTTCATCGGTTTCGAGGGATCCTCGCAGGGCGCCGCACTCGCGGCCGGCGCACTCCAGGCCCGCTCGCCGTGGCTGATGTTCCTGCCTGCGGGCGCGGTGCTGGAAACCGGCTGGATCGAGGAAACCACCCAGTTCATCCAGATCGTCGCGACCAGCGGGCGGGACCGCGCCGCGGTGTTCCGATATGCGCCCTCGCCTTACGCCGATACCCGATTGCGCGACATCCTCCGCGCCGTGGCGCGCAGGCTGATCGGCCCGCGCGGCGATCAGGGACTGCTGATCGCGCGAGAGCATTACGACCGGATCGGCGGCTACCCGCCGCAGGCCCGCCGTGCGGAGGCGCGGCTGCTCCGGCGGCTCGGCCGCTCGTCCCGGACCATGCTGCGCAGCCGGATCGTCATGACCGGCTGAGACCTGATACTTGCCAATGTCAAATAATTAATTGACAATGGCAAATATCGAGGTGTCCCATGCCGTCCAGATCTTCGCCGTCAAGCCCGGCAGCCGAACCGGTCGCCGACCATCAAATCGCAGCGGTCCGCGCCTTCAACCGCTTCTATACCCGCAAGCTCGGTGTGCTCGACCAGCACCTCGGCAAGAGCCCGTTTTCGCTCAGCGAGGCCCGGGTGCTCTATGAGCTCGCGCATCGCGACGAGCTGGCGGCAAAGGAGATCGGAATCGAGCTTGGTCTCGACCCCGGCTATCTCAGCCGCATCGTCCAGAACTTCGACGAAAAGGGGCTGATCACGCGAAAGCCCCTGCCCGCGGATCGCAGGCAATACCAGCTGAGCCTCACCGCCAAGGGCCGCCAGACCTACGCCAAGCTGAACCTGAGCTCGCAAAACGAGGTCGCCGCGATGCTGGCTCTGCTGTCAGCTGACGATAGGACGCGGCTCACGCAGGCCATGGCGACCATCGAGGCCGTGCTGGAGCCATCTCGCGTCCAGCCCGCGGCCTTCATGCTGCGCAGCCATCGGGTCGGCGACATGGGCTGGGTCATCTCCCGACAGGGCGCCGCCTACGCCGCGGACTACGGCTGGGATGTCAGCTACGAGGCACTGGTCGCCGAGATCTGCGCGCAGTTCATCAGGAACTACGACGCCGCGCGGGAGCACTGCTGGATCGCGGAAGTGGGCGGCGAGCCGGTCGGCTCGGTCTTCCTGGTCAAGGCCACCGACGAGATCACCAAGCTGCGCCTGTTGCAGGTGGAGAAGAAAGCACGCGGCCTCGGCGTTGGTCGCGCGCTGGTCGAGCAGTGCATCCAGGGCGCGCGCGAGCGCGGCTATAAGAAGATGACACTGTGGACGCAGAGTATTTTGGTGGCCGCGCGCGGCATCTACAAGAGCGCAGGCTTCGAGTTGGTGGCGACGGAGCCGCATCACAGCTTCGGGCAGGACTTGATTGGAGAGACCTGGGAGCGGGATTTGTAACGCTGTCGCAGCGGGCGGGATGCGCGTGAATGCGCCCTCGCCCCTTGCGGGAGAGGGCAACTCAACTGGCAGACACAGGCTTGCTGGGGTGAGGGGTATCTCTCCGCGCACACCGTGCCGATAGATACCCCTCATCCGGCGCTTCGCGCCACCTTCCC
>NZ_JXDL01000001.1:3310645-3313508 GCF_001590795.1 Bradyrhizobium sp. AT1
AAGGAAGTAAAGATACTCGACTTATGCCTACGCCGTCGCGCCTTGCGCCTTCGGTCTGCGCAAATGCTCGTCCAGCCGCGGCATGATCTCGACGAAATTGCAGGGCCGCGTGCGGTAGTCGAGCTGGGCTGCAAGGATGCCGTCCCAGCCGTCGCGGCAGGCGCCGGGCGAGCCCGGCAAACAGAAGATATAGGTGGCGCCGGCAACGCCGGCGGTGGCGCGGCTCTGGATCGTCGACGTCCCGATCTTGGCATGGCTCAGCATGTGGAACGCGATCGAGAATCCGTCCATGCGCTTCTCGAACAGCGGCTCGACCGCCTCCGGCGTGACGTCGCGTCCGGTGAAGCCGGTGCCGCCGGTGGTGATGACGACGTCGACGCCGCTATCTGCGATCCAGCGGCGGATCACGGCGCGGATCGCCTCGACGTCGTCGGTGACGATCTCGCGCGCGGCGAGATGATGGCCGGCAGCGGTGAGACGATCGACCAATGTCTGGCCGGACTTGTCGTCGCTGAGCGCACGCGTGTCGGACACGGTGAGCACCGCGATGTTGAGCGGGATGAATTGTTTGGTTTCGTCAGTGGAGGCCATTGATCTTTCCTCTCGTGTCCCGGACGCGGTGCGGCGCGAAGTGCCGCTCCGCAGAGCCGGGACCCATTCTTAGCAACATGCAGACCGGCGATGTGGGCCCCGGCTCTGCAGCGCATCACTTCGTGCTGCGCAGCGTCCGGGGCACGAGACCTTGACCACTATCCCCCGCTACCGAACGTATTGCAGGCCTGGACCGTGCCCTGCTGGTAGCCGGTCATGAACCATTGCTTGCGCTGCGCCGCGGAGCCGTGGGTGAAGGAGTCGGGCACGACGCGGCCCGTGGCCTGGCGCTGCAGCGTGTCGTCGCCGATCGCGCTCGCGGTGGTCAGCGCGGCGTCGATATCGCCGGGCTCGAGGAAGTTCGGCCGCTTCTTCGCCTCGCGATTGACCCAGACGCCGGAGAGACAATCCGCCTGCAGCTCGACCTTGACCTGGAGCGCGTTCGCCTCCGCTTTCGAGCCGGCCTGCTGCTGCAATCGCGTCACGCGCGGGATGATGCCGAGCAGGTTCTGGATGTGATGGCCGGCTTCATGCGCGATGATGTAGGCGGTGGTGAAATTGCACGCCGACTTGCCGGAGCAGCCGCGGAAGCGCGTCTCGACCTCGCGGAAGAACGAGGTGTCGAGGAAGATGGTGCGATCCGGCGGGCAATAGAACGGCCCCATCGCCGATTCCGCCCGGCCACAGCGGCCGCCATTGGTGACGTTGCGGAACAGCACGACCTTCGGACCGGTGTAAGACTGGCCCGAGGCCTGGAAGATCTCGCTCCAGCGATCGTCGATCTCGCCGAGAATGCCGGAGATCATGCTGCCCATCTCGTCGGTCGGCGCGCCGCGCTTGCCGGAGGAGGCCTGGCGATCGGTCTGGTAGGTCGGTGCCTGGCCGCCGCCGGTGAGGATCTCGGCGCCGCCGATCAGGATGCGCGGGTCGATGCCGAAGGCGTAGCCGACCAGGCCGAGGATGATGATGGTGCCGATACCGAGTCCGCCGCCGCCCATGGGCAGGCCGAACCCGCCTCCGCCACCGCCGCCTCCACCATCGTCGCGACGATCCTCGATGTCGTCGCTGCGGCGGAAATCATCGTAGCGCATGGCGGGTTTCCCTCAGTCCTCGATTGGTATCATTTGGGCGCAGACGCGCGAAAGCTCAACGCGCCACACACGTAAAATTTCCGTTGCTTCCATCAATATAGTGGCCGGCAAAAATTGCCTAGTGCGGCAACATGCCGAGGCCAGCAATTTTTTCCGAGGGTCGAGCAATTTTTTCCGAGAGAAATTTGCAGCCTTTTTGAAGCCATGATTGCTTCCGCGGCGCAAGCAAACGCGAAATCCCCTGCAAAATACGACGAATGCGCGCGACGACATGCACGCAGAACGCGACGCGAGGTCTGCTCACCAAAGCGGCGGGTTAAGTCGATTTTTACTTTGCCGCTTCAATGTAACGGTCAGTCGGTTGTTTGGTCCCGCGTCGCCGACAGCGTCGCCTGAGTCAGAGTTCTTGAGTCATGGTAGAGTCGCGTCGCGGGGCGTCTGCAAGGGCGCCCCGCACAAATTTCGAGTCTCCTTCGCATCGCATCATCCTCGGCGATTGCGTCGCCGAGATGTCGAAGCTTCAGGCTGGTTCGGTCGATCTCGTGTTCGCCGATCCGCCCTACAATCTCCAGCTCAAGGGCGATCTCAAGCGCCCCGACGAATCCCACGTCGACGCCGTCAACGACGACTGGGACAAGTTCGATTCGTTCTCGGCCTATGACGACTTCACCCGCGCCTGGCTGCTTGCCGCGCGCCGTGCGATGAAGCCGTCGGCGACGATCTGGGTGATCGGCTCCTATCACAACATCTTCCGCGTCGGCGCGATCATGCAGGACCTCGGCTTCTGGCTCCTGAACGACATCGTGTGGCGCAAGTCGAATCCGATGCCGAATTTCCGCGGCCGCCGCTTCACCAACGCGCACGAGACCATGATCTGGGCCGCGCGCGACGAGAAGGCCAAGGGCTACACGTTCAATTACGAGGCGCTCAAGGCCGCGAATGAAGACGTGCAGGCGCGCTCCGACTGGCTGATCCCGCTCTGCACCGGCGAGGAGCGCCTCAAGGGTGCCGACGGCAAGAAAGTGCATCCGACGCAGAAGCCGGAAGGCCTGCTGGCGCGCGTGTTGCTGTCCTCGTCCAAGCCCGGCGATCTCGTGATCGATCCTTTCAACGGCACCGGCACCACCGGTGCGGTCGCCAAGCGCCTCGGCCGCTCCTATATCGGCTTCGAGCGCGGCAAG
>NZ_JXDL01000001.1:3313719-3425795 GCF_001590795.1 Bradyrhizobium sp. AT1
CCTCGGCCGCTCCTATATCGGCTTCGAGCGCGACAAGACTTACGCGAAGGCCGCGGAGCAGCGCATCGCCGCGATCGAGCCGCTGCCGGAAGCCAGCCTCGCCCCGTTCATGACCGCGCGCGAAGCGCCGCGCGTCGCGTTCTCCGAGCTGATCGAGCGCGGCATGATCATGCCCGGCACAAAACTGTTCGACGCCAAGAAGAAGCTGGGGGCGTTGGTGCGCGCCGACGGCGCCATCATGTTCGGCGACAAGGTCGGCTCGATCCACCGCATCGGCGCGGTGGCGCAAGGCGCACAAGCCTGCAACGGCTGGACGTTCTGGCACGTCGAGACCAAGAAGGGTCTCAAGCTGATCGACGAGCTGCGCGCCGAGATCCGCGCCGGCATGTCGGCGGAGTAGGCTCCTCCCTTCGTCATTCCGGGGCTCGCGAAGCGAGAATCCGGAATCCACCCAACTACGTCCCATGCCGCCCAATGGATTCCGGGTTCGCGCCAAGAAGCGCGCCCCGGAATGACGGCGTAATGGTTGAATGCTGCCCCAGCCAGGACTAAGCTCCCCGGATCAGCCTCCGTTCTGGCCGGCTTGGTCCGATGCGACGACAGTCCGAGACATTGCTGTTGGTGCCGCTGCTGCCGATCTTCCTGGTCGGCATGTTTCCGATGTTCCTGATCGCCCTGCTCGGCTTCTTCGGCCTCGCGCTGTTCGGCGTACTCGTGATCTCCGTCGGGCTCGCCAGCAGCAACGAGGCGCACGACAATTTCAATCAAGATGTCATCGTGCACGGCTATGCGCGCGGATCGGAGCGCAAGGCGCGCGCCTCCGATATGCATCTGGCCGCACGGCTCGGACTGCGCTTGGAAGCGGTCGGCGCGGCGATGGTCCTTACGGCGGCGATCGGCCTTTGTTACGCCGGCTGATCTGCGCGGGGCGCAGGTACCGCCCGGCAAACTCGCCGGTTGCCCTCCTTTAGAAGGTTCGGGCAAGAGAAGACGACCCTGCGGCGACGACGCTGCGTTCGCGCTCGGCAAACAACACTGGGGAGATCAATGATGCTCAAATTCTATTTCAATGGATCGCCGAACCCGACCAAGGTCGCGCTTTATCTGGAAGAGTCCGGCCTGCCTTACGAGCCGGTCAAGATCGACACCCGCAAGGGCGAGCAATTCACGGCGGACTATCTGAAGATCAATCCGAACGGCAAGGTGCCGGCGATCGACGACAACGGGACGATCGTGTTCGATTCGAACGCCATCCTGCTCTACCTCGCCGAGAAGACCGGCAAGTTCCTGCCCTCGGCCAGCGTGCGCGGCGAGACGCTGTCCTGGCTGATGTTCATCGCCACCGGCGTCGGGCCGTATTCGGGCCAGGCGGTGCACTTCAAGCATTTCGCGCCGAAGGACCAGAACCACGACTACGCCCATAACCGCTACCAGTACGAGACCGATCGCCACTACACGATTCTCGACGGCCACCTCAAAGACCGCCGCTACATGGTCGGCGATACCTATTCGATCGTCGACATGGCGCTGTGGGGTTGGGCGCGGATGGTGCCGTTCAAGCTCGGCGACGACGCCTTTGCGCGCTACCCCAACGTGAAGCGGCTGGTGGACGAGGTCTCTGCGCGGCCGGCGGCGGCGCGCGCGATCGCGTTGAAGGACAAGTTCACCTTCAAGGCCGAGATGGACGACGAGGCGCGCGCCAACATGTTCAAGCACTTGACGACCAAGGTGGCCTGAGCGCACCACGACGCCGGCCGGGCCACGCGCATGCGCGTGGCCCTTTGCTTTGCACGGCTCAGGCGGCGTGAACCGAGCTGAGGAACTTGGCAACTTCCTGCTTCAGCCGGTTGCTGTCGGCCGACAGCAACCGCGCCGCCGAGAGCACCTGCGATGAGGCTGAACCGGTTTCGGACGCCCCGCGCTGCACGTCGCCAATGTTCGTCGAGACCCGCTGGGTGCCGTGAGCGGCCTGCAGCACGTTACGCGAGATTTCCTGCGTGGCCGCGCCCTGCTGCTCCACCGCGGCGGCGACCGCGGAGGAGATCTCCGACAGCCGCTCGATAGTGCCACTGATCTCTCTGATGGCGCCGACCGATTGCTCGGTCGCCGTCTGGATGCTTGCAATCTGCTGTCCGATCTCGCCGGTGGCCTTGGCGGTCTGCTCGGCCAGCGCCTTCACTTCGGTGGCGACGACGGCAAAGCCGCGGCCGGCATCGCCCGCACGAGCGGCCTCAATGGTGGCGTTCAGCGCCAGGAGGTTGGTCTGACCCGCGATGGTGCTGATCAGCTCGACCACGTCGCCGATCCGGGCCGCGGCCTTGGAGAGCTCGCCGACGCGATCGTTGGTCCGGCTGGCCTGGCCGACGGCTTCGCCCGCAATGCGTGCGGACTCCTGCACCTGGCGGGCGATCTCCCCGACCGAGGACGACAGCTCCTCGGTCGCGGTGGCGACCGCCTGGACATTCGCGGTCGCTTCCTGGGACGCAGAGGCCACCTCCGTCGACAGGTCCTGGGCCCGCGAAGCCGTCGTGGTCAAGGTGCCGGCGGAGGCTTCGAGCTCGCTCGACGCCGACGACACCGTGTTCACGATCTCGCCGACCGCCTGCTCGAACTGGTCGGCGAGCCTGACCATGTCCTTCTTGCGGCTTTCCGCCTGCCGCGCCTCGACCTCGGACTGCTCGGCGCGCATGCGCTCGGTGTCGATCATGTTGTCCTTGAAGACCTGGATCGCCTTGGCCATGTCGCCGATCTCGTCGGCCTTGCCGCGGCCGGGGATCTCGACCTCGAGATTGCCGCCGGCAAGCCGCCCCATCGCGCTCGTCATCGAGGCCAGGGGCCCGACGATGCTGCGCGCGATCAGGAACGCCACGATGGCGCCGAACAGGATGGCAAGGCCGCCTGCGATCGCCTGAATGGTCGTCGTGCTGGCGATCACGGCTTCGGCCTGGCTGCGCGAATCCTGATAGTCCTTCTTCAAGGTCGTTTCCGCGGCCTTGAGCCTGCCGATGCTGTCGACGATGAGGGGCGCGAGGCTCTTGTGATAGATCTCGTCGGCCTGAAGCATCGCGGCGGAGGTCGTCTCGAACGCCGATTTGTAGAGGCCGAGCGCGGTCTTCACCGGCGCCAGTGTCGAGCGCAGTTCCGTCGCCTGCGGGCTCTTCTCGAGCGCCGCGAGCCGTTGTGCCGCCCTGTCGACGCTGGCCCGGAAGTTCGCCGGCCCCTGCACGTCGCGCAAAGCCAGGAAACGCCAGTTTGCGATTCGGACCAGGAGGATCCTGGATTCGAGGTCGGCGACGAGGGCCGCGGTGTCTTCGTCGACGGCCGCACGCGCCACATCGACCAGCTTGCCGGTCTTGGTGGCGAGATCCTCGCCGCTCGGCAGCAACGTCGCCTTGCCGGTTCTCGCCTCGTTGACGGCGTCGCCGAGGTTGTCACGCAGGCGTCGCATTTTGCCGATGTCGTCGATCAGGCCGTTATAGAGCGCCCGCCGCTCCTCGGAGGCCGTTCCTTTTGCCCCGACCCGCAACAGCTCGATCGCCGCGGTCTCGCGCTCCTGCGCCTCTTTCATTGCGGGCTCGTTGGCGTCGTAGACGTAACGCAGATTGGCGCGCTGGATCGCCTGGAGATGGGTCGATATCTCCAAAACCCGCGCCGTGCTGTCCGAAAGTGCGGATTGCCTCGCGACTTGATCCTGCACCGCCCGCAAATTCCAGACGGCAACCACCGCCATCACGAGGCCAACCGCCACCAGGGCCATGAAGCCTGCGTACAGGCGTCCCCTGATCCGCAAACGAAACTTCGGCATTCCCACTGTCCACCCAGATGCATTCCACTTCGAGCGGCCGAACGCTTCCGGCGATCGTCACCGGCCACCCTGACAGCCGCGCGCCGCATCCATGCGACCCACGCTGCACCGCGACACAATGGCGGACACTCGTTAATTGAACCTTCAAATTGTTCGCGCGCGCACGTGTCGTCGCACGTAAGGTCTGCTGATTTTATCGGCAGCTATGCGAAGTCGTGCAAGAATCCGCAGCGGCATGCATAGCGCGGCATGCAAGCGTTTACTGCGCACCGACCTGCTGCAGTTTGCCAAGCGCGTGCTCGACCACTTCCAGCGTGTACGGCTTCTGGACCACCGGCACCGAGGCGAGCTCCTCCGGCAACGGCGCGCGCTCGCCGTAGCCGGTCGCGAAGATGAAGGGCACCCCGATCTCTTTCAGCTTCTGCGCCACCTTGATGCTGCTCTCGCTGCCGAGGTTGAGATCCAGCAAGGCAAAGCTCGGCCGGGTGCGCTCGATCGCGCGCAGCGCCTGATCGACGCTTGCGGCGGTGTCGACATGGCGGGCGCCGAGATCGAGCAGGATGACCTCGGCCGCCATGGCGATGATCAAATTGTCCTCGACGATCAGCGCGGTTTCGGACAGCCGGGGACGACTGGATTGCTGTTCCTCGATGCGCATGGCGGCTCCTGCTATTGACGGCACCAGTTCGACGAAATTGGCGGGAATGACGAACTTCGCCTGCACGCCCAGCAGGTCGAAGCGGATTTCGGCATCGCCCTTGAGATCGAACGGCACCGAGCGCTCGATGATCGTGGTGCCGAAGCCGCGCCGCGTGGGTGGCTGCACCGGCGGGCCGCCGCTTTCCTTCCATTCGATCACGAGGCTCGACGCGGGATCGAGGCTCCAGACAATTTCGACACTGCCGGTGGAATCGGCGAGCGCGCCATATTTGGCGGAATTGGTCATCATCTCGTGTACGACGAGGGCGAGCGTGGCAAATGCCTTGGGATCGAGCGCGACGTCTGGCCCGCTTATCTTCACCCGGCCTGCACGTGCCCCGAGGTAGGCGCCGGCTTCCGACTCGACAAGGGTCCGCAGCGCCACCGGCGCCCAGTTCAGATTGGTGATCTGGTCGTGGGCGCGGGCCAGCGCCTGGATGCGGCCGCCGAGAACGCCGGCAAACTCCTCCACGCTCGTCGCGGTGTCCTTGCTCTGCGCCACCAGGGCGCGAACCAGGCTCAGGATGTTGCGGACGCGGTGATTGAGCTCGGCGATCATCAGCTCCTGCCGCTCCTGCGCCCCGCGGCGCTCGTGCGCGGCGAGATCGGACAATTGCAGGATGACCTCCAGCAGCGTGACGCGCAGGCTCTCGGCGATGCGGATATCGGCCGCCGACCACGGCTTCGACTGGCCCGCCACCGTCTCCTGCCAGAGCTCGAAACTCTTGCGCGGCGTCAACCTCGGCCCGTTCGGGCCCTCGTCGTAGACCTTGTTGGGGGCGCCCGCCCAGTTCACCGAACGCGTGACCTCGCGCCGGAAGAAGATCAGGCAATCGCGCGGCGTTCGCGAGATCGGGATGGCGAGAAACCCCGCGGCGCGGTCCCGGAAGGACTGACCGGCGGCATAGACCTTGGCGATCTCGGCGCTGGCGAAGATCCGTCCCGGCGAATTTCGGTTGATGAAGGCAACGAGGTCCTTCACCTCGTCTTCGGTCGGCGTGTCTCCTTGAAGCGCGATCTTGTTGTCGGACCACACCGCGATGCCGTCGCAGTCGATCATCTTGCGATAGTCGCCGAGGAAGTCGACGATCGCGCGACGGCTGTGCTCGTGGGAGGCCGCGATCTCGATCAACCGCTCCTGCACCTGATGGGCGCGGGCTTCATAGGCGACGTCGCCCTCGCGTTCGCGCCCCTCGACGATCCAGGAGAACATCTGCCCGAACAGCTCGGAGGCCGTCCGCTTGTCGAACGAGATGTAGCGCGGCGAATAATGATGACAGGCGAACAGCCCCCACAGCTTGCCATCGCGCAGGATCGACACCGACATCGAGGCCGCCACCCCCATGTTGCGCAGATATTCGATATGGATTGGCGATACCGAGCGCAGCACGCTCATCGAAAGGTCGAGCAAGCCCGCATTGTGCGTCGCCGTCGACGTCAGCGCAGCCGGCCTGGCATTGACGTCGGCGATGATGCGCAGCCAGTTGCGCTGATAGAGAGCACGCGCCTGCCTTGGGATATCCGACGCGGGATAACGCAGGCCGAGGAAGGATTCGAGCCCCGTCTCCGCCGTCTCCGCGATCACCTCGCCCGATCCGTCCGGGTGAAACTGATAGACCATGACGCGGTCGAAGCCGGTCAGCGCCTTGAGCTGGCGCGCCGCCTCCCGCGCGAGATCCGTCATGCCGCGCGTCTTGCGGATCCGTTCCAGCATCAGGCGGACGAGCTCGCCGGAATTGACGCCGGGCTCGTGGACGCTCGGCTCCGCCTCGACGACGAGGTAGACGCCGGAGAAATGGATCGCGAGATCGTAGAGCGGCCTGCCGGCCTGAAGCTCGACACCGAACAGACGCTCGGTCGCATCCGGCCCGATCAAATGGTCGACGCGGCTGCGGATGGTTTCGACAGCGGCCTCCGAGATGACGGTCGATAGCGGCCGCTGGAGCAGGTCGGCAACGTCGCTTCCGAGAAAGTCGCCAACATTGTCCGAGGCCATGCAGATCGTGAAATCAGAGAGCACGGCGAGCATGAAGCCAAACGGCTGCACGCTGCCGGGAATGTGGATCGGCTCGCGATCGCAATTGGTGAGATCGATCGCCTCGTTCATGCGCGGTCCGCCGCCTGCTCGAAGGCGGCAAAGGCGACCCGCGCCGCCGCGATCACCTCGACCTCGTTGCAGTCCTCCTCGCTTTCGAGCTTTGACAGGAAACTCTGCCAGAGCCTCCTGCCTGCGCCGTGGCGGAGATAGGTGCAGGCCTCGCGGATGCGCGGATCGTTCGCATCGGCGACGGTCTTCAGCAGAAACTTCGCGCCGAGCCGGGAGCCCTCCAGCACGTACATGGTGCCGAGCATGCCGCTGTGCGTGAGCGGCGGCACAGAGACTGCCGGCGAAGCGGTTGCACCGAGGCGCCCGAGATCGGCCGCGATGGCAGCACTCCGCGACCGTTCCGGCCAGTCGGGAAAGATGCGATCCACACCAGCATCCGCCAGGGCGGCTTCAAGCGGAAGAAGTGCACCGGCACTGGCACCGAGGAAGCGGCGATAGCCGGCAAGGCCGGACAGGTCGAACGCCGACAATTGCGCATCGAGCTCGCGATGGGCATCCGATGTCGCATCTCGTAGGCGTTGACGGAGTCCGGAATGGCTGCGGCCCGCATGTGTCGTCACGTCCGAAGCCCCAACCAGCATGCAATTCCCAAAAGCCCATGGTCTCGGGCGCGATTGCCCCAGCAACCCACCCAAACGTTCGAGGCGCTGCAAAGGTTCCCGAGGGTTCGAGCCGGAAGCGGCACGGGCGGCGCCGCTTCCGGCTCGCCTGTTTATTTACGCCGGACAAGCCTATCCAGTTCGTAGGCTAGCTCGGCCCGGGTCATCCCGAAGTCCTGAAGCTCCCGCTCGCTCAGGGCGGCGAGTTGGCAGCATTGGCGAGAGCGCTGCCGCCGGATCCGGACCATCTCCGCCAGCGTCCGCCAGACCGGCACGATCCATGTCAATCGGGACGGACGCCGCAAGCTGGTCAACCAGAGGGCGCTCAAGCCGCTAGCCCGCGGCCCGTGCTGCCGTTTGCGGATACGGACCCAGCGCCCTCTCGGTCAGGATCGAGTCGCAGTATTCGCGGATCTCCTTGATCTTGCCGTCCTCGAGACGAAACACCAGGCAGTAGTCGTTGTCGTAGCGCACCCCTTCGTGCGTGACGTTGTCGCCCTTGGCTTCGACGACGACCACGTCGCCATCGGCGATGAAGCGGTGCGCGACCGTACGCGTGCGGTCGCGCAGGCGGGTGCGCACATAGCCGTGGAGATCGTTGAGGATGGCCTGCTTGCCCGAAAAGGTCCGCGACCAGGAATATTGGCCGGTCACGACCCATTTGGCATCCTCGGCAAGGCTCGCGGTGAACAGCGCACGGTCGCGCGCGGCCGGGTCGGGATTGGCGGCAGCTGCGAAAATATCCTGCATCAGTTTCTTGTTGGTGGCAGCGCTCATGGCGGCATCTCCGTTTGGTGAGAACACCGAGATCATCGTCGGCCGATCTCCATTCTTCAAATCGATAGTAGATATGATATGTATTCACCTGATGAATTTGAATTCGCTCGACCTGAACCTGCTGACCGCGCTCGACGCCTTGCTGCGCGAGGCCAGTGTCAGTCGCGCCGCGCTTCGGATGGGCCTGTCTCAGCCGGCGGCGAGCCATGCATTGCAGCGCTTGCGCGACATTCTCGGCGATCCCCTGCTGGTGCGCACCGGCGCACGCATGGAGCTGACGCCGCGGGCGCAGGCCCTGCGCGCGCCGCTCGCGCAGGCGCTCGACCAGGTGCGCGGGCTGTTCGTGCCCGACGATTTCGACGCCGCGCGCAGCGAGCGGCAATTCCGCCTGATGATGCCGGACCTGGCGGTCGAGCTGCTGATGCCGCCGCTGATGGAGAAGGTGACGCGGGCCGCGCCCAACGTCCGCATCGACGTCGTGCCGTGGCGGGGACCTGCGATCTTCCACGCCGAGTTTGCCCAAACCATCGACCTCGTGATCTCGATCGGCAATGCCTTCAAAGGCTTTCACCGCCAGCTGCTCTACACCGACAGCGATGCCCTCGCGGTGCGGCGCGGCCACCCCTGGGCCGCGAAGCTGAAGCGGCGTGAGACCTTCCTAGCCGCGCGCCATGTCGGCGTGATCATCCGCGGCAGCAATGAGGATTTGATCGATACCTGGCTGCGCGCCAAAGGCATCGAGCGGCACATTTCGCTGGTGGTGTCAGGCTATCTGGAAGCGCTGCATGTCGCCGCGCGGACCGACCTTGTCGCCTTCGTGCCACGCCGCCTGATCGCGGCGCTATCGAAACAGCTCGGCCTCGTCACGGTGACGCCGCCGCTCGACCCAGGGATCGACGAACAGTTCATGTTCCACCCGACGCGGGCGCAGATGGACCCCGGCTCGATCTGGCTGCGACGGCTGATGCTTCAGACCGGACGGGAGCTGGAGCAAAAATCTTCGTAGGTCGGATTAGCCGAAGGCGTAATCCGCCAACCTCGTCGAGACATGGGGGGTTGCGCCGAGCAAATGCGCTTTGCGCATCTGCTCAGCTAACCCACCCTCAAGAGCTGTCACGCCTTCTGCGCCGCCATCACCTTCGCCACCGCCGGGCGGTCCGACATGCGCTTGAAGTGATCGGCGATCTTCGGCGTTGCGTTGATGTCGACGCTGTCGCCTTCGAGCCAGGTCGAGAGCGTGTAGAGATAGGGATCGCAGATCGTGTACTGATCGCCCATCACCCAGGGGCCCCTGAACATCTTCTGCTCCATCAGCGCGAAGCAGGCGGCCATGGTCTGCGGCACCTTCGCCTTCATGTCGGCGAACGAGCTCTCCTGCGTCGCCCAGCGCGCGCCGCGCATCTTGTGGGCATGATTGATGTGCACGGTCGAGCACAGATAGGAGTTGAACGACTGAACCTGGGCAAAGTCGAAGGGATCGTCGAGCGGCGCGAGCCTCGCCTTGGGGAACGTCTGCGCGACGTAGGCCAGCATCGCGGGCGTCTCGGTGAGGACGCCACGATCGGTCACCAGCGCCGGCACGCGCCCCTTCGGGTTGATCGCGAGATAGTCCGGGCTGTTCTGCTGGTTGTCCTTGAAGCTCAGCCGTTCGGCCGTGTAGTCGGCGCCGGCCTCCTCCAGGGTGATGTAGGTGGCGAGCGCGCAGGTGCCGGTGGCGTAGTAGAGCTTGAGCATGGCGGACCTCATTGGGAAAGCCCGAGGTTAACGGCCCCTCGCCGCGCCGTCCATAGGCGAGCTCTTCGCAGTTGCCCACCGCCGCCCTGCTATGCGAAGACGCGTCAATCGGAGGGGGATCTTGTCATGACCGTACTCATCGCCGGTGGCGGCATCGGCGGGCTGACGCTTGCGCTCAGCCTGCACGGAATCGGCGTTCCCGTAAAAGTGTTCGAGAGCGTCGCCGAACTGAAGCCGCTCGGCGTCGGCATCAACGTGCTGCCGCATGCGGTGCGCGAGCTGATCGAGCTCGGGCTTTTGGACAGGCTGGACGCCAGCGGCGTGCGGACGCGTGAGCTCGCCTATTTCTCCAAGCACGGCAAGCCGATCTGGAGCGAGCCGCGCGGGCTGGAGGCCGGCTACAAATGGCCGCAATTCTCGATCCACCGCGGCACACTGCAACAGCTCCTGCTCGACACCGCGGTCGAGCGGCTCGGCCGCGACAACATTCTGACCAGCCATCACCTGACCGGCTGGACCGAGACGACCGAGGGCGTGCGCGCCGACTTCATCGACCGGGCGACCGGCAAGGCCGCCGGGACCTATGAAGGCGCGATCCTGATCGCCGCCGACGGCATTCATTCCGCCGCGCGAGAAAAGCTCTATCCGAACGAAGGCCCGCCGATCTGGAACGGACGCATCCTCTGGCGCGGCGTCACGCCGGCCAAGGCCTTCCTCACCGGCCGCACCATGATCATGGCCGGGCACGAGATCCTGAAATTCGTCTGCTATCCCATTTCGAAGGAGCCGGACGCAAACGGCAACCACCTGATCAACTGGGTCGCCGAGCGGCACATGCCGCCGACCTATCAGTGGCGGCGTGAGGATTATAACCGCACCGCGCGGCTCGAGGAGTTCCTGCCCTGGTTCGAGAGCTGGCAGTTCGACTGGCTCGACGTGCCCGGCCTGATCAGGAACTGCCCGCACGCCTATGAATATCCGCTGGTCGACCGCGATCCGGTCTCGCAATGGACCTTTGGCAAGGTCACGCTGATGGGCGATGCGGCGCACCCGATGTACCCGATCGGATCGAACGGCGCCTCGCAGGCGATCCTCGATGCCCGCACCATCACCCGCGAGATTCTCGCGCATGGACCGACCACCGCGGCGCTGCTCGCCTATGAGGCCGAGCGCCGGCCCGCGACCACCGACCTCGTGCTGCTCAACCGCAAGAACGGCCCCGAGCAGGTGATGCAGCTGGTCGAGGAACGCGCACCCGATGGTTACAAGGTCGTCGCCGACGTGCTGTCGCAAAAAGAGCTGGAAGACATCGCGGCGAACTACAAGCGCGTCGCGGGATTCCAGGTGGACGCGCTGAATGCCAAGCCGCCGATCGTGAGCAAGGACGCGCGGGCGGGAGGTAGCTAGTCAACGAGCCGCGAAGTCCTCTTCACCTCTCCCCGCGAAGAGCGGGGCGAGGGAGCGGCAGAGCGGCGCCGCCTTACTTCACCACCCTCGCCGCCTCCAGCAGCCGCTCGCTTGCGCTTGCCGTTGCCAGCACGGTGCCGTCTTCCGCCATCAGCTTCGCCTCGACGAAAGCAATGGTCTTGCCGAGCTGCGTCACCTTGGCCTCGCCGATAATCGGACCGGGCTTGGCCGGGGCCAAAAAATTCACGGTCATGCTGATGGTCGTGGTGTAGAGCCGGCCCTCGCTCATCACCAGCACGGCCGGGCCCATGGTGTCGTCGAGCATGGCCGAAAGCATGCCGCCCTGGATGAAGCCGGCGGGATTACAGAACTCCGGCTTGCCCTCGAAGGCGAGCTTGATCCACCCCTCTTCCGGAAGCGCATCGAGCAGACGCCAGCCGAGCAGTTCGGCGCAAGGCGGCCGTGGAAAGTTGTCGAGTGCGGTCTTGACCATTGGCAACCTCCGTTTCGCAATCCCGTAGCGCAACGCTGCTGCCAACGTGCTGTCAGGAGGATGGGCCCGGTGGAAGGTCCAGCGCGTGCGCGATCACCTTGCGCATGACATTGGGCAGCGCTTCTCCGGCAAGGGTTGCGATCGGCACCCAGCGCATGTCCGCAGGTGCCCGCGTGCGGGCAGCGGCCTTCGCCGTATAGACTACGAGCTCCAGCGGAAAATGCGTGAAGACGTGGGTGACAACGCCCACCTGGCGCTGCCAGCGCGACAATCCCTTCAGCTCCGGCGCCTGCCGCTTCGCGGTCGCATCGTCCTGGCCGGCGAGCCAGTCCGAGCCCGGCACTTCCGTCATGCCGCCAAGCAGGCCTTTTTCCGGCCGCGAACGGACCAGCAGCTCGTCGCCGCGTGTCACCACGAAGGCAGCGCCGCGGCGCAGCGTCCCGCTCTTCTTCGGGGCTTTGCGCGGGAACGTCTCCTGCGTGCCTTGCGCACGCGCGATACAATCCTCATTGAGCGGACACAGCGAGCAGGCCGGCTTCTTCGGCGTGCAAATCGAGGCGCCCAAATCCATCAGCGCCTGGGCACTGTCGCCGGCGCGCGAATTCGCCAGCAGCGTCGCCGCCAATTGCTGGATCAGCGGCTTCGCCTGCGGGAGTTCTTCTTCAACGGCAAAAAGCCGCGACACCACGCGCTCGATATTGCCGTCCACCGGCATGGTATGGCGGTCGAAGGCAATCGCCGCGATCGCGGCCGCCGTGTAGGGCCCGATCCCCGGCAGCGCGCGCAGGCCGTCTTCTGTGTCCGGAAAGACGCCGCCGTGCTCGCGCGTCACGGCAACCGCGCAGGCGTAGAGATTGCGCGCCCGCGAGTAATAGCCGAGGCCGGCCCACATTCGCAGCACGTCGTCCTGCGAGGCGTTCCCCAACGCCGTGACGTCAGGCCAGCGCGCGACGAATTTCTCGAAGTAAGGCCCGACCGCCTTCACCGTGGTCTGCTGCAGCATGATCTCCGACAGCCAGACGCGGTACGGGTCCGACGCCTCTCCGGGCGCCGCCCGCCAAGGCAGCCGGCGCCGGTGGCGGTCGTACCAGGCGAGCAGGAGGGTCGGGCGCGACGACGCTTTCGACGGCGCAGGTTCCGGCCTGGCCTTGAGGGCAGATTTTGGGCTCATGCTCTCACCCTAACGACGTTACGTCGATCTCTCCACGTCATGCCCGCGCTCGTCGCGGGCATCCACGTCTTTCTTCGCGGGAGAACGTGGATGAGTAGGAAGAACGTGGTTGGCCGGGACAAGCCCGGCCATGACGGCGAAGCCCATGTGGCCCGCCCGCCAAAATGCTATAAGGCCCCATGTCCAAATCCGGTCCCATCTTCAAACCCGGCCCGATCAGCGCCAAACCGCTCGGCATCCTGCTCGACGACGTCTTTGCCGAGGCCTATGCCAAGCAGGGTTTTGCCGCGCGCGAGCTGGTGACGCGGTGGGCGCAGATCGCAGGGCCCGAAATCGCGGCCCATGCCGAGCCGCTGAAGATGCAATGGCCGCGGCCGGTGGAGGGCCAGCCGCAGGAGCCGGCGACGCTGGTGCTGCGGGTCGAAGGGCCGATGGCGCTGGAGATCCAGCATTCCGCCGACGTGATCCTGCAGCGGGTCAACCGTTTCTTCGGCTGGAGCGCGGTCGGCAAGCTGGCTTTCCGCCAAGCCCCGCTCTCGCGGCCGCGGGCCCGAAAGCGGCCCGGCCCGCCGGACCCCAAATCGGTCGCCAAGGTGGCGGAGAGCCTGGGGGCGATCGAAGACGAAGAACTGAAGACGGCGCTGGCGCGGCTCGGGGCGGCCATCAAGCGAAATTGAGCCTTATTTTGCGGCCAATCTGGACCCGTCCCTGCCGCTCGCCATTGCCTCAAACCACGTTTCAAGCTAGCGACAGGCCGCCCGGGTGGGAACTCATAACCCCCTGGGGCAAGACCACGCCAATCCGGGAGCCGACCTTGATCATCACCCGCCGCGCCTTCACCACGATGCTGTCGCTGACCGGGCTTGCCGCGGTCGCCGGGTTCTCGCCGCTCCGGTTCATCTCCGACGCCATGGCGCAGTCGGCTGGCGATGTGGCCAAGCCGGTGTCGCTGCCCGACATGGCGCTCGGCCCGAAGGACGCTGCCGTCACCATCACCGAATACGCTTCGATGACCTGCCCGCACTGCGCCGCCTTCAACGAGCAGGTGTTCCCGAAGATCAAGAAGGAATACATCGACACCGGCAAGGTGCGTTACATCTTCCGCGAGTTCCCGCTCGACATCAAAGCCGCGGCCGGCTCGATGCTGTCGCGCTGCATCGCCAAGGACGACGGGCCGAAATATTTCGCGGTCACCGACATGCTGTTCCGCCAGCAGAACGACTGGGTCGTGAAGAACACCACCGAGACCCTGACGCGGATCGGCAAGCAGGCCGGCCTCACGCAGCAGCAGGTGGAAGCCTGCCTGAAGGACCAGGCGCTGCTCGACAAGATCGCCGCCGACCAGAAATACGCCAGCGACGTGCTCAAGGTGGATTCGACGCCGACCTTCTTCATCAACGGCGAGAAGATCAAGGGAGAGGCCTCGTTCGAGGAGTTCGCCAAGAAGATCAATCCGCTGCTGAAGAGCTGATTCGCTCGTCAAGACTCTGATTCGCATCTCGAAAGCCGTATCTTTCCCGGCATAAATCCCTTGGGAAAAGCGGCTTTGGCCGGTTGCCCTCACGGCATACCGCGGCCATTGTCCAGCCGCATGAGGCGCCTCGCGCGACTCGCCCGGATAGCGACATTGCCTTCCATGGTAATGTCCCGGCAGGGGGATTCGCGCCTGCCAACAGAGATGCGTGCTTATGAAAATCACCCGCCTGCGCCTTCACGGCTTCAAGTCCTTCGTTGAGCCCACGGACTTCGTCATCGAGCCCGGCCTGACCGGCGTGGTCGGACCCAACGGCTGCGGCAAGTCGAATCTCGTCGAGGCGCTGCGCTGGGCGATGGGTGAGACCTCGTACAAGAGCTTGCGCGCCGCCGACATGGACGCGGTGATCTTCGCCGGCTCCGGCAACCGTCCCGCGCGCAACCACGCCGAAGTGACGATGACGATCGACAATGCCGATCGCACCGCGCCGGCGGCGATGAACGACAGCCAGCTGCTCGAAATCTCCCGCCGCATCGAGCGCGAAGCGGGCTCGGTCTATCGCATCAACGGCCGCGACGTGCGCGCCCGCGACGTGCAGATCCTGTTCGCCGACGCCGCCACCGGCGCGCGCTCGCCGGCCCTCGTCCACCAGGGCAAGATCGGCGAGATCATCCAGGCCAAGCCCGAGCAGCGCCGCCGCGTGCTGGAAGACGCCGCCGGCGTCGCTGGCCTGCACGCCCGCCGCCACGAGGCCGAGCTGCGGCTGAAGGCTGCCGAAACCAATCTCACGCGCGTCGAGGACGTGATCGGCCAGCTCTCCGGGCAGATGGAAGGCCTGAAGAAGCAGGCCCGCCAAGCGGTGCGCTACCGCGAGGTCGCGGCCAAGGTCCGCAAGGCCGAAGCCACCCTGTTCCATCTGCGCTGGATCGGCGCCCATGCCGACGTCAACGAATCCGGCCAGACCCATGATCTCGCCGTCCGCGAGATGGCCGAGCGCACCCAGCACCAGGCCGAGGCCGCTCGCATCCAGGCGATCCGCGCCGCCGAAATGCCGGCGCTGCGCGATGCGGAAGCGCGCGCCGCTGCAGGCCTGCAGCGCCTGACCAATGCCCGCGAGCTGCTCGACCGCGAAGAAGAGCGCGCCAAGGAGCGCGTCGCCGAGCTGGAGCGCCGCCTCGCCCAGTTCGAAGGCGACATCTCCCGCGCCCAGCAGCAGACCATGGACGCCGACGTCGCGTTGCAGCGGCTCGACACCGAAGATTCCGAGCTGAAGGAAGAGATCAAGTCGCGCGTCGAGAAGCGCTCCGGCGTCGACGAGCGCGTCGCCGAAGCCGAGGCGGTGCTGACCGAGACCGAGCAGCAATTCGCCGAGCTCACCACCGCGCTCGCCGACCTCACCGCCAAGCGCAACCAGCTCGAGGCCAACGTCCGTACCCACCGCGACAAGCTCGCCCGGCTCGACCAGGAGATCGCGAACGTCGCGGCGGAAGAGCAGAAGCTTGCCGCCGAGACCGGCGGCTTCGGCGATCTCGACGAGCTGACCGCGGCGGTCCAAACCGCGGAGGAAACGCTGGCGGCTTCGGAAGCTGCGGCGCAGGCGAGCGAAGCCGCCCATGTCGCGGCCCGCCAGACGCTCGAATCGTCGCGCTCGCCGCTGGTCGAGGCCGACAAGCGCGCACAGCGGCTCGAAACCGAGGCGCGCACGATCTCCAAGATCCTCAACGGCGAGACCAAGAATCTGTGGCCGCCGATCATCGACGGCATCACCGTCGACAAGGGCTTTGAAAAGGCTATCGGCGCCGCGCTCGGCGACGATCTCGATGCGCCGATCGACCCGTCGGCGCCGATGCGCTGGACCAATGTCGGCCACACCGAAGACGATCCGGCCTTGCCCGAAGGCGTCGAGCCGCTCGCGAGCCACGTTCAGGCGCCGGCTGAGCTGACACGCCGTCTCGCCCAGATCGGTGTGGTGCCGCGCGAGCGCGGTGCCGAGCTGGTCTCGCAACTCAAGACCGGCCAGCGTCTGGTCTCGCCCGAGGGCGACGTCTGGCGCTGGGACGGCTTTGTCGCCGCCGCGCACGCTCCGACCGGCGCCGCCCGCCGGCTCGCCGAGCGCGCCCGCCTCGTCGACATCGAGAACGAGCTGGAGCAGGCCCGCATCGACGCGCAGATCAAGCGCCAGGCCCTGGAGAACGCCGAGTCCGAGCTGCAGATGGCGGCCAGCACCGAAGGCGCCAGCCGCGAAGCCTGGCGCGCCGCGCAGCGCGAGCTCAACGTCGCGCGTGAGCGCCACGCCAACGCAGAGCGCGAGATCAGCCGCCATGCCGCGCGCAAGGCGACGCTGTCGGAAGCGCACAGCCGTCTCGCCGCCGACCGCGCCGAGGCCGAGGCCGCCTGCGAATATGCCGAAGCCGGCATCTCCGAGCTGCCGTCGAGCGAGGACACCGAGACCCGCCTCGCCGCGGTGCGCAGCGACATCGAAGGCCATCGCCGCATGGCGGCCCAGGTCCGCGCCGAAGCGCAGGCGCTGGCGCGCGAGGCCGAACTCGCCGACCGCCGCGTGCAGGCGATCCTGGCCGAACGCACCGAGTGGCAGAACCGGAAGGAGAGCGCGGCCTCCCACATCGACACCATCCAGGCCCGCATCGCCGAGCTCACGATCGAGCGCAGCGAGCTCGAAAACGCGCCTGCCGTGTTCGCCGAGAAGCGCAGCGCGCTGATCACCGAGATCGAATACGCCGAGAACGACCGCCGCATGGCCGCCGACGCGCTCGCCACCGCGGAAAGCGCGATGGCGGAGACCGATCGTGTCGCCAAGCTGACCCTCGAAGCACTCTCCAGTTCTCGCGAGGCGACAGCCCGCGCGGAGGAGCGCATGGAAGGCGCGCGGCGCCGGCTCGAGGACATCGAGCGCGAGATCCGCGACATGCTGGAAGTCGAGCCGCAGGCCGTCGCAGGTTTGGCCGAGATCGAGCCCGGCGCCGAGCTGCCGCCGCTGCACGACATCGAGGAAGACCTCGAAAAGATGCGCCGCGACCGCGAGCGCCTCGGCGCCGTCAATCTGCGCGCCGAGGAAGAGCTGCGCGAGGTCGAGACCCAGCACAACGGTCTGGTCACCGAGCGCGACGATCTCGTCGAAGCCATCAAGCGGCTGCGCCAGGGCATCCAGAGCCTCAACAAGGAAGCGCGCGAGCGGCTCCTGACGTCGTTCGAGGTCGTCAACAACCACTTCAAGCGCCTGTTCGTCGAGCTGTTCGGCGGCGGCGAAGCCGCACTGCATTTGATCGAGAGCGACGACCCGCTGGAAGCCGGCCTCGAAATCATCGCCAAACCGCCGGGCAAGAAGCCGCAGACGCTGTCGCTGCTCTCGGGCGGCGAGCAGGCCCTGACCGCGATGGCGCTGATTTTCGCGGTGTTCCTGACCAACCCCTCGCCGATCTGCGTGCTGGACGAAGTCGACGCGCCGCTCGACGACCACAACGTCGAGCGGTACTGCAATCTGTTGCACGAGATGACCGGCTCGACCGACACGCGCTTCATCATCATCACGCACAACCCGATCACCATGGCGCGGATGAATCGCCTGTTCGGCGTCACCATGGCCGAGCGCGGCGTCTCGCAGCTGGTGTCGGTCAGCCTGTCCGAGGCGGTGGACATTCTCGACCAGAACGTGGCGTGAGGCTGCGCGCGTTCCACACCCATTGACGTCATCATCCGCGAAGGCGGATGATCCAGTACGCCGCGGCCTCCCGGCTTTAACGGCACTGTCTCGGAGTACTGGATGCCCCGCCTTCGTGGGGCATGACCGCGGATGATGATCTCCCCCACCCTCCCCGCTGAACTCAAGGCCGCCCTCGACGGCAAGCTCCAGGGCTTCTCGCGCATCGACGCGGCCCAGCGCTCGCAAAAAATCTCGACCACCTATCGCGCCGGCGGCGGCTCCGGCACGATCAAGTCGGACGCCGATGCCCTCGCCTATGCGCTGGCGCGCATGCCGGCGACTTACGCGGCGGTGGCGGCCAGCCTCAATGCGCTGACCGAGATCGCACCGGACTTTGCACCTGAGACGCTGCTCGACGTCGGCGCGGGCCCGGGTACCGCGAGCTGGGCAGCCGCGGAGGCCTTCCCGTCTCTGCAGGATTTCACGCTCCTCGACGCCAACGCCACGCTGAGCCGGCTCGCGCTCGAATTGGCTCGCGACAGCACGCGCCTCGCGGAGTGCCGCTATCTGCCCGGCGACGCCTTGGGCAACCTTGCGGAGGTCTCGCAAGCCGATCTCGTCATTGCCAGCTACATCATCGGCGAACTCAACGAGGTCGATCAGCGCAAGCTCACCAATGCGATGTGGGCCAAAACGCGCCACGCGCTGGTCGTGATCGAGCCTGGCACGCCCGCCGGCTATGCACGCATCCTCGCCCTGCGCCAGCAGCTGATCGCGGCAGGCGCCTTCGTCGCCGCCCCCTGCCCGCACGAAAAGCCTTGCCCGCTCAACGCGCCCGACTGGTGCCATTTCAACCAGCGCCTGCCGCGCTCGCAGGCGCATCGCCAGATCAAGGGCGCCGAGGTGCCGTTCGAGGACGAGCGCTACATCTACGTCGCGCTGACCCGCACCCCGCCCGCCACGCGCGCCGCGCGCGTGCTGGCGCCGCCGGACGTCGGCAAAGCCGAGATCACCGCCAAGCTCTGCACCGAGGATGGCGTCGCGCCGACGAAAGTCCCGCGGCGCGACAAGGCCGCCTATGCAAGCGCCCGGCGTTGGCGTTGGGGCGATGCGGTCATTGCGGAAAGTTAACCTCGCGACCTGCTTTTGCCTTGAACTCGGGCGGCTCCTCATTCGACCAAGCCTTACCTTCCCTCTGCGCGGGGCTCTCTTCCTGCGCCAATATGGTCTAGGCTGGCCCCGCCTTCTTCCCCCTTCAGGAGTTCTCCATGTCGACCGGCTGGATCGTTCTCGGCGTCATCGTCGTTCTCGCCTTCGTGGCCTTCAGCGCCTACAACCGCCTGGTGGCGCTGAGCCAGCGGGTCGGCCAGGCCTTTGCCGACATCGACGTGCAGCTCAAGCAGCGCCACGATCTCATTCCGAACCTGGTCGAGACGGTGAAGGGCTACGCCTCGCATGAGCGCGGCACGCTCGACGACGTCATCAAGGCGCGCAATTCGGCGATGTCGGCGCAAGGCCCCGCCCAGGTGTCCGCGGCCGAGAACCAGCTCTCCGGCGCACTCGGCCGGCTGATCGCGCTGTCGGAGGCCTATCCGGACCTCAAGGCCAACGCCAATTTCCAGCAGCTCGCATCCGAGCTCTCCGACCTCGAGAACAAGATCGCGGCGAGCCGCCGCTTCTTCAACAACGCGGTCCAGGAATACAACACCGGCATCCAGCAGCTGCCCGCCGCCCTGTTCGCGGGCATGTTCGGCTTCACCAAAAAGGACTTCTTCGATCTCGGCGCCAGCCGCACCGAGGTCGAGGCGGCGCCGCAGGTGAAGTTCTAAAGTTGAGCCGATAGGCCGGCAGGGCAGCGCGTCATGGCCGCGTATGGTCTCTACACGCACATCGCCTCGAACAAGTTTCGTTCGATGCTGCTGCTCGCAGGCCTGTTCGCGCTGGTCTACGTGCTGGTCTATGCCGGCGCGCTGGTCGCCGAGGTCGTCATCAACGGCAACGGCACGGTCGCCTATTATCTGAGCCACGCCCTCGCCGACCTGAAGGTCGCCGCGCCCGTTGCGACGGTCGTGGCGGCGGTCTGGATCGTGATCGCCTATTTCTTCCACCAGTCGATGATCGATGCCGTGACCGGCGGCCACGACGTCACAAGGCAAGAGGAACCGCGGCTCTACAATCTGCTCGAAAACCTCTGCATCTCGCGCGGCATCACCATGCCGAAGCTGAAGATCATGGAGAGCCCGGCGCTGAACGCGTTCGCGACCGGCCTCAACCCCCGGCAATATTCCATCACCGTCACCACGGGTCTCCTCGACGCGCTCAATGACAAGGAGATCGAGGCCGTGCTGGGCCACGAGCTGACCCATATCAAGAACGGCGACGTGCAGCTGATGGTGGTCGCTGTCATCATCGCCGGCGTGGTCGGCTTCTTCGGCGAATTGTTCTTCCGCCTGTTCACGAATTTCAGTTGGAGCTCCGGCTCCGGCGGCTCATGGTCCTCGGGCTCCTCCTCGTCGCGCTCGTCCTCGTCATCGAGCGACAGCAAGAATTCCGGCGGCGGCGCGGTAATCGTGATCATCATCGCGATCGTGCTGATCATCGTGGCCTGGCTGATGTCGCAGGTGGTGAAGCTGGCGTTGTCCCGCTCCCGCGAATATCTCGCCGACGCGGGCTCCGTGGAGCTGACGAAAGACCCCGATGCGATGATCTCGGCGCTGCGCAAGATCGAGAACCGGGGCGAGCTGCCGGGCGCGACCTCGGCCGTGATGGAGCTCTGCGTCGACAATCCCCGTGAGGGCTTTGCCGATCTGTTCGCAACCCACCCCTCGGTGCAATCCAGGGTCGACGCGCTGGTCAAGTTTGCCGGCGGCCACGACCCGGGCCCGCTGCCGCCGACTGAGGACACGGACGAGCCCGAGGCACGAGCCGACCAGCAGGACACCCCACCGCCGCTGCGTCATGGCCCTTGGGACGATGCCGGTGGCCCAGCCGCTCCGCCGCCCGTGCCTGCACCCGGCCCATCCGGAACCGCGAACAGCAGCCCCGTCGGCAATCCGATTGGCAACCCCATGGGCCCCTGGGGCCGTCATTGAGCGCGCGACGTCCCGCGATGCGCGGCAGGTTCGCCGCGATTGGGAAAAACTTCGGGAATTGCCCTATCGTCGGCCTGCGGAATTGAATTCTCCCTTGTTTCTGCCATGTTCGCGCCCAACAGCAGACTCGGGACGTCTTTTGGGACATCGATTTGGGGCTCGGCCGATTTCGACCTCGCGATCGGGGGCCCGCGTTAGGGGACAGCAATGGCAAAGCCGGCAGTGGTTGTGGTGGGCGCGGACAAGGGCGGGGTCGGCAAGACCACGGTATCGCGCACCTTGCTCGATTATTTCTCGGCCAACAACGTGCCGACGCGCGCCTTCGACACGGAATCGCCCCGCGGAACCCTGAAGCGTTTCCACCCTGATATCACCGAGATCGTCGACATGACGACGACGGCCGACCAGATGAAGATTTTCGATACGCTCAATGCGACCAGCCCGTCGGTCACCGTGATCGACGTCCGCGCCGGCCTGCTCTCGCCGGCGCTGGCTTCGCTGCGCGACATCGGCTTCCTGGATGCCGCCAAGGCCGGCCAGATCACCTTCGCGGTGTTCCACATCCTCGGCCCCTCGATCGCCTCGCTGGACGAGATCGCCGAGACCGCGGGCTTCATGACCGGCGCGAAGTATTTCCTGGTGAAGAACTTCATCAACGACACCCAGTTCTTCCAGTGGGACCAGGCGACCTATAATTCCTACTTCCACCGCATCAAGGACGCGACCGAGCTGACCATCCCCAAGCTCAACGAAATGGCCTATGAGCAGGTCGAGGTCTCCTCCGTTCCGTTCCTGAAATTCGTCGCCAACAAGGGCATCAACGACGAGGCCGCGAACTATTCCTTCGTGCTGCGCGGCTATGTCCGGCACTGGCTGGCCAATGTCTGGAGTGAGTTCGACCGCATCCGCCTGACCGACATCGTCGGTTCGAAGTCCGTCACCCGCAACAGCGAAAAATAGTTGCGCAAGCCGGGCTGATACGGCTGGATTGGTCGCCAAGTTCGACTGATATAGCCGTCGATGCCCGCAACGCCCGTCTACATCATCTGCTCCCCTCGCCCGCAGGTCGGCAAGACCCTGCTGGCGCGGCTATTGAGCGAATTCCTGCTGCTCAAGAACGGCAATGTCGCGGCCTTCGACGTCAATCTGAAGGAGCCGTCGCTGCTCGACTACCTGCCCGGCGTCACCGAGACCGCCGACGTGATCGACACCTACGGCAAGATGCAGCTGATGGACCGCGTCATCGTCGACGACGGGCTTGCCAAGGTGATCGACCTCGGCTTCCACGCCTTCGACGAGTTCTTCAAGATGACCGACGAGATCGGGCTTTTGAAGGAGGCCGCGCGCCGCCATGTCGCGCCCCAGATCCTGTTCATGGCCGACACCGACCGCGTCTCTCTTCGCGCCCACGAGATGCTGCGCGAACGGATCCCGCGCATGAACCTGATCACGGTCGACAACGAATTTGTCGTGCGCGGCGAGCTGCCGGCCGCGATGGCGGGTGGCCGCCTATTCCGCCTGCCCGCACTGCCGGGCTTCCTGAAGACCTATATCGACCGGCTGAACTTCTCCTTCACCGGCTACCTGCGCCAGGAAAAGGACGCCTCCACCGAGCTGCATCAATGGACCCGGCGCAATTACCTCGCCTTCCGTGAGCTCGAGCTCAGCCTGATCCTGCAGCGCTCCTGACCGGCGTCATTCCAGAGCGCGACGAAGTCGCGAGCCCGGAATAGCGGTGGGAACGACACCGCGCCCCGCCATCCCGATTGGATTATTTTACCCGGATAATATTGACTGCAGGCTGAGGCCGACCTATTGAGGGGGCATCAATATCCCTCAGCAAGGCCCTTCCCCGTGAGCATCGACCGGAAAGCAGCGATCGCCGCCTATAAGGAACGCAAGACCATCGCCGGCATCTTCGCCGTGCGCTGCGCGGCCTCGGGCGAGGCCTGGGTGGGCCAGGCACCCAATCTGGAGACGATCCAGAACCGCATCTGGTTCTCCCTGCGCCAGGGCAGCCACACCTGTCGCAGCCTCCAGGCTGCATGGAACGCCCATGGCGAGGCCGGCCTGACCTTTGGCGAATGCGAACGGCTGGAGGATGAGGAGAGCGCCTATGTCAGGAACGCGCTCCTGAAGGAGCGCATGCTGCATTGGCAGTCGGAGCTGAAGGCCGAGGCGATCTGACCGCTGCGGCGGCTAGTGCCCCTCGAACGTCATCAGCGTGCGCACAGGCACGTCCATGGCGCGCAGCTTGGCGGCGCCGCCAAGCTCGGGCAGGTCGATGATGAAGCAGGCGGCGACAACGTTGGCGCCGATCTGACGCAGCAGCTTCACCGCGCCTTCCGCGGTGCCGCCGGTGGCGATGAGGTCGTCCACCAGGATGACGCGCTCGCCGGGCGCGATCGCGTCGACATGCATCTCCATCTCGTCGATGCCGTATTCCAGCGAGTAAGCGATGCGCACAGTGGTGTGCGGCAGCTTGCCCTTCTTGCGGATCGGCACGAAGCCCGCCGAAAGCTGGTGCGCCACCGCGCCGCCGATGATGAAGCCTCGCGCTTCCATGCCGGCGACCTTGTCGATCTTGTTGCCGGCCCAGGGATTGACGAGTTCGTCGACCGCGCGGCGGAAGGCGCGCGCGTCCGCGAGCAGGGTCGTGATGTCGCGGAACATGATCCCGGGCTTGGGATAGTCGGGGATCGTGCGGACGCTCGCCTTGATGTCGTGGTCGAAGGTCATTGGTGCCTCTCAATCAGCGCGCGCATCCAGCCGGAACGCGTTTTCAACAATACGTAGTCCCACCTCGTTGCCGAGCGACATCAGCGATTCCGGATGGAATTGCACGCCGGCGACCGGCAGGGTCTTGTGCTCCAGTGCCATGGCGACACCGTCCTCGGTGCTGGCGGTGACGGACAACACCTCCGGCATGCTGTCGCGCTCGACGAACAGCGAGTGATAGCGGCCGATGACGATCTCGTTCGGCAGATTGCGCATCAAGCGCCCGCCCCGCACCTGCACCCGCGAGGGCCGGCCGTGCGCGGGATGGGTGAGCTGGCCGAGCTCGCCGCCGAAATATTCGCCGATCGCCTGCACGCCGAGGCAGACGCCGAACACCGGCAGCTTCTTCTCGAGCGCGGCATCGATCGTTGTCTTGATCCCGAAGTCCTCAGGACGCCCGGGGCCCGGCGACAGCACCAGCAAATCCCACGTCCTCTGCTTGAGCATGTCGAGCGCATGCACGTAGCGGACCACGGTGACCTCGGCGCCCACCTGGCGGAAATAATCAGCCAGCATGTGCACGAAACTGTCGTCGTGGTCGATCAGCAGCACCCGCTTGCCCGAGCCGGTCGCATCGGGCGCAAAGGTCGACAGCGGCTTCGGCGGATCGCCACGCAGCGCCTGGAACAGGGCGGCGGCCTTGACCTGGCATTCGCGGTCTTCGGCAGCCGGATCGGAATCGAACAGGCAGGTGGCGCCGACGCGCACTTCGGCGAGACCATCCTTCATGCGGATGGTGCGGATGGTGAGGCCGGTGTTGATGCTGCCGTCGAAATTCACAGCTCCAATCGCGCCGGCATACCAGCGGCGCGGCGAGCGCTCGTGATCCTCGACGAACTGCATCGCCCACAGCTTCGGCGCACCGGTGACGGTGACCGCCCAGGCATGGGTAAGGAAGGCATCGAGCGCGTCGAAGCCGGGGCGCAGCATGCCCTCGACGTGATCGACGGTGTGAAACAGCTTCGAGTAGGTCTCGATCTGCCGCCGCGCCAGCACCTTGATGGTGCCGGGAACGCAGACGCGCGCCTTGTCGTTGCGATCGACGTCGGTGCACATGTTGAGCTCGAACTCGTCCTTCTCCGAGTTCAGCAATTGGCGGATCTGCTCGGCATCGCCGATCGCATCGGTGCCGCGCGCGATGGTGCCGGAGATCGGGCAGGTCTCGACGCGGCGTCCGTCCGAGCGCACGAACATTTCCGGCGAGGCGGAGACGAGAAACTCGCCTTCGCCCAGATTCATCAGCGCGCCGTAGGGCGAGGGATTGATGACGCAGAGGCGCTGGAACACTTCGGCCGGCGAGCGGTCGCAAGGCTCGGCGAACAGCTGTCCGGGTACGGCCTCAAAGAGATCGCCACGGGCGAAGGCCGCGCGCGCGGTCTCCACCGTTGCCTGATATTCGCCGGGCGCGTGATCGGCAAAGCCCTGGCGCGGCGTCTTCAGATAGGGGCTTTCGGCGGTTTCGCGCGGCAGGCCTTCGGTCGACTTGCCCTTCCAGGCGAAGTCGTACGCGAGCACCACGCCGCGGCCGGTGGCGCGGTCATAGGCCAGCAGGCGATCCGGCACATAGAGCACGATGTCGCGCTGATCGGCCTCGCGCGGGCGCTTCTGCACGAGGTCCTCGATCTGGAACACGAGGTCATAGGCGAAGGCGCCGAACAGGCCGAGCAGCCCGTCATCGTTGGCAGAGAAGGCGGCAATGATGTCCCGCACCAGCGACATCACGCTGGCGCGCCGCGTGCGCTGGTCCTCCTCCACCGGGGCGTCGCCGCGGACGATGTGGCCGGCCAGGCGCGAAGCGGTCGTCTCGGAGATCACGACGCAGGGCTCGCGCAGCACATCACCGAGGAAGGCGATCAGCACCTCCCCGCGCGCGTTCAGTGCTTCCAGCTTGAAATCGACGCCCGTGGTCTCGAGCTTCAGCGGCGGATCGGAGAAGCCGAGGTCAAAGCTCTCGTAGCGGCCGGGCACGGTCGTGCCCGAGGACAGCACCACGCCGCGGCGGCGGTCGAGCAGGTTGATGAGGTCGTCGAGCCTGTTGGCGCCGCCGGTAAACTGCTCCGCCACGCGCGTGATCGCCAGACCCGCGCGGGTCGCGTACTCACTTCTGGCCGGGAGGGCAAAGACTGTCCTGTTCATGTCGTCCTCTTACGAAACTTGCCGAGGGAACGCCACACAGGACAAACGAGAAGGCCGCCGCGCTGTGCAGGCGACCTCAGACGATTTTGGGAAAAGAAATCGCACCGGCCACCTCTTAGGAGGTGCGCCACCAAAGACGGGCTGGGCGGACGGCGGTGCTCATGGGCGGATACTCACCATGGCGCGGGGACGGCGTCAAGGGCGCCACCTGCGACAGCCGGCTTGGACTATTGCTCGAGAGGGTCAGGCTCCCAGCCGAACCTGCTCTTCTTTCGATCCCATTTGAGGACAGAATAGCCGTCGCATTCCATGCATCCCCAAAGGACGAGCTTGCCGTGCTTGTCCTTCGAAAGAGCTGCGAATTGGCGGTTGGTTCGCACGGCGTCGACAAAGCGCACCTTAGGCTTCCCGCCGTCCGGCTGATCGAGGATCAGCATGAACCTGCCCTTTGGGCCGGCACACTCCTGAAACACGCCGACCACAGCGATTTGCTTCGGAGCGGAGCCGTCGAAGCGCCCCTCGACGGCAAAGGACATGTCGGCGCCCTTCATCACGTCGGTGCCGTTCTCGAACAGCAGCTCTTTGGGGATCAGGTCCTTGCGGAATTCCGTCGCCTTGCACCAGTTCTTGCGGATCTGGTTCGCGGGGATACCGCGAATCTCGGTCGTGAACGGATGAAACTCAGCGATGACCCACCATGCCTCTTTCTTGAGATCGCCGTTCAGCGTGACAAAGGCTTGCTCTGCCGGCGCCTGAGCTGCCATCAGCATCAGGGCGCCAACACCAAGTATCGACCGAGCGATCGAACCGGGCGTTCGGCGGGCGATAGATGGAATGGGCATGCGCTCGCTGCTCCTGCTCGGGCCGTTCCAGCATCACCCCAGATGCTTCCTGAAAAACTCCGTCGCACGGCCCCAGGCGAGCTCGGCGGCTTCGCGGTCGTGTACGGCCTGGCGCTGCTCGTTGACGAAGGCGTGCTCGGCGTCATAGCGGAACAGCTCCAGCGACTTGCCGGCGGCCTTCATGGCCTTCTCGAAGCCGTTGACCAGCTCCGGCGTGCACCAATCGTCCTTGTTGGCGAAATGGGCCTGCAGCGGGATCTTGACGTCGGCGGGCTTGGCGGCCTGCTCCGGCGGGATGCCGTAGAACACGACGCCCGCGGCGAGCTCAGGCACGTGCACCGAACCGATGATCGTCACGGCGCCACCGAGGCAGAAGCCTGTGAGCCCGACCTTGGCGCCGTTGCGCGACAGATATTGGGCGGCGCCGCGCACGGTCTGCGTGGTGGCGTCCATGAAGTCGAGCGAGTTCATCTCCTTGTTGGCGCTGTCGGTGTCGTGATACGGCACCACCTTGCCCTTGTAGAGATCGGGCGCGAGCGCATCGAAGCCGGCCAGCGCGAAGCGGTCGCACAGGCCCTTGATCTGGTCCGACAGGCCCCACCATTCCTGGATCACGACCACGCCCGGCGCATTGCCCCCTGCGGCGTTGGCGAGATAGCCCGAAGCATCCTTGCCGTCCGGACGCTTGAAAGTGATGGCGGTTCCCATGGTGTCCTCCGATGAGTTCTTTGGGGGAGCGTTGGCGCTATTTTGGCGATTGAGCGAGTGATACGCAATCGTGGCAAACAACACAGTCTCGTGCCCCGGATGCAATGCAATGCGCCGCCCTTCGCGGCGTAGTGCATTGCTGATCCGGGGCCCAGTTGCGAGCACGCTGGGTCCCGGCTCTGCGCAGCAGCGTTGCACGCTGCAGCGCGTCCGGGACACGAGACCAACAAAAAAGCCCCCTCTCGGGGGCTTCTTCGTTTCTCGTTTCGCGCCGCTCAGTGCGAGTCGGCCCAGACCTTCTTCTTGGTGAAGTACATCAGGCCCGCGAACAGGATCAGGAACACGAAGACCTGGAAGCCGAGGCGCTTGCGCGCTTCCATGTGCGGCTCGGCGGTCCACATCAGGAACGTGGTGACGTCCTTGGCGTATTGCGCCACCGTGGTCGGCGAGCCGTCATCATAGGTCACCTGGCCGTCGCTGAGCGGCTTCGGCATCTTGATGGCGTGACCCGGGAAGTACCTGTTGTAGTACGAGCCTTCCGGGATCGTGACGCCCTCGGGGACGTGGTCGTCAAAACCCTGCAGCACTGCCGAGACATAATCCGGGCCCTGCTCCTGGTACTGGGTGAAGAAGTCGAAGATGAACCAGGGGAAGCCGCGGCCGTAGGAGCGGGCCTTGGTAATCAGCGACAGATCGGGCGGCGCCGCACCGCCGTTCGCGGCACGAGCAGCCTGCTCGTTCGGGAACGGCGAGGGGAAATAGTCCGCCGGGCGGCCGGGGCGCTCGAACATGTCACCCGCATCGTTCGGGCCGTCCTTGACCTTGTACTCGGACGCGAACGCTGCCGCCTGCGCCACGGAATAGCCGGGTCCGCCAGCTTCGGCGAGGTTGCGGAAGGCGATATAGGACAGGCCGTGGCAGCTGGCGCAGACCTCCTTGTAGACCTTCAGACCGCGCTGGAGCGCGCCGCGATCGAACTTGCCGAAGGGGCCGGCGAACGACCATTTGTTGCCCGGCGGCTTGTCGCTACCCTCGGAGGCGCGGACATCCTGCACGCTGCCGAGGAACAGCGCACCGGCGGCGACGATCATGACCGCGACGGAGGCAACGGCCTTACCGCTCTTGCTCAGGATCGCCTCCGAGATCGAGTTCGGCACCGGCCGTGGCGTCTCGATGCGCGAGAGCAGCGGCAGCACGATCAGGAAGTAGGCGAAGTAGCAGACCGTCAGGATCCGGCCGGCGATCACGTAGATGCCTTCCGGCGGCTGCGCGCCGAGATAGCCGAGCAGGATGCAGACCGCGACGAAGATCCAGAAGAACTGCTTGGCCAGCGGACGGTACTTCGACGACCTCGTCTTCGCGGCGTCGAGCCAGGGCAGGAAGCAGAGGATGATGATCGCCGAGAACATCCCGATCACGCCCGCGAGCTTGTTCGGGATCGAGCGCAGGATCGCGTAGAACGGCAGGTAATACCATTCCGGCACGATGTGCGGGGGCGTCACGCCCGGGTTCGCCGGAATGTAGTTGTCGGCGTCGCCGAGATAGTTCGGCATGTAGAAGATGAACCAGGCGTAGAGCAGCAGGAAGCAGGCGACACCGAAACCGTCCTTGATGGTGGCATGCGGCGTGAACGGCACCGTGTCCTTTTCCGTCTTCGGTTCGACGCCGTCAGGATTGTTCTGGCCAGCAACGTGCAGCGCCCAGACGTGGAGCACGACGACGCCCGCGATCAGGAACGGCAAGAGATAGTGCAGCGAGAAGAAGCGGTTCAGCGTCGGGTTGCCGACGGAATAACCACCCCAGAGCAGCGTCACGATGCTCTCGCCGACATAGGGAATGGCGGAGAACAGATTGGTGATGACGGTGGCGCCCCAGAAGCTCATCTGGCCCCACGGCAGCACGTAGCCCATGAAGCCCGTCGCCATCATCAAGAGGTAGATGATGACGCCGAGGATCCACAGCACCTCGCGCGGCTCCTTGTAGGAGCCGTAATAGAGGCCGCGCAGCATGTGGACGTAGACCGCGAAGAAGAACATCGACGCGCCGCAGGCGTGCATGTTGCGCAGCAGCCAGCCGTAGTTGACGTCACGAACAAGCAGCTCGACCGACTTGAAGGCGAGATCGGCATGCGGCGTGTAGTGCATCGCCAGGATCACGCCGGTCAGGATCTGCATCCCCAGCATGAACGAGAGGATGGCGCCGAAGGTCCACCAATAGTTCAGGTTGCGCGGGGTGGGATAGACGACGAAGGAGGAGTGCATGAGGCCGAGGATCGGCAGACGCCGCTCGATCCATTGCAGGGCCGGATTGCTCGGCTGGTAGTCGGATGGTCCGCTCATGATGCGATCCTGAGGAAATAAAACGACGAGACGGCGCGAAGCTTCGGACGCGAGTCCGAGGCTCAGCCGATCTGGATTTTGGTGTCGGAAACGAAAGTGTACGGCGGCACCGGCAGGTTCGCGGGCGCGGGCCCCTGGCGGATGCGGCCGGACGAATCGTACTGCGAACCATGGCAGGGGCAGAAGAACCCGTCGTAATTGCCTTCATGGGCGATCGGGATGCAGCCGAGATGGGTGCAGATGCCGATCACGACCAGCCATTGCTCGTGGCCGGACTTGACCCGCGCCTCGTCGGACTGCGGATCGGGCAGGCTCGCCACGTTGACGGCGCGCGCCTCGTCGATCTGCTTCTTGGTGCGGTGGCTGATGTAGATCGGCTTGCCACGCCAGAACACCTTGATGTCCTGGCCTTCGGCGACCGGGCTGAGATCGACCTCGATCGGCGCACCCGCCGCGATGGTCGAGGCGTCAGGATTCATCTGGGAGATGAAGGGCCAGAGCGCAGCTGCGCCCCCTACTGCTGCAGCTGCCCCGGTTGCAACGAATAAGAAATCACGGCGTGTCGGATGGTCCGCCGAAGACGCTGTCGTCACGATTCCAACCCTTTCTTCTTGTGCAGCCGGCGGAACCGCTCCAGAGGGCGCCCATGAGGTCCCCGGAAAGGCTGCCGGCGCCCGCGGCCCCCCGCGGCGGCAGAACTTCGCTTATCCACCTCTAAACGGGCGAAACAGCAGTCCAGAATCGTTCTATTGGCACCCTTGCCCGGCGAGCGCAAGCCCGCTATCGGCGCGGGAGCGTGCCATGCACGAATTCCCGGGCAGGCGATGTTTTATTGAGACATTTCCGCCCCCGCAACCAACCCGCCGGCAACGATGCAGATAGCGCTTTTCCAACCCGACATACCCCAGAACACCGGCACGATTCTCAGACTTTGCGCCTGCCTGGGACTGGACGCCCATATCATCGAACCGGCGGGGTTCCCGGTCTCCGACCGCGCGTTCCGCCGGGCGGGAATGGATTACCTCGGCCATGTCAGCATCGTCAGGCACGACTCCTGGCAGAAATTCGAGGACTGGCGCGCCGGGCATGGCTACCGCCTGCTGCTGTTCACCACCAAGGCCGCCACCGACTATCGCGATTTCCATTACCAGACCTCGGACATCCTGCTATTCGGTCGCGAGAGCGCCGGCGTCACCGACGCGGTGGTCGAGGCTGCCGATGCGCGGCTGGTGATCCCGATCAAAGCGGGGCTGCGGTCGCTCAACGTCGCCATGACCGCGGCGATGGCCGCAGGCGAGGCGCTGCGGCAAATCCGGAATCCCTGAGTTTGAAGATTTGAGGAGAGACGAGTGAGTTACGCGGTCAAGGAAATCTTCCTGACCCTGCAAGGCGAAGGCGCCCATGCGGGCCGCGCCTCCGTGTTCTGCCGCTTTGCCGGCTGCAACCTCTGGAGCGGCCGCGAGGCGGACCGAAGCGAGGCCACCTGCAAGTTCTGCGACACGGATTTCGTCGGGACCGAGGGCACCCTCGGCGGCCGCTACGGCACGGCCGAAGAACTCGCCGACACCATCGCTGCACAATGGCAGGCCTCGGCCGCCAACCGCTACGTGGTGCTCACCGGCGGCGAGCCGCTGCTCCAGGTCGACGCCGCGCTGGTCGAGGCGCTGCACGCCCGCGGCTTCGAGATCGGCGTCGAGACCAACGGCACCATCGAAGCGCCTGAGGGGCTCGACTGGATCTGCGTCAGCCCGAAGGGCGGCAGCGAGCTGGTGCTGCGCCAGGGCCACGAGCTGAAGCTGGTCTATCCGCAGGCCCTCGCCGCGCCCGAGACCTTCGAACATCTCGCCTTCGAGCGCTTCTCGCTGCAGCCGATGGACGGCCCGGAGGTGATCGAGAACACCGCGCGCGCGATCGACTATTGCCTGCACCATCCGCAATGGCGGCTGAGCGTGCAGACGCATAAATCGCTCGGCATCAGATAGGACGCGACCGGGAATGCAGATGGACATGTCGACGATCGAAGACCGCAAGACCCGCGCCCGCGCCTGGTTCGAAGCCTTGCGCGACGACATCTGCGCGAGCTTCGAGCGGCTCGAGGACGACGCCCCGCAAGGCCTCTATCCGGGCGAGGCCGGCCGCTTCAAGCGAACGCCCTGGCAGCGCACCGACCATACCGGCGCGGCCGGAGGTGGCGGCGTGATGTCGATGATGTCGGGCCGGCTGTTCGAGAAGGTCGGCGTGCACTGTTCGACCGTGCATGGCGAGTTCGCACCCGAATTTCGGGCCCAGATCCCCGGCGCCGCCGAGGATCCAAAATTCTGGGCCTCCGGCATCTCGCTGATCGCGCATATGCGCAATCCGAACGTGCCGGCCGTGCACATGAACACGCGCTTCGTCGTCACCACCAAGGCGTGGTTCGGCGGCGGCGCCGACCTCACGCCGGTGCTTGATCGGAGGCGCACGCAGGAGGACGCCGACAGCATCGCCTTCCACGCTGCGATGAAGCAAGCCTGCAACCAGCACAGCGGCGTTGCCGATTACGACAAGTACAAAAAATGGTGCGACGAGTATTTCTACCTGCCGCACCGCAAGGAGGCACGCGGCATCGGCGGTATCTTCTACGACTGGCACGACAGCGGCGACTGGGAGGCCGACCTCGCCTTCACCAAGGACGTCGGCCGCGCCTTCCTGAAGATCTACCCCGAGATCGTCAGGCGCAATTTCGCAAGCGCCTGGACCGCCGCCGACCGCGAGGAGCAATTGATCCGGCGCGGCCGCTATGTCGAGTTCAACCTGCTCTATGATCGCGGCACCATCTTCGGGCTCAAGACCGGCGGCAACGTCGATTCGATCCTGTCGTCGATGCCGCCCGAGGTGAAATGGCCGTGACGACGATGAAGCCCAACTTGAAGCCCCTGCCCCGTGCCATGCTGATCGACATGGACGATACCATCCTGTCGGCCTATGGCCGGCCCGAGATCGCCTGGAACACGATCGCGCAGGAGTTCGCCGAGGAGCTTGCGCCGCTGCCGCCAGAGCTGGTCGCAACGACGGTGCTCGCCTTCGCGCGAAACTTCTGGGCGAACGCGGAAGCGGCATGGCGGATGAAGCTCGCCGAGGCGCGGCACCTCACGGTCAAGGGCGGCTTTGCCGAGCTCGCGGCCGCCGGCCATCGCGCCCTGCCCGACGACCTCGCCGTCCGCCTCGCCGACCGCTTCACCGCCTATCGCGAGGAGGAGATGTTCGTCTTCCCGGGCGCACATGACGCGATCGACCACTTCAAGGCGCTCGGCATCAAGCTCGCGCTCGTCACCAATGGCGCCGCCGACATGCAGCGCGCCAAGGTCGAGCGCTTCGAGCTGGCGCATCGCTTCGATCACATCCAGATCGAGGGCGAGCACGGCTTCGGCAAGCCCGAGGAGCGCGCCTATCTGCACGCGATGGAGGCGCTCGGCGTCACGCCTGCGGACACCTGGATGATCGGCGACAATCTGGAATGGGAAGTGGTGACGCCGCAGCGTCTCGGCATCTATTCGATCTGGATCGACGTGCATGGCGACGGCCTGCCCGAAGGCTCGACCGTCAAGCCCGATCGCATCATCCGCTCGCTGACCGAACTGGTGCCCGGCCGGCCCTGACGGGGCCGCCAACCAAAATATTGAAAAACAACCCCATGCACAGTAGACGGCCCCAGCAGAATCAAAGGGATACGGATTTTCCAAAAAGCCTTCTGATCCGTCAGGCAAAACAGGGGTATGATGCCATCGTCGAACCTTGCGGCGGGGAAATTTTTGCGTGAGCTGCGGTCGTCTGCTCTGCATCGAACGGCAGCAGGCGCCGCGAATTTCCTCGCCTGCTGACGTAACGAGCCGCCATGCTTGCACGTAGATCACCCCGCGGGCGCTTTTCAGCGCTAAAGGGAGGTACGGCATCGTGAGTGGAGAACTGAACATCCGGAGAGCTGAGGCGAGCGATTATGCCGCCGTTCGCGGTCTTGCGGACGCACTGGCCGCTCACATCGAAGAGCCGCCACCGCCGCTGACGCTCGACCGATATGTCGCCTTCTACATACGCGAGCACGCGCCCGTGCACCTCTTTGTCGCGCAGCTCGGGGATCGCGTCGTCGGCATGATCGCGTGGATCCTGACCCACGAGCTCTATAGCGCCCAGGCCGGCATCTACATCAGCGACATTGCGGTGCATGCCGACGCGCGCAGGCAAGGTGTCGGCAGAGCGCTGATGACGAAGGCCAAGGAATGGGCTTTCGATCACGGCGTGACGAAGCTCGGCTGGGACGTCTGGAGGCACAACGCGCAGGCCATGCAATTCTATCAGCGCCTGGGCGCGACCATCGACCGCGAGGCCGTGCCGCATCTTCTGCTGCTGACGAACGACTAACTTCGCCATGACCGATTGGCGACGGCGGGGCGTCGCGCGCCCCGTCGGCGGAATTTGCCGTTGTGCCCGACCCGCGTGATCGGCCTGTCATGACCGCTTGCTAGGTTCCCCCGGATTGATCACTCGAAAGGAACAATCCATGGAATTGAAAGCCGGCGATGTCGTGATGCTGAAATCCGGCGGCCAGCCGCTGACGGTTGCGGAGGTCAGGGAGAACGAGGTGCTCTGCCTCTGGATGGGCATGGAAGGCGACCTGTTCCGCGAAACGCTGCCGCTGGCCACGCTGGTGCAGGTGGAAGAGGAAGAGGATGAAGACGAGGAAGAAGACGACGAGGACGACGAGTAGGCAACGCTAACACTGCATCCTATCTGGATTGATGTGCTTCAGCTCCAGCACGTCGGACGTCCCTCTTAGAGCACAAGATGACCTATCGGGCCGAGTGACTCGGCCCGACCGATCCGGTCGCTTGCGATGGTCGCCTCACGCGACGCGAGTTCGTTCGCCTATTGGATGAAGGCGATTTCGAAATGCATGCCGTCGGCGCGGCTTCCGAAATGTCCGCCCCAATAGAATCCATGCTTGTTTGCGATCGGGACCAACTCCCGGACCGCTCCGCGCGTGCCCACGAGCGCTGGTCGGGCTCCCAACGGATTCTCGTCGGCGTTGATGTCGAACGCGCTTCCGAAAGCGTGGTTGCTCAATTGCGTCGTCGATCCCCGGATGAAGCGAGGCACGAAGGCTCCGTCATAGGACAGGATCCGATCCAGCAGATTCTCGCGCTCCCACTCCTCCCAAAGCGCCTTCAGCTGTGCCGCGGCGAGCTTGTGGAACTGCATGGAAGCAGGCGCGTGCGATCCCAATGCCTTCCGCAATTGCGGGATCGGAACGCTCACGATGTTGTCCCTGGTCCAGGTCCCGAGGATTCGGATGTTCTCGCGGTTGTCCGGACGGGGCTCCGAGACGAAGTTGAACGCTCCGAAAACCGCCTGCCTTGCCGCGGTGTTTTCGAGCGGCGGAAAATCCGGTCGCGGCGGGAAGTTTGAACCCGTCATGTCGGAAGCGGGCTCTTCAATGAGCTCGAATCCGAGTTGCATGGCTTTCATGATGGTCTGGCGACCTGCGACGCCGTCGCTCGTCAGTCCGTTTGCGGCCTGAAACGCACTCGTCGCCGCCTGGGTCTTGTCACCGAACTCTCCGTCGAAGCCACCGGGATCGAGATGCTGGCCCTGCAGAAAGCTTTGCCAGGCCTTCACGAGCGGTCCCTGCGAGCCAAGCCGAAGCGCCCGCAAAGCGATGGGCCGCGTCGATTCACCCGGCGACGAAGCCGGCGTCTCCGCGATCGGCACGACCTCCGGTGCAGCGCCTGCACCTCCGCCCGACACCATTGCACTGGTTGCGGCTCGTGTTGCGCTGAAGCCGCGAGGCTGCGGCTGAATCCCGGGGCTTTCGATCTGCGTGTCGGTCACGACAACCTCCTCTGAGCTGGTGATAAAACTCTTTGCGACGTTCAATGCGTTATTCCAGCGATTGACCAAGCCCTTCCAGAACTTGCTGCTCTCACTGCGCTTGGCGACATCGCGCTCGTACTGTTCGCGGGCAGCGCGCAGGTCTTGCAGAAGCTCCAACGTGTCGTCCTCGCGAGCGGCAACACGTGCTCGTCCTGCGTCATCGATCACGCCATTATCGGGAACGTCCAATGCTCTCTGGAGTATTCGCGCAGCACCACGCGGGCCTCGGTTGAAGCAGCAATCGCGCAAGTAGCATTCGATCGCCGGCTGTCTCGACCAGCTCGACACGCCGTCGGTGTAAGTGGCTATGATTTCGCAGGCCGCCCGTTCCGCCTCTTGAAAGTGCCCCGCCTCGACCAGATCGGCGAGCATCCGTGCTTCTTCAGGGTGGAAACGTTCGTTGATGCCGGCGACTTCATACGCTCCACCACCGTCGTCGGCCGGCAGCTTGTAGATCGTGAGTCGTCCCTGCTTGTCGCGCCGGGCTTCGAAGCTGAGAATGGCGGCTGCCATCCGCTGACGATCCGCCGATGTGCTCATTCAAAGTCCCTCACACTATGCAATGTTCGCCGGCGCGGCTTTTGCCGGCTTTCATGGTTACGCCCGGGCGAGAACCGAAGGACGCCAGCGCATCCGCAACACGTTCAATAAAGCTGAGCCTACGCCCCGGGCCTTAGGGCGTGTTGTGAAGTGCTTCACAATCGCTGTTGCGATCCGATGACGCAGTTGCCCGCGCGCGGTGCCCGGCGACGGTCACGGCCTGGTTCGGAAAGAGCTAAGCTGGTTCGCTTCGGCTCAGCCGGCATCGGTGCTCGTCGAAACTGCTGCAACGCACTCGGCCCTCCCCTGAGGCCGCCAACGGCGGTCCCCGCGGGACGGCCACAGCAAGATCGTTTCCTTATGCGATTGCCCTGCTTTTCCAGAGGGCGCGACTTGCAAGCGTGCAGCCCCTAGGGTACGACCAATCGTAGATTTATAGCGCACAATTTTTTTATTGAGATGAAATCAACAGCTGAGCGGCTGCTCTTTCCGACTGGTCGTGTTCATCAGTTCTTCGCAGTTGCAGTACTGGCCTGCGCTTTTTCCTTGGCGCTGACAGGCCGGCAGATCACCCAGGCGAATTGGGGATTGATCGACGACCATGAGGTCTTCACCTACCTAGGATCCGATCTGCGGCTGCCCTTTGGCGAGATCTGGGAAACGCTGATCACCAAGACCGAGGTCGGTCAGCTGCAGGGCCGTTTTCGCCCGACCTTCTACATCCTGAAGCTCACCGAAACCTCGTTGCTCGGCGCGGATGTCCATCTCTGGTACCTGGTTAACAGCGCCTGCTTCGCCATCTTCCTGGCTTCGATCTGGTGGGGACTTGTGCGCTTCATCGGCGTGTGGCTCAGCGGCGCCTTGACCGCGGCCATCGCAGTCCTGCCCATGTGGGCCGATATCTGGTCGCGGCTGGGGCCTTCGGAGATCTTCGGCACGGCCTGTCTCGGGCTGATGCTGTTCGCAGCCGACGCCATCCTGTTTGCCGAAGGGCGCAGGGTGAGGCTCTGCGCAGCCGTCGCGCTCACCCTGTTTGCCATTGTCCTCGCGGGTCTCAAGGAAACCTTCGTCCCGGTCGCCGCCGGCCTGCCGGCTTTTGTCCTTGGCTATGCGGTGATCACCCGCCGCCTGCCCCTGTCGCTTGTCGCTGCGCTTGGCCTGCTGCTCACGGCCTCTATTGTGGCCATCGGCGTCGTCGTCGTTCGGGAGATGCGCTCGGCCGGTGCGGACTATTACGGCCGATCCGCCGGACCGATCGTCACGGTGCGCTACGCGCTGCTCGGCCTGATCGACGGCGTTGCGCGCACCTGGTGGGTATGGGTCCTGCCGATCGCCGTCCTTCAATTGCTCAAGGTGATACCGGCCCGCAGCTGGAAGCAGCGGGTTCTGGAATCGGGGCCGGCGTTCGCCGCCTATGCGTTCCTGATCGCCATGTATGCCGCCCAGTGCGGGCTCTATCGCATGCTGTTTCCGCACAACAACCGCTACGATTTTCCGGCGATGCTGCTGATCCCGCTCACGGCATGCATCCTGATTGCCGAGATCGTTTACAAATTGGGCCCTCGTTACCCGAAGCGGACCGTGGATCATGCGCTGTGCGCCGCCGCCTTCTTCGTGGTCTTCTTCCTGGTGACGAGCCATCTCGGCCAGCCCCCGGCGCTCGCCTCCGCCGTCAAACGGAATATCGAAACAAGCCAGGCGTTCTTCACCGACGTACAAAGGCTCGCCCAGCTCGCGAAGGCGGCGCCTGAACGTCCCATCATCATAGAGGCTGGAGGACCACTCGCTTTTGAGGGCATCCACTCGCTCCAGCAATTCCTGACGGCGCTCGGCGTGCAGAACACCATTTCGGTTCGCTACCATCGGAACGAACACGCACGCGGTCCCCTGCTGGAGAACCTTCAGCAGCAGGCGATGAAAATGGAGACGGCGCGGACCAGCACCCTCACGCCGCTCGCCGAGGCATGGGAGAAGCGTGCCGGCGGCTGCTTCGGCATCGGACTCTACACGCGTCCTGACCCTGCCTGCGAGGGCATTCAGATCATCAACGGTTTGGATCCGACAGCGATGCGCTCATCGCCCTGAGGCAGATTGTCCATGACACACGCATCGCTCACGACCTCGTCTGACGGTATCAGCCCGCCGTTGCTGTCGATCGTGGTGCCCTGCTTCAACGAGCAAGATGGAATTGCTCATCTGGTCGAGCGCTGCCGCGCCAGCGCAGCGGCCGTCTTCGGCGATGACTACGAGATCATTCTGATCGACGACGGCTCGACCGACGCCACATGGGACACGATCCGCAACGAGATCGCCAAGTGCACCCGGGTTACGGGCATCCGGCTTTCGCGGAATTTCGGGCATCAGATCGCACTCACCGCAGGCCTCGCCGCCGTGAATGGCAGCGTGGTTCTGGTCATCGATGCCGATCTCCAGGACCCGCCGGAGCTGGTCGGCCCGATGCTGGAGCGCATGCGGGAGACCCGCGCCGATGTGGTCTACGGCCAAAGGCGTAGCCGAGCCGGCGAGGGCTGGTTCAAGAAGAAGTCCGCCAGCCTGTTCTATCGGCTGCTCGAGCGCACCACCGACGTCATCATCCCCAGGGATACCGGCGACTTCCGGCTGATGTCCCGCCGCGTTGCCGACCTCGTTGCGCGGATGCCGGAGCGGGACAGGTTCATCCGCGGCATGGTCGCTTCACTCGGTTTCAGGCAGGTGCCGTTCGTCTATGACCGGCAGGAACGCTTTGCAGGGCGGACCAAATACCCGCTCCGCAAGATGCTCGCCTTCGCGACCGACGCCTTTCTCGGCTATTCCATGGTGTTGCTGCGGTTCTCCTCGCTTGCGGCGCTCGGCATGTTCGTCGTCCTGCTGATCGTCGCCGGCTATTCGCTCTATTCCTGGATGTATCTGGAGGTCGTGCCGGGCTGGACCAGCCTGATGATCTCGACGATTCTGGCCTCGCTCTTCCAGCTCGTCTCGCTCAGCATCATCGGCGAATATGTCGGCAGGATCTATCTAAGCAGCAAGGAGAGGCCCCTGTTCGTCGTCGATGCGATCGAACGGCGCGGGCATGACGGCGAAGAGCCAGGCAAGTCCACCGCCTTCATTCCGCAAGCGCGCGCGCAGGGCATTGGAGGCCCGCATGGCCTCACCGTCATCACGCAGGACAAGCTGCCGTGACCCGGTCTGCAAGCTCGCTGCGCCTCGGCAAGGCCATCGGTGTCCTGCTCTGCGCCGCGATCCTTGCCAGCCACCTGCTCTCGATGTCGCGATGGTCCGAGGACCGCGGCGTCAATGACGACATCTGCTACCTCAGGCAAGCGCATCTATTCCAGCGCTTTGGTGTCGCCGGCCTCGACACGAGCTTCGCGCGGGATGACGATGGCTATTTCGTCGCGAAGATGAAGAAGCTGCCGACCTGGGTCGATGGCCAGGGTCCGGTGTGCCACACGGCGATGCCCGCGACCGGCAAGCTGGTCCTGCAATACCCTCCGGGCACGGGCCTGGTGCTGGCGCTGTTCCCTTCCGGCCATCAGGTCGTGCCGCTTTATGTCACCTGCACGCTGATCATTTTCCTGTTTGCCTGTGCTGCGATCTGGCTGTCGCGATCGAGAGCGCAACTGGCCATTGCGACCGTCTTTGGCTTTGTCGCCATCTACGTGATGATCAATCCGGTCAAGGCGAGTTACTCGATTGCGCCGACCATGGTGCTGTGCGCCGCAGCCGGATGGCTGACGGCCAGGTTGTTCGTCGAGGAACGGCAAAAGCCGAGGATGCTTCTCATTCTGGTCATCGGCCTTTTGATCGGCATCGCGGTCAATATGCGGGTGCCGAACTTTCTTCTGTCGGCCGGCTATTGCACCTATCTGCTGATCGCATTCCTGGCGACGACCAGGGCCACGCAATTTCTTGAGGGAGCGCTGTTCGCCGTCGCGCTCGTGATCGGCATGAGCCCGACCCTCGCGGCCAACGCCATCAACGCGGGCAGTCCCTTCTCGACCACCTACAGCGACGGCGATACGGTTCCTCCTTCATTCGACGGTGAGACCATTCGATCCTATCTCGGTGACCCGCAGTCGCTTTTCATTCTTCTTTCCGCTGCTTGGACAGTGTGGATCTGGCGTCGGGGTCAGAGCCGTCTTGCGCTTCTGCTCGGAAGCGGGCTTGCGATCAATTTGAGCTTCTTCATCACTCACCCGATCTTTACCCAGTACTATACGATCCCGATCTGTGCGCTGACCTTCTGGACGCTGTTGTTTGCGTCGCTGATGCCGCGCGACCCATCTACGCGACGAGCTGCCGCGCCGCCGCCGAGATCATCACCAGCCCGCCTGTGATCACCGCCACATCCAGGATCGCGGTGTGGATGTGAAGCGGCATCCGTTCGACGAAGGCTTTTGCCAGGAACGCGCCGGGGATCGCGATGGCTCCGATCAGCAGCGCGAAAGCGAGCACCTGCGCGGAGACGGCGCCGGCGAGGCCGAACACCGAGATCTTGATGAGGCCGGTGCCGAGCGAGATCATCGCATCGGTCGCGATGACCGCGGCCCCTTCCAAGCCGGCGGCCATCAGCAGCGACAGCAGGATCACGCCGGAGCCGGAGGTGCCGCCGACCAGCACGCCGTAGCCGACCGAGCCCGCGGCAAGGCCGCCGTCGCCGATCCGCACCTGTCGGCGACGGAGCACGCGGCGCAGCGGCACGCTGAGGATCAGCATGGTGCCGATCACGAGGGCTGCACCGGCATTGGTGAGGCGCGTATAGCCGTAGGCGCCGAGCGCGGTCGTCAGCGCCGCGCAGGCCAGCACGATCAGCGCGCGGCGGCGGTCGGCATACCTGATATAGGCGAGTGCACGGCTCGAATTGGTGAGCATCGCAGAGATCGCGATGATCGGCACCACCGGCTCGGCGCCGACCAGAGGCACCAGCACCAGCGGCATCAAGGCGCCGGTGCCGTAGCCGGCGAGACCACCGATGATCGAAGCGAACAACGCCATCAAAGCGACCAGCAGAAGCTGAAAGATCGAGATGTCGGCGAAGGCTGAGACGATGGTCACGTTCTCTCGTCGCGGCTGATGCGGGCCGCAGCTTGATCGGCAATGGCAGCGAGTGCGGCTTCATCTAGAGGAAAATCCGCTGCAAGCCAAGCGTCCTCTCCTCGGCCAATGTCAACACATCTTGAGCGGCCGACGATCGCGGGCGGGTCTGCGCCTGCGATCGCTTCTTTTGCTTCGCGACGACGGGGAAGGACGCAAGGAGCCGGGCTCTGGTTCAATTGGAATCGAACAGGCTCTAGAAGCGATAGTTGAGACCGACGCGCGCGGTGTTGAAGTTAGCGCGGCCGACATTGGCGCTGATCGAGGCCGGCGTATCGCCGGGAACGAAGACCGCCAGGGCCCTTTCGGTGATTTTCGTTCCCGCAAGGCTTACATAGAGATATTCGGCCTTGAGGGTTATGCGCTCTCCGAGAGCGTATTCAAATCCACCGCCCACCGTCCAACCCGCGGTTACGTCGCGCGACACGCCGGAAAAGCAGGTAGCGCCGCTCGCGCATGTGAAGCCGCTGTTGTCCGGCAGTCCATTGGCCGTGAAGCCAACGGTGCTATTGTTGATATAACTCCCGCTGCGCGTGACCTGCCCATAGGCCAGACCCCCGGTGACATAGGTCAACAGCGTGCTGGTCGGCAGGTAGCCGAGGCGGGCTCGCACCGTGCCGAACCAGTCGATCCGCTCGTCGAAGGGTGCCGAGTATGGACCTGGAATGGGCACCGGGGGCAAGGCGCCGGAACTGATGCCTGAGCCCTTGATGCCGGACCAGGCGAAATCGGCCTCGAGGCCGACAAGCCAGCCCGCGCCGAGCTGTCGGTTGTAGCCGAACTGCAATCCGCCGAGCGCACCCGACGTGTTGAACGACGTTGGTGGCGGGATGCCGTCAAAGGCAGACCAGAGCCGGGTAGCGTCATCGTTCGGGGAAAAACCCAGATCGCGATCGGCCCAGCCATAGCCGACGTTCACACCGGCGTAAAATCCGGTCCAGTCATAGATCGGGACGGGCTTTGCTTTCACCATCAAGTCGGCAGCCGATGCCGGCGACAGCATCATGGTTGAAACGGCAAATCCGGCCGCGATCAATTTTCTCATGTTCGGCATTCCCAGCAAGTCCCTCGCTCGGAATCCCTACCGGGTCGTGCCCGGGCCGTCTTGTCCGCGAAGGTGCCGGAGTTGATCGAAACGGTACGGCAGCACGATCGCCGGCGAATGTTGTTTCGGCGCAACGGTCGGCAGCCGCAGACTTGACCTGTCCGGCGCTCAACTTGACCTGAGATGCACGGCTGACCGCTTTTGCATCACCGCGGTGGGAAAGCGGGTGGATGCCTTTCGCGCGGCGATCATGATACGAGTGGAACCGGAGCGCGAGGATTTTGGACGGACATGCCGAAGATTGAATTTTCATCGGACCAGCTTCCATCACATCTGAATGACAGAGCCCGATTCCGCCTTTGGCACGACATATGGATGGAGCAGCTCGGCAACGCGGACATGAAGCATGCCGAGGATACGCCGTTCTATACCGCGTCGAAGAATGTTCTGCTCGGCGAGTTGAGCGTCAGCCGGTTTGCCACGACGACCGGGCACTACGTGCGCACGCGCAAGCATGTGGCCAATGATCGCGACGATATTCTCGTCGGCTTTTATCGCAGCCCCCAACCGCAATTATGGACGGTGGGAAACCAGGGCGTCGAGCTGAAACAGGGAAGCGTGGTCGCCTTCAACGTCGCCCAACCGGTCTCGAGCTTCACAAACGGGCTGACGGCCTGGAATCTGGCGTCCATACCTCGTGCGCATATTCTGAAGCTCGTTCCGCATGCCGATAATCGTCCGGCAACGTTGCTCGACCCCGCCAATCCGGCGGTAAGACATCTCGATCGCGCCATCGGTTTTCTCCTTGATGCCGACGAGGTCTGCGAAGACCAGGAGTTGACACGTCACGCGCAGGCCATGCTCGGGGATCTGATCGTGCTGGCGCTCGGCGCGCGCGGCGAGGTCGCGGAGATTGCTACGGAACGCGGCTTGCGCGCCGCGCGGCAGCGCGAGCTGATCGCGGTCATCGAGAAGCGTTTCGCCGAGCCGTCCCTGTCGATCACGACCATCGCGAACGCCCTCAACCTGTCGCGTCGCTATGTGAGCGACCTGCTGCTTGAAAGCGGCTCGACATTCTCCGAGCGTGTCCTTGAACTGCGCCTGCGCAAGGCAAGGGCGATGCTGTCGGACGTTCGCTACGACAGCACAAAGGTGAGTGACATCGCCTTCGCCTGCGGCTTCAATGAAGTGACTTACTTCAATCGCCGCTTCCGCGCCCAGTTCGGCTGCTCACCGACGCAATATCGCATGGGAATGAACCAAGGCGACACATGATCGGCGGGACGATGGTCACGTTCTCTCGTCGCGGCTGATGCGGGCCGCAGCTTGATCGGCAATGGCAGCGAGCGCGGCCTCATCCAGGGGAAAATCCGCCGCAAGCCAAGCGTCCTCGGCGAGCGTCAACACGTGCCCGAGCCCGGGTCCTTCCGCCATTCCGCGCGCGATGAAGTCGGCGGCCTTCAGCGGAAATTTCGGTGCAGTCCAGCGCTGCGGCAGCTCGGCGAGCGCGCGCCAGCGCATCGAGGCGACGTCGCCGCCGGCGCGCGCCCATCCCAGCAGCACACGATCGTGATAGCGCTCAGGCCCGAGCCGGTAGAGCAACCGCCGCGCATTGGCCTCGTCCTTGGTCGCGAAGCGCCACCAGCGGTGGCCCATCGAATCCAGCGCCTTGGTCTCGGCATTGGACAGCCGCAAGCGCGTGGCGACGCGCTTGGCATCTTCGGTCACGGCGACAGTCAGCGCCGCGAGGCGCCGCGTGCTGCTCGCGGCAAGGCCGAGTTCGCGCTCGATCGCGATCATCGTCGCCAGCGGTCCGGTGTAGACGACGCCGCCGACCAGTGCCTGCAGCAAGCCGCCGTCGGCCATGGCCAGCGCGGCCGCGGAGGCGCCCGACGCCACCAAGAGCTTCAGCATCTCCATCCGCACCCGCTCCGCCGAGAGGCTGGCAAGGCCGGCGCGGCCGCGGATGCAGGCAAGCGTGCCGTCGCGGTCGGGATCGCCCGCGCCGAAGGCAGCATGGATGCGGAAGAAGCGCAGGATGCGCAAATAGTCCTCGGCGATGCGCTGGTCGGGATCGCCGATGAAGCGCACGCGGCGCGCTTTGGCATCCGCGATGCCGCCGACATGGTCGTAGACGACGCCCCTCGCATCGACCGACAGGCCGTTCATGGTGAAGTCGCGCCGCTCGGCGTCCTTCACCCAGTCGCGGCCAAACGCGACCTTGGCCTTGCGGCCGAAAGTCTCGGTGTCCTCGCGCAGCGTCGTGACTTCGTAGGGGTGGCTGTCGATCACCAGCGTGACGGTGCCGTGCTCGATGCCGGTCGGCACGCTCTTGATGCCGGCGGCCCTGGCGCGCCGTATCACCTCCTCCGGCCGGGCCGTGGTCGCGATATCGATGTCGCCGGGCAGAAGACCGAGCAGCGCGTTGCGCACCGCGCCGCCGACCACCCGCGCCTCCTCGCCGTCGGCATTGAGCAATTGCAGGACGCGCGCGGTCCCGCCCGAGATCAGCCAGGGCGCATCGGCGAGTATTGGCTCTGCGCTCATCGTGCTGTCCCTATTTTTCCACGCCCGGCACCAGCCTGCCGTTCTCGATATGGGCGGGAACGTAGGTCGAATCCGGTGCGGCGCCGGAGAAGTGCGCAAAGCCGATCAACCCCGCGATGACAAGCACGAGCGCCGCCAGAACGAGGCGCGCCACGACGGTGACCGGCCAGGACGAGCGCGCGAACAGGCCGGAGCGCGTGGCGGCCAGGAACAGCGCATAGACGGCAAAGGGAATGAGGAAGATTCCGATCTCGGTCAGAACCGGCCGGATCATGACGAATAGATCCGCTCATACAGCACACGCAGCATCCCGGCCGTCGCACCCCAGATGTAGCGTTCCGCGAACGGCATCGCGTAGTAGGACCGCTCCATGCCGCGGAATTCCTTGCTGTGCACCTGATGGTTCACCGGGTTCATCAGGAAGGATAGCGGCACCTCGAAGGCGTCATCAACCTCGGAATGGTTGATGGTGAGCGAAAAGCCGGGCCGCACCTTGGCGACCGTCGGCAGGATGCGGAAGCCGAAGCCGGTGCCGTAGAGATCGAGATAGCCGAGCGGCTCGACGAAGTCCCTGGACAGCCCGACCTCTTCCTCGGCCTCGCGCAGCGCCGCGTCCAGCGGCGAAGAATCCGTCGCGTCGATCTTGCCGCCGGGAAAGGCGATCTGGCCGGCATGGTCGTTGAGATGCGCCGCGCGCTGCGTCAGCAAAATGGTCGGCTCGGGATGGTCGACAACGGCGATCAGCACCGCCGCGGGGCGCACCGGCTGCTCGCGCGCGATGATCTCCAGCATCTTGTCGGTGCCGGGATCGCCGGAGGCTGGAATGATGTTGGGATCGTAGAGACCGGGCGGCACGTCGAAGCCGAGCTTCGCCTTCGAGCGGGCGAAGAAATCCGCCGCGCCCATGATGGCGGGATCGTTCCTGGGGATAGGCTTGTTCAAAGCGCGGCCCTCACCTGCTCCGCATCGGCCATGGCGAAGAATTCGCCTGATGATTCGACGCCGAACATCGGCTGGCCATCGACCATCCGCTCCTCGCCCATGTCAACCAGATCGTAATAGAGCGCCCGCGTGACCTTGGCCCAGAGATCGGCGCGGACATGCAAATACGGCGTCAACCCGCCGTCCTTGGCCTGCTCGAAGCGCAGCCGGTGCGCGGCATCGCAAATGACCCAGTCGTCGACATTGGTGCGGAAGCTGAGCACGCGCTGGCGGCCCTCGCCATGCGTCAGCATCTCGACCGCCATGAACGGCGCGTCGTCGACGCGGATGCCGACCTTCTCCACCGGCGTGACCAGGAAATGCTTGTCGCCCTCGCGCTTGAGGATGGTCGAGAACAGCCGGACCAGGGCCGGGCGGCCGATTGGCGTGCCCAAGTAGAACCAAGTACCATCGGAGGCGATTCGGATGTCGAGATCGCCGCAAAACGGCGGATTCCACAGATGCACCGGCGGCAGGCCTTTTTTGGCGCCTTCGGCATTGGCAGCAGTTTTGGCAGCGGCAGTCAGTCCCTCGAGACCGCGATCGGCGCTCTGCCCTTGGTTCGCCATGGTTTGCCCTGACTTTGTCCTTGGCACGATTGGTGCAGGTCTACGTTGTATTTCGGTGTTCGGTTCCACCCCGGATTAGTCCGGTGTGGGAGGTCGCCACTTCGTGATGCCGTACATAACCCGAAGCCGATAAGGTGGGGATAGGTTAATTCAACGAATACATGGCCTTCCTGCAAGTCTAGCATAGGGCCCATGATCTGGCGTGATGACCTGATTTGATGTGATCACGTGACGATGCAGGCGAGCCGCATGGCGGGCTGAAGGAGCTAAACGGATGGCGGAGAGTGTCGAGAAACTCGAGGACGGGATCGTCCGTTCGGCCGAGCAGGTGTCGGGCCAGATTCGCGCAGCGAAAGAGGCGATCGCATCCGTCATCTTCGGCCAGGATCGCGTGATCGAGAACACGCTGGTCACGATCCTCTCCGGCGGCCACGCGCTCTTGATCGGCGTGCCCGGCCTTGCCAAGACCAAGCTGGTCGAGACGCTCGGCGTCACGCTCGGCCTCGACGCCAAGCGCATCCAGTTCACGCCCGATTTGATGCCGTCGGACATTCTCGGCGCCGAAGTGCTGGACGAGAGCACCGCCGGCAAGCGCGCCTTCCGCTTCATTTCAGGTCCGGTGTTCGCGCAGCTCTTGATGGCCGACGAGATCAACCGCGCCTCGCCGCGCACGCAGTCTGCGCTGCTGCAGGCGATGCAGGAGCAGCACATCACCGTCGCCGGCGCCCGCCACGATCTGCCGAAGCCTTTCCACGTGCTCGCGACGCAGAACCCGCTGGAGCAGGAAGGCACCTATCCGCTGCCCGAAGCGCAGCTCGACCGCTTCCTGATGGAGATCGACGTCGACTATCCCGACCGCGACGCCGAACGCCGCATCCTGTTCGAGACCACCGGCGCCGAGGAGACGCTGGCGAAGGGATCGATGACTGCGGATGCGCTGATCACCGCGCAGCGGCTGATCCGGCGCCTGCCGGTCGGCGATTCCGTCGTGGAGGCGATCCTGTCGCTGGTGCGCTCGGCCCGTCCGGGTCCCGATGCCGGTGAAGCCGGCAAGTTCATCGCCTGGGGCCCGGGTCCGCGCGCCAGTCAATCCCTGATGCTGGCGGTGCGCGCGCGTGCGCTGATCGACGGGCGCCTCGCGCCCTCGGTCGACGACGTGCTCGACCTCGCCGAGCCCGTGTTGAAGCACCGCATGGCGCTGACGTTCCAGGCGCGCGCCGAAGGCCGCACGATTCCGGACGTGATCCGGCAATTGAAGACACGGATCGGTTGATGGCGGCGGAGAACGGGCACACGGCGAAGGAGATCATCGCGATCCGACGTGCCGATGGCGAAAGCCGCACGCTCGCAGCTTCCTTGCCGCGCCTGGTGCTCGAGGCCCGCCGTATCGCCGCCAACGTCATCCACGGCCTGCACGGCCGGCGCCGCGCCGGCTCCGGCGAGAATTTCTGGCAATACCGCCGCTTCGTCTCCGGCGAGCCGGCGCAGAACGTCGACTGGCGGCGCTCGGCGCGCGACGACCATCTCTATGTCCGCGAGCTCGAATGGGAAGCCTCGCACACGGTGTGGATCTGGCCGGATCGCTCGCCCTCGATGGCATTCGCCTCGAAGACCGCGCGCGAGTCCAAGCTCGAACGGACGCTGATCGTTGCCTTCGCGCTGGCCGAGCTCCTGGTCTCCGGCGGCGAGCGCGTCGGCATTCCCGGGCTGATGGCGCCGACGGCGAGCCGCAGCGTGATCGACAAGATGGCGCAGGCGATGCTGCATGACGATGCCGACCGGCTCAGCCTGCCGCCGTCCTTCGTGCCCGCAGCGCTGGCCGAGACGATCGTGCTGTCGGATTTCTGGTCGCCGATCTCCGAGATCAGGACCACGCTCGCAGGGCTCTCCGGCTCGGGCGCGCATGGTACGCTGGTGCAGATCGTCGATCCCGCCGAGGAATCGTTCCCCTATTCCGGCCGCGTCGAGTTCGTCGAGCCGGAAGGATTTGGCGTGATCACCGCCGGGCGCGCAGAGAGCTGGGCGCAGGATTACACCGCGCGGCTGGCGCTGCACCGCGACCAGATCCGCGCCGAGACGGGCAAGCTCGACTGGCTGTTCACGACGCATGCGACCGATCGCTCCGCTGCCGAGCTGCTGCTGTTCCTGCACGCCGGCATGCAGGTGAGCAAGTCGGGCGCCCGCACCACCACGATCAAGGCGGGGCCGGCCGCATGATGGGACTGCCGCTCGCCTTCACCGAACCGCTGCTGCTGATCGGCCTCGTCAGCCTCCCGGTGCTGTGGTGGCTGCTGCGCGTGATGCCGCCGCGGCCGCGCCGCATCGAATTTCCGCCGACGCGCCTGTTGTTCGACATCGCGCCAAGGGAAGAGACGCCGTCGCGGACGCCATGGTGGCTGACCGCATTGCGTCTGCTGGCTGCAGCTCTCGTCATCTTCGCAGCCGCCGGCCCGATCTGGAATCCGCAGACCGGCGTTGCCGGCAGCAAGGCGCCGCTGATGATCATGTTCGACGACGGCTGGAGCGCCGCCTCGCACTGGGACGTCAGGATCAGGGCCGCCGACGAGCTGATCGCCAACGCAGACAACGACCGCCGCGCCATCGCACTGGTGCCGCTGTCCGAGCCGAACCGCGACATCACGCTGATGCCGGCGGGCGCCGCCCGCGTCGCGCTGCGCCAGCTCGCGCCAAAACCCTATTCGATCGACCGTGTCGACACGCTCGCCGCGATCGACCGTTTCCTGAAAGCCACCGGCGACTGCGAGATCGCCTGGCTGTCCGACGGCGTCGACACCGGCCGCGGCGAGGAGTTCGTAGGCAGCCTCGGCAAGACGATCGGCGATCGCAGCCTGACGATTTTCGAAGGCGGCACCGCCTCGCCGCTGGCGCTCGTCGCGGCCGAAAATGCCGCCGCCAGGATGACGGTGAAGGTGCTGCGCACCGACAGCGGCATCGCCATGGGCACCGTGCGCGCGCTCGACCAGAAGGCCTCGCCGATCGGCGAAGCCCGTTATGCGTTCGGCCCGCAGGACAAGGAGACCGACGCCGCGTTCGATCTGCCCGTCGAGCTGCGCAACGACATCACGCGGCTGGAGATCTCGGGCGAGCGCTCCGCCGGCGCGGTGCAGCTACTCGACAAGCGCTGGCGCCGCCGCGCCATCGGTCTCGTCTCGGGCGCGACCAGCGAGACCGCGCAGCCGTTGCTGGCGCCGACCTTCTATCTCACCCGCGCGCTGGCGCCTTTCGCCGACGTCCGGCTCGCCGACAAGGGCTCGCCGCAGCAGGGCATCACACAGTTTCTCGACCAGAAGCTGCCGATGATCATCCTCGCCGATGTCGGCACCGTCGCCCCTGAGCTGCGCGAGCGCCTCAATGCCTGGATCGACCAAGGCGGCGTCCTGGTGCGGTTCGCAGGGCCCCGCCTCGCGCAGGCCGAGGATGACCTCGTGCCGGTGAAGCTGCGCAAGGGCGGTCGCACGCTCGGCGGCAGCCTGACCTGGGAGAAGCCGCAACATCTGGCCTCCTTCGCCGCCGACGGCCCGTTCGCGGGCGTCGCGGTGCCCAAGGACGTGACCGTGAACCGCCAGGTGCTGGCCGAGCCCGACGCGGTGCTCGCCACCAAGAGCTGGGCCTCGCTGGAAGACGGCACGCCGCTGGTGACCGGCGAGCATCGCGGCAAGGGCCTCGTCAGCCTGTTCCACGTCAGCGCCGACATGCGCTGGTCGGATCTGCCGATGTCGGGCACCTTCGTCGAAATGCTGCGGCGGGTCGTCGACATGTCCGGCTACACATCCAAGCCCGGCGCCGGCGTTGCCAGCGAAGCGACCACCGAAACGGTGGCGCCGCTGCACATGCTCGACGGCTTCGGCGCCTTCGGCCCGCCGCCGGCGACCGCAAAGCCGCTGCCCGCGGACTATCGCGACCGCGCCACGTCAGATCATCCGCCGGGCTTCTATGGCCCGGCAGAAGGACCGCTCGCCGTGAACACGCTTGCCAGCGCCGACCGCATCGCGGCCCTCAACACCGCGAACTTGCGCGCGCGGCACGCCACCTACACCAATGCCGAGCCGCGGGACCTGCGCGGCTGGTTGCTGTCGACGGCGCTCGCGCTGTTCCTGATCGACGCCATCATCGTCGCGGTGCTCGGCGGCGGAATCGCCGCGCTGCTGCGCCGCCGCGCCGCGCCCGCGATGATCGTCCTTGGCCTGCTGCTCACCTCGCTCTCCCCGGCGCCGTCACGCGCCGACAGCGCCGCTGACGATTTCGCGATGAAGGCGACGTCGCAGACCCGCCTCGCCTATGTCGTCACGGGTAATGCCGACGTCGATTCCATCGTCAAGGCCGGCCTGAACGGGCTGACGCTGTTCCTGGCGCAGCGCACCGCGCTCGAGGCCGGCGATCCCGTCGGGATCGATCCCGCGCGCGACGAGCTCGCCTTCTTCCCGCTGATCTATTGGCCGATCGTGCCGGGCGCACCCAAGCCGCCGCAGGACGCCATCAACAAGATCGACGCCTACATGAAGCAGGGCGGCACCGTGCTGTTCGACACCCGCGATGCGATCGAGGCGCCGCCTGGCGCCAACGGCGCGGCACAGACCCCGGGCATGCAGACGCTGCGCGAGATTCTGTCCCAGCTCGACGTGCCGGAGCTCGAGCCGGTGCCGCGCGAGCACGTGTTGACCAAAACCTTCTATCTGCTGCGCGACTTCCCCGGCCGCTTCGTCACCGGCCAGACCTGGGTCGAGACCCTGCCGCGCGACGAGGACGACGACAGCGCGCAGCGGCCGGCCCGCGGCGGCGACGGCGTCTCGCCGATCATCATCACCTCGAACGATCTTGCCGGCGCCTGGGCGGTGCGGCCCGACGGCCAGGCCATGCTGCCGGTGACCGGCGGCGACACCCGCCAGCGCGAATTCGCCTATCGCGCCGGCGCCAACATCGTGATGTACACGCTCACCGGCAACTACAAGGCCGACCAGGTGCACGCACCGGCTTTGATCGAACGGCTGGGGCAATAGGACCGTCATGAACTACGGTATTGCATTCACGCCGCTTGTCCCCGCGATCGTCCTCTGGCTCGCGCTCGCCGCGATCGTCGTCGTCGCGCTCGTGCTGCTGGTGGCCCGCGCGCGCGGCGCCGCCGTGCGCGTGGCCGCGCTGGCGCTGTTCCTGCTGGCGCTCTCCAATCCCTCCTTCACCCGCGAGGACCGCGATCCCCTGACCTCGGTCGCGGCTGTCGTCGTCGACAAGAGCCCGAGCCAGAATTTCGGCAACCGCAACCGCGAGGCCGCGCAGGCGCAGGAAGCCCTGGTCGACAGCTTGAAGAAGATCAAGGGGCTCGAGGTCCGCGTCGTCGAGGCCGGACAGGCCGACGGCGAGACCGACGGCACCAAGCTGTTCGGCGCCCTCGCCTCGGCCTTGTCCGACGTCCCGGTCGACCGCGTCGCCGGCGCGTTCCTGATCACCGACGGCCGCGTCCACGACATCCCCGCGAACGCCGCCGCGCTCGGCTTCCAGGCGCCGGTGCATGCGCTTGTGACCGGCCAGAAGGACGAGCGCGACCGCCGCATCGCGATTACGGCCGCGCCGCGCTTCGGCATCGTCGGGCAGGCCCAGACCATCAGCTACCGGCTCGACGACCAGGGCGTCACGGGCGAGCGCGCCAAGGTGACGATCCGCCGGGACGGCGAGGTCATCAACGAGCGCACGCTGTCGAGCGGCCAGGCCGCGAGCGTCGACGTCGACATCAAGCATGCCGGGCCGAACATCGTCGAGATCGAAGCCTCGCCGCTCGAGAAAGAGCTGACGCCGGTCAACAACCGCGCCGTCGTCGCCATCGACGGCGTGCGCGACAAGCTGCGCGTGCTGCTGGTCTCGGGCGAGCCGCATTCCGGCGAGCGCACTTGGCGCAACCTGCTCAAGTCCGACGCCAGCGTCGACCTCGTGCATTTCACCATTCTGCGTCCGCCGGAGAAGCAGGACGGCACGCCGATCAACGAATTGTCGCTGATCGCGTTTCCGACCCGCGAATTGTTCCAGCAGAAGATCAACGAATTCCAGCTCATCATCTTCGATCGCTACGCCCGCCAGGGCGTGCTGCCGATCGCCTATTTCGACAACATCGCGCGCTATGTCCGATCGGGCGGCGCGGTGCTGGTCTCGGCCGGACCCGATTACGCCTCCAACACCAGCATCTGGCGCACGCCGCTGGACACGGTGCTGCCGGCCGAACCGGTCGGCGTGACCGAGAAGCCGTTCTATGCGCATCTGTCCGACGTCGGCAAACGCCATCCCGTCACGCGCGCCCTGGAGGGCTCCGCCAGCGAGCCGCCGCGCTGGAGCCGTTTCTTCAGGACGGTCGACACCCGCAACTCGGTCAACCCGCCTGTCATGACGGGGGCCGACGGCAAACCGCTGCTGTTCCTGTCGCGCTTCGGCGAGGGCCGCGTCGCGCTCCTGCTCTCCGACCACATCTGGCTATGGGCGCGCGGTTATGAAGGCGGCGGCCCGCATCTCGACCTGCTGAGGCGGATGTCACACTGGCTGATGAAGCAGCCCGATCTCGACGAAGAGGCGCTGCGTCTCCAGGTGCAGGGCAAGGACCTCGTCGTGGTGCGCCAGACCATGGCCGACAGCGTCCAGCCGGTGAGCGTGACCTCGCCGTCGGGCGTGTCGAACGATTTGACGCTGAGCCCCGGCGATCCCGGCGAATGGCGCGCCAGCCTTCCCGCCAGCGAGCTCGGCCTGTGGCAGGCCACCGACGGCACGCTCAAGGCGCTGATCAATGTCGGCCCGACAAATCCCAAGGAGTTTTCGGAAGTCACCTCCACGGTCGATACGCTGAAGCCACTGACCCAGGCGACCGGCGGCGATGCCGTGCGCGTGGCCAGTGGCTCGAGCATCGAGCTGCCGCGCATCCTGCCAGTACGCTCGGTCGGCATGTTCCATGGCGACGGCTGGATGGGCGTGCGAATGCGCGATGCCAGCGTGGTCAAGGGTGTCGGCGTGCTGCCGATCTTCGCCGGCCTGATCGGCCTGTTGCTGCTGCTCGGCGCGTTCGCGGCGACGTGGGTCCGCGAGGGGCGGTAAAGCGAAACAAGTTCAGGCTCAAATGCCGCCGCAACGAAGGTGTGCTCCCCGCTTGCGGGGGAGGGTTGGGGAGAGGGTATCTCTGCAATCGAAAAACCCCCAAGAGGAGAGAGCCCTCACCCGGCGCATTGCGCCGACCTAGCCCGCAAGCGGGAGAGGTGTACAGAGCGCGCCGCCACGTGAACCCATCTCGCTCGAGTTGCCCGAACGACACATCGGGTCGGCTGCCCGCAGCCGCCGGTGTTCCCACCATTGACACCAACTGATCAATGCTGCGATGTTACATTATTACATTGCAGCTGCCGCGGATTGGCGCCTCGCGATGTGGGGATGGCACTTTCAATGAACTGGTTCCGGTCGAATATCAGGCACGGCGCCCGGCTCGCGTTATTCGCGATGCTGGTGCAGCTCGCGCTGACGTTCGGCCACAGCCATTGGTTTGCGCAGGCCGCACCGCTGGCCCAGGCTACGCTGCAGCAGACCGGCGGCGCCAAGAACAACGCCAAGGGCCAAGCGGCTGTCGACCGCGCCGCAGTCCAGAAGCAATCGCCCTCGAGCCCGGACCGCGAACATCCGGGCGAGGACAATTGCGCGATCTGCGCCATCATTGCGATGGCGGGCGCCGTCGTCTCGGCGACACCGCCGCTGCTGCAGCTGCCGCAGGCGATCGAGCTGCTCCACCGCACCACCGATGCCGAATTTCTCCATCTGAAATCGGCCGGCACGGCATTCCAGCCGCGCGCCCCTCCCGCGTCCTGACTCTCAACATCTAATCACACCTGGCTCGCCGCCAATCGGCGACGACCCGGGATCCGTTGAAGTCGAATTCCGTCGCGCCGCGACGGCAGGCCGCCTCCGATCAGCAGACAATCACGCGGACGGCGCCTGACTGGAATCAGGACCATGTCATTTCAAATGCGACGCGCGCAGCGTCTTGGCGGAGCAAGCCTGCTCCTGCTCGGCGCCGCCGCCACGCCCGCTTTCGCCCAAACGCCTGCGCAAGACAAATCATCGACCGAGATCCCTGCCGTCACCGTAACGGCGCCGAGCCCCATCGTGCGCAGAGCGGTGGTGCCGTCGCGCAACGCAGGCCGTGGCACGCGGACGGCGCGGGTGCGCAGCCGCGAGCAGGCGGCAGACGCGACACCGGCAACGGCCGCGCCTGCCACGCCTCAACAGGGCGTGCTGCCTGTCGTGACCAACCAGTTCGCGACGGTCACCGTGGTGCCGAACGAGGAGATCCGCCGCGAAGGCGGCGGCCAGCTCGGCGATCTCCTGTTCTCCAAGCCCGGCATCACCGGCTCGAGCTTCGCGCCCGGCGCATCCAGCCGGCCGATCATCCGCGGGCTCGACGTCAACCGCGTCGGCATCCTGGAGAACGGCACCAATGCGAACGGCGCGTCGGACCTCGGCGAGGATCATTTCGTCCCGATCGATCCGCTCGCCACCAACCAGATCGAAGTGGTACGCGGACCCGCCGCGCTGCGCTACGGCTCGACCTCGATCGGCGGCGTCGTCAGCGCCACCAATAACCGGATTCCGGATGCGCTGCCGTCCTGCGCGCCGTCATTCCAGGCTTACGGCCTGCCGACCAAGGCTCCGCTCGCGAGCGCCTCGACCTCGCCTTGCGTCACCGCCGAGACGCGCACCGCGTTCTCCTCGGTCGACCGCGGCGTCGAAAGCGGCGTGCTGCTCGACACCGGCGGCGGCAATTTTGCCTTCCACGCCGACGCCTATGGCCGCACGACCTCGGACTATTCGATTCCGAGCTATCCCTATCTGAACGACCAGTCGCGCCCCGTGAACGGCCGCCAGCCGAACTCGGCGACGCGTTCGGACGGCGCCTCGATCGGCGGCTCCTACTTCTTCCAGGGCGGCTATATCGGCGCGTCGATCACGCAGAACGACTCGCTTTACCACATCCCCGGCATCGACGGCGCCGACCACCAAACGCGGATCGACGGCCACCAGACCAAGATCAACGTCAAGGGCGAGTACCATCCCGATGCGGCCGCGATCGACGCCGTCCGCTTCTGGGCTGGCGCGACTGACTACCGCCACAACGAGATCGGCCTTGCCGATCCCGCCGACCTCACCAGCGACGGCATCCGCCAGACCTTCACCAACAAGGAGCAGGAGATCCGCACCGAGGTGCAGTTGATGCCGTTCAACGCGCGCTTCGCCGAGGTGACGACGGCGCTGGGCTTCCAGGTCGGGCATCAGGAATTGAACGCGCCGAGCCCGGACAATCCCGGCACGTTGTTCAACGGATTGTGGGACCCCAACAACAGCAACCGCGTTGCCGGTTATGCCTTCAACGAGTTCAAATTCACGGAGGCGACGCGGGCGCAGGTCGCCGGCCGCATCGAGCATGTCGAGCTGCACGGCACGACGCCGAACTTCCCGACGGATTATCTGCCCGACGGCACACCGCAGGCGGCGATCTCGCGCAATCCGTCGTTCACGCCGAAGAGCGGCAGCATCGGCCTGTTGCAGGATCTGCCGGGCGGCATGGTCGGCAGCATCACCGCGCAATATGTCGAGCGCGCGCCGAAGGCGGCCGAATTGTTCTCCCGCGGCGGCCACGACGCGACGGCGACGTTCGACATCGGCAATCCCAATCTCACCATCGAGACCGCGAAATCAATCGAGGTCGGCGTGCGCAGGGCGACGGGGCCGTTCCGCTTCGAGGCGACGGTCTACTACACGCATTTCGACAATTTCATCTATCGCCGCCTCACCGGCGTGTCCTGCGACGACGATTTTGCATCCTGCGGTACGCCGGGTGCCGAGCTGAACCAGGCGGTCTACTCGCAGCGCAATGCCAACTTCCGCGGCGGCGAATTCCAGTCGCAGCTCGACGTCGGGGCCTTCCAGGGCGGCATCTGGGGCATCGAGAACCAGTTCGATTTCGTCCGTGCCACGTTCAGCGACGGCACCAACGTGCCGCGGATTCCACCCATGCGGATGGGCGGCGGCGTGTTCTGGCGCGACGACAATTGGCTGATGCGGGTCAACCTGCTGCACGCCTTCGCGCAGAACAACGTCGCGGTGATCGCGGAGACGCCGACGGCAGGCTACAATCTGCTGAAGGCCGAGGTCAGCTACAAGACCAAGCTCGACCGCAACTGGTTCGGCGCGCGCGAGATGATGGCCGGCATCGTCGGCAACAACCTCCTCAACGAGAACATCCGCAACTCGGTGTCCTACAACAAGGACGAGGTGCTGATGCCCGGCATCGGGGTGCGGGCCTTCGCGAACTTCAAGTTCTAGGTCATTGTGAGCGCCGTAGCCCGGATGGAGCGCAGCGAAATCCGGGAGCGGCGCCTCAGCAACAACAGGATTCCCGCATTGCGCTGCGCTCCGTCCGGGCTACGCACTGCCGCGGGCTGGCCTAACCTACCCGCGCCTTGCTCCAGTCGGGGCCCACCTGCCCCGACACGCCTTCGAAGGCGCCGTCGACGAGCTCGAACACCAGGATGCGGGCGGCGTCGACCGGGCCCGGCATGGTGACGCGGCCCTTGGGGACCGGCTTGAAGCCGACGCGGCTGTAATAGGGCTCGTCGCCGACCAGCAGCACGAGGCGGTGGCCTTTCGCCTTGGCGTCCTTGAGCGCACGCTCCATCAACAGACGGCCGACACCGCGGCCGCGGAACGGCGGCTCGACCGTCAGCGGGCCAAGCAGCAGCGCCGGCGTCTCGCCGACCAGCACCGGCAATTGCCTGACCGAGCCGACCAGCAGCGTGCCGATGCGGGCGGTGAAGGACAATTCGAGCAGATGGTCGACGTGCTCGCGGATGCGGTAGGCACTGAGCACGAAACGGCCGGGACCGAAGGTACGTTCATGCAGCCGCTCGATCGACTGGGCGTCGCCGGCGGCCTCGGGAAGGATGGTCAGGGAGAGATCGGTCATGTCAATTCGCGGGATAGCACCTGAACGCAGCGCGGTCCATCGGGCAGCGGCGGCGTTCAACTCCTTTTCAAGGTCGGTTGGGACAGGTAGGCCAGCATCTTCATTTCCCGCCGCCCGCGCGTCACGGTGTCGAGCACGAGTCCCGACGACACCGAGAGCAGGGCCATGATCATCAGGCCCATCGCCAGCACAGCGGTAGGCAGGCGCGGCACGAGGCCGGTCTCGATGAAGGTGATCACGATCGGAATCGCGAGGATCACCGAGGCCACCGCCAGCAGGATTCCGATCGCCGTGAAGAAACGCAACGGCCGCTCCGAACGATAGAGCTTCAGCATGGTGCCGAGGATGCGAAACCCGTCGCGCCAGGTGTTGAGCTTGGAGAACGAGCCTTCGGGGCGCGCGTAATAGGGCGTCTCGATCTCGGCGACCGGCAGCGACAATTCCAGCGCATAGACCGCGAGCTCGGTCTCGATCTCGAAGCCGTCGGAGAGGACGGGGAAGGATTTGACGAAGCGGCGCGAGAACACGCGGTAGCCGGACAGGATGTCCTTGAAGGCGTGACCGAAGGTCGAGGCGAGGAAGCCGGTCAGCATACGATTGCCGGTGCGGTGGCCGAGCCGGTAGGCGGCATGGACCTGATCGACGCGAAGGCCGACCACCATGTCGAGATGATCGTCGAGCAGCCTGTCGATCATGCGCGGCGCGCTCGGCGCATCGTAGGTGGCATCGCCGTCGACCAGCACATAGACGTCGGCCTCGACGTCGGCGAACATGCGCCGCACGACGTGACCCTTGCCCTGCCGCCGCTCGCTGCGCACGATCGCGCCCGCCTCGCGCGCGAGCGCCGCGGTGCGGTCGCGCGAATTGTTGTCGTAGACGTAGATCTCGGCCGAGGGCAGCGCCTTGCGGAAATCGGCAACGACGGTCGCAACCGCCGCTTCCTCGTTGTAGCAGGGCACCAGCACCGCGATGCGAAGTTGGGGCGACGTCATCGCGACGGCGCTCCGAGGCCTGCCGGCCCGCGCCCGAGCGGCGCGGCCTGCAGCGACGGCATGCGCGCATCGCTCCGGCGTGACATCGTGACGATGTTGCTGGCGGGGATCGCAAGGCAGATCAGACCGAAGGGGAATTTGGCAATCGTCATCCGGCGTCCGTGGCATCCGTCAGGACCGGTTACTAGCACAGGCTGCCCTCAGCGCCACGTCGCAATCAACGGCCGGCCGTCCAGGACTTCCGCGATCCGCAGCCGGGTGCCGGGCGTGGTGCCCTCCGGCAGCGCCGTGGTCGCGAAGAACCCGCATTCGACGATCTCGCGGTTGGGCTCGGGCAGGCGCTCCTGCCTGAACCGCCTGACGACGTAGACCGCGACGTGGTCGCGGCGGGAGACGTGGCTGTTGAGAAAGATGCCGTGCAGGCTGGCTGCTCCGGTGAGGTCGATATCGCCCTCCTCCTTGAGCTCGCGCCGCATCGCCTGGTCCATGGTCTCGCCGTGGTCGACGCCGCCGCCGGGCAGATACCAGCCGCTGACGTAGCTGTGCCGGACCAGGAACACCCGGTTCTCGGCATCCAGCACCACGGCGCGGACGCCGAGCGTCATGCCGCGGACGACGAGGAAATAGGCGTGGAAAATTCGCCGCAGCAGCGGCTCGAATTTTCTGCGAATGCTGTTCAGACGATCTCCCATCAGGCTCCCATGAGGCCGCAGTCCCGGCCCCGCTTGCACGTTGCCTGCGACCTTGCCATTACAGTGGAGCAATAGCGAGGCAATCGCGCGCCATGTCTCCCAACACGCCGGCCCCCTTCACGCTCGCCCATCTGTCCGATCCGCATCTGGCGCCCTTGCCGAAGCCTCGGCTGATCGAGCTCGCCGGCAAGCGCGCGCTCGGCTATGTCAACTGGACGCGCAACCGCCACAAATACCAGCGCCGCGAGGTGCTCGACGCGCTGGTCGCCGACATGAAGGCGCAGGCGCCCGACCACGTCGCGGTGACGGGCGATCTCGTCAACCTCGCGCTGGAAGCCGAGTTCGCACCCGCCCGCGCCTGGCTCGACGGCGTCGGTCCGCCCGACCGCGTCACCACGATTCCCGGCAATCACGACGCCTATGTCCGCGCCACCGCGCATCGCTTCGGCGAGACCTTTGCGCCCTATCTTGCCGGCGATGACGGCCGCATCGGTTTTCCCTCGGTGCGCCGGCGCGGGCCGCTCGCGCTGATCAGTCTGTCCACGGCGGTGCCGACCCTGCCGCTGATGGCGACGGGCACGCTCGGGCGCGATCAGCTCGCCTCGCTCGCACAGGTGCTCGAACGGCTCGCGACTGAAGACGTTTTCCGCGTGCTGCTGGTGCATCATCCCCTGAAGTCCGATGCGCGGCAGAAGCGAATGACCGACGCGCCCGCGCTGCTGGCGCTGCTCAAGCGCCATGGCGTCGAGCTGGTCCTGCACGGGCACGACCACGTTCATTCGACGATGTGGATCGACGGCCCCAACGGCAACATTCCCGTGCTCGGCGTCCCCTCGGCCTCCGCGCTCGCGCACGGGCACTACCCGGCGGCGGCGTATAATCTGTTCACGGTCGAGAAGGACAATGCGGGCTGGCGCTGCGAGCAGACAGTGCGGGCGCTGGGGTCGGGATACCAGATCGGGCAGATCAAGCATGTGAGGTTGATCTAGACCCGCTGTCATTGCGAGCGAGCGGTAGCCCGGATGGAGCGCAGCGTAATCCGGGACAGCGCATGTGGAGTGCACCCCTGGAGTGCACCCCTATCGTGAGACACGATAACCGGGGACAGGTTTCCCGGATTGCGCTTCGCTCCATCCGGGCTACGAGAACCGTCGTCACCAGCTCCGCAACGCCGCCACCACGGCAACCCCAAACAGTGCGGCGGCGCCGAGCACGAATCCGAGCACGAACGGCCAGAAGCGCGAGCGGCGCGGCGGTGCGGCGGCGGGGGCTTGCGGCTCGGGCGGGACCACCATCGCGTGCTCGCGCTCCACCATGCGGCGCGCGACGTAGTCGGTGACGGCCCCGACGATCACGGACGTGTCGTGGGATTCGGCGAGCACGATGCGGCCGAAGCGGGTGTCCTGGACGAAGCGGTACATCCGCTTGTCGCGCCCCATCACGATGTGGGCGACGACGTCGATCCACAGTCTTGGCGTATCGCCCTGGCTGATGCCGCGGTCGAACAGGTCGATCTTGTCGGGCACCTGCGCGAACAGCGGATCGAGCGCGTCGTTGAGGATCTCGAGCCGCGCCACCTCGGCGTCCCGCAAGTCGACGACGACCCCGGTCCGGTCGGCGGCCTCGATCCGCGCGCGCAGCAGGGCATCGCGCAGCCGCACCGGCCGCGGTTGGCCGGGATGGGTCCCGCTGGTCTCGGGCTCTGACATTGTCGGCCTCGTCCTCGACTTTCCGCCGTTAACCTATCAGCAACCACACCCTCCGCAAAGGCCTACAATTCCAGAGACTTACGGCGCCCACAGGCCGTTGACCTGTGCCAAAAACAGACGGTCCCACCCAGGCAGCGCCTGGATGGGACCATCCGTCCTTGGACGTCTTCTTAGTTCAGGTCGGAGTCAGGCCCTTCAGGCCGAGACCCGCGACGGCTCTTCCACGATCGAGAAGCGGACGCCGGCCTTGTGTCGGCTCTCTTCCGAGACTTCCTTCCAGCACTCCTCGGCTTCCTTGCGGGTCTTGAACGGACCTTTGACCTGGGCCGAGCCTTCCACGAGCTTGTGGAAGTTCATCGAACCGAACTCGCCGCCGATCACCCAGAAATTGCTGCCTTTGGTCATTGTCAGTCTCCTGTCGAAGTCGAGATTCGTTAGCCGAACTGGTTCATCGTGTTGTGGACGCCGCCCGCCTTCAGAGCCGCTTCGCCCGCGAAGTACTCCTTGTGGTCATCGCCGATGTCGGAGCCGGCCATGTTCTGGTGCTTGGCGCAGGCGATACCCTGGCGGATTTCCTGGCGCTGCACGTTCTTGACGTAGCCGAGCATGCCCTGCTCGCCGAAATATTCCTTGGCGAGGTTGTCGGTGGACAGCGCGGCCGTGTGATAGGTCGGCAGCGTGATCAGGTGGTGGAAGATGCCGGCGCGCTTGGCCGAATCCGCCTGGAAGGTACGGATGCGCTCGTCGGCTTCCTGCGCCAGCGGCGTATCGTCGTATTCCGGCTTCATCAGCTCGGCACGGTTGTACTTGCTGACGTCCTTGCCGGCTTCCTTCATCGCATCGTAGACCTGCCAACGGAAGTTCAGCGTCCAGTTGAAGGACGGCGAGTTGTTGTAGGCCAGCTTGGCGTTCGGAACGACCTTGCGGATGCGGTCCACCATCTTGGCGATCTGCTCGATATGCGGCTTCTCGGTCTCGATCCAGAGCAGATCGGCGCCGTTCTGCAGCGAGGTGATGCTGTCGAGCACGCAGCGGTCCTCACCAGTGCCGGGACGGAACTGGTAGAGGTTGGAGGGCAGCCGCTTCGGACGCATCATCTTGCCGTTGCGGTTGATGATGACGTCGCCGTTGCGAGCGTTCTCCGCGGTCACTTCTTCGCAATCGAGGAAGCTGTTGTACTGGTCGCCGATATCACCGGGCTTGTGGCTGACGGCGATCTGCTGCGTGAGGCCGGCGCCGAGCGAGTCGGTGCGGGTCACGATGATGCCGTCTTCGACGCCGAGTTCGAGGAACGCATGGCGGCAGGCACGGATCTTCGCCAGGAAGACCTCATGCGGCACGGTGACCTTGCCGTCCTGGTGACCGCACTGCTTCTCGTCCGAGACCTGGTTCTCGATCTGGAGCGCGCAGGCGCCCGCTTCGATCATCTTCTTGGCGAGCAGATAGGTCGCCTCGGCGTTGCCGAAGCCGGCGTCAATGTCGGCGATGACAGGGACGACGTGGGTCTGGAAGTTGTCGATCTTCGCGATCAGTTCCTTCTCGCGGGTCTTGTCGCCTTCCTTGCGCGCCTTGTCGAGCAGACGGAAGATGTCGTTGAGCTCACGCGAGTCCGCCTGACGCAGGAAGGTGTAGAGCTCCTCGATCAGCGCCGGCACCGAAGTCTTCTCGTGCATCGACTGGTCGGGCAGCGGGCCGAACTCGGAGCGCAGCGCCGCGATCATCCAGCCCGAGAGGTACAGATAGGTGCGATCGGTCTTGCCGCCGAAATGCTTCTTGACCGAGATCATCTTCTGCTGGGCGATGAAGCCGTGCCAGCAGCCCAGCGACTGGGTGTACTTGGTCGGGTCCTTGTCATAGGCGGCCATGTCGGCCCGCATCAGCGCCGCGGTGTAGCGGGCGACGTCGAGGCCGGTCTTGAAGCGGTTCTGGAGGCGCATGCGCGCGACGGCCTCGGCCGACACGCCGTTCCAGGTCGGCTGGGTCTCGAGGAGCGCCTGGGCTGCCTTGACCTCGTCCTGATACGAACCCGGACCCTGAAGGGTGCTGATACCGCGCGGCTGGTAGTTCATGTGCCTGATCCTCTTGCTGACGATGGCGATGGCTGGCCATCGACATTCTTGACAGTGCATTGCGAGATGCGTGTCAGGAGCTAAACGCGAAAACAGAAACTTCGTATAGATGGCTTGTTTCTTATTGGTGATGTCATGTAACATCAGAACATGTAATAGATGTTATTTTGTAAATCTTGTAAAATTATAGGTCAGTAAGCCTGTCCTTTGATGCGCACGGAGACCTGAGACATGCCCGCCAATCCCGGCAAGAAACTCTTCGTCGGCCCGCGGTTCCGGAGGATCCGGCAGCAATTGGGGCTATCGCAGACCCAGATCGCCGAAGGGCTCGGGATCTCGCCGAGCTACGTCAACCTGATCGAGCGCAACCAGCGCCCGGTGACCGCGCAGATCCTGCTGCGGCTGGCGGAGACCTATGACCTCGATTTGCGCGACCTCGCCACCGCCGACGAGGACCGCTTCTTCGCCGAGCTCAACGAGATCTTCTCCGATCCGCTGTTCCGCCAGATCGACGTGCCCAAGCAGGAACTGCGCGACCTCGCCGAGCTCTGTCCGGGCGTCACCCATGCGCTGCAGCGGCTCTATGCGGCCTATACCGAGGCCCGCCAGGGCGAGACGCTGGCCGCAGCGCAAATGGCCGACCGCGACGTCGGTACGCGCTATGAGGCCAACCCCGTCGAGCGCGTGCGCGAGCTGATCGAGGCCAACCGCAACTATTTTCCGGAACTCGAGCAGGCCGCGGAAACGCTTCGCGACGAGCTGAACGTCCCGGCCGAAGGACTCTATGCGGCGCTCGCGGCGCGGCTGCGCGAAAAGCATTCGATCCAGACCCGGGTCATGCCGGTCGACGTGATGCGGGAGACGCTGCGGCGCTTCGACCGCCACCGCCGCCAGCTCCTGATCTCCGAGTTGGTCGATCCGCCCGGCCGCGCGTTCCAGCTCGCCTTCCAGCTCGGCTTGGGTGAATGCACGCAGGCGCTGGAGACCATCATCGGCCGTGCCGGACCGCTCGACGACGCACCGCGCCGCCTGTTCCGCATCACGCTTGGCAATTACTTTGCTGCTGCCGTGATGATGCCCTACCCCGCATTCCTCGCGGCCGCCGAAGCGCTCAACTACGACATCCACGTGCTGGCACAGCGCTTCAATTCCGGGTTCGAGCAGGTCTGCCACCGGCTCACGACGCTGCAGCGGCCGAATGCGCGCGGCATTCCGTTCTTCCTGCTGCGCGTCGACAATGCCGGCAACGTCTCCAAGCGTTTCTCCTCCGGCACCTTCCCGTTCTCGAAGTTTGGCGGCACCTGCCCTTTGTGGAACGTGCACTCGACTTTCGACACGCCCGATCGCCTGCTCAAGCAGGTGATCGAGCTGTCCGACGGCACGCGCTATTTCTCGATCGCGCAGATGGTGCGCCGCCCCGTCGCGCCGCACCCGCTGCCGCAACCGCGCTTCGCCATCGGCCTCGGCTGCGAGATCCGTCACGCCGCGCGCCTGACCTACGCCGCGGGCATGGACCTGGAGAAGACCGAGGGCACGCCGATCGGGGTCAATTGCCGTCTTTGCGAGCGAGAAAACTGCGCCCAGCGCGCCGAGCCGCCAATCACCCGCACGCTGATTCTGGACGAGACGACGCGGCGGGTGTCGAGCTTCGCGTTCTCGAATGCAAGGGAGCTGTGAGGGTTATTCAGCTCTCGTGTCCCGGACGCGCTGCAGCGCTCTTGCGGTGCTGCGCAGAGCCGGGACCCAACGAGCCACGCATGCCGCGCCGTGTGGGCCCCGGCTCTGCAGCGCACCGGACCGGACGATGCTTCGCATCGCCCGGGGCGCTGCGCTGCGTCCGGGGCACGAGACCACCCTACGCCAGCGTGTGCACGATCACGGGACCCGCGGCGGCGCTCGCATGCCCGGCGAGCAACGGGCCGAGATCCTTTTCGATCCAGGCGATCGCGCGCTTGTTCGCCTCCTCGGCCTGCTCGAACTTGTCGAAGATCGAGATCGCAGTGACCGTGTCGTCGCCGGCATAGACGACGTAATAGGCGCGGAAGCCGTCGACGTCGCTGATGATCGGAACGGCGCCGTCCTTGATGCGGCGCGCCAGCTCCTCCGCGCTTCCGCTTTTCGCCTTGGCCTGACGGATGGCGGCATACATGGCATCCTCCCTTCCGGCTTGTGATGAGGGGCTTGTTGCCCTCGGGTGAGTCTACACCCTCAGTGTCCATCCCGTCATCCTGAGGTGCGAGTGGCGCGATGCAAACGCATCGCGCCGGGAGTCTCGAAGGATGTACGGCCCCGCTGCCGGAGCCGAGCTGTCGCCCTTCGAGGGCCGCTGAAGAAGCGGCCACCTCAGGGTGACGGTCACAGGCCTGCGCTCGCCGCGATAGGCCTTGGTTAATCCGTCCCTAATCCGCTGCGGCGTTCTGCAACCAACGGTTAAGCACGCCTCAACATCGGCGCCTTAGGCTCGCCGCACTCACTTTTCGCAAACAACGGCGGCTTATTCTGCCGGGCGACGTGACATCAGGGGGTTCATCATGCGCATTGCGTTGCTGCTGACCGCAACCATCGTCGGCGCGCTTTTCGCCGGCCCATCTCGTGCCGGATCGCTCGACGCCGACGCGGCGCAGCCGCTGCCGCCGGGCTTCCAAAGCTACCGCGGCTACATGTTCGACCTCACGGAGAATTCCGACCGCAAGGACGTCGAAAAGCTCACCGACAATCTGAAGCAGCAGATCGACCTCGTCGAAGGCGCCGGCCTCTCGCCGCGTGTGCTGCGCTTTTTCCACACTGTGCCGATCGTCGCGAGCGAGCTCGCCTGCCTCGACGAAGGCGCCGCAACCGCGTGCTACGGCCGGGTCACGCCCGACATTCGCCGCACCGCGCCGCGGACGCTGACGGTGTGGGACCCGAACAAGCAGCGCTGGACCAATCCCAACGCCGTCGACCTCGCGGTCGATTCCGGGCTCGGCGTGATCATGCTGCGCCCAGACATGATGCGCTACGAGAAGGAGGCCGTGCTGCTGCATGAATTGCTGCACGCCTATCACGCGCGGCTGCTGCCGGACGGCTACGCCAACAAGGGCTTGATCGCCTACTACGCCCTGGCCAAGTCCAAGGATCAGTTACCCAAGGACTCCTATGCGATGAAGAATCCCATGGAGTTCTTTGCCGTAACCGCCAGCATCTTCCTCTCCGGAAAGAGCGAATTCCACGACCCGAAGTCGCGCGAGGCGCTCAAGGAGAAGATGCCGGACTACTACAAATACCTGGTCGGCGTGTTCGGATTCGACCCCGAGCCGGCGGCAGCGAACGGCCCGGTTGCCTCGCTGAAGTGAGGCGGAAACACCGCCAGGACAGACAAGAGCCGCGCAAAATGCGCGGCTTTTTTGTTTTGCTAACCGGAAGCTGCGGATGACGCCCAGCCGGGAATTGCCAAGGCGGGGCCCGATCTGCATAGTCCCGCCCGCATCGATACCTGATTTCAAGAGGATAGAACAACATGGCGGACGCCGACCTGGATGTCGTGATCCGGCAACTGGCCAGACAGCTGCATACGGGCCTGATGACCCGCGCCAAGGAGCGTCGGGATCGCTTCAACGGCCTGGCGACCAAGGCCAAGAGCAAGGAGACCGCCGACCGCTTCAAGATGATGGCCAAGGCCACCCTGGAGCAGGCCACCGCCGCCGCCAAGCGCCTGCAGATGTCCGCCGACAACGTCGCCGACAGCTACGCACGGTCGATGCGGATTGCCGCCAGCACACCCGTTGCGGTGAAGGTGGAGAAGGCGAAGGACGAGAAGCCGGCGAAGAAGGCCGCCAAGGCAAAGAAGGCGAAAGCCAAGAAGGGGAAGTAAGGCTTCTTCCTTCTCCCCTTGCGGGAGAAGGTGGCGCGAAGCGCCGGATGAGGGGTTCTTTCCACGCGCTACATCGTTCGTGAGGAGAGATACCCCTCACCCGTCTCGCCGCTACGCGGCGAGCCACCCTCTCCCACAAGGGGAGAGGGGTAGCGCATGCAGCCCTGATATCTATCGCCTTGGCACCGCTACCTGCGTCGGCTCGGCGCTCGCGAGCTCGGCGAGCTTGGCGCGCGCGGCCTCGCGCGCATGGCCGTCCTTGCCTGATGGCAGCGCCAGCGCCGCCTCGAAATCGGCGCGCGCGTCATCGGCCTGGCCGCGGGCGAGGAACGCGAGGCCCCGGTCGAGCCGGGCCTCGGCATCCCGGGGATCGAGACGGATCGCCGTGTTGTAGCTCAGGATGGCACGATCGAGATCGCCGGTGGCGGCGAGCGCGAGACCGCGCTGGTGATAGGGCGCAGCAAGCTTGGGATCATGCGCGATCGCCTCGTCATAGTCGGCGATGGCGAGCTCGAGGTCGCCATTCTGACGACGCGCGAGCGCGCGGTCACGATAGAGCGCAGCGCGGTTGGGATTGAGGTGAATGGCCTCGTCGAAATCGGCGATCGCCCGCTTGAAGTCGCCATGGCGCAGCGCGATCCGTCCTCGCCCCTCATAGGCAAAGGCGATCAGCGAGCCGCGCAGCGGCGAGAAGCCGATCACCGCCGAGCAGACGTCGGGCTCGTCCTCGTCACCGCAATTGACGACCATGTGCGTGGACAGGCCGACGAGGACGCCCATGACGATCAGCAATGGTACGGCGGTTCTGGTCATCTTCGACGGTGGCAGGCGGAGGGCCGGCCACGCATCCCCTTTCGAAGCAATCATTTCGCCGGGGTGTTAACACCGGCGCGCACGATCCTGTGTGCGCCAGGTCACAAAGCGGGCGACAAATCCGAGGCGATTCCGTCAGCCCCAAGGACCGCGTGAGCGGCCTGAAGATGAGGAGCGCCCCCAAGGGCCCCGAGGCGGATAGTTCTCGTTGGCCCCGACCGACGGCGCGGCCCGCGCGCCGAGCTCGGCCGCGAGCTGCTGGAGCGCCGCGATGCGGTTCTGCGTCGAGGGATGGGTGGCGAACAGATTGTCGACGCCGTGGCCCGACAACGGATTGATGATGAACATATGCGCGGTCGCGGGATTTCGCTCGGCCTCATAGTTTGGCACCTTGTGCGCGGCGCCCTCGATCTTCACCAGCGCCGAGGCTAGCCACATCGGCTGCCCCGCGATGCGCGCGCCGAGATCGTCCGCGGCATATTCGCGGGTGCGGCTGATCGCCATCTGCACCAACATGGCGCCGAGCGGGGCGAGGATCATCATCAGGATCGAGCCGACGATGCCGAGACCATTGTTGTTGTCGCGATTGCCGCCGAAGAACATGCCGAACTGCGCCAGCATGGAGATCGCGCCGGCGATGGTCGCGGTGATCGTCATCAGCAGCGTGTCGTGATTCTTGATATGGGCGAGCTCGTGCGCGACCACGCCGGCGAGCTCCTCGCGGCTGAGCTGGTTCATCAGGCCGGTGGTGACGGCGACCGCGGCGTTTTCGGGATTTCGTCCGGTCGCGAACGCGTTGGGCTGCGGCTCATCCATCAGGAACACCCGCGGCATCGGCAAGCCGGCGCGGCCCGCGAGCTCGGCGACGAGCCCGACCAGTTCCGGCGCGCTTCTACGGTCGACCTCATGGGCGCCGTACATCGACAGCACCATGCGGTCGGAGTTCCAGTAGGTGAAGAGATTGGTCGCAGCGGCAATGGCCAGCGCGATCACGGCACCGGCGGCTCCGCCGATCAGATAGCCGACGCCCATGAACAGGGCGGTGAGGCCTGCGAGCAGCATTGCGGTACGAAGATAGTTCATGGTCGTCTCCCGGGCCGGCCGCGGCAGGCTGGAAGCGCCAGCAGGCCGGCAGGCATGAGGTAGGGATGACCCCGGCCGGAGTGCAAGGTTTCAAGGTGCGTCGCGGAGCCGCGGCACTGGTTTGCGTACCCTACTTCCATTAAACTTCGTCCAGAATCCAAGCGTCCCCTCCCCGCCGGATAATCCATGCTCCAGACCCGATTTGCGATCGCGGCCCTTGCTCTCGCCGCGCTGTCCGCTCCCGCCTTCGCCCAGCTTTCGCCGCCGCCCGCCAAGCCCGCTACCCCCAAGGCGACCGCGCCCTCGCCGCGCGCCGCTTCGTGCCACAATGGCGCGAGCTTCGATCGCTTCCTGACTGAGGTGAAGCAACAGGCGGTCGCCGCCGGCGTGTCGCAGCGGACGATCGCAGAGGCTTCGCCCTATCTCGTCTACGACCAGGGCATCGTCAATCGTGACCGCGGCCAGCGCGTGTTCGGCCAGCTCTTCACCGAATTCGCCGGCCGCATGGCCGCGCCCTATCGCATGCAGAACGGCCAGCAGCACATCAAGCAATACGCGGCCGCATTTGCACGCGCGGAAAAAGAATATGGCGTGCCGCCGGCGGTGATCGCCGCGTTCTGGGGATTGGAGAGCGACTTCGGCGCCAACATGGGCAATCTGCCGACGCTGAAATCGCTGGTGTCGCTGGCCTATGACTGCCGCCGCTCCGAGATGTTCGTGAACGAGACCATCGCCGCACTGAAGATCATCGACCGCGGCGATCTGCATCCCGACGAGATGATCGGCTCCTGGGCCGGCGAGCTCGGTCAGACCCAGTTCCTGCCGGTGCATTACGCCAATTACGCCGTCGACTATGACGGCGACGGACGGCGTGACCTGTTGCGCTCGGGCGCCGACGTGATCGGCTCGACCGCCAACTACATCGCCAACGGCCTGAAGTGGCGGCGCGGCGAGCCGTGGCTGGAAGAGATCAAGGTGCCGCCGAACCTGCCGTGGGAGAAGACCGATCTCACGGTGAAGGAGCCGCGCTCGACCTGGGCGCAGCTGGGGGTCACCTATCCCGACGGCCGTCCCCTGCCGAGCGACAATTTGCCGGCCTCCGTGCTGCTGCCGATGGGACGCTTCGGCCCAGCCTTCATGGCTTACGCGAATTTCGCGGCCTACACCGAGTGGAATAACTCGCTGATCTATTCGACCACCGCGGGCTATCTCGCCTCGCGCATCGCGGGCGCCGCTCCCATGCGCAAGCCGGCCCAACCGGTGCCGCAGCTGCCGTTCAACGAGCTCAAGGAATTGCAGCAGTTGCTGGTGCGCGCCGGCTTCAATGTCGGCAAGGTCGACGGCGTGCTGGGTCAGCAGAGCCGCGCCGCCGTCAAGGCGATGCAGATCAAGTTCGGCCTGCCCGCCGATTCCTGGCCGACCGCCGAGCTGCTCGCGCGCATGCGCGGCGGCACGGCACAGGCGCAGCCGACGGGAATGGTGCGGTAGATCGTCTATCCGTCATTCCCCGCGAGGGACTATGTGGCATGGCACCGCGAGCCAGCACCGTAGAATTTTCGCATCGCACAAGCGCTTTGCGCGATTGTAATTTTCCATGAGGCTCCCATGTGAGTGGCTCAGGTTTTCTCCTGAGATTTCCCATTCACAAGCGAGCATCACATGTCCTTCTACGACGCCGTCGTCCCCGCCTATTTGCAGATGCTGAACAGCATGACCGGGCTGCTCACCAAAGCCGAGGCGCATTGCGCGGCCAAGAAGATCGACCCCAGCGTCCTGCTCGGCTCGCGCCTCTTCCCGGACATGCTGCCGCTGTCGAAGCAGATCCAGCTCGTCAGCGATTTCGCCGCCAAGGGCTGCGCCCGGCTGACGCACAGCGAAGTCCCCTCGACGCCCGACACCGAGACGAGTTTTGCGGAATTGAAGCAGCGGCTGGCGAAGACCATCGACTATGTGAAGTCGTTCAAGCCGGAGCAATTCGAGGGTGCCGATACCAAGGACGTCACGTTCCCGGCCGGACCGGACAAATCCATCACGATGAAGGGCCAGCAATTCCTGAGCGCGTTCTCGCTGCCGAACTTCTATTTCCACTGCGCAACCGCCCACGGCCTGTTGCGCCACAACGGCGTCGAGATCGGCAAGCGCGACTTCATGGGCACGAACTGATTTGTCAGATCGCACGGCGACGATAGGCGGACTCCATCGTCGCAGCCGATATTGCACATGAATTATGCTACGCGGCCGTTGCCGCGTAGCTCGCCTGCACTTTCCGTATGGCTCCTCCCTTGCGCTCTATGGCGCGATGCACAAGTGTCCCTGACCTTTCACCGTCTGGAACACCCCTCATGAGCCGTTCGACCAAATTGTTTGAGACCTACAAGCTCGGCCCGATCACGCTGGCCAACCGCCTCGTGATGGCGCCGCTGACGCGCAACCGCGCCGTCCCTGGCACCTTCGTACCCGGCGCGCTCGCCGCCGAGTATTACGGCCAGCGCGCCTCCGCGGGGCTTCTGATCACCGAAGCGAGCCAGGTCTCACAACAGGGCCAAGGCTACCAGGACACCCCCGGCATCTACAGCAAGGACCAGGTCGCCGGTTGGCGCAAGGTCACCGATCGCGTGCATGAACGTGGCGGCAAGATCTTCATCCAGCTCTGGCATGTCGGCCGCATCTCGCATGTCGATCTCCAGGCGAATGGCGCGGCCCCGGTGGCGCCGAGCGCAATCCGCGCCAAGGGCAAGACCTTCGTGAACGGCGGCTTCGCCGACGTCTCCGAGCCGCGTGCGCTCGAGCTCTCCGAAATTCCCGGGATTATCGACGATTTCAAGCGCGCCACGAAGAACGCGCTGGAGGCCGGCTTCGACGGCGTCGAGATCCACGGCGCCAACGGCTATCTGCTCGACCAGTTCGCCAAGGATGGCGCCAACAAGCGCACCGATGCCTATGGCGGCTCGATCGAGAACCGCGCCCGGCTGATGCTCGAAGTGTCCAAGGCCGTCGCGACTGAAGCCGGCGCCGATCGCACCGGCATCCGCATCTCGCCGGTGACGCCGGCCAACGACGTCTCCGACAGCAATCCGCAAGCCCTGTTCGATCACATCGTCGACGGTCTCAGCGCGCTGAAGCTGGTCTATCTCCATGTCGTCGAAGGCGCCACCGGCGGCCCGCGCGACTTCGCGCCGTTCGACTATGCGTCCTTGCGCAAGCGCTTCGCCGGCGCCTACGTCGCCAACAACGGCTACGATTTCGATCTCGCCACCAAGGTGCTGGACGCGAACGCGGCCGATCTCATCGCCTTCGGCAAGCCGTTCATCTCCAACCCCGACCTCGTCGAGCGGTTGAAGCAGGGCGCCGCGCTGAACGACTGGGACAAGAACACCTTCTACGGCGGCGGCGCCAAGGGCTACACGGACTACCCGACGCTGGCGGCCGAGCCGGCGGAGTGATCTTCTCCCTCTCCCCGCAAGCGGGGCGAGGCGAAGAAAAAAGGCCGGGATCGCTCCCGGCCTTTCGCATTCGGTGACGCTATTCGCCGCTTACTTGGCTTCCGCGCGCTTCGGGGGGGTCGCCGGCCACGACTTGATCAGGGTGTCGTAGTCGACCGTCTCGCCCTTCGGCTTCTCGTTGGCGAGCTTGCGCTGGGGCGCGATGGTGCCGTCCTTCTCAGCCTTCGCGAACCAGTACTCCGGCTTCTCCTTCTTGTGGAGCTTCGGACCGCAGGCGCCCTGCACGTTGGACTTCTCCAGGCGCTCCATGACGGAGTCCTGAGCCGCCGCGAGGGCATCCATCGCGGCTTGCGGCGTCTTCGCACCGGACGACGCATCGCCGATGTTCTGCCACCACAGCTGGGCCAGCTTCGGATAGTCGGGCACGTTGTTGCCGGTCGGGGTCCACTGCACGCGCGCGGGCGAGCGGTAGAACTCGATCAGGCCGCCGAGCTTCGGCGCGCGCTCGGTGAACGACTTGTCCCAGATGTCGGATTCACGGATGAACGTGAGACCGACATGGCTCTTCTTCAGCGACACCGTCTTGGAGACGATGAACTGGAGATACAGCCAGGCCGCCTTGCGGCGATCCGCCGGGGTCGACTTCAGCAGCGTGAGGGAGCCGGCATCCTGGTAGCCGAGCTTCATGCCTTCCTTCCAGTACGCGCCGTGCGGCGAGGGCGCCATACGCCATTTCGGCGTACCGTCCGCGTTCATCACGGCAATGCCCGGCTTCACCATGTCGGCGGTGAAGGCGGTGTACCAGAACATCTGCTGGGCGATGTTGCCCTGCGCCGGCACTGGACCGGATTCCGAGAAGGTCATGCCCTGCGCCTGCGGCGGGGCATACTTCTTCATCCACTCGAGGTACTTGGTGATCGAGTAGACTGCAGCGGGACCATTGGTGTCGCCGCCGCGTTCGATCGACGAGCCGACCGGACGGCAGCCTTCCATGCGGATGCCCCATTCGTCGACCGGCAGACCGTTCGGGATGCCCTTGTCGCCGTTGCCGGCCATCGAGAGCCACGCGTCGGTGAAGCGCCAGCCGAGCGAGGGGTCCTTCTTACCATAGTCCATATGGCCGTAGACCTTGACGCCGTTGATCTCCTTGATGTCGTTGGTGAAGAACTCGGCGATATCCTCATAGGCCGACCAGTTCACGGGCACGCCGAGCTCGTAGCCATACTTGGCCTTGAACTTGGCCTTGTAGTCCGGATTGGTGAACCAGTCGTAGCGGAACCAATAGAGGTTGGCGAACTGCTGGTCGGGCAGTTGATAGAGCTTGCCGTCAGGCCCCGTGCCGAACGACTTGCCGATGAAGTCGTTGACGTCGAGCATGGGGTCGGTGACGTCCTTGCCCTCGCCGGTCATGTAGTCCGACAGCGCGATGGTCTGTCCGTAGCGGAAGTGCGTGCCGATCAGGTCGGAATCGTTGATCCAGCCGTCATACACGTTCTTGCCGGACTGCATCTGGGTCTGCAGCTTCTCGACGACGTCACCTTCCTGGATGAGGTCGTGCTTGAGCTTGATTCCGGTGAGCTCGGAGAACGCCTTGGCCAGCGTCTGCGCCTCGTATTCGTGGGTCGTGATGGTCTCGGAGACGACGTTGATCTCCATACCCTTGAAAGGCTCGGCGGCCTTCGCGAACCACTCCAGCTCCTTCTTCTGATCGTCCTTCGACAGCGTCGAGGGCTGGAATTCGGTAATCCACTTCTGGATCGTGGCGTCGTCGGCGGCACGAACCGGCGCCGAGACGGCGAGCGACACCGCCATGATGGCGGCGGCGCTGGACATCGTCAGAAAACTGCTCTTGGTCAATGGGCCTTTCCTTCTCCTAAACTGTCGCATGTTGTTCCTCCGTTGCAGCGACAAAATTTTCACAGGCCCGGGTTTAGATCCCGGATCTGGCCGTCCCTTCGCGAAGCGTCAGACCGTGCGAAAAATGAGCACGGCCGTGGCCAGCGAAATTCCACTTGCGAGCCACAGGCTCGAAATTTCGAAACCCTCCTCGCCGATCGGCAAGGTTGCGATCACGTCGGTCCCAACGAGACCGATCCAGACCAGATGGATGACGGCGGCCGCGATCAGCGAAATGAACAGGCGATCGCCGCGCGTGGTTGGGATCCGCAGTACGCCGACGCGCTCGGCTTCGGGATAGACCGCAGCGAGCCATGTCATGACAGCCAGCGTACCCGCCAACGCAGCGAAGAAGATCGCCGTCGGCGGCGTCCAGGCCATCCATGCGATGGATTCCATTGATGCCTCCCTAGACGCGACCGAGCGCGAAACCGCTCGCGATGTAGTTGCGGACGAACCAGATCACCAGCGCGCCCGGAATGATGGTGAGCACGCCGGCTGCGGCCAGCAGACCCCAATCCATTCCGGCGGCCGAGACCGTGCGGGTCATGATCGCGGCGATCGGCTTGGCCGACACCGAGGTCAGCGTGCGCGCGAGCAAGAGTTCGACCCAGGAGAACATGAAGCAGAAGAAGGCGGCGACGCCGATGCCGCTCGCAATCAGTGGCACCAGGATCTTGATGAAGAAGCGCGGGAAGGAATAGCCGTCCAGGAACGCGGTCTCGTCGATCTCGCGCGGCACGCCGGAGACGAAGCCTTCGAGGATCCACACCGCCAGCGGCACGTTGAAGATGCAGTGCGCGAGCGCGACGGCCCAGGGCGTATCGAACAGGCCGATCGCCGAATAGAGGTTGAAGAACGGCAGCGCATAGACCGCAGCCGGCGCCATGCGGTTCGACAGCAGCCAGAAGAACAGGTGCTTGTCGCCGAGGAAGCGGTAGCGCGAGAACGCGTAGGCCGCAGGCAGCGCCACCGAGATCGAGATGATGGTGTTGAGGACGACGTATTCCAGCGAATTGATGTAGCCGGAATACCAGCTCTCGTCGGTGAAGATGCGCTTGTAGTGCTGCAGCGTCGGCGTGTGCGGCCACAGCGTCATCGTCGAGACGATCTCGGCATTGGTCTTGAAGCTCATGTTGACGAGCCAGTAGATCGGCAACAGCAGGAAGATCAGGAACAGCCCCATGATGAGGCGGCGGCCGGGGATCGAGTGCATCACGCGGCTCCTTCCTGGGGCTTTCGCTCGGCGCCCGCATTGGTCATGACGGTGTAGAAGATCCAGCAGACGATCAGGATGATCAGATTGTAGACCAGCGACAGCGCCGCGGCCTTGCCGAGGTCGAACTGGCCGAGCGCGATCTTGACGAGCTCGATCGACACGAAGGTCGTTGAGTTGCCGGGGCCGCCGCCGGTGACGACGAACGGCTCGGTGTAGATCATGAAGCTGTCCATGAAGCGCAGCAGCACCGCGATCAACAGCACGCGGTTCATCTTCGGCAGCTGGATCGCCTTGAACACGGCCCAGCGCGACGCGCCGTCGATCTGGGCGGCCTGGTAATAGGCTTCCGGAATCGACTTCAGGCCGGCATAGCAAAGCAGCGCGACGAGGCTGGTCCAGTGCCACACGTCCATCACGATGACGGTGACCCAGGCATCGATCTCGTTGGAGACGTAATTGTAGTCAATGCCGATGGCATTGAGAACGTAGCCCAGCAGGCCGATGTCGGGGCGGCCGAAGATCTGCCAGATCGTGCCGACCACGTTCCACGGAATCAGCAGCGGCAGCGCGAGGATGACGAGGCAGGCCGCCACGGTCCAGCCCTGGCGCGGCATCGACAACGCGATGACAATGCCGAGCGGCACCTCGATCGCGAGGATGACGAGCGAGAAGAACAGATTGCGGCCGAGCGAAGCGAGGAAGCGGCCGCCGAGATCGGTCGAGGGATCGAGCAATTCCTTGAACCAGCCGACGCCGTTCCAGAAGAACTGGTTGTTGCCGAAAGTGTCCTGCATCGAATAGTTCACCACCGTCATCAGCGGCAGCACCGCCGAGAAGGCGACGACCAGGAACACCGGCAGCACCAGGAACCAGGCTTTTTGGTTGACGGTCTTGTCCATCAGACGGCTCCCTCGACCAGAAGGCTGTCGGCATAGACGTGAACATGCGACGGATCGAATTTCAGTCCGGCCATGCCGTCGGATGACGTGAAGCCGGCAGGCGCGCGCGCGGCCAGCTTGGCCTCGCCGACGCGGACGCGCGCGAAGCGGATACGGCCGAGATCGTCGACACGCTCGATCTTCGACGTGAGCAGGCCCGGTGCCGGCGTGACGGCGTCGACGAATTCGGGACGCACGCCGATTTCGATCTTCGCACCTGCCGGAAGGTTGTCATAGCTGCGGTTGAGCGCGATGACGTGGCCGTCGATGCGCGCCTCGCGTCCCCTCACCTCCGCCGGCAGGATGTTCATGCCGGGCGAGCCGATGAAATAGCCGACGAAGGTGTGCGCCGGCTTGTCGAACAGCTCGGCCGGGGTGCCGCTCTGCACCACGCGGCCGTCATGCATGACGACGACGGTGTCGGCGAAGGTCAGCGCCTCGGTCTGGTCGTGGGTGACGTAGATCATCGTGAGGTCGAGCTCGCGATGCAGCGCCTTCAGCTTCGAGCGCAGCTGCCATTTCAGCTCGGGATCGATCACCGTCAGCGGCTCGTCGAACAGCACGGCGGCAACGTCGGAGCGGACGAGACCGCGGCCGAGCGAGATCTTCTGCTTGGCGTCCGCCGTGAGCCGCGTCGCCTTGCGGTTCAGATAGGGTTCGAGATCGAGCAGGCGGCCGATCTCGGCAACGCGCTTGTCGATCTCGGCCTTCGGCACGCCGCGGTTCTTCAGCGGAAAAGCCAAATTCTGTCCGACCGTCATGGTGTCGTAGATCACCGGAAACTGGAACACCTGGGCGATGTTGCGCTTCTGGGTTGACAGCGGTGTGATGTCCTGGCCGTCGAACAGGATTTTCCCGCGCGACGGCGTGATGATGCCGGAGATGACGTTGAGCAGCGTGGTCTTGCCGCAGCCGCTTGGGCCGAGCAGGGCATAGGCGCCGCCCTGCCGCCAGGTCATGGTCACCGGCTTCAGCGCAAAGCTGTCCTGCGGCGCATCGTTGCCGCCGTAGGAATGGGCGAGATCGACGAGATCAATGCGGGCCATGTCGCGCTCCCCTCAAGAGCCGGGAGCGGCGACCAAGCGGTCGGCCGCGTCGAACACGAAAACGTCGTTGGGATCGAGCACCGCATCGAGCGTCTGGCCCGGCTCGAACTCGTGCACGCCGTGCAGCACCGCCACCCAGTTCGATCCGTCGCGGGTCAGATGCACGAAACTCTCCGAACCGGTGATCTCGGTCACCGTGACCGTGGCGTGGAAGGCGTGCCGGTCGGCCTCGCCATTGGCGAGCGCAAGCTGGTGCGCCCGGAAGCCGACGCGATAGGCGCCGTCGGCCAGCGACGAATAGAGGCCGGAGGCAGGCGCGGCGATGCCGCCTGCATATTGCACGGAGCCGTTCTTCTTCTCGATGCCGACGAGGTTGAGTGGCGGATCGGAGAACACCTGGGCGACGCGCAGCGTCTGCGGCCGGCGATAGACGTTGGGGGTCTCGCCGATCTGGAGCGCCTGGCCTTCCCACATGCAGACCGTGTTGCCGCCGAGCAGAAGCGCCTCGGTCGGCTCGGTGGTGGCATAGACGAAGATCGCGCCGGAGGCCTCGAAGATGCGCGGCAGCTCGGCGCGCAGCTCCTCGCGCAGCTTGTAGTCGAGATTGGCGAGCGGCTCGTCGAGCAGGACGAGGTCGGCGCCCTTGACCAGCGCACGCGCCATCGCGGTGCGCTGCTGCTGGCCGCCGGAAAGCTGGAGCGGCGTACGTTTCAGGAACGGCTCGAGCCGCAGCAGTCTTGCGGCTTCGGCCACGCGCGCCTCGATCTCGTCGCGCGGCTTGCCCTGCACGCGCAGGGGCGAAGCGATGTTCTCGTAGACCGTGAGCGAGGGATAGTTGATGAACTGCTGATAGACCATCGCGACCGAACGCTTGCGTACGTCGACGCCGGTGACGTCCTTGCCGTTGACCAGCACCTTGCCCGATGTCGGCTTGTCGAGGCCGGCGAGCAGCCGCATGATCGAGGTCTTGCCCGACAGCGTCGGCCCGAGCAGGACGTTCAGCGTGCCGCTCTCGAGCGTCAGCGAGACGTCGCGGATATGCTGGACCCCCTCGACGGTCCGGGTCACGTGATCGAGTGTCACGGTCATGAGCGTCCTCCCGCTTCCAGCAGGGGACTTTGCGGCACAGCGTGGGTTGCAATCCAGTCGTCAAGCGCAGCGATCTCATCGGCAGATAGTCGCAGGCCGAGCTTGGAACGGCGCCAGACGACGTCCTCGGCGGTCACGGCCCATTCATTGGCCATGAGGTAGCGGACCTCGCGCTCGGTCAACGTCGCGCCAAAGGCCTGGCCGAGATCGTCCGATGATTTGGCGTCGCCGAGCAGCTTGATGGCCTTGGTGCCATAGGCGCGCGCGAGCCGCCTGGCGTGCTCGTGGCCGAGGAAGGGATAGCCGCGCTGCAGCTCGGCGATCAGGCCGTCGATGTCGGACACATTCATGTCGCCGCCGGGCAACGGCCATTTTCCGGTCCAGCCCTCCCGCGCTTTTGCGCTGCGAAGATAGGGCGCGAGCCGCTCCAGCGCCTCCTCGGCGAGGCGGCGATAGGTGGTGATCTTGCCGCCGTAGATCGACAGCAGCGGCACGCCGCCGGGCGTGTCGAGTTCGAACACGTAGTCCCGCGTCGCCGCCTTGGCTTCGCTGGCGCCGTCGTCATAGAGCGGCCGCACACCGGAATAGGTCCAGACCACGTCGTCCTGCGTCACGGGCTTCGCCAGATATTCGCTCGCAGCGGTGCAGAGATACTGGATCTCCTCCTGCGTCGCCTTCACCTTGGCGGGATCGCCGTCATAGTCGCGATCCGTGGTGCCGATCAGCGTAAAGTCGTCCTGGTACGGGATCACGAAGATGATGCGGCCGTCCGCGTTCTGGAACATGTAGGCGCGGTCGTGGGCGTAGAGCTTTCGGACCACGATGTGCGAGCCCTGCACCAGTCGCACCTTGGCCTTCGCGTTGACGCCGGCGCCGCGGCCGAGCACGTCCTCGACCCAGGGGCCGCCGGCATTGACCAGCGCCTTCGCCTGGATCTGCGAGCGCTCGCCGGTCAGCGTGTTGACCATGCCGACGGTCCACAGACCATTGGCCTGGCGGATCTCGGTGGCGCGGGTGCGGGTACGGATCTCGGCGCCCTTGTCGGCGGCATCACGTGCGTTGAGCACGACGAGACGGGCGTCATCGACGAAGCAGTCGGAATATTCGAAGGCCCGGCTGTAGCGATTCGGGATCAGCGGCTTGCCGACCTCGTCGCGGCCAAGATCGACCGAGCGCGTGGCGGGCAGCAGGTGACGGCCGCCGATGTGGTCATAGAGGAAGAGGCCGAGACGCAGCAGCCAGGCCGGCCGAAGACCGGCGTGATGCGGCAAGACGAAACGCAGGGGGCGGATGATGTGGGGCGCGATGCCCCAGAGGATCTCGCGTTCGATCAGTGCCTCGCGGACCAGCCGAAACTCGTAATATTCGAGATAGCGCAGGCCGCCATGCACCAGCTTGGTCGACCAGGACGATGTCCCGCTCGCCAGATCGTTCATTTCGCACAGGAAAACGGAATTGCCGCGGCCCACGGCATCACGCGCGATGCCGCAACCGTTCACACCGCCTCCAATGATGGCGAGGTCGAAAATACGCTCCAACAGACGCATCCCCCGAACGCCGCTCGTTCCTTCGAGCGGTTACTTTCGTTTTTGATTAGATCACACCGAAAAACGAAAGCAAGATGAAAGAGGGGCGAAGGAAAGCGAAAGAGGAACATTTTTGGGGGCAATTCGGCGAGGGAAAAGGCAGAAGCGAGGGCAAGTTTGAAGGCAAATGGTTCGGTTGCGCGGCAAGAGCCGTTTGGCTCCTCTCCGTCGGCCGGTTAGCACTTGAAAGTAGAAACTTCTCTACATATCATCTACCCGAAGCATTGTGGCCGCAAGAAAGTACAGAGGATGGTGACCACCCTGACCAGCCGAGAGTTCAACCAGGATACAAGCGGCGCCAAGAAGGCGGCCTCGAAGGGGCCTGTCTTCATCACCGACCGCGGCCGTCCGGCACATGTCCTGCTGAGCATCGAAGATTATCTGCGCCTGAGCGGCGGACACATGAGCCTCGCCGAAGCTCTGGCGCAGCCGAACGCGGACTTCGAGTTCGATCCGCCCCGCATCAGCGGTGGAATCTCCAGGCCCGCCGATCTCGACTGATGTTTCTGTTGGACACCAATGTTGTCTCAGAACTGAGGCGACCGGATAAGGCTGACCGCAACGTCCTCGCTTGGGCCAATGCAGTGCCCGCTGCGAGTTTCTTCGTGTCAGCTATCTCGATTCTTGAAATTGAGGTTGGCGCGCGTCTGATCGCTCGTAAGGACGCCGTGCAAGGTGCGATCCTGCGCGACTGGATCGATGATCATATTCTGGCCCGCTTCGAGGGACGAATCCTGGCGATCGATACGGTCGTGGCACAGCGTTGCGCGCAATTGCACGTTCCCAACCCACGGGCTGAGCGCGACGCCCTCATTGCCGCGACCGCGCTTGTTCACAGTTTGACGGTCGTTACGCGTAGTGTGGCGGATTTCGAACCAACAGGCGTGACATTGCTCAACCCATGGGAGGCGCTTGAGCCCTAGCGCAGCCTTACCACTGGCGCGGCTTCAGGGGCCGCATCCTGTACCTCGGCCGGCGCATCGTCGATCTCCGCGCCCTTCGGCATTGCCGCCATCACCTCGATCCCCTTGCTGTGGCAGATGGTGGCGAGGCGCTCAGGCAGCTCCTGGTCGGTGACGAAGGTCTGGATCTGCGTGATATGCGCGATGCGGACCGGCGCGCTGCGGCGCAGCTTGGTGGAATCTGCAACCAGCATCACGCTGCGGGCATTGGCGATGATGGCCTGTGCGACCTGCACCTCGCGATAGTCGAAGTCGAGCAACGCGCCCTCCTCGTCGATCGCGGACGCGCCGATGATGGCATAGTCCACCTTGAACTGGCCGATCAGCTGCGTCGCGGTCGAGCCGACCACGGCGCCGTCGGCGCGCCGCACCGTGCCGCCGGCCACCACCACCTCGATGCGGGGATGGCGGTAGAGCAGCATGGCGACGTTGAGATTGTTGGTGATGACGAGCAAATCCTCGTGCGAGGTCAGCGCGCTCGCGACCTCCTCGGTCGTGGTGCCGATGTTGATGAACAGCGAGCAACCGTTCGGGATCAGCGATGCGGCGGCAGCTCCAATCGCCTTCTTCTCGTCAGCGGCGACAAAGCGGCGCGCCTCGTAGGCGAGGTTTTCGACGCCGGAGGCGATGATGGCGCCGCCATGGATGCGGGTCAGCGATCTCCGCTCGCAGAGATCGTTGAGATCCTTGCGGATGGTCTGCGCCGAAACCTCGAACCGGCGCGCGAGCTCCTCGACCATGACACGGCCGGAGGCACGCGCGATGTTGAGGATTTCGGCTTGGCGATGGGTCAGTCCGGTCACGGCAACGGCCTCAAATCAGAATGCTGTATGGTGCGGCGGTTCACGGTTGCGGTCAATCCGCACACCGATCACGGTTAACGGATGAAAGCTCTCACCATTCCATGACGCTTGCGAGACGCGCCAGCAGGTCCGGATCGTCGAAGGCGCTGGCGGAAGCGACCGCGCCGGCCGCAACGAGGTCGGCATGACCGAGGCTGGTCCGGACGCCGATGGTCGGAATGCCGGCCGCCGCGGCCGATTGCACGCCGGTGCGGGAGTCCTCGAAGGCGATCGAAGCCTCCGCCCTCGCGCCGACGAAACGCAGCCCTTCCTGATAGGGCAACGGATGCGGCTTGCCGTGCGGCAGCTCGGCGCCGATCACGAGCGCCTTGAAGCGATGCGCGATGCCGAGGCCGGAGAGCAACAGCTCGGCGTTGAGACGCGGCGCATTGGTCACGGCCACCATGGGAATGCCGGCCACGTCCGCCCGGTCGAGCAGCGCCATCAGGCCCGGGAGCGGCACGATCTGCCCGGCCACCAGCGTACGGAAGACCTCCTCTTTCTCGTCGAGGATCAGGGCACGCCGCTCCGGCGCCTCGTGGGACAGAAAGCGCTCGCCGATCGCAACATTGGCGAAGCCTTGCAGCTCCCTTGAGAAGCGCGCGTGGTCGAAGACATGACCGTGCGGACCGAGGACCTGGTTGAACGCCTTCAAGTGCAGCGGGTCGGTGTCGGCAAGCGTGCCGTCGATGTCGAACAGCAATGCCCTGCCCGTCGCTTCCGTTGTGGCTTCGATCATTTCCGTACTTTCCCAAATCCGCGGCGCATCGATGCGCGAGACGTATCAATATGGCTTCAACCGCGCAATGACGCATGCACATGGCATCGATGTGACACTCGACAAAGTCGCGCGCGGCTGCAACACTCGGTGCAAGATCAAAAAGGAGGAAACGATGACGATCAACCGACGCGATCTGGCTCTCTCGGCTCTTGCCGTCTCCACGCTTGCGCTCACGACACCGGCGCTCGCCGCATCAGTGGACGAGGATGCCGTGGCGAAGAAGGTCGAGGCCTTCCGCCTCGCCCAGATCGCGGCCGATCCGAAGGCACTCGGCGCGCTGTGCTGGGACGATCTCAGCTACAGCCATTCCAGCGGCAAGGTCGAGGACAAAGCCACCTTCATCGCCAATGCGACCGACGGCAAGTCGAAATTCCTGTCGATCGAGTACAAGGACCCGACCATCAAGGTCGTCGGTCCAGCAGCGATCGTGCGCTTCCACTGGCTGGGCGAGCAGGAGATGGCGGCCGATGGGAAGAAAGTGTCGACCAACCTTCACATCCTGATGAACTGGCAGAAGCAGGGCGACGAGTGGAAGCTGCTGTCGCGGGCAGCAACGAAGTTGTGATGACGACTCTTGCCCTCTCCCCTTGCGGGCCCCACAAGGGGAGAGGGTGGCTCGCCGCGCAGCGGCAGGAGGGGTGAATGGGTATGTCTCCCAGAACTCATTTCCATTAGAAGCGCGCCATATCCGAAGCTTTGCTTCAGCGTTCTCTTAAGGATGGTCGCCGGAGGCGACCTACGCCATCTTCACCCGCAAGGGAGAAGGAAAAGGCAGCTCCATCAAGGGCGGCAAAAAATTCCGACCATGCTTTGCGCGTCAGAATTCGCCGCTGCTGGCGCGACGCAGTGTGTTGCGACCTGCCGCCCGACAAAATCAATGCGACTGCAACAGTTCGCGCAAGATCAAGAAATGAGGATACCATGACACTGGATCGCGATCATGCTGCCACGACGGACCACGAGGCGGTGGCAAGGAACGTCGAGGCATTTCGTCTCGCCCAGATCGCGGCCGACCCGAAGGCGCTGAGCGCGCTCTGCGCGGATGATCTGAGCTACAGCCACTCCAACGGCTTCCTCGAAGACAAGGCAGCCTTCGTCGCCAACGCCACCGACGGCAAGACGCAGTTTCTGTCGATTACGTACAAGGACCCGACCATCAAGATCGTCGGCCCTGCCGCGATCGTGCGCTTCCATTGGCTGGCCGAGATGATGACCGGCGGACAGAAAGTGGCAAACAGCCTTCATATCCTGATGAACTGGCTGAAGCAGGGCGACGATTGGAAGCTGTTGTCGCGCTCCGCGACAAAACTGTGATGCGACGACCTATCCTCTCCCCTGGCGGGAGAGGGCGGCTCGCCACGCAACGGCGACGCACAAGAGCAGAGTCCTCGGAAAAAGATTCCGACCTGCGCTCCGCGCGCCCCGGAATGACAGCGGCGCCTAAGCCGCTTCTTTCACATCGCCGTTCACCAGCTTGCGCGCGGCGCGCTCGGCTTCGCGGGCGTTGCGGAAGAGCTGGCCTTCGAGACGATTGAACTGGTGGGACGAGGCGAAAAAGCAGTAGCCGCCCTGGCTGCGAACGACGATTCCCGCGGTCTGCGAGTTGACTTCGATGATGTAGCTGTCCGGCATGGCCCGTAGATTCCTCAGTGCGGGCAAATAACGGCATCTCCGCCCAAAGGTTCCTGAAGGCAAATCAACCGTTTCTGACCCGAATCGACGTTCAATTCAGTACGCCGGGACCTCATCCGTTTTATGACCCGTTCTTGGCAAAGCCGCGACGCGTCGACCCACATCAGCGCCGCGTTTCATCGGCTGCAAGCTTCGCGAGATGAGACGGACAGCCGCGCGCGGTCACGTCGCAATGGGCGCGTCGGTCGGGCGAACTTCCTGAGGGCGGCCATGCTCGTCGATCGAGACGTAGGTAAAATTCCCGTCGGTGACGAGAAACGGATGCTCCTCCCCGCGCCGCAACGCCCACGCCTCGAGATGCACGGTCATCGAAGTGCGGCCGACGCGGACGAGGTTGGCATAGACCGAGACAAGATCGCCCACATAGACCGCCTTGCGAAAATTCATCGCTTCGATCGCAACCGTCACGGTGCGCGACTTCGCGGCTTTCGATGCAAACACGCCGCCGCCGACGTCCATCTGGCTGAGCAGCCAACCGCCAAAAATGTCGCCATTGGCGTTGGTGTCGGCGGGCATCGCGAGCGTACGGATGCAGAGATCGCCGCGCGGCGCGGTGTCGGACTTTTCGGTCATCTGTCTCTCACTTGAAAGTGTCCCAGCCCGGGTCGGGCGCGAAGCGGCCGCCGAATCGCTCGGCCAGCGCACGCAGCGTCGATACAATGTTTTCCACGCCGCGCGTGCGCGCATAATTCAACGGTCCGCCGCGGAACGGCGCGTAGCCGGTGCCGAAGATCATCGCGCCGTCAACCATATCGGGGTCATCGACGATGCCTTCGCGCAGCGCCGCAACGCAAACGTTCGACATCGGCAGTACCAGGCGATCGATCATCTGGTCGGTGACGCGCGGACCGGTCTCGGGAAGCTGTGCCTTCTCCGCCTTGCCGTCCTTCCAGGTGTAAAAGCCCTTGCCGGTCTTGCGACCGAGCTCGCCTTTGGCGACCTTGTCGCGCAGCCAGGCCGGCGTCGGCGGCAGCAGGTCGCCGAATTTCGTCCGCAGCATGTCCCCGACGTCAAGGCAGATGTCGAGCCCGACCTGGTCGGCGAGCTCGATCGGCCCCATCGGCATGCCGAACTGCTCGGCTGCGGCGTCGATCAGGCGCTGGTCGATCTTCTCGTCCAGCATCACCATCGCTTCCAGCATGTAGGGCGTCAGCGCGCGGTTGACGAGGAAGCCGGGCGAGCTCTTCACAGCCAGAGGCAGGCGGTCGATCGCACCGACGAAAGCAAGCGCATCCTTCAGCACCTGCGCATCGTTGCCATCGTGACTGACGACTTCGACCAATTGCAGCCGCGAGACCGGATTGAAGAAATGCAGGCCGACCAGCCGTTCCGGCCGCGCCAGCGTGGTGCGGAGATCCTGAAGCGGGATGCTCGACGTGTTGGTCGCGAGGATCGCGCCGGGCTTCATCCGCGGCTCGAGCCCGGCATAGACCTTCTGCTTCAGCTCGAGCTTTTCCGGCACGGCCTCGATGATGAGATCCGCGTTGCGCACGCCCTCGCCGTCCATGTCGGGGATTAGGCGATCGAGCGCGTCGCGCACCTCGGTCGGCTTGCGGATGATCTTGCCGTAGAGCTCGGCGGCGCGCTTCACCGCGCCCGCGATCGGCTCGGCCTTCATGTCGGCCAGCGAGACACGCAGTCCCTGCCCGGCCACCCAAGCCGCGATGTCGCCGCCCATTGCGCCGGCGCCGATGACGTGGACATGCTTGATGGTGTTGCCGCTGCCTGCCGCCTTCTTCATCTGCTCGCGCAGGAAGAAGACGCGGATCAGATTCTGCGCGGTCGGCGTCACCATCAGCTTGGCGAAGGACGTCTGCTCCGCCTTCAGCATCGCGGCCTTGCTGCCGCCATGGGTTTCCCAGAGGTCGATCAGCGCATAGGATGAGGGATAGTGCTCGCGAGACGCGGCCTTCGCCGCCTCCGAGCGCATGCGCTTTGCGAGCAGCCCGCGCACCGGGCCGAAATTGGCCGCGCGCGTCAGAAGGCCCGGGCGCGCCCGCTTCAGCCGGCCGAACAGCGCATCCTTCACCGCGCCCCGGACATGGCGCTCCTGCGTGACGGTATCGACGAGGCCGATCGCCTTGGCCCGCCGCGCATCGATGGTGCGGCCGGTCAGCATCAAGGCCATCGACTGGGTGGGATTGACCAGCGCGGTGAAACGCGCAGTGCCACCGAGGCCGGGATGCAGGCCCAGCATCACCTCCGGGAAGCCGAAGCGCGCGCCGTCGATCGCGATGCGCGACTGGCAGGCGAGCGCAACCTCGAGCCCGCCGCCGAGACAGAAGCCGTGGATGACCGTAACCGTCGGCAGCTTCAAGGCTTCCAGATGGTCGATCGCCGCATGCGCGGCGCGGATGCGCGTCTCCACCATCTCCGGATCGCTAGCGCCGCGGAATTCGTTGACGTCGGCGCCCGCGATGAAGCCGGATGGTTTCGCCGAGCGGAGTACGAGCCCGGCGGGACGCTCGGTCTCGATCGCTGCGAGCACCGCGTCGAACTCCTCCATTACGTCGGAGGACAACGTATTGGCGCTGGCGTCAGCGCGGTCGAACAGCAGCCAGGCGACGCCGTCGGCGTCGCGCGTCAGCTTGAAGTGCTTGTACGGATTGTCGGTCGCCGGCTTGGGTCCCAGCTCGAGGATGCGGTCGCCGAGCGCGGTCATGATCCTGGAATCCATGGTCACACCGCCTCGATCAACATGGCGCCGCCGAGCCCGCCGCCGATGCACTCGGTCGCGACGCCACGCCGCGTGCCGAGCCGCTTCATCGCGTTGACGAGATGCAGCACGATGCGGTTGCCGGAGGTGCCGACGGGATGGCCGAGCGAGATGGCGCCGCCATCGACGTTGAGCCTTTCGCGGTCGATCTCGCCGGCCGCACCATCGAGGCCCAAAATCTCGCGGCAGAATTTGTCGTCGTTCCAGGCAGCCAGGCAGCCCAGCACCTGGGTGGCAAAAGCCTCGTTCAGCTCCCAGGTCTCGACATCCTGCACCGTGAGGCCGTTGCGCTGGAGCAGCGGCGTTGCTGACATCACCGGACCTAGCCCCATGATGCTGGGATCGAGCGCGGCCCAGTTGCTGTCGACGATGGCGGCCTTTGGCGTCAGCTTGTGCTTGGCGACGGCCGCGTCGGAGGCCAGGATCACCCAGGACGCGCCGTCGGTGATCTGCGAGGAATTGCCGGCGGTGACTTGCCCCCAAGGGCGCTCGAACACCGGCCGGAGCTTTGCCAGCGACTCCGCCGTGGAGTCCGGGCGCACGCCGTCGTCATGGTCGAAGAATTTGCCGTCACGCGAGAACGCGGTCTCGACCTCGCCCTTGAGAAAACCCGCGCCTTGCGCATGCGCGAGCCGGCGGTGGCTCTCTGCCGCATAGGCATCCGACTGGGCGCGGGTGATGCCGAAGAGATGGCCCACGACCTCGGCGGTCTGGCCCATGTTCAGATCGGTGACGGGGTCGGTCAGGCCGCGCTCCAGGCCGATGATCGGCTTGAGGTAGCTCGGCCGCAATTTGAAGGCAGCGGCGAGCTTCGCCGCCACGCCCTTGGCGGTGGCAAGACCGGCGAACCAGCGCACGCCGGAATTCGGCCAGACCAGCGGCGCGTGGCTCAGCGCCTCGGTGCCGCCCGCCAAAATCAAGTCGGCATGGCCTTCGCGGATGTAGCGGTAGGCGGTGTCGATCGACTGCATGCCGGAGCCGCAATTGATCTGCACGGTGAAGGCGACCATGTCCTCGCCCATGCCGAGCCGAAGCGCGGCGACACGGGCCGGGTTCATCTCGTCGGCAATCACGTTGACGCAGCCGAGGATGACCTGGTCGAAGCTGTCGGGCGAAAACGGCTGGCGCGCCAGCAGCGGCCGGCCGCATTGCACGGCGAGATCGACAGGCGTGAACGGCCCGGGCCCCGAGCGCGCCTTCAAGAACGGCGTCCGGCTGCCGTCGACGATGAATACCGGTCGTGCCATCAGCTCGCCGCCCTCTGTTCACCGAGTTCCTGGAAGAACTGATGCACGTCGCCGGTTTTCTTGTAAATCGGCGACAGCGTTTCCGGCGCAAAATCGTCGACCTCGATCACTTCGGCGACGGCTTTGCGGGCAGAAGAGATTTGCTCACCCTCAGCCTGCGTGATCACGCCTTTGGCGACTGCGTCCTTCCAGTCGCGGACATGCGCCGCGCGCATGCGCTTGGCGATGGCCTCAGTACCGGTGACCAGCTTGAAGGCACGCTCCAGCCGGGCAAAGCCGCCGTCGTCGTCGACATGGGCCAGATCCGGCGTGAGGCGCTCACGCGCGGCCGACGGCTCCAGCACGATGCTTGCACATTGATGTACGACGCGGTCGGAGGGGCCGAGCACACGGGCGCCGAACGGCTGGACCACGAGCTTCAGAAAGGCCGCGACGAAGCGGTTCGGCAGGTTGGCGAGGATCTCGGCAAGCCGGTTCTCGATGGTCCGAAAACCCGTCGCCATGCACCATTCCAGCGCGGCAAAGTCCTCCTTCTGCCGGCCCTCGTCCTGCCAGCGTTTTAGCGCGGCCGAGAGCAGATACAGCTCGGACAGGATGTCGCCGAAGCGCGCCGACAACATCTCCTTGCGCTTGAGCGCGCCGCCGAGCGTCAGCAGCGCCATGTCGGCGCAGAGCGCGAACGCCGCCGAATAGCGCGAGAGCTGGCGATAGAACGGCGTGGCGTCGCCCGCATCGGACGCCAGGGCGAAAGCACCAAAAGTCCAGCTCCGGCCGAAGGCGCGGACGAGCGTCCGGAAACTGTGGCCGACGTGCTTCCAGAACGCCTTGTCGAAGGCCGTAAGTCCGCGCTCGCGATCGGTGTCAGCGAGCGCATTCATCTCGTCGAGCAAATAGGGATGCGCGCGGATCGCGCCCTGCCCGAACACGATGAGATTGCGCGTCAGGATGTTGGCGCCCTCGACGGTGATGCCGACGGGTACCGCGCGGTGCAGATTGCCGAGATAGTTTTGCGGGCCGTCGATCACGGCCTTGCCGCCGTGGATGTCCATGGCGTCGTCTATCGCGGTGCGCATCCGCTCGGTCGCATGCAGCTTCATGATGCCGGAGATGACGGCGGGATGAACGCCGGCATTCAGCGCCGCGCAGGTCAGCCGCCGCGCCGCATCCAGCTGATAGGCGGTGCCGACGATGCGCGCGAGCGGCTCTTCCACGCCTTCGAATTTCGAGATGGAGATGCCGAACTGCTCGCGGATGCGGGCATAAGCGCCGGTGGTGCGCGCCGCATAGACGGCACCCGCGGCAGAGAGCGATGGCAGCGAGATGCCGCGGCCGGCGGCGAGCGCCGTCATCAGCATCTTCCATCCCTGCCCCAGCCGCTCCTGGCCGCCGATGACGTAATCGAGCGGGATGAAGACGTCGCGGCCCCAATTCGGGCCGTTCTGGAACACCTGCATCGACGGCAGATGGCGATGGCCGATCTCGACGCCGGGCAGATCGGTCGGGATCAACGCGACGGTGATGCCCAGCTCTTCCTGGTGGCCGACGAGGTGGTCGGGATCATAGGCCTTGAAGGCAAGGCCCAGCAGCGTCGCAACGGGGCCGAGCGTGATGTAGCGCTTGTGCCAGTTGAGCCGGAGGCCGATCACCTCGCGGCCCTCGAATTCGCCCTTGCAGATGATGCCGGTGTCGATCATCGAGGCTGCATCAGAGCCGGCTTCGGGGCTGGTGAGGCCGAAGCAGGGAATGTCGCGGCCGTCGGCAAGGCGCGGCAGCCAACGCGCCTGCTGGTCCTTCGTGCCGAAGCGCATCAGGAGCTCGCCGGGGCCGAGCGAGTTCGGCACCATCACGGTGACGGCGGCCGCGATCGAGCGGGTCGAGATCTTGCGCACCACTTCCGAATGGGCATAGGGCGAGAAGCCGAGACCGCCGAATTCCTTCGGGATGATCATGCCGAAGAATTTCTCGCGCTTGACGAAGTGCCAGACGTCCGGCGGCAGGTCGCGCCATTCCCAGAAGATCTTCCACTCGTCGAGCATGGCGCAGAGCTCGTCGACGGGACCGTTGAGGAAGGCCTGCTCCTCCTCCGTCAATTTGGCTGGCGCAATTTTCAGCAGTTTCGACCAGTCCGGATTGCCGGTGAAGAGATCGGCGTCCCACCAGACGTCGCCTGCCTCCAGCGCCTCGCGCTCGGTGTCGGACATCGCCGGCAGCACGCCGCGCGCCCAGGAGAAGATCGGCTTGGTGATGTTGTCGCGGCGGAAGCTCATGGCTGACCTCATGCATCGGCGCGGTTGGCGGTTATTTTAGCGGAAAGTGGCCGACGGCGGTGAAGGGTTCGGCTGTAAAATTGACGCGGCCGGGCGGCCCCAGACCATAACGGCCAGGGCGCGCGGGCAGTTCCGGGAGGGGAATGGGGCCGAATGCCCCGCTGTCATTCCGGGGCGCGCGAAGCGCGAACCCGGAATCCATCGTGCGACAGCGTCGGTGGATGAATGGATTCCGGGCTCGACGCTGCGCGTCGCCCCGGAATGACGGCGTGGAGAGAATACGGCCGGCCTAATCCGGCCGCACCATCTCGAACATGTTTTCGGGCTTGATCTCGAAATAATCGCCGCGGCGGCCGGCGCGGACGATCGGGCGGGCGGCGGCGGTCTGGTAGACGCCGTCTTTGATCATGGCCTTGTCGATGTGCACGGCGACCACCTCGCCCAGCGTCAGCCAGGCATCGGCCTCCTTGCCGTCAGCGCCCTTGAGGCGGACGATGTCGGACACCTTGCATTCGAAGGCGACCGGGCTTTCGCCGACGCGCGGCACGTTGACGAGCTTGCCGGGCACCGCGGTGAGGCCCGCGACCTCGAACTCGTCGACCTCGGGCGCGACGTGGGCGGCGGTCGCGTTCATGTGCCTGGCGAGGTCCATCGTGGCGAGATTCCAGACGAACTCACCGGTCTGCTGGATGTTCTCGACCGTGTCCTTCCAGTTGGTGGAAGAGAAGCCGATGATTGGCGGCACGTAGCAGAACGCATTGAAAAAGCTGTAGGGCGCCAGATTGACGTGGCCCTTCGTATCGCGGGAGGAGATCCAGCCGATCGGCCGCGGCGCGATGATGGCGTTGAAGGGATCATGCTTGAGGCCGTGGCCCTTGGAGGGCTCGTAGAAGTAAAGGTCTTTGTCCGTCACCGCGGAATCTTTCCTGGTCCTGGTAGCCCGGATGGAGCGAAGCGTAATCCGGGTCCGCCAGCGCAACGCTGAACCATCCCGGATTGCGCTTCGCTCCATCCGGGCTACGTCAGCTTGCTTATAGGAAAGATTTGCCCGCCCTGTCAGTGCCGCGGCGACAGACCCGCGATGACGAAATCGATCATCTGGTCGATGTTCGGACCCGGCTTGGTGGCGCACTGGGCGATCATCTGGGGGTGGAAGAAGCGCATCATCGCGGTGCACGAGCAGAGCGCGGCCAGTTGCAGGTCGGGCGCCTCGAACTCACCGGTGGCAACGCCTTGCGCGATCATCTGGCCGACCATTCCGGCGACGCATTCCATGTGGTTGACGCAGACGTCCCAGTCCTCCTGCATGGCGATCTCGACCATCTCATGCAGCTTGTTGTCGCCGACATAGCGCTCGGTGTTCATGCGATGGATGGTGGTGAGGAGCTCGCGGAAGCGGTCCAGCACGGGCCCCGGCCTTGCCACGATCCGCTGCGCTTCGAGCTCGACCTCGCCCATCAGGCCGCGCGCCACCGCCTGATGGATCGCCTTCTTCGATTCGAAGAAGCGATACACGTTGGCGGGGCTCATCCTGAGCTCCTTGGCGATGTCGCCGACCGTGGTCTTCTGATAGCCGATCTGGCGGAACAGCCGCTCGGCCACCTCGAGGATACGATCCCGGGTGTCGCCTTCGATATGTTCCGAAATAAGGGCCATCAATCAGGACTCGTTCGTCAGACCTTCATCTCACTTATTCAGCCGCTTCAGCAAGCGGAATTGCCGGATGTTCATCGCTGCCATGCTGCGGCGCGGCAGACTGCTCGGGAGTACCCGCCTCGTCCAGGCTCTTCCGGAACCAGAGTGCATAGAGGCCCGGCAGGTACAGGAGCGTCAGGAATGTCGCGACGAACAGGCCGCCCATGATGGTGATCGCCATCGGTCCCCAGAAGGCCGAGCGCGACAGCGGGATCATGGCCAGGATCGCGGCGAGCGCCGTCAGCACCACCGGACGAGCGCGGCGGACGGTCGCTTCCACGATCGCCTCGCGCCGGGTCAGGCCGTGGGAGACGTCGGTCTCGATCTGATCGACCAGGATGACCGTATTGCGCATGATCATGCCGGCAAGCGCGATCAGGCCGAGCAGCGCCACGAAGCCGAACGGGGCATTGGCGACGTTGAGGCCGAAGGAGGCGCCGACGATGCCGAGCGGCGCGGTCAGGAACACCAGGATCAGGCGCGAGAAGCTCTGCAGCTGAATCATCAGCAGCGTCAGCATCACCATGACCATCAGCGGGAAGAGGATGAAGATCGAGGCGTTGCCCTTGGCGGATTCCTCGAACGCGCCGCCCGGCTCGATGCGGTAGGCCGGCTCGAGGTGGTCGATGATCGGCTTGAGCTTCGGCGTGATCTGGCCCGTGACGTCGGGAGCCTGGACGCCGTCGACGACATCGGAGCGCACGGTGATGGCCATGTCGCGGTTACGCCGCCACATGATCGGCTCCTCGTGGTCGTATTCGATCTTGGCGATCTGCTGCAGCGGCACGGCAACGCCATTGCGCGAAGTGATGGTGAGATCACCGACGCCACCGAGATCGAGACGTTCGGACGAGACCGCACGGGCGACCACGCCGACCTTCTCGATGCCGTCGCGCACGGTCGTGACCTGCGAGCCCGAGATCAGCATCGCGAGCGCCTGTGAGACGTCCTGCGGGGTCAGGCCCATGGCGCGGGCGCGGTCCTGATCGACGACGAGCTTCAGGTAAGGCGATTGCTCGTTCCAGTCGAGCTGGACGTCCTTGACGCTCTTGTTCTGCCGCATGACGTCGCGAACCTGGTAGGCGATCTCGCGCACCTTGTTGGCGTCGGGGCCGATCACGCGGAACTGGACGGGGAAACCGACGGGCGGACCGAAATTGAAGCGGTCGACGCGCACGCGCGCTTCGGACAGGAAGCCCTCGGCAGCCGCGTTCTCGATCTTGGCCTTGATGCGCTCGCGCGCCTCGACCCCCTTGGCGACGATGACGATCTCGGCAAAGGCCTCGTTCGGCAGCTGCGGATTGAGCCCGAGCCAGAAGCGCGGCGAACCCTGGCCGACATAGGACGTATAGGTCTCGATGTCCTTGTCGTCCTTCAGCAGCGTCTCGGCCTTCTTCACCGACTTTTCGGTCACGTTGAAGGCGGTGCCCTCCGGCAGGCGCAGCTGGAGGAATAGCTCGGGCCGCTCCGACAGCGGGAAGAACTGCTGCTGGACGTGGCCGAAGCCGACGATCGAGGCCACGAAGACGCCGACGGTCGCAACCACCACCGTGATGCGATGGTTGACGCACCATTGCACGATGGCGCGCAAGCCCCGGTACATGCGGGTCTCGTAGACCGCGTGCGGATCGTGGTTGTGGTGCACCTTGATCTCCGGCAGCAGCTTGACGCCGATATAGGGCGTGAAGATCACCGCCACGAACCAGGAGGCGACCAGTGCGATCGCCACGATCCAGAAGATGCTGCCGGCATATTCGCCGACCGCCGAATTGGCAAAGCCGATGGGGAGGAAGCCAGCGGCCGTGACCAGCGTTCCCGTGAGCATCGGAAACGCAGTAGATTCCCAGGCAAAGGACGCTGCTCGCATGCGGTCCCAGCCCTGCTCCATCTTCACCACCATCATCTCGACCGCGATGATGGCGTCGTCGACGAGCAGGCCGAGCGCGATGATCAGCGCACCCAGCGTGATGCGGTGCAGATCGAGCGACATCATGTTCATGACGACGAAGACGATGCCGAGCACCAGCGGCACCGAGAGCGCGACAACGATGCCGGTGCGCCAGCCCAGTGCCAGGAACGAGACGAACAGCACGATGACGAGCGCTTCCATGAAGGAGTGCACGAACTCGCCGACGGCGTGCTCGACCACCTTGGGCTGGTCGGCGATCAGCTTGACGTCGATGCCCTGCGGGACCGCCTTCATGAAGTCGGCCGTCGCCTTCTCGACCTCCTTGCCGAGCTCGAGGATGTTGGCGCCCTTGGCGGTGACGACGCCGATGCCGATCGCGGCCTTGCCTTCCTGACGGACGACGAAGCTCGGCGGATCGACATAACCGTGGGTGACGGTGGCGATATCGCCGAGGCGGAAGACGCGGCCGTTGCTCTCGACCGGCGTTTCGGCGACGGCCTTGGCACCGTCGAGCGCACCGGTGACACGCAGCGGCACGCGCTGCGAGGAGGTCTCGACCGTACCGGCGGGCGTCACGTTGTTCTGCTTGGCGAGCGAATCGAACAGCGCCTGCGGCGTGATGCCGAGCGTGGCGAGCTTGGCGTGGCTGAACTCGACGAAGATGCGCTCGTCCTGATTGCCGTACATGTCGACCTTGGTCACGCCGGGAACTTTAAGGAGGCGCTGGCGGAAGCCTTCCGACACCTTCTTGAGCTGGGCGTAATCGGCGCCGTCGCCGGTCATCATGTAGAGAATGGAATCGACGTCGGAGAACTCGTCGTTGACGACGGGTCCGAGAATGCCCGACGGCAGCTGGCCCTGCACGTCGACCAGCTTCTTGCGCAAGAGATAAAAGAGATAAGGCACGTCCTTCGGCGGCGTGGAATCGCGGAAGGTCACCTGGAGCGCGGTGAAGGCTGGCTTGGAATAGGTCTGCACCTTCTCGAAATAGGGCAGCTCCTGGATCTTCTTCTCGATGGGATCGGCGACCTGCTCCTGCATCTCCTGCGCGGTCGCGCCCGGCCAGATCACGGAGACGTTGACCACCTTCACCGTGAAGAAGGGATCTTCGGCGCGGCCGAGCTTCTCATAGGAGAAGAATCCGGCGACGCCGAGAATGATCATCAGGAAGAGAACCAGCGTCGGATGGCTGACGGCCCAGGCCGAAAGGTTGAAGCGCTTCATCGCTCTCTCCGAAAGACGATCCAGTTGCAAAAACGACAGCCGCTCTGTTCAAACCGTCGTCGCGAGGCAGCGAAGCAATCCAGGGGGCTGGGCAGGTTCTGGATCGCTTCGCCGCTTCAGCCTTTGCTTAGGGACAAAGGCCGAAACTCACCTCACACGACGTAACTCTAAAGAAAGCTCAGAAGGACAGTGACGACACGACCCGCACCCGCTGGCCCGGATCGAGCTTCTGCACACCGAGGGCGACGATCTTGGCGCCCTCTTCCACGCCGCTGGTGATGATCACGTCGTTGCTCTCGTAGGCCTTCACCGTCACCGGCTTCAAGGTGAGCGCGCCGTTGTCATCGACGACGTAGAAGGACGGCTTGCCGCCCTCATTGAACAGCGCCGACAGCGGCAGCCGCGCGACGCGCTCGGTCGCGGCGTCCGATAGCGTCAGCGTCGCGGTCATGCCGAGCGAGACCTTGTCGTCGGCCTCGGGCAGCGAGAATTTTGCCAGATAGGTGCGCGTGGCGGGATCCGCCGCCGGCGCGATCTCGCGCAGCTTGGCGGCGTATTTCTTGTTCGGCTCGGACCAAAGAGTGACGCTGGCGACGCCCGACTTGGCGCGTCCGACCAGCGTCTCAGGGATCGCGACGACCGCTTCCTTTTCGGCAAAGCGGGCGACGCGGATCGAAGCCTGGCCCGCGGCGACCACCTGGCCGGGCTCGATCAGCGTTGCGGTGACGACGCCCCGGGCGTCGGCGTTGAGCGTCGCGTAGGAAAGGGAATTCTTGCTCAATTCGAGCGCGCGCTCGGCGCGGTTCAAGCGCGCGCGGGCTTCGTCCGCGGCGGCGCGGCTCGAATCCATCTGCGCGTCCGTGGTCCAGCCCTTGGCCTTCAAATCCTTGGCGCGCTGCTCGGCGGCGGCGGCCTGGGCCAGCACGCCGGTCGCGGCGGTCTGTTCGGCGGCGGCCTGCTCGGCCTGGAGCTTCAGATCGACCTCGTCGAGGGTTGCGAGCGGCTGGCCGATTTCGACGGTCTGACCGACTTCCACCAGGCGCTTGGCGACCTTACCGGCCACGCGGAAGCCGAGATCGCTCTCGATCCGGGGCCTGACGGTGCCGACGAAGCTCCGTTCCGGCGTCTCGGCATCATAATGCGCGGTTGCGACCAGGACCGGCCGCGGCGGCTCGGCTTTCTCGGCGACGGTGTCATTGCACCCGGCCAGGCTGGCAGCCATCAGGGCCAGCGACACACCTGCCAACAGCCTGGAATAGCTCGACAAAACGGACCGAACGAACATTGAAGGACACTCCTGCAGCTCGAATGAGAGGAATGTCGACTAATCACTGATGAAAGTCAATAATCGTCAGTCATCAGGAATGCGTGATCGTTAAGCGGTGGTGAGGATTGGGACAACGGTTGCGAGGGAGGTGTGATTGTAGGGTGGGCAAAACGGAGGGTGCCCACCAAACTGACCAGCATGAGGAGAGACGTGGGCACGGCGCGCGAAGGGCGCGCCTTGCCCACCCTACAAGGCTTCCCTTACCGCCCCTGCTCGACAAACTCGTGCTTGGTCTCGTGTCCGCCCACGAACACCAGGATGCCGGCGAGCAGCGGCAGCACGGCGAGCACCAGGAGGCCGGTCGAGGTCTGTCCCGTGGCTTCCTTGACCCAGCCGATCAGATACGGCCCGCCGAAGCCGGCGAGGTTGCCGATCGAGTTGATCAGGGCGATGCCGCCGGCGGCGGCAGTACCGGAGAGCCAGGCGGTCGGCAGGGTCCAGAACACGCCGAAGCAGCAGAACACGCCGATCGCGGCCACCGTCAGCACCACCATCGTCATGGTGGGATCGGTGAGGTAGCTGGAGACGGCGAGCGCGACGGCGGTGAGCAGCAGCGGCGCACCGACATGCATGACGCGCTCGCGCGTGGCATCGGAGTGCCGCGCCCACAGGATCATGGCGATGGTGCCGAACAGATAGGGGATCGCGGTGACGAAGCCGGTCTGCGCGTTGGTCAGCCCGAACGCCTTGACGATCTGCGGCAGCCAGAACTGCATGCCATAGAGCGCCCCGACGAAGCCGAAATAGATCAGGCTGAGCGCGATCACCTTCGGCGAGGACAGCGCTTCGCCGAGCGAGACATGCTTCACGGCCTGCTTGGCCGCGATTTCCGAATCGAGCTTCGCCTTGAGCCAGGCCTTCTGCTCGGCCGAGAGCCAGTCCGCCTTCTCCGGCTTGTCGGTGAGATAGAACCAGGTGACGATGCCGAGCAGCACGGAGGGGATACCCTCGATGATGAACAGCCACTGCCAGCCCTTCAGGCCCATCATGCCGTCGAGCCCGAGCAAGAGGCCGGAGATCGGCGCGCCGATCACGGTCGAGACCGGCACCGCGATGGCGAAGGCCGCCAGGAAGCGGGCGCGATATTCGGCCGGATACCAATAGGTGAGATAGAGGATGATGCCGGGGAAGAAGCCGGCTTCGGCGACACCGAGCAGGAAGCGCAGCACGTAAAAGCTCGTCACGCCGCTGACCACCGCCATCAGGGCGGAGATGATGCCCCAGGTCACCATGATGCGGGCGATCCAGCGGCTGGCGCCGAATTTCTCCAGCGCCAGATTGCTCGGCACCTCGAAGATGAAATAGCCGATGAAGAAGATGCCGGCGCCCCAGGAGAAGATCAGCGGCGTGAATTTCAGCTCGGCATTCATGGTCAGCGCGGCGAAGCCGAGATTGACGCGGTCGAGATAGGAGAAGAAGTAGGCCAGCACCAGGAACGGAATCAGGCGCCAGGAGATGGCGCGGATGGTCGAGGTCTCGATCTCCGACTTGGAGGCGCCGGCGGAACCGGCATAGGTGGTGGTCTGGCTCATGGCTTCCCCCGGTTTGTTGTTCTTGTGGGCTGATGGGCGGTTTTGAGCATCGCGGGCAAAGAGTCAATGGAGCGAGCAATGCACGGGACGCAGCCGGATCAAGCCATTGCGCCGCTCCGGACATCGCTGATCCGTGCCGCCCTCGCGCTGGTCGTCATTGCCTGCGGATTGTCGCTGCGCTGGTACGGCTTTCCACTCGGCCTGCCCGCCTTCGTGGTGAAGTATGGCGGCTCGCTCTTGTGGGCCACGATGGTGTTTCTGCTGGCCGGAGCTTTGCTGCCGCGACTCACGCGGACGCAGATTGCAGCCGTCGCGGCCATCATCGCCATCGTCGTGGAATTCTCCCGGCTGGTGCACACGCCCTGGCTCGATGCGTTCCGGCTCACCACATCCGGCGCGCTGCTGCTGGGACGCATCTTCTCGCTGTGGAATCTGGTGGCCTATGCGATCGGGATCGGGCTCGGCGTCTGGATCGATCGGATGATCGCGATGCGTAGGGCGGATTAGCGGAGCGTAATCCGCCTCTGCTCCCTTCGCTGCGACAGCCCTGGCGGATGACGCCTTCGGCTAATCCCGCCCTACGAAGTCGCAGCTACTCCGCCAGCTGAAACCGCTCGAAGCGACCGAGCTCGTCCTCGATCTTCTGCTTGAGCTCCTTGCGCCCTGCCGTCTTCTTGCCCTGCCCGACCCAGGTCCATTTCTGCACCAGGAGCTTCCCGGCCTGCCGGTCGGTCTTCAGGTCGAGCGCGGCGACGATCTCGTCGCCGACCAAGACCGGCAGCGCGAAATAGCCGAGCTTGCGCTTGGCCTTCGGCACATAGGCTTCGAACAGATGATTGTAGCCGAAGATGAGATTGGTGCGCTTGCGCTGGATGATCAGGGGATCGAACGGCGAGAGGATGTGGACGAGATCGGGCGGGACCGCTTCACCGCTCGGCTCGAGCGAGGCCGGGGCGGCCCAATGCTCCTGCTTGCCGGCGCCATCGATCGCAACAGGCACGAGCTCGCCGCGGCGGACGCGCGCGGCGACGAGGCCGGCCACCGCCTTCTTGCGCGGCGCATCGAGATGACAGATCGAATCGAGGCTCACCACGCCTTGCGAGCGTAATGCGCGGTCGAGCAGATAGGCCGTGATCTCCCTGGCCGAGGCCGGCCTCGGCAGCTTGTCCCAGCCGAAATGACGCGTCATCAGCTCGTAGGTCTTGAGCATCCCCTGCCGCTCGCTGATGGTCACGGCGCCGGTATAGAAGGCGAGCTGCAACGCCCGCTTCGAGGGCTTGCGGCTCTGCCACAAATGCTCCTTCTCGGTGAGCACGTCATCCTCGATGTCGCGGATTGTCAGCGGCCCGGCGCGCACCAGCCGCATCACCTTGCGCATGTCGGCGGGCTTCACCGAGGCGAACCATTTGTGCCCCTCGCGCTGATGCTCGCGCATCGCCGGCCGGAAGAAACGGAAATCGTCAGCCGGAACGTAAGAGAGCGCGTGCGTCCAATATTCGAACACGCGCTTGTCGACGCTCTGGGCGTGGCGCAGATCGGCGCGGCGGTAGGAGGGGATGCGGCTGAACAGGATATGGTGATGGCAGCGCTCGATGACGTTGATGGTGTCGATCTGCACATAACCGAGATGGGCGACCGCGTCCGCGACGGCCTGCGCGCCCTCGCCGAACGGAGTACGTTCGTCCAGCCGCTGGGCGCGTAGCCAGATCTGCCGGGCTCGTGTCGTGGTGAGGGGAACAGGCTTGGGCGTGCGTGACATTGCAGAATGCAATGTAGCGGGATTCGCGCCGGGAGAAAGCTGTCGACCGGAACCGGCAAAGAAAAAGCCGCGCTGCCATCTGCTGACAGCGCGGCCGTTCGATGTCGCCGAGGCCTACTTCGCCATCATGGCCTTCTGCGACTTCATGTAGTGCATACAGGCGCTCTTCATCTTGCCATTGCTCATGTCGGTGTTGGCCATGGCCATTTCCTTGTTCGACGCCATCTTGGCCGGGGTGTCGGGCGTGCCGCCCATCATCGCGGCGGACTTCATCATGTTGTCCTTGGTGCACGCCATCATCGCAGCGGACGCCGGGGACAGCGAAAGGGTGAACGCGACAAAGGCTGCGGCGGTGAGCAAGATCTTCATCGAAAAGTCTCCTCCGTAAAACGAAACCGGCGTCATGCCGGCCTTCGCAATTACGTATTCTCTCGCGTCGGCGTTTCGCGGAGAAGACAATTTTCTTGCTGCGATGCAGTGAAGGGCGCTTCAGCGCGACGATCCGTTCGCAGAGGTTTCGGTGCGAGCCCGTGCACCTCAACGTGATCCAGGACACACCAGGCCCGCCGCCGTGTGAACCTATCCCGCGGAGACTGCGACCACTGCTATTGGGACGATCAGCGCCGCCGCCGGAGCGGCCGCAAATCGCGCCGGTCCGCGCCCGGAACGCCGGGAAATACGCGAAAACGAGCCTGAAAGCGCTTTAGCCAGCGTGACCAAGATCACATCGGGGCTTTTGAACCCGACCTATGCTCGCAGCATCAAATCGCTATCAGGCGTAACAGCGAGGATACGACAATGACCCGTTTCGATAAATTCTTTGGACTGAAAGCGATAACCCTTTCCGCCGCGCTGTCGATGACGGCGGGCCTGGCTCTGGCCGGCGACAGCAATGTCACCACTGGCCAGATCCTGGATGCACTGAAGCCGAAGCCGGCAACCCGCGGCCTGTCCGTCGGTCCGCAGGCCGACACGACCGTGCAGGCCAAGGAAGCGACCTTCCTGAATACCGTGCGCAACCGCTCGACCCGGTCGCTCTCGACCGGCGAGCGCGAGCAGATCGCCGAGCTCGCCGCGACCAAGCCGAAGATCGACCTGGAGATCCAGTTCGACTACAACTCGGCCGATATCGCCAAGACCTCGATGGCCTCGGTGCAGGCGCTCGGCAAGGCCCTGTCCGATCCGGCGCTCAAGGGCTCGACCTTCGTGGTCGCCGGCCATACCGACGCGACCGGTGGAGAAGAGTACAATCAAGGCCTCTCCGAACGGCGCGCCGACACCATCAAGAAGTATCTGGTGCAGAATTACGGCCTGAACGGCACCGACCTCGTCACCGTCGGCTATGGCGAGACCAAGCTGAAGGATACCGCCAACGGCGCCGACCCGATCAACCGCCGCGTCCAGGTCGTGAACATGGACACCAAGACCGCGTCGAAATGATCTGATGACGACCACCGCCTGCCGTCTCTCCGGCAGGCGGACCGTCGCTCAAACCGGCACCGGCCCGGCGAGCGCCTCCCGGACCAGCCGCGCGAGCTCGGCCTTGCGGTAGGGCTTTTCCAGAATCAGGGCCCCCTGTCGGACGTGGCCGTTCGCGGCCAGCGTTTCGAGGGCGTAGCCGGAGGTCAGCAGCACGTGCAGCGCGGGCCTCTCCTTGCGGGCGAGGCCGGCGAGTTCCCATCCGTTGACGCCTCCGGGCATGACGACGTCGGTGAACAGCAGGTCGACATGCGGCGTTGCGGCAAGCGTCTGCAAGGCCTCCTTGCCGTCGACGGCGGAAATCACCTTGTAGCCCAGGCTCTCCAGGCTCATGACCGCATAGGACCGGACGAACGGATCGTCCTCGACGACCAGCACGATTTCCGAACCGCTCTGTGGCACCTCCTTCTCGACCGCCAGCGGCACGCCCTGCGACTTGGTCAGCATGGCCGGAAGATAGATCCGCACGGTCGTTCCCAAGCCCGGCTCGCTGTAGATCGTAACATGGCCGTTGGATTGCTTGACGAAGCCGTAGACCATGCTGAGCCCGAGCCCACTGCCCTTGCCGACCTCCTTGGTGGTGAAGAAGGGTTCGAACGCGTGTTCCAGCACCCGCTTCGGCATGCCCGAGCCGGTGTCAGTCACGGCGATCACGACATATTCACCTGGCCCGACGTCGGGATGCAGGTTGTGGTCACCCGTATCGAGCGAGGCATTGGCGGCCGAAATGGTCAGGCGTCCCCCTGACGCCATCGCATCCTGGGCGTTCAGCGCGAGATTGAGCAGCGCCGATTCGAGCTGCGCGGGATCGGCAAAAGCGGGCCGTAGCGTGGGATCGGCCTGCGTGGCGATTTCGATGTCCTCACGCAGCGTCCGCCGCAATAGCTTATGCATGGATTCGACGAGCTTGTCGCATTGGGTCTCGACCGGCCGCAGCAGTTGCTTGCGGCTGAAGGCGAGCAGGCGCTGCGTCAGCTCGGCGCCGCGTTCGCCGGCGCTACAGATGTCGTCAGCGAGGCGTTTCAGGTCCCCGCGCCCCACCAATTGCTCGGCCAGAAATTCGGCATTGCCGACGATCACGGTGAGGAGATTGTTGAAGTCGTGGGCGATGCCGCCGGAGAGCTGCCCGACCGCCTCCATCTTCTGGGCTTGCATGAGCTGCGCCTCGGTACGCTTGCGGTCGCTCAGATCGTGGATCATGCCGACGAAGATCGACGAGCCGTCCTGCTTGGCCTCGCCGACCGAAAGGTCCATCGGGAAGGTCGTGCCGTCCTTGCGCCGGCCCAGCACTTCGCGGCCGATGCCGATGATCTTCTTGTCGCCGGTCGCGATGAAATTACGGAGATAGCCGTCATGCTCGGAACGGTAGGGCTCCGGCATCAGCACCCGAACGTTCCGTCCGAGCACCTCGTCGGCCTCGTATTTGAACAGCCTTTCGCAGGCCGGATTGAATTTCAGGATGATGCCGTCGGAATCGATCAGGATCACGCCGTCAACGGCGGTGTCGACTACCGCCCGCAACCGCGCAGCGCTCTCGCGCAGCTCGCGCTCGACGCGCTCGCGTTCGGTGAGATCGTGAATGATGCCGGCGAAGATCGAATCACCGGCGACCTGCTTGCTCTCGCCGACCGACAAATGCATCAGAAACGTCGAGCCGTCCTTGCGCCGGCCCACCACTTCTCGGCCTATGCCGATGATCTTGCGTTCGCCGCTGAGGTGGTAATTCTGAAGATATCCATCATGGGCGTCGCGGTGGGACGACGGCATCAGCATCTTGACGTTCCGGCCGATGACCTCGTCGGCGGCATAGCCGAACAGCTTCTCGCAGGCCGGGTTGAACATCAGGACACCGCCGCGCGCATCGATCAGGATCACGCCGTCCACTGCGGTGTCGACGACGGCACGCAGCCAGTCGGCGTTGGGATGGCCCGGCCTGGCGCTGCGGTCTTCCGTGTTCAACGGTGGACGCTCCGAGTCTGATCGAGTCGGGCCAGTCCACACGCACTGATTGATTCAGGCAAGACATTTCGACCAAGCGTATGCACGCCAGCGGGCACTAGATCCAGTTCTGGAACAGCATCAGGCGGCCAAAGGTCCGCATCGTGGTGCCGACGAAGGCTGCGGAGACCGGCAGCATGACCACGAAGCCGGCCGCAGCGACACCGACATAGGCCCACAACAGCCAGCGCGGCAGGCCGTCCCGGCGCAGCACATAGACCAGGGCGAGCGACGCCGCGGTCGCCGCCGGCAGGTAGTAGTAGATGAAGCCGAGTGTGCGGGGCAGCAACGCCCAGGCGAGCCAGGGCCCGAAATAGAACGCCGCGATCAGGAAGGCATCCCAGCGTCGCGCCACCATGAAGTCGCGCAGCACCACGGCGAGCGCAATCAGCGCCGGCCACAACACCAGCGGATTGCCGAGAAAGACGATCGCGGAGACGTTATCCTCAGCGCTCTTGTCGAACAGGAACCAGACGGGACGGGCGAGCAGCGGCCAGGACGGCCACGAACTCATATAGGTGTGGCCGGCAATTGCGGTCGTCGTGTTGTCGGCGAAGATCCGGCGCTGCGCCTCGATCAGGTCCGGCAGCGACGCGCCGTAGAGCGGAACGAAGGCGGCAAGATACGTCACCGCCGGCAAGACGGCGAAGCACAGCACGACATGATGCAGCTTGAAGCCGGGCCACAGGTCCGGCCGATACCAGTCGTCCGGCTTGGCGTCGGCGAACAGCGTGCGCCAGCCCTGCATCAGACGGATCACCGCGACGATGACGATGCAGACGCCGAGCGGAAATAGGCCGCTCCATTTGCAGGCCGCGGCGAGACCGAACAGGCCGCCCGCGAGCGCGAACAGCGGCTGCGGCCGTTCCCGTCGAAAACCGTGCATGAAAGCGGCGATCGCGAGCAGACCGAAACCGAGCGCAAAGATATCGAGCATGGCGATGCGCGCCTGCACATACAGCATCTGGTTCAACCCGGCGATCAGCGCCGCCGCGATGGCAGGCCCTTGCGCGGAGAACAGCGCGAGGCCGCACAGATAGATCGCGACGATCGCCAAAGCGCCGAACAATGTCGCGGGATAGCGCCAGCCGAGCGCGTTGTCGCCGAACGTCGCGATCGAGGCCGCGATCAGCTCCTTGGCCAGCGGCGGATGCATCGGATTGAGCATCGGCTGCGACATCATTGGTGCCAGCATCTGCCGCGCCGCCGGCACGTAATGCACCTCGTCGAAGACGAACTTGTCCGGCGTCGTCAGTCCGATCAGCAGCGCGAGATGGGCAACCAGGAAAATTGCGACAGCAATGACTGCGCTCCGCGACATCTTCGGAACCGCTGCGGATTCAAGCGGCTGCTGTGGGGATGTTTTGCGTGGCAAATTTGCGTCACCGCGGACAAAAAAACAGATCGCGATTTTCATTGAACGCATTCTGCCGCAACTGTCACTAAGCTTAGCGCACGTCCTGCGCCGCTTGTGATAATTCCGCCACATCAGAAGCGCGCGCGATCCGGTACGATCAGGGACATATCGATCGGTTGCGAAATGAATTTGCGTTTCCTGCTTTTCCCCACACTGCTGTCGGCCGCTCTGTGCGCGGCGCCTTGCGCGCAGGCACAGACGCGCGTTGGCGAAGCCGTCGTGATCCAGAACGAAGTGGTGCGCGTCGCCGCGACCTCGACGCCGATCAGTGTCGGCGACAGCATGTTGCGCGACGAGACCGTGCGCACCGGCGCCGACAGCGCGGCGCGCTTCGTGATGGCCGACAGCACCAATCTGTCGCTCGGCCCCAGGGCCACGCTGAAGCTCGACCGCACCGTCTTCAACGACGAACACAGCTATCGCGATGTCGCGATCCGCATGACCACGGGCGCATTCCGTTTCGTCACCGGACATTCCGAGAAGACCGCCTACAAGATCACGACGCCGCTTGCGACCATCGGCGTGCGCGGTACCACGCTCGACATCCTCTCGCAGCGCGGCCGCTCCGTGGTCGTGCTGCAGGACGGCGCGGCCAGCGTCTGCACGACGAACTCTCAATGCGTGCAATTGACCCAGCCGGGCGACACCGCGATCATCACCTCGACCGGCGGCAAGGTCAGCATCACCAAGACCAACACGCCGTCCTGGACATTCGCCGCCAACTGCGCCGCCAGTGCCGGACTGTGCGCGGTCAACCAGTACGCCGACGCCTCGCCGACCATCACGCCCGCCGTCCATGACGACGGCATGTTGTGCGGGCGCTGACGATGGCGAAGTTCGACGTCAAGCGCCTCATCCTTGCCGCTACGCTGAGCGCTACCGCAGCGCTTGCGCTTGTCACATTCAATGCGCGGCCGGCGGCGGCGCAGGCGGCGGAGTGCGAGTCCGGGTGCGGTGAACCCAATCCCTCTCCCTCCCCGACCTATTCCCCGTCGCCCTATCCGTCACCCACCCCGACGCCGTCCCCTTCCCCGAGCCCCTATCCCTCGCCCAGTCCTTATCCGTCGTCGAGTCCGACACCGACCGGCGCCGATTCCAGCGGCAATTCGATCGGCGGGCTCGCGGGCCAGCGCTTCAACCAGATGATCACCAACCGGGTGCTCGGCACGGTGCTGCTAGGTGTCAACGAGCAGGTCAATTGCAGCGATTGCATCAGCGCGTTCGGCTCGGCCGGCTCGTTCTCGGCGGGCATCCACGGCCGCAAGGAGCTCACCAACAATCTGTCGCTGCTCGCCGGCATCGCCTACACGCAGTACAACGAGGGCGGCTACAAGATCACGAGCGCGCCGATCGGCGCCTTCGCGCTGCGCTACGACTTCACCGATTGGGGCTCCTCGCGCCCGTTCTTCGACGTCGGCACCATCCTGACACCGTGGGAAAAGGCGCGCTACACCCGCAGCTACAACACCAGTCTCGGTCCGGTGAGCGTGACGAGTTCGACCAACGCCTCGAACTACGCGGTCTACGGCCGCGCCGGCTGGATGAGCCGCGTGTCACCGCGCGACGAGGTCGCAGCCTCGATCGAGGTCTGGCAGCTCTGGCAACGCGTGTCGGGCTATACCGATAGCGCCGTGGCGTTCAATCCGTTCGACGCCAGCATCGCGACCGGCACCGACCGCACCAGCCTCGTCAAGATCGGCGGGCAATGGACACATCTGTTCGGCAGCAACATCGAGACCAACATCAACGGCGGCTGGGTGCAGTCGTTCGCGAGCCGCAGCGGCATCGTCGCCACCGTGACCGGCCAGGGCATGGTGGTCCCGACCATGGGCAACCAGGGCTGGTTCGAATATGGCGGCCGCCTCGGCTTCCGCGTGCAGAAGGGCTGGATCGTCGATCTGTTCGCCAACGGCACGCTGGGCCCGCAGCCTGTCGGCAACACCATTCATGGCGGCGTGGGGTTGCGGATCAATTATTAGCGGCGGGCGTAGTCTCGTAGGTGGGCAAAGCGACTTGTCCGCCGTAGCTCGAAGAGCGAAGGCGGAAGCGTGCCCACGACCTCTCGCAATCGGAAACAGATCGTGGGCACGGCGCAAGAGCGCCCTTGCCCACCCTACGGCACCGGTGTCGGCGTTACGCCGCCGACTTGCCTTCGAACGCCCGACGCAGTTCGGCGACATCCAGCTTCACCATCTTCATCATCGCCTGCATCGCGCGCGCGGCGGCGGCCTTGTCGGGGCTGGTGAGAAACTCGAACATCACCTTCGGCACCACCTGCCAGGCCACGCCCCAGCGATCCCTGAGCCAGCCGCACTGCTCTGCCTTGCCGCCATCAGCGAGGAAGGCATTCCAGACGTGATCGACCTGTGCCTGGTCGTCGCAATGAATCATCAGCGAGATGGCGTGGGTGTATTCCATCTTCATCCCGCCGTTGAGCGCGACCAGAGGCTGGCCGGCCACCGTGAACTCGACGACGAGCACGGAGCCCGTCTTGCCGGACGGGCCGTCCGACACATTGCGCTGAACATGCGAGATTTCGGAATTCGGCACGAGCGAGGTGTAGAACTTCGCGGCGTCCTCGGCATCGCCGTTGAACCACATGCAGGGCACGAGCTTGGGCATGGAGCGTCTCCTCTTCAGCTTTCAATGTTGGCGGGCTTCGATCAGGCGTTCGTCATGCAGGGCTGCGTGGGCACCGCTGCCATGTCCAGCCAGTTCACACCCCACATGTGGCCATCCGGATCCTCGAAGCTGCGGCCGTACATGAAGCTGTATTCGTCCTTCGGACCGGGATCGGCGACCCCGCCCGCGGCCGCGGCCCTGCCGACAAGATCGTCCACCTCGTTCCGGCTGTCGGCGGACAGGCAGAACAGCGCCTGGTTCGAGGTCTTGGCATCCGCAATCGGCTTCGGCGTGAACTGGCGGAATTTGTCGTGGGTCGCCAGCATCACGTAGATGGTCTCGGAAAAGACCATGCAACTCGCCGTGTCGTCGCTGAATTGCGGATTTCTGATCCCGCCGACCGCCTCATAGAAGGCGGTCGCACGCTTGAGGTCGGTCACGGGCAGATTGAGGAAAATCATCCTGGGCATCGGCAGCTCCTTGGGCGGGTTCTGCCCAAGGACGTATGGCCCGACGGCCACCCGACACGGCTTCCGACTATATTTTGGCCCCCGATCTGCGGGGTTCGGTCGCACCGCCCCTTGAGGCAGCCTTACTTCTTCTCGTTCGGGTCCCGGTGCACCGGGTCGATCCACAGCACGGTCTCGGGCTTCTCGATTGGCTCGATGTCGAGGTTGATCGCCACCGCCTCGCCGTCGCTGCGCACCAGCACGCATTCCAGCACCTCGTCCGGACTGGCGTTGATCTCCTGGTGGGGCACGTAAGGCGGGACGAAAATGAAATCGCCGGGGCCTGCCTCCGCCGTGAATTGCAGGCTCTCGCCCCAGCGCATCCGCGCCTTGCCCTTCACGACATAGATGACGCTTTCGAGATGGCCGTGGTGATGCGCGCCGGTCTTGGCATCCGGCTTGATGCTGACAGTGCCCGCCCACAATTTCTGCGCGCCGACGCGTGCGAAATTGATCGCGGCCGCGCGGTCCATGCCTGCCGTCGAGGGCACGTTGGTATCGAGCTGGTTGCCGGGAATGACGCGCACGCCGTCATGTTTCCAGCGATCGTCATGATCGTGGTCATGGTGAGAATGCGAATGGTCATGGCCGGTCATGGGACTTGCTTTCTGTTGGTTCCGTGCGCGGCAAACTAACCCGAAGCCGCGCCCGCGAGCCATACCAAAATTGGAACCCTCGTAGCCCCGGGACGTTGACTACACGACCAGATGAAAAGGAGAGTTTCATGGGCAGCACCACCGACAAGATCAAGGGCAACGCGAACGAAGCAATCGGCAAGGCCAAGCAGGGCATCGGTGAAGCCACCGGTTCCGAGCGCTTGAAGGGCGAAGGCGTCGTCCAGGAAGTCAAGGGCAAGGGCCAGCAGGCCATGGGCGATGCCAAGGACGCCGCGAAGGAAGCGATCGATCGCGCCGCGGCGGCGGCCAAGCGCGCGACGGAATGACGCGAGCAAGATCGAAATGCGAAAAGACCGGCCGCAAGGCCGGTCTTTTTGTTTGGATCGACCTCTATCCGTCATGGCCGGGCTTGGCCAGGCAAGAAGATGTCGGCTGCGCCGTCACTTCACCGCGAGCAATTCCACGTCGAACATCAGCGTCGCATTCGGCGGAATCACGCCGCCGGCGCCGCGAGCTCCGTAGCCGAGCTGCGGCGGGATGATCAGCGTGCGCTTGCCGCCGACTTTCATGGAGGCAACGCCCTCGTCCCAGCCGGCGATGACGCGGCCCTTGCCGATCGGGAATTCGAACGGCTCCTTGCGATCGACGGAGCTATCGAATTTCTTGCCCTTCTGGCCGTTCTCATAGAGCCAGCCGGTATAGTGCATTACGCAGATCTGGCCCGGCTGCGGCGAGGCGCCGGTGCCGACGGTGGAGTCGATGATCTGCAAGCCTGAAGCTGTGGTCATGGTCTTTCCTGCGGTCTGGGCCGAGGCCGTGGTGGAAACGAAATGCGACACGCTGGCGATCACGGTGATCGCGAGTGCCGACATCAGGGCGAGGAGTGCGCGCTGAAAACGCTGCATAAAACACCTTCCGTTTGAGGCGGGAGGTGTCTAGCGCAACGCCGTCGCCGTTTCCACCCCTCACACCTCGATATTTTCCAGCCGGACCGGGAGCTTGCGGATGCGCTGACCAGTGGCGTGATAAATCGCGTTGCAGATCGCGGCATTGGTGCCGACATTTGCAAGCTCGCCGAGCCCTTTGACGCCCATCGGGTTGATGCGATCGTCCTGCTCGGAGAGCATGATCACCTCGACGCCGGCGACGTCCGCATTCACAGGCAAAAGATAGTCGGCCAGATTGTCGTTGACGTACCGCGCATTGCGCTCGTCGATTTCCGTGGCCTCCAGCAGCGCCGACGACATGCCCCAGATCAGGCCGCCCATCAGCTGGCTGCGCGCGGTGCGCGGGTTCATGATGCGGCCTGCCGCAAAGGCGCCGACCAGACGGGGGCAGCGGATCTCGTGCGTGAAGCGGTTGACGCGGATTTCGACGAACTCGGCACCGAAGGCGTAGGCGATCTGATCCTTCATGGCATGACCGCCGACCAGCCGCACCTGCCCCTTGTGCATGGCGCGGAAGGAATCCAGCGGCGCGCCTTCCGGCTTCCACTCACCATATTCCTCGACGACGCCGACCCCGAGCGCATCAAATGCCTTCTCCAGGTCGAGCGGACGGTCGCCCTTCGCCGCTTGCGTTGCCGGCGTCTGGCCAAGACCCACGGTCTCCTTGGCCCGGTCGGTCAGGCTTTGGCTCGGCATCACCGCCTTGAACAGGCGCTGGCGAATCTGATCGCATACCATCATCACCGCCGAACAAGTGCTCGCGGTCGAATTCGATCCGCCGGCAACCGGCGCCGGCGGCAGATCACTATCGCCCATGAAGACGGCGACTTTCTCGAGCGGCACGCCGAGCCGCTCGGCCGCGGTCTGCGCGATCACCGTGTAGGCACCGGTGCCGATCTCGTGACCGGCGATCTCGACCCGGGTACGGCCGTCACGCTGCAGGCGCACGCGCGCAGCAGACGGCCCCATCTGCGTCGGGTAGCAGGTGGCGGCACAGCCATAGCCGATCAGCCAGTCGCCTTCCGACATCGATTTCGGCTGAGGCGAGCGCCGGGCCCAGCCGAACGCCTTGGCGGCCTCATCGAAACAGGCCATCAGCGAGCGGGACGTATAGGGCTTGCCGCCGATCGGCTCGTTGGTGGTGTCGTTGAGGCGGCGCAGCTCGACCGGGTCCAAGTTCAGCTTCACCGCGAGCTCGTCCATCGCGCTCTCCAGCGCGAACAGATACGGCACCTCCGGCGGCGAGCGCATGAAGCCGGGGGTGCTGCGATCCGCACGCACGATCGACACCAGGCTGGCGACGTTCGGACAGGCATAGAGGCGCGCCGTCGTCTTGGTGCCGCCGACGCAATAGGCGTCCGCGCGAGAGGAGATCTCGGCCCCCTCATGCCTGAGCGCCACCAATTTACCGTCCCGGCTCGCGCCGAGCTTCATCTCGTGCCGAGTCTCGGCGCGATAGGTCGCGATGGTGAAGCCCTGATCGCGGGTCGGGACGAGCTTGATCGGACGGTTCAAGCGCCTGGCAATGCCGGCGATGATCGCGGTCCGCGGCGTCATCGAGCCGCGAGACCCAAAGCCGCCGCCGACGTAAGGATTGACCACGCGCACCTTGTCGGCATCGATGCCGAGCTGCTCGGCAACGCCGTGCTTCAGCCCATGGACGAACTGGCTCCCCTCGTAGATGACGAGGTTGTCGCCCATCCACACGCAGCTCGTCGAGAACAGCTCCATCGGATTGTGGTGCTGCGCCGGCGTTTCGTAGGCGGCGGTCAGCTTGACCTCGGCTTCCTCGAACGCCTTGGCGAAATCGCCGACTTCAGGGTCTTCCTTGAACTGGGCATTCTGCCCCTTCGCCGCCGCCGTGGTGGTGCCGGGCGAGTCGAAAGTCGCGCTCGGGGCCGTGGCGGTGTAGCTGACCTTGACCCGGTTGGCCGCCTCGCGCGCAGCCTCATAGCTTTCCGCAACGACAACAGCGATAATCTCTCCGTCATGGGCGATCTCGGCCGACTTCAGCGGCTGGATCGTCGTGCCCGCATAACCGCCATTGCTGAACAGCTTCGACTCCTTCAGTTCCGGCGCATTCTCGTGGGTGACGATGTCGATCACGCCGCGGACACGCTTGGCGCCATCGAGATCGAAACTGTCGATGCGACCTTTGGCGATCGCACTGGTGACCAGGAATGCATAGGCCGGATTGTCCAGCGGCATGTCGGACGCATAGGTGGCGCGCCCCGTTACCTTTGCAGCCGCGTCATAGCGCGGCACCGGCTGGCCCATGTTCGTCTTCGGCTCGGGAGCTGCAGCGGTCATGATCAGATCTCCATCGTTACGGCCTGCTGGAGCGCGCGCGCCACCACACGCTTGCCGAGCGCGATCTTGAAGCTGTTGTGCCGGCGTCCCCTGGCGTCCGCAAACGCGGCGTCGGCAACCCGCTGTGCGAGGCCGTCATCGAACTTCTGCCCCTTCAACACCGCCTCCGCCTCGCGCGCCCGCCAGGGCACGGTGGCGACGCCGCCCAGGGCGATCCGCGCGTCCCTGACCGCGCCGTCCTGCACGTCGAGGGCGACCGCAGCCGACGACAGCGCGAACTCATAGGACTGCC
>NZ_JXDL01000001.1:3426523-3518737 GCF_001590795.1 Bradyrhizobium sp. AT1
AGCCGACGACAGCGCGAACTCATAGGACTGCCGGTCGCGCGCCTTCAGATACACCGAACGCGGCCAGCGGCCGGAGATGGAGAAGGCCGAGATCAGCTCCCCTGGCTTCAGCGTCGTCTCGATGTCGGGCGTATTGCCGGGGGCCTTGTGCAACTCTGCAAAAGGCAGGTTGCGCGTGCCGGATCTGCCGGTGATCTCGACCATGGCGTCCAGCGCGACTAGCGCCTGGGCGAAATCGCCGGGATAGGTTGCAATGCATTGGTCGGAGACGCCGAGCACGGCATGCATGCGGTTGACGCCGTCCATGGCGGCACACCCGGAGCCGGGATTGCGCTTGTTGCAGTTCTCATAGGAGACATCGCGGAAATAGCTGCAACGGGTCCGCTGCATCACATTGCCGCCGAGCGTCGCCATGTTGCGCAGCTGGGCGCTGGCGGCCAGCTTGAGCGAATTGGCAATCACCGGATAATGGCGCTGGATCCCGTCATGCGCGGCAACGTTCGACATCTTCGCGAGCGCGCCGAGCCGCAAGCCGTCGGTGCCCGGCTCGATTGCCGACCAGGCGTGCGCAAGCGGATTGATATCGACGATCGCGGCGGGCCGCATCACGTCGAGCTTCATCAAGTCGATCAAGGTGGTGCCGCCCGCAAGCGGCTGCGCTGCAGCCTTGGTCAGCACATCGTTCGCGGCTGCGGCGGCGCTGAGCGCCTGCACGGCCACGGCCGGGTCTGTTGCCCTTTGATATGAGAAAGGTCGCATGCGTCTAGCCTTTCACGATCTCGGGCGCGGCCTGCTTCACCGCCGCAACGATGTTGGGATAGGCGGCGCAACGGCAGATGTTGCCGCTCATATATTCGCGGATGTCGGCCTCGCTGCCGGCATGGCCCTCCTTCACGCAGGCGATCGCCGACATGATCTGGCCGGGCGTGCAATAGCCGCACTGGAATGCATCGTTGTCGACAAAGGCCTGCTGCATCGGGTGCAGGCGGTCGTCGGTGGCGAGGCCCTCGATGGTGGTGATCTCCTGCCCTTCCGCGACGAGTGCGAGCGTGAGACACGACACCACGCGCCGATCGTCGATCAGCACGGTGCAGGCGCCGCACTGGCCGTGGTCGCAGCCCTTCTTGCTGCCGGTGAGCTTGAGATGTTCGCGGAGCGCGTCGAGCAGCGTGGTGCGCGCATCGAGGCTCAGGCGCTTGTCCTTGCCGTTGACCCGAAGGGTGACGTCGACAGGAAGCGAGGGATCCCGAGCGGCCGGCGCACTCGTGCCCTCTGCGGCCGCCCGCGCCGTGAGCGGGACGAGCGCACTGCCGGCGGCGCCAGCCATGAAGGCGCGCCGATCGAATGCTGATTGTTTGGAACCTGGTGTATCGGACATCGACGCCTCCGCCGCTTATTTTCAAAGCAGCGCACGCCTGCACCGCTCATCGCCCCTTAACCTGAAGCAATGAGCTCCGTTCCGAACGGGAAAGGGCGATGCAGCAAATGCCGCATCGCCCTTCGTCAACTTTTCCTGATCTTGCGCGAGGAACTCGCGCTGGGGATTAATAACCGAGCGCGCAGCCGTCCTTGCGCGGATCGGAACCGCCGGTCAGCGTGCCCTTGTCCCAATCGATCCAGATCGCCTGGGCGCCGCCGAGCGGGCCGACCACGTTGGTGGTCTTGTGGCCGAGCTTCTTCAGCCCTTCGACGATCGCCGCCGGCACGCTGTCCTCGAGCTGATACTGGCCCTCGTAGTGCAGGCCGCGCGGCATGTCGATCGCTTCCTGCACGTCGCAGCCATAGTCGAGGATGTTGGTCAGCAGATGGGTCTGGCCGGTCGGCTGGTACTGGCCGCCCATCACCGCGAACGGCATCGTGGAGCGGCCATCCTTGGTGAGGAGGCCCGGCATGATCGTGTGCAGCGGGCGCTTGCCGCCTTCGATGCAGTTGGGATGGCCGGGCTGGATACGGAAGCCGCCCGCGCGGTTCTGGAACAGCACGCCGGTCTTGTTCGAGACGATCGCCGAGCCGAAGGAGTGCGCGACCGAATTGATGAACGAGCAGACGTTGCGGTCCTTGTCCACCACCGTGATGTAGATGGTCGAGGGATTCATCGGCGGCGCGACATCAGGCAGGTCGAGCATGCCGTCCATGCGGATCTTGCTGATGTACTCGTCGGCAAACCCCTTCGCGAGCATCTCGGCGACATTGATCTTCATGTGCTCGGGAGAGGCGACGTGCATCTCGCGATTCATGTAGGCGATGCGCGCGGCTTCCGCCTCGAGGTGGAAGCGCTCAACGCTCACGGGTGCATATTTGGTCAGGTCGAAGCGCGACAGGATGTTGAGCATCAAGAGCGCGGTGACGCCCGGGCCGTTCGGCGGGCACTGCCAGACGTCGTAGCCCTTGTACATGGTGCCGATCGGCGATGTCGTCTCGGTCGTGTGCGCGGCGAAATCGTCGAGCGTGTGCAGGCCGCCGATTCCCTTGAGAGTCTCGACCATATCTTCCGCGATCTCGCCCTTGTAGAAGGCATCGCGGCCATCCTTGGCGATCGCGCGCAGCGTCTTGCCGAGCTCGGCCTGGCGGATGACGTCACCGGCCACCGGCGGCTTGCCGCCCGGCAGCAGGTAGCGCACGGTGTTGGTGCCGGCCTTGAGCTTCTCGAACTGGTTCTTCCAGTCGAATGCGATGCGGGGCGCGACGACGTAACCCTCCTCGGCCGCCTTGATCGCGGGCTGGAGCAGCCGGTCGAAACCGAACTTGCCGTGGTCGCGCAAGACGGTCGCGAAGGCATCGATCACGCCGGGAATCGAGACCGCATGCGCCGAGGTCAGCGGGACCGATTTGATCTTGCGTTCGAGATACCAGTCGGCGTTCGCCGCCTTCGGCGCGCGGCCGGAGCCGTTATAGGCGATGATCTTGCCCTCACCCCGCGGCTGGATCAGCGCGAAGCAGTCGCCGCCGATGCCGGTCGATTGCGGCTCGATCACGCCCAGCAGGGCCGAGCCGGCGACCGCCGCGTCCACCGCCGTGCCGCCCTCGCGCAGCACCTCGATCGCCGCAAGCGAGGCCTGCGGGTGCGAGGTCGCGACCATCGCGTTGGTGGCGTGGACCGTGGACCTGCCGGGGAAATGGAAGTTTCTCATCGAATTTCTTGCTCTCGCTAGGCTCTCTTGGCCGTGGATGCGCGCGCCGCGCCGTCTTAGGAAAAACCGGGTCTACATGACACATTCCGGCGGCTCTCGGCAATGCTGGCATACCAGGGAAATGGCTGCCATCCGCTGGGCGTATAGACCTTTCGCAGCCGGCGGCGATGCGGGTTTTCTGAGCCGCACGCGCCTGCTAAACGAGCCGCCATGTCTGATCCGAATTCGGCCACCAAGGTCGCCGCCTTCTACCAGTTTGCCGCCCTCCCGGATTACCGCGAGCTGCGCGAGCCGCTGCGTGCGTTTTGCGCCGGCCTCAAGCTGAAAGGCAGCGTGTTGCTGGCGCAGGAGGGCATCAACGGCACGCTCGCCGGCGCGCCGGACGCGGTCGACGCCCTCGCTCATGAGCTGGCGCATGGCGACATGTTCGGCGGCCGGCTCGACCATCTCGAGTTGAAATTCTCGGCCGCCGAAGCGATGCCGTTCGGGAAGCTCAAGGTGCGGCTGAAGAAGGAGATCGTCACGCTTGGCGATGCGGCTGCCGATCCGACCCGCCAGGTCGGCACCTATGTCGATGCCCGCGAATGGAATGCGCTGATCTCGGCGCCCGACACACTGCTGCTCGACACCCGCAACGCCTTCGAGGTGGCGATGGGTACGTTCGAAGGCGCGGTCGATCCCGGCATCAGGAGCTTCGGCCAGTTCAAGGATTTTACCGCCGAGCGGCTCGATCCGGCCAAGCACAGGAGGATCGCGATGTTCTGCACCGGCGGCATTCGCTGCGAGAAGGCGAGTGCGCATCTGCTCGCGCGCGGCTTTGCCGAGGTCTACCACCTCAAGGGAGGCATCCTCAAATATCTGGAAGAGGTGCCGGAGGCGCAGAGCCGCTGGCGCGGCGAATGCTTCGTGTTCGACGAGCGCGTCGCGCTCGGCCACGGTTTGCGCGAACGGAATAAGGACGCGATGCGTGACGAATGATATCAAGAGTCTGAGCGAGCGCATCGACACGCTGGAGACGCGCCTCGCCTATCAGGACGACACCATCGAGACGCTGAACCAGACCATCACGGCGCAGTGGAAGCAGATCGATCTGCTGACGCGGAAGATCACCGAGCTCGGCGAGCGCCTGCAGGAGGCCGAGGCGAATGCGCCCGGGCCAGCGAACGAGCCTCCGCCGCATTATTGAGCCGTCTTACTGGCCGGACGCCTTGGGCAGCAGGTTCATGACCTCGCCGGACATCATCATGCGGTCGCGGCCTGCGTCCTTGGCGTCGTAGAGCGCCCGGTCCGCAGCTTCGAGCAGCGAGGTGACGCCGGCCGTACGCTCCAGCGCCGGCCGGACGGTCGCGCCGCCGACCGAGACTGTGACGTATCCAGATGCCGGATTGCCGCTATGAACGAGGCCGGCCTCGAAAATGGCCTTGCGGATCCGTTCGCCGACCAGGGCGCAGCCGGCGGCATCGGTGTTCGGCAGCAGCATGGCGAATTCCTCGCCGCCATAGCGCGCGGCCAGATCGCCGGCGCGCTGCGTCTCGGCCGCGATGATCTTTGCGACCAGGCGCAGGCAGGCATCGCCTGCGGGATGGCCGTATTCGTCGTTATAGGCCTTGAAGTGATCGACATCGATCATCAGCAGAGCGAGGCTGGAGCGGTCGCGATAGGCGCGCGCCCATTCCTCCTTCAGCCGCTCGTCGAAGCGGCGGCGATTGGCAAGGCCGGTAAGGCTGTCCTCGATCGCAAGCGTCTCGAGCCTGGTTTCCAGCTTCTTGTGCTCGGTGATGTCGCGCGAGATCGCCACCACGCCGTCGACGCGGCCATTGTCCTTGCGCGTCACCCGCATGGTCGATTCCAGCCAGACTTCGCCGTTCTGCCGGTGCGAATTGCGATAAGTGAGGCGCGCCTCCTCCCGATCGCCACGCTTCATGGCGTCGACGATCGCCTGAACCTCCGGCAGATCCTCCGGATTGATGCCCGCCAGCGCAGGCGTGCCGATCAATTGATTGGCGCGCCAGCCGACGACCCGCACGGACGAGGGCGAGACATAGCGCAACCGCTCGTCGAGCCCGATGCTTGTCACCATGTCGCTGGAGCCTTCCGCGAGCAGGCGGAAATGCGCCTCCTTCTCGACCAGCGCCGCGGCCATGCGCTGGCCGCGCTGCAGCTGCCGCACCAGCACGGCGCCGATGACCGCAATCAGCATCACCAACGCGGCGACGTAGAGCATGCGGGAGATTGCCGCAGCGCGCCAGGGCGCGAGCAGCTCCTCTTTGTCGAGCGTGGCCACCAGGACCAGAGGATAGCGGCCAGAGCGTTTGAAGAAGCTCAGTCGCTCCGCGCCGTCCAATGGTGACTTGAAATGATAGACGCCGCTCGGCCGTTGCAGACTGGCGTCTCGGAAGAGCGCAGTGTCGGCGACGCTGCGGCCGACGAGCTCGTCGTTGCCGGGATTGCGCGCGATGATCAATCCGTCGCCATGCACCAGCGTCGCGGAGCTGTTGCGACCGATCTCGAACTGCTCATAGAAGTGCGCGAGATATCGAGAGCTGATGGTCGCGAGCACCACGCCGCCGAAGCTGCCGTCCGGCTTGTTGAAGCGGCGCGACAGGGTGACCACCCATTCGCCTTCGAGGAGGCTCTTCACGGGATGGCCGACATAGGGCTCCCGTTTCGGGGAGAGCTGATGATAGCGGAAAAACGCATCGTCGCTGAGCGTCGAGCCGGTCGTGCCGGGCGAGGTCAGCCAATTGCCGTGGTCGTCGATGATGGCGAGGCTGTGGATGCGCGGCACGGCCTTCTTGCGCGCCTCCAGGACGTTGCCGAGTTTCGTGAGGGTGGCGGGGCCGGTGCCATCCATCTCCAACCGGCTGACGACGCCGACGACGCCGGAATCCAAGAGATCGAGGCTGTCCTCGGCATGCTGGGTCAGCGAACGGGCAACGTTCGCCATCTCTGTCTCGGCGCCTCTGAGCACCGAATCGCGTGCGGTCCATTCGCGCCAACCGCTGACGCCGAGGATGGTCACGCAGGTCAGCACAACGAACGCCGCCGCGCGCAGCGGCAGACGGCTCCATCCAGTTCGTTGAGTAGCAGCGCTCATCCGGCAGAGGTCTCCGACGGTTCGGAACCTCTGCCGCTTCTGTTATTGAACTCTGAAGTGCCCGCCGCAATACCCGTGAATATCGCAGTTTTCCGTAGTCCTACGGACGCAAGGGTCTGCGCATCGCTAACAGGATATTAGCAAGCCGATCGGAATCCGGCGTCGCCCCTCCACTAGCTGAAGATGGCCTTCACCTTGTCCCAGAGCGAGGGATTGTCGGCCTCCGCATCGGCCTTCGAGGGCGTCGGCTGGGCGGCGCTCACGGGATCGGACGCCGGGAAGCTATCCTTCAGCCCAGCGTCGAGCTTGGACTGGCGGTCGGCAGCGAGCGCTTCGTGCAGATCGTCGGCGTGCTTGTCATGCGGCGCGGGATTGAATGTCTCAGCCATGGTGTCCTCCATCGGCTGGGTCAACGCGGCCCTGCTGCGCTGGTTCCCCTGTTCCGCTGAGGGCCGAGGCGGTGTATCAGGGGCCATAACCCCGTTCAGGAACGTTCGTGCCCCAATCTGCAAAAAAGCCCTTCATCGACGTGCTCTCCGGCCAGCGCCAGAGCATCCCGCCCATGTGGATGATGCGGCAGGCCGGCCGCTATCTGCCGGAATATCGCGAGGTGCGCGCCAAGGCCGGCGGCTTCCTCGATCTCTGCTTCAACCCGGAGCTGGCAGCCGAGGTGACGCTGCAACCGATCCGCAGGTTCGGCTTCGATGCCGCGATCATCTTCTCGGACATTCTGGTGATCCCCTATGCGCTCGGCCGCTCGGTGCGATTCGAGGTCGGCGAGGGCCCGCGGCTGGAGCCATTGGATGATCCCGCCAAGGTCGCGACGCTGGCGCCGCGCGCCGATCTCACCAAGCTTCAGCCTGTGTTCGATGCATTGAAGCTCGTGCGCAGCGCGCTCGATCCCAAGACCGCGCTGATCGGCTTCTGCGGCGCGCCGTGGACGGTCGCGACCTACATGGTCGCAGGCCAGGGCACGCCGGACCAGGCGCCGGCACGGATGATGGCCTACCGGCATCCGGAAGCGTTTGCTGAGATCATCGACGTGCTGGTCGAGAGCTCCATTCAATATCTGCTGGCGCAGCTCGACGCCGGCGCCAATGCCCTGCAGATCTTCGACACCTGGGCCGGCGTGCTGCCGCCGGCCGAATTCGCGCGCTGGTCGGTCGAGCCGACGCGGCGCATCGTCGAGGGCGTGCGGGCCAAGGTGCCCGATGCCAAGATCATCGGCTTCCCCCGTGGGGCCGGCGCACAGCTGCCCGGCTACGTCGAGGCAACCGGCGTCAATGCGGTCAGCATCGACTGGACCGCGGAGCCGGCTTTCATCCGTGAGCGCGTCCAGAGCAAGGTCGCCGTGCAGGGCAATCTCGATCCGCTGGTGCTGATCACCGGCGGCAGCGCGCTCGACCGCGCGGTCGACAATGTGCTGGCCAATTTTGCGCAAGGGCGCTTCATCTTCAATCTCGGCCACGGCATCCAGCCGGAGACGCCGATCGCCCATGTCGGGCAGATGATCAAGCGCGTGCGGGGCTGATTTTCCCGTCTCTTCAGAGGGGCGATAACAAAAAACGCGAAAACAACCCCATGCACAGTACAAATCATTGAAGAATTTCGCGCGCCGCGACTCGATCGCCGGTGATGTTTGGCGCGTCGGGCAAAACAGCCGCAATGAGGCTCAGCGCGGCCGGCTGCGCTCGATGATCTCGGCGGCGCCCTTGGCCAGCAGATCGAGGCCCACCGCACGTCCAAGCTCGCGCGGGCGATTGGCGGGGCCTTGGCGCGAGGCCTCGATGATGGTGTTGCCGGAGAGATCGAGCACGGATGCGGTGAGCGACATCTGATCGCCCGCGATGGTCGAGAATCCCGCGACCGGCGAATTGCAATGGCCGTTCAGCACCCACAGCACCTCGCGCTCGGCGTCGGCCGAGGCGTGCGCGGCGGGGTCGTCGATCGATGCGAGGATCTGCCGCGTTTGCCAGTCCTGCGCCGCGCATTCGACGGCGACGATGCCCTGCCCCGCCGCCGGCAGCATCTCGGCTGCCGTGAATTCGTAGCTGAGGCGATGAGAAAGGCCGACACGATCGAGTCCGGAACGCGCCATGATCAGCGCATCTGCCGGCCCGACCTCACCGCCATCCGGCAGCCGCTGCTTGGTCTGATTGTCGAGCTTGCGCACGCGCGTGTCGGCGGCACCGCGGAAATGAATGATCTCGGCGTCCGGAAATAACCGCCGGGCATACGCCGCACGACGCACGGCGTTGGTGCCGATCTTGAATCCCTTGCCACCGGACTGACGGAAGGCATCGAGCGAAATTCCATCACGCAGCACCAGCGCATCACTGGGCGGATCGCGCGACAGCGTGGCGCCGATGACGAGCCCCGGCGTGTCCTCGTTACCCGGCATGTCCTTCAGCGAATGCATCGCCGCCTGCAATTCGCCCGACAGCACGGCGGCGCGGATCTGCGCCACGAAGGCGCCGCCCTTGCCGCCATGGGGCAGCAGCTTGCTGACCTGGTCGGTATCGCCCGTGGTGTCGAACTTGACAATCTCGACGTCGAGACCGGGTACGGCGGCAATCAGGCGGCGTGCGATCTCGTCCGTCTGTGCCAGCGCCATCGCGCTCTTGCGTGTGCCGATCCTCAGTCGCGTAGCCAAGTTTTGATCCTCTCAACAATCACGGGTTACCGCGCATCCTCCAATATCATGTCGGATGCCTTTTCGGCGATCATGATGATCGGCGCGTTGGTATTCCCCGACACGAGATCCGGCATGATCGAGCCGTCGACAACCCGAATGCCCTCGAGCCCCCTCACCTTCAGCCGCTGATCGACCACCGCGAGCGCATCGTTGCCCATACGACAGGTCGAGGTGGGATGGTAGATGGTGCTGCCGCGCTCGCGGCAATAATCCAATATTTCGGCATCCGTGGATACCTTCCCGCCTGGGTCGTACTCGCTGACCACGAACGGCTTCAGCGCCGACGCATTCAGGATCTTGCGCAGGATCTTGATGCCTTCGACATTGGTAGTGCGATCGGTTTCGGTCGACATGTAGTTGATACGGATTTCCGGCGGCACAGTCGGGTCCGCACTACGGATGCGCAGGGAGCCTCGGCTTTCGGGCCGGAGCTGGCACACTGACGCCGTGAAGCCGGAGAAGTCGTGCAGCTTCTCGCCCATCTTGTCGGTCGAGAACGGCAGGAAATGCACCTGGATATCGGGCGAAGCGAGGCGCGGGCTGGTCTTGAAGAATGCGCCCGCGGTGCCGGCCGCAATGGTCAGCCAGCCCTTGCGGAACAGCGCATAGCGCGCGCCAGCCAGCGTTCGGCGGAGCGGATGGTTGACGGTGTCGTTGAGCGTGATCTTCTGCGAGCAGCGCATCACGATGCGGACCTGCATGTGATCCTGGAGGTCGTGACCGACGCCCGGCGCGTCCAGCACGACGTCGATGCCGTGCTTGCGCAGGAGGTCGGCAGGGCCGACGCCGGAGAGCTGCAACAGCTGCGGCGAATTGTAGGCGCCGCTCGATAGCACGATTTCCTTGCGTACGCGGGCGCGACGGATTTGCGCGCCTTGCCGATATTCGACGCCAACGGCGCGGCGGCCCTCGAACAGCACGCGCTGGCCGAGCGCCTCGGTCTCGATCTTGAGATTGCCGCGCGCCTTGGCGGGGCCGAGATAGGCCACCGACGTCGAGGCCCGGCGGCCGTTGCGCGTCGTGGTCTGGAACAGCCCGACGCCCTCCTGTGTGGCGCCGTTGAAATCGGGGTTGTAGGGCAGACCGGCCTCGACCGCGGCGTCGATGAAGGCCTTCGACAGCGGATCGGTCACGACCATGTTCGAGACCGGCAGCGGCCCGTCCGTGCCGTGATATTGATCGGCGCCGCGCGACTGGTTTTCCGCCTTCTTGAAATAGGGCAGCACATCGTCATAGCCCCAGCCGGTATTGCCGAGCTGGCGCCAGCGATCGTAATCCTCGTGCTGGCCGCGGACATAGAGCAGTCCGTTGATCGAGCTCGAGCCGCCCAGCGTTTTGCCGCGCGGCTGGAACACCTGCCGCCCTTTCAGCTCAGGCTCCGGCTCGGTCTGGTACATCCAGTTGACGCTCTTCTCCTTGAACAGCTTGCCGTAGCCGAGCGGCACGTGGATCCAGATGTTGGAATCCTTTGGGCCAGCCTCGAGCAGGAGGACGCTGTGCTTGCCGTTCGCCGACAGCCGGTTGGCCAGCACGCAGCCGGCAGAGCCGGCGCCGACGATGATGTAGTCGAATTCGGGATCGCTTGGTGTGAAGGCCGAGTTTGCGTTCATGCGCTACTGTTCTTCTTGTCGGGGTGGGCGTTTCCATCTCGTCACTAGCACAATCATGCGCGTAGACGCAGCGCTTCGACCAGCGACTTGAACGCACGGGCATATTCCGCCCCCGCCCTTGCGATATCCGTGCGTCCGGCGCAGGCGACCGCGGCCTCGGTCACCGCGCCGAGCAGCAGCCGCGCCAGCGGCTCGACCGGCTGCCGCGCGATCAGCCCGGCCTCCATCGCCGTGGAAAGCGCGCGCGGCATCTTGCCGCCGAAGTGTTTTGCATCGATCTCGCGCCAGCGCTCCCAGCCGAGCACGGCGGGGCCGTCGCGCAGGATGATCTGCCCGGTTGGCCCCTTCGCCGTCGCGGCAAAGTAATGCTGGGTGCCGGCGACCATCGCGGCGAGCACGTCCTTCTCGGCGCGCGCGGCACCGTCGATCTCAACAACGAGATCGCGCGAGACCTGGTCGAAGACGGCTTCGAACACCGCCTCCTTGGTCTTGAAGTGGTGATAGACCGCCCCCTTGGCGACTGCGGCCGCCTCCGCAATCTCGTCCATGGTGGTGGCGGCAAAGCCCTGCGTCCCGAATAGGCGGCGTGCCGAGGCCAGGATCGCCTCCGATGTTGCCGCGCGCCGCTCCGCCTGTTTCGCCATGGCTCTCGTCTAATCGAATTCGCCAAGCACGGCCAGTTGACTTTTCGACTACCGGTCGGTATTTACCGACTAACAGTCGGTTTTGATCTTGAGGTGTGCCATGCCGAGCCGTGACATCGTCGAAGCCTTTGCGAAGCAGCTGGAGGACGGGGACTTCATCGGCGCAATCGAACAATTCTATGCGCCGGACGCGGCGACCTATGAGAACACCGCGCCGCCGACCGTCGGACGCGACCAGTTGGTCGCCAAGGAGCGCGGCGTGCTGGCGGCCACCAAGGAGGTCAAGGCCGAGCGTCTCGGACCGAGCCTGATCGAGGGTGACCAGGTCGCGACGCGCTGGAAGTTCAGCTTCACGAATGCAGAGGGCGTCACGCGGACGCTGGACGAGATCGCGTGGCAGATCTGGCGCGGCGACAAGCTGATCGAGGAGCGGTTCTATTACGACCCGAAGCAGCTGGGGCGGTAAGGCGCCGAGCCGCCGGTGGATGGAATTGACGGGCCGCGGCCTGCTGGATGCCCCGCTGACGCGGAGCATGACAGCGGAGTGAGTTGCCAACATTTCTTCGCCATCCCGCATTTGTATCGATTTGTTATCGATACTCTCTCACGAACACGCAGAAGTGGTCACGGCGAGTGCCGCAGCCGAGGATAATTCATAGTTCGTCAAAGGTTTGCCGCGAATTCTCCGCATCGAGCCGTACCAACGGCACATACGGGCTCTGGAATGCGGACTCAAACGACCAGCTATGTCGCGAGGCTCTTCGCCGGCGATCTGTCGGCCTTTGGCGGTCCCGCAACCGACGAGGCCGCGGCCGGGCATATCCGCGCCGAACAGATGTCGCTCGTGCTCGGCTATTCGGTCGGCATCATGCTCGCCAATGCCTGCAACGCCATCGTGCTCGCCATCGCGTTGTGGCAGTCGCCGGACCGGATACCTGCCCTGATCTGGGCCACCGCCGTGGCCTCCGCCGCGATCGCGTTCGGCCTGCAATCCCGCGCCGCGCGCCGCATCATCAAGCCGCAATTCGTCTCGCGCCGTGCCATGCACCGGCTGGTGCGCAATGCGTTCGTCCTCGGCTCCGCCTGGGGCATCGTCCCGGTCGCTTTTTTCCCCGATGCCTCGACCGGCGGACAGCTCGTCATCACCTGCCTGTGCTCGGGCATGTTGGCCGGCGGCGCACTCGCCTTCGCCACCATTCCGATCGCGGCCATCGCCTTCACGGCCCCGATCTTCGTCGGCATCGCCATCTGCCTCGGCAGGAACGGCGATCTGGCGTTCCTCCTGATCGCGTTCCTCGTCGTGGTCTATGGCAGCGTCTTGCTGCGCGGCGTGTTCGTCAATTCGTTCTCGTTTGCGCGTCGCGTGATGCGGCAGATCGAGGCGGAGCGGACAGTGCGGCTGGATCCTCTGACCCATCTGCCCAACCGCGTCGCCTTCAACGAGACGCTCGATGCCGCGCTCAAGCGCCTGACTTTGTCCGGCGAGGAGTTCGCGGTGCTGCTGCTCGATCTCGATCGCTTCAAGGAGGTCAACGACAAGTTCGGCCATCCCGCCGGCGACGAATTCCTGGTCCAGGTCGCAAGCCGCCTGCAGCGCTGCACGCGCGCGGCCGAACATGTCGCACGCATCGGCGGCGACGAGTTCGCGCTGGTGATGGCCAATCTGGCGCGCCCCGAGGAAGCCCTCGAGACCGCCGAGCGCTTCGTCGCAGCCTTCGAGGAGCCGTTCCAGATCGAGGGCCGCCAGATGGTGGGCGCAACCAGCGTCGGCATCGTGCTGGCACCGCGCGACGGCAATACGCCGCTCGACGTCATGAAGAATGCCGACACCGCGCTCTACCGCGCCAAGCGAGCAGGACCCGGCACGGTCCGCTTCTTCGAGGAGGCCGACGACAGGGTCTCGCGCGATCGCAAGGCGCTGCAATCGGACCTCGAGGGCGCGATCGCGCGAAACGAGCTCTTCCTCGTATTCCAGCCGTTCCTCGATCTCGACGAAAGCCGCATCACCGGATTCGAGGCGCTGCTGCGCTGGCAACATCCCGAGCGCGGACTCGTGCCGCCGAGCGAATTCATCCCGATCGCGGAGGAGACCGGGCTGATCCACGAGATCGGCGAATGGGTGATCCGCCGCGCCTGCGCGACCGTTGCAAACTGGCCTGATGACATCAGGGTCGCCGTAAATTTCTCCGCGGCGCAGTTTCACAACGCCGGCATCCTCCAGACCGTCGTGCAGGCGCTTGGCGAAGCGAAGATCGCCCCGCACCGCCTCGAGATCGAGATCACGGAATCGATGCTGCTGTCGAAATACGGCTCGGCCGAGTCGGTCTTGAGCGCGCTGTTGCAGCTCGGCGTCACCGTGGCGCTGGACGATTTCGGGACGGGCTTCTCCTCCCTCACCTATTTGCGCAAGCTGCCATTCAACCGGATCAAGGTCGACCAGTCCTTCATCCGTGACATGCTGGTGCAGCCCGACTGCGCGGCCATCGTGAAATCGGTGATTGGCCTTGCGCGCGACCTGCGCATCGGTGTCGTGGCCGAGGGTGTCGAGACCGCCGACCAGCTCGAATATCTCAGGCAAATCAGTTGCGACGAAGTGCAGGGCTATCTGATCAGCCGCCCGGTCTCGGCCGACGGCGTGCTGGCGCTGCTGGAGACGAAGAAGTACCGGGCGACGTTCGCGGCGTAGGTTTTCCCGCGCGGCCATCCTTTGGGACGAAGTAGCCCGGATGGAGCGAAGCGCAATCCGGGACAGCGCGCGACGGAGCAAGACCGCCCCCGGATTTCGCTTCGCTCCATCCGGGCTACGATCCTTCCTACCTCAAACCGCATCCGCGCGCAGCAGCGTGTCCACCGTGATGGTGCCCCTCGCGCGCGACACGCAGGCGCAGATCTTCTGGTTGCTCTCTTTCTGATGATCGCTGAAGAAGACATCGCGATGGTCGATCTCGCCGTCGACGCCGACCACGTCGATGGCGCAGAGACCGCATTCGCCACGCTTGCAATCGGATATCACCTCGAAGCCGCTGGCGTTGAGCACATCCAGCATCGAGCGTTCCCGGGGTATTTCGAGCTCGACGTCCGAGCCTTTCAGCCGCACGCGAAAGGTCTCGGTCGGCAGCGTGCCGCTGGAGCCGAACGTCTCGTAGCGCAGATCGGGCAGCGGATGGCCGGCCCCGATCCAAGCGTGACGCGCGGCATCGAGCATTCGCATCGGGCCGCAGAACAGCGCGAGCGCGCCCTTGGGGAGTGCGGCGAACAGCGCGTCGAGATCGAGCCGCTTGCCTTCATCGCTGGCATGGACGACCAGGCGATCCCCAAGCATCGCGGCGAGATCGTCGAGGTAGGCGGCTTCGGAGCGCGAGCGCACCGCATAATGCAGCGTGACGTCGGCCCCGCGCCGTGCCAGCGCCTGCGCGGCGCCGAGGATCGGCGTGATGCCGATGCCGCCCGCGATCAGGCAGTAGCGTTCGCGCGCCCAATCGACCGCAAGCAGCGAGGCAGGCTGGGTGATGTCGAGCCGCGCGCCCGGCGCGAGCTGCCACATGTAGCGCGAGCCGCCGCGCGAATCCTCGGCGCGGCGCACCGCGATCTTGAAGCCGCGCGAGGTGGCTTCGCCGACCAGCGAGTAGGACCGCGTCTCCGGCAGGCCGTCGATGGTGACGCTGACATTGATGTGGCTGCCGACCGGATAGGCGGTGACGTCGAACTGGTCGGGCCGGATCAGGAATTCGCGGATGCCGGGGGCGAGATCGCGGGTCGAGACCAGCGTCGCGGGAATCCAGGTTTCGATGAAGCGCATGGGATTGCCTCAATCGGTTGCGGTCTTGATCAGCGCGAGCGCCGGCAAGAGATCGAGATGGGTCCGGTTACGCAGCGCAAGGCGCAGATTGCGCACGGCGAGCCGCGCGTGCTCGCGCATGACGGCTTCGGCGCGCGCGCCTTCGCGGTTCTCGATGGCGTCGATCACGATGCGGTGGTGGTCCTGCCCGATGATCAGGATCTGCTGCGCCTCGGGGAGCGCCGATTGCGCCATCACGAAGCCGCTTGGCGATGCAAACGGCAGGGCCGAGGCGCGGTCGATCTGGCGGATCAAGGGCGGGCTGCGCGACAATTCGGTGAGCAAAGCGTGGAAGCGCGCGTTCAGCGTGACATAGGACGAGAAGGCTTCGATCGAGATCGGCACCTGGCGCAGCAATTCGTCGATCGCGGCCAGGCACTCCTTCAGCGGCTCCAGCTCGCGCGCAGAGACGCCGCGCTCGGCGGCGAAGCGTGCGGCAAGACCCTCGAGCGTGCCACGCAGCTCGATGGAATCGGAGATGTCGCGCTCCGAGAACGCCTTCACCATGAAGCCGCCCGACGGGATTGCTTCCAGCAGGCCCTCCTCCTCCAGCCGCACCAGCGCCATGCGCACCGGGGTGCGCGAAGCGCCGGTGGTTTCCACTGCCTGGAGCTCGGAGATGCGCTCGCCCGGGCGCAAGGCGCCCGACAGGATCTGGTCGCGCAATGCGAGCTGCGCCTTCACGGTCTGCGAGACGGAACGGTCGACCTCACGCTCGGCCATGGCTGATTACTCCGCGGCCTGGAGGCGCTGCGGCGCTGTTTCCTTCGCCACCATCTTGTCGATCAGCTTGCGCGACCACATCGCACCGGCGTCGATGTTGAGGTTGTAGAAGATGCGGTCCGGATTCTCGTCCATGGCGCGCTGCTGCGCTTCGAGGATCAACTCGTCCTCGCGGAAGATGCCGGAGACGCCCTCGCGGATCTCGGAGGTGATGCGCTGCTCGCCGAGCTGATAGTTGCGCACGAAAGCCCAGAAATAATGGCAGGTCTTCTCGGTCTCGGGCGTGATGGTGTTGAGCACGAAGCCGTTGACGCCCTGGGAACGGTCGCCTTCCGGCGCACCGGTGCCCGTCGGCGCCACGCCGACATCGATCGCGATGGTGCACGGCGCTTCGAAACGGATGATCTGCCAGCGATCGACGAGACCGGACTTGCCGAGCTGCTTGGCCCAGAACGGCGGCGGCTCGATGCCGCGCATCCAGCGCGTCACCGTCACGGTCTTCTCGCCATGGGTAACGTCGAACGGCGCCTCGGTGACCGCTTCGTTGCCGATCGAGGAGCCGTGCACGAAGGTCTCGTGGGTGAGGTCCATGAGATTGTCGAGCACGAGGCGGTAGTCGCATTTGACGTGGATGGTCTTGCCGTCGCCGGCCCAGGCCGGATCGTGATTCCAGTGCATGTCCGGAACGAGCGCGGGATCGGCCAGCGCCGGATCGCCCATCCAAAGCCAGATGTAGCGGTGCCGCTCGACCACGGGATAGGAGCGCACGCAGGCTGACGGGTTGATGGTCTCCTGCGAGGGCATGAAGGTGCAGCGGCCCTGCGCGTTGAATTTGAGGCCGTGATAGCCGCAGACGACGGTGTCGCCTTCGAGCCGGCCCTTGGACAACGGCACCAAGCGATGCCAGCAGGCATCCTCCAGCGCAGCCACCGAACCGTCGGCCTTGCGGTACATCACGACATGCTTACCGCAGATCGTCCGCGGCAACAGCGCCGGCTTCACCTCGGCGTCCCAGGCGGCGGCGTACCAGGCGTTCATCGGGAAGGGCTTTGTCATCGGTCTCACTCCCACGGCTTATGTATGCGTTATGTATACAATATAGGGGAATCTAAATAGTTCAAGCCTCATATTGGCGTATAAAAATACCTTTATCGGACAAGCTGTATACATAAATTAATTCCTTGGGGATTGGCGCGCGCTCTTACCCTCCCCTGAAGGGGAGGTCGCTTCGCATGGGGCGCAGCGAAATGCGAAGCGGGGTGGGGTGATCTCTCCCCTCGGGCACTGTTAGTCGCGGAGGGACCTTCACCCCACCCCGCTCGCGCTAACGCGCGATCGACCCTCCCCCTCCAGAGGAGGGTTAAGAGGACCCGCGCTTACGCCCCGAACACCTTCGCCAGGCCGGCCTGCGCTTCTTCCTGAATCCGCTTCAGGTGCTCGGTGCTGCGAAAACTTTCGGCGTAGATCTTGTAGACGTCCTCCGTGCCGGACGGCCTTGCCGCGAACCAGCCGAAATCGGTCTCGACCTTGATGCCGCCGAAGGGCTGGCCGTTGCCGGGCGCCTTGCTCAGCGTTGAGCGGACGGGATCGCCGGCAAGGTCTTTCAGGCCGAGTTGCTCGGGCGTGACGGATTTGAGGATGTTCTTCTGCGGGCCGGTCGCGGCGACGTCGATGCGAGCATAATGCGGCATGCCGAACTCGGCGGTGAGATCGCCGAACAGCTGGCTGGGATCGCGGCCGGTCTTCGCCATGATCTCGGCGGCAAGCAGGCCGAGGATGATTCCGTCCTTGTCGGTGGTCCAGACCCCGCCGTCGCGGCGCAGGAACGAGGCCCCTGCACTCTCCTCGCCGCCGAAACCGAAGCCGCCGGTGAGCAGGCCGTCGACGAACCATTTGAAGCCGACCGGCGTCTCCACCAGCTTGCGGCCAAGCTTCTTGGCGACTCGATCGATGATCGAGCTCGAGACCACGGTCTTGCCGATCGCGGCATCCTTGCTCCAGTTCGGGCGGTGCGCGAACAAGTAAGATATCGCGGTCGCCAGATAATGGTTCGGATTCATCAGGCCGCCGGTGCGCGTCACGATGCCGTGGCGGTCGGCGTCGGTGTCGTTGGCAAACGCAACGTCGAAGCGGTCGCGCATCGCGATCAGGCTTGCCATCGCGTAGGGCGAGGAGCAGTCCATGCGGATCTTGCCGTCCCAATCCACCGTCATGAAGCGGAAGGTCGGGTCGATCGCCTCGTTCACGACGGTGGCCTTCAGGCCGTAGCGCTCGATGATCGGATGCCAATAATGCACGGCGGCGCCGCCGAGCGGATCGATGCCGATGTTGATGCCGGCGGATTTGACCAGATCGAGGTCGACGACATTGCCGAGATCGGCGACGTAGGGCGTGACGAAGTCGTAGGCATGCACGTTCGCGGACTTCTTCGCCTTGGCATAGTCCACGCGCTTCACGCCCTTGAGGCCGTCGGCGAGATAGGCATTGGCACGCTTTTCGACGACACCCGTGACATCCGTGTCGGCCGGACCGCCATGCGGCGGATTGTATTTGTAGCCGCCGTCCTCCGGCGGATTGTGCGAGGGCGTGATGACGACGCCGTCGGCGAGGCCGCTGGTGCGGCCCTTGTTGTGGGTGAGGATCGCGTGCGAGATGACAGGCGTCGGCGTGTAGCCGCCGTCCTTGTCGATCATGATCTCGACGCCGTTGGCGGCGAAGACTTCGACGGCACTGACCAGCGCCGGCTCGGCCAGCGCGTGGGTGTCGATGCCGATGAAGAGCGGGCCGGTCAGGCCTTTTTCCTTGCGGTAGTCGCAGATCGCCTGCGTGGTCGCGAGGATGTGGCCCTCATTGAAGGTGTTCTTGAACGAGGTGCCGCGATGGCCGGAGGTGCCGAACGCCACCCGCTGCGCGGGATCGGTGACATCAGGCTTGCCCGCGAAATAGGCCGTCACCAGCCGCGGAATGTTGGTGAGCGCGTCCGGCGAGGCCTGCTTGCCCGCCGCGGGATGAACATCAGCCACTAAACTATCCTCGTCGTTGTCGAATTGAGGTCCTGCTGCACCATAGCATTGGGCCTGCACCCGCCAACCCAAAAGCCGTCGGCCGACGCCGGCAACAAATGGCCGCATTTGGGTCCATGAATGGGGACATGACCATTCTCGCAACGGCCCTGCTGCTCGCCAGTTCCTTGGCTCTCTCGTCCCCGGGATACGTCGAGCGAACCGACGTCGAACTCAACCCGATGCTGCGCAACGCAGCCGTGGATCATGACCTCGCCAAGGTGAAGCGCCAGTTCGAGCGGGAGCTCCATAGCGACAGCACGGACAGCCCCGGCGCATCCACCGGGCGCTAGCGCCGCGCGTCGGACACATCGGCACCGCCATGCAAATTGCGAGATCATGCTATGGTCGAGGCCTTCCGGCTGTTCGAATCGCCTCATGGCTGTCCTGCGCAAGCTGCTCCCCCTGCTGATCGCCTGGCTGATCCCGGCGGGCGGGCCGTCGTCTGCAGTGGCAGCGGAGTTTTACACCGAGGACCTCCGCATCCCCATGGCGGAGGTGGGGCCGCAAGGACTGGAGGCCTTTCTGGTCCGCCCGGCCGGCGCGAAGCGCTATCCGCTCGCGCTGCTCAGCCACGGTTCGCCGCGCAGCTTCGACGACCGCGCGAGCATGTCCGCGCACCGATATTACGGCATCGCGCTGGAATATGCCCGGCGCGGCTTTGCGGCGCTGATCGTGATGCGGCGCGGCTACGGCACCTCGCCCGGAGGACGCGTCGACAGCGTCGGCGGTTGCGCGAAGGCCGCGTATCTTCCGGCAGCCGCAGTTGCCGTCGCCGATTTGCGCGCCGCGATCGATGCGATGGCGCGCCGGGCTGACGTGACGACATCAGGCATGATCGCGGCCGGCCATTCCGCCGGCGGGCTCGCCACGGTCGCGCTCACCGCGCAGGCCCCGCCCGGACTCGTCGCCGCGATCAATTTCGCCGGCGGCCGCGGCTCGCGCGACGATGACGACGTCTGCAATCCGGATGGACTGGTGCAGGCCTTCACCAGCTTCGGCAAGACCTCGCGCGTTCCGATGCTCTGGGTCTATGCGGTCAACGATTCCTATTTCGGCCCCGACCTCGCCCGCCGCCTCCATGACGGGTTTCGCGCCGGTGGCGGCAACGCGACATTCATCGCTGCGCCGCCCTTCGGCGACGACGGTCACTATCTCTATTCGGTGGCGAGCCGTCCGCAATGGACGCCCTATGTCGACGCCTTCCTGCGCGAGCGCGGCCTCCTCGGTCGCGACATCCTGAGCCCGCCCGATGCCCTGCCGCCACCGCACCAGCTCAACGAAGCGGCGCGGGCCGAATTCTCGCGTTATCTGGCCAGCACGCTGCCGCACAAGGCTTTCGCGGTGTCGCCGAACGGCGGCTATGGCTGGCGCGCCGGACGCGTGACGGCTGACGAGGCCCAGCGTGACTCGCTGGCGGCCTGCATGAAATGGTCGCCCACCTGCACGCTCTATGCGATCGACGACCGCCTGGCCGGGCCTTCGCAAGCCGCATCCACCGACCAGAGCGCCCGCGCGCGACAGTGACGGCGCGAGAAGCCGGTTGTTAACTCCGGCGATTTATGACGGAGCGATGCTGTGGGATCGGGCACGCTTCAATCTCAGCGCGACGTGGCGGCACGTGGCGGTCGTCCTGCTGTTGTCGGCCCCGTTCGGCGCGCACGCCGCAGACGGCGGCACTGAGCTCGGCGCAGGCGAAACGCCGTCGTCCCGGGCCCTGATCCGCAGGATCATCGAGCGAGAAGTCGCAAGGACCAATTTACCGGCCGATATCGCCGAAGCCGTCGTCTTCGTCGAAAGCGGCTACAATTCGGCGGTGATCGGCAGCGTCGGCGAGATCGGACTGATGCAGGTGCGGCCCGAGACGGCGGCGATGCTGGGCTTCCGGGGCAGCGATGCGGAACTCGCCGAACCCGACATCAACATCCATTACGGGGTGCTTTATCTGAGCCAGGCTTGGCGCCTGGCCGGCGGGGACGTCTGCCGCGCCCTCATGAAATACCGGTCAGGCCATGGCGAGGAAGAGATGACGCCGCGGTCGCAGGTCTATTGCAACCGGGCCCGTAATCGTCTTGTCGCCATGAATTCGAAGGCCCTCGACGCCCAAGTCGCGGCCGTGCCCGATCCGGCGCCGGTGCCCGCAGCTCAGGCGGCGGCTCCGACAAAACCGGCGAGCCGGCCGAAGGTGGCGGTGCAGCCCAAAGCCGTTTACGCCCGCTATCGTCAGGGCAGCGCGGCCGCCAGCCGCGCCTATTGGGCCGCGCATGAGGCGAGGGTCAGCAAGATCAAGGCGCGTATCGAAGCACGATGGAAGCGTGTCGCCTCGCGCTGACGATAGGCTCTACAGCCGCTCGCTCAGCGCGAGCTTGTAGCCGACGCCGGTAACGGTCGCGATCACGGGCGTGCCGCTGCCGACGAGCTTGCGGCGCAGCCGCGCCACCAGCGCGTCGACCGTGCGGATGTCGACCTCGGCCTGGCGGTTGCTGACGACCTCGATCAGATAGTCGCGGCTGAGCGGCCGCCCGTCGGCGCCGACCAGCGCCGCGAGCAGATCGAATTCGGCGCGCGTCAGCGCCACCGGCTTGCCGTCGCTGCCGAGCAATTCGCGCCGGGTCAGGTCGATGATCCAGTCGCCGAAGGCGATCGAATTGTGGTTGCGCGCCGCCTTGCGGTCGAGCGAGCGCCGCCGTAGCACGCTGCGGGCGCGCGCGAGCAGGTCGCGCAGATTGATCGGCTTGGTGACGTAGTGATCGCCGGCGATCTCGAGGCCGAGGATGCGATCGACGTCGGTGTCGCGGCGCGTCACGAAGATGATTCCGGCGTTGCTCGTCGCCTGGATTTCCTTGGCGAGTTCGAAGCCGTCGCCGTCGGGCAGCTGCAGGTCGAGGAAGACGAGGTCGGTGCGCGCGCGCAGCGCCTGGCGGCATTCCGCGCAGGAGCCGGCGCCGACCACGTCGAAATTGTTCTCGCTGAAATAGCCGACCAGCATGGTCCGCGTCACCGGATCGTCCTCGACGACGATCAGCCGCTCGCGGCCGGCGGGACGCACTTCCTGACGTGCGGAATCAACCACGGTCTTGGGTATCCTGTGTGCCTGCGACCCGACCTGGCGATCCATCTCGCCGCGCAATGCGCCGTCATGTGAACGTACATTCACGACTTGTTCGAGCCCCCGAAATTAGCCGCCGGAATATTAGGCGCGTTGCGACGCGCAAACAATATTGCTCATGGTCTGCAACGATTAAGTATGAATTGGCCCACAATTCTCAATCCGCGCATCATCACTCAGGATAGCCTCGTTGGGGACCGTGAAGGCCCAATCCCGGACATTCGGCATCGGACTCAACCGCCGGTTAACGTAAAAAAGGTCTTCGGCTTCGGAAGGCCCGGCCGCGCCTCTATTGTCCCGCCTGCAAGTTGCGAAACCACGGAGCAGGCGTGATGCAGGGGCAGGCCCGGTTGGCTGCCGGTCGAACCGAGCAGGGAACGGCACCGTTCGGCCGTTCGCACACGCTCGATGTCCTGCGCGGCCTTGGCATTGTCGGCGTGATGGCAATCCACGTCTCGCAGGCGTTTCCGTCGAACATCCACGCCGTCGATTACGCTTTCATGCTGGGCTGGACCGGCGTCAACGTGTTCTATTTCGTCAGTGCCATGACGATGTGCCTGATGTGGACACAGCGCAGCGGCGAGACGAATGCAACCCGCAAATTCTACATCCGCCGGTTCTTGCGCATCGCGCCGCTGTTCTGGCTCGCGATCCCGGTTTACCTCATCATCAACGGCACCGGACCGAGCGCCAACGCGCCCAATGGCATCGGGCCGGTTCAGGTGATCCTGACTGCGACCTTCCTGCACGGCTTCTGGCCGGACAGCGTCAACAGCGTGGTGCCGGGCGATTGGTCGATCGCGGCGGAGATGACCTTCTATCTCGTTTTCCCGCTTCTGATCACCGCGTTCGGATCGCGCCGCCATCTCTATCTCGCGCTGGCGATCGTGCTGCATCTCGTCAATGTCTGCCTGTTCAAGCCGTGGGCCTTCGCGTTGTTCTCGGCCTATTACGGCCCCGGCCACGAGGCATTCGTCTGGACCACGCTGCACATCAGCTTCCTGAACCAGCTTCCGGTCTTCCTGATCGGATGCGCGCTGTTCTTCGCGCTGCGCGACGGCTTCACCAGATCCGATGTCGCAATCTACGCCGTCTTCATCGCGCTGTCCTTTGCGGCCGACCGCGCCACCGGTTCGCATGAGTTCAACTATCTCACGATCAATCTCGTGCTCGGCGCGCTGGTGGTCGGCTGCATCAAGCTCGCCATCCGCTTCCAGCCGCTCGAGGCGCTCGGCCGCAATTCCTATTCGATGTACCTGTCGCACTTCGCGGTGATCGCCGGCCTGCGTCCGCTCTGGCCGCTCGCGGACGGGCTGGTCTCGCTGCTGATCGCCTATGTCGTCACCGCCGCGCTGAGCTATCTCGTGGCACGCGCGACATGGCATCTGGTCGAACGGCGCGCGCAGGATTTGGCGCACCGCCTGACATCCGCGGGATCGGACCGGTCGACCCTCCAGCCCACCATCGCAGTCACCGCGGCCGGCATGCGCTGAACGCCCCTGCTCCGTTACGTCCGCCCCGATGCGGCTTGCTTCATTGCCGCCTTAAACTCTACTGTGCAGGCTCCTCACGCTGGAGTGGGCACCATGGAGGTCATACTGCTCGGCACCGGCGGCCCGCGCCCGGATCCGCGCCGCATGGCGACGACCACGCTGATCAGGCTCGGCGACGAGAATATCCTGTTCGACGCCGGCCGCGGCGTCGTGGTGCAGCTGAGCAAGGCCGGCGTTCCGCTCGGCGCCATCAACACGGTCTTTCTCACGCATCATCACTTCGACCACATCGGCGATCTCTACGATGTGATGCTGAATTCATGGATGTCCGGACGCAAGGACGCGCTGCGCATCTACGGACCGCCGGACACCGAGCGGCTCGTCCATACGCTGGTCACGCAGGTCTACGACAAGGACATCACCTGGCGCGATCAGGGCGAGCCGAGCTTCGGCGGCTGGAAACCCGTCCTCGCAACGGACATCATACCGGGTCCCATTCTCGACACCGGGCGCTGGAAGATCAGCGCCGAGTTGGTCTCGCATGGCGATGGCCTCGACATGCCGCCGGCCTTCCTCGCGCGATGGATGTGTCTCGGCTACCGCTTCGAGGCGGAAGGCAAGGTCATTGCGATTTCCGGCGACACCGTCCCCTGCCCCGGGCTCGAACGGCTGGCTGAGGGCGCCGACCTGCTCGTTCAGTGCTGCTTCCTCGCGACGCCGGAGATCAACAACGAGCACCTTCGCCGCCTTGCGAAATTCACGATCGCCTGCGGCGACACCGTCGGCAAGATCGCGGCCAAGGCTGGTGTGAAGAAGCTGGCGCTGACCCACCATCGCCCGCGCACCGACGATGGCATGCTCGAGGCGCTGCTTGCGGATGTCAGGCAGGACTATGCAGGTCCTGTGGTGCTCGGTGAGGATCTCACGCGGATCGAGGTCTGAGAGCCCTCAGCTCGATCCGACCTCGATCCGGAACGACAAGCTCTCTTCCGCGCCCGGCGCGATGTGCATCAGGCCCGGCTTGTCGCTGAACTCGCCGTCGAAACCGGAGGGACTGGCATAACCGCGCCAGGGCTCGATGCAGAGGAACGGCGCGCCCGATGGTTTCGACCAGACGCCGAGCTCGCGAAAACCGCGCCATGACATTTTGAGCCAGGGGCCGGAGGACGGGGCAAAGCGAACCTCACGGCTCTCGATCCGGTCGAAAATGACGGCGTCGTCAGTGAACAGGGCTTCGGACAAGGACAGTACCGCGTCCTTGACCGGGCTCGGTTCTGCTTCCGGGCGCAGCAAACCGCCATCGAGGCGGCGGACGGGAGCCTTCTCCGCGCTCGCGAAGGTCAGCGCGTAGCTCTCCTTGGCAAGTCCCCTCTGGAGCGGCCAGTTGAACGCGGGATGCCCGCCGACCGAAGCCGGCAATGTCTCCTTGCCTTTGTTGGCGATCGCGAGCGTCAGATCGAGCCCGGCATCATCGAGCGCATAGATCGCGGTCAGCCGGAACGGGAACGGATAGAGCGCACGCGTCGTCTCGTTGTCTTCGAGCATCAGCGTGCAGCGGCTCTCGCCGCGCTCCGCCCATTCAAAGCGGCTGTCGCGCGCAAAGCCGTGCTGGGTCAACCGATAGGTCTTGCCCCGGTGCCGCAATTCATCCTTAGCGAGGCGCCCGACGATCGGAAACAGCAACGGCGCATGGCGCGGCCATTCCGGCCCCGCCTGCCAGACGAATTCTGTCGTGCCATCCTTCAAGGAGCACAGCTCGGCGCCGTGCGCCTTGATGGTCGCGGAGAGCTGGCCACTTCGAAGCGTATAGGTGTCATCGCTCATGGCGGACATCTACACCGCGACCTCAGATGCAGCAAGGCAGCGCCAGCCATGCAGGCGGCGCGCCGGCACCGTGCGGAGCTGCGTCATATTTCTGTACCTAAGGGTTGCTCCTTTGCGGGTTCGTCCACCGCCTGCGTCCCGCGGCCCGGGGACGAGCTCCGATCAACCATTGTGGTAGTCAATTGAAATTCTTCATCAACGGCCGCTTTCTGTCGCAGAAGCTCACCGGCGTTCAGCGCTATGCCGCCGAAATCGTCAAGGCGATCGACGCGCAGCTGGCCTCGGAGCAAACTCCGGCGTCGCTGCGGAACGCAGACTGGCAGTTGCTGACGCCCGTGGATGCAAGCGAAGACCTTCACCTCGCGCGAATCAAGATTCGCACCGTCGGCCGCTTGCGCGGGCACGCCTGGGATCAAATCGAGCTGGCGCGTGCCGCTGCGGGAGGCCGCCTGATCAGTCTCGCCAATGCCGGCCCGGTGTTCCATCGCGACCACATTGTCGTGATCCACGACGCGCAGGTCTTTCGCAGGCCGGACTTCTTCAACTGGCGCTATCTGGCAGTTCACCGCACGATGGGCCGGCTGCTGGCCCGCCACGCAAGCATCGCAACCGTATCGGCCTTTTCGCGCAAGGAGCTGGCCGAGGTGCTGAATCTGCCGGCGACAGCGATCCCGGTCTTCCCCAACAGCGCAGAGCACTTCGCCATGACGAAGCCGGATCCCGGCATCATCGGCAGGCTTGGGCTTCAGCCGCAGAAATTCTTCCTCTATGTGGGCTCGAGGACCAAGAACAAGAATCTCTCGGTGGCGATCCGCGCGGTCCAGCTGCTCGATCGCCCCGACGTTCCCCTGGTCATCGTCGGCGGCGACAACAGCAAGGTCTTTCAGGACAATTCCGGCGACGGGGCTACCGGCCTGCTGCTGGCCGGACGCCTGACGGACGGTGAGATCGCGGCACTCTATGCGCATGCATCCGCATTCGTGTTTCCCTCGCTCTACGAGGGTTTTGGCGTGCCGCCGCTCGAGGCCATGATCTTCGGTTGCCCCGTCATCGCCTCGACGGCCGATGCGGTCGTTGAGACGTGCGGTGATGCAGCTGCGTATTTTCGCGCCAGCGATGCCGACGCGCTGAAGCAACTCATGCTCGAAAGATTGGCAAACGGCGCCATCTCCGATCAGGAGCGCATGCGGCAACAGGATCGCGTCGCATTCTATTCGTGGAAGAAATCGGCGAAGGCTCTGCTCGATCATCTCGCCGAGCCGGCCAACGTCGCCAGCGCTGCGTGAAAATCGGCGCAACTCGCCTGTTGCGCGCAATGGTTTTTGCACAAACGGTTTGCAACTTGCTTCCTCTCGCGCAGTTCCATGATTTTTTTGTCGCGATCGCGCGCGCGAATGATCATGGCGCAACATCACCACATCGCTGCCCCATTATCGCTACGTATTCGAGGAACTGTGTTTCGCACTAGCGAACACAGAACAGGGATACACGATGTCCGGCTCTCCGACGCAAGCCTATGCGAGGCAAACGATGAAAGTGCTGCACATCGCCGAGACGATTCGGGGCGGGATTGCGAGCTATCTGAACGAGTTGCATCCACAGCAGCAAGCCAGCTTCGGCACCGAGAACGTGCACTATGTCGTGCCCTCGGATCATCGCCGCGATCTTCCCGGGATTGATGACAACCAGATTACGACGTTCGAACGATCCGGCCGCAGTGTCGCCGGACTGTTCCAGATGTTTCGCGCGAGCATGCAGGCACTGGACGCCTTCAAGCCGGACGTGGTGCATCTGCATTCCTCGTTTGCAGGCCTCGTGCTGCGCCCCGCGCTTGCGGCCCGCTCGGACGGACCGCGCGTGGTTTATTGCCCGCACGGCTGGGCATTTTCACGCGAGACCGGCCGCCTCAGTCACGTGGTGACGAAGGCAGCGGAGAACCTTCTCGCGCGGACGTCGGACCGAATCATCTGCATCTCCGGCGACGAGTTCAACGAAGCGGTCCGCGCGGGAATTCCGGCCGACCGCCTCACCCTCGTTCACAACGGCATCTCGAAGACGCGCTCGCCGCAGCCCGTCGCGGCGGACTGGACCACCGAGAAGGTCAAGGTTCTCTTCATCGGACGCCTCGACCGCCAGAAGGGATTCGATCTCCTGATCGAAGCGGCGCGCACGCTCGAAGATGTGATTGACATCCGCATGATCGGCGCCTCCGTGGTCAACAAATACGAAGGCCCGGACGTCCCGTCCAACGTGTCGCTGCTCGGCTGGCTCGACCGCCCGACCATCGAGACCCAGCTCGAGGCCGCCGATCTCGTCGTGATCCCGTCACGGTGGGAGGCCTTCGGCCTCGTGGCCCTGGAAGCGATGCGCGCCGCCAAGCCCATTCTGGCATTCCGCAGCGGCGCGTTGCCCGAGATCGTCGTCGACGGCGTCACCGGCGTGCTGTGCGAGCCCGTCGCCGTCCAGCCGCTCGTCGACGGTTTCCGGCGGGCGCTCGATTTCGATCTCAAGGTGCTGGGCCAGCGCGGCTACGACCGGTTCAAACAGCTCTATGACGTTCAGAAGACGCATGGGCAATTGCAGCAGGTCTATGCCGAACTCCTGCAGGACGAGGGGACACCGGTCGAGGCGAAGGCGGCGCTGCAATCGGATCTCTCCAAGAATTTCTGATGGCTCCTCCGCTTCCACGCACCTTGGTTCGCGACGGCCTTCGCCTCGCGAGCCTCATCGCATCCCTTCTCCTGCCGGTTTCCGTCTGCGCACAGCAGGTTCAACCGCTCGACGCCCGATTCCTGCTGGGTGTCGGCACCCATCAGGGGCTGGGCGGCCCGGTGAGCCCGCGCGGATATTTGCCTTCGGAGAACGTCGCCCAGATCAAGCAACTCGGCCTCAACGCCTTCCGCGACGATTTTCCCTGGTCCGATTTCGAGGTCGGCGGTCGCCGCATGGGGTTCACCCCCCGCCTCGCCAGGCTCGAAACGCAAGTCAGATCCGGCGTCGCGCGTCCTCTGCTGATCCTTGCCTTCGGCCATCATCTGGTGCCGAACTCCTCGCCGCCGACGACCGACGAAGCGCGGCAGCGGTTCGCCGATTACGCGGCGGCAGCGGCGCAATCGGTTCTGCCGCAGCATCCGCTCTTCGAGCTTTGGAACGAGTGGAATCTGGCGGCGAAGAAGGACGCCGCGTTCTCACCGGAGAACTATCTGGCGCTCGCGCAAGTCGCGCGGCCGGCGGTCAAGCGGGTCGCGCCGAATGCGCCTTTCCTGGTCGGCGCGCTCGGCGACGATCCGGGCTGGATATGGACGGAGAAGATGCTGCGGACCGGCATCCTTCAATATGCCGACGGCGCTTCGATCCATCTCTACAATTTCTGCATGGGCCCGAGCAAACGCACCTCGGCCGAAATCATCGATCGGGTCACGGCGTTTCACCGTCTCGTCGGCCAGGCGAGCGGAAACCCCGACTTCCCAATCTATATCACCGAGACAGGCTGGACCACGGCCAGCAACAAATGCGGCGTCAGCGAGCAGGCCCAGGCCGACAATACGGCGCAGCTGATCCTGTGGGCATCGACCGCGACGCGCTGGCTCAAGGGCATGTGGCTCTACGAGCTCAAGGACAGTGGAAAGAATCCGTCGGAGCTGGAGGACAATTTCGGGCTCTATCGTTTCGACAATTCGCCGAAGCCTGTTGCCTGTGCCGCCCAGGGTGCCTGGGCCTTCGTTCGCTCCAGCCTGAGTTCCGAGCGGCGCGAGCTCGCCAGCGGCGTCGTGTCGATCAACGCATCGACGGCTTCCGGCGGCAGGGTTGCGGTCTGGTCCGAGGCTCCGGACCGGCACTACGAAATCCGGCTCAAGGGCGATCAGCCAAGCGCAAGCTTCGCGATGCCGTGCGACCAGACGGCAAGGCCCGCGTCCGGGGTCTGGATTCCCGTCTCGAGCACACCGGTCCTGATTGCAGCCAATGACAGTGCCGTTCCTGCCCTGGAGATCAGGCCGGCGCGGTAGATGCGATTTTTTGCAGACATGAGGTTGACGCGATGAAAGTTCTTTTGACATCCACGCTTTATCCGACGCCTCAGGCCCCGAAGATCGTCGGCGGCGCAGAGATTTTCGCGCGGCGCTTCGCCGAAGGGCTGGTTCAGCGCGGTGACGAGGTGGAAGTGATCCGGGCTGCCTCCTCACCCGAGCAGGCGCACGAAAGCTGCAACGGCATCAACGTCTATTCCGCACCGGTGCAGAACATCTATATGCCCTTCACGGAGCAGAAGAACGTTGCGCTACGCAGCATCTGGCACGCCGTCGACGACTGGCGGATGCAGGCGCCCCTGGTCGCCGAACGCATCCGGGCCTTCAAGCCCGATGTGCTGCACTCCAACAATTTGTCGGGCCTCACCACCGCGATCTGGCGCGTCGCCGCCCAGCTCGGCGTTCCCGTGCTTCATACGCTTCACGACTATTATCTGACCTGCCCGCGCTGCTCCCGTTTCGACAAGGGGCGGTCCTGCGAGCACACCTGCACGAGCTGCAAGCTTCTGACCTTTCATCGCAAGCGCGCCACGCATTGGCTCAGCGCCGTGGTCGGCGTGAGCGAGCGCGTCCTGTCCATTCACACCGACATGGGCATGTTCGCCGAGACGCCGATCCGCACCGTGATCCGCAACGCCTCCACCGAGCCGCCCCGCGCGCCCTATCCTCGTCCGGTCTGCACCACGGAAGTGACGTTCGGATTTATCGGCCGCCTCACGGAGGAAAAGGGCATCGACAATCTGATGCGGGCGCTGGCGCTGCTACCTCCGGATCGCATCCGCATGATGATCGCCGGCCGCGTCAGCGACGAGGAGCAACGACGCCTCAGGGCGCTCGCCCCCGATGCGCGGATCGAGTTCATGGGCTTCGTGGTGCCGGACGATTTCTACAAGCAAGTGGACGTGGTGATCGCCCCATCGATCTGGCACGACCCCGGCCCGCTCGTCGTCGCCGACGCCAAGGCGGCCGGCAGGCCGCTGCTCGGAACGCGCTTTGGCGGCATGCCCGAGGTCATTGAGCACGGCATCACCGGCTGGCTGACCGAAGCCGATCCCGAATCTTTGGCCGAGAGCATGCTGGCGGTCGCGGCCGATCCGCACAAGATCGACGAGATCAGCCGGCGCCTCATCGCCGATACCAACAAGTGGATATTTGCCGACGTGCTGTCTTCATACAAGAGCCTGTATGAACAATTGCGCGAACAGCGGATGTCGCACTTGCGCGCGGCCACGACCGAAGCGCCACAGGGGCCGGCGGTCGTCGGCGAGGAACGCCTCATTCCGCGATGACACGCCTCCTCGCCATGGCGGGCTACGTCTATCAGAGCGCCGCGGCGATCATCCTGATCTTCGCGATCAGCCATCTGTTGCCCGCCGCCGACTACACCAGCTTTTCGCTGGCGCTGGCCTCGAGCCAATTGCTCTGCGTGCTGATGTTCGAGTGGCTGCAGCTCGCCGGGCTGCGTTTTCTGGCCGCAGCCGGGGAGACCGAGGCGGCCCGGCTGAGGCGGTCACTGTTTGCGGCGGGCCTGTCGAGTGCGGGCGCGCTGATCGTGGTCGGGAGCTGCGCGTCCCTGGCAACCGCGCTTCCGGCGGGAATCATCGCGTTGGGCCTTGGCATATCCGTGCTTCAGGGCCTGACCGACCTCTACTTCCTGTCGGTGCGTCTGTCCGACCGGCTCGGCGTTGCGTCTTCTCTCCTTGCGCTGCGTGCCACCGCGCTTCTGGCCGGCGCCGCCGCGGGGGGCGTGATTTCAGGGACGGCTGAAGCTGCGCTGCTGGGGATCGCGGCGGGCCATTTGCTGGGCCTCGTCGCCGGGCTCGTTGCATACCGCACGCCGCTGCAGCGCGCCTCGTTGCAGACGATGCTGGCGGACTGGAAGATTTTCGCCGGCTACGGCATGCTGGCGGCGGGCGCCTCCGTGATCCATCTGTCGGTGCCGGTGCTGCTCCGTGTCATCATCATCGGCCGGCTGGGCGCGACGGGTGCAGGTGCCGGATTTTCGATCGCGCTCGACCTGCTGCAACGTCCGTTCTGGGTCCTCAACGCCGCGATCCACACCGTGAGCTATCCCGAATTGGTCAAGGACTTCGAACACGGGACCGTCGTGAAGTCGGTTCAATCGGCCCGGCGGATGTTCGAATTCATGATCTGCACGACCCTCGTGCTGCTCGGCGGCCTGGTCGGCTTCATTCCGGATGCCGCCCGTATCCTGGTGCCGCGGGAGAGCCTCGACGGCTTCCTGGCGACGGCGCCCACCGTGGCCGCCTTCTATTTCCTGCACACGCATCTTCAGGCGACCATCGCGGTGGTTCCACACCTGGAGAAGCTCGCGACCCGGCTCGTGGTCGTCGCGGCCGGTCAGCTCGCGATCGTCGCAGCCGTCGCGCTCGTCGCGGTGTGGGCCGGACTGTCGCCGCGACAGGCCGTCGGCTGCGCTGCGCTCGCGACCCTTGCCACGATCCTTGCCGCGCTCGGTCCGACCCTGCGGTTCGAGGCATTCCCGCGCTGGTCGTTGGTCATGCAGGCCCTGGCGGCCGCCATCCTGATCGGATCGCTCGCTGCGATGCCGACCGGGCCCGCGACATGGCTCGCCGGAAAGATCGTGATCGCTGCGCTCGCGACGGCGGTCATCGGATGGCGCGGGGATTTTCTGATGCTGGCCCGCCGCGGCTAATTCGTCGCATCCGGACTTGCGACGCCGATCGAGTTCCGGATCAATCTCCGCAACGAGCGCCTGCACCAATCCTGGGCACCTACAACCAAAACGGGTACATTATAAAATATAGCCGCTCATCGAAGCGGCATCTGCGAACTTCGCATGCAAGAAAACCGGTGCGTTGCTCGAAATCACGAGACAAAGATACTCCGAACGCGGACAAGCGGGCCGCATCGCATCGTCGAACGAATCCATCTCGCGAGCGATGCGCATATATATTCAGCACCGCATTTCCTGAAAATCACGAAAGCGCCTTCCTCACGTCATCCTGCCCTGGCATCGCATTCCTATTCTGCTGCACAGAGAGCGATTCTGTTCCTGCACAAGGAACCCAAGTTCGCTCGCGATTTGTAGCTTCGATTTTTATCTGAAATTCACACTCGACAGAGAAGCTTGAACGCAAATCCCTGCGAGCAATTTTGCTTGCGCTGAAACTCGAGTGTGCAATGCCCGATCAAACCATCCTGTCCGCCAGCGGATTCATCAACTCCATCGGCGTCAACACGCATGCCGGCTTCGGGTGGACCGGCTACAACAATCTCGCGATGATGGTCGATGACCTCGAATATCTCGGCGTCACCCACCTCCGCGACGCGATGGGCACCAGCCCTGCCGCGCAACCCGTCGTCGACGGCCTGGCCGCCGCCGGCTACAAGTTCGACTTCCTGGTGTCGTCCGCCCTGCCCCAGACCGGCACAACCGGGTTGCAAAACTACATCGCCTCGCTCCAGAAGTTCGTGGCGAGCCACCCGGGCAGCATCAGCGCCATCGAGGGACTCAACGAGGCCAACCACCAGCCCTTCAGCTACAATGGCAGCTCGAGCCTGACGGCCGCGGCTCAGTTCCAGAGCGCGCTCTATCAGGCCGTCAACGCCAACGCCGCGCTCGGCAGCATCCCCGTCTACAATCTGTCACTGGCCTACAACGATCCGCAGGGCTACAGCCAGCTCGGCAACATGTCGGGCTCGGTCGACTACGCCAACGCCCATGCCTATGTCAGCACCAGCCTGACAACCGGCAGCTCAATCTCGGCAACGCTGAGCGCGGTGATGGCCGCAGCCCCGGGAAAGCCCGTCGTCATCACCGAGACCGGCTACACCACGCAGGCCAACACCCAATATCTCGGCGTCAACGAGACGGTGCAGGCCAAATCGATCCTGAACACCCTGGTCGATGCCTACAAGGCCGGCGTCAGCGCGACTTATCTCTACGAGCTGTTCGACCGCGACTCCTCCGCCGGCAATACCAATCCCGAAGCCAATTTCGGACTGTTCAATTCCGACGGGTCGCCGAAGCTTGCCGCGACGGCCATTCACAATCTGACGACCGTTCTGGCCGACGACGGCAAAGGCGGCCTGCAGCCGACTGATCCGTTGAACTACACGCTGAGCAACATGCCGGCCACCGGCAACAGCATGGTGCTCGGCAAGAGCAACGGCGCCTACGAGCTCGTCGTGTGGGCGGAGCCGAAGCTCTGGAACGATTCCACCGATACCGAGGTGTCCAACACGGCCCAGACGGTCAGCGTGAACCTCGGTGCCGTGCATCATTCGGTGAAGGTGTACGACACCCTGACGGGAACCACGGCGATCGCCAGCTATACCGACGTCAGCACGATCACGATTCCGGTCAGCGATCATCCCTTGATCATCGAGATCGACGCGCCGCCGGCCACCTCAACGCCGCCGGACACCAGGACCACCGTCAGCGGCACGGCGGCCGAGATCGTGCCGCAGCTGTCAGACCTGAGCGAGTCGACCGCGCTGCAGACCATCACGCTGACCGGCTCCCACGTGCTGCCGGTCGCCTCGAAGGCGACCATGGACTACATGATTGCGCATTACGGCAGCGCCCTCTCCAAGATCCAGGGCGGCTACTCATTCTCGGTGACGAATGCGGCCGCGACCTGGAGCAACACCAAGACCTACGACGCCAGCGGAAAGCTGCTGTCGAAGTCCGACACCGGCCTCAATTCAAGCGGGCAGCCGGCCTCGACGACCGTCGCCTACACCGACGGCTCCAAGGACCTGATCAGCTACACCAATGGCGTGCAGACCAAGTTCGTTCATGTCGGCACCGACGCAACGAGGACCACCGACACCTACAACACCGCCGGAATCCTGCTGAGCGAAGTGGTCCAGAAGTCGGACGGCTACTACTCCACCACGCTCTACACCAACGGCGTCAAGACGGCGGCCTACGTCAAGAATGCCGACGGCTCGCAGGACAATTACACCTACGGCATCACGGGCAAGAGCTTCACCACCCAGGTTCAGCATCTCGATGCCTCCGGGAAGGTCACCTCGGTGACCCGCAGCCATGCCGACGGCTCGCTGGACTCGACGCAGGTCTACAACAGCGACGGCAGCAGCGTGATCACGACCTACAGCGCCACGGGCGTCAAGCTGGTCGAGACGGCCTATCATGCCGACCACAGCAAGGACGTCTGGACCTACAACATCACGGGCCAGAACTACACGAGCGAGCACGACGTCTACAGCGACACCGGCTTCCTCACCAGCCTGACGCGCCTGCACAGCGACGGCAGTCTCGCCTTCAAGCTCACCCAGACGACCGACGGCACCAAGACGACCGATTGGTACAATTCCGCCGGCACCCTCACCAGCGAGGTGGTGCAGAAGGCGGACGGCACTATGTCGACCACGACCTATAGCAACGGCGTCAAGACCAATACCTATGTGAAGAATGCCGACGGCAGCCAGGACAATTACGCCTTCGGCATCACCGGCCAGAGCTACACCACACTGATCCAGCACGTCGATCCCTCGGGCAAGGTCACTGCCGTGACCCGCAAGCATGCCGACGGCACGCTCGACTATACCCAGGTCATCAATAGCGACGGCAGCAGCGTCGTCACCAACTATGACGCTGCGGGAACGCGAACCAAGGAAACCGACTATCACGCCGACGGCAGCAAGGACGTCTTCCTCTTCAACATCACCGGCCAGAACTACACGACCGAGCACGACATCTACGATGCGAGCGGCTTCCTCACCACGCTGATCCGCAAGCACGCCGACGGCAGCATGGCGTTCAAGCTGGTGCAGAGCGCCGATGGCACCAAGACGACGGACTGGTACGACGCCAACGGCGTCCTCACCAGCGAGGTGTTCCAGAAGCCGAGCGGTTACAGCTCGACGACGGTGTACACCAACGGTGTGAAGACCGCGGCTTACATCACCAATGCCGACCAGAGCCACGACAATTACAGCTACAACATCACCGGCCAGAGCTACACCACGCAGTACCAGCACCTCGACCCCTCAGGCCAGACCACCGAGGTGACCCGCTGGCATGCGGACAACTCGCTCGACTACACCCAAATCGTCAACAGCGACGGCAGCAGCGTGGTCACCAACTACGATGCATCCGGCGTCAAGAAGACGGAAACCGATTACCACGCCGACGGGTCGAAGGACGTCTTCCAGTTCAACGTCGTCGGCCAGACCTACACGAACGAGCACGACAGCTACGATTCGACCGGCTTCCTCACTCACATCGTTCGCACCCACGCCGACAACAGCCTGGCCTTCACGCTGGAGCAGAGCGCCGACGGTACCAAGACCTCCGACTGGTATGATGCCAACGGCGTCATCACCAGCGAGGTGACGACCAAGAGCGATGGCTACAGCTCCACGACGGTCTATACCAGCGGCGTGAAGACTGCTGCCTATATCAAGAACGCCGATGGCACGTCGGACAACTGGAACTACAACGTCACCGGGCAGTCCTACACTACCCAGCATCAGCACCTCGATGCCGCAGGCAAGCTGGTGGAGCTCACCCGGACTCACGCCGACGGCACCCTGGACTATACCCAGGTGATCCACGACGACGGCAGCAAGCTGACCGACATCTACAACAGCGCCGGCACCAAGACCCAGGAGATCGCCAACAACGCCGACGGCTCGAAGGATGTCTTCCTGTTCAACTTCAACGGACAGACCGGCACGACGCAGCACGAGAACTACAACTCCGCCAGCGCGTTGCAATTCTTCGACCAGACCAAGACCGACGGCACCCACAACGTCACGGCCGTCGCCAGCGGCGTGACGATCCAGGGCGGAGCCGGCAACGACGTGTTCTCGGCGGCACCGAACTCGACCACCGTCGCCTACGATCACGGCCAGGACCAGATCCTCAACTTCCAGGCCGGCGATGGCACGACTCACGACGTGGTCCAGATCTCGAAACTGCTGGCCGCGGACTACAGCCACCTGCAAATCACGCAGTCCGGCACGAACGCGCTCATCACATTCTCGGCCAATGATTCGATCCTGCTGAAGAATGTCTATGTCTCCAGCCTGACCAGCCACGACTTCGTATTCGTCTGAGCACTGCCCAAACGGGCGCCAACGTCGCAGGGGCCGGGACCACGTCCCGCCCCTGTTCGCTTTCCCAGGGACCTGCCTCATCGATGAGCAGGCAGCAAACTGCCATCCGCAATTGGATGGGTCCCATGAATTCTGACGCAGTGCCGCGACTGCCCGCATCGGCCCGATGCGCTCAGCGAACTTGCGTCACAATTCGACTCTAGAAGAAAGGCGAACCGCGCAAGGACTCCGAGGCCCGATGCAAGCCAGTGAAGCAAGACGTTTTGTCGTTCTCGACTTCTACCGCTTCGTCGCCGCGCTCGGGGTCTTCATCTTCCACCTGAAGCTGATCGACACGGGCATCTCGCCGGCCTGGAACGGCTCCTACGGCCTGTTCGTCGACATGTTCTTCATCCTGTCCGGCTTCGTGATCTCCTACTCCTATCCGTCCGACGCGCGCGGCGTGCGCGCCTATTCCCGTTTCATGATCCGCCGCATCGCGCGGATCTATCCGCTGCATCTCTTGAGCCTGCTCATCTTCGTCGTGCTGATCGCTGTCGGCCTCGAGCGTACGGCGCGGTCGACCCCGCTGGACTTCCTGTACAACCTCCTTCTCCTCCAGGCCTGGGGCGTTACCGACCATCTCAGCTTCAACTCGCCGTCCTGGTCGATCAGCGCGGAATTCTTCTGCTATCTGATCTTTCCGCTGTTGATGCTGTTTGCGCGCAAGCTGCATCCGCTGGCGCTCGCTGCCGTGGTCGCGGCGCTCTATCTGGTCCTGGCCCACGGCCATCTGCCGATCTGGCAGGAGCGGTCGCAGATGTACGGCGCCAATTATGACTATGGCATGCTCCGCGCGCTGCCGAGCTTCCTGAACGGCATCCTGCTCGCGATCCTGTTCCGAATGTCGCAGCCCTACCGGCAGAAGCGGGTGGTTTTCGCCGGCATCGCCACGTTCGGCATCTCCGTGCTCGTCCTCAACGTGTTCGCCAAGCCGGACCTTGCCATTCTGCTGTTCTCCTGCGCCATCCTGCTGACCGCCGTCGGCGAAAGCGCTTTCGTCCAGTTCCCCGGCGCCCGCCTGCTTGGGCGGCTCGGCAACACATCATACGCGATCTACATGCTGCACGATGCTTTGCTCATTGCGGTGTTCAAGCCGTTGTGGACCTGGCTCGGACTGGGCCCGGATCAGTTCGGCCTCTTCGCCCTCGCCTGCTGCGTGGTGCTGACGATCATCGCGGACCGCACCTACGCCTATTTCGAGAATCCGGCACGGCGCCTCGTCAATCGCTTGGCCGACACCGGGCTGGTATCCTCCCGCAAGGTCCGGCCGGTGGCGGCCGAGACGTCCCTGCGCTTCGAGAACCCCGAGCGGGCGGTCAACTGACGCCCGCCGCAAACATCTGAATGCTCAGGCGACCTTGCCGCCGGCCTCCCGCACGATCCGCGCCGGCCCATCGTCCAGCAACGGCGCGACATTGGCGCGGGATAATTCCATCACCTCAGGCAGCATCTGACGGACTTGCTCGCCCGCGGCTTGGTATGTCCCGAGAAAGTGCAGCAGAAATGCCTCGAAGCTGTCGCCGACAAGGAACTGGGCCGGCGAGAGCAGCAGCTGTTCGCTGATGCCGAAATGCGCGAACAGGCCCTGGAACTTGTCCTGGTAGGTGATCGCTGCCACCGGGGTGCCCTGCCCGAGCGCCGCAATCGCCAGATGCATGCGGCCGGTGATCACGCCGTCGACCAGTCCGACAACGGCCTTGATCTCGCCCGCCGACAGAACCTGCTCGACATGATGCACCTGCTCCCCAAGCGCGGGCTTGAGCCGAGCGGCCAGCGGCCGCAGGCAATTGTCGTCGGCGATTCCGGGACGGTAATCATGCGCCAGCAGCAGCCAGCTTGCATTGTGCTGCCGTGACAGGCGCGTCATGGCATCCGCCGCCAGCTCTATCATCCGCTCCAGCTTGGCCGGCTCCGGCTTCTTGAACAACATCGGATGGATGTTGAAGACGAACACCTTGCGGCCCTGCGCACGCTGCCGTGCGACCGTGGCCGCGATCTGCTTTACCGCTACGGTGTCGGCGCGCGGCGTCAGCATGAACGCGGAATCGGCGACGAGACGCGCGCGTTTGCGGGCGAAATCGTCGAAGCGCTGAAGCGATATCGCATCACGCAGGTTGAGGACCACGCCCGGATCGAGCAGCCGGAACACTTCGCGCAGCGCCTTCGCCGGACGAGAGTTGAAGCTGAAGCCGAGCACGCTGACCTTGGCGCCGAATCCCGCCATCAGGTCGGCCACGAGCAGCATCCGCGCCGCATCCACCGGAGAATAGTAGCCGTCGAGCACGTCGGCCCCCAGCACCACGCCGAAATCCGGACGGGTGAGCGAGAGTTCCTGCGCGACCGTCTCGTAGGAAAACGGCTGCCTCCAGATCTCGAGCGGCTTGAAATCCATGGCGCGAACGTCCGCGCTCGCCGCGCTGGTGGCGGTGACGATATAGGTCTCGAGGTCGGGATAGGTCCGCTTCAGCTCGCCGACGGTGGCTTCGATCATCGCCTCGTCGCCGCGTGACTGATGAATGCTCCAGGGGTCCGACGGCAACAGCACGAGACGGCGCGGATTGTTGCGCGGCGCCGCATTGACGCCGACGTCCTTCCGCGCGATCTGCCACCTGCGCAGTTCGAGGAGATCGACCGCGAAGGGCGTGTTCTTCGCGCTGTTGAGCCAGCCTCGGAGATGCCTGCGAACCGGCACCGGGATCAATTGCTTCAAATCATCCTCCTCGTCTTCATCAGGCGGTCGCACCGCGCTTCACGACGAAATCGATCAGCGAGAACAGCTGCTTCCGCCAGAACAGCAGAATGCTCATGAGATAGGTCACCCCGAAACACGACGACAGCAGCCCCATCCGCAAATACGGGTTGATGTCCGGCGTCGCCTCGCGGCACAGCACGACCGCGCCATAGGCAAGAACGATGGCGCAAAGGCAGCCGGCGATCGGACGCAGGAACTGGCTCCAGCTCAGGCCCAGCAGCCGAAGCGCCAGCGCGAATGTCACGGGGGTCACCACGAGCTGCGCGAATGCGAAGATCGTCGCCAACTGGCCGATATCTCGCGAGGGAAGCAGGAACATCGCCGGCACGACCGCGCAGAATTTGAGGATGTTCAGCGCAAAGACGTAGTTCGGCTTGCCCAGCGCGCCGAAATAGGCGCTGTTGACGAACTGCACCGTCTGGATCGCGCCGATCAGCATCAGCGGCCGCATCACCGCTTCGCTTCCGCTCCACTTCGCGCCGAACAGCAGCAGGGAGAACTCCGGCGCGATCGCCGCAAGCAGTACGAAGATGGGAGAGCCGACCAGCGCTCCGAGGCTGACGCTGCGCAAATAGGCGCCGGCAATACGGTCGCGCTCGTGCGCGATCCTGGACAGCGCGCTCAACGCGACGTCCATCACCGCCTGGGTGAGCAGCTGCATCAGGATGATGTAGACCCGCGCACCGACCGTGTAGATGCCGAGGGCCGCGACGCCATAGAGCGTCAGGATGATCATGTCGATGGTGCGAACGATGGCGAAGTCCAGCAGCCTGTTCAGGACGACGTGAACGCTGTAGCCGGAGAGCTCGCGAAAGCTCTTCAAATCATAACCGCGCATCGGCAGCCATCGCGGCTGGCTCCAGAGCCACAAGCCGCTGATCGCGCTCTGGACGACCACCTGGATCACGAGGCTGAGAGCGCCGAACCCGGCATAGGCGCAGGCGATTCCCACGATGCCGGAGATGGCGGTTGCCACCATGGTTCTGAGCGCGAGCACGCGAAAATCCATCTGGCGCTTGTAGAGCGCCTCCTGAAACAGGGTCGCGGTGCCGATCGGAAGGGAGAGACTTGCGGCCGTCAGCAGCGGCGCCAGCCCCTTCACGTCGAGCCAACGCTCGATATCCGGCGCAAGGAGGGCAATCAGAACCGCCAGAATCGTCGAAGCGGCGAAGGAGCAGAAGAAGGGCAGCGTCACGTCGGCAGGCTCGAGCGTGCGGCGCTGGATCAACGCGTCGCCGAACCCGAATTCGGCGATCGAACTCAACAGCAGCAGGATGAAGGCGACGAGCGCGGCAAGACCGAAATCCGCCGGGTTGAGCAGCCGCGCCAGCACCAGGAACAGGACGAACGACAGCGCCCGGCCGCCCCAATTCTGTGCAAGCGACCAGAACAAGGCAACCACGACCTGATGTTGTTTACCCGGCGTGACGTTCATCAACAATTCGACCCAATTCCGACAGATCCAACCACAATCGCAGGCTAGACGACGTGGCGCGATGCTGCCGCGACGTCACCATCTCCGATCGCGGCGGAGTACTGAATGCTCGCTACAATACGACGGAGTGATGGCAATCAGATGAGCGCCGTCACGTTTCCCATTTAGAGTGGAAGTGAGTTCAAATCGTGGACTACACTCCGATCAACCTTTGCGAAGTGATGCAAAATGGATGCCTTGATGAATTCGCCTGCTCAGCGTTCTCTCCGCAACTCCAGGCGTTTGCGCGTGGCGATCTACGCACCGCATTTTGCGGAATATTCCTACCGGCTCGCATCGGGATTGGCGCATCATTGCGACGTCCGCCTCGTGCTCAACGCCAAGGACGCGAACCAGCAATGGGAACTTGCAGATATCGCCGTAGCCGCGCCCTTCGAGACACGCATCCGCGACCTGAGCCTGCGCCGCGGCGGCGCGATCGGCATCCCCGCGTCCTTCATCGACATAATATCGTTTCGTCCGGACGTGATTCATTGTCACGAAGTTCCGGAGATCTACACGTCCAAGCTGATCCAGCTGCTCCGTCCGCTCGCCATTCCCCTGGTGCTGACGGTTCACGATGCGATTCCGCATTCGGAAGGCGGCTCCGGCACCTCGCCGCGTGAAGATGCCTGGCGTGAACGGATGCGCGCAGCCGCATCTGTCGTCACGACGCATGGCGAGAGCTGCACCGCTGATTTTCGCCGTGCCTCGCCCGACTTCAAGGGCGAGGCAGTTTCCAGCATGCACGGTGTGCTCATGGTTCCGCCGGCCGGCGGCGCACTCACCGAGCCGGAATCCGCGCGGATCCTGTTCTTTGGACGGATGTGGGCCTACAAGGGTCTGGACGTCTTCATCGATGCGATCGACATATTGGCCCAGCGCGGCGTGGCCCATGAAGCCATCGTCGCCGGCCGCGGCCCCGAGATGACACGGCTTGGCGCGCGCATGGAAGCGATGTCGACGGTCAAGACCATCAACGCCTATATCTCGCCCGCGGATACCGGACGGCTGTTTCAATCCGCCACGGTGGTCGCCCTGCCCTATAAGGATGCAACACAGAGCGGCGTGCTTGCATCCGCTTACGGCAATTCTCGTCCCGTCGTTGCCAGCGCCACCGGTGGCATTCCCGACGTCGTCACGGACGGCATCAACGGGCTGCTGGTTCCTCCCGGCGATGCCACGGCACTAGCCGACGCACTCGAACGGGTGCTGACTTCAAAACCTCTCGCCGCGACATTGACCGAAGGCGCACGGCAGACCGCGGCCGGCCTCTTGAACTGGGACCGCATCGCCGAGCAGCTGCTCGGGTCCTATCACAGGCTCGCCGGCCGGACCGTGAGCTGACCGCGACCCGGCGATCTCTCATACCGATTGCTCGATCTGGCGTCGAAAGAACATGCCGCGGATTGCGCCGTCCAGCAGGCGCCGCAGCCTGACCTCGATCAACTCATAGCTGATCGCGCTCGCAACCAACGACATCACCAGCCCGAGCCCGATGAAGGCAGCCCACAGCAGCCAGCGATCGACGCCGGCGGCGACCAGCTTCAGGCCGATCACCTGCAAAGGAAACAACACGAAGGGATGCACGAGATAGAGGCTGTAGCTGATCTTGCCGACATATTGCAGCGCCGGCGCGCTCAGAGCCTTGCCGAAGCCTGAATCCGGAGCGAGCACCATGCCGAACAGCAGGAAGCCGGGAATGAGCCCGACGAAGGGGTGAAACAGCACCAGGCTTGCATACAGGGCGGCCGCGCAAGCAAGCCCTGCGAGCAGGCCGAGACGCCCGGGAATGGAGATGCGAAATCCGGTCGCGCTGAACAGCATGCCGATGCAGAAGAACGCGGTGATCGGCCAATGCATCAGGCAGGCCAGACCCAGCAGGATCAGGGGCGCCGCCAGCAGCCTGCCGCCTGCGCGCCACATCGAGAATGTCAGCGCAAACCAGATGTAGAACGCCCACTCATAAGTCAGCGTCCAGGCGTTCTGCTGGGCAATCGGCAAGCCGAGTGCGTCCTGCACGAAGAACAAATTGGCCGCAAAGATGGCGAGATAGCTGGTCAGGTCGATGCCGCGGAAGAACTTGTAGGCCACGATCGGCCCGATCGCGAACAGCGCCAGATGCAGCACGACGAACACCGGCATGATGCGCAGGACGCGATCGAAGAAGAACCGCGGCAACGACCCGTGCCGCACCAGGCTCGCCGGGATCAGGAAGCCGCTGATCATGAAGAACAGCTCGACACCGTGCCCGCCCACATTGATTACCGATTGCAGCCAGGACCACAGCGGCGGCAAAAAGCCGGGATCCGGGATGTCGTACATGCCCCCCTTCGGCATGTCGTAGAAATGATCCATCAGCACGCTCAGCGCCGCAATGGCGCGAAGGCCCTGGACCGACGGAACGAACGATCCGTCGTAGGCTGCGCCCACCTGGTGGGGTGCCTTGATCACTCCGCGGCACCCTGGGTGCTGAGCGCGGGCTCGAGCACCGCCTTCTTTCGGCGCACCGAACGGAACCGGTGCCCGAAGGCAATGCTGGGCTTCTCTACGAAAGTGAAAGTCATCCAGCTGACAAGGATCGACAACGCCAGGATCAAGCCCAGGAAGATCGACCATCCCAGCGGCCCGTCGCCGAACCAGACGAGACGATGGACGAACACGATCACGAACGGCGACATCAGGTAGACCGAATAGCTGATCACGCCGACGAACGCCATCGGGCGCCACGCCATCCTCTCGCCGAACACGGCAAAGCCGATGAATACCAGCGCCGCGCAGACATAGGCGGCTCCGATCGAATAGCTGTAGAAGAAGTTCTCGTGATAGACGCCCCCGAACCGCCGATCGGACAGCGTGGCGGCGAAGACCGCGTACAGGAGCGTGCAGACGGCCACATGGCTCCATCGCAGCTTTCCGCCGATGACGGTGTCGCGGATGATCTTGCCCAGGAACATCGCCGACAGGTTCAGCCCGACCTCCATCACCGAGGAGACCGCCCTGTTCTCAACAAACAGCGCAGCGGTGGTTCCGATCAGGGCGGCTGCAACGACAATCGTCACAGCGGTGAAGCGCTGGTTCAGCAGCCCCATCGCAAAGAGAATGGTGCATCCGACATAGAACAGCAGCTCGATCGCCAGCGTCCAATAGAAGACCCAGAGATTCGGCACGTTCACAAAAGTCTGCAACATCGTCACGTTCGCGGCGATCTGCCCCAGCGGATAGACCTTCGAGTCCATCAGCTGCATCGTCACGAGCCCGACAACGAGCGAGGTCCAGTAGGCCGGGTAGAGCCGGAAGAAGCGGCTGATCGCAAAATCCCGCACCGGCGTGGCGCTGTCCGGGAAGCTGAACGGAATGACGAAGCCGCTGACGAAGAAGAACAACACGACGCCGAACCGGCCGAAGTTCATATAGTAGCCGAACACATCGTGGATGGGCCAGTAATAGGCACCGGTCGGGTGCTTCTCGACGATGATCTCGAAGACATGCTGGACCAGGACCGAGAGCACGGCAATGCCGCGCAACGTGTCGATGAATGCGAGCCGCTTATGCATTATTCGTTCTCACCTGCTTCCGCTCGCCGCCGGCATATCCGGGCGGAAGCCTTCCAATGACGGCATCGGCGGCCGCATGACGATGGGCACGGTCTCGACGCCGCGCGCGGAGGTCGCACGCCGCGAGAATACCTCGCTGAAGCTCAGTGCGATGATCAGGAGTCCGGACGCCGGGCCGTAGTTCAGGACGGTAATGGTGAAAAGGTTGACGATAAAGATCAGCGTCAGCTTGTACACGTCGGTCGCTCCGAACGTCGCCCGGAACACCATCACCATGAACGCGACGAACGGCAGGCCGAACATCAGATAGGTCCCGATGTAGAAATTGTCGACGGGCACCCAATAGGCCGCGAGCGGCGAGAACAGCTGCTGCGGATAGTTGAAGCAACCCGCACCACAGCCTGTCACCAGCCCGACCGGCATCAGCTGGGTCAGGTAGATGAACGGCTTTTGCCAGCTGTTGTTGATGCGATCGAGGATGCTGAAAAGGGTCGAATGCGGCACCGCCGCGGTGCCTGAAGCGACCACGATCATGAAGAACGGCACGAAGATCGAGGCATAGGACCACAGCGCAATGCTCCGGATCGCGGGGAAGCGCGACCTCTCCGGCAGCATGCGCACGAGTACCAGCAGGAGAAGGTAGAGCACGAGGACGATCATGGTCGTCTTGCTCGTGGTCAGCTTGGTGGCATAGATTGCGATGGATCCGAACAGGAGACACCAGGTGGTGCTCATGCGAATGGACGTGATTGCGAACGACACCAGAATGAAGAAGGCCGCCATGGTATTGTCGGCGGCAAAACCCATGAGGCGCTGGTCGTCACCGCCATAAGCCCACCACAGCCTGCCCGCCTCGCGCACCGCGCCGAAGGACTCGTATTTATAGCCCACCCAGGGCATCAGGTAGAATTTCGTCAGGAAGACGCCGATGACCGAGAGATAAAAGGTCACCGCGATGACCGACAGCAGCTTCCGGTACGAGCCGAGGCTCGAATCGCAGAAGCAGAATCCGACGAACACGGGCAGCATCATCTTGAAGGACGAGACTGCAGCGTTGACCGTCCCCAGCATGAAATAGCCGAGCACGAGTGACAGCATGATCTGCACCAACACCAGCAGAGCCAGGGTGCTGCGATTGCGCAGGATGCAATGCACGAAGAACTGGATCAGACATAGAAACGCTATGGCGTCGGGCAGGTACCAGAGCCCGTTCAAGTGGTAGATGCTGGTGTAATAGCGGATCATGCCGCCAAAGGCGTCGCGGACCAGATAGGCCCCCAGCGCGATCGCCTCGATGTTGAGGCTGATCAGCGTGATCTTGGGGCGATGCAGCGCGAGGATCGTCATGTCCGGCTCAGTTCGTCTGCCGCGCGGGCGACGCGGAGAAACCGGACCGGCCTCCAAGGACGTTCCGCATCAGCCTGCCACCGGGGATTTCGACGTAGAGATAAGTGAAGTGGGACACCGCCAGCACGGCTGCCAATGAGACCACGAGGTTCAGCGTGGCCGGCAAACCGGCGAAGACCGAATCGAGCGCGGCGATCCGCCCTGCCCCCACGGCTCGCACGAAATATTCGGCGAGCAGCACCACGAGCGCGTGCACCATATAGATCGAGTAGGAACGTTTGCCGAGCCAGACCAGCGGCTTCGCCACCAGCATCCGCGGCACCAGCAGCGCATCCGGAAAGGCCAGCAAGCTGCCGAGGAAGATCGCGAACGTCACGGGCGCGAGGAAGGTCGACGCAGGGCTGCTCTCCGCCAGGGAGACGAGAGCGATGCTGGCGATCATGGCGGCGAATTGCAGCATACCCTGCACGGCAGGGCCCGGCCTGGCCGGCAGACGATCGACGATCCTGACCGTCAGCACGCCCAGAAAGAAACTCACGAAGCAGCGCAGGATGCCGAAGTCGGTCTGCAGCCCGAGGCTCCTCTTGTCGAGCACGAAGATGATGAAGACCAGGCTTCCGACCGCAAGCGCGCCGCAGAGGACGTAGAACAACAACAGCGAACGCATGCGCTGGGCAAAGAGCACGATCAGGCCGAACACCAGATAGGTGTAGAACTCGACGCTGATGCTCCAGCTCGGCGCATTCCAGCTGAGATAGTCGACGAACCCCATCGAATGCAGCAGCAGGACGTTGAGAACGAAGGAATAGGCATTGTTCACCTCAAACGCCGCCGGCGCAGCCACGACGACACCCGCCATGACCAGGCTGATCCGCAGGAGGCGAAACAGCAGATTTGCCATCAGCATGACGATATGCAGCGGATAGACCCGCGCCAGGCGCCGCGCCATGAACTCGCGCAGCGAGAATCGCCCGAAATCGCCCTCGACGTAGCTGAGCGACATGACGATCCCGCTGAGAACGAAGAACAGATCGACCAGCAGCCATGAGCTCCTGAAGAACGAGCAGTTGATCCACGCATTGTGCGGGAACGCCGCGAGGAACGTCGGCATCAGCAGGAGATGGTGGATCACCACCGATGTCGCGGCGATCCCCCGAATGCTGTCGAGCGGCAGAACATGCGCCTTCTCACGATGAACCAACTCCGTCACATCAACATTCCCAACTATTGCATCGCAGCAGTGTGTATCAGGACTTGCACGTGTTCAATCGCTGCGATCTCGGACTCGCATTCGACGCATGACGATCGACGATAATTTCAACGCTCGCAGTTCATTCGGACATGCGAGCGCCAAGTTCACGCCACTTTTTGCCTGAGACCGCCGTGCGTCGGCGCGCAAATCAATTCGGGCGCGATGATCGCGAGTATTTGCGTGCAAAGTGTGCGCGAAATTCGACGCTGTTGCGATCAAGGCCAGCGCAACGACTCTGATTTTACTGCATGCCGACGTCGCACATCTCGCACCGATAATTTTTCGCGGGCGGGAACTAATGACGAGCTGACCGCTTGTGTCGGTTTTGCGACGCGCGGTTGCAACATCCGAACGCGCAAACGCATGTTATGTTTTCAGGTTGCAACATTCCTAGGCGCGCGATGCCGATCTCGCATGCATTGCATCTCCTCGTTTTGCAACCGATCGAAAAGCAGGCAATGCATCTGTTGTCGTCGATCACGCGCACGACTTTTGCGTCGCACAAAAATTGACACAGTTACCTGCCAGGTTTCGCCTGTTCTCCTATTGCAACAGGCGAGGAAGAAGGGACACGGATGGGCTGCGGACCAACAATTCGTCATGCAAGGCCACGATGGCTAGCGATCGTCTTGGCAGCTTCTGCCTTGATCGTGGCGAGCATCGGAGCTTGCCGCGCCCAGTGCGTCGAATTTTCGGATCGTGCCTCGCAGCTCGAACTCGACACGTTCGTGAAATCGCCCTCCTCGCTCCTGGAGCGGCTGCGCAATGACAAGGACAAGCTGAGATTTCGGCTCGCTACCTACATCGCCACGAACCCGTCGGTGTTGCCGTCCGTGCAGACGCTCATCTCGGCCTCGGCTTCGAGCGATCGTTCGGCCATCGGCGCCGCGCTGAGAATTGCGGAAGGACGATGCACGTCGACGAAGCCTGACGCCGCGCGCAAGATCAGGGATTTCACGCAGCGGATCGGTGATCTCAACGTGCAAGCGGGTTATTCCGCCGCAGGAGAGGACACCTCGGGCGTCCAGCTTCAATCGCAAGACAAGAGCAAGGCGCAACCGGCCCGAGGCGGGGCCCTGCTCGACGGCGAATGGAAGACCAAGCTCGCCAACCCATTCAAGCCCGTCCCCCTTCCGAACTGATCAGCGATCGTCAAAAGGCAGCGAATTAGACAATGTATCAGCCCAGAGAACATTTCCAGTCGGGACACAGATTCGGCATCGAGTTCGGCGGGGCCGTCCTCAGCTTCGAGCGCGTGGCCGACGTCCTGCGCCGGCAGTGGCCGATCATCGCGGCGTGCACGGGAGCTGCACTGGCTCTGGTGCTCGTCTATCTGGTGACGGCGCAACCGATGTATACGGCGAATGCCCGTATCATGATGGATACGCGTCAGGCGCAGGTGCTGGACAAGGACAGCAACGCCAGCAGCGCCCTCATCGATACCGGCTACGTCGACAGCCAGGTCGAAGTCATTAATTCGGACGACCTGATTCTCTCGGTGGTCCGTCGCCTGAAGCTGACGGACGATCCGGAGTTCAATGGCTCCAACCCGGGCCTGCTGTCCATCGTCCTAGGCAAGGTCATGTCGCTGTTCAGCTCCGGCGAGCCTGCGTCCCAGGAGCGTCTCGAGCACGCCGTGGTCGAGCAGGTTCAGAAGAACCTGAGAACGGAACGCATCCTGACGACGTATGTCTTGTCGATGAACTATCGCTCCAGAAGCCCTGACAAGGCCGCCAAGATCGTCAACGCCATCGCCAATGCCTACCTCGTCGGCGCCCTGGAAGCCAAATATCAGTCCACCAAGCGGGCAACCGAATGGCTTCAGCAGCGCAGCATCGAGCTGAGCGAGCAGGCAACGGCCAGCGACCGCGCCGTGCAAACCTTCAAGGCCGAGAACAACATCGTCGGAACCAGCCGCGGCCTGATGTCCGAGCAGCAATTGTCGGACCTGAACACGCAGCTGGTTCAAGCGCGAGCGGCGACGGCCGAAGCCAAGGCTCGTCTCGACCGAATCAACGCGATCTCCGACCAGGATGTTGCGCAATCGACCGTGACAGACGCTCTCAACAACTCGGTCATCACCCGCCTGCGCGCCCAATATCTCGACCTTCAGGCGCAATATGCGGATTGGTCGCGGCGCTATGGCAAGCAGCATCTTGCGGCGGTCAATCTGGCCAACAAGATGGAGGAGCTGCGCAAGAACATCGCCGACGAGCTGCATCGGATCGGAGATGCCTATCGCAGCGACTATGAGATCGCAAAGAGCCGGGAGGCATCGCTCGAGAAAAGCGTGAAGGAACTCGTCGCCCAGGCCGGCGATAGCGGCCAGGCCGCAGTCAAGCTGCGCGATCTCGAAAGCGCCGCCGACACCTATCGCAACCTCTACAACAACTTCCTCGAGAAGCTGCAAAGCGCGACGCAGAATCAGAGCTTCCCGCTCAGCGAGGCGCGCCTCATCAGCACCGCCACCAAGCCGGATCGCAAGAGTTCGCCGCGCACGGTCCTGGCGCTTGTCGGAGGTCTCGTCGGCGGCCTCTGCCTCGGCTTCGGCGTCGCATTTGGCCGTGAAATGCTCAGCGACGTCTTGCGGACCCCCGCCGAGGTCGAGGAGGAGCTCGGCGTCAAGTGCCTCGGCGTCCTGCCGGATATTCGACCGCCGACGGCGGCCGGCGCGCTGCTTTCGACGTCAGGCAAGACAGACTCACCCGATCTGTCCCGCTACGTCGTCGATCATCCATTCTCGCGGTTCGCCGAGACCTTGCGCAACATCAAGGTGTCGATCGATGTTGCGCGCCTGACCCGCGAGATCAAGGTGATCGGCATCGTGTCCTCCCTTCCCAAGGAAGGAAAGACGACGGTGGCGGCCAACTTCGCGCAGTTGATCGCCCTCACCGGGCATCGCACGGTCCTGATCGACGGCGATCTGCACACGCGTTCGCTGACCCGGGAACTCGCGCCCAACGCCAAGAGCGGCCTGGTGGAGGCCCTCGCCGACCCCGCGAGCCTCGGCTACCACGTGCAGCGAAGCAAGGAGACGGGACTGGATTTCCTGCCGTCCGTCGTGGCCTCCCGCATGGTCAATTCGGCCGACGTCATCGGGTCGAAGGCGATGGCCGAGCTGCTCAAGGTGCTGCGAGAGCACTATGAATACATCGTGATCGATCTTGCCCCGGTGATGCCGGTGGCGGATTCCAAGGCAGTCAGCCTCCTGATCGACGCCATGGTCTACGTGATCGAATGGGGACAGACGACACGAAGTGCGCTTCAGGAATCGGTTTCCGGGTCGGAAGTGCTCCAGAAGAAGCTGCTCGGCGCCGTGCTCAACCGCGCCAACCCGAAGATGCTCAAGCGCATCGAGGCGTACAAGGGCAAGCACCACAACAGCTATTACGTCGAGCATGCCTAGACGGCGCGCCCTGCGCCCAGAACTGTAACGACCTCAGGCCCGCTGCCAATTTCGCAGCGGGCCTTTTTCGTATCTTCCTTTTTCGTGTCTTGCGGAACTGTCGCTGAGAGGCGATCACTGCGCCTTCGCGCACGAAGCCGGGGATTGCGCCACGCGTACCGGAGGCTGAGGCCTCCGTATTCGTCCGGAATCCACAACTTGCAGTTATTGCTCTAGCCAAAAGCAAGGATTGACGAAGGCGGTGGTCCTGAGGACAGTACGCCAATTGGCAATCATCTCTCGATAAGACGAGACAATCCGGTCTTCGATGCTTCAAAATGCCGAAACTTTGGGCATCTTTCTTTCTGAGTTCCCTGAGGCTAACCTCGGCTCATATTTGTAGTTCTTTTCCGGCGGGCTCGGAATGCTGATCGTCCTGACGATTTTGACTATTTGGGTCCTGCTCAACATCCTGTTCGTGTTGATCGTGGTTCCCCCACGCAAATCGCGTCCGCAGCCGATGGCGACGACGCTTGCACCTGCGCCTATCGACCCCAGCCAACGGGACATCGAGCAGGACGAACCCTTCTCGATCCGTCATGTCATCGCCTCCGTCGCGATGGGGGCCTTTTTCGTGCTGGTGCCGCCGTTGCTCGCGTTACGCGATGCGATCATGCGGCTGTTCGGAAGGTCGTCGCGCGACGGAACCTGATCGCTCGAGCCTGCGGTTCCGGATCGGCATCGCGCAGCTAATAGGCTTCCTGGAACATCACTGCGGATGCGGTGCGGGCCATGATCTTCAGATCGAGCCAGATGCTCCAGTTGCTGACGTACCAGACGTCGTACTCGACCCGCTTCTCCATCAGGTCGATAGTCGGGGTCTCACCCCTGAACCCGTTCACCTGCGCCCAGCCCGTCAGGCCCGGCTTCATGTGGTGCCGGTAGACGTATTTGCTGATGAGCTCGTCATAGTAATTGTCATGGGCCAGCGCGTGCGGACGCGGCCCGACCAGTGACATATCCCCGCGCAGCACGTTCCAGAGCTGCGGCAATTCGTCAATGCTGGTCATGCGAAGGAAGCGACCGATCTTGGTGACGCGGGCATCCCGCTTGGTCGCCTGGGCAATCGTTTCGCCGTTCTCGGAAACGGTCATGCTTCGGAACTTCCAGATCTCGAACGGCCTGCCGTTGAAGCCACGGCGCGACTGCCGGAATATCACGGACCCCGGGGAATCGAGCTTGATCAGCACCGCAACGGTCAGCAGCAGCGGCGTCAGTATCACCAGCGCGAATGCGGCCACGCCAACGTCGAGGCAGCGCTTCTGCAGTCGTTCGAGAATCGTGAGAGGCGGCCGCTGGATTTCGACCGCGACGGTTCCACTGACCGGCAGAAACGGACGGGCCACGAGATCCGCGACCGGATCGTCCGGCAACAGGCGTATCGGCTGTGGGACTGCGCGCAAATACGGACTCAGCTTGCGGAGCATCGGCAGCTCGTTCCAGTCGATCGCAAGCAGGTATTCGTCGACGTCGGCCGAGCGCGACTGACGGATCACGTCGCGGATCTGCCGCTCCCATTGGCCGTCGTCCCGATCGGCGCCGAGCACGAAATGGCGCATGACATCGAAGCCGTTCCTCCGCAGGTCCTTGAAGCGGCTGGAGGTGAAATCGAGCGGCTTGAGGCTGAGCAGGATGACCTTGCGATCGACCAGCCGGCTTCTCGCAAAGCTCGTGCCGAACACCGCCTGCCAGACGAAGCGGAGACTGATCAAGCCAAGTCCGCCGATCACGGCGAACACGATGACGGTGCCGCGGGACAGATTATCCGTCGATTTCAACAGGAAGGCCGCAACGGCGAGGATCGTCAGCGACGTCAGCCAGATAAACACCGCCTTTCGAAGTTGCCACACGACGTTGAGCAGGCGGTGCGTGGCATAGACGTCCCGGAAATAGGCGACCGCGACGAACACCACGCCGACGAACAACCCCGCTCCCACCGAAGCCCCATCGGTGGGCGAGGCGACGGCAGCGCCGTACAGCGAAGCCCCGGCGGCGTAGCTCAACAAGATCAGCAGAAAGTCAGCAGCCATGACGACGATCTGAAATGGCCTCTGAAGAGAGCTGCCGCGCGTCGACGAAAGCGTGTGAGCGTTTTCAGAACCATAAGTTGCAACGGCCATTCGAACCTCTGTCAATCGAGAGAGTGCGTGACGCTCATCGTGATGCTGAAGACTCGTCAACTTCCCCGCACGGAAAGTGTTGTTTGATCGCAGCGAGATTGTGGCGCTGCACGCAAAACTTTTGCGGCGCACGGATGATGCGCGATGTTGAAATGCGCAGCGAAATTCGGCGCGCTGAAAATCTCGTCACAGTGATGACATACGAGCGAACGCGTTGCCCTATTTTGAATCAAGTTCCACATCCTAAGAGTTGGTTGATCGTCGCGCGGAGCGACTCCTCGCTCATCTTTCAGGCATGCAATCGATCGATGACGCGCGATGAATCATTTGCGAGAATTCCGACAGATTGCTATCTGGGCGTGCGTAGCGATATTCGTCAGGCATGCATCTTTGCCGCGCTCTCGCCTTCAGCGATGCATTCGCGCGGGCCGATCGCTCGCGCTGTCCGTCGACGAGGGGTGGGCAAAAATTTCCGCGCCCTTCTTTTGGCGTGATCGAGCCGGAGAACAGGGACGCTCCGTCGCCGAATGGGATGGGAGCCCTCCGGTGCCGGCGACTTGGGGAAAGTTTTTCGACGACCCGATCGATTGAGCCCCATGATATCTCTCGCCCGACCACGCCCGCCCGCCCCCAAGCCGCAATTGCCGGAGGGAGTTCGCATCTATGCGATCTCCGACATCCACGGATGCGCGCATCTGCTCCAGCCCATGTTGCGGGTGATCGACGCCGACGTTGCCCGCAGCCGGCCGCGCTATGCGATCGAGGTCTTCATGGGGGATTACATCGATCGCGGCCCGGATACGCGCGCAACGCTCGACGTCCTGGTCGAACGGAGCCGGCGGGGCAACGCAGTCTTCCTCAAGGGAAACCACGAGGCATTTCTCGTGAGGGTGTTCGAAGATCCCTCATTGTTCGAGGATTGGATTGCATTCGGTGGGACCCAGACGCTGATGTCCTACGGGCTCGCCCCACCGAACCTGAAGCGGGACGATCCGGCATCGATATTGCGCGATTTGATTCGGGCAATGCCGACCCCACATCTGGAATTCCTGGACAATTTGCGGTTGAGCTTCAGTTGCGGAGACTTCTTCTTCGTCCACGCTGGCGTTCGCCCGGGCGTTCCGCTGGCCGAACAAACGGAGCGCGACCTGCTCTGGATTCGCGAAGAGTTCCTGCGGAGCGAGGAGCAGTTCGACAAATATATCGTGCATGGTCATACGCCGGTCCGCAGCGCCGAATTCCTGGCGAACCGCGTCAACATCGACACCGGCGCCTATGCGACCGGCAATCTCACCCTGATGAGCATCCAGGGAAGCCGCATGCTCGCGGTGTAAGGTGGCGACGATCGCCTGCCACTGACGCGCGAGGCGGGCATCGCAAGGGCGGCCGGGTGAATCGGCAACCGGTTCAAACCCTAGTTGAGCAACGGCGCTTTCTCCGGCCGCGCACGCGTCTGCGCCATCCAGTCGCTCCAGGCTCGTTCGTGCTTGATGTAGAGTTCCACCCAACGTTCGCCGTGCTGGGCCTGACGAATGCGCGCCGCTTCGCCCAGCAAGTCGGTGTCCGGCTTGTCCAGTGTTTCGAACTCGATGGTCTCCGAGATCGTCAGACCAACGAGCACGCGCTGTCCGGCGCCATCCACGATGTAGCGTCGCGGAGCGTCCTTCTTGGGCTCGCTCATGTCATCATGCCCCGTCGTTTCAGTGAAGCTGGATGCCGGCAGCGAATTGGACGACATCTAGAAGGCTCGTCGCCCGTGGCCGAACGTTGAGGTGGGTTGGGACGTTTGGGTTGAGACGCCGTATGCATTCGCGCCGTTTCGTTGGACGCGCCAAGCGCGCAGCGCATATCCAAAGATGAGGCCAGCGCCGGAAATGGTAGCGGAGACAAACGCAGAAGTCATGGAGTCGCCCTGGATAGTCCGCCTCTCATCAAGAGCGAGCAGTGTGTCGACATCATGGTTCTCGATCCCTCATGGGCGCCGAAAGATTGTTCAAAGCTGGATCACTTGCGTGCATGAAGCATTCTTGTCTCGACCGGCGACGATCACCGAACGCTCTGTATAGCGACCACTCTCTATAAGAGAGCAGGACGCATTCGCGGCTCGGCCGCATATCGGCCGACCAGACGTGCCACGCTGGCCTTATCCGCGACGAGGAATTTCGAGCAAATCGGTCGAGCCATGCCCTTGCAACCATCCGGCAGCCGACGCATTATTTCGCATCGCATTTCAGAGGGATTCAAATCCAATGAACTTCCGGACCCTTATTCCATCCATTGCCCTGGCCGCCCTTGGTCTCAGCCTGACCGTCTCCGCCGCGCCGGCCGCCGAGCTCGCGCTTGCTCCCTCGCATCGGGCAGCCGCGGTCCAGGGCGGGCTCGTGCTGTGGGACGACGTTTACCCGCCAGCGGTCTATGGTCCACAGCTCCGCCCGGTCGAGGAAGTCGCAGCCATGAAGGCGCAGGCACGGCCCGTATCCCAGCGCTGGTGGGGATATTGGTACGTCCGGTAAGTTTCGATTGCGCTCGGCTGAGCCGAGCCAAGCTGCCTGACAACTGCCGCCCTACCGGCGACCCGGGGGCGGCAGTTTCGTTTGGGACCAGTTGCGGGCCCCGGAACCGGATGGACCGGGACCCGCCAAGGCCTGTGAGTCGCTGGATCAAGCCAGCAAGAAGTTGCCATTGTGCAGCGTGCCCGTCGCATTTTGCAGGCTCACGTCCATGTCACTCGTTCCGTCGCCATCGATATCTATCTGGAGATAGTCGTTGCCCGGCCCGACATTCTGCAAATGGGCCGAAGCCTGGTTGCCACCGAGGAGCTCCGCGCCTCCCACATACTCGATGTGGTCGCCGATGACGCCGATGCCTGAGAACGTGAAGCTGTCGTTATCCGCATCGAAATTGTGAATGGTATCCGCCGCCCCCGCGGCGGAATCCGCGGTGCTGAGGAAGCGGAAATTGTCATGTCCCGCGCTGGCAAAGATTTCATCCGCACCCGCGCCGGCTGTAATCGTGGTGTTGCCCGACGTGTTGCCGATCGTGATCCGGTCGAAATTCGCGGCGGCATTGACGGTCTCGACGTTGGTCACGATGATGTCGTAGACGTTCGAATTGAAGTTCAGGGTGTCGTTGCCGTCGCCGAGATCGATCACGTTCGCCGGGCTGCCTTGCAGGGTCAGGACGTCGTCCGACGAGCTTCCGTTGAGCAGGTTCACGTTCCACAGATTGTCGAACGAATTGCTACCCTCGGCGAGATTGAGGACGTTGGCCGTCCCTTCTCCGAGATTGACCGTTACGCCGGACACGGTGTCCAGCAGCGTGAGCGTGTCGTCCGACGGAAAGAGATTGCCGGTGAAGTCGCTGCCGTTGAGGTTTTCGACGCCGCTGATGCTGAGCGAATTGACGCCGTTGGCGAGCCACACCCAATCGTTTCCGCCGCCCATGTCGATGGCGACACCGTTGATGTCACTCGTCAAGGTGAGCTGATTGTCGCCCGAATTGCCGTTGATGTGCTCGACACCGGTCGCGGCGAATGTAGCAAAGTTTCCGCCAAGGACGATCGTGTCCTGGCCGTCGCCGAGATCGATCGCGACGCCGTTGGCCGACCCGATCGAGCCGGTGACGGTCAGGGTGTCGTCGCTCGCCGTTCCGTTGACGTGGTTGACGTCGTAGATGTTCACGAACGAGTTGGCGCCGGCCGCGAGGTACATCGTATTGTCGCCGTTGCCGAGGCTGATATTCAGGCCCGTGACCGTCGTCGACAGGGTGAGCACGTCGTTGACGCCCGGAGTCGCGCCGTAATCGGTTCCGCCGATATTCTCGACGCCGATCAGGCTGAGCGTGTTGGCACCGCCCGCGAGGCTGAGCTGATCGTTGCCACCGCCGAGATCGACGACCAGCCCGTTGGCGTTCGCCGTGAGATTGACGAACTCGTCGTTGCCGGTGCCGATCACGTTCTCGACGCCGGCGAGATTGAGCGTGTAGCCGTTGCCGAAGGTGCCGTTAAGCAGGACGGTGTCACCCGTCCCCGCCCCCAGATTGAGCGCGTGCCCGAAGATGTTGGACCCGACGCGGAGATAATCGTCTCCGGCCGTTCCGATCACGGGCGCCGAGTTGGAGAATTGCTGCGTCGAGAGATCGATCGGGCTCCCCAGCGTCCCCGACGATTGCAACAGGATGCCATCGCTGAACTGCAGAACTTCGACGTTGCTCAGCGTGTCGGTGCCGTCGCGGTTCGCAACATTGTCCTGGACCTGGATCGTCGCCGAGGTCGTGACGGTGTATTGCGCTTGCGAACCCGAGAAGATCGCCATGTCGGTGCCGGCGCCGCCGTCGATCGCGTCATCGCCACCCTGGCCGGTGACGCCGTCATTGCCGCCGCCGGCGTTGATGGTGTCGCCACTGCCGCCGCCGAAGAAGAACTCGTTGTTCGAGCTGCCGACCAGAAGGTCGACCTGGTTCGAACCCTGGACGCTGTTGACACCGCCCAAGATAACGTCAGCACCCGCCGCACCGCTCACATGTCCGGTCGAAAGGTCGACGGACACGCCGCCCCCGCTCGCCTGGGAATAGGAGACCCTTGTATTTCCGTTACCTGTGATGGTGTCGTTACCGAGCAGGCCTTCGAACAGGTTGAAGGTGCCGAACGATCCGGCCGAGGTGACACCGGTGAAGCCGGTGGCATTGTAAGTGTCATCCAGACTGCTGCCGGTCGCACTGTTGACGCCCACATAGGTGTCGGTCCCGATCGAGCTGCCGCCGGTTGCTGTGCCGGCCTGCAGGTTGACGGTCACGGCATCGGTCGCGCTGGAATAGATGATTCGGGTGTTGCCGTTGCCGGTGATCGTATCGTTGCCGGCCAAGCCTTCGAACTGGTTGAAATTGCCATTGTTGCCGACGTTGTTGGTCGCGCCGTTCTGGAAGCCGACGGCGCCGAAATTCGTGGCCGTAAAGACGTCGTTGAACGTGGTGCCCTGGGCCCCCTCGATCCCGCGGAGTGTATCGTTGCCGATCGAGGCGTCTCCGGTCGCGGTGCCTGCCGTGAAGTCGATGGTGACAGGGCCGGTGGAGAAGTAGATGTTGTTGTAGCTGACGACGTCGAAGCCGCCGCGGCCGTCGATGAAATCGTCGCCGGCAAGGCCGGTGAACGTCTCCGTCGCCGTGGTGATATTGCTGCCGCGGATGATGTCGTTGTACATCGACGCCATCACTGCGTTGACGCCGCTGAACGTATCGTTGCCCGTGGACGCATCGCCGCTTGCGGTGCCGGCCAGCAGATCAACGACCACCGCGCCAGTTGCGTTGGTGAAGGAAACGCGGGTGTTGCCGTTGCCGGTGATGCTGTCATTGCCTCCCATGCCGATGAATTCGTTGAAGGTCCCGTTGGAACCTGCATTTTGGCTGAGTTGGCTGAAGCCGCCGGCATTGAAGACGTCTGCGGCGTTCGAGCCGCGCACGGATTCGACCGATCGCAGCGTGTCTGTGCCGACCGTCGTGGCATCGCCCGTTACGGTCCCCACGGCCAGCTGAACGTTGATGCCGCCGACCGCGGCCGGATCGAGCGCATAGTCCGCCCGGTCGAAGCCAGTCCGGCCGTCGATGAAATCGTCGCCGGCACGGCCTTCGAAGATTTCCACGGTGCCGGGGCCGTTGGCGCTGCCGAGCAGTTGGTCGGCAAAGCCCGAGCCGACGACGCCTCCGAACCCCGAGCCCACGAGGGTATCGGTGCCGACTGAACTATCGCCGACCGCCGAATGGGCCGCCAGATCGACGGTCACGCTGCCCGTTGCGCTGACGTAGGAGATGCGCGTCAGGAGCGCACCCAGGCTGTTGGTCGCGCTCGTGATGCTGTCGTTGCCGCCGCGGCCTTCGAACTCGTTGAAGCCCACATTGGTGCCGGCAATGCCGGTATCGCCGGTAAAGCCGGTCGCGTTGAACGTGTCGGCATAGTCGCTGCCGACGATGGCTTCGATGTTCACCAGCGTGTCGGTGCCGGCGCCCGGACCTGTCACGGAGCCTGCCGCGAGATTTGCGGTAATGCCTCCCGTTGCCGCGACATAGTCGGCGCGGTCGAAACCGAGGCCACCATCGAGCAGATCGTTGCCGTCGAGGCCCTTGAGGCGATCGTTGCCCGCAAGGCCACTCAGATTGTCCGCGTAGGCGGTGCCGACCAGCGTATTTGCGTTGCCGTCGCCGACGAGATGCACGCCCTGCCCCAGGACGAAGTCGGCAGCCGTGAGGTTCGACAGCGTCACGTTCAGCAGCGTGAGGGTGTCGCCATTGCCGAAGTCGATGACCGTGTTCGACCCCTGTTGGGTCGCAAGTGCCTGAATGTCGGCACGGCTCGAGACACCGGGGACGCCCGTGAGATCGATCTTGTCGGCGTCCGCCTGCAGGAAGTCGACGATGGTGTCGGCGCCGCCGCCGGTGGCATAGGCGAAGGTGTCAGCGCCAGTGCCGCCGTTCAGGCTATCGTTGCCGGCACCGCCGCCGAGCAGGTCGTTGCCGCTGTTGCCGAACAGCTGGTCGTTGCCGGTAGAACCGGTGATGGTGTCGTCGAAGTTCGAGCCCGAAACGTTGGTCACGCCTCCCGTAATGGTGTCGTGGCCTACCGAGCCGTCGCCATCCACGGTGCCGTTCGCGAGGTTGACGATCACGCCAGAGGTGGCGTTGGCGAACATCAGCTGCGTGCTGCCGTTGCCGGTGATGAGGTCGTTGCCGCCTTGGCCCTGGAAGGAATTGAGCCCAATGAAGGCCGTCGCATCGTAAGTGTCGGCATAATTGCTGCCATAGGCGCTGTTGACGCCGGTGAAGCTGTCATGTCCGACCGAAGCGTCGCCCGTGACCGAGCCGGCGATCAGGTTGACGGTGACGCCGCCCGTGGCATTCGAGTAGAGCAGCCGCGTGTTGCCGTTACCGGTGACCTGGTCGTCGCCGCCGAGGCCTTCGAACTGGTTGAAATTGCCGAACGAGCCGGCGTTGGCGCTGACGCCGTTGAAGCCCGTCGCCACATAGGTGTCGGCATAGCCCGTGCCCTGAATGCCTTCGATCGACCGCAGCGTATCCGTGCCGATCGACGCATCACCGGTCGCCGTGCCAGCGGCCATGTCGACGGTCACGCCGCTCGTGACCGTGCTGAGGCTGTTGTAGATTGCGGTGTCGAAGCCGCCGCGGCCGTCGATGTAATCGTCGCCGCCGAGCCCCGTGAAGTTGTTGTTGAAGCTGCTCCCGAGCAATGTGTCCGAGAAGGTCGAGCCCTGCACCGCATTGACGCCGGTGAAAGTATCCGTGCCCTCTGTCGCACCGGTGGCGCTGCCGACCACCGTGACCGCATTCGTGGTTCCGATGACGCTGGTCTCGAGGTCGACGCTGACGCTCGCGGCCGCGATCTGGTAGTTCAGGCGGGTAGAGCCGTTGCCGATGATGGTGTCGTTCCCGCCGGCGCCGGCGAAATCGTTGAAGGTCCCGGAGGAACCGACATTGGTCGCGCCAGCCTGGCCGAAGCCGGTCGCATCGAACGTGTCGTCGAAATTGGTGCCGCGCGCGGCCTCGACGCTGCGAATCGTGTCGGTACCAACAGTCGCATCGCCATTCACGGTGCCCGCGGCGAGGTGAACATAGATGCCTGACGTGGTGGTCGTATCCGAATTGTAAGTGACCTGGTCGTAGCCGCCGCGGCCGTCGATATAGTCGTCACCGCCGCGACCTTCATAGGTCTCGTAAGTGAAGGACGCATTGTTGCTGCCGTAGATCGTGTCGTTGTACGCCGAGCCCCAGACCGTCGAGACGTTGGAGAAGGTGTCATGGCCGACGGAGGCATCGCCGTCCGCGGTCCCTGCCCCGATGTCCGCCGTGATAGCGCTGGTTGCTCCCAGATAGGACATCCGGGTCACGATCTGCCCCAGGGCGTTGATGTTGCCGACGACGATGTCGTCGCCGCCACGCCCTTCAAACTCGCTCTGGCCGATGGCGACGCCGGGCAGACCGGTCGAGCCGGTAAAGCCGGCCGCGTCGAACGTGTCGGCAAAATCGCTGCCGATCACCCCCTCGATGTTGACGAGCGTGTCCGTTCCGACGCCCGGCCCCGAGGCGGTGCCAGCGGCGAGGTTGGCGATGATGCTGCCCGTTGCCGCGGCATAGATGGCTCGGTCGAAGCCAGATCCACCGTCGAGAAGGTCGAGACCGCCGCCGCCCTCGAGCATGTCGTTGCCCCCGAGGGCAACGATCGTGTCATTGTGCGACGTACCGACCAGCGTATTGGGATTGTCGTCTCCCACGATCGGCGTTCCGAACACGAAGTCGCTCGCGGTGAGAGAGCCGAGATTGACGTTCTGCAAATACAGGGTATTGCCGCCCCCGAAGTCCAGGCTGGTGTCCAAACCATTTTGCGTCGCGTGAGCCTGCACGTCGGCAAGGCTGAACACTCCGTTGACGCCCGTCAGATCTACCTTGTCACCATCGCTATGGAGGAAGTCCTGGACATAGTCCGCACCGTCGCCGGTCGCGTAGATGAAAGTATCGGCACCGGTACCGCCGCTCAAATAGTCGTTCCCGGCACCTCCATCGAGGACGTCGTTGCCGGCATTGCCGAACAGAGTGTTGTCGCCATCGCCGCTGGTGAGGATGTCATTGAATATCGTGCCCTGGACGGCCCTGACGCCGCCCGTGATCGTGTCATGCCCCACCGACGCATCGCCGTCGACGGTTCCCGCCGCAAGGTTGACGACAACACCACCTGTCGGATTGCCGAATGTGATCTGCGTATCGCCGTTGCCGGTGATGATGTCGTTGCCGGCACCGCCCATGAAGTTGTTGAACGTTCCGTAGACGCTGTTGAAGCCGGTTGCGTCGTAAACGTCGGCAAAGTTGCTGCCGACAACCTGGTTGACGCCGGTGAAGGTGTCATGGCCGACGCTACCGTCACCGCTCGCGGTGCCCGCCGCCAAATTGACCGTCACGCCCGAGGTAGTGGCATTGCCATACTGAATTTGAGTGTTGCCATTTCCGATGATCTGATCGTCGCCACCCAGGCCCTGGAATATATTGAAATTGTTGTTCGGGCCGACGAATCCGGTCGCGTCGTAAAGATCGGCGAAATTGCTGCCGTTGACGGCGTTGACGTTGGTGAAGCTATCGTGACCGACGGACACATCACCCGTGACCGTGCCGGCACTCATGTTGATGGTCACACCACCCGTAGCGCTGCCGTAGATTAGCCTCGTGCTGCCATTGCCGGTTACGACATCATCTCCGCCAAGGCCTTCGAAATTGTTGGAAGCGCCGTTGTTCCCGACGTTGAGTGCGCCAGCCTGACCAAAGCCTGTCGCATCATAGGTATCGGCGAATATTGTGCCCTGAACGCCCTCGATCGAACGCAAACTATCGGTCCCCGTCGAGGCATCGCCGGTGACCGTGCCGCTCGCCATATTGACGTTGACGCCACCCGTGACGAAGGTCAGGTTGCTGTATTGAGCGGTGTCGAACCCGGCGCCACCGTCGATCTGATCGTTTCCGGCGAGCCCCATAAAGACTTCGCTGGCACTGCTTCCATTGATGACGTCGCCAAACAGCGATCCCATCACCGCATTGACACCCGTGAAATGATCGGTGCCGACCTGCGCGATGTCGCCGGCCGCGGTACCGTGGGCCATTCCCAGGGCAAGATCGACCGTCACGCCATCGAGCGCCAGGGTGTACTGAACCCGGGTCGCGCCATTTCCGCTGATCGTATCGTCGCCGCCCATACCTTCGAAGTTATTGAAGGTGCCGAACGAGCCGGCATTGGTGCTCACGCCGCTGAAACCGACGGCGCTGTAGGTGTCGGCGAAATTGGTGCCGCGCACTGCCTCGACCGAACGCAACGTGTCGGTACCGACCGAGCTATCACCCGTGACAATGCCGGCGGCGAGGTTGACCGTTATGCCAGATGTCGTCGCCGCGTCGTTATTATAGCTCGCAAAATCGTAGCCGCCGCGGCCATCGATCAGATCATCGCCGCCGCGTGCATCGTACTGCTCGTAAGTGCCGCTGGGATTGTCGCTGCCGAGCAGAGTGTCGGCATAGACGGAGCCGACGATCGCGTTGACGGCGCTGAACGTATCGTGTCCGACCGAAGCATTGCCATCTGCGATTCCCGCAGCGATGTCGACCGTCACGGCCGCCGTGGCACTGGCATAGGATACCCGACCCAGGATTTCACCGGAAGCATTGACTGAGCCGATGATGGTGTCGTTCCCGCCCCTGCCCTCGAACTCGGCCAAGCCGATCGCGGCTCCCGGGATTCCGCTGTCACCGGCAAACCCGGTAGCATCAAACGTATCAGCAAAGTCGCTGCCGACCGCGCCTTCGATGTTGACGAGCGTGTCCGTTCCGATGCCCGGTCCAGATGCCGTGCCCGCTGTAAGATTGACGGAAACACCACCGGTCGCGTCGGTATAGACCGCTCGGTCGAAGCCCAGACCGCCATCCAGATAATCACTGCCACCCAGACCCTGCAGCCGATCATTGCCTCCGAGGCCGCTGATGGTTTCGGCGTTCGCCGTGCCAACGAGCGTATTCGCATTGCCGTCGCCGACGATCGGCGCCGCGGGCGTGCCGAATAGGAAGTCGCTCGCCGTCAAGCTGCTCAGAGTGACGTTCTGAAGGGTGAGGCCTTCACTCGGGCTGAACGTGATGATGGTGTTGGAACCGCTCTGCACGGCATGCGATTGCAGATCGGCGAGGCTGTAGATGCCGTAGACGCCGGTCAGATCGATCTTGTCCTGGCCATGGACGAAGTCCTGGACGAAGTCGAAGCCGCCGCCGGTCGCATAGACGAAAGTGTCCGTGCCGGCGCCGCCGTTGAGGGAGTCGTTGCCGGCACGACCATCCAGGATGTCGTTGCCGACATTGCCTGAGAGAATGTCATTGCCCGCGCTGCCGATGATGGTGTCGTTGAAATTGGATCCCGCCACGTTGAACACGCCACCGGTGATGGTGTCATGGCCGACCGAGCCGTCGCCGTCGACCGTGCCCGCGGTGAGATTGACGCTCACGCCGCCGGTCGCGTTGCCGAACTGGATCTGTGTATTGCCGTTGCCGGTGACGATGTCGCTCCCGGCATTGCCCTGGAATGAGTTGAAATTCGCGTTGGGACCGGTGAAGCCCGTCGCATCGTAAATGTCGGCAAAATTGCTGCCGAACGCACTGTTGACGCCCGTGAAGGCATCCTGGCCGGTCGAGCCGTCGCCGGTGGCGGTACCACCCGCGAGATTGATGGTCACCCCGCCGGTCGCGTTGACGAAGATCAGGCGCGTGTTGCCGTTGCCGGTGATCTGGTCGTCACCGCCGAGGCCTTCGAACTGGTTGAACGTCCCGTTGTTACCGATGTTGGCTCCGCCCGCGCCGTAACCGGTCGCATCGTAAGTATCGTCGAAATTGGTGCCCTGAACGCCCTCGATCGAACGCAGCGTATCCGTGCCGTTCGACGCATCGCCGGTGACGATGCCGTCCGCCATATCGACGGTGATGCTTCCTGTGGTGAAGAAGATGTTGTTGTAGGACGAGACATCGAAGCCGCCACGGCCGTCGATGTAATCGTTGCCGGCAAGGCCGGTGAAGGTGTCGTTGGTCGCACCGCCCAGCAGCGTGTCGTCGAACATCGACGCCTGGACGGCATTGACGCCGGTGAATTGATCAGTGCCGACGGATGAATCGCCGCTGGCAATGCCGGTGACGAAGTCGACGTGGACGCCGCCGGTCGCGTTGTTGAAACCGAGCCGCGTGAAGCCGTTGCCGGTGATGAAATCGTTGCCACCGTTGCCGGTGAACTCGTTGAACGTCCCGTTCGAGCCGGCATTGACGCTGCCCGAGCCGAAGCCGGTGGCATTGTACGTATCGGCAAAATTGGTACCGCGGATCGCCTCGATCCCGCGCAACGTGTCGGTTCCGATGGTCGAATCGCCGGTCACGACGCCGCCGGCCAGATTGACCGTGATTCCCGTCGTCGTGGTCGGATCTACGTTGTAGTCCACGCGGTCATAACCACCGCGACCGTCGATGTAGTCGTTGCCCGCAAAGCCCGAATACACCTCCGCGGTGAACATCGGGTTGTTGCTGCCCAGAATCGTGTCGTTGTAGGCGGAGCCCCAGGCACCGTTAAAGCCGGAGCCGACGAGGGTGTCATGGCCCACCGACGCATCACCCTGCGCATAACCGGCGGCGAGATCCACCGTCACCGCCCCGGTGGCGCTGACATAGGAGACGCGCGTCAGCTCCGCTCCCTGGCTGTTGGTGTTGCTGATGATGGTGTCGTCGCCGCCCTTGCCTTCGAACTCGTTATAGCCGACCGGGCTCCCGGGGACATGCGCGTCGCCGGTGAAGCCGGCTGCGTTGAACGTATCGGCAAAGTTGCTGCCGATGGCAGCTTCGATGTTGACGAGCGTGTCCGTGCCCACGCCTGCGCCGGACGCCGTTCCCAGCGCGAGGTTGATCGTGACGCCGCCGGTCGCGTCGGTATAGACGGCGCGGTCGAAGCCCGGGCCACCGTCGAGAATATCGTCGCCGGAGCCGCCGGTCAGATAGTCCTTGCCGGCCCCGCCGAACAGGATGTCGTTCCCGTCACCGCCGCTGATGCGATCGTTGCCGTCCTGGCCATCGATCAGATCGTTGCCGCTTCCGCCAGCCAGCACGTCATCACCGAGCGTGCCGAACAAGGTGCTCCCGATCGGGGTCAGCACGGCATTCGCAACCTGGGTGTCGAGATGATCGACGAATTGGTCGGTCAGCTGGTCGATGGAACTTTGATCCGTAAAGTCAGTCGTCGCCAATTTGTCGGCGGCTGCGCCTTGGGCGACCTGGCCGGCTTGCGCCAGCTCGGTGACGTTCGTGGCCGTCTGGATGCTGTCGTTCGCGGCAGCAACGACCTCGATGACCGTCGCGGCAGCGGCCGTGCTGACACCGGACAGCGTGACAACACTCTGAACCGTATCCGAAGACGCCAGATCGAAGGCCGGCGCGTTGGGAACGGTCTGCGATGCGGTAATGGCCCCTGCAATCGCTGAAATGACGGCATCGGGCGCCACGCCGACTGCCGACACCTGCGCGACCGTGCTTTGGACCTGGATGGCCGCCGCAAGCACCGCGGTCGCGGTCGCATCGCCACTCACCGCCGCGGGCACCGGATCGTACGACAGCAGGTCGATGGGGTTTTGGGGATCGGAGGCAAGATTTACGTTGAACGCGGCGGCGATGGCGCCGATGGCCTGGTCCACCGTCAGCGGGTGCTCGTCATTTGCCGTACTGTCGACCAGTGCGACGATCAACGTCGTCAGCGGCGTGATGACTGTGGAGCCCTCCGGCGCCCTCAGCACGCCCGCGACCTGCAAGCCCGTCGAGATATCGACGCCGCCGATGCTCACGAGCGGACCGGATCCGCCCGCCAGCGTGAAGCTGCCGTCGGCCCGCGTCGTGGTGTAGGCTTCGCCCGCGTCGAGTATTCCGTTGTTGTTGGCATCGGCAAAGACGGTCGCACCGCCGATATAGCCGTCGATATCCAGCGCGTTGATCTCGTTGGCGCCGGATTGCACGGTCAGTTGAAGGGAGCCCGTGCTCACCGCCTGATGAACACCGTCGTCGGAGATGGCAGTCACATGCAGGGTGAACGGATCCGGGCTGCCGACGGCATGATTCGGAATCAGGACGACGTTCTGAATCGAGTCCCCCGTCACCAGCCAGGTGCCGTCTCCGATCGCCGCGCCATTCTGGACCGTGAAGCTCGACGGCACCCCCTCGATCTTCACCGACAAGGTGCTGCTGTGGTCGATCTTGGTCGCCGCAATATTCAACGTGATGTTGCTGTCCGCGGCGCCCGACGAGTTTTGAACGTTCAGACTAGGCGCGTCCTGCGAGCCGTGAATGTCGAAGCTGATGGTCTTGGTCGTGCCGTCGACCGACGCGACCGTAAACGCCTCCGTCTTGACGTCGTTGGCACCGAGATATTGAACAGCAGCGTTGTCGACAGCATAGGTGTAATGGCCATCGGCCTGCAGCGTCACCGTTCCGAGATTCGCGGATGCCGTGACCTGGCCGGCCTGGAACGCGGCCTGGTTCTGGTCGGCATCACTGATGGTCAGCTGGCCGGATGCCGTCAGCTGGCCGTCCTCGGTGACGTCGTGCTGGTCGGGATCGCCGATGGCGGCGGCGTCGTTGACGCCATGGACCGTGAAGGTCACGTCCTTGGTCGTGCCGTCCACGGCCTTGACGGTGAAGGTCTCGTCGCGGGTTTCGCCCTGGCCGAGATATTGAACGAGGTTGTTGGCGACAGCATAGCTGTAGGCGCCATCGGTGCCGATCGTCAGCGTCCCGAGATTGCCGGGCGCCGAGGCGACGACGGTCTGGAACGAATTCTGATTCAGGTCGACATCGTTGATCGACAGCGTGCCGGACGCCGTCAGGACGCCGTCCTCGGTGACATCGTGCTGACCAAGATTGCCGATCACGGCTGCGTCGTTGGTGCCCGTGATGTTCACCACGATGTCGCGGGTAGCGGTACCGTCGACTGAAGCGACCGTCAGGGTGTCGGTGACCTGTTGCCCTGCGATGAGCGGGTTCGACTTCACGGGATCGAGCGTATAGGTCCAGGCGCCCGTCGCCGCATTGAAAGTGAAATTACCGTAGGTGCCGGCAAGCGAGGGCGGGACTGCGAAATGATCCTGGCCGGTGTCGGCATCAGCCACCACAAGCTTGCCCGACGCGTTGGGGTCGCCGGCCACGGTTCCGGCCTCGGTCACGGAAATGTCCTGGCTCCCCGACACCGTGATCGTGGCCGCGTCGTTGTTGCCGGTGATGGTCACCGCGAGCGTCGACGAGCCCGTTCCACCGTGGTTGTCGGCATTCGTATAAGTGAACTGCTCCGTCACCTGCTGGCCTGCGGCGAGCGCTTGCACGGAGGAGCTGGAATTGTTGAGCGTGTAGGTGTAGGCGCCGGTCGCCTTGGTGACCACCAGCGTTCCATAGGTGCCGACCACGGTGATCGTGGTGCCGTTGTCCGCGCCTCCTGCCACGGCCGATATGGTATGGGTATCGCTGGCATCGGCGTCCGTGTCGTTTGCGAGCAGATTGCCGCTGGCAACGGTCGTCACGTCCTCCTTGACGGAAGCGGTATCCGCGACCGCGACCGGCGCGTGATTGGTCGGGCCCTCGATGACGATTTCGACCTTTTCGATCGAGGCGACGGCGAGGTCGAAGCTCCTGAACGCGTAGTCCGCGCTGCCATAGCGCGCGATGAGGGCCTGGATGGCCGCAACATCAGACCTGAACGAGGCCGAGTTCGCCATCGTTTGCGTGACCACGAGGCGGAGCGTGTCCTGGCCCTTGCCGCCGTCGTAGATATCGACGGAGCCCACATTCTCTGAAGCACGATAGATCAGGATGTCGTTGCCGTTGCCGCCGCTGGCGATGTCGGTGCCGGCGCCGCCGTCGATGACATCGTCGCCGTTGTCGCCGGAGATCAGGTCGTTGCCCGCACCACCGAGCAGCGTATCGTTGCCGTTGCCGCCGAGAACTATGTCGTTGCCGGTGCCGCCATCCACCGTGTCGTTGCCGTTGCCGGCGTCGATGATGTCGTTGCCCGCACCGGCATTGATGATGTCGTTGCCGTTGCCGCCTTGAACGAGATCATTGCCCGCTCCGGCGCCGACGGTGTCGTCGCCATTCCTTGCATTGATGATGTCAGCCGAGCTGGAGCCGGTGATCTGATCGTTTGCATTGGTGCCGTTAATGATCATGGCGATTCATCTTTCTCGATATGGCAACAGGCATCGCTCGCGAGCGCGCGGAAGCGGCTTGCGTTATACGGATGGAGAAATCTTCAATCGTCGAAAGCAGAACGCGATATGGACGCGACGCATGACGTCGTGCGGTCGCTCATGGTGAGCCCCCTCCCGTAACCTTCCCGATTTTTCCAGGTTCGCCGTTAGCCCAACGGCGCGAGTTTGAAATGACGTGGTCTTGTTATTGTTCGACGCCTAGCGCCGTTGCTCGGCATCGCCTGAATTCTCGAAGTCGCAAATCTCCGACCGTCGAAAAAACTTTTCTGATAATTGCAAATTGTTTCCACTGTTACATGACTGCGTCAAGACAGCACAGCTGCTAACCTTAAGCAGGCTGTGAACCGACCGGTGCAGCTGCGAAGGCCCGCGTCGCCGATCGGTGATCGCGCGCGACCTGAGCATTCCGAAGGAGCGACGCTTTGCCGGACTGCTGCACAATATGGGGTGGAACGGAGCGAGCGCCTTCCCTGCCCGACCTGATGTCACGACATCGCTTAAGCTGCCGAGCAAATGGGCTACCACCGCTGATAGCGCCGGCGTGCCATTCGCGCCCCGGCCCGTTGCGCAGACTGCGACACTCTGACGCATCCGGGTCTCGCTGCCGGATATCGGCAGCGGAGAGCTAGCACCAAAACCAACTGGGCTCGCGCAGGGCAACGTCATCTCAATCCCGGAATGAAGCCTATTCCTCCTCCATGGAATAGCGCGCGTGCGTCCTGACGCATGACCCGAATGGGTCATCCGGGTCCTGGTCGCGCCACCTCTACCGGGACGATCCTGCTAGACTTTCGTCGAACGCCCCGTACCAGGAAAAACAGGCAAGAGGGCTTGCGTCGAGCCGCCTCCTCACGAAGCATCACCGGTCAGGGAAACGCGTTGGAAGGCCCCAATGTCAGGGGTGTTTCTGCATGGCTTGCAGCACAGATGCCGGCCAGCTTGCAGCGAATGCCCGGGGCTCAGCGGAGGGGGACCGCGCTTGAGGACCAATAGAATCGACGATGAGGAGCTGTCGAAGGTCCTCAATCGACTTGGCGAGGCCGCCGTGAATCCGGAAGCATGGCGTGCCATCATGGATGACATCTGCAGGGCGGTCGGAGCGTCGGCGGCCCTGCTGCTTCAGAGCGACGTCAGGACCCCGGACGTTCCCCGCACGGCATCGATCGCCGAGGCGACCGACTTCTATTTCAGGAACAACTGGCATTTGAAGGACCCGCGGGCCAAGGCTTTTCCGCGCATGATGGCGGGCGAGGTCGTGACCGACCTCGACGTGATGAGCCCCGAGCAGATTCGCGCCGATCCCATGTACAACGAGGTGCTGTTTCCATTTGGATACCGCTGGTTTGCCGGCATCGGCTTCTGGGCCGACAGCGCGGCCTGGGCGCTGACGCTGCAACGAACAGGCCGCGAAGGCGCATTCGAGGCGCGCGACAAGCAATTGCTGGTGCAATTGGCGCCCCGCCTGACCGAGACTGCCACGCTCGCGACTGTGGTTGGACGGGCCGCGCTGACCTCGATGACCGACGTCCTGGATCGGGTTCGACAACCCGCACTGGTCCTCGATCGGGACGGAATGGTCCTGCGCACGAACGCGGTGGCGGACCGCGGGTTCGACGACGAGATCCGGATCAGGGATCGGCGTCTCGTTCTCCGCGACAAGCAGGCGATGACGAGGTTCGATCAGCTGATCAGCATGATCCGCTCGACGCCGGACGCCGCCGCCATTCCCGCCTCTCCGATCCTTATCCGTCGGACGACCAAGCCACCGGTGGTCTTGCGCACATTGCCGGTGGACGGCGCGGCGCGCTCGGTCTTCCTCGGCGCGCGCGCCATGGTGATCCTGTCCAACCTCGTCCCGCGTGCAGCGCCGGACCCCGCGCTGATCGGCCAGGCCTTCGATCTCACACCGGCGGAATCCCGACTGGCCGCGCTGCTCGCAACCGGCGCATCGCTCGCCAGCGCCGCCGAACATTTGCGCATCTCGCGCGAAACGGCACGCAACCATCTGAAGTCGATCTTCTCGAAGACGGGAGCGCATCGGCAGTCGGAACTGGTCACGCTGGTTTCGCAGTTGGGGTGACATTTGGCTTATGCCCGTCGGCGACCGCATGTTTCGTCTGAGCAGGAACGAAAGGCCTCAAGCCTTCAGGTGTTTCAGCTGAAGGCGCGGCCTCGTGTTTGCGGTCCGCTTTCTATTTTCGGCCCCGAGCCGCCACGGATACATTCATCAGCAAGAGAAACAACGCGCTGGTCGCCTGATATCTCGCCACCACGCGCTTCCTCGCGCGTCCTCGCATGATAGCCTTTCGGCCGCGGGAGCCGATGCTCCACTCCCAGCTCCGCGAACGCTTACGCATCTCAAGCTCGAAGAACGAGAAGCCGTCCAGGCCCACTAGACTGTCTCCCAACGTGTTTGACGTCATTTCGCTACTTGACGATCTGCCGGCACCCTCGTCCCATACGAACGCAAGAACGCTGGACGCAATGGGCGGTCGCTGGAAGCGATATGCCAAAGCGGACCGGCTGCGCCTCCCCCAAATGGGCTAGGCCGGGGCCAAGAAAATCAGCGCGGGCAGGTACGCTGCGTGCCCCAGCCGCCATCTACGACCCCGAGCTTCGCGCCGAGGAAAATCGCCGAGTTGGCGAAATGGTCCGGACAAGAAGCATGAGTTGCGCTCCCTAATAAACCTGATCGGCCTGATAAATACGCGCGATGGCGTCGCCGACGAGCACCTTGCGGGAAAAACGTCGACACATAAGCGGCTTACGAGCCTTCCGCAGCGCGCGGGGACGCCAGAAACAGGAGCAAGAACAGGAGATGATCAGGGTCGTTACAGGGGGCGAACAGGGCTGCAGCAGGGGTCCATCGTGCAGCGGGGGGCGGGATAGGAGATGCGGAAAGAAACGGGTGCATCGGATTCGATGCGACGAAGGTGTTCGAGAGCGCCGACTTGGCCCTGCACCCTATAAGCGCGATTAGGCCGCCCGGGGATGGAGCCCTGTCCGTTCAGTCTTCAAGACCGGACACGGTTAGTTCGCCCCAAGCCAGTCGGCTTCGGGCCACATGCGGACGTCCAAAAACGCTCCATCACGCACCCGGCGGATATCGGTCATCGGGGCAGTCTCCTGAAATCGTCATAAGTGAGATGTCTGACTTCTCGAACATCTGGCGGCGGCTGATGGGTCGGATTCGGAAAAAGATACTCCGCAAGCTTGCTGGACTTGAGCCAAGGCAAAAGCGCTTCGATTCGTTGGGTCACTGAATCGTCCGTGATTTCGACAGTCGCGCCCTTGAGGATCACACCTCTACCAAAGCTCGCAGCGAGATCGTGTGGATCGATTAGCGCGATACTGGTCGGCTCGTTCCGATCACCGAACCGGACCAACGCGGGCATGGCTTCAGGCAACAACGCCGACTTCGGCTTGAGACGGTTTAGCTCGTCGAGGTAAGCCGCGTATTTTTCATTTTCGGTAGCGTTGGAGGCATAATTGCCCCGAAATCTTTCCTGCGGAAACGGCGCCAACGCCGCATTATAGGCGTCACCTCCTCTGCGAGAGAGGACAGACGGTCTTTCAAAGGTGGAAAACAACACCCCGCGATCGCCGAGATCAACTGCAACTGCCTCGCCCACGAGTTGTTCGGTCACTCCCCATCCCTGCGCCTTGGTGAGACCACCAGGGAAACTAATGGTGCTTTGTGTAACGGAAGAACCTGATCGCTCACCTTCAGGAGTTTCGACTACAATTGTGAGCCGTGAACGAACGACGCGGGACCGGGTCGTGCTGCCATCAAGGACAAACCAGCCGAACACCAAAATCACCGACACGACGAACAGGGTAACCCAAATCCCCAAGAGGCCCGAAATTGCTGCCTTCGCTCGCGGGGCCATCGATCCACTCAGACTTCATGTGTCATAGGTCTATAAGCTGGAAGTTGGTTGCAATCACAATTTTCGTCAACTGACGGGGGATAATGTGCTCAATTTAGGATTAAGCCATCTAGACGTCCGCAATGGGTCAAAATGCGAAGAACTCAACCTGAGCAAATCTGGTCCGCCATGCCTCACTGAGCGGACCTCAACGAGGTGCGCTGCTACTTCGCTGATGGGCCAGAAGCGGTCGTCAGTCCTGTTTGCTGGATAAGTTCTGATGATTGACCGGCTCGCCTAACGGACTGAGCGCGTCTCGCAGCTTTCAAGAGTCCAATGATAGCCGCGAGAAACGAGCCGCCATTCAGAGCTTTCGTCCACCCGATGGACAGCTTGCCCACAGAGCAAGTGCATCTCGGAACTCACTCAAAGCTTTCACTCGATCCCGAGCAATGCGGCCAAACGTTCACGCACGTCGGTGACCACGATATCTGGCGCCCGCCCTCCATGCCGGATCGGCCGCCTTTCCCATGAAAATGCTGCGCGGCGGGTCGGCGAGCACGGCACCGCTTAGGTCTTCGCCCTCCGTCAATACGGCCTCGAATCCGGACGGTAGCTACCAGACTTCGCGGCCAACCGGCGCTCCCCAATCGATTTCGCCATGGCGATTGTCTGCCGTAATGCCGGCGACCAGCCTTTTAAGATCATAGCGACGCCCGCGACGACGCCGCGCCGCGATCTCGATAACCAGCTTGCCGTCACGCACGGTCATCTCTGCAGGTTCGCCGTCACGCGCGCCGATCTCTTCGGCAAATGCCTTGGGCACCCGCAAGGCCAGACTATCGCCCCACTTCTGAAAGGCCACCTTCATCTTCGCCTCACATAATGACACAAACTAGATACATCCGGTTGGGCGGTCGTCAAGGACAGCCGTCAGGGGGCCGATCGATAGGCCTTGCACCTAACACGGAGAGTGCTGCCACATCTTTCTATGAATGCACTGCAACTGGTCCGACAATCGATAACTCCAGTACACGCCCGCAACGGTCTGAGTGTGTCTTCGCATTCCCCCGCCTCGAAAGCGGGACGTAAGATCGGCCGCCGAGATCGCCGCACCGCCGGTAGCGCTTTTCCTTTAAGGATAGAGAAGTGTGCGCGTGGTGCTCCCGTCGAGGGGCTGGACAACCCAACCAGCGTTTGGCTGGTGACACCATCTGCTCAAACCCGAAACAGGAAAGAGGAGTGCGGTGATGCACTCCTCTTCCCGTCAGCCTTAAGCGCTATGGTTTGCGTCAGGAACGGCTAAAGGGGATAGTAATGCCTATCTATACTCTGCTTCAGCAGGCTCAGTGCCTTCTTAAATTCGTCTGTGACATCTTCTGGGAACTGACGCAAACGATCATCGCCTTCGACAATGATGCGCAAATTCTCGAGCTGCTGATTGACGTACTCGAAAACAAATCGATCCTTGCGCTTATAATACTGTGCCATGGCGCGCGGATCGCCCGATACCGCCTTAAAGATCAGCTGCTTGTCAATTGCCACACGCGCTGGGATCATTTCGCGCTTATTTCCGATCACGATAGGCACCAACGCCTCCTCGGCCTCGAAGAAGTCGCGGCGAACCTGATCGTCGCAGATGGGGTGCGGCTGCTTACGCGGGCGTCCCTTCGGATTGCCGGAGGTGCCCTTCGGGAACTGTCCCTTGGGATTACGATCCATGTTTCAAACTCCTCAAAAGTGGCTTCGAGGAGGTCACCCAAAATGAGAATGGCGTGGCCTCCGGTGACCAGATCCCTGCAAGCAGGAATTCGGACCCATCAGGCGTCACGCCGTCATCTACGCTCTACATGCCGGGTTTGTGCATCACGCAAAGTCCCAAAAGGACCCAACCTGGCTCTCGCGCGAGGCGAGAGCTTTGTACTACAATTTACGGTATTGAGCAAGCAAAGCGGCCGAATCGGCGTAGCGTGCCCGCTACGAGATTCAGCCTACGAATTCTCTACTATCGGATCGAGACCGATATCGATCACGAAAGCCGTCTCGACAAGTTCGAACAACGTATGACCTTATCACCAGCACGGAGCATTACCTCAATTTCGTCTTGCAAGATCGACTATGGGCAGAGGCATCGATCGTCATCGAGGAAGTCCGCGCTCGTTGTAGAGCAGATCGTCGCAATCGACAGAGCCGCGCGGTTCCTTCAAGCGCTTTGCGCAATCTTGGCCGATCGTCAACAGACGGTCCGCAAGGCTGCCTTCCTGCTCGCGACGAACCCGGTCAAGGCGCTCGCGAATAGCAATAACCGGTACGGTGAGCGAGTCCTCGGTCAGCCGCGCCAGCTCGGCCGCCAGTTCGCGCGGCTCCAGGCTCCGAGGGCGTGAACTCATAAACGACCGTCAGCCGCGGGGACGACCGTACACCTCATTGAGGCGCTGGGTCATTTTGGATGGCTTTCTGCAGATAGCGCTCTGGATCACTCACAAAGCGGGCCGCGTCGGATTGCGTGATCGCGCGAACGAGAGCCTCGCCATACGGGCGGATAATAGTGCCGCTCCTCGTCGCGAGAACACAGTCGAAGGTGCGCGCGAGGGCGCATATCTCACCTACCAATGTCAACGAAAAATCGGCGACGTTTATACGGAACTGGACATCCTCGATTGCTGTTCCCTGGAAGCCGATCTGAATATCGTGGCTTTTCTCATTCCCCCAAATGCGCAAGCTTGGTGCCCAAGATTGCTTCTCAGGTAACATCTTTCCGACGCTTTCGACAATCGCGTCAATGGTCGCCTGAGAAAAGTTCAGTTCGATCGCATCAAGCTGATTGCGGTTCATACGCACGGCAACCATGCCATTCCCGGTAGCGGCTGACGCGGGAATAAGGTCGACAACGAACTGCCATAGAGCCATGGGGACAATGTAGCATCGCTTCGGGCGTCGGCAAGTGAGGGCTGGACATGCTTCTGATTTCTTTTTGCTCGGAGGGCTTGCACTACCGCGAGCATCTTTGGCGAAAGGGAATACTTCTTTACGCCTGCCGATACGGAATGATCGGAACGCCGAGAAGGAGTTGATTCAGGAAGTCGAAGTCGCCGACATTCCCTGTCAACAGGCTGGCACCGATGCGCCGCGCCTGAAGATAGATGAGCGCATCGTTGAGGTATTTCCGCTCGTGACCTGCCCCTCGCCCCAGCGGCCTCATTGCAACGGGTCGGCGCGGCGCTGCTCGACCTCCGCGAAGGTTTCCCCCGTCAAAGCCATGGTCGCAGCCTGCCCGGAATAAGCCTGCCAGCGGCGGATCGCGACGTCGACATAGAGCGGATCCAGCTCAATGGCGCGCGCCCGCCGGCGGGACTTCTGTGCGGCCATGATGGTCGTGCCTGATCCGGAGAAGGGGTCGAGCACGATGTCGCCGCGACGCGAGCAATCCTTGATGGCGTCGATCACGAGCGCGGTCGGCTTCACCGTCGGGTGCATTTCAAGCTCGGCGTCCCGTCCCGAACGAAAGCTGTTAGCGCCGGCGTAGTCCCAGACGTTGGTGCGGTAGCGACCGTGCTTGCCGAGCTCGATCGTGTTCACATGCGGCCCCTGCCCCACCTTGTAGACGAATACCAGCTCATGCTTGGAGCGATAGAACGAGCCCATGCCGCCATTGCTCTTGTTCCAGACGCACAAATTCTTCAGCTCGGAATAGATGCCGCTGGCCGCCTTCAGCACCTCGTCCATGTGCCGCCAATCCATGCACACAAAATGGATCGCGCCGTCCACACTCACCTGCGCCATATTGCCGAATACCACGCCCAAGAAGCCCATGAATTCGCTCGAGCTCATCTCGCCGGAGGCCATCTTGAATTCACGATGCTTGACGGCGCCGAGCCCACTGACATGGCCGTCGATCGGTACATTGTAAGGTGGGTCGGTGAACACCAGGCGCGCCTGTTCGCCGTCCATCAGATCCGCAAAGGCGGCGGCATCGCAGGCATCGCCGCACAGCAAGCGATGCTCCCCCAGAACCCAGAGATCACCGAGCCGCGAGACCGGCTCCGCCCCAACCGCGGGGACAAGATCGCTTCGGTCAGGCGTTCCGCGGCTCGTTTCGCCGTCCACTAACAGGTCGATCTCGGCGGTCTCAAAACCGGTCACCTCCACGTCGAAATTGACCTCGACTCCCATCAGCTCGCGCCACAGCACGCGCAGCTGGTCCATGTCCCAGTCCGAGTTCAACGCAATCTTATTGTCAGCCAGCGAAAACGCGATCTTCTGCTCGGCCGTCAAATGGCCGACCCGCAGCACCGGCACCCGCTCCAACCCGGCCATCCGAGCGCCCTCGACCCGGCCATGGCCAACGAGGATCATGCCCTCCTCGTCCGCCACCACGATGCTGTTGAAGCCGAACTCGCGGATCGAGGCAGCGATCTGATGCAGCTGCTTGCGGGAATGCCGCCTGGCGTTGGCAGGGTTCGGCTTCAGCTCGGCAAGGGGCAGATGGTCAACGCGGAAATCACTCATGAGACCTCTCCTCGGGGACAGGTCACAACGATACCGCATCGCTCCCGCTTACTTCAAGTATACTTTGCGTATACATCAGCTCGGGAGCGAGCTCTGGTTAATCGCGATCATCCCTTGATCGTGATCTCGACATCTTCAGGCCGCACGCCGAACGTGGCCGCCAAGCCTTTCTTCGCATCCGCAATGGTCAGACCTGCCCCCTCCCCCGGGCTCGCGATCGGGGCGTCAGGGATCGGTTGAAACTTCAGCTTTCGATGCACGATGCCGAGCTCCGTCAGGCTGGCATAGGCAACCGGATTGCGCAGCTCTTTGCGCCAGATATCTGCGACCAAGACGTCCGCAAACTCCGAGATTCCAATCCGGAAGCGCGCCTGCCCCCTGGAATTTACGGAATCGTCAATCTCTGTCAGCGTTGAAATCCGGCCGACCAAAAATGCAGCTCGGGCCGGAATGCCCTCTGCCTTGTTATTCCAATCCTGCCTTCGGCAGCAGACAAGATAGTCACATTGCTCCACACTTTTCTTGCTGAGGACCCAGCCGCGTGACCCGCCTTGCTGCAGAATCTCTTTCCGCGTCTCAGAGGTAAAGACGACCGCTGCGGCGTCGTTGGTCTTGGTCATGCTCAGTCTCAATCCTGGCCGGTAATGGGGTCGATCGCGGGCCTATCGGCGGCTCCATGGGCCAGCATCATCTCGTTTCCAGCCTGCTGCAGCAAGCGGCTCGGTTTCAAGGACCCGTAAGCCCCTCGCTCGTTGCGCGCGCCGTGCACCAGCAGAAGCAGTTTATCTGCGAGCTCTACCGGATCGCGCAGCTTTGCGGCCTTGCAAAGCCCGACCACCCGCCGCCGCTCCGCCTGCCAATGTTCTTCGATCTCCCTCAAAAACGGATGCTGGTGTTTGCGAATCTCGAACAATTCCGCCGCCGTGCGCGACAGCAAAACCCGCGGTTCCATCATGTAACCAATCTGATGTCCTTCGTAGGCAAGCCACTTGCGCAGCTGTGCCACGGGATCGTTTTCGTCTTCCGCGGCAAGACCGCGCCAATAACTTTCGCTTTCCGCAATCAAAGACTTGACGAAGCGGCCGATCAGCGGCTCACCATTGCCAAAATACTTGTAAAAGATCTCCACGCTTGAATGCGCCTCTTTGGCGATCAAGCCGTCTGCGACCCTGATGCCGAGAATACGGAATAATGTGTCGGCGACCTCAATCATGCGCTCCTTGGCGGGCTTTTCGAACTGGGAAGGCGGCTGTACCTTTTTGGGAAGCTGGTGCATCGAATTGGCTCCGCAATGATGTATCAGATAACTATAGCATGACTTGTGCCAATTCTCCTATGTCAGGCAGTCGGCGCGACCGGCTCGCGTTTGGCCGGCGAGCCCGAAAGAAGGCCCTTGAGGCCACTGAGCCACACAGTAAGACGTTGTTTTCATTTGGTATTTCCAACGCTCTCCAACGTGGGCAGCCCCAAAAGGCCTCACTTAGAGCGTGATTTAAAGGATTCCGGACCTCTCAGGGTGCAGGGAGTAGACAAATCCTCTCCACGGCCTTCCCTGAGGCTTGGCGAGGCTATGGCTTTTTTGAACTTTCCGCCCTCGCGCGAGGGGCGGCCGGACCACGGGGCTAAACGCGAGGCCCAGGCGTGCATCGAGAGCACGCGGCCTTGCCAACCACACGTCGGCTGGCAGGCCGCTTGCTCTCTTGGAGGGAGCTACCCGAACAATCTGACGAGCAAGTCCTCTGCATTATCGACCTGTTCGAAGCAGGCCTTGCCGAGGTCACGGTGCATGGGACGTTCGAGCTTCTGACCGCTGCTGTCCCCGCGGGTATGCCGCGTGACCTTTGAGCCCAGATCAGGCAACCGCGCCCCCGGCTCGCCGCCGAACCAGAAATAGCGCCCGAGGGCCAGCGTACTCTGGTCGACCTCGAGCCATACGACACAGCCGCTGGGCTTGTCCAACAACCTGGTGCTCACGGTGACGTGGCGGACGCTTGAGCCGGTAAAGGTCGACTTCAACTGGACGTGCCGGATGACCCCGTTGGCCTCCAGTACGAGGTCGTACCCGCCGCGATCAACCTCGCTCTTGAGAACCTCGATATCGTGGCGGCCCTGCCGCCAGCGCGCGGACATCAGCTCACCGAGCCAGAGATGGAGCAGCGCCTGCTCCCGAATATGCGACGCGTGTGAGTGCGAAATAAGCGGATCCTGATGCAGTTCAACCAGCATGGTAAGTCTCCTTTTGGGGGCAGTCATACCCCGCCATTGCGCTCCGCTGGCCGCGCAAGTCCAGCACAACCGAGCGCCTCGCCAGCCAGCTTCGCAGATGAGAGTTAATATGATCCTCTTTTGGGATAATCCCGTTCCGGGATCAGATTGACTGCCGCCGAATCGAAACTGCCCGGCGGCCCATGGAAAAATCCCTCAAATCCGCCGAATATACCCGCCTCATCGCCCTTCTTGTCGCAACGCGACAAAAGGCTGGCATCCGCCAACACGCCCTCGCCAAGAAGCTGCGCAAGCCGCAATCCTTTGTGGCCAAATACGAGGGCGGCGAACGCCGGTTGGATGTCGTTGAGTTCATCGCCATCGCGGAGGCACTAGCGGCCGATCCGCTGAAGCTGTTCCGGCGCTTCGTGCGAGAGAAGACGAAATAGCCCTCAAAGGCGATCCGGCGAGCCTCCTGGCCTGACTTATGATCTCGGTCGGCGACCGGGAACGCGAAGCGGCGCGAAGGCCTGTCAGCGGTAGGCTTGATGAGGTCGCACTTCCGCTTGGCACGTAACCGTTGGCTTGAGAAAGCCAAGCGCCTTGGCCTCTTGGCAGTTGGGCGCATCCAGCACCAGCATACTAGGCTGGAGCCCGACCGGTCCCTCGAAGATAATCGTGCAACCAAGCTTCCCGAGATTAGACCTCAGAAAAAGCGCGAAACCTCGAACACAAGGGTCTTGACGACCATCAGCCTGCCGCAGCCGGCCGCCATGTCGCCGCCAGCGCTCCTTGAGCCGCATGATCGTACTGAGATGACAGAGGTTCCGGTGATGTTACGAACCCACGGTCACCCGAATAACTTGCCATTGCTTGCACCAATTGGCTAAACGCATTGGACAAACGCGAACTTGGATCAATTGCAAAGGCAACATCGCCTGCGATGCCCGTCGTGCCGTCCGTTCGCGTATAACTTGACAAGCCCTGAATGACTGATCCATCGGACAGGACCGATGGGCCACCGACCGGGTGGAGATCGATGGACGAGATTCCAAAATCTGAAAGCCTATGAACCTCGTCGAACCGAGAAAAACCGTCCGCGTCAAGATCTTGCCAAATTCGGAAGTCGTCCCAACGCGCATCGGCGGCAGAAAGTTCACCATCGTGATTGGTGTCGAAAACTTGCGCGAGCGCATCCATATCGGATGTGGTGCCGGGCGCCCACGCCGTAAACACGATCTCGTTGGTCTGATCGATGATCCCGTCGGGAGCGGCACTGCCGTTTGCGCCGAGGTCGATAGCTAACAGACCGTCCGCTCCGGATATCCACGCTGTACGCTCTCGTCCCTGTCCATCCATGTCAAACGCCGCAGAAGAGCTGGACAACGGCACGAGATCGATGCCGTTACCGTCAAGGTCAAGAACGACGGGAGACGCTCCGATCACGCCATCGCCGTTGAGATCTTGATGAAGGACCGGCTCGAGCGCCTTCAAAGACGGATCGCTCCCCAGCACTTCAGGAGCGGCAGCGAGGGTGGTGACGAAATTACCAGCGCTGTCCGTGCTCCAGACCGAATAATACCCCGTAGAAGAATTCCTCCATACGACATCGTAGCCGCCACCCGACACCTGCTCGGCGGCAATGACCTTGTAGGCTCCATAGTTGGCGGCGATCACCGGCGAGCCCTGATATTTCAGGCTTTGGCCCGTGCCGGTGCTGGCGCTCAGCATGAAGTAGTAGCCGCTATCCAGAACCGTAATGGTCGAGCCGTTCAGCTCAACTGAAGGCAGGCCGATCGCACCATCACCGTTGAGGTCTTGATGAAACATTGGCTCTAGCGCCTTCAGGGACATTTCTGTCCCGCCCAATTCCGGTGCCGCGGCAACAGTCTTCACGAAGTTGCCATTGCTATCCGTGTTCCAAATTGAAAAAAGACCCGTCGAGCTATTCTTCCAGGCAACGTTATAGCCGCCATCTGACAATTGCTCGGCGGCAATTACCTTGTACGCTCCGTAGTTGGCCGCGATGACCGGAGAACCTTGGTACTTCAAAACCGGTCCGTTACCACTGCTGATGCTGTTCAGGTAATAATTGCCGCCGGAGAGGACCAGGCTGGTCGATCCGTAGGATTCAATTGGGGGGACCCCGATGATGCCATCGCCATTGAGATCTTGATGGAATGTTGGTTCTAGCGCCTGAAGTGACGGATCCGTTCCCGCAACTTGCGGGGCGGCCGCGAGAGTTGTCAGGTATGCACCATTACTATCCGTGCTCCAGACCGAGAATTGTCCGCTTGAATGCTTCCAGACGACATCGTATCCGCCGCCTGCGACTTGCTCGGCAGCAATGACGGTCCAAGCTCCCCAATCCGCAGCAAGCACGGGAGACCCCTGGTACTTCAGGGTCGGTCCAGTTCCCGTGTTCAGACTAATCAGATAATAGTTGTTTGCCGAGAGAACTAGGCTGGTCGATCCCAGCGACTCGATGGTGGTGGGAACACCGACCGTCTTGTCGCCATTGAGGTCTTGGTGGAGCACCGACTCCAGCGCTTCCAGCGATGCATCGTTGCCAAGCACTTCAGGAGCCGCGGCCAGAGTGTTCAGGAAGTTGCCGTTACTGTCTGTGCTCCAGACCGAGTAATGCGCGTTCGCGGAACTCTTCCAGACGACATTGTAGCCGCCACCAGACACCTGCTCTGCGGCAATGACTGTCCACGATCCCCAATCGGCGGCAATGACAGGAGAGCCTTGATACTTAAGAACAGGCCCCGCGCCGGCGCTGTTGCTGACTAGGTAATAATTCCCGCCGGACAACACTGTATTAGTCGACCCGAAAGATTCGATGAAGGATACGCCGACGCTACCGTCACCATTGAGATCCTGATGGAATGTAAACTCCAGCATCTCAATGGCGATGTCGGTCCCAGGCAAATCGGCCGTAAGATTCGATGTGAAGTTGCCGTTGCTGTCCGTGCTCCAGATCGACACATAACCTGTCGAGGAGTTTCTCCAGGCAACGTCATAACCGCCGCCCGACAGCTGTTCCACAGCGACCGGAGACCAAGCACCGGAGCTGCCAGCCACCACAGCCGCGCCGTCCCTCTTTAGGGCGGGTCCGGTGCCGCTTGCGACTGACATGAGATAGTAATTGCCACCTGTTGAAACTAGGCTGGTAGTTCCAAACATCTCTATCACGGTCGCGAACGACAGCGAGAAAGCGGCCATGGTACCGTCCGCAAATCGAAAATATTCGACCTCGGTGAGGGCATCTGTGCCGTCCGGTGCACCTCCACGCTGGTCGGCTACAGTGTAAGTTTGCGTGCCGGAGTTGTAGGTGACGACGTAATTGGCACGCGCACCGCTAAACACAGCCGTGTCAGTTCCAACGCCCCCCACCAGGGTATCATTGCCGGCGCCGCCCTCCAAAACGTCGTTGCCGCTTCCACCCTTGATGACGTTGTCGAGCGCGTTGCCCGTAAGTGACTGTCCGGTCACAGCCGTGCCGATCAGATTTTCCACATTGGCCATCAACGAATAGGAGGCAAGCGAGGTCTGCATCGTGTCGATGCCTTCACCCGCGTTCTCCATCACGACATCACTGGCATTGTTGACGGTGTAGGTGTCGTTGCCGAGGCCGCCGACAAAGAGATCTGCACCCGCTGTACCGGTGAACGTGTCGTTGCCGACACCGCCGAAAATCATGGCGGAAGCGCTCCAAACAGTGCCGTCGGCAAAGCGGAAGGTCTCGATGCGGTCGAGCGTGTCCGTCCAGTTCTTCAGCGTAACCTTGTCAGCAATCTGCGCGAACGTCACATTGGCATTCGTCGCGTCCCTAAGCCCGACGATTAAATCGCTTCCCGAAAGCCGGACCGTAACATCGGAGGCGCGGATCCCGGCGCCGAACAGCAGGGTGTCTGAACCGCCGTTGCCATGAAGATACGGATACTCATAGTGATGGCTGATATTGCCGAGTTCATCCGACGTCGCAACAACGACCTGCTGTTGATACTCATAATGGTCGGAATACGTGGCGACGCCATCGCCGCGATTGAACATATAGGTGTCATTGCCTGCGACCCGCAGATAGTCGGCATTCACGCCCCCGGCAACCAGGCCGTCGGCAAACACGAACTGGACGGTTCGGCCAGTCGCGTCATCGATCACATTAGTCTTGCTCGCGAACGCAGATAACTCGCCGGGCACGGCGGCGTTGCCGGCAACCCTGATCTCCAACGTGATGCTGCCGTCGGCGTGATGCGCGATCGACACGTTGGCGGGATCAAAAACCAGACCTGCCTTCCTGACCGAGTCGAGATAGCCGGCCAGGCCGCCGATGAAATCGCTGGAGCCATATCGGTTGAGGCCGAGCTCCTGAACCCGTGCGAAGGTCGCCGCCCAGCCAGCCGTGAACGCCGAATTCGGGTTCGCTTCCATCAAGGCATTGATGATCTCACGATTATTGAGATAGCGCTCGTAATCTAGCGCCACCTGCAGATCGCCGGCCAGCCTCATCACATCGGAATAGGCCGATCGTTGGTGTGCGCGCTTCAAGAGCATATTGCCGCCAACGACTTCGGTTTCGCGTAGCATGTGGACCGTAGCTGCGTCCACGATGCTTTGAGCATTGGCACCATTTTGATAGACCCACTCGTCGAGCACGACCGGCAAACCGAATTCGCCGAAGGTCGGCGTGTGGGTCTGAAACGACCAATTGTACGTAGCGACGTTATCGGTGGCGCTGTACCCAATGATCAACTGACCCGCATTCTGAGCAATGGATGCTCCGTTGACTGCCGTGAGGTAGGCGTTGACTTGGCTGGTAACAGCCGATGCCATCGCGTTCGAGACATCGATATTCCCCTGGTCTTGCGTGATATAAACGCTACTGACGTAACCTCCGCTGGTAGGAGCAATCAAATCTGTAGCGTACGGGTGCGGTTTACTGCCAAACAGGTCACCGAGGAACGTTCCCAGGATCGTCCCCAAAAGCGAGCCGATGCCGGGAAGCAAGAAGTTCAGCGCCAGGCCGAGTCCTTGGGCGAGGACCGTACCGATCGCCGCACCGACCGCGCCGGCGATCTGCCCTCCGATCGCACCCGCCTCGGTTTGCGCATGCACGATCTGGGTCGCCAGGAGAGATCCGAGCGCACCTCCGAGGCCTGCCCCCGCGGAACTGAATGCACCGCTCCAATTGATCGTCTCGATTATTCCAAAACCATACTGGACTGCCTGACTGGCGATGTTCCCGGCAAATGCGCCGACGCTGGCGTTGAACAATTGCGCCCCGTAGCCGTCCAAGCCGAGCGCCGTGCCCAATTCCGCCACCAAGAACGATGCAACCGCTCCCGCTCCCGCCGAGGCGACATTGATGCCAAACGTATTGAAGACCGAAGTGAGCTGTAGCGCTGTCGCGGCATCTCCAGACAAGTTACTATTGAGAACCTGACCCAACGTCTTGCCGATGGCTCCTAGCACGGTTCCGGCTGCGAGTTGCGCAAACTGGTTGTTGCCGGCAATCGCACGACCTATGGCAGAGCCGAAGGTCAGGGCCAGGTCGACAGCGACGGAGCCGGGCGGTGAGCCGTCTTGAGGAAAGGCCGCCCTCACGGCGCTGGACAACAGCGAAGAGAACATGCCTGCCATGGTCGAAGCGCTCAAGCCACCCTCGATCGGACGGCCCGACGAACCGAAGCTCGATTTCATATTGTCGCCGTTGGCCGTCACGAGCTGGCCCTGCGTATTGCGCAACACTACCTGCGACTCGACGCCGTCGACATAGGTACGGGTCAAGCTGCTGCCGTTCGGCGCCGTGAAGACTTCGCTGACGAGATTGCCACCAGCATCGTAAGCCTGCCGGCCGGAATTGCCGGTCGCGTCCATGGCGAGCACCACGCGGGTGCCGTCGATATTGGTCGTGTCGGTCTCGATCAGGTCGTAGGTACCGGCATTCTTGGTGTCGGTGAGCGTCACCGTGATACGCCCGTCGGCGCTGGTCGTAATGGTCCGGTGATCCTTCACCGTGCCGTCGCCGTTGAGGTCTGTCACGGTAGTCGCCGTGGTGCCGTCGACATTGGTCCGGGTGGTCTCCGTGCGATCGGTGCTGCCATTGGCATCGGAATCCACGCTCGCCGTCTTGCTGCGGCCGTCGGCGCTGACCTGCGTGATTGTCTCGCTGGTCTTGATGTTGGGAGCCTTGAAGTCCCTGGCGATGGTGGTCGAGCTGCCGTCGGCGGCAAAGCTGGTGGTCTCGGTGTGATCGTTGAATCCGTCGCCGTCGGTGTCCTTGACCAACGTCCGGGTGCGTCCGTCGGCGCTCGTCGTCATGACGCCAAGCTGGCGCAAACTACCGCTGGGATTCCGATCGGTCACAGTTTGCGTGCGGCTACCGTCGAGATTGACGACGATGACGTCGGTGCGGGTGAGCTTGAGCGTAGTCCCGCCGGACAGATATTGCTGTGTGACCTTGGTAAGGCCGTCGGTCGCGGTGGTGATGATGGTCTTGCCGGTGATGTTGGCGCCGGAATAGTCCGTGACGATCTCGACACTCGAGCCGTCAACGTTCCGCTTGATCACGTCGACCTGGTCGGTGACGCCGTCGCCATTGTTGTCGCGCGTCGTCGTCACTGTCATTCCGTCAGCGCTCGTGACGGTTACGGCGCGATCCCTTATCGCGTTACTGGAATCGAAGTCGGTCAAGGTCTCCTTGGTACTGCCGTCGGCATTGCGCTGCCTGACGATGGTCTGGGACTGGTTGAGCAACCGGCTGCCGGGGACCGAAATCTGCTTTGTCTCGGTCAATCCATCGGCGCTGGTAGTGATGATGGCTTCGGAAATCAGGCCGCCGCTGGCGTTGAGCGAGCGCACCGTCTCGGTACGGCTGCCATCGGCGTTGATCGCCGTGGTATCGGTCGCGGTCTGGTCGTAGCTGCCGGAGCCGGCCGTATCCCATTGCTTGGTGATCGACAGGCCATCGGCGCTGGTGGTCGTGGCGAAGCGCGAGATTAGAGCGCCGCTCCCGCTGGTGTAGCTCACCGTTTCGGTGCGGCTGCCGTCAGCGTTAAGGACGGCGACATCCGTCCGCAACTTGTCGAAGATTCCGTCGCCGTTGTTGTCGTACTCCACTGTGGTCGACAGGCCCGTTGCGCTGGTCGTGCTGACGACGCGATCAACGACGGTCCCGGACAGGCTGTTCGTGACGGTCTCGACACGGCCGCCGTCGGTGCTAAGCAAGGTGACATCGCTCCGCGTCGCCTCAGCTAGGCCGTCGCCATTGCTGTCGCGTGTGGTCGTGATCGTCAAGCCGTCGGCGCTGGTGGTGGTGGTGACCTTATCGCGCAGCGAATTGTCGGCGTTGTAGTCCGTTGCGGTGGCGGTGACGCTGCCGTTGGCATTGGTCTGCGTCACCAGCGTGCTGGTGGTGCCGCCTTGGACGCGTTCCACCGTGACGGCCTTGCCGTCGGCACTGGTCGTCGTGGTCAGGCGCGATCGCAGCGAGTTGTCGGCGTTGACCTCGCTGACCATTTCGACGCGGCTGCCGTCGGCGTTGAGAGTGACGGTGCGCGTTTCGGTGAGGTCGAATACGCCGGCCCCTGTATTGTCCCACTGGGTGGTCTGCGACAGACCGTTGGCGCTGGTATTGACGATGGTCCGGTCGATCAGGGCGGCGCTGCCGTTGCGGTCGGTGACCGTCCGGGTCCGGCTGCCATTGGCATTGACCGCGGTCTCGTCGCGATGCGTCTGGTCGATCGTGCCGTCGCCGTTGGTATCGAACTGCGTCGTGATAATGAGACCGCTAGCACTCCTGGTGGTGACGAGGCGATCCCTCAGCGTACCATTGGCGTTAAGGTCGGAGACGATATCGACCGTGCTGCCGGCGGCATCGACCGCGACCGTTTCGGTCTGGTCGGTCGTGCCATCGCCGTTGATATCGCGGGCGGTCGAAACGCTGGTACCGCTGGCGCTAGTGGTCGTGACGATGCGGCCCAGCAGCGCGCTGTTGCGCGCCAGATCGCTCACGGTCTCGGTGCGGCCGCCGTCGGTGTTGAGCTGGGTAACGTCGGTCCGGATCAGGTCGAACAGACCATCACCATCGATGTCGCGCTTCGTTGTGACGGAAAGGCCGGTGGCGCTGACCATACTGACGGTGCGGTTGAGCAGCGCGCCGTTGCGAGCCAAATCGTCGATGGTCTCGGTGCGACCTCCATCGGAGTCAAGCACAGTGATGTCGCTATGCGAGCGATCAATCAGGCCATCGCCGTTGAGGTCGCTCTGCGTGGCGACGGACATACCATTGGCGCTGACGATGCTGACCACACTGCTCAGCAGCGCGCCGTTACGGCTGCGGTCCGTGACGGTCTCGGTGCGGCTGCCGTCGGCATTGAGGGCGATGACGTCACTATGCGTGCGGTCGATGGAGCCATCGCCATTGACATCGAGCTGCGACGTGACCGACAGGCCATTGGCGCTGGTGGTGGTGACGGAGTGATTCAACATAGCGCCGCTGGCGCTGTAGTCAGCGACGTCGGTGACCGAAACGCCAGCGGCATTGACGGACTGGCCGCTGATGCGGTCGACATGACCATCGCCATTGGCATCGACGGAGGTAGATACCGTCAGGCGGTCGGCGCTGGTCGCAACGATCGTCTCGGCGCGCTTCGAACCGTCGGCATTCCTGTCGGTGATCGTTTCCGTCCGGCCGCCATTGGCATTGAGAACGGTGACGTCGGCGCGGGTAACATTGTCGCCACCAGTGGTCACGCTGTGCGTGGTGGTCGACAATCCGTCGGCGGTGGTGACGGTCTCCACTGTCCCGAGCACGGTGCCGTTGGCGCTGTTGTCGATGATGGTTTCGGTGCGGCTGCCGTCGGCATTAACGACGATGGCGTCGATGCGGGTGTGGTCGAAGCCGGTGCCGGAGCCGGTCAGGTCCTGTTGCACCGTGGTCGAAAGGCCGTCGGCGCTGACCGTGCTGACGCTGCGGCTGCGCAGCGAGCCGTCGGCATTGAAATTGCTGACGGTGTCGGTGCTCGATCCGTCAGCCGCCACAACGATGGTTTCAACGCGATCGTTGACGCCGTCGCCATTGCTGTCGGCCTGCACGGTGCGCGTGCGGCCACCGGCGCTGCGCTGTTCCACCGTCCGGCCGAGCAGCACGGTCTCGTTGCCACTGCGGCTGGTGATGGTCTGCGTCACGCTGCCGTCGGCATTCCGAACGGTGACGTCGCGCGTCACGAGATCATCGACGCCATTGCCATCGACATCGCGCCGCTGGGTCCTGGACAGGCCGTCGGCCGACAATTCCGTAACCATCCTGTCGATCAACACGGTGCCGGTGCCGTTACGATCGGTCTGCGTCGTCACCGAGCTTCCGTCGGCGGCCACCACGATCGAGGACTGCGTGATGCGATCGAGATCGCCGTCGCCGTCGAGGTCACTGGTGGTGGTCTTGGCGCGGCCGTCCGCGCTGGTTGCCAGCACCGACGTAGCTACCGTCTGGGTCCCGTTCTTGTCGACGATGGTCTCAGCCCGGCTGCCGTCTCCGGCGACGATGGTGATATCGCTACGCGTCCGGTCAATGCCGCCGACACCGTCGAGGTCCGTCTGGACCGACTTGGTCAGCCCGTCCTGGCTGGTGGTCGAAACCGTGGTGCTACGTGCCGATCCATCTGGATTGCGATCGGTCAGCGTGATGGTCCGGCCGCCATTGGCGTTGGTGACGCGCTGCTCGGTCTGGTCATCCAGGCCATTGCCGTCGGTATCGCGCGCGATCGTCACCGTCAGGCCATTGGCGCTGGTGGTGGTGGCGGTGCGGTCGCGCAGTGCGCCGGTGACGTCGAAATTTGAGATCGTGTTGCTGCGGTTGCCGCTGCCGTCGACCGCATTCACAATCGTCTGGGTTTGATCGAAGATTCCGTTCCCGTTGTGGTCGAACTTCACGACACGCGAAAGCCCGTCCGCACTGGTTGTACTGACGGTTTCATTGGCGAGGCTGCCATTGGCATTGAGCGCCTTGACGTCGATGGTGGTCGAGCCGTCGGCATTGACGGTGACGACACGCTGCATCGCGTAGCCGTTGGCATCATAGGCCAGCGACACGTCAGCCGCGGTGCCGGTCGAGCCATCGGTGCGGGTATAGGTGGTCCGGCCCGAAATCGTCGAGCCGTCGGCCAGCACGTTCTGGTAATTGTCGGTCGTGAGGTTGATCGATGCGATGCCGAGCTCGGCCAGCGTCTTCAGCGTGGTCGTGCCGTCGGCATTGGTGACCAGCACCTTGAAGGCGGAGAAATTGGTGTCGCTCGAATCGAGCTTGCCGTCATGGTTGGTGTCGAAGACGTCGCGCAGCGCCTGCATGTCCGTCGCCGCCGTCGGATCCCATGCGGTGAACTGGAACTCGTTCGCGGAATCAACGAGGCCATTGGCGTTGACATCGAACACCAGGACACCATTGCCGGCTCCGGCCCATGCCGTGCGGTTCTTGTAGCCGTCGCCGGTCATGTCCATGTATTGGGCGGACGAGCCCAGCTCGGTGATGTTGATGCCGGCGCCGGTGAGATCGAGGACGACAGGGTTGGCGGTGAGGTAGTCGAAGTCGTTCGCGCCGAAGCCGGGATTGTAGCTGTAGTCGTTGGAGGGTTGGATGAATGGGGCGTACCAGGACGATGAAGTCGTCTGATTCAGGCTGCTGAAGTCGAGGGAGCCAGCGTTGTTGTTGATCGAAAACTCACTCCAGTTTGCGCTCGTTGTCGTGGTTCCGAAGGCGATTTGACCGCTCTGGGTATTGAGAAGCATTTCATTGATGGAGCTGTAGCCCTCCATCACGCCGTTGGCGGTCAGCGGGTTGGTGGGATCAACAAAGTCAATCCCGGGAACCGTCGGCGCGCCGATTGTGCCTTGATTCAAGGGCTGGCCAGTCAACTGATTAGTGATGGTACTCACTTGGAGATTCAACGGATCGTTCCATCCGCGCCCAACGCCGTTGCTGCCGCCCGCTTGGTTGGCTGCGCCTTGCCGGTCAAGATATTCGATACCTTCGACCCGCGGGCTCCCAACCGTATAGGAGCCGACCTTCAAGCCCGCTAGATCCGGATAAATCGGGCTATGCAATCCGTTCAACAACGCCGGGATCAGCATCGGCTCGCCAGTCCCGTTGGTAACCGGGGCATCGAGCTTCAAAATAGGTAGGCCGGCCAATGTTAGACACTGCCCAACAAAGGCGTTTGAATTTTGAACTAGCGGATTGTACCAATATCCCAAGAGGGAAACTGTTTGTCCGCACGAGACGAGGTTATTCCAGGTCGCTTGCAGATCCGTGCCTTCCAGCAACACCTGCTGAGGCGCGTTATCAAACTCTGAATCGAAAACCTGACGATTGTGTACCTCAAGGCGGCCCCATGGCGTCTGAGATGTCGGCGGAGTGTTGGCCCAACGTATGACCTCAAATGCAGCATTATCGGGAGCACGAATTTCTGGCATTACCTCGAGAACATCGTGCCGCTCCACTCCATCAACGGAATGTATGTAGTGCATTGACGCATGATACGATGCAGGGAATAGCTCCCAAGGGCCTACCGCCACTCTCGTTTCTGGGATCGGAGTAAAGGCAACAACGATTCTATCTGCCACAATTATCTACCATCCATCTAGGGAAGACCCGTAAGCATGACGATCACGCGGGTGAACTGCTGTTTGTCTCGCTGGTCATAGATGATGACGCGCGATCTAGTTAACTGAGCATCTAGTGAGCCTAGAGGCTGAGCATCGAGATATTTTTCACGAAATTGAGGAGCGCAAGCTTTCAACACAGACTTAACCGACTGGTAAGGCGTGTTGTCCACAAAGCGTTGAACCTTGGCTCGCATTACCGAGGCATGTATCCAGTCAGGGCTGCGATCGTAGGCGAGGAAATCCATCAACATAGAGTACGAGGCCGCACTGTACTCTGACGTTCCTTCACTTCGACAGCCAATTCCATCTCCATCAGCGTTCGTCAAAATTCGAATAAGTCTTTGCGGTGAAGCAAAATCATGCACACCGGCAAATAGTTCTCCATTGGGCAAGAGAGTAACCAGCATCGCAAAGAGGCCCACCCAGCGCCTGAGGAAACAAGCTTTCCATGGCGAGCCCTCTATACATTGCTTCATCGAATACCAGAGGCCTGCAATCCACACAGCCCGGGTTTTCACAAAATCGGCTTCGCCGCCGCGACCTGCTCGCGCATCTCGCCTTCCGCGCCGAACGGTGCGACCAGTTCGACGATGCGCAGGTTGGGGCCGCTCTTCCATTCCACCGCGGTCAGGCGCTTCTCGCCGCCGTCGATGCGCTTGGCGACGATGTCGTCGGCCATGGCCCACACCGCGACGCCGACGGGCTGCTCGCCCTTGTAGAACATGCGAAATTGTCGCAGTAGGATAGCGGGCATCACCAGCCATTCGAGATCGCCGATCGGGATCTGCTTGTGGCGCGGGCTCTGCGTCATCAGCCAGGTGATCTCGCCCAGCAGCTGGGAGATGGTCTTCGGCGCGGGTTCAGCCGCAGCTGCGCCGGCCGTGCCGACGGCACCTTGCGTCGTGCCGGACGCCTTCGCTGCCGCGGCTAGATCCGCCATCGCCGCCGTCAACGCGGCCTCGCCAAGCAGCGGCTGCTCCGCCTGCTTCGCAGCTCCCGTCTTGCCCATGGGTCCTGCCCCCTGCCCAGTCTTGCTCGTTTTCGACATTGCTCGCTCTCCGCCTGTACCCGGCAGATACTAGAGCAACACCTTCCCCAATGCACGGCGTACCCCGCTCACTTGCGAGACGCGCCGCTTCGCTCGATACCGGGATTGAACTCTGACAATCAGCGAGAGGCCCCGCTGTAACATGCCATCCACCCCACGACCGCCATTGCGATCGCCTACCCCTTAAGGTTGCACCCTAGACTGCCGCAATACGGACGCAAGCGAAAAATGAATCGATGGCAACAAACCACGTTGAAAATTCTTCCATAGCCATGCTGTGCATGTCGCAACGTGAGTTGCACTATCCGACAAAGCGAATCTGCTCCGCGGAGTGAAAGTCGCATGATGCCGTCGGTGCGTCCCGCACCGGTCCCGTTCTAGCGAAGCGTTTCAACCGTCAAACTATCTCGCTACGGACCTCGATGTCGCGACCATCCCCTATCGCTCCCGCAGGCTCTCCTGCTTGTAGCGCAACACCGGCGACATCACGTACTCGATGATCCGCCGCTGTCCCGTCTTGATCTCCACCGTCACCGCCATGCCGGGTGCAAGGTTCACCATCTTGTCTTCGACCTGCATCTTCGTACCGTCGAGTGACACGCGCGCGGCGTAGAGCAATTCCTGGCCCACGGGCTCGCTCGATTCCGACAGCGCACCGCCCTGCTTGGTAGTACCCATCCCGCCGGGCGGCTTGTCCTTGATGATCGCATCGCGCGACACGCTGATGACCTTGCCGTGCAACAGGCCGTAGCGGGTGAAGTTGAACGTATCGATCTTGATCTCGGCGTCCTGGCCC
>NZ_JXDL01000001.1:3520609-3521168 GCF_001590795.1 Bradyrhizobium sp. AT1
TCCATCGCCATGCCGGGGTCGGACAGCGCGATGTTCTCGCGGATGGTACGGTTGAACAGCACGTTTTCCTGCAACACCGTGCCGATCTGGCGCCGGAGCCAGGCGACGTCGGCGACGGTCAGGTCGATGCCGTCGATCAGGATGCGGCCGGCCTCCGGCACGTAAAGCCGCTGGATCAATTTCGTCAGCGTCGACTTGCCGGAACCGGAAGGGCCGACGATGCCGATCACCTGCCCCGGCAGCACCTTGAGCGAGACGTCCTGCAGCGCCAGCGAGGTATCCGGCCGGTAGCGGAAATTGACATGGTCGAAGGTCACCTCGCCCTTGATCGGCGGCAGCGTCGCGCGCGAGGGATCGAACATCGGCTCGGGCGCGGCGTTGAGGATGTCGCCGAGCCGGGCGATCGAGACCCGCGCCTGGTGGAAATCCTGCCAGAGCTGGGCCAGCCGCAGCACGGGCTGCGCCACCCGCCCGGCCAGCATGTTGAATGCGATCAGCTCGCCGACCGACAGATTGCCCTCGATGACGTGATGCGCCCCGAAATAGAGCGTCAGCGCGG
>NZ_JXDL01000001.1:3521779-3661041 GCF_001590795.1 Bradyrhizobium sp. AT1
CCACGATCCAGGTCAGGAACAGCGAGTAGTAGAACATCACCGCGAGGAACACAAAGGTGAAACCGAGATCGATCACCAGCGTCAGCGCAGAGCTGGTGAGGAAGTTCCTGATGTTCTCGAGTTCGCGCACCCGCGCAACGGAGTCACCTGCCCGCCGCGCCTCGAAATAGGCAATCGGCAGCGCGATCAAGTGACGGAACAGCCTCGCGCCGAGCTCGACGTCGATCCGGTTGGTGGTGTGGGAGAAGACATAGGTCCGGAGCGCGCCGAGGACGGTCTCGAAGATCGAGACGACGATCAGGCCGAACACCAGCACGTCGAGCGTGGTGTAGCCGCGATGTGCCAGCACCTTGTCGGTCACGACCTGGAAGAACAGCGGCGTCACCAATGCAAACAATTGCAGGAAGAACGACGCGACCAACACTTCGCCGAGCAGCCGGCGGTATTTGTGCATGGCCTGGAGGAACCAGGTGATGTCGAAACGGCGCGCGAGATCGGACAGCGAGGCGCGGCGCGTCATCAGCACGAGGCGGCCGGTCCAACTTTCCTCGAACTCGGCCCGCTTGACCACCTGCGGACGATTGACCACGGGATCGTGAATGAGAACGTCGTCCGTGCCGACCTTGCCGAGGATCGCGAAGCTGCCGTCACGCCGTTCGATGATTGCGGGCAAAGAGAGCTTGGGAAGGCTAGACCAGCCTTCGCGAACCGCCCTCGCTTTGAGCTTGAGCTGCTTGGCACAGCGAAGCATTTCCTGAACGCCAAACGCGGAGCCGCCGAACTGATGTGCGATCTGTGTGGGGTCGACTGCGACCTGATGAAATCGCAACAGCAGCGCAAGGCACTGCAGCCCCGTGTCCTGACGTACGGCCTCCAAAGTCGCCCCTGTCCCTACTTCCCCTCGTCACCTTTTGTATTGCATGTTTGTTTCTGAGAAGCAAAATGAAATCTCGCACAGGTTGTGACTGAAGTTCAACAAAAGTTGGTAATGGCGACTGCGTGTAAGCACCATCCTTCAAATTGGCGGGTGCCCTCAAAATCGAAAAAGCACGACGCCTAAAAGCGCTCAAAGAGTTTCAGGGTTCAAAGAAAGGCAACGCGGCTCACGATAGAACTGGTGCTAGGATATTCCTTTTAGGCCGCGACGGCCGATCAGAAGCGGATCGATTCTCCGCAAGATGCGGACACGCAAAAAGTGCGCGGCTGCCTCCGCTTCACAATGTGCTCCGATAGGCTGACGAAGAGCCGCAAAGTTGCTCCGAATTCGCTGGACTTCTGCGCCTAGCGGAGCGTGCATCCGATGGTTCGAATCTGCCAGCGGAGTCCGACAAGCCATGGAAACGGAAATCATCGAACCAGCCATCAAGGCGTGCCTCGCGGAAATCCATACCAAGCTGAAGGCGGCTGAACAGATCGCCAGGGCGGCACAGGCCTGCGCAGAGGCCGGCGGGGTAGCCGAGGCAGTTAGGGTCTCCATGGATATCGAGCAACTGATCTATGAAGCTGGGCGGCTTCATGATGCCGCCACACTCCTTGCTCGAATGCAGGATTGACAAGACTAAAGCCTCACGTCTGCGAACATGAAAGTCGGCAAGCGCTGAAGAAGCTGCAACTCCTGGCGCAGCACCTATTCCCTTCTCATCCCGGCTTCAGCCAACGCCTCAGGAAACGCCGTTGCGCGGCTCGGGCCGGCCTCTCATAGCGTTCCAGCCCGGCAAGGCGTTTGGCAAGCTTCGGGCTCGGGCATTCCAGCAATGCAACGAGAAGATCGAGGCGCGCTTGTCTGATGCGGCCGAGACGCCGGTTGGTACGGACAAGATCATCCACGTCTAATAAGTTTCGTTGCTGTTCAAATCCCTCGGTGATTGCGGAGCGAACTAGTGGGCTGGATACAGCCCCTTCCTCTACACACCGACGCGACAGCCCGTGTTTACGGGCATTGCCGCTCGACTTTGTCTTTCCGACTTCGGTCTTGGGCCCAGTGCTTCGCTTGGCATTCTGACGGTTCGCTTCGATCTTCCGCTCTGAGGTCATGGAGCTGTTCACTAGCTTGCGCAATCCCGCACTCCTTGCTCCATCTCGCTCAAAATTCAAGGCTGTCCAGCCCCCACCACATTTGGCTTCGATTTGTTACTTTGGGATGGGGGTAGCTTGGGCGAACGGTTGCCACCAATTCATGGCGATATGAGCAACATGATTGCTGCAGAAAGGACTGGCATTCACCTGCAATTGGAGCGTTACTGAGTCGGCCGGGCGCGATGGCGGCGCCGGTATCTCACCTCGCGGACGCGGGGCTTCACGCAGTGCGGCGAAGAGCGCCGCTGTTCTTGAAGCAGGAGATACAAGTGCGTAGCGTACAGAGTGACGGGCTGACCGAGCCACAGCATCACATCGTCAGGTTCAACCCAAACCACCGGCGGCATTTCATCGGCGGCTCGGATGCCCGCATCATCATGGGCGATGACCAAGAGAGCCTGATCCGACTTTGGCGCGAAAAGCGCGGCGAAGCCGAGCCGCAGGATCTCTCGGACAATCTCATTGTCCAGCTCGGCACCGTGACCGAAGTCTTGAATCGCGCCTGGTATCAACGCACAAGCGGTCACACCGTCAAAGACATCCAGAAGCGTGTTCGCCATCCCATCCACAAATGGATGGCCGCAACGCTGGATGGGACCGTCGAGCAGACCGGCGCGGTTTTCGAAGCCAAGTTCATGTTGCCCTGGGCCTTCACGGAAGAAGCTGCAGCCGAGAAGCATATGGCGCAACTACAGCATAGCATGTGGGTGACCGCATCGCGCACGGCCGTTCTCTCGATCATCACCGGTGGCGGCAAATGGGTCGAGATCAAGATCCACGCCGACCCGCTGTACCAGCATCTCCTCCTGACGGCCGAGAAGAAATTTTGGCGCTGCGTCCAGAACGGCGAGCCGCCAATGCTGTTCAACATTGAGACGCCGCGCCCCCGACTGGAAGCGGTCAGGGTTGTCGACATGTCCACCTCCAACCAATGGGCGGAGTTGGCGGCTACTTACCTTCGAACCCGAGCGGCACATGGTGAGCACGAAACGGCCAAGGCTGACCTGAAAAAGCTGATGCCGGAGGACGCCAAGGAAGCGGCGGGCCATGGCATCAAGGCCAAACGCTCCAAGTCCGGGGCGGTCAGTTTCGAAGCCCAGCCGACGGAGGAATCCCGTGCATCAGTCCAGTGAGCGCATCGGGACCATCGCAGCCGCCCTCGCTCGGGCCCAGGCCGAACTGATGAACCCCGAGAAAACCCTGACCGCCGTCATCAGGTCGCCCTTCCCGCGGGAGGAGGATCGGACGTTCCGCTACGCCTCCCTCGCGAGCGGCCTTGACATCGTGCGCAGGACGCTGAGCCAGCAGGAGATCGCCACGATCCAGACCACACGGGTCGAGCGGCCGACCGGCCAGATTCATCTTACCACCCTGCTCGCCCACGCTTCAGGGGAGTGGATTTCCTCGGACCTTCCGGTCTGCGCATCCAAGGAAGTGGAGGCGCCGCACCGGATGGGGGCGGCGCTGACTTACGCCCGCCGCTATGCGCTGTTTGCTTTGGTCGGTATTGCGGGCGAGGACGATGTGGACGCCCCGGATCTCATGACAGGCCCTACCGCCGCTGCCGAACCACAGATCGCACCAGGACCAAAAGGCAAGCCGGCCAAAGGTGTCCTAAACCGCTCTCCTATACTTCCGCCTGACCGCTCGGCTGAGCTATTGGATCGCCTCTTGGGTGAGCTTGCGTTGCAGGAGGACGGCGAGGACCTGCTCGCCTGGGCCAAGATCAGCCTCCCGCTCAAGAACACTCTTCTGGAGGCGGATGCCCGCATTCTTGAGGCCGCCTACCAGAAGAGGTTCGAGGAAGCCGCCCTTCCTGATCTCGATGTAGCGGATAAGCAAGCCCTGCTGGCGGTCGAACAGCTCCTACCGGAGGACCGTTCTCCGCAGACAGCCAGCGACGTTCCCGCCCGCGCCAACGCCTCTTCCGGGAAGCAGATCGGACTCGCCTTCCCGAAAGAACCGCCTCGCAGGCGAAGCAAAGACCACCTCGCCTTTATTCGCAGCCAAGGTTGTCTGGTTTGCCAGAAGACTCCCGCTGACGCGCATCACCTGAAGTTTGCTCAACCGCGCACCTTGGGCCGAAAAGTCAGTGACGAGTTTACCGTCCCGCTTTGCCGATCCCATCACCAATCCCTGCATCGGCACGGAAACGAGCGGGCGTGGTGGACCAATCTACAAATTTCGCCGCTGCCGATCGCGAAGGAGCTTTGGGATGCGAGCCCCGTCCCTCTGTTGAACGGCGAAACAGTTGCTGCGCCGTTATCGCGTCGGCTGTCGGAGGCGCAAGGTCAATGAATGGTCCTCTTAACCTTCGTCAACCGCAGTTGACCAGCGTCTTGCCAACTCAGTTTGAGGCGCTGTGTCCGCCGCCGCAACTTCTCCCCGGAGAGAGCATCGACCACTATCAGGCAATTCAGGCAGTCATCTTCCGCGACCTCGATCCCCAGTCCGCCATCGAGTGGCTGCTAGCTATTGACATCGCAGAACTCTCTTGGGAGATCCAACGTTACCGGGTTCTGCGGCATAGGCTGTTGAGCACCTATCGCCAAAAGGCGATTGAAATGACGCTTCGCCGCGTCGATCTCGCAGGCATCGCCCCCGACTTCCAGGATATAGCCGAAGTCTACACCATTGGTAATGCTCTTGATTGGCAACTGGATACTTCTGCGGCGCTCGACATCGAGGCCCGTCTCCAATCGTACGGCTTCGATCAACACGCCATCAGCATGGAGGTCTATGTTCAGGCGCGCGAGATCCTCACGCTGTTTGAATCACTCCTGAACGGAGCGCAGCTTAGACGATTGATGTTGCTGAAGGAGATGAGGAATCTTCAACGCTCACAAACGACAGATCTTGGCAATGGTGAGCGGTGCCAAGGAGGTCCGCAACGCCGCGTAAACTTGGCGAGTTCTTGCTGAAGAGGCCAGCACGTCCAGAGACAAATCACGGAGCATTCGCTTGGTAGAAATTGACGGCCACAACTGCGTCGTGGTCGCCTTCAGCTCCGTCAACCGCGCTCTGCTCCAAAATTGAGCATGGATTGCCCCACAATTGTCATAGCGCTTCCACCGCATCGCAATATACTTCGTCTAGCAATCAGAGATGTCAGGCGAACTTTCGATGATCAGACATGCGGTCCGCATGCTGGCCGTAATGTATTGCGTTTGCGGCCAGCCCGCTTATTCAAGCTACGAACCCCAAGCGGTGACGCCACCGCTGTCGTTCTCGCAATTCTGCATTCAATATCCTGAAGACTGCCAACGCCACGACGATCGCAGGATCCGAGACTTCCGCTCATCGATCCAGCGTTGGCGAGAACTCGCCCAGATCAATTCAACGGTGAATTTGGGCATAGCGCCAAAGGAGTCGGCCGCAAGCCGACGTGATTCAGAGTGGCAGATATTCCCCCACGAAGGCAATTGCGGCGACTATGCTGTCACCAAACGCCATCTCCTGCTAAGATCTGGTTGGCCGAGCTCGGCGCTCCTCCTCGCAGAGGTCCTCATCCGAGCAACCGGAGAGCACCACCTCGTCTTGCTCGTGCGCGAGCAAAAAGCGGTCCTCGTACTCGATAATCTGAGCCCGGTGGTTACACCGCTCGTCGATGCGTTGGACCGATTCACCATCGTGCGCGCGGAATCAGGGGCAGATCCCAAAAGGTGGACAAGGGAAGTCGCGGCTTTTTAGCGATGGGCTGCGCTCGATTTCAATTGATTTTGTGAAGACCGCCGGCATGCGACGAGGCAAAGAAAACTAAATAGCGCCAATACCTTGAAGCTCGATTGCCAGGCTATCTTTACTTCACTATACCCTGCATCGAGGCAGCTCCCGAGCCCGGCAAACCTAGGAACGGGGAAGGTCCTCCAAAACCTTTCCGAGGCCAACTTGACAGACCTTCGCCATAAGCAGCGGATCGCTCTCATTACGGGCGTAACAGGCCAGGACGGGGCTTATTTAGCCGAGTATCTGCTGTCGCTTGGCTACATCGTGCACGGAGTCAAGCGACGTTCATCCTCGTTCAACACCGCGCGGGTCGATCATCTTTATCAGGATCCGCATACCGGGAACGTGCCGTTCCTGATGCACTATGGTGACATGACGGACTCCACCAACCTGATCCGCCTGGTGCAGCAGATCCGACCGACTGAGATCTACAATCTTGCCGCCCAGAGCCATGTCGGGGTCAGCTTCGAGAGCCCGGAATACACCGCCAATGCCGACGCGATCGGCGTGCTGCGCCTGTTAGAGGCGATCCGCATCCTAGGCATGGAGAAGGAAACGCGGTTTTATCAAGCATCGACCTCCGAGCTCTATGGCCTCGTGCAGGAAATTCCGCAGAAGGAGACGACACCGTTTTATCCGCGCTCGCCTTACGGTGTTGCAAAACTCTACGGCTACTGGATCACAGTGAACTACCGCGAGGCCTACGGCATGTTCGCCAGCAACGGCATCCTTTTTAACCATGAGAGCCCGATCCGCGGCGAAACCTTCGTCACGCGCAAGATCACCCGGGGCGTTGCCCGCATCGAGGTCGGGCTCGAGGACGCGCTCTATCTCGGAAATCTCGAGGCCAAGCGCGACTGGGGCCATGCCCGGGACTATGTAGAGGGCATGCACATGATCCTCCAGGCCGATGATCCCGACGATTTCGTCCTCGCCACCGGCGAGATGCATTCAGTACGCGAGATGGTCGAGCTTTCGTTTGGGCAGGTCGGCCGCCGCATTATTTGGCGGGGAAAGGGCGTGGAGGAGACCGGTGTCGACGAGAGAACCGGCAAGACGCTCGTGAAGATTGATCCAACCTATTTTCGTCCGACCGAGGTCGATCTCCTAATCGGTGATGCCAGCAAGGCGCGCCAAGTACTTGGCTGGACACCAAAGCGGACGTTCACCCAGCTGGTCGAGGAGATGATGGCGAGCGATCTAGCCGACGCGAAGCGGCATGCGGGCCATGGCAGACGCTCGGTTTGAGCTAAAAGGCAAGAGCGTTTACGTCGCCGGCCATCGCGGCATGGTCGGCAGCGCGCTCGTGCGCCGAGTGGCGCGAGAGGACGTCGAGCTATTGACGGTAGATCGCAGCGAGGTCGACCTCCGCGACCAGGCAGCTGTGTTCAACTGGTTCGCGAAGATGCGACCGCAAGTTATCTTCCTCGCGGCGGCAAAGGTCGGCGGAATCGTCGCCAACGACACGCAGCGCGCTGAATTCGTTTACGACAATATCGCCATCGCGGCCAATGTGATCCACGCGGCGCATCAAAACCGCGCCGAGAAGCTGATGTTTCTGGGCTCCTCCTGCATCTATCCGAAATTGGCGCCGCAGCCTCTGCGTGAAGAATTCGTACTGACAGGCCCGCTGGAGCCGACCAACGAGCCATATGCCATCGCCAAGATCGCCGGCATTAAGATGGTAGAGGCCTATCGCAACCAGTATGGCAGCGATTTCATCAGCGTGATGCCGACCAACCTCTATGGTCCTGGCGACAATTATCATCCCGAATTGAGCCACGTCGTCGCCGCCCTGATCCGCCGTTTCCACCAAGCAAAGGTCTCCGGTGCACAAAACGTCGTGGTGTGGGGCACCGGCATGCCGCGACGCGAGTTTCTCTATGTCGATGATATGGCCGACGCTTGCGTGCACCTGATGAAGACCTATTCCGGCGCCGAGCTGGTCAACATCGGTGTCGGTGAGGACATAAACATCGCGGAATTTGCACGCATAGTAGCCGACATCGTCGGCTACGGCGGCGCGATCAGCTTCGATGCTTCGCGCCCCGATGGCACTCCCCGCAAGCTGCTCGACGTCAGCCGCCTTGCCCAGCTCGGCTGGCGGGCGACTACGCCGCTCAGGCGTGGACTGAGTTTAGCTTACCAAAGTTACCTGAAATCGCTTGAGGGCGGGGGAAAACACGCGGTCCAATCATCTCTGTGAGATGCAGCCCGCCAAACAGCTTATACAATCTTCACCACGCAACAGCCTGCCCAGCCCGCGCAAAGATATTCATGTGAACCTGCGCTGCGCGCACAAAAGGCCAGCACACAATGAAAACAAAAACGAGCAAGGCAGCCGCATCTGCCGTGCTCTGCCTTGAATGACCCTTGAAAACGGCACCCGCCGTCCGGCTAGTTCAAGCTCAGTACGCCCGACGCAACACGGGACCGACAGGCGCGCAAACCCGATCCATGTACCAGCCATAGGGCGTTTCGACCCGCACCAGCGGGCAACGGCGCCATGGCGCATAGCGATATGGATATGGCTGCGCCCAGAACGTCACGGGCGTTGCCTGGCTTTCGCCCGAGAGCAGGGCGGCCGGTGCGGGCATCTGCATCGCGGCATTCGCTCCGCTCGCCGCGCAGAACGTAGCAGTTGCGGCCAAAAGGCCCGCTCGCATCAACGTCTTAAGCATCCAAAATAGCTCCTCGCCCCTGCGGAGTTGATCCCCGACCGTGCCCGTCAGTTCCCAGCCGACCGACATCACCGGTTCGCAAGGCCACTCCGCGACCAGCCCAAATAGTGAACCGAACTTTACCAAGGCCAGCGGCGCGAATGCAACTGATGCAGGGGCCCCCGAGGCGCCTTTGGAACGATATGGCGCGCAAGTGTGGCTTCTTGGTCCTATTTTTCCTCGCTCCAGGCGCCTGGAGCGGCGAGATCGGGCGATCTTCGGTAAACGTCCCGGAGAAACTGGTAGTTGACCGTCTGGGCCAGAGGCACGTCCTCCTCGCCGAGCTTGGCAAAGAGAAGGATATCCCTAAGCGTGCGCCAGCGGCTTTCGTCGTAGTCGCCGATACGGCCGCCGGTCGGCAGCACCAGGGGGCGCTGCTGCTGCAGCTCGAATTTCAGCCGCTCAGGGTTCAGCGCGGCTGGTCCGGCCCCGGCGAGAATGGGCACGCTCCGTGCATAGTCCGCGTAGGTGAACTGCCATCCCCGAATGAGGCCCTGCAGGACATCGGCGATCATGGATGGCTGTTCATGGACGAGAGCGTTGCTCGCGAAGTAGACCAAGCCAGGAACATGGATACCGTAGTCTTGCGGTTTGATGACATTCAGCTTCGTGAAGGTCGAACTGGAGGGTTCCGGTTGCTCGTCGATTGCGGCGATGATGGCATCCACCTGCCCGCCCCGCAGGGCTTCGAAGCTGTCGCGGTCGGGCACCTTGGTGATCTGACTCCGGGGCAGTCCGAGCTGCGCCATCATGGCATCGAATACAACATCTCCTTCGCTCGCCTTGCGGTATCCGACCCGCTTGCCGACCAGATCAGCCGGCCGCCGCAAGCCCGAGCTTTCGAGCGTGAAGATCGCGACGGAGGTATCGAGGAAGCTTGCAGCGAACGCCGTCACGGGGACGCCGCGCCAGGTTGCCAGCAGGAACTTCTGGCCGCTCGTCACGCCGATGGCATGTTGACGTGCAACAGTTTGGACGAAGTCAGGGTCGGGCTGAGCCGCCAGCTCGATGCGGGAGGAAAAATAGTTCTGCCTGGATGCCGAGAGCTCGCCGGCGAACCGCGTCGCGTATGGCCCGTCCAACAGGAGCTTGACCGCGCCCACAGGTGGAGACGTCGGAGTTCGCACGGGTGCCCCATCGGGGCGAAGAAGGAGAAGCACGATTCCGGCCAGGGCCAAGGCAGCAAGGCCAATGGCGAGGGCACGCTTCCCTCTCGACCGGGTCCGTCGCCGAGACTGGGATCGAGGCAATGAGAACTTCCTAACGGGTTGCGAAATTTAACATATCAGTCGAGGCGAGATGGGCTACAATGCAGCTTATGGGGTAAGGTTAATTTTTCCTTCACCTTGTTCTAACAGCGATTTTGACCGATAGCACGGCTTGTTCGGGTAAATGAATTTTGCGTCGATGGGCTTGGTAAGATGACGATTCTTTCCACACGGCCGGTGCCTGTCGTTGATTCTACGGCGAAAACTGGCGTGGTCGAGCAGGCTCCGCCCTCTGCGAAAGGTTTTGCGTCCAGCTGGATGCGCCCGGTGGTTGTCGAGCGGGCGATGGCGGTGGTCGATGCGGTGCTGGTCGTGGTCAGCGGCATCGGTTGCGCGCTGGGTTATCACATCGCCACCGTGGGCACGCTGGGCAAGACCGATGTCTATGCGGCGGCGAGCGTGCTGGTGGCGATCAATTTCGTGCTGCTGACGACGGTGCAGCACGGCTACCGCCTGAAGAACATCACGAACCTCCCGCGCATGTTCCGAATGACGCTGACGACCTGGACCGGGCTGTTCGGGGCACTGCTGGCGATCGCGTTCACGATGAAGGTCAGCGACGAGTTCTCGCGCGGCACCACGATCTCGTTCTACCTGGTCGGCCTCACCGCCCTCATCGCCTGGAAGACGCTAGCTGCGCGCTGGACCGCGCATGGCCTGCGCACCGGCGCCTTCGCCAACGGACGGGCGCTGCTGATCGCCGAATTCGGCCTTGCCACTTCGTCCAACGCGGTCGAGGAGCTTGGCCAGCACGGCTATCGTCTGATGCGGGTGATGGAGATTCCGCCGAAGGAGCTTGCCTCGCCCCTGCTGCTGTCGTCGCAGGCCGTGCGCTTCGAGGAGCTGATCGCGTTCGCGCGGGAGGAGCGGATCGAGCACGTCTTCCTGCTGATCAACTGGAGCCGGCAGCATGCGATCGAGAGCATTCTGGACGTGCTGAAGATCCTGCCCGTCCCGGTGCATCTGGTGCCGGACCCCAACACGGCGCGCTTTCTGCGCTATCCGCTGCAGGATACCGGCAACACCTTGACCGCCGAGCTACGCCGCGCGCCGCTGTCCTGGAAGGAGCGCGCCTTGAAGCGCATCCTGGACCTCGTCGGCGCCAGCGCGGCGCTGTTCGTGTTCGCGCCGGTGATGGTGGTGACCGCGCTGCTGATCAAGCTGAGCTCGAAGGGCCCGGTGTTCTTCCGCCAGACCCGCCACGGTTTCGGTGGGCGCGCGTTCAAGATCTTCAAGTTCCGCACCATGCGCGTGCTCGAGGACGGCCCGACGATCGTGCAGGCGCAGAAGAACGACCCGCGCGTCACGCCGATCGGCAAATGGCTGCGCAAGACCTCGATCGACGAGCTGCCGCAGCTCTTCAATGTGCTCAAGGGCGACATGTCGCTGGTCGGCCCCCGCCCGCACGCGGCCGCTCACAATTCCGAATACGAGCAGATCATCGGACAATACGCATTCCGACACCACGTGAAGCCGGGCATCACCGGTTGGGCTCAGGTTCATGGTTACCGGGGTGAGACGAAGGCAGTCGAATTGATGATAAAGAGAGTTGAGCATGACCTTTGGTACATAAACAACTGGAGCCTGTTCTTGGACGTAGGCATTCTGTTGCGAACCGTACTAACCTCATTTTCCGATCCGAAGGCATATTAGATTGGTCTCGATACTACGAGGGAGTAGAGCGCAGTTGGAGCAAATGTCTCAGCAGCGCCGCTGTCTCCTGTTAGGAGCTTAAGACGAGGAATATCATCCGCATGACTATTCGCCTCTGCGGTGGAATACCGGGTTTGGGCCAGCCAGGCGCACCGAAATCGTCACATCGGTCCGCGTATCAATAGACAATAAGCCTTCAGGCTTGGAAGCCACGGCCCTCCGCGTACGCACTAACCAAGCTTCACAAGCGTCTCGACGTTCGATTGATTTCGGAAAACGTAACCGATATCTTCCGAAGCACGCTATGCAATAGAGGTAGAGTTACTTTGGCAGTTAACGTTGGCATCGTTGGCCTCGGCAAGATGGGCATTTCTCATCTCGCCATTTTGAACTCCTTGCCCGAGTTCAACGTCGTAGGGATTTGCGACAGCGCGACAATCGTTGGCAGCGTGATCCAAAAGTACGGAAGTCTTCGATATTTTTCGGACTACGATAGTCTACTGGCCGCACCAAATATTGAAGCGGTAGTAATTGCGACGCCAACTCTGACGCATGAGATGATGGTCCGCAAAGCTCTTGAGCGCGGTCTTCACGTGTTTTGCGAGAAACCTTTAACGCTTTCCTCTTCGGTTAGCGAGCAGTTGACCGAACTTGCCCAATCTAAAAAACTGATAACTCAGGTAGGTTATCATAACCGCTTCATCGGAACCTTTGCGGAAGCAAAAAAGCTGATTTCGGCGAGATCCATTGGCCGAGTCAGCCACGTACTTGCAGAAGCTTACGGGCCGGTCGTTCTGAGGCCAGCGAAGCCAACTTGGCGAGGGAAGTCAGGCCAAGGTGGTGGCTGCCTTAATGATTACGCCGCGCATCCTCTCAACCTCCTGAATTGGTACTTCGGCCAGCCTGAGGCTTGCCAAAGTTCGATTCTAAGGAGCGGCTTCTCTACGGAAGTTGACGACGAAGTCTACGCGACCCTAGCATTTCCCGACGACGTGACAGCACAGCTATCAGTCAATTGGTCTGACGCTTCAGTCCGAAAGATGACCACACGCATCTCCATTTGGGGAGATGGAGGAAAGATCTATGCCGACCGCCAGGAACTCCAAGTCTTCTTGACTGGTGGGGCTCCCATACCAGAAGGCTACCGAATTGGCTGGACGGTGAAATACATCACAGAGCTTACAGAGCCTGTCGCGTTCTATCTTCGCGGAGAAGAGTACACAGCGCAGCTCGAGGCATTCGGCCGGGCCATCACGAAGCCAAATGGCCAACATGGTAACAGCTTTGAGACCTCGCTCGCTACTGACGTCACGATTGAAATAATTCGCGCTGCCGCTACCGCGAAACACGGCGGCACCGGCACACCATCAGCCAAGCCGAGTCCCGCCGCGCGCCTTGTCGGCCGAATCATGGGCCGCCAGCTGTGAAGAGGCCAGCACGTCTGCTTGCGGTCGCTTCCGGAGGAGGACATTGGATAGAACTCCTGCGGCTCAAAAGTGCGTTCGATGGCTGGGACGTAGCGTACGTATCGATGTTTGAAAACTACGCCTCAATCGTACCAGCAGCACGTTACTACACTGTTCCGGACGCATCTAGGTTTGACAAGCTAGCATTTCTAAAGGTGGCACTGCGCGCGATTTGGATTACGCTTCGCGAACGACCGAATGCGATTGTGACAACCGGATCAGCTCCGATGCTTTGTTTCATTCTGCTCGGCCGAATGATCGGCGCAAAGACACTATGGATTGATAGCATCGCTCAGGCGGCGGAGTTGTCTTCATCCGGAAGGCTTGCTCGCAAGATTGCGCACTGCACGTTAGCTCAATGGCCTGAGGTAGCGGAGCAGGAGGACGTTCAGTACTGGGGAGCGGTTCTGTGATCTTTGCGTCTGTTGGATCGATGCTCCCCTTCGATAGATTCGTTCGTGCGGTGGATGAGTGGGCCCACGACAATCCGAGTGAACCAGTGTTCATCCAAATTGGCGAGGGAGAGTACGAACCTCGAAATGCTCCTTTCGCAAGAATAATGCCAATGACCGAGTATCGTGCACGAATGCGCGACTGCACTCTCTTTGTGGCGCATGTTGGGATGGGGTCAATTCTGCAAGCACTGGAAGAGCGCAAGCAGATGCTTCTCCTGCCCCGTCTACATTCTCTCGGCGAGCACACGACCGACCATCAGCTTCATACCGCAGCGCGCTTCCGCAATACCAAAGGGTTGTTGATCGTTGACGATGTGCTGGCCCTACATCGTGAGATGAGCCGATTGATTGTCGCCCCCCTCGAATCTGGCACTGCCATTTCCAACCAAGCGTCACCTGAACTGCTGCGAAGCATTAGCTGTTGGCTCGAGGCCGCTCGCCCACGCTTTTAGGATCGGAAACATGGAACGTATTCTTTTCGGCGATAACCAGTTCTTCGGCATCAATCATCTTTCTGAAGAAAAGGCGCGGCAGCAAGCGCTGCGGTTCCAACAGACTGATGCAATAGTAGACGTGCTTCAAGCCGCGCTTCAGTGCGGTGTTGGCGGTTTTATGTGCACTACGCATGATCTAATTGGGCAAATTGCTGACGATGTGAGAGCCAGGCCCTCGATGTGGCAGGGCTTTCGGTTCTATCCGGGAATGCCCTATGCGCACAAATACGCGAATGCCGTTACCGAACTTGGCTACTTCGATGCCATGCGCAAGTTCTTGCCCAAGGAAGGACTGATTGACGTTATGGTGCGCGGATCCAAAGCGGTTTTAGGAAAAGACATTGAGGGCCTCATAACTCTGCTTGTAGACTCGGAAATGAAAATGTTCGAGGGCCTCGAAACGCCGGTCATCTTTTTGCAGAACGTTGTGACTGATCTCGTCCAGGGTCTTGGATTTGTGGATGCCTTTGGGATCTTCGCTCATCACGTGCGTGAAAGATATGGCGCCGAGCCAGGCTTCATTACCATGAATTTGCCGAAGCTGTTGCCGCTTTTGAAGGTCGCCGGAGTAGAGAATCCAATAGTTTGTGCAAACGTAAATAAGATTGCATTTCGAATGTGCGGCGGCATCGAAGGATATCGTGAGGCCACCAAAAGATATCCGAGCAGGGTAATCGCCATGTCGGTGCTAGCATCAGGTGGAATTCGTCCCCGAGAAGCCATCGAATGGGTAACAAGAGAACCTTACGTCAGTTCAATCTTATTCGGCGCTTCGAGTCGTACAAATATAGAAAATACAGTAGCGCTCATCAGACAGTTTGACGAAGGCAGGCAGGCCATGCTGGCTTGAGGCACAGCTTGCAATGTTGAAAGATGGAATCGCAGGTCTTGAAGAGGCAGCACACGATCTTTGTGTGGTCGGAGCAGGGCCTGTTGGCGTCGCGCTTGCGACCAATCTTGCGCGCCGCGGACGGCGGGTGTTGGTGCTAGAATCAGGCGGCACCAATGCTGAACCGGACATCCAAGACCTCTCAAGTGCCATGCTGCTCGACCCAAAGCACCATGATGATATGATGATTGCAGTCGCGCGCCGGCTAGGCGGCACCTCAAATCTCTGGGGCGGACGTTGCCTCCCGTACGATCCGATCGATTTTGAGCGCCGCGACTGGGTTGACGCTCGATGGCCCATTGGTATCGGTGACATTCAACCCTATTTGGGTAAAGCTGCCCTGGCGACTCTCTCCGGGGAACCTACTTATCGAGAGCCAATTCCCGAACTATCTCTGATCGACAACTCATTCAGCTGTGACACGCTTGAACGTTGGGCCAACACGACGGCGGCGCAGACAATTCATTCAGAAGAGTTAGCCAAGAATCCAAAGCTCGATCTACGAACTCATGCGACGTTGACCGGGATCGACTTCTCCGAATCCGGCCGCGTGCAAGCGATCAACATCACACATTCAAAAACAGGGGAACGCATTCGGCTTCGAATAGATACTCTAGTTATAGCTGCTGGCGGCCTGGAAAGCGCACGTCTTCTTCTTGCCACTCAGCGCTCGTGTCCTAGTCGCTTCGGCGGAGAAGACGGGCCGCTGGGACGAACCTACATGGGACATTTGGTCGGGGAGATCGCAGACATAGTTTTTACGCGCGACGTTTTTGAACGCGCCTTCGACTTCCACGTAGATTTGCACGGATCATATGTCCGGCGGCGCATCGCTGCATCCGCTGACATACAACGCAAGAACCAGCTATTGAATGCCGCCTTCTGGCCGGTCGTTCCGCCCATAGGAGATGCACGCCACGGCAGTGCAATCCTGTCTCTGGTATATCTCGCAATGAGCTTCGGTCCGCTCGGGCGCTTGCTGGTGGCCGAAGTGATACGAAGGCGCCAAGTCTCTTCTGGGTCTTCGCGGCGTGCGCCACATTTCGCAAACGTGCTTACAGGACTACCTGCCGCCTTGGCCTTTGGCTATAATTTCATGCGTCGGCGCTACATGCACCACATGCGCCTCCCGGGCTTATTCATCTACAACAGAGCTCATCGCTATGGTCTCTCCTACCACGCGGAGCAGGCTCCGCGCCGCGACAGCCGCGTTAGACTATCTGAAGAGACCGATCGCCTGAGCGTACCGAAGCTCATCATTGATTACCGGTTCTGTGCTCAAGACGCTCAGTCGGTTATCAAGAGCCACTCCCTGCTCGAGGCGTGGCTGCAGCATAACAACCTTGGTCACCTCGAATACCGCGTTCGGCCCGAAGAGCGAGCCGCAGCGATTCTCGATCAGGCCTGTCACGGAACGCATCAAATCGGACTCGCTCGGATGGGATACGGGCGCAATGATGCCGTGGTAGATGCCAACTTGCAAACCTTCGATGCATCCAATCTATATGTCGCGAGTACAGCGGTTCTACCGACCTCAAGCCAAGCCAACCCAACGCTTACCGCAGTTGCACTAGCACTACGATTGGCTGACCACCTTGCGATGAAAGAAACTACCGAACTGCGCGGGAAAACGACATCTGCGCACTAATAACAGGCAGCTCGACATGGCAGATGGCAAGCGATACAGCGTTGCTCTTTTCAACAGCGGGGATCCGCGGGGCACAAAAGTTGGGGGAATCGAAACCTATATTCGTGATTACATATACTACCATCCTGATGACATGGACTTGCTGTTTATTGGCCCAGACGAAACTGGCGAACTGCCCATTGGCCAGATCTCAGAAGTAACCTTCCGCGGCCGACAGTTTAAATATCTGCCCCTTAGCTACCTGACCGAGCATAAGAATGCTTACGGGGAGTCCATCACGAAATCGGATACTTGGCGCTTCGCTTCCTTGCTTGTCAGAAATTGGGGCATGTTGAGAAGGATATTACAATCCGGGGGCTACAGCGCTGAGATACGTCGCGTAGAATATGCGCCAATCATCTGGTCCATGGGTATTCCCGTCATCCAGATGGTCCACGTCTGGGGTGGCAAGAACCAGCAGATGAGCAGTTCGCTCGGCAAACATTGGTATATCCGTGACACGGCCGAATTTGTCGCCGCTGCACTTGCAAGAAAGTTCTATTCCGTAAATCCGAATATGACGGCCATGTATAAAGCAAGGTACCGTCTATTCGCACGCAAGTTCGATACACTAACGACCTGGGCTAACACGAGCATCTTCAAACCATCGCCTTATCAGTTTGACGATGGCTTGATCCACGTCGTGTACGCGGGGCGACTGGATAGATTCAAGCGGCCGGACTTAATGTTTCGTACCCTCGCCGAAATGTTTCGGCTCAACGGGAATACGCGTTTCCATTATGTTGGAGACGGAGATCCCAAGGAGTTCGCCGAATTTGCGCCAGTCAGGCACATAACTACGTGTCATGGAGTAAGGGCAAGCCCGCAGATCGCCACACTCCTCGAACGAATGCACATCGGCATTTTGACGTCTGAGTTTGAGGGCATGCCTCGCGTCGTGATGGAGATGCTTGCGGCGGGCCGCCCTGTTGTGGCTTTGCATCTGCCGCAACTCGAACCCGTTATCAAGAATAGTCAAAGCGGATTCTTGGTGGCTCGTACTGCTGATCACGTGGAAGCGCAGGCCCGTTTCATGCTCGAGACTTACGAGCTTATGCGGGCTGGTACAATCACTCCTTCAGAAGTAGCAAAGGCTGTCGAGCCGTTCGGCCCCGAGACTCTTCTAAGCAAAATCTGGCGCGACCACCGAAAACTACATGGCCTGCTATCTTGAAGTGCGTGATTTATTACCTGAGGACGAGTTCCTCCAGAATGCTTGGAGGGAGCGTGGCTAGAGGACACCACATGCTCCTACAAGTTTGAACAATCTTCGGCGCGGCCGCATAATTGGAGTGCTTCGTCTCAGCTACGTTCATTTCGTATCATGGTCCCTCTGCGCCACCGTATGACCAGAAGGAGAACGGAAATGCTTGGAAGCGACATGCCAAACCTAACACGTCGCGACTGCATAGTGAGCGGGTTATCCGCAGCTTGCGTACTTGCTTCAGGATTCCGGACGTCCCAGGCGCAACTAAATAGCGAACAGTCACCTCTCGTAACTTCACTGCGGGCGAAGGCAGACCGGAAAGGGCTTTTGTGCGGCACTGCCGCTGATTTTCCAGCCATCATCAATGATGCGCGGCTTCAAGAGGTTCTAAGACTGGACTGCAATATCTTGATTCCGGAGAACGGTTTCAACTGGACTCGATTTCAAGCGCCGAAGAACGGACCACTTGACTTCCGGCAGGCTGAAGCAGTCTACACGTTTGCGCATTCAAATGGCCAAAGAATGCGCGGGCACAATCTCATCTGGCACGATCATATAATGCCGCCGTGGGCCAGGGAACTCGTTGAAACCCTGACTTCGTCGGGCGCTGCAGACTTTATGATCGACCACATCCAGCGAGTAATATCAGCTTGGAAAGGCCGTCTGGTTCATCAGGAGGTCGTGAATGAGCCGGTGACAGGAAATGGGCTCGCGGATACCGTTTTCAGTCGGAAGATTGGCGAGCGTTACATTGACGTCGCGTTTGAGGTGGCAAAGTCGAGCGATCCAGATGCCCTGCTCTTCATAAATCAAGACTGGATCGAAATGGACTCCCGGGAGCACGAGAGACGCCGAACCCAGCTTTTGCGTCTCCTAGAACGTCTGCTTGGCCGCGGCGCACCCGTTCAAGCTTTGGGCATCGAGGGCCATCTGCAACTCCACATTCCTTTCGCGGAGCGCCCTTATCGCGCCTTCCTGGATGAGGTGCGCGGAATGGGACTAAAAACCCTCATAAGTGAATTCGACATACACGACCTCGGCATGTTCAATTCGATTGAGGACCGAGATGAGCGCGTAGCCGACTTGGGCAAGGCCTTTCTTGATGTGTCGCTCGACTACGATAATTGTCTGGGGGTATTAACGTGGGGCCCCTGCGATAAGTATAATTGGCTGAGGCTTGTACCCGGAAAACAGCGGCCCGACGGCTTGCCGCTCCGCCCGACACCAAGAGACGACAATTTCGAGCGAAAGCCACTTTGGAGGGCAATGGCCGCAGCCTTAGACGAAGCCAAAAGCCGCTAGGAGAGCGGATCAGATTGCCGCACCGCGCCGCTGGTAGTATTCAACAATATCTGATGGACGCAACGTATGATCCGAGCGCGTCCCTAAAAAGAAGACGCCGCACGCGGCATCTTCAATTTGTTGCTTCTTACCGATCCGATCCAGATATCGTAACCAGAAGCAGCTGTATGCAGCAACCTTGGCCAATTTCTGACTGCCAAAGACTGCTCTCACCAGATACTGAACCGACCAGATCAACGCAGTTCCGGGACCGCCGACTGCCCCGGAATCCAGGTGCTCAAATGACCGAAAGAGCCAACGATGGCCACTTAGCGTGAATCGCGTGAAATCGTACGCGCCTTCATGCACCTGCTGCATAAAGGGCGTATCTGCGTAAACGACGCCGCCTTGTTTCAGAACCCTCCAGATTTCATCGACGACTTTTTTGGGATCGAGCACATGCTCCAATACAGCTTGAATCCAGACGCCCTCAAAGCTCTTGGCTTTGAATGGTAGTTGGTGTCCATCAGCCAGGATCTGCGTCAATGGAGAAACGTAGATGTCCGTGGCGAGTATCTCCAGCTCCGGATCGGAATAGATCTGCTCAATACCACTCCCTATCGCCCCACCTCCGATAATGAGAAGCTTCGGACGTGATGTCACCTTCTTCATAGCCGCGATCATCGACTCTGCATTCCGCATTGCTGTAAGATTGCGACCTAAGAGCTTCTTTCTAACCCGCGTTGACAGGTCTGTTCTCATGTCGTCCCGGCGCATGAACGACTTACCGGCCCGCGCAAGTAGGTCTCCTTCCAGGAGGATACTTTCCCGAAAATCGATGAGAACGGGGCGACCATCAAGCCTCGGAAATCCTCGTTGCGAGTAGATACAACCATCGCTCGAACAAAATAGGCGCTCCTTCACATCGATTGGCATCCGAAGATCCGCTCGGCAGGCAGGGCAACATACAAGCGCTTCAATATTGATCATCTTCAACCAAATCCAATTGACTGGCAAAGGTGAAGATCTGCGCAGATCGCCACCGTGTCGTCCCGAGGGGATCGAGGAGGTATTGTTTGGATGCGCACCCCCTCGGACATCCTTCCCGTCGGAACCTAGCTTTGTAGCGTGGGATTTACAACATAGTCAGACATAGTCGAACGTAATCGCACCGGTTGAAATTCGGCTGGTCTAAAGTTGCTCTTCAAGGCTTGGCTATCAGTTCCGTTGTGATATGGTTTTGAAAGTGAATTTGATCAGTAAAACAATGGCCTAGTTGAACGATGAACCTCCTTTCACGCGCAATTAACAAATTTCTTGCCCTTCGCGTTGTTGACGATCGGGTGCTTTATACGCTGCCCGAACGCGAACATCTCGAAAAGCTATTTGAGTTCTTGAAAGTCGACTGCGTTTTCGACGTAGGTGCGAACATCGGCCAGTACGCAACGATGTTGAGAAAGAAAGTTGGCTATCGGGGCTTAATCATTTCGTTCGAGCCTATTCCCGAGGCCGCGACTACGCTTCGAACGCTAGCAGCGGGAGATCCGATGTGGGACATTGAGCAACTAGCGTTGGCTTCCGATGACGGCGAACGCTCCTTCAATGTAATGAAGGACTCCCAATTTAGCTCGCTAGCAAATCCAGATCACTCCGAAATCGCTCGATTTCGCTCGCAAAACACTCCGTCAAGCACGATCGTGGTAAAGACCGAGACGCTTTCGTCAGCCTTTGTTAGGTTGCAGAGCAAATTTGGGTTTCGTCGTCCGTTTCTAAAGATGGATACGCAGGGCCTCGACGTTGAGATCGTGAAGAGCGGCACCGACGTACTTCCGGAATTCGTAGGACTACAAAGCGAGTTAGCCATCAAGAAGCTATATGATTTATCGACGGATTTTCGTGAAGCAGTTACTTTCTATCAGTCGCAAGGATTTGAAATGAGCGCGATTGTGCAGAACAATCGGGGACATTTCCCGCTTCTGATCGAAGCGAACTGCATCATGCTGCGCAAAGATTTGTGCCGCTAAGACGACGGATCACGATGCACTCGGGCGCATCACTCGACCTGCTAAAGCCAGAAATTCACTCCTTAATTGCTTACTCGCAAAAAGATAAAAAAGAACGCCATATCCAAAATAACCCACGGCCAATGCTGCGACCAGGCCTGATATGCCGAAAGATGCGCCCACAAAAGAGTCGAGAATCTTCGCCACACTCACGAAAGCAAGAGCGCACACATTTGGCTTCCAGACGTGCGCCAGAAAGTCATTTAGCGTGATCACAGCGGCAGATGAAATGTACCTAAAGAATATGGGCGTTGTTAGGAATAGGGCGACTACCTGGCCCGCGACAATGGATTCAGCGCCAAAGAAGCCGCCCGAGAGCATGCAACAGAAACTCAAACCTGTTTGCCAACACCTCAACGCAAACACTTCTTTCGTTTTTCCCAGGGCGACAAGAAGCGGGTCGTACAGATAGAACATTCCGAGCACAACACCTTGAAAGGCCAATATCTGCAGAAAACTTCCGCTCGATCTCCAGTTTTGGCCGAAAACAAACGTTAGTATTTGAGGCGCCCAAAGTACCAGTGTTAGGCATGGAGGCGTCAGCAGCCAACAAAGCGCCTCGGTCAAGCGCAAGTAATGCAGTCTAACGCGATCCACGTGCCCCCGTTCTGCTGCGAACAATGGAAGAGATACGCTGCTCACCGGATAGGCGAAAACAGATACGACAACATCCAACATCTGCTTAGCAACACGAAAAAATCCCACAGGGGTCTGGCCGGAAAACATTCCGATAATCAAATCTGGCCCCCTTGCATCAATTGTACTTAACAACCGCGCGCCGAACAGATGAGCCCCAAAATGCCATAGATGAACTATAAACTTTGACTCCAGCCTAAGCTTTGGCTGCCAAGAGGAAACGCTCCGTATGACTGCCATTTCGATGGTCAGGGCGACGAATTGCTGCGCCACGAGGCTCCAAACGTTTGCTCCCGCATAGGCCGCCATGACCGCAATGAGTCCGCCAATAACTTGGCCTGCCAACGCTTTACCTGCAATTATGTGAAAATCGAAACTTCTGGCCAACCGGGCTTGGTGCATCTCATAGAAGGCGGACAGAGGCAGGAGTGTCGCTAAGGCAGCAAGAACAAGGGGGAGGTCACCTAAAGGCGGAGGCGCTACGTACCAAAACAATGCACACCCCCCAATCAGAGTGGCTGCGATAGTGGTACAGAATAGCAGGTTGAAGGTATAGGCGATTTCCGCCTCGTCTTCCGTGAGGTCCGACCTTTGGATCACGGCCTGAGTTATGCCCTGCGATGAAAACGCCTGAATAATCGCGATCACGGAAGCACTTAAGCTCACTGTGCCGAAGTTAGCAGGGCTCAGCATACGGCCAAGCGCTACGAATAAAGCGAACGAGATGACCTGTCGGGCGACATTTTGGCCAGCGAACCAAAGAGCACCCGCAATCACCTTGCGTTTCATCATTCTACCCGCTTAGGTTCAGTCAATATCAGATCGAAATAGCCCGTCGGTTCGGTTGAGATATTGCCTGACACAAGTCGTTTAATTGCTTCGAAATTATCCGCAAGCGGATCACCTTCAACAGCCGAAATTGCCGTAACCGATCCAAAAAGTCCTGCCAGCACATCTATGAAAGCTATCGGATCGACACCTTGTCTGGCGATCCCGTAGGGCCAAAACTCCATTATTACAAGATCGGCGCGCGAGAGTGTCTGACGACCGCCCCCCACGATTAGCGGCTCGGCACCCTGAGTATCAATCTTCATAATGAGTGGACCGGCAAGGGCGAGCTCTTTGAAACTATCGTCCAGAGTTCGAGTTTGAACTTCAATCTTATCCCATTTAGCCTCGTCGTATTTGTCGTTCGCCCAATTCATTCCAATCGGTTGCACGTTGCTATCTAATCTAAAGTCTCCAAAATTGGTCGGAGATCTCCGAAGGATTAGTTTGCCATTCGCGTTGCTCATTGCGACATTGCGAGCGCACACATTTTCAATTGAGTTGCGCAAGAGATTCAAACGTAAACGGAGAAAATTGGCCGGATCTGGCTCAAACGCAAAAAAACTCCACGAACTATTTCGGGCAAGGGGAATCGTTGTAAGTCCTATGTTCGCGCCGATGTCTATATACGTTCCGGTTGCACTGCGTTTCATCCGACTCTTGACCATGTCTAACAGGCGACCTGACCATTCGCCTTCTGTGGCGTACCTGCGGAATACCCCTTCGTCGCGTGGGTCGCCTTCGATGGCACCATTTGTGCCGCGAACCACGACGGCATCCATCTTGTAGTACTTCGCAAGCATCAGCAGGATTCTGTAGTGAGAACGTCGCGAAAGCCTTTCGAGCAACCATCCTATGACGCCGCATGCTAGGTGGTCGACTTTGAGCAAGGTGCTGCGTGTCGATTTCCTCAAGAGACTCTTCCTTCACTTCGTTTCAACGTGTGCAATAGAGGCTTGTCAAGCAATGGCCCGGATTAGCTTCACTAGGCTATCGGCCATCGCGGATAGATTGTGTCCCTTGTACCAATTAAATGCAGACCGCCCAATCTCGTTAGGGTCAAATGCAGCCAAGAACTCGGCATCATTCAGTTGTAGCGAGCTTAGATAATTTCGTCCACATACCAAAGTACTAGCGCCCGATTTGGATTTTCCTAGGTTAACTGCACAAACTCCATGCGCGGCGTACGCGTTAAACACGCCAGACTTTTCAAGCACGCCAGAATCGTAGTGAATGAATCCGTATTGGGCACGGGTCAGGAAGTCGGAAACAGCTTCGTCCTTTAGTTGCCCAGCTAGCGTCGTAATGGCGCGAAGAGGCCCAGGCACGTCCGAAGACGATGAGCCAATCTCGACCAATTTGCTGATCCGCAATGTTGATAGGATCGAAGGCCGAGACCTTAGCGCCTCATAGATCCTACTCTTGCCCGAGCTTAGTCCGAACACGACTCCGAGACCGCCCTCCTTGCAAGGAAACTCGTTAAGCTCGCCCACATTGGATATAACTGGCATCCAGAATCCGGGCTTTGCAGAATTCCATGGTTTCAAGACCTGTTCGAAGCGACGCTGGGTGTTCGTGACGAACCCATCCGAAATGTCAAACAGACGACGAATTTCACGGTACTGAAAGTACCAGCGAATCACTGTCTTTTTCCAAAGCACAGGCTCTTGCCACAGCTCATGAAAAATTGAGACAATCTTTGTTTTGGTTCTTCTTTGGTAATCCTCCAAGCCGTCCACTAACCAGACTGGTATGCCCTTCTCGTCGTAGCCATAGGCCGCCATGTGGATCAGCACATACTGGGCGTCAGCAACAGAAAGAGCTCTCACTAACGAGCTAGCGGTGTCATTCTGCAACTGAACACGACAGGCTGTCTCGTGACCAGCCTTTGATGGCTCGCTTGTCCAGCCCGATTCCTGAAGATGGTTGGCTACAATAAAGGTCGTCTCAATCCCTTTGTCGTTGAGCGCCATCGCGAGTTTAGAAGCGTAGTCTCCCAGACCATCTCGTCCGGGCACTAGACTCGGGACAATCTGCACGACCTTAAGGACCATTAGAACTCTGCCTCTTGACAAGGACCTGAAGTGCCACGGGCCTCCGCGGGTCTGGTGCTTGTTACAAAATCTATCGAATAAAAAGGTCTTGTACGGTGCTACACGTCAAGGCTGTAGGACTGATCACCCAGCACCTCGAAGCCCACCTTTTCGACCAATGTATGCAAGTACGACGGCAATGCTGGCTGCGAATGATGTCGACTTCGACCATAAAGCCAGCGCCGACGCATGAACAATCACCACGTAGATGCTCGGCACAAAGCCGAATACTGCATGTTTTGCAACTGATCTAAACAGGAAAAGCAAATAGGTCAGAATAAGCGGGATTGTAAACGCAAGCCCACACGCAAGAACGAAATTAACCCACGATATCTCGATCGCCAGCACGTTATACACTTGTTGTTGTTGAGTGATATAGTCGGCCGGACCGCCAGTCCACACATACTCCGAAGGCATATTAATTAGTATTTGCAGAGCAAAATACCTGGATAGAGCACTATCCCTATCTGACTCGAATCGCGCGAGAAGAAGATCAAACAAGCCGTTCTCTGACGCAATGACAAGAGCGATCAGAGCGACAAGCGCCATCATGAGGACTACGATGGCGGCACGCAACGATACCCCCCTTATGAAGGACATCGCAAAGGCATATGCGAGCGGGATCAGAACCGCAGCGATGCTTCCCAACAGCGCAGCTCGCGCGCCGGTCATGGCCGCTGCCATAAGCGAAATTACTCCCAATAACGGACGGAGCAAGCCGCGATGCTGGCCACCAATAGATGGGATCAAATTGACAAGAGAATAGAGACAAAGAAATGCCGCGGCTGAGAGAGGAAGGCCGAAAAGTCCCGCAGGACGCCCTATCTCGACCGGCTGCTCCGTACCGCTCGCTGCTGAATATATGTACGCTGGAAGAAAATTTCTTTGAGTAAGGTACTCCACGAATATGAGAGCGATGTTTAAGATCACAAAGGTATCGACAAAGAACTTAAATACCTTCAGCTCCTCTTCTCCTAGAAGGGAAAAGATTAAGAATACAATTATCGTGACGCCGAACGTTTCAATGAAAGGCGTCACAGGATATTCTTTGACCAAAACACAGAATGCCGCTGTCGACGCTGCACACACAGTGAAGCTGACCAAAGCGTAGTCTCGAAAGAAGGTTCGTAGAGCAACTAATGCGAAGTGCTTCTCAAGAAAGGCGATCCAGGCGAGTGCAAATACAAGCAGATATGTTCCCGGATGCAGCTTTTCGATGCTGCTACCACCGCCACCATAGTGCCATCCTACTGTTCTCATCAATGACGCTGAGACCGAAACATAGAGAAGCACTGCCATAACCACGAGATACTTGCCGACTGAAACCGACGCCGACTGGATGGGTCTCTGGATGACTCCATGATAGCTCCGACCACGAAACATTCCGGTGGCTTTGATTGACATGAATCTGATGGCCCGCCGTCTAGAGGGATTGCAAAATGCGCTATGTGAGTGTGATGACTAACCATTCATCGATACTGCCGGTCGGTCATCCGGGCGACTGCGATTGCTAATCTCGGAGATCGGCAGCCGGTACGTTTCGGCGGCGCAACGTAGCCAAGAAAGATCGGAGGCGCGTTGCCGAGCACCCAGCCTCAGCTTCTCTAATTTTGCCGGCGAGTGAATCAGACCCGCTATAGCATTGGCGACAAGGCTCGGGTCATCGGGTGGGATGAGCATCCCATTGTAACCATCCAACATAACTTCCCTCACCCCCCCTATGTCGCCAGCCAACGATGGCAATCCCTGAGCTCCAGCTTCGAGAAAAACCAGACCAAATCCTTCCACGGGCCCATTCGGGATCGGCTTACCGACGAGGCAGAACAGGTCACTGCATGCATAAATGCGCCGCAAGTCATCGTTCCCGACTCGACCGAGCAGACGGACGTCAAGGCCGGCGCCTTCGATGGCAGCCTTAATAGCTTTCGTGTATAAGCTATCGTATTCTGGACCAACGATCGCATAACAGACCTTCAGCCTATCCTCTGCGCTAAGAAGTTTTAGCGCTTCAATTACACCGAGCTGATTCTTCCGTGGCGTCAGGCGAGCGACGGTAACAATAATGAATTTTTCATCTGGAAGGCCAAGCGATACACGATCGGACGAGGAAGGAATCGTCCTCTCTTTCCAGTATTCACTTACCCCTAGCAATTCATGCCTGACCTTAGTGCGACCGACGTAACCAAACTTTTCAATGAACAGATTTTTGGTGAACTCGCTGTTCGCAACTATTTCGACTGGGCCAGAAAAAAGGCGAAGCAACCGAATTACGAACGGCTTGTAACTACTCGCCATATCGTTCACATCTGACCCATGGATTGTGTAAAGGCGCTTGGTCGTTCCCGAAAACAGTGAGACCGGAACAAAGAAGGGCCAATCGATCGCGTGAATCAGATCATATTCCGAATTTTTGAGTAGCCTTTTTACGAGGAGACATTTTTCCGGCACGTCTTTGACCGTGTGTAGTCCGCCAGAGAACCGCTCTACCCTAAACGGATAGGCCAAGTCGCTTTTCGTGAGGTCATTACCAAAATCAGGCGCGGCCACTCTCACCTGTGCGCCGAGTTGATGCGCTGCATGGGCCATCTCTACAGCGTAGGTACTAATACCACCGCTGTACGGTGGAAATTCGCTGGATAATAGGAGGATTCGCATTCCGGACTCCGAGGCGCAGCTGGCTAGAAACAACTCTTGAATGGCAATCACGGGCGGACCGCGGAAGAACTCAATGCCCCTCACGAGCCTATTTTTGCGTTATTGAATATCTGAAGGCGAAGATCTTCGTCATGGTCCCAAGGATAGTGTCCACCCTACGATATCCTTGAACGTCGAAAGCGTTGCACCTCTCGGAATGGAAGTAGCACACCTTTACCTTGATAAGCCTTGGACAGTTGTTTTTGAGGCTCACCACATGATCAAGCACGTCCGGATTGACGACATGAGGGCGCGCGGCCGCTTCGATGTTGAGACACGGCTGACCGAAGGCATCACGAATAATTGGAGCGTCGGAATTCTCCGCCGGTCCCTGCAACATAAGCCTCGGCTTGCTCGGAGTAGGAGCTGTGGCTTGCGATCGGCTTTCAGTTGAGAGAAACATCACGATCAAGGTGATCGCCGGCAGCACGACGAAATGCAATCGAGCGTGATAGGTAAGTTTCATCACCAGGGCCTTTCGCTTTCTTCAATACCTGGAATGCGCACCTTTATCCCGTCTCTTGAGAGGACCTTTGCCAACCTCTGCCTTGATGCAATGTCCACCTTATCAACGCCCGCTAGGAGTTCTTCGCGCCATGCCCAGCCAACACCTGTTAGATTGGCAGCTGCTTCCTCGATGAGGTTTGCGTCGATCATCTCGGCAAATTCAGAAAGGACTGAAGCCTGAGTCGCTCTGGTAAGCGTTGGAAAAGCGTTCAAAGCTATCCGATTGCGTCGGAGTGCTATCCATCCCTCAAGAGGACCAGTCGCGTAAGACTGATCGAGCAAATCCAGCTTTGCGAGATTAAAGCCATTGCGCGTTGTGTCCACGGAATACAGCATCAACCAGAGAAACGAGTCGTGAGGGTTCAGATTAAGCGCTGACCTTACCTGTGCTTCAGCGACGTCCATATAGTGGTCTCCGTCCTGGAAGGCGCTCTTGGTTACCTCTTCCGCGGCTCGGATATTGACGACGGCTTTCGCCCTTGCGAAGGCGGGCATCAAGATTGTGCTTGTTTTTCCCTCGCTTAGGCGCGCCAAAATGTCTGTTAAAGTGTCCGGTTTGAAACGATCGTTAATCAATATTCGCGCCGCCACATCCTCAGCTGGCGCATCTAGCCAGAACAACGGAACAACGTTGAACGACCAAAGAGCACCAGCAAGGCCGAAGAGACACAGAAGCGGGCGCATGATCTTCCGCCGAACTAATTTCGGCTATTCCACATAGCCGTAGCGGGCATAGTATTTCTGGTAGTAGTAGCGACCATGATAGGACTCATAACGCGCCAGCAGCTTGGTATCGGCCTTATTGAGGACCACCCCTAGCAGCTTGTCCAGGATCTCGGGCGAATTGCGAATATTATGCTGCACGACGTCCGTCTTGGTCTTGCCCCACTCCACCACGAACACGTACGAATCAACGAAGCTAGAGGTGACGCGTACGTCGACCACGGGCGCCATCGGCGGCATGTCCAGCACCACATAGTCGAACTTTGAGCGGAGTTGGGTGACGAGCTCATGCATAGCCTTGGATGCGAGGATCTCGTTAGTGTGCAGAAGCTTCGAGGTGGTCCCGGCAGGCAGGATCGCGAGCCTAGTCGTAGGGTCGATTGTTAGTGCGTCCTCCAGGCTCACCTTATGCGCGACGACATCGACGAGACCGACCTTGGCATCCGGCACCAGAGCGCGCGACAGCGAAGGGTTACGCAGGTCTGCATCGACCAGGATGACGCGCGCTCCGCCATGCGCGATCAGTTGCGCGAGATTGGTGGAGATCGTGCTCTTACCCTCGTTTGGCAGCGTCGAGGTGGTCGCCAGCACCCGGTTCTCGCGCACGATTGAGTTGAGATCCACCGCGACCTTCAACGAACGGATCGCCTCCGAGAAGCGCGATAGCGGATTCTCGACGACGTAGCGCAACAGGTCGGGCTGGGGATTGCCCTTCTTCCGGGGAGACTTCCTGTCCAGCGCCGGACTCACACCACCGAGAGTAGGGAGGATGGCGATACAGTTGACGCCCAACACCTCCTCCACCTGCGAAGTGGTACGGAACACGCGGTCGGTGAGTTCGCGCGCCAGCGCCGCACCGAAGCTCAAAAGCAGCCCTCCCATCAGGCTCGCCGCTAGGACGATCAACGTCTTCGGACTACTCTTCTTCAGCGGCGTGGTCGCTGCGCTGATCACCCGCGCCTCGGTGATCGGGAACGATTGCTGTTGCACGCTTTCCATGTAGCGCTGCAGGAAATTATCGTACATGGCCTGGTAGGACTGCGCGTTGCTCTCGAGTTCGCGAAGCTGGATTTGCGCCTGGTTGGTAAGCTGCGATTCCGAGACCACGTTGGCAAGGCTCGATTTGATGCTCTCCTCGCGAGTCACAGCGATGTCATAATCGCTCTTGTAAGATTCCTGGATGCGCTTGAGCTCCGCGCTGATATTCTTCTTGATCTCGGCCATCTGGCTGCGCAGGTTCACTGCTGCGAGGTGATCGCGTCCGTATTTGGTCGACCAGATCGATTCCTTCGAGGCCATGTCGACATATTGCGCGCGGAGCTTGACGATGGTTTCGTTCTTCAAAGCGTCGGCGACGTTGGCGTCGGGGATCTCCTGCTTGAGGATGTCATTCATACGGTCGAGCCGCGCCTTAGCCTCCGCGGTCGCCGCATGCGCCATGATAAGCTGGCTGTTGACCTCGGCGAGCTGCTGCTCGTTCATCAGCCGGCCGCCTGTATCGACGATGTTGTTCGCAGACTTGAAATCCACCACCGCCTTCTGCGCGGCGGAGGCCTGGGTGCGCAGCTCCTTGATGCGGTCCTGCAGCCAGACACTGGCACGCCGTGTTGCCTGATATTTCGCCTCGAGTTGATCGACGATATAGGCGTCCGCGATCGCGTTAGCGATGCGCGCCGCCTTCACTGGGTCCAGCGAGGTGTAGCCGATCTCCATCACATAGGTGAGCCCGAGCCGCTTGATGGTGCGATTCTTCTCGAACCGGTCCAGCGCCTTTCGCGTCAGCTCGAATTCGGACTGCGCGTGGCCATCGGAGAACATGTCGGCAAGAAAACCGATCACCGCGCCTACCGGGCCAGCGCCGACGCCTGTAAATTCGGGGTCCTCAATCAGACGCAGATCGCGGATCACCGCGAGGCTGATGTTCTCAGATTTCAGGATCTCGACTTGAGTTTCCACCGTCGCCGAATCGACCGCGATGTCACCCAGCACCGATTGCTGCTGAAACAGCTGCACCTTACGGGTGTCAATCACCATCGATGCGGTCGAGGTAAACTTTGGCGCGGCAGTGAAGAGATAGAGCAGTGCCAGGACTACGCAGGCCGAGACGATCGCAATCATGGTCGGAAACTGGCGTCGGATGATTTCAAGATACGATATGAGCGTTTGCGACGGCGAACTCTCGACCTCGACCATCTCGCGGTTGATCTCGGATTTTGGTTTGTTCACCTGCAGCATGTCGCAATTCCTGAAATCGTTCGGCCGCCAAATCTTCTTGGATGAATTTGCTCGTTACATCGTCTTGCGAAACGAGTTGCGAGTTCAAGCACGACCGACGCATAACGCCAGCAAAAGAATAGCACGGCTCGGTGGCGAGAAGAACCTGTTGTTGCGGCGCAACCGCTTCGGCCCACTACAAATTGGAAGGAAGATTAACGCGCAAACGCCAGACGGCGCCGTTTAAGCGCCGTCTGCAGAGGTCGATCAATCATTGCAGTTGCCGCCGCGTGAGCGCGGCGCACGGTCGAACAGAAAGCTCAACGCCGCGGGCTGACGCTGCTCGTTGTACTGCCGACGCTGCCGCTGCCGCCGTTGGGGGCGTTGTTGCCGGTCGTGTTGTTGCCGAACCTGATCAGGCCACCACCGCCGCCGCCGTTGGCGAAGCCACTGTTACCGGTCGGGCCACCTGCGCCGGAACCACCGCCGCCCGCGCCGCCGCCGGTCGCGGCGATCGCGACGTCGCCGGTCGCGGCCTGGTAGGCGGCGATCACGTCGGCGTTGCCGGTGCCGGCGATCGCGGCCTGGATCTCATTGGCATAGGCCTGGTCGGACGACGCGGCCATGCGGGCGACCTGGGCGAGGCCGGCGACGATGCCGCGCATCTGGTCCTTGGTGGTCGCGGGATCCTTCAGGAGCGCGATCAGGCCGGGGAGCGTGGTCGGATCGGAGGCGCCGAGGTCGCGCACGCGCGAGATCAGCTGCGGGCCGCCGGTCGGATATTGCTGCAGCAGGCTGTTGGGCGACGCCTTGAAGTCGGAAATGACGGTGGCCGGCAGCTGGCGCTGCGGCGGGTAAACGGCGGCGCTGGCGGCCGACGAAATCGTCGCGGCGAGGACTGCCGTGGCAGCCATGCGAAGCGCAATCCTGATAACGCTCATAAATACCTCCAAAAATCAGCTGCCCCGATTGCTTCCTCGGCCCGGGCAAAAGGCTGTGCTCGTGGCAGGAACCTAGCGGAAGCGAGAAGAGCTGTCCACTTATTCTAAAGACTTCGTAAACGGTGCAACTGCTTCAAATCTAGACAGTTTTGTGAAACTGAGGCACCCGGCTCGGAGCCGCGCCCGCGGTTGTCTGACGGCCCTCTCCTCGCCGGCTGGTGGCGTCCGTCTCCGAGGTGGGGCGGCCCTCCTTGGTGCGGAAGGACTGCGACAGGCCCGCGCCGAAAAGCGCAAAGAATGGAATGCTGTAGCCGGGCACCTGCAGGGTGAAGTCCAGGCTCGAATGCAGCAGCGACAGCGTCGCGGTCGCCACCGCGGCGAGCGGGATGATGGCATCGCGCCGGCGGGCGAACACGCCCCTGGCCAGTATCAGCAGCATGATCGCCCAGCCGAGCGCCACCAGCAGCGCCATGGGTATGCCCACCTCGGAGGCAAGCTCCAGCGGCGTCGAATGCGCGGCGTCCCAGATACCGCGAATCGAGATGTTGGGGCTGCGGTATGGCGGGAAAGCCCATTGGAAGGTGCCCATGCCGGTGCCGAACCAGGGATTGTCGCCGATGATCCGCAGCGTCGACTTCCAGGCCTCGATGCGGCCCTCGTCGACCAGGCCCTGGCTGTCGAAGCGGCTGGACACCCGGCCGCCGAGCAGCTGCAGCAGGCCGAGCGCGACGGCGGCGCCCGAGCCCAGCGAAATCCAGATGCCGGTGCGCGGCGGCAGGTCTTTGCGCAGGAACAGCGTGAACGACACGATCATCGCGAGCAGCGACAGGCCGACGCCGGCGCGCGAGGTCGTCATGAACATCGCCATCAGACAGATCAGCAGGCATGTCAACTGCGGCAGGATCTCTTTCGGCGGGATCGCGCGGACGTCGAGCGACAGGCGGCGCCATTCGATGTGCCGCTCCGGCAGGCGGCGGCGGACGTCCTCGAGGATCAGGAGCATCCAGATCACCGCAGCCGAGCCGAAATAGGCCGCCGCCGTGTTGCGGTTGATGAAGGTGCCGGTGACGCTGCCGAGATAGGCCGTCTTGTCGCGCCACAGGATCATGGTGGGCTCGATCAAAAACGAGAGCACGCCGTAGAGGGCGTAGAGCGCGCCGGAGATCGCGATCACCCACAGCAATCTTCGCGCACGCTCGCGATCGGCACCGACGGTGATGCCAAGGACGATGGCGAGGATGTTGGCGAGCGGCGCGCCCAGCGCGAAAAACGCCTCGTTCTTCACAATGGAGGCGGATGGAGCGATCGGCACGCCCAGAAGATCCGAGGCCTGCTTCCAGATCGGCTGGAACGGCGCAACCCAGGGATGATCGGAGAGCTGCTCATGCAGCACGAAGGCGTAAGCGGCGACAATCACGCCGATGCCGGCGAGCAGCCACAAATGCGCCGCCCGCAGATCGCGCGTCGGCGCGAAGATCACCGCGATCCCGAGACAGAGGCACCAGAACGCGATCGACAGATCATTGGTCGAGCCGAACGGAAACGGCGCGCCGGCCACCACGAAGAACAGGAGAAAGGTCGCGGGCAAGCTCCACGACCAACGAATCCTGAACCAGCTGATGTTGGGAGGCCAAAGGCGCATCGTCGTTCTTGCGAGCTCTGTTCGAGCTTAGAGGAAGCAATCGATCGAATAGATCTTCAGATCCACGTTGAGGCGGCTGTTCCGGGTCTGCGCCCGGAACGCATAGAATAGCCCAAAGCTATCACTCCCCTGATCGAGTTTTATTCCAGGGGTTAATTCGTCGGGCGGGACCAGGACACCGATGTGCCGGTTGATGGCCGAAATCTCGACCCGCCCCTCCCCTTCGCCAAAATGCCCACCGAGCTGGGTCACTGTGACCTTCGGAAGGCCGCGGCGCTGATGGCAGACGTCCTCCTCCCAGAGCTTAGTCTGCTGAACCAGCAATTTGCCTGGACCATCGGGCACGACGATATCGGGGAAAGACGGGCGCAACATGCCGAAGAACTTGCTCTCCTTGGAGTTCGCCGACAGGCGAACGGTAAAGGACAGCTCGCCCTTGGCTCCCTTGAGGCGCGAGAAGATCGGGGCGTCGGGCTCGGCGGAGACCATCACATCGATGCGGTGGCGAACGCCGAGCTCCGCAGCGGCGCCGAGAGCCGTCGCGACCGGCGCAAGCCCAAGACACAAGAAGACGAGAGCCGGAAGGCGCCAGACTATTCGAAAGCGCATGAAGCTAAAGCCTCTTGCAAAAATGCGAAGTGACCGATGACCCGCGCGCCGTGCTCAGGCGCCTTGATCCAGCTCCCGAACTCATCGCCGCAGCAAAACCGCTTCGTTTGCTAAACGAAAATGGCACCGGGACAAAGCCCCGGTGCCATCGCGTTTGGTCGATCAACTCGGCGTCTTACGGCGCCAGCTTGACGTTGTTGCGGAAGATCAGCGCATCGTTGCTGAGGTTCACGGCATCGCTGCCGGTCGCCATGATCACACGCATGTAGTTCAGGAACTTGGCAACTTCGACGTTGCGCGAGTTCGAGACGTAGATGATGTCGCCGTTCTTCATCATGACCTTGGTGGCCAGGAAGAAGCCGCCCGGATCGCGGAAGTTGACGTTGAAGATGACCGGGATCGTCTCGCTCGTGTACTTGCTCACGTCGATGCCGAGCTGGGCCGCAACCTCGCGCGGCTCGCGGCGATAGAGATACACGGCAGACGGATCGGCCTGACCATCGAGCAGACCGCCGGCCTTGCCCACGGCTTCGCCGAGGTTGATGCGCCAGGCATCGAAGTTGAACTCGCCGCTCTGGCCGCTGCCGCCGAACGCCATGAACTTCTGCTGCTCGCGGTAGACGTAGATGCTGTCGTCGGGGCGCACATAGACGTTGTTCTCGGGCGCCATCACGAGATTTTCGAACGGCACGGTCGCCCGCCGTCCGCCACGCTCAAGCATGACCCAGGTCTCGAAGCCCTGGCCCTTGATGCCGCCGGCACGGGTGATCGCGTCGAGCACCTTGTCCTTTGCGCCCGCCGCGCTCGCCGGGTAACGCGCCGGCGAATTGACTTCGCCGAGCACGCTGATGAGCTGGGTACGCTGCGAGGACATCGAAACCACGGCCTGTGGCTCGATGGCGCGGTTGCCGATCTTCTCGATGATCGAGCGCTGGATTTCCACCGCCGTGCGTCCCGCGGCCTTGATCTGGCCGGCATAGGGCACCGTGATGAAACCGTCATTGTCGACCGACTGGTCCGGGATCGTCACATAGTTACCCGGACGGACGCCGGCTTCCGCCGGGATGAACAGACCGCCTGCGGCGGCTTCGAAGATGGTCACGCTGACGACGTCACCGATGCCGAACACGATGCTGGCGGGCGGACGGCGGTCGGTGAACACGCCGGCGAGCCCCTTGGGCTCGTGGGTGTGCAGGATCTTCACCGTGGCTGGGTTGAGCGGCACCAGCTCATAGGCCGGCGCGTTTTCCGTCTGAATCTTGTTGTTAACGTCGTCCGTCAGCGGACCCGAGCCGGGATTGGTCGAACAGGCTCCAAGCGCCAAGGCAGCCGTTAAGAAGGCCGGCTTGAATACATTTGTATTGAAAAATGAATGCATGAATCGCGCCCCAAGAGACCCCAATTAGCCTTGATTGGTACGGCGCGCGGGGCGGTGCGACAAGGGTTCCTGAATGGTTAACGGTACGATCGCGATGCGAGTGTTGCGGACGGGCCACGCTTTGGCGCTTGGTTTAACCCTTTGTGACTATTTATTGTATTTCGTGTGCCCGGTCTGCGAGCAGATCGCCCAAGGGAAGCCCTCTGTCCGCTGACGCTGGCCTTCTTGGCCTCGCCGCCGTCTGTTATGGCTGGAACCATCAAGATGGGATTTCCCCGTGCCTGGCCTCCTTCTGTTCACGTTCCTCGTGGGTTCGCTCTTCGTCGGCGCCGAGCGTCCCCTGGATCGGGCTACCTCCTGCGCACGGTCCACGTGCCCCGGCGCGCCCATCGTTAAGGTGGCCGCCTCAGCCCCCTCCTCCGTCTGGAAATTCAGCCGCACGCAAGGGGCCAAGGACGGCGAGAGCTTCGCGGCCATCACGAAGACTGCAGATACCACCCAATCCGACCCGGACTTTGCCGGCCTCATCGTCCGCTGCGCGCCGAAAGGCAAGATCGACGTGCTGGTGGCCCTGATCCGGCCCTTCCCGCCCCGAAGCCACCCCAAGGTCACCATCGCCGCGAGTGGCGGCGGCACCTTGACCGTTGACGCCAGCATGGCCGCAGCCGGCGCGGCGGTGCTGCTGCCCGATGAGGTCTCGGCCTTTGCCGCCGGCAAATGGCAGACGACGCCCTCGCTGTCGGTGGTGGTCAGGGAAAGCGACAGCGAGATCAAGGGCGTGGTGGCCCTGAACGGCTTGCGGGAGGCCTATCACTCCCTGCTGGCAAATTGTGGCCTATAGGCCAAATTTAGCCATACGACTTAAGGGTCTTTTTAGGGTGGGGAACCTAGGGTCCGAAGCACGGGGAGTGTTTCGGATGACCGCGCTTTTGATCTTCACCTTTCTCATTGGTGCCGTGCTGGGCCAGCGCTTTCGCGTCCTGGTGCTGCTGCCGGTCACGTTTGCCTTGGTGCTCACCGTCCTGCCGGTCAGCCTGATGACAAGTCTCGGCGTCCTCGAAGGCTTGAAGGCCGCGGCCTTTGCGTCTATCGCGCTGCAGGCAGGCTACCTCTTCGGCTCGGCCGCCCGCTTCAGCCTTGCCGCGGCGCGGACCGCGCGCGTGTTTGCCCGGCCGGTCAAGAGCGCGCGCTAGACTCTCTTCGCGATTAACCTTTCGCGCGCACGCGCTGGGATGGCGGCAAGTTGTTGGCCCGGACTGGGCTGTGCTTGAAAACAGACCTGCGGCTTGTATGGTGACCTGATCGTTTCAGGAATCCCTTCGAGCGCGCCGTTTGTCCCTCGCTTATTTTGCCCTCATCGTCTCCATCGTTTCCGCTTCCGCTCTCGAAATCGCTGGCGCCAAGTTCGGTGCGCAGCTCGGGACGATGGCTGCCGCGCTGAGCCTGCTGGCAGCCACGCTGAGCGCGCGAAAAGCCGATTGCGACCATTATGTCCGCGCGACCTCCTGGGGTCGCTGGATCCTGATCGCCATTCCGCTCTTGATCGCAGCTCAACTGATGCCGCTTCCGCTCGGCTTCGGGCATCCGATCTGGGCGAGCGCTCGCGACGTCCTCGGTGGCCTCTCGCTCGGACCGGTCACCGCCGATCTTGGCTTGACCCTGAACGCGCTGTTGCTGGCGCTGGCAGCGACCGCGCTGCTCGGCGTGACCATTGTGGTCGTCCGCGATCGCAGCCGCGCCGAGCTTGTCCTGTTTGTCCTCGCCGGCATCACCGCGCTCGCCGCCTTGACCCTGGATCTGCACCGGCTCGCGCCGGCTGGGGCCGCCGCAACATCCGAGTTCGCGACGACCCTGGCCGGGTTCGGCCTCGTCCTGAATCTTGCGATCATGCAGCTTGCCGCGGAGCGGGCCGAAACCCGTCATTCGCTGCTGCGCTCGATCGTGCTTGGCCTGCTCGGCCTTGCCGGAGCCCTGATCAGCGCAGCCGCGGTGTTCGGCCTTTCCGGGACCAACAACGCGATCGCCGCAGGCTTCGGCGTCGTGTTGATCCTTCTGATCCTCGTCATCCGCCGGCTTGATCTGTCGCCTTTGGCCGCGGGCGCGCTCGCCGCCGCCGCATTGATCGGATCGGCGATCGTCTTGACCTTCCTGTTCGAACAGAGCTCGGGGCCGATCCTCCTGCGGCTGGCCCCTAATATGGGCGCGGAAGCGCGCGCGGCGCTGGAGCGGATGCTGGCAGACACACGCTGGTTCGGCGCGGGCGCAGGAACCTTTGCGGCGGTCGGCAGGATCTATCAGAGCGATGCCGGCGCGGCCTTGACGGCACCGACGACGGCGACAGCGATCTTCGCTGGCATGGGAGCGATCGGCCTCGCTGTCTCGGTGCTGACAGCTCTGATCGCCCTGGTGCGCCTGTTCTTCGGCGCCTTGCAGCGCGGACGCGACTCGTTCTTCCCCGCGGCCACCGCGGCCTGTGTGCTGTTTGCGCTGGTTCAGAGCTTTGCAGGTTCCGGATTGCTGCATCCCGCAGCAATCCTGTGTCTTGCGGTGATCGTGGGACTGGGGCTGTCGCAGAGCGTCAGCCAATCCGGATCACGATAGCGTCGCTGATCAGACCGAGCGATCGCCGAGCGAGGCCCAGTAGTTCGGGTTCTTGGGCGACTGAATGCGGACCCAGCGATAAGGCTTCTTCGACCACGGCAGGATGTGGCCGGAGAGATTGTCCAGCACGAGATCGCCGGCGAAGGTCCGCACCACGACCACGAGATGATGCTCGCCCCAGGTGGTCACGACCTCGCTGAGCAGCACCGCGCGCGCCGGAAAGCCCTTGGCGATCAGTTCGTGGCGTTTTGTCACAGCATAGTCGTTGCAATCGCCGCTGGTCGGATGCAGCAGCCATTTCTCGCCGCGCAGCCCTTCCATATTGGCCTCGGGACGGATGGCGGTATTGACCTGCTGGTTGACCTCTTGCATGAGCGCCAGCCGCTCGGCGGTCAGCTTCAGGCGACCGCCCCGGAAGACGATCTGCTGCGGTCGCGGTTTGCACTCGTCCTTGTACTTCAGGCAAAACAGCGTGAACGCCATCGGCGCCAGCGTCGGCTGGTCGAACTTGATGTACTGGATGGCGCCGCGCAGCCCCAAGGGCGCACCGACGAAAGCGGCTTCAGCGCGCTGCTGCACCCCCGCAGCAACCACGATGGCGGCCACGGCCGCCAGGAACTTCACAACTTTGCGCATGTCGCGCTCCCCGTTCTTGTTGAGGAGACGCTACGCGAGACGTCTTGAAATACGGCTCAAAGGCCGCGCGATCCTTTAATCAAAATGCGGGCGACTTGGTCGGAAACAATTAAGAATACCGATGTGTGACTTGTTCTGCTAAGAGCGGTCACGACGTTCCGCGCGTGACGCAAGAAGCGATTCGACCGACCTGATGGGCCTTTCCAGACGCTTTAGAAAGAAGACCAAGCCGCGGCTTCCCGACGGCCTTCGCGTCTATGCCATCGGCGACGTGCACGGCCGTGCCGATCTGCTTCAATCCCTGTTAACCGTCATCGACGCCGATCTTTCCCGCTCCGCCCCCGAGCGCGCCATCCAGGTCTTTCTCGGCGACTATGTCGACCGGGGCCCGGACTCACGCGGCGTCCTCGATCTGTTGATCGCGCGCTCGAAAACGCACGAGACGGTTTGCCTGAAGGGCAACCACGAGGTCTTCCTGCTCGAGGTGCTCAAGGACCCGGCCCGCCTGCAGGAGTGGCGCCACTATGGCGGCCTCCTGACGCTGGTCTCGTACGGCATCACGCCGACCATGAATCCGTCCGCGGAGCAGCAGGTCGAGTTGATCGAAGGATTAAGGCGCGCACTGCCGCCCGAGCACCTCGCCTTCCTGCAGCAATTGCCCTCGTCCTTTACCTGCGGCGACTTCTTCTTCGTCCACGCCGGCGTCAAGCCCGGCATCCCGCTCGAGCGCCAGAAGGATGAGGACCTGCTCTGGATCCGCGAGGAATTTCTGAACTCGGAAGACCGCTTCGGCAAATATATCGTCCACGGCCATACGCCGGTCAGCGTGCCCGACATCCGCCCGAACCGCATCAACATCGACACCGGCGCCTATGCGACCGGCAACTTGACGCTGCTGACGATCCAGGGCGATAGTCTGATGGCAATTTAAGGTCCCAGCTCTCCTTTCAAACTCGTATTTGCCTTGCCCTCATAGGCCGCGTCGATTTCACCATGAACCGCATGATCCTGCTTCGCGTCGTCGGTATCTCCACTGCAATCCTGCTGGCGCTTCATGCCGGCATGGCATTCTACGGCGATCTCGTCCGACCGAACTTTCGCGCGAGCGACCTGTTCTCGGGCGAGATCCCGCCCGAGAAGGCCGGGCTGGCCGCCGGCGGTGTCCTGGCATCGGTTTCGCTGGATGGCGACCTGCTCGCAAACTACGCGGCAGCGCGGGCCGCCGACGTTCTTCACCGTCCATCAAACGAGGCAGCCGGACGGGCCAGCGAGAACAAGGCCGCCCAGGCCGCCATCGTCGCGGCCTTGAAGGTCTCGCCGATCCGGCCCGCGCTGTGGCTGACGCTCGGCACGCTGCAGGCCCAGGCCGGCGAAGCGGCGACGCCTGCGGTGAAGATGTCCTATCTGACCGGATCGGTGCCGATCGACGTCGCCTTCGCGCGCGTCCGGACCGTGACCTCGACCGCGGCTGCGACGGACGAAGAGATCAAGCTGCTGGCGCAATCCGACATCCGCTCCGCGCTGGCCAATCGCTCCCGCTACGAGCCGCTGCTGATCGCGGCCTACGTGCAGGCCACGCCGCAAGGCAAGTCGCTGCTGCTCGACACCACGAAAGTAACGGATCCCAAGTTCAACGAGATCCTGCGGCGTTACTAAAGCCTCAGCGCACCGATTTCGGGTTGACCGGCACAAAATCCTGATCGCGGCGCGGCTGATCGGATCGCCCCTGGTAGACGAACATGCCCTTCTTGGTCGTGACGATGTCGCCTCGCTGCAGGCTGTCGTCGCGGAGCAGACGTTCGGTCGCGACGAGGTCCGGATCCTCCGGGATCGGCTTGTAGAGCTCCGGATGCTCTCGCCGCTCCCGCGAGACATCCTTGGCCCGCCGTCGCGCCTCCTCGATGCGTTGCCGCCATTCGTCGCGCGAGACTTCCGGCTCTTTGGGCGGAAGATAGTCGCTGATCGAAGGCTCCGGATCGGTCTGAGCAAGACACAGGGACTGACTGGCGAGACAAAGACCGAGCGCACCGGCCATGGTTACGACTGCTCCAGCCAGCGCCCTGAGCCGGCGTTCGCCAGCTGGCAATTGGTCAGGTCGAACGGTTCGCATATCGATAAATCCAAAGACACATCACAAGAACGGCGATTGGCCGGAAAACGCTTGGGCGCAAGGCTTTCAGTCTATCTCTTTGCCAATTGCAAGGAAGCGAATTCGCGGGCAAGATTTCGTTTTTGGCCAGAGGATTTTGATCGTGGCTCGCATCATTGCTTTGCTGATTTTGACGATCTGCTTCGGCGTGCAGCCCGCGAGAGCCGGCCAAATCGAATACCCGCAAGTCATCCATACTCAATATGAGGCCGTCGATCAGAAGACCGGCGGGCACTTCGTCCTGTGGTCGGAGCGGGAGAAGATCTTCTACGGCCTCGACCAGAAGCTCTTCCCTGGAGCACGTTACGTCGAGATCACCCAGGTGACGCCGAGCGTTGGTTCGATCACGTTGACCTATGTCGAAGTGCGCACGGTTGGCAGCACCACCTCGGACTATCTCTATCTCGCTGGAAACGTCCGCTTCCGTGTCAGCGGAATGACGCTCAAGTCCAGCAACTTCCCCGCCGGCGGCGGAATGACACCCAACGGGCAGTGATCGAGCACCGGAATTTGGGACCTGGGGACGGCGCTCCAGTTAAAAACTCGAAAAACAACCCCATGCACAGTAGACGGCCTCAACCAAATCAATGACTTACGACTTCCCGAAATGCAGGTTGCGTCGGGCAAACACGTGGAGCCGAATGCATGGTTCCGAGTTGGTTCTCGGGATGAACGGTCAACCTGAGTTCCGCGTGGGTTAGCCGTCTCCAGATAACCAGCGCTTCTAAGACCTCATTAGCTCCTTGCTGCTAGCTTTCGGCATCCCCCTTCGTGGAGTTGCCGAGCATGCGTGCAAGACCGGTGTTGCTGTTAGCTGCTGCCGTCGCGGCCTCTGCCGTGTCCAGCCTCGGAGCGCACGCCAGCCCTCTCTGCATCAAGGAACGAACGCCGTTTGCGCTGTCGCACGACACGGTGAAATGGACGATGTCGATCGCGCCTGGGACGGATTGCATCCAGGGACTGCGTTGGTCCTACATGCAGATCTTCGACGTATCGGTCGTGAGCGGACCATCGCAAGGCGAATTGGCGGTGGTCGGTTCCGGCTTCCGCTATTCGGCGAAAAACGAAGCAGGCGGCTCCGACAAGTTCACGCTGCTGATCTCGGGCAAGAACCGACACGACCCGGGGACATCGACCCTGGAGGTCGAGGTCAACCCGCAATAGATCGAGCGCCGCCGAAGGTGAACGGCGCGGCTAACGGCGGCTCGACCCGCTGCCCCGGGTTCTGTTCCCGTAATACGGCCGGGCGCGTCCGCCGCCGGTCGTGACGGGCGGCTCGATCCGGCTCGGAATATTGCGCGTGGCGTTGGGCGGCGCGGGCTGCGACGGATTGACGATGGTCACGTTTCGATTGGGCGTCGACGGATCGTTGACGCCCTGGGCCCACGCGGCGGCGGGCACGAGCAACGCAATAGCGATCAGAACTGGTCGTTTCATGAATTATCTCCCGAGCAAGAACGTCAGGGAGGCGATTGCCGTTCCTTCACGGCTGCTTCACGGTTCGTTGGGCGGTGGCCTCAGCGGGGAACGGCGACCAGCTTGCCATCGCGCCAGACGCCTTGGGCCGACTTTCCGGCCGGAAGCCCGGTCACATGCCGGACCGCCGTCGGCCGGGACGCCGCCTGGGTGCTTTGCGCCTTCTTCGTCGGCGTCGTGATGATGCTGGAGCTCGTGGTGTTGGCCTGATCCTTGATGCCTTGCGCAACGGCAGGCGAAGCCAGGAAGGTCAAAACCGAGAGGACTGTCAGAACGCCGCGCATGGTCGAACACCGGAAAGAGGAGCTTGGCGAAATGTCACAGGTTTTCCCCTAAAAGCAAGCATCTTCGAAAGACGCGCATGGCTTTGGCGGGTCCGGAAAGTACCCTCGGCGGCAACGCCTCGAGCGGAAAAACCTAGCGAAATGGCCTTATCCGAGCTACTTGATCGGCCTTGATGACCGACTCCGGTGAAACTGCGGCAAACGCCCCCTCGACGCAACAGATCAAAGCCGGGTTTATCCGTCTCCTGTCGAGCCGAATCCGCGCCGTATCCGACGATCCCCCGCAGATGCGGGAGATCGTCTATGAGCTGGCGCGCGTCAAGCTGCTGGAGCAGTTCACCCACGCCGACGCGCGGGAATCTCGCGAGCTTCAGCAAGTCCTCGAACGCGCCATCAAGGAGGTCGAGCGCACCTTCGCGCGCAGCGCAGCGTCAGAGCCGCCAAACGCCGCCGCAGCAACGGCCTCTTCGCCGCCTCCTCCGGCCGCGAGCCCCGCTCCCCCGCCCATTCCAACATCACCGGTTTCGGCTTCGCCGCCGCCTGCAAAGGATGAGAGAGCAGCGCGCCGTCCCGTGGCACCACCGCGATCCCTGGATCAGCCTAAACGGAGCGGCACCTTCACCTTTCTGGTTCGGCTCGCCGTCATTCTCCTGCTGATTGCCGGCGGCAGCGCCGCAGTGATCTTTTGGCCGCGGTTAAAGACACAAATGGCCGCACTGTCGCAATTGGCAAAACCATCCGAGCAGGTAGCGGCGAGCCCCGAGCCTCGCCCGGCTGCCACGGCAACCCCACCTGAGAGCGAAACCGTTGAACGGTCGTCCGACAGCGCCAGGGAGCCGGCACCAACCGCGCAACCCTCGATCCCGTTGCCGACGACCTTCGGCGTCTACGCGCTGAACGAAGGACAGCTGCAGGAACTGAAGCCGGTCCCGGGAAAGATTCCGGACCGCCGCGTCGCCATCTCGGCGGCCATCAACACGCCGAGTGCAACGACGCTGACGAGCGGCGATGTCAGATTCATCGTGTTCAGACCCGACGGAAGCATTGACGCAAGCGTGACCGAGGTTCGCGTCGTCGCCAACGTATCGCGGTCGATGGGCGTCGATGCCTCCGGCAAGGCCGCCATGGTCAGCGCGGGCGATTCCTGGGTCATTCGCAGCATGTCCTACCCCTACAAGGTCGGACCGGTCGAGGATCAGCCGAGGATGCTGCTGCTGCAACCGGAGCAGGACGGCTTCGCGCTGTCGCCCGGCCGCTACGTCGTCGTCGTCAAGGGCATGGGCTACGATTTCACCGTGGCCGGGACCGTCACCGATCCCAACCAATGCGTCGAGCGCATCAATGCGGCGAACGGCGCGTTCTACTCGCCATGCCCGCCGCCGCGACGCTAGCCTAGTTCGATTTCCTATTTTGACGGCTTGCTGTCCTTGGACGCTTCCGCCGGCGCGTCGTCGACCTTGCCGTTATTCGAGACGCACTTCTGGAAATAGTCGCGCTGATCCTTGGCCGTTCCCTTGGCGCTACCTGCCGCCGGATTGCCGATTTGCCGGGGCGGAAAGGCCTTGGCCACCGCCGCGTCGCATGCGCGCGCGACCTCCGCTGTGATGGCTGAGGCCGTTGCCGGCACAGCCAATGTCAAAGTAGCCGCCAAGCCAACCAATGTCCGCAAATTCTTGACCGGCACCTCTTTGCTCCTTCAATCCGTGAATGCTTCTCGGAACCATAGCAAAAAGGATCAAGGCGCCAAACCGCAAAGCGGAGCCGAATTGTCACGCGGCCTGCCCTGGGCCCCTTGGGGGACGCCCGCAGGGCGCGCCACAAGCTTCCCAATATCAGCTGTTGAGCTGCGGCGGCTTGAAATCCGGAAAACGCGTCAGCATTGCGGTCCTGACGAACTTCAAGTGCGCAATGGAGCTTGCCAATTCCTTGAGCCGGCGCTGGCCATTGGAGATGTCGGCCGCGAACAGATCCTGGTGATAATTGTCGAGCGCCTCGCGCTCGAGATATTCGTCGGTGCCGTTTCCGAAGGTGACGGATGCACGCGCGAGTGCGTCATCGACACGTCGACTGAGACCGACCTGCTCCCTCTCCGCATCTCGCAGGGCGGTGTCGATCGCGGCCATCACGGCGCCGATCCTGGCGCGGTCGGTCTCCGCATCACGCTCCACGGAGCGGGCTTTGAAGCCCTTGTCCTCGCGGCGGGAGCCGAGAAGATTGTGCGCGCGTGCTCTCAGGAACAGCTGAAACATGTGGGCCATCCCCATTCTCGAAATCTAAGCCGCTACCATCGGTCAGACATGGTTAACAAAGCCTAAATCCGGTATCCGCTCCGCCTGGCTCCGTGCGATCCACACCCGCCAGGCTCCTTCGTGCTTGGAGTAGAGCTCAAGCCATCGAACGTCGTCAACCGCGGCGGCTCCCTTGCCCATGCCGGTTTCGGTCACGATTTGCGGCGTCTCCGTCGCTGTGACATCCAGCGCTTCGAATTCCGCCGTCTCCTGCAGCGACAGGCCGATCAGAACGCGATGCCCTTGCGCGTCAACGAAATACCGGCGGGGCGCGTTGTGTCGTTGATCAATCAATTGAATGACCCTCGTTCATGATCCAAGGACCTGGAAGGTCCTTCAGATGCCGACCATAGGTGCAAACAAACGCAATCAGAATGAGGGCGCAAGTCGTCGCGCCCAGCAACGCAATGAGATACGTCATCTATGCCTACCTGCGCGCCTCGGAAAATTCGAAGCGGCCCAATGCTCGTCATGAACTGATCCGTCTTTAGGCTGCCCTTCCGAAGCGCTCAAGGACGGTGACCAGTTAACCTAACCACACATGGTTATTTCGGATCGTTATTTCGGTTCGTCATTTCGATTTCGCGGCCACGCCCCTCGAGCGGACGCAGGTCGCTGCAAGATTTACGATGGCGGCTGGCTTCGACCGGTCTCCATCGCAGCGGGGGTATAGGGCGCGTAGAGGCGGTATCGCGCCGATCGCCTTTTCGAGCGCCACGCCCTGACACCATAGCCGCAGCAGAAACCCGCCGCGAAAATCGACATCAAAACCAAAACAGCCAACATCTGGAATGTTCCCACGTTTGCCGGAACGTTCCTCCCGCGTTCATTTCATCTTTTCGTTGTGACGACTTCAAGATCGGCAGCGCTGAAACTTTTGTCAGACGAACATGAAGTTTGTGCAACGTGGTGCTTGAAGATTGGTCGACGCGCGTGGGCACGGATCGCCGGCAAGAGGCTCTCGATCTTCTCTTTACCAGAACTCGACAGGGCGACACAATGAACCCTCGTTCATGGCGCGCCTTGATGACGGCCCTTTCTTCTGTGGCCCAAGGCAGCCGTGCGGACTGACGGAGCCTTCATCGTCGGTGCAGCTCCGCTGGCCCCAATCCTCGCCACCACAACGCGGTGCATTGGATTCGCCACGAAACACCGTGGTTATACGGAGCGTCATGCACCAACTTCATCGCGGTAAGGTTGAGGAGTTAGCTTAATCCGCGTTGTTTGTTGCGAAGTCTAACCGATCGCATATCCATCTTCGCACCGGGCTCCCCCAAGCCTGGCCCCACCCAAGCAAAGCCGTCGAGCGAACATGGGTCGCTTGGCGGCTTTGTCGTTGTGTCGACGAGAGGATCATTTCGGTTATGGCGCGCAAGCCCTGGTCGTTTAAGGAAGACCGCCGGCTCATGGAGCTGGCGAAGTCTTCGGCTTCGCTGGAAGAGGCAGCGAAGGTTCTCGGACGCTCGCCTGACGCGATCAAGCGCATGGCTTTGCGGCTTGGCCTTTCGCTGAAGTCGAAGACGGGGAAGAAGGGCTAGTCTTGGAAGCGGTTCGTCGCGGACGACAGTTTCCCCGTCGGTCCCCTCCTGGCAGCCCTCCGAATCCGCTGAGCTTTCTCGCCCTGCAAGACGGAACCAAGGCAACCTTGGGCTGTTATCCAGACCTCGAAGTGAGGTCTGGCAGTGGTCCATTTTGCCATTTCCGCAATGTTGATCTGGCTGGCGATTAACATCGCATTCGTCGTGCTTCGCCTGCGGGCCGCCCGCGACCCCGCCGCACCCCGCACCGCCGGCTCAGGCAGATCCTATCCAGAGGTCATCCACGCCCGCCTTCGGTGAGCGCGAACGGCCTCCTTTCAATCCGCCCAGCCGTTCAGGCCTAGTTGCGCGTCTTCTTCTGGGATCCCATCCCCGGGCTGGTTCCATAGTTGGGAGTCCCCGTCCCCTTGAAGGCACCACCCATGCTGTCCGAACTGGAATTTGTCGCCGTGCCGCTGCGTGTGGTGGGCTGATTGCCCGCCGGCTGGTCTTTGGTCCCCTGCGCCAAGGCCACAGAGCTTCCGACGACCAACGACAGGAGAAGAAGGCTTAACGTCCTGATCATACTGCTCAACTTTCATGCTCGGGCCGCGCGACCATTGGTCAGGCAACCACTCGGTCGCCCATCCGCGCCGGTCCGCTCGTTAAACCCTATCTTAGCCCCCGCTGGCTAGGATCAATTCCCAAGATAAGTCCCAAGCTAGTTCTCAAGATAATTCCCAAGATCAAGTCCCCGCCTCTCCTGAATTCCGCCCGGACCGGATGAGACACCAGCGACCGAACCTTCCGTTTGTGGCGCTCGTGCTCGCGAGCACGATGGCGTTCGCCCTGGCGGGCCATCTTGCGGCGGAGGCCGTCATTCGCCACCAGCAGGCGCACCAGCTCAACGAGCTGACCGAGGTGGTTCTGCGCCGCTCCGAATTCGCGGTCGATTTTGCCGCCGCCAGCCTCGACGAGCTCGCAAAGCGCAATCTTGCCAGCTGCGAGCCGGGGGCGTTGCAAGCCATCCGCCTCCACGTCTACCAGCGCTCGACGATCAAGGATGTCCGCCTCGTCAAGCCGGACGGCTCGGTGATCTGCTCGGCCTATTCCGAGACGCTCGAATTCGACAAGGGATGGGTGGATCGCCGCGACATGCTGCCCTCGCGCGACAACGCGCCCTCGCTGTTTCGCGTCGAGCAATTCGGCGGCGATGCATTGGGTGTGCTCAGGGACGTCGATCGCAGCTCCGCCCTGGTCGCCATCGTCGGCATCAATGCCAACCTGTTCGATCTCATGCCCGCCGAGCTGCGCGCGCACAGCGAGGTGATCCTCGCCTTGAGCAATGGCGAGAAGCTCGGCGATTTCCGGCTCGATGCCGACAGGCCCCTGCTCGGGCCGATCAGCTTCGAGCGGCATTCCACGCGCTTCCCGCTTCACGCCACGATCCGGATCGAGCACGCGGTCCTTTCGAACTGGAACAGCGAATCCTATTGGCCGGCGCTCGCAGTGTCCGTCGGACTTGGCGTCCTCTTCGGCATCCTGCTGGCACGCAGCCGCCGGATGGAAGGGCCGGTCGCCGATCTCGATCGCGCCCTCGCAGCCCGCGAATTCAAGCCCTATTATCAACCCATCTTCGATCTCAGGACAGGCAGGATCACGGGTTGCGAGATCCTGGCACGCTGGGTCCGTCGGGACGGCTCGGTGGTGCCGCCGATGAACTTCATTCCGCTGGCCGAATCCAGCGGGCGCATCCAGGTGATGACCTGGCAGATCCTGCGATCGGCGCTCTCCGACCTGCAACCCATGCTGAAGGCCGACAAGACCTTCAAGATGTCCCTGAACGTCGTGCCCAAGCACCTGCTGAGTGCCGGCTTCGTCGAAACGCTGCGCCGCACGGTTCTGACGGCCAGAGTCTCCGCACGCCAGATCGTGGTCGAAGTCACCGAGCGCGACGAACTGGACGATCTCGCGCGCGCCGCGGCAATCGTGGCCGAGCTGCGCGACCATGGCTTTCGCGTCGCCATCGACGACGTCGGCGTTGGCCATAGCGGACTGTCGCGACTGAAGGGGCTCGGCGCCAACACGATCAAGATCGACAAGTTCTTCGTCGACACCATCACCGTGGATGCATCGACCACGACCATCGTCGAGATGCTGGTCGCGCTCGCCAAGGACTTCCGCATGACGGTCGTTGCAGAAGGCATCGAGACCGAGGAGCAGCTCCGGGCGCTGATCGCGACGGGCGTCGAAGAAGGCCAGGGCTATCTCGTCGCCGCACCGCTCCCATTTGCAAAATTCAGCGAGCTCGTCGATTCACGCCGCCGCTCCGCAAGCCCGTCGCCGGCTGGCGATGTCCTGGTCGCCTGACCGGCTCGCCGGGATGCTTTAACGATATTCTCGTCTTTCGAAGCGGTCCGGCCCCCGAGCGGCTATGATGGGCCATGCGTCGAAATCACCTCATCGCAGCCGCGGCCATCTGCCTCGCTCTCATCGTCTATGCCACCTTGGCAAGACTGGCGGGACGGCCGGCGCTGATGGGGCATAGCGAGGCCTATTGGATCGTCGTCATCGAGCGCTTCAGTGCCTATGGGCTGCTGGGCTTCCTGCTCGCCTTCCTGTTGCCCGGGCGGCTGGTTTTGGCCTGCTCGCTTGTCCTGGCCGTCGCAATGGGGCTCGAGGTGCTGCAGGCGCTGACGCCCGATCGTGATCCGGGCTTCCTGGACGTGCTGCAAAAGGCTGCGGGCGGCACCGTCGGTGTCATCCTCGCGCAAACGATCCTGGCCTTCCTGCCCCGGCCACCCGCCTGAAGCTCGCGGCGCTGAAGATCCTTTCAGCGCCGGCGCAGCATGGCCCCTACTTCATCATCTGCCCGCGCAGTTCGCCGCCTGGGTTCGCCGCGGTATGTATGTTCGCGTACCACTTCCCGGCCAACAGATCCGCCGCCTGAGCCTCCGTGAGCGTGGCGCTGCCCTGGATGGGGCTTTGGACCGTCTTGAACGGCAGCGCGATGCCGGCATTCTTGCCCGCTTCACTGGGACCATGAAAATGAGCCCCCATCGCCGGACCCGTCAGATCGGCATAGCTGACCGTATAGGTCAGGACCTTGGTCTCGGTATCGAACGCGGCCTCGGCCTTGCCCGAACCGGTGGAGCTGTTGGGAGGCACTTCGTTGCTGCCCTTGAGGTCGGCCTGCAGCTTGACGACCTCCGCGCGTGACGGCGCGGCCGTGGCGGTCCACAGCCCGCCGAGCATCGCAATTCCCAACAAAGTCACGCCGATCCGATCCCTGGCTTTCCTCATGGCATTCTCCTGCGGGCTGGAAAGGCCCGTCATGGTTGAAACCCCGGCTTCGGCTTGATCTTCCGGAGACGAGACTATGCCTGATTCGCGAAAAGCTATCGGAGTTCCAAGCGCGAAGCGCTTAAGCTGCTCCGCGCTCGCGGAACCCGGTTGGTGTCAGGAGTTCGGCCATCTGCCGATGCGTGCTCTGGAGCGCGGCGATGGCGCCGTCGAGATCGAAATCCGCTTCGCGGATCGATGCGAAGAACTTGGCGGTCAGCGCGAGGTCGAGCTTGACGCGTGTTGCGCCATCGCGGCTCTTGCGGCGGTCGAGCGACAAATGCATGGCCCGCATCCTGGCCTCCGCCGGCGTGCAGCCGCTGAGCGTCGCCAGTTCGTCATACGTCATCCAGATCTGAGGCATGTTGTCGTCCGTCCCTTTACAAGCGGCTTCATCCTAGCCTTGTCCCCCTGAATGCACCGTTGCCGCATCGCGGTCGCAGCCCGCTTCACGGCGATAGCGTCAACACAAGACTAAGACGCGGGTGGCCTCGGAGGTGCCGGGAACTGGCGCGAGCGCGCACGGCTGTCGAGGCCCTTGGGCAATTTGTCGTTGAGCTTCACGACAGCGGATCGAGCCTCCGTCGCCGGCGCATCTTCCTGGCTGTAGATCAGCGTCACCTCGAACATCACGTCGGGCGCTTCCCTGGCCGTTCCGGAGCAGGTCGCCATCGCGCCGTTGCACACGCCGGCGAGGCTGACCTCGACCTCGTCCAGGCCGAACACGGTCGGCGGTCCATCGGCATATCGCCGGGTGGTCAGGACGGCCGTGAAGCGCTGGTCGTCATCGAACTGATAGGATCCGCCATAGGTGAAGAAGCTGTCGCTACCGGAGATCCGCCCGCCAGCCAGATGCACGACGCCCGTGCCCTGGGCGCGCGGGGTCCTGAACCAGGCCGCGTATTTGCCGTCCCGCATCATGGAAGCATCCACCGTAGAATTCACTGGTATTTGCAACCAACTCCGGGGCGCGGCAATGACCGATGCGGCGAGCATTCCGCCACGGTTAACGCCCTGCAAAGCGAACCCGTCAAATTGCAGCCGCCGCGCATCGCGGCACCGGCGTCAGAACAATTCGATGCCGTCATCCGCGGCCGCGACCGCCTCGACCCGGCGCGTGGCGGCGGCCGACACCAGTCCGAGTGTTTGCAGGACGTCGCGATGCACGTCGCGCTCACGCTCCATCGTGTAGCGCGCGAAGAGATCGTCGAGGATCGCCTGATCCTGCGCTTCCGGCCGCAACCGCTGCGCGCCCGCGCTCGCGGTCTCGAGCCGCGCGGCGACCGCAGGCAGGGCCGCGGAGCTCTCGCCGAGCGTGGTCATCAGGACCTGGGCCGAATTCATCAGCCGCTCGAATTCCGCGCCTTCGTCCACGAGGCGGCTCATCAGCTTGCCGAGCCGTTCGTTGCCGGCCTCGACCTCGCGCAGCGCCACAAGGATTTGCGGCTCGAGCTTGGCGAGCTGCGTGGGATCACCCTGCACGCGCAGCTGCCTCAGCTCACCGGCCGAGCGCTCGATGCCGTCGAGCACGGGCCGCAGCCGCCCCGCGCCCGCGGAGACCTGGTCGGCGGTCGCCTTGAGCTCGTTGGCGATGACGACGAAGGCGCTGCCGCGGCTGCCGAGATGGCTTGCCTTGAGGCCGGCATTCATTCCGATCAGCGTGATGTCGACCGTCGCCTCGGCAAGCCCGGCGATCGCCTGGCGAAATTTCGCCAGCGTATCCTCGACGATCGCGAGCGCTTCGTCGACCGCGCGGCCCGCACTCTCGCAAGTTCCGATCAGGGTCGACGCGTGCGCCAGCGTCTGCTTGATGCGTGTGAGGAACGACGACGAGCCGTCCTCCTCGCCGCCGAACAGCGTGCGGCCGTGGCCGGCGACGCTGCCCGCATCGCGCAGGATGGCGGTCAGCGCGCCGACGATCTGGCCGACGTCGCCGCCGAACTCGCGCTGGGCGTCCCTGAGCTGCGCCGCCTGCAGCTGGCAGATCGCACGCACGCCGTCATCGCTCGGGAGCGGTCCGGGGACCAGGCTCGGCGCGGATTCCGACGCGAGCTTGATGCCGTGGGACACGTGCTCAAGACGCTGGCGCGTGCTGTCGCCGGCCTGCAGCGAGATGATCGCGCCGCCGACCGCCTCGGCGATCTTCCTGGTGCTGGAGCTGGCGCGATCGGCGAGGTGACTGCTCTTGCTGCGCTGGTCGCGCAGGCCGGAATAGGCCGCACCGAGCTCGGCGCTCTCCGACATCAATTGGGCCCGGTAGCGGCTCTCGAATTCCTTCTGGCGGCCGGAGGCGGTCGCGACCGCCTCGGACAGGCGCTGCTGGTCCCGCCCGCAGCCTTCGATCGAGCGCTGCACGGCCTTGCCGAGATCATAGGCTTCCTGCGTGAAGGCAAGAAAGCCCTCGCGGTCACCGTCGAGCGAGGCGGCCTCGATCCGCGCGCTGCGCGCGATGATGGTGATCATCTGGATGTGCTTGAACAGCGGCTTGAGCAGCGAAGACGCCTCCGCCGTGCTCTTGCCGATCGTCTCCAGGAGGGCGCTCTCCGCCGGCAGCGCCTGTGCGAGTTCGCTCAGCCTCGCGGCGATCTCCTGCAGCGCCGTCGCGGCGCCCTCGATCTCCGCGCCGGAGAGCTCGCCCGAGAGCGTCGCTAGACCCTGGTTCAGCTCCTTGAAGATGAGGTGGCCGCGGCCGAGCCCGTGACCGACGCGCGCGAAGACATCCTCGACCCGCGAGGAGACGTCCTCGATCGCGGCAATTGCCTCAGCGAACGTATCGGCCGGAACGGAAGACATGGCCATCAACCCGCCACCGCGGCGTGCCCGGCCTGATACCAGTGCATGATCTCGCGCGGGATCTGATGCAGCGAAACGACTTTCTCGACACCGCCGTGAGCGATGGCTTCCTTGGGCATGCCGAACACCACGCAGCTCTCTTCGTCCTGGGCCCGCGTCGAGGCGCCGAGCTTGCGCATCTCCAGCATCCCGCGCGCGCCGTCGTCGCCCATGCCGGTCATGATGACGCCGAGCGCGTTGGCGCCGGCGTGCTGAGCCGCCGAGCGGAACAACACGTCGACGGAGGGACGATGCCGCGACACCGGCGGACCGTCCTTGATCGCGATCTGGTAGCGCAGGCCGATGCGCTGGAGCAGCATGTGCCGGGCGCCGGGGGCGATATAGGCACAGCCCGGCAGCACCGGCTCGCCGTCCTCGGCCTCCTTGACCTTGATCTGGCAGACGCCGTCGAGACGCTTGGCAAAGGCCGCGGTGAAGCCTGCGGGCATGTGCTGGACGATGACGATCGGCGGACTGTGCGGCGGCAGCATCTCGAGGACGTCGTTGAGCGCTTCGGTCCCGCCCGTCGACGCGCCGATGCAGACGATGCGTTCCGTGGTCGGCCGAACCCTGCCCTGCACCGGCGGCGGGATGATGGCATCGGCGGTCAGCTTCTTCTCGATGGCCCGACGCTCCGCACGCGGGCGAACTCGCGCGCGCGCGGCCGACTTCACGGCCTCACGCAGCCGCGTCGAGCATTCGAGCAGCGCCTGCCGCGTGTCGATCTTCGGCTTCGGCACGATGTCCACCGCGCCCGCTTCGAACGCCTCGAACATCACGTTCGAGCCTTCTTCGGTCAGCGAAGAGCAGATGATCACCGGGATCGGGCGCTGCGCCATGATCTTGCGCAGGAACGTCATCCCGTCCATCCGCGGCATTTCGAGGTCGAGGATGATGACGTCGGGAATTTCGTCCTGCAGACGCTTTGCCGCAACGAACGGATCGGATGCCGTTCCCATCACCTCGATATCAGGGTCTTCGGACAGGATCGTCAGGAGGATTTGGCGCACCGACGCCGAATCGTCCACGATCAGCACGCGAACTTTCTGCTTCGGCATTTTAGGCGGCGCTCCGGCTAGACCTGGAAAATGGTTGGCTGAACTTGCTTCAGCCCAGGCACGGCACTGTGAATCATCGATTCCGAATGTCCGACCAGCAGATAGCCGCCCGGACGCAAATGGCTGCACAATTGCTCGACCACCTTGCGCTGGGTCTCGCGCTCGAAATAGATCAGGACGTTGCGACAGAAGATGATATCGACGTCACGATCGACGGGGTAGGATTTGTCCATGAGGTTCATCCTCATGAAATGAGTGGTGCGCCGCAGCTCGGGCACGACACGCACCTCGCCGCGCGACTTGTCCCGCGACGACGAAAAATATCGTTTCACGAAGTGCTCCGGCACGGGCGCGAGCACGTCGCGGGTGTAGATCGCCGTCTTGGCGAGGCGCAGCACCGCGGTCGAGATGTCGGTCCCGAGAATGCGGTACTGGAAGCGCGAGCCGTTCCGCGTCATGTCGTCGAGCACCATCGCGGTGGTGTACGCCTCCATGCCGGTCGAGCTCGCCGAGCTCCAGACCTTCAGGTTCGCGTTCGTACGTCCGTGCGCCTTGAGCAAAGCGGGGATCGCGACGTCGCGCATGAAGGTGAAGTGCTGCGGCTCGCGAAAGAAATCGGTCTTGTTGGTCGTGACCACGTCGATGAGATGGGTAAGCTCGGTATCGAAATGATCCGCCTCGAACAGGTTCTCGACATATTCGTTGAGGCCGGAAAAATTCAGCGCGCGCACGCGCTTGTGCAGCCGCCCCTCCAGCATCAGCCGCTTGCCCTGCGGCAGCTTGATGCCGACCTGACCCTCGATCAATTCGGCGATGGTCCGGAAATGGCGGTCCGACAGATGCACGGCGGTATCCTGCACGGCGGGCATCATGACCGCACGCTCCGGTCCGGGATGGCCGCCTGTACTGAATGTCGGGCCGTACGGGCCATCTTCGATCCTAAGCGTTGACGTAGCCGTTGAAAGCGGACCGGTTCACCGTCATGGGGTGAGCCGGTCTGCCGGAGTTTCGAGGGGTCCTAGCGCTGGAAATCGGCGTCCCGATCGTCCTCGCCGTCGTTCATGTCAAAAGCGAAGCCACCGCCGCCGGCAACCTTCACGGCGCGCGCCGGCTTGGCCGGCACGACTTTCTTCGCCGGACGCTCGACGGCCGCCATGGTGGCCGCCTTCGCGCGCAACTGATTGACGGCCCGGTCGATCGGCGCCGCATGCCCCTTGCCGCCCTGCTCGATGCGGAAATAGGCGATGGTGGACTGGAGCTGCTCGGCCTGCGAGGCGAGCTCCTCCGACGTCGAGGACACCTGCTCGGACGCGCTGGCGTTCTGCTGGCCGACCTTGTCGAGTTGCTGGATCGCCTGGTTGATCTGGGCCGATCCGACGTCCTGCTCGCGGCAGGCGGCCGTGATCTCCTCGACCAGCTCGGCGGTCTTCTTGATGTCGGGAACGAGCTTGGAGAGCATCCCGCCGGCCTCCTGCGCCACCTTGACGGTCTCGGCCGAGAGCGTGCCGATCTCGGCGGCGGCGGCCTGGCTGCGCTCGGCGAGCTTGCGCACTTCGGAGGCGACCACCGCAAAGCCCTTGCCATGCTCGCCGGCACGGGCGGCCTCGACCGCCGCGTTGAGCGCGAGCAGGTCGGTCTGGCGCGCGATCTCCTGCACGATCGTGATCTTCTCGGCGATGGTCTGCATCGCGCTGACGGCGCGGCCGACGGCTGCGCCGGAGGCTTCCGCATCCTTCGCCGACTGTGCGGCGATCTTCTCGGTCTGGTTGGCGTTGTCGGCGTTCTGCTTCACGTTCGAGGCCATCTCCTCCATCGAGGAGGAGGCTTCCTCGGCGGACGAGGCCTGCTCGGTCGCGCCCTGCGAGAGCTGTTCGGCGCTGGCGGAGAGCTCCTGGCTGCCGGCCGAGACGTTCTGCGCCGCCGTCAGGGCTTCCGACACGATCTGGCGAAGCTTCTCGACCATGCGTTCGAGCGCGAGGCCGAGCGTGTCCTTGTCCGACAACGGCTTGGCTTCCACCATCAGGTTGCCATGTGCGATCTCGTTGGCCACGGCAGCCGTTGCATTGAGATTGGCGGTCATCGCGTTCAGGGATTTGACGAGATCGCCGATCTCGTCGTTGGCGACATTATCGATCTTGTGGCTGAGATCGCCGATCGCGACGGCATCGGCGAGGTCAACCGCCTTGGCGAGCGACCGGCTGATGTTGATCGAGATCCAGACCGCGCCGATCGCGGCAACGATCAGCGAGACCACGACCAGAACGATGAGGATCAGCTGGGCCCGGCGGCTGTCCTCCTGGGACTGCACGGCCTGCTCGGCCATCTGCCTCTTGGTGTTCGCGACATAGGCACCCATCGCCTCCGTTGCGTCCGCGACCACCTTGCGGCCGTCGCCCATCGAGCGCTCACTCGCCTTTGCCTTGTCGGTCTTCGCCAGCCTGATCGTCTCTTCCTGATAGGCGTTCATCCTGGCATAGGCACTCGCAAAATTGTCGAGCAGCTTCTTGCCGCCCTCGCTGGCGAGCGCGTAGACCTCGTCCTTGATCTTCGTCGCCTCGTCGCGAAGCTTGGCCGCATTCGCCGCGAACTCTTCGGCCTGATGCTCCGTCCCCAGGATCGCGTTCTTTTCCGCCCTGACTTGCTGCCAGATGATCTTCTCGACCTCGGCCGCCTTCTCCATCCGCTTGGCGCGAAGCACCATGGACTCCGCGGTCGCGGCCAACTCGGACAATTTCGTGTAGCTGACGGCGCCCGCCACCATGAACAGCAGGATGACCAGGCCGAAGGCGCTGGCGAGCTTGGCTTTGACGGTGAATCTCATGTCGGTCTCGTTGGTTCGAATTGGGTTTCTTCAATCACGCTTCACAAAACTCAGGCGGCGCGAGGCGCATCCACGCCGGCATCGCGCCCTTCCGGGATCTTGTCGTTCGCCATCAGCTTGGCGAGATCGAAGATGACGACGAACTTTTCGCCCTTGCGGCCGATGCCGGAGGCATAATCGGACTGCCATTTGCCGCCGATCTCGGGGATCGGCTCGATCGCCTGCTCGTCGATGTCGGTGACCTCGAACACACAGTCGGCGACGAAGCCGACGCCGACCAGGCGGTCCTTCATCGGCACGTCAAGGATGATGATGCGGGTGGCTTCGGTCGCCGGCACGCTCGGCAGGCCGAGCTTGGTCCGGAGGTCGACGATCGGATAACCGCTGCCGCGCACGTCGATCATGCCGAGCAGGAAGTCCGGGGCATGAGGAAGCCGTGAGATCGGTCGCATGTCCAGGATCTCACGGACATTGCGGATGCTGATGCCGAACGTCTCGCCGGCGAGCCCGAGCGTCAGATATTGCGAGGTTGCGGCCATGATGAAGTCCAAGGGGATCCGGAGGTTGGCGAATGAATTCGGTCCGGCGCGAGGCCGGACCCTTTGATCAGCGTTGGAAGTCGGCGTCGCGATCGTCTTCGCCGTCATGCATGTCGAAAGCGAAGCCTCCGCCGCCGGCGACCTTCATCGCACGCGCCGGCTTGCGGGCAGGTGCGTGCTTCTTCGCGCCCCGATCGACCGACGCCATGTGCGCCGCCTTCGCCCGCAGCTGACCGACGGCGCGGTCGATCGGCTCGACCACCGCCTTCTCCTTGCGGGCGGCGTCTTCGATCCGGAAGAACGAAATGGTGGACTGGAGCTGCTCGGCCTGGGAGGCGAGCTCCTCCGAGGTCGACGACACCTGCTCGGATGCGCTGGCGTTCTGCTGACCGACCTTGTCGAGCTGCTGGATCGCCTGGTTGATCTGAGCCGAACCGACGTCCTGCTCGCGGCAGGCCGCGGTGATCTCCTGGACCAGCTCGGCCGTCTTCTTGATGTCGGGCACGAGCTTGGACAGCATGTCGCCGGCCTCCTGCGCGACCTTCACGGTCTCCGTCGACAGGGTGCCGATGTCGGCGGCGGCGGCCTGGCTGCGCTCGGCGAGCTTGCGCACCTCGGAGGCGACCACCGCAAAACCCTTGCCATGCTCGCCGGCACGGGCGGCCTCGACCGCCGCGTTGAGCGCGAGCAGGTCGGTCTGACGGGCGATCTCCTGGACGATCGTGATCTTCTCGGCGATGGTCTGCATGGCCTGGACGGCGCGGCCGACGGCGACGCCGCTGGCCTCCGCGTCCTTGGCCGACTGGGCCGCGATCTTCTCGGTCTGATTGGCGTTGTCCGCGTTCTGCTTCACGTTGGAGGCCATCTCCTCCATCGAAGAGGAGGCTTCCTCGGCGGACGAGGCCTGCTCGGTGGCGCCCTGCGAGAGCTGCTCGGCGCTGGCGGAAAGTTCCTGACTGCCGGCGGACACGTTGCTGGCCGCGGTAAGGGCCTCCTCGACGACCCGACGGAGCTTCTCCACCATCGCGTTCAGCGATTTGACGAGATCGCCGATCTCGTCGTTGCTGGAGATCGTGATCGTCTGGGTCAAATCGCCGCCTGCCACGGCACCAGCGAGGCCGACCGCACGGCCGAGCCCACGGGAGATGCTGAGTGAGATCCAGATCGCGGCGATCAGGCCGATCACCAGCGATGCGACCACCGCCGAGACCAGCATCAGGTGGGCGCGATTGCCGTCCTCATGCGCCAACGCGGCCCGGTCTGCCATGTTCTTCTTGACGTTGTTGACGTAGGCGGCGGCGGCGTCCAACGCCTCGCGAACCGCCTTGCGAACCTCGACTGCGGACTGCTCGACGGCCTTCGGTCTGTTCGTCCGGGCGGTCTTGAGCGCCTCGTCCTGAACGGCATTCATCCGGGCGTAGGCGGCGCCGAAATTCTCGATCAGCTTCTTGCCTTCCGGGGAGGCTGCGGCGTGAATCTCTTCCTTCAGCTTGAGCAGCGCCTCGCGCTGCTTTGCGATCTCGGCGACGAAGCCATCCGCTTCACCATCGGGCGCCAGGAGCAGATTCTTCTCGGACCGAACCTGGGTCAGAATCCCCTTCTCGATTTCCGACGCTCGCTCCATCCGGCCGGCGCGCGACACCAGATTGTCGGCGGTGTCGATCATCTCGCTGAGCTTCACATAAGCGAGGCCGCCCGCCGCCATCGAGAGCAGCAGCACCACGCCGAATGCAGCAGCAAGCTTAGCCTTGACCGTGAATCTCATGTTCAGCCCCTACCGGATCTCGCCCGAGATCGCATTTCAATTCAAGATGCGTTCCATGTTCGGAACGATGACGAATTCTTCACGCCACTTCGCAATGAAGCGAATGAACTCCGGCTTCCAGTGCATGCCGACGCGCGGCGTCTGCTGCACGTCGGTCTGCGAGATTTCCGTGACCTCGTAGACCTTGTCCGCGGTGACGCCGACCAGGACCGGCTCGCCCTCGAGCTCGAGCTCGATCACCACGATGCGCGTGTCGGCGGTGTCGTCGAGCTGCGGCATGCCGAAGCGGATGCGCAGGTCGGCGAGCGGAATGACGTTGCCGCGCACGTTGATCACGCTCGGAACGAAGGCCCGCGCACCCGCGACCTTGGTCACGGGAACGGGATCGATGATCTCGCGCACGAGTCCCGCGTCGAGCGCGAACTTCTCCTCGCCGAGGCCGATCATCACGACCTGCATCGCGCCCGTCTGATGCTCGCCAGCCAAACCACCGTTCATCACGCCGCCTCGCTGATGTGCTTTTCGACCTTCGACTGCGCCAGCGCGACGAGCTGCGCGACGTCCAGGATCAGCGCCGCCGTGCCGTCGCCCAGGATCGTCGCGCCGGAGAACATCGTGACGTCCGAATGCAACTTGGAAAGCGACTTGATCACGGTCTGGTGGTTGCCGATGATCTGGTCGGCGACGAGACCCACGTGGGTCTCGCCGGTCGAGATGATGATCGTCTTCTGGTGCCGGTCGGGCGTGCCCGATGCGGACATGATCTCGCGCAACCGGAGGAAGGGCACGAGATTGCCGCGCACGTTGAGGAAGTTGCGGCCGCGGGAGCGTTCGTCCTCGGCGGTCAGCTCGATGCATTCTTCCACCGCGGAGAGCGGAATGATGTAGCGGCCCTCGCCGACGCGGATCAGCAGACCTTCGATGATCGCGAGCGTCAGGGGCAGGCGCAGCGTCACCGTGGTGCCCTGGCCCGGCTTGGTCGACAGGTCGATCGAGCCGCGCATGTTCTCGATGGTCCGCTTGACCACGTCCATGCCGACGCCGCGGCCGGACAGCGCCGAGATGGTCTGCGCGGTCGAGAAGCCGGGATGAAACAGGAACTGGTGGATCTCGTGATCGGTGAGCACGGCGCCAGCCGCGATCAGCCCCTGCTCTTCCGCTTTCGCACGGATCCGCGCAGTGTTGAGGCCGCCACCATTGTCCTTCACCGTGACAAGCACCTGCGCGCCGGAGTGCACGGCGGCGAGCTCGATCCGGCCCTGCTCGGTCTTGCCGTTGGCGGCGCGCGTGGCGGTGTCTTCGATGCCGTGATCGATGGCGTTGCGGATCAAATGCACCAGCGGATCGGCCAGACACTCGATCATGGTCTTGTCGAGCTCGGTATCCTCGCCCGAGGTGACGAATTCGACGGGCTTGGACAGATCCCGCGACAGGTCGTGCACGAGGCGGCGGAAACGGCCGAACAGCGAACCGATCGGCACCATGCGCGCACCCATCGTGGTGTCGCGCAAGGAGGAAGCGAGACGCTCGATCTCCTCGGCGATCATCTTGATCGAGAGATCGGAGCCGGAGGATGCGAGCTGGGTCAGCCGCGCCTGCGCGATGACGAGCTCGCCGACGCGGTCCATCAACTCGTCGAGGCGCTCGGCCTGGACGCGGACGGTGGCGATGCCGCGATCGTCGCGCTTGGCCTCGAGCTTCGGTTCAGGCTTTGGTTCGGACTTCGGCTCCACCTTTGCGACGGGCTGCTCGGCGAAGGGCGCGGCAGCAGCCTCGACCACCGGCGCAGGCATTTCGGCCGCCGGGGCCGGCTCCTCGTCGAGGAGCTGGAACAGCGGCGCAGGCGCGGGCGCTTCGACATGTGCCAGGGGCGAGAGCGTCAGCTTCATCTCGTCCTGGACGAACATGAAGACGTCGTCGATCGCATCCTTGCCGCAGGCTGCGTGCAGCTTGACGTCCCACTTCAAATAGCAGTCTTCCGGCTCCATCTCGTCGAGGAACGGGATGCCGTCGGTGATCGGGACGACGAAACAGGGGCCGAGCTTGCAGAGATCTTCCAGGAGATCGAGCGGGTTCGAGCCGTTGCGCAGGATGTGCGATTCGAATTCGAGATACAGGTGCCAGCCGGCTTGCTTGCCTTCGCCGGGGGCCAGCGGCGGCGCCTCGGCGATCTCGACGACCGGAGCACTGGGCTGGTCGAATGATACGAAACGCTTGAGGTCGTCGAGGATGGCCTCGCCGATGATGTCGTCGGTCGACTGCGGGTCCTCGATCAACGCGCGGATGTAGTCCTTGGCGGCGAGCGCGACCGAGATCAGTTCCTGGGTCGGCTTGATCTCGCCCTTGCGGACGCGGTCGAAGGCGGTCTCGAATTCGTGGGTGAAGGAGGCGACCTTGTCGAAACCGAACATGGCACCCGAACCCTTGATGGTATGCAGGGCGCGGAAGGCGGAATCGACCAGTTCACGGTCGTCGGGACGCAGGCCGAGGTCGAGCAGGGCTCCTTCAAGAACTTCGAAGAGCTCGCTGGCTTCCTGACGAAAGACCTCGGTCGGGTCCATCGCGCTCATGCGCGCACCAGCTTGCCCACCACGGCGAGCAACTGTTCAGGCTTGAAAGGTTTGGTGATCCAGCCAGTGGCGCCGGCGCTCTTGGCTTCCTGCTTCACCGTGTCGTTGGATTCGGTCGTCAGGAACACGATGGGCATGCCGACCGCGCTCGGCAGCTTGCGCAGCGCCCGGATCAGCTCCAGCCCGTTCATGACGGGCATGTTCAGGTCGGTGATCACGAGGTCGAGCTTGCCGGCCTGCGCCTTGGCGAGCCCTTGCGCGCCGTCGCCGGCCTCGATCACGTTGTGACCGGCCGGCTCGAGCACGACCTTGATCATCTGCCGAATGCTGGGCGAATCGTCGACGGTCAGAATCGTGGCCATCAGGTGCCATCTTTCTTTTGCGGGAAATGCTGATCAATCATCGCCTCGCTGGCGAAGCCGGCACGGCGGAGGGTGTTGCGAAGAGACTGCGAGAAGGAGGTCAAGACCACCGGGCGGCCTTGAGCCGCGCCGGTCTTGGCGGTCGACAGCAGAAGCTGGATCGACGTCACGTCGGCCTTGTCGACGCTTGAACAGTCGATCTCGAGCCGCTCCTGGCGGCCGAACGCCTCGCGGATGAGGTCGTAGACGCTACGAATGGCCGCGATGCTGCAATCGGCGGGCAACCGCAACGACCACTTCGGCTCCGTCGGATTGAGCGCCATCGCTGCCCCCGCCTCTGCTAAGATTCCGATACTCGTTTGACGTGAATCGAGTGAGCAAACTCCTAACGCGCGCATCCGTACAACTACGGGTCACATTCGTTCGGAATTCGCGCAACTGAATGCAGGCATGCACAGCCTGAAATCTCATCCGCGGCGCGGTGGCCCACCCGACGCATTTGCTTCGCGTTAAATTCGCTCGGGTTATGGCTTGGCTTCGTGCCTCTGCCAGCGAAGAGAGCCCCGGCCGCCGATGCTGACCCAAGCGCTCCTGGTTGACGACAGCCGCTCTGTCCTCAACTTTCTGAAACGCCACATCGAGGCTGAAGGTCTGGTCGAGGCCACCGCCTTCCTCGATCCCGTGGAAGCGCTGACTTGTGCACGAGAACGCGCCTTCGATCTCGTGCTGGTCGACTACGAGATGCCGCATATGGACGGCATCAGCTTCATTCGCACCTTCCGCAGGCTTCCTGGCTGCGCCGACATCCCGATCGCGATGATCACCTCGCGACAGACCGATGACGTCAAAATGGAAGCGCTGCAGGCCGGAGCCACCGATTTCCTGCCCAAGCAGCCGCAAAGCGTCGAGATGACGGTGCGGTTGCGAAACTTGATTCAGCTTGGTGCAGCCGTGCGCAAGCTCAGCGATCGTGCCGCGCACCTGGCCAGCGAAGTCGCAGCGGCAACACGAAAGCTCGGCGAGCGCGAGGAGGAGATCATCCTGCGGCTCGCGCTGGCGGTCGAATATCGCGACAACGACACCGGCGAGCACACGCTGCGGGTCGCCCGGTACAGCCGCATCATCGCCGAGCAGCTCGGCCTGCCGGCCCGGCTCTGCCGCGACATCTATCTGGCCGCGCCCCTGCACGACGTCGGCAAGGTCGCCATTCCCGACAACATCCTGCTCAAGCCGGGCAAGCTGACCGACCAGGAGATGGCGGTGATCCGGACCCATGCCACGATCGGCGAGAAGATCTTGGCGGATTCGAGCTGCGAGCTGATCCAGCTCGGTGCGCAAATTGCCGCGGGCCATCACGAGCGTTGGGACGGTGCAGGCTATCCGAGCGGCCTCAGGGCGGATGAGATTCCGGTGGCCGCGCGCGTGGTCGCCGTCGCCGACGTTTTCGACGCGCTGACGACACGACGACCCTACAAGGAGCCGATGCCGATCGAGGTGGCGCGCAACTATCTGGTCGAGAACAAGGGCCGCCAATTCGATCCGGCCTGCGTCGAGGCCTTTTTGTCGCGCTGGGACGAGGTCCTCGATATCGCCGCCGGCGGGCAGGCGACGCCATTCCACAAGGCCGAGACACCTCTCGCTCCGACCATGGAGTCTCAGGTCGAAGACCGTCCGCCCGAATTGGCCCATGCCACCTGAAATCGTCGTCCAGTCAACAGCTTGGCACCCCGCTTGTGGCCGATGGCGGGTTTGAACCAGTTCCTGCTAGAGTGGCACCAATCATCAAAGAGTGATTCTGGTCACACTTGCCTGGGCGCTCCGATGCTAAAAACCGCACCGGGACGGGGACCAGCAAAATATCGGTCGAATTGAATGAGCATGCCCATGAGAAGCCTGATCGGCGCCGCTGTCGGCGCATTCTGCGTTGCGGCCCCCGCCCTGGCGGAGACGCCGGCCGCGATCGTCGAGGATGTGCAAGGCAAGGTCGACGGCATCGAGTTCATGGACTATGTCGCGCCCGGCAAGATCATCAAGCTCGGGCCCAAAGCGAGCATCACGCTCAGCTATCTCAAATCCTGCCTGCGCGAGACGATCAGCGAGGGCGTCGTTCTTGTCGGCGCCGAGCAAAGCACCGTGCAGCTCGGCGACGTCCAGCGCGCCAAGGTGCCCTGTGATACCAAGGCAGCGCAACTCTCCGAGCGCGAGGCGAACCAGAGTGCCGCCACCACCTTCCGGACCATGCGGTCCGATGCCAAGGGCGCTCCGTCCAAGCTGCCGACGATCTACGGCGTCGCGCCGCTGGTCCAGGCCAAGAGCGGCAGCACGCTGGTGATCGAGCGCACCGACGGTAAGGAACCCACGATCAGCGTCCCGCTCAAGAACGACATCATGATCCGCGGCAAGTTCTATGATTTTGCCAAGGCCGGGAAATCGCTGACCCCCGGCGGCAGCTATCTCGCAAGCCTCGGCGCCAAGCGATACACCTTCCAGGTCGACGCCAGCGCCACCTCGTCGCCGACCCCGATCATCGGCCGCCTGCTGCGGCTCGAATAAGCAGCCTAGCGACGGGGCGAATGCGGCGGATCGGGGGACGGGACATCGTTGCGGCTATCCTGATTGCGCTCCTCGCGGGCGCAATCTTCACGTCTCCGCCGCTCCAGGCGCTGCAAGGCCTCTCGCTCGACATCCTCACGGCATTGCGCGGCAAGCTCATCGGTGACCGCCGCGATCCCGCCCATTCGCCGGTGGTCGTCGTGGCCATCGACGGGGAAACGTACGAGACGGCGCCCTTCAAGGGATCGCCGACGCAGACCTGGACACGCGAGATCGGCCGGGTGCTCGGCAGCATCACCGAAGGCGGCGCCAAGGTGATCGGCTTCGACGTTATCTTTCCGAGCTCGATCGAGCAGTCGGAGATTCCATTTGGCGACACGTCGGTTGGCAGCCGCATGAAGGGCTTTGACCGGGATTACCTGATCGCGCTGCGGCAGATCTCGGACAGCGGCAAACTGGTGCTCGGCGACATCCTGAGCAACGACCATCCGGAGGTCCCCTACCGCGCACAGCAAGTCGCGGTGCGCAACAGCATTCGCGCGCTCAACGTGCACACCGACGCGGACGACGTGATCCGGCGAATGCCGCTGAGCTTCTCGATCGAGGGCAAACCGGTGCCCGCAATGGCGGTCGAGCTGGCGGCGCGTGCGCTTGGCGGAAAGCTCGAGACTGCGCCCTCTGGCCAGACCGGATTGTCCGGCTACGCCATCCCGAGCGGGGTGCCGAATACTGTGACGCTCAACTTTCGCGGGCTCGGCCGCGACGTTCCGACCTATTCCTTCGCCGATTTGCGCGCCTGCGTCGAGAAGGGCGACCGCGACTTCTTCCGCCGCGCCTTCGACGGCAAGGTCGTTCTGCTCGGCACCGTCCTCAATTTCGAGGATCGCAAGCTCACCTCGATGCGCCTGTCCGGCGGCCATGACGGCATGCCGGCGGCGCGATGCGCCCTGCCCGCGCCGGCCGGCACCGTGCAGAAGACCCGCAGCGACATCGCCGGTGTGTTCGTGCACGCCACCGTTGTCCGCAACCTGATCGAGCGCGATGCCGTGACCGAGCTCGGCTTCCCCGCGCGCACCCTTCTCACGATCGCGTTCGCGCTTGTCGTCGCCTGCGCGGCCTGCATGCTCGCGCCGGGCGGCGCGCTGATTGCCTGGTTCGGTCTCACCCTCGCCTACGCGGCCATGGCGGTCGGCGCGTTCGTCCATGCCCTGGCGCTGCCGCTGACGGAGCCGGCACTCGCCGGCCTGGCCGCGCTCGCGATCATGACCGGCTACCGCTTCATGCTGGCCGATCGCGACGAGCGCTTCCTGCGCAGGAGTTTTGCCTACTATCTCGCGCCGGAGGTGATCGAGACCATGGTCGCCTCCGGCAAGATGCCGGCGCTCGGCGGCGAGATGCGCAACGTCACCATGTTCTTCTCCGACCTCAGCGGCTTCTCCTCGATTGCTGAAACCATGACACCGGTCGAACTGGTGACCCTGATGAACGAATATCTGTCCGCCATGACCGACATCATCCAAAGCCATGGCGGCTATGTCGACAAATATATCGGCGATTCCATCGTCGCCATGTTCGGCGCGCCGGCCGACGATCCCGCGCACGCGACGAACGCGGTTCGTGCCGCGCTGAGGTGCCACGAGACGCTGGCGGAGCTCAATGCCGGCCACCCCGCCTTCGCCGGCCATGGCCTGTCGCATCGCATCGGGCTGAACAGCGGCGAGGCCGTGGTCGGTAATATCGGCTCGCGCCGCCGCTTCAACTACACCGTGATGAGCGACACCGTGAACGTCGCCTCGCGGCTCGAGGGTGCCAACAAATATTACGGCACCGCGATCATGGCCTCCGAAACCACGATGGCGCAGACCGGCGACAGTTTCGCCTGGCGCGAGCTCGACGCCATCCGGGTGCTCGGCCGCGGCGAGGCGATCAGGGTGTTCGAGCCGTTGGCGGCCAGGGGCGCGGAGAGCGCCGTCCAGACGAAGTTGGCCGCCGCCTATGCCGATGGGCTCGCCTGCTGGCGCGCGCGGGATTTTGCGAAAGCGGCTGACGCATTCGGGCAGATGGCGGAGACCGATCCGGCATCAGCGCTGTTTGCTAAGCGCGCACAGGCATTCATCGCGAATCCACCGCCGCCGGATTGGACACCGGTCAATACGCTGGAGGGAAAGTAGCGGCCTCTTACCCTGCCCTGGAGGGGGAGGGTAGTGAGCATCGCCCTAAAACGGCAGGCCCACATAGTTCTCCGCGAGCAGGCGCTGCGCCGTCTCAGAGGAGAGCAGATAGTCCAGCTCGGTCTGCTGCAGCCGATCCTCGTACTGCAGCCTATCGGGAAAGCCGTGCAACAGCATCGTCATCCACCAGGAGAAGCGCTGCGCCTTCCATATCCGCGCCAGCGCCTTGGCGGAATAGCCTTTGAGGCCGGAATCATCGCCGCGCTGATAATGCGCGAGCATCGCGTGATAGAGATAGTAGATGTCGGACGCGGCGCTGTTCAGCCCGCGCGCGCCTGTCGGCGGCACGATGTGAGCGGCATCGCCGGCGAGGAACAACCGGCCATAGCTCATCGGCTCGGCGACGAAGCTGCGCAGCGGCGCGATGCTCTTTTCGATCGAGGGCCCCGTGATCAGGCGGCCGGCGACCTCGCCCGGCAGGCGGCGCTTCAGCTCGGCCCAGAACGCATCGTCGCTCCAATCCTCAACCTTGTCGGTCAGCGGCACCTGAACATAATAGCGGCTCAGCACCTGCGAGCGCAGCGAGCAGAGCGCAAAGCCGCGCTCGTGCTTCGCATAGATCAGCTCCGGCGACACCGGTTTGGTGCGCGACAGCACGCCCAGCCAACCGAACGGATAGACCTTCTCATATTCGCGCAGCACGTCCTTCGGAATCGATTTGCGGCTGACGCCATGAAAGCCGTCGGCGCCGACGATGTAGTCGCAATCGATGCGGACCGTCTCGCCGTTCGAGCGATACGTCACGTAGGGTCGGTCGGAGGTCAGATCGTGCGGCGTCACGTCTTCCGCATTGTGCACGACCTGGCCGCCGAGACGGTCTCGCGCCTCATAGAGGTCGCGCGTCAGCTCGGTCTGGCCGTAGACCAGCACCGAATTGCCGCCGGAATGCTTGTGAAGGTCGATCTTGGACAGCACACCGTCATGGGCGATCTCGAAACCGGTATGGATTTCGCCCTCGCGGTCCATCCGCTCGCCGCACTGCGCCTCGCGCATCAGCTTGGCGAAGCCATGCTCGAGCACGCCGGCGCGGATGCGGGCAAGCACGTGGTCGCGGCTGTATTTCTCCAGCACGATCGTGTCGATGCCCTTGAGATGCAGGAGCTGGGACAACAGCAGCCCGGAGGGCCCGCCGCCGATGATACAGACCTGAACTTTCATTTTTGCGTCCTCCCATCGGCACTTTTTTGCAGATTTGACGCCGCAGACCGATGGAGGGTTTCGCCATTGTCTTGTACTATTCGAACATGAAACGCACAGCCCCGGCGATCCGCATCTACAATCTGTTCGGCGAGTCCGGCGATCTGCCCGACGTCGTGCATTGCGAGACCATCGCGTCCCGCTCGGTGCTGCACGATTGGACCCTGGCCGTGCACCGGCATGCCCGGCTGCATCAGGTGCTGCTGATCGAGCGCGGCGGCGGCGAGGCGACGCTCGACGGGCGGGTTGTGCCGCTCAAGCCGATGCAGATCGTCAACGTGCCGGTCGGCCACGTCCACGGCTTCCGCTTCGTGCCCGATACGCAGGGATGGGTGCTGACCATCGCCGCGGAGATTCTGGACGAGGCGCTGCTCGCCGCCGAGGGCCTGCGCGCCGCGCTGTCGCGCTCGGCCGTGGTGCGGGGTACACCGCAGATCCGCGCCATCATGAAGCAGATCTTCGCCGAACACGCCGCGCGCGATTTCGGCCGCGCCCATGTGCTGCGCGCGTTGTCGTCCGCCATGATCGGGCTGGTGGCGCGCGCGCTCACGAGCGAGAGCGGCGGCAATGGCGCGGTCGAGTCCAGCCTGTTCCGCCGCTTCGAGGCGCTGCTGGAGCAGCATCATCTGGAGCGCTGGAGCGTCGCGGACTACGCCGAGGCGCTGGCGGTGACGCCGACGCATCTCAACCGGATCACGCGGGCCGCGACCGGCGACACCGCCTCGCATCTGATCCTCAACCGGCTGATCCGCGAGGCCCGGCGCAACCTCGTCTACACCAATCTGCCGGTCTCGACGATCGCCTACACGCTCGGCTTCGAGGATCCCGCCTATTTCAGCCGGGTCTATGCGGCCGCCACGGGGACATCGCCGCGCGCCTTCCGCGCGCAGCTCCATGGCGAAGAGGCGTGAGGCCTTACACGTCGAAGAACACCGTCTCCTCCGGCCCCTGCAGATTGATCGTGAAAGCGTACACGACCTGGCCGGCCCGCTCGGTGCGCTTGGCGATCAGGGTCGAGCGCCGGGACGGCTGTTCGATCAGGTTGAGCACGGGGTCGGCGGCGTTGGCGGCTTCCTCGTCCGAGAAATAGAGCCGCGTGTTGAGGCCGATGTTGATGCCGCGCGCGACGATCCAGACATTGATGTGCGGCGCGCATGTGCGTCCCGCTCTGTCGGTGATCGCACCGGGCTTGATGGTCTCGAAGGTCACGAGACCGCTTTCGAAATCCGAACCCGCCCGGCCCCAGCCGCGAAACTCCTGCTCCAGCACACCGGTCGAGCGGTCGGCCGGATGGTTGTAGCGGCCGCTCGCATTGGCCTGCCAGATCTCCAGCAGCACGTCGCGCAGCGGTGTGCCGGTGCCGTCGAGCACCTTGCCCTCGAGCGTGATGCGCTCGCCCTGCGTGCTCGGCGTCACCAGCACGTTGGAAAAATTCTTCTCGAAGATGTCGAAGCCGGCCATCGCCGGGATCAGGCCGATATGAACGTAGGGTCCGGCGGTCTGCGACGCCGTTTCCTTGAGATAGTTGAGCGGCTGCGGCATGGCTCAGTTCCCCGCGGTGCGATTTTCAAAATAGGTGGAGCGCTGGCCGCGCAGGACGATGTCGAAGCGGTAGGCGAGCGAGTCGAACGGCGTCGAGGCGTTGAGGTCGAGCGGTGCGACCAGGCGGTCGAGCGCGTCCTTGTCCGGTATCGTCGTCAGGATCGGGCAGACCGGGATCAGGGGATCGCCCTCGAAATACATCTGCGTGATCAGCCGCTGCGCAAAGCCCGAACCGAACACGGAGAAGTGGATGTGGGCGGGACGCCAGCTGTTGACGTAGTTGCGCCAGGGATAGGGGCCCGGCTTCACGGTGCGGAAATAATAATAGCCGGTGTCATCGGTCAGCGCGCGACCGCAGCCGCCGAAATTCGGGTCGATCGGCGCGAGATAGGTGTCCTTCTTGTGCCGGTAGCGGCCGCCGGCATTGGCCTGCCAGAACTCGACCAGCGTGTTCGGAACGCCGCGGCCGGTCTCGTCCAGCACCCGGCCGTGGACGATGATGCGCTCGCCGACGGGATCGCCGTCCTTGGCGTAGTTGCGGATCAGATCGTTGTCGAGCGGGCCGAGATCGTTGTGGCCGAACACCGGTCCCGTGATCTCCGAGATAGAGCCCTCCAGCGACAGCAGCGACTGGCGCGGCGAGCGCAGCACCGAGGATTTGTAGCCCGGCGCATGCGCGGGCGGATGGATGGAGCGGTCACGCTGGAAGAAGCCGCCATCCCCGAGCGGCGGCGTAAAGGGCTCGGGACGGTTGAGGCGGGGATCCCGCGAGGCTGGCGCCTGGGCATTCATCGTGTCTCTCCCTGGGGCGCCCGGGTCCGGACGCGCGGCTTATCGGGAGATCATGACCCGGGCTATTCCCCGAATAAATAGATCGATTATAATATATTTCATGAAAGAAATCGATCATTTGGCGCTCAACGGCCACGCGCTCGAACTGTTCCTCGCCGTGCTGGAGGAGGGATCGGTCACCGCGGCGGCAACCCGGCTCGGCCTGACGCAATCGGCGGTCAGTCACGCCCTGAACAAGCTGCGGCGGATCGCGGGCGATCCGCTGTTCGCGAAATCCGGCCGCGGCATCGTCGCCACCGCACATGCGCAGGCGCTCGCCGCGAAGGCACGGGCGCTGATCGACGAGATGCGGAGCTTTGCCGGCGGCGTCACGTTCGAGCCGGCACGCGCGCAGCTTTCGCTGACGATCGCCGCCAATGATTTTCAGCGCGATCTGCTGCTGCCGCGGTTCTTCGATCGCGTCGCCGCGCAAGTGAAGGGTTTGAACCTGCGCGTGATCCCGTCGCAATCGCCCTCGCCGGCGATGCTGCGCGAGAACCGCTGTGATCTCCTGATCACGCCGCTGCCGCCATCCGGCGCCGACATCGTGCAGAAGCGCCTCTTGAGCGATCATTACGTCTGTTACTTCGATCCCAAGATGCGCACCGCGCCGAGCGGCCGCGCGGCCTATCTCGCCGCGCGCCACGTCACTGTCGTCTACACCGACAACGAGCGGCTCGACTTCGACCGCCGGCTGGCGGCCAACGGTCTTCACCGCGACATCGCGATCTCGGTGCCGAGCTTTTCCGGCGTGCCGTCCTTCCTGCGCGGCTCGCAGATGCTGGCGAGCATGCCGAGCCTGCTGGCATCCGGGGTCATGCACGGTTTCGCGCAAACGCGGATTCCGCTGGCGTCTCGGACGCAGACGCTCGCCGAGCTGCCGATGTTCATGGTCTGGCACCAGCGCTATCAGAAAGACCCCGCCCATCGCTGGGTGCGAACACAGCTGGAGTCTGTGGCGACGGCCGCCGCGACCTGATGTCGATGCGCCGGTTGCGAACGACCGTTCACGCCGGGGCTATTGGCTGTGCCGCGAGGACTACGCTAAAATTCCCCTCGCCGTACGAATGGAACGTCCGTCGGGGGCGTCCGGGGAAGCCTCGTGAAGTCCAGCGTCTGCCTTCTGACAGCCTGCGATTCCGTTCAGCAGCCGCTCGCAGATATCACCGTCCCCCGCATGAAGGCCCTTGCTGCGGCACATGGATACGAGCTGCGCTTCGTGCGCGGAGACGGATGGACGCGTCCGCGCGGATGGCTCAAGATCGAGGCGATCCGTGCCGTCCTCGAAGATGATTTCGACTTCGTGCTCTGGATCGACGTCGACGCCATCGTGCTCCGCAACGACGTCGATATCAGAACGGCTGCCCTGGACGGCGCTCACTTGCACATGGCCTGGCACGGCACGGATACATCCGAGATCGTGGCGGCGGATTTCATCCCGCACTTCAATTCGGGCGTGATGCTGATCCGCGTGAGCGACTGGTCACGCCGATTTTTCAAGCAAGTCTGGGACACCGACCAATTGCCGCATCATTGGTTCGATCAGGCCACGATCCTCCACCTCCTCGGCTATGACGGCTGCCTTGGACTCGGTCCGGATCGCCCTGACGAGCCCAACCGATCCGGCGTCGCACACCTCGACACGGCCTGGAATTCGATTCCCGGTCTCGCCGTGGCCCCCGATCCGATCGTCCACCACTACGCTGGGATCAGCAATCCGTCGACGCGCCTCAAGATGATCGAGGCCGATGCGACCACCGCGCCCTTGCGCGAACGGATGGGCGCGGCCTTGCGCGGGGCGCTTGCACGGCAGTTCAGCCTCTGGCGTGAGGACGCGGCCATGCGCGACTGGATCACGACGGAGCGGGATTCCGCCCTGGCTGAGCTCCAGGCGGTCGCGGCCGACCGGCACGGATGCCTGGCGGAGCGGGACGAGGCGCGCGCACAACTTGCAGCCGTGCAGAACTCCACCTCATGGCGGCTGACCGCGCCGCTGCGCTGGACCAAGGAGCTCTTTCACCGGTCCTGACGTGCCCTGCCCGGCGCGGCACGGCCGCCGGCCCCTGCGGGCACCGGGGCCTGCCCCTCGCCAAACCCACTGGTTGCGCAAAGGGAGCCACGCTAAAATCCCCCCATGACAGTGACCGACATTGCGAGCCGGACCTACAATCACAGCTGGCGGCTGGATCCCATCATCCGCAGCCTGCTCGATACCGACTTCTACAAGCTATTGATGTTGCAAATGATTCGGGAGGATTACCCGAGTCAGAAAGTGACCTTCTCGGTCATCAACCGCTCGCGCCATGTGCGGCTCGCCGAGATCATCGACGAAGGGGAGCTGCGCGCCCAGCTCGACCACGCCCGCACCATCCGCTTCTCCAAGAAGGAGTTGATCTGGCTGGCCGGTAACACCTTCTATGGCAAGACCCACATGTTCTCGGCGGATTTCATCCGCTGGCTGGCCGAATTCCGCCTTCCCGAGTATGAGCTGCGCAAGGTCGAAGGCCAGTACGAATTGCACTTCCACGGACCGTGGACCCACACCTCGATGTGGGAGATTCCGGCGCTCGCGATCCTGAACGAGCTGCGCTCGCGCGCGGCGATCAAGGGCCGCGGCCGCTTCGAGCTCGACGTGCTCTACGCCCGCGCCAAGGCCAAGCTCTGGACCAAGGTCGAGCGGCTGCGCAAGCTGGAGAATCTGCGCCTGTCCGACTTCGGCACCCGCCGCCGTCACGGCTTCCTGTGGCAGCGCTGGTGCGTGGAGGCGGTGAAGGAAGGCCTCGGCTCGTCCTTCATCGGCACCTCCAACGTGCTGCTGGCGATGGACAACGATCTCGAAGCCATCGGCACCAATGCGCATGAACTGCCGATGGTCGCGGCCGCGCTCGCCAAGGACGACGAGGAATTGCGCTGGGCGCCCTATCGCATTCTCGACCAATGGCGCCAGACCTACGGCGGCAACCTCCTGATCGCACTGCCCGATGCCTTCGGCACCAAAGCCTTCCTGCGCGATGCGCCGGAATGGGTCGCCGACTGGACCGGCTTCAGGCCCGACAGCGCCCCGCCGATCCAGGCCGGCGAGGAGATCATCGCCTGGTGGGAGAAGAAGGGTCGTAATCCCAAGGACAAGCTGCTGGTGTTTTCCGACGCGATGGACGTCGGCTCGATCGAGGAGACCTATCATCACTTTGCCGGCCGGGTGCGGCTGTCCTTCGGCTGGGGCACCAACCTCACCAATGATTTCGTCGGCTGCACGCCGGATGGATCGTTCAACCTCGATCCGATTTCGCTGGTCTGCAAGGTGTCGTCGGTCGACGGCCATCCCGCCGTCAAGCTCTCCGACAATCCGGAGAAGGCGACCGGCATGCCCTCGGAGATCGAACGCTACCTGCGCGTGTTCGGCGACGCCGGCCGCGTGCGCAAGCCGGTGCTGGTCTAAACGCGGCTCCAACTCTCTTCATCACGTCAAACGCGGACGACGGATGCGAGGTATCGGTTCGCCGATACCGCGCCAGTTCCCATTTGCCGGCATTTGAAGCGATCTGCGGCCATTCGTTTCACGACGCCTTCACCCTGCGATGCAGTCTTGCCGGGCTTTCAGGTCGAGTTAAGCAACCATCCCCTCTACTTCGCGTTGCAGGCGCAGCGCTTCCGTTGGGGTCGTTGCGCGATTTGGGGAACGCAGGGTGTTTCGCAGAACAGCGGCATCGCTGAAGGGACACAGCTTCCTTCACGTCATCAAGCTCGTCTCGCCTTTCGTGATGGTCGTCGTGCTCCAGGCGGCAATCGCGGGATTCAGTCTCGAGGTGATGTCGTCGGTTCGCGCCTATGTCGCAGGCGAAGCGCTGTGGTCCCGGTCGCAGAAGAACGCCGTCTATTTCCTCAATCTCTATCTGCATTCGGGCGATGCCAGCCAGTTCGCGCAATACCGGACCTCGCTCGCCGTTCCCATCGGTGATGAATTCGCGCGCTGGGCGCTCGAGCGGGATCCGGTCGACGTCGAGACCGCCCGCATCGGCTTCCTGCAAGGCGGCAATCATCCCGATGACGTCCCCGGACTGATTTGGCTGTTTCGCTATTTCAACCGCGTCAGCTTCCTGCAGGAAGCGATCCACGAGTGGGCCGCGACCGATCCGATGCTGCTGGAGCTGAGCGTGTTCGGCGAGGTGATCCGGTCCGAATGGGAGCACGGCCCTGTACGAGACACCAATCGCCTGCAACTCCTGTCGTCGCGGCTCTCCGAGCTCAACACCCAGTTCACGGTGCATGCCAACCGGTTCTCCACCGTCCTCGGCGAAGGCTCCCGCGCCATCAAGCTGGCGCTGACCGGCATCAACATCGGCACCGCCGTCACTTTGATCCTGCTCCTGATCTGGCACACCAGGCGGTTGCTGCTGCAACGACAGGCATTCGAAGATGCCCTGCATGCCGAGAAGGAACGCCTGGCCTGGCAGGCGTCGCACGACTGGCTGACCGGCCTGTCCAACCGCCGCTCCTTCGAAGCGCGGCTGCAAGGCGAGCTGGACGTTGCCGCGGCGGGGCCGCTCGGCCTGATCCTGCTCGACCTCGACCAGTTCAAGACCGTCAACGACACCTGCGGGCACCTGGCCGGCGACCGCCTGCTCTGCCAGGTTTCGCGCCTGCTGCAACAGGATCGGCGTCCGCGTGACCTGGTGGCCCGGCTCGGCGGTGACGAATTCGGGCTGATCCTGCCGCAGTGCTCGCCCGCGACCGCAGTCGATATCGCTGAACGGCTGCGGCGATCGATGGAGTTGCTCAACTTCGCCTGGGACGATCGCTGCTTTGCGGTGACCGCCAGCATCGGCGTCGCCTGCATTGCAGACGCCAACACCACGCTTGAGGACGCGATGCGGCGCGCAGATGCCGCCTGCTATCGTGCCAAGGAAAAGGGACGCAACCGCGTTCAGGTCGACGGTGGAAGAGCCGATGTCGTCGTCGTTGCGGCACGGCCGCGCGAAGCCGCACGGGCCTGAGCCCGCTCGCCCCCGTCAGCGCAAAGGCAAGATGCCAAGACCCTTGAGATGCACGTCGATAAATTGTTCGACCTGCTGCCGCAGCATCTGCGGCGGCACGGCCACCATGCGCTCCTCGAGGCCGAGGGAGATGATGCCGTGCACGGCGGAAAACAGCGTGCGCGACAGCAGCGCGATCTTCACGTCATCCGCATCCGGCAATAGCCGCACCAGGGGCGGATGCATCAGCGCGAAAGCGTCCATCACCATCTGCAGGATGTCGTCGGGATAGGGACGGTCGTCCTCCATCCGATGCTCGAACAGCGAACGCAGCAGATTGGCGTGCTCCGCGAAGAATTCGAGATAGGTCGCGGCAAGCCCGTAGAGCTGGCGAACGGGGTCATCGGCCGGAACCCCGCCAAGCCGGGCCGTGAGAGCCTGAACGGTCTCCCGGTTGACGGTCAGGATCACGCCGTCGAAGTCGCCGAACTCGTTATAGACGCTGCCGACGGAACAGCCGGCGGCCTCGGCGACGTCACGAACCTTCAATGATTTCAGCCCTTTAGCCGCAATAATGCTGCGGGCGATCTCCAGGATCTGGAGCCGGCGCCGATTTTTTTTCTGGTCTCGCAGCGATTCTTCTTGAACATTGTTCATTTTCAAGCTACTCACGTGAACATTGTTCAATTTAACCCGGAGACCTGCAAAATGCAAACCCTCGCTGTTGATATCGCCGCCACCTTCATCGATGACGCTGCAAGCCTCGCGACCGGCTTTGGCCGGGCCGTTCTCAGGCTGGCCATGAGGCCGATCGATCGTATCGCCAATGCCTGCGACATTGCCGGCGTCCTCACCGAGCGGCGCGCGACCTTCCGGATGTGGCGGGCCAGCCGCGCCCGTGCTCGTCTCGAAGGCCGCAAGTTCAGCATTCTTGGCCGTTTCTCGCCCTTTCGCCACCTCGCCCATCTCACCTGAGACGAGTGGCCGGCCCTCGCAGATTCGGCCCGAATGTCGAATCTGGCGGCAACGAAGGACTCACCATGTCCGGACATTCGCGGGCGTTCCCGCTGGCCTCCATGAGGCGGTTCAGGTTTTCATCGCCCGAGCCATATCCGAGACAAGCGCGGCTGACGCGGTCGCGACAAAGATATTTGCGAACCTAACGAGATCAGTTGGAGACCAACAGGATCGGAGGAACCGAGGGGACAGAACAGGCTGGCGACATCCTCGCCGTGCGATCGTTCTTCCCATGCGCTTCCGGTCGTGACGCTTCACAGACAACGCAACAATCTCAGGCTGCTTTTCTACAACAGGACTCGTCATGATCAGGGAATTGATGTCGTCACGCCGCTTTGCGCCGCTGTTCTGGGCGCAATTCTTCTCGGCGCTCAATGACAACGTGCTCAAGAACGCACTCGTCATCATCCTGCTTTACAGTGCCGCGACCGGCCACGGCGATGCCCTGGTGACGGTGGCTGGCGCCGTCTTCATCTTCCCCTATTTCATCCTGTCCGGGCTCGGTGGCCAGCTCGCCGACAAATACGTCAAATCTGTCGTCGCACGGCGGCTCAAATTCGCCGAGATCTTCGCCGCCGGCTTTGCTGCCGCCGGCTTCTTCCTGCACTCGGTGCCGCTGCTGTTCGCGGCGCTCGCTTTGTTCGGCGTCATCGCCGCACTGTTCGGGCCGGTGAAATACGCCATGCTGCCGGACCAGCTCGAGCTCGGCGAGCTCGCGACCGGCAACGCCCTGGTGGAGGGCGCGACCTTCATGGCCATCCTGCTCGGCACCGTCGCCGGCGGCCAGTTCGTCGCCGGCTCCGCGCATATGGGCTGGGTCGCATCCGCCGTGGTCGTGCTGGCCCTGCTGTCCTGGGCGTTCGCGTCCCGGATTCCGCAGACCACGCCCTCCGCGCCCGAGCTGCCCGTCGATGGCAATCCCTGGACCTCGACGGTGAGCCTTCTCAGGACGTTGCATGCCGACCATCGGCTTTGGGACGGCACCGTGATCGTCTCCTGGTTCTGGCTGGTCGGCGCCATCGTGCTGTCGCTGCTGCCGGCGCTGGTGAAGGAGGTCGTGGGCGGCACCGAGGGCGTGGTGACGCTGTGCCTTGCGATCTTTGCGATCGGCATCGCGATCGGCTCGCTGTTCGCAGCCAGCCTCAGCCACGTTCGCCCGAACCTCGCGCTGGTGCCGATCGGCGCGATCATCATGGGCTTTGCCGGCCTCGATCTCGCCTTCGCGATCGCCGTGACCGCCAAGGGCCAGGACATCACCGCGTCCGGTTTCGCGACCTCGTTCGCGGGCCTGCGCATGCTGGCCGATTTCGTCGCCTTCGCATTCGGCGGCGGCCTGTTCGTCGTCCCCTCCTTCGCCGCCGTCCAGGCCTGGTCGGCGCCCAACGAGCGCGCCCGTATCATCGCCGCCGGCAACGTGCTGCAGGCTGCCTTCATGGTGGTCGGCTCGCTGTTCGTCGCGCTGCTGCAGGCGGCGGGCCTCCATATCGGCTGGATCTTCTTCGGGCTCGGCGTCGCCAGCTTCGGCGCGGTGTGGTTCGTGCTGACCAAATGGGGCAAGGAAGGCGTGCGCGATTTCGGCGGGCTCCTGTTCCGCGCGCTGTTCCGCACCGAGGTGCGCGGGCTGGAAAACCTGCCGCCGCTGGGCACCCGCATGCTGATCGCGCCGAACCATGTCAGCCTGATCGACGGTCCGCTGCTGCACGCCGTGCTGCCGATCGATGCAAGCTTTGCGGTCGATACCGGCATCGCCAAGGCCTGGTGGGCCAAGCCGTTCCTGCGCGTCGTCAAGCACTACACCATGGACCCGACCAAGCCGCTGGCCGCGCGCGACCTGATCAAGCTGGTCGCCGCCGGCGAGCCCGTGGTGATCTTCCCGGAAGGACGCATCACCGTCTCCGGATCGCTGATGAAGGTCTATGACGGCACCGCAATGATTGCCGACAAGGCCGACGCCGTGGTCGTGCCGGTGCGCATCGAAGGCGCGCAGCGCTCGCATCTCAGCTACCTCAATTCCAGCCAGATCAAGCGCTCGTGGTTTCCGCGGGTGACGGTCACCATCCTGCCGCCGGTCAAGCTGCCGGTCGACGCCGCGCTGAAGGGCAAGGCGCGCCGCAATGCCGCCGGTGCCGCGCTCCAGGACGTGATGATCGATGCCATGGTGAAGAACGCCATGCTCGACCACTCGCTGTTCGAGGCGCTCGGCCACGCCTATCGCGACCGCGACACCGGCAAGGTCATCATCGAGGACGCCCTCGGCACCAAGCTGACCTATCGCAAGCTGATCCTCGGCGCGCAGGTCTTGAGCCGCAAGCTGGAGAACGGGACTGCCGTCGGCGAGAATGTCGGCGTGCTGCTGCCGAATTCCGCCGGCGTCGCCGTCGTCTTCATGGCGCTGCAGAATATCGGCCGGGTGCCGGCGATGCTCAACTTCTCCGCCGGCCCGGTCAACGTGCTGGCCGCCATGAAGGCCGCGCAGGTCAAGACCGTGCTGACTTCGAAGGCGTTCATCGAGAAGGGCAAGCTCGACAAGCTGATGGCCGCGATCTCCGCGGAGGCACGCGTGGTCTATCTCGAAGACGTCCGCGCCTCGATCGGCGTCGCCGACAAGATCAAGGGCCTGCTCGCCGGCACGACGCCCCGCGTCGTCCGCCAGGCCAACGATCCCGCCGTCGTGCTGTTCACGTCGGGTTCGGAAGGCACGCCCAAGGGCGTGGTGCTGTCCCATCGCAACATCCTCGCCAACGCGGCGCAGGCGCTGGCGCGGGTCGATGCCAACGCCAATGACAAGGTGTTCAACGTGCTGCCGGTGTTCCATTCGTTCGGGCTCACGGGCGGAATGATGATGCCGATGCTCGCGGGCATTCCGATCTACATGTACCCTTCGCCGCTGCACTACCGGATCGTGCCCGAGCTGATCTACCAGACCGGCGCCACCATACTGTTCGGCACAGATACGTTCCTCACCGGCTATGCCCGCTCGGCGCATGCCTACGACTTCCGCACGCTGCGCCTCGTGATCGCCGGCGCCGAGGCGGTCAAGGACCGCACGCGCCAGGTGTTCATGGAGCGCTATGGTATTCGCATCCTCGAAGGCTATGGCGTCACCGAGACCGCGCCGGTGCTGGCGATGAACACGCCGATGGCCAATCGCCCCGGTACCGTCGGCCGCCTCTCGCCGCTGATGGAAAGCCGCCTCGATCCGGTCCCCGGCATCGAGGAAGGCGGCCGCCTCTCGGTGCGCGGGCCGAACGTTATGCTTGGTTACCTCAGGGCCGAGAATCCCGGCGTGCTCGAAAAGCTTCCCGAGGGCTGGCACGACACCGGCGACATCGTGGCGATCGACGCCGCCGGCTTCATCACCATCAAGGGTCGCGCCAAGCGCTTTGCCAAGATCGCAGGCGAGATGGTCTCGCTATCGGCCGTCGAAGCCATCGCGACCACGCTGTGGCCGCAGGCCGGATCGATCGCCGTGTCGATCCCCGACCAGCGCAAGGGCGAGCGCATCGTGCTGCTGACGACGGAGAAGACCGCCGAGCGCAGCGCGATGCAGGCCCAGGCCAAGACGATCGGCGCGTCCGAGCTCACCGTCCCCGCGGCGATCATGGTGGTCGACAAGGTGCCGCTGCTCGGCACCGGCAAGACCGACTACGTCACCGCCACGACGATGGCCCGCGAGCAAGCCTCCGCGCCGGAGCGCGAGGTGGCGTAAGCGCGGCTCGTTCACCTCTCCCGCTTGCGGGAGAGGTCACGCCGAATGCGCGGGTGAGGGCTTTCTCCTCTAGGAGATTGTCCCATCATGTTGACACCCTCTCCCCGGCCCTCTCCCGCGGGCGGGAGAGGGAGCCACATCCGTCGTTAACGACTAACCCAATCCCATCATGTTCACGCCGCCGTCCGTCGCTCCTGCGCATAACGCACCAGCGCCGCGAAGCGGTAAATGCCGTGCACGAACTTGCCATAGGGCATGGTGATGAACAGCGCGAACACGGCGCCGAGATGCAGCGCCAGAAGCGGCCCCATGGCAGAGGTCTCGCGCAGGAGCAGAAGCAGCATGCCCGTCAGCCCGGTCAGGAACAGCATGGCGATGAAGCCGACATCCATGCCGTAGCTGAGCTCGTCGAGCAGAGCGGGATCTCGCCGCAGCTTGGCCGTAAGCAGGCCGATCGGGCCAATGATCAGGCCGATGCCGCCGAGCGTGCCGAGCACCACGGGCAGGTCCCACCACGGATACGGCGCCTCGCGGCCGAGCAGATAGTGGTAAAGCGTCGCCACCGACGTCGCGCCAAAGCACAGGATGAAGCCGTAGAACGTCAGGTGGTGATAGAGCTTGCGCCGGTCGGTCGGCTTGTCGTCCTCGTTGTAGCAGCCGACGCCGCCACCATGGAGATAGCGCAGCTCACCGGCGTCGCGGATCGCCTGGACAATCGAGCCGCCGTCGGCGCGGCCGCCGATTGGCGGACCGATGTCTCGCCAGAAGGCGCGCACGCTCATGACCAGGGCCAGAACAGCATAGAGGAAGGCAGCGCTGAACAATGCGGCCATCGCGTTATGCGGCATCAGTCTGTAGAACGCACCGGGGCCGGTGTGCACACCGAACAGCACGTTGCGATCATTGAGGGCGGCGAAGCCGAGGATGAAGGCCGCCATGCTGAGCGCGGCGATGATGCTGATGACGAGCCCGTTGCGGGCGAAGGCGCCGGACAGCGCGCCCGGCCAGGCATAGGCCGCATAGGATTCGGCGCGTGCGACCGCGAGCGTCTTGGGGACGTTGACATTGAATTCGTGCGGCGGGGAGAACTGGCAGTCGACATAGCAGGCGCCGCAGCCATGGCAGAGATTGGCGAGATAGTTGAGGTCGCCGTCGGAGAAGGCGCGGCGCATCTCCATGGCGGGAAACACCGCGCAGAGACCTTCGCAGTAGCGACAGGAATTGCAGACCGTCATCAGGCGGTCGGCTTCGTCCAAAATTCTGGTTCCGTGCATGGCGCTACTTCGTCAGGCCTTTGCCCTCGAGCCATTTCTGGATCAGGGCGGCGACCTCGAGGTTGTTCTTGTCCATCATCACCATATGCGAATTGCCCTTGATGCCGACCTGCGGGAGGTCGACGACGTCGACGCTGCCGCCGGCCGTCTTGATGGCATCGGCAAAGGCGATGCCATTGGCGCGGATCTTGGGCCAGCGTGAATCGCGCTCGATATAGTCGCCATAGATGACGAGGGTCGGAATGGACTTCAGCACATCCGCCTTGGCGGGATCGCCGATGCCGGCTGGCTCGATCGCGATCAGCGCCTTGACCTTGTCGGGCCGGGCCTGCGCGACCTTGAAGCCGAAGCTGCCGGCCTGGCTGTGGAACAGGATCACCGAGGGGCCGACACGATCGAGCTCGGCGATATAGGCGGCGACGGTCGCATCGTCCGTCGTGGTCCAGCGCGGCACGTTCTGCTTGACGAAGTTCTCATAGCCCTCGACTGGAAACTGGTTGCCCGGCAACAGCTTTCGCTTGGCGGGATCGGGATCGTAGGAGCCCGGCCCTTCGCCGATGCGGAAACGCTCGAACGGATTGGCCGTGGTGAGGAAGACCGGCTCGCTCTTGAAGATGTCGGGGTATTGCGCCCAGCCCGCGCGCCCACGCTCCACCGCGTCGGAATTGTAGACCGCCCAGCCCTTGCGCAGGAAGTAATTGAGCCATCCTTCACGTCCGTCCGGCGTGGTCTCGTAGGTGACGCCAGTCAACCCGCCGCCATGCCACATCAGCAGCGGATAGGCGCCCTTCTCGTTGGCCGGCAGGAAATATTGCACATACATCTGCTCGACCTGATAGGTGCCGTTGGGATCGACCTTGGCCGGCACACCACCGGGCGTGAACACGACCTCCCTCACCGGCTTGCCGGAGATCTCGACGAGACGCCCGCCGACATGGAACGAACCCATGTCGCGCAGGGTAATCGGCTCGGCGGCGTGGGCGTGACCTGCGATCAGCAGCGCCGTGAGCGAAGCGATGGCAATGCGCGACATGGTTCCTCCCTGACTTTTCTTCGTTCTAGTTTTTCGCATGACGTGCCGCTTCCCGCCCCGCGATCCGTCCGAACACGCTGCCGATGGTCATGCCCATGCCGGCGGCATAGCCCTTGCCGAGCACGTTGCCGGCCATGATCTCGCCGGCCGCGAACATGTTGGCGGACGGCTTGCCGTCAGCCATCAGCATCCGCGCCTCCTTGGTCACGCGCGTGCCGAGATAGGTGAAGGTGATGCCGGGCCGCACCGGATAAGCGAGATAAGGCGGCGTCTCGATCCTGCGCGCCCAATGCGTCTTGGGTGGCGTGATGCCCTCGGTCACGCAATCATCCAGGATGGTGTGGTCGAAGGTGCCGGGCCGCACCGCGGCGTTGAATTCTGTGATGGTCTTTTCCAGCGCGGCCGGATCGAGCTCGAGCTTGCCGGCAAGCTCGGCAATTGTTTGCCCGGCGATCGGCGGGAACAAGGTCGGCATGAAACTGGTGACGACCGTGGAATCGAAGATGATGTAGGCGATCTGATCGGGTTGCGCCGCGACCAGCCTGCCCCAGATGGCGTAGCGCTTCGGCCAGATGTCCTCGCCTTCGTCGTAGAATCGCTCAGCGTGCTTGTTGACGACGATCCCGAACACGACGGAGTCATGCCGTGTGATGATGCCGCCGTCGAATTTCGGCGCGCGGGCGTCGATCGCGACCGCATGGCACTGGGTGGGATCGCCGACCTGCTGCACGCCCTTGTCGAGCAGCATCTTCAAAATGGAGCCGCGATTGTAGGGCGTGCCGCGGATCAGGAAATTGTCGGCAGCCTCGCCCCAATATTGCTTGAGCCATTCGATATTGGCCTCGAACCCGCCGGCGGCCGCGACCAGCGAGGTCGCGCGGATCTCGGTCTCGCCCTTGACCGGCCGCTTGAGGCGCGCGGCCAGGAACATGCCGTCCTCGATCACGAGGTCAGTGACCTCGGCATCATATTCGACATCGACGCCGAGCCGTTCGGCGGTCAGATAGAGCGCGTTCAGCATCGCGCGGCCGCCGCCGAGGAAGAACGAATTGGTGCGGCCGAGGCTCAGCGTGCCACCGAGCGAGGGCTGCCATCGCACGCCCTGCTCCACGATCCAGTTCAAAATGTCCTTGGACTCCCGGATCATGTGCCGCGCGAGCACCTCGTCGGTCTGCCCGCCGGTGACGCGCAAGAGATCCTCCCAAAATTCCTCCTCGGTGTAGGGACCTGTCAGGATTTCGGTGGCGGCGTCATGGGCGCAGCGCATGTTGCGGGTGTGGCGAGTGTTGCCGCCGCGATAGAACTTCGGCGCGCCTTCGAGCACCAGCACGGACGCGCCGCCGCGCCGCGCCGCGATCGCCGCGCACAGCGCCGCGTTGCCGCCGCCGATCACCAGCACGTCGTATTTGCTGCTCATGCCGTCCGCCCGATGCGACGAAGTTGGAGACATTCTGCGCGCCGGCGGCCGCGGTCAACCAGGCCGCCATTGCGTACTTTTGTATACAAAGATATACATTGGCGGGACAAGCGCCATCTTCGCATGGGCAGGATGCGCTTTGCGTTCCGAGGACAAATGGCCAGACGCCCGGCAAAGGCAGGCGGACCGATCGTGCGGAGCGGCGGCATTGCGCTGGGCGAAGCCGTATTCCGCTCGCTGTGCGAAGCGCTGCAGGCCGGCAGCTACCGCGCCGGCGACCGCCTGCGCGAGGAAGAGGTCGCGCAGCGGCTGAAGGTCAGCCGCACGCCGGTGCGCGAAGCGTTGGGCCGGCTCGCCGCACGCGGCTTTGTCGAGCCCGCCGGCGGCCGCGGCGTGATCGTCCGCGACCTCGACATCTCGGAGGTGCTCGAGCTCTACGCCATGCGCGAGATCATGGAGGGTGCCGCGGCGCGCCTTGCCGCCGAACATGCCTCGCCGCCCGAGATCGACGCGCTCCGAGACATCGAGCAGGCTTTTGTCGAGGCCTCGACGACGGACGCCGCCGAGATGGCAAGAGAAAGGGCAAGGCTGAACCGCGCCTTCCATGAAGCGATCTGCCGCGCCGCGCGCAATCGCTATCTCGACAACGCTTCACGGGAATTGCAGGACTGGATCGCCCTGCTCGGCCCGACCACCTTCACCGTATCGGGTCGCCCCTCGACCAGCCACGCCGAGCATCAGGCCATCATCGAAGCCATCGCCGCGCGCGACGGCGACAAGGCCGAGCAGCTTGCGCGCGCGCATATCCGCGAGGCGCTGCGCTGCCGGCTGAAGCTGCTGCAGAAGCAGTAGGCTACCGTCGTGCCCGGCGCGGAGCACGCGCATCGTCGGCCGCGCGGGCCAGCGCAGCATCGAGAGCTTCAGTCGGCCCGCCCAGCGCGCGCGTCAGCCGGACAGCGGCCTTCAGCAGCAGCGACGTCATCGTCTTGATGTTGTCGCGCGTGAACCGCGGCTTCGGCCCCGAGAGCGACAACGCGCCGACGCATTTTCCGCCGGGACCGAACACCGGGCAGGCCAGCCCGGCGCAATCAGGATCACGCTCGCCGAAGGACACGGCGATGCAGTCCTCGCGAATCTCGTCATGGCCCTCGCCTTTTTCGCCGTCGAAGGCGAGGATGACCCGGCCGGCCGCACCGCGGTCGAGCGGCAGCAGCATGCCTGCCTCGACCCGGTCGAGCGTCGAATGCTGGGAATCGACGCGGAAGACGCAGAGCCTGCGCTTGGCGTCATGCCTCACGTGGTACGAGGGGCTTTCGGTGCCGTCGGCCACGAGTTGCCGCAACAGCGGCATGACCCGGTCATGCAGATTGTTGCTGCGCTGATAGACGGCACCGAGACGGAACGGCGTCGGGCCAAGATGGTAGCGTCCGTCGGCGAACTGGACGAGATAGCCGAATTCCTGCAGCGACGTCATCAGCCGCAGCAGCGTGCTTTTGTACATCTTGGTGCGCCGGGCGAGCTCTGCCAGCGTCATCGGCTCCGGCGCATCCTCGAAGGCCGCCAGGATGCTCAGAGCGCGGTCGACGGCTGCGACGCCGGGCGAAGGCATGTCGTCTCCTATTGAGGAAATCCGGAGGGATCGATCAGCTTTGCGATGACGGGAAAATACGCATCCCCCATGCCCTTGTCGATCGTCTCCTGGAAGATCTCGCGCATCAGCGCCGCGCCGCGCAGATTCAGCCCGGCCTGCGCACCCAGCTCCAGCGCGTAGGAGAGATCCTTCATGGCATATTCAGTCGAGAAGGCCCGCAGCGGAAACTCTTTGGCGACAATCGCCTTCATGCCGTGGTTGCGCAGGGCAAAGCTGTCCGCCGAGCCTTTCGACAGCGTCTCCAGCAGCAGCTTCGGCTCGACGCCGCTGTGCTTGGCGAGCGCGACGGCCTCCGCCAGCGCGTTGACGGTCTCGAACAGCACCATGTTGTTGAGGATCTTCGTCACCTGGCCCGCGCCGGTTCCGCCGCAGAGTGTGACATCGGAGGCGAAATGCCGGATCAGCGGCTCAACCTCCGCGAACTGCTCCGCCGTCGCGCCGACCATGACGCTGAGGGTGCCGTCCTGCGCGGCCTGGCGTGTGCGCGCGATCGGTGCATCGATCCAGAGCGCGCCCTTCGCGGCGAGTTGCTCGGCGAACGACCGGGTCTGACCGACGTCAGAGGTGCCGAGGTCAATCACGGTCTGGCCGCGCTTGATGGCCGGCAAGATGCCGGCGAATACCGACATCACGTGCCTGGCACTGGGCAGGCACAGGAATATCGTCTCGCTGCCGCCGACGACATCCGCGATCGATGTCGTCGCCGTCGCACCATCAGCCGCGATGCGCGCCAATGGCTCAGCGGCAAGGTCAAACGCAAGGACCGTTCGCCCGCTCTTGCGCAGCAGGTTGCGACAGATCGGCTCGCCCATGACGCCGAGACCGATGAACCCGATTGAACCGGACATTCCGTACTCTCCCTCAAAATCCCGCGGCCGGGCGGATGGCGGTCCCGCCCGGCCGCCCCACTTACTTCACCAGCGGGCAACCGCCTTCGCTCATGGGCCGGAACACCTCTTCGCCCGGCTTGGAGCTGACGACCCGATAGTAGTCATACTTGTACTTGGACTCCTCGGGCTTCTTCACCTGCACGAGATGCATGGTGTGCAGCACGCGCCCGTCGGGGCGGATGACGACATCCTTGTTGTACATGTCGTTCACCTTCAGCTCGTGCATCTTGGCGGCCACCGCCGTCGCATCAGTCGTACCGGCTGCTTTCACGGCGGCGAGGTAGTGGTGGACCCCGCTATAGACCCCGGCCTGCACCATGCTGGCGACCTTGCCGTCCATCAGGCCGGCATAGCGCTTCGACCAGGCCCGGGTTTGATCGTTGAGGTCCCAGTAGAACGAGGTCGTCACCTGCAGGCCCTGTGTCACTTTCAGCCCGAGCGAATTCACGTCGGTGATGAACACGAGCAGACCGGCCAGCTTCTGGCCGCCCTCGACGATGCCGAATTCACCTGCTTGCTTGATCGCGGTCTGCACGTCCGCGCCCGATGTCGCGAGGCCGACGACGTCGGCTTTCGAGCCCTGCGCCTGCAACAGGAATGAGGCAAAGTCGGCGGTGCCGAGCGGATGCGCAGCCGAGCCGATCACCTTGCCGCCCGCCGTCTCGATGAACTTGGTGGCGTCGCGCTGCAGCGCGTGGCCGAAGGCATAGTCGGCGGTCACGAAATACCAGGTCTTGCCGCCGGCGCGCGTGATTGCATCGCTGGTCAGCTTCGACAGCGCGTAGGTGTCGTAGTTGAAGTGGAAGCTCACCGGGGAACAGGACTTGCCCGTGAAATCGGACGAGCCGGGGCCGGAGATGACGAAGATCCTGTTCTTCTGCTTGGCGACTTCGAGGATGGCAAAGCCGGCCGAGGACGCCGCGCCGTCCGCGATCATGTCGACGCCCTCATTGTCGAACCATTTTCGCGCGGTGGCCGCCGCGATGTCCGGCTTGTTCTGGTGGTCGGCCGAGACGATCTCGATCTTCTTGCCGAGCAGCTCATTGCCGAAATCCTCCGCCGCGAGCTTTGCCGCGGCAATCGAGCCGCGTCCGCCATTGTCGGCGAACACGCCGGACTGGTCGTTGAGCACGCCGATCCTGATGACATTGTCGGCTGCGAATGCCGCACTCGTTTGCGCGGCCAGAACGGCCGCCATCATCCAACGCAACTTCATAACTTACGCCTCCCGTTTACAATCTTTGCTTATCGAGGATGTCTTGCAGAACCGGCGCGATGTAGCGCCGGAACTGCTCTGGATTTTCACTCATTGGAAAATGTCCGAGCCGCTCCATCACGGTCGCCTTCGCGCCGGGAATGCCGGCGGCGGTGCGCAGCGTGTCCTCCGGCGTGCAGGAGAAATCGTACTCGCCGGTGAGGAGATAGAGCGGACACGCATTGACGTCGATGTTGCCGGTGCGTCCGCGCAGATCGCCGTCGACGCGATAGAAGTAAAGATCGCCCTTGAAGATGCCTGGGCCGCCCTGCTTGTAGCCCCACAGCGTCTCATGACGCGCGACTTCCGGACCATTCGGCGCGATCAATCCCGATACCAGGGCAGCGCAGACCTCGCCGCCATGGACGTCGGGCCGGTTCAGCCATGCCGTGTCGTACCAGGGTTGCTGGAAGTCCGCCGCCTCCAGCCCGACCAAGGCGCGGAATTCGCGCGCATGTTCGATGGCGAGATTGAGCACGATGCGGCCGCCGATCGAGCAGCCCATCACCACCGGCCGATCCAATCCGAGCGCGTTGCAGAACGCGCGAATGGTCGCGGTATAGCTCGCCGTCGTCAGCCGGTATTCGCTGCCATATTGGCTGTCGGGCGGATTGGACTTGCCGTGCCACGGCATGTCGAAGGCGATGACACGAAAATCCCTGGTGAACTCGTCATCCACGAGCAGATGACGCCACTGCCGCGCGTCCGAGCCGGCGGTGTGCAGACAGACCAACGGAATGCCGCTGCCGTTTTCCTCGAAATAGATCCGGTTGATTTCGCCTTCGATCTCGACATGCAGGTAGCGACCGACGATCGGCTCGATGAAGCCGCTCATGACAGGCCTCCAAAACCGTTCCGCCTGGGCAGAGCCAGCAGATCCTTGAAATACTGAAGATGTGTCATGAAGGGATGCAGATCGCCTTCGAGGGTTGCCTGCCCGCGCTTGGTCAGGGCCAGGAGATCGTGCCAGCCCGCGGGCGGCATCTTCTGCCAATGGGCGGCGAAGGCAGCGGGCGTCGCGCGATAGGAGAAGCGCCAGGAGCGCATCAGTACCGGCGCCGGAATCATATCCACGATCCGTCCGGCCCGAATGGCCAGGTGAAATGGCTGCGTGCTCGGCCCGAGCTGGCAATCCACGTCGAGCGAGCGGCCACGGGCGATCAACGCTTCATCGCGGGCCAGTAAATCGGGAATCGTTTTGAAAGCCGCGGTGACCGTTTCCGGCTTGAAGGGCACCGGCGAGCCGTGATCTTGACGGATACGTTCGGACTCCATCGTTCGCACTCCCTGCTGTTCTACTAGATAGAACAGTATTCTATTTCTGTTGTACTTCTATACAGGGCTGGTGAGCGAACTCAAGTGCACGACCTCGGAGAGCTTCAGGTCCTGCTGGCCGTGCGATCGGCGGTGAGCGCGACGAGCGCCGTCATCTGATTGATTTCATCCGCCTCGCCGGCAGCTCCGGGCAGGATCGCGAAGCACAGCAGCACTGGCCGCCTGATCATCCCGCCCCCATGGCCGTTACGCCAGCACGTCCGCAACGACCGCTTTCACGACGTCTCTTACGTTGGCAGGCTTGAGCCGCACCTGCAGGCCGCGCTGGCCACCATTGATATAGACGAGATCATGCGCGAGCGCGCTCTGCTCGATCACGGTTTGCACGGGCTTGCGCTGCCCGAACGGGCTGATGCCGCCGACCTTGTAGCCGGTGACACGCTCGGCCTCGGCCGGCTTCATCATCTGCGCCGACTTGCCGCCCGCGGCCGCCGCAAGCTTCTTCATCGAGACTTCCTGGTCGGACGGAACGACGACGCAGACCGGCTTGCCGTCCACCAGCGCCATCAGCGTCTTGAGGACGCGCCCCGGGTCTTCACCGAGCGCGGCGGCGGCCTGGAGGCCGATGCTCTCGGCGTCAGGATCGTAGTCGTAGGTGTTGACGGTAAAGGCGACGCCGGCGGCGGTGAGCGCGCGGGTGGCTGGAGTGACTTTGGACATGGGTGATATCTACCACCGTCATCGCGGGGAGCGAAGCGGCGACGAGGTGGGTACGACCGCCCGCTACACCCTCAATGTCGTCCCTGCGAAAGCAGGGACCCATAACCCCAGGGAGCAGTTAGGCGAAGACTCGTTGTTCGGTACCACGTCCGTCCGCAACGGGAGATCACGCGGTATGGGTCCCGGCGTTCGCCGGGACGACAGCTGTGCCACCTAATGCCGGCGGCGTTCGCTACTCCGCCGCGTCCCGCATCTCCGCCCGCTCAGCCCTGGCCGCGCAGAACTTGAATTCCGGGATCTTGCCGAATGGATCGAGCGCCGGGTTGGTGAGCAGGTTCGCCGCTGCCTCCGCGTAGCAGAACGGCATGAACACCATGTTCTCCGGCACGTCGCGGTCGGAGCGGACCTTGACTTCGACCGCGCCGCGGCGGGTCTCCAGGCGAATGAAATCGCCGGGCGCCAGCTTCTTCTTGCGCATATCCTTCGGCGACATGAAGGCCACCGCCTCAGGCTCGATCTGGTCGAGCACCTGGGCGCGGCGCGTCATCGAGCCGGTGTGCCAATGCTCCAGCACGCGGCCGGTCGACAGCACCATGGGATATTCGTCGTCCGGAATCTCGTCCGGCGGGATCACCTTGGCCGGCACGATCTTGCCGCGGCCGCTCGCGGTCGGGAAGCCCGTGGTGAAGATGATCTCGTTGCCGGGCTTGTCGGGCGCATCGACCGGATAGGTCACCGCACCTTCGCGCACCAGGCGATCCCAGGTGATGTTCTTCAGCGAGGGCATCAGCTCCGCCATCTCGGTGAAGACGTCGCCGGGACCGGCGTAATTCCAGGGCAGGCCCATGCGCTTGCCGATCTCCTGGATGATCCAGAGATCCTGCCGCGCATCGCCCGGCGGCTTGATCACCTGGCGCGCGAGCTGCACGCGCCGATCGGTGTTGGTGAAGGAGCCTTCCTTCTCGGCGAAGGCCGAGGCGGGCAGGATCACGTCGGCGTGGAACGCGGTTTCGGTGACGAAGAGATCCTGCACCACGAGATGATCGAGCATGGCGAGCGCGTGTCGCGCGTGCTGCAGATCCGGATCGGACATCGCGGGGTTCTCGCCCTCGATATACATGCCCGTGATCTCGCCGGCGTGGATCGCGTTCATGATCTCGACCACGGTCAGGCCGCGGACGGGATCGAGATCCTGCTGCCAGAGCTTCTCGAAGCTCCCGCGCAGATCGTCGCGACCGACCGGCTGGTAGTCCGGCAGGAACATCGGGATCAGGCCGGCGTCGGAGGCGCCCTGCACGTTGTTCTGACCGCGCAGCGGATGCAAGCCGGTGCCGGGACGGCCGACCTGGCCGGTGATCAGCGCCAGCGCGATCAGGCAGCGCGCATTGTCGGTGCCGTGGACGTGCTGGCTGATGCCCATGCCCCAGAAGATGATCGACGATTTTGCGCGGGCATACGTCCGGGCAACCTCGCGCAGCGTCTGGGCGGGGATGCCGCAGATCGCTTCCATCTTCTCCGGCGTGAACTCCTTGATCTTCTCCTTGAGGTCCTCGAAGCCTTCGGTGTAGCCGGCGATGTACTGGTCGTCGGTCAGGCCTTCGGTGATGATCGTGTTGATCATCGCGTTCAGCATGGCGACGTCGGAGCCGGGCTTGAACTGCAGATGCTTGGTCGCGTGGCGCGACAGCGTCTGGCGGCGCGGATCCATCACGAACAGCTTGGCGCCATTCTGCTTGACCGCGTTCTTGATGAAGGTCGCGGCGACCGGATGGTTCACGGTCGGGTTGGCGCCGATCACGATGATCACTTCGGCATCCATCGCGGCAGCGAACGGCGCCGACACCGCGCCGGAGCTCAGGCCTTCGAACAGCGCCGCCACCGAAGAGGCGTGGCACAGACGGGTGCAATGATCGACATTGTTCGAGCCGAAGCCGGTGCGCACCAGCTTCTGGAACAGATAAGCCTCCTCATTGGAGCCCTTGGCCGAGCCGAAGCCGGCCAGCGCCTTTACGCCCTTCTCGTCGCGGATCTTGACGAGGCCCTTGGCGGCGATGTCGAGCGCTTCCTCCCAGCTCGCTTCGCGGAAATGGGTGAAGGGATTGGCCGGATCGACCTGATCGTTGGCATCCTTCTTCGCATTCGGCAGCCGAACCAGCGGCTTGGTCAGGCGATGCGGATGGTGGATGTAGTCGAAGCCGAAGCGGCCCTTGACGCAAAGACGATTGTGATTGGCGGGACCGTCGCGGCCCTCCGCGTAGATCACCTTCTCGTCCTTGACCTCGTAGGTGACCTGGCAGCCGACGCCGCAGAACGGGCAGAGCGAATCCACCTTCCTGTCGGCATAGGTGACGCGGGTCTGCTTCTCATCCAGCATCACCGCCGGCATCAGCGCGCCGGTCGGACAGGCCTGCACGCATTCGCCGCAGGCAACGCAGGTCGACTCGCCCATGGGATCGTCGAAGTCGAACACGATCTTCGAGCCGTGGCTGCGATAGGCCATGCCGATGACGTCGTTGACCTGGACCTCGCGGCAGGCGCGCACGCACAGGCCGCACTGGATGCAGGCATCGAGGTTGACGCGCATCGCCGGATGGCTGGCGTCGGTGGTCCAGCGCTCGGCGGCGGGGAAGCGGCTCTCGGTGACTCCAGTGGTCTCGGCCCAGTGCCAGAATTTCGAATCCGGATCGTGGCTGGTCTCGCGCGCCGGCTGGTCGGCGACGAGCAGTTCCATCACCATTTTCTGCGCCGACACTGCACGCGCGGATTCCGTCTTCACCTTCATGCCGACGGACGGCGTGCGCTTGCAGGACGCCGCAAGCACGCGCTCGCCCTCGATCTCGACCATGCAGGCGCGGCAATTGCCGTCGGGGCGATAGTCGGGCGCTGGCGAATAGCACAGATGCGGGATCTCGCGGCCCTGCCGCTTTGCGACCTGCCAGATGGTCTCGCCGGGTTGGGCCTCGACCTGCTTGCCGTCGAGCTCGAACGTAATCTTCGTCATTCGGCCGCTTCCTTGAACTCGTCAGGGAAATATTTGATCACGGTGGCCAGCGGATTCGATGCCGCCTGTCCGAGCCCGCAGATCGAGGCATCGCGCATCGCCTGGCTCAATTCCTCCAGGAGAGCGCGGTTCCAGACCGGCTGCTGCATCAGCTGCGCCGCCTTCTGGGTTCCGACCCGGCACGGCGTGCACTGGCCGCAACTCTCGTCCTCGAAAAATTTCATCAGGTTCAGCGCCGCCGCGCGCACGCTGTCCTTTTGCGACAGGATCACGATGGCGGCCGATCCGATGAAGCAGCCGTATTTCTCCAGCGTGCCGAAATCGAGCGGGATGTCGTCCATCGAGGCCGGCAGGATGCCGCCGGACGCGCCGCCGGGCAAATACGCGTAGAACTGATGGCCGTCGGCCATGCCACCGCAATATTCGTCGATCAGCTCGCGCACGGTGATGCCCGCAGGGGCGAGCTTCATCCCGGGATTCTTGACGCGGCCCGAGACCGAGAAGCTGCGCAGGCCATGCCGTTCATGACGGCCATGGCCCTTCCACCAGTCGGCGCCCTTTTCGACGATGTCGCGCACCCACCACAGCGTCTCGATGTTGTTGATCAGCGTCGGCAGGCCGAACAGGCCGACCTGGAACGGATAAGGCGGCTTGTGCCGGGGCAGGCCGCGCTTGCCCTCGATGCTTTCCAGCAGCGAGGATTCCTCGCCGCAGATGTAAGCGCCTGCGCCGCGGCGCATGTGAAGCGTCGGGCCGCCCGGCGGCAGCTTTGCGATCTCGCGCTCCAGGATCTCGCGCGAGGCCGGATATTCGTCGCGCAGATAGATGTAGACGTCGGAGGCCTGCACCACATGCGCGCCGATCAGCATGCCTTCGATGAAGCGATGCGGATCGGTTTCGAGGTAATAGCGATCCTTGAACGTGCCGGGCTCGCCCTCGTCGCCATTGATCGCCATCAGGCGCGGACCGGGCTCGCCCAGCACCGCGCGCCATTTGCGTCCCGTCGGGAAGCCGGCGCCGCCGAGACCGCGCAGCGAAGCGTCGTCGAGCGACTTCAAAAGATCGTCCGTCGACAGCTCGCCCGAGCGCAGACGAGCCAGCAGCTTATAGCCGCCGCCGGCGACATAGGCGTCGTAGTCGATATATTTGGGCAGATGCGCGTGGGTATCGCCGGCCTTCGCGGCGGCCATCACGTTGGCAACCGTCGCATGATCGACGAAGTGGTGGCCGACTTCGGCAGCCGGCGCGGTGTCGCAACGCCCGACGCAAGGCGCACGCACGACGCGGATGCCGGGACCCGATGCACTCTGCAAGTCCTCGAGCAGCTTCTCACCGCCGAGCATCGCGCAGGTCAGCGAATCGCAGACGCGGATCGTCAGCGGCGCGATGTCGGGCTCGCCCTCCTTCACCACGTCGAAATGCGCGTAGAACGTCGCGGTCTCAAACACTTCGGCGAAGGCGAGCTTCATCTCGTCGGCGAGCGCAGCGAGATGCGCGGCCGAGATCTGGTGATATTTGTCCTGGATCAGGTGCAGATATTCGATCAACAGATCGCGCCGCCGTGGCCTGTCGCCGAGCAGCTGCTCGATCTCGTGCGCGGCGGTGGGATCGACCTGCCGCCCCTTGGGCGTGGCCTTGGCTCGCTTGCGTCCCTCGCCCGGGTGTTCGAACGAGCGGACCTGATGCACGTCATGGCTCATCGATGAATCTCGTAGCCCTTCTTTAGAACAAGTCCAACCCTAGCCTTTGGCATGCCAAATGCCAAGAAAATTCTCATGTTCCAATAAGCGTTTAAGGGGCATGCGGCCAACCAGCCCCATGCCCCCATCGAACTCGATCGTGCGCCGCCTCAGCTCTTGTTCATGCACTCTTCGATGTAGAACCAGCGGTCGTCACCGGCGAGGCCCTTGGACTTCACCTCGGCGCGGCAGGTCTTCAGCTTCGGCTTGTTGGCCGCCCACTTGGCCTTCATGTCCTTCAGCTTCTGCATCGTGAGCTTGATCTTGCCGGGCTTGGCTTCGGTCGTCGCAGTGGGTGCAGCCGGTGTAGTCGCAGTCTGTGCCGATGCGGCGTGGATGCCCGCGGCCAGCAGCATGGCGGCGAGGCAGATACGGGTGCGAAACATGAAAATCCCCCTAGGTCCCATTCGCGATGATTCTTGAAAGACGAATGTCGCGGGACGCCGACCATCGGCATCCCGCGACCGTGTCGACAGCGATCAGAAAATCTTGACCGCGCTCTCCAGCGTCTTCCAGACACCCCAAGCCAGGGGAATGCCGACGAAGGCCCAGAACAGCGCCGCCTTGGCGTCGAGGCCGCCAAAGCCGATACCGTAAGAGCCGTGCGGCCCCGCAGCCGCAGCGCTGGCGCTCGCCGCCTGCAGCTTGGCCACATCGGCCTCCTTCATGTGCCACTTCGAATCGACCGGCTTGATCAGGTAGTTGCAGATCAGGCCCGCGATCAGCATGGCGCAGAGGATGTACATGGTGGTGTTGTAGAGCTGGTCGCGCGGAACGCCGGCCGCGAGCTGGAACTCGCGGATGTAGTTCACCACGACGGGGCCGATGATGCCCGCCGTCGACCACGCGGTCAGCAGCCGGCCATGGATGGCGCCGACGAACTGGGTACCGAACATGTCGGCCAGATAGGCCGGCACGGTCGCGAAGCCGCCGCCATACATCGACAGGATGATGCCGAAGCCGAGCACGAACAGCAGCTTCGAGCCCATCGCCGCGAAGGTCGGCGCCAACGCGTAGAGCACGATGCCGAGGATGAAGAACGTGTAGTAGGTGTTCTTGCGTCCGATCTTGTCCGACAGCGACGCCCAGAAGAAGCGGCCGCCGATGTTGAACAGCGACAGCAATCCGGCGAAGCCTGCGGCGATCGCGGCGATCTGCGCCTTCTGTCCGGCATCGAGCGCGTTGAAGCCGACGTCGGGCAGGCCGATCAGCTTGCCCGCGAAGATCTCCTGCAGCATCGGCGAGGCCATGCCGATCACGCCGATACCCGCCGACACGTTCAGGCAGAGCACCCACCAGATCAGCCAGAACTGCGGCGTCTTGTGCGCGTCGTTGAGATGGACGTTGTTCTTCGAGATCATCGCGTTGGCCTTGACCGGCGGGGTCCAGCCCTCGGGCTGCCAGCCGGGCGGCGGCAGGCGATAGCGGAACGCGCCGATCATCATGAACACGAAGTAGATGACGCCCATCGCGACGAAGGTCTCCCAGACGCCGACCGAGGTCGGGCTCTTGAAGTAGTTCATCAAGAGGTTCGCCAGCGGCGCGCCGATCATGGCGCCACCGCCGAAGCCCATGATCGCCATGCCGGTCGCCATGCCGCGGCGGTCGGGGAACCATTTGACGAGCGTCGACACCGGGGAGATGTAGCCGAGGCCGAGACCGATACCGCCGATCACGCCCGAACCGAGCCACAACAGCCAAAGTTGATGGGTGTAAACGCCGATCGCACCGAGGAAGAGACCGCCGCACCAGCAGAGCGCCGACACGAAGCCCGCCTTGCGCGGCCCCACGCGCTCCAGCCAGCCGCCCCAGACCGCAGCCGCGATACCCAGCAGCACGAAGAACAGGGTGTACATCCATCCCATGCTGGCGACCTTCCAGTCGCAGCTGGTCGTGAACAGCTCCTGCCACAGCGACATGTCGGGGCAGGCCTTCGGCGCGGTCAAACCGATCGCGCGCGACAACGGCAGCCAGAACACCGAGAAGCCGTAGGCCATGCCGATGCACAGATGGATGCACAGCGCGGCCGGCGGCACCAGCCAGCGATTGAAGCCGGCCGTCGCGATGGTCCGCTCGCGATCAAGAAAACCCGCGCCAGCGCCTGAAAGTGTCCCAGCGCCTTCGATTGCAGTCATGCATTCCTCCCCTAAGCCACCCTTCTGAGCAGCCTGCCGCTACTATCCTGTTCCTCAGCTCATTGCGGTGCAGACAATTGCCCCTGCTGCCCCGCACAATCATCCGACGCGCGCCAGGATCGTCACGCGCATCCTTAGTAAACCCCTCGCGCGGGGCGCTATGCCCGATACGACGTGCAGGCTTCGTGATCGGCCCGTTGATCCGCGTATCGCAGACAAGACTCAACCTCCGCGCCTGCACGGAGAAAGTCAATTTGGGCAGAAGCCATGATCGATGTCGATAGACAAATGGTCGGTATCAGTGAGGTAACGCTCACGAATGCGGTGCACCATTGGCATCACCTATCGAACCATTTGCTTTCTCTATCAGGAACACGATGCGCGCGTCGTTGCGCTCGGTGATCTCCACCGTGTCGCCCGTCTCGCGGATCAGGTTCGGGATGTCAATCACCGACAGCGGGTCGGTGCAGTGAACTTCGAGCTGATCGCCGGGCTGCAACGGCTTCAAGGCTTTGCGTGTCTTCAGGGCGGGCAGCGGGCATTTCAGTCCGGTGAGATCGAGCGTCGTTCTGGTCATGCGCGCAACATGGCGGGGTCGGAGAATGACGTCAACGCAGCCGGTCAGAGCAGGTCGGCATAGGACAAGAAACCTACGCGCTGTCCCGGCTCCACGCCGGTGATGCTCTCACCGAGCTCGACCAGGCCGTCGGTCTCGACCAGCGAGGACAACAGCCCCGCTCCCTCGCGCGGAAACTTGATCGCCTCGAGCTCGCCGTCCTGCGCGCGCCGCAAGGAAACGCGCACATATTCCCGCCGGCCCACCTTCTTCTTGTAGGTAAACGCCGCGCGCAACGGGATCGGTGTCAACGGCTCGGGCAGGCCGCCCGCCAGCGCCAGCACCGTCGGCCGCACGACATGGACGAAGGTGACGAAACTCGCGACCGGATTGCCGGGCAATCCGATCAGCGGCGTGCCGTCGATGATGCCCATCGCCACGGGCCGGCCGGGCTTGATCGCCATCCGCCACAGCACCAGCGAGCCGATGCTCTCGACCGCGGCCTTGACGTGATCCTCTTCGCCGGTCGAGACGCCGCCGGTGGTGACGATCAGATCGTGACGCCCCGCAACCTGCTTCAAGCCGTTCGCAAGCGAAGCACGCTCATCGCGGAGAATGCCGAGGTCGCTGACCTCGCAGCCGAGGCGGCGCAGCATCGCCATCAGCATGAAGCGGTTGGAATCGAACAGCTGCGAGGCGGCGCGCGGCTCGCCGGGGGACGCCAGCTCGTCGCCGGTCGAGAACACCGCGATGCGAATGCGCCTGACCACGTCGAGCCTGACAAGCCCGAACGCGGCGGCAAGCGCGACGTGCTGCGGCCGCAGGCGCTGGCCCGCGCGCAGCGCGATGTGGCCCTGCGGGATGTCCTCGCCGGCGGGACGGACATTGGCCCCAGGCTTCAGCCCCGGCGGCAGCACGATCCTGCCGGCCTCATCGACTCGGACATCTTCCTGCATGAAGACGGTCTCGGCATCCGGCGGCATCGGCGCGCCCGTGAAGATGCGCGCGGTGTGGCCGGGCTTGATCGGTGCCTGTGCAAGCCCGCCGGCCGGGATACGGCCGTCAAGCGGCAACGCCTGCTCGGCGCGATCGGGAAGATCGGCATTGCGCACGGCGTAGCCGTCGACGGCCGAATTGGTGAACGGCGGCAACGGCAGCGGCGCCGCGACGTCGCGCGCCAGCACGCGCCCGTCGGCATCGACGAGTGACACCGTCTCCAGATCGGCGATGGCGTTGACGCGCGTCGTGATGAGACCGACGGCCTCGTCGACCGACATCATCGGGCCGCCGAAGGCAAAGCAATCGTCCGAGAGTTGCGCCATGGTGCCTCGTCAGCGTCTCGCGGCGCTCTTCGCAACCGCTTCCTCGACCGGCATCGCCGCGCGCAGCAGCAATGCCGCGGCCGCCGCGATGTCGTCGAGATGGACAGTCGGAAGCCGGGTGTCAATGGCGGTGTCGGTCGCGATCCCGGCAATGCCGGGATCGTCGGGAAACAGCAGCGGTTTGCCGTTGGCGGCGCGATGCACCTCGATCTTGCGATGCGGCTCGCGCTTGAAACCCTCGACCACGACGAGATCGACCGTGGACAACTTGCTCAATAGTTCCGGCAGAAGCGGCTCCGCCGCGCCGCGAAGTTCGTGCATCAAGGCCCATCGATTCGACGAAGCAACCAGCACCTCGGCGGCGCCGGCCTCGCGATGCCGCCAGGAATCCTTGCCGGGTACGTCGACGTCGAACTGGTGGTGCGCATGCTTGATCACCGAGACGCGCAGGCCTTGCGCGTTGAAATGCGGGATCAGCCGCGCCAACAGCGTGGTCTTGCCCGCCCCACTCCAGCCCGCAAGGCCGATGACTTTCATGACCGTCCATCTCCACCATCGGCTCGCGAGCCGATGGAACCTCAGGTCCCTCACCGGTCATTGCGAGCGCAGCGAAGCAATCCAGACTGCCGCCGCGGAAAGATTCTGGATTGCTTCGCTGCGCTCGCAATGACGAACAGAGGCATTTGTCTATTCTCGCCCATGCTTATATCGGCTTGACCCGAATGTCATGCTAACCTCGCCGCCATGATGAAGATCGACAAAGCCCCGGTGCCCCTGATCGTCCCCAACCCGGACGACCCGCGCCTGACCCAAAGCGTGACCGGGACCGACCAGACCGGCGCCAGGGTCGAGATCAAGGTGCCGATGGAACGGCCGCTGACGCTCTACCTGAATGCTCAGGAGATCGTCACCATGATGACGATCGGCGACTATCCGGAATATCTGGCGCTCGGCTATCTCTTGAACCAGAACATGCTGAAATATAATGACGCCGTCACCGAGGTCGAATACGACGACGACCTCCAGGTTGTCGTCGTGCGCACTGAACACCACACCAATTTCGAAGCCAAGCTGAAGAAGCGCACGCAGACCTCGGGCTGCGCGCAGGGCACCGCCTTCGGCGATCTGCTGGAGGCGGTCGAGAGCGTCGCACTGCCGAAGGCGGAGCTGCGCACCTCCTGGCTGTACCAGATGACGCAAACCATCAACACCATGCCCTCGCTCTATCTCGAGGCTGGCGCGATCCACGGCTGCGTGTTGTGCAAGGAAGGCGCTCCGCTCTGCTACACCGAGGATGTCGGCCGCCACAACGCCGTCGACAAGATCGCGGGCTGGATGTACCGCCACGGCGTCGATCCCGGCGACAAGATCCTCTACACCACGGGGCGCCTCACCTCCGAGATGGTGATCAAGACGGTCCGGATGGGCATTCCTATTCTGGTGTCGCGCTCCGGCTTCACCGCCTGGGGCGTCGATCTTGCGCGGCAAGTGGGCTTGACGCTGGTCGGCCGCACGCGGGGAAAACGCTTCATCGCACTCGCGGGCGAGGAGCGTATCGTCTACGACCAGGACCTCGCTTACGTCGAGGAAGAGTCGGCGAAGCACAAGCGCAAGGGTGAACGTGGTGACGACTGAATTTCCGGCCACGCAAGGTGTGCTGCTCGCCGGCGGTCTCGCCCGCCGCATGGGCGGCGGCGACAAGCCGATGCGCACCATCGGCGGCCGCACCATTTTGGAACGCGTGATCGCGCGCCTGAAACCTCAATGCAGCGGACTGATCCTCAACGCCAACGGCGATCCCGCGCGTTTCGCTTCCTTCGGCCTCGAGGTCGTCCCGGACGACGTCCCGGGCTTTCCCGGCCCGCTCGCCGGCATCCTTGCCGCGCTCGACTGGACCGCGGCAAAACGTCCGAACGTCGAATGGGTGCTCAGCGCCGCCGGCGACTGCCCGTTCCTGCCGCGCGATCTCGTCACGCGCCTGCACGAGGCGCGAAGTCGCGAGAATGCGCAGCTTGCGGTCGCCGCCTCAGGCGAGCAGACCCATCCGGTGATCGGCCTGTGGCGCGTCGCCTTGCGCGACGAGTTGCGCCACGCGCTCGTCGTCGAGGACCTTCGCAAGATCGACCGCTGGACGGCGCGCTATCCGCTGGCCACCGTGACATGGCCCGCCGAGCCGCTCGATCCGTTCTTCAACGCCAATACGATCGAGGATATCGCCGAAGCCGAACGGCTGGCGGCGCTGGATGATGTTGACCGAACTTCGGGCGACTGATTCTGCCGAATAGGTCCCAAATGAAATAGAATAACCGCCCCCCAGACCCGGGCTCACGAAATTCCAATCAGCGCTTGGCTGAGATTCCAGATCACGGGTCCCCTTCCGCGCTTGTCTGCAAGATGCTGCAATACCATCTGCGGGTAGATAAATTTGTCGATCGCCGCAGGACCGATATCGCCAAAATCACCTGGTACACCGTGATATCCTTCAAGCGCCTCAGTTTCCTTGCGATCCAGCCAAACGTGATAATAGGGACTCCGGCTGGCATTTTCCTTTTTCCAAAAATCAACCGGCCTAACGTATTCAACCTCAAAAAACACTGCAGCGTCCACGTTCGATGTAAGACCGCCCGATCGCCAAGTTCTCCCGTATTCGAGAACTTCGGAATCCGGGCTCTGCATTTGCCACAGAGTGTAGGCGTTCCGCGCACGGAGTATTCGCGCAAACCAATAGATGGCGTCGACATCGGGATGATTTGCAAGGAATAGACATATGCCTTCGGCTAGAAATCTATCGTTCCGCGTGATGTCGCTCAATGCTCCGCGAAGTGCGCTTTCAAGCTCCGGCGAGTAATACCGATCTTCCGAAATATTGTCTATCCTAGAATGGAGCCGCTCTAAGAGCAATTCGGCGTCTTTATCCTCGTTCATAACGATCTGCGCAGGATCCAGCTTCAGATGTCCTTGCCTTCCCCCAATGTGATCGATCGCTTTCCGAAGCGAGACACAGTCGAGATTGACCTCACGGGTAAAGCTTAAACATAGCTGCTCTCTTTCCAGCGGAACGGCCAATTCTCGGCATCCATTGGATTCTAGAATTCGGACCACTCTACCCAAAGGAGACGAGAAAGAAGTCGAGAAGTCCGCGTACAATCGATCAGCTACTTTCAAAGGCGCCTGACAATCATCAATCTTTATCGGGACGAGGAATTTCCGTCCAACTTGCTCCTCTCTCGACAGCGCTGCGTTCAATTCCCGATTTACCCAGCCGGAGTCGATGGCATGCCGGGAAACAACGAGAAGAACCATGCTGCTGCTGTCTATGCCATCATAGATCCTGTCCGTCAGGGAATCGCCCAACTCCAGTTTCCAGGAGTCGAGCCAGACTGGAAATCCTTCAGAGGCCAATGCGGATGCGAGGCGCTTTACAAATGGCTTGTCGTTGGAAGAGTGTGAAATGAACACATTAGACATACGGACATCCCCAGAGTGAATTGAGCGCCGAACTCCCCTTTTACGATAGAATGATCTTGCTCGCAATCTAGCCTAAAGCACATCACTGATGCCTTTAAAAAAGTGCGCCTCCGTCGACATTTTGTATTGCGCTTTGCTGGGCTAGACGTCGGCGTAAAGTCACGCGCTGGTCGTCGAGGACCTCCGCAAGATCGACCGCTGGACCGCGCGCTACCCGCTCGCGACGGTGAATTGGCCGACCGAGCCGCTCGATCCGTTCTTCAACGCCAATACGGTCGAGGATATCGCCGAGGCCGAACGGCTGGCGGCGCTGGACGACGCGGCTTAACGCTTCGGGAATTCGTTGAGAAGCTGTGCCCAGACGACTGCAAAGGCAATCAGCCCGCAAAGGCCGATGACCGTGGTCAGGCGCGGCAGCCGGTTGAGCGCGACCAGCAGCCAGGCCGGCAGAAAGAAAAGCCCGAAGATCGCGCCCAGCGGGAACGTTGCGAGCCATTGAAAGCCGGTGCCATCGCCGGGCGGCACGTGGGCGATCGCGTAGAAAGTATAGAGCCAGAACAGCGTGCCGACCGCCGCCACGAGGGCGCCGATCTTGCGGAAGTTCAGGGGTATCGACGCGCTCATGACCTCGCTCATGCCACTTGGTCGCGGCGACGTTTATCCGGGTTCATCACGAACCGGGACGCGCAGAGGCCGTCTAGGCGGGGCGAAATCCCGCCCGCTCCAGTGCCGCACGCGCCTCGTCCGAGCCAAGCGCATCGAGAAACGCCTGCACCGCCGCCCGGTCCTTGCGCGCCCTCACCACCGCAAAATCATAATGCTCTTCCGCGAGCGGAATGAAGCCGAGGCCGACGGTATGAGCGACCGGCGCAATGGTCATGCCCCAGTCCGCGCGTTGCTGCGCGACGGCGGCGGCGACCGCGTTGTGCGAGCGCGGCTGGTTCCAATAGCCTTCCGGGCGCGCGCCGCCGAGCAGGCGATCGATCAAGATGCGAGTGCCGGCACCCTGATTGCGATTGACCATGATGCATGCGGGATCGGTGAGCGCAGCAGCGACGGCCTCTTTCGCACCAAGGCCCTCGAAACGCCCGTCGCCCTTGCGGAAGACGATGCCCTGCATCCGCCGCCAGCCGGGTACGAGCTCGAGTCCCTCGACGAGATAGGGTGTGTTGTAAGTCTCGCTCTTGTCGTCGAACAGATGGATCGGCGCGAGATCGCATTCACCGCGCTTTGCGGCTGCAAGTCCGCCGAGGCTGCCGACGGCGATCGATCGCACGGTGAGCCCGGCATGCGCAAGCTTAGCCGTGACGAGATCGAGGCCGGTGCAATGGCTGCCGACGATGACGAGATCGGGCACGCGCACATGCGGTGTGAACAGCGTCACCTCGGCTTCAGTCCCGGCCGGCATCTGGTCGGCCAGCGCATCGATGCGCAGGAAGCCGTCGGTCTGCGCGAAGGACGTGATCGCACCGGATCCCTTGCCGGAGGGATAGGCGATCAGACCGTCGCGGCCATCGACCAGCGAGACCATGACGAATTCGGTACGGCCGAGCTCGGATGAAATACGCACCGGCACGGTCGCGCTGACCTTGGCATCGGAGCGCGGCGGCAGGCCGGCCAGTTTGCGCAGCACCGGCACGATCATGTCGTGGAAGGTGAACATCGCCGAGGTCGGAAAGCCCGGAAGGATCACCACCGGCTTGCCATCGCACACCGCAAGGCACAGCGGCTTGCCCGGCTTGAGCGCAACGCCATGCGCGATGATGCCGGGCTGGCCGAGACGGCCGATGATGCGGTGGGACAAATCGCCCGCGCCTTTCGAGGTGCCGCCTGACAGCACCAGCATGTCGGCGTCCGCCAGCGCGCGGCGCATGGCCGCCTCGAGCTTGGCTTCATCGTCGGGAATGGCGCCAAGGAAGATCGCCTCGCCGCCGTTCTCGTCGATCGCGGCCGTGACGATCGCACCATTGGTGTCGTAGATCCCGGCAGGCGCGAGCGGCTGGCCCGGCTGAACCAATTCGTCGCCGGTGGAGATCACGGCGACACGCGGCTTGCGCGCCACCGTCACCTCGGCGACGCCGCAGGCCGCCAGCATGCCGATCTCGCGCGAGCCGATGATGGTGCCGGCGCGCAGCAGCGCCTCGCCGCGCGCAATGTCGGAGCCGGCATACGACACGAATTGACCCGGCGAGACCGCGCGACGGACCTCGATCGCATCCGACCCTGCCGGCTGGGTGTGCTCGACCATGACGACGGCATCGGCACCGCGCGGCAGCGGGCCGCCGGTGGCAATCGGCGTTGCGGTTCCAGTCGCTACTTGAAGCCTCGGCGCGGTGCCGCAATGGATGATTTCACCATTCAACGCGAGACCCACGGCAGTGCCCTCCCCCGCGGAAGCAAGGTCGGCGGCGCGCACGGCAAAGCCGTCGACATTGGAGCGGTCGAACGGCGGCACGTCGATCGGCGCCGTAATGTCTTCGGCGAGCGCTGCACCGAGCGCGGCAGCGAGCTTGCGCGCCTCACGCGGAAGCGCGCGCGGGAACAACGCCGCCTCGAAACGCGCCAGCGCCTCCTCCCGCGACAGGATCTTGAGGAATTGCTCCTGTTCGAGCGCGCTGCGGTCTGGCGGTCTTGGGATCATCGTCATGCCGGAACCCATATCATTCCCGCATCAGATAAGCATCGACCGGCTCACCCGCCGCAAATCCCTCGTGATTGCCGGGAATCAGCGACCATGCATCCGCACGGACAATCGCCTGAAGCGGCCATTCGCCCACGGCAAGCGGCCTCCATGTCTTGTGTTCCTCAGCCAGCAGCACGACCTCGGCGATGCCGACGCTGGAGGCGATCTTGCGTGATAGCGGCAAGGTCACCTGCCGGCGGGCGTGCCGCGCCGACAGGCGATCGACGAGCGGCAGCACCATCGCGAGCCAGGCCGCAAGCGCAGCATCGGGCGAGCCTGGCAAGGCGACCACGGGAACCTGTCCGAGCCGTCCGACCGCGACAGTGCGTCCAGGCTGGAGCGCAACGCCATGGGCCGTCACCTCGCCGCGCCGGACCAAGGCTGCCACAGTGGCATCCCGGCGGCCGACGCCGCTGCCGCCGACCGTCAGCAGGACATCGCAAGAGGAGGCGTCAAGCGCATCGGCAATCGATGCTTCATCGCGCGCATCGGCTTCGCGCATTTCCACATCCAGTCCCGCTGCGCGCGCGAGACCGGCGATCATGTGCATCGTGGCCGTTGCGTCCGGCACGTTGACGATGCGCAGCCGGGGCCGCCGCACGGCGAGCTTGTCCAAACCGGCAACGCGCGCGAGCAGCAGATCAGCCGCACCGACCGGATAACCCTCGGCGCCGGCACGCGTGCGTTCCGCGATGTCGCTGCCGGCGCGCCTGACGCCGTGCCCCGGCACGCCTTCCGCCAGCACCTGTACCAGCGGCCCGGACACCTCCACGGCGTCAGCATCGAGTACGCAATCGCATCCTGCCGGCATCGCTTCGCCGAACTCGACCCATTGCGGCACTTTCGTCAACGGCAGCGGCGAGTAAGACGACGCGCCGACGAGATCATTGGCGCAGACGGCCCAGCCGTCCGCGGCGGCAATGTCGTGCGGCGGATGGGCCGCAAGCAGCGGCGTGCCCGTCGCGATGCAGCCGGCCGCGTCGCTCAGTGGCAGCTCCACCGGGGCAAGCGGCGCGAGCCCGTCCAGCAATGCGGCGAGCGCGATCTCGAGCGGCGTCAGCGAGGGCGGCAGGCGCTGGGTCATGCGCCATGGTGGACCATGCATCGCCCGCTTTGGCAACCGCCGGCGATGCGGGCCGTTAGCCGCCCGACCGGTCCGAATTCGGAAAGAACAGTTGCTGCCCGTCGACCTTGTAGCCGGCGATCGCCGTCTGCCCCTCCGGCGAGGTCAGCCAGTCGATGAAGGTCTGCGCGAGATCCTTCTTCACGCTCGGAAACTTCTCGGGGTTCACCAGCATCACGCCGTACTGATTGAGCAGCCTCCGGTCACCCTCGACGACGATGTCGAGATCGCCGCGATCCCTGAACGAGATCCAGCTGCCGCGATCCGACAGCACATAGGCATTCGCGGCGCGCGCGGCGTCGAGGGCCGAGGTCATGCCCTGCGCGGCCTCGCGGTACCAGGCGCCCTTGGCGGCGCCGATGTCGATGCCGGCGACGATCCAGAGCGCGAGCTCCGCGGCGTGGGTGCCCGACCGGTCGCCGCGCGTCACGAACGGCGCGCCCTTGGCTTCGATCGCCTTCAGCGCCGTCGCGATGTCCTTGCCCTTCACGGCCGCGGGATCGCTCTTGGGCCCGATCAGCACATAGTCGTTGTACATCACGTTGAAGCGCTTCACGCCAAATCCGTCGGCGACGAATTTCTCCTCCTGCGGCCGCGCATGCATCAGCACGACATCGGCCTCGCCCCGTCGCGGTCCGTTCAGCACCTCGTCGGCCCGCCGCGCGATCACGGTCACCTCGATGCCGGTCTTGTCGCGGAAGATCGGCAGCAGATAGTCGAGCAGGCCGGACTCCTGTGTCGCGGTCGTCGTGGCGAGGACGATGCTGCGGTCCTCCGCGGATGACGCCGCAACGCCCGCGGTGAGGCCGCAGAACAGCGCGAATGCAGCGAAGAGGCGGCCCATGATCAGGTTCCCATTGGCTATGACGGCGTCATGATGATGATCGATTGCGCCGCACTCGTGACGCACTTGCGCCGATGCGTTCTGCAAATCGGGACATTTCGGCAAGCCTCGCGCCCTTTGAGACCGTTCACCAAAGCAGAAATCGCGTGTGCGGATGTGTTGCAAAGCAGCGAGATGATCGGGCATGGTCCCCGCTCACACGACAATTGAAATGCAGATTCCACCTGCGTCAGACGTCAAAAAGAAGCAAGAATTTGCATAGGAATGCAGGATGGAATTCCTGACGACCAGCGAAGCCGCCGATTACCTTCGGCTCGGCGAGCGCAAACTTTACGAACTCGTCACCACCGGCGCGATCCCCTGCACCAAGGTGACCGGGAAGTGGCTATTCCCGCGGCACGAACTCGATCTCTGGGTGCTGTCGGGCCTCGCACGTCCGGCCGGCATGCTGATCGCCGAGCCGCCGCCGGTGGTGGGCGGCAGCCAGGACGAACTCCTGGATTGGAGCCTGCGCGAGTCCGGATCCGGCCTGGGATTGATGAGCGAGGGCAGCATGCGCGGGCTCGAACGCCTGCAGCGCAACGAGGTGATGGCGGCGGCGGTGCACTTCCACGGCCTGGATGCGTCCGGCGATCTCGCCGGCGATGCCAGCATCGAAGCGCTGCGCGCGGCTCCCGACCTGCATGATACGGTGCTGGTGGCGTTCGTGCGCCGCGAGCAGGGTCTCGTGCTGCCGCAAGGCAATCCCAAGCAGCTGCACGGCCTCACCGACGTGCTCGCACTCGGCGCCAGGATGGCGCTGCGGCACCAGGGCACGGGCGCGCAGATGCTGCTCGACGTGCTGTTGAAACGCGCGGGCGCCTCGACACGGGATTTGCGCCGGGCCGAGCCGCCATGCCTGACCGGCCCGGACCTTGCGGAGCTGGTCCGCGCCGGCCAGGCCGATTGCGGCATCGCGACCCGCGCCACCGCGCGCTCGGCCGGCCTCGATTTCGTGCCGCTGGTCTGGGAGAATTTTGACCTCGCGATGCGGCAGCGCAGCTATTTCCGCCCCGCCATGCAGGCGCTGCTCCGCTTCCTGAACGAACGGCGGCTGCGGCAGCGCGCCGAGGAGCTGACTGGCTACGATCCCTCGCCCGCAGGACAGATCCGCTTCGCAGCCTGACATTGACGCCCGCCCCAAAATAGTTGCAAAAGAAACCAATTCAGCCGGGGCCTACCCGGCAAAGCAACACCGGCCAACGCGCCGGATCAGGGGAGGACAAGCGTGAATCCAACCAGATTTGGACTACCGGTCGTGGCCGCGCTGGCGGCGACGCTGATGTCGGGTGCTGCCTCGGCGCAGGTATCCGACGACGTCGTCAAGATCGGCGTGCTGACCGACATGAACGGCCCGGCCTCCGCGCCGACCGGCCAGGGCTCGGTGACGGCAGCGCAGATGGCGATCGACGATTTCGGCGGCACCGTGCTCGGCAAGCCGATCAGCATCGTGGTCGGCGACCATCAGCTCAAGGCCGACATCGGCGCCTCGCTCGCGCGGCGCTGGTACGACGTCGAGCAGGTCGACCTGATCGTCGACGTTCCGGTCTCGGCGGTCGGGCTCGCGGTGCAGAACATCGCCAACGAGAAGAAGCGGCTGTTCATCACCCACTCCACCGGCACCGCCGATTTCCACGGCAAGTTCTGCTCGCCCTATGCGATCCAGTGGGTGTTCGACACCCGCGCGCTCGCGGTCGGCACCGCGGACGCGGTGGTCAAGCGCGGCGGCGACAGCTGGTTCTTCATCACCGACGATTATGCCTTCGGCCATTCGCTGGAGCGCGACGCCTCCGCGGTCGTCACCGCCAATGGCGGCAAGGTGCTGGGCTCGGTGCGGCCGCCGCTGGCAACGCCGGATCTCTCCTCCTTCGTGCTGCAGGCCCAGGCCTCCAAGGCCAAGATCATCGGCATCGCGGCCGGCCCGCCCAACAACATGAACGAGATCAAGACCGGCTCGGAGTTCGGCGTGTTCAAGGGCGGCCAGCAGATGGCGGCGCTGCTGGCGCTAATCACCGACATCCACGGCCTCGGCCTGCAGGCGGCGCAAGGCCTGCTGCTGACCACCTCGTTCTATTGGGACATGGACGACAAGACCCGCGAATGGTCGAAGCGCTATTTCGCCAAGATGAACAAGATGCCGTCGATGTGGCAGGCCGGCGTCTATTCCAGCGTGATGCACTATCTCAACGCCATCAAGGAAGCCGGCACCGACGATCCGCTCAAGGTGGCGGCGAAGATGCGCGAGAAGCCGATCGAGGATTTCTTCGCCCGCAACGGCAAATTGCGCGAGGACAATCTGATGGTGCACGACCTCTGGCTGGTGCAGGTGAAGACGCCGGAGGAAAGCAAATATCCGTGGGACTATTACAAGATCCTCACCACGATCTCCGGCGACAAGGCGTTCGGTCCGCCGGACCAGGCGTGTCCGCTGGTGAAGAAGTAGACTCGATCTCCGTGTCCCGGACGCGCTGCGGCGCGAAGTGCCGCTGCGCAGAGCCGGGACCCACAACTCCGCATCGGCACGCTGGGCCCCGGATCAGCAGCGCATCACGCCGCAAGTGCGGCGCGCTGCGCAGCATCCGGGGCACGAGGCTGCGGCGTCACTTCACCACCCCGATCTCGCGAAAATACTTCATCACGCCGGGATGGATCAGCTCCGGCCTCGGCGCGGCCGCTACCGTGTTCGATGCTGTGGTCTCGCAGGCCTGGGCGAGCTTCTTGCAGAAACTCGCCTCACTGCCGTGCAGCGTCTTCGCCAGGCGATAGGCGATATCGTCAGGCAGATCCTCGCGCGTGAGCACAAAGCTCCAGGAGCCGAGCGAAGCGATCGGCGCGTCCTGCTTGGGATAGCTGCCCGCCGGAACCAGCAGCGGCTTGAGGAACGCATGCTTGGCGCGGATGCGCGTCATCTCGTCTGCGCTCGGGGCGATGAAGCGCGCGCCCGACGCGCTCGAGGCGACCGCGGCGAAGCCGGGCCAGCCGATGCCGGCGCCCCAGAGCGCGGCGACGCGGCCGTCCTCGACCATCGCGGGGCCATCGCCGGCGCGGTCGAGATAGACGGCCTTGAAGTCCTCGTCCTGCTTCAACCCGAGACCATCGAGCACGTAGCGCGCCAGGATCGGCAGCCCCGAGCCTTTTGCGCCGAACGCGACCGGCTGGCCGACGAGATCGCGGATCGTCCTGTAGGGACTATCCGCGCGCACCACGAACATGCCGGGGTTGGAATAGATCGCCGTCAGTATCTTCAAACGCACCGGCGCGCGGCCGATGCCGGCGAAGGCCTCATAGGCCGGCTCGCCCGCGACCAGCGCGAGATCGAGCTCGCCCTTCTCGAGCAGCGGGATGTTCTCGTTGCTGCCCTTGGTGTTGCGCGGCGCGATGGAGAGTTGCGGATCGGCCGCGTTCATCACCTCCGCGAAGGCGTTGCCATAGAGCGGAAAGCCGCCGCCGGGCGTCGCGGTGCCCAGACTGATCGTCGTGGTCGGAATGGCGTTGCCTCCGGTTTGAGCAGCCGCGGGGCCGGCGAGCAGCGCAGCGGCGAGAAGGATGATTGCGAATCTCATGGTCATTGCACCACTGCGTCAACACCGACTTGCGGCGATGTAGGCAGCCGCCCGATTTTGTGAAAGCATGCCTCCAACGACAATAGAACAATGGGAGGCGTCATGTTGCGAATTTTGCGGTGCGGGCTTTTCGGGCTCGCAGTTCTCTTAGGTCTTTTCAGCGCCACGCCACCGGCCTCCGCCGCCTATCCCGACCGCCCCGTGCACTGGATGATCGGCTTCGCCGCCGGCGGCCCGGTCGACATCGTGGCGCGGATCATGGCGCAAGCGTTGTCGGACCGGCTCGGCCAGCAATTCGTCGTCGAGAACAAGGCCGGCTCCGGTGGCAACATCGCAGCCGCCGCCGCGATCAATTCGCCGCCCGACGGCTACACGCTGCTGTTCGTCGCCCCCAACAACGCGATCTCGACCTCGCTCTACAAGAAGCTGCCGTTCGACTTCATCCGCGACACCACCCCCGTCGCCAGCATCATGCAGCTCACCAACATGCTAGTGGTCTCCAACGCGTTTCCACCCAAGACGGTCCAGGAGTTCATCGACTATTGCAAGGCCAATCCCGGCAAGATCTCCTATGCCTCGTCCGGCAACGGCACCTCGGTGCACATGTCGGCCGAGCTGTTCAAGGCGATGACCAAGTGCGACATGATCCACGTGCCCTATCGTGGTTCCGCGATCGCCTTCCCCGACATCATCTCCAACAAGGTGCAGCTGATCTTCGACAATCTTCCTTCCGCGCTTGAGCAGGCCAAGGGCGGCAACGTCCGCGCGCTGGGCGTGACCTCGCCGCAGCGCTGGCCCAGCGTGCCCGACGTGCCCGCGATCGCCGAGACCGTGCCGGGCTTCGAATCGGTCGGCTTCTACGGCATCTCCGCGCCGAAGGGCACGCCGGGCGAGGTGATCGAGACCCTCAACAAGGCCGTCGGCGAAGTGCTGAAGGACCCGAAGGTGGTCGCGCGCCTCACCGAAGTCGGCGGCATCCCCAAGCCGATGACGCCGGCCGAGTTCGGCAAGCTGGTCGCCAGCGAGACCGAGAAGTGGCGCAAGGTGGTGGAGTTCGCCGGGGTCTCGGTGGATTAGCGAAGGGCTCGGCGGCTCACAGGAAAGATCTGAGAGGGGCTCGGGAGGGCCCCTCCAATCAAAGAGTCGCAAAACAACCCCATGCACAGTAGACGAGGCCAATGATTTCAACGAGTTAGCCGCCCCCCCCTGAAAAATGAGCCCGGCGCGGTGGTTTGCTCCGTCGGGCAAATCAGAGGTATACAGGCATCATCGCAGATTTCGGTTATTTGAAACTCACCGGCGATGCTGCTCCGTCGTTCCCGCCCGCCAGAGCCAGCATTGCACCCCCGCCCCCATCCCTGTAAACGAACCGCGCACCGTTGCCGGCCGCGCGTTCCCGCGAGCCGCTCGCGGCGGGGCCTGTAGCTCAATGGTTAGAGCCGGCCGCTCATAACGGTCTGGTTGCAGGTTCGAGTCCTGCCGGGCCCACCAGCCTTCGCTGCTTCGGAGTGTGAAGAAAAGAATTCATAAACTAACCACTACCTTTCGTTGACTTAACTCGGATCGTCGACACAAGCGCGTATCCAGTCGGCGTCTTGATCTCCCTGGTTACCGGCTCAACGCGAAAAGACCTGTTCTTGTTGAGAAAGTCTTCAACCCAACCGTGATTGTCACGAAAGAAGACGAACTCCTCGCCGCACCGTACTATGGTTCGGTTAATGACGCGGACCTCGCTCCGGGAAGGCGTGAGCAAACGACAACGAAACGCTTTGAACGTCGTGTCTTTGTTCAAGTCGCGCGCATCAAGGTCGGGACGAATACGTATTGCGAGATCGGGACCAAGTGGCACCAGCCGGTTGATAATCCTCGGATCGTCCGAGAGTTCTATGCCGCTCGCAAAATCGGTGGTGAAGAACGGACTATTACCGGCGTGCTCGTTTATCAGTATATCCCACGCGGAATTCCCCCAGATATTCACGCGGTCAACAATCCCGTCGATACCAAGAGCTTGCGGATACTTCTCGTCGATTGTTGTTTTGATGATTCCACTCTCGATCAACTCGGTATAGCCCTTGCCTCCGAGCACTTCCGGCGTCTTCGGAATTTCTCCCGAAGCGTCGAGGATTTTGCCGGTGGCTTCAACCGTACTCCTCAAAGGTCCGGCATGCACACGCATCGCGGCCGGCGAACAGCTCGTTACATAGGCCGCGAAACCTGCGACCACATAAACCGCGTCAAGGCTCGCCCTACCCGTTCGCAATTCAGCGATTGCAGTGTTGTAGTTCGGCTCTATTGTTTTCAAAAACTCTTCGATAACCCGGTCTTTCTGTAGATATTCGTTCGTGCTGCCGTCCTGCACACGGCAAACATCTTTCGAGCTACATGGGAAAATGTGGCCGTCGCGCTTGCGAAAGCCATACATCTGCTTTCCGTCAAGCGCCGGAGAATAGAACTGCCGAAGGTGAACCTGCGAGACGTAATGATCGAGGGGCATGGCGACTCTACTGGTTAACTCTCAATGATCTATTCCCCCTGGGCACGCATCACACAGGCAGGTCGCCCGCATCTTCGTTCCCCGTCCACCGCACCGCGTCACCTCGCAAAGCAATGGCTGCCCGCGCCTTCGGTGTAGTTGGGTGCACTCACCCGTAACTCCGGGCAACTATGCTGGCCACGCGCATTGCTGCTGGCCACTATAAATGGCATTCTACAATCTCTCACTATACGGTTGTAGTAGGGAACGGTGCGGGAGGTTGCAAATGGTTGATGCTGAAGAGGCGGGTACACGCCACAAGAGACTCGCTGAAATGCTGGAAAATGAACGACGCAAGGCGAAAAGGACAGCCGTCCAGCTAGTGGACAATAATTTCATCGGCCTACTCAGCGGCGTCCGTTAAACAAAACGAGCTTCAGCTATGATCGGCGACCCCACGTACATCGTTACGTCCGCGGTGCTCAGTCTTCGTGAATTCTTGGCGCTGCCAGGTCGGCGGCATGCGTTCCTTGTCGGACCGCCCGGGGCGGGAAAAACATCGGCCCTGAAGTATTTGACGGAGGTTCTTCGAGGTGACAATCACCTTGTGATCATGATCGGACTCCGCGAGATCGATACGTCTGATCAGCTCATTACCTCGATAGCACGAGGGCTTCTGAGACCAGACGTACAGATGGGGACGTCCGCGCCGGTCGCGGCGTACGAGCAACTCCGGGCGCAGTTTGATGCAGAGATTATAACCTCATCTCGCCTGGCACGAGCATCCAGTACTCTTGAGCAGATAATACAGATGGCGCTCGAAGCCAGTACCCTCAAGCGCGCCTATATCTTGCTAGACGGCATGGACGAAACGCCCGGCGGAGCTGAGATCTCGCTTGCTATCGAAGAGCTCGCGGAACGCCTAATCTCCGCCAGCCTCGTCGTTACATCGCGATATTCTCCCGCGGCGTCGCGCCTAGAGACCCGAGGTCATTTCGACCTCTTTCAGCTTCTTCCGCTCACAGAGGCCGAGGGGGTCGATTTCCTGCGCCGCATTCTCCCCGACGAGGCCCATTCCGCGACGGTCGAGAGGCTCAGCGCTCAGGCGAATGGTAATCCCCTAGCATTAAAGCTCATTGCGGGTCTCATTCGTGAGCGCGGCGATGTCGAGATTCCCGGTGAAGTCCCTCTCGCGGCCTCAACTAGCACGATCTTAGATAGCATCAATAGGAGTTATCAACTCCGATTTGGGTCGGATCAAACTGGCACCGATGCTCGCCTGTTGCTCACAATCCTGGCATTTTTTCAACCGGTCTCGCCCTCCGATCTCGGGAGGCTCTCGGGGCTCTCAGTGAGCCGCGTGAGTGCGGCTAGCCGGGCTCTATTGGACTCTTCTTTTGTTACTGCAAGCCCAACGCAATGGACCTTCGCTCATCGGCTCATCTCAGAGTTCCATCTTGAGAAATTAACGAGAGAAAGCATCGACGTTGGTGCCCTTCGATTTGGTGACGAGGCGGCCGAACGCGACGCTCTGCTACAGAGCAGCTTTATGCCGCCCCGCGAGCTAAATTTAATCGAGAGTGGTATCAAAACGATCGTTCTCGGAGACAGGGGAGCTGGCAAGAGCGCGATCTTCCGGACGCTACGTGAACAGAGCCGAACCGAGAAGGATGTAGAGGTCGTGGTCTCCGCGGAGCAGAGCCCAGCATCTTTTGTGCAGCAAATGACGACTGTCAACGCCTCGACAACCTCCACCGCCGATGCATTCAAGGCGGTGTGGTTACTTTACGTGGCCGCGCTTGGCGCGCGCGACATCGATGTCGGCGTCGATGCAGCCGATGAAACTGCAAGTGCCTTTCAACGCGATGCGCGCAATCTTCTGCGCCGCATTGGCTGGAGTACTTCGATAAAGAACGAAGGACAGCTATCGAAATGGTGGGCGGTTGCGCGGTCATTCCTTCCCGACAAAGTCACATTCAAGATCGGTCCGGTGACCGTCGAGCCCAACCTCAGCAAAGGCTGGCAAAACTGGCTGGGTAGCGACATGAAGGTGGATGACTTCATCAACCGCACCGACCGCTTTTTGAATTCGACTAAACGCCGTCACATTATTCTTTTTGATCAGGTCGATGAGGCTTTCAAGTATGACAGAGAGAAGCAAGAAGCGCTTGTTCAAGGGCTGTTCTTGGCAGAATCGCTTCTCTCGCTAACCGCATCCATTCGTTTGGTCATTCTTCTGAGGACCGATCTTTTCGAACTTTACGATATTCAGGAAAAGAACAAATTTGTATCGCGGTCAGTTCGGCTAGGTTGGAACAACATTGAACTTCGCAAGCTACTACTCCAAAGACTATTTTCAAACGACGGCCTCGGCAGAGCGGCAGAAGCGCTCAATGCCCCCTCGCTGTCTGCAGACACACTTGCAGCCATGCAATTAAGGCTTGTATTCCCAGCCGAGATTGAAGGGCGCGGGTTCGAAGAATGGATGTTCGATGGCCTAAAGAACGGAAAGGACCATGTCGCGCCTCGGCAAATCATCCTCTTTCTGATTTCTGTGAGGGACCGAGCCGCAAGAGGGGAACTTCTGCGGCGGCCCCTGCCCTTGTTTAGCGAAAGCGAGCTAGCTGAAGCTATGACAAGAGTTTCCGAGCTTAGCTACGAAGAGGTTATCAGCGATTTTCGCGCCGCAACGGGCTTTGTACGAAATTGCCGCGCCGGGAAGATTACGGAGTTCGAGCCCGCGAAACTGGGGTCTCTCTTCGATGAGAAAGAGGGCTCTGTCGTCGTGCAGATCGAACGGCTGGAACGGCTCGGTTTCCTCTCGCGGATCCTCGTTAAGGACGGCGACGCGCTGGCACCTCGGTTTCGTATTCCGCGGCTATTCACGCGATGCTGGGAAACGTCTACCTAATGCCGCTCAGGGAAGGCTTTCATTAGGATTACGGTGACAGTGCACTAAATTTGCCGCTCATCGCTTTTAACCGTGACGGAAGGCGAGAATTAAATGAACTGTCACCGCACCCCCCTGCCTGCAGCTTCGATGCCGATGCAATGCGATGGTGTTCGCCTACTGGGCTTCGGTGTCCGCCATCCAGATCACCTGCCCTGAACTCGCGCGATTGCGCACTGCGCTGCAGACCGCTATGGGCGGAGCGTTGTCGCGGCAGGACAGCCAAGGCTGGCGGCCGCATGTGCAAGGCGGACATCCAGATTTTCATCAGGGCCCACAACGAGCGCAATCTGGCGGAGTACGAAGGCCGAACCGAAATCGACGACGAGTTGCTCGCGGCTTTAATCCGCTGCACCAAGAAGCTGGAAGCGAATGTCGCCAAGCTCGCGCCGCCGGAAGCGAAGGGATAGCGTGCGCTATGCTGTCTAGTTGCAGGTTTGAACGGTGGAACTTGTCGGGCATGCGCTTGAAGCGAGCTACCTTGGCTCAGACGCCATCGGAAGCCAACGGCTCTTGACTTCCCACCTGTTCTCAGAACAAAAATAGAACAACCGAATCCCCTCCGCCGACAAGGTCCACTTGGCCAAGCCACCGATTCTGCCCGCTTATTACTATCTCGATCATTTCGTCGAGATGCTGGCATTCGTTCAGAAGACCTATGGCTCGGTCCTCTCCGGGGAACATCGCGCCTTTATTGCGCGCTTCGAGGGCATGTCGCGGGACGCGCGGTGCCTGCTGATCCGCATGGTCAATCGGCGCGGCGCGATCTTCAACCGATCCCTGTTCAGCTATCCCGAGATTGCCGACGTCGGACGCGCGGCGGCGGAACTGATGGCGGCCGGTCACGCCCGCGCGCTCGGCGAAGGCGACTACGCCGCGTTCGTGGCCTGCCTTCCCAGGGAGATTTTGGTCACGGGTGCACAGGCGGCCGGACGGGGCGACGTCCGGAAATCCTGGTCGAAGCCGAAATTCGTCGACTATTATCTCGAGCAGATCCCCTTCGCCGTCGCCGCGCAGCACTGCGGCGCGCACAAGTTCATCGCGCTCGACGGCACGAGGCCGATCGAGTTCCTCCTCTATCTCTATTTCGGCAAGACCCAGGTTGACCTGAAGAGTTTTGCGTTGCGCGATTTGGGCGTTCTGCGCACCAACCAGGAGACGGCCTTCAGCGCGCGGTTCTCCGACGGAGATGAAGCCCTGGCTTCATTCCACTACAGCCAGGTCCTCGACCGCCTCGACGTCAAATCGGACGCCGTTTGCAGACAGGCTGCCGTCGACATCCTCGCTGGCCCCGCCTGCGGCACCGAATACGCCGAGGAGCTGCGCAGCCGGGCGGCGCACCAGGCGGGATTGTTCTTCGAAAAGGCCGGCGATCACGATTTCGCCCGCCAGCTCTATCGCGCCGGCGCTTCGGCAGACTGCAATGAACGCCTGGTGCGTCTGCTCTACAACGAAGGCGACCGCCCCGGAGCCGAGGCCTTGCTGCAACGAATGATCGACCAGCCGTCGAGCGATGGCGAGCATCTGTTCGCGACCGATTTCTACGCACGAAAGTTCGGCGGGCGACGGACGGGCCTCTACACCGAGCTCCTGCGATCCGGGCGGACGATCACGGTGGACGACACGCATCGCGGCAATCCTGAAGCGGGCGTGGCGGGCGTGCTGCGGCGCGACGGCGCGACCGTCTTTCATACGGAGAATATGCTGTGGCACACCCTGTTCGGCCTGCTGTTCTGGGATGAGCTGTTCGAGAGCGCGCAACTGCCGAGCGGCTTCGATTGGGTGCCGCATTGCCTGAGGGATCGCAGCTTCAGCCGGCTGTTTGCGGCCTCGATCGCGGAAAAAATCGGCGCGATCGAAGCCGGGACGGCGCTGCCCATGATCCTGCGGACCGTTGCGGCCCGGTGGGGACGGCCCAATGGCATCTTCGCCTGGGACCATTTTCAGATCGAGGCCTTGCGCGCGTTGCTGCAGGGCGTGCATCCCTCAGGCCTCGCGCGGATCGTTCGCGCCATGTGCGAGGATTTCCGCGGCATGCGCGACGGCTTTCCCGACCTGATGGTCGTCCGCGACGGACGCGTCTCGTTCATGGAGATCAAGGCTGCAGGCGACGTTATCAGACGCAATCAATTGACCCGGCTTCACCAGCTCGGCGCCGCCGGCATCACGGCCGAGATCGGCCGTGTCGACTATGGCTTCGATCCGGACCAGGACTATGTCGTCGTGGATATCGAGACGACCGGCGCGTTCTCGAACGGTGACCGCATCACCGAAATCGGCGCGGTCAAGGTCCGCAATCATCAGGTGGTCGACGAGTGGCATAGCCTGATCAATCCACAACGTCCCATCCCCTGGAAGATCACCCAGCTGACAGGGATCACGAACGAGATGGTGCGGAACGCCCCGGTGTTTGCCGAAGTGAGCGAGAGCTTCCTCGATTTTATGGCCGACGGCATCTTCGTCGCCCATAACGTCAACTTCGATTATGGTTTCATCGCCTACGAGTACCAGCGGCTGGAGCGTCGCTTCCGGTTTCCGAAGCTTTGTACGTGCGCCGGGATGCGCCGCCGCTATCCAGGACACGAATCCTACGGTTTGGGAAAGCTGTGCGATATCTATGGAATTGCGCTGCCCAATCATCATCGCGCGCTGTGCGACGCGCGGGCCTCCGCGCATCTGCTGAACCTCATCAACCACAAGCGTGATGACGATTTGACCGCGGATGTCGAGGCCGCCTAGCGGAGCCAGCCGGCGTTTGATCCCCGAAGGAAGGCGATTTCCTATGCCTGAGGACAGCGCGAACTGCCGGCCGAAGTGCGGAACGCGTGGACAAGCCCGGCCCTGCCGTTTCGGAATCCCTGCCCCGTGCTAAGCGCCGGGAACGAGCAGGGGCGGCGCGGATTCGTCCCGGCGAGGAGCGATCTCGATGCTAATGACCAGGGAAAGACGGCCGGCGATCCGCACGCTGCGCGGATGGGCGCTCGGCGTGCTGCAGGAGGCTGGCGCCATCCACGAATGCGAGGAGCATGGCTGGGCCAAGGACCGCGCCGACCCTCACGCCCGCGCACGCGCCATCGATCTCGCCCGCCAAGAACCGCCAGCCGGTGTTTCTCCCGATGAGGCGATCGCGGAGATCCGCGACGTCCTCGATTCCATCGGAGACATTTGTCCGGAATGCCCGGACGGAGATTGCTGACGCGGCACCGATCGGGATATCCGAGCCGCCGGCTTCCGTTCGATGGCTAGTCCTCGGCGGTCTCTCTCCGCCGCTGCACCTCGGCGTACCATGCGGCGTAGGGCGTGTTTTTCGCCATGTGCCGGTTGAGGTCGGGAGCGCCGTCCGGCCACCACACCGGGCCGCGCTCGCCGAGGGCGCGCTTCGCGTCGTCGACGGCGCGATGGGCCGCCGCTTCCGCCTCGGCATCGTCCGCCGCCTTGGCATCGCGGACCGCGCGCCGCGCCGTCATCAGGCGCTTGACCAGCTCGGACTTGTCCCGCTCGCTCAGATGCGGATTCGCCATCCGCCACAGCCGTCCGCGGACGACGAAATATCGGCCGTCCGGGGTGACCGGATGTTTCACGCTCAAGCCGACTTCCGCCGCGCTCCCGTCGCCGGCTTCTTCGCCGCCGCTTCCTTCGGTTGCTTCTTGCCCGCGATCGGCATCAGCATCTCCTTCTGTCCGGCCGCCGCCTTCTTCGGCTTCTTCGCCGGCTTGTCGGCCTTCGCAGGCGCGGCCTCCTTCCCGGCTGCCTTGCCGACGCTCCGGCGCAGCGCCTCCATGAGGTCGACGACGTTCTCGCCTTTCGGCCGCTCCTTGGGCTGGATCACCTTGCCGGCGCGCTTTTCGTTGATCAGGTCGATCAGCGCCGTCTCGTAATGGTCCTCGAACTTGTCAGGCTCGAAGCGCCCGGCTTTCTGGTTCACGATGTGCCTGGCGAGATCGAGCATGTCCTTGGTGACCTTCACGTCCTGGATATCGTCGAAATATTCATTCTCGCCGCGCACCTCGTAGGGATAGCGCAGAAGCGTGCCGACGAGGCCCTTGTCCATCGGCTCCAGCGCGATGATGTGCTCGCGGTTGGTCAGCACCACGCGCCCGATCGCGACCTTGTCCATCTCGCGGATGGTCTCGCGGATCACCGCGAAAGCGTCGTGGCCGACCTTGCCGTCGGGGCGGATGTAGTAGGGCCGGATCAAATAGCGCGGGTCGATGTCCGATCTGTCGACGAACTCGTCGATCTCGATGGTGCGCGTGGATTCCAGCGCGATCTCCTCGAGCTCGTCCTTGGAAACCTCGATGTACTGCCCCTTCTCCAGCTCATAGCCCTTGACGATGTCCTCGTTCGGCACCTCGTCGCCGGTCTCGGCGTCCACCTTCAGATATTTGACGCGGTGGCCGGTCTGCCTGTTGAGCTGGTTGAACGAGATCTTCTCGCTCTCGGAGGTGGCCGGAAAGAGCGCCACGGGACAGGTGACGAGCGACAGTCTCAGGAAGCCTTTCCAATTGGCGCGGGGGGCCATGTACGCAGAACTCCGGTTCGAGGCGGCTTGGATTCAAGACGAACGGCCGGCCCGGGTTCCGACATGGCATGTGGATAAAAGTGCAACCCTCCGAATTCAGGCGTTTTTACATTCCCATCAATTCTTGTTCTTTGACCTTGCCGCCGGCAAACATCCCCCCGCGCGGTCCTTGCCGCCGTGCGCGGCGATGAACATGGCGACGGCCGACCGGCAATAGGATTCGATTTCGTCGTCGTCCTCTGCTCTCGCCTGATCGAAGCGTGCGATCATCAGGAGATCGGATCCTTTGAAAAGCGCGGCGAACAAGCGGGCGGACTGGAGAGGATCGGGGACGTTCAGAAGACCTTTCGCGTGCATCTGACACAACAGGGCCTCGATTTGGGCGGTGATATGGGCGGGGCGGGCTTCGTAATGGAGCTTGCTTAACGACTTTTGATTTGTCGTGTCGGCCATGATCATGGCTTCGACATTGCGGACTTCCGGCTTCAACAGCGTGCGAAGCAGGGATGATCCCACCGCTATGAGTTGATCTTCGGCCGAACCATCGACGCCTTCAAAAAGGGCCTGGGCAAACTCATGGCAGCCGGCCGCCATGGCTGCGCTGAACAGCGCCTCCTTGTTCTCGAAGTGCCTGTAGATGCTGAGCTTGGATATCTTCGCCCGCTGCGCGACCTTGTCCAACGTCGTCGCCTGAAAGCCTAATTCCACAAAGAGTTCGCTCGCGGCATCGAGGATGGTTTGGCCAAGCGCCTCGTTGGCGGGCCGGCCGCGCCGGCCCTGTCTGTTTTCGGTCACGACAATTCCAGTACTTGACAGTATCCCAATTCTGACATTACGATACCACGCAGTACCTTAAATGCGCAAGCCAGTGTGTGGGAGCCCATCATCATGGATGACGTCATCATCATCGGCGGCAGCTTTGCCGGTCTCGCGGGCGCCCTGCAGCTCGGCCGTGCCCGCCGCAAGGTCACCGTTCTCGATACCGGCCTGCCGCGCAACCTCTTCGCCGGCCACTCGCATGGTCTGCTCGGCCACGACCACAAGCCGCCGCTGGACATCCTGGCCGAGGCGCGGCGGCAGCTGGCGCGTTATCCCACGATCAAGCTGGTCAGGGCCCGGGCCCACAGCGTCTCGGGCACCATCGACGATTTCAACGTCCTCACGTCCGAGGGCGAAAGCCATGGGGCGCGGCGTCTGATCCTGAGCTATGGCGTCGCCGACCAGATGCCTGATGTTCCGGGCTACGCCGATTGCTGGGGCACGTCGATCGTGCCCTGCCCCTATTGCGACGGCTTTGAAGTCGCCGGCCGGCATTGGGGCCTCGTCTGGTCCAGCCCGCAGTCGCACAATCAGGCCAGGCTGTTCCTCGATTGGACCGACAAGTTGACTGTCTTTGCCGATGGTCACGACATTCCGCCCGATATCCAGGCCGATCTGGCGCGCCGCAACATCCCCGTTGTCGATGGCCGGATCGTCGAGATCGCCCATCACAAGGGCCATATCGCCACCGTCAATCTCGCGACCGGCCACAAGGTCGCGGTCGACATCCTGTTCGCCAATCCGCGCACCAAGCCGTCCGCAAGCCTGCATGAATCACTGGGCCTTGCCACCGTGCCTACGCCCGTCGGCATCGTCCTCAAGGTCGACGAGCGCCGCCAAACCAGCATGCCCGGCATCTACGCCGCCGGCGACCTCGCCACGCCCTTCTTGCCCTCGGTCACCCAGGCATCATCGCAGGGCGCGATGGCGGGTATCTTCGCCCAGCAGTCGATGGTGGTTTGAGAGCAAGCAGCATCGGTCATGCCAGTTTCAATTTCGCATAGAAGGGAGCACCACCATGGCCGTCTTCAAGCCATTCAAGCCGCTCGACGATAATTTTCCGTTTGAGCGCCAACTCGGTATCGCGGCCGCGCCTGTCGTGCTCATCAACCTCTTCATGGTCGATTCCGCCGACGAAGCGGGCTTCCTGGACGCTTTCAAGGCGGCTGCCGAGATCATAACGAAGCAACCGGGCTTCATCTCAATGCAACTGCACCGAGCGATCGGCGATAGCCCGACTTACCTGAACTATGTGGTGTGGGAATCCACCGAGACGGTCCGCGCCGCCTTCACTGATCCCGAGTTCCTCGCGAAACTTCCGGCATATCCGTCATCGGTCGTAGCCCGCCCGCACCTGTTCCAAAAGGTCGCCGTCCCCGGCTTTTGCACGGCCTGACTCCGGAAATATGGCAAGGCGCGGTGCTGGTTTTAGAGCGTAGATCGGAGCATGAGCATGGCCGTCGAACCCGACAGCGCGGGTGTGCGCTTCCCTCCGCCCTTCGTCTATCTGGGAGCACTGCTGTTGGGGCTGGCGGCAGAGCGGTTCGTCACCCCCAGCTCTTTCGGCGTCGACTGGCGGTTGCTGGTCGCGACGGGCGCGCTGCTGTTCGTTGCGGGCGCGGCGATGATGCTTGCGGCGGCGGGGCTGTTCCGACGGCTGGGCACCAACGTTCCGCCGTCGCAGCCGACGACCTTCATCGCAACGACCGGCCCTTATCGGTGGACCCGCAATCCCATGTATCTCGGCATGGCACTCATCTATGCCGGCCTTGCAATCGGCTTCGACGGACCGATCGCCTTCGCCTTGCTCCCGTTGGTGCTGATCGCGATCCAGACGCAGGTGATCGCCCGCGAGGAGCGCTATCTCGAAGCGAAGTTCGGCAACGACTACCACCGCTACAAGGCCGAGGTTCGCCGCTGGCTCTGACGATTGCGCCGCTGCCCTCTGCGCGGCCGCCCGTCAGCAGCTTTGCCAACAGATCGCTGTCGTTACCCCGAGCAGCCTTCAGTATCTGGAAAGTATCCATCCGTCTTGCAGGGCCGTCGGCTATCCAACAACAGGGTGCATCAATGGTCTACAAACTAATCGTCAAGAAAGAGATCCGCAGGAGCTTCGATCATGTCAACAACCAGCGTTGGGATGACGCTGCAAAGGGCCTGACACCGAACGCGTATCACTGGGTTGCCGGAGATCATGCGTTGGGAGGTGAGCGACATGGAAAGCAATCGGTAAAGCAGTGGTTCGAGCGCATGGGCCGTGTTTTCCCGAAGCTGCTCATCGATATCGAGCAGGTCGAGGTGACGGGTTGGCCATGGAAGACCACGGTGTTCGTCAAGTGGCGGGCCAACGCGAGGCTACTGGACGGCCAAAGCTCGTATGTGAACAGGGGCGTCCACGTCTTCAAGTTGCGATGGGGCAAGGTTCATTCGATTGAGGAATACTTCGACTCGCAGGCTGCAGAACGAAGCCTCGCGATCCAAGCTCGTGCCGGTTTGGATGAAGCTGCGGCTGGACCAATCGTGAGCTAACGCGGGATCATCCGTGTGATGCCGCCATCAGAACAAGGGTGTGGCATGGAAGAGCAAAATGCTGATCAGGTCGCCGGCTGGAATGGCCAAAGCGGGGAGCGCTGGGTCGCCTACCAGGCCCGGCTCGACGCCATGGCGGCGGTGTTCGGCCAGGCCGCGATCGAAGCCGCCGCGCCCGCGACGGGCGAGCGCGTGCTGGACATCGGCTGCGGTGCGGGCGCGTCGAGTCTGGCTCTGGCCGCCCGCGTCGGCGCGGCAGGCCATGTGCTGGGCGTGGACATATCCGAAGCGCTGATCGGCCGAGCGCGCGCGCTTGCGCCACAGGATACGCCGCTCCAATTCAGGGTGGCCGACGCCAGCAGCGCCGAGTTGCCCGAGGGTGTGTTCGACATCCTGTTCTCGCGCTTCGGAGTGATGTTCTTTGACGATCCTACGGCGGCGTTCGCTCATATGCGCCGTGCCCTCAAGCCGGGCGGGCGGGTCGCTTTCGTCTGCTGGCGCAGCATGGCCGAGAACGATTGGGTGCGCCTGCCGATGGATGCGATCAAAGGCATCGTCCCGCCGACGGCGCCGCCCGATCCCGAAGCGCCCGGCCCATTCTCGTTCGGCGACCGGGGGCGGGTGGCTCGCATCCTGACGGCGGCCGGCTTCACCGACATCGCTCTCGCGCCCTTCGATGCTTCCATCCCGTTTGGCGAGGGCGCGACGCGGGACGCGGCGATCGACGAGGCGGTGAAGATGACGTTCGAGGTCGGCCCGCTGTCGCGCGTGCTCGCTGGTCAGCCCGACGACATCCGCGCCCGCGCATCGGCCGCGGTTCGCGCCGCCTTCGCGGGCTGCCCCGGCGAGCGATCGGTGATGATCGGCAGAACGACGTGGATCGTCACGGCGCGCAATCCGGCAAGCTGAACGTGGCCTTGCGCGGCCAGTTCAGAGATCATCCGAGCGGCCCGTTCAAGGATCGCGCCACCCCCGGGAGGGGACGATGCAAGAAGCTCGGTGCGCTCGGGCAAAGTTCGATGCAAGCCAGCGCAATGAGCAACCGCTGCGGTGGTCGCTTGCAATGGTCGCCACATTCTCAATGCCCCGGCTTGACCAGCGGGCATTCACTGTCCGCCAAGGGCGCATAAACATCGCCACTCGGGACCTTTTCGAGCACGTTGTAGTATTCCCATTTCGACTTGACCTCGGACGGGTTCTTCACCTGGACGAGATAGAAGTCGTGCACGAGCTTTCCGTCCTCGCGCAGCTTCGCGCCCCGGGCGTAGAAATCGTCGACGGGGGTCGAACGCATGGTCTCCAGCACGGGATCCGTTGCATCGGTGCCGACCTTCGCGACGGCTTTCAGATAATGGCTCACGCCGGAGTACACCGCGGCCTGCGGCGCCGTGGGCATGGTGCCGCGAAGCTTGTAGAAGCGTTCGCCAAAGGCCCGGGTCTCTTCGTTCAAGGCCCAGTACCAGGCCGTGAGCGTCGTCAGGCCCTTGGCGATGTCCGGGCCCATGGCATGAACATCGCTGATGAACATCAGTTCAGCCACGGGCTTCTGGCTGCCCGCATTCATGCCGAATTCGTTCCACTGCTTCATCAGGGTGACCAATTGCTCGCCGGCATTGGCGAAGGCGATGATCTTGGCTCCCGACGCCTTTGCCTGCAGGATGAAAGAGCTGTAGTCCGCGTTTCCGATCGGGTGAAACACCGCGCCGAGCGACTTGCCGCCGGCTTGCGCGAGCACGCGCTGCGATTCCGACACCATGTTCTTGCCGAACGCATAATCGGCCGCGATGAAGAACCAGGTGTCGTAGCCTTGCGAGACCAGCGTGCGGATCGGCCCCGACACCAGATTGTAGGAATCGTGCAGCCAGGCCAGCCCGGTTCGCGAACATTGCTTGCCGGCAAGCTCGGTGGTCGCCACCGCCGCATAGACCGCGATCTTGTTCTTGTCGCGTGCCAGCGACTGGATGGCCAGTCCAACCGCGGAGTTCGACACGTCGGCAACCATGTCGACGCCATCGACGTCGAACCATTTCCGGACGATGCCGACGCCGATATCCGGCTTGTTCTGGTGGTCGGCGGCCACAATCTCGACCTTGATCGACGGGACCTGCTTCTGGAAATCCTCTGCCGCCATCTTGGCGGCCGTGACGGAGCCCGGTCCCGACAAGTCGGACAGCGGTCCGGTCTGGTCGTTGATGATGCCGATCCGGACCACGCCGCCGGAGAGTTCGCCCGCGCCGGCGGGGAGGTACGATCCGATGAAAGCTCCAACGATCAGAAGTGTCGCGACGCGGCAGTTCCAGGCCATGCGAGTACCTTTCCAAAGATGACGTTGGGGCTTCCCTCCCGTTGACGAGCGAGCTTAAGCGGCCACTCTTGATTTGAGTTTCGTGACCGCCTTCTGGACTGCCGCTGCGCGCTTGCGGAGCCAAGGTTCGGCGTCCGCGCGCATGCGCGCAATCAGCTCGGGTGGTGCATTCTGCACGGTGAGATCGAACGGCGGCTGCGGCTGGTACTCCAGCATGAGCTGGAGGTTCTTCGCGACATCCTCGCCGCAGAGTTCAGCCGCGACCTTGAAACCGAAATCGATCCCTGCGGTCACGCCGCCGCCGGAAATGCGGTTGCGATCGACCACGACGCGTTCGTCGACGGCAATCGCGCCGAAGGCGGCGAGCTGGTCGCTCATCAGCCAATGGCAGGCCGATTTGTATCCGTCGATGAGTCCCGCCGCGCCGAGGATCAGGCAGCCGGCGCAGACCGAGGTGATGTAGCGCGCCGATCCACCTTTCTCGCGCACGAAGGCGATCACCTCGTCGTCGTCCATGGTGTCGACCTGTCCCGGCCCGCCGCCGATGCAGAACACGTCGAGATCCGGGCAGTCGGCGAATGTCGTGGTCGGCAGCAGCGGCAGGCCGACGTCGCTCACGACGGGCTCTATGCGCTTCCACAGCAGATGCACCCGAACGTTCGGCAGGCGGGCGAAGACTTCGAAAGGCCCGGTGACATCCAGTTGGGTCATCCCCGGATAGTACAAAATTCCGATCTCGATCCGCTTGCCGGACATGCATCGCTCCTCTCGCTGAACAAACGCATGTTGACAGGCCCGCCGGTTTGCCGAAATGTCATAATACACGCAATTCCTGCCAAGGCTTGCCCATGGCTCGTTCAACCGTTCGCCGTGTCGTCTTCGTTCTGTTCGAGGATTGCCTGCTGCTCGACTTCGCCGGGCCGCTGCAGGCTTTCGAGCTCGCCTGCGAAACATCGGAGGCTGGACGCGCGCCCTATGTCTGGCAGATCTGCTCGTTGAAGGGCGGAGCGGTCAAAACCTCGTCCGGCCTCGAGGTGATGACAACCGCACTGTCCGACTGCGCCCGCAAGAACATCGACACCCTCATCGTGGGTGGTGGCCCCGGCGTCCATCGCGCTGCTGCCGAGGCCGGTTTGGTCGACTGGTTTCGTTCAGCCGCGCCGAATATCCGGCGTGTCTGCTCCGTTTGCACCGGCACGTTCGTTTTGGCCGCGGCCGGCCTGCTTCACGGACGAAGCGCGGTCACCCATTGGAGCTCCTGCGACCTGCTGCGCGCCCAACATCCCGACGTTTCGGTCCTGGTCGACCCCGTCTTTGTTCACGACCGCGGAATCTGGACGTCCGCCGGCGTGACAGCCGGCATCGATCTCGCGCTCACGCTGCTGGAAGATGATCTCGGACACGGCGAAGCCATGCGCGTCGCGCGGCGCATGGTCGTCTTTCTCAAGCGCCCCGGTGGGCAGGCCCAGTTCAGCGTGCCGCTGTCGCTGCAATCATCCGAAGACAGAGCGTTCGAGAATATCGCGACATGGATGCAGGACAATCTCGGCCGCGATCTGCGTGTCGAGAGCCTGGCGGAAAGAGCGGGCATGAGCCCCCGCACCTTCGCGCGCGTCTTCCGGCAGAAGACCGGCCGCACGCCGGGCAAGGCGGTGGAAGAGCTGCGCGTCGAAGCGGCCCGCCGGGCGCTGGAAGAATCCGCATCGAGCATCAAGGAAATCGCCGCCCGCGCGGGATTTCAAAGCGAGGAGCATTTGCGGCGTGCTTTTCGCCGCCGCCTCAATGTGCTGCCGCAGGATTATCGCGTCCGGTTCTCTCAGGGGCGGCCGCAGTAAGGGCGGAGGATTGCCGGCGTGCGATTAGTTCGGTTCGCCTTCGAAGTTCGCAGGCTTATGAATCAAATGCAGATCTCCTCTGACAGCGACCTTTCGATCCGCTGAGATCGAGGCCGAGCTCAACACAAGCGCATGGACCCACGGCGCCTGTCGGACCATACTCCCCAGGCATCACTTTGTTCGACGAGCAAGGGAGCCGGCGGATGTATGCCAACATTCTCTTGAGCACGGATGGATCGGACGTCGCCCGAAAAGGCGTCGAGCACGGCATCGCCCTGGCGAAGGCCCTGAACGCCAGGCTGACGATCATCACCGTGACCGAAGCGCTGCCGGTCGACTATGGCAGCGGACACGCCTCGGGATGGATCCCGACGCAGGACGAGGTCGACAGCTTCGACGCAGCCTGCAAGGCCCGCGCGGACAAGGTGCTCGATGACGCGCGCGCGATGGCGGAGCAGATCGGGACGCCTGCAGAACTTCTGCATGTTCCCAATGCGCATCCGGCGACCGCGATCATCGAAACGGCAAAGTCCAGGGGATGCGACCTGATCGTCATGGCCTCGCATGGGCGCCGCGGCCTCAGGAAGCTGTTTCTAGGCAGCCAGACATCCGAGGTCCTGGTGGACGGAAGCGTACCGGTGCTGGTGGTGCCGAAGCCGGCATGAGTGTAGGACTCTCTTCGCATCGCTCCGCCATTTCGCCGGGCACCGCGCAGGGCCGCCTGTCTGGCGGCAGGAGAATGTCATGACCAGTGAAAAAGGCCCGAACATCAAGAAGAAGCAGAAGTGCAAGAATTGCGAGGGCAAAGGTTTGGTCAAGAAGGGCGACAAGGTGGTGAAGTGCCAGCGCTGCAAAGGCACGGGCGTGCGGTGACGTTGCGCTGACAACCGCTGGCGCATGCGGTTGCCCGGCCACGACGGGCGCATGTCAGGCAAGCCGTCGCCTGACGCGCGACGAAGCGGCTCTCGTGCCTGGCATCCCATCCTCCTCCAACCGGATGAGGCAAGGCACCGCCAATGTGCTATCGTCCGCCCGGAAGCACGAACGGAGAGACTCCATGCCCACCAGCGTCAAGCAAATGATCGAAGCCGCGAACGCGGCGGTTCCCAAGATCACGTCGGATCAGGCCGCCGAGATGATCAGGAGCGGCAACACGCTCGTTGTCGACGTGCGCGATGCGCCGGAGGTCGCCGCCAGCGGCAAGATCGCAGGCGCCGTGCATGTCTCGCGCGGAATGCTGGAATTCCGCGCGGATCCTGAGCTGCCGTCCCACGACAAGGCGTTCGACAAGAGCAAGAACGTCATTCTTTACTGCGCGTCCGGCGGCCGGTCGGCGCTGGCCGGCAAGCTGCTGAAGGATATGGGCTACGACAAGGTCTACAATCTCGGTGGCTTCAAGGACTGGACGGGCGCGGTCGAAAAATAGGACGCGCCCGCCGGATCAGGCGGAACGCGGCATGGCGTGGGGCTGGTCGCTTCGCTCGCCCAGCAGCTTGCCGGTGGTGCTGTTGACGAAGTGCAGCGACATGCAGGACGGGCACCTGACGGCCACATAGCTGTCCGCCGGCTCGAAATGCTCGGGCCGCTCGTCATCAATCCGATGCTGGACGTTTATGCCGGTGCGCGGGCACCTGAAGAGGACTTGGCGCTGCATATCCTACTCTATGCTCCCGAACCGCCGCCGGCGATATTGCGGACGATTCCTTAGGGGCCTTCCCATATTTGCGATGGGTCAAGGCGAACGGTTTTCGGGCGGCTATGCTGTGTGCGGCATCGGGCGACTTGTCGCTCCGCTGCCGAACGAAGCGGAACCCGGACTCCTAGGCACTCCGGGCGCCGCTTCGAAGACAGGGCGATCGCGATCAGGCAGCCGGCTCCAGACGGGCGGCTTCGCCGGCAGGTTCGATAGAACCGGCCCGACGGTGTCATACGGTCCGCACGACCCGCCGCCGCGCACAGGCCACCATCGCGCAAGGCCACAACCGCGACTGCCTCGCTCAGGAGAGCAGCCATGATATCCATATCCGCCAAGCTCGATGATCTGACCGCATTGGTGCGCTACGCGCTCGAGACGACGCGTGCCACCACGGTCTGCCCTTTCCACGACGAGGTCGTCATCCGCGTCGGCGATGACGCCGCCGAGAGCCATGCCTACGAACGCGCCAAACGCGTCCTCGGGAGCGACGGCACCGCATTCGACGGCAACGCCCTCAGGGACGAGATCGGACGCCAGCTCGCCATCGCCGCGGACGGGCGCTGCCCGAAATGCGACTGCGCCGATCCGGCCGGCTGAGGCGCGCCGCATTCGACGTCTCACTTCAATATTGCGTCCCTCGTCGCGCGAAGGATGTCGTCCGACAGCTTGGGATCACTCACCGCGCGGGCGAGCACGAGGGCGCCGACCATAGAGGCGGCGGTTACGATCGCCCGGTCGTCGCGCTGCCGCGGCTTCGATGCAGATGGCATGCGGCTCCTCAGGAGCGCGATCACGCCTCGCACACCGACGGTGAAGCGCTCCCTCACGCCGCTCGTTTGGCGTGACACCTCACAAGCCAGGGCCGCAAACGGGCAGCCGCTGGCTGGAGCGTCGCGATGGGCCGGCGAGAGGTATTCCGAAACGTAGTCGTCGAGCGCGAAGTCTTCGGGCAATTCCTTCGCCTTGGCGCTGATCGCATGGCCGACCGCTTCCTCGACCAGTCGCTCCTTGGAGCCGAACTGACTGTACAGGCTGCCGTGTGTCATCCCGGCCGCCTCGGCGAGGGCGTCGACACCGACGCCAGCGATGCCCCGCTCCCGCAGGAGGAGGGCGGCGGCATCGAGAATGCGCTCGCGATTTTGGGCGGCCTGTTCCTTGGAAACGCGCATGGACTGGTCCTCGGGCACTGGCCCTTGACAATTATCATTACGATCGTCATGTATATCATTAGTTACGATCGTAATCAAAACATTTTACGGGGCCCGGGCCGCATCGGAGACCAGCTCATGACCAAGTTGAAACCAAAAGTCGCCCTCGTGACGGGCGCCTCGTCCGGGATCGGGGAAGCCACGGCGGCGCGGCTCGCGCAGGCCGGCTACGAGGTCTACGGCACCAGCAGACGGGGGGCACAAGGCGGCAACCAGTCGTTCGCGATGTTGGCCCTCGACGTGACCCGCGACGAATCCGTGGAAGCCGCGGTCAGCGAAGTGATGCAGCGCGAAGGCCGCATCGACCTGCTGGTGAACAATGCCGGTTTCGGCGTCGCTCCGGCCGGCGCGGAAGAGAGCTCGATCGAGCAGGCACGAGCGATCTTCGAGACCAACTTCTTCGGACTGGTCCGGATGACGCGTGCCGTCGTCCCGCACATGCGGCGGCAGGGCGATGGGCGGATCGTCAATATCGGTTCGGTGCTTGGTTTTCTGCCGATGCCTTACGGCGCGCTCTATGCGGCGACCAAGCACGCGGTGGCCGGCTATTCGGAATCGCTCGACCATGAGCTGCGCACGAGGGGCATCCGGGTGGCGGTCGTCGAGCCCGCCTATACCAAGACGCCGTTCGACGCGAATTTGATGGAGCCCGACGCCAAGCTCGACGCCTATGACAAGGCGCGGACCGGCGTGGCCAGGCGGGTGATCGAGGTGATGGCTACGGCCGAACAGCCCGGTGTCGTGGCCGAGACCGTGCTGGAGGCGGCGAGCGCAGCGCGCCCAAAACTCCGATATTCCGCCGGCAAGCTCGCGAAGCGCCTGCGCTTCCTCCGCCGATATGCGCCTGCGAACCTGGTGGATGCCGGGCTTCGCAAAGACCTGCGGCTCGATACGCCGGCACCAGCAACCACCCGCACCGCCCGGGCCTTCTGACGGCGTCGAAGAACCTTTGGACCGTGAGGAGAAAATGAAAGCTCTGATCTTCAAACGGTACGGCGCGCCCGACCAGGTGGTGCTGGCCGAGATCTCCCGGCCGAAGCCCGCGGCCGATGAAATTCTGGTCCAGGTTCACGCCGCGGGCCTGAACCCGATCGACAACATGATTCCGAAAGGGGCATTCAAGCCCATCCTCAAGTTCGATCTGCCGGCCACGCTGGGCAGTGATCTATCAGGCGTCGTCGTCGAGGTGGGAAGCCGCGTGACCCGCTTCAGGCCGGGCGACGCCGTGTTCGCCAACATCTTCGACCTCGGAACGGGCGCACTCGCCGAGTTCGCGCGCGTGCCGGAGAGTGCCGCTGCGCTCAAGCCCGCAAACCTGGACTTCGTGCAGGCGGCCTCGATCCCGATGGTCGGCCTGACGTCCTGGCAGGCGCTCAAGGAGAGGATAGACCTCAAGCCCGGGGAGAAGGTGTTCATCCCCGCGGGCGCGGGCGGCATCGGTACCTTTGCGATCCAGCTCGCAAAATATCTTGGAGCAAAAGTCGGGACGACGACCAGCACCGCAAATGTCGACCTGGTGCGTAGCCTCGGAGCTGACGAGGTGGTCGACTACAAGACACAGCAATTCGAGCAGGTGCTGCGAGGTTACGAGGCCGTGCTTGGGACGGTCAGGGGCGATGCGCTCGAGAAATCTCTACGGATTCTGACGCCGGGGAGCAGGATTGCTTCGCTCATCGGTCCGCCAGACGCCGCGTTCGGGCGCGGACGGAGGATGAACGTCTTCATGGTGTTGCTGTTTGGCCTGCTGAGCTGGAAGATCATTCGCAAGGCCCGCAAGGCTGGCGCGACATATTCGTTCCTGTTCATGCGACCCGACGGCGCGCAACTCGCCGAAATCGGCGAGCTTCTCGCAACCGAGCGCATCCGACCGGTGATCGACAAGGTGTTTCCCTTCGACCAGGCCAAACAGGCGCTTGCCTATCTCGAGCAAGGACGAGCCAAGGGAAAGGTCGTGGTCCAGATGAGGTGACGGCGGAGCCCTCACCCCTCGACCCGCCAAAGCCTCCACCTTTCCGGCACGCCCTTGAGCCGGTGCACGCCGTGATCCTTCAGGCTGATCGCAGACTGCGCCTTCATCAGCTCCCTGACCGCGCTCGACACCAGCACCTCGCCGGCACGCGCCTTCGCCGCAACGCGGGTGCAGATGTGGAAGGCGAGGCCGACCATTTCGCCGGCGCTGATGGTGTATTCGCCGGCATGCAAGCCAATCCGGATCTCGAGACCCAGCGTGCGCACCGCCTTCTGGATCGCGGTCGCGCACGCGATGCCGGTTACGGGCTTCTTGAAGGTGGCCAGCACGCCGTCGCCCGTGGTCACGACTTCCTTGCCGCCGCACGTCTTCAACTCCTTGCGCACGGCGGCGTAGTAGTGGCCCATCACCTTGGTCCAGCGCGCATCGCCGAGCTTGGCGGCCTTCGCGGTGGAGCCGACGATGTCGACGATCAGGATCGTGGCCAGCGCCTGCTTGAGCTCGGCGCCACCGTCGGCTGCGCGGCGCCGGGGCGAGATCGGCCCAGTCAGCGGTTCATAGCGATGGCTGCGTCGCCTCGCGATCGCAGCCTTGGTATATTCCTGGGCCTTCTGCGCCGTGCCGCAGCGGATCGTCTTTTCCTGCGGCAGCCGCGTCCAGGAGACCTTTCGTCCATCGCCGGCGCCCTGCACTTCCACGGCGCCCCACTTCAGGAAGACCGCCGAACCAACGCGCCTGACACACCACGCTTTCGACGTGTACCCGGATACGTTCGACTGATGGATTCCGATGCGCAGGAATTTGGGCATTGTAGGTGTGGCTGATCGCAGGACCGAGGGCTGGTCGAACTGAAGCGTAGTTGCACATTCCCGCATTGGCAACAGACGAGCTGCGCCCTCGCCAGGCATCGGCTCGATCTCGATACAGATCATCTCGATCGTCAGCCCTGCTTCGTCGCGATCGTCAGACGGATTCCGGCCGCGGTCAGAACCACCCCCATGACGAGAGACGCGTTGATCGGCTCCTTCAGCACCGCTGCCGAGATCAAAAGCCCGATGCCGGGTGTGGCCAGCAACGCCATCGACATGGTGCTTGCGGCAAAGCGGCGTCCGGCCTCGACCACGGCCCAGTAAGCGAACGCGGTTGCGACCGGCGCGACGTAGACGAGCGTGGCCGCGCCGAGCGGCGATATCGCCGGCAGCGTGCCCTCGACAGAAACGGCCATGGGAAGGAGCAGGATTGCCGCGATCAGCATCTGCCAGGGGGCGAGGCTCAACGCCGACGACGCGAAGCGATGCCCCCGGACAGTCACGATCGTAACGGCCCACGCAGTTGCGGCGGTCATCAGCATGGCATAGGCGATGGTCTGCTTGCCGATGGCGGTGAAGGACGGTGATGCGATCACGGCGGTTCCTGCGCATCCGATCAACACGCCCGCCACCATCCGCGGGTTCAGATCTTCGCCCAGCCGCCAGGCCGCAAGCGGCGCGACGACGATCGGCGTGGAAAAGGCCAGCACCGACGCGCGCCCAGGCGGCAAGATCGTCAGCGCGAGCCCCGTGAGCGCGGAATACGCTGCCATCTGGAGCGCGCCCGAAACGACGACAAAGGGAAGATCGGACGGCGGCGGAAGGGCGAACTCGCCCCGCGCGGTCAGGAGGCCGAACAGGATGAGCGCCGCGATCGCGTAGCGGAGACAGCCATACCAGATCGGCGGAATCTGGCCGACGCCAATCTTGATCACAGGCCAGCTGGCCGCCCAGATCAACACCAGCGACAGCAACAGCAGCCAGTCGCGCGGCCTTGGGGCCACAGCCCCGGCGGATGCGGCCGCCGGCGATTCAGAATCTTTCACTGGACGGCCGCAGGTCGATCTCATGGGTCCACGCGCTGCGGGCCTGCCGATGCAATTGATAGTAGCTCTCCGCGATCGCCGCAGGCTGGAGCAGGGTCCCCGAGGAATCGTCCTCCCGCGCGATCATGCCGTCGAGGATGACGTGCGCGACGTGAATGTTCTTTCGGCCGAGCTCACGCGCCATCGCCTGCGCCAACGCGCGCAGGGCGAATTTCGGCGAAGCAAAAGCGGCAAATCCGTCGCCGCCGCGGATCGATCCGGTTGCGCCGGAGAAAATGATGGTGCCGCCTCCGCTGTCCAGCATGGACGCCGCCGCCGCGCGGCCGACCAGGAACCCGGCGAAGCAACCCGTGCGCCAGGCCTGCTCGAACAAATCCTCGGAGATGTCGAGGATCCCTCCCTGGTCCCAAATGCCGACATTGAACACGACCAGGGATGGCGGCCCGAGTTCGCTCCTCACGCGTACAAACGCCTCCTTGACTTGTCCGGAGATCGTGGCATCGCAGGCGTAGCCGCGAACCTGATCGCGGTGCGGCTGACCCGCGCCGCCGCTGCGCGACAACGCGGCGACGCGCATGCCCTCATCCGCAAAGCGTGTCACGAGCGCGTTGCCCAATCCGGCACCCGCGCCGACAACGACGGCAACCTGATGCGAGTTCATGTCCGAACCCTCCGGATTTGAATGGACGTCATGCCTTGGATTTCACGTAACGAACGAGGCCGATCACGTCCTCGGCGACCAGCCGCCCGATCGCACCGCTGGAATAGACGGCGGTGACGACTCTTCCGTCGGGATCGAGCACAAATCCGGTGGATTGCTGGTAGCGTGGACTATCGTTGACGTAAGCGCCGGTCGCCGCGGCGACCCTGTCGGCATCGACGCGGTAGCCGACCGGAAAATTCAACCGGTGCTTTTCGACCAGCGCGCTGGCGTCGATCTTGTCGTCGACGGACATGGCAACGACCCTGATCCCGAGCTCATCGAGCTTCTCTTTCGCGCGCGCAAAGGCCGAAAGCTGCGCGTTGCAGTACGGGCACCATGACCCGCGATACATCAGGATGACGCCGTAGTGACCGGCCAGGTACTGCACGACGGAGACCGTGCCATCGGCAACCGTATCGAGCGTCAGGGGCGGAAAGGCATCGCCATTGTTGAGACGAGACATTGTCGCCTGCTCCAAATTGGACTATTTAGTCCAGTTACTTGCCAGCCGACTCCCTGTCAAGTACGGTGACGGCCATGAACAAAAACGTGACTGCATTGCCCAAGACCGCGTTGCCGAAGACGGCACGGGGCGCGGCAACACGCGCGCGCATCGTCGATGCGGCAACGGCGCTGGTGCGCGCGCGAGGCGCCGCGAACACGACGATCGATGCGGTGATCGAGGCCAGCAAGGCCAGCAAATCGCAGGTGTATCACTACTTCGCCGACAAGGATGAGCTGGTCTTGGCGGTGATCCAGCGACAGGCCGAGTGCGTGCTGGGCACTCACGAGGGTCTGTTGCGCAAGCTCAATTCTCTCGCCGGACTTCGCCGCTGGCGCGACGCCGTCGTCGAGCTGACGGAGCAAACCAATTGCGCCGGAGGCTGTCCGCTCGGCTCGCTGGCGGCCGAACTTTCGGAGACCCCGCGCACGCGTGCGGCGCTGGCGGAAAGTTTTGCGCGCTGGGCCGGTTATTTCGAAGCGGCATTCGCGAGAATGCAGGCGCGGGCCGGGAAGACGCCTGCCAGCGATCTAGAGGCGCTTTCGGAGGCGATGCTCGCCAGCCTGCAGGGAGGATTGTTGCTCGCACAAACCCTGCGATCGACGAGGCCTCTGGAACTGGCGCTGGATATGGCGATCGAGCATGTCGCGACGCGGCTGAAGCTCTAGCCGGCAATGCCCGCTTCAGCCGTGATACGCAAACAGCTCGATCGGATCGCTGAAGCCGCGCACCTCGTGCTTGCCGACATGCTCCAGCTCGAACTTCGGCTCCACCAGCTCCGCGAAGTCGCGGGACAGCAGCACCGTCCGCCCCAACAGCTTGGTGAGGGCCTCGAGACGGGAGGCCATGTTGACGGCGGGGCCGATCACGGTGAAGTCGAGCCGGCTGGTTGATCCGATATTGCCGTACATGACGTCGCCGACATGGACGCCGATGCCGTAATTCAGCGGCGCGCGGCCCGTGCCGTTGTTCCGCTCGTTCAGCGCCGCCATGGCCTGCCGGGCTTCTGTCACGGCACGGAGCAGGTTCGCGCAGGCGTCGGGCGCTTGCAGCGGAAAGATCGCGAGCAGGCCGTCGCCGATGAATTTCAGGATCTCGCCGCCATGCCGGGCAATCGGCTCCGACATCGCGTCGAAATAATCGTTGAGGAGATCGATGACGTCGTCGCGCGGCCAATTGTCTGAGATCTTGGTGAAGTCCCTGAGATCGCAGATCATGATCGCGGCGCGCACGGTCGTGCCGGTGCCGCGCCGGGTCGCGCCGGCCAGGATGAGCTCGCCGGCATGGGAGCCGACATAGGTCTCCAGCAGGGTTCGCGCCAAGCGGTTCTTGATGCGGATCTCGCTGACCAGCGCCAGCACCGGCAGGAGCTTCTTGAGCGCGGCGATATGCGCGGGCTCGAAGCCGCCCGGCCGGTCGGTGGCGAAGGTGACGACGTGCTGCTTGCCGAGCGTGTGATAGAGCGGCCAGGCGACGTAGTCGGTCAGCCCGGCGGCCCGCATCTCGCCGTAGATGGCGTGCTTGCGGCCGAGCGTGGCATCCTGTTCCAGATTCTCGCGAAGCTCGGCGGCGCCCTCGATGACCTCGCTGGCGGGACTGCCGATGTATTCGGAGCGCTCGCGGACGTCGTAATCCACCCGCGCGATCTCCGCGCCCGTCATGCCGTCGGACCACATCATCCGGGCTCCGAGCCATTGCGGATGATTGATCTGGACGTGAAGCGTCGACCGCTTCAGCGGAATGCCGGCCTGCTGCAAGCGGATGCACATTTGCGCGAAGATGTTGTCGATAAAGCGCTCGTCGCGGGTGCCGTTGGTCAGCCAGTCGATGACGCCGTCGGCTTGCGTGGGGACATTGTTGGTCGGCGGCGCGGTCATCGTCTGCCCTTCAGCGGCGGTGTGCATCGCGAGCACATATCGTGCTCCGAGTTCGCGCCGTCAACCTGGCCGATTGCCCGGATTGTGCGCAAGGAGTGATCGCGCTAGCCGACCAGCCGGATCGAGCCCAGCACCGCCAGCCCCGACACCAGCGCGAGCTGCGAGGCCGCGGCAAGTTCCACCCTCAACGTGTCTTCGTGCGAAAGTGAAAATTCCTCGTTATCGAGGCGAACGCGGCAATCGCCGCGCGCGGCGTAAACCAGATGTGTGCCGGCGGCAAGCTCCCGTGCGCCGGGCTCGCGAAGAGCGACAAGCTCGATCTCCGCCGCGCCGCGCCGGGCCATCAGGTTCACGACCTCGACCGGGCCGGCTTCGAGCGCGGTCACGATCTCCATCTCGCCGGTGAAGCGCACCGTCGTAAAAGGTTCACGCTCGTCGAACTCCTGCGTGGGCGACTTCAGCACCAAGCCGCGGCCATCGACGACCATCTGCAGCCGGTCGATGCCGGGCATATGCGAGAACGGACCGGGCGCCACGATCGGCGTGCTCGCAAAGCGCCAGAGCAGGCTGCTCCAATCCTTCGCCGCCTCGGCGCGCCAGGCGCCCGCAATGTCGGTGAAGATGCCGCCGCCGTTCTTCCAGGGCGAGCGGGTGTAGTCGTCAGGTTTCAGCAGCGTGGTTTTCATGATCCTGGCTCGTCCGGAATGGCATCGTGCGCGTGACAGTATGCCGTCCAGTTGGGCCTCCAATAGTCAGGGACGTCAACCCTGATCACCGGATCTTGCATGCAAACTGATGACACGTTTTGCGTCACACGCTAAGATTGCACCATTTCATTGACGTCTTTTTGGCTCCGCCTCGTGGAGATTCCCTTATGTTCAAAGTTATTGAGAGAAGCGATTTCACCGAAATCCACTTGCGCCACGTTCCTGAAGGCCATCTTTACATTTTTCAAGTCATCATCGTTGGCGGTCGACACCTGATCAAATCAGGAAAAATGGCTGAAAACGCGCATTCGCACACCGCGGCTTTCAGGTACGCGCGTCAAGCCAAGGAGTTTGCAGCTGAAGTCGCAAGCCAACGAGATTATCTGTTGCTTCCCCTTGAGCGTTTTGCGTCGCCTATTTTGGTGGAAGCACCAGCTTCGGAGGATGAATCTCCTGCCCCGGCAGCACAATCGTTGCAAAGCCCTCAAGCCCGCGGCGGGTCTTCTCTATTCTCTTCGCTCATGGGCATGCTGCTATTCGTTGGACTTCTCGTGCTGTTATTCGCCTTATCTCGATGACGCCGCTATTTCGTCGCCAGTGCCGCGACGGCGCGCCAGGCGGCGTCGGGCGCTGCCGATGCGAGCTGCCGGCAGCGGTCCCGCATCAGTTCGGCAGGACGATCGTGGCCGCGGCGTTTCAACACGGCCTCGAAATCGGCGAGCGCATCAGTGAACCGCCGGGCACGATAGGCGGCAAGGCCGCGCTCGTAATCGGCGATCCAGCCGACCGCCTCGTCGTCGATGGCGTCCCCGTTCACCATCCCGATCAGCTCGTGGACGGAGAGTCCCTCCTCCCGTCCGTAGACCGCGATGCTGTCGACCTCGCGCGTGACGATTGCGCCGCGCGCCAGGCGCTCGGTCGCCTCGCCGATCAGGATCTGCGTGCCGTAGGATTTGTTGGCGCCTTCGAGCCGGCTGGCAACGTTCACGGCATCGCCGATCACGGTGTAGTTCAAGCGCAGCTCCGAGCCGATATTGCCGACCAGCATGCGGCCCGAATTGACGCCGATCCGGATCTGGAGCGGCTGGCCGAGATCGTCGGTGAGGCCGGATTGCTCCACTGCTCTGCGACAGGCTAGCGCGGCGCGGCAGCATCGCGCGGCGTGATCGTCCTGCGGCTGCGGCGCGCCCCAGAACGCCATCACGGCGTCGCCGATGAACTTGTCGATGGTGCCGCCATTGGCGACGATGATCTCAGAGGTGACGTCGAGATAGCGCGACAGCAGCGGCACCACGCGATCGCCCAGCCGCTCGGACAGGCCGGTGAAGCCGGCAATGTCGATGAACATCACGCTGAGCTCCTGGACATGGCCGCCGGGCTTCGCCTCGACGCCCTGGCGCAGCAGATCACGGACGAGATCGGCCGGGATGAATTTGCGGAAGGCAGAGAGGCCGGACGCCATCTCGGCGATCGCGCCCGACAGGCTCGCAATCTCCTTCAGCCGCGAGGGATGGCGGCGGACCTGCTCCAGCGCAAAGGCCTCGACATGCCGAAGCTCGCCCACGACCCGCGACAGCGGCGCGGCGATGACGGAACGCGCCAGCATCGCCGAGGCCAGCGCCGCGAGCACCGCGCCGATCGCAAGGCCCAGGATCAGGCGCCGCAGCGTGGTTTCGACCGGTCCGAGAAACTCGGCCTCCGGGATCACGGTGGCGAGCGACCAGCCGGGAAACGGCAGCGGCGTCAGCGCAACCTCGTAGGCCGCGCCGCCCGACGTGAGC
>NZ_JXDL01000001.1:3661429-3662213 GCF_001590795.1 Bradyrhizobium sp. AT1
CGGCCTCACCCGCCTTGTCGAGCGCCAGCCGCGCCAGCGGCAGCAGCGTCGTGTCGCCGCGCGCCGGATGAGCTCGTCGGCCTCCTTGTCCGGCGCCGCGACGAGCTCGCCGCTGCCGTCGACGATGAAGGCGGTCCCGGTGCGTCCGACCTCGAGCTGCGACAGGAAGCGCGCAAGCCTGGTATATTCGATGATGACGGCGAGAACGCCCTGCCGCTCCTGATAGACGTCGATCGGCCCCGCGAACGCGATCGACGGCCGCTCGCCGGTCGCATGGTCCATGACCCTGAACCATTGCGGCTCGTCCGCGCTGAGCCCGGCCTTGAACCAGGCTTGATCGGCGACACGGAATGAGGTCGGCTCGAAGCGGCGATTGGCGAATTCGATGTCGCCGGGCACCACGTCATATTCATCGACGCGGCGCTGGCCTTGATGATCGGTCAGCGAGATCTCCATCATCTCCAGGCGGCGATCGCCGAGCTTGTGCGCGGCGAAGAAGGAGCCGTCGGGCCAGCCGAAGGCCACCCAGGAAATCGTCGCCTGCGACTGCAATTGCGACAGAAACACGAATTCGCGCTTGTCGGCCTCACGGGTGTCGAGCACGTTCTGCAGGAACAGCGTACGGATCGCGGTGTGCGCGGCGCGCGCTTCGTCGACGATGGCCGAGACCTCCTTGCGCACCGCGGCCACGATCTGCTCGTTGATGGTCGAGGCGAGCTGCCGGCTGGTCGCCTCCGCCGTGCGCCACCACAGCAGGCTGGAGAGTGCGGCCGTGAGCAGGATC
>NZ_JXDL01000001.1:3662233-3672245 GCF_001590795.1 Bradyrhizobium sp. AT1
GGCCGTGAGCAGGATCGCCGCCAGGACCAGTGCCGACACCGCAAGGCGGATGCTGACCGTCAGCCGTGCGATCGCCTGGAGCCGTCGTTCCGGATCAACCTTCATCGCCCTCTTCGCCTGCCGGTCCACCGAGCCACTGTCATGCTCTACGCCGCCGGCCCGCGCCCGTTACCTCTGGCAGCAAAAGGACGCCCGTCACCAATGCCCGCTGGCTACCGTCTCGATACGCCTTAAGCATTGGCCTTGAGTGGACGCTGGCCCGCAAATACCGGTCCAAGCGCACCGGCCGTGCGCCGATCCGACCGGTCTCACGGGTTCGTGAGCAGCCTTCCGTAACGCGGGCTGCGCGCAGAGCGAAGGAGACCATGCGCGCATCCCTGCCAGGCGATGCCATCTCGAACAGGAGAATCTCGATGTCTGCCAAACATGCCGTCACCTCGCTCGTCCTCGCCGGCGCCGTATCGACCGCGCTTGCGACCCTCGCCGCCGCCGGCCCGCTGACCAAGGCCGAGGGCGAGGCTGCCATCGCCGCCAAGAAGGAGAAGTGCTTCGGCGTCGCGCTGAAGGGCCAGAACGATTGCGCGGCAGGACCGGGCACGACCTGCCAGGGCACCTCGACCGTCGACTTCCAGGGCAACGCCTGGAAATTCGTGCAAGGCGGCACCTGCACCAGCATCGAGCTGCCCGGCGGCAAGAAGGGCTCGCTGAAGCCGATCTAACCGCCGGCGCGACGCCGCGAGGACGCACAACGGAGCAGCAGGATGAACACGGTGATCAGCCCCACCCGACCGCCAGCCATGCCGCTCCGCTTTCCAACGCCCATCGGCGGCGTCGCCGGGACGAGCTTCAAGCCCCAGCATCTGTCCGATATCCTCGAGGCCGGACCTCGGCGTGGCTTCTTCGAAGTCCACGCCGAGAACTACATGGGCGACGGCGGCCCGCCGCATCGCGCGCTGGAGGCGATCCGCCGCGACCATCCACTGTCCTTGCATGGCGTCTGCATGTCGATCGGCGGACCCCGGCCACTCGACAAGGCGCATCTGGCGCGTTTCCGCGCCCTCGTCGCGCGCTATCAACCGGCGCTGGTCTCCGAGCATCTGGCCTGGTCGACCCATGAGACCAGCTTCTTCAACGATCTGTTGCCGCTGCCCTATACAGACGCGACGCTGGCTTGCGTCTGCGACCATATCGACCAGGTGCAGGAGGCGATCCGCCGTCCGCTGCTGCTGGAGAATCCGTCGACCTATGTCGCCTTCCGGGAATCCACGATGCGCGAGACCGAGTTCATCCGCGCAATCGCCGAGCGCACCGGCTGCGGACTGCTGCTCGACGTCAACAATGTGTTCGTCTCCGCGACCAATCAAGGCACCTCGGCGCTCGACTATCTCGCAAACTTCCCGCTAGCGCACGTCCAGGAAATTCATCTTGCGGGCCATGCCGAGCAGGCCGACGACGAGGGCGATCTGCTGTTGATCGACAGCCATGACGGCCCGGTCGCGGACGCCGTCTGGAAGCTCTACGAAATCGTCATCCGCCGCCGCGGCGCGGTGCCGACGCTGATCGAATGGGACAGCAGGATTCCGGACTGGCCGGTGCTGCAGGCGGAAGCCGCCGCCGCGCAGGCGATCCTCGACCGTCATCAGTCCTCGGGAGTCGCGGGAGAGCGTCATGCGGCCTGAAGCGGGCTTGTCCTTTGCCGCATCGTTTGCGCCGGCGCTGCTGGATCCGGCACGGCACACACCTGAGATCGTCACCGGCCCGAACGGCAAGGCCGCCAATCGGCGCTACGACGTCTACCGCAACAACGTCACCGTCAGCCTGATCGAGGCGCTGGCTGCGGTCTATCCGGCGGTGCAGCGCATCACCGGACCTGAGTTCTTCCGCGCCATGGCGCGCTTCCATGTCCGCAACCATCCGCCGGCCTCGCCGCTGCTGTTCGAATACGGCCGCGACTTTCCGGAGTTCATCGAAGCCTATGAGCATGCGCAAGATATGCCCTGGCTCGCCGATGTCGCCCGCATCGAGCGCGCCTGGCTCGATGCCTACCACGCGCGCGACGCCGCGCCGCTGGCTCCGACCCGGCTGTCCGCGATCGCGCCGGAACGGCTGGCGGACGCCGTCTTCATCCCGCACCCTGCGATGCGGATCGTTCGTTCGCCGTTTGCCGCCGTCACGATTTTCGCCGCCAATCGCGGCGACGCACCGGCCGAACGCATCGATGCGTCCGCGCCGGAGGACGCGTTGATCACACGGCCCGAACTCGACGTCGCGGTGCGGCATCTTCCAGCCGGCGGCGCCGTCTTTGCCTCTTGCCTCGCTGCCGGCCGGCCGCTCGGCGAGGCTGCGGTGTCGGCACTGGATGCATCGCCCGAATTCGACATCGCCTCGAACATCGCCGGCCTGATCGCAGCCGGAGCATTCATCTCGCTTGCTGCTGGAGACACATGATGATCACGGACCAACGCATGGCATCGAGCGGCCTGCCGTCGTTCTGGCTGCTCGTCGACAAGGCCAATCAGCTGGTGCAGACCATTGCCACCCCCTCGCTGGTGCAGCTCGTGCTGCGCATCGCGCTGGCCGTGCCGTTCTGGCGTTCGGGCATGCTGAAATGGGGCGGCTTCCTGAAGCTCAACGACACCGCCGTGACCCTGTTCAGCGACGAGTTCATGCTGCATCTGCCGGGCGGGCCGTATCACTTTCCAGCCCCGACGCTGATGGCGTTCCTGTCGGGCTGCGGCGAGATCATGTTTCCGGTCCTGCTGGTGCTCGGGCTCGGCACGCGGCTCGCGGGGCTCGGGCTGTTGTTCATGACCGTCATCGTCGAGCTCACCGTGCCCGACGGCTGGCCGATTCATCTCACCTGGGCGGCGATGGCGCTGGCCATCATGGCTTACGGACCTGGCAACATCTCGCTCGATCACCTGCTCTGTCGTATTCGTAGCCCGGATGGAGCCAACGGGTCGGCGCGAAGCGCCGCCCGATGACAGGCTCCGCGCAATCCGGGGCAGCTCGTGGGATGATGCTGCGGTCCCGGATTACGCTTGCGCTCCATCCGGGCTACAGGCCTGTCACATCCCGCTCAAGCCGCTATCCACCGCGAGCGTTTGCGCGGTGACATAGACGCTTTCGTCCGAGAGGAAGAACAGCACGGCATAGGCGATCTCCCACGCCGTCGCTTGCCGGCCGAAGGGAACGTGGCCCTTGCCGCGATTCGGGCGTCCGGCGCCGGCTTCGCGGCCGTTGGGGGTGTCGACGAGGCCGGGATAGACGAGGTTGGCCCGGATGCCGCGGCGCGATCCGAGATGGGCGATGTTGCGCATCAAGCCGCCGAGCGCGGCCTTCGAGGAATCGTACACCGCCATCTGCGATCCCGCCTTCAGCGCGGCGATCGAAGAGATGAAGACGATGGCGCCGCCATTGTCGAATTTCGGCAAGCCTGCGCGGCAGCACAGCATGGGGCCGCGGACGTTGACATCGTAGATCCTATTCCACTCCTCGGGACTGACGTTATCGAGCCCGGTCTTGCCGAAGGTGCCGATGTTCAGCACCATGCCGTCGAGGCCGACCATGGCGCGATGTGCCTCCTCGATCATGCGGATGACATCGGCCTCACGCGTGACGTCGGCTTCGATCGCGAAGCCCTCGCCGCCTTCGTCGGTGATGTGCTTGACGGTCTGCTGCGCGGAGGCGAGGTTGAGATCGGCGACCGCGACCTTCGCGCCCTCGCGTGCGCACAAGATGCTCATGGCGCGGCCGTTGCCGATGGGATCGGTGGCCGGGTCGAACACACGCTGGCCGCCGCCGACGATCAGGATACGGCGGCCCTTCAGGCGGCCCCTGCCCGGCGCCTCGCCCAGCGACTCCGCGCTCGGTGGGCGGACGTAGCGCTCCGGCTTGCTGTCGGTCTCGCTCATCCGGGTCGCCTACTTCTTGCCACCGTCATAGACCTGCATGCCGGCGGCGGGATCGAGATCGGTCTCGGTCGCCTCGGTCAGGCGCGCCATCATCATGTAGAAGCCGAGCGTGACGATGGATTCGACGATCTCCTGATCGCTGAAATGCTTGCGGGCCGCGGCGAATATCGCTTCGGGAACGCGGACATTCTCGACGACCTCGCGGCCGAACTTCAGCAAGGCACGCTCGGCCTCGTTCAGTGCGGCGGCATCGTAGTCCGCGCGCTCGACCGCATCGACCTGACCTTGCGTGCAGCCGACGCCGAGCGCGATCGGCACGTGCTGGCGCCATTCGTAGGCCCCGCCTTCGAGCTGCGCGGCCAGCAGGATCAGCAGCTCGCGGTTGACCGCGGAGAGCTTCTGCTTGTGCAGGATCGAATTGCCGAGCCGCATCGCCGGGATCATGTTGGCCTCGGCGTGGGCCATCATGCGGAAGATGTTGAGCTTGACCGGCATGCGGTCGAACGAGGCGCGGATATCGCCGCTCGTCGTCTCCGGATCAATCAGAGGCAGCCTTGCCACGCGTCTCTCCCTTGGGCTTTCGTTTCTTGTTGTCGCTGTCATTGCCTGCCGCGATCAGCGACAGGAAGAAAGCGAGATAACGGTCGATCGCCTCGATCACCTTCGGTCGTGGCGACGGCGCCGCGCCCATCACGTAATGCTCGAGGCGGATGTAGATGAGACCAGCCGCGAACAGCCGCGCGGTCTCGCGCGGATCCGGCGTCGAGATCAGGCCGGAAAGCACAAAGCCGCGGAAATAATCCGTCATCAGGCTCTGCTCGCGCGCGTAGAAATGGTCGGCGAACTTGGCGCGGATGCCGGGGACGCGGTTGCGCTCGGCGGTGATAACCTTCTGAAATTGATGCTCGCGCGGATCGGACCATTGCTCGACGAGGTCGAGCGCGAACTGGCGGCAGAACGCGGCAGGCTGACGGGCGAGCTGTTTGTAGCGCGGCTCCTCCAGCCGGCTCGCCGAGCTCGCGGGGCCGTGCTCGCTGACGATCGCTTCGAGGATCGCGGCTTTGCCAGCGAAATGATTGTAGAGGCTGCTCTCGCGGATGCCGACGCGGCGCGCGAGCTCGCGCATTGAGGCGCCGCCATAGCCGCTCTGCGCGAACAAATTGAGCGCCTCGGTGAGGATGCGCTCCCGCGTCGTGGGCGCGGCGGCTTCCGCTGCGCTGGAGGTGTGGACAGCCATGATGGCTTGACTAACGAACGATCGTTCGCTAGTCAACCGTACGAACGATCGTTCGTCTCGCCAGTCTGGCGGCACCGGTCGCGGCCCGCAAGTCCAGTTGCGGGGGCTGTTCTCGCGTTTCAACTCCGCTCGACCGAGAAGCGGAGAGCAATTTGGGGAGACGACGTCATGGCGCGCTTTGCCCGCCTTCGCCTTGCTGCGGCCTGCCTCCTGTTGCCGCTGTTCGCGGCCAACATGGCCCACGCCCAAAGCAAGTACGATCCCGGCGCCGACGACAAGACCATCAGGATCGGCACCACCGCGCCGCTGAGCGGCCCGGTGTCGGCCTTCGCGCAGATCGCCAAATCCGCGGAGGCCTATTTCCGCAAAGTGAACGACGACGGCGGCGTCAACGGCCGCCGTATCCAGATGATCATCGCGGATGACGCCTACAGCCCGCCGAAGACGGTGGAGCAGACGCGCAAGCTGGTCGAGAGCGACGAGGTGCTGCTGATCTTCGGCGGCGTCGGCACGCCGACCAACAGCGCCGTGCACAAATATCTCAACGACCGCAAGGTGCCGCAACTCTTCCTCGGCTCGGGCGCGGCGAAGTGGGACGACCCCAAGAATTTTCCGTGGACCGTGGGCTGGCAGCCGACCTATCGCGACGAGGCCATCGCCTACGCCAAGTACATCAAGGCCAGCCACGCCAACGCGAAAATCGGCGTGCTCTACCAGAACGACGACCTCGGCAAGGACTATCTGAAGGCGCTGGAGGAAGGACTCGGCAGCGGCGAAGCCATTGTCGCGCGCGCGGCCTATGAGACCTCCGCGCCGACGGTCGACACGCAGATCCTGCAGCTGAAGACCGCAGGCGCCGACGTAGTGCTGGTGGCGGCGACCCCGAAGTTCGCCGCCCAGGCGATCCGCAAGATCGGCGAGATCGGCTGGAAGCCAACGACCATCATCTCCAACGTCTCGGCCTCGATCAGCGGCGTGCTGGAGCCGGCCGGCAAGGACAATTCCACCGGCGTCATCTCCAGCCAGTACCTGAAGGACGCCACCGATCCCGCCAACAAGGACGATGCCGGGTACAGGGAATGGCTGGCGTTCATGGGCAAGTACATGCCGGATGCCAACAAGAACGACTGGCTGAACGTCTATGGCTACACCATCGCGCAGACGCTGGTGACGGTGCTGAAGGCCTCCGGCAACGACCTTACCCGCGCCAATGTGATGAAGCAGGCCACCACGATGAAGGACGTGAAGCTGCCGATGCTGATCAACGGCACGGCGGTGAACAATTCGCCGACGCGCTATACGCCGATGACGAGCCTGCAGCTGATCCGCTTCGACGGTACGCGCTGGGTGCCGTTCGGCGATCTCCTGAAGAACTAAGCCGATGCGACAGGTCAAGATCGGCAGCATGCGGGTCGATCTCGTCAGCGAGATCGCTGCGCTGGCCTTCGACAAGACCTGGCTGTTCGCCAACGTCACCGACAAGGTGATCGCGGAGAACCGGAGCTGGCTCGATCACCGCTATATCGAGCCGGAGACCGGCCGCTTCATCCTCAGCCACCATTCCTATCTGGTGCGCACGCCGCGCTGGACCGCCATCGTCGATACCTGCTGCGGCAGCCACAAGAAGCGGCCGCGCGTCCCCGCCTGGAACGACCTCAACCAGCCCTATCTCGAGAACATGCAGGCGCTGGGCGTTGCGCCCGAACAGGTCGACTTCGTGATGTGCACGCATCTGCATGTCGATCACGTCGGCTGGAACACGCGCCTCCTCGACGGCCGCTGGGTGCCGACCTTCCCGAACGCGCGCTATCTGATGGGGCGCGAGGAGTACCGGGATTTCGAGGCCGCGCACAATGCCGCCCCGAAGAGCCCGGTGAACCATGGCTCGTTCGAGGATTCCGTGCTGCCGGTGGTCGCGGCGGGCCTTGCCGAGCTAGTCGAGACCGACCATCGCCTGTTCAGCGATCGCGACGCGGCGCTGCGCTTCGCGCCGGCGCCGGGCCACACCGCCGGCAACATGCAGATCCACCTCAACGGCGGCCACGATCACGCGGTGATGTCGGGCGACGTCATCCACCATCCGATCCAGTGCGCCGCGCCGTGGCTGTCGAACGCCGCCGATGTCGATCCGGCCGCAGCGGTCGCGACGCGGATGGCACTGCTCGAGGAGCTCGCGGACACGCCGAGCTATCTGCTCACCGGTCATTTTCCGGCACCGACCGCAGGCCGCGTGATCAGGCACGGCGATGCCTATCGATTTCGTTTTGAAGACTAGGGAATGCCATCATGATGCTGCGCACTGTCACGCTTTCGTTTCTCGCATTGTTGTCGGCGGCCCTGCCGGCTCGCGCCGAGGATCCCGCCGCCTATCCCACCCACAAGATCAAGATGCTGCTGCCTTATGCCGCCGGCGGCGGCGGCGACGTGGTCGGGCGGCTGCTGGCGGACGGGATGGGCAAGACGCTCGGGCAGAGCATCTATATCGAGAACCACACGGGTGCCGCCGGTACGCTCGGCACGCAGATGGTCGCGACATCGCCAAATGACGGATACACCATCACCGTCGGCGGCATGACCACGCATGTGCTGGCGCCCGCGATCTATCCAAAGCTGCCCTACGATCCGATCAAGGATTTCACCACCATCGGCCGCGTCGGCACCTCCTCGATCATGCTGGTCGCGACCAAGAATTTTGCTGCCGATGACATCAAGAGCCTGGTCGCGCTGGCCAAGAGGGGCGAACCGGTCCAGTACGGCAGCTGGGGCGTCGGCTCGACCGGGCAGTTCTGTGCCGAGATCCTGATGCAGCAGACCGGCATCAAGATGGACCATGTGCCGTTCAACGGCATCGCGAAACTCGCCGGCGATCTGCTCGGCGGTCACATCTCGCTCGCGACGCTCGATGTCGCGACCGCGACGCCGCTCGTCAAGGACGGCTCGATCAAGGCGCTGGCCGCCTGCGGCGAGCGCTCCCCGAGCCTGCCCGATGTCGCGAGCTACAAGGAGCAGGGCGTGCCGTTCGACCGCAGCCTGTCCTGGGCGATGTATGCCCCCGCGGGCCTTGCACCGCCGATCGCGCAAAAACTGTCGGTAGCGCTGAAGGACGCGCTCGGCGATGCCGAGGTCAAGGAAAAGCTGCTGAAGCTCGGCATCACGCCGCAATTCGTCCCGGGCGAGGAGCAGCGCGACATCAACGCCCGCGACATCGTCGCTTGGAAGCAGGTTGCCAAGGACGCCGGTATCGAAGTCAAGTGAGCAGGTCGAGAGAGGGAGCGCGGGCATGAGCCGCATCTTCGGCGCAGTGCGCCAGAACGGGTACGTGGTGCGGGACATCCAGGCCGCGATGAAGCACTGGATCGAGGTGATGGACGTCGGTCCCTGGTACTACATGGACCGCGTCAAGACCGACTGGTTTCGCCATCGCGGCCAGGACTCATCCGTCGAGATGAGCATTGCGCTCGCCAATTCCGGCGACCTCCAGATCGAGCTGATCCAGCAGCGCAACGACGCGCCCTCTTTGTACAAGGAATTCCTCGACGCCGGCCACGAAGGGCTGCAACACATGTCGTATTGGAGCCACGACTACGAGGCGCTGTACGACAGGGCGATCCGGCTCGGCTACAGAATCGGCCATGAGGGCCAGATCGGCGGCGACAAGGGGCGCTTTGCCTATTTCGACACGCAGGCACACCCGGGAACGATCATCGAGATCTCCGACATCAGCGGCACCAAGGGCCCGTTCTTCGAGAAAGTCCGGCAGGCCGCGATGAGCTGGGACGGCACGCGGCCGATCCGTGAGGTCGGCAGGACGAAATCGTAGGATTGATCACCGGTTTGCGATCCGAACCGCGCCGGACGAAATCAAATAGAAATTGTATTGCGGCCCCGGTCGGATATTCTTGCCGACATTTAGAGATCCCGGCTTGGGGGCCGTGATGAGATTCATTTGTCTCTTTGTTTTCAGCGCCCTGGCGCTCGTATTTGGACCGGACGCGGCCTTTGCCGACCAGCGCATGGCGCTCGTCATGGGCAACTCGGCCTATCAACGCGCGCCCAAGCTCGCCAATGCCACCAACGATGCCGGCCTTCTGGTCGAGACCTTCAAGAAGGCGGGCTTCACCGTCGTCGAAGCACGCAACGATCTCTCCGCGCAGGACATGCGCCGGACCTTGCGCGATTTCGGCGCCAAGGCGCGTGGCGCCGACATCGCCGTGATCTATTATGCCGGCCACGGCATCGAGATCGACGGCAACAACTATCTCGTTCCGGTTGACGCCCAGCTCGAGAACGACACCGACGTCTATGACGAGACCATCGGGCTCGACCGTGTGCTGGTCGCCATCGAGCCGGCCAAGCGGCTGCGCCTCGTCATTCTCGATGCCTGCCGCGACAATCCGTTCGCCAAGAACATGAAGCGCACGATGGCCTCGCGAGCGGTCGCGCGCGGCCTTGCCAAGGTCGAACCCTCGAGTCCGAACACGCTGGTGGCCTTCGCCGCCAAGGCCGGCCTCACCGCGCTGGACGGCGACGGCCGGAATAGCCCGTTCGCCACGGCGCTGGCGCATCACCTGGCAACGCCGGGTCTCGATCTGCGCAAGGCGTTCGGCTATGTCCGCGACGAGGTGCTGCAGGCCACAACCAACAGGCAGGAGCCCTTCATCTACGGCTCGCTCGGCGGCGACGACGTCGTGCTGGCCCCGTCGGCTGCGCCTGCTCCCTCGCCCGCCGCGCCGGCGGTCTCCAGCGACACGAGCGCGTCGCGCGACTATGAGTTTGCCGAACGCGTCGGCACGGTGGAGGCCTGGGATCTCTATATCGCCGCGCATCCGAGCGGGTTCTATACCGACCTGGCAAAGGTTCA
>NZ_JXDL01000001.1:3672817-3675217 GCF_001590795.1 Bradyrhizobium sp. AT1
GACCTGGCAAAGGTTCAGCGCAACAAGCTCGCCGCGGCAGCGCCGCACACGGCTCCGGCGACCGTTGAACTCGAACCGAAGAAGGTGCAGACCGCGCCCATCCTGCCGCCGGCTGCAAAGCCCAGTGCCGCGCCGAAAATGGCGGCCGCTCCGGCCACCGTCGTCCCGCTCGCGCTCACGTCCCCGCCGGCAGCCGAAACGAAGAGCATTGCCGCCGTGCCGGCATCGACTTGCACCATGCGAACCGCGCGGCGCGGCAATGACGCCGTCGGGGGTCCCTTCATTCCGGTCTCGATCAAGCCGAATGTCGAGGGTGCCAGCGTCCGCACCATCGCCGTCTCGCCCAACAGGCGCGAGATTGCCACCGCCGGCGACGACGGCGTGATCCGGCTCTGGGACGCCGCGTCTTTTCGACTGACGCGGGTGTTGCGGGGACACGCCGGAGCCGTCTACGCGCTCGACTATTGGACGGACGGCACGCAGCTCGCCTCCGCCGGATGGGACGGCAAGGTGAAGGTGTGGGACCTCGGAAGCGACGGCCGAAGCCTGACGTTCGACGCCGGCGCAAAGCAGTTCGCCGTCGCCTTCGCGCCGGAGGCGTCGCTCAAATATCTGGCCTCGGCCGGCGAGGATGGCGTCGTGCGCATCTGGAACCTCGCAACCCGCGAGCTCGCCAAGAGCAAGCTCGACCACCCCAGCGGCGATCCCGCGCGCGCCGCGGTGCGTTCCCTGAGTTACGCGCCCTCCGGCTCGGGTGAATTCGTCTCGGCCGGCTATGACGGCAAGATCAGATTCTATCGCACCAGCGGTGCGATCGATGCCAAGGACGCCTATGGCCGCAAGGCGCTGCGCGTTGCCTATTCGCCCGACGGCACGCGCGTGGTGACCGCCGGCTCGGACGCGGAACTCGGCTCGGCGAAAGTGTGGGACGTCAGGAGCGGCACGTCACGGCTGCTCGCCGGCCACCGGGATTATGTCGTGTCGGCGAGCTGGTCCGCGGACAGCAAGCGCATCGTCACCGGCGGCGGCGGACGCGACAAATCGGTGAATGTGTGGGACGCCGACAGCGGTCGACTGCTCGCAAGCTTTGCGGGCCATCAGGAGGATGTCGAGGCCGTCGCGTTCTTCCCGGGCGGCACCCGGCTGATCTCGGCCAGTGAGGACAAGACCATCAAGGTCTGGGATATCGCCGAGCGGCGCGTGCTGCTCACCGCGATCGGCTTCGGCGATGACGGCTATGTCAGCTACACGCCTGAAGGCTGCTATGTGGGGTCGAACGGCGTCGAAAGCCGGCTCAGCATCTCGAGTGGCAGCCGCTTTGAGCCGATGTCGCTCGAGGCCCGCAAGGCGATGCAGGAACCCGCAGGATTCATCTCGTTGCTGGCGCGATAGGTGGCGAGGGTGCTAACATCGGCCCCGTGTCCGAACCTTCAGCGAGGCCAGCATGTCCGCCACTGACAAGGTTTTCGCCGGCTCGATTCCGAAGATCTACGACGAGTATCTCGTCCCGATGATCTTCTCCGTCTATGCGGAGGACATCGCACGGCGCGTCGCCGCCCGCTCTCCGACCGCACTGCTCGAGATCGCCGCGGGCACTGGCGCAGTGACGCGCGCCGTGGCGGCGGCGCTGCCGCGCGAAGTCCATTACGTTGCGACCGACCTCAACGAGCCCATGCTTGCGGTCGCCGCGCAGCGCCAGGCAAATGACGATCGCATCACCTGGCGGCAGGCGGACGCCATGGCCCTGCCCTTCGGCGATGCCGAGTTCGACGTGGTCTGCTGCCAGTTCGGCGCGATGTTCTTTCCGGACCGTGTCAGGGCCTACGGAGAGGTCAAGCGCGTCCTGAAGGGCGATGGTACGTTCGTGTTCAACGTCTGGGACCGCATCGAGGACAATGTGCTGACGCATGAAGCGACGATCGCGCTCGCAAAGCTGTTTCCCGACGACCCGCCGCGCTTCATGGTGCGCACGCCGCACGGCTATTACGACAAGAGCGTCATCAAAATCGATCTCGAACGTGCCGGCTTCCGCGACATCGCGATCGAGACGCGATCAGAAATCAGCCGCGCGCCCTCGCCCGAATATGTCGCACTCGCCCTCTGCCAGGGTACGCCGCTGCGCAGCGAGATCGAGGCACGGGATGCCGGCAAGCTGCAGGCTGCCACCGACCTCGTCGCCGCGGCGATCCGAACGCGTCACGGCGCCGGAGCGTTGGACGGCAAGATCCAGGCGATCGTGATCGAAGCGCGGCCGTAGCTGCTGGAACGGACTGGCTTTAGGTCACTTCAATTGCGGGGGCTTCTTCACCTCTCCCGCTTGCGGGAGAGGTCGCGCCGAAGGCGCGGGTGAGGGCTTTCTCCTCTTGGAGATTGTCCCATTGCGGAGAAACCCTCTCCCCG
>NZ_JXDL01000001.1:3675422-3693345 GCF_001590795.1 Bradyrhizobium sp. AT1
TCCGTCACCGCAACGATCGGGCTTCACGTCATGCTCCAGGCCGCGCCGCGACGCGCGGCCCTGCGCGCTACCACCAGCTTCGCTGCATCGGCTGCGTCGATTGATAATACTGATACTGGCCACGCTGCCGGCGCGGATTGGCCGGCTGGACGTAGGGATCACGCTGGTAGAAGAAGCCGAAGCCGTTGCCGCCATTGTCCCAGCCGTCATCGCTGGCGATCATGGCAGGCGCGGTCGGCTTGCGGGTGATGAAGCCGCCTTGCGGCTGATCGCTCAGCACCGCGACAAACTCAGTCCGGTAATTGGTCTCGGCGCTCAGCGGCTCGTCCGAGATGATGATCGAGGAGCGCGGCAATGCGGTCGGCCCGATGCGATCCCACACGTCCTGCGGGATGGTGATGCGGTCCAGCGCATTGCGGGCCTCGTCGCCGTTTTCGATCGTGACCACGCTCCAGCGCAGGCCCGTATCGGACTTTGCCATCGCCGTGAAGATGTGGGTGCCGAGCGGCTGCTCGGGATTGCGGATCGTGACGGGGACCTCGATGCTGGTGTCGAACACCTCGCCGCCGCCGTCGGGCGCCGGCTTGTGGGTGTTTCGCCGGACATAGAGCTTCTGCGTCGAGCGGCTGATATAGACCGAGACCGGCTCGCCCGCGAGCTTTGCGTCGGTTGCGGCCTTGACGGCTTCGGTCTTTCTGGCCGCAGCGGCCTTCGCGGCGTCCTTCGTCGCGGCCACGGCATCGCGCTTCGGCTGCGCCGCGGCCTTGGCGGCGTCGAGCTGCGTTGCCGCGTCGGCGGCCTTGGTCGCCGCCTTCTGCTTCAACTCCTCGGCCTTGGCACGGGCCTGATCGGTCTTGGCGTTCGCGAGCATCTTGTCGGCGAAAGCGAGCTCGGCATCGGCGCGGGCTTTCTGCTGTTCCAGCTTGCGCAGCGCAGCGGGGAGCGAGGCAGCTTCCTTCGCGGCAGCGGAAGCAGCCTTCTTGGCCTCGTCGGCGGCCCTTGTCGCCTCCTCGGCTTCGGCGGAGAGCTTGCCGGCCCGGCTCGGCACGGCGGCGATGGCCTCCGGCTTCGGCACGAACAGCGAGGGGTGAGAGAACTCGGTCGGGACCGAGTCAAACGGCGAGATGATCACGCGCATCCCGATATAGGTCTTGTCGAACAGGTTCTCGGCGAAGCCGAACGGCATGCGCACGCAGCCATGCGAGGCGGCATAGCCGGGCAGCGGTCCGCCATGCAGTGCGATGCCGTTCCAGGTGATGCGCTGCATGTTCGGCATCCAGGCATCGTCATACATGGTGGAGCGGTGGTCCTTGTCCTTCTCGACGATGGCGAAGACGCCGGCCGGCGTCTCGCGTCCCGTCGTCCCGGTGGAGACAGGCGCACGCAGGATCCAGCCGTCGGCGTCGTAAAAGGTGACCTGCTGGCTCTTGATCGAGACGATCGCCATGATCGGCTCGCCGGCCTGGCGCTGTGCCACCGCCTCGGCCGGCTGGCGCGCCTGCTTGGCCGCGCTCGCGGGCGCGACCGCCGCAAGGAGGGCCATTGCGGCCAATGTCACAAGTCCGGGAGGCCCCCGACGCCGCATCGCCTTGGTGGGTTGCGCCGTCGTCAGTCGGTTTTTCATGCCATCCTCGGTCGAAATGCCGGCCCGCTCGTGCCGATCATGTATCAGATTGCGATCATTGAATTAAGAAATCGCAGCCGCCTTACGTTCCGTCTGTGGCGATATTCGGCCCGCTTCGGCAACAAATCTCTCATATACGACGGCTTGCGCAGGCGGAAGGGTGGCTCGAGCCTGAGGCTGGTCCGAGGCTGAGGTCTCTCGCTGCGGCGAAACGTCCGCCTGGAGGGTCGGATCCGCCGGCTTTTGACCTCACCGGGAATGGAGAGCCCCAGCGATCACAATCCGGATCACGCGTTCCGGCAAGAACCCATATGTCCTTTGGACGGACAGCGTCTTAGGAGGTCGCCAGCACCTTCCGGCCGAACCTCGGCAATGACTGCAACCGCGGTGCGGACATCCACGCCTTCAGCTGCTTGGTCGCAGGCGTGCCGGCATCGGCGAGGCGGCTGAGGTCAAGGCTGCCTCTCCAAAGGAGACGAGTTGCAGCCGCTCCTCGTCCCACAAGGTCAGCCGCACGGTTCGCAAGCTCTGGACCAGTGTGATCCGTCCGACGGCGGCGAGCTGTGGATGGTCCCGCAACACGTCCGGCAGGCGATAGGAGGGAATTCGACTGCACAAATGGTGGATGTGGTGGACGCCGATATTTGCCGTGAACCACCGCAAGACACTCGGCAATTGGTAGTGCGAGCTGCCGTGCAGTGCGGCATCGTGAAAATTCCAGGTCTCGTCGTGTGACCAATAGGTGCGCTCGAACTGGTGCTGGACGTAGAACAGCCAGACACCGATCGACGCCGCCAGAACGACGATCGGCACGTGTACCATCAGGAATGGCCCATAGCCGACCAGCCAAATCATCGCGGCGACCAGAATCGCGATCGCGGCGTTCGTGCCCATCGTACTCAGCCAGGGCGTCCAACCGCCGCGCATCAGCCCGATCGGCAATCGATGCTTCAAGATGAACAAATAGGCGGGGCCGACGCCAAACATCACGATGGGATGCCGATACAAACGGTATAGCACCCGACGCCATCGCGGCTGGTCGCGAAACTCGCGCACGGTCAACGTATCGATGTCGCCCAAGCCCCGGTGATCGAGATTGCCGGAATTCGCATGATGGCCGGCATGGTTATGCCGCCAATAATCGTATGGTGTCAGTGTCACCACACCGATGGCTCGGCCGACCCAATCGTTCACCGCCCGCCCGCGGAAGAAGGAGCCATGTCCGCAATCATGCTGGATCATGAACAGACGGACCAGCAAGCCCGCAGCAGGGATTTCGAACAGCACGGCGAACCAATAGCCCCGGTCAAGAGCGGCCCAGATCAGCGCCCAGATGAAGCAGAGCGGGACCACCGTGATCGCCAATTCGAGAACACCGCGTATACTGTCGGGCTCGCGATAGCGAACGAGCAACTGCGCGGACGCGCGCATCTCCGGCGTTCCTTGCGGCATTTCCCGCCTGCTCCAAAAAAGTATTGCGACCGCCCGGACGCATTCGGCGGCGGTCCGGAAGTCGTGCCCCGCACGCGCCCATACTGATCCGGGCCTGGATTTCCTGCTGTGCAATATTGCTCACACCAGACGCACCGCAACGGATCGAGGGCGGAAAGACCAGATTAGACGCGTTCGCGGCCGGCGATTCCGGAATGTGAGCAATATTGAACAGTGGCTGACGGACAGGCGCGGCATGCTCACCGTTACGCGGCCGGCGAATCGGCTGTCATCGGCGGCGGCTTCGGGTCCGGCATACCCCGCCATATGAGGAGTAGCTTCATATGTCCGAGGTCTATGGTCGTCCAGAACCGACGTTGATCCCGATACCACGACCACACTGCACGGCCTGCCAGAGCCGCATGATGCTGATTCACGTCGGGGCAAGTCGCGACGGCCCCGATCTGCGCATCTTCGAATGCTCCAAGTGCGGGAACGTCCATAAATCTTTCGCCGATCGATGAGACCAACCGAATAGGAACTGAAGGGGCGCGCGCAAGAAAGCGGTCCTGGCACGGGTGTTGCGAACCAGGACCGCCCTTCATCAGATATGATGAGTGGGCATCACATCCGGTCGCCATCACCAAGTCACCCCGGCGACGTTCGTTCCAGGCATATCCTGAACGACGCGGCTACCAGCGCTTGCGCCAAACGCCGCCCCAGCTGCTTCGTCGAACAACCATGCAGCATTCCGTCCAAAGGTCAGGATAGACCTGGGGCAGGAGTGAATGATGTGCAAAACTGCTCAAATGACGGTCGTATGATCGGCGCGGGTTCACCATCAATTGCGAACCATTCCTTCAAAGCTGAGCAATTCTGCTCTGCAGCCCGGAGAGCCAACCGTTAGAGTCTCGAATGGCCCTCCCGCGACCGGCGCGATGAGCCGCGTCGGCAAATGGCGCGGCAGGGCGCCCTGCCGGAGGCGAAGCAAGATTTGCCTAACGTGCCCGGCCAGGTCTTGCTAGACTGAAGCTCTCTCCATCAGGTTGTGCGACGTCATGCCAAAAGCGCCGAAAAGCGCGTTCGATCCAAAGCTCTTCCTCGCCAAGGTCGGCGAGGGCAAAACCATATTGAAGTTCGACAAGAACCAAGTGGTGTTCTCGCAAGGCGACGCCGCGGATACCGTTTTTTACATCCAAAAGGGGAGGATCAAGGTTCTCGTCGTCTCGGAGCAAGGCAAGGAGGCGGTGGTCGGAATCATGGAGCCCGGACAATTCTTCGGTGAGGGCTGCCTGAACGGCCATCCCTTGCGAATTTCGACGACCGTGACGATGGAGCAAAGCGTGATCACGTCCATCAAGAAACCAGCGATGCTCGTCGCACTCAAGGCCGAACCGAAGTTCTCCGAGTTGTTCATGGGGTATCTGCTCAGCCGAAACAGCCGCATAGAAGAAGACCTGATCGACCAGTTGTTTAATTCGAGCGAGAAGCGGCTTGCGCGTCTTCTGCTGCTGTTGGCCAATTTCGGCAAGGACGGCGCCACTCAGCCCATCTCGGCGCCGGTTAGTCAGGAGACGCTTGCGGAGATGATCGGGACAACCCGATCCCGCGTCAGCTTTTTCATGAACAAATTCCGCAAGCTCGGCTTTATCACCTACAACGGCAAGATCGAGGTTCACACTTCCCTCCTGAACGCGGTCTTGTACGACAAGCCTGAGATCGCGAGGGACGACTGAGACGGTTGGAAGCAAGCGCGCCCCAAGCCCTCTCCTGCAACGATCGAAGGTACCCCATGAAGAAGCCGACCGCGCAAGTCGAAGAGATCGAGCCGAGAACGATTCAAAGGGCTGACGTGGCACCAGCCGATGGCTTCTCGTTAATCGTCGATGGCCACTTCAAGACCCGCTACGAAAGCGAGGCGGCTGCCCGAGCAGCCGGCGCCGAGCTGCTCGACAGGTTCCCGATGCTGCAGATCCTGGTCTACGATGCCGCAACCAGGGTGCGGTCGCCGCTGCAATAGGTTTCTGGTTGACTGGGCTCCGCATCGGGCATCGTCGCCTGCTGCTGCGCGAGGTGTGTTCGTGACAACCTCGGGACTGCACGATCACCCTTTCTTGGGACGATCGGACGGGGTGCCGGAGATGATTCGGCGCAGGCGTATTGCTTCCGCAAAACTTGCGGATGGCTGCCTTTGCGGTGCAGGGCGGTTCTCGGTCTCGTCAGGCTCCGGCGATTCCCTGACGGAGAGCAACGCTTCGCTGTCGCGGTCCAGGCGCTTGTCAGAGCCCGTCGCGTCGAGCGTATGGCCGACCAACTCGCCCGAGAGACGGTAGATATTGTTGCCCCGAAGGTCGTAAACTTTCTTGCCGGTGAGGTCGAAAATGGATGCGCCGTTCAGCACGCCGGCGCGGATGCCCCTGTTATTGAATATGTATCCGCTCACCATGCATCTCCCATTGACGCCTCTTTGAAGGTCCCCGGCGCTCGCCTATTGGCTCGTGACCCGGCCTTTCGCCTCTTCCTCGGCCAGACGCTTCAGGAGCCATCGCCGCCGGACAGCGTCTTTTTCCAGCTCGATGTTCCGTTTGAAGATTCTGATGTTTTCGCGGTGGATGAACTCTTCCAGCTCGCTCAAGTCGGTGGCCGCAGGTCATGACTGTCGAGCCAGACGACCGTGGCGGTCATCGGATCGCTTTCGATTGCGGCGGCGGAACCTCGGTGGCACCCGGCGCACGCGAACGTTCCGATCTCCAATGCTGCTAGGCCCGGAATGCTCGCCAAGCCCATGCATTCGCCGCACCAACGACAACGCGGCCCTTCGCCTGATGCAGGTGAGGGACTGTATGCCTGGGAATAGTGCAAATACATGCGATGCCCCGCGGGGGATCCGGCGAGAGCGTTACAGCACTCTCAATCACCGATAGATTGCCGATATGGGCGGTGATGAGGCCAGCATAGACCGTTGCCCCCGCCTGTTTCTGGTCAATATTGCTCGCTCGGGCGAAGGTTCTCTCCTGGAACCGGGCCGCCTCCACCTTGGCTACACTCCCAGCGCGTTCCGGTTGGAGGCCCGCAAGACGCGCAACGACAGCGTCTGCACCTGGGCGACATTGAGAAGCCACGCTGCAGCGGCGTAAGCGAAACCGCCTGCAAGGCTCACGACGATCAGCGCCACAAGGCCGGTGCCGCCGACTTGCGAACGCGCAACGAGGATGGCGGCGGCCATCGCCGCGGCCGACACCGCGATCCCGGCAAGCCGGTTGAGATCGAACGGGACCGGGTGGACGCGACGCATCAGGACGACGGCGACGAGGAAACCGATCGCCTCGGTCGCGAGCGTCGCCAGCGCCGCGCCATAGATGCCATAGCCGGCGACCAGCGCGACCATCAGCACCACGCTGACGAGCAGCGTGAGGAACGATTGCGCCGCCAGCATGAAGGGTCGCTCGGCGAGCTGGAAGCTGATCTGGACGTAGAACTGGTTGGCGATGCCGAAGAAACGGGCGAGCACCAGCGTCGGCAGCAGCGCCGACACGCCGGCGCGGAAGTCGACGCCGACGAGCGTGCCGGCGACCTGGTCCGCCGCCAGCGCAAGCCAGATCGCAACCGGCGTGACGACGACGAGCAGGAGCTCGAAGCTCTCGGTCAGCCGTTCCCGCGTCGTCTCCTTGTTATTCTCGGACAATGACCGGAACACCAGCGGCACGGTCGCCGCGGCGACGCTCGACGCGATCATCACCATGAACTGGCGCGGCAGATCAGCAGCGACGCCGAAGATGCCGGCGGCATCCTTGCCGAGCAGATAAGCGACGATGAGCCGGTCGCAGGCCGAATAGACCGCAACGGAGAGACCGGCCAGCGTCAATGGCAGGCCGTAGCGCGCCAGCTGCATGAACTGGCTGCGCTCGAAGCGAGCGATCTTGGTGCGATCGCCGACGAGATTGAGAATGATTCCAGTGAGCGAGCCCAGGCCGAACGCCGCGAGCAGCCCCAATCCGCCCCAGCCGAGCCAGATGCCGACGAGGCCGAAGCCGACGCTCGACACGCTGCGCACGATCGAGATCATGGCAAACCGGTAGGGTCGCAATTTGGCGCGTTCGAACTCCTGCCCGACATCGACGGCATTGGCCATGATCGCGACGAACATGCTGGCGAGCAACAGCTCGACGCTGACGTCGCTGCGGAACACGAAGACCAGCGGGGTCGTGGCGCAGAGCACCGCGACGGTGAGCCCAAAGGCGACCATCGCCGTGCCGCGGAAATCCACGTCCGCCGACATCGCCTGATAACGGGACACCGACAGCTTGATCCAGGCGAAGAAGATCGCGCCCAAAATGCCGGCGAGGCTGATGCCGACCACATAGACGCCGTACTCCGCCGGCGTCAGCAGCCGCGTGTAGGCCGTGACCGCGAAGAAACCCACCGCCGCAGGCAGGATGTAGGCGACGAGATAGATCGAGAAATGGCGGTTCAGCATGCGAGCACGGGACCGGCAGCGGTGTTGCGAGTGTGGCGGCCGTTCATCAATGGGACCCTGGCCGGGCGAAGGAACTGCGCCGCAGCATCGCGCAAGAGTGTCACATAAGTCTGCAGATCGGGCGGCGAATGGCGCTTCGCGGCCGCTTTTGGGCGTTAGCGTTAAATTTGCCCTTCCGCGAACGCCGAGGCGCGAACACGCGGTGAAACCATGCCTGCCGACGGCGAAGATTAACCCAACACGGCAAAACCCCGGCGTCGCGAGGCGCCGCTTGGTACGATGGTGCGTTGGTTCGAAAAGGACGACCGTGACCAGGCTCGACAGACGCGAATTCCTTCTCGGCAGCGCCGCAACGCTCGCGGCGGGCGCAACGGCATCCGCGGCGCCGGCGTCGAAGCTTGCGCAGCGCCGCCCGGGTTTCGGCGCCGCGGCCACGCTGTGGGACCTGCAGGCCGATCCCAGGCTCGGCGAAGCCATCAGCACCTATTGCACGCAGGTGGTGCCGGTGCTCGAGCTGAAATGGCCGATGCTGCGGCCGAACGCACACACGTTCAATTTCGAGCGCGCCGACGCGATCCTGGATTTTGCGCGGGAGAACGATCTGACGATGCGCGGCCACGCGCTCGCCTGGTATCACGACATTCCGGACTGGACCAAGCAGCTCAAGGACACCCGCAGCGTCGAGCGCGCCTATGTCGACCACGTCGGCACCGTCGTCTCCTACTACAAGGACAAGCTGACCTCGTGGGACGTCGTCAACGAGCCGATCCCGGACAATCCCCGCAGCCCGAAAGATCGCCGCGACACGTTTTGGACGCAGCATCTGGGGCAAAGCTGGATCCCGCTGGCGTTCCGCACGGCGGCCGCGGCCGATCCTTTCGTCAAGCTCGCGATCAACGAATACGACATCGAGTCGGCGAAGGACTCGTTCATTGCCAAGCGCGCGGCCTATCGCAATTTGATCATGGACCTGCTCGACCAGGGCGTCCCGCTCCACGCCGTCGGACTGCAATCGCATCTGCACGCCGAGCTCGAGATCGACACCCATGGCCTCGCCGAATTCGTCACCGAGCTGCGCTCCTGGGGGCTCGAGGTGCTCGTTACCGAGCTCGACGTCGACGACCAGAAGCTGACGGGCAATCCGGCGCAGCGCGATGCCATCGTTGCCAAGCGCGTCGATGATCTCCTCACGGCGATCTCCACCAGCGGACCGGTGCGCTCGATACTGACCTGGGGCCTTTCGGATCGCTACAGCTGGATCAACGGCGTCTTTGCGCGCGCCGACGAGCAGCCGAACCGCCCGCTGCCGCTCGACGGCGAGTTCAAGCCGAAGCCGTTCATGGACGTGATCAGCAAATTTACGAAGGACGCCTGACGGCGCCGGATCAGCGCGCCTTCGGCACGACGAGTTCGGCCGCATCATCCATGTGGTCGGGTGCAAGGCTCGGCGCGCGGCGATCGCGCGAGGAGAGACGGAACACGTCGCGGATGTCGTCGACCGAGGTCGAGGAATAGGACTGGATGCAGAGCGCGACCTGCTCGGAGGAAGCTGCGCGCATCATCGCTTCGATCGCCGGACGGTCGAGCGGCGTGTCGTCCCAATGCGAGACCGCGATGCTGTCTTCGGTGACCCGGTGCGTGGCCAGATGCGCGGGCGAGTTCGCGACGAAATGGCCGTACATCAGATATTCCGAGAACTTCTTTTTCCGGCACAGCGCCAGGACCCAGTTCAGTCCCGTTGCCGATTTGATGGCGGCGGTCATCGCGCGCGCGGTGCCCTTGTCCCAGACCAGCCCGTTACCGACATAGTCGTCGGCAGGGAAGGAGCGGTCCTTGATGCCGAGCAGCTGGTCGACCGTGCGCAGCCACAGCCCGTGCAACGGGTGGTCTGCGCCGATATCCTTTGGCGTCACGAACAGCGGCGTCTTCTCAGCCCCGGCATATCGGCCGACGTCGAACTCGCGAAAGAACAGATTGTCCGAATCCAGGATGCAGACGCGCTGCTCGGGCGCATTGAGGACGCCGGCGATCTTCAGGATCTGCTGGATGTGCCAGCCATGCACCGGCGAAGACAGCAGCGACAGCCAGACACGCCGCTTGCTGATGAACTGAAGCGACGGCGGCAGCGCAAACAGCCATTTCGGCAAGTAGCGCGAGGCCGGAACGATGACCCGCTTGTCGGACGCGAAGCGCTCGAACAGCGGCACGTCCTCATCGTTAACGAGAACATAATGCCGCGTGTATCCCGTCAGCCAGGTGTCGATGCTCTCGCTGAGCAGCGAAAAGCGTTCGATATCCTTGGCGTAGCTGGCAGTCAGCAGGGCAACGGAATGCATGGAGCGCGCTCAAATGGCCATCAGGCCGCACTCATAGCCGCACGGCGGGATGCTGCAACTCACAAACGGAATCAAGGTAAAATGAAACGAAGCGTTAGCCATCGGACGGCAACCCCTGCTCGATACCGCGAAAGCGCAGCGGGGCGAGTGCTGAGGCGCGCTGCCACCAGTCGGCGACGCGGTCGTCGAGCGCGGTCATGCCGCGCCCCTGGCCGGGATAGATCCTGATCTGCTGCACCGCCTTCGCTTCAAACCCCTTGCGCTTACCCTCCCCCTTGCGCGTGATCTTGAGCGCGGCGCCTTCGCGATCCCGCTGGGTCAGCGGCACCAGCAGACGGCCGCGCGGACGAAGCGCCTCAAGCCAGAGCGGATGCGGATGCGAGAAACCGGCATGGATGATGATGACATCGGCGGATTCGCGGATCTGCTCACGTCCATCGCCATGGACTACCTCGACGTTAGGGTAGGCGTGAAGGAAACTTGCAGCGCGGCGCGCCAGACGCTCGTCACATTCGATGGCCATCACCCTGCCCTTGGGACCGACCATCCTGGACAGCACCGCCGAGAAATAGCCGAGCCCGCATCCGATCTGGACCACGCGATCCCTCTCCTTGATGTCGAGCACATCGATGAAATGCGCCCATAGGCTCGGCAGTCCGGTATCGAGCCTGCGGCGGGCGTCGATCGCGACCAGGACGTTGTCGTAGAGGTGGACGGGATCGGCACTTGGCGTCAGCCGGTAGAGGCGCGCCGCCTCGCTCTTGATGCGCCAGGGTCCCTTTCCCAGAAACGCCTCGCGCGGAACAGCGGCGAGCGCTTCGAGCAGGCGTGGCGAGGTAATCGCCTCGCGCCTCGCAATCGACGCGACGTAACGCGCGCGTGCGGCGGCAAGATCGCTCATGTCACGGAGTGGCCTGTTCGCGGACCGGCGCGTCCGCGCCAAGCTCGTTGACGAGCTGCATCGCCTGCTTCAGGTCCGGCGTGTAAAAACCCTCGCTGAACTTGGCGACAACGGGCGTGAGAAGGAAACCTGCGTGCTCACGCTTGCCGGCATCGAGCGACAGCCGCGCCAGGCTGACGGCGGTGCGAAGCTCCCAGGACAGCGCGCCCTGCTTGCGCGCGATCTCCAGCGACAGGGCGAACAGATCCGCAGCCTCCTGCAATGAGGCGGGATCACCGTCCGACATCGTGATCTCGCCTTGCAGGCGGTAGACCTCGGCGAGATAGGAATGATCGCCGGTGCGCCTCGCGGTCGCGAGCGCACCGTCGAGCGCGCGCAAGGCGGCCTCGCGCATGCCGACCTTGGCATAGGCTTCCGCAAGCAGACAGCGGAACCAGCAGCCGGCGAGCCAGGAATCCATCGCCTCGTATTCGTCGAGGCCGAAGCGCATCTGGCTGAGACCTTCGTCCGCCTCGCCGAGCTGGGCCAGCGCCCAACCGCGCAGGATCGCGGCCTGCTGCTTCCAATGCAGGAAATTGTGCTCGGTGGCGATGATCATGGCGCGGTTGGCGTGGTCGCGCGTCCCTTCGACATCGCGCAGATGCTGGCAGAGATAGGCACCGAACACCAGTGCGAAGGCGAGCGTGAAGGGATGGCGCATCTTCTCGGCATTCGCGATCGCCTGCTCGCTGTGCTGGCGCGCCGCGTCGGGCCGGCCGAGGAACCACAGGAGGTAACCGAGATAGGACAGCGAGACGACGCCGGGATCGGTGCCGTGCCGCTCCATCAGATCGGAGTGCAGATCGGGGCTGTAGAGATTGATGCAGCGGTGCAGATGATGCTGCGAGGCGGCGAAGCGCCCGCGATAGAGCATGGTCATCGCGATCGAGCGGTGCGCCTCGATCAGATAGCCGGTCTGTTGCGCCGGCTGCGTCCGTTCGTTCAGCCGCTCGCGCTTGGCGAATTTCAACAGCTCGACGCTGAGATCGTGCGCGCGGGTGAGATCGGCGCGAATGAAATGGCAGACCCACAGGCCGCGGGTGGCGGCAAAGGCCTTTTCGTCGTCGTCGAGCTGCTGGCCGAGCTCCAGCGCGCGGATGTAGTTCTCCTCGACCTCCTGCACCGCATAGCCCTTGGCGGCGATCAGCGCGTTGCCGAGCGCGATGCGCAGCTCGAGCTCGATCTCGTCCGCGCCCTGCATGCGCGCATTGGCCTGCACGACGCTGAGGCCCCGGCGCAGATGACCGATCGCCTCCAGATTGGCGCCGCTTCTTGCGGCCTGCTTGCCGGCCTTGAGCCAGAAGCCGGCGGCGCCCTCGCTCTGGCCGGATTCGGTCAGGTGATGGGCCAGCAGCTCCGGTTCCCGCTCGGTCTTCTCCGGATACATCTCGGCGAGCACCTGGGCGATCCGGGAATGCAGCTTGCGCCGCTCGCTGTGCAACAGGCTCGCATGCGCGGCGTTCTGGATCATCACGTGCTTGAAGGAATAGAGCGCGTCCGGCGGATGGCCGCGGCGCACGATCAGCCCGGCCTGCTCCAGATGATTGAGCGCGGCCTCTATCTGCTCGGCCGGCGTGTTGGCGACCGCGTGCAACGTCTCATAGGAGAACTCACGGCCGATGGTGGCGCCGATCTGGGCGATCCGCTTGAACGGACCCATGCGGTCCAGCCGCGCCATCAGCGAGTCGGACAGGGTTGCCGGGATCGCAAGCTGCCGCCACGGGCCCGACAGCACGTAGCGGCCATGCCGCTCGGTCAACAGGTTGGATTCGAGGACGGTCTTGGTCAGCTCTTCCAGGAACAGCGGCACGCCGTCGGTCTTGACGATGATCTCCTCGACGACCTCCTTGGGAAGCTCGCGTCCGGCAACGCGCTCCACCAGCATGGTGCGCAACTGCCGGCTCAGGCGGTTCAACACCAGCGTCGTGATGTGCGAATGCGCGTTCCAGCTCGGCTGGAATTCGGACCGTGCGGTGATGATGACCAGGATCGGCCGGTTCTGCACCCGGTCGACCAGTAGATCGATCACCTCGCGCGAGGTCGGGTCGATCCAGTGCAAATCCTCAAACGCGATCACGAGCGGCATCTCGCGCGCAAGGCCGAGGAAGTGGTTGACCAGCGCCGCAACGGTCGCATCCTTCTGCTGCTGCGGCGACAGTTCGAGCGGCGGATAGCGGTCGCCGGTCGGGATCGACAGCAGCGCGGCGAACAGCGGCGTAACCTGCTCGATGTCGCCATGAGCGGCGGCGATCGCAGTCTCCAGGCCCGCCAGCGACAGTGCGGACGGATCATCGCGGTCGAGGCCGAGCGAGAATTTGAGCTGCTCGGCGAACGGATAGAACGCCGTGGACGTGTAATAGGGCGAGCACTGGAACGAGACCTGTCCATGGCGGTCGCCCGAGATCCGATCGAAGATCTCCTGGATGATGCGCGACTTGCCGATGCCGGGCTCGCCGAACTTGACGACGACCTGGCCGTCGCCGTCCTTGGCCTGCTGCCAGCGCCCCATCAGCAGCGCGATCTCCTCCTCACGATTGACGAGTGGGGTCAACCGCGTGCCCATGGCGGCGGCGAAGCGGGTCTCCACCCGCGAGGCGCGCATCACGTGCCAGGCCTGTGTCTTTTCGGAGATGCCCTTCAGATCATGGACGCCGAGATTGCGGAACTCGAACTTCCCCTTCAGCAGGGACTGCGTCGAGGCGGAGATCACCACGCCGTTGGACGGCGCCAGGCCTTGCAGGCGCGCGGCGAGGTTGACGGTTTCGCCGACCGCGGAGTCGCGCTCTTCGGTGCCCTGCCCGACGAGGTCGCCGACCACGACGAGGCCGGTCGCGATCCCGATGCGGACGGCGGGCGAGTGGCTGAGCGCGCCACGCGGCTCGACCGCACGTGCGCTCGACAGCACCCGCACGATCTCGAGCCCGGCACGCACCGCGCGCTCGGCATCGTCCTCATGCGCAGTGGGATAGCCGAAATAGACAAGAATACCGTCGCCGACGAAACGAGCGGCAAAACCTTCGTAATGCTTGACCACGCGGACGCAGGTTTCGCGGAAGCTCGCGATCATGTCCCGGACGTCTTCCGGATCGAACTGCACGGAGAGCGAGGTGGAATCCACCATGTCGCAGAACATGGTGGTGAGCTGACGCCGTTCGGCACCGACCTCCGTGCGGGTTTGCGGCCGCACCGTCGTCGCGGGCGCCTGCGCCGTTTCCGCCTGGAACAGCGCCGCCATCGCCCGTTGCAGCCGCTTGCGATCGCCGAGCGGCAATCCGAGCCCGACCAGATCGGATTCGGTCAGGTCACCCATGACATCGAGATCGAGCCGGTGCTGTGCGAAGAGATCGGAGTAATGGCCGAGGCCGATGCCTTCGAGCCAGCGCTTCAGCCCGCCTTCCGCTCCCGTGTCCGGCTCATTCTCCAGCATGGTGATTTCTGCCCGACCCTCATTCCGTCGAAGGGCTTTCAGGGCGCCTCAACCACAGATTTTGGGCCCAAAACTTCACCTCAGACTGGACGCGTTCCCTGACTTCTTGGAAGAATAGCTCAATCGCATCAAAAGGGAACGGAATTGTCGGACGTCACACTCCCAGCCCCGGAGAAATCAAGCGGCACGACGGCCGAAGCGGAGATGTTCGCTTGTATCGGCGGTCTTCTCGATTTCTACGCCCGCAAGACGCCCGCAGCGCCCGCCCTCCTCGCCCCCGGCCGGCCTATCCTCAACTACGGCGCGCTTGGCGAGGTGATGCAGGATCTCGTCCGCACGCTGCGCCGGCTCGGCATAGCCCCTGCCGACCGGATTGCAGTTGCGCTGCCCCGCGGCGCCGATAGCGCGTTGGCGCTGATCGCGGTCGCCTCGAGCGGCGCCTGCGTCCCCGTCAATCCCGACCTGACCGCCGATGAGCTGCAACGCTATTTCAGCGAATTGAAGCTGACGGCGCTGGTGACCCGGGCCGACATGAACTCGGCGAGCCGCGACGTCGCCAAGGCGCTCGATATCGCGGTGATCGATTTCGTGCCGGGACCGCAAGACAATCTCGGCGGCTGCAAATTCGTCGGTGCGACGGTCGGGCCGGCGGCGACCGGCGGCGCCTCGCGCGGCGACGACGATGCGTTCATCCTGTTGACGTCGGGCACGGCGGCGCGGCCGAAAATGGTGCCGCTGACACATCGCAATGTGTGCCTGTCCGCCACCAATGCCGGCCGCGTGCTGTCGCTCACATCCCATGATCGCCTGCTCAACGTCCTGCCGCTGTTTCACGCCCATGGCTTGATCTCCGGCCTGCTGACGGCGCTGGCCGCGGGCTCCAGCGTGATCTGCACCGACGGTTTCGACGCACCGTCCTTCTTCGACTGGATGCGGGAGCTGCGGCCGACCTGGTACACCGCCGTGCCGACCATTCATCGCGCATTGCTGACCGCGGCGGAATCCGACCCGGACCGCGCCCGGTCGTCGTCGCTGCGCGTGATCCGCTCGGCCTCTGCCTCTCTCGCGCCCACGATCCTCCAGGGGCTGGAGGCGACATTCGGCGTTCCCGTGCTCGAAACCTACGGCATGACCGAAGCGGCCTCGCAGATCGCGGCCAATCCGTTCGATCTGCGCAAGGTCGGATCGGTCGGGCGCGCCGCGGGTCCCGAGATCGCGATCATGGACGAGACGGGCCGGGCGCTTGCGAGCGGCGAGCGCGGCGAGATCATGCTGCGCGGACCGAATATGAGCCGCGGCTATTACAACGACGAGGCGGCCACCCAGGCCGCGTTCCGCGACGGCTGGTTCCGGACCGGCGACCTCGGCTATCTCGACAGCGACGGCTATCTTTTCATCGTCGGGCGCATCAAGGACGTCATCAACCGCGGCGGGCAGAAGATCTCACCGATCGAGGTGGAAGAGGTCCTGCTCAGCCATCCGGCGGTGCTGGAGGCCGGCGTGTTCGCGGTCCCGCACGAGAAGCTCGGCGAGAACGTCGCTGCCGTCGTGGTGCTGCGGTCGCAGGCCGAGGCGACCTCGGAGCAGTTGCGCCAGTTCGCGCGAAAGCGGCTGGCGGCCTACAAGGTGCCGAGCCTGATCCGCAGCGTGGCGGCCCTGCCGAAGGGCGGCAGCGGCAAGGTCAAGCGCAACGCGCTGGCCGAGCTGATCGCCAAGCCGGAGAGCGGCGACGAGGCGCGGCTGCCGCGCAACGCGCTGGAGACCCAGCTCGCCGCGATCTGGGCCGGCCTGTTGGAGCTGCCGCGGGTCAGCGTCGATCAGGACGTCTTCGCGCTCGGCGCGGATTCGCTCGCGGTGACGCAGATGCGCTCGCGGCTGCGCGAACGCTTCAACGTCGACTTCTCGTTCGAGGACATTTTCGATTGCGCCACCGTCGCCGCACTTGCGGCCCGGCTCGAGGCCGCTGCGAACCGTCGCGAGGCGGCACTGCCGGCCTGGCGGCAGACAAGGGAAGCCGAGGCGCCGCTTTCGTTCCAGCAGCAGCGCATGTACGTGCTCTCGCGGCTCGATCCGACGCGCTACAATTACAACGTGGTGGAAGTCGCAGTGCTCAAAGGCCTGGTCGACGTCGCCGCGCTTCAGGCCAGTCTTGCCGCGATCTGCGCGCGTCATGAGGCGTTGCGCTCGGTCATCGTCGAGCGCCAGGGCGAGCCGGCGCAGCTCGTGCTGCAATCGCCGCCGCGGCTCGAGCGGGTCAAGCTCAAACCCTGTCCCGCGGACAAGCGGGCCGCCACGATCAGGCGCGAGGCGCTCAAGCTCGCGCAACACCCTTTCGACCTCGCGCATGAGCCGCCGCTGAAGGTCACGCTACTGTCGTTCGACAAGACGAGCCATGCGCTGGTGGTCAACGTTCATCACCTCGTCACCGACGGCTGGTCGCAGCGCCTGTTCTGGGAGGAGCTTGCCGCCCATTACGCCGCCGCGCACAGGGGGAGCGTGGCGGCACTCCCCCCGCCGGCTTTCCAATATCGCGACTTTGCGCTCTGGCAGCAGAGCTGGGCGCAGACGCCGGCGGCAAAGGACCAGCTCGACTATTGGCGAACCCAGCTAGACGGCGTCACCACGCTGCCGCTGCGGACCGATCGACCAAGGCCCGAGATCTGGAGCGGTCACGGCGCCCGCCACTATCTCGAATTCTCCAGGACGCTGTCGGCCGAGCTGCGCGCGTTGAGCCAGAACCAGGGCGTCACGCCTTTCATGACGCTGCTCGCCGGCTTCCAATGCCTGTTGTTCCGCCACACCGGGCATGAGGACGTCGCGACCGGTTCGCTGATCGCCAACCGCAACCAGATCGAGAGCGAGCGCCTGATCGGGCTGTTCGCCAACACGCTGATCCTGCGCAACGATTTTGGCGGCGACCCCGGCTTCAGCGAGCTGTTGCGGCGGGTCCGCCAGGTCACGCTCGATGCCTATCGCAACCAGGACCTTGCGATCGAGGAGGTGTTGCGCGCGCTGCAGATCGCGCGGCGGAGCGATGGCAATCCGCTGTTCCGGATCATGTTCATCCTCCAGAACGCCTCGATCGAGGCAGCGCGCTTCCCGGGCCTGTCGATGCGGCGGCTGGAGATCGATCCGAAAGTCGCGCGCTTCGACATCACGCTCGAGCTGGTCGAGGCCGACGGCCGCTTCACCGGCTTCTTCGAATACGCCACCGATCTGTTCGACGCCGCGACGATCGAGGCCATGGCGGCCCAGTTCAAGTCCCTGCTGAAGGCCGTCATCGCCGATCCGGAACAGCGCATCTCCCGCCTGCCGCTGCTGACCGAGGCCGAACGCCGGCAATTGCTGGCGACGGGCCGGGGCGTGCCGGCCAATTTCACCACGAGCGGCAATTTGAGCGAACGCTTCGACCGCCAGGCCAGGACGACGCCGAACGCGATTGCGGTGACAGACGGGCGCGCGTCGCTGAGCTATCGCGAACTGGCCCGCCGCAGCCAGGCCATCGCGCGCTTGCTGGTGCGCGAAGGCATCGGGCCTGAGAGCGTCGTGGCCTTGCTTGCGGATCGCGGGCCCGACCTGCTCGCCGCGATGATCGGCGTGCAGCGCGCGGGCGCGGCCTTCCTCAATCTCGATCCCGATCAGCCGCCGGCGCGGCTCACGACCATTCTCGGATCGAGCTGCGCCCGCA
>NZ_JXDL01000001.1:3694018-3728628 GCF_001590795.1 Bradyrhizobium sp. AT1
ACTCGCGCGCGCTCACCCCAGATCGGCGCGCTGCTCGAACCGCTGGTCGAGCCCATCCCGGTGGCCGAGCTCGAGGACGCGCTCGCATCTGGCTCGACCAAACCGGGCCGCGCCGTAAAGCGCGGGGCCGACAGCCTTGCCTATCTCATCTACACATCCGGCTCCTCCGGCGCACCGAAAGGCGTCATGATCGAGCAGCGCGGCCTGTCGAACCATCTGGCCTCGCTCGTCTCCGAGCTCGGCCTTTCCTCCAAGGATGTGGTCGCGCAGACCGCGCCACAGAGCTTCGTCATCTCGGTCTGGCAGTTCCTGGCGGGACCGATGGTCGGCGCGCGCGTGCATGTCTGCTGCAACGCGGTTGTGCAGGACCCCATCTTGCTGGCGCGGGAGATCGAGCGCGAAGGCATCACGGTGCTCGAGATCGTCCCATCGCTGTTGCGCGTCATCGTCGACCGGATGGACGAGGGACAGATCCGGCGCGCCTTCGCCGGATTGCGGCTGCTGATTTCGACCGGCGAGCCGTTGCCTGTCGATCTCTGCCGGGCCTGGTTCGCCCGGTGCCCGAAGGTGCCGCTGATCAACGCCTATGGCGCTTCGGAATGTTCGGACGACGTCTCGCTGCATCGCCTCACCAAAGCGCCGGCGATCACGACCGGCATCGTTCCGGTCGGCGCCCCGCTGCCGAACACCCAACTCTACGTGCTCGACGCCAATTTCCAGCCCCAGCCGGTCGGCGTGACCGGCGAACTCTGCATCGGGGGCGCCGGTGTCGGCCGCGGCTACATCAACGATCCCGCGCAAAGCCGGCAGCGCTTTCTGCCCGATCCGTTCTCGCGCCAGGCAGGCCACCGGCTGTACCGCACCGGCGACCTCGCCCGCCGCCGCGCCGACGGGGCGATCGAATGCCTCGGCCGCGCCGACCATCAGGTCAAGGTCCGCGGCTACCGTATCGAGCTCAAGGAGATCGAGAACGCGCTTGCCGATCATCCAAGCGTGCGGGCCGGCATCGTCGAGCCGCGCCGCGAGGCGAGCGGCGACGTCAGGCTGATCGCCCATATCGTCGCAAGACCCGACAGCCGGAGCAGCGCCAGCGAGCTCCGCGAATTCCTGAAGAGCCGGCTGCCCGGCCACGCCATCCCGTCCGCATTCCTGTTCCTGGATCAGATGCCGCTCAATGCCCATGGCAAGGTCGACCGATCCGCGCTGCTGGCGCCGGCGCAACAGGAAGCCCCCGGACCCGCCGCAGCCATTCCGGCGCGGCGCTTCACCGAAAAGGTGCTCTCCGATATCTGGATCGACCTGCTCAGGGTGGACAGCATTGGTGTCACCGACAACTTCTTCGATCTTGGCGGCCACTCGCTGCTGGCAGGCCAGGCCATGGCGCGCGTGGCCCGGGCGCTCGGAGTGTCGCTGCCGATCAAGACCATCTTCGAGGCACCGACGATCGAAAGTCTTGCCCGGCGGGTCGACCAGGCCATGGCGGAGACGCCGCGCAAGCCTGCCGCAAGCCTCTCGAGCCTGGCGGCTGCGAGGCTGACCGACAGCGGCGGGCCCGCGCTCTCGATCGCGCAGGACCAGATGCTGCGGATCGAGCAGAACCTGCCGAATCTGCCGCTGTTCAACCTGCCCTTCGCCTTCCGTCTCCGAGGCCCGCTCGATACGACAGCCCTCGCCCAGGCCATCGATGATGTCGTGTTCCGGCACGAATCGCTGCGGACCGCGTTCGGCTGGAACGGCGAGGCGCCCGTCCGCCACGTCGCCGAAGCCGGCACGCTCGGCCGCGTCCTGACCATCGAGACGATCGGCGACGGCCACACCCACAACAACAAGCGGCGCAGGGCCCTGGAGCTCAGGAAGGTCAATCTCCTGATCGAACAGGAGACCTACGTTCCGATCGACAGCACGCGCGCACCGCTGCTGCGTGCCCGGCTGTTGCGGCTCCACGACGACGATCATGTCCTGCTGCTGACGCTGCATCACGCAATTGTCGATGGCTGGTCGATCGGCGTGCTGTTCGAGGAGGTCTCGAGCCGCTATGCGGCGCTGGCCGGATATCCGTCGGTGCCCCTGCCGAGCCCGCCTCCGGCTTTTTCGGATGTCGCGCGCTGGCAGCGCTGGTGGTGCGGCACCGAGGCCGCCCGCCGCCAGACGGCCGACTGGACCGAGAATTTACGCGGCGCGGCACCCGTCTTCGACGGCAAATCGACCCCCGGCGCGTCCAGCGGGCACCATCCGGTCAATCTCGAGCCTGAGCTGATCGGACGACTCACGACATTCGCCGGCCAGCACAACAGCACGCTGTTCATGGGCCTGCTCACCGGTCTGAAGGCTCTGCTGCTGGCCCGCACCGGCCGGACGGACATCGTGATCGCCACCGCCATGGCCAATCGCGCCCAGCCGGACACCGACCGAATTATCGGCCCGTTCGAGAACACCGTGATCGTGCGCACCAGAATCACGCCCGAGCTGTCGTTCGCTCAAGCGTTGACGCTCGTCCGCCAGAGCGTGCTCGACGCCCATGCGCGGCAGGAGCTGCCGTTCAACCTCCTCGCCGACCATCTGGAGCGGGAGGGGATCGATCCGGCCTCGCTGCTCCAGGTCTATTTCACGCTGCAGAATCCGCTGCGCCAGCCGCTCGATCTGCCGGATCTCGCAATGGAATCGATCGGCAACATCACGCGCGAAGGCCAGCCGGTACTGCCGATCGACCAGACCTGGCTGTCGCTGATGCTGAAAGAGCGTCCGACCGGAATCACCGGCTCATGCAATTACAAGCGCCACTTGCTGGACGACGATATGGTCGGCGCATGGATGAAGGATCTCGCCGCATTATTGGTGGCGGCCGTCGCCCAACCCACCTTGCCGCTCGGCCGATTGCTCGCTCGCATGGCGGCATGACAGGCCGTGCCAATACGGGTTCACTCGCCAAAGCTGTGAATGAGCAAGTTGCATCTTGATTATTTGGCGCCACCGCGCAAGATTATTCCTGCGTTTTGATTTGGACGATTATTTTTCAACCGGGGGAGTTGTTATGGGTTTCATCAAATTTACCAAGGGTACCTCGTTGAGCGACAAGGACCGCAAGGCCCTCCAGAAGCTGCTGGGTGCCGAGAAGAAGAAGCTTCAGTCCGCGCTGAAGGACGTCGACGCCAGCCTTTCGGTGCTGGGCGGCGGGAAGAAAGCCAAGAAGAAGAAGTAAGATTCGTCGGCCGGGACGCCGCACGAATCTTCAGGCTTCACTTTTCGGACATGGGCCGCTCGCGTGTCGAGCTGGGGTCTCGCACAAGCTTGCGCCTGTAAACCGGCCTGCAAATCGACAAGAAATCGCCCGGGTGGATCGCTAGAAGCGATCTGCTTGGATGATTCTTGCTCAGTTGTTTCTTCCGTCGGGACCGGGGAATTTCCCTCGGCCTGACGTTAAAGGCCCAATTGATGGCGCACGACAGAATTGAACTCTTTGTCGGACTGATCGAATCCATTGACGCGCCGGGCGCGGTCGAGACGTGCCGACGGCTGCTCTCCGTCGACGAGCGCCTCCGGGCCGATCGCTTCAAGTTCGAGCGGCATCGACGGCAATATATTTTCGCGCACGCCATGCTGCGCTTGGCGTTGTCGAAGGTCGCCTCCAACGTCGCGCCGTCCGACTGGTCGTTTGGAGCCGGCCGCTACGGGCGGCCGTTTGTCGCAGCGCCCGCGACCTCGACCGCGCTGCATTTCAGCCTGTCTCACGCCGACGGCTGCGTCGCCTGCGTCGTATCGAAGCATGAGACCGTCGGCATCGACGTCGAAACCGTGTCGCGGCGGGGCGCGCCGCTATCCACCGCGCTTCGCTTCTTTGCGCCGGAGGAGGTCGAAACCCTGCGCGGACTGCCGGAGCCGGCCGCGATCGAGCGCTTCTTCGACTATTGGACGCTCAAGGAGGCCTACCTGAAGGCCAGGGGCTTTGGACTCAATCTGCCGCTCGACGCCTTCGCGATGCAGGTGTCGCGCGAGGCCATCGAGATCCGCTTCAAGCCCGACATCGCCGACGATCCCGACGGCTGGCGCTTCTCGCTGTGCTCGCCGTCGCCCTCGCATCGCCTCGCGATCGCCGACGGCTCCCGCGCGACCGGCGGCCTTCCCATCAGCCGCAATGCCTGGCCGCTCCAGGAAGCCGCTGAATGACGCTCCCGCGGCTGCGCGTCTTTCCAGCAATTTCGCGCAACCGCGATCCCGGGAAATATGTCGGCGAGCTGATGCGGGTGGCGCGGTTCGCCGACAGCAACGCTTTCGAAGGCATCCTGCTGTTCGAAGGCAATGACGTGTTCGTCGAGCCCTGGGCGATGGCCCAGCACATCATGGCTGCGACGGCGCGCACGTCGCCGCTGATCGCCGTCAATCCGGTCTACATGCACCCGTTCACCGCGGCGAAATTCGTCTCGTCCCTTGCGCAGCTCCACGGCCGCAAGGTCTATCTCAACATGATCACGGGGACGGCGGTCAGCGACTTGCATGGCCTCGGCGACGACCAGCCTCATGCCGACCGCTATGTCAGGCTCGGCGAATTCGTCGCGCTGATGCGCCAGTTGCTGACAAGCCCGCGGCCGGTGAATTTCGAGGGCCGGTTCTACCGCACCAGCAATCTGCAGCTGCGCCCGCGCCTGCCGCGGGAGTTGATGCCGGAATTCCTGATCGCGGGCCAATCCGGCGCAGCGCAGCGCGTGGCGAAGGAGACGGGCTGCATCAAGATGCAAATGCTGCCGCCCGATCTGGATCGCGGGCTCGATGCACCAGGCATGAATTTCGGCATCTTCGCCCGCGAGGGACGCGACGAGGCGCGGCAGGCCGCGAAGCTACGTTTCCGCGACAATCCTGACGATCGCGAGCTGCTCGTGCTCACCATGGAAAACACCGACTCGGTGTGGAAGCGGCACCTCTATGCCGGACAGAACGCCGAGCTTCAGGACAATGGCTACTGGCTGCTGCCGTTCCTGACCTTCCAGGCCGATTGCCCCTATCTCGTCGGCAGCTATGGGGAGATCGGCGCGAAGCTGAAAGCGTTCGCGGCGAAGGGTCTGACCACTGTCATGCTCGACATGGTCGCCGACGAGGCCGAGATGCAGCATGTCTGCAAGGCCCTCACGGCGAGCGGGATGTTTTAGATACCGCTCTCCATGTCATGGCCGGGCTCGTCCCGGCCATCCACGCCTTGCGGCACGGTGTGAAGAACGAGATGCCCGGGACAAGCCCGGGCATGACGACTTACGCAGGGTGAGGCGAAGAAAAAATCACCTCACCTCTTCGAATCCCGCCAGCACCGAGGTCAGGTTCGCGCCCAGAATATCCGAGAGATAGCCGCCCTCCTGCACGAACACGGTCGGCAGGCCCATCCTGGCGATGGCCTGGCCGATGCGGCGGAAGCCCGGCGTGGTGACGGCCAATCCCTTCAGCGGATCGTGCTCGGAGGCATCGAGGCCGAGAGCGATGACGAGCGCGCCGGGGGCAAAGGATTCGATCGCCTTGCGCGCGACGTCCAGCGACTGCATGTAGCCGTCGTCACCGGTGCCGATCGGAAGCGGAATGTTGAGATTGGTGCCGAGGCCCGGCCCTTCGCCGCGCTCATGGGCATAGCCCCACACATAGGGATAGTACGCCACGGGATCGGCGTGGATCGGGATCGTGTAGATGTCGGGCCGGGCGTAGAAGATGCCCTGCGTGCCGTTGCCGTGGTGGACGTCGACGTCGAGGATCACGACGCGCTCGTGCTTCTGCCGCAGATGCGCTGCGGCAATCGCGCTGTTGTTGAGGAAGCAGAAGCCGCCGGCCATGTCGCGATAGGCGTGATGGCCCGGCGGACGGCACAGCGCATAGGTCGCGTCCTCGCCGTCCATCACCATCTGCGCGGCGGTGACCGCAACGTCGGTCGCGGCACAGGCCGCAGCCCAGGTGCCGGGACCGATCGGCGCCGCGGTGTCGGCGGTGTGCCAGCCGAGCTTGCCGACGATATGGGTCGGATAGGTCGCGGCATGGCGAACGGGGTGGATGTTGCCGATCATCTCCGGGCCGGAATCGCCGAGAGCGGTCCAGGCGTCCCAGGCTTCGCTCAGGAACGATAGATATTCCGGGCTGTGAATGCGTGCGCGCGGCCCCTGCCCGAATGTGGTCGGCTCGACCAGCTGGTGCTTGCCGTCCTTCAATCCCTTGAGCAGGCGGTCGGCGCGCTCCGGCTGCTCGGTGGTGCGCTTGACGACACCGCGGACCAGGAAGAATTGCGGATCATGGCTGCGGTGCAGTTCGGTATGGACGGCTTTCACTCAAACACTCCGTGGTCGCATGCTATTCAGGGGCGGCAGATGTCTTGATCCCCGTGGCGGCCAGATGCAAGCAAGAACAATGCCGTCTCGACCGCCTTGCGCCGGAAGCAGATCGCCCCAGGGCTCAGCAGCGCCCGCGCTGCAGACAGTGCTCGCGGCCCTGCTGATCGGTGCGGAACGACTCGATGAAGCCGCCCTGGCGCTGGGTGACGAAGACGGTCTTGCCGTCGCTGCCGCCGAAGGCAAGGTTGGTCGGCTCCTTGCCCTTCAGCGCGATCTCCCGCTCGACCGCGCCATTGGGCTTCATCAGCGCAATGGTCCCTTTGAGAATGCGCGCGACATAGAGACGGCCGGCGATGTCGGTGCGCAAGCCATCGACGGTGTCGGGTTGAAATGTCTTGACCAGCTTTGCAGCCGTCAGCTCGTTGCCGTTGATCGCATAGGACCAGATCTGGCCGCTGCCGGATTCCCCGACATAGAGCGTCTTGCCGTCGGGGCTGAGATCGATGCCGTTGGTGGTGCCCATCGCGCGCGGCGCCGACATCACTTGTCCCTGCACGGTGCCGTCGGTGGCTTTCGCAATCCGCCAGATGTGACCTTCCCTGCCCTTCCAGTTCGGATCGCTCGCATAGATCGTACCGTCGCGGGCGATCGTGATGTCGTTGGGCTGGTTCATCTCGTCGGAGTGAAACCAGATCGCCGGCTCGGTTGCCCCCTTTGGGATCGCGAAGATGTTGTGCTTCTTGTAGTCGGCGATGAACATGGTGCCGCTGCGATCGAAGCGGATGGCGTTGCCGACGCTGCCCCCGGGCAGTGCCGTGAAAGGCTCCGACGCCGCGCCGCCCGCACGCAGCCTGCCGATGGTGCCGGGCTTGCCGAAATTGACCACGAACAGATTGCCGTCGAGGTCGGCTGCCGGGCCCTCGATGCCGAAGGTGTACTCGCCGGCGGGCGTCACCTGCGCGCTTTCAAACAGCTTCGTCTCCGCTTGCGCGGACGTCGTCGCGACGACGAACAGGACGCTACTGCACAGGCACCAGAAATTCCTGCCGGATGTAATAGCCATCGCCGTCGCTGCACTCGCCATTCAAATAGGGATCGGCCGGCCGGAAGAATCGGCTGAAACCGGGTTTGTCTACAGCGCTGCTTTGTGTCACGACAACGACCTTCCCAGCCGGTATTTCGCCGCATTCCTTGTTGGTCTTGCCGAAGAACTTGCGCTGCGGCGGGCCGGGCTTGATCCGCATCCGTATGCCAGGGACCATTTTCGCGACGAGCAGGTCCGTTGTGTCGAGCAGGCGCGTGTAACCGGGCTCGGTTTTCGGCAGGCTCTCGCCACCCGGCGGCATCAGCCTCTCCGATCCGAGGCCGCGCAGGCGCGTGCGCAGCTTGCCGGAAGAGGGATCGCCCGGATAGATCCAGCCGTCCTGCGCGAGCATGAAGCGAAGCACCGCCGTGTCCTTTTCGCTCTCCGATTGGCCTTCCTTCAAGCCGAAATCGGAATGGCAGCCGAGGCAGTGCTTCTCGACGAGCCCCTTGCGCAGCGTCGTGAGGCGGCCATTGTTCTGCGCATCCCTGGCAACGAACGTCGCGAGTTGGTCGATCATCGGCTGGCTGCGCGTGTCGCAGGGCAACGGCTGAGGCGGATCACCCGCGGCGCGATCGATGCGGATCACGCTCTGGTTCTTGTCCTCGACCAGCCAGATCGCGCCGTCCTCGGCGACCGTCATGCCGACCGGCGCGCCTTGCGGCCGCGTGCCGTTGACGCGGTGCCAGCCCGCGATCAGCTCGTCGAACGGCGCGGCGGCGACCTCGCCGGCGTCGGTCCGAAAACTGCGCGTCGGCTCGGCCGCGCAGCTGACGTGATAGCGCACGGGCGCCGGGCTCGGCTTTGGGAAGCCGTGGTCATCGACGTCGTAGATCAGCAGGCGGCTGCCGGTCGGACGGTAGCCGTGCAGGCCGACCAGCAGCTTGCCGTCCAGCTCCGGGAATTTGCCGCCGTGGTAATAGAGCATCGCCAGCGGGGCGCCGTGCGGCGGCATCAATGTGAGCGGCGGCTTGTAGAGCGCATTGGCGGTGCAGAGCGACTTGTAGACTCCGGATTGCAGCACGGTCCTGAATTCGGGGCTCGGCGTCGACAGATCGTAGCAATAGGGCCAGCCATAGTGCCTGCCCTGCTCAATCGCGTTGATCTCCTCGTTTGGCTTGAAGATATCGGGCAGATCGCGGGCGTTCTCGCCCTGCAGGAAAGCGTAGCCGGCCTCGGGGAATTTCGGATGCAACGCCAGCGCCATCGAGTTGCGCAAGCCGCGCGCGTAGACGGTGTGCGGCGGATCGGGATCGCCGGGCTTCAGCGCCGGAAAGACACCGCCCGCAGGCGGGGCGAACAGCCAGATCGAGGCCATGGCGGAGGCGCCCTCGGCCGCCGCGCAAGGCTTGGTGATCGGCGCTGGCGTGATGCAGTCGTCGCTGTGCGAGCCGATATTGACGAACAGCCGCCCGCTCCGGTCGAAGGCAAACTGCTTGAGCGGATGCGCGCTCTCCTCGACCCGTGTGCCGTCGGGCAGCGCGATCCGGCGCCCGGGCATGTGGCGGATGATGGTCTCGACGGTGCCGCGCGGATTGTCGGCGAGCGGGTCGAACCGGAAGATCGTCTCGGCGGTCGAGGCGTAGAGCTTCCGGTCCGGACCGATCGCAAGACCGAACGGATATTCGAGTCCTGCGAGAAGCTCCCTGAACCGCTGCCCTTGCGGCGCGTGCGGATCGAGCAGCAGCAGCCGGCCGTCCGCGTGGCCCCAGCCCCCCATATCGGCCACCACGAACAGGTCGCGGCCGGGCACCTGGACGATCGCGCGCGGAAACCTGAGGCCATCCGCTTCGCTGGCGACCAGCCCGGCACAAAATCCGGCCTTCATGTCGATCTGGATCCTGGGAAAAGCGAGATCACCGTCGCCGCAGGTGTCCGCGCCGATCGCATAGAAGCTGCGGCGAACCGGCTCCGATGACGCCACCGAGGTGAGCCCAAGCAGGGCCGCCAAGACCCCCGCCAAAATCCCTGCACTTGTGCGCAGCCTGCGGCGTTTGCGCTCAACTGTGAAATGGCTCACGGCAGCCCCCCGGACTTCCCGCGAAAACGTCTTCCATGCCGTCCGAATGCAGTCCAGTCGAACATCACTCGCCTGTGATTAAACCTGTAACGATCTTCGTGCCGACCAATACCCGTAGATTCCCTCACCGGGTTCGACCCGAATGTTTCGCGAATGCTTCGGGTGGTATCGCTTTGCCATCCCAATTGCTCCGCCAGGAGGCGCATATGGTCCAGGTCTATTTTCACTGCTCCAACACCGAGGGCACCCTGATCGACCGCTACGGCGCCGCCGTGTCCAATCTCACCGAGGCGCGCGACCGCGCCTCGCAGATCATGCGGTCGATGATCCTGACGCCCAGCAGCGAAGACTGGCGCGACTGGGTGATCCATGTCAGCGACGACGACGGCGAAGAGATTTTCGATCTGCCCTTCACCGCCATGCTCGGCAAGCCGCATTGAGGTGATGCCATGCTGATCGCGTCCCTGAGCCTGCTCCGTCACCCCCTCAGCTTCGTCGCCACCAAATGGCAGACGCTGGTCCGGGTTGCCGGCAACCCCTACCGTCCCGAGCTTCACTACATGCGCGGGCCTGGCCCGAAATGGCGCGCCAAGTATCAGGCCAGCCGGCTGAACCGCCCGCTCTGAGGGGCAATCGTCCCGCATCGCTCTCCAAAGGCGTCGAGCCCGGGTTCGTCCCGGGCTTTTTTGTCTTCGGACGCTACCTCCCCGTAAACCTCGCCTTGCGCTTCTCGACGAAGGCATTGCGGCCTTCGACCGCATCCGCGGTCTTCCGGACCTCGGCCTGGAGCTCGATCTCGCGGCGGAATTGCGCCTCGTAGCTCGCGTGCTCGCTCTCCTCCACCAGCAGGCGCGTTGCGACCAAAGCGCGCGTCGGGCCCTCGGCGAGACGGCGCGCCAGCGTCAGCGCTTCGTCCATCAGCTTGGCATCGTCGACGACCTGCCGCACCAGGCCGATCTCCCGGGCGCGCTCGGCCGTCAGCGGCTCGTTCAGCAGCATCAGCTCGAGCGCGCGCTGCCGGCCGATCAGTCGCGGCAGCAGCCAGGTCGAGCCGAGATCCGGCACCAGCGCGATGCGGCTGAACACCTGGATGAAGCTCGCCGACCGGGCCGCGACGATCATGTCGCCGGCCATGGCCAGGCTGAAGCCGCCGCCGGCAGCCACCCCGTTGACGGCGACGACGACAGGCACGCGGCACTCGCGCAGGGCCTTGAAGGCCGGCCAGTAGAACCGCATGACGCCGGCCGCGATGTCCTCGCCGAGCGCCTCCGACGCCTTCAAATTCTGTCCTGAGCAAAATCCGCGCCCTGCGCCGGTGAGGATCAAGGCTCGAACCCCCTCGTCCTCGGTCATCTCGCCGATGGCGCCTGCGAGCGCGCCGAGCAGGTCCGGCGTCATCGCGTTCAGGCTTGCCGGCTCGTCGAGCGTCAGGATGCCGACCGCACCCTCCCGCGCCTGTTTCACACCAGCCATGCCGCGCCTCCCTTTCGATGTTCTCGTTGTCGGCAATGTGCCATTGTCCGCGCGCTTCGCCAATCGCGAAGCAAGTCAGCGCAACGAAGCCAGCACAGAACATCAAGCGACATCATGCCTCATCAGTTCAGCCTCAACCAATCCGTCCGCAAGCCCGCCGTCACATCCAAAGGCGGCATCGTCGCCTCGCAATCGCGGCGGGCGGCCGAAGTGGGAGCAGAGGTGCTGGCGGCGGGCGGCGACTGCGTCGACGCGATCGTGGCAACCACCATGGCGCTGAACGTGCTGGAGCCCTGGAATAGCGGGATCGGCGGCGGCGGTGCGATGGTGCTCTACCGTGCCAAGGAAGATCGCACCGAGGTGATCGACTACGGCATGAGCGCGCCGCAGAGCCTGCGCGCTACCGACTATCCGCTCAGCGGCGAGGGCGCCGCCTCTGACCTGTTTCCGTGGCCGCGGGTGAAGGATGATCGCAACATCCATGGCCCCGGCTCGATTGCCGTCCCCGGCGTCGTTGCCGGAATGGAAGAGGCGCATCGCCGCTACGCCAGGATGCCATGGAAGGATCTGGTTGCCCCGGCAGCCAGGCTCGCCGGCGAAGGCCTGCTGGTCGATTGGTGGACCACGGTGACGATCTCGGGCTCGGCCGCCGACCTCAGGCGCTATCCCGCCAGCGCGGCGGCATATTTGAAGAACGGCCTGCCGCCGACCGCGCCATGGGGCATCAAGGCCGAGACGCGACTGCCGCAGGACGCCTTGAAGGCGACACTGTCACATCTCGCCGAGGCCGGACCGCGCGATTTCTACCAGGGTGATCTCGCCAGGAGCATTGCGTCCGACATCAAGGCCGACGGCGGCTCGCTGTCGGTGGAGGACCTCGCCGCATTCCGCGCGCATCTGCGCGAACCGCTGGCGATCCCCTATCGCGGCGGCAAGGTGTTCGCCACACCGGAGCTCACCGCGGGGCCGACGATGGCGCATGCGCTGCGTCTGTTGCAGGAGAGCTGGACGCCCGCAGGCGCGCCCGATGCCGGCGCCTATGTCGAATACGCACTTGCGCTGCAAGCCGCCTTCCGCGAGCGGCTCAAGGACATGGGCGATGCCGACGGCAAGCGCTCGCTCGGCGCCGAATATCTGGCGCCGGCCTGCACCACGCATTTCTCGGTGGTCGACCGCCACGGCAACATCGCGGCGGTGACACAGACGCTGCTGTCGTCCTTCGGCTCGCGATATGTGACGCCGCACACCGGCATCACCATGAACAACGGCATCATGTGGTTCGACCCGACGCCGGGCACCACCAATTCGCTGGCTCCCGGCAAGCGCTGCCTTTGCAACTACACGCCCGTCATCGCCGAGACGAAGGATGGCAAGCGCCTCGCCGTCGGCGCCTCCGGCGGACGCCGCATCCTGCCGTCGGTGATGCAGCTCGCATCCTTCGTGATGGATTTCGGCATGGATCTCGATGCGGCCATCCATCAGCCGCGCATCGACGCCAGCGAAGGCGCGATCGTGATCGGAGATGCCCGACTGCCGGACGACGTGCGCAAGACGTTGGCGGCGCGCTTCGACTATGAAGAGAGCCGGGTGCAGACGTTGCCGCAGAAATTCGCCTGCCCGAGCGTCGTCATGCGCGAGGGCGACGTCAATTCCGGCGCTGTCGAGATCTTTCACCCCTGGGCCGACGCGGTCGCGGAAGGTTGAGCGCGAGCATCGCTGCTTCGATTCTGCCAGCGCGCGTTGAGTGCGCGCGCGACTGCGCATCCAGGCGAGCATCACGACTCCTCCACATTCGCAGGGAACTTAGCTGCGCACCGTTCGTTCGTTAAACGGACAAATGCGCTCACCCCCGTGGAGGACATTATGAAGAAACTTGCGCTCGCTGCGTCGCTGGTCATTGCGGCCGGCTTTACATTGACCGGCCCTGTACTAGCCAAGGGCGGCCATGGCGGCGGTCATGGACACGGTCATGGTCATGGGCATTCGATGGGCCATCATCACCATGGCACGCCGCCTGGATGGTCGCGCGGACGCAAGGTCGGCTGGCGCGGTCACGGCTGCCCACCCGGCCTGTGGAAGCAGGGCCGCTGCTGACGCCCAATATCTATCGATGATGCAAGGCGCCGCTCCTCACTGGGCGGCGCCTTCTCACATGCCGAGCCGGTCCCGCACGCGCCCCGCGATCACGGCGGTCGTCACGCCCACCGGCCAGAACGCGTGCATCGGGATCGGCTTGATGCCCGTGATGGGCATGTCGATCTCGGCCTTGGCGCCGCCGATCAGCCGGCGCGCGAGCTGCGCCCCCATCGCGGTCGCGAGCGCAACGCCGCGGCCGTTGCAGCCGAGCGAGATCAGGACGCCCTCGGCGGGCTCATGCACATGCGGGTAGTGGTCGCTCGTGATGGCGAGCCGGCTGTTCCAGCCGTGAGTCCAGGACACGCCTTTGAGCTGCGGCCATAGCCGCTCGGCGTAGCGCATGAGATAGGCGACGTCGTTCGGCGACTTGATCCAGCGCATCGGCCCGCGGCCGCCCATCAAGAGGCGGTTGTGCTGGTCGATGCGGTAGTAGACCGTGATGTGGCCGCTCTCGTAGAGCACGGAGCGCGTCGGCATGATCGAGCGGGCGACTGCGTCGGAGAGCGGCGCGGTAGCGGCGATCGACGAGAACACCGGCACGATGGTGCGGCGGAGCGCCGGCCAGAGATCGTCGGTGAAGCCGTTGGTGGCGAGCAGGACCTTGTCGGCATGAACCAGCGCACGCGGCGTTTCGATGCGCCAACGGCTGCCATCGCGACGGAGCGACAGCGCCGGCGTCTCGCCGAACACTTTCGCGCCCGCCGAGATCGCGGCGCGCGCGAGGCCGCGGGCGTAGCTGAGCGGATGCAGATCGCCGCCGCGCGTGTCCAGCATGGCGCCAATGTAACGGTCGGTGCCGGTCATCTCGCGCAGCTGCTCGCGATTCAGATATGACACCGGCATGCCGCGGCGGATGCATTGCTGCGCGGTCTTCTCGATCGCGGCGGCGCTGGCCTCGTGATAGGCGGCACGCAGCGTGCCGCTCTGCCGCGCCTCGCACGGGATCTGGTAGCGGCGGATCAGCTCGTGCGTGAAGTCAGTGGTGCCGTAGGCGAAGGTGATCATGCGGCGGCCGAGATCGGCCCCGAAGTCCGCTTCGATCTGGTCGGGGTCGTGCTTCAAGCCGGGATTGGTGTGGCCGCCATTGTTGCCCGACGCACCCCAGCCCGGCTCCTGCGCCTCCAGCACCAGCGCCTTGACGCCCTGCTCCGCCAGATGCAGCGCAGTGGAAAGCCCCGTATAGCCGCCGCCGACGATCGCGACCGAGACGTTCTTGTCGGCATCGAGCGGCGGCGTGGCGACCGGCGCGACGGCGGTGTCGGCATAGAGTGAGGGCGGCAGAGGCAGGCGCGTCATGGCGAAGACCGGTCAGAGCGGATGCAGCACGCGGCGCAAAAAGTCCTGCGTGCGCGGATGCTGGGGTTGATTGAGCAGCGCCTTGGCCGGCCCCTGCTCGACGATGACGCCACCGTCGATGAACAGCACGCGGTCGGCGACATCGCGGGCAAAGCCCATCTCGTGCGTGACGACCACCATGGTCATGCCGTCGTCGGCGAGCTTGCGCATCACGCCGAGCACGTCGCCGACCAATTCGGGATCGAGCGCCGAGGTCGGCTCGTCGAACAGGATCGCCTTGGGCTGCATCGCCAGCGCCCGCGCGATCGCGACGCGCTGCTGCTGGCCGCCGGACAGCTGCGGCGGATGCGCATCAGCCTTCTCGGCGAGCCCGACCTGGGCGAGCAGCGCGCGGCCGCGCTCCAGCGCTTGCGCACGCGGCTCCTTCTTCACATAGAGCGGCCCTTCGATCACGTTCTCCAGCGCGGTGCGATGCGGGAACAGGTTGAAGCGCTGGAACACCATCGAGACCTGGGTGCGGATGTTCACGATCGACGGCGCGTCACGATCGACCTTGAGGCCCTCGACGCTGATCTCGCCGCGGTCGTAGCTTTCCAGCCCGTTGATGCAGCGCAGGATGGTGGATTTGCCGGAGCCCGAGGGACCGACGATGCAGACCACCTCGCCCTTCTCGACCGACGCCGTGATGCCCTTGAGCACCTCGACCTTGCCAAAGCTCTTGTGGATGTCGTTCAGCTCGATCATCGCTTGCCGGCCCGCTTCTCGAAGTGACGGACCAGCAGGATCAGCGGAATGCTCATGGTCAGATACATCAGCGCCACCAGCGTGAACACGTTGGTGTTCTTGAAGGTCGAAGACGCGATCAGCTTGCCCTGCAGGGCGAGCTCGGCCACCGTGATGGTCGAGGCTTGCGAGGAATCCTTCAGCATCATGATCATGACGTTGCCGTAGGGCGGCAGCACGATGCGCACGGCCTGCGGCAGCACCACGCGCCGCATGGTCAGCCACCAGCCCATGCCGATCGACTGCGCGGCCTCGATCTGGCCCTTGTCGATCGCCTCGATGCCGGCGCGAAAATTTTCCGCCTGGTAGGCCGAATAGGCGATGCCGAGGCCGAGGATGGCAGCCTGCAGAGCACTGAGCGTGACGCCGAGATCGGGCATCACGAAGTAGAGGTAGAACAGCAGCACGATGATCGGGATGCCGCGGATCACGTTGATCAGGCTGGCGCTGAGCATCGACAGCGCCTTGATGCCGGAGACCCGCATCATCGCCCAGATCAGGCCGAGCGCCGTCGAGAGCAGCAGCGAGCCGATGGTGACGACGATCGTCAGCGCGACGCCGCTCATCAGGATCGGGAAAAACTCGGCGGCGTCGTGCCAGAAGCCTTTCATCGGCAAGCCTTCATCGAAAAGCCTTCTTCAATCAGCTTCTGTCGATCAGCCTTGTGCCTTCAGGCCCCATTTACCCAGGATCTTGTCGATGCTGCCGTTGGCCTTGAGCTTCGCCAGCGAGGCGTTGATCTTGCCGAGCAGCGCAGTCTCGCCCTTGCGCACGCCGATGCCGACCGAGCCGACGGTGACGGGCTTGTAGCCGTCGACGAGACGCACCTCTGGGAATCCGCCCTGCTTCAGATTGTAGGCGAGGATCGGATAATCGGCGTAGCCGGCCTTGAGGCGGCCGGTGTTCACGTCGCGCAGGATGTCGGGGATGGTGTCGTAGGCTTTCACCTCGGCGAACAGGCCGGTCTTCTTCAGCGCGTCGACGAAGGCGGTGCCGACCTGGGCGCCGACCGTCTCGCCCTTCAGATCGTCCTGCGTAGCATAGGCCTTGGTATCGCCCTTCGGCACCACCAGGCCCTCGCCATAGGTGTAGATCGGATCGGAGAAGTCGACGACCTCCTTGCGCGGCGGCGTGATGAACATCGCGGCGGCAATGATGTCGATCTTGCTCGAGGTCAGCGAGGGGATCAGGGCCGAGAACTGCATCGGCTCGATCTGCACGTTGAAGCCGGCATCCTTGCCGACCTCGGTGATGAGATCGACCATGATGCCCTGGATGGTGTTGGTCTTGGTGTCGAGGAAGGTGAAGGGAATGCCCGTCGGCGTCGAGCCGACCTTCAGCACCTGCTGCGCCGAGGCCGGCACGACAGTTGCAATCGCGAGTGCCGCCATCGCGGCCTGAACAATACGCTTCATCGCATCCCCCTTTGGGTGTGGCCGATGGCGACGCACGCGCATGCCGTGATCAGACGTTGTTCTGATCAGACGTTGCGGGCCGCACCGTTTCGGCCTATTTTCACCAATATGAAAATTTGGTCACACTTTCGCGGACGATGCAAGTGGTTTTCATGCACATGAAGGAAGCGGTTTGACGTGAGCGGTGGCAAAAGAATGCGCAAACCGGCCGCCGCAAAGCCGGCGAAACAGGCGAAAGCCAAAGCCGTGACCAAGCCGGCCGAGCCCGCGATGGACGTCGCGGTCGGCCGCCGCATCCGCGATCTCAGGCGCATCAGGCAATTCTCCCTGGAGAGCGTCGCAGCGCGCACCGAGCTGTCGATCGGCTTCCTCAGCCAGATCGAGCGCGGCCTGTCATCACCCTCGCTGCGCGTGCTGGCCACCCTCGCCGACGTGCTCGGCGTCGGCATCGCCGCCTTGTTCGGCGCAAGCCCGAACGCCGACGGCGCCTCCGACCAGGTGGTGACACGCGGGCTGCAGCGGCCGGAGTTGAAGCTCTGGCGCACCGGCGTGTCCAAACAATTGCTGAGCCCGGCGAGCGCCGACAACAAGCTCAACCTGTTCCTGGTGCATCTGGAGCCCGGCGGCTCCACCGGCGACGAGCTCTACACGCATGACGGCGAGGAGGCCGGCCTCGTGCTCGAAGGCGAGATGATGCTGACAGTGGACAATGAGACCTGGTCGCTGAAGACCGGCGACAGCTTTCGGTTCGCCAGCCGCAGGCCGCACCGGTTTTCCAATCCGGCGCAGGATGCGAAGGCCGTGGTGCTGTGGGTCAACTGCGTGACGGGGGCGGGGTAGTTTCGCCGAACGCCATCTGCTGGCATGATGTGGGGGCATTCTACGCGAAGGGCCACGTCGATGGATGACCTCATCATCGCTGCGATACGGCGGCGGCTGAAGACAAAGGCCACCGATCTGGGCCGGCCTCCGCGCGCCGGACTGATCCCCGGCAAGACCGGCGATATGGCCTCCGACGAACGGCATCTTCGTTTCCGGCTGCCGCCCCTCCTGAGGCGAATATATGCCGATATCGGCAACGGAGGTTTTGGCCCCGGATACGGACTCATCGGACTGACGAACGGCGTTCCCGACGATACCGGCAAGACGGCCGTTGAGATCTACGAGATGCTCCGGAGCGCCTCAGAGCTGGCTTGGCCGGATGGCCTTCTGCCGATCTGCCATTGGGGATGCGCCATCTACTCCTGTGTCGATTGCCTCGACCCGGATTTCCGGATGCGGATATTCGATCCCAACGGTCACGATGGCGATGACTGGACCGACGCATTCTTCGAGGAGTCCCTCAGCTTCGAAGACTGGATCACATCGTGGGCATCTGGCGTCAATCTATGGGATGCCATGTACGGTGATGATGGCCATATCGCCCGGATCATGTCCGCACGTCGCGCGCGGCATTGACGCGCGGGTCGCGAACTCATCCCGTCATCAGTCGGGGCGCATAAAGCGGCCATCTCAGCAGCAACGGCTCTGCCATTGCGACGAGGGTGACGGTGATGGATTTGGACGCGCGCTGCCTCCGCACTGTCATTGCGAGGAGCCCTTGCGACGAAGCAATCCAGACTGCCTCCGTGGAGGGATCCTGGATTGCTTCGCTGCGCTCGCAATGACGGACTGAGAGGGTCTACCCGAACCGGTGATTATACCGGTCCACTGTCAGCGCAGTCACGTCGATGTCCGGCTTCTTGCCCGACAGCATGTCGGCGAGCACGCGCCCCGAGCCGCAGGACATGGTCCAACCGAGTGTACCGTGGCCGGTGTTGAGGTGGAGATTGGCGTATTGCGTCGGGCCGATCACGGGCGGACCGTCCGGCGTCATCGGGCGCAGGCCGCTCCAGAACGTCGCCTTGTCGAGATCGCCGCCGCGCGGAAACAAATCGGTCAGCGAATGATCGAGCGTGGCGCGCCGCGCGTCGTAGAGCTTGTCCGAATAGCCCGAGATTTCGGCGGTGCCGCCGACGCGGATGCGATTCCCCAAGCGCGTGATAGCGACCTTGTAGCTTTCGTCCATCACGGTGGATTCCGGCGCGCCCGAGGCGTCCTTGATCGGCACCGTGATCGAATAGCCCTTCACCGGATAGACCGGCAACGAAATGCCGAGCGGGGCTGCGAGCCGCGACGAATAGCTGCCGAGCGCGAGCACGTAAGCGTCGGCCTGCAACATCCCGGCACTGGTCGCGACACCGCTGACGCGCGCGCCCTCGGTGACGATGCGGTCGATCGAGGTCTTGAACATGAAGCGCACGCCGAGCGCCTGGGCGTGCCTGGCCAGCGCCTGCGTGAACATGTGGCAGTCGCCGGTCTCGTCCTGCGGCAGACGAAGCCCGCCGACGAACTTCTCCTTCACCCCAGCGAGCGCCGGCTCGACCGCGATGCAGCCCTCGCGGCTCAGCACCTCGAAGGGCACGCCATATTGCTTGAGCACGGCGATGTCCTCGGCCGTGCCGTCGAGCTGCGCCTGGTAGCGGAACAGCTGCAGCGTGCCTTGCGAGCGCTCGTCATACTGAATGCCGATATCGCGGCGCAGATCGCGCAGGGAATCGCGGCTGTATTCCGCGATCGGGATCATCCGGCTCTTGTTGACGGCGTAACGCGCGCTGGTGCAGTTGCGCAGCATCTTCAGCAGCCAGACCCACATGACGGGATCGAGCTTCGGCCGGATCACCAGTGGGCCGTGCTTCATCAGAAGCCACTTCACCGCCTTCACCGGCACGCCGGGGCCGGCCCAGGGCGAGGAATAGCCCGGCGAGACCTCGCCGGCATTGGCGAAGGAGGTCTCCAGCGCCGGCTCGGGTTGACGGTCGACGACCGTCACCTCGTGGCCGGCACGTGCGAGGTAGTAGGCAGAGGTGACACCGATGACACCGCTGCCGAGGATCAAGACTTTCACGCTTCGTCAAACTCCCGCGGCATCACGCTCGCCGCTGCAAGGATACAACTCGCAATGGCGAGAGCAATTATCAGGCCACCCGCTTGATGGCGTCGCCGAGAATCGAGACGATATCGTCGATGTGGCTCTTCTCGACGATCAACGGCGGCGACAGCGCGAAGGAGTCGCCGCTCATGCGGAAGTACAGCCCGCGATTGAAGCAGTCGACCATGACGTCGTAGCCACGCGCACCGACCGCACCATCGCGCGGCGACAGCTCCACCGCGCCCATCAGGCCGCAATTGCGGATGTCGATGACGTTCGGCAGCCCCTTCAGCGAATGCAGCGCATCGCGCCAATATTCGGCGATCGAGGCACCGCGCGTCAGCAGGCCCTCGTCCTTGTAGATGTCGAGCGTCGCGATACCCGCGGCGCAGGCGGTCGGATGCGCGGAGTAAGTGTAGCCGTGGAACAGCTCCATGACGTTCTCCGGACCGATCATCATGGCGTCGTGCACCTTGCGGTGCGCGAACACCGCGCCGCAGGGAATGGTGCCGTTGGTGATGCCCTTGGCCGTCGTCATCAGGTCCGGCGTGACGCCGAAGAAATTGGCGGCGAACGGCGTGCCGAGGCGGCCGAAGCCGGTGATGACCTCGTCGAAGATCAGGAGGATGCCGTGCTTGTCGCAGATCTCGCGCAGGCGCTGCAGATAGCCCTTCGGCGGCGGCAGCACCGCGGTCGAGCCCGGCACCGGCTCGACGATGACGGCGGCGATGGTTTCGGCGCCATGCAAGGCGACCAGACGCTCGAGATCGTCGGCGAGCTCGGCGCCATGCTCCGGCTGATCCTTGGCGAAGGCGTTACGGGTGAGGTCGTGGGTGTGGCGGATGTGATCGACGCCCGGCAGCAGGGTGGCGAAGGCGCGTCGGTTCGCGACCATGCCGCCGACCGAGGTGCCGCCGAAGCCGACGCCGTGATAGCCGCGCTCACGGCCGATCAGCCGGGTGCGGCTGGCTTGGCCGTTGGCGCGGTGATAGGCCAGCGCGATCTTCAGCGCGGTGTCGACCGACTCGGAGCCGGAATTGGTGAAGAAGATGCGGTCGAGGCCCTTCGGCGCGATCTCGGCGAGACGCTCGGCGAAGTCGAACGCAAGCGGATGGCCCATCTGAAACGACGGCGCGAAGTCCAGCGTCATCAGCTGGCGCTCGACCGCGGCGGCGATCTGCTTGCGGCCGTGGCCGGCATTGACGCACCACAGGCCGGCGGAGCCGTCGATCACCTTGCGGCCATCGACCGTGGTGTAGTGCATGCCCTCGGCCGAGGAGAACAGGCGCGGTGCCTTCTTGAATTGCCGGTTGGCCGTGAACGGCATCCAGAACGAGTCGGTCTTGATAGTGTTCGGAATCTGATGAAGGGTCACGGCCGCGCTCCTTTGCTGACCCGCTAGCAGAGGCACGGCTTGGAATGCGCAACAAGTCCTTTTCTGCTCAGCCGCAACCCATTGATTTGTCTGGGGCTGCTGGTCCATATTTGCGCGATCCGCAACACCAGCAACACGGGACTTGGGCATGAGCGTCGACATCGGTGGACGACTGCGATTCATCCGGGCGCGCCACAAGCTGTCGCAACGGGAACTCGCCAAGCGCGCCGGGGTCACCAATTCGACGATCTCGCTGATCGAGTCCAACCAGATGAACCCCTCCGTCGGGGCGCTCAAGCGCATCCTCGACGGCATCCCGATGGGGCTCGCCGAGTTCTTCGCGCTGGAGCCGGAGTTAAGGCGCAAGATTTTCTACCGCGCCGAGGAGCTGACCGAGGTCGGCAAGAAGCCGATCTCGTTCCGGCAGGTCGGCGACAATCTGTTCGGCCGTAGCCTGCAGATCCTGAAGGAGCGCTACGAGCCTGGCAGCGACACCGGCCGCGTCCACCTCGTCCATGAGGGCGAGGAAGGCGGCATCGTGATCTCGGGCAAGCTCGAGGTCACGGTCGAGGACGAGCGGCGCGTCCTCAATCCCGGCGACGCCTATTATTTCGAGAGCCGCCGTCCGCACCGCTTCCGCTGCGTCGGCGGCAAGCCCTGCGAAGTGATCTCGGCCTGCACGCCACCGACATTCTGAGCGCGGCCGCCCATCGCATGTCCTGCGCCGACACCGATAGATTACGGAGCTTGAGCCATCTCAATTTCCGCAACGGCCAGGCGCGATATATTACGAAACGTAGCCGAGCAGCCTGGCTTAGAGGTGCTGAGGTTATGGCCCCGGACTCCTAGGCTCTCCGGGGCCGCTTCGTAGACGGAGCTCGCGCATGAAGACCACCCCAGCCAATGTCCAAGCTGAAGCCGTGCCCAGCATACCTCTGCGTGATGCGGACAAGCTCCACTCGCGCGAGCTGCGCAAGGCGATCGCCGAATATATCGAGCAGCAGCGAGAAGCGGTGAAGGCGCTCCGCAGGAAGCTGAACTGACCGGATCGGCGCGACGGCACGGCCTCGACCGCTCGGCTGCTCCCGGCGCGGGCCTCTGCCGACATCGACAATTTTTCGGGCTCGATCCGCTAGAGCGGAGATGTCTTTAGGTTGAATCGATGGCCGCGGGTCTTTCACCTCTCCCGCTTGCTGGAGAGGTTGCGCCAAAGGCGCGGGTGAGGGCTTTCTCCTCTAGGGGAGTGTCCCATTGCGGATACACCCTCTCGCCAACCCTCTCCCGCAAGCGGGAGAGGGAGCGCACCTCCGTCGTCGCGACGATCGAGCTTCAACCTTTCAAGACTGCGTCAACAGTTCCTCGATCTTGATCGGGAACTTGCGGACGCGCACGCCGGTCGCGTGCCAGACCGCGTTGGCGACCGCGCCGGCGCTGCCGGTGATGCCGATCTCGCCGACGCCCTTGATGCCGAGCGCGTTGACGTGCGGGTCGTGCTCTTCGACCGTGATCACGTCGAGCGGCGGCACGTCGGCATTCACGGGGACGTGGTACTCGCCGAGATTGGCGTTCATGATCCGCCCGGTCCGGCGATCTGTAATCGCCTCCTCGTGCAGCGCGAAGGACAGGCCCCAGATCATGCCGCCGAACAGCTGGCTCTGCACCATCCGCGGATTGACGATCCGCCCGGCCGCGAATGCGCCGACCATGCGGCTGACACGGACTTGGCCGAGTTCGGGATCGACCTTCACCTCCGCGAACACCGCCCCGTGCGCGTGCATCGCATATTCCTCCATCGCCGCCGGGTTCGGCGCGCCGGTGCCGCGGGCCTCGACTTCAGCGACGCCGGCGCGCGCGAGGATCTCGGCATAGCTCTCGCCGCGGCTCTCGTCGTCGCGCCGGACCAACCGGCCGCCGCGTGCGATCACGCCGGCATTGCCGGCGCCGAACAGCGGCGAGCGCTCGTCACCCGTCGCAAGCTCGGCGAGCTTCGCAATCACGGCCGCGCCGGCGCTGTGGATCGCCGCACCAGCGGTTGCCGTGTGCGCCGAGCCGCCAGCAATGCCGGCATCGGGCAGGTCGGAGGTGCCGGCCTTGAACGCGACGCGGTCGATATCGAGCCCGAGTTCATCGGCGGCGATCTGCGCCAGCGCCGTCCAGGCACCCTGCCCCATGTCGTGCGCGCCGATCTCCATCACGCCCGAGCCGTCACGGCGGATTGCCGCGCGTGCCTCGGCCTGAAACATCAGCGCGGGGAAGGTCGCGGTGCCCATGCCCCAGCCGACCAGAAGGCCATCATCGTCGCGCATCTGCCGCGGCTGCAGCGACCGCTTGGCCCAGCCGAAGCGCGCCGCGCCCTGCTCGTAGCAGGCACGCAGCGCTTTCGAGGAGAACGGTTTTCCCGTGATCGGCTCGACCTCGGCATAGTTCTTCAGGCGGAAGGCGAGCGGATCCATGCCGCAGGCCCAGGCCATCTCGTCGATCGCGCTCTCCAGCGCGATCGAGCCGGTCGCCTCGCCGGGTGCCCGCATGAACAGCGGTGTGCCGGTGTTGACTCGCACGGCATCGTGCGAGGTGCGGATGGCCGGCGCCGCATAGAGCGTGTGCGAGGCATCGGCCGCCGGCTCGTAAAAGTCGTCGAACGTGCTCGACACCGTCCGCGCATGATGATCGAGCGCGGTCAGACGTCCCTCGCCGTCGGTGCCGAGGCGCAGGCGCTGGCGGGTCGGCGCGCGATGGCCGACCGGGCCGTACATCTGCTCACGGCGCAGCACGAGCTTGATCGGCCTGCCCACCAGCTTCGTCGCCATGATGCCGAGCACAGGCGGGCCGCCCATGAGGCCCTTGGAGCCGAAGCCGCCGCCGAGGAAAGGACTGCGGATGTGGATCTTGTCGTGCGCGATGCCGAACAGCTCGGCGATGCGCGCCAGCGACAGCTTCAAACCCTGGGTCGGCATATCCACGGAGAGGCTGTCGCCGTCCCATTGAACCACGATCGCATGCGGCTCCATCGCGTTGTGATATTGCGGCGGCGTCTCGTAAGTCGCGTCAATCTGCTTTTCGGCCGCGGCAAGGCCCGCCTCGACATCGCCGCGGTGATTTTCGGTGGGATTGCCGACGCCAACGACCGGCGGCACGAAGCTCTCGCCGGCGTCGAGGCCGACCAGCGGGGGCAGTGTTTCGTAGCGCGGCGCCAGCAGCGCCGCGCCTTCGGTCGCGGCTTCAAGCGTTTCCGCGATCACGACCGCGATGGGCTGGTTGGCATAACGCACTTCGTTGCTGTGCAACGCCTCCATCCGGAACACGAACGGATTGGTCTTGATCTCCGGATCGATCGCGAGCTGCGGCTTGTGCTCCGGCGTCATGACGTCGACGACGCCGGGATGCCGCTTGGCGGCGGCGACATCGAGGAAGGTCACGCGGCCATGGGCGATGCTGGACACGGCGATCACCGCGAACAGCATACCGGGCGGATGATTGTCGGCGGCATAGGTCGCCTGCCCCGTGACCTTGAGAAAGCCGTCGCGGCGGGTCAGCGGCTGGCCGATGTTCGAGCCGTGGCGCAGATGGGCGGGTGCGCTGGTAAGATTGAGCTCAGGCATGGAAGGCTCCGGAGGTCGAGGCAAGGGGAGAGGCCGGCAGCGCCGGCAGACGCGCGGGCGTGCCCGCGGCGGCAAGTCGCAGCGCGCGCACGACGATGCGGCGCGCGAGCTCGATCTTGAAGGCGTTGTCGCCGGACGGTTTTGCGTCGGCGAGCGCGCGCCAGGCGGCTTCCTGGAAGGCGTCGGTCGTCGGCGCGACACCCGTCAGCACATCCTCCGCGGCGCGGGCGCGCCAGGGCTTTGCCGCAACGCCGCCGAGCGCAAGCCGCGCCTCCGCGATCTTGCCGTTCTCGATCCGCAATGCCGCAGCCGCCGAAACGACTGCAAAGGCATAGGAGGTGCGCTCGCGGACCTTGAGATAGCGCGCATGCGCCGCAAAGCCGCGTGCCGTCGGCGGCAGCCGCACCGCGACGATGAGATCGCCGGGCTCGAGCACGGACTCGCGCTCGGGCGTGTTGCCGGGCAGGCGATGCAACGCGTCGAGCGCGATCTCGCGACGGCCGCCCTTGCCCTCGATCTCGACCACGGCATCGAGCGCGACCAGCGGCACGCAGAAATCCGAGGGATTCGTGGCAATGCAGCTCTCGCTCCAGCCGAGCACGGCGTGGCCGCGGTTTTCGCCGTCACGGGCATCGCAGCCGCTGCCGGCCTCGCGCTTGTTGCAACGGCTGGCAGTGTCGTAGAAGTACGCGCAACGCGTCCGTTGCAGCAGATTGCCGCCGACCGTCGCGGCATTGCGCAATTGCGCGGAGGCGCCGGAGAGCAGCGCCTCGGCGACAGCGGGATAGGTCGTTGCAAAGGCCGGGTCATGCGCGAGATCGGCATTGCTCACCAGCGCGCCGATGCGCAAGCTACCGTCGGCGAGCGTCTCGATGGCATCGAGCCCGTCGAGATGGGTGACATCGACCAGGCGATCCGGACGGCTGATATTGCCCTTCATCAGGTCGAGCAGATTGGTGCCGGCGGCGAGATAGACGGCGCCCGGCTGGGCCGCAGCGGCGACGGCCTCGGTGACCGTGGCGGGCCTGACGTAATCGAACGGTTTCATGCCGAGCGCCTCTGGTTGGTTTCGTCCATCTGTCCTTGCGCGTCGAGCACGGCATCGACGATGCCGGCATAGGCGCCGCAGCGGCAGAGATTGCCGCTCATACACTCGCGAATGCGCTCTGGGTCGTTGCCGGCCTGCGCCTCCTGCATCATGCCGATCGCACTCATGATCTGGCCGGGCGTGCAGAAGCCGCATTGAAAGCCGTCATGCGCGATGAAGGCGGCCTGCACCGGGTGCAGCTGGTCGCCACGTGCGACCCCTTCGATGGTGAGGATGTCGGCGCCGTCATGGCTGATGGCGAGCGCGAGGCAGGAATTGATGCGCTTGCCGTCGACCAGAATGGTACAGGCGCCGCACTGGCCGCGGTCGCATCCCTTCTTGGTGCCGGTGAGATGGAGGCGCTCACGCAGGAGATCGAGCAGCGTGACGCGCGGATCGTCGAGGACGAAATCGCGCCGCGCACCGTTCACGGTGAGGCTGATGGAGTGGTTCATACAAGGCTCCGATCAGATTTGGACATGAGTCATCGTGCAGCGCGCCACCGCCGTGGCCGCTGTCGATAGGCGCCGACCGGGCGGAAGCCGGCCGGCAGCCAGGCGAAGATACGGAGGCACCCTCCGCTTAACAAGGGCCGCCGAAAAATATTTGGAATTCGTCAAAAGCCCGTGCGTCGACAACGCGATGCAGCCCTGCGGGGGTCCGACAAGGGTTCAATCTAACCAATTCGTGATCTACATTGGCCGCATGGACGACCACACCGACCAGATTCGAAAGCCCCGTGCCGACGCCGTGCGCAATCGCGAGCGCGTGTTAGAGGCGGCGAAAGCGGTGTTCAGTGCCGGTGGCCCGGAGGCGAGCCTCGAGGCGGTGGCGAAACGTGCCGGCGTCGGCATCGGCACGCTCTATCGGCATTTTCCGACGCGCGAGGATCTGTTCGAGGCGGTGTACCGGCGCGAGGTCGAACAGCTCAGCGAGCTCGCCGAACATTTGCGTGCCGCCAAGGACCCGGTCGACGCGCTGCGCCGCTGGCTTCGCTCAGGTGTCGAATTCGTCGCCACCAAAAAGGGGATGGTGGCAGCCCTGGCGCTTGCGGTGCAAAGCGGGTCCGAGCTGCACGCCTTCTCGTTCGATCGCCTGACCAAGGCGACCGGCTCTCTGCTCGACCGCGCAGTTTCGGCCGGCGAGTTGCGCGCCGACATCGGTCCCGAGGACCTGCTGCGCGCGTTCTTCGGCATGTGCTACATCCACGACCAGCCGGGCTGGCAGTCAACCGCACTGCGGCTCCTCGACGTGTTCGTCGACGGCCTGCGGGTGCAGCCGGCGGGCAAGGCCAAGACAGGGACCAGCAAGGCGCGCGCCGCCAGGCCCGCCAGACCCGCGGTGAAACGCAAGCGATAGCGCCAGCGTATCTCCCTGAGGTCATGCTAGGATCAGCATGCCGGGATTTCAACGCGGAGCCTGTCATGCGCATTGCCGCCGTGCTCGTCGCTATCAGCCTTGTCTTCAGCTCGACCGCAGCCCTCGCCGACGATGTTGCCACAGCGCAGGGCGTCATCCGCGCCCAGGAGCAGGCCTTGGTCCGCGGCGATGCGGCCGCCGCCTATTCCCACGCCGCGCCGGCGATCAAGCAGATCTTCCCCGCGCCCGATATATTCATGTCGATGGTGCAGAACGGTTACGCGCCGATCTATCGCCACAAGAGTTTTGACTTCGGCGAGAGCAAGAGCGAGGGCAGCTGGATCTCCCAGCGCGTTCATATCATCGACGCCAATGGCGAAGCGTGGGAAGCGCTGTACACGCTCGAGCAGCAGGCGGACGGCAGCTACAAGATCACCGGCTGCTCGCTGCTGAAGGCGGGACAGTCGGTCTAGGTCGCAAGGCCCGGCCCGGTCTTGACCGAGCGCATCCGCGAGCGGACCAAGAGCAGCACGACGATGCTGATGTTGACCGCGTTCCACGCCACGCCGTTGGTGAACGCTGCAGCATACGAGCCTGTGGCGTCGAAGATGACCCCCGACACCCAGCCACCGAAGGACATGCCGAACACCGAGGCGAAGATCACGATGCCGACGCGCGTCGCCGCCTCGCTCGCCGGCATCGCCTCGCGCACGATGATGGCATAGCTCGGCACGATGCCGCCCTGGAACAGGCCGAACATCGCGGAGATCAAATAGAGCGAGGTGAGGCTGTCGAAGAACAGATAGAAGACCAGCGCAAAGCCCTGCGCCAGCGATCCCACCAGCAGCGTGCGGATGCCGCCGATCTTGTCGGCGAGATAACCGGAGCCGATCCGGCTGATGATGCCGCAGCCCATCATCAAGGACAGCATCTCGGCGCCGCGCGCCACGCCGTAGCCGAGATCCCCGCAATAGGCGACGATATGCACCTGCGGCATCGCCATGGCGACGCAGCAAGAGATGCTGGCGATCGAGAGCAGCACCGTCAGCGTGTTGGTCGACAGCTTGAGATCGACGCGGGGCGGCGGCGCGTTGGCGTGATCGCGAACGTGGTCGTCACCCATCTGCGCGCGCAGCACGAGGACCAGGAGCGCCATCGTGCTGGCGCAGACGATGCCGATGCCGATATGGGTGTAGCGCCAGCCGATTTCCTGCGTGCCCCAGTTCACGATCGGCGGCCACATCGTGCCGGCGACGTAGTTGCCGCTGGCGACGATGGTCACGGCGAGGCCGCGATAGCGCTCGAACCAGTGCGAGGCTTCCGCCATCAGCGGCGCGAAGGTCGCCGACGTGCCGAGCCCGATCAGGAAATAGGCGGCGACGAACTGCCAGAGCTGGCCCGACAGACCTGCGAGCACATTGGCGACGCCGAGGAACGCGATGCTGATCGCCATCGCGAGCACGATGCCGAAGCGATCGGTGATTTTGCCGGCGATCACGCCGCCGAGCCCGAAGCCGAACATCATCAGCGTGAAGGCGAGCGACACCGCACCGCGCGTGGCACCGAATTCGGTCTGCACCACGGGAATCACGACCACGACCGCCCACATGCCGACGGCCCCGATCGAGCCGATCAAAAGGGCAAGGACGAGCCGCACCCAGGCCTGACGGGAATCAGGGGTGAAGGAATCCGGTGTTTGTCCTGAGTGATTTGGCGCGAGCACGGCGCAGACCATGACCCGCGGATTGTCGCGTGGTCAACCATTGTGCCGCGATATTGGGCATGCGCGGTGCACTGCGGTAATAAGCTCTTGGCGAATGCGTCTTTTATCATTAGTTTGCAACAAGCGCGTGCAACATTGCCGCGCGGAACACATGTCGGCCGGATGTTGCTGCGATTGACACGATCGATGCGGATCAGGGTGGGGCGGATCATCGCCCTCGCCTATCTGTTCTGCGTGCTCGCGCCGGCGGCAAGCCTCGCCTGGGGCAGCGGTCCGGCGCCGTGTCTCGATGAATCCGCGCTGACGGATCCGATGCCGCGGCATCACCAGATGGCGGCGGCTCACACGCATGGCGGCGCGTTGCACGACCATGAACACATCCATCAGCAGACCGCCGGGCAGGACGCGCCCGCGCCGCATCATCATGGCGGCAAGGGAACCGTCGGTCCGTGTTGCGCAATGATGTGCCTGAGCGCGTTGCCGGCGGATCTTCCGACCGTCGCCAAGCCGCTTCTGCCCATCTCCGCCTGTGCGCCCGAGATCGTGGCCAGCTTGCACAGCGCGGCGCCGCCCCTGCACTACCGCCCTCCCATCGCCTGATCTGACGCGTCGATTTCGGGCCGTTGCGCGCGTTTGCGCGCGCGGACCTGTGGTCTTTCAGATCAGGGATAAATCATGCTTACGCTTTCCGGGGCGGAGTCCGCCGCATCATCTGCGGTGAGTGGACGACACTTTCGATTCCATTGGCCGCTGCTGGCCGCAACTGCGCTGGCGCTGTCCGGCTGCATGCCGGCGACCACGCAGGTCGCGGCCGCCGATCCCGCTGATCCCGCGGCGAAGGTCGCGCCTGTCGGCTATCGGTCGACCATCTCGCCCTACACCAACCTGCGGCCTGCGGCGCCGGCCCCGTGGCGCGGCCGCAACGACGCGGTGACGCCGCAGCCGAAGCAAGACAAGTAGGAGCGCGCCATGACACGCCATTTTGCGCGAGGCCTGCTCGTGCTCACTGCGTTCAGCATCTCCGGCTGCGCCGCGTTCTCGCCCGACAGCGGTATGAACGCGGTCTCGGATCTGACCAGCCAGACCATCAACAAGGACGTCGCCTTCGTGCGGACGGCTGAGGGCGCCGGCGCGGTCGATGCGCGCGTTCGCCAACTGCTGGCACGAACGCTCAGCGTCGACGCTGCCGTGCAGATCGCGCTGCTCAACAACAAGGGACTGCAGGCCGCCTATAACGAGCTGGCGCTGGCCGAGACCGATCTGGTCGAGCAGAGCCTGCCGCCCAATCCGGTGTTCTCGATCTCGCGAATCACGGGCAACGGCGCCAGCGAGATCGAGCGCCAGGTGGTCGGCGACATTCTCGCGCTCGCCACGCTGCCGTTCCGCTCCGACATCGCCCGCGAGCGCTTCCACCAGGCTCAGTTGCGCGCGGCGCTGGCGACGCTGCGGCTCGCGGCGGACGTCCGCCGCACCTATGTGCGCGCCGTCTCAGGCAACGAGATGGTGGCGCTGCTGACGGATGCGAAGGCGACGGCGGAATCCACCGCGCAACTTGCGGTCAAGCTCGGCGAGACCGGCTCGATCAACAAGCTCGACCAGGCCCGCGAACAGGTGTTCTACGCCGAAACCACCGCCGACCTCGCCACCGCGCGGCAGAGCACTGCGAGCGCACGCGAAAGGCTCGCGCGCCTGATGGGATTGTGGGACGGCGGCCTCGACTTCCGTCTGCCCAATCAGCTTCCGCCGCTGCCGCGTCGGCCGCAGGCCCTGCCTGGAATCGAAGCCGACGCGGTGGCCCATCGCATCGACCTGCAGATCGCGCGGCTCGAACTGACGGCGCTGGCGAAAGCGTTGAACCTCACCGAGGCGACGCGCTTCGTGACGCTGCTCGATCTCGCCGGCATCTCCCGCCGCACGCAGGATCCGGAAGGAGCCCCGTTCCGCGAGCGCGGCTTCGACGTCCAGTTCCAGATCCCGATCTTCGACGGCGGCGAGGTCCGGGTGCGGCAGGCGGCGGAGACCTACAATCTCGCCTTCAACCGCCTCACCGAGCGCGCCGTCAACGTGCGCTCCGAGGCGCGCGATGCTTATCGCGTCTATCGCTCGACCTACGACATCGCCAGCCACTACCAGCGCGAGATCATTCCCCTGCGCAAGATTATCACCGAGGAGATGCAGTTGCGCTTCTCCAGCATGCAGGTCGACATCTTCGCACTGCTCACCGAGGCACGGCAGCGACTGGCGTCGCTACGCGGCGCGATCGAGGCCAGGCAGAGCTTCTTCCTCGCCCAGTCCGACTTGCAGACCGCCGTCAATGGCGGCGGTACGCCCGCCGCCGGCGGCGACAATTCAACCACCATCGCCGCGGCAGCGCCTGCCGATGCCGGCGGCCACTGAGATGGAGACCGAAATGTTTTCCCGCCGAGGATTTTTGGGGACCGCCGCGCTTGCCAGCGCGTCGGTCGTCAGCGGCCGCGTGCAGGCCGCGTCGATTCCGGAAGCACCAACAATGGACAAGGTGGTGATGCAGCCGCCGCTACATCCGATCAGCGGCCCCGACTATCGCCCCGTGGTGACGCTGAACGGCTGGTCGCTGCCGTTCCGCATGAACGGCGACTGGAAGGAATTCCACCTGGTCGCCGAGCCCGTGGTGCGCGAATTCGCGGAAGGCATGAAGGTGAATCTGTGGGGCTACAACGGCCAGTCGCCGGGCCCGACCATCGAGGCGGTCGAGGGCGACAAGGTCCGTATCTTCGTGACCAACAAATTGCCCGAATATACCACCGTGCACTGGCACGGCATGATCATTCCAAGCGGCATGGATGGCGTTGGCGGACTGACGCAGCCGCACATCGAGCCCGGCAAGACCTTCGTCTACGAGTTCGAGATGAGGAAGAGCGGGACCTTCATGTACCACCCGCACTCCGACGAGATGGTGCAGATGGCGATGGGCATGATGGGCATGGTCGTCGTGCATCCGCGCGATCCGAACTTCCGCGCCGTCGACCGCGACTTCGTGTTCGTGATGAGCACCTATCGCGTCGACCCCGGCACCTATCTGCCGCATGTCAACGAGATGACCGACTTCAACATGTGGACCTGGAATGCGCGGGTGTTTCCCGGCATCGATCCGCTGCCGGTCAGGCTTGGCGACAAGGTGCGCGTGCGCATCGGCAATCTCAGCATGACCAACCATCCGATCCATCTGCACGGCCACAGCTTTGCGGTGACCTGCACCGACGGCGGCTGGGTTCCGGAGAGCGCGCAATATCCGGAGACGACGACCGACGTGCCGGTCGGTGCCGTCAGGGTGTTCGACGTGCTCGCCGACAATCCCGGCGACTGGGCGTTCCACTGCCACAAATCGCACCACACCATGAACGCGATGGGACACGACGTGCGCAATTTGATCGGCGTGTCGCGCAAGGATCTCGCCAAGGCCGTCGGCAAGCTCGCGCCGGATGCGATGGCGATGGGCTCGACCGGCATGGCGATGGGCAACATGGAGATGCCCGCGCCCGACAACACGCTGCCGATGATGACCGGCACCGGCCAGTTCGGCGCGATCGAGATGGGCGGCATGTTCACCGTGATGAAGATCCGCGAGGACCTTGCGCGCGACGATTACCGCGATCCCGGCCCGTACAAATTCCCGCAAGGCACCGTCGCCTACGAGGTCACCGCGCCCGATGCGGAGCCGGCACGGCAGCGGCCGGGCGGCCCGCCGATGAAACACAAGATGTGAGCGTTTCGATGAACCACCAACTGGAGATGACGATGAAGACGATCAAACTTGGCCTCGCGCTGCTCGCGCTGTCCGCTGCGCCGACCTTCGCGCACGACAAGCACGCTCGCGCGAGCTTCTCGGCCGGCGAACCCGGCGATCCCAACAAGCCCGCGCGCACGATCGAGATCCTGCTCAACGAGATGGACTACGCACCCGCCCGGATCGAAGTCCAGCGCGGCGAGCAGATCCGCTTCGTGCTGCGCAATGTCGGCAAGGAGGACCACGAATTCCTGCTCGCCACCACCAAAGAGAATCTCGCGCATGCGGTGGAGATGAAGAAGCATCCGCACATGGAGCATGACGATCCCAACGGCGTGCGCCTCGCCCCGAGCAAGACGGCCGAGATCCTCTGGAAATTCAGCAAGCCCGGCACGTTCGAATATTCGTGCCTCATCCCCGACCACCGCGACAACGGCATGGTCGGCCACGTCACCGTCAAGTAACGACAAGGAGCCCCCATGAACCGCATCATCCGTATCACCGCCGCGCTGGCGCTGACGCTGGGCACTACCACCGCGACCCTGGCGGCCGGAGCCTCGATCAGCGGCGAGGTCAAGAAGATCGACGAGGGTGCCGGCAAGATCACGCTCAAGCACGGACCGGCCAAGAGCCTCGGCATGGATGACCCCATGACCATGGTCTACCGCGTCAAGGACCCCGCGATGCTCAAGCAGGTCAAGGTCGGCGACAAGGTGACGTTCGAGGCCGAGGAGGCGGCGTCGGGGTACACGGTGACCAAGATGGACAAGGCGAAGTAGACCCCTCCTACTCCACTGTCATTCCGGGGCGCGCCTCTTGGCGCGAACCCGGAATCCAGCCATCCCCCGACTCCGCGGCCCGATGGATTCCGGGTTCGATGCTTCGCATCGCCCCGGAATGACGAGCTGAGGCCCCGAAACACCCCGGTCCGCCGCTCTTCCCACCCTCCGTTAACCCTTTGCTAACCATACACCCGGCAAGAATTGCCGGGTGAAGTCGAGTGTCGTCGGCCGCGTAAAACGGGGGGATCCCTGTGGACGCCAGTGCGGTGCCTCACTTTCGGAACGGCGGCCCTTCGGCCGCCGCGCAGACGTTTGGGGCGCGCGGACGGCAGTCGCGCGGGGAGGCAGCTACCATGGTCGACGTCACCGCGGGACAGGGCGTAGGCAGCGCAAGGCCCTCGATTCCCTCCCTCAACGACATCGTCAACGTCCTCAAGCGCGGCGACATCGCGCTGGCGCTCGGCGTCCTCACCATCCTGGTGGTGCTGATCCTGCCGCTGCCGGCGATCGTGCTGGACCTGTTCCTGGCGATCTCGATCACGCTGTCGATCCTGATCCTGATGACTTCGCTGTTCATCCAGACGCCCCTGGAATTCTCGGCCTTCCCGACCGTCCTCTTGATCTCGACCATGCTGCGCCTGTCGCTCAACATGGCCTCGACCCGGCTGATCCTGTCGCACGGGCATGAGGGCACGGCGGCCGCCGGTCACGTCATCGAGGCCTTCGGCAGCTTCGTGATGGGCGGCAATTTCGTCATCGGCATCATCGTCTTCGCGATCCTGATCATCGTCAATTTCGTCGTCATCACCAAGGGTTCGGGCCGCATCGCCGAAGTCGCCGCCCGCTTCCACCTCGACGCCATGCCCGGCAAGCAGATGGCGATCGACGCCGACCTCGGCGCCGGCCTGATCGACGAGACGGTCGCCAAGCATCGCCGCAAGGAGCTGGAGGACGAGAGCGGCTTCTTCGGCGCCATGGACGGTGCCTCGAAGTTCGTCCGCGGCGATGCCATCGCCGGCCTCCTGATCGTCTTCATCAACGTCGTCGGCGGCATGATCATCGGCGTGGCGCAGCAGGGCATGTCCTTTGCCGACGCCGGGCGCAGCTACACGCTGCTGACCGTCGGTGACGGCCTGGTCACCCAGGTGCCGGCGCTGATCGTCTCGACCGCGGCCGGCCTGCTGGTCTCCAAGGCCGGCGTCTCCGGCGCTGCCGACAAGGCGCTGATGAAGCAGTTCTCCGGCTATCCGCAGGCGCTCGCGATGTCCTCCGCGGTCATGCTGGTGCTGGCGGCGCTGCCGGGCATTCCGACCCTGCCGTTCCTCGCGCTCGGCGCCGGCGCCGGCGCGCTGGCCTGGAACGCCCGCAACCGCAACCGCGTCACCGCCAGGGCCGAGGAAGCCGCCAAGGCCGCGCCTGCTGCCGGCCAGCCCGGCGCACCGGGC
>NZ_JXDL01000001.1:3729135-3741670 GCF_001590795.1 Bradyrhizobium sp. AT1
CGGCCGAAGAGCCGATCTCCGCCGCGCTCAAGATCGACGACCTCAAGATCGAGCTCGGCTATGCGCTGCTGCCGCTGGTCAACGGCCCCGACGGCACCGACCGCCTCACCGAGCAGATCAAGGCGCTGCGCCGCTCGCTCGCGATCGAGATGGGTTTTGTCATGCCGGCGGTGCGCATCCTCGACAACGTCCAGCTCGAGGCCAACACCTACATCATCAAGATCAAGGAGGTCGACGCCGGCACCGGCAAGATCTGGCCGAACCAGTTCATGGTCATGGATCCCGGCGGCAGCCAGGTGCAGGTGCCCGGCATCCACACCACCGAGCCGACCTTCGGCCTGCCCGCGACCTGGGTCGATGCCAGCCTCAAGGAGGAGGCCTCGCTCAAGGGCTACACCGTGGTGGACGCCGCGACCGTGCTCTCGACCCACCTCACCGAGCTGCTCAAGGCCAACATGTCGGACCTGCTCTCCTATGGCGAGGTGCAGAAACTGCTCAAGGAGCTGCCGAAGGAGCAAAGCGAGCTGGTCAAGGACATCGTCCCCGGACAGGTCACCGTCTCCGGCATCCAGCGCGTGCTGCAGCTGCTGCTCGCCGAGCGCATCTCGATCCGCGACCTCTCGACCATCCTCGAAGGCATCGCGGACTCGCTCGCCTTCTCGCGCAATCCGGCGACCATGGTCGAGCACGTCCGCGCCCGCCTCGCCCGCCAGATCTGCGCGCAAAACACCTCCTATGCCGGCTATCTGCCGCTGATCGCGCTGTCGGCGAAATGGGAACAGGCCTTTGCCGAATCCATTATCGGACAGGGCGAGGAGCGCAGCCTGGCAATGCAGCCCTCGAAGCTGTCGGAGTTCATGACCGCCGTGCGCGAGGCGTTCGAGCGCGCCGCGCGCGAGGGCGAGGCGCCGGTGCTGGTCACCTCTGCGGCAATTCGTCCCTTCGTGCGGTCCCTGGTGGAGCGGTTCCGGGCCCAGACCACGGTGCTGTCGCAGGCTGAAATCCACCCCAGGGCGAGGCTCAAAACGGTCGGAAGCATCTGATTTGCCTTAAGAAGCCGTGTGTTTTTCGGCCACAGGCAAATGGTTTTTGAGTTCCTGGCGCCTTGTCGGCCAGATGCCCATAAGCCCGCTGACAGGCACATTACAGCTTTGAAATAATTATAAGAATGCACGATGCGGGGTCGCTTTTGATCGCGATCTTTCACGTCCATTCACGCTCTTGTGATGGCCTCTTGGGAACGAATCCCCCCAATACTAGGTTGTTGGGCATCGGAAGCATGAACCTGCCCAAATACGCAGGCGACTACTTCGGGTAGATGGCGGCAGGAGCCTTCCATGAACCACTCGATTTACAGCGCAGATCGCTCGACCCATTTGAAGATCGTGGTCGTGGCGCTTGTTGCCGGTATCGCGGTTGCGGGCCTTGGCATCACCGCACGCGCGCCGAGTTCGGACGAAGGCCTCACCCAGACCGCACGCGTCATGAAGGCCGGCAAGCCGGTCACCATCACCAGCGCGAACACGTCGCTCGTTCGCTGAGGAGACACGAGTTTTTTGAATTCACGCGGCTCTTTACCAGCCCCCCAAAGTCGCCACGTGGATATGTAGACGACCCCAACCCCAAGTCGACTACAGAAAGCGCCCGCCCCCCACGGGCGCTTTCTCATGTCTGGGGGTGCGATCCATTTCAGTTGCGCAGCTCTTAACCCCATCATTGTGAGCGTGCCTCTCGTGTCCCGGACGCGCTGCAACGCCCTTCGCGTTGCTGCGCAGAGCCGGGACCCGCGGGCCGCACGGTTCGCTGCCAGATGGGCCCCGGCTCTGCAGCGCACCGTCGAACCGGACGATGCTTCGCATCGCCGGGGGGACGCTGCGCTGCGTCCGGGGCACGAGAGCGGGGAGTGTGGGCCCACCTGGTTCGACATCGTCATTAGCGCAGCGACTTGTCCGCCGAAGCCTTTTAGCGAAGGCGGAAGCAATCCAGGAATCGCTCCGCGGCGGCAGTCTGGGATTGTTTCGTGGCAAGGGCCCCTCGCAATGACGGAGCAAGGCGCAGCAGCGCATTTTCCAGCTCGCATTTGGCTTGCAGACATATTGCTTGCAGACACGCCTTCGCATTCTCGCGGCTCATCTCGCCCGAGCTTTGCTTCGTTGCCTTGCCCTCGATTGAACAAGGGCGCAGGGAAGGCCGGGAGCCGGTTGGCTCCCGTGGACCGCTATGCAAGAGGCAGACTGCGTGTGCTGCGCATAGCGGAGAACAGGGCAACCGGAGACATCCCGGCCTTCCCTGCGCAGTGGTTTGACGGCTTATGTCGTGCTCTCCCCGGGAGCGTTGCACTATTGCCCCGTCGCCCTGCGGATGATTGATGCGTGCGCCCGGTTGGGCCCTCCACATCACCACAAGACTTGACGCCAGACCGCGGGCGCCAGGACCACACGATTTTGCCGTACGCCGATCACACCGGTCGTGTGCGCGAGGCACTCTGCTCACGGTTGCCCGCCCTGCAAACCCTTCGCGCCGATGCGATCTGCGTCCACCGCCACCCGGTCCGCGTTCGTGACGATCGCGATACGCCCCTTGTCCTTGGGCCGGGTTGCCACGACACATACGTCAATTCCGAAATTCGGTAAAGTGGAATATTTTTGGCGGCGCGCGTTGACCTACCGCTCGCGTGTTTTGCCCGTCGGGCAACACAAAAGATTGTGGTCTCGTAGCCCGGATGGAGCGCTTGCGTAATCCGGGAGTCTCGCTCAGACGCACAAAGGTCCCGGATTGCGCTGCGCTTCATCCGGCTACGCGCGCAGAACTCGCCCGCTCACGCCTCGCGCAGTTCCGACGGTGTCGCGCCAAAGCGCTTGCGGAAGGCGCGGTTGAAATAGGACAAATCGGAAAAGCCCGAGGAATGCGCGATGTCGCTGATCTTGCGCGCCCTGGCGCGGGGATCGCCGAGCAGCTTGCGCGCCTGCAAGAGGCGCTGCTCCAGCACGAATTCGGTGAACGTGGTGCCGGCCTGCTCGAACAGGCGCTGCGCCTGGCGCGGGCTGAGGCCCGAGCGCGTCGCGATCTCGGACAGGCAGAGATCGTTGCGGCCGAGCGCGGACATCACGTCGGCGCGCATGAGGTCGAGGCGCGCCGCCGCATGGCCGCGGCCGCGGGCAAGGCTGGCATGCTCGGCATCGGTGCCGAGCAGCAGGCCGACGAGATCGACCATGTGCTGCGCGGTCAGGCGCTGGCCCACCGCGTCCAGATGCGGCGCGTGGTTGGCGGCAAGCGCATGGTACCGGAAGATGGTCTCGGCGACCGCGCCGTCCGAGAGCACTTGCGACAGCTTGTCCTCGGCGCGCGGATTGATCTCGAGCAGCGCGCGGCGCGGCATGCGGATGGTGGTGAAGCGATCATCGTCGGTGTGGCCGACGGTGCCGGTGATGCTCATGTCGACGAGCACCATTTCGGCGGGCGCAAGCTCGACGGTGTGGCCGTTCTGACCGACGCGGACGAGGCCCGCATGCGCGGCGATCAGGACGAGATCGTCGCTGCCGTCGGCGAGGTGGCTCTGGGTGCGGGAATATTGCGCGGAGGCGCCTTCGGGAATGGCGAGCGTGATGTTGTCGACCACACTGATCTGGAGCCGGCAATCGATGCTGTCGCCATGGCTCGGCGCGATATCGAGCCCGCACGGGCCGAAGGCCCGCTCGCGCCATTGCTCGAATGCCGGGCCGTGCGGCAGGCCGGTGTATTGGTGAACGAAGATGCCCGGCGTTTTCGCTGCATCCATCTGATGTCTAGCCCCTCTTTCGGCGTCACGATCGGCGGCGCCGACTTGCAAATTCCGGGGATTTGACGCCGCGAATTGCGGCGAGGTTCAAATCGGGGGCCGATTCAGGGGGACTTGTCGGGAAGCGACGGCGGGACGGACCGTGGCGACAGGTTCGTGTAGCCCGCATGGAGCCAACGGGTCGGCGCGGCCCGATGACAGGCTCCGCGGAATGCGGGAACGGTGGTCCCGGATTACGCTTGCGCTCCATCCGGGCTACGGCCCTACTTCTTCGCGGGCGCCTGCGGCTGGGAGGGCGGAACGGTCTCGATCAGCTTGCCGGAGAAGACCGGGGACGAGGTCGGCTGGCCGCTCGGCGAGCCGCCGGCCTGCTCGACGGTGACGGCGTAGGTCGCGCCGTTGACGACCTCCGCATCATAGGAGGCGAGCAGCGGACGCGCGGTGAAGTCGCCGGCGTTGATCACGCCGAGCGAGCGCGGGCGCGGCAGCTTGTCGGAGATCAGCCAGAGCTCGAAGCTCTTGCCGGGCTCCGGCGTCGCGCCGACCTTGCGCACCGTGAAATTCCGCGTCGCGCCGTCGATGGTGAGGATGAAGGCGGGGCCGCCAGCCTGGCCCTGCAGCAGCGCGACATATTGCGCCGAAGCGGCGAGCGGGACGGCCGGCGTCTTCACTTCCACCGTCTGTATGCGCGGCGTGGGACGCAAAGGCCCCGGCAGCGCGTCGGGCAGGAAGAGCTGAAGCGACAGCGTGACGAGCAGCGCGGCCGCAAGCGCGCCGGCGGCCGATGCGATTCCGCGCCAGCGCTTCACGCGGCTCTCGAGACGGATCAAATTGCTGTCGTCGACAACAGGCGCAGGCGGTAGCCGCACGACCTGAGGATCGGGCGCATGGACCTGCGGCATGAAGACCGGCGCGACGTCGCCTATCGCATCGGATCCGGCGTGCACCGGCTCGGGCGGTCCTGCTTCGGGAGGCGGCGGCGGTTGCGGTGTCTGGTCTGACGGCGCGTCCAGCCGCGCGGCTTCGACGGGCGGGATGGGCGGCGGCGCGATGTCGGCGAGACCAGGCGGCTGCTGCGCGAGCGCCGTGCGCGCGATCTCGGATTTGATGTTCTCCCACACGATCGGACGCGGCTCGACCGAACCGACCATCTGGTTGAGCGCGCCGAGCCGGAAGGCCCAGGCCTGCACGATGCCGGCGAACGCCTCGTCCACCGCCATCATCGTCTCGACCTGCGCGCGCTCGTCGGCATCGAGGGTGCCGAGCGCGTATTCCGCGGCGAGCGCGATATGGTCCTCCGAATAGGCCATCAATTGCGGTCCAAAACCATCCTCATAGTCCGAGACACTCCCGAATATCCAACATGCTGCGCCGCAGCCACGTCTTCACCGTGTTGACGGGCGCTGCGAATTTCTCCGCCAATTGCTCGCGGCTCCAGCCGTTGTAATAGGCGAGAAGCACGAGCCGCTGACGGTCCGGCTCGAGCCGGCCGATGCATTCGAGCAGGCGCTTCAACTCTTCGGTCATCTCCCGGCGCGCCAGCGGGTCTGGGCTGTCGGCCGCGACCTCCATCGCCTGGGGCTCTTCCTCGATGGAGACCTCCGACTTCTTGCGCACGATGTCGATCGCACGGTTGCGCGCAATCGAGGCCATCCACGTGATTGGCGACGAGAGCGCCGGGTCGAACCGGCCCGCGCTGTTCCAGATCTTGACGTAGGTCTCCTGAATGACCTCCTCTGCGAGATCCTGTCGGCGCAAGATACGGAGCACGACGCCAAAGAGTTTCGCGCGCGTGGCGGCGTAGAGGCGCTCGAACGCGGCCTGATCGCCCTTCGCCACCGCCTCGATCAACCCGACCAGCTCTGCTGGCGTCAGCATTCAGCCCCCCGACACGCGGCCCGTCGCGTTCCGCGAAAGCCCGGGCACCGCACCACCATAGCGCGCGACAAAGCCGACCACCAAGGGGCGCGGCGCCACACTGTGGACAGCAGATACGAAAACCCGGACCTTGCGGGCCCGGGTTTTGCGGATTTTTCGGTGGTCGGACTTGCTGGCGCCGTTAGGCGACGGCGCCGATGCGGGCGCGCATCAGGCCGATGCTGTCGAGGTCGGCCTGCTCGCGGGCGTTCTCTTCGGCGCGTTCGCGGGCCTGGTCGCGCTCGTCCAGGAGCTCGACCTTCTTGAGCTCCTCGAAGGCTTCGGCCAAAGCGGCCTTGGCTTCATCGAGCTGGCCCTTGAGCTCGTCCGCCGAGCGGGTCAGGTTCTCACGGCGCTGGATCGCCGCCTTGGCGTAGGTGGGATAGGCGAAGTGCGAGGGATCGTTGATCCCGGCGCGCTCCTGCTCGGTCTGGATCTCGCGCTCGAGATCCACCGACATCCGCTGGAAATCGGCGATCATGGTCTCGATCTGGGTGACCCGGCGGCGCTTCTCGTCGACCTGAAACTTCTTCAGGCGGATGAGGGTATCTCGTGACTTCATCGACTCGTACTCCCCAGAAGTCCCCCCGCTGCACGTGGGACGATACCGGTCACCCCAAGGGCCCGATGGGGGCCCAGACCGGCTCTGCTACTCTGTGGGATCGGATGATGACGGGACAAAGTTAGCGTTCCGTTTCCAAATTGCCGAGGATGTGAGCCAACTGGCGGTAGCCGTCTGCCAGTGACGCATTTTCGTCCTTGCGCTGGCGCAGGAAGGCCTCCAGCGGCTCGTGCAGGCGGATCGCCTCGTCGACCTCGGGGCTGGAGCCGGCCCGGTAGGCGCCGAGACGGATCAATTCCTCCATGTCGGCATAGGTCGCCATCACCGCCCGCGCCTTCTGGATGACGGGCCAGAACTCCGGATCGGCCGATTTCGGCATGGTGCGGGAGACGGATTTGAGGATGTTGATCGCGGGGTAGCGGCCGCGCTCGGCGATCGAGCGCTGCATCACGATGTGGCCGTCCAGGATGCCGCGAACCGCGTCCGCGATCGGCTCGTTGTGATCGTCGCCGTCGACCAGCACCGTGAAGATCGCGGTGATGGCGCCCTCCCCTAAGCCCGGACCGGCGCGCTCGAGCAGTTTCGGCAGCTCGGTGAACACGGTCGGCGTGTAGCCCTTGGCGGTCGGCGGCTCGCCGGCGGACAGGCCGATCTCGCGCTGGGCCATGGCAAAGCGCGTCACCGAATCCATCAGGCAGAGCACGTCCTGGTCCTCGTCGCGGAAATATTCGGCGACCGCGAGCGTGAGATACGCCGCCTGTCGGCGCATCAGCGCCGGCTCGTCCGAGGTTGCGACCACGACGACGGAGCGCGCGAGGCCCTCTTCGCCGAGGTCGTCCTGCAGGAACTCCTGCACCTCGCGGCCGCGTTCGCCGATCAGCCCGATGACGCTGACGGCGGCATCGACGTTGCGCGCCAGCATCGACAGCAGCACCGATTTGCCGACACCGGAGCCTGCGAAGATGCCCATGCGCTGGCCGCGGCAGCAGGTGAGGAAGGTGTTCATCGCGCGCACGCCGAGATCGAGCGGGGCGCCGACGCGCTTGCGCGAATGCGCCGGCGGCGGCGTATTGCGGAACGGCATCGGCGAGGAGCCTTGCGGCAACGGCCCCTTGCCGTCGATCGGCTCGCCCAGCGCATTGACGACGCGGCCGAGCCAGGCCGCGGACGGCCGCACTTGATTGGCGGCGTTGGCGATGACGGCTTTGCAGCCGCGGCGCACGCCGTCGAGGCCGGCGAACGGCATCACGACCGCATTGTTGCCGGAGAAGCCGATGACCTCGCAGGGGATCGAACGGTTGGCACCGGTCTCGATCACCAGCCGCGCGCCGACCGACATCGCGTGAATGGGACCGGCCACCTCGACCATCAGGCCGCGCACGCCGACCACGCGGCCATAAATATTGACGCCGTCGATGTCGCCGATCTGTTCGGCAAGAGCCTTCATGAGACGTGAGCCTTCATGAGAAGAGAGCTTTCATGCGCGCGCCTTCACGAGAGGCCTTCATAAGGTGTTCGCCTGGATAGGTCGTCTCGACAGCTGACGTTGGCGATCCGGGTCTTCACGGGGAAAACCTTAAGTTTCGCCATATTTCTGAACGGAGCTTAACTTCGTGTTTACCCGCATCATTAATCATTGCGTCACTGTCTTTGTGACTGAGCGCGACTCCCCTTCAGAAGAAGGCTGAGTCGCGGGAGTCGGTTAGGCCCGTCTCTTAAAGTGGAACTTGAACGGAGCTGGGTGACGAAAGCTGCTTCCTGCGCAAGACCTTAGGGCGATTCGAGAAAAATTGCACCCGGGGGACTTGCGTTCCAGAATCAGGATTTGTTAACCATCTGTTGTCAGGATCCGAATCAGTTGTTCAAAGGCGTTTTGTTGAGTGCCGCGAATGCGGCCGACCTGACGCCCAGGAGCGGCGACTATGGGGAACTGGCATGCGCGTTTTGCTGATTGAAGATGACAGCGCCGTCGCGCAGTCGATCGAGCTGATGTTGAAGTCTGAGAGCTTCAACGTCTACACGACCGATTTGGGGGAAGAAGGCGTCGATCTCGGTAAATTATACGATTACGACATTATCCTTCTCGACCTCAACCTGCCCGACATGTCCGGCTACGACGTGCTCAAGCAGCTTCGGGTCTCCAAGATCAAGACACCGATCCTGATCCTCTCCGGCCTCGCCGGCATCGAGGACAAGGTCAAGGGTCTCGGCGTCGGCGCCGACGACTACATGACCAAGCCCTTCCACAAGGACGAGCTGGTGGCCCGCATCCACGCGATCGTGCGCCGCTCCAAGGGCCATGCCCAGTCGGTCATCCAGACCGGCGACCTCGTCGTCAACCTCGACACCAAGACGGTGGAAGTCGGCGGCCAGCGCGTGCATCTGACCGGCAAGGAATATCAGATGCTGGAGCTGCTCTCGCTCCGCAAGGGCACGACCCTCACCAAGGAAATGTTCCTCAACCACCTCTATGGCGGCATGGACGAGCCCGAGCTGAAGATCATCGACGTCTTCATCTGCAAGCTGCGCAAGAAGCTGGCCAACGCCTCCGAGGGCCGCAATTTCATCGAGACCGTGTGGGGCCGCGGCTACGTGCTGCGCGAGCCGCACGAGCACGAAGAGCGCATTCCCGCCTGATCTTCTTTCGTTTACGTCGCGAGCCTCCCGGCTCGCTCCTCCCAGCCTGGACCCCGCCGCAAATGGCGGGGTTTTGTTTTTGGGGGGATCGCTTCATCCCCGGTTTAACCTTTGAACCGCTACCCTTCCCCCGCCGACGAATGGTCGCTGCACGATGGGGGAACGATGATCCTGCAATCACTGGCCGGCCTGCCCGCCTTCCTGGTGTATTTCTGCACCGGGCTGCTCGCGATCGTGGCCTATCTGTTCGTCTACACCCGCATCACCGCGCATAACGAATTCCAGCTGATCCGCGACAACGAGCCGGCCGCGGCGATCGCGCTCGGGCTCAGCCTGCTCGGCTTCGTCGCACCGCTGGTCAGCGCGATCGCGCATTCGGCCAATGTGCTGGACTGCCTGATCTGGGCGACGATCGCGCTGGTCGTGCAGGTCATCGTGTTCTTTCTCGTCAAGGTCCCGGTACCGAACCTGTCGGCCCGGATCTCGGCCGGCGAGCTTGCGCCGGCGATCTGGCTCGGGCTGTCCTCGCTCGCGGCGGGCCTGCTCAACGCCGCCTGCATGATCTACTGACATGGCCGACAACCCGCCCAACAAGGAGTTCGGCAAACGCCGGGTCCGTCTGCCGGAGCCATTGCCGCTGCCGGCCAAAGAGCCGGTGAAACGCTCCGGCCATGTCGCCCTGCTGGTGATGGGCACGCTCGCGGTCGGCACCACCGCCTACACCTTGATGCCGCGGCAGACCTGCGAGCCCGCGCCCGGCGCCGTGCCGGGACAGACGACGACGAGCTGCACGAGCAGCGGCAGCGGTTCGTCCGGCGGCAGCAGCTCGCGCTGGTCGTCACGATCCAGCTTCTTCAGCAGCGATTCATCGAGCCATTCCTCATCCGGCACCTCGTCCGATTCCGGCCACAGCAGCGTCAGCCGCGGCGGCTTCGGCTCGTTCGGTCATGGCTTCTCGGGCGGCGGCTGACCATGCAGCGCATCAATTGTCTGGAGCGCGACGACTGGCGCGAGACCGCGGCGCAATGCGGCTTCGCATTCCACACCATCGACGGCGAACGCTATTGGGACGAGCGCGCCTATTACGGCTTCACGCTCGACGAGATCGAGCGCGGCATCGAGACGCCCTCAGGCGAGATCGAGGCGATGTGCCTGGAGCTTGTCGGCCGTGTCATTGGCGACGAGCGCTACTTGCGGCGCTTGCAGATTCCGGAAGCGTTCTGGAGCCTGATCGCCGAGAGCTGGCAGCGCGGCGACCGCAGCCTCTATGGCCGGCTCGATCTCAGCTACGACGGCAAGTCGCCGGCAAAGCTGCTCGAATACAACGCGGATACGCCGACCTCGCTGTTCGAGGCGGCCGTGTTCCAATGGAGCTGGCTCGAACAGGCGATCGAACGCCGCGTCATTCCCTCGCGCGCCGATCAGTTCAACTCCATCCACGAGCGGCTGATCGCGGCCTGGAAGGAGATCGTCGGCGGCGGCCACGTCCATCTCACCGGCAGCACCGATAACGCCGAGGACGCCGGCACGCTCGCCTATCTCGAAGACACCGCGCGCCAGGCCGGGCTATCGACCAGGCTGCTCGATATCGCGCAGGTCGGCTGGCGCGACGAGCCGGGCGGCTTCGTCGATCTCGACGAGAACGACATCGCGCTGGCCTTCAAGCTCTATCCCTGGGAGTGGATGTTCCACGACGCCTTCGGCGCCAAGCTGAGGAGCGCGCCGACACGCTGGATCGAGCCGCCGTGGAAGGCGGTGCTCTCCAACAAGGGTATCCTGCCGCTGCTCTGGGAGATGTTTCCGAACCATCCCCATCTGCTGCCGGCGTTCTTCGAGGACGACCCGCGCGCCGCCGAGCTCGGCAGCTCCTATGTGCGCAAGCCGCTGCTGTCGCGCGAAGGCGCCAATGTCACGATCGTATCAGGCGGGATGCCGCTCGACGAGCAGGCGGGCCCCTACGGCGCCGAAGGCTTCGTGCGGCAGGCGCTGTCACCGTTGCCGAATTTCTCCGGCAACTACGTGGTGGTGGGAAGCTGGCTGGTGAACCACGAGCCGTGCGGATTGTCGATCCGCGAGGACGAGAGCCCGATCACGGGCAACCGCTCGCGGTTTCTGCCGCATGCGATTTTGTGAGGCCTTCTTTCCCTCTCCCCTTGCGGGAAAGGCTGGCTCGCCGCGAAGCGGCGAGACGGGTGAGGGGTCTCTCTCCACGAGCAGACCTCTCAGGATTCGAGTTTGCTGAAGCAACCCCTCATCCGGCGCTTCGCGCCACCTTCTCCCGCAAGGGGAGAAGGAAGAACAATCACTTCGCCGCGGCGATCTTCAACGACGGCGGCATCAATCCGCCCATGGGGCGGCCGGAGCGCGTGGGGTTGAGCTGGTAGAGACCGCGGCGGTCCGCGATGGGACGGAACGCGTCGGTGATGCCGACGACGGATTCGGCGGCGCCCAGCAGCAGCGTGCCGTCGGCCTCCAGGGCCTTTGCCATCCGCTCGAAAATCACCGCCTTGGTGTCCTGGTCGAAATAGATCAGCACGTTGCGGCAGAAGATCACGTCGAAGGTGCCGAGATGGGAGAAGTCCTGCAGCAGGTTGAGCTGACGGAATTGCACCATCGCGCGAACGTCGGCATTGAGCTGCCAGACTTCGCCGGCTTGCGTGAAATACTTCATCAGGTGCTGGATCGGCAGGCCGCGCTGCACCTCGAACTGGCTGTAGATTCCGGCCTTCGACTTCTCCAGCACCTCCTGCGACAGGTCGGTGGCGACGATCTCGATACGCCAGCCGGCCAGCGCCGCGCCCATCTCCTTGACGCACATCGCGATCGAATAGGGCTCCTGCCCCGTCGAGGAGGCCGCCGACCAGATGCGAAGCGACTTGCGCGCCGCGCGCGCGCGGATCAGTCCCGGCAAGATGGTGTCGCGTAGGTGATCGAACGGGATCTTGTCGCGGTAGAAGAAAGTCTCGTTGGTGGTCATGGCTTCGACCACGTCGGTCGCAAGCCGGCCGTCGCCGTTCCTGATCTTCAGCACGAGATCGGGAATACCGGGAAGGCTCGCCTTGCGCGCGAGCGGCAAGAGCCGGCTTTCGACCAGATATTGCTTGTCGGGGGAGAGATCGAGGCCGGAGCGCTCCTTCAGGAATTTGCGCAGATAGTCGTAGTCGGTGGGCGTCACGAGCGGTCTCCCGCGAACAGGCGGTTGACCTTGGCGCCGATCTGGTTGAGCGGCAGGATCGCCGCGCAGATGCCGGCATTGGCCGCCGCGCCCGGCATGCCCCAGACCACGCTGGAGGCTTCGTCCTGCGCGATGACGCTGCCGCCGGCGGCGACGATGTCCTTGCCGCCGCGCATGCCGTCCGAGCCCATGCCCGTCAGGATCACGGAGAGGATGCTGCCGTGCCAGATGTCGATGGCGGAGGTGAAGAGCGGATCGACCGCGGGCTTGCAGAAATTGACGGCGGGGCCGTCGTCGAGCGCGATCACGGTCTCCGCGCCGCTGCGTGCGACGCGCATGTGCTTGCCGCCGGGCGCGAGATAAATCCGTCCCGGCCTCACCGGTTCGCCGTCGACGGCCTCGGCCGCGGGCTTGCGGCTCGAACGTGCCAGATGCTCGGCGAGAATGGTGGTGAAGGTCGGCGGCA
>NZ_JXDL01000001.1:3741843-3743094 GCF_001590795.1 Bradyrhizobium sp. AT1
TCTGGATCAGGTCGTGATGAAAGATGTCGGCGGCCGAGGCCTCGCGCGTCGATTCCGGCTTCGGAATGTAATCGGCCGCGCCGAGCGACAGCGCCTTGAAGCTGATCTCCGCGTTACGGCGGGTCAGCGTCGAGGCCATGATGATGACGAGGTCGCGCTTCTTCGCCAGCAGCTGCGGCAGCGCCGAGATGCCGTCGAGCTCGGGCATTTCGATGTCGAGAACGGCGACATCGGGGTTGATGCGTTCGATCTGGTTGACCGCCTCGAGCCCGGTCCGCAGCGAGGCCGCGACCTCCATGTCGTGCTCGGCGCCGACCCAGCGCGAGATCAGACCGCGGATGACGACGGAGTCGTCGACGATCATCACCCGCAGCGGCCCGGCTTCGCGCGACGCGCCTGTGGTCGAATTCCCTGCGAACGCAACACTCATTACTCACCAACTCAGACTGAAAGGAGACAGTTGAAAACAGGCGCCGGAGGATCCGTTCGGCCTCCGGCCGATCGCTCAGATAAGGCCGACTTCCTGGAATTTCGCCGTCACGATGTCCTTGTCGAAGGGCTTCATGATGTACTCGTTGGCGCCGGCATGCAGCGCGCGCGCGATATGCGCGACGTCGTTCTCGGTTGTGCAGAACACGACCTTTGGCTGGTCGCCGCCGGGCATGCGCCGGAGATGGCCGAGGAATTCGTAGCCGTCCATCACGGGCATGTTCCAGTCGAGCAGCACCGCATCGGGCAGACCGCGCTTGCAGGCTTCCAGCGCTTTCTCACCGTCCTCGGCTTCGAGAATCTGGAAGTCGAGGCCCTCCAGGATCCGGCGCGCAACCTTGCGGATGACGCTGGAATCATCAACGACGAGACAAGTTCGCATGTGAACCTCTGCTTCCTCCCCCGTTTGCGGGGGCACTTCCAATTGCAGGTACGTCGGCCGAAAGGCCGCCGTATCAGGCCGCCATCATCTCGGGCGCGAGCTCGAGGACGCGATCGACGTCGAGGACGACCATGAGCTGTCCGTCGAGGCGGTGGACGCCGCCGGCGAGCTTGGCCATGCGGGGATCGAGGTTGACGGGGTTCTCTTCCATGCCGGCTTCGGGCAGGCGCAGCACTTCGCCGATCTGGTCGATCAGCAGGCCGTAGGATTCGCCGCGCAGGTCGACGCCGACCGCCATCGGCACCTTGCCGTCCTCGGGCTGCGGCAGGCCGAGACGGGCACGCATGTCGACCACGGTGACGATGCGGCCGCGCAGGTTC
>NZ_JXDL01000001.1:3745432-3755846 GCF_001590795.1 Bradyrhizobium sp. AT1
CAGCGACACAGCGTCCGCCGTCACCGGCATGCCGTCGCGGAATTTGCTCATCAGCGTCTCGCCGGCATGCGCCAGCGCTTCGAGCCGGGGCAGTCCGAGGAAGCCGCAAGTGCCCTTGATGGTGTGGACCAGGCGGAAGATGTTATCCAGGATCTTGGCGTTGTTCGGCTCCTGCTCGAACTTCACCAGCTGATTGTCCACCGTGTCCAGGCTCTCGCTGGTCTCCGTCAGAAACTCCCGCAACAGATCATCCATGAAAACAGGCCTTCATACAGGAAGGGCGCGCACGATTTGTGATGCGCCTATTCGGAATGGGGCCAGCTTCACCGCAAAGCGTTTAATATTGGTTGAGTATGTGCAAAAGAACGGACCCAACAAAGAGATAAGGCGCCCCGGACAAGCCGAAGCGCCTCGTAAAGATTTGATTAAGAGGCGAAGCGCGCCGCGCTGTTTACGAAGCGGTAACGGTGATGGCTTCGCCTTCCGGCGCAAGCTTCACGGTGAGCCCGCAGGCCTGCGCGAGCAGCCGCGTATAATAAGGCTGGATCGCGTGCGCATCCGCGGCGGGCCCGCGTTCGCCGCTCAGCAGCTCGGAGATGTTCTGCGGCAGACGCGCATTATGGCCGGTCGCGGTGATGCGAAAGCTCATCGTTTCGCCCTCGCCGATCGGGTCGATCGTCAGCATGCCGCCGCGCGGGATCGTGTGCTGGGCGACGACCAGCATGTTGAGCAGCAGCTTGACGCGGTTCTTCGGCAAAAGAAGCCGCGGCAGATTCCAGGTAATCGAGCACTTGCCGTCCTCGATGTGGCCCTTCGCCATGGTCTGGGCATCGCCGAGATCGATCTGCGCGCCGGAGGAGCCGGCCGCGCCGAAGGCAAGGCGGCAGAACTGCAGCCGGGCCGAGGCGGTCTTGGCGCTCTTGCGAATCAGGTCGAGCGCGAATTCGCGGTCTTCGGGCTTGGGATCGTCGTCGAGCACCTCGAGCCCGTTGACGATGGCGCCGACAGGGCTGATGAGATCGTGGCAGACCCGCGAGCACAAGAGCGCGGCGAGTTCGAGCATATCGGGAGCAGTAGCGGTCGCGGGCGACGAGGCGTCAGACATATAAAGGGGTCCTGGAGGGTTCCTGGAATTGCACGGCGCTGGACGCCGCGAATCACGCATGCTTGACGGATGCTGTGGGTTCTAACATTCGCCAGCCCGCGGCAGCTAGCTTGCGATCACGCCGGGGCGGTCATAAGCCCAATCGAATCGATGGGGCCGAATCAGTCGAGAGGAACGAATTGCCGATGATTGAGGCATCCAGGTGAAGCGGATCATCGACGGCGCGGCCGCATCCGGCCTGATGGAGCCATTGACGGCGCTGGTGGTAAAGGCGGGCGAGGCGATCCTTGCCGTCAACCGCGCGGCGATGCGGGTCGACGGCAAGCAGGATGGCTCGCCGGTCACCGAGGCGGACCTTGCCGCCGACCGCATCATCGCGGAGGGCCTGGCACAGCTCGCAGGCGACATCCCGACGCTCTCGGAAGAGCGGACCCAGCTCGCCTCCCCGACGTTCGAGGGCAGCTTCTTCCTGATCGATCCGCTCGACGGCACCAAGGAGTTCGTTGCCGGTCGCGACGAGTTCACCGTCAACCTCGCCCTCGTGACCTCGGGCGTGCCGCTGCTCGGCATCGTCAGCGCGCCCGCGCTGGGCCTGCTGTGGCGCGGCATCGTCGGCCGCGGCGCCGAACGCGTGAGGTTTGACGGCACCAGCATCGGCACGGCCGAGCCGATCCACACCCGCAAGCTGCCGGCCCGAGGCGAGCCCTGGATCGCGACGGTGAGCCGCTCGCACGGCGACCCCAGGAGCGAGGCCTTCATCGACAACAGGCCCAATGCCGTGAGACGGACGGCCGGCTCAGCGGTGAAATTCGGCCGGATCGCGGAAGGCAGCGCCGACATCTACCCCCGGTTCGGGCCCACTTGTGAATGGGACGTCGGAGCCGGCTCCGCGGTCGTGACGGCGGCGGGCGGCAAGGTGACCGACGGCAAAGGCGGCGAGCTCCGATTCGGCGAGCGGCACGCGAGCGGCTTCATCATCCCGGAGTTCATCGCCTGGGGCGACCCGCAGGCCGCAGAACTCTGAGGCGGTAGTCCGCTACTGGCTGAGCTGGTCCTGAAGCGCCGGCCAGCGCTTGCCAACCTCATAGAGGAACCGCTCGGGGTCGGCGGCGAAGGCGTCGCGATTGGCCTCGCGGCTGAACAGGTACAGCCGCTGCGCGACGATCGCGAAGAAGCGGGGATTGCCGGCGATGGTAACGCCGCGGGCGATGTCGGCGGGATCGTAGCCGCCGTACTGCGGACCATAGACTTCGGGATGGGCCTGGAAGGAGGCGCGGTTGCCCTCGTTGCGGAAGCGCCAGACCGCGCCCCAGAGGTTCGTCTCGAATTCGGCCGTCCCCTGCACCGCCTGGCCATCAACGAAATAGGCGACGGGGTCGAAGCCCTCGATCGCTACGCCAGTGAAGCGGTTGACGACGACGCGCTCGGTGGTGGCGGCCTTGGCCGGCACCCCCGAGACGGTGATCCCTATGCCCGCCAGCAGGCAGACGAGGAGGCTGATCAAGGCAATTCCGGGGCGCAAAGGGCTATCTTCCTGCCGTTGTGCCGTCATAGTTGCTGCGGATAACATCCGAGTCGAGGGGACATCCGGCGCAACCTAGAGCCACGCCTGTTGGCGCCAGGTTAAGGAAGCGACCGGTTTCGGTACCAGGGGTTCTTTTATGACTTTCGCATCACGCCTTGCTGCGCTCGCGCTTGCCGCGATGGTGGGCTGGATCGTGCCGGCTTCAGCGCAGACCGCGCCGCCGCCGGACCTGCCGCCGCCGCAGCGGACCCCGACGCCAAGCACCTATGGGCCGGACGAGCTCGTCGGCGCCGGCCACCGTTTCTTCGGCAACGTCTCGCGCGGCCTCGCCTCGATCATCGAGAAGGCGATCAGCCAATGGGGCCTGCCCAACGGCTACATCCTGGGTGAGGAAGGCTCGGGTGCCTTCGTCGCCGGCCTGCGCTACGGCGAAGGCACGCTCTACACCAAGAACGCCGGCGATCTGCGCGTCTACTGGCAGGGCCCCTCGCTCGGCTTCGACTGGGGCGGCGACGGCGCGCGCACTATGACGCTGGTCTACAATTTGCCCGCCACCAACGCGATCTACCAGCGCTTCGCCGGCCTCGACGGCTCGGCCTACATCATCGGCGGCTTCGGCATGACGGCGCTGACCGCCAACAACATCGTGCTGGTGCCGATCCGTTCGGGCTTGGGCTTACGGCTCGGCGCCAATATCGGCTATCTCAAATACACGCCGCGAGCGACCTGGAACCCGTTCTAGGATCCTCTCCGCTCCCATCCTGTTAGGGATCAAGGTTAACGACAGGCCGGGGCTGGCTTTTTGCCGGGCCGCCATGGCATGGTCGTTGGTGAATTTTTCCTTAAGCTTGGGAGTTCTGGCCCATGGTCGAACCGATCATGTACCTGGCGATCGGTTTCCTGCTCTCGATGTTGTGCGGGCTTGCGATCGTGCCGCTGGTGCATAACCGCGCCGTGCGCCTGACCACGCGCCGGCTGGAAGCCGCAACGCCGCTGTCGATGGCGGAGATCCAGGCCGACAAGGACCAGCTCCGCGCCGAATTCGCCATGTCGGCGCGGCGGCTCGAGATGAGCGTCGACCAGCTCAAGAACAAGACCACGAGCCAGCTTGCCGAGCTCGGCAAGAAGAGCGACGCCATCAATCGCATGAAGATCGAGCTCGGCGAGAAGAACGCCACGATCTTCGCGCTCGAAGCGCGCGAGAAGGCGGTGAAGGAGCAGCTCCGCGCCACCGAAGAGGAATTCAACGCCAAGACCCAAGCGTTGCGCGAAGCCGAGATCGCGCTGACCGACAAGCAGGCCGAGCTCGCCAAGATCAACTCTGAACTCTCGGACCGCTCGATGATGGCGGAGAGCCGTCAGGTCGAGCTGGTCGCGGTGCGTGCGCAGATCGAGGAATTGAAGAACCGCGTCGGCGATGCCGAGAAGGAGTTCGCGGCGACGCAGGCTCGCCTCGCGCAGGAGCGCCTGGAATCGGAGACCGCCTCGCGCGAGCTCGGCGATGCCCGCGGCCGCGTCGAGAATCTGAGCCAGCGCGTCACCGAGCTCGATCGCCAGTTGATCGGACAGGTCAAGGAAGCCGAGATGCTGTCGGGCCGCGTCGCCGACCTCGAAGGCCGCCTCGCCACCCAAGGCAAGCTGCTCGCCGAGCGCGAGTACGAGAACAACCAGCTGCGCCAGGCCAATGAGGCCAACGAGCGCACCGTCAAGGAGCTGCGCGTCGAGATCGCAGGCCTCAGCGGCGGCAAATCGTCGGCGGCCATGGAGGCGCTGCGCGCGGAAAAGACCGCGCTGGAGGAGCAGCTGCGCACCGCCCGTGACGAACGCGCCAAGCTCCAGCGCGACCTCAACGCGATCCAGCAGCAGGCCGAGAGCTCCTGGGCGACCGAGCGCATGGAGAACGCGCTGCTGCGCGAGCGTATCAACGACATCGCCGCCGAGGTGGCGAAACTCGCGATGCAGCTCGAAGGGCCGAACTCGCCGATCGAGGCGCTGCTGGCGGCCGAGGCCGGCCAGCCGCCGAAGCCGGCGCCCCGCCCGGCCAACGATGCCGCAAGCAACGGCACGCCGAGCCTGCCCGAGGGCGGCGGAACGCTGGCCGAACGGATCCGGGCGCTGCAGGCCCACGCCTCCCGCGCCCGCCAGCAGGGCGCGTAAGCGGCCAAAATCCGGCTTCCGTCGCCAATTACGTGCGGAGGCCAAGGTTTTCCGGCCCCGCGGCGCCTGGAAACTTGACACCTCAAGCCCGCACTTCTAAATCGCGGGCTCCGATGCGCCGGCCGGCCGAAAGGCCCGGCCGTTGGCATGATGGTCCCGGGCGCATAGCTCAGCGGGAGAGCGTTCCCTTCACACGGGAGAGGTCCAAGGTTCGATCCCTTGTGCGCCCACCACGCTTCGCCAAAAGGCTTCGCGTGGCGCAGCCACGTCCCATCATGGCGAAGCGTGTCAGGCGTAGCTCGAAGAGCGTAGACGGACTGGGGCATCCTGCTTCCGCTCCGTCAAAATCTCGAAAACAACCCCATGCACAGTAGCCGACGCCAGTCGGATCAAGGGGTTATCACTTTCCCGAATTGGATTGCTGCGGCGATAAGGTCCTGCGCGCCACGGCTTGGTACGAGCACCGCAGCACCGCCCGCTAGTATTTTGCGATGATGGGACCGCCGGAGCGGTATTTCAGCCGCACCAGAGCAATGTCGATGTCCTGGCCGATCCGCTCCCTGCGGGCGAAGGCCCGGGCGGTTGTTGACGGCCGCTGGGGATTGCAACGACGCCGGAAAGTGGTGCCCTGATCGTTCCGCTTCCAGACCGGTATTGTGCTTGCAATCGCGGGAGGGATATCAAAAATTGTATGAGTTGGCCTTTCGGGCAGGCTCAGCGAGCTGTTGGTGGATCGCAAACAGGTTGTATCGGAGCCTCGGTAAGGCGCTTATCCATGAATTCCGTCGAACCGGTCGGTTACATGCTGCCTCGACCCAGATGGAGAGCGCCGAGATGCGGCGGCCTATCGGGCTCAATTGCCGGAGGCAGGACCAGGCTGGACCGGGCGGAATGACTAAGATCGCCATCTCCTACCGTCGCAAAGATGATCCATCTGCTGTTCACTGGATGCACAAGCAGCTCAGCGACCGTTATGGGTCAGGAAATGTATTCATCGATATCGATGATATTCCACCGGGGAAGGATTTTCGCACCGAACTCGAGGCCATCCTTAAGCAGATCGAAGTGCTGATCGTCGTGATCGGCCCTGATTGGCTTGAACGCAGCGAAACCGGGCTAGCACGGATCAAGGAAACCGAGGACTTCGTCAGGTTCGAGATCCGGATCGCCCTCCAGCGCAACATCATCATTCTTCCATTGCTGATCAATGGCGGAGTGATGCCTCATCGAGACGACCTCCCCGAGGACATTCAAAGTTTCACGTATCGGAACGCCGCGTCGCTACAGACGCGAACGATGATAGCGGACGTCAAGCGCCTCGAGTCCGGCATTAACCAGCTGCTCAAAGAGCGGTTCGCGGAAAAACGAAAGAAGATCGTCAGGACGATACAATCCAAAATACCATTCTTGGAGTGGCGGAAGATACGATCCCAGATGCCAACCTTTGATTGGCAACGGATACGACTACAATTGTCATTCTTCGTGATGCGGGGGGCGATTGCCACTACGGCTATCTTGGTGGCGCTCTTGGCTTTCATTCGCCCAACGGACAACGACATCACGGCTCGAACAGAAGCCCAAAAGTTCGCCGCGGAAACCGCAAAGCGAGCCGCCGAAGACCAGAAGCGTAAGCAGGACCAGGAGGCTCAGCGCCGCCAGCAGTTGCAGCAAATTCAAGACATGATGCGTGACAGGCGCATAGTCAGATGAGAACATGGGGCGGCCCTCCACCATCCCCTGCCCGCCGATTGCTGATTCACCGCCGCAGGTGACCGGCCGATCAACAACGTCGAAAACAACTTCATCCGCAGGAGCCGGGGTCAGTCGGATCAGTCCGCCAACGCTTCCCAAATCCGCCTGCTTGCCCGATCGGGCAAAACACCGGCGCGATGACATGAGCAGAACTCAGCCGACGGCGTGGAAGCTGCACACCGCAGCCCCCCGCTAGTATTTGGCGATGATGGGACCGCCGAAGCGGTAGTTGAGCCGCACGAGCCCGATGTCGACATCCTGGCCGATCCGCTCCCTGCGGGTGAAGGCGCCGGCAGGCACGCCGCCGAAACCGACCGAGCCGGCGAAGCTGACATCGCGATGGCCGAGGAAGATGTGGTCGTACTCCACGCCCAGCGTCCAGTTCGGAGCCAAGCCGAATTCGAGGCCGCCGCCGATCACGCCGCCCCAACGCGTTTCGCTGCCCCGGTCGAACTCCACGCCGGTGACGACGTCGTTGGTGCGATATTTGTCGGCCACAACCGCGCCGCCGCCCTTCACGTACAACAGGACATTGTTCCAGGCATAGCCAACTTGCCCGGTGATCAGGCCGAACCCTTCGATGTGCGAACGGTTGCGAAGACCGGTCGGCGGGAAGAGCACCGTGGAGATGTTGTCGCCCGTGAAGTCCGCCCAGTTGCCCTGGCCTTCGACGCCGAACACCCAGTTGGCAGACTGCCAACGGAAGCCGACCTGCCCGCCGGCCGTGCCGCCCGTGGCATCGTGGCACCCTTCCGGGACGACGATGCCAAGTCCGGGCGAAATCAGATCCCAGCATTTGCGGCTCGATCCGCCGCCGCCGTTGACGCCGATGTAGAAGCCGCTCCAATCGTAGACGGCGGCGACCATCGGCGGCGCCTTGGTATAGGGCCTCGCCGCCAGATCTGCCGCGTTGGCGCTCGACCAGGCCATCCCGAATGCTGCGATGGACAACAGGAACTTCTTCATCAGCGTCCCCCCAACGAATCTCATACGACATGCAATGGCCTGATCTTATCGATTCTGGAGGGGTTGGATGTGATCCACGTGCAACACCTCGAGGCCACTTTGCTCCGGCAAACCGGCTCCGCCACCCAACGCCAGGAGTAGCGCATGGCGACCATCTTCATCACCGGGAGCACCGATGGCCTCGGACGGGCGGCGGCGCAATCGCTGCTTGATCAAGGACATCGCGTGGTGCTGCACGCCCGCTCGGCCGATCGCGCCGACGCGCTCGGCGAGCTGAGGTCGCGTGTCCAGGGCATCGCGGTCGGCGATCTCAAGAGTGCGGCCGAGACCAAGGCCATCGCGGACCAGGTCAACGCGATCGGGCGCATGGACGCGATCATCCACAATGCCGGCGTCTACACGCGGCCGAGCCGCGGCGCGACGCCGGAAGGCCACGCCGAAACGCTCGCCATCAACACGCTGGCGCCCTACATGCTGACGGCGCTGATCCAGCGGCCGGGCCGGCTGGTGTATCTCAGCAGCGGATTGCACCGGGGTGGAGAGGGCTCGCTCGACGATCTCGACTGGAGCAAGCGGCCCTGGGATGCGGCCAAGGCCTATGCGGAGAGCAAGCTGCACGTGGTCGCGCTGGCGTTCGCACTGGCGCGGCGCTGGCCCAAGGTGCTGAGCAACGCCGTCGATCCCGGCTGGGTGCGCACGAAGATGGGCGGCGCGGGCGCGCCGGTCGATATCGACACCGGACAGCGGACGCAAACCTGGCTCGCGGCGAGCGAGGAGCCCGCGGCCTTGGTGACGGGGCGCTATTGGCATCATCTCGAACAGCAGCAGCCCGCCAGCGAGGCGGCCGATCCGGCATTTCAGGATGCGCTCATCGCTCAATTGAGCAAGCTGACGGGCGTTGCGCTGCCGCAGGTGTAGGGCACAATCACGGAGCAGGCGTCACACCGCCCGCTGCGACCGCCACGCCGTGTAGAGACCGACCAGCGTTCCCATCGCGACCAGCGCGGCGGCCAGCAGCACCTGCAATTCGCCGTCGTCGGTCGGGCCGACGGACGACACGAGCCTGGTCACGATGACGAACAGGATGCCGACAGCGGCCGCAGCACCCACGCAGAGATAGGCGAGCTCGCGCGTCAGATTGCGGCCGAGCAGTCCGAGCGCCGTGAAATACATCGCGCAGGCGTTGGGATGCACGAACAAGGCAATGCGCGCGTAACGGCCGTAGGCGTCGAACAGGGACTCACAGCGGCTCAGCGCCGCCTTCGACGCCACCCGCTGCAGGAACGGTCTGAAGAAGCGAGCCTGTCCGTAGCTGAGAATTGCGCCCACGATGATGGCGAGCCACGCCGCGGCGAAGACGGAGCCATCCGCGGATTTCGGATTGAGCGCCGCGGACATCAGGATCAGCGCCGTTCCCGGGAAATAGCCGAAATACGGGAAGACCGACTCCAGGAGCACGCAGGCGAACATGAAGGCCGGAAACCACCATGACCCGGTCGCCCCCTGGACGAGGGCGTTCAAGTCGAACAGGTTCGTCCTGTACAGGACGAGGTACATGCACATGGCGAGGCCCGCCAGCGCGTAGAACGGCAGCGCTCCCGCCAGAAACCGTCTCATCCGACCATCGAGCTTTGTTTGGCGGAGACGACGGCCTCGCGCTGTTGCCGATCATGCTTTAGGCGAATGGCATTGCTCCTGTCGATAGCGCCCTTTGCCGCGCAATCCACGGTTCGGCCCTGCACGCGCTAGGCGATCGCCAGAATCTCGATCTCCTGCGCGCCCGCGCCCGCGACATCGCCGACCGCCTTGCCCATCAAGGAGCGCGCCACCGGCGCGACGAACGAGATCGTCCCCGCTTTCGGGTCGGCTTCGTCCTCGCCGACGATGCGATAGGTCTGCACGCGGCCGTCGGCGCGGCTGAAGGTCACCGTGCTGCCGAAGGCGACGACATCGGTCGACGCCGGATCGGGGACGAGCTGCGCGGTGCGCAGACGTTCCGTCAGATAGCGGGCGTCGCGCAAGGGCACGGCCGATTGCCGGCGCTTCTCGTTGACGTCCTCGATGGCCTGCGCGGCCTCATAGGCGGCGCGGGCTTCCGCAAGCTGCGTCTGCAACGCCTGCAGGCCTTTTTCCGTCACGAGGTTCGGATGCGGCGAGATCGGGCGGTCCGGCAACAGCGTCTCGGACGCGGTTTCGGCGCTTTCTTCCTTGGTAAAGGCGACGCTCAATGCAAGATCCTGTCGAACTGTCCTGGCTACCGGCGCGGGCGTGTTCCGCCGCCGGCGATCGCGCCAGACTATATCTCAAGTTCGACGAAACGACGGAGCTTGAACACGATATCCGGCACGGCCTGGCGGAACCGCGTCGCATTCTGGAAATTGGTCGAGAACGGCGCGAAGGTGATCATCGCGTTCCAATGCCGGTAGCCGTAGACCGTCACCGAGGTGCCGGTCGCCGGAAAGTCTTCCAGCTTGCGCAGCTCGCCCAGCACGAGATCGGCGATCGCTTCGGCAGGCAGCAGCTGCTTGCCGTCCCGCGTCGTGACGATTTTCGCGGGCTGCTCGACCGGCGCCGCGGCGACGGGCGCAGCGTTGGGCACGTCCTCTGGCTTCGCCGACGCCGCCTCGGCGATGGGCGCGGCAACCACTTCGGCTCCGTTCGAGGGGACTGTCGGCGGCCCATCGGTGAGCGGCGGCGGTGCAACATTGTCCGTGCGCTTGTTGCCTCCAAGGATGCTGCTGATCATGGCCACAAGGCCAGCATCCTTCACGTCGTCGCTCATCATTCCCCCCGGGATTCGGCCTACTCTAGCACTGCTCTCGCAGACCGCCACCGAGGATGTGCGGCCGGACTCCGCCTGGCAGAGGCGGTTCGTCGCAGGCCGCACGAGCGGCGCGAGGCTGAGCGCC